>OY762510.1:372500-4018143 GCA_963665935.1 uncultured Syntrophus sp. | reverse complement strand
CAGGTGCGGGTCGCAGAGATGTTGGCCGTCCAGTTCCAGTTGGTATCCGTTGTGTCCTGCAGGTGATATTTCGACAGGTGATATTTCGTATCGGAGTAACGGGTGCCCACCGAGGCGTTTAACGTCAGGACTTCCCGAAAACGGTGGGTCATCCCCAGGGAGAGTCCGTAGTTTTCCACGGTGCTGGTATCCGAGTCATAGCGGCCATAGTAGGGAGAAACCGACAGCATAAAGCGGCGATCAAGAAAGGCGCGGCTGTATGTCAAGCTTACGGAATCGTTGGTGGTGTCTTCGTCGTATTTATTCGTGTAATCGGTTGCGGAATGTGAATAATTCAAAGCCAGGTCCGAGACCTCATTCAGGCTGTAGGAGAGGCCTGCGCCGCCCGAATACCGGTTAACTGTGGATTTTTTCGTAACCAGCCCGCTTTCATCAAGATACGTATCCTGGGTCGTGTCCCGGCTGTAGCCGGCGTTTGCCTGAATTGCGAACTTTTCCGTGAGTTTATGGGAGACATTCAAGCCGTAATACTGGTTGACGGTGTCTTCATCGCTATAATCCGCATATCTCAGCACATTCACTTTTGCCGTGGCTCCCAGGTATGTCCGTTCCGTTTTGTAGTTCAGGCTGAGACCCGGACTTACGGTGAAGATAAAATCATCCCGCTTGATATTGTTGTGTTCGAAATCGATGTTGTCATCGTACTCAGTTCGAAGCCCCACCGACGGTGTGAGGATGACTTCCGCCGCATGGGATTGTGAGAGAAAAAGCGGGCATAAGAGCAGGAATAAGGAAAAAACAACGTAAGGCAGCCTCTTCTTTTTGTTCATGAAGTCCGTCCTTTCTTAGGGATTATCATCGGAGATCTCTTGAATCAGGGCACCACGACCACGTCGCCTCGCTTGAGGAAAATGTTCTGCTGTAGATTCTCTCCCTTCTTGACCTCATGGTAGTCAAAGGGGATTTTGATGTCCTTCCCGTTTTCTTTCCGCAGAATGAGGATTCTGCTGCCTGCGGCAAAAGGATTGAGATCGCCGGCCATCGCCAGAATCTGCATGACATCGGTTTCCTGGGTGATGGGGAACTGGCCGGGCTTGTTCACCTTGCCCACGACGGAGGCCGTCATGCTCGGGGTTCGCAGGAGGATGACCGTCACATTGGCGTCAGGGACATAAACGGAGATTTTTTTGGTGACAATGTCGCGAAGCTCCGCCACGGTGAGATCGGCAACCTTCACTTCCTGAATCAGGGGGAACGTGATGACGCCATCGGGCGGCACGACAAGCTCCCGCTTCAGGCTCTCGTCCTTCCACACGGATATTTCCAGCGCGTCGCCGGGGCCGATTCGATAGGAACTGCTCTGGGCAAAGGCATCTTTAAGCGTCAAAACGAGCAGGAGACTCAAAAGAAAAGAGATGACGAATTTGCCGTTTTTTTTCATCGTATCCTCCTGAAGAAAATCGATCTTAATAAAGATCTAAGGACTCAGCTCGACACCATAATCGAACTTCCGCAGATCAGCTATCAGGAAAACCCTGATTTACACCCTCTAAAACCCTTATTTTTTGCCCGAAACGCTCAGCGGGGATTCGCCCCCAGCTTCTGCAGGGCATTTTTCGCCTCCCGGTCTCCGGGGAACGGTTCCGGACTTGCTGCGGCGACGTTCAGATAGGAGCGGGCTTCGGAAACATTTCCCAAGGAAAGGCAGATCATGCCCATGTGGTAACTGATCGCAGGATTGCGCAACGTGGCGGCGTCCAGTCCCGCCAGCAGCTCTTTCGCCTGGGCATAGCGTCCCTGCCGGTAAGCGATCCAGGCGGCCGTGTCCGCAAAGTGATAATTCTTTCCATAGGTCTTCATCAAGGGCGAAAGAAGCTTTTCCGCCCGGTTCAGGTTTGCCGTCGTCGGCGCGTATTCAGCCAGGTGGAAAGCCAGATTGTTGATCAGCAGGGGCGAATCGGGGTAACGGGCGATCATGTCTTCATGAATGGCCCGCGCCTTGGCGATTTCCCCCTTGCCTTCCAGGATGCGGGTCATGCCGATGGCGGCTCCGGCGTTGTTCGGGTAGAAACCGCGGATCTTCTCGTAATAGGCCAGCGCCTGGTCCGGTCTCTTCCGGGATTCCTCCAGCAGGGCCAGGCCGAAGAGGGCGCTTTCGGACTTGGGCTGCTTGGAGAGAATGGTCTTGTAGGTGTCTTCAGCCAGGTTGTCTTCCTTGTTCAGCTGGTGAACCCGGGCCAACCGCAGGAGGACCGGGATGGAATTGGGCGACGACTTGAGTACGGCGCGATATTCCGCGATGGCGGTGACGTAGTCCTTTTTGTCCGCCAGAATGTCTCCCTTCATGGCATGGGCCGCTTCATCCTGCGGGTTTTCCTTGATGACCTCGTCAACGAGCTTCGTGGCTTTCTCCTTGTTCCCCGAGGGATAGAGGATGCCGGCCAGCAGGAGTTTGGCTTTCAGACTGCCGGGATCGCTTCCGGCCTTGTTCAGGTATTGTTCGAGAAGGGCGATGGACTGCTTCGAGTTGTTCAAGGTCAGATAATACCGGGCCAGGATGTCGTAGGGCGCCAGTTCCTTGGGGAAGTCCTGAATGGCCTTCTGGAGGACGGCCACCATGGAATCATACTTCTTCCCAGCCGCGTAAAACTGGGCGAGCTGGATCCGGGGATCCAGTTTGTTGGGATGACTCTTGACCATCTCCAGCAGGATGGCTTCGGCCGCCGAGGGTCGCCCCGTCCGCTGGTAGAAACTTGCCAGGAGAAGCTTCGGCCCGTCGGCTGCAGGATCGAGGGCTGCCAGCGCCTTGTATTCGGTCTCCGCTTCCGGCAATGCCTTCTGCCTTTCCAGCATCGCAATCAACATCAGCCGGCCTTTTTTGCTCTGTGGATTCTGGGCGATCAGGTTTTTCAAAATCGCCTGGGCATCGGCAGGTAGGTTCTGCCGGTTCTTCAGCTCCGCCAGCATCAGGTAGGGCTCTTCCTTCTTCGGATCCCGGGCGATCAGGCCTTTGAGAATCGATTCGGCTTCGTCCGCCTTCTGATCAGCCAGCAGGCAGAGGGACTTGAGCAGCAGGGCCTCTTCATGATCCGGGACTTTCGCCAGGACGAGATCGGCTTTTTCCTGGGCCTCCTTCTTTTTTCCCGCCGCGAAGAGGAGGCTTCCCAGGGTAACCTGCGCCTCCCAGAGTTGGGGATTCAGTTCCACGGCTTTGTTCAGAGAGTCATAGGCCGGTTTCCAGCGCTTCAGACGGAAATTGGAGAGGCCGATCATCTGGTGGGCCAGGGCGAACCGGGGATCGATCTTGACGGCGTTCTGGTAATTGATGATCGCCTTGGCATAGTCCCCCTTCTTGTAGAGTTCTTCCCCGTTCTTGAAGAACTTGGCCTTTCGCTCTTCAGGGCTGCCGCAGGCCGACAGGCAAACGGCAAGGAACATCATCAAGAGAACAGCTGCACCGATTCTTTTCGCCTTCATGAATTCTTTCTCCAGAGAATGATTTTTTAAGCCGCCTGAGAAACCCTTTTCTCGACAGCAAGACATTGCCGCTCGAAGGGGTAAGCAATGTCTGAGCCGTCAACTGTTAACAAATGCGGGATTATAACGTTTCCGGGAATTTTGTAAAGGGCATTTCTTGAAGGCGTTTTTCTCACAGCCCCAGATACGCCTGGCGGACCGCTTCGTTGTGGAGCAGCGTTTCCGCCGTCCCCTCCATCAGGATCTCACCGTTTTCCAGGACATAGCCCCGGTGAGCCACCTGGAGGGCCATGTGGGCGTTCTGCTCCACGAGAAAGATGGTCGTTTCGCTTTCCGAATTGATCTTGCGGATGATCTGGAAGATGAGGCGGACGACCAGCGGGGCGAGGCCCAGGGAGGGTTCATCGAGGAGGAGGAGCTTGGGCCGGGCCATGAGCGCCCGGGAGATCGCCAGCATCTGCTGCTCGCCGCCGCTCAGGGTCCCGCCGGGCTGGTGGCGGCGCTCGGCGAGAATGGGGAACAGATCGAAGACGTAGTCCAGATCGTTGCGGATTCCCAGCCGGTCCCGGCGCAGAAAGGCGCCCATGTCGAGATTTTCGGCAACGGTCAGCGAGGGGAAGATATGACGGCCCTCCGGGACCTGGCAGATTCCCAAAGCTACGATGGCATCGGGGGTCCGGTCATGGATGGGCTTTCCCTCAAAGAGGATCTCGCCTCGCCGGGGCGGGACCAGTCCGGAAATGGACATGAGGGTCGTGCTTTTCCCCGCGCCGTTGGCGCCGATCAGGGTGATGATCTCCCCCGGGTGGACCTGGATGCTGATGCCTTTGAGCGCCTGGATGTTGCCATACCAGGTTTCAACCTGCCGTAGCTCAAGCATGTTCAGATGTCCTCCCCCAGATAGGCCTTGATGACTTCGGGATTTTCCCGGATCTCCCGGGGCGTGCCTTCGGCGATCTTCTGTCCGTAATCGAGGACCGTGACCCGGTCGCAGAGGCTCATGACCAGTTTCATGTCGTGCTCGATCAGGAGGATCGACAGTTGCTCCTCGTCCCGGATTCGCCGGATCAGGGCCTCAAGATCCCGCGTTTCCTGGGGATTCATCCCGGCGGCCGGTTCGTCCAGCAGGAGAAGAAAGGGCCCCGTCGCCAGGGCCCGGGCGATCTCCAGGAGCCGCTGCGCCCCGTAAGGCAGATTCTTGGCCGGCAGATTGACCGCATCGGCCAGTCCCATCTTCTCCAAAATGGCATAACTGTGGCGGACGATGTCCCGCTCTTCCTGACGGGTTTTCGGTCCGCGGAGCACGGCGCCCAGGATGCCTGCGGAACTCCGGCAGTGGCGGCCCAGCATGACGTTTTCCAGGACCGTCATGTTCTGGAAAAGCCGGATGTTCTGAAAGGTCCTTGCCAGACCCCGTTTCGTGACATCATGAACCTTGAGCCCGTTGATCCGCTCCCTCTTTCTGCCGGGCGGGGAAATAAAGATGTCTCCAGCTGACGGCCGGTAGAGCCCGGTGATGCAGTTGAAAAAGGTGGTCTTGCCCGCGCCGTTGGGGCCGATCAGGGCGACGATGTCCCCCTGGTTCACCGACAGGGCCGCGCCGTTGAGGGCCCGCAGACCGCCGAAATCCATGGTCAGGTTGAGGACATCCAGGACGGGAGAACCTTCTTGCGGCGTCACGGCTTATCCCCTTTATACTGGTAGGAGCGCCGGACGGCGGGAATCATGCCCTGGGGACGGAACACCATCATCAGGACCATGGTGGCTCCGAAAAGGAGCATCCGGTAATCCTGGAAGGCCCGCAGGTACTCCGGAAGAAGCATCAGCACCAAGGCCCCCAGAATCACGCCGGGGATGGAACCCATGCCCCCCAGCACGACGATGGAGAGAATCATGGCCGATTCGAGAAAGGTGAAGCTTGCCGGGTTGATGAAGGTGGTCTTCGCGGCCAGGACCACACCGGCCATCCCCGCCCAGGTGGCCCCCAGGGCGAAGGCGGTCAGCTTGGCCGTGGTCTTGTCGACGCCCATGGCCTCGCAGGCCAGTTCATCCTCCCGCAGCGCGATCCAGGCCCGGCCGATGCGCGAATCCTGAAGGCGGTTCACCACGAGAATGGTTAACAGGCACAGGCCGATCATGAGGTAATAAATGTAGATCGTCACTTGCTGGAGATTGAGGTCGATCCCGAACAAGCCGGGGCGCGGGATGTTGGAAATGCCGCTGGGGCCGAAGGAAAAGGCATTCCAGTTTTCCAGGACGAGACGGATGATCTCCCCGAATCCCAGAGTGACGATGGCCAGATAGTCCCCCCGCAGCCTCAGGACGGGAAACCCCAGGAGAATGCCGAACAGGGCGGCGAGCAGGGCGCCGATGGGCAGTGCAGCCCAGAAGCCGATGCCGAAATGGACATGGAGGAGAGCGTAGGTATAAGCCCCTACGGCACAGAAGGCGATGTAGCCCAGATTGAGGAGCCCCGCGAGCCCCACGACGATGTTTAGCCCGAGTCCGAGGACGATGTAGAGCAAAGCCGTCGTCAGAATGTTGGTCTGATAGCTGGGGAAAAGAAAGGGGAAGGCGAGGGCGAAGACGCCGCCTGCAGCCAGAAGGGACCGCATGATCCGGGGATCAGCCAGGGCTTTGCGGGAAAGGGCTCGTAATGAGGAGGCCTCTCCTTCGGCAGGCTTCCGGGCCGACTCCTGGCGGGCCAGCATGTATTGCCAGAGAAGGGACAGCACGAAGCCGCCGATTCCCACATAGATCATGTTCTTCCATCGCCATTCCACGATGTGCTCGATCGTGTTCACCCGGATGACGAGGAGGGGAAAGGTGAGAAAGAGAAACCAGAAGGCGGTGAGCGCTGCTTTTTTGATCATGGCCTATCCCCCTTATACCTTGCGGATCGGGGAGCGCCCTAAAAGTCCCGAAGGACGGAAGATCAGAACGAGGACCAGGAGCAGGAAAGCGAAGACGTCTTCGTAATCGCTGGAGATATACCCGGTGGCGAAACTCTCCGTCCAGCCCAGGACCAGACCGCCGAGGACGGCGCCCGGGATGCTGCCGATGCCGCCCAGTACGGCTGCGGTAAAGGCCTTGATCCCGGCGAGAAAGCCGATGTAGAAGTTGATCCGGCCCGTGTGGGAGGCGATGAGGACACCCCCGACCGCAGCCAGGGCGGAGCCCAGGATGAAGGTGGTGGAAATCACCTGGTTAACGTTGACGCCGGTGAGCATGGCCATCGTGCGATCCTGGGCGGTGGCACGCATCGCCTTTCCCATGCGGGTGAACTTGATCAGCACGGTGAGAAGAACCATGACGACGGCCGTGGTGGCGATGATGAACAGCTCCGTCGAGCCGATGATATGGGCATAGGGTGCCAGAAATTCAAACTGCGGTAACAGATTGGGGAAGGGGAGGAAATCGGAGGTCTGGGCGAGAAGGACGTAATTCTGAAGAAAGATGGACATCCCGATGGCGCTGATCAGGGGCGAAAGGCGCGGGGCCTGGCGCAGGGGCTTGTAGGCGATCTTCTCCACGGTAAACCCGTAGGCGGCAGCATAAACCACGGCGAAGATTGCGGCAAGAATCAGAACGGACACGCCCGAGAAGCCGTTCAGGGTCAGCACGCTGGCGACAATCAGGGCGGTGAAGGCCCCGATCATGTAAATCTCGCCATGGGCGAAATTGATCAGCTCGATGATGCCGTACACCATGGTGTAGCCGAGGGCGATCAGGGCGTAGATGCTGCCCCGGGTCAGGCCCCCGACCAGAAGCTCCAGAAAGTAATCCATTCGTCCCTTTATTTGACCTCGGAGAATACCCCGTTTTTAACCTGATACATGGCGAAACCAACGCCCACGGCCTCTCCCTTTTCGTCAAAATGAATCTTTCCCAGGGGAGTCTCCACCTCCTGAGAGCGCAGGGCCGCTTTGACCTTCTCGTAATCCGGAGAGCCCGCCTTCTCGATGGCGTTGAGCAGCGCCTGGGTTGCGGCATAGGCGTTCAGGAAGAAGGCGCCGGGGTCGGAGCCGTAGGCCTTCTTGTGGGCCTCCGTGGCGGCAATGGTCAGGGGATTGGTGGAAGTGTCCCGAGGACCGGTGGCGTAGACACCTTCGGCAAAGGAGCCGGCCACCTTGATGAAGGTGATGTCCTTGACGCCGTCATCGGAGAGGAAGGGGGTTTTCATGCCTTTCTTGCGCATCTGCATGACGATGGAGGAGGCCTCGGGATGATAGCCGCCGTAAATGACGGCATCGGCGTTGGCCCCCTTGATCTTCTGGACGACGGCAGAGTAGTCCACGGCGCCGGGGGTGACGCCTTCAAAGAGGACGACCTGGGCCACCTTTGAACCCTCGGCAAACTTTTTGGCGAATTCCGCCAGTCCCTTGCCGTAATCGCCCTTGTCATGAAGAATAGCAATTCTGCGGGCGTTGAGGCGGGTAATGGCAAAATCCACTTCCATCTTTGCCTGGGCGTCATCGGGGGCGATGGTCCGGAAGAAATTGGGATATTGACCGCTCTGGGTCAGTTCCGGATTTGTGGCCGAGGGGGAGATGGCGATGATTCCGGCATCCTTGTAAATGCCCATGGCGGCCTTTGTCGCGCCGCTGCAGATGTGGCCGATGACGGCATTGACCTTTGCCGAAACCAGCTTCGCCGCGGTGTTGGCCGCCATTTCCGGTTTGCAGACATCATCTTCGACGACCAGCTCAACCTTTTTTCCCAGGATGCCGCCCTTGGCGTTGATGTCCTTGACAACCAACTCCGCCGCCTTGACCGTGGGTAGCCCGTAAGAGGCCAGATCACCGCTGTGTGCACCGGCAACGCCTATCCGCAGCACATTCCCGGCAGCGGCTTCCTTCTTTTCTCCGCCAGCCGGCGCCTTTCCCTCCTCCTTGCCGCAGCCGGTCAGAGTTACAAGGAATAACAGGATCAACAATCCCGAAAATAAAAGTCTCGAAGAAAAACGGTTTGCGAAACGCTTCATTCTGTCCTCCTGAGAGAGTGCCGATGAATTTATTATCTCGTTTAAATGACGGGATATTCCGAATTTAAAAATCCAACATTACTACTTAAAAAGTCGGGGGGAGTCAAGACGAAAACGAGTCCTCAAGCTTCAGCGTCCCGGTGCTTCTTCCGGAAGACGATTCGAATGGGGACCTCGGTGAAGCCGAAGGCGTTCCGCAGGGAATTGATCAGGAAACGTTCGTAGGAAAAGTGAATTTCTGAGGGTTTGGCGACAAAGAAGGCGAAGGTGGGTGGTTTGACGGCCACCTGGGTGACATAGTTGAAAGGATGCCCCTTTTTCGCATACTGGGGCGGCGGATTCTGGGCGACAATCTCCGTCACCTTCCGGTTCAGCTCCCCCGTGCCGATTCGGGCCGTGTACTGTCGATAGACCTCTTCCACCAGGGCGAAGATTTTTGTGACCCGCTGACCGCTCAGGGCTGAGACGAAGATAATGGGGGCGAAATCCATGAATTTCAGCCGATCCTGAATGTCCTTGACGTAGCGGCCCACCGTGCTGTTGTCCTTGGCAATCCGGTCCCATTTATTCACCACGAGAATGACGGCCCGCCCTTTTTCAAAGGCCAGTCCGGCAATCTTGGTGTCCTGGTCCGTGATGCCCTCTTCCGCATCGATGAGGAGAAGGGCGATTTCACAGCGGTCCAGGGTCTTCAAGGCTTGGACGACGCTGTATTTTTCGAGGTTGAGGCTGATACGGCTCTTTTTCCGGATGCCGGCCGTGTCGATGAGCAGGTAGTTCCGGCCGTTGAAGGTAAAGGGGGTGTCGATGGCATCACGGGTCGTGCCCGGCGTGGGGTTGGCGATGGTCCGTTCATACCCCAGGATTTTGTTCAGCAGGGAGGATTTGCCCACGTTGGGCTTCCCGATCAGGGCGATCCGGATTCGCTCGCCCTCTTTTTCCTGTTCGCCCTCTTCGGGAGATTTCTTTGCCGGAGGAAGGTATTCCGCCAGATCATCCATCAGCTCGTCGATGCCCAGGCCGTGCTGCGCCGAAATGTCGTAGATCCGGGGCGCTCCCAGGCGGTAGAATTCGGGCAGGAAGCCTTCATGGCGGGGTCCGTCCACCTTGTTGACGGCGTAAAAGACGGTCTTTCCCGCTTCTCTCAGCAACCGGGAAATTTCAATGTCGGCGGGGGTAAGGCCATCCCGTCCGTCCATCAGGAAGATGACGAGATCCGCCTCCTCGATGGCCAGATGGGTCTGTTCGCGCATCTGAATGAGAAGGGCTTCTGTGGAGGCGGGTTCGAATCCCCCCGTATCGATCAGGGTGTACCGGCGGCCGTACCAGGTGCAGTCCGCATAATTCCGGTCCCGTGTGGCGCCAGGCACATCGACAACGATCGCCTTGCTTTTCTGTGACAATCGGTTGAACAGCGTGGATTTTCCCACGTTGGGACGACCGACGATGGCAACAAACTGGTTTCTTTCCAAAAAAATCTCCCTTTTTAAAAAATGCAGACAGTCATCCTAATGTCGCTGTGATTTAGATTATAAACAGGAAATTCGCAAAGACGAGCTTCCGGCAAAAACGAACCGGACAGGAAGGGAAAACCGCGAATTCGAATGATTCCCTGCATTTTTGAGCATTTGATAGGGGATATTTGTCACAACTTGCCGGACAGTTCAAGAAAAAAGATCGGCGCCAAAACAAGAAAGGGCAGGTCTCTGCTGACCTGGCTGTTCTTCTCGGCAGGGGCATGAATTTTTGCCCATATGTCATCAAATCGTCAGATCTGCCAATATGTCGGCGCTCGGGGTGGCGTCAATATCCAACGGGGTTTTAACCGTATCCGCCAGAAACACTTTTAGCAATGAAATATTCCTTTGTAAATTTTGAGAACAATAAATGTAATTCATTATTGGCGTTGCAGCGAATGGAAAGGTGCAAATCAGGAAGGAGAATTATTTTTTACTTTGATGATCATCCAGGAAACCAGGCAAGTCAAAAGGACCAGAAGCATCAGACTGAAGAAGAGGAGCATGCTCTCTCCCATGTTCAGGAAGCGACAGGAGGGGATCAGATACCAGCCGTCACGGTACAAATCCGTCAGATATTTCTGCAGCGGACTTAAAACAGCGCCCGGAGGAACAATCGGATAGTCGATTCCGCAGTCTCCCGTGGGAAGAAAGACATGGGGGGACCATTCATGGAGAGGCAGGTTGAAGGGGAAGGCCGGGATTGTGCTGCAGCCTTCAACGCCGAAAGGGTCGTCGCTGTGATAGGCCCTGCCGATCCGGATCAGCGCCAGGGAGTAAGCGATCCCCTTTGCCGCGCCGTAGACCGCCACTCCATAAGCGACAAGCTTCAGAGCGAGAGTCTTTGGATGGATGGTGCCGACAAGACCTCCGATCACGAGACAGGCCATGGCAAAACGGATGTAAACGCACAATTCGCAGGGCCTCATGAAGAGCCACTTCTGAAAGATCGAATAAGCCGCCAGATCAAGACAGAGGCCGATTGCCGCCAGTAAAATCCATGGGACCCGGCTGTCCTGGAAGGCCGCAATTTTCTCGATCCATTTCGTCATGCCTTTTTGTTCCCCAAAGGCCTGTTTCTTCATAACGGCTACTTCGCCATAAGCTCCTTGATTTTGGCGACCATATCGTCCAGAGATCGAAGGTTTTTCGTAAAGAGCAGATATTTTCCCTTCACGATAAAGGCAGGGATGCCCCGGACCTTGGCAATTTCATATGCGCCGTCCCAATCCTTCAGCCGCGCCTGAGTGGCGGGCTCTTTCAGGAGTCTTTGAAATTCCGCGCTGGAAATCCCGGCAGCATCCAGGCCTGTCTGCAGAAAGGCATCCGGCCCCTTGTCCCATCTTTCGCGGGCGTCATGATAGGCTTTGTAGTAAGCCAATTTGGCTTTTTTAAAGGAAGACCTGTCGTCGAAAAGACTCAACCCGGCCTTCGAGTCTTTCGAAATCAGCGCTGCGAAAAGCTCGCTTGCCTGGACGCCGTATCGGCCCCTGGTTTTAAGATGCCAAGGAGTGAATCGGATGCCGTCTCCAGCCAGAATCTTTTCCAGGTTGGGTGTCACGGTCTTGTCGTACTTGTAGCAGAAGATGCAGTCGTAACTGAAAACTTCCATCACGGTATTGCCCATGTTGGGAATGGGCTTTGCCAAGGTCTCATAGTCAATATCCTCTTGAACAGCCGCGTGCAGGACCGGGGAAAAAAAGGAAAAAGCAAGAACAAGAGACAATGCCAGGAATAACGCCACAGATCCCTTTCTCATTTTTAAATTCTCCTCAACGATCCTTCCTTAAAACGGTTTACGCGGGGATTATTCGCCGTATCCGAATTCCCGGAGCATTCTGGGGTCTTTCGTCCAGTCTTTCCTGACCCGCACGAATAGTTCCAGGTAGATCCTGGCGGCAAAGAAGTTTTCCATCTCCAGCCGGGATTTCGTACCGATTTCCTTCAGCATGGACCCTTTTTTGCCGATGAGGATCGCTTTCTGCGAATCTTTTTCCACATTGATCGTGGCCGAGATGCGGATGAGGTTTTTCGCCTCGTCCTCCTTGAAGGCATCGACGACGACGGCGGCGGAGTAGGGGATCTCCTTGTGGGTCAACAGCAGGATCTTTTCCCGGACAATTTCCGCGGCGACGAACCGCTCGCTGGAATCCGTCATCAAGTCCTCCGGGAAATACCGGGGACCTTCCGGCAGGTATTTCCAGAGTTCATCGAGGAGCAGGGGAATCCCGTCGCCCGTCAGGGCGGAAATCGGGATCATCTCGGCAAAGGGGTGCAGGTTGCGGTAGGCGTCCATCTGCGGCAGGAGCTGCTCCCTGCGGATCAGGTCGATCTTGTTGAGAATCAGAAATTTGGGGACCGAAGTCGCCTTCAGGGACTCGATAATGAGAAGGTCATCCGGCGTCGTCTCCTGTCCCGCTTCCACGACGAGCAGAAGAATATCGGAATCGGTAAAGGTTTCCCTGGCGGTGCGGACCATGATCCGGTTCAGCGGGGTTCGGGCCGAATGGATCCCCGGCGTGTCCACAAAGATGAATTGGGCGTCTTCCCTGTTGAATATCCCCACGATCCTGTTCCGGGTGGTCTGCGGTTTGGACGTGATGATGGCCAGCTTTTCGCCCAGGATGCCGTTGAGCAGCGTCGATTTTCCTACATTGGGCCTGCCGATGATTCCGATGAAGCCGGATTTAAACATGGTGGAATGTCCTCCTGATTTATTGGTTCATAACATGGAAGCGACCGGCGCTGCAACCGGAACGAAACGGCAGGAAGAAGATCCGCCGGGGGATCAGGCTTGACGAATGGTTCCGGTGGATGTACAAAAACCTTTTATTCTACCTGAAGGCGTAATCAGGTCATCTTTGTTCGGAGGATTTATAGATGCTGGAAAAGAGGAGGCTATTTGCAGGTTTTCTTTTGATGGCCGTCTTGCTGCTGGCGATTGGCGCCTGTGAACAGCGGGAAAAGCAGCAGGCTGTCGACAAGGCCGGAATCCGGGTTTATTTCAGTCCCAACGGGGGATGTACCGAGGCGATCGTTCAGGAACTGGATCGAGCGACCTCGGAAATCAAGGTGCAGGCCTATTCCTTTACGTCCCGGCCCATCGCCAAAGCCCTGGTGGATGCTCAGAAACGGGGCGTGAAGGTCGATGTCATCCTGGATAAGTCCAACGCGACGGCCAAATACAGCGCCGCGGATTTTACGGCGAATGCGGGCATTCCGACATTCATTGACGATCAGCACGCCATTGCGCACAACAAGATTCTCGTCATCGATCAACAGACGGTGATTACGGGGAGTTTCAACTTTACCAAGGCCGCTGAGGAGAAGAACGCGGAAAACCTGCTGGTCATCCGCGACCGGGCGATAGCGGTGCTGTATCTGAAAAACTGGGAGAATCACAAAGCCCATTCACAGGTTTACTCGAGAGCATCCAGCCCTTCATGAGAGAACAGGGTGGAGGCCGGTGCGATGCATTGAGACGGTTCGGGCTCCATTCTTCAGTGTCAGCCACCCCCGCGGGTAATCCGGTTTGCCGTCGAGACGGATCGCTTCCGGTCGAAATCGTTCGGTGAGAAAATCAAGATTTTCGTTTTTCTGTCCCCGGAAGTCGGAAAGATCACGTGGTGAGAGAAGAAATGTCACGGTTTGTCCCTCCGGCGAAATTGCGGAAAGCAGGGTCGAGGCCATCTCCCGGAAGATCGCGGCATCCACGAGGGAACGGAAGGCCGGGTGAAAGGGACCGGCGACGATGTTTCCCGGTGACTCCATTTCAGGCGTGGTCTGCAGGCCGGTCCGGATGACCGGGATCCCCGCCTTTTCCAGGCGGAGCAGGGCATACCGGGACTGTCGGACGGCTTCGGAAAGGGACAGCGGCGAATATCGGCCTTCAGCGTAAAGGCTCTCCAGGACCGTGTCCCGGAAGACCACGGTTGGATGGAGGCGGACCGTATCCGGCTGAAGGGCGATGGTCCGTTCGATGGTGGAAACAAAGGACTGCGGCGTATCGCCCGGAAGTCCCGCCATGAGATGGAGGCCGACTTCGAACCCTTTCCGGCGCAGCCGTTCCACGGCGGAAAAGACATCTTCCACGGTATGGCCCCGCCGGGACCGGTGGAGGACATCCTCCACGAGGGACTGGGCGCCGATTTCCACAGTCTTCACGCCATGGCTGCGCAGGAGATCAAGGCGATTTTCATCGATCTCATCCGGTCTCGTGGAGATCCGGATGCTGTCGACTTGCCCATTCCGCAGAAAAGGCCGGACCATTTGCAGCAGACGCAGCTGTTTTTCCTCCGCCATTCCGGTGAAGGTTCCCCCGTAGAAGGCGATTTGAACCGGGCGATCGTCCGGTTTGAAATGGGCGAAATAAAGAGCCGCGGTCTTCTGCACCGTCTCTTCGGAAATCTCAGCGGTCGACAGGCCCGTCGCAATTTTTTCGTTGCAGAAGATGCAGCGTTGACGGCATCCCAGATAGGGAAGAAAAATCGGAAGAATCCGGGGCGTGGCCGGGAAAGGATCAGCCTTTTTCATCTGGTTTCTGTAACAGGGTGTCCAAGGCGGAACGGGCGGCGTTCTGTTCCGCCTCCTTCTTGCTTTTCCCTTTACCCGTTGCTTCAAGAACTCCGGGGATTGCCAGACGGCTCTCGAAAATCTTGTCGTGGTCGGGGCCGTATTCCCCGATGAGCGAATAGCGGGGAATCTCCCTGAACCGGTTCTGGCTGAGTTCCTGAAGGGTTGTCTTGTAATCCCGGTAAGTCAGATTGCGGCTTCCTTCTTCAATGAAGAGAGAAAAAAGCCGGCGGACCACTTCGTAGGCCCGGTCAAACCCCCCGTCCAGATAAACCGCGGCAATAATGGCTTCGAAGGTATTGGCCAGGATGGAGGTTTTGGAGCGGCCTCCGGAACTTTCCTCCCCTTTTCCCAGGAGCAGGAAGCGGCCGATCTCGAGTTCCCTGGCCAGTTCGGCCAGAGGCTGTTCGTTGACGACGGAGGCCCGGAGCTTGGAGAGCTGCCCTTCCGTATAGTCCGGGAAAGTTTTCATCAACAGGTCGGTGATGCAGAGTTCGAGAACGGCATCTCCCAGAAATTCCATTCTTTCGTTGTCTCCCGAGGAGAATCCCGGATTTTCGTTGACATAGGAGCGATGGACCAGGGCCTGGTCCAGCCGGGAAATGTCGCTGAAGGGGTGGGGCAGAGACGATTCGAGTTCCTTCAATGCCAGAAGTCGTTCTTCGGTCATGGGCATACGATCCTTCCCAGAATTCTTGTGCCTTCAAAGCCTTCAAGGCGGACCATGACCAGGGAATTGACCTGCGCCGCCTTGCTGTTGATCAGGTGGACAGGGAGATAATTGTCGGAGAATCCCTTCCGCAGGCCGCTCGTGCGGTCAATCCGTTCCTCCACGAGGACCCGGAGGGTGCGCCCTTGAAAACGTCGGGCGAAGGCTTCCCGCTTGCGGGCTCCGAGGTTGCGCAGGATTTCGGCACGCTTTTTCTTCTCGTCCGGTGGGACCTGATCGGCCATGGCCGCTGCAGGAGTGCCGGGCCGCGCCGAATAGGGGAAGACATGAAGATACGCGACGGGCAGTGCCTCAATCAGCGAGACCGTGCTCTCGAAGGCGGCCTCATTTTCGCCGGGAAAACCGGCAATGACGTCAATGCCGATGGCCAGATCGGGGATCGCCTCGACGAGATCGACCAGCAGGGCCTTGAAAAAACGGGCCGAATAATGCCGCCTCATGTCGGAGAGAATGGCATCGTCGCCGCTTTGAAGGGGAATGTGCAGATGGGGGCAGAGCAGGCTGGACTGCCTCAGCAGCGAAATCAAATCATTCGAAATCTCGGTGGGCTCGATGGAACTCAGGCGGAGCCGCTCCACGGGCCTTTCCCTTTCCACCTTCTGGAGAAGATCGAAGAGGGAGGACTTGGGCGAGAGATCCTGCCCGTAGGCGCCGAGGTGGATCCCCGTCAGAACCGCTTCCCGATATCCCCCTTGGCCCAGGCGACGAAGCTGGTCCAGAACCTCTTCTTCTGCCAGGCTCCGGCTTTTTCCCCGGGCGGAGGGGACGATGCAGTAGCTGCACCAGGCGTTGCACCCGTCCTGAATCTTGAGGAAGGCCCGGGTATGATCCCGGAAGCGGGCCACCGGCAGGGATGAGAAACGGCGGGTCTTGGAAATATCTCCGACCCGGACTTCCGGACGGTTTTTCAGCAGATCAACGAGAAGATCGGGGATCGAATCCTTTTCTCCATGCCCTGCAATCAGGGAGACCCCGGGGATTTCGGCAATCTCGGCCGGGGCGGTCTGGGCGTAACAGCCGGTGACCACGACGACGGCCTCGGGATTTTTATGGATCGCCTGCCGGATGACCTGCCGGGACTGATAGTTGGTCCGGGCTGTCACCGTACAGGTGTTGATGATGTAGCAATCCGCCTTTTCAGCAAAGGGCACGAGGGTATGACCCCGCCGTGCCAGGGCTTCACCGAGCCCTGCCGACTCGTACTGGTTGACCTTGCAGCCAAGGGTGGCGATCGCCACCTTGACCGACGGGGTTTCCGCTTTCAATATACACTCCTGACTGGTTTCTATCCGGGGACTCTTATCATCCTGAAGGCGTTTGTCAAGACGAAAGGAGAACTGGATTTTATGAAAAAAGAGGGTTAAAAACAAGCCATCCTGCTTCCGGAGGTTTTCATGGACAACTTTTTAGCTTACCTCTCTTCCCATCACGTCGCCCTGATGCTGACCCTTGGCGCAGCCGTGCTGATTGTCTATTTCATCTTCAAAAGGCTGGTGAAACTGGCCCTGCTCGCTTTCCTCATCGTCTTGGCGATCGCTGGATATTTTTATCTGAAGGAGCCCGGCCGGACGTGGAAAAATGTGGGGGAACTCTGGCAGAAGACCAGGACCAGGACGGAAAAGGTCGTGGAAACCGGCAAGAAAACCTACGAAACGGGAAAGAATGTCTACGAGAAGGGCAAGAAATTTTCCGAAAGCATGGATTCCCTGATGGGAAAAGACAAAGAGAAATCACCGGCCAAGGAATAAAAAAAAGAAAAAGAAAGACGACTTGGTATTTAAAAGCCCAGGTTGATCTCCATTGCCCTCGCCGGGCAGGCGGTAACACAAAGGCCGCAGCCGTTGCAGACTTCCGGATCGAAGGATACCTTCATGGTCTGCGGGTCCATGGAAAGGGCGCTGGTGGGGCAGAATGAGGTGCAGGCTCCGCAGTGCACGCATTTTTCCGTGTTGTGGCTGACGCTTTTGGACAGAGGCTCGACCCGGAGACCCATTTCCCGCAGAAAGCGCACTCCCTGGTCAAAGTTCTCCTTTTCGCCGCTCAGTTCCAGAACGATGACGCCTTCGCGCCGGGGGAAGATCCTGGCCTTGAGGATATTGAAAATCAGGTCGTACTTTTTGACCAGTTGATAGATGATCGGCTGTTCGACAACGCCGGCGGAATAGTGGATGATGACCTTTTTGGAATACATGCTCTAAGCCTCTCTCCTGAATTGGTGCAAGGAGTGTTTTATCGACTAGTTTCTCCATCCTGTCAAGGAATTCATGGCCTTAAATCTCCAGGAGGGAATCCCAATCCATTGTGGAGAAGGTCCCATGGAGCGAATGATCATCGGAGACCCGGTTGTAGCTCAGGTTGAGGAAGAGCTTTTCGACAATGGCCTTCACGGGTTCGGGAGGGACGACGTCGTCCTCGCTGCCGTGAAAGACAGCCGTCGGGATGGAGAGGCGCCGGGCAAGATAAGAGTCAAATGCGCCGAGACTCAGTGCCGGCGCCAGCAAAATGAGCTTTCGAACCCGCTCTTCCTCTTCGCAGGCGAAGATCGCGGCCATCAGTCCCCCGAAACTCGATCCCACCAGGATCAGGTCCGTTTTGCCTTCCAGTTGCTCCCTCAGGGTCTGCATCCTTTTTGAAAGGGTCCCGAAATAATCCGTAATGAGCATGTCGGGGTAATGTTCCCGGAAATAGCGGCCTTTGTCGCCCTGGCTGCTGCTTTCCAGGCCGTGGATAAAAACGCGCGTCATGAAAGATAGTCCTTTCCGCCTTAGAGTTCAAAGGGCACGCCGCACTCCCCCGCAATGGTCTTCAGGCTGTTGTACACGGGTTCTTCCAGGGGGACGCCCGACGATTTGTGCTTTTCGTAGAGTTCGTATTCTTTCTCGCCGTGGACATAGATCCGTTGCTGTCCCTCGGCTTTTTCCGATTCTTTGAGGCGGTCGATTAGATCGTCCATTTTTTCCTGAAAAACGTCCATCTCGACAAAATTTTCAATGTTCAGGGCCATGAAAAAGTGTGCGACCTGCGCCGGCTGGCCTTTGCCGCCGGGGCCTCTGACGTCGACCATGTCGGCATAGGCACCTCCCGACAGGACACCGCAGAGGATGTCCACTAAGAGGGCAATGCCGTATCCTTTGTAACCTCCGTAGAGTTCCCCTTCGCCGCCCAGGGGGAGGATGCCTCCACCGAGACGGGCGATCATGTTTTTCAGAACCTCTGTCGCATCCGTCGTCATCACGCCCTTGGAATCCACGGCCCACCCTTGGGGCATGTCCTTATCCAGCCGGTCGTAGACTTCCAGCTTACCGCGGGGAACCACCGAGGTGGCCATATCCAGAAAAAAGGGACGATTCCGCTTTGTCGGGGCGGTCAGGCTGATGGGGTTGGTGCCGATGATCATCTTTCTTCCAAAGGTCGGCACCACCAAGGGCGCCGTGTTGGTCATGGAGAGTCCCAGAAGCCCTGCGTCCAGCATCATCTGCGTATAATAGCCCGCGATGCCGTAGTGATTCGAATTGCGCGCCACAACGATGCCGACACCGGTTTTTTGCGCCTTCTCGATCGCCTTCCTTGTCGAGAAATGCCCCACGAGCTGGCCCAGCCCAGCCTGGCCGTCTACGGTCGCGGTGGAGGGGGCTTCGCGCACAACCTCGGGTTGATTGAGGGGCAGGATGGTGCCGTTCGCCATGCCGTCGACATAACGGCGAAGTCGTGCCACGCCGTGGGAAGGAATGCCGCGCAAATCGGCGAGGACCAGATTTTCAGCGCAGATGAAGGCGTCTTCCCGGTGAATGCCGAAACTCAAGAAAACATTCTGTACGAACTGGGATAATTTCAAATCGTTGACATATTGGGTCATAGGGCGATCCTTCTTCAAAAAATTGACCGTTACGCTACCTGAGATTTCGGATATTATCAAGTTGATTCAAGAAAGACCTTGAACAACATCTTGACAGCAAAAAGAGAATATGCTTTTCTGCCCTTACCATAGCGCATAAGGGGAGGTCGTGAATTCGGCCTGAGAGTTCCGCAAGTTAGAGCGGATGACCCTCACAACCTGATCCGGGTAATGCCGGCGGAGGGAGTGCCGGAGACATCAAAGCCCTTATGCCCGGAAATTCAGGCATAAGGGCTTTTTATTTGAGGTGAGAATGTCCACAGTCAATACGCGCTCTCTGAAGGATCGCAGTCTATATCTTGTGCTTACGGAGGAATACGGCACCGGCAGGCCCCTGAGAGAAATCGCCGCAGAGGCGATCGCCGGGGGAATCGATCTACTCCAGATGCGGGAGAAATCCAAATCGCGGGAGGAGCTTCTCCGGCTGGGTGGCGACCTGGCCGCCCTCTGCCGCAGGAACGGGGTGACCTTCATCGTCAATGACGATCCCCTCCTTGCTGCGGAGTTGGATGCCGATGGGGTCCATCTGGGACAGGAGGATCTTATGCGCTGTCCGGTCGATCGGGCGAGGGAGATTCTGGGGAGGGACCGGATAATCGGGATCTCGACGCATTCTGTGGAACAGTTTCGCCACGCCAACGAACTTGATGCCGATTACCTTGCCTTCGGACCCATCTTTCCGACCCGGACCAAGGACTATACCATCGGGACGGCGGACATCCGGGAAGTCCTGCGAATAGCCGTGAAACCCGTCGTCTTTATCGGAGGGGTCAATCCGGCCAATCTGGAGATTCTGCTGAAGGAAGGGGCCACTTTCATGGCGCTGATAAGCGACATCATGCAGGCGGAAGACGTTGCCGCCCGGGCGGGCTGGTACAAGGAGCAACTGGTAAAGGCAGGAGGAACGTAGAGATGAGGGTGAGAATCAACGGTAAAGAGGAAAACCTGCCGGATGGGCTTGTGACCCTGCAGGAACTCGTCGAAAACCGGGGACTGGTCCCGGAGCGGGTCGTCGTCGAGGTGAACCTCCAGGTCATTTCCCGCGAGGACTGGCCAATGGTGAACCTACGGGAGGAAGATTCGATTGAAATCGTCAGTTTTGTCGGAGGGGGATAAAATGGAAGATCTGCTGGAAATCGGAGGAAAAAAGATCGCCTGCCGGCTTTTTGTAGGAACGGGCAAGTACGCCGGCAACGCCCAGATGCGGGAGGCCCTGCTGGCCGCGGAGGCCGACGTGGTCACCGTGGCCCTGAGAAGGGTCGACAGCGGCGCGAACGCGGAGAATATCCTGGATTACATCCCGCCGTCCTGTACCGTGATGATCAACACCTCCGGGGCGCGGAATGCCGAGGAGGCGATCCGGATCGCGCGACTCGCCAAGGCCGCTGGGGCGGGGAACTGGATCAAGATCGAGGTCATTGCCGACAGCAGATACCTTCTGCCCGACAACCTGGAAACCCTGAAGGCGACGGAAACCCTCGTGAAGGAAGGCTTTGTGGTCTTCCCCTACATGAGCCCCGATCTGTCCATGGCCCGGCGGCTGGCCGACTGCGGAGCGGCGGCCGTGATGCCTCTGGGTTCGCCGATTGGGACCAACCGGGGGGTGAGGACACGGGAACTGGTGGAGATTCTGATCCGGGAGATTCAGGTGCCGATCATCGTGGATGCCGGATTGGGGAAACCCTCCGATGCCTGTTTGTGCATGGAGATGGGGTGCGGCGCCGTGATGGTCAATACCGCCATTGCCGTTTCCCCGAATCCCGTGGATTTTGCCCGGGCCTTCAGCCTGGCGGTGAAGGCGGGCAGGCTGGCCTACCGAAGCGGCATGCCTGAAAGGGCCGTCGAGGCGAGGGCATCGTCGCCGCTCACGGGATTTTTAAGGGAGCACGAAGACAAGAAGGTCCGTCCATGAGCTTCTACGACCTCTATTGCCAATACCGGGACCGGGAATGGGAAGGCGACTTTGCCGTCGTTTCGGAGGCGGACGTCGAAGGGGTCCTCCGGCGGGAACATCTGACCTTTTCCGATTTTTTCGTCCTCCTTTCCCCTGCCGCCGAAGCCTTTCTGGAGCCGATGGCGCAGAAGGCCCAGGCACTGACGCTGCGGTATTTCGGCCGAACCATCCAGCTTTACGCGCCGCTTTACGTCTCCGATTACTGCGAGAATTCCTGCCTCTACTGCAGTTTCAGCGCGAAAAACCGGCGGGAACGGAGAAAACTCAGCTTGGAAGAGGTTGATGGCGAGGCGGCCTTTATTGCCGCGACGGGTTTGCAGCACATCCTCCTGCTGACGGGGGAATCGAAAAAGAAAAGTCCTGTCGGTTATCTCCGGGATTGCGCGGGGGTGCTCAAAAGGCATTTCTCTTCGATCGCTATTGAAGTCTATCCCCTTTCGGAAGAGGATTATGCAAGCCTGGTAGTGGAAGGCGTGGATGGACTGACCCTCTATCAGGAGACCTACGATGAGGACCTCTACAAGGTTCTCCATCCTGAGGGGCCGAAAGGGAATTTCCGCTACCGTCTGGAGGCCTCGGAGCGGGGCGCGGCGGCCCGGATGAGGCAGGTCAATATCGGGGCCCTCCTCGGCTTGGCGGATTGGCGCAGAGAGGTCCTGATGGTCGGTCTCCATGCCCGGTACCTCCAGGATCGCTTCCCCGATGTGGAGATAGGGGCCTCCGTCCCGAGATTGAGGCCCTTCGTCGGCGCCTTCCAGGGCTCTTGTGAGGTCAGCGATTCAAACATCGTGCAGATTGTTCTGGCCCTGCGACTCTTTCTGCCCCGGCTGGGCATCGCCCTGTCCACCCGCGAAGATCCCCGCTTCCGCGATTGCCTGATTCCTTTGGGAATTACCCGGATGTCGGCCGGTTCAGCCACCAGCGTCGGCGGCTATACGACCGCGCCGGGAGCGAAAGGGGCCCTGCCTCAGTTCGAGATCGCCGATTCCCGGAGCGTCCCGGAGATCATGGCGCGGCTCCGGGAAAGGGGGTACGATCCGGTGTTGAAGGACTGGATGCCGGGACTATGAGCACGGCCAAGACCTTCCACGAGCAGCTCATCGAAAAGATCGGCAGGCGGAACTTCGAGCGGCTGCGGATCATCCGGGTCGGAATTGCCGGGGCAGGCGGCCTGGGATCGAACTGTGCAGCCCATCTGGTCCGGGCCGGTTTCCGTAGCCTGAAGCTGGTCGATTTCGACGTCGTCGAGGCGGGAAACCTGGATCGCCAGTTTTACTTTGCCGACCAGATAGGGATGTACAAGGTCGAAGCCCTCCGCCGGAACCTCCTTCGGATCAACCCCGATCTGGACCTGGAGATCGAAGTCCGGAAAATAGAGAAAGATTCGGTGAACACGTTGTTTTCCCAATGCGCCGTTGTCGCCGAATGCCTGGATCGCGCCGAGGATAAGAGCATGCTGGTTTCCGAGCTGCTGCCCCGGAAAAAATTCGTTGTGGCGGTGTCCGGTCTTGGCGGCTATGGATCGAGCGATGCCATCCGGGTGCATCCCCTCAGGGAAAACCTCGTTCTGGTCGGGGATCTGCAATCCGACATTGCCTTCCGGCCCGCCCTTGCCCCAAGGGTCGCCATTGTCGCCGCCAAACAGGCCGACGTCATCCTGGAGCATGTGTTGTCCCAATCCCGCACGTAAGAAATCCCTTCCCGATCCGGAAATTTCAATCGATACATCTTTTTTTATCACAGAAAATTTGCCGCCACTGTCCATAAGGTCCGCGAACCGGTGAGATTCGCAATCGTCTCAGGGGTGCATATTTTTTTCTCAGGGCGTTCATCCGGCTTGGGTAATAAGTACCCAGGTCTTCTTCGGGTGTATTTGGGTATAAAATCATAACACGCCGGGAATATGAAGGATTGATCGAGATTTCATGGCGGGATGTTCGGGATGGTATGGAAGTTGGATTTGATATGCATGAAAGGAAAAAACAACCGTTAACGGCCAGAAAAAACGAGGGTAAAGAGGACTGAAATGAAGAAAATACTGTTAGCGACAATCATCCTGGGACTGCTGATGTCTTTCCAGGGCTGCTTTATCGGTGTCGACCCAAACTCGGACGGTTATTATGGGGGAGAAACAGGCTACGAACCACCGCCCATCGGATTTGAGCAACCTCCGGAGGTGATCGCGATCCCTTATGCAGGAGATGTTTATGCCGTTCCGGATGTAAGTGTAGACTTGTTCTTCTGGGATGGCTGGTGGTGGCGTCCGTGGAATAATCAGTGGTATCGGTCACATAATTATAACGGGGGCTGGACCCGTTACAACAGTGTGCCGAGTTTTTATCATGATGTAGATCCGGGCTGGAGGGGAAATTACAGAAATCACAGTTGGCAGGGCCACCGGTGGAACTACGAAAGAATTCCTAATTATCGACTCCAACAGAACTGGAAAAACTGGCACAACGATAAATATTGGGAAAAAGAAAAAAGCTGGGGCGTCCAGGGTTTGAGACCCGGCCAGCAGAGGCCTGACGATCAACCGAGATATGATGTCAAGCAGCCGCATCCCGGAGATCAACCGAGATATGATGTCAAGCAGCCGCATCCCGGAGATCAACCGAGATACGATGTCAAGCAGCAGCGTCCCGGAGATCAACCGAGATACGATGTCAAGCAGCAGCGTCCCGGAGATCAACCGAGATATGATGTCAAACAGAAACGTCCGGAAGATCCACCGAAATATGATGTCAGAAAGTCACGTCCGGAAGATCAACTCAAGCATGATGTGAAAAAGCCGAGGCCTGAAGATCAGCCCAAACAGAATGTAAAGAAGCAACATCCTGAGGATAAAGAGTCAAAAGGGATCAAGTCGGATTCCCAGGATAAGCAGCAAACAAAGGATAAAAAACAGAAGGAAAAACGCGAAAAGAAGGAACAAGAAAACAAGGATGTTTTGAGATAAAAGGGGCTGGATGCAGCACCTGCCACACCCCGGCCCCTTTATGAGTGAACTGGTCGCGGACTGCAGGGGGTTCCCTTATCCCCTCAGTTCTCGACCCAATAATAAGGATCACGGTTCGATCTTCGCGTTCGGGTCTTTTGACCATTCCTGCATGGAGCCGTCGTAATTTCTCACATTTTTGTATCCGAGCACTTCATGCAGGATGAACCACCAGGCACTGGCTACCCGTCCCGTATCACAGTAGACGATGATCTTCCGGGACAGATCGCTGCCCACAACGCCGGAGGCCATATTCTTCAATTGCGCATCGTCTTTGAAAGTATAGCAGCATGTTTCAAGATGTTCGCCCGGCGGATACTTATCAAAGACCTGAGCGGTCGGGAGATTGACCGCCCCGGCGATTCTGCCCGCCTTTGCGACAAAAGGGAGCTTGTTTTTGCCGTTGAAAAATTCCGGCTCCCGGACATCGACAATCAAGGCTTTTCCCACGTGAGCCATGACATAGTCTTTACTTGCGAAAACATCCTTATTGAACGTTCCGCGGTAGGACTTTGCCTTTGGCTTCACGGCTTCCGTTGATACCGGCCTTTTTTCCCTTACAATCCACTTGTTATGCCCCCCATCGAGGACACCGACTGTCTTGACCCCGGCATATTTCAGCGTCCAGGCAACCCGGGTCGCGTTGACCCGGTCGGGACCCGATTCCGTTGCACCGGCGACAACAACGATCGAGTCAGGGCTGATGCCTGCAGAACTCAAGAGATCGACAAGTTCATCATCCTCGGGAAGCTGGTTGTCGATGTCCCCCCTTTTGACCGCCCAAGTCCCGTAGAACAGGCTGATCGCGCCGGGAATGTGAGCCGTCCGGTAGTCTTCAACTTTGCGGATGTCCACGATGATCAATTTGGGATTATTCAGATTCTCCTGCAGCCAATCGGTCGACACGATGGGCGAGAATTCTTCGGCAACCGCCGCCAGGGGTATTAAAAGGAAAAGGATCAACAGAATAGAAAAACATTTAATCTTTTTCATCAGAACCTCCTTTCTGCGTTCCATCCATAAATAAAGTTTATCGGTTGATGGGTTTGGGTGTGAAAATCAATTCCTCGTTTGCCTTGGCTCCTCCTTTCAGGAGGGTCTCCCGCGTCAGGAAGCCGGTCCGGTCCTTATGGCAGGAATCGCATGACCTGGTCCGGTCCGTGCGTTTTCTGATGTTGTGCGCCGGGGTATTCCAGTAATTCGGAAGGGCGTCGTAATGCTCCATGCGGATACCCGCCTTCACAAAGGAGTCCCGGACGGTGGGGACGATGCGGAGCGTCGTCACCTCTTTGCTGTTCCGGGGATTCTTTCCGAGGAAAAAGCCCGGTTCGGATTTGGCCCCGGTTCCTTCGTGGCAGTTGGTGCAGTTCCGATACTGGCCGCCGGCATGGCAGCCGTAGCAGCTCACATTGCCGCGGTGAGCGGTGTGGGCCGTTTTCGTCAGCGGCTTCTCCGAATTGATCGTCTTGTGGCAACCCGTACAGGTCGGCCGATCCTTCACCTCCTGTTTCGTCAGATACATCGTCCCGTCGCCATGGAGCTCCTGCTTTTTGTGGCAGTCGAGGCACATCATTCCCTTCTGATAATGGACATCCGTCGTGCCGCCGTATTCCCCCGTATATTCCGGATAAACGCGCCCTCCATGGCAGAAGGCGCAGGTTTTTCCTTCGTCCTTCTTGACGAATTTATGCCCCTGGATAAGGCCCAGGCTGACTCCGGAAACAGACGGGGATTTTACGTGGCACCCACCGCAGGAGGCGTGGCAACTCCGGCAGGATTTTTCGAAGACGTCCTTGTCGAAGGTTTTCAGTTCCGCATGGGAAAACCTTGCCATGACCCCCTGTCTCTGGCCGATCGTCGTATAATGGAGGGATTTCCCGTAGGTGGCGGCAATCTTCCCGTGGCATCGGCCGCAGGTTTCGAGCCTGTCCGAAGGCCGGCACACCAGGCCCTTATGGGCAGATTCTTTTGTCGCGCCCTCCTTATCGCCCTTGTGGCAGGAGCTGCATCCCTGGGAAAAATGGGGATCTTTGGCTAGAAGTGCGGGGTCGACGAGGTATCCCTTGTAATAATCTTCCGCCTTCACGGGCGGAGGCGCTCCCGCTCATCCCTCGCCTTCACCGCCGAGGGCGGGCGCCTTGACAAGGGCCTTCATTTTTTGGTCATCCGTATGGCAGGAAAGGCATTGATTGACAGAGCTTGCTCCCACCCATGCCGGCAGGAGGAAAAGGGAAAGGAAAAGCACCGAGAGGGTAAGGCGATTCGTTTTCATGGCTTCCTCAAAATTCTGTGGTCAAGACCACTCAATCAAAAGGAGTTGAAAAGGATGCCGTCTGTTTTAAAAAAGGAGTTCACTCTGGATAAAATGTCCGCTGCCCGGAAAGCAGTAGATATCTTTTTAGAATTTATTTGATTTTAACAATTATCGCTTTTCCAAGCAAATTTTTTTTGTCACTGGGCGACATCATCATAGAGGTTTGATCAAAAGGATAAATTTTTGCCTTTCCAGGTTTAGATCCCTTTCAATATCGACCTAGCCTGTTCTTCCGGGATGGCTGGTGGAGGCGTCTGTGGAATGGTCAAAGGTACCGCTTGTATCATTAAATAACGGATGTTGGACCCTCAGCAGTAATGTGCCGAGTTTTTATTGGGATGGTGGTTCGGGATGGAGAAGAAATTACAGAAATCCTAACCGGCAGGGGCACCGGTAGAAGTACGAAAGAATCCTTCAGCGAAAGCTATGGCAAAACTGGAAAAACTGGCATAAGGATAAATATTGGGAAAAGAATAAAGTTAAAGGATATGTAAAAATAATTTCCCTGGTACAACCCCGGCTTTGCCAGGGAACTCCAATTCTATTGCTTCGGCTGGGACTGAGGCTCGGGTTGGGGCTCAGTCTGGTCGATGAATTTCTGAGCTTGATCCTGCTTATACAAGGAATGGTATTTCCCGTAAGGTAATGAATTTAAAGCTACATAATTTGCTGTGCGTGCATGCGGAACATAGTCCGCCATCGCAGTTTGGATTGCTGTGACTATAGCCTTCGCGATGAGTCCGCCAATACCGCCACCGGTATTACCGCCGGAAAGGTCTACAACAACTGTTCCATTATATCGCCATAAGGTTCGTGACGATTTGGTTGATTTCAGCTCACAATCAATTGAAATGGTCAGGTTTGCCGCAATGACAAGATAGGCTAGATCCCATTTTTTTATTGTCGTAAATAGAACAGCATCAGCTCCGAAATATTCTGCGAATTTCTGCAGGGGCAGATCTTTCAGAAGTTCTGTGTCATAAATTCCTTCCATTTTGAGGATTTCAGTCGTCACTTCATACGGAAAAACGTAGTACCCCCAATAAGAGAGAGGCTCTTGAATCGTTGTGGCGTAGTAGTCTTTTGCATCCGCTGCCGTTGATTCATTCATTGGCGGAAGAATCAATATTGATGAGGGCGATTCTTCATATATTGCTGGAAATTTATCCCCTTTGGTAACCATCTTGGGAGCGCAGGCAGTTACAGCAAGTACGAAAGTAAGTGTCATGATGAGCAGCAGGCAATGCCCCCAACTTTTTTGATGGAAACTTAAGGTAATCATTTTGGTTGTTTCTCCAATTTCGTCTCAGGCTGTACGGCCGTCGCCGTTTTCTCTTCCGGCTTCTTGTCCTTGGTCAACGCGGAATTTTCTAGCCGTTGCATGAATAATGTCGATTCGGGATAAAGTTCTTTTTCCATCCGGAAATGTTGAATTGCCAGATCATTCTTGTTTTGTCTCAAATAGATATACCCAAGTTCGGCATATACGCCAGGGGGTACCTTCATATTTTTCGTTTTTGATTCTTCGATAATTTTTTCAAGGGTCTGCTGATGCTTGAGGAGGGTTTCATCGCTTGGCGTCTTCTTTGAGTGATAGAGCGTGCTTGAATAGTCCCCCCAGTAATACATGGAAGGAGAAGCTGCACAACCTGATAAAAAAAGGGCTATGACAAGGGTGGATGCTGAAGAGAAACGGTTCATGGCACCTCGATTTCTTTTGTTGTTCCATCACCAATGATGATGATACGATTCACAACTTCTTGACCCATTTTGGTCACAATCACTTTATGCTTTCCTGGGGTAATCTGGAAAAGGATTGTCTTTTTCTGACCCTCACTTCCCCGAAGCTCTATATCGAGGTTCAAGGTAATTCTGTCATCGATGATTGCCGTAGCTCCGTCAACATTGCCCATAAAAGACAGATAGCTGCTTGGTGTCGGCTGCACGACACCTTCATAGTATCCACAACCGATGATTAGAAACAAAAGCATCGCTACATAAACCAGTCTCCTCGAAACCATCAATCGGCCTCCTTCCATTCCATGATAAACAGTCGGCCATAATCATTTCTGGACCTATATGCTGCAAGATTATCATTTCCTTCAATGACTTGGCAGAGTGAAACCTCATTTTCCGGTGTGTCACCCAGGGTTGCGACAACTTTTATTTTGGCCAGTTTCTTTGCCGGCAGTGTAATGTCCATGTTTGTCTGCGGATTTTTCACCTTCTTGCCTTCCAGATAAACGGCAAATACGGCCCCTGCATTGATATTCTGCGATTTACCGCCCGAAATGATCAGGTTTTTATCTTCCTGTCCAATGATGTACGCCCGCCAGGGCTTGTCGAGGAGCTTCTCAATGATGTTTGATGCCAGGTTTGTGATGGCAGCCTCCATTGCCCTGTCATTAAGGGTTGAATCATATCCGGCTCGACCCCCTACGCCGAATATCGTTCCCGCCTCGGAAAATGCCGTTCCCTCTCCATCTTCGGAATAGATAACCTGGCCCGTATAAATGTCGATCATGCGGACGTGAACCTTGGCAAAAGCGGTCTGCCTCTTCGTTCGACTGAAGATGCCGACCTCCCCGGTGTCCTTTCTTCCGAACTCCGTGACGGAGCCGACAATGAGGTAATCCGCCATGTTCTTTATTGGCGAAGCATTTCCAATGGCAAGTTCTTTTTGAATTTTATCCAAATCTGCTCTTTCCAGAATGATAAATTTTTCTGTTTGAAGCAGCTTGTTTGACAAAATATCGACGGCCTGCTTTCCGATCCGATCTTTTTGATCATCTACAAAAAAACTTTGCCCATATTTTGTTTCATTGGTGAATCTGGCAATAGCGACCTTTCTCTTGAGCCCCTTTTTTGTTTCCGGAAGTTGTTGTTGGGTTTTACTTATTTGGGGTGTTGCATCGACACGCTTTACCTCAGGTTTGTCGATTGTCGCACAGCCAATCAAAACGGCTGAAAACAGTGTGCTCACGATCAGTCTTGACAGTTGATTCATCGTTCCCCCTCTGCCCTGCTAACTGATTTGATGTGTTTAAAACGACTTGATGAAAACATTTTTTGTTGAATATGTCAATCAGCCCGATGAGCTGCAAGTTTTCTGATTCAATGTTATCAGCGCTTTGTTTGTCATTGGAGGGAGCTTGAGGAAGGGTAACTCTTCGATCGCTCATTTTTTCCGGTGGCGCCATCGCCGGATCAGCCAGCCGTAGACCGCCCCGTTGGTGAGGAGAACCGCGATGCCCAGGGCCGTCTGCAGTTCCGGCGTCAGCCGGTCGGGGTAGACGATAGGGACCAGGTAGTGTTCAACAAAGCTCCGCTCATAGGCGGTTCCACCGCCCGCGAGACGGAGCTTCCATTCCAGAGTCGTCAGGGGACAGAGCCATCCCTGGAACTCGATCAACGCCCCCCAGATCGCGGCAGGCAGGTGGAGAAAGAGAATCCACCGCCGGCTGATGGCCAGGAGCCCCCCGAAAATCACGAAAAGAATGAAACCGAAGTGAACGGCCACCACGAAGTCGGCCAGGATTCGATAGATCATCTTCCCTTAAAGACTGGATCGAATGGCCTTGTCGAGGATGGCCAGCCCTTCTTCCATCTCTTCCCGCCGGATGTTGAGGGCCGGGAAGATCCGGACGATGTTTCCCTGGGTCAGCCGGACGAAAAGCCGTTGGGTGAAGCAGGCATCGCAGATTCGGGCAGCTGTTGATTCGTTCCGAAATTCCAGGGCCAGCAGTAGGCCTCTGCCGCGAACGTCCACGATAGCCTCTCGCCAGGTCTGCTGCCACTTTTCCATCCGGGTTAAGGCGAGAGCGCTCATCTCCATAACGTTGGCGGAGATGTTTGCTTCAAGGAGATGGGAAATGACGGCAGCGGCCACGGCGCAGCCCAGGGGATTGCCGCAGTAGGTGCCGCCGTGATCGCCGTATTCGAGCCCGGCGGCGATCTCTTCCGTCAGGGCAAAGGCCCCGAAGGGAAATCCTCCGGCAATGCCTTTGGCCATCGTGAGAAAATCCACTTCCACATTGAGCGGGTCAATGGCGAACATCGGGCCGGTGCGGCAAAAGCCCGTGGTGACTTCATCGATAATGAGCAGGGCCCCGTTGGCCCGGCACAGGCGACCCGCCTCTTCCAGGTATGAATCCGGGGGAATCCGGACGCCAGCTTCACTCTGGATGGGCTCCAGAAGGACCGCCGCCACCTGGTCGTCCAGAACCGCCTCCAAGGCGGCGATATCGCCATATGGGACGAACCGGGTACCGGGTAGGTCGGGGCTGGATGGTTCCCGCTGGCTGGCCAGGGCCGTGGCAGATGCCGTACTGGCCAGCCGTCCATGGAATCCCGCCAGGGCGGAGACGATGTCCGGTCTTCCCGTCACCTTGCGCGCCAGCTTGAGGGCCGCATCGTTGGATTCCGCCCCGCTGTTGGAAAAGAAGATTCGGGTCAGATTTTTCGGCAGGATTGAAGTCATCACGGACAGGAGGCGGGCGCGCACGGGGGAATAGGTGACCCCGGAATTGGGGCCCTGAAGGATTTTTGCGCTCTGCTCCAGGAGGGCCCGGGAAATGACCGGGGAGGCATGGCCCAGGCAGGTCACGCCCCAGCCTGCTGTGAAATCGAGATAACGGTTACCTTCTTCATCCCACACGGCAACCCCTTCCCCCCGCTCGATGGAAACGGGGATTTTTTTGAAAAAGGCCGGCATATGCCGATCTTCCGTCTGCATCGTCTTTTTCGTGCTCATTGGAGGACTCCTTTCAGTTGTTTCCTGTTTTAAATTTAAGGGAATCATAAGAACTCTGTCAACGGGAAATCCTCTGCATCCCCATTGTACAGGGCGTTTCGTCGATAGCTTTTTGAAATCTTTCATGATAGCGTTTCGGCATTGCGTGGAAGAGAGAAAGGCAAACCCCTTTGCAGAAGATGACCCTGTTTCTGAAACGATACCCCATCAACTGGCCGCTGCTGGTCGTCGTGACCGTCATCATTCTGGGCGTTTTTCTCTATGAAACCTTTTTCCTGAAGATAGAAACGGACATTCTGAAATCCCTTCCCGCCCATGACCCCGTCCTGGCCGATGCCCGGGCGGTGATCCGGCATCTGCCCTTTCAGGATCGGGTGGTGATCGACGTGACCTCTTCGGGGGAAGGTCGCGACGTCCTCGTTGAAGGGGCGGCCTTTATCGAGAAAGGGCTGAAAGACAGCGGCCTCTTCCGTGAGGTGGGGCTGGGGCCAATGCAGTCCCTTTTCCCGGAACTCGTCGGTTATGTCGCCGATTCACTGCCTGTCCTCTTCGATGAGGAGATGCTTCATAAAGAGGTCCTGCCCCTGCTGGACCCCGGCCGGATCCGGGAAACCCTGACGGAAAATCTCGGCCGGCTTCAGGGACTGGAGGGAATCGGCCAGACCGCTCTGATCGCCCAGGACCCCCTGGGACTTCGGAATCTCATCCTGGCAAGAATGGCCCAACTCTCCCCGGCGACAAAGGCGGACTTCTTCCAGGGCCAGTTGATCTCCCCCGACGGCCGGCATCTGCTCGTTCTTGCCCAACTGGCAGGGTCGTCAACCTCCACGGAATTCACCCGCCGGATTCCGCCACTTCTGGAGAAAATCCAGCGGGATCTCAATGCCCGGTTTGCCCAGTCGGGAACGGTCTTTACCCTGACCCCGGTTGGGGCGTATCGGGCCGCCCTGGACAATGAAACCATCGCAAAAGGGGATACGCGAAAGGCCATCTGGCTCACCGTGCTCGGGATATCTCTCCTGCTCCTACTGTCTTTTCCCCGTCCGCTGATCGGCCTTCTAGCCCTGGTGCCTTCAACGGTTGGGGCGGTTGGGTCCCTGCTGGTCTGTTCCTTTTTCTTCGATTCCCTGTCCCTGCTGGCGGTCGGGTTCGGGGGGGCCATCCTCTCCTTCACCGTCGATCTGGGGATCGCCTATCTCCTTTTTCTCGATCGTCCCTGCGAGACCTACGGGAAGAGAGCCGCCCGGGAAGTCCGATCGGCGGAGATCCTGGCCGTGCTGACGACGGTCGGCGGATTTCTGCTCCTGCTGCTCAGTGACTTTCAGATTTTGGCCCAGATTGGTCTCTTCTCCGCGGTGGGGGTGTCTATCGCCCTTTTATTTGTCTCCTTTGTTTTTCCCCGCCTTTTCCCGGTTATGCCGCCGGCGGGGCGAGGCGGACATCCCGGACTGATCCGGGCGCTGGATGGGGCGGCCCTTTCCGGCGGCATGTGGAAGGCGGGCCTGGCCCTGATCTTTGCAGTAGCGATGGCTTTTCTGGCTCGGCCGGAATACCGGATCGACCTTCAGGCCATGAATTCCATGACCCCGGAAACCCATCAGGCGGAAAAGGCCGTCCAGGCGACCTGGGGCGACATGTCCCGGAAGGTCTATCTCCTCCTGGAAGGCAAAACCGGGGAAGATCTCCAGAAACAAAGCGACCGTCTGTCCGGTGTGCTGGCGGGAGAGGTGAGGGTGGGACGCCTTTCTTCCGCATTTCTGCCGTCGACCCTCTTCCCCGGGGAGATCTTGAGAAGCCGGAACCTTGAAGCCTGGCGGACTTTCTGGAGCCGGGAGCGCGTTGACGCCCTTCGTGCCGAACTGGGCCGGGCAGGGCAGGAACTGGGCTTTGCCTCCGATGCCTTTTCGCCCTTTCTGAAACGGCTGAACGAAGCGCCCGTCGGACCGGGACCGATTCCGGACAAATATTATCCCCTCCTTGGCATGATTCCGGTTTTCGAAGAGGGGAACCGCTGGGTGCAGGTTTCCCTGGCAACACCCGGCCCGGGCTATCATGCGGCGTTCTTGGCGGAACAATGCCGGAAAGCGGCAAATGTCCGGATTTTCGATGCAGGCCTTTTCAATGACCGGCTGGGCTCGATCCTGGCCTCGCTTTTTCAGGAAATCGCCTGGATTGCTGGCGGCGGCATTGTCCTTGTCGTTTTTTTCTTCTTCCTGGACTGGCGGCTTTCGCTGATGATCCTCGCGCCGGTGGCCTTTGCCCTGATCAGTACCCTGGGAACGCTGAAACTGATCGGCCATCCCCTGGACATCCCCGGGATCATGCTGTGGGTCGTCATCCTGGGAATGGGGATTGATTACGGCATTTATTATGTTTGCTCCTATCAGCGTTACCGCGATGAACGCCACCCCTTCATGAGCCTCATCCGCCTGGCGATTTTTCTCTCCGCGGCGACGACCCTGGTGGGATTCGGGGTCCTGGCCCTGGCCGATCATGTCGTTCTCAAAAGCATCGGGCTGGTTTCCCTCCTGGGGATCGGCTATTCCCTGATCGGCACCTTTACGATCCTGCCTCCCTTGACCCGGCTGTTCATCGTCCCATCCCGCCGCGATCGGGAAACCGTGACGGCGGGATCGCGGCGTCACCTTCAGCGGACCGTCCGGCGATATCGCTTTCTGGAGACCTATGCCCGCATGTTCGCCCGGTTCAAGATCCTCTGCGATCCCATGTTCCCCCGGCTGGCCGGTCTGGTCTCCTCTCCGCGGCGGATCGTGGATATCGGAACGGGCTACGGTGTTCCCGCAGCCTGGCTGCTGGAGCTCTATCCCGAGGCGAAGGTCTATGGTCTGGACCCGGACGAGGAGCGGGTCCGCATCGCTTCCTGGGCGATAGGCGACCAAGGCGTCGTGGAAACCGGCCGGGCCCCCGATCTTCCGCATCTTCCGGAACAGCCGGATACGGCGCTGATGCTGGATATGATCCACCTGCTTCCCGATGAGGATCTGAAACTCACCCTCCAGCGCCTCCATGCGGCCCTGAAGACCAGCGGGCGGCTGATTGTCCGCTTGACGGTACCCTCGGAAAACGCCTCCTCCTGGGAACGGTTGATTGAAGACCGCATCCGGCTGCGGTTTCAGGGATTGAAGGCCTGGTATCGTTCTTCCGACGAGATGCGAAGGCATCTGGCAGAGGCAGGCTTTGCCATAGTGCTTCAAGAAGCCACGGCGCCGGGGCGGGAAGGGGTCTGGTTTGTCGCCGTAAAGGAACCCGGATGAAGACACTCTTCTATCGGCTGTTGATCCTCTTGTCCCGGGGCATGGGGCTATGGGTCTTTCGCTTCTTTTCCTGGTGGGTCGCCACGGGATTCTTCCTCTTTGCGCCCCGCCGGGTGGCCATCAGTCTCAGCTTTTACCAGTCCCTCTCCCCCGACCGAGGGAAATATTCCGCATTGAAACAGGCCTGGCGTCAATATCATTCCTTTACCTCGGTGTTCCTGGATCGGATTCTTCTAATGGAGGAAGGGCGGCTGACCCATACCAGCGAAGGCCTGGAGTTCCTGACAGAGGCGTTGGAGAGGAAGACCGGGGGGATTCTCCTCATGTCCCATTTCGGGAACTGGGAGGTGGCGGCCCGCCTGCTGCACCGCAAGGGAATGAGACTGCTTCTCTACCTGGGGAAAAAGCACAAGGAGCAGATTGAGTCCGCTCAGAAGAGAAGCCTTGAAGGGCAGGGAATCCGGGTCGTTACGGTGGATGAGGAGGGCGGGTCCCCTCTGGATATCGTGGAAGGAATCAAATTTCTGAAGGAGGGGGGATTGGTGTCGCTGACGGGAGACCGCCTCTGGGGGAGGGGGCAGAGGACCGTATCCGTATCCTTTCTAGGACATGAGGCTGTACTTCCCGAAGCGCCCTATCTGCTGGCGCTGCTGTCTGGCGCGCCCCTGTTCATCTTTCTGGCTTTCCGAACAGGGGAAGGGCGATATGCCTTTTCCCTTTCCGCTCCGATTTACGTGAAAGCGGCGAGTCGCAGTGAGCGGGAACCGGCGATCCGCGAGGCGGCTCAAACCTATGCCCGGCTGCTGGAAGCGGCCGTTCGGCGGCATCCCCAGGAATGGTATCACTTTGAACCTTTCCTGGGGAAAAAACGGAACGGTGGGTAGATTATTTTTATTTATGATACTGCCGTTCTCCGAAGATCCCCCGGCCGATGCGGACGATTGTGGACCCCTCTTCAATGGCGACTTCATAATCATCCGTCATGCCCATGGAGAGTTCCTTCAGAGTGACCCGGTCGATTCCTTCCGCCGCAATCCGATCCCGCAAGGTCCGCAGGGCGGCGAAGTAGGGCCGGGCATCTTCCGGATTGTCGAACCAGGGCGGCATGGTCATCAAGCCCAGAATGGCGAGATTTTCCAGAGGGGCGATTCTGCGGATCAGGTCGATCGTCTCCTCGGGGGGAACGCCGCTTTTCGTGAGTTCGCCGCCGCTGTTGACTTCGATCAGAATCGGCAACACCCGGCCTGCGCCCTTGGCGCGGCGGTCCAGTTCCACCGCCAGTTCGAGACGGTCCACGGATTCGACCATGTCGAAGAGTCGAATGGCGTATTTGGCCTTGTTGGTCTGGAGATGGCCGATCATGTGCCACTGCGGCGGATGGCCGATGGATTCGACCTTGATCCTGCTCTCCTGAATGTAGTTTTCTCCGCACAGGTCAATCCCGGCTTCAAGGGCCTGCCTGATCCGGCCTTCCTCCACTGTTTTGGTGACGGCCATCAGGCGGATTTCCGAAAGCGGACGGCCGGATCGGGCCGCCGCGGCCGCGATGCGCTCTCGGATGGACTGGATTCTGCTCTTTATCTCTTCATCGGCCATGAGAATCTCCTGAAAAGGTGAGGGTTCCAAGGTCCTTCAAGGTCTCCACGACTTCACTGAGGGGCAGGCCCATGACATTGGTGTAAGAGCCACGGATCTCCCGGATGAAAAAAGCCCCCATCCCCTGAACGGCATAGCCGCCGGCCTTATCATAGGGCTCCTCGGAGTTGACATACCACAAAATTTCATCTTCTGGAATTTCCTTGAAGAGGACGGAGGCTTGCACGACCTGGGAAATCCGCAGGTACCTTTGCTTCGAAACCAGCGAAAACCCGGTGAAAACGGTATGCTCCCGGCCGCTCAACGTTTCCAGCATTTCCCGCGCTTCTTCCTGCGTTTTCGGCTTTCCCAGCACCCGGCCGTCAATCACCACGACGGTATCCGCCCCGAGCACCAGGGCCTCGGGGAAGAGATCGGCGATGCAATCGGCCTTTTCCCGGGAGAGGCGCAGAACGTGATCCGGCGGGGCTTCTCCTTCTATCTGGGTTTCATCCATATGGCTGGGAACGACTTCAAAGGCAAGCCCCAGAAGCCGGAGGAGTTCGGCCCGCCGCGGCGATGCGGAGGCCAGGATCAGTTTTTGCGTCATGCGGATACACATGAAAAAAGTGGTTTCCTTTCTAAATTCAATCTGGAAGCTTATAAGAAATCGGGGAGAAGATGTCAAGCCGACCGCTGGAAGATTTCCGAAATCTTTGATAAGCTGGTCTTATAAATTCAGGGAAGGTGAAAAATGAAGAAAAATTTAACGTTACGGCGTTTTTTAATGTGCGCGACCGGTCTGATTGCTGCTGGGCTGTTTTTAACCGCCCCCCTTGCAGCGGATGCCGCCCAGCGGGTTATCCGGTTGAACATCCCCGGCTGCATGTCCTGAGGCGGCTACAAGAGGGTAAGTTCTATCCTCAGGTCCATCAAGGGAGTCACTTCCGTGGAACGGTATGGCGATCAGGAAGTGACCGTGACCTATGATGATGAAAAGGCCGGCCTGCAGCAAATAATGGAACTCCTGAAACAGGGGAATTATCCCGTCAGCGGCAAGCCGGTTATTGTTGAATAACAGAACCTTGCGTTGGAAATGGCTATTCCAGATAAGACTTTAGCTTCTTTTCCTCCAGGATATCCACGACTTCTTTGACTTTCTGAGATTCTCCCCTGCGGCAGATCAAGAGGGCGTCCTCCGTTTCCACGACGATCAGATCCTGGACGCCCACCAGGGCGACCAGTTTCCCGGGGCTGTAGACGAGGGAATCGCCTGTCTCCACGGCGATAACCTGTCCGCAGCAGGCGTTTCCCGAATCGTCTTTTTCTGAGACTTCCCAGAGGGCGTCCCAACTGCCTACATCCGACCAGCCGAAATCGCCGGGAATCAACAGGACTTTGTCCGCTTTCTCCATCACACCGTAATCGATGGAGATGGCAGGCGTTTCCCCGTAGATCTCTTTCAGAACGGTTTCATAGTGCTGCGTCCCCAGGACCCCTTCGATTTTAAGCAGCCCTCTATGCAGATCCGGGAGGTGCGTCGCAATGGCCCGAAGAATGGTAGAGGCCTTCCAGACAAACATGCCGCTGTTCCAGTAAAAGTTTCCCTGCTCCAGGAACAGCTTGGCCTTTTCGAGAGGCGGTTTCTCCCGGATCGACCAGACATCATAAACGAGTTTTCCCCCAATCGATTCGACGGGGTTTCCCCGTTCCAGATAACCGTAGCCGGTTTCCGGAACAGTCGGACGGATGCCGAGGGTTACCAGCGCGTCATGACGTTCAGCCGCTTCCGCGGCGGCCGCCAGGGTATCCAGGAACGAATTGCCGTCGGATATCAGGTGATCGGAAGGCAGAACCGCCATGACGGCGTCTCCGACACGCCGGCGGATGTGGATCGCGGCGAGGCCGATGCAGGGGGCGGTATTGCGGCCGACGGGTTCCACGAGAATGTTGTCCGGGGGAATGTCCGGAAGCTGTCTACGCAATTCCTCCGCATGGTCGGCGCCCGTAATGATCAGGGTGCGATCCGGGGGGATCAGGGGAGAGATGCGCTTCACCGTTTCCTGGATGATCGTCTGTTTCCCCGTTATATCCAAAAGATGTTTCGGCTTGTGCCTGCGGCTTCGCGGCCAGAATCTGGACCCCTTGCCTCCAGCCATGATGACGGCGTACATGAGGGTTTCTCCTTGAGATGAGACATTGATCTTGATGATAAAAGTATAGGAGAAAATCCTCTCGTGTCAATGGCATATTGATGATGAATCCCAGCATGGCCAACCGGAAAGAAAGGCATCGCTGCTGCTTGATCGTTCGCAGGCAATGCAATGCCGGAATTCGGAATAGGTGAGGACGCAGGAAACCACAATCGGACTTGTATTTTCCCCGGCAAATCGATAAATTCAAAAAAACTCAAAAAATAAGGGATTTCTGATTTCCTATGAAAACGATCTATCCCCGCCTTATTCTCAAACCCGGAAGGGAAAAGTCGCTGTTGAACGGCCATCCCTGGCTTTTTTCCGGAGCGGTGGCTTCCGTTGAAGGACGACCCGCCCCGGGAGATGTCGTGACCGCCATTGATGCCGCCGGGCGCCCTTTAGGGCTCGGTTTTTTCAACTCCCGCTCGGACATCATTTTCCGAATGCTCACGGCAGCCGTTGATTCCCGAGTGGATGCCGCTTTCTGGCGGGAACGGCTCCGTTCTGCCGTGGACCTGCGGCGTCAACTTATCCCTCAGGATACGACCGCCTGCCGTCTGGTGAATGCCGAAGGCGACCGGATGCCCGGCCTGATCGTGGACCAGTATGAGAATTATCTGGTCTGTTCCCTGGCCACGGCGGGAATGGAACAGAATCGTCCGTTCCTGATAGATAGGCTGAGAGAAATCTTTTCCCCGAAAGGGATCTATGAGCGCAGCGAAGGACGGGCCAGGAAACTGGAGGGGCTGGAGGAGCGCAGCGGCTGGATTTTCGGCGGGATAGAGGAAGGGGAGCGGATTCCCGTTCAGGAGAATGGCCTTTCCTTCGAAGTGGATGTGGTCAGCGGGCAGAAGACGGGATTCTTCCTGGATCAGCGAATCAACCGGGAGCAAGTGGCCGGCCTCAGCCGGGGCCTGACAATCCTGAACTGTTTTTCCTACACCGGGGCTTTTTCGGTTTATGCCGCCCGGGGCGGGGCGCGGCGGGTGGCTTCCGTCGATGTGTCGGAAGGGGCCAACGCCATGGCGAGGTTTCACCTCGAAAAGAACGGTTTTTCCCCGGAGCGGCATCCGGTGATCCGGGGCGATGTCTTTTCGTGGCTCCGGGAAACGGAAGAGATCTTCGATGCAATCATCCTCGATCCGCCGGCCTTTGCCAAATCCCGTAAAGATGTTGCCCGCTCTGCGCGGGGATACAAGGACATCAATCTCCAGGCCATGAAGCATCTTGGCAACGACGGGCTCTTGTGGACTTTTTCCTGCTCGAACTTCATGGATGAAGCGCTCTTTCAGAAAGTGGTGCTGGGTGCTGCCCGCGATGCGGGAAAACATGCCCAGCTGCTGAAGGTCCTCGGCCCCGGTCCGGATCATCCCACAAGTCTTGCCCATCTGGAAGGCCGATACCTCAAGGGCCTGCTTCTGAGGGTTTCCTCCTGAACCGTCCGGATTTAAAAAAACCATTGGTACCTAATAGATGATGTCTTGCTGTTGCGTATGGACATTTTACCACCCTGTTTTGCCACTTAGTAATCTTTATTTCGGCAAATGATTGACAAATAAAATAAGGAATGTTTTAATTATAAGTGAATTATAACAGGTTAAATCTATTAGCCAGACAGAGGGAGAAAGATGAATCAAATATCAAGACTGATCGTGAGCGCCCTTTTTTCAGCTGCCTTGATTGGCTGTGCAACGATAGAAAAGCCGGAGGTCAGGCGTGTCGATGCGACACCTCAAATAAGTAAAACCCAGCAACAACTTCCGGAAATAAAGAAGGGACTTAAAAGAAAAGTCGCTATTGCCAGGTTCACCAATGAAACAAAGTATGGGCAAAGTTTTTTTATAGACGATCAAAAAGATCGGATTGGCAAACAGGCTGTCGATATTTTATCAAACAAGTTACTTCAAACAGAAAAATTTATTATATTGGAACGGGCAGATCTGGATAAAATTCAAAAGGAACTGTCCCTTGGAAATGCTACGCCGATAAAAAACATGGCGGATTACCTTATTGTCGGATCAGTCACAGAGTTTGGAAGAAAGGACACTGGAGAGGTTGGCATCTTTAGCAGGACTAAGAGGCAGACAGCTTTTGCCAAGGTTCATATCCGCATGATTGATGTTTATACGGGCCAGGTTATTTATTCCGAAGATGGTGAAGGAACTGCATTTTCTGAGGCAGGAACGATATTTGGTGTAGGGGGACGAGCTGGATATGATTCCACTCTTAATGACAGAGCGATGGAGGCTGCCATCTCAAATTTGGCATCGAATATCATTGAAAAACTCTTAGATAAGCCTTGGCGTGCGTACATCATTGGACAGCAAGATAATAACCTAATCATTTCTGGTGGTAAATCGCAGAATATCAACACGGGGACAATTTTTACTGTTTATTTGGAAGGCAGCAAAGTAAAAAATCCACAGACGAATATGGATATTACGTTGCCTGCAAAGCAACTCGCAAAAATAAAAGTTATTGATACCTTGGGTGACATGCCGGAAAATGAGGTTTCTCTCTGTCAAGTCATTGAAGGAGGCAATAATCTTTCTGGGTTTAAGTCCAGAAATGATTTTAGCCGGTTGTTTATAATGGAATAATGAAAGGAGGCCAATTGATGGTTTCAAGGAGACTACTTTATGTAGCTATGTTTTTATTTCTGATCATCAGTTGTGGATATTATGAAGGCGTTGTACAGCCGACACCAAGCAGCTACATGTCTTTTGTTGGCAATGTTGACAGCGCCATAGCGATCATTGATGATAAAATTACCTTGGACCTCGATAGAGAACTTCGTGGGAGTGAGGGTAAGAAACAGTCGGTTCTTTTCCAGATCACTCCAGGAAAACATAAAGTGATCGTGACAAAAATGGGTCAAAAAGTCGTTGATCGTGTTGTTATCGTTGGTGATGGTGCTACAAAAGAAATAGAGGTACCATGAATCGTTTTTCTTTAAGTGTTATTCTTGTCGTGACGCTATTATTATCTGGTTGTGCAGCGCCTTCCATGTATTACTGGGGAGACTATTCAGAAACTCTCTATCACTCAAAAAAGACACCCTCTGATGAATCCATCGTCAAGCATCAGCAGGCTCTCGAAAACATTATTGAAGAATCAAAGAAGAGAAATTTGAGGGTGCCGCCAGGCGTATGTGCTGAATTGGGATATATATATTTGAAACAAAACAAGAACCAGTTAGCAATTCAATATTTCCAGGTGGAAAAAGAAATTTACCCTGAGTCGACTTTATTAATGCAGCGATTGGAAAAAACTGCTTTGACAAAGGATAAGAAACCTGAAGATAAAACAGATTCTACAGAACGAAGAGATATAAAATCGGAGAAATAACTTGATGATTATCAAAAGTGTCTGTCGAAAAAGTTTGAACCATTCCTTACCGCTTATGATAATAATTATTTTATTGCTTGTTGTAACGGCGTGCGCTCCCACGATGGTTACTAAAGGTGATAAATTTCCGGCAATATATGAGGAATCGCCTTCATCAATATTGATTCTCCCACCAATGAATGAATCAACGGCAGCAGATGCAAAGGAATACTATGCCACAACTATTCAAGAACCACTCTCATATTGGGGTTATTATGTCTTCCCGTATGAAGTGACAACAGAAATCCTCAAAATGGAAGGAATTTATGATGTAGAACTGCTGAAAGGTTTGCCCATACAAAAATTCGGAGAATATTTTGGAGCAGATTCCGTGCTGTTTACCACAATAAAAAGATGGGATCTATCCTATCTTGTCATTGCATCTAGCTTGACAATTTCAATTGACTGTGAGCTTAAATCAACCAAATCATCCCGAACCTTGTGGCGATACAATGGAACAGTCGTAGTAGACCTTTCCGGGGGTAGTTCAGGTGGTGGTGTTGGTGGGCTTATTGCAAAAGTTATCGTCACAGCAATCCAATCTGCAATGGTTGACTATGTTCCACATGCTCGTAGGGCAAATTATGTATCTTTAAATTCATTGCCTTATGGGAAATATCATTCCTTGTACAAACAAGATCAAACTCAAAAATTTATTGACCAACCTGAGTCCCAACCCCAGCCGAAATAATAGTAATAGGAGATTGCAAATAGTCATCCTTGTTATCCCGAGTCCTATCAATCTCCTATTTTAATCTATCTACTCTTTAAAACGGTAAGACTTAACAACTTGGCTAAAGGAATGGGGGCGGACTATGCGCTTTACATTACTCTCTTCAGCGTTGAACAGCCAACATTTGGAACTGATTTAACCGTCAAGCTGGAAGTCGGATGGACACTCAAGCGGAAAGAGGGAAATGTGACGGTATGGCAGGAATCCATAAAGTCAGAGCACACAACTACTGTGAGCGATGCCTTCGCCGCTGTAAAGCGTCTTAGACTGGCAACGGAAGGCGCAGCCAGAAAAAACATCGCCGAAGAGTTAGCCAAGATTTCAAAACTCTATCTGTAAGGCATGTTTAAGAAATTCCACAGAGACATGCCGGCATGATGTTTACAAAGAAGTTCGTCCCGAAGCGTCAAGCCGCAAGCATGGAACAAGGAGCGTTAATGGCTGATAAATCTCCTGTTGGGAAGTTGAAGGATACGGAAGCTGCCGCTGCGAATCTCAAGGGGATGCTGAACGGGACAACGGCTACGGAGTCCGGCCAGACCGGCGGGGCTGAACAGCCGATTCCTTCCTATGGCGATCTGACTGCTCTGAACACCTCTCGGTTGATTCTTGATTCCGTAGGGTCTTCCCTTCTCGCTGATCTTGTCGGAAACTTTCTGGCCCTTCTCGATACCTCCTGTGCCGTCTATGAGGAAAATGGCGATTATGCCCTGAAAATGGTCTCTTCCGACTGGTGTCGGTTCCTGGATCAGGTATCGAGGCAACTCTGTAAAACACCGGATAACCGGAAGGCCATGGCGTCCGGAAAATGGCACTGCCGGGAGTCCTGCTGGAAAGAGACGGCTCTCCTCGCGATGGCAACGAAACAACCTGTGGATGTGCCCTGTCGCGGAGGAATCCATATTTTTGCGCTTCCAATTTTTGCCGGCGAAGAAGTGGTCGGCAGCCTCAGCATCGGTTACGGCGATCCCCCCTGCGATCCGGAAAAACTTGACGAGTTGGCGACAACCTACGGCGTTTCCGTGGAGGAGCTTCGCCGGCATGCAGAAACCTATGAGACACGCCCTCCCATTATTATAGATTGGGCAAAGAAACAGCTCTTCTCTCTGGCACGGTTTATTGGGGAACTCGTGATACGTAAGCAGGTGGAGCAGGCACTGCGGCGGAGTGAGGAAAAATTCCACGCTGTTTTCAATTTCGCCAAGGATGCAATTTACCTGCTTGACCAGGAAGAACGCCTCCTCGAAGCTAACCAGTCTGCTTGTGAAATCCTGGGTTACAGTCGCGACGAGCTTCTGAACATGGGTTGCCTGGATATCGATATGTCCAATCCTGCAGAATATGATGAACGGATGGAGGCTTTGCACAGAAGAGGGTATGTTCTCTTCGAGACCTTGAACCGAAAGCGGGATGGAACGTTGATCCCGGTGGAGGTGTCTCTGCAGTTTGTTGATTTGGCCGGATCACAGCTCATTCTGGCGGTCTGCCGTGACATCACCAAGCGCAAGCAGGCTGAGGAAGCCCTTCTTTTGATGCAGTTCGCCATGGATCAAGCACCCGACAGCATCCTTCTGGTGGGCGATCAAGGTAATCTGGAATACGCAAACAACGCTGCATGCGCCGCCATGGGTTACACTCGGGAAGAGCTGTTAAGCATGAAGGTGTTTGACATTGATCAGGAATTCCCCGTCGATGGCTGGGAGCAGCATAAGAAAGACCTTAAACATCTTGGTAGGATGACATTCCAGGGGCGTCACCGCACGAAGGACGGAAGGTTCTTCCCCGTTGAGGTGACCACCAATTATTTGGAATACAAGGGCCGCTTCCTGGGCGTTGCCTTTGACCGGGACATCTCCGAGCGCTTGCGGGTCGAGGAAGCGCTCAAGCAGGCCAACCTCGTGGTCGAAAACAACCCGGCAGTGGTCTTTCGCTGGAGGGCGGCGGAAGGATGGCCGGTTGAAATGGTCTCCCGGAATGTGAGCCGATTCGGTTATACAGCACAGGAACTACTGTCCGGGGTGGTCCCCTACGCCTCAATCATCCATCCGGAAGACCTGGATCAAGTCGCACGGGAGTTGCAGAGATACTCCGCAAACGGCACGGACAGCTTCCGGCAGGAATATCGAATCGTCACAAAAAACGGCGAAGTGCGCTGGGTGGACGATCATTCCGTGGTGGAGCGAAATTCCGAGGGACAGATCACGTTCTATCAGGGAATTGTCATTGACATCACGGACCGTAAGCGGTCCGAGGAAAATCTGGCCCATTCCCACAACCTGATGCGTTACATCATCGAACACATGAACAGCGCCGTTGCCGTCCATGACCGGGACTTGCGGTATATTTACGTAAGCCAGCGCTATCTGGATGATTACAAGCTTAAGGAACAGGACATCATCGGGAAGCATCACTACGACGTTTTCCCCGACCTGCCCCAGAAGTGGCGGGATGTGCATCAGCGGGCGCTGGCCGGTGAAGTTTCCCGTGCCGACCGCGACCCCTATTATCGTGCCGATGGAACGATCGATTGGATACGCTGGGAGTGTCGGCCCTGGTATGAGGCCGATGGGAGGATCGGGGGCATCATCCTCTACACGGAAGTCATCACCGCGCAAGTGCGAACCGAGGAAGCACTGGCAAAGCGGATCGTAGCATTGACCGAGCCACTGGAAAATATCGAAAGCATTGCCTTCGAGGACTTGTTCAACCTGTCCGATCTTCAGCGCCTGCAGGACCTGCTTGCGGAAACTTGGGGGGTTGCGGCTTTGATTACGCGACCGGACGGCACCCCCATTACGCAACCGAGCAACTTCACCAATTTCTGCAGCAAGTTTATCCGCAGTACCGAGAAAGGATTCAGAAAATGTCAGGTGTCTGACGCGGCCATTGGGCGGCATGATCCCACCGGGCCGATCATTCAGACATGCCTGAGCGCCGGTCTGTGCGGTGCCGGCGCCAGTATCACCGTCGGCGGACGCCACATCGCCAGCTGGCTGATCGGCCAGGTCCGTAACGAAGCGCAGAGCGAAGAGCAGATCATGAAATACTGTCATGAACTGGATCTCGACGAGACCGCGTTTCGCGAAGCCTATCGCGAAGTGCCCTTCATGGCGCAGGAGAAATTCGAGCAGGTCGCCCACGCCCTTTTTGCCCTGGCCAATCAGTTGTCTATCCGTGCCTATCAAAACGTCCAGCAAGCGAGATTCATTGCCGAGCGCAAACAAGTAGAAGAGGCGCTCCGGGAGAGCGAGGCAAGGTTCCGGCTCGTGGTGGAGTCGTCTCCGCTGCCCATTGGCTTTGCCGACCAGGATGGCCGGATCGAATACGTCAATCCAAAGTTTACCGAGAAGTTCGGTTACACGCTCGAGGACATCCCCACCCTAGCGGATTGGTTCCGGTCTGCCTTTCCCGATCCGGAGTACCGTAAGAGTACCGTCGAACGCCTGGAAAAGGGGTTGGATAGAGCCAGAAGCCAGAATGGCGGCATCCACGCCATCGAAGTGGAGTTGACCTGCAAGGATGGATCCATAAAAAATATCGAGTTCTTTCGAACGCGCATGGGAAACAAGACACTCGCCCTCTTCATCGATCTGACGGAACGTAAGCAGATTGAGGAGGAGCGCCGCAGGTTCGATGTCCAGATGCGCGAAGTTCAGAAACTCGAGAGTCTGGGCGTCCTTGCCGGAGGGATCGCCCACGACTTCAACAACCTGCTCATGGCCGTCCTCGGATATGCCGATCTGGCGCTGCTCTCCCTTTCTCCAGTGTCTCCAGCCCGCCAGTACCTCGAGGAGATTACCCGGGCCTCGCAGCGGGCCGCGGATCTATGCCGGCAGATGCTTGCCTATTCCGGTAAGGGACGCTTTGTTATCAGCCGCTATGACCTCTCGGAGATTGTCCGGGAAATGGGGCAGATTCTCGATGTATCGGTCTCCAAGAAAGCGGTGATGCGCTATTTTCTCGCTGAAGGTCTCCCGGCGGTGGAATCGGACGTAACGCAGATCCGCCAGGTGATCATGAACCTGATCACGAACGCCGCCGATGCCCTGGGGGATTCGAGGGGCGTCATCACCGTTGTCACGGGGGCCATGGAGTGTGATGAGGCCTACCTGTCCGAGAGTTATCTCAACGACAACCTTCCCGGTGGAACCTACGTCTACCTGGAGGTATCGGATACGGGATGCGGAATGGACGCCGCAACCCAAAGCAGGATATTCGATCCCTTCTTCACCACGAAGTTCATCGGCAGGGGACTGGGGCTGGCGGCGGTGCTCGGTATCGTGCGTGGCCACCGGGGCGCCATTAAGGTTTACAGCGAAGTGGGCAAGGGGACGACCTTTAAGATCCTGTTGCCGGCTGTAGAATGGGAGTCGGGCGAGAAGGTGAGGGCGGTGGAGCAGGGCGAGTTCCTGCAAGGCGGGGGCGTCATCCTGCTCATTGACGACGACCCCTTCGTCCGCAATGTAGCGTCGGAGATGCTGACAATGTTGGGCTTTCAGGTTCTGACCGCAGACAATGGCCTGGAAGGACTCAAGGTGTTCCGCGCCCATCAGGCTGAAATCGTCTGCGTGCTCCTTGACCTCATAATGCCCGAGATGGGCGGTGAGGAGGCTTTTCGGGAACTGCGCAACCTGGACCGCGACATCCCGGTGATCCTGTCGAGTGGATACAATGAACAGGACGTGACGCAACGTTTTGTCGGCAGGGGGCTGACCGGATTCATTCAAAAGCCGTACACCGTGGCGAATCTTCGCCGTGTTCTGAAAAAGGCCCTCGGCTGACAGAATGCTCCTACCTCAGTCTTCCCTCCTGGCGGAGTTTGGCCATGATCTGCTGAATGCGAGGCAGGGCCAGAGTAGCCGCCTTTTCCCCTTCAAGGATCGCCTCGTTGCGCTTGTCGAAGTCGCCCGAGCCGATGTTGCTTACTCTGGGAGCGATGATCACATCGGCATAGACGGTCTGGGATGCGGCAATTTTCGCATACATGATGTCAATGGACTGGAGGATCGTCTCCACGATTCCCTGGGGTATCGAACCCCCGACCCCGGCGGAGATGTCCACGGCGATGACCACATCGGCGCCGGCCTGTTTCGCTGCCAGGACAGGGACAGGGCTTACCACGCCCCCGTCAACATAAGGCTTTCCTGAGATCCATACCGGCTGAACGATGCCGGGAATGGAGCAGCTCGCCCGAACGGCTTTGCCCGTGTTTCCCGTCCCGAAAACGATCTCCGAGCCGGTCTGAAGGTTCGTCGCGACGGCCCGGAAGGGGATCTTCAGCTTTTCGATGGGCGTCTGGCGGACCATCCGGTTCACGTAATTCTCCAGCTTCTCTCCGCGGATGAAGCCGTTGTCGGGAAAAGTCAGATCGGCCAGATCGTTCTTCTCCAGCGCCAGGGCAATCCGCTGCAGTTCGAAGGCGCTGATTCCCGAAGCATAGAGGGAGCCGACGAAACTCCCCGCGCTCGTTCCAACGATCAGGGAGACCGGGATCTGCTGGTTCTCCAGCACCTTCAGAACTCCCACGTGGGCAAACCCCCGGGAAGCGCCTGCCCCCAGAACGACGGCAATCTTCGCCGGCCTTTGCGGTGGGGGGATTTCCTTCGGCAGACAAGCTGCCAGAAGCAGCATACAGAGGATCAATGCGCAAAGGCAAAGAAGCCGTTTACTTCTCATTTCTTCCGACATCCCTTCCATGGCCAAAGTTGTAAACCAGAGAAAACCTACAAAAATCTTCCAGTTTTGTCGATCATTTCTTTCATCTGCTGTTGAAAAACAATGTCGGTCATAATAGAGTATCAAGAATCTCAGAGGCCGGATGGTCCGTCATTCGGAACGGTCCGGAGGAAAGGGATGTATTTATAAAAGGCGACATCTTAAAAAGGAAAACACAGGAGGTGTTCCGAGTGGACAAATTGAAAAAAGGGGATCAGGCGCCCGGCTTTGCCCTTGCCGATCCGTCCGGGAAAACGGTAACGCTGGAAAAGTTCAAAGGAAGAAAGCTTCTCCTTTATTTTTATCCGAAGGCAGGCACTTCCGGGTGCACGAGACAGACCGAAGCCGTGCGGGACGCACAAGTCAAGCTCGAGGAAAACGGGGTGGAGGCAGTGGGGATCAGTCCCGATTCCCCTGTCGCACAGAAGAAGTTCAGTGATAAGCTTCAGCTGACCTTCCCGCTGCTGTCGGATGCGGATCACTCTGTGGCGGATGCCTATGGCGTCTGGGGTGAGAAATCCCTCTACGGGAAGAAATATTTCGGAATCGTCCGCTCCACCTTCCTGATCGATGAGGAGGGCCGAATCCTGGCGGCCTGGTACAAGGTGAGTCCCGGCGACACGATCCCCAAGACGATGGGAGTACTGGGAATTGCGTGAAGTGTCCGGGGCAAGCTTATGAACTGGTTTTTCCTGACGATGGTCTGTTTTTTCCTCTACGGGGTTCAGCGATTCCTCTATAAAGTTTCGGCGGAGCGGAACTGCAACACCGCCTGGACAACCCTCTCCTTCATGGGGACGGTGGCGCTTCTGAGCGCGGTCTGCTGGTTCGCCTCCGATGAAACACTGATAAACCCGACCTGGCTGCTGGCCCTGGCCGTCATCAACAGCCTGACCTTTTTTGTCGACACGGTCGTGACCATTGAGGCGCTCCGCTATCTGCCCACGAATATCGTCTATCCCGTGACGCGGTTGAACACCGTATTGGTGGTCCTCTTCTCTCTCGTCTACTTCAAGGATTCGTTGAACGGCTATCAGATCGCCGGGATTTTTCTCGCCATCGGCGTCATCCTGACCTTGACGCGGTTTTCCGAGGAGGAACGGAAGGAGAGTCGGAACTTTCGCAAGGGATTTCTCCTGATCGGACTGGCCGTCCTGTCGGGCGCCGTGGCGGCCGTTTCCAGCAAGTTTGCCGCTTTGTACACAAATTCGATGGCCTTCATTGCCCTTACCTATGCGCTCAGCATGCTATTTTCCGTGGGTTTGCAGAAGCCCTTCGAGAAGGGGGGGGCCAGTCGCCGTTACGGAGAGGCCCTGTTGATCGGTTTCCTGGTGGGGCTGGTCAATTTTGCGGCCTTTGTCACCCTGCTTTCGGCCATGAAGACGGGTCCCCTGTCCATCATTGTTCCCGTGGTGGGGATGAACTTCGTCCTTGCCAATCTCCTTGCAGCGGTGGTCTATCGGGAGAGATTGACGCTCCTGAAAACCTCAGGGATTCTGATGACGGTTCTATCCCTTCTGCTGATGAAACTGGGACAGTCCTGAATAAAAAAGATAAGGATGTTTATTCGAAGAATACGAAGGGGGCAAACAAATCCCCGTAAGGACAAACGGACGGGGTGGCTGAAGTCCGAGGAACTCTTCCTGGAGCCACCCCGATAAGAGAACGATTTAGAAAAGAGACATCAGATAGGAACGGAGATTGGTCTTTTTATTGATCAACCCCAGTTTGTTGCGGATACTGTTCCGGTGAAGATCGATGGCGCTTTTCGAAATTCCCAGAACCTGGGCGATTTCCTTTGTTCGTTTTCCTTCCTTGATCAGGCTGGCGACCTGAATCTCCTTCGGGGTAAAGTTCCGGTAACGGGAGGTGATTTTTTGCAGGAAGGGCGACATGATATCGTTGAGGTTGGATTCTGCAATTTCCACAAAGGTGGACTGCAGGCCAATGAGCTCCGTTTCTTTCAATTTCTGGATATAGGGAATAACAAGTTCCTTGACGTTGGAAAGAAACCGCTCTTCCATATCCCGCTTGTCCTGATCCCTGTGTCTCAGTAGGGATTTCAGGGCTGAGTTCAATTCCTCCAGACGCTGGATGCTGCTTTCCAACTCGGATTCCCGGCTTAGATCGATTTGGTCCGCTACGGCCTGATCGTCTCTGGTTGCTATTGACCCCTGATTATCTTTTGCCATGTTATCTATCCCCTCTTTTATTATAAATAATTATGGTCTCATGATCGTCGAATGGCTGTAAGTAGGACAAGGAACCCTTAAGAGGATCTGATTGCACCCATCGCGGACAGCGCCTTCCCGATTTTTTCGTGGATGAGCCGTGACGCCAGTTGATTGCCGCCCATGCCTGCCAGCACGGCTACAGAGATCTTATCCCTTTCCACATAGGAAATTTCCATAATGATTTTGTCATCATAAAGGTCAGCTGTAAGGGTGCCGGAAGCGATTTTGCGCTCTTTGCGGATGTTGGTCGCCTTCAGTTCCTGAAGGGTTTGTTCACAAGCCTGCCAGATGTTGTCCATGTCAGCGGAATAGGTTGCCTGCAGATAGCCGTTTTTGTAAAGAAACTGACCGGACTGGATGCCCATGATGTTTCCGTTGCTGATGACTGCCGTATCACAGCCGGAAAGCAATGCCAGACTCAACAGAATGACGATAAATCCGCTAAATTTGAACGAATGCATGAAGGCTTTCTCCTCGTATTTTTTATCGTTGAATAGATCCACCGGTTGTTTACCCTGAACATGGATTTTCCATATAAACAAGCGGCAATTAAGTCAATAAGAATTATATTTTATGCGAGAAAAAAGGCGAGGAGGGACCGCATCGCCGCCCAGAGCAGGACCGTTGCCGTCAGAAAAATACAACAGGTCCCGAGAATCTGAATAAGAGACGTTTCCTCTGACTGGTCTTCATATCCCAGAAAGAACCCCAGCAGAATACCGGCAACAAGTCCGCCGCCGTGCGCCCAGTTGTTGATGCCCGGCAAAAAAAGGCCGAAAAGCACCAGACCCACAATCCAGCCGGTGGCCTGTTTGTAGATGGCCTCACCGTAGAACCCGCCTCGGCTCTTGCCGTAGAAGAGAATCGCGCCGATGAGGCCGCAGAGACTGGCGGAGGCGCCCATGGTAAAAATGACGCCGACGATGGCGGACAGGAGAAAACCGGCGATACCTGAGAGGATATAAATGAGGATGAAGCGGTTGAATCCATATTCTCGAAGAACAAAATAACCGAGTTGGGAAAGAGCGGCCATGTTGAAGAAAATGTGGAGGATTCCGCCATGAAGAAAAGAGGCGGAGATGAGGGTCCACCAGCGCCCATATTGCCCCAGTGGAATCGCCCCTGTAGCGCCCAGGGCAAAAAGGCTGCTGTTGGAGGGGGAGAGAAGCGTCAGGGGCTGATGGGATATTCTCGTGGCCGACAGGTTCAAAAGGAGAGACAGCAGGAAAAACGCCACGTTGATGTAAATCAGAATGCGAACCGGGTCCAGGGCTCCACTGCTCAGACGCCAGATAAATCCGGACAGCCATCGCGATCCCGGGCGTCTCAATCCGCAGTAGGGGCATTGGGGCTCATCAGCACTGATGAGCTTGCGGCAACGGGGACAGAGGAGAGAGGTTTTACCGGGGGCAGCCATAGTCCCTCATAAGAAAAGGAAGAAACTAAAAGTATTTCATAATGACCGGGATTGCGGCGAACGTGCCTATGGAAGTCGTCAGGTTCACGACGGCGATCAACAAAAGAATCCGGGTGATCTTGTTGCGCAGGAACCCCCGAACGGTCAGGATATCGTCCTTCAGGCTGAGAAAATCCTTGACCTTCGGTTTGCGGATCGTTGCCTCCATCAGACCCGCAACCCAGCCCGTAGCGATCAGGGGATGGAGGGTGGCAATGGGGGCTGAACAGGCCGCTGCGGCAATGGTCAGCGGATGGGCCAGGAGAAGAATTGCGCCGACTGCGGCGCAGATCGCCGTGATGGAGGACCAGGAAAGAATCATAGCGAGGCTCGTTGAAAACCCGGAGTTGAAGAAACCGGCAATAAAAATCCCGATAATAGCCAGGGAAAATCCCCAACCAAAGATTTGGCCTCCGATGCCCGGGGGAGGAATGATCGAAATGGCCTCCTTGTCAACCTCCTGATTTGCCTCGATGGTACGGACAATACCCGGAACATGACCCGCGCCGACCACGGCGACCACCTTGTTTCCGGCGGCGGAGCGAATGGAAGCGGCGAGGTACTGATCCCGCTCATCAATCAGCGTTTTTTTCAGGTCCGGCATCTTTTCGCCGAACTGGCGGAGTGTCATGTCCAGGACATCATGCTCCTTGAGCTTTTCAATGTCCTCTTCTTCAATGTCTTCCGTCATGAAAAGGGAGAGAAACATCTCCGACATCAGTTTGACTTTGCTGAAAAAGCGCATCTTTCTCCAGGTGCGCAGGAGGGTCACCCGGATTTCCCGATCGGCCAGAACGATGTTGGTCCCCAGTTTTTCTGCCAGGGCCATGGCCCGCAGCATTTCTTCGCCGGGATGAATGTTGAACTTCTCAGCAATTTTTTTCTGGAAGGACATCATAAGAAGCTGGGAAAGGAGGAGAGAAGTCCGTTTTTCCCGGATGACCTTCATGATGTCCATTTCCTGCCATTGGTCCTTTTTTTTCAGGGCGTCAAAGCGGGCATGACAGAGCTCAATACACACCGTGTCCGGATTTTCCTCGGATATGACGCGTTCCACCAGATCGGCGCTTTCCCGTGACACATGAGCCGTGCCTACCAGGATTATTTCCTTATCTTCGATAAACAAATGATGGACATTTTTATTTTGCATGGTATCTAAACTGGTTTCTGGAATCATGGTCGGTTTCCTATCAGTATTTTATGGGCTTGTAAAGGGAAATAGCAGGGTATTTCCTGACCCTTCCGGGTGGCCGGGATCATAATTCGGATGAGGAAGCAAAATTCAAGCTTGCGGGAGCGCTTCGGCGGATTTTTTGACGTCTTTTTTGCAGAGAATCCCTCTTTCCCTCTGTAAAAAGCCTGGAAAGTCCGATTCTGCCGAAAAATGGAGAGATCAATTGAAGGGGACGAATACGGAGAAGAGGATTGAAATCGGAGATCGGCTGGAAGTGACCATGGACAGCGTTGCTTTCGGAGGTTCCGGGGTCGGCAGGCATGGCAGCCTGGTTGTTTTTGTCCCCTTCGCCGTTGACGGGGACACGGTGGAGATTGAAATTGACGGGATACGCCGATCATACGCCACGGGGCGGATATGCCGGATATTGAACCCCTCCCCCTTCCGGACAGAAGCTAAATGTCCGCACTACGAGCGCTGTGGGGGATGCCAGTATCAGCATATTGCCTATGCCCATCAACTGGAGCTTAAAAAAAGACAGGTTGGAGAAGCCCTGGCGCGAATCGGAAAGGTTCCGGACCCACCCGTCCGGGAGGTTCTCCCCTCGCCGATGCCCTATGCCTACCGGGGAAAGGCGGAGTTCCATCTCCGGTTTGCGCCGGGAAAGTCCGCCCTGATCGGCTACAAGGAGGCGGCCGACAGCCGGATCGTTCCGGTGTCGCGGTGTGAAATCGTCGATGAGTCCATCAACCGTTCCCTGGCAGTGCTCCGGAAGAAGCTGGAAAGGCCTTCCCCTTCCAACCGGAAAGGCGGGAAAGGAGAGAAGAGGGTGGTCCTCTGGTCTGAAACGGGCGCCGCATCCGTTGACCCCGGCCATTCTCCCGTCCGGGGAAATCGCGTGCTCCGGCAGGTCAAAGGAAAAATCCTGCGTGTGCCTGCTTCGGGATTCTTTCAGGCCAACTTGTCCCTCGTGGAAACGATGGTTGATACTGTGGTTCGAGCCTGTGCGCTGTCGGGAGCCGAGAATCTTCTCGATGCCTACTGCGGTTCCGGTCTCTTCTCCCTCTTCCTGGCGCCTCGCGTGCAGCGGCTCTTCGGAGTGGATGCGGACAGGGAGGCCATCGGCTGCGCCGAAGAGAATCTCCGGGAAGAGGGCGTGTCAAACGGGGAATTTTACGCCGGCGATGTTGGCGAGATCTTGAAAAAGCATTTTTGGGAAAGAAAAACCCCCGTCGATGTCGTTGTCCTGGACCCTCCGAGAATCGGCTGCAGTGCCGATGTCCTGGAAGGTCTGCTTCGCCTGAAGCCTTGCCGGATTGTTTATATTTCCTGCAATCCAACCACCCAGGCCCGGGATATGCGGCGACTGCTGGACGGCGGCTATACATTGAAAGAACTGCAGCCTCTCGATATGTTCCCTCAGACGAAACATATCGAGGTTGTAAGCGTTCTGGAGCGGTAAAAGGAAAAGATTTATCTCGTCAAAGAGTAATTTTATATTTTTCCGGATAAATATCTTTAGTAAAAAACATTGCAATTTTAATAAAAATCAGTTAATGTTCCACATACAAGTGCAGTACTTGATTGTAGTTAACAAAATACGAAAAAATAACCGCACAAGCCAGATTAAGGAATGTGCGGTTATTTTGTTTGAGAAATGACACTGCACGTCGAAAAGTTCGACAATATTAAAAAGGTTCCTTGAAGGAGCCAAGTGTAAAGGAGAGGAAAAATGCCAGAAGGTACAGTAAAATGGTTCAACGATTCAAAAGGTTTTGGCTTTATTGAGCAGGACGGCGGCAAGGATGTATTTGTTCATCATTCGGCCATCCTTGGTGAAGGTTTCAAATCTTTATCAGAGGGTGACAGGGTCAGTTTCGATGTTGTTGTCGGGAAAAAAGGACCCGCTGCTGAGAATGTTCGCAAGCTGTAAAACCCGCCCTTCCTGTTGCGATTAAAAGCCCTATCTACAGGACTTTTAAAGTGTATTGAGATCAAGTTTTTTAGATTTGGTTTTGGCTGTTCATTCAACCCCAGAGCCTGTGAAAAAGGCTTTTGGGGTTCTTTATTTTAAGCAGTATCGTCCTTGGACGCGACGGTTATGCCGAAGACAGGAGGAAGGATATGGCAAGAAAAAATCCGGCGCAATTTGTTAAACGGCAGAAGGAGATGGAGCGCGCACAAAAAGCCAGAGATAAAATGGCAAAGCGGCATCATGAAAAGGAAGGCGACGGGATAACGGAAAACTCGACGACGAATACGGAAGATGGGACGTCTTCTTCAGAATCTTGACAGACTTTCAGCAGAATAGGTTTATCTACGATTCCGTCCGAAAACGGACGGACATGCCGGAAGTATTCCGGTAAACTTTAGTGAAAAGGGATATTTAATGAATTTTAGACAGTTTAATCTTAACCCCCAGATTGAGGCCGGCATCCAAGCCCTGGGTTACACGACGCCGACACCGATCCAGCTTAAATCCATTCCCGCAATACTCCAAGGCAGAGACGTCATGGGGCTTGCCCAGACCGGGACGGGAAAAACCGCAGCTTTTGTTCTACCCATTATGCAGCACCTTATGAACGGATCACGCAAGAGAACCCGAGCACTGATCATTGCGCCGACAAGAGAATTGGCAGAACAGATTCACGAGTCCATAAATGATCTGGGCCGGGCAACAAAGTTAAAAAGTGTCACAGTTTATGGCGGTGTCAATAAGAATCCTCAAATTTCGAAACTCCGGGAGGGGGCCGAAATCGTTGTGGCCTGTCCGGGCCGTCTGCTCGATCTGATGGATCAAGGGCTTGCCGACTTATCCGGCATCGAGGTCCTCGTTCTGGATGAGGCAGACCGCATGTTTGATATGGGCTTTCTGCCGGATATCCGTAAAATCATAAAACGGGTGCCGGAAAATCGCCAGACGCTGCTTTTCTCGGCTACAATGCCCACCGATATACGCCATCTGGCAAAAGAAGTTCTGCATGACCCCGTAATTCTAAGGGTCGGCGATGATGCTCCCGCATCTACGGTGTCCCATGCGCTGTATCCCGTTGAACAGCATCTCAAGACAGCCCTGCTGATGAAACTTCTTCAAGAAACGAATACTGAATCAGTCCTCGTATTCACGCGCACGAAGCATCGAACGACACGGGTGGCCATGCAGATGAAAACAGCCGGTTTCCCCGTGACATCCCTGCAGGGGGATCTTTCACAGAGCAGGCGTCAGGCCGCGCTCAGCGGCTTCAGAGAAGGAAAGTATCAGATCCTGATCGCCACGGACATCGCCGCCAGGGGAATCGATATAACCAAGATCTCTCATGTGATCAATTATGACATGCCTGATACCGTCGATGCATACACCCATCGGATTGGCCGTACCGGCCGGGCGACAAAAGCAGGCGACGCCTTCTCTTTTGTAACGCCTCAGGAAAGGGATTTGGTGGGGAACATTGAGCATGTGCTGGGAGAAAGAATCGAACGACGCGCCCTGGAAGATTTTGATTATTCGATCCCTGCTCCGGCAGGAAGTGGTGGAACGCATCGTTCCACTGTGAGCTCCACGAGACGCGAACTCCCTGCAGAGTTCCGAAGTGCCACCCCGGTGAAAAAAAGCGGTTCTTATCATTTTGCACCCAGAGCTTCAGGCCACCGAAGCCGATCGCATCGCTGAACCGATTCTCGTGGCGCACGCGCTTTGATGTATAGATTCCTTCGATCCACTGAGGATCGGAGGAATTTTTTGTACTCAAGTCCGGACATTTAACCCAACTTTTGTAATCGAACCGTACTCAACGTATTTTGGGAGGACTCAAGAAGTTTATCTAACCTTTCTGATCTGAATGGAGATTTTCCTGTGCGTTGGACAAATTTCCCCTCCATTATCTTTCCCCCCACACACAATTCGAAATCCACATAGGTTCCATTTCAATTAACAGGATTGTCCGGAAAAATAGAGTGAATCCTACAGATCCATTTCCAGACCATCCCGGGCTGCGAAGGTTTGGGGGAAGATCTTACGGGCAAAGGCTTCGGATTCTTCGCGGTCTGCGGGTTTGGTATACAGGCGGGCATCGAAGTGCGTCAGGGCGAGCCGTCTCGCTCCGGCCTCCTCGGCAATCCGGGCGGCCGCTTCCGGGTTGAGGTGCGGCCAGGCATCGCTGAACTGTCCCTGCCGATAAGCGCATTCCGCAATGAGAAGATCAGCCGATCGGGAGAGCGTCACGGCATTTTCACAATAGCCTGTGTCCGTGCAGTAGCTGATGACCCGGTCATCGAGGGAAATCCGGTATCCCAGGGTAAGGACGGGATGATTCAGGGGGAGGGTCTCCACGGGAAAGGGGAGCTGAGCGAGGGAGGCCGGCAGTTCGAGGATATCCACGGGGAAGGGCAGGGCGGAAAGCGCGGCGGTAAAAGGACGGTTGACAAATTGGGTCAGCAGTTCCCGGCTGCCTTCCGGGCCGCAGATCACGAGCCCCTGGGGAAAGGAAAATTTGTTGAGGGTGTGCAGCCCGACAATGTGGTCCAGATGGAAATGGCTCAGAAAGAGATAAAGGGGCTTCTTCGAGGATGGGTTAATAAAGCGGTCCAGCTTGTAGAAGCCGTTGCCGGCGTCGAGTACAAGATCGAAGGACGCGGCCCGGAGAAGGATGCTGACGGTGTTTCCCATGTCCGTGTCATACCAGCCGTTGGTGCCCAGAAAAATGATTTTCATTGTTTCCTTCCTACTGTATTTTATTCGAAGATCTGTTCATGCGGAAAGGTGGATTTTCTCTTCCCCTTGGCCTTTTTTTTAAGATGATGCTTGCTTTGTACAGCCAATGGGCGGTAATGACAAGTTTGAAATGAATGAGACAAGAGGACAACATCGGAAAGAGAAAAATCGAGGCGTAAGGTGCTGACAAACCTGCATCAAGGAAGGAGATTTCTTTGCCCCTGGGGAATGGCGCTGATGCTGGCCTTCTGTGCGATCGCCGTTGCCGGATCTTCGGATTCCCGAACTTTGCAAACGGACAGGCGGTATGCCATTGAAGTCAGCATCAGCCGGAATGTTCTCGCTCTCTATGAGCAGACCGAGGGAGATCAACGCCTTCTTCGGCGGGAATACCGGGTGGGAACGGCTGTCCGGGGTCTTGATATCTATCCCCTCGGCCGGGGTCAAGTGACGGCCATTTCCTTCAATCCCTCGTGGCATCCGACGCCTTACTGCCGGGAGGTCTTTCGGGAGAGGGGAATCGTTCTTCCGCCGGTGGTTCCTCCCGGCCATCCCCTGAACTACATGGGTCCCGTCAAGATTTCCCTTTCCCACCGAACGAGAAAAGGGGCCATCTACCGCATCCACGGCAACAACAACCCGGGGCGCGTCGGCCGTCGGGTGACGGGGGGATGCTTTGTCATGTACAATAATGACGCGCTGGATCTGGCCAGGACGATTTCCGTGGGAACGGAGGTGACGATCCTTCCCTGATTGCTTCACTGAAGAAAAACAACGACGTCTATTCTAAGAAGATCTGATGCCATTAAAGATCACTTCGCTTATGTCACCATAGTTTTCCAGGAGATCATACGCTTGGTCCTTGAGCACCCATTTGGTGACTCGATATTCCAGCATGCCCAGCAACAGTGCCTGGATGACTTCTTCATCGATGTCTTTTCTGAAAAGGCCTTCCTCCTGACCCTGTCGAATGATTTCGAGAGCTTTGTCGGTGGCTCTTTTCGATTGGACAGAGGTTTTTGAGCTATAGAAATTCTTGTTTACGTGCATCTCGAGCATCAAGCTCCGGGCGTAAGCCGGATTTTTTTTGAAATGATAGAGATAGAACCAGGTATATTTTTTGAGCTTATTGAAAGCATCATGAATTCCCTCAAGTTGGAGGTCAACTTCTTCACAGAATTCTTCTATCTTTTGCGCCGGAATTGCGAAGAAAAGATCTTCCTTGTTCTTGAAGTAGAAATATATCGTGCCTTCGGCTACGTTTGCCTTCTGGGCGATCTCTGTAATATTCGCATCATGGAAATTGCTATCTCCGAAGACGGCAATTGCCGCTTCAATGATTTGTTTCCTTCGTAAATCTTTCTTGCTAATCTTTTTCAATTTAAAGCCCTCTGATAGATATTGTAATCTAATAATTCAATATATCTCATTGTATTTATGAAATCCACGTTGAGTAAAATCCTGAGCACAGCCCTGCGAGGTTCCTGTGCACCGTAGGATCGCCAATTCAGTCTGTCACTCAATAAGATTGCATATTTGTGATGGGAGGGCAGAGATGGTATTTTTATCGGGCAAAGTAAGACTGGTGTGAAAAGAATACGCCTCATTCGGATGAACCGAGAAGATGAATGGCTTCCAGGATGCGCGGGCGGGTTTCCAGGGGGAGGTTGCTCTGCCGGGCTTTTTCCACGAGGTCGCGTCCCATGAGCGCGGCGCCGAGGGCGCCGGTAAGCAGGGGATTTTCGGGGATGAGGAGATCGCCGTCGAGGTACTCCCGCAGGGCGGCGATAAGCCCCTTGTTTTTACTGCCGCCGCCGGTGAGAACGACGGGTTTTCCCAGGCGGAGCCGGTGGGCCATCCGGCTGATCCGGTCGGCAAGGGAACGATGGACCCCGGCGAGCAGGTCCGGGACGGGAATCCCCAGGGCCAGGCTGGAGGCTACTTCCTGCTGGGCCCAGATCGTACAGAGGTTGCTGATCGTTGCCGGGGAAGTGCTCTGCAGGGAGAGATCGCCCACCGCTTCCAGGGGGATGTTCAGGGTATCGGCGATGATTTCGATGAATCGGCCGCTGCCGGCGGCGCACTTGTCATTCATGATGAAGTCGTGGGGACGCCCCTGGCTGTCGATGCGGATGGCCTTGCTGTCCTGTCCCCCCACATCGATCACCGTCCGGGCTTCGGGAAAGAGGAAATGAATTCCCCTGGCATGGCAGGTGATTTCCGTGATCTGCCGGTCGGCAAAGGGAACGTTGATACGGCCGTAACCGGTGGCGACAACGTAGGAGATGGCTTCGAAGGCGAGTCCTGCCTGGCCGAGAGCTTCCTCCATCACCTTGTTGGCCAGCCTGCGCTGTTCTGCACCCGTTGGTCCGATGACCGAGGCGGCAATCCCCTCGCCGAGGATCACCGCCTTGGTCATGGTTGAACCGATATCAATACCTGCGAAGTATTCCGCCATTTCGCACAATCATCTCAGGCCGCCCGGTTGGTCCGGACGGATTCCAGGGTTTCAATGAAGGCGTCGATCTTGTTGCGGGTATCAATCTCGGAGTAGGAAGTGATATCGATGATGTCGCTTTCCAGAATCAGGGAAGGCACCTCGCGGTTGGTCTTCTCTTTCTGTCCTCCGGAACCCATCATAAGGATCGGGATGGGCTTGTAGATCTTGGCCAGCTGCTTCAACTGCCAGATGAGGCCGACGTGCCAGGTCCGGCAGGAAAAGGCCTGATGGACAACGATTCCGTCGATGTCGTATTCCTCGACCCAGTTGATCAGGCGCTCCACGTCGGGTTCCGATCCGGGACGCTTCCGGGCCTTGTCGTACCAGAAGGTCCAGTATCCGAGCCACCGCCAGGCGAGACGCTCCACGGGATCGCTGGTTTTGGGGAGATCCATTTCATCCAGGGGCATGACCAAGCGATAGGTGGTCTCCACGGGGAACGTGGCCCCCTTGCTGTTGAAGTAGTTGAAATCGTTCAGGGCGTACCAGGCGGGAAGTCCGCCGCCCCACATCAGCCGGTACTTTTCCTCTTCGACTTCGCCTTCGCCCTTGGCGATCTTTTCCTCCAGCTCCTTCTTGAGATCGGAGAAGAAATTGTAGGATTCCTGGGTGGCCATCATGAAGTTCAGGGGAACCATCGTATTCATGGCGTCGCCGGTTCCCATGGGGCTGGGCTTGGCCTTGCGGAGCTCATAGGTTTCGTGGACCAGGTTCCAGATGCGGTCGCTCAGATCCACCCGCTCGCTCAGGCGGTCGTAATCCATCTTCTTTCCCGTCATTTTTTCCACAAAGGCGATGAGGCCGCGCAATTCCTTGACAATATAACGGTGATAGTAGCCCAGGACTTCCCTGTGATCGCGGTCTCTCTGGAACAGGGGGTAGGGGAGATCGATGTTGTATATCGGGATGTCCGGCATGAACTGCTGTGAGGCCTGGTACCACTTGGCCCTCGGGTCACAGAGGATCTGCCCGGTTTGAATCATGAAGTCAGGCCTCGCCTGGCCGCCCCAGGGGGCGTCGGGGGGCGTCTCACCCAGCTCCTCGCGCCACTGGTCATAGCCGATGCCGCAGAGGGCGTAGGTGCACAGGGAGCGGGAGAGTCCCAGCGATTCCGCCCGCTGCATGAAGCGTTCGGCATCTCGCTTCGCGCCGCAGACGCCTGCGAAATTTTCGGTCCACACCGGCAGGACATCCATCGCCCGGAGAATCTCCTCATGGTGGCAGCAGATGAACGTATAAGCCAGTTTATGGGTGCCTTCCTGCCTGGCACGATTGGTTCCGGCGATAAATTCCTTAACCATGGGGCCGATGGAGGCGGCCGCACGGGTTGCAGTCATTCTTTTCTGGGGCTTCTTTTCTTTCTTTTCTTCTGTCATTGTTCTGTCCTCCTTATGCCGGCATGGCCGCTAGCCGATCATTTCCAGGAAAGCCTGGATGCGAGTTTTCAACTGTCCGATGGTGCCCGCCGAATAGGTGTCTTCAAGACAGAGGAGCGGGATATTGAGGGATTCGTAGTAAGCCTTTCTTGCCGGGACTTCGAATCCAAAGGGATCGCAGTACTTGTACAGGTAAAGAATGGCGCCGTTGGCGGCAAACTCCTTTGCCCGTGCGCCGATGTCGCCAAAGCGATCCTCGGCGTCGCCGGCAAAGGTGCCGGCGGTGTTTTCCCGGTATGTCTTGGGACAATTGAGCTTGTCCAGGTAGCGACGGGCCAGGGAGGCCACCGGATCGCCATCTTCATCGGCAAGGGGCCACAGGTCCCGCGTGCCCATGCAGGTCGTGTCGATCACCACATTGCCGCCGCTTTCTTCGACGATGCCGGAAATGGCGAGATGATCCACACAGGGGCCGTCCAGGAGAATCCGGGGGCCTTTCTTGACCGGGGCTTCCGTCCGCCTGCCCAGTTCGGCCAGGACATTGTCGAAAAGGGAATTGGCTTCTTCAACCGGAAGGCTCGCCCCGACGGCCAGAACCTTCTGCAGTTCCGCTGCGGAAATCAATGGGGGATCGGCCTTTTTAAATTCATACAGGGCCCGGGTTTTGGTCCGGTTCTCATTGTGCAGCCGGATGGCTTCCTGAAGATCTGCATCGGAAATGGGCTTTCCCGTGAAATCTTCCAGGCTCTTCCGGTAGGACTGGAGTTCATCCTTGAAATATTCGTGGGAAGATTCCTTCACGACATTGGGCGTATTGACGAAGTGAAAGTAGGGAAAATTGAGGGAATAACTCCACACGCTGTAGCTTCTCACCATGCTGTCGCATCCGTGGGGGATCACGATGCCGGAGAGAAAGTCGTATCGGTTCTTGACGCAGAGATCAAAACAACTCCGGATAAAGGGGCAGACGATTGTCTCCAGAAGGGAATCCCCTTTGGTGATGGGTTCGTGGATATCACCGCGAATCCGGAAGGGGATGCATCCGGCTGCCGTAATAAATTCGAGAGGAACAAAAGAGCAGATGTAACCGATCGCCTTTTTTCCGCCGGCGCATAGTTCCTTTGCCCGGATTCCATAATTATCATACTGTCTTTCCACCTCTGCCATGACGTTGTTCTTCGTATCGCTCATTAAACTCCCTCCTCTTTTTTAACGACAGAACTTGGTATTTCCAACCCGTCTTTTTTCAGCTTCTCTGCGACAGGCTTTTCTCCCGGGCCAGCAGTGCCGCGCCAAGGGCGGCGGTGAACAGGGGATTCGAAGGGACTCTGACCGGGATGCACAGGCTGTCCTCCAAGGCCTGGACCAGACCGGCGTCTACCGCCCCGCCGCCGGTCAGAACCACATCCGGTTCGATTCCCACGCGTTCCGCCAGACTGGCAAGCTGGGCAGCCAATGCCCGATGCACGCCGGCCAGAAGGTCTTTCTTGGCCACGCCTTCCGCGATCAGGGATACGGCTTCGGATTCAGAAAAAACGACGCACCCCGTGCTGAAGTCCACCTTGCTCCGGGATTTCAGAGAAAGCGGACCGATCTCCTCCAACTTGACCCGCAGGACCTTCGCCATGATCAGTAACAAACGGCCACTGCCCCCGGCACATTTCCCGCTCAAAAGGAAATTATGGACATGACCCTCGCCATCCATGCGCAGGACTTTGCTGTAAAGATCCCCGCAATCGAGAACGGTTCGGGCTGAAGGAAGAAGAAAGGCGACCCCTCGGCCCTGGCAGGTGATATCCGGTTTTTCTTCATCGGCGAACAGGACCTGCTTTGCTCCGTAACCTGTGGCCATGACGAAGGATAAACCCGAAGGTGCTATACCGGCCCTGCACAGCAGGGTTTCTCTGACCTGCTGTGCGGCTCCCCGGTAATCTCCGCCGGAGGGGCAGGCAAAGGAAGCCTGAACGGATTGATCCTCCAGCAGGACCCCTTTCGCGGAAAAAGATCCGATATCGATACCCAGAAAAAAAGCCATCGCTTAACTCAACGTGATTTTTTGTCGTTCTTATTGCTTAAAACTCTTTGCGGTGCTTCTTCTGAAAGCGGAATCATGGGGGATAACCGTCTACTTTATCGGGAAAGATCGCTGGTGCAAACGCGTTATTTCACGGGAGGCACTTTGTTTTCCTTATGAAAGGATCGGATGCATCCGCCCTTGTCTTTCTGTAGGAAAACGATGCGGGATCTTTTACTCGAGGCGCAAAAAATGAAGCCGACAAGCCAGTGACTTAAAACAAAGTATGGGGAGTGTCAATCAAAAAATCAGAGAGATGCCCCGCTGCTCATGGCTTGGGCAGGAGGGGTTTTCTCCGGTGGCTCGGGAGCGTCCCCCTGAAGGAGAGTAGCGTTAGATCCGGAAAAGTTTCAACTGGTCACGGCGCAAAATTTATTGTAGGTATCTCGTCGCAAGTTAAGTTTTCTGGAAAGAATGGTCATTATAACAGCCTGAAAATAGAAAGTATTTAAAAATGACGGAAGAAGGGTTAGAGAAAAAGATCCGTGCCGTTGCGGACATGATCTGCAAGGCCGGAAAGGTCGTGGTCTTTACCGGGGCGGGCGTCAGCACCGAGTCGGGCATTCCTGATTTTCGCAGTCCGGGAGGATTATGGGACCGGTTTGATCCCGATGATTTCACGATCCAGAAGTTTCTCCGCAGCGCGCAGACGCGAAGAAAACAGTGGCGGATTCTGATCGAGGGAGGCGCTTTTGCGGAGGCGCAACCCAACCGGGCCCATCTGGCCGTGGCCGAACTGGAAAAGCTGGGGAAACTGCGGTGCGTCATTACCCAGAACATTGATAATCTGCATCAGAAGGCAGGAAATGCGCCGGAAAGGGTGTACGAACTCCATGGCAACATGCGCTGGCTTAAATGTCTGAGCTGCGGCGACCGGATTTCCGTACCCGACATGCTTCAGAGGACGGCATTAAGGGAATTGGATGGATTTCCCTTCTGTGAGCGATGCCAGGGTCTGTTGAAACCGGATGTGATTTTTTTTGGAGAGGCTCTTCCGGAGGACACCCTGCGGGAGGCGACTTATGAGGCGAGCAGCTGCGACCTGATGCTGGTTATCGGTTCTTCCCTGGTGGTTTATCCGGCGGCTTATATGCCCCAATATGCAAAAGATGTCGGTGCAAAGCTGGTGATCATCAATCGGGAAGAGACGCCCTATGATGCGGAGGCGGACATCCTCCTCCAGGGTGGGGCGGGGGAGATGATGACCCGGATCCTGGCGGCGGTCAAGGATCAAATCGATCGATAGTTTTTTTATCGATATTTCAGGAGTCCAGGGTTGTTAAGCCCTCCCGGATGGCATATTTGATTAATTCGGCCACGCTGCCGGCTCCAAGTTTCTGGGCAATGTTCCGCCGGTGGGTTTCCACGGTCTTCACACTGACACGCAGGGTCTTGGCAATCTGTTTGGCCGTCATGCCTTCCGCAAGCAGCTGGAGAAGTTCTCTTTCCCGTGCCGTCAGTTCCGAGGAGACGGAGACCGATGGTTTCGCTTCCTTATGCACATAATTTCTAACGACGATATCGGTAATGGTGGGGCTTAGATAGGTGTGGTTTTCCAGGACGGTGTGAATGGCGCTGACGAGTTCTTCAAAGGCGCAGTCCTTTAAGAGATACCCTGCGGCGCCTGCTTCCAGCATGCCTACGACAAAATGGCGATCGGTATGCATGGAGAGGGCAATGACTTTGATCCCGGGAAAGTCGGAGGTGATCCTTCTTGTGGCATCGATGCCGTTCATGTCCGGCATGGAGATGTCCATGATAATGACCTGCGGATGCAGCTCTTTGGCCAAGGTGATTGCTTTTTGTCCATTTTCCGCCTCTGCGACAACATTCATATTCCCGTGGTTTTCAATGAGAATACGTAAGCCGTCACGGACTATTTTGTGATCGTCGGCAAGAAGAACATTGACAGTCATTTTCCCTTTCTCCTTATTATTTTAATTTATCATTTTTACCATAGAAGTGCTGGTCCAGTCACACTTTTTTAACCTCCTCTATCATTAAAAAGGAGAAAAAATACATCCTCAAGAAACATTGTGACAGTGCCTGAAAGGTCTTGTGGAGAGTGAATTTTATCACAATCTTAATTCTTGCTTATATTACAGTCCGAGTTTCGTTCCAATAAGGGGAAAACCTTATTATGTTAGGGAAAAATTACTGAAATTTGATTCAGTCAAAGGATTAGAAAAATTAGGGCGGTTATTGAACTTCCTGCCAGGTAAAGAACGCATTGTAACGATTAGGGAAATGTGCTATTTTTTATCATATTTTCTCAGGCCAGGTGTAATTTTTTATGTCGAAACGGGAATATCCGGATTGCCCTCGCGTGGGCGTTGGCGCAATTGTCGTCCAGGAGGGGAGGATTCTCCTGGTAAAACGCGCGGCGGAACCGAACAGGGGATTGTGGGCCATACCGGGAGGCTCTCTGAAATTGGGGGAAACCTTGAAGGAAGGAGCGGAACGGGAAGTTTTGGAAGAAACGGGCATTGTCGTGGAGGCAAGGCACCCCGTATACGCCTTCGACCTGTTGGAAAGGGACCGGGATGGTAGCTTTCGCTTTCATTTCGTCATTGTGGATATGCTGGCCGATTATATTCGAGGGGACCTGAAAGCCGCCGATGATGCCCTGGATGCCTGCTGGCTTTTACCGGAAGACCTGGAAAAGATTTGTTTGTCGACTTCCACGGCAAAAATTCTCAGGCACATCAAATTTTATGGTTAGTCTTTTTTCCCGGACAGGGAGAGGCCTTTCCGAATCGTTGAGCTGTTGTCGACCATCTGCTATCGAAGGGACATATCTTGGAGGAGGTGTCGAAAATCATGAAAGTCATTTATCATGATGATTTTTGTCAATGCTACACGACGGATCCGGCCGCGGCTTCAGGCAGGATGGAAGCCGTTGTGGAAGCGATCAGCGGCCGGGTTGATTTTCTTAAAGCTGTACCGGCCGAAGAATCTGATATTTCTGCCGTTCATACCGAATCGCACATTGCTCAGGTCGAAAGGGAAGGGCTCTATGACATTGCCGCGATGGCTGCAGGCGGGGCCATTATGGCTGCTGAAATCGGGATGAACGAACCCTGTTTTGCCCTGATCCGGCCTCCGGGTCACCATGCCTCCGCCGGCAGCGCCTGGGGATTCTGTTATTTCAATAATATGGCCATTGCCTTGGAAAAATTGAAAAGGGAAGGAAAGATCGTCAAGGCCTTCCTGCTGGACTTTGATCTTCATTTCGGTGATGGTACGGTGAATATCCTGGAACGGAAGGAATATGTAACTATTTATAATCCTTCATCCTGCGACAGGAATGAATATCTCAGGGGTATTGAAAAAAAATTGTCTTCGGCATCTTTCGATGTCATCGCTGTTTCCGCCGGGTTCGATAATCACAGCGAAGACTGGGGTGGGCTTTTGACGACGGAGGATTATAAAACCATCGGGCATATGGTCTGGGAAATCTGCCAGAAGAAGCGGTGTGGATGCTTCGCCGTTCTTGAGGGGGGGTATAACCATCGGGTTCTGGGGACAAACGTCCTGGCGTTTCTGGAAGGCATCGAGGGTCTTTGACGAAATGACGGCAAACAGACCGGGGCGGGGTCATTTCCCGATGCAGAAAGAGGAGAAGATGCGATCCAGGATCTCTTCCGTAGCCGTTTCCCCTCCGATTTCTCCAAGCGCTTCCAGGGCTTCCCGCACATCCAGTGCAGCAAACTCCGGAGATAAACCGTCCTCAAGACTGTTTCGCGCCTGGGCAACAAATTTCAGCGTTTTCTCCAGGGCCATTTTCTGCCGCAGGCTGGAAATCACGATTTCCCCATCCTGAATTCCCGCCCTGTCCATGACCAGACGGCGGATCTTCTCTTTCAAGGCCGGGATGCCCGCTCCGAATTTAGCGGAGATCCAGAGCGGAGACGTTCCGGGAAAACAGGCTGTAATTTCTTCTTCTCCCAGGCGGTGATCCAGATCGGTTTTGTTGATGACGGGCAGTACGTTATAATCCGCGAGCCGTTTCAGGAGATCCCGGTCTTCCTCCGCCAGAGAGCTGCTTCCGTCAAAGAGAAGGATCACGCCATCGGCGGCGGCCAGTTTTTCCCAGACCATCCGGATCCCTTCCTGTTCAATCCTGTCTTCCGGAGGACGGATGCCGGCGGTGTCAATCAGCCGGATGGACAGCCCCTGGATGTTGATTGCCTCTTCTATGAAATCGCGGGTCGTCCCCGGTATCGGCGTGACAATCGCCCGCTTTTCTTCCAGAAGACAATTCAGAAGGCTTGATTTTCCCGTATTCGGTTTACCGGCAATCACCACGGTCACGCCATGGCGGTCTATTTTCCCCTGATCGTAGGTCCGAAGCAGGATCTCGATGTGTTCGGAAAGGGACTGAAGTTTTGCCGGCGTTTCAGCCGCAGGGGATTCCACATCCTCCGAAAAATCGATCTCCGTCTCCAGAAGGGCCAGAATATCGATCAGCATTTCCCGAAGGACATCGATCTTTTGCTTCAACTTGCCTTTAAGGTGCGCCACGGCGGTTTCGAGCCCCCGCGAGGTGAGGGCCGAAATCACGTCGCCGATCGCTTCCGCCTGGGTCAGGTCGATCCGGTCATGAAGAAAGGCCCGCCGGGTGAATTCCCCCGGTTCGGCAAGGCGGGCGCCGGCCTCAAGGACCGCCGAAAGGACGGCTTCAAGTATCAGGATGCCGCCATGGCAGAAAATTTCCAGGGTATCCTCGCCTGTGAAGGAATGGGGGGCTTTCATCAGGCTGACCAGGACTTCATCGAGAACCTGTCCGGTCGTCGGAGCGATCAGGTCCCCATGATAAAGTCGGCGGGGTTGATAACGGGATATTCGATGAGAGGATTGAAAGAGGCGAAAAAGGATGTTTTCCGACTTCGGCCCGCTGATACGAACGATTCCTATACCGCCGACACCGGCGGGCGTAGCGATGGCGGCGATGGTGTCTTCCAGCATGGCGATCTTTCAGACTTAAAAAGGGATTCGAACCTCTTTTTTTATGGCCGAGGTTCCCTGTTGGCGATCTTTGCCGGAAGAATCACAATTTTGCGGTATTCACCCTCACCTCTGCTCTTGGTCACGATGGTGTCGTCATTCTGAAGAGCCAGATGAATGATCCGGCGATCGTGGGCGTTCATGTGGCCAACGGTGACCGGTTTCCTTGTTTTTTTCACCTTTTCGGCAAATTCCCTGGCCAGGGCGTTCAAGGATTCCTCCCGCCGCTGCCGATAGGATTCGGTATCAACGATGATCAATTTGCGTTCATCATGGATTTTCGTGGCCGCCTTGTTGACAATATACTGGATGGCATCGAGATTCTGACCCCGCTTGCCGATGAGCAACCCGCCGCCGTCGCCGTTGATGGTCAGAATGATCGTGTCCGGGGTTTCTTCAAGGCTGACGGTGAAATCGAGATGCATTCTCTGCAGGATGCCCTCCAGGATGATTTTCGCCCTCTGGGCCAGAGATGCGTTATCTCCCTGAACCTCAGGGACTGCCGGGGCTACAGGGACTGCCGGGACTTCCCGAACCGGGGGAGGCGGAACGAGCGGAGCGGGTGGTTGAAGCTCTTCCCTGACCGGCGAGGGCTGGACGAACTCCTCGTTTTTTAAAAGTTCAAAGGGCGCTTCCAGGTCAATGCCCAGAGACAATCGGCTGGCTTTGATCTTTGCCTTTTTGGACCCCAGTCCCAGGAATCCTGCTGAACCTTCCGAAATAATTTCGATATTCAATTTTTCTCGGGAAACGTTAAATTCCGTGCAGGCCTTTTCTATTGCTTCATCAATGGTTTTGGCTTCAATTTCAATGGTATCCATTTTTGCACCCTGAGTCGTAGTTATGCTCGTTTGTTGATGTAGTACTGCTGTCCGATGCTGAGGAGATTGTTGAACAGCCAGTAGATGACAAGCCCGGAGGGAAAATTCAGGAACATGAAGGTGAAGACGACCGGCATCCAGAGCATGATCTTCGCCTGGGTGGGGTCTCCGGAAACGGGTGTCATTTTCTGCTGAATAAACATCGTTGCCCCCATGATCAGCGGCGTAACGTAATAGGGATCTTTTTCAGACAGATCCTGAATCCACCAGAAAAAGGGAGAATGGCGCAGTTCAATGGCATAAAGAAGGGCCTTGTAGAGGCCGAAAAATACGGGGATCTGGATGACCATCGGCAGACACCCCCCCATGGGATTGACTTTATAGGCTTTGTAAAGCGCCATGGTTTCCTGGCTCAGTCTCGCTTTGTCGTCCTTGTATTTCTCTCTCAGCGCCTGCATTTTAGGCTGCAGTTTCTGCATTTCCTTCATGGATTTGTAACTCTTATTGCCCAGAGGCCAGAAGAGGATCTTGATCAGGATCGTCAGGATGATAATGGCGATGCCATAGTTCTGCACATAAGAGTAGAGAAATTTCAGGCACACCAGGAGCGGCATGGCCAGCCATTTCAGCCAGGAGCCGAAATCGATGGCATTTTCCAGACCTGCTCCGAGAGTCTTGATAATATTGTAATCTTTGGGTCCCAGGAAGAGGGTGTAACCGAAAAATCCTGCCTGACCGGGGGGAATAATGTTCTTGGGGCCTTTCAGACCTGTGGAGACCATGTTCGTGGTGGCCTCCTTGGAGAGCAGCAGACTGGTTAAAGAGGGATTCTGGGGGATTATGGCGGCGATAAAATATTTGCTCTCGAAGCCGCCCCAGGTGACATCCGGTCCCAGGAGCTTGGCCGCCTCCATTTTCTTGACGCTTTCCCGATCAACCTCCTTGGCGATATAAGAGACCGGACCGACGTGGCCGTAACTGTCTTCTTTGGTGGCCGGATTGACATACTGGTTCCAGAAGAGCGTAATCTCCTGGCTCAGGGGAACGGCGGAGAGGTTATAGGCTCGGACTTCCAGCTCGATGGCGTATTTCTGCGGATGAAAGGTGTAAATCTTTTCAATCTTGATTTTACCGGGCCAGGTCTGAATAAAAGTCAACCGGCGGGATTCGGAGGTCGACTTCAGATCAAGGGCCGTTGCGTCGGCTTGATAAGATGCGGCGGGGGAGACATCAATGCTGGAGGCCGGAAAGGAGAGACTCAGAGGATAGGGCATGGTCTCTTTGACATCAACGAGTTCAATCGGCTTGGAATTGGAGGCGATGGTCTCCCGATATTTCTTCAACGCAAAGGATTTCAGCGCGCCTCCCCGAGTTGTGAATATGGCATGATATAAGGGGGTGTCGACGGAAATCTCCTGTTCTTTGATATTGGCATCACCGGACAGGGGAAGGGCGTTTTCCCGGCCGGCAACGGCGCCGGCAGTCGGAGAGGGGCTGACGGACGTCTGGGGTGAAACGGTGGATTTCGGCTGAACAACGGTGGTTGTGCCTTTTTCCTGAGTAGCGGGTTGTGGTTTTGAGGGCTGCGCCGGTTTGTAGAAAAACAGCTGATAAACCAAAAGTACAGCCGAGGAAAGGACGATGGCCAGTATCGCCTTTTTGTCCATTAAGAACCTCCGTTTATTTCGTAGTTACGGTATGCCGGCATTTCCCCGCCATTATCTAACGCACCGGATCGTAGCCGCCCGGATGGAATGGATGGCATTTGAGCAGACGGAGCAATGCAAGCCGGGAACCTTTCAGAGGACCATGTTTCCGAATCGCGATAACCGCATACTCGGAGCAGGAAGGATAAAAACGGCAACAGGGGGCAAACAGGGGGGATATCAATATCTGATAAATGCGGATAAGGAAAATAAAGATCTTCGCAAAAAATTTCCTGGTCATTCTTGAGGAATATTCTGAGGTTTTTTTGTCAGCAATACACCCAGCTCCCTGCAGACATCAGCATATTTCATTAACGATGTATTACCCTTGGCAATGATAACGATATCCTGAGAAGATGCTTTAAACCTGTCTTTGTTTAGTCTGAAAAATTCTCGAATCAGCCGCTTGGTCCTGTTTCTCTTGACGGCATTACCGATCTTTTTTGTTACAGCAACTCCAAGCCTTAAAACTCCCAGATCATTTTCGGCGACAACGACCGTGAAATGCCTCGAATAACTTCGCTTTCCACGCTGATAGATCTGTAGGTAACTTTTTCGCTTCCTGATCCGTTCATTCTTTTTCAGGGTCAGCTTTTTCATCTGCTGCAGACCAGGCAATAGTTCAGGGCGTTCGCAGGCAACCTCTCTCCTTCCGGGAGGATCAAACCGTGAGACGCTTCCTGCCTTTGGCCCTTCTTCGGCTCAGTACCAGCCTGCCACCTCTTGTGGACATCCTGGTGCGAAATCCATGGGTCCTTTTTCTCTTCAGATTGCTTTTGTTCCTTAAATTGATTTTCATAAATTCATCCCGTGAGCAAATTAGTAAGCCACTCCATAAATCATAGAGCCGTTTTGTTGTCAAGATTAAAATCCCGACGGCATCCGGCTGTTGATAAAAGAAGGGCCTTGTCTTTGTTCGAGGAACCGTTTATTCCATCGGAAAGAAATTCCTGAGGAATAAACGGTTGGAACATTCGGCCGGACATTGTAAAATGACGCAAAAAAGAATCATGACTTGCTGATGTTGAAAAGATCACGCTTATGTAAAGGAACTCCGATGTCGGACCTATTTTCTGGGGGTAGAGCATGATTGGACGGAAACTGGAATTTTTTAAGATCCTGGGAGTTGCGCTGGTTGGGCTGCTGCTGGCTGGAATGGCATGCCAGCCGGTTTTTGCAGGTGAACCCCAGGCAACGATCAGTTTGAAGGAGAGCATAGAGGAGGCCCTAAGGAAGAGTGCAACCCTTCATTCGGCGAAGGAGGGCGTCCAGGTTGCGGAAGCCCAGCGCAAGGAGGCCTTGACCGCTTTTCTGCCGAAATTCAGTACCTCGTACAGTTACAAACGCTTGAATGAAAACCCCGAATTCAACTCCTTTATCCCAGTTCTTAACAACAGGCCTTTTACTGTGCAGTCCGGAACAAAGGATAATTATAACTGGGCCGTTGAAGTTCACCAACCGCTCTTTTCCGGCGGGGGGATTCTGGCCAACTATCAGGTCTATTCGATTGGCTTGGAGGCGGTCCGCCAGGAGGAGCGGACAGCCGTTCTGGATCTGGTCCTGGAAGTTCAGACAGCCTACCTGAACATCGTCAAGGCGGAAAAGCTCCGGGAGGTTGCTGCGTCGTCCTTGGATCGCCTGAGGGCTCACCGGGACATGACCCGGCATTTCTATGAGGTGGGCGTGGTTCCCCGGAACGACCTCCTCTATGCCGAGGTGGAACTGGCCAACGGGCAGCAGGCGCTGCTCCGCGCGGAAAACGGAGTGGCGATGGCGAAAGCGAAATTCAACACCCTGCTGAGACGAACCATGGATACGCCGGTTTCCGTTGAGGACATTCTGGCCTATGCGCCTTACAACAAAGCGTTTGAAGACTGTCTGAAAACGGCCCTGGAGAAAAGAACGGAGATCAAAACATATAATTTCAAGGTGGAGCAGGCCCGGAAATCCGTTCAACTGGCCAGAAGCGAATATTACCCATCGGTCAATCTCATGGGCAATTATTCCCGGTTTGGCGACGATCCCGGGGTTTCGGGCAGCCCTTATCAGGATTCGGAAAGCTGGTACGTCATGGCCATGGCCAACTGGAACTTCTGGGAGTGGGGAAAAACAAAAAATCGCGTCGATGCCAGCCTCAGCAAAGAACGTCAGGCGAATGACGCCCTGGTGAACGTTCGTGATTCCATTTCCCTGGAGCTGAAAAATGCCTGGCTGCTTCTGAAGGAAGCGGAAAAACAGATTGGCGTCAGCCGGACGGCCGTGGTGCAGGCTGAAGAAAATTATCGGATCAATACGGAAAGATACCGGGAACAGGTTTCCACCGCCACCGATGTGATTGACGCCCAGACATTGCTGACAAAGGCGAATTCGGACCACACCCAGGCCCTGAGCGATTATCAGATTTCCTTGGCCCGTGTGAAGCGGGCGATGGGCCTGGAGTATGATCAGGACTGAGGAAAAGCCATGACCTGGCACCGGAAGGATACGAACCGGATTTTTTCGGACTTGAGGACGTCATCCCAGGGACTGTCCTCCGGCGAAGCCGCTGCGCGATTGAAGCAGTACGGTCCGAACGAGTTAATTGAAAAGAAAGGGAAATCGCCTTTCCGGATGTTCATGGATCAGTTCCTGGACTTCATGATCCTGGTCCTGATTGCCGCCGCCGTTATTGCCGGTTTCATCGGAGATCTCTCCGATACGATTGCCATTATTGTGATTGTGATCGTCAATGCCGTGATCGGCTTTGTTCAGGAATACCGGGCGGAAAAGGCCATGGAGGCCCTGAAGAAGATGGCGGCGCCTACGGCGACCGTTCTTCGGGACGGTCAGCCGGGGACAGCCCCCGCTTCCGAACTGGTGCCCGGGGATCTGGTCGTTCTGGAGGCGGGGAGGATTGTGCCGGCCGATATGCGTCTCATCGAGACGGCGCATCTGAAAGTGGAAGAAGCCACCCTCACGGGAGAATCGGCGCCGGTGGAAAAATCCGCCGAGGTCTTGACGGAGGAAGAAGTCCCGCTGGGGGACAGGAAAAACATGGCCTATAAGGGCACCTTCGTGACGTATGGCCGGGGTGCGGGAATTGTGGCGGAAACGGCGATGAACACGGAGTTCGGCAAGATCGCCGCCATGCTCCAGGAAGGGGAGGAGGGAAAGACGCCGCTCCAGAAAAGACTGGAAACGTTCGGCCGGAAACTCGCCGTGGCCGTCCTTGTGATCTGCGTTGTGGTCCTGGGGATAGGCCTTTTGCGGGGCGAACAGCCGCTGTTGATGCTCCTTACCGCCATCTCTCTGGCTGTCGCCGCCATTCCTGAAGCCCTGCCCGCTGTGATCACGATTGCTCTCGCTCTCGGGGCGAAGAAGCTGATCAAACTGAAGGCCCTCATTCGAAAACTCCCCGCCGTAGAAACCCTGGGTTCGGTGACCTACATCTGCTCCGACAAGACCGGCACCCTGACCTTGAATCGGATGACGGTGGAAGAGCTGTTCTTCAACGGTCGCCGGATCGCGGCGGAAGACTTTGCTGCCGGGGAAGGGGAAGAGGGCGCCGCTTCTGTCTTTCTGAGCGCCCTGGTCCTGAGCAACGACGCCCAGGCGGGAAATGGGGGAGAAGTTCTGGGCGATCCGACGGAGACCGCCTTATATCGTCTTGCGGAAAAGTCTGGATACGATAAGGCGGACCTGGAAAAAACGCACCGCCGGGTGGCGGAAATACCCTTTGATTCTGAAAGAAAGTGCATGACAACCTTCCATGAATGGGAGGGCGGACTGGTGTCATTCACAAAGGGAGCTGTTGATATCCTGGTGGAAAAATCCAGAGACATGATGATGCCTGAGGGTCCAATGCCCATCGATCCCGGGAAAATTAAAGGGCTCAACGAATCGATGGCCGCCGGCGGTATGAGGGTGCTCTGCTTCACCATGAGGAGATGGGATCGCCTTCCCGACGACCTGTCTCCGGGAAATGTTGAAAAGGAAATGACGATGATCGGTCTGGTCGGCATGATCGATCCTCCCCGGGAAGAGGCCGGAGCGGCTGTCGCTCTGTGCCGGTCGGCCGGCATCAAGACGGTGATGATCACCGGGGATCACCCTGCCACGGCTCAGGCGATCGCCCGAAAACTCGGGATACTCGATGGTGACGGTCAGGCCGTGATGACCGGAACGGAACTGGAAAAACTTTCCCTGGAGGAATTCGAGGAAAGGGTTGAGCATATCCGGGTCTATGCCCGGGTGGCTCCGGAACAGAAGCTCAAGATTGTCAAGGCGCTCCAGGACAGGGGGCAGTACGTTGCCATGACCGGCGACGGGGTGAACGACGCCCCGGCGTTGAAGCGGGCGGACATCGGCATTGCCATGGGAATTACCGGAACGGATGTTTCCAAGGAAGCGGCCTCCATGATCCTTCTCGATGACAATTTCGCCTCCATTGTAAACGCCGTCAAGGAAGGCCGGAAGATCTATGACAACATTCGAAAATTCGTCAAATACCTTCTTACGACCAACTCCGGCGAGATCTGGACCCTTTTCCTCGCGCCGGTGGTGGGGCTGCCGATTCCCCTGCTGCCCATTCAGATTCTCTGGATCAATCTCGTCACCGACGGCCTTCCCGCCTTGGCGCTGTCTCTGGAACCGGCAGAGGGAGACGTCATGAATCGCCCCCCCCGGCATCCTCGGGAAAGCATCTTTGCCGGCGGCCTTGGCTTTCATGCCGTCTGGGTCGGTCTCCTGATGGCGGGGATAGTCCTTTCTCTTTTATTCTGGTCGATCCGGACGGACAATCCCCATTGGCAGACCATGGTGTTCACGTTTCTCTGTCTGACCCAGCTGGGCAATGTCCTGGCCATCCGGTCGGAAAGAGAGTCGCTCTTCAAAATCGGCCTCTTCTCCAACAGTTACCTCCTCGGCGCCGTCCTGCTCACCTTTCTCCTGCAGATGGCGACGGTATACGTGCCCGTCTTGAATCCCATCTTCAAGACGGCGCCTCTGACCCTGGAGGAAACGCTCTTTACGGTCAGCCTGTCGTCGATCGTATTTTTTGCCGTGGAGATTGAAAAATTGGTCAAGCGGCGGAAGGGCGAAGTCAGCTTCACAGCCTGAGGAGGCGACGCGCATTCCCGCCCAGGATCAAATCCTTCTGCTCCGGGGTCAGGGGAAGTCCCCGGATCGCCTCCAGGTTCTGGACGAGATCGGCTACGCCGGGCCAGTCTGATCCATAAATGACCTTATGGGCGATTCTCCCCATTTCGGGAAAGTATTTCAAGAGATTGTGAGGCGGCAGACCGGCGATTTCCAGAAAGACGTTTTTGTGCATTTTAGCCAGAAAATACGCCCGGTCGTACCAGAAGCCGCGCCCCCCGTGGACCATCAAGAGCTTCAAACGGGGGAAATCCACGGCGACATCGTCGAGGTAGAGGGGATCGCCATACTTGAGGCGGGCACCCTCGAAAACGGAGCTTCCCGTATGGAGCATGATGGGGATGTCTCTTTCCTGAGCCACGGCATAGAGGGGATAAAGCTTGGCGTCATTGGGATAGAAATGCTGATAGGTCGGATAGAGTTTGAGGCCCCGGAAGCCGAACCGGGAAATGAGGTCTTCGAGCTTTTCCGCCGGGGCCAGGTCCGTTGCGGGATTGATGCTGGCAAAGGGGATCAGTTCCGGCCTTCCCGAACAGAACGCCGCAACGGATTCGTTGGTGCAGATTCCTGTGGTGATGGGACACAATTCCGCCATGACGACCGCATAGCCGATGCCGCTTTCCTTGAGCAGACCGACGAAGGCTTCAGGATCGCTGTATCGCTTGCGGAATTCATCGAAATCGCATTGCTGGCCGACAATCTCCGCTATCCAGCCCAGGGCGGAAGGCTGAAAGCTTTCGTAGGTAAGGGGATGCATGTGGAAATCGATGACGACCGATCTTTCGGGCATGTTCCGATCCCTCCTCCGATTCCTTGCACCAAGTTGACTTCATTCGGTTAGCTGCGTTGGTTTCGTCGTCGGCTCCTCGACGTATTCCATATACGACTGTGTCGCCTTCTCCTTGCCGCCTTGTTAACCTTTTGAATGCAACCTGGTTAAATGTCCCTGCTTGCCAGCAGGGACGGCTTGCCGAGCGACATCTTGAAATATTCCAGCATCAATTCCGAAAGGATCTGTTCCTTCGGGGTATTGGCATAGGCGCTTCCCTGGTTTGACGCCGGAGCTGCGACGTTGATTTTCCGGCTTGCCAACTGCTGTCGGGCCTGCTGCAGGGCCGCATATTTATCATCCAGAACGTTTCTGGGCAACGCCGAAAGTTTCAGGTAAGTCGAGGCGACCTGGCTGGGAGGGGGGAGCTTTGGCGATTCCAGGACGCTTTTGGTACTTCTGGCATGGCGTTGCAGCCCCTTGAGGACATGCTTCGATTCGGCGAAATTGATCCCGGACCATCCGGCGCGAATCCAGGAAAAAAAGCCGGATCGAACCGTGGACGACGAAGAGCCCGGGACGTAAACGCCCACGGAAAAATAGTCGTAGATGTAGGATTTGACCCAGCCCAGGCCGGTTTTCGCCGAGCCCGTTTCTCCTGAATAATAGTAATTCCAGTCGTTGTCATTTCCCAGGATGATGCCTTTTTTCCCGACGTCGGAGACATCCGTCTGTTTGGAAACGGAGATGAGCACCTGCCGTCCTTTGTGCTTGAGAAGGATGAGTGTCTTTTTGAGATCGTATTTGTAATAAACCCCGGTGTTGAGGTCCGGCGTGATCCCCACATGTTCCACTCCGCGGAGGATGACCGGTTGCCCGTCGTGCGGGGTAATGTCGCAGAGACTGGAGAAATTTCTCGGATTCCCCTGGGCGTCGACCCACTGGGAATACCGGAGTGAAGAGGGACTCGTAAGGACCGATGGAATCTGTTTGTTGAAGGAATATTTCAGAAAACTGGGGAAGTCGATCCGCGTATCGAATTCATAATAGGCCCCTGCGGCATCCCGGTTTGTCGGAAGGGACGCTTCCTTGTTCGATTTGGGTCCGAGGACATAATCCACGAGGGTGGCAATGGCCTGGGAATCGAGACCGACTCTGGGATCGATACAGAATTGGACAAGTTTCATGGCCGCGGCAGGGATGGGATTGGAGCTGTCCGAGAGGGGAAGGGCCAGGGCGGGGTTATGCTGAAGGACGGTCAGCAGTAAAATCATCAGAACGACGCAGAACTTCTTGATGCCGGAGACCGGCCGGGGATTTCTTTTTTTCATGATCAATCTTCTCAATCGGTTAAACCGATTCCTCCTGTGTTTTTTTTTACATACCATACTTATCGGGAAAATAGCAGGGTGATTATTATGTGCTGCCATCTCTTGTCAACAACGCAACACTGTCGGACGGAGAAAGATGTCCCGGCAAATATTACAGCTTTTCGACTTTGTATCCCTTCTGCCGCAGGGCCTCGAGAATCCCGTCGGGTCCCACCAGGTGGCCGATCCCGACAAGGAGAAATTCTATCCGCGGCGTCTGCGAATAGGCGTCGATCCTGGGTAGCCAGTTCGAATTGCGATCCGTCAGCAGCCTCTTATAAAGTTCCGGTGTCTTTTGAAGGTCGGCGATCAGGAGTTCATTGAGTCTTTCCGTATCGCCCCTTTTCCAGGCATCCACAAGGCTTTCGTAGAACTGTCGAATGGATTTCATCTCATTCAGAGTGAGATTGACGAACTCCTCTTCGTTTCCCAGTCCCATTTCTGCGATAAAGGCGATTTGTTCGTCGACGGTTTCCAGCCCTTCCACGACCTTGCCGTCCTGTTTTGCCCGGGTGTAATAGTGCAGATCAACGCCTTCCTGGGTTGCATTGAGCTTTGCCAGCTCGATGGCCTCCATCATGACGGAAAGGATGGAAGGCTTGAACTTCTTGAGCAGTTCAAGTGGTATGCCGTTGGCCGTACAGTATTCCTTCAGCCGTTGATAGGTCTGGGGTGACAGGTGATTTTCCAGGGTGGAGCCATCGGTGTACATGGCCTTGGACATCAGCTTCGATTGCGTTGCGGGGGAATTGAACTCACTAGGATCCGCTTCAAAAACAAGGAGGTCGGCTGCCCGGTAGGCCTTGTCGAATTCCGGAGGAAGGGGAAAATCCGAGGGACGCAGGATATGGCATGTGCCTCCCAGAAAGAGGACGGAATTCCCCCTTTCGATCTTCCAAACGGACGTTTCCGCAGGTGAAGACGAACAAAACAGCAAAACCAGACAAATTCCCAGAAAGATCTTTTTCATTTCCTGCTCCAGAGAGAATCCTTGAAATTATTTTAAACGAAGGGAGACCACCTGCGTTCCCCCCTGCGCCCACTTTTTTGAAAACCCCAGCTTCCTGGCGAGACCGATCATTTTATCGTTTTCACTCATGATCTGCCCATCGATTTCGTTGAGGCCTTTTTCCCTGCCGTAGCCGATGATCAGCTGCAGGAGTTTGGACGCCAGTCCTTTTCTCTGAAAATCATCATGGACGAGCAGGGCGAATTCCCCTGCGTTTTTCGCTGTGTCCGCATGAAGGGATCCCACGGCAATGATTCTTCTGCGCCCATTTTCCGATATTTCTGCAACGATGGCCAGGTGCCGGTCGTAGTCGGTGTCGCACAACATAACGAGCCATTCGTGGGTGATGCGGGTCGTGGCGGAGAAGAACCTTGTCCGCAGCGTTTCTTCCGACAGACTCGAGAGAAACTCCCGTGTCAAGGGTTCATCCTCCGGCTTGATCGGCCTCAGCACAACCTCTGTTCCGTCCTTCAACTTCCAGTCTTCGAGAAGATGGGTCGGGTAAGGGGCGATGATCAGATGAGGATATTTTGAGGCGTAGTTGATGTTCAGCCGGTCTTCAACAGAGGTGGTTTCGAGAACGATGCGGACATCGCGGGCACAGGGCATGCCTTTGGCGATGACCAGCGGATTGATGTCGATTTCGGCGATTTCAGGAAAATCTACGAGCAGATAGGAAAAATTCACGAGGATTTCTTCAAGGGCTTCAATGTTCGCAGGCCGTTTCCCCCGGTAGCCCTGAATCAGGCTGTATGCCTTTGTTTCTTCCATCAGCCGCTTGGCCAGCGTCCGGTTCAGGGGAGGCAGACCGATAGAGAAATCCCGGATAAGGTCCGCATTGACCCCTCCCATGCCGAAAAAAATAACCGAACCGAAATCCTTATCTCTTTTGGAGCCGAGTATGAGCTTGTAATCCACGCCTTCAATCATCTTCTGCAGGGAGATTCCCTCGATCGGCAGCCCCGGAGCCCGTTCTTCGACTTCTCTCATTATGCGTTCGTAGGCTCCCTCGAGCTCCTCATCGGAAGAAATCCCCGTAATCACGCCACCCACGTCTTTCCTGTAGGGAATCTGCAGTGATACGACTTTAATGACGACGGGATACCCGATTTCCCTTGCCGCCCGAAGGGCCTCTTCTCGAGTGTGTACCGTCCGGGAAGGGGTTGAGGGGATGGCGTAATTGTCCAGAAACTCTGACGACTCTTGTTCAGTTAAAATCGATCTTCCCTCTGCAAGGGCCTGATGGATGATCCCTCCCAGTTTCTGTTTCGAGGGGGCCTTGCGCTCCGGCAATTCCGCCGGGGTTTCGTAGAGGAGATCAAGGTTCCTCCTGTAGTTGAACATGTTGAGGTAGGACCGGACGGCTTCCTCGGGAGTCGGATAGGTGGGGATATCGTTGGAGATGAGGAGCTCTCTGGCCTTTCTAACCTGCGCTCCCCCGATCCAGGCGGCGATGACCGGTTTTCCGGTCTTCTTCGCGCTGTCGATCACTGCCCTGGCAACATCTTCAGGTCCGGCGATGTTCATGGGGACGTAAATGACCAGAACCCCATCGACGCCCGGATCATTGAGGCAGGCGCTGATGGCCTGCGTATATCCGGCGGTATCCGTTCGCCCGAGCACGTCGACAGGATTGCCCTCACTCCATTGGGGTGGCAGGGTGTTCTTCAAAATGTCGATGGTTTCGGGAGAAAGACGGGCTGGTTCTCCCCCGAACTCGATCAGGGCGTCCGTCGCCATGAGGCCGGCGCCGGCGTAGGCAAACTCGAGACCGGCAGCTGTCACGATGGCCAGCCTCGGTCCCCCGGGCCGTTTTTTGGAATCGAGAACCCTGGCGGTGTGAAACAAACCCGCAATGGACTTGACCCGAACTACGCCGGCCCGTTTAAACGCCGCCTCATAGACGGCATCGTTGCCGGTCAGGGGCGCCCAGGTGGAGAATTTCTCCGCCTTTGCCTTTTCGGCGAATCTCCCCGGCTTGAGGACGACAATGGGCTTCCGGAGGGCGAAGGCCCTGGCCGCGCTCATGAATTTCTTCGCGTCCCTCACACTTTCCATGTAGATCAGGATGCTCCTCGTGTCCCAGTCCTCGCTGAGGAAGTCGATGAGATCCCCGAAGCCGATATCCGTCATCGAGCCGAGGGAGGCAATCATGCTGAAGCCGACATGGGCATAGCTGGCCCAACTCAGGATCGTACTGCTGAGGGAGGCGCTTTCGGAGATGAAGGCAATATTGCCGGGGGGAGGCGAGTCCTCGACAAAGGTGACATTGAGTCCTGCATCGGGCCGCACGAAACCGAGACAGTTCGGACCGAGAATCCGCATGGCGTATTGCTTGCGAATGTCGGAGATCTGTTGTTCCAGAAGTGCTCCCTCGACGCCCGTTTCCCGAAATCCGGCCGAGATGATCACAGCGCCATCCACGCCGGCTTTTCCGCATTCCTCCATTAAACCGGGCACCCCTTTCGCCGGGGTGGCGATCACCGCGAGATCGACGTGTTCGGGGACGCTGCCGATATCAGGATAGCTTTTGAGGTTAAGCAGGGTCTCCTTGTTCGGATTGACGGGAAAAATCTTCCTGTCTTTCGCCTTGAGAAGGTTGGTCAGGATGATCTGGCCAACCGAACCCTGCCGGTCCGATGCGCCAATCAGGGCGATGTTTTTCGGATCAAAGACACTGGAAAGGGTTGCCATCTGCTGCCTCTGTTTACCTTTGAAGAGACTGAGCTTGTCAGCTTCTGTCTTTAGATGGGGCTCCGTACGGGGGCGAATGGTGTTCTACACCACCATCGTTCGCCACGGATTATAAATTAATGGATTTTATGGATTCTATTGAAGAACCCTGAAGTTCGTCAATTCTTTTTTTCTCTCCAGAGAGACCCGTCCAACTTGAGGTAGTAATGCCAACGGATTGGTGCTATGCAATATCTTTGTTCCGTTGATTTTCGGGGATCTTTTGGGAGAAAGCAGCGATGAAACCCTTTCGGATCGAAACGGAGTTTGAGCCCCGGGGAGATCAGCCCCAGGCGGTTGAGAAACTGGTTGAAGGGGTGCAGCGGGGGCTGCCTCATCAGGTTCTGATGGGCGTCACAGGATCAGGTAAAACCTTTACCGTTGCCAAGGTGATTGAGGCCGTTCAGAGGCCCACTCTCGTCATCGCCCACAACAAAACCCTGGCCGCCCAGCTCTACGGAGAGTTCAAAGGCCTCTTCCCCGGGAATGCCGTCGAATACTTCGTCAGTTATTACGATTATTATCAGCCCGAGGCCTACATCCCCAGCACGGACACCTACATCGAGAAGGATTCTTCGATCAACGAGGATATCGACAAGCTGCGCCATTCGGCGACACATTCCCTTTTGGAGCGGCGGGACGTCATCATCGTGGCCAGCGTTTCCTGCATCTATGGTCTGGGTTCTCCCGAGGCTTACCAGGGCCTGCTCCTGGAACTGGAAACCGGCCTGGACCTGTCCCGGGAAACGATGCTGCGGAGGCTGGTCGATATTCAATACGAACGGAACGACGTCGACTTTCACCGGGGGACCTTCCGCGTTCGGGGCGATGTGGTGGAGATCTTTCCCCCTTACGAGGAAGAACGGGCGATCCGGGTGGAATTTTTCGGCGATACCGTGGATGCCCTGTCCTTCGTCGATCCCCTGCGGGGCCGGAAACTGCAGGTCCTGGAGCGGATTGCCGTTTATCCGGGGAGTCACTACGTGACCACCCGGGACAACCTCAACCGGGCTATTACGGCGATCCGGGAGGAACTGCAGAAGCGGCTGGCGGAGTTGCGGGCTGCCGACAATCTCCTGGAGGCCCAGCGCCTGGAACAGCGGACCAACTTCGATATCGAGATGATGGAGGAAATGGGGTACTGCCAGGGGATCGAGAATTACTCCCGTCATCTCACTGGCCGGGCCCCCGGCGAACCGCCGCCCACCCTGGTGGAGTACCTGCCGAAGGACGCCCTGATTGTGCTGGACGAGAGTCATGTCACGGTCCCCCAGCTGATCGGGATGTACCGGGGCGACCGGTCGAGAAAGGAAACCCTCGTCAAATTCGGATTCCGCCTTCCCTCCGCTCTGGACAACCGTCCCCTGAGATTCGAGGAATACGAGAAATTCCCTCAGCAGCGGCTCTACATCTCGGCGACGCCCGCGGCCTATGAACTGGAAAAGGCGGGCCGACGGGTTGTGGAGCAGATCATCCGCCCCACGGGGTTGATGGACCCGGAGATTATCGTCCGCCCCGTGTCCGGACAGGTAGATGACCTCCTGGCTGAAATCCGCCGCCGCGTGGAGAAAAAGGAACGGGTGCTGGTGACCACCCTGACCAAACGGATGGCGGAGAATCTGTCGACCTACTACGAAGGATTGGGTGTGAAGGTGAAATATCTCCATTCCGATGTTCAGACCCTGGAGCGGGTCGGCATTCTCCGCGACCTGCGGCTGGGGGAGTTTGACGTGCTGGTCGGCGTCAATCTCCTGCGGGAAGGTCTCGATATCCCGGAAGTCTCGCTCGTGGCGATCCTGGATGCCGACAAGGAAGGATTCCTCCGTTCGGAGCGCTCCCTGATTCAGACCAGCGGCAGGGCGGCGCGAAATGTGGCCGGTCAGGTCATCATGTATGCCGACACGATAACCCGTTCCATTTCGGCCTGCCTCAGCGAGACCGAAAGACGCCGGGCTCTGCAGGGGCAGTATAACCGGGAGCATTCCATCACGCCGGAGTCCATCCGGAAATCCATCGACAACATCCTGAGTTCCATCTACGAGGCGGATTATGCATCCGTGCCGGTCGTGGCCGAGGAAAAAGCGGCCTACCTGTCCGATGCGGACCTGGAAAAGACGATCCGGAGGCTGAAGGCGGAGATGAAGGAGGCGGCCAAGGGACTGGAATTTGAGAAAGCGGCGCGTCTGCGGGATGAGATCAAGGCCCTGACCGATCTGAAGCTGGAAATGGGAAGATGACCAGGCAAGGGAAAGGCGAAAAAAAAGGGGAAAGCTCTATCGGCTTTCCCCTTTTTTTCAAGAAGTCCTCGGTGATATTTCCGGATCTTCTTTCGCTCAGGCTGGTCTGCCGACCCTTGCCGGTGCTTTTGACGGATTTCTGGAATCGTTGGTCCCACCACTTAGCAGTTGCGTCAGGTCTCCAATGTAGATTCTCATCTGCACGGCCTCGGTATTCATCTGCTCCGCCACACCGGCCGATTCTTCGGCACTGGCCGCTGTCTGCTGGATCACCCGGTCCAGCTCCCCCACCGCCTTGTTGATCTGTCCGATTCCCTGGGCCTGCTCCTCGGAAGCTGCCGCAATCTCCTCGATCAGACTGCCAACTTTGACGGAAATTTCGACATTCTCCTTGAAGGCTTGCTGGGTCTGCTCCGTCAGAGCATGGCTCTTCTTGACCGTTGTGATCGTATTCTCGATGAGACCGGAGGTGTTTTTAGCCGCCTGAGCCGCCCGCATGGCCAGGTTGCGCACTTCATCGGCGACGACGGCAAATCCGGCCCCTGCCTCTCCGGCGCGGGCTGCCTCCACTGCCGCATTGAGGGCCAGGAGATTGGTCTGGAAGGCAATCTCGTCAATGGTTTTGACAATCTTTCCCGTCTCCTCGCTCGTCTGCATAGCTTCCTGAACGGCGGCGGCCATCTGGCTCACATGGCCATTCACCTTCTCCACGATCTTCACGACCTCCGCCATGAGACAACTGGCCTGATCCGCGTTGTCGGCATTCTGCTTGGTCATGGAGGACATCTCTTCCATAGAGGAAGAAGTTTCCTCCAAGGTGGAGGCCTGTTCCGACGCGCCTTCGGCAAGGATCTGGCTGGCGGATTCGACCTGTTTTGCCGCCGCTAAAACTTCACCGGCCCCTTGATTAAGCAAAGCCATTTTTTCCAGGATCGGCCGGACAATGGTTTTCGCCAGAAAATAGCCCAGACCTGCCATCAAACTCCCGACAAGGAGGCCAACACCCAAATTTGCCAAGATCATGGAGCGGAGCATCGTTTCCATTGGTGTACGGTCCATTCCGATGAAGAACATCCCGGCGATCTGGCCATCGGCACCCATGACCGGCCAGTAGGCCGTATTGTAGTCCTTCTCGATGATCTTGTTGCGGTTTAGGAACTGCTCCCCTTTTCGTAAGACCGTCTCGATGACCTTTGGGTTATCCATCTTTGTTCCGACCAGGCGCTTGCCGTCCCGCTCCAGCGTCGTTGAGACCCGTTCATCGCCCTTGAAGAGGGTACATTCGACACTGAACGTTTTCTTGATTCCGTCAACATAGGCGTTTGTCGCGGTGAGGTTCGTTCCCGTCGAAACCGTGCCGATGATACGGCCTCCGGCCATGACAGGGGCTCCAGCCCTCATGCTGAATTTTACCTCCGTGCCGTCCTCAATCCCCACGGTCGTTTCCCCTGCCAGGGCTTTCTTTACATTGACCTGATTTAAAATGCTGTCCCCTGTTTTGTCCGAATGTCCCCTGGCAAGGACATTCCCCTGCGGATCGGCCAACGTCAAAAAATCCGCCATACAATTTGACATGAGGGACTTTGTGATCTCCCGGAGCCGCCCGGCATCTTTTTCTTTCATGGCCTCAACGAGGGCAGGATTCAAGGCGATTGCCGCCGCCTGCTTTTTTGCCATTTCCATATCGTCTTTGATGTGCCCTTTGACGGCCTCGGCGGTTATGGCAATTTCTTTTTCGGCCTGCTTATCTAGGCCGGATGAGACAAAATAATACACCATAGCCAGCGCCGAAAAACCGACAACTCCCACCGCCAAAAAAACCAAACCAGCAATCTTCAATGACAGGGACAACCTTATTTTTTTCATGTTTTTACAATCTCCTGAGATAATTGATAATGGTCACAATAATGAAGCCGCGGATCAGGTTTACTTTTTAAATTTTTTTTTGACTTATTTTCCTCCTCTTCGCGTTGATCGTTTTGAATATTGTGGCCGGAAAAGCAGCAATAAAAATGCCAGCAACAATTATCCGACAGGATTTATCCTCCGTAAAATAGTTGGAAAAAGAACGCAACAAAGCTATCTCGTAGACAGTTTTGGCAGGTCTAAAGGAGTGAGAAGGGTAGGGATGTATCCGAAGACGAGAGGAGATTCTCTTTGATGCAGACCTTTCAGTGCCTTACCGGGTCATGACGAGTCTCTGCTCGCCTTTGGGAACGTACCATTTGATGAAATTGTGAGTGATGCCCAGCGGGGCCAGTTCGATTCCCCGGAAGCGGGCCTGAACGATGGGCAGGGAATCGGGGACGTAAAGAAAGGTGTAGGGCTGTTCTTCTGCCAGGATTTCCTGTATCCGGTCATAGTATCTTTTCCGCTCCTTCAGATCGAAGGCACCGCGTCCCTTTTCCAGGAGCCGGTCAACCTCTTCATTCTTAAAGGAGGTGAAATTCAATTCCTGGGGGCCGGTCTTGCTGGAATGCCAGACATCATAGAGGTCGGGGTCGAGGGGAATCGACCAGCCCAGGATCGTGGCGTCGAAGCGCCGTTTGTTGATGAAATCGTTGACAAAGGCGGCCCATTCCACAACCCGGATTTTTACGGATATGCCAATCTCGGCGAGGCGGCGCTGAATGATTTCGGCACATTTGGAGCGAACTTCGTTGCCCTGGTTGACCAGGAGTTCGAAGGCAAAGGGCTGGCCATTCCTGTCCAGGATACCGTCGCCGTTGGAGTCCCGCCAGCCGGCTTCGGCCAGCAAGGCGCGGGCCTTTGCCGGATCATGGGGAAAGGGCATGACCTTCGGGTTGTAGGCCCAGGTTCCCGGTTTGAAGGGGCCGGTAGAGGGCTGTCCCAGTCCCAGCAGGACCCCCTGGATGATTTCCTCCTTGTCGATGGCCAGGGTCAGGGCCTGACGGACCCGCCGGTCGGCGAAGAGGGGGTTTTTGAGGTTGTAGCCGACGAAGGTGTAGGTGAAGGAGAGATAGCGGAATTTATTGTACTCCCGGCGGAACAAAGGGTTTTCCGTCTGCCGTGTGTATTGCAGCGGTGTCAGGCCCATCCGGTCAATGCCGCCGGCTCGCAGTTCCAGGAACATGGTGGCCATGTCCGGGATGATGCGCATAATGTAGCCGTCGATGTATGGCCTGCCTTCGAAATAGTCCGGATTGGAGATCAGGACGATTTTCTGGCCGGTCACCCATTCCTTGAATTTATAAGGTCCGGTCCCGATGGGTTTCCGGGCCAGGGGCGTTTTGGTGATGTCCTGCCCGGCCAGCAGGTGCTTGGGAAGAATGGCGCTGCCCCAGCTCATCAGGGCGGGGGCGAAGGGCTTGTCATAGGTGACCCGGAAGGTATGAGCGTCGAGGGCTTCCGCCTTTTTCACCTTGAGAAAATCACCGGCGTAGGCCGTGGGGGTTTTGGGATCGATGGTGAGCTGATAGGTAAAGAGGACATCCTCGGCGGTAAAGGGGTGGCCGTCATGCCAGCGGATATTGGAACGGAGGTGGAAGGTGATGACCAGACCGTCCGGGGAGATGTCCCAGGATTCGGCCAGATCGCCGATAATATTCAGATTCTTGTCGTATTTGACCAGGCCGTTGTAGATGAGGCCGGCGATGTCGTGGGAGGTGGAGTCGGAAGAGAGCAGGGGAATCAGGTTGCTGGCGTCCCCGATGGATCCGTCGACGATGATGTCTCCGTAAGCCGGCGTTCCGGAGGATCGTTGCCGGGTTTTCTGGGGCTTTCCGTCGGTCGGGTTGCATCCGGACAATACGCCGGAAAGGATAAAGAGGCCGACCAGAAGAAAGGATAAAAATGAGGATTTCATGAACCGGGAAGGTAGCTTAGAGAGACTCTTTTTGCAACAGAATTTCAGACGCCTTCCTACGAGAAGGCTCTCAGCAACATCGCGAGCCTTCCTTTTTTGTTCTTCAACCCCAGCTTTGACCGGATATTTTCCCGGTGAAATTCGATGACCCGCTGCTTCGCATTTAAAAGCTCCGCGATTTCCTTGGAAGTTTTTCCCTCCTTCACCAGATAGGCAATCTGGATCTCTTTCTTGGTGAGGTTCAAAAAACTCGACGTCAGTTTCTGGGTAAATGGGGAAGCGATTTCCAGGAGGTGGGTCTCCGCCATTTCGACAGACCCCCGCTGGTCTTCCTGCATGGGAGATTTCTTCAGTTTGTTGAGGTAGGGGAGGACTTGATTCTGGATATTGGTCAGGAATCTTTCCTTTAATTCCTCCTGGTCCCTTTCCAGGGTATTGAGCAGGACCTTCAGGGTCGTATTGACTTCCGTCAGATGCTGCGCCTTGATCCGCAACTCCCTTTCTCGATTGATTAAGGCCTCTTCGGCCCGCTTCCTCTCGGTGATGTCCTCCACAAGCCCTTCCAGGTAGGCTGAGGCGCCATCCTGTCTGACCACTTTGCGGATGGCCAGCTTCCCGATCATGATGCTGCCGTCCTTGCGGAGATAGGGTTGTTCGGCATAGAACCAATCCTGCTGTTCCAGGGCGGCGAGCAGTTCGGCGCGGTTTCGAGGATCGGCGTGAATCTGCGTGGCGGTATCCGTAATGGTTGAGATCACTTCTTCCCTCGATTCATAACCGAGCATGGCGGCATAGGCCTTGTTGATCCGCAGGAATTTTCCTTCCAGAGTGGTTTGAAACATGCCGATCGAGGCGTTTTCAAAGAGATTCCGATACATGACCTCGTTTTCCGCAAGGGCGTTTTCCACTTGCTTCCTTTCCGTCCGATCGGTGATGGCCACAACAACCGAAAGCATCCGTCCCTGTTTATCGCGGTTGGATGCGGCTCTCACTTCTCCCCAGCGCAGTGTGCCGTCTTTCCGGATGAAATAGATTTCTTCGGTAAACCCGTTGATCTTACCGTTTTTCTGCTGAACAATCAGATTCTCGATCTGCTCGACGTAGTCCGGGTGAACAATCTCCGTCGTCATCTGCCTGTTTTTCAGCTCTTCCCAGGTATAGCCGATAAATTCCAGATAGTTGTCATTGACATGGAGATAATAGGCCTGCGGGTCAAGATTGACAATCGCAATTCCTGCATTTTCAAAAAGGGTCTGGTAAAGCGTCTCGCTTTCGTGAAGGGCCTTTTCCGCCTCTTTCAGCGGTGTAATGTCCATGATGGAGGCCACACTTTTTTTTGTTCCCGGAATCATGGCCACAGTCATGTAGACATCATGGAGAAAACCCTGGCGGTCAACGATCTTTAATTCATATTTTTTGGGGACGGATTCCGGATCGACTCTTCTTCGCCTGTGGTAATCCATCAGACGTTCCCGGTCTTCATCCAGAACAAGTTCTCTCCAGCTTTTCTTCCCCTCGGTTTCTTCCCTGGTATAATGAAAAAGGTTTTCAAATTCGGCATTGGCCAGCAGGATTGTGGTGTCCTCATCAAAAATCACGGTGGCGTTCCCGGTGTTTTCAAAGATGGTTTGATACATGATCTTGGACTCAATTGCTCTTTCTTAATCTTTTTCCATGGGGCGCGCGTTTCATCCCACAGTAGCTAAAATTTGTCACGTTAAAATTAAAAATTCTTATCAAAAATAAGGATAGGTCTCTTTGCCTTTGTCCCAGTTTTTTGCTGGAATATGTTCCGTAATCTAACCGTGTTGTAATATTCGCACAATATGAAAGGATAGAGCCCATCCGGCGAGACATGAAGGGCATGACCCTGTCGCTCAGGGGATATTGAAAGAAGGAGGAAACGGAACATGGCTGCGAAGGAAAGAACCACTGGAAAGGACAAAATCCTGCGAATGCGAAAAAGAAGATTTTTCGGTTTCACCAACGCAATCCTGAGCAATACGACGGTTTATTTGAATCCTTACACGGAAAGCAACGACAGTCCGTCATTTGAAGAGATGGCCCTGTTCGCCGCTGTGACGAAGAGCTTCAGCGACAAGAATTCATAGGATACGGAAGGAGTCTCTTCTTAATTCCTGAATATCCAATGCTCCATCAGAAGTACGGCCGTAATCCCCACCACAAAACCATTTCCGAGGATTGGTCGCAGGACGGCCGGCAGACCGGAAAGAAAGGCTGCCGGCAGAAAGGCAGTGATCGTGGCCAGCATGAGCGGCAGGCCGATGATCAGGCCGTCCGATAACCGGAATTCCTCGATGGACTCAAAGAGCATCATCAGGCCCGCCGAGATTTGCGAAGAGAGAATGTAGATCAGAATCGTTCCCACCACAATAGACGGGACACCGGAAAGAAAACCGATGGCAGCCGGGGAAAAGGACATCAGGAGCAGCAGAGCAGCCGTCGGCATCATGGCAACCCGGGAGGCACAGCCGGTGGCAGCGATAACCCCGGGACTGAGAGAATAATTTACCGGTCCGATCACCCCGAAAAAACCAGATAGCATATTCGAGAGCCCCGTGACCAGGATTCCGCGATTGATCCGTTTTTCCGCATCAGCAGGCTTCAACAGCTCATTCATGGATTGGATGGAGCCCAGGTCGTTGACAAATAATGCCAGAAAGCAAACCAGGAAGGAGATCAGGACCCCTGCATCGAAAGACAGCCCGAAGGTCAGGTGCTTAAAGAAACCGGATACCGGCGGTACTCTGGGAATCTGTTCCGTCCCGAATGTGTCCGGAAAGAGCGCGAACCAGGCAAGACTTCCCGCAGCCATGGCCCAGATGATCAGGGTGGATTTCCAGATACCGGGAAGAAACCGGTGTGCAGCAAAGATGGTGAATACCAGGGCCAGGGAAAAGAGGACGTGAGCGAGGGGGCTCGCCGGCTCCGTTACGGCTGTAATCAGGTTTACGAGCGTTGGCGCCAGCGTAAAGGCAATCAGGATCAGGACAACGGCTACGACTCTGGGGCTGAAGAGCTTCTTCAGGTAACCCAGCAGACCCGTTGCACTGGCAAGGGAGAGAATCAGCCCTCCAAGGAGAATGGCAGAATAAACCGTATCAGCAGGATGTCCCGCGCCGGAAAGAATCCCGATCAGCAGAATGGTGGATGGGCCGACGATCAGCGGCATCCGGTGTCCCAGGAATAGCTGCGCCATCAGAGAAACCGCCATGACGAACAGGAGTTTCTGCAGATAAACCATTTGGTCGAGGTAAGTGGCAAAATGGAATTCTCCGGTGATTTTCCCGAGGACAATGATGGTGGGAAGCGTGATGGCAAACCACTGGAAACCATAGAGAAGAGTCTCTCCGAGCGGAGGCCGTTCATTGAGGCCATACTTGAATTGCATATCGGGGATGTCCTTTTCATAATATATCCATCAACAGACAGGATGCAGATTCTATAACACAATCCCCTCTGAATCTTTGCTATAAATCGTACCCGATCCGCTATCTCCATGCAGGAAGACGGACATCGCTTTCTTCCTGGAGATTTCCGGATAAAATAAGTTGACTATTGTGATTGTGACGTCATAGATAAGGAGGAAACAGAAGTGGTATTCTCTGTAATCGTTGAAATTTAAAACTATATAAGGACTTCCGTCATCATCCCGGATACGATTCCCTATGAAAAACATGACAAAAAACGCAACGGTTCTTCTCCGGAGGGAAATTCCACCCCTTAAATCCCGCAACATGCGCATTGCCGGCGAAGTGCAGCACAAGCATTCCTGGGCCACAACCCCCGGGGCATTTTTCCGGATCTATAAAGATGAACCCCTTTCCCTGGAAATGACCTTCCCGGAAGGAAACCCTTCCTATCGGGTCATGCTCTATACAAATCTGCTGGGTACGTCAGAGGAGTGGGGTGAGATCGAATTTCGCAATAATCTCTCCGGAAACTATACCCTTTCGGTATTACCGTCGAAATGCGGAATCTTTCTCTTCAAAATCAAGTATTCTCCGGACAACGGAAAGACGTGGTACTGGGACCGATGTCCAGTCGCCAAAGTCATCGTCGATCCGGAGGTTGCCAAGGACATCAGGATGTACACCATGATCCCCAGTGTTTCCGGTCATATCGGGGACTGGATCTCTGCGCTGGATCACATCCGGGATCTTGGCTTCAACACGGTTCATCTCCTTCCCGTGACGACGATGGATTATTCCGAAAGTCCTTATGCCGCCGCGGATCTTTTCAGCATCGATCCCTCCTTCCTCGATCCCTCCGATCCGAGGAACGGCCTCGATCAATTTGAAGCGTTTGTCTGTGCGGCCCGTCAAAAAGGGATCAAGATCTGTGTGGATCTCGTCCTGAACCACATCGGCATTTCAAGCCAGGTTGCCCGGCACTGCCCGGAATGGTTCATGGGGGATCACGACGAGCCCGATGGTCTCCTTCGGGCGGGCTGTTGGCACATGAACAAATGGATCCGGTGGGAGGACCTGGGGGTCATCCAGTATGATCAACCCGAACCAAGCATAAGGGAGGAGCTGTGGTCATACATGAAGCGGTATGCCCTGTTCTGGGCGAACTATGCCGCCTATACCGGCGGAATGATCCGTCTCGACAATCTCCATTCCAGCCATCCGGGATTTATCGGGGAATTGATCGGTACCCTGCGCAGTGCCTATCCGGACCTTATCGTTCAGGCGGAATTCTTTTCCGATTCCAACACGCTTCTGAAAGCTTCAGCCAGGTGCGAGCTCAATCTCCTGTTGGCCAATCCTTGGGAGCACCCCTTTGCCGAAGATTTGCGCGAATATCTGCGTTACCTTCACGAAATCAGCAGGAATATCCGTTTTCTCACCCCGATCACGACCCATGACACAGGTGCGCCGGCACAGTTGTATGGAACACCGGATGCCGCCGTGGCCCGTTATTTCACCCTGGCCCTGCTTGCCACGGGACAGACCGGCATGGTCCAGGGAACGGAACACGGCGCCCTTGAAAAGATCGATTTTATCGGGCGGAAGCACTCCGTATCCTTTCCCACGCCTAACCGCTACAATGCCTTGATTAGGAAAGTCAACAACCTTCTCCATAACTACGCCCTCTTTCATGAGGGAGGGAACATCCGTTTCGTGGATCAGGGACATGGCGCGCTTATTGCTGCCATCCGGGAAGGTCGGAAAAATCCCAAAGAAAAGTTTCTGCTTGTTTCAAATCTGGACACGGTTAATACGTATCAAATAACCTTTCCCCTGTCCGACATGCTGCTGCAGAAGGGCAGTTGTCGGCTGCAGGAGATGATCAAGGGCGAGACGTTTCTCCTGGAAGACGGCAATGGCCTGGAGATTGAAGTGGAACCATGCGGCCTGCGGGCTTATCGAATTTCATCGTGATCCAGGGGGACTGCCGTTATTCTGATTCTCTTCCGAAGTTGTAACAGCGAACTCAATTCCCAGACATAGCCGTTCCGGATGAATCTTTAGGGTGGCGGAGGAACAAGGGCATGATTAGAGTAAAAATAGATGGCAGAAAGTATATTGCGAAGGACGGTGCGACCATCATCGATACGGCCCGGGCCGTCGGCATCGATATCCCTGCCTTGGGATACGACCCCCGTGTGAGTCCGCCGAGCGGTGTTGAAGCGGCCTTTGTGGAAGTGACCGAGGGGGGTAAAATGAGGTTCCTCTCGGCGACATCGACCCCGGTTCAGGACGGCATGGCCATTCGTACGGACTCGGACGCCCTGAGGAACTACCGGAAAATCTACCTCCAGGCCCTTCTTCGCCATCATTACGGCGATTGTGTCGCTCCCTGCGTCCTGAGATGCCCGGCCCATATCGATATTCAAAAATACATTTATTTCGTGGATTCCGGAAACTACCAGGAAGCCCTGGAGGTGATCAAGGAGCGCAACCCCCTTCCCGCCGTCTGCGGACGGATTTGCCCGCATCCCTGCGAGACCGAGTGCCGCCGCAATGCCTTGGACGGTCCGGTTAATATCAACGGGATCAAGCGGTTTGTTGCCGATTGGGATCGCTATCAGCCTTTTCCCTGCCAGCCGGATTGCCTGCCGGATACTGGATTCCGGGTCGCCGTCGTCGGCGCTGGACCAGCCGGATTGTCCGCCGCCTGGTTCTTGAGGCGAAAAGGCCACCAGGTGACCCTTTTCGAGATGCAGGAGGCAGCCGGCGGGATGCTGCGCTGGGGCATTCCCTTTTATCGACTGCCGGAAAAGGAACTCGATGAGGAGATTCAAGCCATTGTCGATCTGGGCGTCGAGATTCAGTACAACAAAAAACTGGGCCGGGATTTCACCCTGGATTCCCTGAAAAAAGACGGCTATTCCGCCGTGTTCGTCGGGCTGGGGGCTCAGAAAGCGACGGCCATCGGCGTGGAAGGGGAAAACCTGCCCGGTGTCCTGTCCGGTCTCGATTTTCTCGCCGGCCTTGCCCGAAACGAAAGACCGGAGCTGGGGCAGCGCGTCATCGTCCTGGGAGGCGGCAATACAGCCATGGATGCGGCCCGCAGCGCCGTACGGCTCGGCGCGAAGGATGTGACCGTCGTCTATCGAAGGACGCGGCACGAAATGCCGGCGCAGGAACTGGAAGTCGAAGAAGCCCTTGAAGAGGGCGTTCATATGCAGTTCCTGACGGCGCCGGTTTCCATCGAGGCCTCGTCGGGGATGCTGCGGTTGAATTGCATCCGGATGTCCCTCGGGGAACCGGATGCAAGCGGACGACGCAGGCCGGAGCCGGTCGCCGGTTCCGAATTTTCGATTCTGGCTGCCACCATCATCTCCGCGATCGGTCAGGCCGTAGACGGGGCCTGCCTGGGCAAGGAAGAACTGCTGAATTCCTGGGGACAGGTGGAAGCCGATCCTCTCACGCTTCAAACGGCCGTGCCCTGGGTTTTTTCCGGCGGGGATTGCGTGACGGGGCCCGACATCGCCATCTCCGCCATCGGCGCGGGACGGAGAGCGGCGGAGGCCATTGATCAGTACCTTTTAAAAGGAATGGTTGAACAGTCGGAAGAGCCGTATACCTGCACGAAAGGGGAATGGCAAAGCCTTCCGGCAGAGGCGTTTTCAGACGTAGCTCCTGCCGAACGTCAGGAGATTCCCGCCCATCCGCCCGAGGCACGGATTCGGAATTTCGAGGAAACCACGACGACCTGGAGCCCGGAGAAGGCCATGGCCGAGGCCTCACGCTGTCTGTCCTGTGGCTGTACGGAGCGCTACGAGTGCACCTTGAGAAATTACGCCACCCAGTATGGCGTGACCTTCGAAGCTCTGGAGAAAACGACCCCCTTGCCCATTGATGCGAATCACCCGATCATCACCCGGGACACGGGAAAGTGCATCCTGTGCGGCCTGTGTCTGAAGGTCTGCCGGGAAATGGAGGGTGTTTCGGCCCTGAGCTTCTATGAAACGAACAATGTGCTGACCATCGGGCCCAATGACCACCGCCCGCTGGATTTGACCACGTGTGTCGCCTGTGGGCACTGCACCACGGTATGTCCGACCGGCGCCCTGACGCTGAAGCCCACGCTTCCCCACGTGTACCGGGCGATCCACGACCCGGAACTGACCGTCGTCGCTCAGATTGCGCCGGCTGTCCGGGCGGCGTTCCGTGAATATTACGCGATCGATGCCGCCGATGTCATGCCGGTTCTGAGCGCGGGATTGAAGCAGCTCGGTTTTGATTACGTATTCGATACCTGCTGGGCGGCTGATCTCACCATCATGGAAGAGGGCACGGAATTTCTCAGCCGTCTTGCCGAAGGCGGGGTCCTGCCCCAGATTACCTCCTGCTGTCCTGCCTGGGTGAACTATTGCGAAAAGATGGCGCCGGACATCCTGCCCCATCTTTCTTCCTGTAAATCCCCGCAACAGATGTTCGGGGCCGTCATGAAACAGTATTTCGCCAAGCAGCTCAATGTTCGTCCCGAGTTGCTCTATTTTGTCTCGATCATGCCCTGCAATGCCAAGAAATATGAGGCCAAGCGGCCGGAATTTCAAACAGACGGCATCCCCGACGTAGACATGGTCCTGACGACCAATGATGTCATCGCCATGTTCAGGGAAAGGCACATCGATCCCCATGTCCTGTCGCCGGTTCCCCTCGATGACCTGTTCGGGAAAGTCAGCGGTGCGGGGATCATCTTCGGCGCCAGCGGCGGCGTGGCGGAGGCTGCCCTGCGCCTGGCGGCGGAGCGGGTGACGGGCAGACGCATGGAAGGCTTTGCCTATGAGGGGGTCCGGGGGCTCCAGGGCGTCAAGGAAACCACCGTTGTTCTTGGAGATTCCCAAGTTCGCCTGGCGGTGGTCAGCGGCTTGCAGAACGCCCAGAACCTGATCGACCGCATTCGTTCGGGAGACGCCCCCTATGACCTCATCGAAGTGATGGCCTGTCCCGGAGGCTGCATCAACGGGTCTGGGAATCCCGCGCCGCTTTTGACCAGCGACACGGAACAGCGTCTCGATGTCCTCTATCGGCTCGATGAGGACGCGGCGATTCGAACCAGCCAGGATAACCCGTCGGTACAGGACATCTATGCCAACTGGCTGGGACAACCTTACAGCGAGATCTCCCATTCCGCCCTGCACACGACTTACCGCCGTCGCTCCATGCGGGTTCAGGAAACGGGAGAAAAGCCCCGGGAGCAGATGCCGGTCATCGAAGTGGGGGTCTGTATCGGAACGAACTGCTATGTCAAGGGATCGTGGAAGCTGCTGGAAGGCCTTGCCGCTGACCTGAGGAGACGGGGACTATCGGAGCGATTCCGCATCAAGGCCAGATTCTGTACCGGTGAATGCGCAGGAGGGCCGAACATTACGATCGGACAGGAAATTATCTCAGGTGTCGATCCGAATGCGGCATCAGCCTTTACGGAGGAACGCCTGCTGCCCTTGCTGGACGTGAAAAGGAGGGATTAAACCATGTTGACTTCGGAAGTTCTGGAAAAATACGCGGAGGTGCTGGTCTGGGGGTTGACGACCGCCCGGAAGGAAAAGTTTAAAAAAGGGGATATTGTGCTGATTCAGTTCGATCTTCCCGCCCTGCCTCTGGCCGAGATGCTGTACGCGAAGCTGATTGACCGGGGGATGAATGCCCTCCAGCGCATGAGTCTGACTTCGTTCATGGAACACGTCTTCTATTCCCGGTCAAACTCGAAGCAACTCGTTTTCATCCCTCCCGGCGAAAAGGAGCTGTACGGTCATCTGAACGGCCGGATTTATCTACATGCGCCGGAATCGCTCACCCATCTGGCGGACGTCGATCCCGCCGTCATCGCCAAGGCGCAGCTTTCCCGCAAACCCCTGCGGGATATCTTCAACGAACGCGAAGATCAGGGCGTTTATGCCTGGACCCTCTGCACCGTCCCTACGGAGGACATGGCGAAGAAGGCCGGTCTTTCTCTGGAGGATTACACTGCCCAGTTGATCCGGGCCTGTTATCTCGATGAAGAGCGCCCAGTCGAAAAGTGGACATCGATCTATCGGGAAGTGGGCGAAATCAAGGCCTGGTTGAATCGTCTTCCCGTCCGGGCTTTCCGGGTTGCCTCGGATCATATGGATTTGAGGATCACCCCCGGAGACAGACGCAAATGGATCGGAATTTCCGGTCACAACATCCCCAGCTTCGAAATCTTTCTTTCCCCGGATTGGCGGGGAACGGAAGGGACGTATTACGCCAACCAGCCGTCCTTCCGCATGGGGAATTACGTCGAAGGCGTGCGGCTCCGCTTTGAAAAGGGCAGGGCTGTCTCCATCGAGGCGCAGAAGGGACAGGATTTTACCGTCAAGCAGCTTGCCATGGACAAGGGAGCGGCCCAGGTCGGCGAGTTTTCCCTTACCGACCGGCGCTTCTCCCGGATCGACCGTTTTATGGCGGATACCCTGTTTGATGAAAACTACGGTGGAGACTACGGAAACTGCCACATCGCCGTGGGCGCCTCCTATTCGGACACCTACACCGGCGATCCGGCGGAGCTGGATAAGAGAAAGAAGCGGGCGCTGGGATTCAATGATTCCGCCCTGCACTGGGATCTGGTAAATACGGAGCCCAAAGCCGTCACGGCGGAATTGACGACGGGGGAGAAGATTCTCGTCTATGAAAACGGGGAGTTCCGTTATTGAGGCCGGTGGTGGACAGATCTTTTGTCATTTGAAAGAGGGATAGAAGCCATGCAGACCTTCCTGCCCTATCCTGATTTCCGCCGGTCCCTGCAAACCCTCGATTACAAAAGGCTGGGAAAGCAGCGGCTCGAGGCCCATCAGCTGATCCGCGTCATTACCTTGGGGACGGGCGGCTGGAGCCGGCATCCCGCCGCCCGGATGTGGACGGGTTATCTCAATGCCCTGAAGCTTTACTACAACCTGGCCATCGAGGAGTGGGTAAGGCGGGGGTACCGGAACCGGATGAAAAAAATGGATATCGAGGGGGAGATCCTTCTGCCCCCCTGGTTCGGCGATGAGGCGTTTCACGCCGCGCACCGGTCCAACCTCCTGCGGAAAGATCCCGTTTATTATGGACAGTTCGGCTGGGAGGAGCCACCGACACTCCCCTATGTCTGGAACGAGGAGAAATGGCAGAGGCCTTTCAAGGAAATCCCTGAGGGGGAAAACGATTACGAAGAAAAGGAGGAGAATCATGGGTACGGGTAGATTGTTGCTGGCTGGAATCGTTTGGGTTGTTCTTGCCGGCGCCGGTGTTGCTGCGGAGCCGGTAAGGCAGATCAATTCCTGTGAAGCTGGAAAGCTTCCTGAACTGGCGGACCTGATCGCATCGGAAACAAAGGACAGTATTAAGAAAGCCCATTACCCGGAGGAGGTTTCTCAGATCATCGGGCAGGCGCAGATGGATTTCCTGCGGATTCTGATTCGACAGAACAACGAAATTCTTCGTCAGAACAGCGAAATTCTTCAACATCTCCGAAAAGAGAACAAATAGATTTTTTTAACGGAATAAAAATACGGTCCCAGGACGACAGGAGGAAAAGACAATTCAGGATGAACGATAGAATAGAAAAAATGATCTCTGGAAATACCACCGAAACCCGCCATAATCCCCTCTTCGGCAGAAAGGGGTGGTCTTATTTCCGGAGTCTCCTGCTCATCCTGCTGCTCATTCTGTTTCTGCCCCTTTCCTCCGTATCTGAAAACCTTTCCTGCCGCCGCTTGCCCATGGTGATGGACGGATTCCTGGCCAACCATTACGCGATCAAGACGATAAGGCCTGAAGTCAAGACGCATGCCATCGAGCAGATGATCAAGGGTCTCGACCCTTCTAAAACGATGCTGTATTCGTCCGATGTGGAAAGATTGAAGCCGATTCTATACGGCTTGTTTGCAAGCATGCAGAGAGGCGACTGCGCCGCGCTGAGGCCGGTCTACGACGTGCTGGTCGCGAGGGCGCGGGAGAACGAGGATCTGATCCGGAAGATTCTGGGACCGGACTATCGGCTTGACGAGACCGCGGAGCTGATGATCAACGTCAACAAGCGATCCTATGTGAAGACGAAGGCGGAAAAACGTGAGCTTCTGAGAAAGATCGTGCAGTTTCGCATCGAGAACACCCTGCAGGCGGGCATCGACCTCGCAGAGGCCAAGAAACAGCAGATCCATCATTACGAGTTACAGACCAGGCGGGTTGTCGAACGCAATCCCGAAAAACTCCTGACGAATGCCGCCGAAGCCTTTGCCCTGGCCCTCGATCCGCACACGAGCTATCTGTCCCCGGAAAGATTCGAGGATTTACAGATCTCGATGCAGCTTTCCCTTGAGGGAATCGGGGCCATCCTCAGCAGCGACAACGGGTTTACCGTCATTGAGGAGTTGACGGCTGGCGGAAGCGCCTCGCGATCGGGTCTGCTGAAGCCGAAAGACAAGATCATCGCCGTGGCCCAGGAAGGGGAAAGGCCCGTTAATGTCATCGACATGGACCTGCATGACGTGATCAAGATGATCCGTGGCAGGAAAGGCACACGGGTAACCCTGACCATCCTGCGCCAGGAGGAACGGACCTCCCGATTCAACGCCACGATCACGCGCGATAAGGTGGAACTCAAGGAGCAGGAGGCCAGAATCGAATATGTGACGCGAAAAGCCGGGGGAAGGGAGTATACCTTCGGCGTGATCGATCTTCCTTCGTTCTATGGCGACGAGAAGGAAAAGAAATCCTGTTATGAGGACGTGAAGAGCCTCCTCGCGGAGGCCAGACAACGTCATGTTGACGGAATTGTGCTGGACCTTTCCCGCAATGGCGGGGGGCTGCTCAAGGAGGCGGTGCGCCTTTCCGGTCTTTTCGTCCACAAGGGCGGAATTGTAGCGACTAGGGACGGTCTGGGGCAGGTGACGGTTCTTGCCAATGGCCCTGCCGTCGTAGGGCCGACAAGCTATAAGAACAAATGGATGAGCTTGCCCGAGGAAGATCCCCATGCGCTGTATATGGGACCCCTCGTTGTGCTGACGAGCCGGATGAGTGCATCGGCCAGCGAGATCGTTGCGGGTGCTCTCAAGGACTATGCTCGGGCGGTGATCGTAGGTTCGGACCACACCTTCGGCAAGGGGTCCGTGCAGGTCATGATGCCGCTGCCCTGGAATCTGGGCGGCATGACCGTCACCACGGGGATGTTCTTTCTGCCGGGCGGTAGATCCACACAAAAGACCGGCGTGGAAGCGGATCTGAAGCTGCCCATCTGGTCCACGCTCGAAGACGTTGGGGAAACGGCCCTGGATTACCCCCTGCCGGCCCAGGCGATTCCGCCGTTCCTCGGCGTGCCGGGGAACGGGGCGCCCTTATGGAAACCCCTTAAGCAGCCCCTGCTTGCGGAACTGGCGGCAAGGTCCAAGGCAAGGGTCGCCAAAGAACCGAAATTTGCCGAGATCACCAAGGGCAACAGAGAGGCGGCTGCCAGAAAAGGCATTATCCGGCTTGCCGACTTACGCAAAGACATGGCAAAGGAAAACGGCATAAAGAAGAAGGAGACCTACACCGAGCTCAAACAGAAAGCCAGGGAACAGTACGCCCCCTTCGTGGACGAGAGCGTCAATGTACTCCTTGATATGGTGACGATGGGTTATGCCCATGCCTCGAAGAATTCAGATCATCCTTAAACAAGGAGAGATCTCTTCTTCCCTTTTGCGAGACCATAACAATATAGATTATACTTATAGTATACTTACTGTCTTTTGCCGTTTCCTTTTCCTCTTGTTGTTAATATAAATTCCCAAACTGAGCTGTCTGTAAGATAAAGATGGAAAAGCTGAAGATTGTTGATCTTATCAGGATCAAGCGATTTGTTTGTCCGTTGCCAATAGGTCTTTTAATCCGGCAGTGGTTCTTGCTCCCTGTATCATGAATTTATTTATTGCAATATAAGGTTAAATAAAGAAGCAGACAGCGGGAGAAAGGTCGATCGTGGAGGGAATATGGGAATGATGAAGAAAAAGCGAATTACATTTGCGTGTTCCGATGAATTTGAGCAAAGGTTGAATGATCTTGTCAAAAGGGCTCATCAAAAAAGATCCGTTGCCGTATTTAAAATGCTTGATTCCATGGTTGAATTTTTAGAATCAACCGAAGCCGTTGGAACTTATGATTTTGATTTTCTTTTACGCAAGAGCAAGGAAGCCATGCGTGCCTCTGCTGAAAAATAGAGCTAATTTAAAAAAAGCACTAAAGGAGTAAAGAGTTTCACCTTTCAAGAACGTTGTCTTTGTGGCCGAATCCCATTGTGGAACGGGAGAAAAGGTTGGGGCATTCCTGGCATTAAAAGTTCAAATCATTGCATCTCTCCAAAAGGAACATCGGAACCCGTCTATTATCCTTACGCGTAAGAATTTTAGAAAACAATAATACCTGACATTCACAATGAAAAAGAAATTCAACGGGTAATCGTTAAAAGATCCAGGGCAGCCGCGGATATTGTGAAGAACAACTTTTCCGGCGGCTGTCCTCAACCATCCCCAAGATTCAAAGCTCCTCTCCGCTGCTAAATCGAAGGAATAATCCACTGGCATGCCAGTGGTATGAATAATGGCTGTGCCATTGATTAGTGACGAGAAAAGAGAAATCTCCTAGATTGAGAGTGCCAACTGCTCAAAAAAGGAGATTTCGAGAATGGAACGTTTTCATAGATTAGCACACTCGGTTTGGGATTGTAAGTACCATATAGTTTGGATACCGAAGTACAGACGCAAAGCCCTATACGGTTCAAAACGGCGGATTGTTATCGACACCATCAAGCAATGGGCAAGAATCAAAGGGATAGAGATTATAGAAGGGCACGCGATGCCGGATCATATTCATCTTTGCGTTTCGATACCGCCGAAATATTCAGTGGCACATATTATCGGTCTTCTGAAAGGCAAAAGTGCTTCCGAAGTGATGAGCTTTGGAACCAAAAGCAGTCGAATGGTTCGGGGTCGGACATTCTGGGCTCGCGGATATTGTGTCAGCACCGTGGGATTAGATGAAGAAAAGATACGAGAGTATATCAGAAATCAAGAGCAACAGGAATCTCAGGAAGAAGATACGGAACTTTAGATAAACACAGCCAACCAAGCAGTTGGCACCTGAGAACCCCCCTTAGGGGGTCTCAGGATACCACCAGTTCACTGGTGGTATTCATTTTCCTTTGACCGGCACAATTCTCTTGCCCTATACTCAAATCACCGAACATCAACGCCCTATCAAAGTTCAATGACCCAATAATCCTCCCCCCGTGGTTGTGAGGAACGGTTGATGGGAAGCTTGATTTTAAACGAAATTCTCTGATGCATTGCTGAAGATCTGGAGACAGGGTATGCCGGCTTGGCTGGTCATCACCTTTACGATTCTTGAGACGGCAGCCGCCCTCAAGCTTCTGCACGCCTTTGCCATCGTCGCCGTCCATCCGGTCACGCAGGGGACCATGTATGTGTCAACGGCCCGGGTAAAGATCCGCAAGGCCCTTGATGCCGTGTCCATGAAACCCGGGGAGCTTTTCATCGACCTCGGCTGCGGAGACGGCCGGACTCTGCGCATAGCCAGAAAACGCTACGACGTGATCTGCCAAGGGTTCGAAATCAACCCGCTAGCCTTTCTCAAGGCTAAACTCCTTACCTTCGGCAGAAAAGGCACCAAAGTCTTTTATCGAAATTTCTGGGGTGTCGATCTCGGGAAGGCGGATGTCATTTCCTGTTACCTCTTTCCGGATGTCATGCAACACCTGGAAAAGAAGCTTTCCGGGGAACTGGCTTGCGGCACAAGGGTGATTTCCTTCAATTTTCCCCTTCCGGGGTGGAAACCCTTGTCCGTCCTCCGCGCTGACTCCAAACTCCACAATGATCCAATCTTCATCTACCGCATCCCGGAGTCTCTTCCCGGGCGTCATTCGGCAGGTATTGACCCATAACCGGGGATCGTTCCGACGAAGCGATGCCGGCATTCCACGTTATTGGGAACTCGTGAAGAGGGCCGCGCCATGAATGCAGCTTTTTTATACAAGATGCTGAAATCTGTCGGGGTGTTTAGCAGCTTCATCCTGATTTTCTTTCCTGTTCCATGGATGGATGCCGGTGCGAAAGATTGGACTGTGACGGTATACGGGGCGATCCAGGCACGCAGTGACTTTGATGAGATGTTCTATGATCCTGACTTCGACAACGATTACAAATTTATTGCCGTCGCCCTCAACAGGAAAATAGGTTCCTTCACAAAGCATATGGACTTCGAATGTGAGGCACAAGTCGTCAAGCACTTCGACGGGCAGAACCATATGGAATTCAACGGGCTCCTGATCGCCCGCTGGCTCACCTTCCCGTGGGATGAGTTCCTCGACACGAGCCTGGCCGTGGGGGATGGACTATCCTGGGCAACGGAAACGCCGAAACTTGAGGCTTTAGAGCATGAGAAGACCTCTGCCCTCTTGGATTATATCCTGGTAGAGGTTTCCTTCTCCCTGCCGCAGGTACCGGAATGGAGTCTGGTTTGGCGCATTCATCACCGTTCCGGCGTATTCGGCCTCTTCAACGGAGTCCATGGTGGTTCCAATGCCCTGGGTGTCGGATTGAGCTATCATTTTTTTAAGCTGGCAAGCCAGACCGCATCGTCCCTCCCGAATAAAATCATTTTCCAGAGCGATTCCGACTTGACAACTTCAAATTGGTTGCCATTTTATCGGCGCACCATTGTACGATTTCCCCATCCAGAGATTTGGGATCTATAAAATATTACCGTTGCGGAGGAATTATGGAAAACCGGAAAGAAACTTGCCAGTTCAAGACGGAAATCAACCAATTGATGAAGATCATCATTCATTCTTTGTATTCCCACCCGGAGATTTTTCTGAGAGAACTCATCTCCAACGCCTCGGACGCTCTCGATAAACTTCGTTTCCGGGCGCAACTGGAACCCGATATCCTCGGGACGGACACGGAATTCAAAATCGTCATCAAGGCCGATGGGTCGGCGAGAACCCTGGAAGTATCCGACAACGGCATCGGGATGACCTATGACGATGTTGTCGAGAATATCGGGACCATTGCCAAGAGTGGGACGGCCGTCTTTGCGGAGGCCATGAAGGCCGCAGATAAATATGATTCCCTTACGCCGGAGTTGATCGGGCAGTTCGGCGTCGGCTTCTACAGTTCATTCATCGTCGCTGAAAAAGTCACCCTGATCACAAAGGCGGCGGGAAGCGACAAGGGAGTCAAATGGGAATCTTCCGGAGACGGGTCCTATACCATTGAAGAAACGGAAAAGGCCAGCCGGGGGACGTCGGTCCTCCTGAAGCTGAAGAATGTGGAGAAGGACGAGCAGGACTTTGCTGAGGAATGGACGATCCGAAGCATCGTGAAGAAGCATTCGGATTTCGTCGCCTACCCGATTGTGATGGATGTGAAGAAGACAAAGCCCGCCCTGGACGCCGAGGGGAAACCTGATCCCGAAAAGACGGAAACGGTCGTCGAGGAGGAAGTCCTGAATTCCATGAAGGCCATCTGGGTCAAGGACAAGGCAGAGGTCTCGGAAGAGGAATACAACGAATTTTACAGTCACATCAGTCATGATTGGAATCCTCCACATTCCCACCTCCATCTCAAACTGGAGGGCACAACGGAATACAGCGCCCTGCTGTACATCCCTGCCAAGCTTCCCTTCGATTTCTTCATGCACGAGCGAAAACACGGCATCAACCTCTACTGCAAACGCGTCTTCATCATGGAAAACTGCACGGATCTGATGCCGCCTTATCTGGCCTTTATCAAGGGCGTCGTCGATGCGCCTGATCTCAATCTGAACGTGAGCCGGGAAATCCTGCAGCAGAATGCCCTGGTCAGGAACATCAAGACGAATCTGGTGAAGAAGCTCCTGGACATGTTCGCAGGCATGGAGAAGGAAAAATACGAGTCCTTTTATGGAGAATTTGGGCACATCCTCAAGAGTGGAATCTCCGCTGATTTTGAGAATCGCGAGAAGATCGCCTCCCTGCTTCGGTACAAGACAACAAAATCCGACGGACAATGGGTCTCTCTGCAGGAATATATCAGCCGGATGAAGCCAGATCAGGAGGAGATTTACTACATCACCGGGGATAACCTGACGATGTTGCTCAACAGCCCTCATCTTGAGCAGCTGAAGGAAAAGGACTACGAAGTCCTGCTGATGACCGATCCCATTGACGAATGGGTCATTCGGGATCTGCACGAGTTCGAGAAGAAGCGTTTTCGAAGTGCAGAGAAAGGCGATCTCGATCTGGGCGGGATTGACGATAAAAAGAAGGAGATATACAGCGCCCTGTTCGCCTATCTCAAATCCTCTCTGGAAGAAAAGATCAAGGAAGTTAAACCGTCCACCCATCTGAAAGACTCTATCGCCTGTCTCTCCGGCGATTCTTACGACATGAGCGCCTTCATGGAGAAAATCCTCAAGGCAAACGGCCAGGAAGTCCCGCAGATCAAGCGGGTCCTTGAGTTGAACGTGGACCACCCCTTGCTGGCAAAAATCAGGGCGATCTATGAACAGGACAGCGATGCGCCGGTTCTGAAGGACTACAGCAATTTCCTCTATGACCTGGCCGTCATCTCTGAAGGCGGCAAGCTGGACAATCCTTCTCGATTCAGCAAAATGATCGGAGACCTGATGACAAATTCAGGCAGCGATTGAAAAATTACGGATCCCGACGGGGAAGAACTTGAGGAGCCCCGGACCGGAAAGAGAGAGTTATGGAACAAAAAGACTACTATGACATCCTGGGATTGACGAATGACGCCGGGGAGAAGCAGATCCGGGACGCTTACCGCCGAATGGCCCTGCTTCATCATCCGGACAGAAACAGAGACAATCCTGAGGCGGCAGAGCGAATGAAGGAGATCAACGAGTCCTACGCCGTTCTATCCGATTCCCGGAAAAGAAGGGAATATGATGTCCTCCGGCAGGCCTATGGATCATCGGCCTACGGTCAGTTTCGGCAGACCCATTCCGATCAGGATATCTTTCGGGGATCGGATGTTCAGCAGATCTTTGAGGAATTGAGCCGTGCCTTCGGATTCCGGGGATTCGACGATATCTTCAGGGAATCTTACGGCGCCGGCTACCGGACTTTTGAGTTCAGGCAGCCGGGGGTGTTCGGCCGGGTCGTTGTGGGTGGCTTCGGGGACGGACAACGCGCCGGAAGAAGCGCTTCGACGGTCGGGTATCTGGAGAAGCTGATCCGATACGGTCTGAGAAAAAAATGGGGCATTGAACTGCCTGAAAGGGGAAAGGATTTACAGGATTCCATCCTCCTTTCGCCCGACCAGGCGCGGCTTGGGGGAAAAATACGGTATTCGTCCGGCAGGACAGGAAGGGAACTCTTCGTGACCATCCCCTCGAACACGAGGGAGGGACGGCGATTGCGCCTGAAGGGAATGGGAGAGGGCGGACGGGCTGGCGGAGAGGCCGGCGACCTTTATGTGACGATCCACATCAGAAGCTATCTGCTGCAGAAAGCAAGTGAGCTCTTTGCCAGGGTCCGATCTTTTCTGAGATCACGATACAGCACATCGTGAAGGCTGTCTGCTGGCTGATCAAAAGGGGACCATGAAGGATTGAGATTCTCCGCCTTTCCTTTTACGAAAAGGATCGCAGCAACATCGCGAGTCTTCCCTTTTTGTTTTTCAACCCCAGCTTGGACCGGATATTTTCCCGGTGAAATTCGATGACCCGCTGCTTCGCATTTAAAAGCTCCGCGATTTCCTTTGAAGTCTTGCCCTCCTTTACCAGATAGGCAATCTGAATCTCTTTCTTGGTGAGGTTCAGGAAACTCGATGTCAGTTTCTGGGTGAAGGGGGAGGCGATCTCCAGGAGGTGGGCCTCCGCCATTTCGACATATCCGCTCTGGTCTTCCTGCAGGGGAGATTTCTTAAGCTTTTTGAGGTAGGGGAGGACCTGGTTCTGGATATTGGTCAGGAATCTATCTTTTAATTCCTCCTGGTCCTTTTCCATGGTATTGAGCAGGACCTTCAGGGTTGTGTTGACTTCCATGAGATTCTGCGCCTTGATCCGCAGCTCCCTCTCTCGATTGATCAACGATTCCTCGGCCCGCTTTCTCTCGGTAATGTCCTCCACGATCCCTTCCAGGTAGGCTGTGGCGCCGTCCTGTTTGACCACTTTTCGGATTGCCAGCTTTCCGATCATGATGCTGCCGTCCTTGCGGAGATAGGGCTGTTCGGCGTAGAACCAGCCCTGCTTTTCCAGGGCGGCAAGCAGTTCGGTACGATTCCGAGGATCGGCGTGAATCTGGGTGGCGGTATCCGTGATGGTTGAGATGACCTCTTCCGTTGATGGGTAACCGAGCATGGTGGCATAGGCCTTGTTGATGCGCAGGAATTTTCCCTCCAGAGTGGTCTGAAACATGCCGATCGAAGCGTTTTCAAAGAGGCTTCGATACATGGCCTCGTTTTCCGCAAGGGCCTCTTTCGCCTGTTTCAGGTCCGTGATATCCGTTACGATCGCGACAATGCCTCCCAGGGACCCATCGGCTTTATAAAAAAGGGCTTTATGGATGATGTCATGATGGGCAGGGCCGTATTTGGGGCGATTTTTCGATTCATAAACCACACTGCCGCCTTCTTGAATCAATTCGGCATCCATTTTATGATGGACATCGATGAGATCTGCCGTCTTTATGTCTTGAACATCCTTTCCCAGGATTTCTTCCCGCCGAATATCCAGATATTTCTCGAAGGCCTTGTTGCAGCCCAGGTACATGCTGTTCGGGTCTTTATAAAAGACGGGATTGGGAATGGCGTCAATCAGGGCCTGAAGAAAACCCACCTGTTCCGACAATTCCCTTTCCAGCCGCTGCTGCTCGACAATACGGGCCTCAAGAATGCTGTGGAGGATCCGGCTTTTATTCGCCACCTTTGCCGCATAGGATAGTTCCTGCCCCAGGATCAGGACAACGATGGCCTCGTTGTTGTGACGACTGACATGGTCATCATTCATCCCCTGTTCACCGGCAGAGTAGAATCCTGCCACCGGCACACCGGGCATTATTTCGGTGATTGCAGAGATCTCCTTATCAATTCTTCCTTCCAGAAGGTGCATCCTCAGGAAGCATGAACAGATGAGGATTGTAGCGGGACGGGCGATCCCGGACTGTGACATCGCCCGAAGCAGGGTGTCTTTTCCTGCCGCGACCATCTCATCCTCAAAGGATTCCATGAGGAAGAGGGGCGATCCTTCCGGGACGGGGTGGGCAAGGAGGACGCCCCCTTCGGGTGTGAGGCACCGAGGGACGAAGAGCGTATACTGGCCTAACATGTTACGCATGCCAAAAGGTTTTACCAGCTGCTCGAAGAGGGGTTTCCCTTCCAGGGATTCCCGGGGAAGGTCATGAAGAGCAGCAAATGCCTCGGCGGCAGGTTTTCCATCCAGTTCCAGGATTTCGCGATCCCGGACTCTGGTGGCGACGGCTTTTTTTACTGTTGGATGAAAACCATGGCCCATGGCAATTCCGAATTTGAGACTGGTTTCGAAGACCGCAAGGACCACACTGTCTCGATGGGCCTGATTTCCGTAAAAGACGTAATTGCTTTCGCCTCCTGTCTGCTTGTCATCGCAGGCTGTTCCGCCGAAGAAAGGGATGCGTCCCCTGGAAAGGCGCTTGAGTTCTTCCAGGATTTCCGGGCTGTAAGAATCGGTATTCAGGGTGCTTGCCGGTGAAAGGAGGATGGCAAAGGCTGAACGGCCTTCCTTGATCAGATCATTGTAAATGGCGTCGTTCTGAGGGGAGAAAAAAGGACTGAGTTGTTCCTGTCCGACCGCTTCCTGCACAGCCTTCCGCCAGTCTTCAGATACCCGATGACCCAAGCCCACGCTGACCTTGAGAAAAGGCGAAGCCAGCACCATGACCACAACACTTCCGGAGGAGGTCCCTTTGCAGATTTCTCCGGCTGAACTGGCACCGAACAGGGGCGCATTGCCCACCACCGTCCGGACGCCGGAAAGGATCTCGTCGAGTTGATAGGATACCGGGGCGAAGAGGATCACTGCAGACAGAGAGGCGGATGTAATGCCGGATATTGCCTGGCTTGCCGCATCCCTGCCGACCGTATAGGAATTCCTGCCGGACGCCATGCCGCAGCCTACTTCGATGTTTGTTGAACTTTTTGCCGTTTTGTCTATTTGATCCTTCACTGTCATATCGTTTACCGTAACCAGAACTGCTTTATTCAGCATCGACTCAAGATAACGGCTGATGCCGGCAGGTCAATGTCCCCGTTGCATGGCCAGAGTGCATTACCATAATATATAAAAAAAGTTAATCGGATTATAGTGCAGGAGCAGGATTCGGACCATGGGGCGCTTCTTTCCCTTTGCGATGGTAGAAACGGCAACAATTGACAATATTTCAAATTTTCATTTATAATGTGCTGCACGCCAGATAAGCAAAGTCAAGCCCCAGATCCAGGAAGATTCCCCAGGTCAATAACAGTCTCCATTTTTTCCAAGAGAAAGGAGGTCCTCATGAAATCGGTAAAATTCATGGCATCAACCCTGTTCGTAATTATGGTCCTGTTTGCATCGGTGTTTCTCTGGGCTGCGGCAAATGGTCCTTATCTTGCCGATGCCCACAAAGATAAGGGACTGAATTGTGCCGCCTGTCATGGCGCAAAAATGGACGTGGATGATAATGAAACGACTGTAAACGCATCCTGTGTTCAATGTCACGGCTCGCTGGCAAAAGTGGCGGAAAAGTCCAAAGAAGCGATCAATGCGCATAAATCGCATCTCGGAAACATGAGTTGCACGGTCTGCCACGCCGGGCATACCGATTCGACGACCTACTGTCTTAATTGCCATAATTTCAATTTGAAAATACCATTCGGCAAAGTCGCCGCACGTGTGCCGTCGGTTACGCTGCCCGTTGTGAAAGAGGTTCCCGCGAACATTCGAACGGACAAGACGGATATTGTGATCATCGGAGCGGGGGCAACCGGTTTCACTGCGGCCATCACCGCCCACGACAGGGGCGCGAAGGTTATTCTTCTGGAGAAGATGCCCATCACCGGCGGCAACAGCCAGCTTGCTGCAGGCGGAATGAACGCCGCGGAGACAAGGATTCAGAAAGAAAAGGGCATCAAGGATTCGGTGGATCTCATGTATGAAGACACGATGAAAGGCGGAAAGAACATCAGTGATCCCGATCTGGTCAAAATCCTGGCGAAGGATTCCGCGGCCGCGGTTGATTGGCTCACCTCCATCGGAGCCGATCTGAGCGATGTGGGACGATTGGGCGGTGCAAGTGTTGCCAGGGCTCACAGACCTAGAGGAGGGGCCGCCGTCGGTGCGAACATCACCCAGGTCCTCAAGAAAAATGCGGAAGACCGTAAGATCGACGTCCGGGTCAACAGCCGGGCGGTCCAGATTCTGGAGGACGGCAAGGGACACGTGACCGGCGTGCTGGTGGAAGGAAAACACAGCAAACTCTATAGAATTTCGGCCAAGGCCGTCATCATTGCCACCGGCGGGTTTTCCGCAAATCCCGAACGGGTGGCCTATTACCAGCCGGCGTACAAGGGAATGACCTCTTCCAATCAGCCGGGTGCGACGGGAGATGGCATAAATCTCGGGGCGACGGCAGGCGGGGGGCTGGTCGATATGAAGGAGATACAGATACATCCCACAGTTGCCGCGGGCAGCCGCATCCTGATTACCGAAGCGGTGCGCGGCAACGGCGCCATTCTCGTGAATCGCGAAGGCAAGCGGTTTGTAAACGAAATGACGACCCGCGACGCTGCCTCTGCCGCCATCCTCGTCCAGACCGGCAAGTCAGCATTTCTCGTCTTTGATGAAGGGATCCGCAAGAGTCTCAAGCAGATCGAAGGTTATTTCCATCTGAATCTGGTGACCTCCGGCAATACCATTGCCGATCTGGCGACAAAGATCAAAGTTCCTGCAGCGGAACTCGAGGCAACCCTCAACGCCTACAACAAGGCCGTTGACGAAAAAAACGATGCGGCGTTCAAACGCCCGGATATGCCACGGTCGCTCAAAATTCCCGGATTTTATGCCATTGAAATCACGCCCGGCGTGCACTACACCATGGGTGGCCTGAAGGTTGACACGAATGCCCGGGTGATGGCCAAGGACGGCAAACCCATTGCCGGACTCTTTGCCGCCGGTGAGGGAACGGGTGGTGTTCATGGCGCAAACCGCCTGGGCGGGAATTCCATCACGCAGACCATCGTCTTCGGAAGGATTGTAGGGGAGAAGGCCGCAAAATTTGTGAAGTAAGGAAGTAGACCTGCCTCAATAGGTTTATGGGGGCATAACATTTAAGCCCAGCCTTTGTGTTTAAGTGTTATGTCCCCTGTATGTATTAAAAAATTTGCCATTTCAACCAACATCCACGATTTTCAAGAATATTTCATCCTGTCATTCATCATTTCCCGCCAAACCATGAAGTAGAACATGCTTTATGGAATCATAAATATATTTTAGCTGCATTGTAACTGGCATAATCTATGCTTTGAATATCTCGGATTCCGCTTGTAAATAGAGTTACACAACAGATTTTCTTTGATCCTTTCATTTCTTTTGGTCTGATTCCGGCTTTTGAGCTCAAGAATTATGGACCTCAAAGGCCAGTTCCATCTTGTTTTTCTGTTTCCTGTTATCGCAGCATGTTCGTTTTGTATTACTTGAACCTGGGTTTATTTCCACAAAATCAAATTCTGGGAACCTTTTGGCGCTCCGCAGAATTAATAAAAAACAAGGAGATTAGGCATGAGAAACATGAAGTTGAGCGTAAAGTTAATTGTCGGATTTTTGACGGTTGCGTTGGTTGCTTTAATCATTGGCGTGCTCGGCATTACTCAGATCAGGAAAATAGCCAATGACAGCGGGAAGATGTACAGTGAAAACGTCGTTTCTCTGGACCAGATCGACGAGGCCAATTCTACTTTTCTAAACCTCAGAACCGCACTGATTTACAGCATCGTAAAAAAATTCACCCTCGGACAGGATGTCAGCAGCTTACCCGCGACTGTCAAGGAAGCAAATGATAAGATAGACGAGGCGGGAAAGGCATTTTCGAAAAACATCAATTCTGAGGAAAGCCGGAAAATATTTGAAGATATCAAGACAGCACGTGCCCAGTATACAATCGCTGCCGGTAAGCTTGTGGAAGCCGTAACGGCCGGCAACAAAGAAGCGACCATGGAGCTTTGCAAGGAACTGGCGGCTACCGGCAAGCAGGTCACTGAAAACTTTAAGAAGCTTGCTGACATGAATCAGGACCTGGCAAAGAACACGGCAGCGGGAAACTCCAAAATAGCTGATCGTGCCGTGTGGATCACGGTTATCATTACGGCCCTTGGTATCGCGCTGGCCGTAGGATTGGGTATTTTCTTGTCCATCTCCATTACGAGACCGATCAATCAGGTTGTTTCCGGACTTTCCGATGGGGCGGAACAGGTATCGGCAGCATCCTCGCAGGTTGCTTCCTCCAGCCAGCTCCTGGCTGAAGGGGCATCTGAACAGGCGGCTTCCCTGGAAGAAACCTCATCCTCCCTGGAAGAAATATCTGCCATGACCAAGCAGAATGCCGATAACGCCAATCAAACCAAGTCCTTGATGGACGAAGTGGGTCAGTATCAGGCTCACACCCGTCAACAGCTGGAAAACCTCATAGAAGCCATCTCCGATGCGGTCAAGTCCAGTGAGGAAACGAACAAAATCATCAAGACGATTGACGAGATTGCTTTTCAGACCAATCTGCTGGCTTTGAATGCTGCAGTTGAAGCTGCCCGGGCCGGCGAGGCGGGTGCCGGTTTTGCCGTGGTTGCCGAGGAGGTCAGAAATCTGGCGATGAGATCCGCCGAAGCGGCAAAGAATACAAGCACCCTGATTGAAAACACGATCAAGGCCATTGAGAAAGGAAACGAATCAACCCAACTGACTCAAAACGCCTTTTCGGAACAAATGGGTGCTGCCCGTAAAATCAAGGAACTGATCAATGAAATTGCCGCTGCATCCTCCGAACAGTTCCACGGCATTTCCCAGGTCAACATCGCTGTTGCCGAGATGGATAAGGTCACACAGCAGACGGCCGCTAATGCGGAAGAGTCGGCAAGCGCTTCTGAGGAATTGAATGCACAGGCGGAACAGATGAAGGGATATGTCTCTGATCTGGTGGATATTATAGGAGGGGATTCCTCTGGGGCCACTGCGAATAGAGGCAGGCGCAGAGTTGCTTCTCTGCTGAAAGTCCCTGACCTTGGAGGCAAAAACAACACCAAGAAAGCCTTGATGCCAGACTTTATGAGCCGGTCGAAAGGCAAGGGTCAGTTGATTTCGGGCAACACCAGGACGATATCTCCCGAACAAGTTCTTCCATTGAAGGACGACGATTTTACAGAGTTTTAATCTACTTTCACCTCACCTGTGCCCGCCTCGAAAAGCGCCCTTTTCCTGGCGGGCATCTTTTTGATTGCATTACCTCTCTTCGGACATAACAGGATAGATCGTTATAACGGATGATCCCTCAAGCAATGGCCGGAAATAACCCGTGGAAGAATCTGAACGGTTTACATAGACGACGACAAGAGATTTTTCTTTTACCCGTATGGGTAATTGCCCCTGAGTATGACGGCGTACCTTACCTGTTTTGACCTGCTGGTTTGACATCAGGATGCGGATCGTATCTTCAGGCTTCACTCTTTCCAGCCCCTTTACCGTATGTCTGACTTCAAGAACAAAATGTGGGATCGTGTTATCTGCATGGATACTCTTGACGATGCCGATTACAATCAACTCAGCCTCCAGATTTCGACGGGCTATTACCTCCGGCGGTGCGAGGGCACTGGCAAAAACAGGGAGCAGTAAACTCAGAACCATGAAAGATGAGAAAACATATTTAAACATTTTTATCTCTCCTTATAAAATATGAAAAGGACGATGGACGCAACCGGTGCCGATGGCATCCATAATCTGAAAGCTTTAGATTGATAATTCAATATCGTATCAAAAATTCAAATAAAAAAATAGAGATGCAAACAAGTACTTCCTGAATGCTTGTTTCTCCATTCTTTCGTCTCATGCTACATTATGAATAAGCGTTATTCTGCAACTTCGCAGTAGAATAACGCTTATTCTAAATATTTAAGGGGGGGGTCCCGTGATAAATCTGATTTGATTGTCGAGCTACAGGAAAAGAAAAGCTGATTTAAAAAGATGCAACCGAAGTCATCAATCTGGTCTTTGATGGGTTTACCGATACTCTGAAAAAGGGTGGCAGAATTGAAATCTGGTAATTTTATAGCTTTTCTGCTCGGGTATATGGCGGTTATCTCGGAAGGAATCCGAAGACTTGGGAGCCGAAAGAGGTGAAGCCGAAGAGGTTTCCATTCTTCAAGGTAGAAGAAGAGCTAAAGAAAAAATTAGATTTCTAACAAAAAGTAAAATAGTACATGATTTTGCGTTGGTATTTTAATCTGGCCAGATTTTCTGAATGTCATCTTGATGATGACATCTCAATTCGTCACATACATAGTAACTAATCATAATTATAGGGATTTATAAATTGACCAAATCAAATATCAGACCAGGTCTTGCCGGTAATCAGTCCCAAAATATTGAACCGGTTCAGAAAGCAATTAATGAATTTGTGAAGAGGCGCCCGAGATACTGGGATGCCACAGACGAGCATATCGCAAAGGCGTTTTGCCGGTTATACCAAAAAGAAAAGCCCTTAGGTGTCCAGATTCAAAAAGAATCCTATCAGGTTTACTCCGATAGAACACATGAAAATATCTATTTCCGCCTTTTCAAGAGTCCAAACAGAAAAGTCCGTGAAAACGAAGTGTTTTCAATATCGAAGAGCACTTTTATTCAGGACTACATTCCGGAGGCGAAGGAAAGTATTGCATCGTCCGAGGTATAATTCTTATTCGGAAAATTTCTTCCTGTTATCAGTTAAACGTCACTCGTGAAAAAATTGATTTATTTCGAACAGCAATCTTTGACTATATTTCTATAAATTACAAAGATCACTTTTCGTCTTTATTACCATGATATACGAAATCTTCTAGATTACTAGCGACTTAAAATTGTAAAATATTTCAATTAATTACCAAATTATCATGTTTTAAGCTCGTAGCAAAAAATCGGAAAAAGCTATCTTTGTATATTAATTTTTGTGCGGGAAACAAATGATACCTAAAATAGTCAAATCAGAAGGAGTAACACGGACGGAAAGGTTGCTCGCAGACCTTTGTGATCGAACTTTCCTAAAACTATGGAGTTATCCCAATCCATTCAAGGAGGATAAGGATGAACTCTGCGACCTACTGGCTGTTTTTGAAAATCATGTATTCATTTTTTTTGACAGAGAAAACCTAGCATTTTCTAAAGAAGACAATGATCCATTAATCAATTGGAATCGATGGAAGAAAAAAGCTATTGATTCTCAAGTTCGCACTGCGCATGGTGCAGAACGCTATATTCAAAGCGGGCGGAATATCTTTCTTGACAAAGATCTTACAGCCCCATTTCCTCTTGATGTTAATCGCCAAGAAATAGTGGTACACAAAATCATTGTTGCACATGGAGCAAAAGAGGCCTGTGAAAATTTTTCTCAAGACAATGTTTACGGTAGTCTCGCAGTTTCCTATGGTCCCACCGGTGCCGATCTTCCATTTCCGTTTATGATACACATAGACAAAGAAAACCCTGTCCATGTGTTTGATAGTCATAACTTGCCTATTATCTTTTCAGAATTAGATACATTTTACGATCTTACGTCATATTTTGATGCGAAACTTGAGGCAATCAAAATGTATGATATATTGTCTTATTGCGGTGAGGAAGATTTACTAGCTCACTATTTTCTCAACTATGATGAAATAAGAAACGAGCATTTTATTGGCACTTCGGAAAAAGACATCAATGTTGTGAATATTGGTGAGGGTGAATGGAAAGATTTCGTTGAATTAGAAACATACAAAAGGAAAAAGATAGCTGATGAAGTTTCTTATCATTGGGATAGGTTATCCAAATCACCTGTCAAAACACTCTTGACGGTACAATTCTTGGTTTTTCCCCATTGAAAGGGCGTAGTGCCATTCATGAAATGGCAAAAGAACCTCGCTTTCACCGCCGCGAGCTATCTGCAAGGATGTTGCAGTCGATTCGTAATTTTCCCGAGACACAGCAACGAATAATGAGAAATTTGTCGTTTATGCCGTCATTCTACGAGGACAAGGGCTATGTGTTTTTGCAACTAAAGGTAGACAACATTGCCGACTATGAGAATGAGTACCGCCCCAGAAGACAAGCATTACTTGAGATAGCCTGTGGTGCAGCAAAGAATAAATTTGACCATTTGAAAACGGTTGTTGGTATCGCGATTGATGCTCCAAAGTATGCAAAAACAAACTCAGAAGATTTCATCTTAATGGACTGTAGTGATTGGACAGAGGAAAAAAGAGAACGTTATGAAAAGGCCAATGAAGGTCTTAGGTTCTTTCAAACCGGTGTTGTTGAGAAGAGAACTGTGACAGAGTTCCCCCTTGTTGAAATGCCAAAAGCTCCAAGACAAAGTAAGCGTCTGATGTACCCATCTTCACATCCGTCATTCCCTGAGCTATAGCTTTTCCCGCAAAGAAGAACGAATTTCTTCATGGGAGGCAAGCTGTGATGACCAAAGCGGAAAGACGAGCCTATTGGCGTGCCATCATCGAGGACCAGGCAGCAAGCGGCATGAATATCACCGACTTTTGCCGTGAAAAACAGATCAACCGGCACCAGTTCCACGCGTGGCGACGCAGACTCAGGGATCAAGAACATTGCACCGGTTTCCTGGAGTTGGTCCCCGGCAGAGTCGTCGAGATTCGTTCAGGTATCCGCATTTGTCCAGGAAATAAACTCATGATCGAGGTGGATCGAGGCTTCGATCCCTTCACCCTCCGCGCCGTTGTCGAAACGCTTCGGAGTATCTCCCCGTGTTCGGTCTGACGGCGGCCACCCGCATCTATCTATACCGAGGCCGCTGCGACATGCGTAAATCGTTCGATGGTCTCTGCGGTATCATCCGTTCCGAGTTGGGGGCCGATCCCCTGTCGGGATCTCTGTTCGTCTTTGTGAACCGCCGCCGCAGTATGGTCAAGCTCCTCTACTGGGATCGGGATGGCCTCGCTCTCTGGTACAAGCGTCTGGAACGGGGCTGTTTCATTCTTCCTGAGCGCTGGACGGAAGACGGCTTGATTGAGCGTCGCGATCTGACCATGCTTCTGGAAGGAATCGTGCCGAAAAAAGTGGGAAAAAGATACATAACAAGCACATAAATAATTGACATTATTAGAGTTAAGTGCTATCAGCTCTCCCATGACATCAACACTTCCTGAGGCTCTGGAGCTCCTTGCGCAGAAGGACGCCCAGATCGTAGAACTTACCGCTCAGAAGGATGCGCAGATCGGGGAACTATCCCGAAAAATCGAATCTCTGCAGCGCCAGCTGACCACCCTGCAGCAGCAGATGGAACAGATGCTCCGGCGCCTCTACGGTCGCAAGTCCGAACGGCTCAATCCCAATCAGTTGATGTTCGATTCCATCGTGATCCAATCGCTGGAACAGACCGGTAAAGATCAACAGCCGGAAACGCCAGTAGAACAGGAAGTCAAAACCAAAACCCGCAAGGCCTCCCAGCATCATGGCCGGATTCCCATTCCCGAGCACCTGGAACGGGTGGAAATCATCCTGGACATCCCCGAGGATCAGAAGATCTGCCCCGAAACAGGCAAACCTCTGAAGGTGGTCAACATCGAGGTTTCGGAGAAACTGGAATACCGCCCCGGCAAACTCATCGTCAACGTCTATAAGCGACCCCAATACGCCTCGACGGATGAAAGTGAGTCTTCCGCTGGCATCCTCTCCGCGCCGATGCCCGATCACCCCGTCGCCCGATGCAAAGCCGATGTAGGACTGATCGCCCACCTGATCGTCAGCAAGTTCGCCGATCACTTGCCTTTATACCGTCAGGACGGCATCTTTGAGCGGGAGGGCGTGACGATTCCCCGAGCGACCCAAGCCAGCTGGCTGATGCAGACTTACGAGAGCATCTCCAGTCTGGAGAAAACCTTCAGGCAGGCCGTCATCGGAGAGGGAGACATCCTGTTCACCGACGACACGCCCATCCCCCTGCAAGTCAAGGGGAATGGAAAGCTCAAAAAGGCCAGGCTATGGGTCTATTTGCGGGGAGGAACCGATCCCCCGCTGGTGGCCTATGACTTTTCCATTGATCGCAGCAAAAGGCGACCGATTGATTACCTTGAAGGATATCGCGGCTATGTCCATGCCGATGCCTATAGCGGTTACGATGAACTCTTCCGTAAAGAGGGGATCATCGAAGTGGGCTGCTGGGCTCATGCGCGGCGGAAGTTCGACGAAGCGGTTTCTTCGCGACCACTGGAGGCGACGGACATCCTTGCTCGCATAGCCAGGCTCTATCATGAAGTCGAGACGCCCTGCGCTCATATGAACCCGGAAGAGCGGTGGCACTACCGGCAGGAGCGTTCCGCGCCAATCCTTGCCGGAATCTTCGAAAAGCTTGAAGAACTGAGGTCACAGACGATTCCGTCGGAACCCCTCCGCAAGGCCGTGGACTATGCCTTGAATCAACGCCAGGCACTGTGCCGTTATCTGGAAGACGGGCGGCTTCGGCCGGACAACAACCTGGCGGAAAATGCCATGCGTCCCGTGGCTCTGGGCCGCAAGAACTGGCTTTTTGTCGGCAGCGAAAGAGGCGGCCGGGCGGCAGCCCTGTTCATGAGCCTTATCCAATCCTGTAAAAACTGTGACATCAATCCCTGGGAATACTTGGATGATATACTCCGCAGGATCATGAGTCATCCAGTCAGTCGTTTGAGTGAACTGCTTCCCGATCAGTGGAAACCGCTGCCAAAAGACGAACGGGGTTTGCTCCTACCAGTCAAGGGTTGAGATGCCCTGACCAGCCTTCGGCCGCTTTCCCTTGGTGTGCCCAATATCCTTACTTTATCCATTTTTCAAAGAACGGCTGCAGTCTCTCACTGACTGCCGGATCAATATCCTATCTGGAAAGAAGTTCCAAGATGACTTTGTCGTACGGTTACTTTATAACTTATTTTGAATTGATCTGCAGCTCTTCCCCCCCATCTTGTGACCGGTTTTTGCATTGATATTTACCTAAAATAAAAGGGGAAAAACATTACTGCATGGGGAGGAAAAGTTCATGACGGGGATCATCGTGGCATTGGATGGCGTGACCTTCAATTCGGCGCGAGAAGGAGGGACCCTTTCCGTCCTTTCGAAGGCTCGAGAAAAGGGGATGATCTGGGGCATCAAAATCAACGACATGCTCTACAGCGGTGACGTGACGAAGATCATGTCCTCCCTGAAGGATGAGTTCAAGCTGGGGGTCATGGTGGATGTCAAGCTCCACGACATTCCCTCGACCATGGAAAACAGCATTTCAAAGCTTGTCAATGCCGGGGCGAACATCGTCACGATTCACTGCTCGTCCAATTACCGTCCCAAAAACACGGAGCTTTTGAAGTATATTGCCGGGGTTACGGCCCTTACCTCATTCACCAATCTGGAAATCAAATGGATTTATGATAAGACCCATGAAGAAATCGTCCGGGCCTTTTCGGACATCGCGCTCATGAACAACTACGGGTATGTCGTAGGATCCGTGAAGGACATGTCATTGATCCAGGATAACCCCTTGAAGAAGATCTGCACGGGGGTCCGGCCCGCCTGGTACAGGGAGCGCCACGACCAGGTCCGGATTTCATCCATCCGCGAAGCGCTTCGACTCGATGCCGATTATATCGTCATCGGCCGTCCCATCACCACCGCCGAAAATCTGATGGATGCCATCGAGAGGATTCACAAAGAACTGCAATAGGACACCGCAACAAACCTTTCCTCAGACTGCGGATAAAACCTTTTTACCTTAAAAGAGAATTCATTTCCTGGCGGCGGACATTTCGTCCGCCAGCGTCACCCAACCTCCGCCCATGGCCTTGTAGATATTGACCAGCGAGGTGAGCAGCGATGCGCGGTACTGGGCGTAATTGAGCTCTGCCGGGAACAGCTGTTCCTGCGCCTGGAGAACGGTGGAGTAGGGGACATAGCCGCCATCATACTGCAGTTGCGCCAGACGGGTATATTCTCTGGCCGCATCGACCAGCCGCTTCTGAGCCTGGAGTTGCTCGGCAATCTTGGTCCGGGCGACCAGGGCATTTTCCACATCAGAGAAGGCACTTTGAATGGACGATTGGTAGGACAGAAGCGCTGCTTCTTGCGCCGCCTCTGCCTGTTTCACCTGGCCGTAAATGGCCCCGGCAGTGAAGATCGGGCCGGTGACCGATCCGCCGTAACTCCAGGTACGCGCCGGACCTTTGAAAAGATCGGAAAGGTGGGCGCTGGCGTGGCCATAAGCCCCCGTAAGAGAAAGCGTGGGAAAATAAAGGGCCTTTGCCGCACCGATCTGCGCGTTAGCCGCAATCAGGTTCTGCTCCGCCTGCCGGATATCGGGGCGGCGTTCGAGCAGCTGCGACGGCAATCCGGCCGGGACAGCCGGCAGGTTCAACTCGCTGAGCAACCGGCCACGAGGAATCGGTCCGGGATTGCGTCCGAGGAGAATGGAGAGGGCGTTTTCGGTTTGAGCGATCTGTGACTCAAGCTGAGGAATTGTAGCCGCGGCGGTCTCGTAGCGGGTTCGCGCCTGCTCGACGGTCATCTGGGAGACTTGGCCATACTGGAACTGGAGTTCGAAGAGATGAACGGAATCCCCATAGGATTTCAGGTTTTTCCGGGCAATCGCCAATTGTTCGTCGAGACCGCAAAGCTGAAGGTAATTGGTTGCCACCAGAGAAACAAGGGATAGAACCGTACCGCGGCGTGCCTCTTCCGTTGCAAGAAGGTTCGCCCGGGCCGCCTCGGTTGCCCTTCTCACGCGTCCCCACAGATCTATTTCCCAACTCGCTCCGCCCAGGACCTGGTAAGCCTTATAGGGGTTGTCGACATAAGTTGGTATCGGTGTGTTGTTGAGCTCGCTGGCCCGCTGGCGGGTTGCGCTGCCGCTGTAATTGAGCTGCGGGAATAACGGCGCCCGCGTCTGAATGAGGACACCGGCCGCCTGTTCGACATTAGCGGCGGCGATCTTGATGTCCTTGTTGGCGGCAAGGGCCTCAGCTATCAGGCTGTCCAGCGTCGGGTCGCCAAACTGTTTCCACCAGGCCGTATTGACGGTTTCCGCGGCCTCTTTCCCTTCATACCGGTAGGTCTCAGGCGTCGGGATGCCTGGCCTTGAATAATCGGGGCCGACCATGCAGCCGGACAGCAGAATTACATAAAAAAGAAGAAAAAGACGGCGCATGTCAGGCCTCCTCGATCTGCCGGGGTGGCGTCGGATCCGAAGGGGAGGGGGCATCGTCCTTTGGTGGCGGCGGCGCGACCTTTTTCTTTCCCAGGCTCCGTTCATGGAGCTGGTCGAAGAGATAGAAAAAGAGCGGCACGTAGAGCATGGCCAGGGTCGTCTCGCCGATCATCCCCCCGATGATGCCGGTCCCGATGGAGTGACGGGCATTGGCCCCGGCGCCCACGGCAAGGGCAAGGGGGAGCACACCAAAGATGAAGGCCAGCGAGGTCATGAGAATGGGCCGCAGCCTTTCTTCACCCGCCTGGATCGTTGCATCCATAACGGACAGCCCCTGCTTGCGAAGTTCGACGGCAAAGGTGACCCGAAGGACGGCATTTTTGGCCCCCAGGCCGATGAGGACCAGCATGCCGATCTGAAAATAGACGTCGTTATTCAGGCCACGCAGCCAGTTGAAGATCAGGGCGCCGAGAATGCCGAAGGGGACCGCCGTCATGACGGAGCCGGGCAGGGTCCAGGATTCGAACTGGGCAGAGAGCACAAGAAAGACGATGATCAGGCCGAAGACAAAGGCGACGGCTGAAGTGCCCCCCGATTTCTTTTCTTCGAAAGCCATGCCAGACCAGGAAAAATCATAACCTTGCGGAAGGACCTCGCTAGCCACTTCTTCCATGGCTTTGATGGCATCGCCGGAGCTGTAGCCCGGTGCGGAGTTTCCGGTCAACTGAGCGGCAGGGAAACCGTTGAAGCGGGGAACGAGGTCCGGTCCACTCGAATAATGGGACGTCACAACGGCGGAAAGGGGCACCATCTCACCATTGTGGGATCGCACATAGAGCCGTTTGATATCGGAAGGATCCTGGCGGAATCGGGCATCCGACTGGAGGATGACATTCCAGATCCGGCTGTACTGATTGAACTGGCTGACCATGAGAGAGCCGAACTGGGCCTGAAGAGCGCTGTAGACATCCTGCACCGGCACGCCGAGAAGATTGGCCTTGTCCCGATCGACATCGACCTTCAGCTGCCGGGAGATGGCGCGGAAGGTGGTATTCATATCGGTGAGCTCAGGTCTCTTCCGGGCCTTCGCCAGGAATTGCTGGGTCAGTTCATAAAGTTCCGCTGAACTGCCGGAACCTTTGTCCTGGATCCAGAATTCGAAGCCCCCGGTCGTCCCGATTCCCGGAATGGCCGGCGGGGCAATGGGAAGGGTGATCCCCGTTTGGATGGCACCGGCTCCGGCATAAACCGATTTCAGGATCGCCTTCGCATTTTCCTTGGCCGCTCGCTTCAGGGATTCGTACCGTTTTTCAAAATCCTGCAGCGTGACGAAAAAGGTTGCCGAATTCGTCTTGTATTGGCCGTCGATGAGGCTGTACCCGGAAACGGCTGTCCGGTTCTGTACCCCCGATTCCTTTGCAAACAGCTGGTCCAACGAATCCGATGCGGCAACGGTCCTCTTCAGGTTGGCGGCATCCGGCATGATCAGGGCGGCCATCACGTATCCCTGATCCTCGTTGGGCACGAAGCTGGTCGGAATGGTAAAAAACAGCTGCACCAGCCCCCAGATCAGAAAGCCGAGGAGAACAAAGGCCAGGACCATCCGCTTGATGATCAGGGTGACGGCATTGCCGAAGGCCAGGGTAATGCGATCCACCTGGCGGTTGAACCAGGCGAAGAAACCACGCTGCGGCTTTTCTGTATCCTTAAGCAGAATGACGCACATGGCTGGCGTCAGGGTGAGGGCGACAAATCCGGAAAGGGCCACGGAAATGACGATGGTAATGGCAAACTGTTTGTAAAGCTGACCCGTCGTGCCAGGCAGAAACGCCGCGGGAATGAAGACGGAGGCCATCACCAGGACCACTGCGATCAGGGACGTACCGATCTCTTCCATGGCCCGGATCGTGGCTTCCCGCGGTGGAAGATGGTTTTTGGTCATGTTCCGTTCGACGTTTTCCACGACGACAATGGCATCGTCAACGACCATGCCGATGGCGAGGACGATGCCGAAGAGGGTCAGAAGGTTGATGGAAAAATTCAGGATGAGCATTCCCGTAAAGGTTCCGATCAAGGCGACAAAGATGGCGACGGTACAGATGATCGTGGAACGGAAGCTCTGCAGGAAAAGGTACACAATTCCAATGACCAGCAGGATCGCTTCAAGGAGGGTATGGAGGACTTCTTTGATGGAGATCCGCACGAAATCGGTGGTGTCCAGAGAGATCAGGCATTCCATGCCGTCGGGCATGGTCTTCTTCATCTCCTCCAGCGCCTTTCTCACTTCTGAAGAAACCGTCAGCCCGTTGGACCCCGCCTGCTGATAAACGGCGATAAAGGTCGCCGGCACGCCGTTGAGCTTGTTGTCGGTGACATACTGCTTCAGCCCCACTTCGACACGGGCTATGTCCTTGACGCGAACGATGGCACTGCCATCCTGGCTTGCCTTGAGAATAATGTTTTCGTACTGGGAGGGTTGGACAAACTGAGGCTGGGTCACCACGGGAAAGGTCTGCTGGACTTCTCCTTCCGTCGGCTGTTGGCCGATCTGCCCGGCGCCGAAGAGGGCATTCTGGTAGGCGACGGCCTGCTGGACATCCGATGTCGTGATCCCCAGGGAGGCCATCCGGTCCGGATTCATCCAGATACGCATGGCCTGATCCGCTGCCCCTAAAATGGATGCCTGTCCGGCGCCGTTGATCCGCTTGATGGCGTCGAGGACGTAGACGTTGGCATAATTGGCGACATATTCCGGCTTGTAGCGGCCATCCTTGTTGTAGAGGGCAAGGATCATCAGGATGTTCGACGATTTTTTCTGCACGGACACCCCGTTCTGAACCACGGCGTCGGGCAGCTGCGGGCTGGCCATATTTACCCGGTTCTGCACCTGGACCTGGGCGATGTCCGGATCCGTCTCGAGGCTGAAATAGACGGTAATCGTCAACTGGCCGGAACTGGAACTCGTCGACGTCATATAGAGCATGTTGTCCACACCGTTGATCTGCGCTTCGATGGGGGCGGCAACAGAATCGGCGACGGTTTTTGAATCAGCGCCGGGGTAATAGGCGGTAACCGTGACCTGAACAGGCGTAATGGAAGGGTATTGGGCTACGGGGAGAAGCTTCAAAGACACCAAGCCGGCAATGACGATGATGAGGGAGATGACGGTTGCAAAGATTGGCCGCTCGATGAAAAACCTGGAGAACATAAACCGGCTCCCTCCTATTTCTGGGCTGTGGGAGGGTTACTCCGGGAATTGTCTGCGACCGGTTTCCCGTCTCCCGAATGCGCAGGGGACCCCACGGTAAAGGGCTTCGTCCGGACTTTGGCGTCCGGCTGCAGGGCCAATCCTCCCTCGACAACAACCGTCTCACCGGCCTTCAATCCATCATTGATGAACCAGCTGTTCCCGTACCAGTCGCCCACCTCCACCGGCCTTGGCCGAACCGTGCCTTCCGGGCTGACGATCCAGACAAAGTGCCCCTTGGCGCCAGACTGGACAGCCTGCTGGGGGATCAGGATGGCTGCAGGGCGGACGTTTCCTTTCACACGAACCCGCACGTACTGGTTGGGCCGGAGAATTCCCTTGGGATTCTGAACGCTGGAACGGATCAGAAACGTGCCCGTCTGGGAGCTGTACATCGGATCGGCAAAGGTGATCCGTCCCGTATGGGGAAAGACCGTTCCGTCGACGAGGATGATCTCAACCTCGTAGCTGTTGTTTGCCGGGGGTTTCAACTGCCCTTTGGCCATCTGGTTGCGGTAATTCTGCATCTCGTTTTCCGAAAGACTGAAGTTTACCCAGATCGGGGAAAGGGCCATGACGGTCGTGAGCTGGTTGTTCCCCGTGCTGATATACGCCCCGTCCTGCTGCATGGCGGCGCTGGTGATGCCGTCAATGGGGGAGGAAATGGTGCAGTACGAAAGATTGAGCCTTGACGTTTCAACCTGGGCTTTTGCCTGTTCCACCGCCGCAGCCGTAGAATGGGCGTTTCCCGTGGCATCATCGAGATCTCTCTGCGACAGCGCATTCAACGAAGTAAGGGGTTTGACACGGGCAAGATTGGATTGAGCGACTTTCAGGGCGGCCTCCTGTTTGGCGAGGGCGGCCTTGGACTGGTCGAGCTGCGCCTGAAAGGGTTTCGGGTCCATCTCGAAGAGAATCTGCCCCGCCTTGACGATCGTTCCTTCCGTATAAACGCGCCTGTTGAGAAACCCATTGACTCTCGCCCGGATTTCGACCGAGTGGGAACTCTGGGTCTGGGCGACGAATTCGAAGCTCACGGGCGTATCTCGCGGCTCAATCTGGATCACGGAAACTTCCGGGGTGGCGCGGGGCGGGACTTTATCTTCTTTTTTACATCCGTTTATCGGAAACAGAACGGCCAGTATGATTGCAGTCAAAATCAGTTTCAAGGGGACATTAAAAGGAAAACGGAAGGGAAGAAGCTTCGAAATGCTCATGGATATTTCCTTTTTACCGTTAGTAGGCCAAAAAGTATTCCACATCAGTGCGTTAAATTTGGGGAGAGATGCCCGCAGGCAACGCAACGCGCCTCCTGACCTGTTGCCAAAGCGGAAGCTGGTATCTTGTGAAGTTTTCGATTCATTAGTCATAATCGCTGTAAAAGTCAAGATAATGATTCCCGGTTGAAATCAGTTATTTAACCGGAAAAAATGGGAGGAAAAATGTCATTTGGAAAAACCGGGCAGAATCATAAAAGATTTTGACAGCTGACCCATATGTTAAGAAGTGTAAATAGAATAATAACGGGTGAACTTTTTTAAAAAAATGCTATAGTCCGCATGGAAAAACCGACTGCATTCCTTATGACCGCACTTCACTAATGGCAGGTTAAGAGTGTCTTCCGTAAAATGGAAAAGCGCTATCCGATCCGCTGGGCCGTCTTCATCCGAAAGGCGCCTGGAATTCGAAACATTTCTGGCCGATCTCTCTGCAAGATTCATTGTCCTTCCCCCCGAGCATGTTGATGATGAAATACAGAATGCCCTGAAAGAGGTTTTGGGGTTCTTCCAGATCGATCGCTGCTCCCTGCTCCGGCTTCTCTCATGCAGAACTATGTGGCAGATTACACATAATGCCGACGCCGCAGGTGTGTCACCCTATCCCATAAGAATGGATCTTCCCGTATCCCTTTTCCCCTGGGCTGGTAAGAAACTGGCGCAGCATCAGGAGTTCTTTTCATTTGCAAAGCTTGATGATTTACCGGAGGAAGCTGATGTAGACAGGCAGTCCTTAGAAAAGTGGGGTATCCGCTCTGGTCTCTATATTCCCATCGCCGCGTTGAAGTCTTCAGAGTATACCCTTGGGATCTGTTCCTCTGAAAACAATCGGATTTGTTTGGAGGAATACATCCCACGGCTGCGTCTGCTGGGGGAACTGTTTGTGAATGCCCTGGAACGGAGCAGGGGAGAGCAGGCCCTGCGCGAAAACGAAGAACGCCTGAACCTTGCGGCTGCTGCAGCAGATGCCGGCCTCTGGATTATAGACATGGAAACGGGAGCAATCTGGGCGACGCAAAAACTCCGGGAACTCTTTCAATTCCCTCCAGAAGACGAATTGAGCTTTGAACAGTTCCTGGCCGTGGTTCATTCTGATGATCGCAATGAGGTCAGAGAGCGGATCCGGCATAGCCTCGAAAGGGGTGAACAGCTCGATTTCGAGTATCGCATAATGAGACCTGATGGAAGCCTTCGCTGGATTTCTTCCAGAGGAACACCCGTTTCTAAGGGATCGGGAGCTACGGATCGCATGATGGGCGCATCCATCGACGCGACGGAACGTAGGCAGATGGAGGCCGAGCTCAGGGAGCGCCTGGAGGAGATCGAGCGGCTGAAACTTCAACTGGAGAAAGAAAATATCTGTCTCCGTGAAGAGATCAAACTGGGCCGCGGCTTCGAGAAAATTGTGGGGACAAGTGATGTCCTCCAGTATGTTTTCTTCAAGGTCCAGCAGGTTGCCCCCACCGACGCCACAGTTCTCATTCTGGGTGAGACCGGCACGGGCAAGGGGATGGTGGCCCATGCCATTCACGAGATGAGCGATCGCCGGGACAGGCCCATGATCACAGTAAACTGTGCCGCCCTGCCGGCCAACCTCATCGAAAGCGAACTTTTCGGGCGTGAAAAAGGGGCCTTTACGGGAGCCCATACAAAACAGATCGGACGATTCGAGGTGGCCCACGACGGAACGATCTTTCTCGATGAAATCGGTGAGATGCCCCTGGAGCTCCAGGCGAAGCTCCTGAGAGTTCTGCAGGAGGGCGAATTCGAAAGGCTCGGGAGTCCCCGGACCATCAAGGTGAATGTGCGGGTGATCGCTTCGACAAGCCGGGATCTGAAGCAGGAAGTCCGCGACAACCGGTTCCGGGAAGACCTTTATTACCGGCTGAATGTGTTTCCCATTTCAATGCCGCCCCTGAGGATGCGTCACGACGATATCCCCCAGCTTGTTCGCTACTTTGTCGATAAGTACGCGAGGAAAATCGGCAGGCAGGTCACGACGGTTTCCAAGAATACGATGAATGTGCTCCAGAATTATCCCTGGCCGGGAAATGTTAGGGAACTGGAGCATGTGATCGAACGGTCCGTGATCACCAGCACGGGACCGGTGCTGCAACTGGCGGACCAGTTGGAAAGCGGTTGTGGCAAGGTTAAAGAAGAGCCGCTGCAGGGGCTTGCAATGATGGAGCGGGAGCATATTCTCAAGGTTCTTCAGAAAACGCACTGGAAGATCAATGGTGAAGGCGGCGCTGCCCAGCTTCTCGGACTTCACCCGAGCACCCTTCGATTTCGCCTTAAAAAGCTCGGTATCAAACGTTCCTGAACGATCCATCTCTCAAAGAAAAGGCCTCGGTATATTGAGTATCCTCAACATGCTGAGACCTTTTTTTGAATCCAATCTTTTCTTCACTTTTAAATAAGTAATAAATTCATAGTATTGCAATCTATATTCTCCTCTTCCATCTTTGGAATGGTTATTGGAATTCATTCACCGTTTCCGTTGATAACTGGCCACAATATCCATTGCGCGGATCACTGCGCATTCCTTGAATAGAATCCAGCAGGGACACGGACCGAGAAGGGAAACGGCAACGATGCAGTTTACAATCGAGATGCGTGCAAAGAGGGACAAAATCCATGAAATTTTCCAGACGCTGCACGCCCTTCTTCCCATGATTCGCAGGGAAGAAGGCTGTCGGGATTGTCGAGTCTACCGGGACGTGGAGGATCGGGATGTTTTTTTTCTTTCCGTTTCCTGGGAGGAACGGGAAAATCTTGCACATTTTGTACGTTCCGGCAATGGAAGCACGCTCCTCGGTGCTGTCGAACTGCTGAGCGAGGAGACGAAAGTGAGGATCGGTTATGACTCTCCGTGGGAGGAGATCGATAGCCTGAAGAAAATGAGGAAGGAAACATAACCCCATCCCAGGAAACAAATTACGGAGGGAACAGTCGGGTGGCGAACAAGATCCGGCAAATCAAACGTATCCGTCTCATAGGAAAGAAATGGAGGACATTATGATTGGGACACTGATGGTTAAAGCGGGTTTCCGCAAATCTTTCGAGGCCTTGAACAGGCACGATTTGCAGACTTTCATGTCGAGCTGGCGGGAGGATGGGGTCTTCGTATACCCCGGGGATGTGAAGGCCAGCGGAACATTCCGGGGGAGGAAAAACGTCGAAGAATGGTTCCGTCATTTCCTGGAACAGTTCCCGACCCTTGAGTTCGATGTCCAAGACATTTGCGTGCGCAATTTGTTCGATCTCTCAGGGAACAATGTTCTGGCTGCGCACTGGAATCTCCACGTCATCAATCGAGTGGGACATGAAAGCCGTTACAATGGCGTCACAATGGCCGTTGTCGAGCGTGGGAAGGTGATCATGAGCAAGGATTTCATCTTTGACCTTGGTGAAAATTTCAGGCGCAACTGGAGTGTCGGCAACTGACAGTACAGGGTGCTATCGTAAGGAGGAAAAATCATGAAAGGAAAAAGTGTACAGAAAACATTCGGTCTTGTGCTGGGTGCGGCGTGTGCTGCCACGGCCGGGGCGCCCTTGGGTGGCGTTGCGGCCGCACAGGAGGTTCTACCCATACCGCCGGCCCCATTCAAGGGGCAGATCGGGCTGAGTGTAAAGGAATCGAAGCCTGATTTTCCGCAGTCCGTGCAGGCGCAAAGAGGCGCACCCAATGTCGTTCTGATCCTGCTGGACGATGTCGGCTATGGTGCATCGAGCACCTTCGGCGGACCGTGCGAAACGCCGACGCTGGACCGGCTGGCGAAGAACGGCCTGCGCTATACGCATTTCCACACGACGTCGATCTCTTCACCAACTCGTGCGGCACTGCTCACCGGGCGCAATCACCATTCGGTGCATACGGGGAACATCATGGAATTTGCCACGGGTTTCCCCGGCTATGACAGCCTGATGGGGAAGGATACCGCTACAATCGCCGAGACCCTTCGACAGAAGGGCTGGAACACCGCGTGGTTCGGCAAGAACCATAACGTTCCCGATTGGCAGAACAGCCAGGCGGGGCCCTTCGATCTCTGGCCGACCGGTCTGGGTTTTGAAAAGTTCTACGGGTTCATCGGGGCCGAGACCAGCCAGTGGCGGCCGGCAGTCTTTGACGGGACCAAGCCCATTGAGCCCTACCTGGGCAACCCGGACTACAACTTCGATTACGACATTGCCGACCAGGCCATCGAATGGGTGCGCAACCAGAAGGCGGTAGCGCCCGATAAGCCGTTCTTCCTCTATTATGCGCCGGGCGCCACGCACTCACCGCATCAGCCGAAAAAGGAATGGATCGCGAGATACAAAGGGAAATTCGATCAGGGCTGGGACAAGGTGCGCGAGGAAACCCTGGCCCGGCAGAAAAAGCTGGGCATCGTACCGGCGAACACAAAGCTGACAGAACGGAGCCAAGGCATACCGGCCTGGGATTCGCTCAATGCCGAGCAGAAGAAGCTTTACGCCTATATGATGGAAGTTTATGCCGGCTATCTTTCGCAGACCGACTACAACGCCGGCCGGGTCCTCGACGCGATTGAACAAATGGGCGAGATGGACAACACGCTGGTCATCTATATCTGCGGCGACAACGGCGCCAGCGGTGAGGGCATGCTCCAGGGTTCGCTCAACGAAATGGCCATGATGAACATGATCATGGAAGACTACCGGGACGTTCTGAAGCACAGGGAAGACCTGGGCACATGGAAGACGCACAACCACTATCCGGTTGGTTGGGCGCACGCCATGGATGCCCCGTTCCAATGGGTCAAAGCGATGCCCTCGCATTACGGCGGCACGGCCAACGGGATGGTCATCTCCTGGCCGACCCACATCAAGGACGCCGGCGGCATCCGGGCGCAATGGCACCACGTGATCGACATCGTACCGACCATTCTTGAGGTAACGGGCCAGCCGCAGCCCGTGTCCGTCAATGGTGTGGCCCAGAAGCCCATCGAGGGTGTGAGCATGGCCTACACCTTTGACCATCCCGACGCCCCCTCTACCCGTCACACCCAGTATTTCGAGGTCTTCGGCAATCGCGCCATCTATCACGACGGCTGGGTGGCTTGCACCACGCCTCCCTACGGGGGAGTGTGGGTAGACCAGACCAAGATTGTTCACGTCGATGTGATCAACGGATACAAATGGGAGCTTTATCACGTCGCTGATGACTTCAGCGAGGCCGTCAATGTCGCGGACAAGCATCCGGACAAGCTCCATGAACTCCAGCTGCTGTTCTATGCCGAGGCAGCCAAATACAACGTGTTGCCCCTCGACGACAGCGGATCGGAGCGGATAGATCCCAGCACCCGCCCCAGTCTTTCGCGCGGACGCCCAGAATTTATCTACTATGGAACGGTGAAGCGCATCCCTGAGGGCGCGGCGCCGGACATCAAGAACAAGTCCTTCCGCATTTCCGCCGATGTGGTCCTTCCCAAGGGCAACGAACAGGGAACGGTGGTGACGCAGGGCGGTCTGTCCGGCGGTTATGCGCTGATGTTCGAGAACGGCAAGCCGATCTTTCATTACAACGTGGCCAATGTCGTCCACTACAGCATCACGGCCAGGGAGCCCCTGAGGCCCGGCAGACACACCGTTGTCTTAGACTTCAAGTATGACGGTGGCGGCCTGGGAAAAGGAGGCATCGGAACAATCACGGTAGACGGCAGGCAGGTGGCACGAGGCCGAATAGACAGGACCATGCCTCTTCGCATGTCCTTTGATGAAACATTTGATGTGGGTGAAGATACGGGAACCCCCGTGAACCTGGATTATGATGTGCCCTTTAAATTTACGGGCAAGCTCGAAAAAGTCGTAATCAATCTCGGCGTGGCGAAGCTTGGTGCCGTCGATCAGCGGAAACTGAATGAAATGGGGCAAAAGGCAAGACGTGCAATGGAATAGGAGCGCTCGTCTTTTCTCTCTCTTTGAAAATTTTCCCCCTTCCCCGGCAGTAAAAGGGGTCGGGGGAAAAAGAAGGCAGTCAATTGGAAATATGAAAAGAAACAACGGACAGAAAGACGGCGCCGGGAAACCACAGGGTATCCATGTTGTGGCAAAGCCCATCGGGCCGGTATGCAACCTCGGCTGTGAGTACTGCTTTTACCTGGAAAAGCAGGCGTTGTTCCGGACAGGAGAAAACTATCGGATGTCCGAAGAAGTTCTGTCCGCCTTTATTTCAAACTATATCGAAAACCAGCCCGCTCCGGAAGTGGCGTTCGTCTGGCAGGGAGGCGAGCCAACGCTTCTGGGCGTCGATTTTTTTAAGAGAGTGATCGAGCTGCAAAGGCCTTTTGCCGGTCGAAAAAGGATCGCCAATTCGCTCCAGACCAATGGGACCCTCCTTACGGACGAGTGGTGCGCATTTCTGAAACAGCACAATTTCATGGTGGGGATCAGCCTTGACGGCCCGAAAGAGATTCACGACCGCTATCGACGCGACCGGAAGGGCAACGGCAGTTTCGATGCTGCCATGGGTGGTCTGAAGCTGCTGCAGAAGCATGGGGTGGAATACAACGTGATGGCCTGCGTCGCCAGGGAGACGGCAAAACGGCCCCTCGAAGTGTATTGCTTCCTGAAAAACGAAGGGGTCGAATTTGTCCAGTTTACCCCGGTCGTTGAGAGAATGCCCGATGCGCGATCGCGTCAGCTTGGCCTGCGCCTCGCCGGTCCCGCATCCCTCGACAATATCAATCCTAATGTAGAGGTTACACCCTGGACCGTCGTTCCGGAGGATTACGGGAATTTTCTTCTTGCCATCTACGAGGAATGGGTCCGTCAGGATGTGGGCAAGGTCTTCGTCATGAACTTCGAGTGGGCACTCAATGCCTGGATCGGCAATCCCTGCCCGGTCTGCATCCATGGGGAGCAGTGCGGCCGCTCGGTCGTCCTGGAGCACAACGGGGATGTCTATGCCTGTGACCACTGTGTCTATCCGGAGTACAGGCTTGGGAACATTTTATCGGATTCCCTGTTGCAGCTGGTCGGGAAATCCCTGAATTCAGGATTCGGGGCCACTAAAGAAACAGCATTGCCCCGCCTGTGCGGGGACTGCGAGGTCCTGGCCGCCTGCCGGGGGGGATGTCCGAAGCATCGCTTTACACAGACCTATGATGGTGAACCGGGGCTTGCCTATCTCTGTGCGGGATACAGGAAGTTTTTTCTTTCCATCCGGAAGTACTTGAAGGCCATGAGCACATTGCTGGAAAACGGACTGCCTGCCTCATTCGTGATGGAGGCGGTAAAGGGGCCGCTGGTGATCCAGTTGAAGGAAAAGGCGAAGGAGACAACGAAACCTTGAGATCCCGGGCAAAAATACCATGGACTCCCCTGCTGATAGAAACCGTTCAGCGACTCATTGAATCAGAAAATGAAACAAATTCCTTCAGGAGGTTATCATGACAACAAAAAAGCTTATCATCCTGGGCATCCTTCTGGCCATGGCCATCTTGGAGCCCCTTTCGTCCCGCGCCGAAGAAGGCGGCACCGGTCACTATGTGCCGGGTTTGACGGCTTCATTTATTGATGCCCTTCCGGGAAAGACCGGCTTTGCAGTTGCCAATGTTTTAGGTTATTATGACGGCAGTGCCGATGTCCACAAAAAGTTTCCTCTCGGTGCGGGGCTTACAGCCGGCCTGGACGCCACGGTTTACTCGGAAACGCTGGTGGTGCTCTATCAACCGGATTGGAAACTGCCGGGGGGGTATTATGTCTTCGGAGTGTCCGTTCCCTATTTTTGGACCAAAGTGGAAGGACATGTCCGGTTAAGGGGACCCGGGGGACAGACTTTCTCCAAAAAAAGGCGCGACACGGCCAACGGCTTCGGCGACATCACGGTCTTCCCCGTTATGCTCGGCTGGACCGCCTTGGGCGGCGATTTGAAATATGACGTCCGTCTGGGCGTCTATGTCCCCACCGGCGAATACGACAAGGATGATCTGGCCAATGCAGGCAAGAACTACTGGACCTTTGAACCTTCTGTATCGCTAAGTTATCTGAGTTCCAAAACAGGCCTTGAAATTAGCGCCTATGCCGGTGTAGATTTCAACGGCGAGAATCCCGACACCAACTACAGGACCGGAGACCAGTTTCATCTCGATGTCACGGTCGCCGAACATCTGCCCATCTTGGGGGGCCTCGTCGGTCTGGGGGCGAATGGATTCTACTACCAGCAGATCAGCGGGGACAGTGGTTCCGGTGCCATCCTGGGGGATTTCAAGGGCCGCACGGCCGGAATCGGTCCGGTGCTTTCCTATGCGACAAAGCTCTGGGAGAAAGCCATCGTGGCGGAGGTTAAATGGCTTCCGGAAATGGATGTGAAAAGGCGCACGGAAGGAGATAACTTCTGGTTCAAACTGGCCGTCCAGTTTTAGGGAAGGGCGATCGTTTTTTGTAAAGAGAGGGACTCATGAAGATGCGAACAATTTTTTGGAAACGGTTTAGCTGGATTGTGATGATCCTGCTCCTGTCGGGTGGAATAACGGCGACTGCCGCCCAGGGGGCGTCACCGAAGGCGTTTTCCCAGGAGCAGCTGGATTCGCTTCTCGCCCCTGTGGCGCTTTATCCGGATTCTCTCCTGACCCAGATTCTCATGGCCTCCACGTATCCATTGGAAGTCGTGAAGGCTTCCAACTGGACGAAGCAGAATAAGGATTTGAAGGGCAATGCGTTAACGGTGGCGCTTGAAAAGCAGAGTTGGGATCCCAGTGTCAAGTCGCTGGTGAATTTCCCCTCGATTCTGCAGATGATGAGTGACCAGATTGACTGGACGCAGAAGTTGGGGGATGCCTTTCTGGCGCAGAGGAAGGACGTCATGGACACCGTCCAGAGGCTGCGGGCAAAGGCTTATGCCCAAGGGAATCTGAAGTCGACGAAAGAGCAGAAGGTGGTTTCAGATCCGGCAACACAGACCATCATCATTGAGTCCGCGAATCCCCAGGTCGTTTATGTGCCGGCCTATAATCCGGTGGTTGTCTTCGGTGTATGGTGGTATCCGGCATTTCCGCCCTATGCCTTTCCTCCGCCTTACCCGCCGCCTCCTCCGCCCCCGCCCCCTCCGCCCCCGCCCCCTCCGCCCCCACCGGGTCCTCCGGGACCTCCTGGGCCTCAACCCCCCAAACCGCCCCCCGACCATCATGCAGGTCCGGCCCCTGGTCCATCTCCAGCACCTGGACCTGCCCCGGCTCCCCATCCCACGCCGGCGCCAGGGCCGCCTTCAGGACATGCGCCCGTTTCCTATACATCCGGTGTCCCCAAGGGTTCGGCATGGGGTTATGCCTGGGGTCATTCCGACTGGCAGAAAGGCAACGTGGACGTCGACGTCAATCGGAATGCCAACATCAACTCGAATATCAACCGCACAAAATATGCACAGCAATATCAGAGCAGAGGGCAGGTCAACTCAGCCGGAAAAGGGACCTGGCAGCACGATCCCGATCACCGGCAGGGTGTTGCTTACCGCGACAGTGCCACAGCCCAGCGGTACGGCCAGCAGACGGGAATGCCCAGCCAGAGCCGCAGTTCAGCACGTGGTTATGAAGCGGCGGCCCCCGGAAGTGGAGGAAGTCCGATGTCAAGCATCAATAGGGCCGGAGGAAGGGAAGCCGGCGGTTCAGGAAGGGAAAGCGTCTTCAGCGGTGCAGGCAACGGGACATTTGAGCGGAACGCAAGCGACCGCGGTTGGATGAGCCGGGGTGGCGGTGGCCGGGGATTCCGAAGGTGAGGAGGTGCACGATGGCATTACGAATGATGGATCGAAAGAAAATTTTCCTGTCTCTGATTGGTTGCCTGCTGATTTCTGGTGTGGTCTTCCTGACTTCCAACGCTTTGTCCGCTCAGCCGGATCGGAACGTGAAAACCTTTTCCTCTCCCGAGAAAGTGGTCAAGGCCTTTGTCGAGGCCCTGAAAGCCGGTGATCAACAGGCCTTGTCCGCACTTTTCGGGCCGCAGTCGGTCTCTCAACTCTCCTCGGGCGACCCGGTGCTCGACCGGGCCGATAAGGAGGCCTTTCTGAACGCCTATGAGGCCAGGAACTTTCTGGAAAAGAAAGGACGTAACCGGGTCGTACTCCATGTGGGAAAGGACGACTGGCCTTTTCCCATTCCCGTTGTAAAAAAGGGAAAGGCCTGGGCCTTTGATTTCGAGGAGGGCAGGGAAGAACTCCTCAACCGCCGCATCGGCAGAAACGAATTGCGCATTCTTGAAACCGTGGAAGCCTATGTCGTGGCACAGCGCGAGTATGCCGCCACAGATTGGATGGGCAGTGGGGTTCACGCCTATGCGCAGAAACTTTTGAGCAGCCCCGGGAAAAAAGACGGTCTGTACTGGCCCGTTAAGGCGGGAGAAGAGGGGAGTCCCCTGGGGCCTTTGGCGGCGATGGCCGCCCGGGAAGGATATTCGGGAAGCGCAGCCACCCCTGTTCCTTTTCAGGGATACTATTTCCGGATTCTTACGGCTCAGGGGGAAAACGCACCTGGGGGAGCTTACGACTATGTGGTCAAGGGGAACATGATCCTCGGGTTCGGCCTGATTGCCCACCCGGCAAAGTATGGATCTTCGGGAATCATGACCTTTATCGTGAATCAGCAGGGGGCCGTTTATCAGAAGGATCTCGGGAAGAACACGGCGGAAGCGGCAGCAGCCATTCGGACGTACGACCCGGATGGGACATGGCGTAAGGTCGAAGGGGCAAAAGGGGAATTCATGCATCATCCTTAAAGTTGAAGCTAATCGTGATTGCACTCAAACTGATCTGGAAATTTCGGGTCAATATTTTAGAAAGAAAGGAGACTGGAAAAAGGATGAAGAAAGGTTTGATTTCAGTACTGGTTTTATTGTGGGCGGTCCTTATGGTGATGGGGTGTGCCCACACCAACGGGACGGAGGGATCAACGGAGGGTTCCGGGATCATCAGGGGAGAAGTGGCTGTTTTGAAAGCCCAGGTCGTGGCCGTTGACCTGGAAAAACGCATCGTCACGCTCAAGGACGCGGCCGGAGATGTTCGTGATTTCAAGGTTGGCAAAGATGCCGTGAACCTGCCCCAGGTCAAGGCAGGGGACATTGTCACGATTAAATTCCTGGAGTCCGTCGCCGTGGAAGTGATCAAACCCGGTATGCCGGCAGGGGCAGGGGGGGCAATGACGATCGTCAGGGCGAAACCCGGTGAGATGCCCGGGGGAATGATCACCCGGCAGAGCTCGATAACGGCTGTCGTGAAAGCTCTCGATAAGGAAGCGGGAACGATATCCCTGATGGGGCCGAACGGCAAGACGGTCAAGGTGAAAGTCCAGGAACGGGAAAATCTGGAGAAAGTCAAACTGGGCGATGAATTGCTGATCACCTTCACCGAAGCGGAGGCCATTTCCGTCAGTCGCCCTGAGTAGCAATCGATTCGATATTCAGGCCATCGATGAGAAACGACCTGGCGGCCTGACCCGATCGTTAAAGAAATATCGTTTTCATTTTCCGGCCCGGTTGTTGGTCGGGCCGGAAAATGTCGCGTATCAGATTTTTCTTCCGGATGAACGGGCTCCGATTCCTTTGGACGCAGGAGTACGCCAACTTTTCCCCAGTCAGTTATCTTCCCGGCCTTATCCAACCTCAAGCAAAATGCCGACAGGCTGCAAAGCATTCCATAATCCGAAAAATAGAAGACCAAAAGCAGCGGAATCCATGATATAAAGTGCAGAGACTGGAAACAGCGAAACAATTGCATCGCCAGCACATAGCAAGCTTCTGCTGGGAGAAAAGAGGCCAAAATGACCCTGTATAGACCCTCAACCTCGGATCTGACCCGTGTCGTACTGCAGATTCTCTGGATCGTAATCCTGATTGTCGCCTGCTTCTGGATTCTGAGGCCATTCCTGCTGTCGCTCATCTGGGCGGTCATGATCGTATTGGCCACCTGGCCGTTCATGTTGAAAGTGGAGGCATGGCTGTGGAACAAGCGGGGCCTTGCCGTTGCCGCCATGACGGTTGCGATGCTGATCCTCTTCATCCTCCCCTGCACTCTGGCCATCATGGCCATTATCGATAATGCGGACAGCATCGCTGCCGGGGTAAAGTCCCTCTCGCAGCAGGCGCTGCCAGCCCTGCCCGGCTGGCTGTCCGGGATTCCCATCGCAGGGCCGAAACTGGCCGCTGCCTGGGAGAGCGCCAGAACGGGACCGGAGGGGGTATCGGCACGCCTGGCGCCCTATGCAGGAAAACTCTTGTCATGGTTCCTGTCCCAGGCGGGAAGTATCGGGATCATCGCACTGCAGTTTCTCCTCACGGTGATCATCGCCGCGATTCTCTACGCCAGTGGAGAGAAGGCCTCGACGGCTGTTGTCCGTTTTGCGTATCGGCTGGGGGGAAATCGCGGAGAGGAAGCCGTCCTGCTGGCGGCAAAAACGGTCAGGGGCGTTGCTCTTGGTGTGGTCGGGACGGCCCTGGTGCAGTCGCTCCTGGGCGGCATCGGACTGGCTGTCTGCGGAGTGCCGGCTGCTGCGGTGTTGACGGCGGTCATGTTCATGCTCTGCATTGCCCAGCTCGGCCCGAGTCCCGTCCTGGTTCCTTCGGTGATCTGGCTTTACTGGAGCGATTCTACCGTCTGGGGGACGGTTTTACTCGTTTTTACGGTATTGGCCAGCACGCTTGACAATCTCATCCGCCCGATTCTCATCAAGAAGGGCGCCGATCTACCGCTGCTCCTGATCTTTGCCGGCGTTATCGGCGGCCTCGCCTCCTTCGGCATCGTCGGGCTTTTTATCGGTCCAGTGGTGCTTTCGGTCACCTACAGGCTTTTTGAAGAATGGGTGGGCGAAACGGAAGCGGGGCCAACTCCTTAATCCGACAGCATGGAAAAATCTTTAAAGGGGAAATCCCCGACGGCGAACGCGATGGTTGACCTTCAGGGGCATATCGAGCGCGTCACGTTCATCAACGAGGAAAACGGGTATACCGTTGCCCGCGTGAAAGTCCCCGGCCGCCGGGAGCCGGTGACCGTCGTCGGCGGCATGATGAACCCCATGCCGGGAGAAAAAGTCCGGATGAAGGGGGAATGGACGAACCATCCCCGATTCGGCGAACAATTCCGCATCGTTTTCTGCGAGTCCTCCGTGCCGGCAACGGTCTACGGCATCGAGAAATATCTCGGGTCGGGGCTGATCAAGGGGATCGGGCCCGTCATGGCCCGGCGGATGGTGGAGAGATTCGGCGAAGCGACCCTGGAGGTCATTGAGTCCGAAAACTCGCGCCTTCTGGAGGTGGAGGGCATCGGAGAAAAAAGGGTGGCCATGATCCTCAAGGCCTGGGAGGAACAGCGGGAAATCCGGGCCATCATGCTTTTTCTGCAGTCCCATGGAGTCAGCGCCTCCTATGCCTCCCGGATCTTCCGGCAGTACGGCAATGCCGCCGTGAAAGTGCTTCAGGAAAATCCCTACCGTCTGGCCACGGACATCTTTGGCGTCGGTTTCCTCACCGCCGACCGGATTGCCGAAAAAATGGGTTTTGCCCGCGATTCCCGTCTGCGGGCGGAAGCGGGGATCCTCTTCGTCCTCCATGAGTTGGCCGATGAGGGCCATGTCCTCTATCCCGCCGAACTCCTGATCCGTAAGTGTCAGGAAATCCTGGAGATCGATCCGGAAATCATCGCCTCCGCCATGGATGCGGCTGCCGGGGAGCGCCGGATCGTCATCGAGGAGGGATCGGCTTTCCCGGAGGCGCACCCGGAGATTATTCGGGATCGGGCCGTTTATCTGGCCAAGTATCACCTTTCCGAAACGCAGGCCGCCGCCCGGCTGAAAACGCTGCTAAACACCCCCTCGTCGCTTCGGGCGATCGATGCGGAGAAGGCCCTGGTCTGGGTGCAGGAAAAACTGTCTCTCCGTCTTGCGGATAATCAGATCGAAGCGATTCGCGCCGCCGTTTCCCACAAGGTCCTGGTCATCACCGGGGGGCCGGGGACGGGGAAAACCACGATCATCAACGCCATCCTCCGTATTTTCTCCGCCTCCGGGGCAAAGATCCTGCTGGCGGCACCCACGGGACGGGCGGCCAAACGGATGAGTGAGGCCACAGGCCGGGAGGCGAAGACGATTCATCGCCTGCTGGAATACAGTCCGCAGAAAGGCGGCTTTCAGAAGGACGAGACGTCGCCCCTGGACTGCCAGGTGCTTGTCGTCGACGAGGCCTCCATGATCGACCTGATCCTGATGCACCACCTCCTCAAGGCGATTTCCCCGTCGGCGACCTTCATCCTCGTGGGGGATGGAGATCAACTCCCTTCCGTGGGGGCGGGGAGCGTCCTGACCGATGTGATGAAATCGCGCTGCATCCCGGTCGTCGAACTGCGGGAGATTTTCCGCCAGGCCCGGGAAAGCTCGATTGTCCTCAATGCGCACCGGATCAACCGGGGAGAGATCCCCCGCCTTCTATCCACCCAGGACGGGCTGGACGATTTCTATTTTGTGGAGCAGGAGGACCCGGAGAAGGTCCTGGAGCTGATTGTCCGTCTGGTAACGGAGCGTATTCCCCGGCGCTTCGGCCTCGACCCCCTGGAGGATATCCAGGTCCTGACCCCCATGCACCGGGGGCTCGTGGGGGCGGGAAACCTGAACAGCGTTTTACAGAAGGCGCTGAATCCGGGAGAGGAGGGCCTGCAGCGAGGAGGGCGTTTTTACCGCGTCGGGGACAAAGTGATGCAGATCCGCAACAATTACGACCGGGAGGTCTATAACGGCGATATCGGACGGATCGTCCGGCTGGACAGTGAACTGCAGGAGGCCACCCTGACCTTTGACGACCGTGAGGTCGTCTACGATTACGGCGATCTGGAGGAGATTGTCCTGTCCTACGCCGTGTCGGTGCACAAATCCCAGGGGGCCGAGTATCCCGCCGTGGTCCTGCCGCTGCTCATGCAGCATTATCTGCTTCTCCAGCGGAACCTTCTCTATACGGCGGTGACGCGGGGAAAGAAACTGGTGGTGATCGTGGGAACAAAAAAAGCCCTGGCCATCGCCGTCCGCAACGACAAAACCCGGCAGCGCTTTTCCCTCCTCAGCCAGCGTCTATGGATGGCCTGAGTGCAGATTCACCATGAAACCAAGGAAATCATCATAGATATCCAATAACGAATAGGCTGTTCGTAGACATTGTCTGTCGGGACAGAGGACCATAGGATGCACGATCCATCGAGAACAAATCGGGAACTGCTCGAAGAAAATGACGCTTTAAGGCGGAAAATCAAAGAGCTGGAGTTCTCGGAAGCCGAACGCAGACGGGCTTTGGGAGAACTGGACGTCATCAGATGCCGCCTGTCCAGGGCAGAGATCATTTCCCGATCAGGCAATTGGGAGTTCGATCTGAAGTTGAAGCGCGTATTTGCCTCGGAGGGAGCGCAAAAGATCTACGGGATCAGCGAGCGGGAATGGACAATTCCGGAAGTGCAGAAGGTCCCTCTTCCGGAATACAGAGGCTTACTCGATCAAGCTCTCCGAAAGCTGGTTGATGACGGTTGTCCATACGATGTCGAATTTAAAATACGCCGTCCCGATACCGGAGAGATTGCCGATATCCACTCCGTTGCAGAATACGATCCCCAGAGGAAAGTGGTCTTCGGTATCATTCAGGACATCACCGAGCGCAAAAGGGCAGAGGAGGAGTTGCGCTGGAAAACGGCCTTGCTCGAAGCACAGGTGAACACTTCCATAGACGGCATCCTGGTGGTCGATGGAAATCACAAAAGGATTCTCAGCAATAGACGGTTTGTCGAGTTGTGGAACATTCCCGAATATCTGATTCATGAAGCGGACGATGCGACGCTCTTGAGTCATGTCGTCAGTATGCTCAAAGATCCTGGGGAATTTCAGGAAAAGGTCGGGTACCTTTACGAACATCCTCATGAGAGCAGCCAGGACGAAGTTGAATTCAAAAGCGGCAAGGTTCTGGATCGATATTCTTCTCCTGTCGTCGACGAAGATGGACACTCCTATGGGCGGATCTGGGTATTTCGCGATATTACGAAGCGCAAACAGGCAGAAGAAGCCTTGATGTCCAAAAACCAGCAGTTGCTGGACATTATCAATTTCCTTCCGGACGCGACTCTAGTCATCGACAGGAAAAATAGAGTGATTGCCTGGAACAAGGCGATGGAGACGATGACAGGGGTGAAAGCGGAAGAAATGCTCGGGAAGGATCATTATGAATACGCCATCCCCTTCTACGGGGAGAGGCGGCCCATCCTCGTGGACATGGCCCTTCATCCGGAAAAAATGACGGACAGGCATTACACAGCCCTTCGGCAGGCAGGCAGCATCCTTTTCGGAGAAGCCTATGCCCCGGCCCTGCCTGCCGGAGATGTTTTTTTATCCGCGACAGCATCCGTTTTGCGCAATTCCAGGGGAAAAGCCGTCGCCGCCATAGAATGCATCCGTGATATCACAGAACAGAAGAGGATCGAGGCCCGTCTGAATCGTGCGGAAAAGATGGAGGCCCTGGGAACGCTTGCCGGAGGCGTGGCCCATGACCTGAATAATGTCCTCGGTGTGCTCGTCGGATACTCGGAACTGTTGGTGGAAAAACTGCAGCAGAAGGACCCTCTGAAAAATTATGCGCAACAGATCCTGAAATCCAGTGAGAGGGGGGCATCCATCATTCAGGACCTTTTGACGATGGCAAGACGGGGTGTGTCCGTTTCGGATGTTGTCAACCTCAATAAGGTCGTCACCGATTATCTGGAGTCTCCGGAGCATGAGAAGCTTCAGTCCTATCACGAGAAGATCCAGGTCAAGGTGGAGCTTGCCGATGATCTATTAAATATCAAGGGATCGCCGGTCCACCTTGGCAAGACTGTCATGAATCTCGTTTCCAACGCCGCAGAGGCCATTTCCGGTGGGGGAACGATATCGATCAGAACGGAGAACCGTTATCTGGATTATGCGATCGACGGATATGATCATCTGCAGGAAGGCGATTACGCCCTTCTATCCGTTTCCGACACGGGAGTTGGAATACCGGCGAAAAACATCGGGAAAATCTTTGAACCGTTCTATACGAAGAAGGTCATGGGACGCAGTGGAACAGGCCTGGGTTTGGCTGTTGTCTGGGGAGCCATAAAGGATCATCACGGATATATTGATGTAAAAAGCGATGAAGGTGCAGGAAGCACGTTTACGCTCTATTTCCCTGTAACTCGGGAGGGTTTGTTAAAGGAAAGAGAGAAGAGGGATATTGCTACGTATAAGGGGCGGGGCGAGTCCATTCTTGTCATTGACGATATGGAGTTTCAACGGGAGCTTGCGGATAATCTGCTGACAAATTTAAATTATGAGGTCCATACCGTTTCCAGTGGAGAAGAGGCCGTTTCCTACCTCAGAACCCATCAGGCGGATCTGTTGCTGCTGGATATGATCATGGACCCGGGCATTGACGGGTTGGAGACTTTCAGAAGAATACGTGAGATAAAGCCCTACCAGAAGGCCGTTATCGTGAGTGGTTTTGCGGAAACCGAGCGGGTCAGAAAGGCTCAGGAACTCGGTGCAGGTGAGTATGTCAGAAAACCCTACAACCTGGAAAAGATCGGCCTGGCCATAAGAAGGGAACTTGACCGGAAATAGAAGGAAAATTTCCATTAGCCTGCATTAGGAAAGGTCTGTTGAAACATTTGCTCAACTCAGTTTTTCTTTTGATTGTTGAGTGCTGGGACATTGCTTGATAAAATGTGCCGGCAAACATCAAACGAAATTCCAAATCAGGAATAAAAGGAGAATTCATTACCGTGGCCGAATCATCTTTCTATCATGAGGTACCCTGCCGTCTCTTTGCCCGTGCCGGGGAGGAAAATACCCAGGCAGTCCTTGAAGCCGTTGCCCGCCGGACGGAAGAACGATCCATCGGGAAAGTTCTTGTGGCTACCTGCAGCGGTGAAACGGCGCTGAAAGCAAGAAAGATACTGAAGCCCTCCATCCAGCTTATCGCTGTTTCACATGTCTGCGGCTTTGCGAAACCAGATTCCCAGGAGATGTCGGAAGAGAAACGGAGGGAGTTGGAAGCCCTCAATGTGCCTGTCTTAACCGCTCAACATGCCTTTGGAGGCTTGGGACGTGCCATAAGAAACAAACTTGGTACCTACCAGATTGATGAAATCATGGCCTTCACCCTGCGAATCTTCGGGCAGGGAACGAAAGTCGCCATTGAACTGGCCTTGATGGCTGCGGATGCGGGGCTTGTCCGTACGGATGAAGACATCATCTCGGTAGGTGGCACGGCCCAAGGGGCCGATACGGCTCTGGTTGTCAGGCCTGCCAACAGTTTCCAGTTCTTCGATCTCAAGGTTAGGGAAGTGATCTGTAAACCGCAATCTTTTTGAAAAAATATATCCTTCCAGAGATTTGACTGCAGGGATATTCCGAGTGCTCGGTTTTGAAAATTTGTACATAACGATCTGAATTATTTTAAAATTATTTAAAGTAAGGAGTCATTTATGGCAAACCTCACCTTTTATGTTCCTTACGATACAAGGGATTTCGAAATAGCAGATCCATATACCGAAGCAGATGATATGGTTTTGAGCTCTTCTCAGATTACGGTTTACTGGGATGCATCACACGAAAACAGGACCATATTTTATGGCTCTTTCGAGATATCCGGAGAAGATGTAGATGGAACTGTAACGAAAGTCGAAGATTATCTTGAGGATACAAAGGTATACGCTGCCAGCAATCTGAACTATGACGTTGACGACTTGCTGAACTACGTCGCGGAGGGTAAATCAAGAGCTTTCTTGATCGACGTTCTGAAATACGATGATACGGTCACGGGATCTAATGGCTCTGATTACCTGGAATCCTTTGCCGGAAACGACACCCTTTACGGATTGGCTGGCGACGACACCCTTACCGGATTGGACGGCAACGATTTCCTCAATGGCGGCAGCGGAAGTGATACGATGGCGGGAGGGAACGGCGACGACACCTATTACGTGGATAATGCGGGCGATGTGGTCATCGAGGCTTTGGACGCTGGAACGGACCGGGTGAAAGCCACCTTCGACTGTACCCTGGGTGACAATGTGGAGAATCTTGATCTCGCTGTCACGGCAAAGAACGGAACAGGCAATGCGCTCAGCAATACCATCAAGGGCAACAGCGAGGCCAATTCCCTGTCCGGACTCTCCGGCAACGACACCCTTTACGGATATGGCGGCAACGATACCCTCGATGGCGGGGCCGGAAGTGATACGATGGTGGGAGGGGACGGCGACGACATCTATTCCGTTGATAACGCAGGCGATGTCGTCAAGGAGGTTTCGCGCCCAGGTAAAGACCGGGTAGATGCCTCCCTGGACTATACCCTGGGTGACAATGTGGAGAATCTTTATCTCTATGGTTCGGCAGTGACCGGGATCGGCAATGGACTCAGCAATACCATCCAGGGAAACGGCAATGACAACACCCTTTACGGATTGGGTGGCAGCGATATTCTCGATGGCGGTAGTGGAAGTGATACGATGGTGGGAGGAAACGGCAGTGACCTCTATTACGTGGATAACGCAGGGGATGTCGTTGTCGAGGCTTCGGGTGCCGGAACGGACAGTGTGGAAGCCACCGTGGATTATACCCTGAGTGACAATTTGGAGAATCTTAATTTATATGGCTCCGCAGTGACCGGAACCGGCAATGGGCTCAACAATTCTATTTGCGGTAACAACAATGCCAACATCCTGTCCGGCCTCTCCGGCAACGACACCCTTTACGGAGGGGATGGTAACGATACCCTTGATGGCGGCAGTGGAAGTGATCAGATGACAGGAGGAAACGGAAGCGATACCTATTACGTGGATAATGCAGACGATGTTGTCTCAGAGGGTCCGGGTGCCGGAACGGACAGTGTGCATTCCACCCGCGACTTTGTCATGAGTGACAATTTGGAGAATCTATATCTCTATGGGTCGGCAAAGTTCGGAATAGGCAATGAGCTCAAGAATACCATCCAAGGCAACGACAATGCCAATTCCCTGTCCGGACAATCCGGCAACGACATCCTTTACGGATTGGGTGGCAGCGATATCCTCAATGGCGGCAGCGGAAGAGATACGATGACGGGAGGGACCGGCGATGACACCTATTACGTGGATAGTGCGGGCGATGTCGTTGTTGAGGCTGCAGACGCCGGAACGGACAGGGTGAACGCCACGCTGAACTATACCCTGGTTGACAATGTGGAGAAGCTCTATCTCTATGATTCGGCAACGACCGGGACCGGCAATTCACTCAACAATACCATCGCAGGCAACAGCAATGACAATTTCCTGGGGGGACGTTCCGGTAACGATACTCTGAACGGACTGGACGGTACCGATACCCTCAATGGCGGAAGCGGAAATGATAAGCTTTATGGCGGCACTGGAAATGATGAGCTGTACGGCGGCACCGGCAATGACGACCTGACAGGCGGGGCAGGTCAGGATCGATTTGTGTTTTTCGAAACCGGCGCAACCAATCAGGACAATATCATCGATTTTTCGCACACGGACGATACGATCGTGTTGAAGGACATCCTGGACGGTCTGCATAATGGTTCCATCCGGGGGCTTTCTTTTGATGTCAATGACGTGCTGACGGCCGCCCGTTATTTCGAAGGTGCCGGAGAAACGGGCAGCGGTGTCAACGATACCAGTGGCATTTACAACGACACGGCAACGGGAAACATCTATTACAATCCCACGAGCAGTACCGGTGGAGATTCCGTTTTGATCTGCACGGTAGGCGTCTCAACGGCCGCTTCTTTGAATAATACGGATTTTGTCTACCCTGCTTGAACAGGTTCAATAAATTTTATCTGGCAAAATCTGCTATTAACATCGTATGATTTATCCAACTCAGAATTTAAAAAATTTTTGAAAATCAGTTAAAGAGAGGAGTAATTTATGGCAAATGTCACCTTTCATGTTCCTTACGATACAAGGGATTTCGAGATAGCGGATCCGTACACTGAGTCAGATGATGTTGTTATGACTTCATCCAAGATCACGGTCTACTGGGATTCAGACCACGAATACAAGACCATATTCTATGGCTCTTTCCAGTATTCCGGTGAAGATGTGGACGGGACCGTGACGAAGGTCGAAGATTACCGTGCAGGCACGAAGACGTTTACAGCCAGCAATCTTACTTATGACGTTGATTCCTTCCTGAGCTACGCCGCGGCGGGTGACGCAAGAGGGTTCTTGACAGATGTTCTGAAGTCCAGTGATACACTCAATGGCTCGACTGGTTCTGATTATCTGGAATCCTTTGCCGGCAACGACACCCTATACGGATTAGGCGGCAACGATACCCTCGATGGCGGTACCGGAAGCGATACGATGGCGGGAGGAACCGGTGACGACACCTATTATGTGGATAACGCGGGTGATACTGTCACTGAGGCTGCGGGTGCAGGAACAGACCAGGTGAACGCCACCGTGGATTATACCCTGGGTGACAATGTCGAGAATCTTTATCTTTATGCTTCAGCAACGACCGGGACCGGCAATGCACTCAGCAATACCATCGTAGGCAACAGCAATGCCAACACGCTGTCCGGTCTCTCCGGCAACGACACCCTATACGGATTGGGCGGCAACGATACCCTCAATGGCGGCAGCGGAAGCGATTCGATGGAAGGAGGAACCGGCGACGACACTTATTACGTGGATAACGCGGGCGATGTCGTCACAGAGGCGTTGGGCGCCGGAATAGACCGGGTGAATGCCACCCTCGACTATACCCTGGGCGACAATGTGGAGAATCTTTATCTCTATGGCTCCGCAACGACCGGGACCGGCAATGCACTCAGTAATACTCTCCAAGGCAACAGCAATGCCAATTCCCTGTCCGGCCTCGCCGGCAACGACACCCTTACCGGATTGGGCGGCAATGATACCCTCAATGGCGGCAGCGGAAGTGACACGATGGCTGGAGGAACCGGCGACGACACCTATTACGTGGATAACGCAGGCGATGTCGTCACTGAGGCTTCGGGCGCCGGAACAGACAGGGTGAACGCCACCCTCGACTATACCCTGGGAGACAATGTGGAGAAACTTTATCTCTATGGTTCGGCAGTGAGCGGGACGGGCAATGGGCTAAACAATACCATCGTAGGCAGCAGCATTGCCAACACCCTCTCCGGCCTCTCCGGGAACGACACCCTTACCGGGTTGGGCGGCAGTGATATCCTCAATGGCGGCAGCGGCAGTGATACGATGACGGGCGGGACCGGCAGCGACACCTATTACGTGGATAACGCGGGCGATGTCGTCGTCGAGACTGCGGATGCCGGAACGGACCGGGTGAATGCTTATCTCGACTATACCCTGGGAGACAATGTGGAGAAACTTTATCTCTATGGTTCGGCAACGACCGGGACCGGAAACGCGCTCAACAACACCATCGCAGGAAACAGCAATGGCAATTCCCTGATCGGACGCTCGGGTAACGATACTCTAAGCGGACTGGACGGTAACGATATCCTTAATGGCGGCAGCGGAATTGATAAACTGTATGGCGGTGCCGGAAATGATGATCTGTACGGTGGCGCCGGCAATGACACCCTAAGCGGTGGGGCAGGCAAGGACCGATTCGTGTTTTTCGAATCGGGTTCGACCAATAAAGACAGTATCGTCGATTTTTCGCACACGGACGATACGATCGTGTTGAAGGACATTCTGGACGGTCTGAATAATGATTCCATCCAGGGGCTTTCTTTTGATGTCAATGATGTGCTGACGGCCGCCCATTATTTCGAAGGAGCCGGAGAAACGGGCAGCGGGGTCAACGATATCAGCGGCATTTACAACGATACGGCGACCGGCGACATCTACTACAATCCCACGAGCACTACCGCTGGAGATTCCGTTTTAATCTGCACGGTAGGCGTCTCAACAGCCGCTTCATTGGGCTATACGGACTTTGTCTATTCGGCTTGAGCAGGTTCATTTATCCACCGGGGGGCGCATTGAAAGCGCCCCTCTTTGGTTCAGTCAGATGTTTTGTGGAGTTGCCGAAAAGTCCGTCACGGTAAAACTTCGGATTATTCCCTCGTCTATGTGACGGTCCCATATATAATTATCTCGGTTCAACCGGCAAGCAACTCGTTGATTTTCAGGATCGTGTTAACGTAATAACGGCTGTGATTGTAGTGGTAAATGACCTTGAAGGCTTGGTCGTGGCCGATATTCGGCTTCCAGCCGAAGTGTTTCAAATAACTGGCGATGCTGAATATAGCGTCGGCGTCATGGAATAGATCTATGCGACCGTCGCCGTTGCCGTCCTGGCCGTAGATGAGGATGTTGCTTGGCATGAACTGGGCGATGCCCAAAGCCCCGGCATACGACCCGGTCACTGATAAGGGATCGACCTCATGCCGATCGGTGTAGGTAAGGAAGGCTTTAAGTTCCTTATAGGCCCAATTGGATTTTCTATCAGCCCTGATATTGTATTTGCTGAGGCCGAAACGTTTTTTTTCATTCAATCGCCCGTAAAGGTATTCCCGGGGGGCGGGTTCGGAGAGGACTGCCATGGAAGAGAGGATGTTAATGATCGAACGCTTGCCCAGACGGCGGCCCAAGTTGGTCTCCACCAGGATGATGGCAGTGATGACCTCGGGGGTAACACCAAACTTCTTTTCCGCTGCTGAGAGGGCCTCTGCGTGCTCATTCATGTAATTGCGGGCGTCGTTTATCAAGGTGTGCCGGGCTAATATCTCGTTGTAGTTCAATTTGGCTTCGTTGTGCTGAAAATAGGCAGAGATGCCCCGGGTTTCAAAAAATATCCCCTCACGCTGGTACAGCTTCCTGATACGCTTGGCATCGAAGCCGTCGGCGATAAGACGTTCCTGCAACTGATCGAAAAACGCGGTGTTCGTGACTTCAGCACAGGCTTGGCCGAAAAGGTCCAAAAACAGGAACACGGTGATAACGGCGGTAATCAAATATTTGAATCGGGGGGATATTGTATTCATAAAGAAAACTCCTAGGAATGGCAAGCCTTTCAATTACGGAATGAAGTCACCGGATGAAAACTGCTTTTTCAGAAGAAAGCGACCCTGTTCATCAACCTGGTAGAGAACATAGAGATCGTTGACCACGTCGCCCCTGCTGTTGAAAAAGATCTCTCCTGTCAATCCGGATTTTTTGAAATAGCGGCGGTGGAGATAATCGGATACTTTCGGGGCGTCCGCTGACCGGACTTCCTGGATGCTCTCCGAGAGAGCGAGCAGGGCGTTGCCCGCCAGGAGGCTATAAATGGAGGACGGCCGGTATCCATAAACCTGTTGAAACCGGTTGAGAAACGTCTTTGTCTTTGGGTTTTCCAGCTGGTCGGGATTCGGTGGGCTCAGAATGAAGAAATGGGCGGCCGCCCTGGTTCCTGCAATCGTAACCAAGCCGGGATTGTTTGTTCCGTCTCCACCCATGAAAGGGACTTTCCAGGAGAGGCGATCCCGTGCCTGGAGGAGTCGTCCGGCTTCAGGATAATATCCGGCGAAGAAGACGACTTCCGGGGCCGTTGCCCGGACCTTTTGCAGAATGGCCAAGTCATCTGCCTTGTCGGGTGTAAGGGCTCCGTAAAAAACGGGGGGCATCATCCAGGCATTCAACTGGTCCTGGATGGCCTCTCCCAAGCCCTTTCCGTAAAGACTGTTGTCGTGAAGGAGGGCGACTTTCCGAAGGTTTGTTTTCCGTAGAATCTTGATCAGGGCTTTGGCCTGTTCGTCATCCCGGGGACAGGTACGGAAGAAATAGGGGAAGCCCTTCTCCGTCAGGGAAACCTCTGTGGCGCCGTAGGCGATCTGCATTAACCCGGCATCGGAAAAAAAAGCCTGTACGGATTCCGTACTTCCCGATTTAAAGGGGCCGACGACGGCGACTATTTCCTGCCGGAGAAGCTTTTTTGCCGCTTCCTTGGCCGTTTGGGCGCTTTCTCCCTCATCCTCGAAGGCCAGCTCCACGTTCCGTCCCAGCAGGCCTCCCTGGTCGTTGATATCGGCGGCGAGGAGCATCAGGACCTGTCGGGCCTCTTTCCCCACGTTGGCGTAGGATCCGGTCATCGGTCCGAGGACCCCGATCCTCACCGGTGGTTCCGCGGCCCAAGCGCAATGGGCAAAAATCATCAGAAAGAGTGACAGCAGCAATCTCTTCACAAAATATTCCCCTTCTAAAAAAACGGCAAAGGTTCTATGGTTCGGCGGTCTCCAGTATCCCGTAGAAGGCCCGCCGCACGGATTCGTCGTTCAGAATGCCCACATGCGTCGTATCATACCCGTAAATCCGGATGGCTTCCATCTGAATTCGAGTATCAAGTTGACTGCGCAGGGTAATCGTTCCATCGCTGCTTTCTCCCGATCTGTTCCGGTAACCGAAAAACAGGTGAAAAGGAAGATCCTTCGGCAGGGCCGTGCGATAGATGTTCTCCAGAAAGGGACTGTCCGTCGCCACGTCGCACCAGGAAGGCACCATGACCGGGGCCGTTTTCAGGCCCGCGCGGGCAGCTTCGACCCCTCCATAGGGCGAGGACAGGGAGATAGACATTTTCAGGTAGGAAGGCTTGCCGTCCCGGCACAACCGGTCGATGGCCGCGCGGGCGACGAGCCCTCCCATGCTGTGTGCTACGATCACCAGACGATTGATGCCATAGCCGGGGGTCTTGTCCATATTTAGAATGTAATAGGCCAGGAAATTTCCGAGCCTCTCCAGGGGCAACCCCGAGGGATAATAAAAGAACCAGGGCTGAAAGCGCTTCCGGTCCAGCCCTTCGACGAAGTATTTCCAGTCCCGCGGGGTCCCTTCGACACCATGGACGAAAATGATCATCGTCTTGTTGGGGTCATAATCCTCCAATTGAAAAAAGGCGCCCTGGGTATGGGCAAGAAATTCCATCGGCCGATAAAGCCCCATCGTGCCGTAATGGGGATCGAAAAAATCATCGTCGAGAGATTCATATTTATTGTTTTGCTCCATGACCCGCGCATGGACCGGCAGATCTGATGTGGTGGGATGATTTACGTCAATGTGTATTTCCGGACCGTTCACCAGGGCGTTGTCTTCGGCATTTTTTCCAGTGATGGCGATGGAGTTGCCGGACTTCGTCCGGCCGACGAGTTCGTCTCCGGCAAAAAAGCCGTCCTTGTTAAGATCGGCGAAAAAGTAAAGGTCGTAGTTCCCTTCCGGAAGGAAGAGGGAGTAATACAGAAGCGGAGGGCTGAGGCTCCGGCTGGCGACGATTTCCCGGGTCTGAAACCTGTCTGATACGGCGACAACCAGGAGCGGACCATCAAAAGTCCGGTTCAGGACGAGCTTGCCGGCAATGGCAAGGCAGGATTCGGGAGAAAGTTCACGCAGGGTTTCCATCCGCGGTTTGTTCTGAAAGCTGTTTTCCAGGGCTTTTTGTCTTTCCCAGAAGTTGAGGTAATCGCATCCGGACAGGAAAAGGAGAACAGGCAGTATCAGGAACCGGAGGGTCATTATGCCCGGGGGCCTTCGCTTCAAGATCTCCATGGATCAACCTCCCGATGGGGAAAGAATTCCACTTCCATTATTGGAAGGTGCACTTCCTCGCTTTTCGCTATCGCCTTTTTCGATGCCCGGCTGTTGCCGCCTGCCTCTACGAGATCTTGCTATCATTTTTAACCTGAAATTGGAACCTCTTTGATCGGGGAAAGAGGGATGCGAGCAGCACCTGAAGTTCTTTCCAGCTTGACACAGGAGTCGCTGTAATTTATTCTAAATTAAACCTTTTACAAGACTTCGCAGGAAAACACCTCATTGATGAAGCGCTTGGGGGAAAGGGCCTGTACGAGACAGGAGCGAATTCCTCCAATCTGCACCCGGACACAGAGAAGGAGAACGGATCATGCTTCTCGAACTGGGCACCATCCCTGTTGAAGAAATTGCCTGGGGTCAAAAGACCGCCATCGACGGCAAAGTCCTTTCAATCCACCGCGAAGAACTCATCGAAAAAACGAGGGGGGATGATTCCCGCATCGCTTCCGTCAGGGCCGACCTGGCGCGGCCCGGCGAGAGTGTGCGCATTCTTCCCGTCAAGGACGTCATCGAGCCCCGCGTCAAGGTTGAGGGAAGGGGCGGGATCTTCCCCGGCTTGATTTCCGGCGTGGAGACCGTGGGAACGGGACGGACCCATGTGCTCAAGGGGTGCGCCGTGGTGACCGCAGGGCAGATCGTGGGCTTTCAGGAGGGACTGATCGATATGAGCGGTCCGGGCGCCCGGTACAGCTCTTTTTCCCGCCTCCTCAACATCGTCCTGGCCATCGACGTCAACCCCGGCCTATCGCCACATCAGCATGAAGAGGCCATCCGGATGGCCGGCCTGCGCGCCGCCGTCTATCTGGGCGAGGCAGGCCGCGACACCAGGCCGGCTTCGGTGAGCCGTTTCGAATGGCCCCGCCCCTCGATCCGGCAGGGAGGCCCAGCCGATCTTCCCGGTGTGGCATATGTCTGCATGCTGTTGAGCCAGGGGCTGCTCCACGACACCTACCTCTACGGGCGTGACGTGAAGACCCTCCTGCCCACCCTCCTTGGACCCACGGAAGGCATGGACGGGGCCATCGTCAGTGGAAACTGCGTTTCCGCCTGTGACAAGAACACCACCTATCATCATCAGAACAATCCGGTCATCTCGGAACTTTTCCGGCGGGACGGAGTCGATCTCCGCTTTCTGGGGACCGTTGTGACCAATGCCAACGTGACGCTTCGCGACAAGGTCCGCTCCGCGGAATATGCGGTCAAGCTGGTCGAAATGCTGGGCGCCGACGGGGCTATTCTTTCCAAGGAGGGCTTCGGAAATCCCGATGCCGATGCCATGATGATCTGCGCCGGGCTGGGAGAGAGGGGAATCCGGACCGTTCTGATCTCCGACGAATTTGCCGGGAGTGACGGGGCGTCCCAGTCCCTGGCGGATGTGACTCCCCACGCCGATGCCATTGTGAGCGTGGGCAATGCAAATGAGCGGATTATGCTCCCTCCCATGGATAAGGTGCTCGGCGATATCCGGGTTGCGGAAAAACTGGCGGGAGGGCAGTCCGGCAGCCTTTCTCAGGAGGGCGGCCTTCAAGTTGAGCTGCAGGCGATTCTGGGCGCCACGAACGAACTGGGGTTTGAGTTGTTATCCGCACGGGGAGCGTAGGGGGCTGCCATGGGAAAATGGAAAGCGGTTCATTATCTGAATCAATTCTTCGGCCGGATCGGCGGGGAAGACAAGGCCGGCACGGAGCCTCTCGTTAGAAACGGCCCCGTGGGGCCGGGGGGTCTCTTTGCGGAGCTTCTCGGACCGGACGTGGAGATCGTGGGGACGGTCATCTGCGGGGATAATTACTTCAGCGAACACCTCGAAGAGGCCACGGAAAGGGTACTGGCCCTGATTTCGAGCTACGGCCCTGATCTGGTCCTGGCCGGACCGGCCTTCAATGCGGGCAGATACGGAATCGCCTGCGGTGCGGTCTGCGCCGCCGTCGTCAACCGCCTGGGAATTCCCGCCGTAACGGGGATGTTTTCCGAAAATCCCGGGGTGGAATTGTCCCGGAAGACGGTCTATATTGTGGATACCAAGGGAACCACCGCCGGGATGCGGGAGGCGGCACAGAAAATGAGCCGCCTGGCCGCGAAACTGCTCAAGGGGGAGCCGCTCGGGTTCCCGGAAGAAGAGGGCTATCTCCCCCGAGGCACGCGCCGGAATGTCTTTGTCGCACAAACCGGGGCGGCGCGGGCGGTGACAATGCTCCTGCAGAAACTGCAGGGGGAGCCCTTCGCAACGGAATATCCCCTGCCTGTCTTCGACCGGGTGCCCCCCCTGCCTCCGGTCGAAAAGGTGAGTGAGATTACTCTTGCCCTGGTTACCAGCGGCGGTATTGTCCCCAGGGGAAATCCGGATCATATTGAAGCCTCCAGTGCGACCCGCTACGGAAAATACGATATTGGCGCCCTATACCGGTTGACGCCGGAAACCCATGAAACCGCCCACGGGGGATACGATCCCACTTACGCCAATGCAGATCCGAACAGGGTGCTGCCTCTCGATGTGGCAAGGGACCTCGAAGGGGAAGGGGCCATCGGCAGGCTCTATCCCAGCTACTATGCCACGGTGGGGAATGGGACATCCGTGGCCAGGGCCGGACAGTTTGCCCGGGAGATCGCCCGGGACCTGATCCGGGACGGAGTCCGGGCCGTACTGATCACCTCTACCTGAGGAACCTGCACGCGTTGCGGGGCAACGATGGCCAAGGAAATCGAAAGAGCGGGGATACCAGTCGTCCATATCTGCACAGTTGTTCCCATTTCCCGGACGGTTGGGGCAAACCGGATCGTTCCGGCCGTTGCCATTCCCCATCCCCTGGGTGATCCAGGCAGACCGGCAGCAGAGGAAAAGAAGCTGCGTAGGGCTCTTGTGCAGAAGGCCCTGCGGGCGCTGGAAACGAAAATCGAAGGGCAGACCGTTTTTTGAAGAAGAGGCAAGCGATGTCCGACCCCGTCATTTCAGCCTGTTCCTATATCCTGGTCCATGTTCCCGACTTTGTCCGCTACGGATCGAAACCGAGGCGGGAAATCGCCGACAATCCCGGCCCTGTCCTGTCTACCATCGAAAACCATCTGCGCAGTTTTGAGGAGGTCGTGGCCTATCCCCCCAACCAGGTCTTCATCGGCAATCTTGCCCCCGATGACCTGAACGGCATCGAGCAGCCCTGGTACCGCCATCCCCTTCCCGACGCCTCTCAATGGGGGCCCTATGGCGAGATTTTTCCGGAAGAAGTATTCCTGGGGGTAATGAAACTTGCCGATGACTTCGATCTGATGGAGATCGAGGCGGCGGAAGTTCCCCTGTTGGAAAGCGAGCTGAAAACCCATCCCTTTTGGGGGGAAACGGATCTGGGAAAAATCGGCAAAGGGGTCGATCCGGCGCGGATCGACGAGAGAATTGAATCTTCCACCTCGCTTCCCCTCTACTGCCGCGGGCGGAGAGTCGGGTGCATTTCCCGTCATCATGAGCGGGATGAAAACCTCACGGCCCAGGTCCTGATGGAAAACCTGCTGGCCAAGGCTTCCGGGACTCTGGCTTTGAAGAATCTTCTGAGAAAGGCCGATGTTCCGGCAGGGGAAATCGATCTTATCCTCAACTGTTCCGAGGAGGCCGTGGGGGACAGGTACAACCGGGGAGGGGGCGGGCTTGCCAAGGCCATCGGAGAGCTCTGCGGCTGTATATCGGCCACGGGCTGCGACATCAAGGCCTTCTGCGTCGGTCCCCTTTATGCCCTCCTTTTCGCCTTCGGACTGGTCAAGGCCGGTCTGTATCAGAAGGTTGCCGTTGTGGGGGGAGGGTCTCTGGCCAAGCTGGGTATGAAATTCCAGGGGCACGTTGCCAGGAAAATGCCCATCCTGGAAGATGTCCTGGGGGGGATCGCCTTTCTGGTGACGGGGAATGACGGAAAAAGCCCGATCGTTCGGCTGGATGGCATCGGCAAGCACGATATCGGTTCCGGTTCGTCGCAGCAGAACATTCTGGAATCCCTGGTGCTGAAGCCCCTCGACAAAATGGGGAAAAAGGTCACCGATGTGGACAAATACGCCGTTGAACTGCAGAACCCGGAGGTGACCGTTTCCGGGGGGAGCGGCAATGTCCCGCTGGCGAACTACCGGATGATCGGCGCCCTGGCGGTCTTGAGAAAGGAAATTTCCCGGCCGGAAATCAACCGGTTTGTCCTGGAGCATGGCATGCCGGGATTCTGTCCCACCCAGGGGCATATCCCGGCGGCGGTTCCGTTCCTGGGGCACGCCATCGATGCCATCAAGCGGGGAGAGCTGAACAGTGCCATGTTTATTGCCCGGGGCAGCCTCTTCCTGGGAAGGATGACCCAGCTTTCAGACGGGCTGTCCTTCCTGCTGGAAAAGAACCCCGGAGAGAAAAGGGAATTAGATTGATCAGGGAAAGGAAAAAGGCATGTTTCAAGGTAAGAAAGTCATTATTTTCGGGGACAGGGACGGCGTGCCGGGTCCTGCCATCGCGGCGTGCATGAAGGCAGCCGGAGCACAGATCGTTCTGACCGCAACGGAGTGTTTCGTCTGAACGTCGGCAGGCGCAGTGGACATGGAGAAGCAGGAAACGATCAAGAAGCTGGTAGATGAGCTGGGGGCACAGGATCTGGTGGTGGTCATCGGGGCCGCAGATCCGGAAGTGGCTTCGATTACGGCAGAAACCGTGACGTTCGGCGATCCAAGCTTCGCAGGTCCACTGGCCGGAGTCTCGTTGAGACTTCCCGTCTATCATATCCTCGAACCGAAGGTAAAATCGGCCATTCCAGCGGAAATCTATGAAGAGCAGGCCGGATTTCTGGAACTGGTAGCCGACACGGAGGAGATCGGCAGAATATTTACGGAAATAAGGGAAAGGCTGGAGAAAGCCTGAAAGGAATGGTTTTCTTTATTTCAGAGTGTTCCGGTCAAAATTAAAAAAGGTATCGTTAAAGAAAGGAGAAAAAATATGGGTACGTATATCATGATGACCAAGTTGTCGCCTGAGGCCGTAGCCAAGCCGCAGTCTTTGACGGAACTCAATGACCAGGTCGAAGCCCGCATTAAGAAGGAATGTCCCGAGGTGAAGTGGATTGCCAATTATGCCGTTCTCGGGGCCTGTGACTACCTGGATATCTTCGAGGCGCCCGATACCGATGCGGCAACGAAGGTCGCCCTGATCGTCCGCTCCTTCGGTCATGCGACGACGGAAACCTGGATTGCCACAAAGTGGGACCGTTTTGAGAATCTGGTCGCAAACCTGAAGACCTGAGGGCGAAAACCTTTTCATTGCCGGGAAGGGCTCCCTGTGGTAGAGGGGGTGGCATGTTGAATATCGGTTTAACAGGCAGCATCGCCTGCGGAAAATCCACGGTTGCCCTTCTTCTCCAGGAAAAGGGGGCCTTCCACATTGACTTCGATCTTCTTGCCCATGAGGTGGAAGAGCCGGATCAGCCAGCCTGGCAGGGGATCGTCGATACCTTTGGGCAGGAAATCCTCAGGGAGGACCGCACTCTTGACCGGGCTCGGCTGGGGCAGATCGTTTTTTCCGACCGCCGGAAACTGGACAAACTCAACGAGATCGTCCATCCGGCGGTTTTTTTGGCCTGGCAGCGCCATATCGCGGAGATCCTGGCCATCCGACCCGATGCCATCATCCTTTCCGACATCCCGCTCCTCATCGAACTGGGAATGCAGAAGAGGGTTGATCTGGTGATGCTGGTCTACATCCCGCGGGAGGAACAGATCCGCCGTCTCATGCTGAGAAACGGTTACAGTCTCGACGAGGCTGTCCAGCGGGTCAATTCCCAGATGCCCATCGAAGACAAGTTGGACTTCGCCGACATTATCGTAAACAATTCGGGGAGCCGGGAGCAGACGCGGGCCTACATTGAAAAAATCTGGCCCCGGCTCCTGGAAAGGGAGCGGCAGAAAAAAGAATCCACCTGAAAATTTTAAAAAAGAATCAGAAAATCCGGAACTCTCTCAATGATGTAAAAGATGAATACGAGTGCATCGTTTGCTGAAAACGGGAGAGACTGTCTGATTGGGCCATCTTAACGGGCAAGTCGACCTGGGCGATAAGGGGAAAATGGTCGGAAGGATAGCACGTTTCCCCATGGCGGTGAATGATTTCCGCGTCAATGACCCGTGCGGAAGTAGGAACGAAAATATAATCGAGTTTCAGACGGAAAAAATATCGATCATATCCATGATACGTGGCTACGTTACGCATTTTCGGATAACGCTCCCGGAAACTGTCCATCAATGGAACCGGATTTGACGCTTTGGCTTTCATATTTATTTTCAAAGGAATTTTCCCTTTCAAATATTGAATGGGGACGCTCATCTCCCCGGCATTGAAATCGCCTGTCAGGATGATGGGGTCCGGAAAACAACGCGTGGAGATGCACTGGGTCAACAGAAAAGCGCTTTTTTTCCGCGAGCGGAGAGAAAGATGATCCAGATGGGTATTATAGAAATAAAAGGACTGTTGTGTATCTTTTTCAATCAGCCGAACCCAGGTGCAGATTCGCGGAATAATATTTCCCCACCCTCTGGAGCCGGGTTCCTCGGGTGTTTCCGACAGCCAGAAGGTTCCTTCATCCGATCGGAAGAACCGCCCGGCGTCATAAAAAACAGCATTGTGCAATCCTCTGCTGCCGCCTAAATTCCCAATGCCGACTCGTTCGTATCCGGGAAGCATGGAACGGACTTCGGCCATCTGAAAGTCTAATGCCTCCTGAAGACCCAGGACATCGGGACGATAGGTGTCCAGAATCTCATGGACAAGATCCCGACGATGGATCCAGGAATTTTTCCCGTCTCTTCTGGTTCCACGCCGGATGTTAAAACTCATGACATTCAGATTCAAACCGATGTCTGGAAGGGGCTCCTCAATAGAATCATTTATGATATCAGGCTCTTCATACCTTGCAGAGAAGTTGAAAAACCGCTCGATAGGGAGGCGGGTTGAATGGATGACATCCGTTGCGAATTTGAAACTTTTCATGCTTTCTTATGACCTTTCATGACCTGTTTTCGATCATGTTTATTATCTGTCCCAAATAATTTCCTTATATTAAACATTGGATATGAAAAATCAAGGCTTCGATCCGCATTTTTTTGCTTTTTGGGACTCTGTTGCCGAAATCGATTTCTTAAAGATGATGGTCAGCTTGGCAAATGCACGCTCTGTGCCCGGCAAGAGACGATGGGGCTGCAGAAGCATCAAGGTTTTAAAGGGTAGCCTTGACTCATGATTCTGCTTAATGAGGGAATTCCCTTTCTGCCCCCCATCTCAAGACTCACCTGAGCCGCCGCCCAGGCAGCAAAATCAAGGCACAGGGCATAATCCCACTGCTGAATCAGCCCGAAGATAAATCCGGCATGAAAGACATCGCCGCAACCGGTTGTATCCACGGCGGCTACGGGATAGGCGGGTTTCCGGATCGCCGTTGTCCCGCAGAGGGCGCCATAACCTGCTGCTCCCAGCGTGACGGCAGCGAGGCGGGGACCCTGTTCGAGAAGCAGGGCGCAGGCGTCCAGAGGATCTCGATCCCCTATCAACTGGCGGGCGAAGGTTTCCGAGGCGATAAAGTAATCGCTCAAGCGGGCCAGTTCCAGCATTCCGTCTCTAAGGGTCCCGGCATCAACGACCACGGGGACCCCTGCCTGACGGGCGATGCGGCAGGCCTGGAGAGAGGCGTCGATAAAGAGCCCGTCCGTATGGAGCACGGCGGCCTCCCGGATCTTCTCCGGCGGGATTTCCACCGGTCCAAGGGGCTTGCCCGTGGGACGCTGCCAGAAGATGGTCCGTCGCCCGGCCTTCGGTTCAACGGCAATGAAGGCGAATTGAGAGGCGCTGTCCCGCCGAATGATCAGGCCCGACGTGTCGATGCCTTCTTCCCGGAGAGAGGCTTCTATGGCCCCTCCAAAGGCGTCGTCGCCGATCATCCCGGAAAAGGCGCAGCGCAGCCCCCAGCGGGAAAGGGCTGCCAATGCCGTGGCCACTGGGCCGCCGCCCTGAACGACCAATCCGGAAAATTCACATTTTACATCGGGGGGCGGATAATCGTCTATTCGGCCGAGGTAGTCCAGGGAGCACTGTCCGAGGCCGAAGATCAGGGGGGCTGAAGGGGATGCTTGGATTTCCTTGGTCATTTCAAAAGCTCGAAATCAATTTCTACCTTTATGCATTGAGCTGAGCTGAAATAGGGAATTTTAAAAATTCTTCAAATTGCTGAAGACTTTACACTAAAATTAAAGAAATCTCAATTTTTATGAGACATGCCTATCGGTCGTGGAATTCAGAATCCCCGCCAGATAGGCCTTGACTCTGAAAACGCTAACTGGTACAGGTCTAACCCCTGATTAAACAGTCGAATAATGAAATGTTTTTGCGGTCCTGGAGGATTTCGACTCCAATCGCCATTCTCCGGGAATCCTGTAAACTTTGCATTGATATTGAACTGAAGGAGTTGAAATGGCGGCAGCAATCATCCGTGGCAGTGAGATTGCCCAACAGATCCGGGAAGATTTGAAAAAGGAAACGGCCCGGTTAAAGGCCAGGGGCCTGGTTCCGGGGCTGGTGACCATCCTCGTCGGCCAGGAACCCGCATCCCTGAGTTATGTTTCAGCGAAACAGAAGACAGCCCATGATCTTGGTTTCTACTCCCTTCAGGACAGTTTGCCTGCGGACATATCGGAATCCGCCCTCCTTGAACGGATCGCGCAGTATAACGAAGATCCCCGAATCCACGGGATCCTGGTGCAGCTGCCCCTGCCCGGACATATCAGTGAGGAGAAAATTCTCTACGCCATCGATCCGGGAAAGGATGTCGACGGCTTTCATCCCGTCAATGTCGGCAGACTCATGATTGGACAGGCGGATTTCCTTCCTTGCACCCCGGCCGGCATCCAGCAGCTTCTCATCCGTTCCGGCGTCCGGATTGACGGGGCTGAAGTCGTTATTCTGGGGCGGTCGAATATTGTCGGCAAACCCATTGCCAATATGCTTCTTCAGAAGCAGGAAGGGGCGAATGCCACGGTGACGGTCTGCCATACCGGGACGCGGGACATCGGCTTTCATACCCGCCGGGCCGACATTCTCATCGTCGCGGCAGGGAAGCCCAGGGCGATTACCGCGGACATGGTTAAAGAGGGGGCGGTGGTGATCGATGTCGGGGTGAACCGGATCGGCGTTTCGCCGGAAGGAAAGGCTCAACTCTGTGGAGACGTTGATTTCGAGGCCGTCCGGCAGAAGGCGGGGGCGATCACGCCGGTTCCCGGTGGGGTCGGTCCGATGACGATCACCATGTTGATGGTCAATACCCTCAAGGCGGCCAGGATATCGGCCGGACTGGAAAAAGAACCCTAAGAGGCCGTTACGGAGTGCGATTTGGAGAATCTTTTTGAAAGATCCCTGAAGGACCCATCGGTCATGACGGTCACCTGGGAACTCGTCCCGGGCCGGGGGGCAAGGGAAAAGGCCCAGGAATCCGTCCTTCTCGAAGCGGAAAAAGCAGCCCGGGGAGGAAAGATCCAGGCGGTTTCCTTGACCGATAATCCCGGCGGACAGCCGGCCTTGATGGCGGACAGCCTGGCTTTAGAGATCAAGGCGCTGGGCATCGAACCCCTTGTCCATTTCACCTGCAAGGACAAAAACCGCAGCCAAATCGAGAGCCAGCTCTACGCCCTGGAAAGGGCAGGGGTCCGCAATCTTCTCGTGATGTCCGGTGATTACCCCGTTTCCGGCTTCCAGGGGCGTCCTCAGCCGGTTTTTGATCTCGACCCCACCCATGTCCTGGCGCTGATCCGTGACATGAATTCTGGAATGGAATATCCCCTGCCGAAGGGAACAGGAAGGCTTCAGCCCAGTCATTTCTTCGCCGGGGCGGCCGTGTCTCCCTTCAAACAGACCGAGGCGGAACTTCTCGGGCAGTACTATAAACTCAAAAAAAAGATTGACAGCGGCGCCTCCTTTGTCGTGACCCAGCTCGGGTACGATATCCGCAAGTTTCAGGAAGTCCTGCTTTATATGAAAAGGCGGGGCATCGAAGTCCCTGTTCTGGGGAATCTCTACATCCTGTCCTATCCGGTGGCCAGGCTGATGAAGGAAAACCGGCTGCCGGGGTGTGTCGTCACGGACGAGCTGATGGTCCAACTGGATCGGGAGCGATCCCTGCCGGATAAAGGGGTGGAAGCAAGACTGCTGAGAGCCGCCAAGATGTATGCCCTGCTCAAAGGTTTGGGCTTCAGCGGCGCCCATATCGGCGGCCATCTGGTCACCTGTGAGCAGGTGGAATCGGTCATTGAAAAGGGGGAAGAACTGAGCGCCTCCTGGGAGAACCTGATCCGTGAATTTCAGTATCCTTTGCCCGGCGGCTTCTATTTTTTCCAGGAAGATCCCTATCGCAAGCTGAATCAATCCGCTCCCGAGAGCCGTCAGGGCCTATCCCCCGATGTTTCCGAAAAAGGGTTGTATGGCTTTTCCCTTTTCCTTCACAATCTGTTCTTCGAACCGGGAAGGAAAGGTTTTGCCTTGATGCGTCTCTTTGCCCGAAAGCTGAAAGGGACCCGCCTGGAGAATTTCCTGCACAAGCTGGAACACCTGCTGAAAACCCTGCTGTACGACTGTCGCGACTGCGGCGACTGCGCCCTGGTCGATCTGGCTTTTCTCTGCCCCATGTCGCAGTGTCCAAAGCAGCAGCGGAACGGTCCCTGCGGGGGAAGTTATCAGGGATGGTGTGAAGTCTATCCCGGACGGCGCCGGTGTATCTACGTGAGGGCCTATACACGGTTGAAAAGCCGTCATCAGGAAAACCTTTTGGAAGAGATTCCGGTGGCACCCTGCAACTGGGATCTGAATTCGTCGTCCGCCTGGCTGAATTTCTTTCTGGGGAAGGATCATACGGCAAAGCGTCTGGGTATTTCAGAACTTCCCGATAAACCGGAGTCTTCCGGTTCTAATTCCAGATCAGCTTAGAAAGGATTGCCGGAGGACGAGCGTCAAGCCCTCCGGCGGAAGGAATTTGCTTTGCGGCTAGGGGGTTGATGCGGGTTTGTCTGGAATCGGCCATTCTCCCCGTTCTCTCAGGACTTCCCGGAAGACGTTCAGCGCCTCGTTGACGGCGGGCATACCCGCATAGGGGGCCATCTGAAAGAAAATTTCCGTCAGCTTCCGGGGGTCGCAGCCCACATTCAGTGCGGCATTGACATGAAGCTTCAGCTCATCGGTCGCCCGAATGGCCCCCAGAATCGCGCAGGCTGCCATCTGCCGCTCCGGCAGGGTCAGTACGGTTCGTGAGTAAAGATTCCCCGTGATAAACATGGAGAAATCGTTGGCCAGATCCCGGTCAAAGGCCTTCCAGGTGAGGTAAGGCGGATCCATCTTGATCCCCTTGCCGAAAAGTTTTTTTGCGGTTTCCTGTGTTCTGTTCCTGATTGCTTCCTCGTCCAATGTTGTTTAAGTCTCCTTTCTGCTGCAAAATCCTTTTTCGATTCTGAGATTGCGCCTCTTCCGATAAGGATGCCCCTGTCCGTCCGACTATTTGACCAGGAAGAGATCCTTATCCTTGTCCTGAAGATAGATATACTGGTATCCGTCTTTCTTTGCGGCTTTTTCGTAAGCATCCTCGCCTTCCCGGCGGCATTCCGGGCAGGCTTTCCAGGGGATCTGGACGGCCAGGATGCGGTTGCCCAGATCGGAACGGGAATCAATCTTCACCATTCCGCCGCAATCGTTGCATACCCGGACGATCACATTCTGCTGTTCACGGATTCCGTCCGTATCGTAGTAGATGTTCTTCTTTTGCGCTACGTATTTCTTGTCGCCGACCAGTTTCTCCCGGATCTCGTTTCGGCGCGACCAGAGTTCATAAATCTCTTCCGCCTCCTGGGCGATATAGCGGGAAATGTCCTGTGACTGCCTCAGGCTGGACGATTGGTATTCCGGTTCGCGAACGTGGCTATAATCGAGACCGGCCATGGCCAGGATAATGCCGACATTCACATAGGGGAGGGCTTTTTCGATGGAATAACCCCCCTCCAGGACGGCAATATCAGGGGACAGCATGTCATTCAGCGTGGCGTACCCCTGAGCGCTGAACCGCATGTCCGTGATCGGGTCGGAAAAATGGTTGTCCTGTCCGGCCGAGTTGATCACCAGATCGGGCTTGAATTCACGGAGGATGGGGAGAATGGCCTGTTCCGTGATGTACAGAAATCCCTCGTCGGAGGTTCTGGGCGGCAGGGGGATATTCAAGGTAGTTCCCAGGGCATTGGGCCCGCCGAATTCTTCATGAAAACCGGAGCCGGGATAAAGGGTCCGGCCATCCTGGTGAATGGAGATGCAGAGGGTATCCGGATCGTTCCAGTAGATGTTCTGAGTTCCGTCGCCATGATGGCAGTCCGTATCCACCACGGCTATCCGCTTGTGGCCATAGTGGCGGCGGATATATTCAATCATGATGGCTTCGATGTTGACATTGCAGAATCCTCTCGCCCCGTGAACGACCAGCATGGCATGATGCCCCGGCGGCCGGACGAGGGCAAAGGCGTTGTCCACTTCCTTTTTCATGACCTTCTCCGCCGCAGTAATCGCTCCGCCGGCGGAAATCAGATGGGATTCCGTCGTTACGGCGCGGGCGTCGGGAACGCAGAAGTGGGTCCGGTTGATATCCCCATAAGAGGCAAGAGAGGGCTTATATTCGATAATATTCTCCAGATCGAGCAGGCCTTCCTCGAAAACCTGATCCTGGGTGTAAAGCAGGCGTTCCTCCCTTTCGGGATGGGTCGGCGAGATCGCCCAGTCAAAGGCCGGGAAAAAGATCAATCCGGTTTTCCTTTCTTTTTTCATGACAGCTCTCCTGTTGAAAACCCTGCGATGAGGCCCGGCTTTACCTGCAGCTTGATTCGGATGTTTTTCCCCGTGGCATAGAAATCTCTCACCATGTTGAACTCCTGATCTTCAATGACCTCTATCTCCAGGTCCTCTTCCGAAGCGCCCATGCGGAGAGCCCGTTCCTTCAGCAGATCTCTTCCGGTTTCCAGGGCATCTCTTCGAGAAAAACGGGAAGAAAGCTTTATCGAAACGCCTTCCTCGCCGATGGTCATGGTACCCCGTTCGGTGTCGGCAAGGATCGTGATCTCGGCGGTTGTCCGGGCGAGGGCCGCGCCGATGGCGTTGGCGACCTCGGAGTGGGGGGGGATAGAAACCGGGCACTCAAGCAGTTGACCAAGTCGGCCGGACATGGGTTTTGCCGGTCCGCCGATGATGTACAGGATTTTAGGGGAAACCCGTTTCCCTTCCAGGAGCTCATGGATGGTATAGACCGGCTTGTTGTTGATTTCTTCAATGACGGCGCGGACGTGACGTGCAATAATCTGACAGGATTCCTCAAAGATGTTTTCTACGGCCTTCTGCAGGGTGCATCCCATGGCTTCGGCGATGCCTTGAATTGCCCTTTCGGCCTTCGACCGATCGCCGATATCGGTCAGGCCGAGGAGAATCATGGCGTCCGTCGGGGTAGGGAAAGGTCCGTCGAAGGCGGCCGCGGGTCCTTCACGCTGGGGTCCGATGAGAAGCTTGCCGCCTTCAAAGCGCACCCGGCTGTCACCGCCGATTCCCACGGGCTTTGAACGAAGACCCCGAATCAGTGTTTTATGACCTTCCATGGTTACGCCGAAGGATTCCAGGAGCGGGACGCCATCGGCAAAAACGGCGATGTCCGTCGTTGTTCCACCGATATCCAGGGCGATGGCATCCTCCTTGTTGGTCGGGGTCATGCTCAGAATCCCCATGATACTGGCCGCCGGTCCGGACAGGATGGTGTGGACCGGAAATTCCACGGATTGCTCGATGTTGAATGTGCCGCCGTCCGCCTTTAAAATATAGACCGGAACGGAAATCCCCAAATTCCGGAAAAATTTCATGACCTCCTGTGCAAAGGTCGAATAAAGCTCCCAGACGGCCTCGTTCAGGTAGGTTGTGGCAACCCGTCTTGGGAAATTGAGATGGCCGGACATCCGATGGCCCAGGGAAACATGTCTCAGGTCGTTGGAAATAATTGTTTCTATCTGAAATTCCTGATTCGGATTACGGGTTGAGAATTTGCCGACGATCCCGACATGCTTCAATCCCTTCTGCCGGAAGTCATCGGCAATACGTGTCACTTCGGCAGGGTCAATGGGCGCCGTCTCAATTCCCCGGTGGTTGACATAACCGGTCAGAAAATGGGTGTGTTCCGTGTTTGAAATATAAGAGGGAGGAAGGCCGGGACCGCTGATGACCAGAAGCCCTACGGGATCCACTTTGTTCTGTACGATCGCATTGGTTGAGAGAGTCGTGCTGAGGACGATGCGCTGAAGTTTCTCGAGGGACTCGCCCTTCAACAGCTCCGAGGCGATTTCGGAAAGAGAAACCACGATATGATCAGGATTCGTTATGACTTTCGCAGTTTTCTTGATTCGGCCGGAATCGATCAGAACGGCGTCTGTATGTGTGCCTCCCACGTCAATGCCGAGAATCATAGGGATACCTCTCTCATGTATTCTGAAAAATTGGACATTTTATATACCGATAATTTTTTGTCTTGACAAGGTAAAAAAAAAGCGTATGTTTCGCTCTCACATGCATTTGAAAAATTGAAAAAACAGTGAGTGTAAATGATTGAAAGGAGGTGACATTCGATGAAGAAGGTCTTAGCGTTTGTTATTTCGGCGGTTTTCTTTGCGGCATTATCCTTTGCAGTCGTTGGTTGTAAGAAGGCAGAGGAGCAGAAGCCTGCGGAAGAGGTGAAGAAGGAAGCTCCGGCTCCGGCTCCAACAGCGCCTCCAGCGCCCGCCCCGGCCCCGGCCCCCGAAGCCAAAGCTCCGGAGGGAGCCAAAGCTCCTGCCGCAGCGCCCGCCCCGGCCCCGGCCCCCGCACCTGCGAAGTAACATGATTGAAAGATATATGGTTCAAAGAAATTATTTGAAAGGAGGTGAAATCTAAATGAAGAGGATTCTTTCCGTTCTGTTTTCAGTACTTTTCTTTGCGGCAATCTCTTTTGCAGTCGTTGGCTGCAAGAAAGCCGAAGAGCAGAAGCCTGCGGAAGAGGTGAAGAAGGAAGCTCCGGCTCCGGCTCCGGCAGCGCCTCCAGCGCCCGCCCCGGCCCCCGAAGCCAAAGCTCCGGAGGGAGCCAAAGCTCCTGAAGCAGCACCCGCTCCGGCTCCGGCACCCGCACCGGCAAAGTAATTTTATAAAAAAGCTTGAAGTAAAGAACCAACCGGTTATTTGTCTAATTCAAATAGCCGGTTGGTTTTTGCTTTTTTGAACCCGGATGAAGGTGACTTTGCGAAATATTAACCTGCCACAGGTAACAACTTCTCCACATTGAAATCATTTATAAATTTATTTGCTACAGACAACGATTTCATGTTAAAAATGGTTGAACGGTTATTTCAGGTTGGAGAGTTGATTCCTGAACGGTCCCTGTTTCGGGAATCGATGAGAAAAGTGGAGACTGCAGACAGCGGGAAAGGAGGCTGGAACATGATCGAAAGAAATAACGATTTTATCACAGGGTTGCTCATAGGAGGCTTGGCGGGTGTCCTGATCGGGATTCTTTACGCTCCCAAAAGCGGAAGGGAAACACGGGATGATATCGGGAAAAAAACGGAAGAACTGATGGCGAAGGCCAAGGATGAGTATGATCAGGCCATGGATAAGAGTCGGAAAGCCTATGAAACGGCTGTGAAAGCTATCACGGATGTTCGGAGGAAGGCGGAAGAGAAGGCGGAGGAAGTTGAAAAAACGGCGGCTGAGTTGAAAGAGCGCGGAAAAGAAACCCTGCAGGAAGGTGCAGGCCGGGTTAAAAGGGCCGTTGATGCGGGATTGGAAGCTTATCGGCAGGAGAAAGAAGCGCCGGCAGAATAAAAGAGACGTTCGTCTTTGGAATGGAGCCGTTGCATGAATCTGGAACTCACGAATTATGTATTGCTCGGTTTTCTTCTGTTGCTGGCAATACTGGTTCTTCCATTGCTTTACCAGCTCTGGCGGACCGTAGAACAGCTTACTCTTACCCTCCGCACCTTGAATTCGAGATTGCCCGCAATTTTAAAGAACCTTGAAGATATAACGGGTAATTTGAATGAGACGACGACCAGTATCAATGTACGTGTTGCAGAGTTGTCGTTGGTCCTTCAGCGGGTGTTTGCATTTCTGGGCGCTTTTCGTGGCGCGGAGCAGCTTGTGCGGTCACAGACGAAGTCTCCCTTGTTGCGACTTGTTAATAATGCCAGGCCCATTGTGAAAGGCGTGAAAACCTTCTTCCAGGTCTTGAATGCCAGTCCCAGGGGCCCGGTTTAAAAGAAGTTGGCAAAAGAGAGGCGTCCTGGCACAGGAGAGAGAAAAGGGGAGGGGATGCCCGGAGTTGGCGCTCCCGCTCCTCCCTTTAAATTCTTACTGAAACAGACATTGCCCTGAAATCTATCCGGAGGGGCTGAATTTCCGAAGCGGTTCAGGATCAAAAAGGAGCGGTTTGCATGGCCAAGGTCACGTTTGGCAGTAAATGGGGACGTGTACGGGTAAAGAGTAACAGCGCAAAAGGGACTTCAGCGAGATCGCCTGAAGAGATTGTCCGGGAATTGAAAAAGGATGCGGAACGGCCGCCCGGGGAAGACTACCGTGAGCGGTCGCTGGCCCTTCATGGTCTCATCTGCGCGCGATGCGGCCGGGAATTTGATGCGGCAAATCGTCATCTGCTGACGGTTCATCATAAGGACGGCAACCATCAGAACAATCCACCCGACGGGAGCAACTGGGAAAATCTCTGCGCCTATTGCCATGAAGATGTCCACAGTCGGGAACTTCTTGGAGACTATTTGAAGGGAAGATCCGGGGAAAAGGAAGTCAGCCTTGTTTATTCCAACGATAAGGCCGGCAACAGAAGGGATGGCGACCTTGGTTCATTGGGGCAGCAATTGCTCAACGCCATGGAAAAAAAGAGAAAATCGTAAGGTCAAAAAATCAGAAACGAAGAGAAGGTCTATTTGAGAATGAGATTTGACTCCTTCGTCGAACTGCTGGTCTTTTCTCCCACGGAAGTCCCGCAGTAGATGCAGGTGTAATCGTATTTCTCCCCGTTGGCCAGGATAAGCAGCAGCCTTTTTCGGACAGGAACCGCCTGCTTGCACCGCGGGCAGTAAAGTTCCGTGGCGTCGAAATCCTGATAAGCCTCTTCCCCCCAATAATTCCCGTTCGCTATCCTGTTAAACATGGCGTGTATCCTGAATCTTTTCCTATGGGTTTAAGCGTCATCCTCCGGAATTTGTTCCGCATTTTTAAGCCAGACCGTCGCTTCGCTGTCGCTGGGGGCCCTGTAATCCCCTCGGGGTGAAAGCGATCCGCCGGAACCGACCTTAGGGCTGTTGGGGATGCAGGAGCGCTTGTACTGACTCAACTTGAAAAATCGCAGCAGATAAACCTGAAGCCAATGCTTGATCTCGGCGATGGTGTATTGGTGCTGTTTCTCCTCCGGGATATCCGGCCACAAACCTTCCTTTTTATCCTTCCAGGTACAGTAAGCCAGAAAGGCGATCTTGGTCGGCAGATAACCAAAGCGTGTCGTATAAAAATTGTTGAAATCCTGAAGTTCATAGGGTCCGATGACCGATTCCGTCTTCTGGGCGGGCTGCTGGTTTTCTTCCCCGGGAACGAGTTCCGGGCTGATTTCGGTCGCCAGGATGTCGAGAAGAACCTCCGAAGTTTCCCCGGAGAATTGTTTCGAGGAAGCCACCCAGCGGATAAGATGCTGAATCAGGGTTTTGGGGAGACTTGCGTTGACATTGTAGTGGGACATGTGGTCGCCGACGCCGTAGGTGCACCAGCCGAGGGCAAGCTCACTGAGGTCTCCCGTCCCGATGACCAGGGCATTTCTCATATTGGCGATCCGGAAGAGATGGGAGGTCCTTTCCCCCGCTTGAATGTTTTCAAAGGTAATGTCATAAAGCCTTTCCCCTTCGGCAAAGGGGTGCTGGATGTCCTTGAGCATCTGCATGCAACTGGGGCGGATGTCAATTTCGTTGGCCTCCACCTCCAGGACTTTCATCAGCCGTAAGGAATTCCGATAGGTTTTATCCGTCGTGGCAAAACCGGGCATGGTATAGGCCTTGATACAGGATCGGGGAAATCCCAGAAGATCCATTGTTTTTGCGGCCACAATAAGGGCGTGTGTCGAATCCAGCCCTCCGGAGATGCCGATCACCACGTTTTTTATGCCTGCAGATTCAAGACGCTTCGCCAATCCCTGGACCTGAATGTTATAGGCCTCGTAGCAACGCTGATCCCGTGTGTTCGGGTCGGCTGGGATGTAGGGAAAGCGGGGATATTGCCTTTCCAGGAGGAGTCTGCCCTCCACCGGGGCAACCTCAAAGGCGATTCTGCGGAATCGGCGGAGGATGTCCTTGTGGGCGCGGGCATTCTGACCGAAACTGGTCAAACGCATCCGATCCTGGGCCAGCCGGTCGAGATCAATATCGGCATAGACAATCTGAGGGGCTCGGGAGAAACGCTGCGATTCGGACAGAAGGTTGCCGTTTTCATGGATCATGGCATGTCCGTCCCAGGCGAGATCCGTAGTGGATTCCCCCGGGCCTGAAGCGGCGTATAGGTACGCCGATACACACCGGGCGGATTGATTTGCGGCAAGGCTCTGGCGATACTCGGCTTTCCCGATCGTAATGTTGGACGCCGACAGGTTCGCAATCACGGTTGCACCTGCCATAGCCGCAAAACTGGACGGCGGAATGGGAACCCAGACGTCTTCGCATATTTCGATGAAAAACTTGAAATCGGGAATATTTTTGACTTCAAAGACAAGATTGGCGCCGAAAGGGATGTCCTTGTGATCGCCCAGGTCAATGGTAGCAGTGATGATCTGGTCGGCCGGGCTGAACTGTCTGAGCTCGTAGAATTCCCGGTAATTCGGGAGATAGGATTTAACGGCGATGCCGAGAATACGACCCTGATAAAGAACGACCCCGCAGTTGTAAAGGCGGCAGTCCACCCGGATGGGGGCGCCGACGACAAGAACCAGGTTCAAGGAGGCCGTTTCCCGGGCTACCCGGAAGATGGCGTCATAAACACTCTTCTGGAGGGTGTCCTGATGAAAGAGGTCTTCATTGGAGTAAGCCGACAGGTTCAGTTCAGGGAACAGGGCGAAGATGGCCTTTCCCGCCGCCGCCTCCTTTGCCATCTGGATGGTTCTGTCCGCATTAAAATAGGTATCGGCAACGCGGACTTCAGGGATGCAGATCGCAGCTCGAATGAAACCGTGGGAATAAAGATTGAAGAAATCGACAGGTCTTGAAAGCATAGGTCACTCTTTCTCCACGTAGGCATAGGCGTTGTGATTGTGAATGCTTTCGAAATTCTCCGCTTCGACGCTGTACCACGTCAGATTGGAATTGGCGTTGAGCTGTTCCGCAACGTTCCGGACGACATCTTCCACAAACATGGGATTCGAATAGCCCTGTTCCGTTACATATTTTTCATCGACACGTTTGAGAAGAGAATAGACCTCTCCGCTGGCGGATGTTTCAACGAGTCGGATCAGATCCTCCAGCCAGAAGAACTTCCGGAATCTTACTTTGACCGTGACAAAGCTTCGCTGATTATGCGCGCCCATGCTGCTGATTTCCTTCGAGCAGGGGCATACGGTGGTTACGGGGACGACAATCCCGACGAGAAAATCTTTCTGGTGTTCGGCGTTGCAGCCACTGAAAAGACAGCGGTATTCCATCAGGCTTTTCGCACCGGATACCGGGGCGGTCTTCTCGATGAAATAGGGGAACTCGATCTCCATATGCGCCGATTCCGCATGCAGCTTTTCCCGGACTTTCTCCAGGATCGTATGAAAGGTGCGAAGGTTGATCTCCCCTCGAAATTCATTGAGCACTTCAATGAAGCGGCTCATATGGGTTCCCTTGAAGGAATGAGGGAGATTGACGTACATGTTGATGGAGGCGTTTACGGGTTGCGTGCCTGTTGTCTTATCCAGGACGATGATGGGATACTTGATCCCTTTGACACCAACCTTCTGAATGTTTATTTTTCTGTAGTCTTTTTGACTTTGAATATCGATCATGACAATTTTCCAAGGGGCTGCCGGTTGAATTTGCCCCTTCCGTATCCATCCCTTTGTTATTACTTGTATTTATACTGTTCTTCTCTGGCGCGATGAGAGGACCAAAACCATAGACCAAAAAAGAAGATATTACAATGGGAAATCGATCAGAAACAAGTAGGATACAGGAAAAATCGCTATCAGGAAATGTACGGAAAGACCCTCTTCAGAACTAAGAGGGAAAGGCATTTCGAGCATTCCGGTCCCTATTGCGTTGCAGGGTATGGGCCTGTTCGACCAGTTCCATGCTTATTTGCCAGTTCAGCTCGCAGAAGGTGCGGAACTTATTCAGATGCGGCCCTTCCTGTACAAGTTCCTTCTTTAAGGACGGAACGCCGTGAGCTGACTGATATTCAGCTAGCGCCGTCAAAACAGACCACCAGCTTTTTACCCATATTGACCTCCTGTTAACGAATGTCGTTCTGTTTCAACTTGCATTAAGGGCGCGCGAAGTATCCGTTGATATCCGATCTTTTCTCCTGCTATCGGTTCTTTAAAGATTGTTTCCGGTCGCGGTAGTAGCTCTCGTGAGGCCCAATCATCACCAGCTCCAAATTATCACCAATCTTCCGATAGGCAAGCAGGTGCAGGGTTGTTTTGAGCTTGAATTTATGAACGAATATGCCTTTCAGGTCACCTTTCTTTTCTTCCCCGATAGCCGGATTTTCGGTTATCCCTTTCACTTCTTGATCCAGAGCTTCCTTTTCGGACTTCGACATTTGCTTTACTTTCTTCTCAAAGGACCTGGATTGGTAGATTTTCATTTCGGCCTATCCAAACTTGTATTCTGTCTTCTCATTCTCATCCAACTCATCCAGTCCAAGCAGGATCTCCTTTATCAGTGAGTATGGCAGATCAGGGTTCTCCTCAGCGCACTTGCCCAAGCGTGCCCAATGCTCAATTTGGCCAGCCAAAGATCTATGGTCGATCCGCCCAAATCTCCTTGCTTCCTCTACAAGTTTTTCAGATATTCTCACCGCTGTATCCATGTCCTTCCCTCCAAAAGTCTATGTTGCAATATGCAATTAATATATCTCGCTATGCTACATAATGCAATCGTACTTCTTGATTTACCTCTTCTTTGGAGGATAATACCGGTCACCTGCGTGGCGGACAGGCTAAAATAAATCCGTCCCCTTTTTGTTCCAGAAAAATATATCCTGCCTGCGATTTCCACGCTGTGTTATATGATGGGGATAATGCTCTGCAACGACTCTCGCAATACGTGCTATACTTTGTTTCTATATCTTTCAACGCCTTCCGTTAATCAAAAACTGGTATGATGTCCCCTGTTTCCGTGGGGGGAGAAAAACCCATGGCTACCCGATTAGGTTTCAACTATTTCATTCCCACTTTCATCTCTAAAAATAATTGAACGTGCATTGAACCGTCCATTTTCGTCAAATAGATATGACAACTCACCAGCTTTTAGGTGTTCTATCTCCCACTCCCTATTGCGGCTTTGAAAGTTTTGGAGCGCTGGCTTGAGAAACTCGTACAACATTCCACCATATTCCTTCCTATTGAATTCCCCAATGTCTATGCTCTCTGGTAATTTTGCTCCAATCTTTATTAAGTTATGTTTAGGATCTACAGACGTAAAGAACTCAGGTCTGTTTATCAACGAGATGTTACAGTGCGCAAATCTTACCACTAACTCCTTAAGTTGCAGCGGATTCAGTCGACCACGAATTCGCTTAAGAACATCTTCCAGAATGTTCATGGCGGCACATGAGTCATTCAAAACAGACAAGACTGCTACTTCACCGAATTTGATAAGCATGGTTTTACAATAGTACAGGTCTGCATAGTCGAATGGATCGTATAAATCTGACTTTACTGCGGGTAAGACTATCAAGGTTCCCAGCGCCTCCGGATCAATAGCGATTCCGTTACAGACAGCCAAGACAAGACAGTGAATATGGTGAAGCGTCTCCCAGTCATAGGAATCACTGATCTTCTCCTCCTTGGTGAATTCCTCACGAAAGAATCTGTCTTTTAGGTGAGTTTTCAGGAATATCAATGCCATCCAAACAAATAAGAGCGGATAGTGCTTGGAAAGAAAACTTCGAAACATGTAGTAGTCCTTGGAAAGTGCATCACATATCTTGTCTTCAAATGTTCGGCCGAGTAGACTGTTGCATTCTTTACAACAAGGAATTTTGTACTTGTCGTACCGAAAGTATTTACCGTTGGGTAGGCTGATAAACTTCTGATAAAGTCCGTATTTCTTCAAGATCCATTGAGGAATAATGTGCTCATCATTGAACTCTTTTTCATCTCGTGACGCTGAACAGATGAAGCAATTATCAGCAAGGCATATGTTTTGAGTGAAGTCGTCGATACTGAATTGAAGAACTTTGCCTGAGTCTGATATGACGGTTCCACTTTCAAGTAACTTCATTTTCATTTTCACAGTAAACCTAAAAACAAAATCAGCGGTGGCTGCGAGACGTCCGCTGCATTGTCTCGTTGGGCAATAGTTGCTTTTTTTTGTGCCTGTCTCTCCCGGTACTGTTCCTGTGCTTTCTCCTATACGCGACTGAAAAGTGATCTTGGACGTCAATCTGACGATGGATCTACTCACTCTTGATTCCCAGTATGCCTGTGAGAATCCCGACAATATAACCCAGGCTGGACAGGAATATGTTTAGGAATAGGCCGGCATCCTCAGTTGGCCTGACCAGTTTTAGATAGAAAAGACCGCCGAACGACAACAAACACACAAGACCAACAATCGAGGCAAAACCGACGGCAATAATGGTTCTTGGCTTTACCGGAATACCCATTGAGGCAATAATGATGTTCAGAAAGTCCATCCTCTCCTCCTTTCATTGTCTTATGAGGCACATCAAGAAATTCTGTAGAACTGTATATTTCTACGAAAGAATAGGCATACGGAAAGAAGATTCTATTTTTCTGCATCGAGTATATGGGCAGGTTATGCCCAGATACTCTCGATCTATTTTATAGATCATGCGTGGGGATAAATCAAATTCTCTTTCAAATGGTGGGACTATCTGGTGACGGGTTCAAAGGCGAAAAAGACCCGTTCGGACAGGATCGTTCCCTTCTTTCCTTTTTCGATGGGATGAGGGGGTACATCAAAAACAACAAGGCGTAATTCGTCCCCTTCCTTGAGTTGACCGACCGGGCAATTTGTTACTCGGATCAGCAGGCGCCGGACGGGACTATCTTCACCCAGATCGATGGTGGCATGGATCAGGGGGGCGGAAAAGCCCAGGGGGACGCCCTTGAGGGTTTCCGAAAAGACCACGACCTTACCTTTGTCGGGCAGTTCAATGTATTCGAGATCATCGCTGTAGCATTCCGGGCAGATGACCCGCGGGGGATAAGAGACTGCGCCGCAGTCTCTGCAGCGGGTGGTTGTCAGTTTTCCCGCCTTGAGGTTTTCATAGAAGGGGTGAACTCGGTTAAACTCTTTGGCCTGCACAGGCCACATATCCATGGTGACGGGGTATAAATCTTCAAGAACGGGAATTGCGGATGACATAAACTCCTCCTTAGTTTGCAGGCTCTCTGCCGTAGATGATGACGGTTTGTTCCGTGTTCAGGCCGCTGAGATTGTGCGTCAGACCGAAGCAGGCATCCTGAACCTGATGGCGGGCCGTACCCTGGAGCTGCCTCATGATCTCCGTCCCCTGTCGAATGCCCGTGCCCCCGAAGGGATGGCCGACGGCAAGGAGGCCACCATCCGTATTGATGGGGATCCTGCCGCCTATCTGGTTCTGGCCCGAGCCGACAAAGGCGCCCCCTTCTCCCTTTTTGCAGAAACCCAGTTCTTCGACTTCGATGATCTGAGAAATCGAGAAGCAGTCATGAACCTGAGCAACGTCAATCTGATCCGGGGTCAGTTTGGCCATCCGGAAGGCCTTTTCCGCCGCACTCCGCAGAGCGGGCCAGTCGGCCATGTGCTGGCCGCCATGGTTTGCGGAAACACTGTGTTGAGAAGCCTGGGCGCAGCCTCGAAGATAGACCAGCGGTTTGTCGGTCAGCTCCTTCGCCTTGTCTTCACTTGCAATAATGCAGGCGGCAGCGCCGTCCGTGATGGGGCAGCAGTCGTAGAGGGTGAGGGGAGGCACGACGGAGGGGGCGTTCATCGCCTCTTCCAGTGTGAGCATTTTCTGCATCTGTGCCTTGGGATTGTCATGACCGAAGAAATAATTGGATACGGAAACCCGAGCCAGTTGTTCCTTGGTGGTGCCGTAATGCTTCATGTGTTCTTTGGCGATCATGGCAAAATAGGGGGGAGGCAGGCCGAGGCCGTGAGGGGCATCCCAGTCGTGATCGATGGAGGCCAATTCGCTGTAAAAGACCTCCCATTTTTGCGGGGTGAAGAGCTTTTCCCCGCCGGCCACCATGACGATCTCCGCATTGCCGGATTCCACGAGGGCTTTTGCCAGCAGAATCGCCGTGCTTCCCCCTGCACAGAGGACGTCGACTCTTGCACAGACGGAAGTCGGCTGCAATCCGCAGCGCTCCGCAATAACAGGAGCCAGATTGACTTGAAAGGAACATCGTCCCGAGTACGCAGAGGAGACGAGAAATCCGTCGATTGCCTTTGGTTTTAACCCGGGGATGAAATCGAGGCAGTCTTTTGCCGCTTCCTGAAACAGATCCACGAGAGAGGCTTCTCTCATGCCCCACCGGGACATTCCCCCTGCAAGAATACATGCATTTCTGTTGGCCATACCGTAATACTCCTTTCCACTTGAATAGTCGCTTGAACCTGAAATGAGCTACAATAGAAATAAAAAAAGCCGCGGGTTTTAAAGTGCCCGCGGCTTCTAAGTTGGTATTTAAGCTACCGATCAGCTCAAGGGCGTATGTCTCCCCTTAAAGCTAAAGCTAAAAAAGCTGAAAAAGACGAAAGCTGATGCGGAAAACAAATTTTGCATAATATCCTCGTAAAAAATTTACGCCCCTATATCCGTTTTTAGCAGCTCTGTCAAGAAGAAGCTCTCATATCCATTGTGGCGGCTTACCCGTCTCAGCTAATTTTCGCCGAATATTTTGCCGGGGTTCATGATGCCGTTGGGATCGAAGGCTTTCTTTATCCTTTTCATGAGGTTCACTTTGCTCTCATCGGCAGCCAGTGCCAGATAATCCCTTTTTGCAAAGCCAAGTCCGTGTTCGCCCGAAATCGTTCCACCCAACGCGACCCCTTCCCGGCAGATCCCCTTCATAAGGTCTTTGGTCTTGCCGTAAAGCTTGCCGTCGGGATCCTTACCCATGAGACAGATATGCACATTGCCGTCGCCGGCATGGCCGAGGGCAATAATCGGTATGCCGGAATCCACGCCTTTTTGTTTGATGGATTCCACGAACTCGGCAATGGCGCTGCGGGGGACGACAACATCGGCGATATCCAGGGTGCCGTAAGACTGCAAGGCATAGTAGATCTTTTCCCGGAATTCCATCAGGTTTCTCTTGGCCCTTTCGGTTCCCGGCAGAAAAATATCAATGGCATGATTGCTCATGCAGATAGGGCTGATGGCATCCATCTGTTGCTGGATTTCATCCTCATTGGCCCCCTCAACGATAATGAGGAGAAAGGCCTCATGTTCGCGAAAGGGAATCGTGGTGCCGCTATATTGCTCCGTGATTCTGACGATGTCCTGCTCCATAAACTCGATTCCTGCCGGCAGAAGCCCCTGCCTCAATATTTCAGGGACACAACTTATGGCGTCATGGAGACTGTGGAAGGGTATGAAGAGGATCTCCGTCTTTCCCGGAGGCGGCACAAGCTTCAACAGGACCCGGGTAATGACGGCCATTGTTCCTTCCGTACCGATAAGGAGCTGGGTCAGGTCGTAGGCGGTAGAGCATTTGACATACTTACCCCCGGTCGAAATGATTTCCCCGCTGGGCAGAACGGCTTCCAGTCCCAGGACAAAATTCCTCGTGACCCCGTCTTTTACGGCCCTCATGCCTCCGGCATTTGTAGCGACATTGCCGCCGATCGCCGAGCCGCTTTCACCCGGATAGATGGGATAGTGGAGTCCCTGTTCGGCCACTGCCTTGAGCAGATCGGCAAGGGTGACCCCCGCTTCGACATAGGCGGTAAAGTTGTTTCTGTCTATTTCCAGTATTTTGTTCATACGCTCCAGAGAGAGCACGATTCCACCATAAATGGGTGCGGCGCCTCCGGAAAGACCCGTGCCGCTGCCGCGCGGGGTGACGGGAATCATGTTCCTCTCGGCTATCTTCAGGATGGCGGCCACCTCATCGCTTGTGGCAGGCCGGACGGCAACTTCCGGAGGAAATGACTTCCCTCCGAGCATTTCATCCCGTGCGTAATTTTCCAGGCTATCTCCGGTGAGGACATGTTTTTCACCGACTACAGCGGTCAACTGGGCCAAAATTTCAGCGGATACCTTACCGAATGGACTTTTGCTTTCCATCAATTCTCCTCCTTTATGGAGTTGCTGTTGATATTCGCACCCCAACATTTGGGGTAATCGGGATCGTATGTTGAATAAAGAGGCCTTGAGCTTATTGGGACGAAAAGAGGTCTGGTGCAGAATAAATGTTCCGGAAGGATGGGCGCTATCGTCAATGCATACGCCCATCCTTCCGGAAAAAGAAGGAACAGGATCGGAGTTTACTTGTCTTTAAAATTCGCTTTCCGTTTTTCCAGCAGGGCCGTCATACCCTCGAACTTGTCTTCCGAAGCGCCGGCTAGCGTAAAGCTGAGAATTTCAAAATCAAGCCCAGTTCCGAGATCGACATTCTGACCGGCATTTATGGAAGCCTTTGCCATCTTCAGGCCGACTTTCGGTTTTGCCGCCAGTTTTTCCGCCAGCTCCAATGCCGCGCTGTCCACGTCTGCCAGGGGGACCACCTTATTGACCAGGCCATAACGTTCCGCTGTTGCCGCATCGATCATATCCCCCGTCAGGATCATTTCCTTGGCGCGGGCCGCACCGACCAATCTAGTCAGTCGCTGTGTTCCGCCGGCGCCGGGTAGGATTCCCAGATTGATTTCCGGTTGGCCGAATTTGGCATTGTCGGCTGCGATTCTCAGATCGCAGGCCATGGCCAGTTCACAACCGCCTCCCAGGGTCAGCCCCTTGATGGCGGCAATCACGGGAAGGGGATAGTGGTTGAGACTCTCACAGGCATTGCGGAAGGTCTGGAGGAAATCGTAAAGCTCGACGGGAGTCAGGTTGACCATTTCCTTGACGTCTGCGCCCGCAGCAAAAGCCTTGTCCCCAACGCTGTTCAAAATGATGACTTTGACATTGCTGTCGGTTTCAATCTCACCCACGGCCTGCGTTATTTCCCGGAGAATGACGCTGTTCAGGGGATTCATGGGCGGCCGATTGAGCGATATTGTGGCAATCCTGCCCTCCGCCTTTACGACGATCGTTTCATATGCCATTTGTATTGGTCCCCCTTGCTATTCGTATTTGTACCAGCCGGCGCCTGTTTTGCGTCCCAGCTGACCTGCCTTCATCTTCAGTTTGAGGGAGAGGGGTGAATTCCAGCGGACTTCACCTGTTTCGGCAAATAGGTAATCCAGGATGTGTTTGTTGATATCCGCACCCACCAGATCCATCAACTCGAAGGGACCCATGGGGTAATTGAGTCCAAGCTTGACCGCCTTGTCGATGTCTTCCATCGTGGCCACGCCTTCTTCATAAAGCTTCAAGGCTTCCACGGCCGAGGCCATCATGATTCGATTGACGACGAAGCCGGGGGCATCCTTCTTGATGTCGACGGAAATCTTGTTGAGCTGTTTGGTGAAGTCTTCCGTGGCCTTGACGGTCTCGTCAGAGGTAAAATAGCCCCGGATAATTTCAACAAGTTTCATGACCTGCGGAGGATTGAAAAAATGCATGCCGACGACTCTGTCCGGCCGCGTGGTGGCTGCGGCGATCTCGGTCAGAGACATGGATGAGGTATTGGAGGCCAATATGGCGTCTGCTCGGACAACGGAATCGAGTTTCGCAAAGGCATCCTGTTTGATCTTCAGGTTTTCGATGATGGCTTCGATAACGAAATCGCAGTCGGCAAAGTCTTCCATCTGGACGGTTTTCTTGATTCTTCCAATGGCCGCCTTCGCCTCGTCTTCGGTCATTTTTCCTTTTTTGATGGAACCGGCCATCAGTTTTTCCATCCGGGCAACACCGCCATCAACAAACTTCATATCAATATCGCCAAGAACGATTTCAACACCAAGTTGAGCCGCATGTTGGGCAATGCCGCCGCCCATCGCACCGGCGCCAAGAACTCCAAGTTTTTTTACCGCCATTTGCATAATCCTCCTCTAAGCTGATATTTTACGGGGTTATACATTCAGAGAAATAGAGCTGTCAAGGCTTTTATCGGATAACAGGCGCTGTTGCTGATATAATGGGAATATTTGCTTTGTGTCACTTCAACAAATATCAGAAATCAACAAAATGTTTTCAATAGAAAAATCAGCATTTCATACACGGACAAAGGCCGCATGATCTCAGAAAAGATGCAAAAGGGGATAATAATGTGTTATTATGAAAAAATAAGAAAATGAAGGATAGATAAATGCTCCGATGCGCACGAAGTGGCGCGTGAAGTGTTTATATATATTATTTAAGCTCAGGGTGGGGAACAAGGTCATGTCCAGGGAACGGGTCAACCGGCGGCAGAAGGATATTGCCCGGTTGCTGCGAGGGAAAAAACAGTTCGTCAAAGACAAATTCCGCAAAGAACGAGGTAAAAAGTCCGGTTCATGAAGCCGCTATTTTTGTTGATGGCGTATCTATAAACGGATGACCGCAATGATACACTTTGTTTAAGTCGTTCAAGATCATTTGACTGGAAAACAGGAACTCAGGCAGAGGAATACGATATATGAATTCAGATGTTTTATTCTCCGATAAGGACAAGGCTCAGATTGAGCGGCAGGGGTTATCCCTTGATCAGGTCATGGAACAGATCCAGATATTTCGGGAGGGGGCTGTTCCACTGAAATTGAACCGACCCAGCACGCTTCATGATGGAATCCGCGTCATCGGGGAAGAGGAGGGCAAAGCCCTGGAGAGCCTGCATGATGAAGAAGCCCGAGCCGGACGGATGCTGAAGTTTGTCCCGGCTTCAGGGGCGGCCAGTCGCATGTTTAAAGACTGGTATTGGATCATGGCGAAGGGGATCGAAGAATATACGGAGACAGGTTCAAAGATTGATTTCTTGAAGGAGATTAAAGAAATCCTCTTAGGGGATCTAAAGAAATACGCTTTTTTTGAAGATTTGAAGGCCGTTGTCGCCGAAGGCGGACAGAATCTCGATGAACTCATGAAAAAAGGAGAAATTCGGGCTATTCTGTCTTCTATTCTCACAGTGGATGGTATGAATTATGGTCAACTTCCCAAGGCTCTTTTGAAATTTCATAAGTCTCCGGAAGGTTCTCGGGCAGCCATTGAAGAACATCTCGTGGAAGCGGCGCTTTATGTGAAGGATGCCGGAGGGAGGTGTCGGCTCCATTTTACGGTTTCCGTAGAGCACGAAAAGGCGGTTACAGAATTCCTGAAGCAGAAGGCCGCAGTCTATGAAAAACGTCTGGATGCGTCTTTTGATCTTTCCATATCCGTCCAGCATGCGTACACGGATACCCTGGCCGTCGATATGGACGGTTTACCTTTCCGGAATCCGGATCGTACGCTGGTCTTTCGTCCCGGAGGTCATGGTGCGCTGCTGGAAAATCTGAATCTGTTGGATGGGGATATCATTTTCATCAAGAATATCGATAATGTCGTTCCCGATTCCTTGAAGTCTGTAACGGTTCTTTACAAGAAAATTCTGGGAGGGTACCTGATCAAGCTTCAGAAAGTCATCTTTGCTTACGCGGCCCAACTTGCCGCGGGTGGCGTATCTGAAAAAGAACTGGGGGAAATTGTTGAATTCTGCAAGAAGGACCTCTGTCTATCCTTCCCTGCGGATTTTCCTGAAAAACCCTTGTCGGTACGATGCGAGCAGGTCTTCCAGAAACTGAATCGTCCTCTGCGGGTTTGCGGTGTCGTTCGTAATGTGGGTGAACCGGGCGGAGGACCTTTCTGGGTTGAGGATGAAGACGGCGCATTGTCTCTTCAGATTGTCGAGGAAGCTCAAATCAACCCGAACTCGGAGTCACAGCGTACTCTTTGGAAGACCGCGACCCATTTCAATCCCGTGGATCTGGTCTGCGGCGTTCGGGATTATTCGTCACAAAAATTTGACTTGAAACAATTCATAAATCGCAAAGCAATATTCATTGCACGGAAAACGGAAAAGGGACGGGAACTGCAGGCATTGGAGCTGCCTGGATTGTGGAATGGCGCCATGGCCGACTGGAATACCGTTTTCGTTGAAGTCCCCCTGGAGACCTTCAATCCCGTTAAAACAGTCAATGATCTTCTTCGACCCCAGCACCAATAAAAAAGTTCAATGGCTTGATAGATTGTGTGGTTCAGTTATAAAGATGCGGATCGTTACGGAGAACCCGATTGCCTGCTGATCAAAAACTTACCATGACAGGTGAGATTGAAGATTAACAACAACCAGAATGGAAAATACCCCATCCGGATATGGCCTGAATAGGGCGCGTGCGGATGGGGTGGCTGTTATTATTACAATGTAACCGGCAGGATTTCCTGGTTTGTCAACTCAGTTAACAATGTTGTATAATATTCCTTCATTTAAAATCTTCACAACTTTCACAGATGTTCCTACATCCCCCAAAAACGCCGCCCTTCCAGTGCTTCATGAGTTCCGAATTCAGAATGTAACCGGAACCAAAAGTGGAGTGCACATAGTCGATGCTTATGGGGTTTGCCTTTTCAAAAAGGGATTTTTCGACGAGGAACGTCACACCTCTATCCGTGAACACCTCATCATCTTCCTTTTGTTCATCCAGAGCCATCACAAGAAATGGCCCCCTCCATCCGCCTTCGGTTACCAAGATTCTGATCGCCTGAAGTCCTTTCTGCTCTGCCAGGAACTCTGTGATCTTTTTCGACGCCTCTTCGCTTACTTCAAACATGAGGAACTCCTTTCTGTAAAATGTGATCAGTTTCCACCAGATTACATTATATAATATCAAATTAAATATAATCCACTAATCCGACACTGTCAAGGTCCGTTATTTCCGAGTGCCCATGTCACAGTTCAGCCTTGAAAAAATCTTAATTGTAAAGGATTATTATTCCGTTGCTTGAAAGGAAGGGCAGATGAAGAAGGTTTTGGTGATTTATTCAACCAGATCGAATGAGACGGGAAGACTTGCAGAACTCATCGAAGTGGGAATAAAATCAGAAGGAATAGACGTAACGGTGGCTAAGGTCAGCGAGATCGAGAAAAAGGGCATCCAACTTGAAAACTGTGACGCCCTCGTCCTCGGATCACCGACGTACAAGGGAGAAATGCTCCAGGAGATGAAGACCTTTCTCTTCACCCTGGAGGCGACGGACTTGAGCTCTAAAGTGGGGGGAGCGTTCGGTGCTTTCGGATGGAGTGGAGAAGCGTCGAGGCGAATTTTTGATACCATGAAAAATATTTTCAAGATGAAAATGGTTGATAAACCCTTGAGGGTAAAGTCATCTTCCGAAACAGGCGGGGCAATTGAGGCAAAGAAATATGGCAGGGACATCGCAAAAATAGTGAAATATGGAAGGGAAATTGCGCGAATGATGCAATGAGCCCTTACAATGGACCTCTACAACATTTTCAAGGCCATCCCTGGGAGGTGTTCCTCATGGCGGCAATCTTGAAAAAAGGTGATCAAGCACCTGATTTCATCCTCACCAATCAGTTCGGTAAGACCATACAACTTGGAGATTTCAAGGGCCGGAAACTCATTGTCTATTTCTATCCCAAGTCGGATACCACCAGTTGAATCAGGCAGATCGAAGCCGTGCAGGACGCACAGGCCAAACTGCATGACATGGGGGTGGAAGTGCTGGGGATCAGTCCGGATTCGTCAGATGTGCAAAAAAAGGTCAACGATAGACTTGATCTGAAATTTTCTCTTCTGTCAGATGCTGACCATTTGGTAGCCGATGCTTATGGTGTATGGGATAAGTACACCGGAATCATCCGCTCCACCTTCTTTATCGATGAAAATGGCATGATCCTGGCGGTCTGGTACAAGACATGTCGAAAACACCGCCCCCAAGGCAGTGATGGGTGTCCCAGGCATTGCCGGAGGTGGATCTCCAGCTTGAGTGATTCCGAACAGAATTTGTGTTGACTTGTCTCTAGGAAGTGTAAGGTTGAGTTCTGGATAGATATAGCCGCGTAAATTGACCGAGCCATGCATGGATCCTCAAGCATTTACTCTCCTGGCGTGTCAGCTCGGGGTGTGTCGTTTGCGGCGTTTCCCTTGGAGTGGAATATTAAAAATGCACGCCATAGCAACATAAGAACGATGATGACTGCAGCAGGCCAAACGAGAAAGAAGTTCGCGATTGAGCCCCAAAAGGCGAAGGTGATTTGCCATGTTGAGGATGCTTTTGGATGGAGTTCCATGGAGAGGCGAGTCTTGATGTGTGCAAGCTCGGGAACATCGCCCAGGATTTCTGCGGAGAATATGTACCTGCCGGGTGCCACGCGGAGATGACCCACTTGACGATAAACTTCTGTAGACGACCATGTAATGGTACCGAAGGAATCAATCTCCCCAGACGCGACTACCGAACCACTTGACACAGTTTTCAGAATCCATCGGATTGGTACCCTCATTCCGGAAGGGATAGGCTTCCCATCCTTGTACGCCCAATCACCAAGGAGCGTTTTAAGTTCTTCGAAGGGAATATTCGCCCGCTCGAAAACCAAGTTGAGGTCATAGTGTTCTGGAATGACAACTCGAATTTCCCTGTTGATTGCGCCTCGGGGAGCGAGTGTGATTGCTTCATCAAGCGGGTTCGCTGTGACCCAGCGAGACCATATGGGAAATAAAGAAAGCCAAAGGGCAATAACGACGAGAAAGGCAATAAGCTTCCATTGGTTGGCGAGGAATGCGCGCATTGAGGTCAAATTATTCTGTAGTTTCCCGATAGCTCCAATTTGATCTAAATCTTCAGTTTTTCCGGGTGGATTAACTAACAAGAAACAGGGATGAAAGAAGCTGCGAATCAGATCATCCAGGCGGAAATGACTTCCGGGGAAACCGCCATGACTTCGATTGATGAGCTCTGGCTTCCAAAAAGGCAGGTCACTGCGACGTTCACATCCTTCGGGGCGTCGCTGTAACGGGCGCAGATCGCTGCGGCAAGTTGAATCATTTCGGCGTCGCCGCCACCGGGAATCAGGACGGTTGGTCCCCGGAAGGATGCCATGTAAACCGTGATATCCCCGTTTTTCGTCAACTTTTGAATCGCTTCATTATCAATCCGGTTCCTTCCGACAATGATCTTCGTTGTTTCATTGATCCGGAAGTGACGGCCGAATTTCAACAGTTCGATATCCCGGCGGGAATAATCCTTATTGTGATTGAAAAGATCTCTTAGCCTTTTGCTGAACATCGGATCGGTGAGGAGGCAACCACCAGCAGGGGCGGCATAATCGGATATGCCGTAATGTTCGGCCAGTTCGATCTGGATTTTCCGACCCCGTCCTGAAATCGCCAACAACCGCTCCCGCTGAACCTTCCCCTCGATTTCAGGCTTTGTTTCCGGCAGCAGCCTGGCGGACAACGGCCTCAGGATGAAATCGCGGTATCCGGAATTTTTCGCAACCACGCCCAGCATCTGTTTCCCCTGAGACATGGGGCGCTGTCCGAGAACTTCCCCCGTAAAGAGAAAATCGGCTCCCAGTTCGCTCATCCTGTCCCCGGCAATTTTCAACATCAGGGTGTGACAATCAATGCAGGGGTTCAAGTTCTTTCCGTATCCGTATCGGGGAGACCGAAGCATCTGCAGATGTTCGTCGGTGATATCCAGAACGATCAAGGGAAGACCGATCTGTGCGGCTGCGTCCCTGGCCTTCCGGGCACTGAAGAAAGGGGTTTCGAAGGTGATCCCCAGGACATCGATCCCCTGATCCTGAATAACCTTCACAGAGAGGATGCTGTCCAGACCTCCGGAAAATACTGAAATTCCTCTGACCATCAGTATCGAACCAGTTCCGCTTTCCAGTCCGTACGAAGCAGAGAATAAAGATTGGGGTCCAGGTTGCTGTCAATCAGATAAAGAGGGCCGCTCTTTCGGTCAATTTTAACGGCAGCCAGGGTGATGGTGATGGTCGCCTTGCGACCCTTTTCAGCAATATAGAAGGCATAACGATCATCAAATGAATTGGGAAGGCGAAGCGCCGAGAGAACCTGACCAAGGTTGGCCTTTTTAGAGAGCCGGGTATTGATCACGAGAACCTCTTTTCTTTGCCGGGACAGAACATCGAGAATCTGTCGAGGCGGTTTCTTCGTGAAAATAAGGATTTCACGCGAATCCGTTTTCAGCAGAATATCAGGCTTTACAGAAAGGTTGAATCCTGTAGCGGTATTATCCAAAAGTTTCAGCTCCTGATTTTTTACAGGAGAGTAACCAAGCTGAGTCAACAGGTTAAAAATCAAATCCATCCGGTTGGCCGCGTCAATGGACGGCAGCGATTGGGGGGGAGGCGTCTTAACGGCAGGGGATGAGACGGGAATATCTCCATCCAGAATTTCCGTCAACTGCAATCCTTTTTGCTCGGCGTACTGCTTGATCTGCAGGGGAAGGAGTCGTGTTTTGTCGGAAACCAGGAGGATGCCGTGAAAATAGGTCCTGTTTGCCACGGGGTTTTTCTGTGAAACAATCCAGTCGAGAGAGATCAGGATCTCTGGTTCCTTTTCAAGGAGAACAGGTTTGAGTCCCTTTTTCATCGAATAAGAAGCCGAAGCATTGATGGTTCCCTGGAAAATCAGGAGAATATCCTGAGACGGCCTGACCTTGAGTACGGAATAGTTCTTCCAGTTCGCTTTAATCAGTTTCTCCAGGGATTTGGGTATACGGTTGGAAAAATCCAGCAGGACGGTACTGCCGTCATCAAATTCAACCACAGGAATAGCGCTGCAGTCGATAGAAACCCGGCCGGTCTGGGGGATGGGAAGAAAATAGCTGCCTTTACGGATAAGGGTCCCATGATTTCTGCTGAGAAGCTGTTTCAGGAGATTCATGTCCTTCTCAGGAGGGAGAAGAGGTTTTATTTCCGCTTTCTGCTTTCCCTGCCAGTCGGAAGGAAGAGCCGTCGGAGAGGCTGTCAGAAGACTGATCGCCGGCAGCATGATTGTCTGACCGATCGAAAGGCGATTCAAATCCGCAATGCCTGGATTCATCTGTTTGACCATCGGCAACGTTTTAGGGATATCCGCATCTTTGAGGTTCAGTTGCCGTTTCAGGATCCGGCTTATTACATCACCCTTTTTGACCTGGTAGGGTACGGCCTTCTCATTCTGAGCCGGAGCGGGGGGGACGTTTTCTTTTGCGCTCTCCTCCAGGACGGGAAGAATCAGGGTTTGACCGGGATAAATCTTATGGAGATCCTTCAACTCAGGATTGAGTTCTTTGATCATAGTATAGCGGTGGGGGGCATTCTTGATAAACTTCTGCACGATGCGGTCGATGTTGTCCCCTTTCTGGACAACATACTCCTGCGTTGCTTTTCCGGTTACCGCGGTTTTCCGGAGACTCATATGAGCTGTATCTTCCCTGGCTTCGGAACTGGGAAGGGACAGAAGCAGAGCGGGGCAAACCCCTAGAAACAAAATCAGGAAGCGCCATTTGTTCATGGAAATATCCTCAATTTGCGGTACGAAATTCAAAGTGCTGAACGTACATATCGAACTTACAAAGGAAAGTCAATTTTAGAAGTCGGCTGAACCATAACTTCCTGTTTGCAAGATTTAGTTAAATGTTATAGGAAATTCAAGGATTATTAATAAAGAAAGGGATATTTCCATAAAAAAGGGGGGGCTGACGTGACGATGGATGATCGAACGGCCTTTATGAAAGAAGTGCAAACGCGGTTTGAAAAAAAAATCAAAGAAAATGAAATCTCTGTTCTTGAACATTGGAAGGAACAGCTGGACAAGATTCTGGCTATGAAACCTGACGGAATTGCCTCTTTGCAGCTGCAGATTAAGAAAACATCGGAAATGATGGGCAATCGGATCAAGATATTGAAGAAGGCTTAGCGTGAAAGATATTGTAAATTTTCTCTTTGAAGTAGGCATGTTGCAAAAAACACCGCGGACGGGTTTTCAATTTCTCGGATCGGGTTGCGAATCCGTAGCGGAGCATATCCTCCGGACGATTTTTATTGGCTATACGCTCTGCAAGCTGGAGCAGGACATCGACGAGTCGCGCGTCTTGAAAATGTGCCTTTTTCATGACCTTCCCGAAGCCAGAACGGGGGACATGAACTACGTGAATAAAAAATACGTGACCGTGGATGAAGAAAAAGCGGTCCGGGAGTTGACGGAAACGCTCTTTTTTGGGAAAGAAATTCAGTCGTGTATCAATGAGTTCAACGAAGGAAAAACAAAAGAGGCGCGAATTGTCCGGGACGCGGATCAGCTTGCCTTGATCCTTCAGTTGAAGGAGTACGGCGATCTGGGTAACAAATACAGCAAAGAGTGGATAGCCTTTGCCATCCAGCGCCTCCGTACGGAGGGCGCACGGGAAACAGCGGAGCAAATTCTGGAAACGGATTCTTCCGACTGGTGGTTTCAAGAAAAGGATGATTGGTGGATTAATGGAGATAAGGGGCGAAAAGACAACGGGGGCGGATAGCGCAAGATGAAGCACGATAACAATGAAGAGCTTTTCTCTATGAGGAGCGACCGGGCCGGTCAGAGAACAAAAGGGATCTTTTCTGTTCCCATCGGGATATGGATTTTATTGGTCTTCTTCTGTATGACGGGCTGTGTCGCAGTGAATCAGGAAGAGGCCGATTCCCATATGAACATCGGCGTTGCCTATATGCAAACGGGAAAGTACAATTCCGCACTGAAGGAATTTCTCAAGGCGGAGGAACTGGGAGAATCAAATCCGAAACTTCATTATTTGCTGGGCATTGCCTATCACAGAAAGGGATTGAATGAACTGGCCATAGAGGAGATGAAAAAGGCCGTAAACCTGGATACCAAATACTCGGAAGCGTACAACTATCTTGGGGTCATTTATATCGATCTGGAAAAATGGGATTTGGCCATCGAATGTTTTGAAAAGGCCCTGGCCAATATCCTCTATGACAACCCGGCAATGGCGCACTACAACATGGGGTGGGCTTATTACAAGAAAGGGAACTATCCTGCTGCATTGCAGCAATACGAATTGGCCCGTGCTCAGAAGCCGGAGCCTGTCCTCATGTCATTTCTTGAAAAAAATTGGGGAATCGTTCTTTTGGCTTCGGGACGTTCCGCAGAAGCCCTTAAGCATTTGCAGAAGTCAATAGAATTGATGCCTTCACTGGCAGAATCGTATTTCTGGATCGGACAGTGCTATGTGGAGCAGAAAAATCCAGAAAAGGCCAAAGCGGCTTTTCTGGAGGTGATCAAACTTGAGCCGGAATCGGAATGGAGTGAAAAATCCAGGAAGAAGCTCGATGAACTGTCCTCCAGACGATAGAGGAAAATATGATACGGTAACCTTCCGTAAAACAGGGTTCAATTCAGGGACCGGAGGAAATTAAATCCCGTTCATGAAGGAGAAAGGGAGTCATGTTGAAAAAAAGCAACATCGGGGCTTGGGGCATCGTTATTCTTTTGATCATCTTCGTGCTGTCTGCCTGCACGAGGTACGAGAGGCAGATCGTTCCTTTTAAAATGCCCTCTGCTTACCCGAATGTTCAGAAGGCGGCAGATGCTGAGATCGCCTCGCGATCCTATGAGAACAGCAAGGAGGCTGAAAAGGCCTTCGGTTTTGATATCCGCGGAGCTGGAATCCTTCCGGTACAGGTTATTTTTGACAACAAAGGAGCTTCTCCTTTGGAAATTGTTCCGGAACAGACCTGGCTGATCGATGAAGAAAACAATTTGTGGCCGATCCTTGATGCACGAATGGCTTACGATCGAATTGAGAAGTCTACCAAATTGGGAGAGGTGGCTCCTGAAGCGGCTAAATCCGGCTTGCTGGGTGGTGCAGCAGGCGCTGTACTCGGCGCCGCGATCGGCATTGTCACGGGGACCAATGTGGGTGAGGCTATGGGCAAAGGGGCTGCAATCGGAGCCGCCGCTGGAGCAACCTTCGGAGGGGTCAAAGGGATGGCCGATACGGATGTCCAACGTGAGATCAGTCAGGATCTGGCCACCCGTTCGCTGGAAAAAAGGGCCATTAAACCGAGAGAAATCGCCCATGGATTTCTTTTCTTTCCGGGAGAGGCCAAAAAAGCCAGGGAACTGCGGCTTCAGGTTCGGAACACGGATACAGGAGAAATATTTCTGTTGTTCATGCCCCTGGAAGCAAGAAAATAAAGTATAAAACAAAAAAGATAAAAGGAAAAATTCTAAGCCAGTCAAACGCGATAACCTCGTTATCGCGTTTTTTGTTGAGAAAAAACCTGCTTTTTGGACTAAGGCATAGCCTGAGAAAAAATAAGGTTGACATAATGCTTTTTCTTATGTTAACCACCGGACCATGAGAAAATACAGAAAGCGGTACTTCAGTGTTTTATCATGCCTGGTTGTTATCTTTCTGGTCTTCTGCAACGTTCCCGGCTCAGAGGCTGAGACAGGAAAAGCGGAGGAGGCGGTAATTCAGAAAGTTGTGCAACATCTGAAAGATAAAAAGGCGGATTTGGGCGATAGAGATCTGTGGATTGCTGCCGATGCAATCTGGAGGGAGTCGCAGGATCGCAATGTGGATTACCGTCTTATCCTGGCGCTGATAGAAGTAGAAAGCAATTACCAGCATGATGTGGTTTCCCCCGACGGCTCCAGAGGGCTTATGCAGTTGAAGCCATCAACGGCCCGGGTAATCGCCAAAAATACAGACCTATCTGGCAATGGGCCTTTGAATCTCTTCGATCCAAGGGTTAACATCAAAATAGGCGTGCATTTTTTGTCGCAACTGATGACTGAATTCAAGACGGTTCGGAAGGCTTTATATGCTTATAATGTGGGGCCGCATCGGGCAAAGCGAAACATCGCCAAGCTGCCGATGCATAAGGATCCGCAGAGTCCTTTTACCCGGCGGGTGATGCTGGCATTCCAAAACAATCTTTCGACTTTGCCTGCTTTCTAGTTCTTTCCTTCAAGTTTTTTCAGCAGATCCGCCATCTTGTTCAGCTCCTCCCCATAAGCGCTCCAGTTTCCCTCTTTAAGAGAGTTTTGGGCTTTTCTATAATGCTCCAGCGCTTTAAGGCCGATCTGCCGATCCGTCTCTTCCCCCGTTGAAATTTTCTGTTGAGCCGCGGTAGCAGGAACAGAAATCTCCTTGTCCTGGGCAATTTTCCCCCCGAAGATCCGTTGCAGAGCCAATTCCAGATTTTCCTCCATAGCGATGGTGTTGCCATAGGCGGCAATAACCCTCTTCAATTCGGGAAGTTGTCCTTTTTCGGCGGCCAGGTAAAGGGAACTGACGTAAAGAATCGATTTTTCAATCGGGATCACCAGGAGACTCCCCCGGATCACTTGTGATCCTCCCTGATTCCAGAGTGAAAGCTGTTTGGAGATTTCCGTATCCTGATCAATTCGAGCTTCGATCTGGCGTGTTCCATACACAAGTTTCTGCTTGGGAAAATGGTAGACGATCATTTTCCCATAATTTGGCGCGTCGCAGCGGGCAGCCATCCATGCCGAGAGGTTATCCTTGTTGCTGGGGGTGAAAGGCAGCAGCAGGATATATTCTTCTTCCTTCCCCTCGGGAAGTTTCATGATCGTGTAATAGGGCTCCATCTCCTCGTTGTTTTCCTGTCCGAATTTGCGCGGGATCGTCCAGAGATCTTCCTTGTTGTAGAATACCTGGGGATCTTCCATATGATAGGCGCGGAGCATTCGGGCCTGGATGGACAGCATTCCGGCGGGATAACGGACATGACGCAGGAGGTCTGCCGGCATGGCGGAAAGGGGACGAAAGACACCCGGAAAGATGCGGGCATAGGTCTGTATGATTGGATCCTGGGGATCACTGAGATAGAACTGCACCGTGCCGTCATAGGCATCGACGGTCGCTTTCAGTGAATTGCGGATGTAATTGCCGATACCGGAAACGGGTTCAGAGTAGGGGAACCGGGAAGTGGTGGTGTAGCCATCGATAAACCAGACCAGTCTGCCTGCCGGGGTTATCACGAGATAGGGATCCTTATCCAGTTGGATAAAAGGCAGAATCCGGGAAACTCGTTCGCTTACCTCCCGATAATACATGACTTTGCTGTTTGAGGTAATGTCATCAGACAACAGAATGGTCATAGCGCCGAAGCGCGCCGCGAAAAGCAGCTTCTTCACGAAGGAAAGAGGCACCCCTCCCTTGCCGTCATAGCGTGAATAGACATTCTTATCCCCCAGGGGATAATCAAATTCCGGCCTCTTCGTGTTGACGAAAACATACTCGTTGGATTTTTCCCCATAGTAAATCTTCGGTTGCGTGACGACGACTGAAGTCGAAGAAACCGGCGGGATATCGCGGATAAAAAATTCGGGAAGCCCCTCCTGGGATATCCGGTTGACCGGCCCCATGACGACGCCGTAACCATGCGTATAGGTGAGGTGCTCATTGACCCAGCTTCGCGAGGGGAGGGATGAATAGGAAAGCTCCCGGGGAGAAAGCATGATCTGACGATATTCCCCGTTGATCAGATAGCGGTCGTTATCAATATCGACGAACTTGTAATAGGTGCGGATTTCCTGCATCTGACTGTAAGTCTGCAACAATGGGGCATGGTTCCAAAGGCGGATGTTCTTGATGGTCAGATTGTTCTTCAGCAGATCTGCCTGAGTCAAGGTATTGTCCGCGGGAAATTCTCTGAAGTCAATATTCGTGAGGCCGTAGGCTGTCCTTGTATATTGGATATTGTTCTGCAGATAGGGACGCTCCAGGACGATCTCGTTGGGAATGACCTTGAATTGCTGGACGAGGGAGGGATAGATGCCTCTGCCGATCACCATGACCAGAAACAAGGCCAGCAGGGAGACTGCCGGCAGTCTCCGGCTTTTCCCGTAGGCAAAGGCCAGAAGGGATATCCCGCAGAGGATGCTGAGCACCATCAGCAGTCGGAGGACCGACAACTGGGTGGTTGCATCGGTGTAACCGGCGCCGAAAACCACACCCCGTTTTGTAAACAGAACTTCAAGCAGCTGCAGCCAGAAGCCGAAAGATCCCAGAACAAACAGGATTGAGATCAGGATGAGAAGGTGAACTTTTGCCGCAGGGAGAACCTGGAATGTTTTTGGAGGATAAAAGAGGAACGAGCGGCGCAGAAAGTAGAGAATCCCTGTAGCGACAGTCGTGATGATCAGCGTCGAAAACAGCCAGGAATAGAGTTCCTGCAGCAAAGGCAGCTGAAAAACATAAAAACCGATGTCATATTGATAAAGAGGGTCCTTCAGGTTAAAAGGGGTTGCATGATAAAAACTCAAAATATTTTTCCAGAGATGCGATGCTTTCACGGCGGCGGTATAGCTGAAGAGAAGCGATAGGAAAAATATCAACCTGCGCAAAGGACCCAGGGAGGGCAGGCGATGCGGGAAGGGTAAGAAACCCTGTTCATCGGCCTGGTTGAATTGAGGTGAAAAGCGGTCGGCAAGATAGAGATTGAGGAAAAAGATCAGAAAAAAGACCGAACCAAAAACGACGGCGGTCGCGATTGAACTCCAGAGGGTTACAGAAAAAACCTGTTCATAACCAACTTCCTGAAACCAGAACCAGTCGGTGATCAACCGGACGATTTTCCAGGAAAAACTGATGCCGAGAAAGGCGGCGAGAAAGAAAAGAAATCCTTTGTAACTGCGAGGTTGGGAAGAAGGCACTTTTAGACCGAACATTTCGAAAGGTTCTCCTCAAGGGCTTTGCCGCTTAATTGTCCACAGGCGGCCAGAATGTCGCGTCCCCGGCTTGCCCGGATGATGGCGGTATAATGGTTTTTGACAAGGATCTGCTGAAAGGCCAGAACGGTGTCTTCTGAAGGAGACTGAAAGGGGGAACCGGGAAATTCATTGAAACGGATGAGATTCAACTTGCAGCGGATCCCCTTTAAAAGGCGGCAGAGCCTTTCCGCATGGGCAGGTGTAGCGTTGATGCCGTCAATCAGAATATATTCAAAGGTCAGCATGCGGCGACCGGGCATGGGATAATCCCGGCAGGCTTTCAGGAGATCCTCCAGGGGATACTTTCGGTTGACCGGCATGAGCTGATTTCGAATCGCATTGTCCGGGGCGTTGAGAGATACGGCCAGGTTGATGCACATGTCCCGCCCCAGCTGTTGAATCATGGGGACAACGCCGGAGGTGGAGAGGGTAATCTTCCGATTCGAGAAGCCGAACCCGTAATCCGAGGTGAGGATGCCAATGGCCTTCAAGGTGTTTTTATAGTTGGCCAGGGGCTCTCCCATCCCCATCAGCACGATGCTGCGGACGTTGGGTCCTTCAGGCAGGGAAAACAGGATTTTTGTCATCTGACCCGTTATCTCCGAAGGCTTGAGATTGCGCCGAAATCCCTGCCGGGCGGTGAGACAGAAACGGCAATCCATGCGGCATCCGACCTGGGTGGAGATACAGGCGGTCCAGTGGTTTTTTCCGGGAATCAGGACGCTCTCGATAAAGAGATCGTCTTCCAGGCGAAAGAGGATCTTCTTCGTTCCATCGTTGGAAACCTGAACTTTTTCGATTTGGGGGAGTCCAATGAAGGCGAGATCCTCAATCTGGTTGCGGAATTTTCTGGAGAGGGTGGTCATTTCCTCAAAGGATTGCACACCCCCGGAATAAAGCCATTTCATGATCTGCCGGGCCCGGTATCGCTCCTTACCCAGGCGGGCGATAAACGCTTCAATTTCTTCGAGAGAAAGATCTCGAATGTTGATTCGATCCATAGTCAGATTTATAAAAAATAAAGAAAATCAAGAAATTCCGGAAGCAAGTCATCTTTTGCAGAAGATGCAGACGTGCTCATGACCCGTTAAAGCGAATTCAGTTTTTTCTCCAGATTGGCTGCAATCGCTTCGATAAAGCCCAATGTGTTGACTTTACGGTTAGCGGGGCTTGGATCGGCCACAAGGAGCAGATCTCCGGTCATAATCCCCGCTTCAATCGTCTCCAGCGTGGCGGCTTCCAGCATCTCCGCAAAAAGGGCGACATCGGGTGTGGAATCAAACTCGGCGCGTTTTCGCAAACCGCCGGACCAGGCAAAGATCAACGCCGTGGAATTCGAGGACGTTTCTTCGCCGCGAAGATGCTTGTAATAGTGCTTCTGAACCGTTCCGTGGGCCGCCTCGTATTCAAAATATCCCTCGGGTGAAACGAGGACGGACGTCATCATGGCCAGACTCCCATTTGCCGAGGCAATCATGTCCGACAGAACGTCCCCGTCATAATTCTTCAATGCCCAGAGGATGCCCCCCTCCGATTTCATGATCCGGGCAACCGCATCGTCGATCAGTGTAAAGAAATATTCGATGTTCTCCTTCTCAAAGGCTTCCTTCCAGGAATGTTCGTATTCCTCTGCAAAGATCTCCCGGAAGCGGGCGTCATAGATCTTGGAGATCGTGTCCTTGGTGCTGAACCAGAGATCAATTTTCTGATCCAGAGCGAAGGCGAAGCAGGAACGGGCAAAACTGGAAATCGAGTCATCGGTGTTATGGATGCCCTGTATAATGCCCGGTGCGGAAAAATCATGGATTTTCCTTCGGATGGGAGTTCCTTCGAGGGGGGTAAAGACCAGTTCCGCCGTGCCCGGGGCGTCTACTCGGATTTCGCTGTTGTTGTAGACATCTCCATAGGCATGCCTACCGACGATGATGGGTTTCTTCCAACTTGAAACTGCCGGGCGGATGTTCCTCACCAGGATGGGTTTTCGAAACACGGTCCCGTCCAGCGTTGCCCGGATGGTTGCATTCGGGCTTTTCCATGCCTCCTTGAGGTTGTATTCCCGGACGCGATCCTCGTTGGCCGTGATGGTGGCGCATTTAACGCCGACACTATGTTTCTTGATGGCCTCTGCAGCGTCAAGAGTCACCTGGTCATTCGTTTCGTCCCGGTGCCGGATGGAAAGATCGTAATATTCCACGGGCAGGTCCAGGTAGGGCCGGAGAAGTTTTTCCTTGACCATCTGCCACATGATCCGGGTCATCTCGTCGCCGTCCAGTTCGACAAGAGGTGTCTGTACTTTGATCTTTGCTTTCATGAACATTTCTTCCTGCTTCAGCTTTTTTTTTGCTTCCCTTTTTTCCCCCGCCTGCAGTCGCAGTCTTATGGTGTCAGGGCTTGCAAGGATCGATAAGATCAGGACCGATGTAGCGCTCCGCCGGCCAGCAGGATTTTTTTCTGTCGACTGGAGAGTTCAAAGGCCACTTCCATCGTGAGCTCCTGAGTGCAGTTTGTAATTTGCAGCCGGTCCCGGTCCAGAAGAGAATTACGAATGCCCGGGAACAAAAGCCTATCTCCCTGAGCGAGACGTTCATAATCTTCTTCCCTTACGAAGGTGAGGGGAAGAATACCGAAATTGATCAGGTTGGCGGCATGGATACGTTCAAAGGACTTGGCAAGGATCGCCTTCACACCCACATACATGGGGCAGATCGCGGCGTGTTCCCTTGACGAGCCCTGTCCATAGGAGGAGCCTGCCACAATGATGTTGGAGCTGCCGCTTTCCTTGATCTTTATGGCCCGTTGAAAAAAGGTGGAATCCAGAATTTCGAACAGGTATTCTGCGTATTTCGGGATATTGGACCGGTATTTCATCCGTTCTCCCGCAGGCATGATATGATCCGTCGTAATATGATCCCCCACCTTCAGCGTGACGATGCCGTCCAGGGAATCCGGGAGGGGTTCGTTGGTTGGGGGTGGTCCGATATTGGGTCCCCGATAAATCGCGACTGTTGCCGCGCTGTCGGCATCCTTGGGCTTGATAATCATCCGGTCGTCCACGTAGAATTCTTCCGGAAGGGAGACTTCAGGATAGGGGATTCCCAGATCACGCGGGTCTGTAAGATGACCGGTTATGACGGCTGCTGCGGCCGACTCCGGGCTGGCCAGATAGACCTGAGCATCCCTTGTCCCCGAGCGTCCGAAAAAGTTGCGGTTCGACGTTCGAAGAGATGCTGAACCGGATTGCGGGCTCTGGCTGTTCCCAATGCAGAAGCCGCAGACATTTTCCATAAGCCTGGCTCCCGAGGCAAACAGATCGGCGAGGTATCCATCCCGGGCAAGATTTTCCAGGACCTGCTTGGATCCCGGGGCGATGATGAAACTGACATCAGGATGGGTTACTCTGCCCTTCAGGATCTTTGCAACGGTCGCAAGATCCTTGTAAGAAGAATTGGTGCAGCTTCCCAGGCAGACTTGCCGGATTGCGACCGGCTCGCATTCCCGGATGGGAGCCACGTTGCCGGGGCTGTGGGGTATTGCGGTCAGCGGGGTTAACTTCGCGAGATCGATGTCCACAATCCGGTCGTAATCCGCTTCCAGATCCGCCTTAAGTTCGCTCCAGTCTTCCTCGCGATGCTGAGCTTTCAGGAAACGCCGGGTTCTTTCGTCACTGGGGAAAATCGATGTCGTGACTCCGCACTCCGCTCCCATGTTGGCGATGGTTGCCCGCTCAGGGACAGTCAGCGTGTCCACCCCTGGGCCGCCATATTCGAATACACAGCCCACATTTCCCTTTGTTCCGAAAAGGTCGAGCACTTTCAGGATGATATCCTTTGCAGATACCCAGGGTTGAAGTTGTCCCAGAAGGTTGATTCTTATGACCTTGGGGCAGGTAAGATAAAAAGGTTCACCGGCCATGGCCAGGGCCACATCCAGGCCGCCGGCGCCGATGGCGATCATTCCCAGTGCGCCGCCTGTAGGTGTGTGGCTGTCTGAACCGATCAGTGTTTTGCCCGGCTTACCGAAGCGCTCAAGATGAACCTGATGGCAGATGCCGTTTCCAGGGCGGGAAAAATATAGGCCGAATTTCTCGGCAACGCTTTGGAGATATCTATGGTCATCGGCGTTTTCATAGCCGATCTGCACCGTGTTGTGATCTATATAACTGACGGATAATTCGGTTTTAACCCGTGGAATATCCATAGATTCAAACTGAAGATAAGCCATGGTTCCCGTTGCATCCTGGGTCAGGGTTTGATCGATTCGAATGCTGATTTCCCTTCCCGGGACGCAACTTCCCGAGACGAGGTGGCGTTCAAGAATTTTCTGTGTCAGAGTTTGTTTCATAGAAGAGGTCTTAAGGTTAACAATTTGAAATTTTATAAAATTTAACCAGATTGAACATAAAAAGCAAACAAAATAATTCTGCTTTTCTAAACAAAAAAGGCATCGGAATCCCGATAAGATTCCGATGCCCATCAACTCCAGGATTTTTTATGCGGTTTATAACATCAAAGGAAGAAGGTAAACTTCCTTTTGACTTTTACGATAAATCACGTTCACCCGATTTCACGCCTTTCATTCCCTTAACTCGAACGGCCTTTATAAAACGCTGATTATAATACGGTTTATCCAGACTGTCTATTCTTACGTTTTTGCCGGATTGTCCTGACGAAGCATGAATGAATTCGTTGTTTCCAATATAGATCCCCACATGACCGAAGGCTCGCCGGGTATTGAAGAAAACCAGATCACCTTCTTGGAGTTCATTTTTTGCCACGCGCACGCCCATGCGGGACTGTTCTCTTGCCGTCCGAGGCAATTTAACGTCGAAGAACTGGTATACCTTTGCAACGAAGCCTGAACAGTCGATCCCCCGCACCGAAGAACCGCCAAATCGGTAAGGCGTCCCGAGAAATCCCTTGACGACGCGCACAAAGATCTGTCTTTCAGTCGGACTGTTCCATTTACCAAGCAACTCTGCACTTGCTTGCTTGTCCCTCTCTACAGCGTCCCAATCCTCGTCAATGGATTCCCCGTCTTCCGAATCATCCTCAAGAAGGATTTCTTCATCCTCAGTATTTAGAACAGGCCCCACTTGCTGGTGTCTGCTCTCTTTTGCAACTGCCGGTGTAGATTGACGTTTGGCAAGTGCCAGCTTCTGGCCGGGCTTCAAGGCTTGAGTCCTGAGCCGGTTCATGGCTTTAAGCTCAGCAATTGAAACGCCGTACTTTTTGGAGATGCCCTGAAGCGTGTCGCCTTTTTTGACTGTATAAGATTCCGATTTTAATTTAGGGCTTTTTTCGGATTTAGCGACTTGTTTTGTTGAAGATTTCTTCGAAGGTGATTTTGAAACTGAAAGAACCTGACCGGGTTTCAGGGCCGTCTTTTTCAACCCGTTGGCCCGCTGCAGATCTTTGACGGATACCCCTAGCTGATCTGCGATTTTAGCCAGAGTATCGCCACGTTTTACTTTGTAGGTTTCCTTTGTAAGTCCTTCCTGGGAAAGACCAAATACGAACAGGATCGCAAGTCCCATCCAAAAGAAAATCCGCCGTCTTGTCATGAAGTACCTCCTTAGTCTGGTCGGGGGTCGCCCCACTATCTAACGATGCACAGATTTTGGCATTGGACGACAAACTGTACACAAAAATTTATCACCCTTTATAGAAATTATTTCGATTAGTCAAACTTATTTTTTTGCTTTTCATCCATGCCTAAAAAATAATCAATGATCCTCATTATTTCTTTTAAAATAAAGGAGAATGAGATAAAAAACGTCAACCCAAACTCCCGTGATAAATATGGAGTGTTCATCTAGCAAAGAACAAGCCAACATTGTTGGAAAATGTTCAAATGAAATGGATTCGAGAATGATTAAAAGAATTTTGTTGTTGGGTTTGGCAGCCCTGTTTGTGGGAATTGTGATTAATTCAGGAATGTATTTTTTTTATCCGAATGTGAACAAACTGAAGAAAGAAAACCCTTCTAAAACGGCCTTTATGGAATTCAGAGAGGAGGAATGGAGGGACGAGGGGAAAGATATCAGCATCAATCAAAAATGGGTCAGGCTATCCCGGATTTCCCCTCTGGTCATCAAAGCGGTCATCATTTCTGAAGACGATAAATTCTGGCGTCATGAAGGGTTTGATTACGAAGCCCTTCAAAAGGCCTTTGAAGAGGATCTCAAGAAAAGAAGATTTCAGGTAGGCGGAAGCACCATAAGCCAGCAACTGGCTAAAAATCTTTATCTTTCTCCGTCAAAAAATCCCATCCGGAAAATCAAGGAGGCTATTTTGACATGGAGGATTGAGAAGGCTTTGTCTAAGAAGAGGATTATCGAACTCTATCTGAATGTTGCCGAATGGGGGGAGGGAATCTTTGGGATTGAAGCAGCATCCCGTAAGTATTATGGAAAACCGGCCTCGGCTTTGTCCGCGCAGGAAGCGGCGACTCTGGCAGCCGTCCTTCCGAATCCGAGGCGCTATAATCCCCTGGGGTTGTCGAAATATGTTCGGAATCGCTCGGAAAGAATTTACCGGATCATGGTCAAGCGGGGGATTGTCATTCCGGATTACGAGGCGGTCATGAAGGAACCGGAGGAGGCTCCTCCGAGCGAGGCAGTGGCAACGGAGCCTTCACCAAAACTTCCATCGGCCACGGATAAAGAGGCAGAGGTGCAGAAAAAGTCTGAGGTTGAAGAAACAAAGAATCCGGCTGAAGGAAAGGACGAACCTTCAGGAACGGTGAAAAGTGCCGAACGGTTGGAAACACCGACTGTCAAAGCAAATCCATAGAAGAAAATCATGCCGGTGCAAAAAGGAATTTGAACGAATCCGGATTTTCTTACAAAAAGATAATTATCTTGACTTCGGTAAAGAATTTATGAGTATGACTATGGCGGCGCCGCTAAGCGATCTGGCCGATACCCGAAATGCTCAACGAGCCATGCCTCACGCCTTTCAAGGCCTTCAGCGTGTTGGACAGGTTGCTGATAAGCGTAGAATTTCCTTTAACGGCAACGATTTCCAGGCAGTTGTTATGGTCCAGATGAATATGCTGTGTCGACTTGATCACCTCATGGAAATCATGCTGGACATCAATAATCCTGTTCAGGAGGTCCCTCTGATGATGGTCATAGATGTACGTTATTGCGCCGGCGACTTCCTGATCCTCCGTCCATTCCTTCTTCAATAATTCCTGGCGGATCAAGTCGCGGATGGCTTCGGAACGGTTCGTGTAACTCTGTTCGTTAATCAACCGGTCGAACTGTTTAAGCAAGGTGTTCTCCAATGACACTCCGAATCTGACGATCTCGGCCATAGCATCTTTCCCCTTGGTTAGATTACGATAGTTCCTGTTTTATAGCGCTTTCCAGGATCGTCCGTCAAATCATTATATTTCAGAACGTGCAGTTTTTTATAAAGGGCCATGACCTGCAGGGGATGCTGAAAACGACAGGTTAAATTTTTGGAAAAGGATGTTTCTTAGAAAAAGGGCTGACAACAATTGCGATGAGCTCAAGGCAACTGCCCATAAGAATCGCGGCGGAATAATAGAATGAAAATCCTTTATTATGATTGCTTTTCAGGAATCAGCGGCGACATGAATCTGGGCGCCATGTTGGATCTCGGGGTGAACCCATCCTATCTTCTGGAGGAATTGAAAAAGATTCGAATTGATTCCTATGAAATTCGAATCTTCCAGGATAAACGGCGTGGCATTTCAGGAACACGATTCGAAGTATTCATACCCCCGGAGTCTTCTCCTCGACATTCGAGGAACTATCCGGAAATCGCCCTGCTTATTCAGGAAAGCGAGTTGTCTGAAAGGGCAAAGGAGCTTTCCCTCCTTATTTTCATGAAGATTGCCGAGGCGGAAGCCCGAATTCACGACTGCCCTCTGGAAGAAATTCATTTCCATGAAGTGGGAGCCATCGATTCCATTCTCGATATTGTCGGCGCAGCCGTATGTCTGGATTTTTTACAAGTGGATCGGGTGCTTTCTTCTTCCGTTGAAGTCGGAGGAGGGGTTGTCCGGTGCGCCCATGGGATTCTGCCTGTTCCGGCTCCGGCGACAACGGAGATTCTCAAGGGAATTCCCATAAAGTATGGCGCCGTGCCATTCGAAACAACGACACCGACCGGAGCGGCGATTCTTGCGGCTACAGTGAACGCCTTCACGGATAAGGTGAATTTCACGCCCCAAAAAATTGGTTACGGGATCGGACAGAGAGATACGGAGATTCCCAATGTCCTGCGTGTCTATCTTGGGGAGATCGAGGACGGCCTCGAGGAGGGGGTAACGGAAGAGGATGCCTGGCTGGTGGAATGCAACCTTGATGATATGAATCCGGAACTGTATGAGGCGGTTATGGAGGCCCTTTTTGAAAAAGGGGCGCTGGATGTCTATCTTACGCCGATCATTATGAAGAAATCCCGTCCAGCAGTGACGCTCAGTATCATCTGCAGTGGAGACAGGAAAAGGGACATGGAAGAGGTTATCTGGCATCAGACGACAACGTTCGGTTTGAGATCCAGCCGGATTTCCAAGGCCATGCTGAAAAGAGAGTTTGCCGAAGTGAAAACCCCATACGGTCCCGTCTCAATGAAATATGCCGTTTTTCGAGGAAGAAGGATCAAATCCAAGCCGGAATATGAAGATTGTAAGAGGTTGGCCAGAGAAAACGGGGTCGGGATCAAAGAGATCATGGATCTGTTGTCTTCAGGACAGACTGAGGAGTGAGATATTTTACTGAGGGAAAAGAGAGCACCGCAGATGGAGACGTTCCGCGAGATTCTTGAAAAAGTGAAGGATGGTACCGTTGGGGTCGATGAGGGCGTGAGCCTTTTAAAGGGGCAGTTTTATCTGGATGTGGGGTGCGCCAAGGTTGACCTCCAGCGGGAATCGCGCGTCGGTTATCCGGAGGTGATCTACTGCTCCGGTAAAACGGCCGAGCAGGTTAAAGCGATTCTGAAGGCGATGCTGGAACGGGATAGCAATATTCTGGCGACGCGGGTGAACCAGGAATTGTTTGAAGAAATTCGAGAAATCTGTCCTGATGCCCGTTACTCCCCTCTGGCCAGGGTTGTTGCCATCAAACGAAAAAAAGTGGAAGTCCCTTCCAGTTATATTGCCGTTGTAACCGCCGGAACCTCTGACCTGCCGGTTGCTGAAGAGGCCGCCGTGACGGCTGAACTATTCGGCAACCGCGTTGAACGGATAGTGGACGTGGGCGTTGCCGGCGTTCATCGCCTCTTTGCCAATCTGGAAGCCATCCGGGGGGCTCGGGTGGTCATTGTCGTTGCCGGGATGGAGGGCGCCCTTCCCAGTCTTGTGGGTGGGCTGGTGGATAAACCCGTCATCGCCGTTCCCACAAGTGTCGGCTACGGAGCAAGCTTTCATGGTCTTTCCGCCCTTCTGGCCATGCTCAACAGTTGCTCAAGCGGTGTCTGTGTCGTCAATATCGACAACGGCTATGGTGCCGGGTATATCGCCAGCATGATCAATCAATTGTAGAGAAAAGGGGAGATCATGAAATCTTTTTCTGTTCGGACAGGCAAACGTATCGAGATGATCGATATCACCGGTTCAATTCAAGACACCGTGAAAGAGAGCGGCATTCAGAACGGCATCTGCTTCGTCTTTGTTCCTCATACGACGGCAGCCGTGACCATCAATGAAAACGCCGATCCCGACGTTCCCAGGGATATCCTGATGGGACTGAACAAACTGATCCCCTTCGGGGACCCTCAATACCGCCATGGGGAAGGGAACTCCGATGCCCATCTCAAGACATCGCTGGTCGGTTCTTCGGAAATGGTGATGGTTGAAAATGGCCGCCTGGTTCTGGGAACCTGGCAGTCGGTATTCTTCTGCGAGTTTGATGGCCCGCGAACAAGAAAAGTGCTGGTGAACCTTCTTCGCAATCTACCCTGATCCGGATTCCGGAGGGGATTTATTCCACGACAATGGAACTGATGCTTTTATCCCATCCCCCTCCCGAAAGACTCCATACCCCCAGGGGGTTTGAGCTCGTTCGGGTGAAGGTCCGGCTCTTGCCTTTGAAATCAGGATACTGATAGACAATCACCTGGTTTATCTTCGCTCCGATTTTCAGGCAGGAAATCCGGTCATTCCAGGTGTCCGACAGACCCTCAGACACCGATCGCTCTGCCAGGTCATCAACCTGCTCTCCTTTATTCAGGACAAGGCAACTCGTGGGGGTGCGGTTGAGGCACCGGGCGTTGTCGTAAAAGAAGACCTGTTCGGGAAGGGGCGTGGCAATGGGAAGCGGAGCGTCCGTCTCCAGAATTTCAACCCGGACTCCTTCAAAACGGACTTTTTTCTCTCCTGAATTAAAGTCGACTTCGGCAGGAAGGTCCTGGAACCCAGTCCCTGCTGTAACGGCAAGTTCCAATTCCACAATAATCGTGTCGCCGGCGGCAACGGAAAAATCTACCGAGCCGCCAGTCTTGTCTTTCGAGTAAATCTTTGGAGATCCCTCATTCCCCGAGGCAGTCAAAAGGATTAATTCCGTTCTGGTCTTGTTTGTCGTGCTGGAAACAGTCATTTTCAGGATGGCCTTTCCCGCCGCAGCCCGTGAGGTGTTCACTGAGCCAAAATAGGAGAGCCCATAGAGGGTAATCCTGGCTTTGCCATAGGTTGATCCGTCTGTTCCCTTCTGCAGGGAGAATCGGGTTGTCATCCTGGCCAGGTAGGAGGCTTTTGAATCCGGTGACGCTTTGGCCATGGCCCGCAATGTTTTGTGGGCGGGATCGCTTTCCGCTGAGCCGCTGTATCTTAAGTTGAGAAGAGAATGTTTGGGGCTTTCCGTGCCGGCGTCGTCAATATCCGTCATTGTGACAATGGCTCCTTTGTTGAGGGGAACCGTTCCGGAGCAGATCCCTTGTACGGGCAGAAAAAACAAGGGCAGAGCGACAAAGGAAAACGTCAAAATTGAGAGGCGCATTCTAAGAAGATAAGAATTCATTGAATTTCTACACAGGCGATACGTTTCCAAGCGACCGATCCGGGGATGATTAGGGCGAATGTGCGCTTGTCTATCCTGAGATAGAGATGCGGATTGTTCCTCCCCTCCCGAGGATGTCGTGCAGGTGAATGTAACCCTGGAGTTGGTTGCCGCCGTTCACGATGGCCAGGGCGGTGATTTCATCCCTCTGCATGAATTCAATCGTCTGGGCGAGTGACCAGTCGTCTTTAATGGATTTGGGTGACCGGGTCATGATTTCATCGATCGACTTGCCGGAGATCGAGGCGCCTTTTCGAACCAGCCGACGGACATCACCATCCGTCAGAATCCCCAGGAGACAATTCTCCCGATCGGTGACCAGAAGAAAGCCTTTGTTTTTTTCGTCGAGAACCGATATGGCGTCAATGGCCGGGGTTGCTGTATATACCCTGGGGATGTCCGGGCCGCTGATCATGACGTCCCTGACCTTTGCCCGCAACCGTTGTCCCAAGCTGCCGCCGGGGTGGAATTTGTAGAAGTCCTTTTCGCTGAATTTGTGCTTATCGATCAGGGCGACCGCCAGGGCGTCACCCATGGCCAGAGAGGCTGTCGAACTGGAGGTAGGGGCCAGTCCGAAGGGGCAGGCTTCCCGCTCCACGCCCACATCGATTACGGCGTTGCTGGCACGGGCCATGGTTGAGGAGGGATTCCCCGTAAAAGAAATCAGCGGGGCGCCGATCTTCTTAATGCTGCCGATGAGACGGTTCACCTCTTCGGTTTCCCCGCTGTTGGAGATGGCCAACACGACATCGTCCTTCGTGACGATGCCGAGATCGCCATGCAGGCCTTCAACGGGATGAAGGAAAAGGGCCTGGGTTCCGGTGCTCGTCATTGTGGCGACTATCTTTTTCCCGATCAATCCGGACTTCCCGATGCCGGTCACAATGACCCGGCCGGGAGAACGATAAATGATGTCTACCGCCCGGGAAAAATTTTCATCCAGTCTGCCGATGAGTTGCAGGATGCTCTCCGCTTCGATCCGGAGCACTTCTCCTGCCCGGGTTATCGTCGAATCCTTCTGCATGTTCTGCCGCCTTGCCATAAATGATGATGTGATTCTGTAAATCAGCCGCTTTGCTATCAAAAAACAAAGAGCATGACAAGAATGATTTTCCCTTGGTTGCGAAATCTGCGCGGTTCTGGATATTTGGATGTCATGTGAGTAAGGAGGACAGACTTTTCGCTCTCTAAATAAAAAAGGCGGGACCCGAAGATCCCGCCTTTATGCGCGACGGAAGTACAGGAAAGGATATTTTTTATCTTCGGATCTTCCTCTTCAGGCCAACAAGTCCGACCAGCCCGGAACCGAAGAGCCAGAGGGCCGCGGGAATGGGCACGGGAGCAAGATCCACCGCACCGACCGTAAGGCCATGCCAATACTCGCCGGTATGAGTGAAGGTGATCGAGTCATAAGTTCCCGTCAGTTGAAGGACTCCGTGAACCTCTCCGTTTCCATAGAACCCTTTCTTGTCGGCGTCCATGACGGGGGTACCGTTACCCCAATAGCCTTGGCCATAACTCAGGAATGTAATCTCATCGTCAAATCTGGGGTGATTACCGTTCCAGCTCACCAGCGCAAGCAGAGGATTGGTGACCGCCTCGGAGAAGGTGATCGTTACCGTGCCACCGGAACCCAAGGCAATGATGTCAGACGCTGGCGGTGCATTATCGACAGTCGAACTTTTGTACGGTGTGTCAGGGGACCAGTAATTTGTTCCCCCACTTGTCTGGGCAAAGTAATAAGCACCGCTGAAGGTCACATCGACTGTTTTCGAACCGATGGTCATTGTTCCGGTCACTGTATTGGTACCCTTTGTGGTCCAATCCGTCCAGTAAACTGTGGCTGCCTGGGCAGCGGAGACGGAGATGAGAATAAGCAGCGATAAAACCGCCCCCATAAAAAATTTTTTCCCGTTCATAATTCCCTCCTTCGAAATTTCTGTGGCATGAGATGTCTCTTTGTTAAGTCAATAACATTGGATACTGACCATGCCTTTTTTTAAATGGGTCAGCTATTTTAAAAAACGTCGCCTGAGGGCAGCCAGGCAGGCAAGACCCGGCGCAAACAGGAAGATCGCGCCCGGCACGGGAACAGTCGTACCCTGGTGGTACAGCCTGTCCACATCATCCGCGGTGAGGACGCCTTCATAGATTTGCACATCGTCGATCAGGCCGCTGAAATATCTGCCTAATGTCCTATGCCTTCCGAAATAAAGACTTGAATCATTATCGACGATGGCCCCCTGGCCGGGTCCGGAGGTTATCAGCTGATTATCGACATAAAGGGCCATGCCGTCGGCACCCAGAACGGCGACAAGATGATGCCAGGTATTATCGAGATAACTGTTGCCCGTATTCATTGATGGAAAGGTTGAACCATTGCCGTAGCCGGCATTGATGGTCCCTGTTGTATAGGGCGGCCCATCAACCGGTTCATGGTATTGAAGCACATAACCTCCATAGTAGGGGGTCGTACCAGCACCATGTCCCTTGTCGAGAAGATCCGCCCAGCCAACCTGGGATGAGCTGGGGTTGAACCAGAGAGAGATCGAGACGGTATCGGGATTAAGCAGCGCATTGTAGGCAACCTCGACAAAACTGTTCGATCCGTTGAAAGCGAGGGCATAACTGCCGACTTTTCCCGTTGTATAGGCCGCATTATTAATTGTGCCATTCAGATTGTTGCTTGACGAATCATAAGCGGTTGTTCCGGAGCCTTCCTCAAACCCCCAATGACCGATCAGCGTTGCTGCATTTGCTGTCATCGATAGGCACAGCAATGCGGTGATTAAAAAAATACCTAATAATTTCTTCATTACCAATCTCCTTTCTGCAATGAAACGCCTCAGTTCAGAAACTCAGAAACATTGAGTTACTATACATAATGAGCCAATGCCATTCAATCAGGAATAACCTGATTTTTTTCCTTCAAAATACCTTATCCCTTGGTTGAAAATTCTTAGAATTGTGGGAGATAAAATGACGATGAACAGGTAGGCAGGGAGGAAAACGGTCATTGTCTTGACAGCCGGGTTAATGTATATACATTTCTTAATGTGGCGTTGCTTCAGTCGTTCAGAACCGACGGAGAGGACGCCGCTATCCTGACCTAAGTGGCAGCAGGCTGAAGTCCGCGGCATAAATCATATCTTTAAATCAACAAGGAGGACTGGAGAATGTCAAAATCGGAAGAAAGTTTGAAGGAGGCTTTTGCGGGTGAGTCCCAGGCGAATCGCAAGTACCTGGCTTTTGCGGCTAAGGCGGACCAGGAGGGGTATGCGCAGATTGCCAGACTCTTCCGAGCGGCGGCTGAAGCCGAAACGATCCACGCCCATAATCACCTGCGGGCCCTCAAGGGGATCCGCTCAACCCGGGAAAATCTGGAAGAGGCCATTGCCGGCGAGGGGCACGAGTTCAAGGAAATGTACCCGGGAATGATCGACGCAGCCAAAGCCGAGGGCAACAAGGAAGCGGAAAGGACCTTCGTTTATGCCAATGAAGTCGAGCAAACCCATCACCGCCTCTACGAGGAAGCACTGGCCGGTATAGGCACTGAAAAAGAAAGCTACTCCTATTATGTATGTCCCGTCTGCGGTCACACCGTTGGGAAAGAGGCTCCGGAGACTTGTCCGGTCTGTGGAACCAAAGGAAAAGCCTTCAAAAAGATCGACTGAGGTTAAATAAGTTTCAATCCTGGTTTATGTAAGGTCTTTATTCAAGATCCTTCCGGTAGTTTCTCGAAATGTTCTGCTGCCGGGTGGATCTTTTTTTAAATGGGTATGCAATGCTGACGGATATCCTGACCCTGAGTGTCGGACTGGTTTTGTTCCTCTTCGGGATGATGAAATTGAGTGATTCCATGCAGAGGTTGTTCACTGCGCGGATCCGCGGTTACATCCGCTTCGCCGTGAAGAGGCCGGTCTACGGTCTGTTGACCGGAATGATCGCCACGATGCTGTTTCAGAGCAGTTCCGCCACGACCGTTTTGACCATCGGACTGGTCAGTGCCGGATTGATCAGTTTTTATTCTTCTCTGGGAATGATTCTGGGGGCCGATATCGGGACCACGCTGACGGTGCAGCTGGTGGTCTGGAAATTCACCGCCCTCTCGCCGGTCTTTGTCATTCTGGGAGGAGGAATCTGGATATTCGGAAAAGATTCGTGGAAACCCATCGGGGAAGCGATTTTCCATTTTGGGTTGATTTTTTTCGGCCTGAGTCTGGCCACGACAGCTACGGCGCCTCTTCAACATTATCCGGTCTTTGTCAATTTGCTTCAGGAAACGAAAAATCCGTTTCTGGGGGTCCTGGTCGGAGCTGTTTTTACAGGACTTATTCACTCCTCGGCGATCCCCATCAGTATGCTGGTCATCCTGGCCCAGCAGGGCGCGATGAGCATTGACAACGCCCTGCCGATTGTGATCGGTGCCAATATCGGGACGACGGCAACAGCCCTGCTGGCGGGATCTGTTGCCAGCCTCGGTGGAAGGCGCAGCGCCGTTTCGCACTTTCTCTTCAAGCTGATCTGTGTTGGAATTTGCCTGGCTGCCTTGCCGATTTTTATCCAGACCCTGAAGGGTCTGTCCACCGAGACGGCCCAGCAGATCGCCCTGAGCCATCTTTTTTTCAATCTCCTCCTGGCGGCTTCCTTTATTTTTATTCTGAAACCCTTTTCCCGGCTTATCGAAAGGCTCCTTCCCGGCAAGGAGGAAACCCTCCCGCTCTGGCCTCAATACCTGGATGAGGCCTTATTGGACAAACCCCGGGAAGCCCTTGACCGCGTCAAAAAGGAGTTGGAAAGGGAAGCCTTCCTGGCCAACCGGATGCTGATGGACAGCATGAGCCTCTTTGACCGGTATGAACCGGTTAAAAAGCAGAATATTCTGTATGTGGAAATGGTCGTGGATACCCTTCGCAGGGAAATGGTACAGTATCTGTCGAAGATCTCTTCCATCAATCTCTCTCCGCAGATGTCCCGAAGGCTTTTCAACTATACCTCCATGGTCGATGACATCGAACGGATTGCCGATCACGCGGTCAACATCGTGGAACTGGCAAGGAACAGGCATGAAAGGAATATCCAGATCACCGTAGAGGGAAGCGTGGAATTGCTTCATATCCGACAACTCGTTGAAGCCAACCTGGGGGATGCCCTGGCCTTGATTTCAAGTCGGGATGAAGAGTGCATCCGCGACATCACCTGCCGTGAGGCGCAGATCGACGTGGAGGTCAAGGAAGCCCGGGACCGCCATCTGATGCGTTTCCATCGTCATCTTGCCGCTGCGGAATCCGGCCCCATCTTTGTCGAGCTTCTCATTCAACTGGAACGGATCTCCGATCACTGTCAGAATATCGCCGAATCCATCTACGAACTGGAAGAGGAATGATACGTAAAGAAGGGTTCAGAGGGGCTCGCCCGGTCCGACAGATCCGGAAAGCCACGCCTTGCCCTCGGCGTAGAGCTTTTCGACCGCGGGACCACGCAGGCCCGGCAGACCCGTTTTGACTTCGAAGCCGACCTTCGTCTGGAGATAGGCGAGGTGGCGGTACCCTTCGGGAAAGCGGGCGAGGATTTCCGGATCGAGATGGAGAACGGCTGCGGGATTCACGGGATCGAGGCGGTCTTTCTCGTAGATGGGCTGGCGCCGCACAATCCCCCAGCAGCTTTCCCGCTTCTCGAAAAAGTCGTAGAAACGCCCCGTGCACAGGACGTCCACAGGGACCCCATCTACAGTTGCCCGCTGGCTGATCGTCATCTTGGTCTGGGAAATGGCCCGCGTCCCGGCGAGCTCACAGGTCCAGCCGCCGAGGAAGTGCAGGATGTTCACGCCCTTATTGAACCCTTCGCGGCTTACTTCGATAAACTTCTCTGCCGGTCCCTGGAACCAGGTGGCAGTCATATACCCGTCGGAATGCCAGACCGTTGCAAAGCGCTCCCAATCCCCGGCGTCGCGCCACACGACCCAGTTTTCCACCACCTCCCGAATCGCCAGTTTGTCGGCAGTTAAATCCGTCATCCTTCCGTTCCTCCTTGTTGATTTATTTCTGAAAAAGTTTAACGTTTATCTAAAATTGCCATCATTCCTGCAAGCGGTGGATTTGGACCCCGGCAAACTCCTTGACCAGTCGGCAAATCCTGTGATATTTTTTAATCTGCTTCCGCAGTTTTCTTTCTCAAAAGGTCGTTTCGAGTCTTTCCCTATTTTAATTTTTTTACAGCAAGATTTATTAACCCATGGGTATCAGGAGGCCGACTTTATGGAAGAGCGATTGAATGCCTTGAACATTGCCTTGAAAAATGAATCCAGTGAACGCGATTTTTATCTGAAAAATGCCGAGAGAACCCGGAACCCGCTGGGAAAGGCGATGTTCGAACAGATTGCCGATGAAGAACTGGAGCATTACGAGCGCCTGAAGGAACTGCATGACCGCTGGGCCAGGGAAGGAAAATGGCCGGAAACGCTGCCTCTCAAGGTCAAGAATACCTCGGTGAAAAACGTTCTGGCCAAGGTCGTTAAAACGGTTTCCCAGATGCCCCAGGGAGACGGTGATGACCTTAAGGCCCTTCAGACCGCCATTGAATTTGAGGCTAAGGGGACGGCCTTTTACGCCCGCCTTCGCGACGAGGTGTCCAACCCTCAGGAAAAGGCCTTTTTCGACCTTCTGGCCTCGATTGAACGTGAACATTACAACTCCCTCAAAGATACCGAGCAATTCCTGACGAATCCTGCCGCCTGGTATCAGGAGAAGGAACGATCGGGGCTGGACGGCGCCTGAAAAGGGGATATTTCATGCCGGGGGAGGGGAAATGCCTTCTCCGGCTTCATTTTCCATCGCTTCCATTTTTTCCGTGAGGTCATCCCAATCCGTATAGGATTGTTCCAGGTTCCGATTGATCGCGTGCAGATCCTGCCGGAGCGTCTTGAGTTGTTCCGGGTTCCGGTAGATATCAGGGGTGCAGAGGGTCGCTTCAAGCGTCCCTTTCTTTTCCTCCAGGGACGTGATGGACTGTTCCAGCGTGGAAAGTTCTTTTTTCAGGGCGCTGCGGATCTTAGAACGCCGGTTTCGCTCTTCCGCCTCGAGGCGCCGCATTTCCTTCCTCTGGAGCTTTCCCTCGCTGCCGTTATCAGATAAGACCGATCCTTTTGCCGCTGACGGCGGTGTCCCGGTACTGCCCAGGGCTTCCTCACGCTTGACAATAAAATAGGAATAATTGCCCTTGTATTCGAAAGCTTGACCATCCCGGATTTCGATGACCCGGTTGACCAGGCGGTCTAGAAAATACCGGTCATGAGAGACCAGAATGACGGTTCCGGCATACTCCAGCAGGGCTTCCTGAAAAATATCCCGTGTCTTCATATCAAGGTGGTTCGTGGGTTCATCCAGGATCAGGAGATTGGCGTCCTGCATGAGGATCTTCAGCAGGGCAAGGCGGGATTTTTCGCCGCCTGAGAGGACGGCCACCGGTTTGTGGATGTCGTCGCCGGAAAAGAGGAAGGCCCCGAGGAGATTGCGCTTATCCTGATCGTTGCACCGGGATGAAACGCTGTTGACGTCTTCCAGAATGGTCCGGTCATAATTCAGATTTTCCGCGCTTTCCTGAGAGAAGAAGGAAAGCTTGACGTGCAGACCGTAATGGACCTCTCCGGCGCTGGGATCTTCGACGCGGCTCAGCAGACGGGAAAGGGTGGATTTTCCGGCACCGTTCATGCCCACCAGCGCGACTTTCTCTCCCCGGGTAATCGTAAAATTCAAGTCGGAGAACACTTCGTTTTCCCCGTATGCCTTCGACAACCCGCGAACGGAAATCACATCCCGGCCACTGGAAGGGCAGGAGGGAAAAGATATCCGGACGGTCTTTCCCGCTCCTTCCGCCCGGACCAGTTCCATCTTTTCAAGCATTTTGATCCGGCTCTGGACTTGTGCCGCCTTGGTGGCCTTATAGCGGAACCGTTCAACAAATTCCTGAATTTTCCGGATTTCCGCCTTCTGACTTTCCAACTCCTTCAACAGGGCCAGGCGCCTTTTTTCTTTTTCTGCAAGATAAAAGGAATAATTCCCCTTGTAGAGCGTCACTTTTCCTTGAGACAGCTCTGCGGTCACGGTCGTAATCTTGTCGAGAAAGGTGCGGTCGTGGGAAACCGTGATCAGTGTGCCCGGGTAATCCCGAAGATAGCTTTCCAGCCATTCCATGCTTTCCGTATCCAGGTGATTGGTGGGTTCGTCCAGGAGCATGATATCGGGCCTGGCCAGCAGGATGACCGCCAGAAGGATTCTCATCTTCCAGCCGCCGGAGAATTCCAGACAGTTTTTTGCAAAATCCGAATCCCGGAATCCGAAGCCATGAAGCACCTGCCGGGCACGGGCTTCGAAGGCGTAGCCGTCTTTGGCCTGAAAAGCGGCCATGGCCTTTTCGTACGTTTTCAGAAAAGCCTCGTGATCGGGGCTATCGGGTGGACAGGAGGAAACCTGTTCCTCGCAGGTCTTCAGTGTGGCTTCGAGATCCGACAAGCCGCTGCGTTTTTTGAGGAAATCGAGAATATTGAGGGATTCCAGCTCGATGAGATCCTGGGGAAGATAGCCCAGAGTCGTATTTTTCCGGTCGAGAATGTCGATGTTGCCGCCGTCCAGTTCCTGGCTTCCCGCGATGGCCCGCAACAGGGTCGTTTTGCCCGCGCCGTTGTCTCCCACCAGACCCACACGGCTGCGCGGGACAAGGGTCCAGTTCACGCCGTCAAAGATCACCCGCTCGCCGAAGGCAAGGGAAATATTGTTTAAAGATATCAAGGTCCAGCCCCTCTTTACACTGCCGCCTAATGCCAGGCGGTTTCTCAAAGTTCCTCCGTTAAGCAGAATTTCTGAAAAATTACAAGCCTTGAAAAGTATTTTCCTGGAATTTTACATTGACAAGGCGATCATCCTGGCCAAGATGGAGGAACTGAAGGAAAGCAATGGAAAAATATTTTTAAAGATCCTTCTCAGCGAAAGCCTGACGGATCAGTAGCGAGGAGCCATTTCAATCACCTGCACCCTCTCCAAGCACTGGCGTTATCAGCTCGGCGCAAAGGCGGTCGATCTTGCCAACGACACCTTCAAGGCCATTCTGATGAACAACGTCTTCGTTTTCGACAAGGGTGCCCATGCCACCTTGGCGGATGTGACCGCCTCCCCGTCCGCCGAGTTGCCCACGGGAAATGGCTACACCCGGCAGAACAAGACCCTCTCCGGAGGGACCTGGACGGAGGACGACACGAATGACAAGGGTGTCCGCACCTTTGATAACCTGAGTGACTATTATGAGCGGGGCAGCGACGACACAGACCTGGCGATAAGCGGGGGATCGATCACCTACTACACCCCGAACAACGGCTCCGCCATCTCGACGGATACTTCGACTGGGTGTCCTTTGGGAAGCGAAGGCTTCCTTTGCGAGAAAGTCTCAAAGAAATGGTGACATTTCGCCGGTAAAACTCCGGTCGCCTCCCGGCTCCCTACGTTTTCCCGGCGATCAATAAGAAAGACAGGGGATGACCTGCCCGTCATCCCAAAATGAAAACACTGCTCAGGGTGGTCAAAATTCGATTATCACAGGTGATCAATTTTTGGTTGTCATTACCAAGCATCTACAAAGCGTCATTGGCAAGATAATCTAAAAATTGCTGATTAACTAAAGAAATGGAGCAAGGACATTTGTTAATTTGAGACGTTCTAATAATCTTTATGAACCTCCTGTGTATTCCCCTGCTGAATGGTGTGGGAAAGGGGGTAACAGAACTTCCTTTAGCCAATTGGATGTGGTGTGATTTAACCTCAGACCTTCCTATTTGGCTGGTGAGGTATGTGCTGGAACTTTGATTTTTTCTTTAATAAGACGGGCTAATACTTCGGCAAATAATTTTGTGGAATGAGTCGCTGTTGCACCACTCAGAGTTATGGGACCGACAAGATCTAGCCAACGTTTCTTGAACTCTTCTTGAAAACAAGTTGCCTTAAACCGAATTTCACTTTGTCCCAGCGGACATCCTGGCAAGAATACAACAGGATCGTCAAGCGCAATATGGTTACCAACTCTTTTGATGTACCAGGTAAAGAAGCCCCCGCACTCCTTGCCTGCTTGTTCAAGCCCCAAGGGCTCTACTTTAAAAAACCAGATAAACAATCCCTCTCCACGATTCTCGTATGCCAACGACCATCCCATAGCTTTCCCAACCTCTAATACTTTGTCCTGCAAAAAGCTATCCGGAGGAATGGGATCCTCACCTCCAAGGATGGAAGGCGCAGATATGTAAGCAAAAAACAACAAGATAATAACTGCAAACGTGACAGATCTCATCGTTTCATCCTTTCTTTTTGCACTTAGTAATGGATAGAACGTTTCCTTCCGAAACTACATGTTGACGTTTGCTTTCTTCATATGCAGCTTCTCTCTTAATCACCTTTTAATCATCCAGCGTCCCTCTTAATCATCATGGCTATTTGTCTCATATGAAAGAAGGATCAAAAGCATTAACCATTATTTGTCGTTGTAAGGTTATTCACCTGTCAGCTTTTTGAACTGAGAATTATTTTTTATATTATCAAATAATTTATCAGTTTTTGATTTATTTCTATAATTAGGATTTATTCTAATTGCTGTTGATAAATCATTTAATGCATTCTTATCTTGATTATTAATAGAATATATGCATGCCCTATTGTAATAAGCCTCCGCAAAATCTGAATTTAGTTCTATTGCCTTACTATAATCACTAATTGCTTCATCATATTTGCTGAACATAGAATATGTTAATGCACGGATATAATAAGCCATTATATGTTTTGGATCCAGTTCGATTGCTTTAGTCATATCTCTAATCAAATCATTATATTTAACGAGAATACCATTGACAACTCCGCGGCTATAATAAGCCTCTGCAAAATTTGGATTTAGTTCTATTGCCTTATTATAATCACTAATTGCTTCATTATTTTTATCAAGTTTATGATAGGCCGTTCCACGGTTATAATAAGCCTCTGTGTATTTTGGATTCAGTTCGATTGCTCTGTTAAAATCAACAATTGCGTCATCATATATTCCAAGTTTAAGATAGGCAGTTCCACGATCGTAATAAGTGAGAAAAAATTTTGGATTCAGTTCGATTGCTTTATTTAAATCATCAATAGCTTCATCATGTTTTCCAAGCTTACCTTTGGTAATTCCACGATTATGATGAGCCTCTGCAAAATTTGGATTTAGTTCTATTGCCTTACTATAATCACTAATTGCCTCATCATATTTGCTTAGCTTATCATAGGCTATTCCACGATTATAATAAGCCTCTACAAATTTTGGGTTTAATTTGATTGCATTATTGAAGTCACTAATCGCTTCATTATATTTACCGAGTTTGCCATTGGTAATTCCACGATGATGATAAGCCTTTGCATCAATGTTGGTTTTAGTTTCAGCATATGTAATATTGGAAACAAATAAGACAAGAAGAAAAAAAATCACTGAAATTCTTATAATTGTAAGTTTCATTGTTTTTTTACTTTCTCAATTGGCTTTTCAAGTTCATCTTGCTTTCCGTGGAGCCACACATCTCAATTATTTACACATGTAATCTATCAAGTTTCTCAATCATTGGGTACAGGAAAAATATTCCGCCTACGCCAATCCCGGCATATCTTTTATTAGAAGATCGCTTTTATCAAATATCTGTAACATTCAGCAGGGAAGGGGAAAAAGAAAAGGTTTTGAGGTGGTATTGGTGAGGAAAATCTGCTATGGCAACCGTTGACCATTTCAAGCTAAAAAGGGTTAAAAAAGATTAATCCGAGGTTAATCTGTAAAACAATATAACTAATATTATCTATTAGTTAACGGTTTTGTTTCTTTGGCTTTCCTCTGTATAACAGCCAAGACAAGGCGGTCTTATTCGCCTGAGCAAAGATGAAGCGATTGGAAACGAGATCGGAATAATAACTGACGGAGCGGTTGATTCTATGAGCATCTTTCAAAAGAAGCAGGGATTTTTTGAAAAATTGAAGCGGGGTCTCGCCAAAACACGAGACCTGCTGTTGACCGATGTCAACGATATCATTCTGGGAAAGAAGGAGATTGATCAGGAACTTTTCGATGAACTGGAAGAAGCCCTGATCGCGGCCGATGTGGGGCCGGCCTTTACTTCGGAACTGATTGAAAAGATGACCGATTCGGTCAAGCGAAAGGAACTTGATTCACCGGAGCGGCTGAAGGAAGTCCTGCGCAATACGATGAAAGCAATTCTGAAGAAGAACGAAGCGCCGCTTGTCCTTCCGAAGAATGAGGTCTTCACGATTCTCGTCGTCGGCGTCAACGGGACGGGGAAGACCACGACCATCGGTAAGCTGGCCAATCAGTTCAAGGAGCAGGGGCGGTCGGTCCTGATGGTGGCCGCCGATACTTTCCGGGCTGCGGCCATTGAACAATTGGAGATCTGGAGTCAGCGGGTCGGGGTCCCCCTGATCAAGCAGAAAATGGAATCGGATCCCTCGGCCGTTGTTTTTGATGCGATTTCAGCGGCGAAGTCCGGCAAGGCGGATGTGCTGATCATCGATACGGCCGGGCGGCTGCACACCCAGGTCAACCTGATGGAAGAGATGAAAAAGATGAAACGGATCATGAGTCGCGAGCTTCCCGGCGCGCCTCACGAGGTTCTCCTCGTTCTGGATGCCACAACGGGTCAGAATGCGGTGAACCAGGCGAAGATGTTCAGCGATGCCGTGGGAGTAACCGGCCTCGTCCTGACCAAGCTGGATGGGACATCCAAGGGTGGTGTCATTCTCCGCATCGCCAAGGAATACAACATCCCCATCCGCTACATCGGCATCGGCGAGGGGTTGGATGATCTCCGGGAATTCAACAGCGAGGACTTCGTGTCGGCCCTCTTCGAACAGGGCGATTCCTAGCGCCTCAAGATAACGCAGCGCTGTTCAAGAAAATCCGGGTTCCTCTGTTTTTCTCCTATTTCCCGTCCAGGGTCTGTCGGATCTTGTCGGCGATAGCTTTGATGGTGAAGGGCTTCTGAAGAAAGCGAACCCCTTTGTCCATAATCCCGTGATGGGCGATCGTATCGGCCGTATAGCCGGACATGAACACAATCTTGATTTCAGGATGGAGGACCTGTACCTCTTGAGCCAAGTCCTTGCCGTTCATTTCCGGCATCACCATGTCGGTCAGCAACAGGTTAATCGCCCCGGAGTGTTCCGCGGCCAGTTTCAAAGCCAATGACGGGGATGAGGCCTCCAGAACCTTGTAGCCCAGGCCGGTAAGCATCGTCCGGGAAAGCAACAGAAGGGCCGGATCGTCCTCCACCACCATCACGATCTCGCCGTTGCCCTGCGGTATGTCCGCCGGCTTGAGGGTGGCAGTGGCATCTGCTTTGCCTGCATGACGAGGAAAGTAAATTTTGAAGGTCGTCCCTTCTCCCGGCTCGCTGTAAACATTGATAAAACCATTGTTCTGTTTGACGATGCCATAGACTGTCGCCAGGCCCAGGCCGGTGCCTTTCCCTACTTCCTTGGTGGTGAAGAAGGGCTCGAAGAGGTGCGAAAGGATTTCGGCGGGCATGCCACATCCGTTGTCACTGACAGCCAGCAGGACATAGTCACCGGGGACAAATCCTGCATGCTCGGAGCAGTAGGCATGGTCAAAATTAACCATGCCTGTTTCAATGGTAAGCTTGCCTGCTCCAGATATCGCATCCCGGGCATTGACGCACAGGTTGGCCAGAATTTGATCAATCTGGGATGGGTCTATCATGACCGGCCATAGACTTGAACAAGGCAGCCACGCAAGATCAATATCCTCACCGATGAGACGCCGGAGCATCTTCAACATGCTTTCCACGGTCTCGTTCAAATCGAGGACCCGGGGGCTGATTGTCTGTTTACGGGCAAAGGCCAACAATTTTCTGGTAATCTCAGCGGCCCGTCGGGCGGCATTGTGGATTTCCTGGAGATTGCCTTGCAGCTTTTCGGATAGATCTCCCCTTTCCAGAATGAGTTCCGAATACCCGAGGATTACGCCGAGCATATTATTGAAATCATGGGCTACGCCGCCGGCCAGGCGACCCACGGATTCCATTTTCTGGGCCTGGATCAGCTGGGCCTGAAGCTTTTCCCGCTCAGCTTCAGCACGTCTGTGTTCGGTGATATCTCGGAAATCCCATACTCGGCCGATAATCTCGTCTCCCATCCGCTGGGGATTGGAAAACCGCTCAAAGACTCGACCATCCTTGAATTCAAGAATGTCCCTGCCTTCCACCTCCGGTTTGCTGTAAAAATCCCTGACCTTGGTAACGAATCCTTCCGGATCTTTCAAATTCTCCATGACATGGGCGAGCAATTTGTAATCATCAGTTTTATCCATGACCGACATCGGGATGTGCCACATTTCGACAAATCTCCGGTTGAAAGCGATGACCCGGCGTTCTCTATCCACCGCGAGAATGCCGTCGGCTGTGGCGTCCAATGCGGCTTGCAGAAGCGATTTTGATCGGAACAGCGCTTCTTCCGAACGCTTGTGCTCGGTGATATCCTGAAGCGTTCCCTGAATCTTGACACACTGCCCTCCTTGGCGAATCGCTCTGCCGAAGGCCTGAACCCATTTGACATTCCCTTTGGCTGTAAGGCACTGGGCTTCGAAATTAAGGGGTTTGTCTTCCTCAATCAGCGCCCGCATCGCTTCGGCCACCAGAGGGCGATACTCCGGAAGGTAGTAGCTCAGATGCTCATCCGGTCCGGGGATCGGATTGCCGGGTTCGATCTCAACGATATCGTAGGTGCCGCGCGTCCATTTGGCCGTGCGGGATATCAAATCCATTTCCCATCCGCCGATCTTCGCAATATGACCGACTTCATTGAGCAGTGCTTCGTTTTCCCGCAGCGCCTCCTCCACCCGGTTGCGCTCGGCGATATCCATTTCGAGAGCGCGATTGGCTTGCTCCAACTGAAACGCCTTTTCCTCCAGCTTGCGAATAAGGGCTTCGTTGTACTGTGTGATCTGGTCTTGCAGATCACCCGTCGGGTACTTTACCGGCAAAAGCAAACCGTCTTTCTGCCTTGCCAGAACATCCTGGATGCAATGAAGGAAAGGCTCCGGCTCGATGGGTTTGATGATGAAGGCATCCGCGCCGAGGTCCAGGGCGAGTTTTTCGTCCTTCGGTTCGGTGTAAGTGGCTGTATAGACAACGAAGGGAACATGCTTGAGAAGATCATCCGATTTCCAGTGGCGCAGGAGCGTATAACCATCCATGATCGGCATGAGGAGGTCGGAAATAATGAGTTGCGGCAGCAGTTGTCGTGCTTTAAGCAGGGCCTCCGCCCCATGGCGCGCCTCATCCACTTCATAGCCGTTGCTTTCCAGAAGAAAGCGTAACATATAGAGATTTTCCTGCTTGTCGTCGACGATCAGGATTCGATTCATGGCTTGCTCCAGCTTTCGGGAAGGGTCAAATAGCGCTCGATATCAGCAACAAAGGTTTCGGGGTTGATCGGTTTTTCCAGATAGCCGTTGCAGCCTGCCTCCAGGGTTTTCTCACGGTCACCCATCATCGCGTAGGAAGTGACCGCCACAATGGGCACGTCGCTCAACGCTGGATTGCGTCGCAGTTCACGGGCAACGGCGTACCCGTCCATCTGAGGCAGCTGGATGTCGAGCAAAATGAGACAAGGCTGAATCCGGGCGGCAAGGTCAATGCCCGTGGGACCGTCCACGGCAGGTACGACTTCATAACCGTGCTTTTCCAAAAGGAATGTCTCCATGTAGCGGTTCTGTTCGTTGTCCTCGATAAGTAGAATTTTCGGCTTCATACTGTACGACCTCCCCCCTTGACAGGCAGCGAAATTGTGAAGGTGCTGCCGACACCCCATTGGCTCTCCACGAAAATCCGGCCTCCAAGTAATTCAGTCAATCGTCGGCAAATGGCCAACCCAAGCCCCGTGCCTTCGTAATTGCGTGTCAGGCCAGTGTCAATCTGTTGAAAGGGCTGGAAAAGGTTCTGCAGATCCTCCGCCTCGATCCCGATGCCGGTGTCGGTCACCGAAAGAAAAAGTACGTCCTGCTCTATTTTTGCCGCAAGGACAATGTGGCCGCAGTCGGTAAACTTGATGGCGTTGTTCAATAAGTTGATGAGGATCTGCTCGACACGTCGAGGGTCGCTGACCCATGTGCCGACTTCGGAGCCCAGGTCTAATTGCAGGGTCAAGTCTTTCTTTTCCGCCATGGGTTTCACGATGTCGGCAACTTTCTCGATGGAGGCGCGCAAGTCAAAGGGTTCACAAGCAACTTCCAATTGTCCCGCCTCTATTTTCGAGATGTCCAGTACGTCATTGATAAGGGCCAGCAGATGCCGCGCGCTGCCGCGTACCATTTCCAGCTGCTTATGCTGCTCGGGGTTCAGCGATCCGGCCAGACCCTGGAGGATGATTCCCGTGAAACCGATAATGGAGTTCAGCGGTGTACGTAATTCGTGCGACATGGTGGCGAGAAAGGCGGACTTCAACCGGTCGGCTGCCTCGGCGCGCTCCTTGGCCACGACCAGTTCCGCCGTTCGCTCGGCCACGCGATGCTCCAGCTCTTCGGTGTAACGCTGCAGCTCCCTGTTGAGCTGCCGAATCCGATCCTCAGCCCGTTTAAGCTCGGTAACATCCGTGCCGATGCTCAAAATCTCCGCCACCTCTCCCTGCTCGTTTCGCACGACTTTGTTGGCCCAGGAGATTAATACGCGATCGCCGTTGCGGAGAAGATTTTCATTGACGTTCTGCTCAAACGCCTCCGGATCTGCGTAGATCTGTTTCATGAGATGGCTGAGGTCGCGGCCGTTGCTGTCGGTCAATGGCACAATCGATCCTATCAACTGGCGGTCCAGGATTTCTTCGGCGGAGTAACCGAAGAAGTGCAGTCCGAATTCGTTCATGAAGGTTACGATCCCTTCGGAGTTAAAGCGCAGGATGATACTGTTGGCGAGTTCAACCAGCTCGCGGTACTTCCGTTCGCTTTCGCGCAAGGCCTGTCCGGTGAGATGTTGTTCCGTCACATCCCGGATGACCTCGATGGCGCCGCATCGAAATCCTGTCTTGTCGAAGAGCGGCGCCGCTACACCCCAGAGGTGAGCGCCGCGTCCTTCGTTCAAGCCTGGGATGAAGGACTCCGCGTAAATCTTGTCGCCTTTGCGTTGTACATATTTGTAGATGGTTTCCAGTTGAGGTTCGGGCAGATCCAGGAGATCGATGAGGATGGGACGGCGCTCGCCGAAGAAGGGTTCGGCGTAGGCGTAATCGCCAAGGCCCAGTACCTTGTCCTTGCTCACTCCCGTCATGACCTCGCAGGCACGGTTCCACGCGACAACCCGCTTGTCCTGATCAATGACAAAAGTGGCGTCCGGGAGGAATTCGATGATATCCGTGAGTCGCTGCAGTGCAGCCAGAATTGCCGCTTCTGCTTCCTTGCGCTCGGTGATGTCGGTAGCCACACCATCCCAAATGACCCGTCCATCGGATGTCTTGTACGGATGAGACCACACATGGATCCAACGCCATTGCCCATCGGCGTCCCGCATGTGCATTTCTATCGTGAAGTCGGTCATGTTCCGGCGGCTGCCTGCTTCTGCCGCCTTCAGAGCCTGCATCTGCTCCGGATCTGATTGGGAGCGCAGCAGATCGGCATTGCGCAGCACATCTTCCGCATTGAGACCGTGCAACCGCTCAACTCCGGCACTGAGATAAAGGAACCGTGGCTTACCGTCCGTCTCGTGGGTGAATTGATAAACATAGCTTCCCGGAAGGTTGTCCCTGATTAAGCGGAACCGTTCCTCACTATCGCTGAGGGCGGCCTGGGCTTGAGCGCGGATTTTCCGCTCCGCGCGAAGGAGGAACAAAAGCAGGAGCGCCGTGACAAAGACGAAAATCCAGCCTTTGTAAATAGACCATTGCAGGTGTGCGGCTGAATCAAGGTGCAGAGCCGCAAGCAGCTTATCGGAGAGGAAAATCCAGAGGCCGGCGAACAGAACATAGGGCAGTATGATCCGGAGGATCATTCGTGAAATGTCGTTTTTCACGGCAAACTCCACCTGAATTTAGTCTCCTGTCAACAAAGGGAAGAATAGCCTTACCTTTCCCAATAATGCAACAGTTATCTCAGGACCAGCTTTCAAATTGAGGGCGTCTTTTCTGTCCGTTCATCCATCTATACTCATTTAAGTAACCCGGTTCGGAGTGGCTTTTTTACCCAAGGCCGCAGGCCTCTTTGAAATATACCCGGCAAGGATAAAACCATCAGGAACGGACAGGAGGAAAGTGAAGCAAAAACTATGGGAGGATGTATGGAATAAAACTCAAAAATATGGGGGTTGACTTGACCGGATTGCCGGCCCCATCAAAGGGGCCGGCAATCTCCCCTCAGCTTTGGCGGGGGATGGCTGTTGAGGTATCACCGATAGATCATAATAACGCGAAAAGGTTGGACTTAATGGGAAATTTCCCGGATCTTCCCCTCTTGCTATGGGCAGGCAATTTTTGAAAGCGTATGGGGTCCGCCGGCGTACGGCTCAACGCTCTCCGAACTGGAAATTTCATGCTCCATTCCGGCTCCGTAACCGGTCAATTTCAAGGTTGTTCTGTTGATCGTGATACGGCCCGTCTCAAGCCAGACCGATTTAGAATTGGCGCCGCTCCAGGTTGCCGTAACGTGCATAATTTTTGAAGTTGTGAAGGCGCTGCCGAAAAGGGCGCCGATGACCCCGCTGGACTCGATCATCTTACCGACGACTTGATAGTACCCTCCACCCACGCTGGTGAAGCGCATCCGTATGACGTCTCCTCCTGAACCCCAGCACACATCGGCATTCGCAGGTGGCAGCCATGCGGCACTTACCGTTTCACTGGAAAGTGTCGGCGATTCAGCCATGACATCGGAGATTAAGCCAAGACTTAGGAACAAGAACCCAAGAACGAACCTGAAACAGATGCCTTTGATACTCATTTTGACCTCCTTATTCCATTATTGTCATCTCCTGATTTCCTCGATAAAAAAATCGAAATCAAAGAGTGATTGCAAACTCTCGTTGGTAACCTGTATTGGAAAGAGATGGTCGGGCGTCAAATCCGCCGAGGTAGTCGGGCCAGCATAGCCATTCATAATAAATGCGAATATGGATAACATAAAGAATGAAACAATGCACCTGTAAATCTCCAATCCTCATCTCATACTCCCATGCCCACCGAGACAAATCGGCCGATCAGGTTTGTCAAAAATCACTCAGGCAGAGGTTATCTCATTCCAGCGGTATTTCGAGTTTATCTTGACACAGTCTTCCTATTCGATTACTAAATTTAACGGGGTGGAGTTATTATGAATAAAATTTTCTGTCGTTGAAAGGGGGTCATATGATTAAGAAGTTGGGGATTTTTTTGTTTCTGGGAATTTTTGCTTTTTGTGCCGGTCCGGCTTTCGCTGGCGATTTAGATGTGGAACTGTACTGTCCTAGCTCTGTCAATGCGGGATCCACACTCAATTTAAAAAAAGTTGTCATTTCCAATGATGGAGAGAACAGTGTAACCCTGAACCGTTATGCGGCAGGGATTGTCGGCAATTTCAACAATATCTTGAATACGAGCCGTGTCTATGGGCCTTATGCCAAGTCTTTATCCTATAACAAGATTATTTCAGCAGGTCAGTCCGTCACGATTAATAATCTTCTGATCGTTTCGCCTGTTTCAACCGACCTGAGGGGAAAGATGGCCCTGGTCGTTGTCGACTTCATCGATAGCAACGGGCGATCTTTCGGAGGAAACACTTGTCTGGTTAATGTTCAATAAAACAACGGGAGTTCCATGGCTCCATCCCAAAAACCTACACAATCCCGATGCCGGACTGTACAATTTCTCTTCGGTCTGGTACTGGTGCTTTCCCTTTTCTGGCTGGGTTATCTCGTGATCCACTCAGAAAAACATGACAAGACGGTGCAACCCTCAACGGAAGCGGATCGGCCATATGATAAATTCCGAATTGGCGGGATCAATCTGCTGGAGTATGATCCGGAGGGTCTGATCGTAAGGTTGTCCGTCGAGGAAGTTGTCCACAGAAAGCGAAGATCCCGGCTGTTTGAATATCAGAATCTGAAAGAGCTTCATTTTAATCATACCCACTTTGACCTCTATCCTCGAAAACAGGTAAGTTCCGAAAATATTTATGGGATTCCCTACGATTTATTGGGAAAGTGTTTTCATCTGATTTCTGGTTCCGGCACGCTGAAACCGATCGAATCATATCTGAAGGAAAACAGTGACATAGACCTTGACGTTCTCAGCAGGATTCAATTTGATGATCTTGTTTTAAACATCCATTATCCGCCGGGGGCTTCCCTCGAAGTGACCGCAGAGAAAGCGTATATTGGCGGTGATTTTCAGAGCTTTGTCCTGATAGGAAATGTGAGGATCATTACCCCGCATGGCGAAAATGTCCAGGCGCCGCTGGCCGTTTTTTCCCGGAAATTCGACGGCATCCTCATTCCATCCGGGCATTTCCGGAAGGGAATTTATGAGCGGAAAAAAACCTTCTACCGGCTGAACGACAAGGGTAGTCTCCTGCAATTGACGCAGTTTCCGGACATCAGGTATGTTGACCCCTTGGAGGTGAAAGAAGAGGAACTTTATGGTAAAATTTTCCAAAAGCTTCCTCCCTATCAGCGGGTCATGTTTGGAATTTCACCATTACAATAGGAAGGTTTGATGTGGGTGAGAAAGGGGAAAAAGATGAAATCTACGATCTGTACGTTTTTTGTCATAGCCTTGATCATGATCCTCCAGGGAACCTCTCTGGGCGATGAAGCAGGTCTGCGGGTCGCAGTCAGAAATGGTCGAATCAGTATTTCAAGTACGCAGTCGACCCTTTCCGAGATTCTGGCAAGATTATCCCAGGAGATTGATATGACGATCAACGCCTACGGCGCTCAGGAAAAGGCCGTGGTTACCTGTGAAATCGACGGCGCCGGCATTGCGGAAACGCTTCAGAAGCTTGTTCCGGATTGGAATACCCTGGTCTTTTCCAGGGAAGAACGCTCCATAGAAATAGGAATGAAGGAGCGTGAGGAACGGAATGCGCCCCAGAATGAGGGTGTTTTGCAGGCTGATCCGAAAGGGAAGGCGGCAAATCCATCTTTGACGGAAGAGGCGGGTGAGGTGCCGGGGGAAGAGGCTGCTCCCCCTGACGAAGGGAAAAACAATGATTCCGTGCCGCCGGAAATATCCAACGATGAAAACGGTGATGAGGCGGTCGACGCTGAACCCAAGTCAGAAGAAGTTCATGAAGGCGATGATGCAGCAGCAGATGAAACGGCTGAAACGGCGAGTAAAAGCGGGTCTCGCCGGCATGGTCCGTGGCAGTTTTGATCAAAGAAGTTTTTCAAGTCGTCTGTTGTGCAGGAAATAGGATAAGATGAAAATTCTTGAATGTGTGCCGAATTTCAGTGAAGGAAGAAACCGTGATATCGTCGAGGGCATCATTTCTGCCCTGACGGAAGTCCCCGGCATCCGCTTGCTGGATCACAGCATGGACCGGGATCACCACCGCAGTGTCATTACCTTTGTCGGATCACCGGAAGAGGTGGTTGAGGGTGCACTGGCAGCCTGCAACCGGGCCGCCGAGCTGATCGACATGAGAAAGCACGAGGGAGGCGTTCATCCCCGGATCGGGGCCGTGGACGTGGTCCCCTTCATCCCCCTTGCCGATGCCGAAATGAGCGACGCCGTGAGTGCGGCGCACCGGTTTGGAGCGATGTTCGGAGAGCGGAACCGGATTCCGGTCTACTTTTACGGGGCGTCCGCCTTGAGCCCTGACCGGAAAGAACTTCCGGATATACGGAGGGGAGGTTACGAGCGTCTTGAAGAACGGCTCAAAGATCCAAAATGGAAGCCCGATGCGGGTCCTGCTCTTTTCAATGCCCAGAGCGGCGCCACAGCCGTGGGAGCAAGGATACCCCTTGTGGCCTTCAATGTCGTGCTGAATTGCAGTGATCTCAAGCCGGCGGAGGATATCGCCCGCTCTATCCGGCAGTCGAGCGGGGGACTCCGGCATGTGAAGGCTATCGGTGTTCCTCTGAAAAGCCGAGGCCTCGTCCAGGTTTCGATGAACCTGACCGATTATCGAGAAACCTCGATGCGCCGGGTGTTTGATGAGATTCAGGCGAGGGCTGGACTTCTGGGAATTGAAATTCTGGAATCGGAGCTGATCGGCTTGATTCCTCAGGCGGCCCTGGACGGCCGCTCCCCCGAGTACTTCAAACTGAAGGATTTTTCCGAGAGGCGCATCCTTGAAAATTGCCTCTGAAGTCCTGATTTCCCTTCCAGATTTAAGAGAATCGCAGAGCGTGGTGCCGGTGAAGAACCCGTAGATCTTTGAGCAGCCGATAAGGTCGCTGAAAAAGAGCGCCCTTGAAACGGGGAATTTTTGAAATCAGCCGACTGCCCGATGAAGGGAAAGATTCCGGCAGCCGGCTGAGGTAAGAGGTTTTTCTAACCGCCGAGAATGACCAGGGCGATCCAGATTTTTTGAATATCCCCACAGAGTTGCTTCTGAACCTTCAGGTCAGTGACCCAGTCATTCGCATCGACCCCACAGGACAGATATCCATCCATCTTTTCCACCACATCCTGTTTGAGGGCTGTCAACGCAACGGAATAGGCTTTTTTTGCCACCTGTTTCTTGATTGCCTGGAGTTTGCTCACCAATGCCAGTTGGGACGATTTGTTCTTAAAGGCCGTAACCTTTTTGGCTTTGATCGTATTGATCAGGAGGTCCAGGTTTGTATATAAGCGATTCAAAGGACGGGGGTCAATGGCGCCATAAACGATGATCTTCTTTCCATCAACGTATGGCCATCCGGCTTCCATCGTGTCGATATCCGTTGTTCCCGGAGGCAGCGGCTCCACCTTGATCATCGTTACCGTCCGTGATGAGAAGCCTGCGTTGTGGTCATTGATGGCATTGTTTTCATTATAGGGCCAGATCCAGGCATCCCTGGCGGTTGCATTGACTGCTGTCGAACGCTGATCCGGGGGACCGGGGGTTTTCTGAGGGGGCACGACTCGATAGGGACCTTCTCCATCGAGCTTGTTCGATAAATTCAACTCGCCCGGCGTCAGATATTCACCATCCCGCTTGAAAGCCAGCATCATCTTCAGGTCATCCGGATTGGAGATCGCTTCACCGTTTTCCCTGCCCGCTGCTGAGGGAGAACTGTAATTGCACCAGCCGGTGGACGGATTGGTTGCCATGTCTGCCTGTTTGTCATAATAAAAAGTGCCCTGGGGATAGATACCCAATACATGATACGTGTTGCTATTGGCACTGGGATCCAAGGGGTGATAGGTGGCAAATCCATCCGGAGCATAGACCGTGATGCCGGTCGCCGAGTCAAGCATGATCGTCCTGATCAGTGCTTCAAGGGCGATCCCCTTGTATTCCGTGTAGCTGTCGTCCGATTTGCTGGCATTCATCAGCAAAAACTGGGTGTGCTGGGCCATCTTTTCGAGTTCCGGAAGCGATAGGATGCGGGAGGGGGCCGGTATCTTTGACGGATCGTCGGTTGCGTCGCCGGGGTATGTTCCGGCGTTGATTTCCTGCTCATTGCTGTAGCCGTCCCTATCGGAATCATCACCGGCAATGGCCAGCAATGCGGCGGCCGTTCTTCCTCCAGTGGACCATTTATTCTTATAGGCCAGACCATAGGAATTCAGGGTTGCCAGCAGGTTGGCCTCGCTGCTATCGGCCCCATAACTGGTTTTGTAGTGACACCACTGACAACTTCCGAGCGTCACGGTCTTCTTTCCCAATTTGTATGAACCGCCGCAGTGACAGAGCGTGCAGCTGTCAAGCTTGGTGCCGATCTTGTTGGGATAGGCTTCACGGAAGTTGGCCGAGTCTTTGTCGCCTTCGTGATTGTAGGCTGCATAAATCTGAATTCCGGAAAATAATGTAAAAGAAACTACGATCAGAACGGCAGACAGAACGAATAGATTCCATCTCTTTTTCTTCATGATGACCCTCTTTTCTTTATTGAATTGTTCCTGCTGCTGCATATCCGGTTGTCTTTTCAAACTACGCTGTTGATGTGCCTGTTCCTAATGCCTCAAGGGAATCACATAAGCCGCTCCTGCGGTCGAATCTGCAAAGTGGGCACCAGTAACGAACTCGTTCCTGAAAGCCGATAGAGAGTATCCAAATTCATCACCCGCCAGGCCGTCGTCAGCCGTTACCTTCTTCCCTTCAATCCATGAATGGTCCTCTCGAGAGAAGAGATAAACAGCGCCCTGCCTTATCTGTTGAGCCGGCAACAGCCGCGCCTGCCCCGACCGCAACGAGATCGCCCTCTATTGCGACGGACCGGCCGAAATCCGCACCGGTAGCCGGATCATTGGCAGTCAACCGCACCTGATCGGTTTGAGGCTGCTTCGCTACAGCAACGCCACTCATGCCGGGTAACGAAGGACAACAGGATCAATGGAGCAATAGTCCGTATATACTTGATAATAGTCATATATGCATCCTGATAAAAAAGAATTGTGGGTGGATTGACTTAAGTCGTATATGCCATCAGACGTGTAACTTATCTACCTTTAAAATGATGTTTTTTTTCGAAAGCAGAAAAATACTCAAAAACCCTTTCTTAAATCAGGCGTTGCAGTAAATATGTCAGTACATTGGAAATTATCTCTCAGTTATTTCCCGATTGAGCTTGTGAATATCAGGGGAATCCTGGATGATCTTTCAACAGGGCCTGGTATGAATGGCTTAGGTCATACCATGATCCTTCTAAGCGCCAATGATCGATAAAATACATCTTTACACTTATTGACTTTATTTTACATCCCTGTCTTAAGTGCCCCATCACCTTGGAAATGAGGATGGACAAGGATGACAGGAACTCCGAAAATAATAGACCAGCGTGTCTTTTTAAAAAGAGGCGGTTTTCCGGGTTCAAGAAAAGAGAAGACAATCGAGTCAATGGCAGCAAGAGCAAGGATTTAGAACAGGTCTGGGTTAAAGCCTGTAAAATTTAAAAATAGGGGAGAAACGAATTGATGAAACGTTTATTGAGTTTGGGCCTTTTTTTGGTAACGATGCTGGTTTTTGCTGCGGGTGCTCACGCCTATACTTTGACATGGATTCCCGAAAGTAAGGATTATGCCGTTGGTGAAACGGTGGGCGGGTGGACGGTCCTTGAATACAAGGATGCCGTGGCCGATAATGCAAACGGCGCCTGGACGACATCTGGTTCCCTCGGCGGCAGCACACGGTCCAACGGAGCCACAATCATGTGGTTCTATTACGGTGGAAGTTATGCAGAGACAACGCTGAGAACAAAGAGCACGGCCGTTGCCTTCATGGTCGAGAGCGACAGCAACGATAAGTACGTCAACTTCTATGTCGACGGGGATTGCGTGCTGGCGAACTTTGACATGATGACCTTGCCCGGACAGATCAGCTATCCGGATTGGCAGGTGGGAACACTGGTTGTGTCCGGCCTCGATTATGACACCCACATGATCAAGATCCAAAGTGTGGACACAAGTTCATACCGGGATGACTTCCATATGTATGGTGGAGCAGCGGTCGCACCTGTTCCTCTGCCCGCGGCCGCCTGGCTGTTAGGCCCCGGCCTCCTGGGAATCCTGGGGGTCCGGAGGAAGATGAACAAATAAGGTCGCCGGATACAAAGAAGTCCATAATTTTACAAAGGGCAGGTTCCTCAAAAAGGGCCTGCCTTTTGTTTTGCGCCTCAGAGCATTCTTCGCTTTTATTCCGTTCATTCACGTTGCAATGCCTTTAAAGAAGAAGATGAACATGATCTGAGCATTGACATCTATCTATCAATATGCAACATTTCCATCCATTCGATAAAAATGATGATAGGGAGAATCTCCATGTTCCGATTAAAAGCAAGGCGGAGTGATATGCACGGCGGGCGCCCATGTGAAAGAAGACGTAGGAGAGAAGGGGGATTTACCCTGATTGAAATCCTCATCGTCGTCATCATCATCGGCCTTATCGCTTCCCTCATAGCCCCCAATCTGATCGGACGCTATGAGCGTTCAAGGGAAGAAATTGCGAAAACCCAGGTGGAAATGCTTTCATCCGGGGTTCTGTCCTTCAAGCTGGATGTCGGCCGCTACCCATCGACCCTGGAGGAACTGATCAAGTCGACGGATGCCAAATGGCGGGGGCCATACCTTTCCAAGCAGACCGTGCCCAAGGATCCCTGGGATCAGGAATATCAGTACAAAGTTCCCGGCGAACACGGCCCCTTTGACCTTTACTCTCTCGGCCCGAACGGCAAGCTGGATGAAAAATCAGCAAAGAACTGGTAGCCATGTCTCTCTCGCAATTCTTGAAAGAGACCTATCGTCTCCCGGACGAAGATCTGGACAAGGCCCGAAAACTTCAACAGGACCTGGGGGGTGATATCGGCCAGCTCCTGGTGCAGGTCGGCGCAATTACCGACGGTCAGCGTCTGGAGGGACTGTCGTCTTATCTGAAAATTCCCCAGTTTGCCGGCCAATGGCAGATCGATGAGGCGTTGGTCGCCTATCTGAATGAACGCCTCGATTACAACTTCCTCCTCAAAAATCGCTTTCTTCCCCTGTCCATAGATCACGAACGAAAAATCCTTTTCGCCGTTACCAGCGATCCCTTTAACTACTCCATGCCCGATTACGTGGTGAAAAATCTCGGCTATGCCGTCCAACTGTCCCTTGCCTCGGAAAAGACCGTTGAAGATCTGGCGAAGGGCTATCTGGACGGACAGGAACGGGACTTCGTATCTCTGACCGTTGAAGAGGACGCGGAAAAACTCAAGGAAATGGCCTTTGAGGCGCCGGTGATCAAATTCCTCAACGGCCTGCTGAACAAGGCCGTGGAGATGAGGGCCTCCGATATTCATATCGAATCCTCGGAGAAGAGATACCGGGTCCGATTCCGTATTGACGGGATTCTCCATGATATCGATGTTCTGGAGGAAGCATTCTATCTGGCCGTCGTTTCGCGCATCAAGCTCCTTGCGGAACTGGATATCGCGGAAAAGAGACTTCCGCAGGATGGGAAATTCACCACGCGGATTGCCTCGCTCTTCCTTGATATCCGCGTATCCACGCTGCCCACCGTCAGCGGAGAAGGGGTGGTCCTGCGTCTCCTTTACCGGGAGAAGGTTTCTCTGGATCTGGATTATCTGGGACTCGATCCGGACCACAAAGATCTTGCCGTCAAGCTGATCTCCTCATCCTACGGGATGCTGCTCGTGACCGGTCCGACAGGATCCGGGAAGACCACAACCCTCTATTCCATGCTGACACGCCTGAATGCCCCAGACCGCAAAATCATAACCATCGAGGACCCGGTGGAATACCAGCTGCAGGGTATCAATCAGATCCAGGTCCGCAGTGATATCGGGTTGAATTTCGCGGCCGCGCTGCGTTCCATCCTCCGCCATGATCCGGACATTGTCATGGTCGGCGAAATCCGCGATCGGGAGACGGCGGAAATTTCCGTTTCGTCAGCCCTGACAGGGCATCTGGTCCTTTCCACCCTCCATACCAACGATGCACCCAGCAGCCTCTTCCGTCTGGTCGAGATGGGAATTGAAGATTATCTTTTAAACGCCGCCATCCTCGGGGTCATGGCGCAACGGATACTGAGACGAAACTGTCCTTTCTGCAGTCGACCGGACCCGGCGGCTGAACCGCTGCTGCGGGAGTACGCCCTTCATGAGATTGCCGAAAAGTACCCCCATCTTCTCGAGGAAGGAATAAAACTGCAACGGGGAGAGGGCTGTCCTCAGTGCGGGGGGACGGGTTACCGGGGCAGGATTGCCATTTTTGAACTCTTCGAATACACGGATGATCTCAAGGAAATCTTTTTAAAGAAGATGTCCCTGGAAGCGCTGAGAACGGTCCTGCGGGAACGGCCTTATTTCCGTTACCTCCGGGAAGACGGTATCCTGAAGGTCGCCCGGGGACAGACAACCCTTGACGAGGTTTTGAGAGTCTGCTGATGGAATTTGCCTATACTTACCTGGATTCTACCGGACAGGAAAACCGGGGCTCCCTGATGGCAGGAAATCGCGCCGAGGCCTTGGCCAAACTGAGGGCCCGGGGACTGACGGTTACGAATCTGGTCGAAAAGGCCGGCAAAGAGCAACGTCGGTTTGTCCTGCGCAAGAAAATTAAGCCGCAGGATATTTACAGTATTTCCAGGGAACTGAGCACCCTGCTGCGCTCGGGCATACGGATCGACCGCGCCCTGGAGCTGCTGCGGAATGGGGCAAAAAAGCAGGAAATGAAAGAGCTGCTCACGGCAGTGCTGCAGGACATCAAAGCCGGGGGAAATGTAGCCCATGCCTTTGAAAAGACGGATTCTTTCAGCCCCTTTCTGGTGAGCATGATTCAAGTCAACGAAGCCGCCGGCAATTTGCAGTCAGCCTTCGAAAATATTGCCCAGTACCTGAAATTTCAGATTTCCTTCCGGGCGGAAATCCGGAACGCCATGACCTATCCCATCTTCCTCATCTTCGCCTGCATCCTGACCTTCCTGGCCATCTTCCAGTTTGTCGTTCCCCGGTTTTTCAGCATTTTCGGCTCCAATCTGGAAACGCTGCCCCTGCCGGCTCGAGTGCTCTACACCTTGAGTGGGTGGATCAACTTCAAGTCTCTGGGCATCGTTCTGGGTCTGGCGGGCATTGTCCTCCTGGTTCGCCGCCTTTATCCAACGCGAATCAAGTTGCCGAATCTGTCCGCCCGCCTGATCCTTCTGCCGGGGGTGCGGACGCTGATCATCAATCTGGAACTTTCCCGGTTCTGCTACTCCATGCATTCCATGCTTCTCAGCGGGGTGGAATTTCTCCGGGCATTGAGACTCTCCATCTCTCTGATCCAGAACATTTCTTTCCGAAATGCCATGATGCCCCTCGTTGGACGGGTCAAGGAGGGCCGGAAGATTTCCGATGTCTTTGCGGAGGTTTCCTTACTGCCGGATATCGTGCCGAATATGGTTCGGGTAGGCGAGGAGAGCTCCAGTCTGAAGGAAGTCTTTTTTGAACTCTATGCGATGTTTGACGAACGCTTCAAAAACAGCGTCAAGCGACTCCTGACCCTCGTAGAACCGGTGATCATTATCGTGATGGGACTTGTCGTCGGTTTTATCGTTATCACGCTGATCCTGACCGTCATGAGCGTCAGCAGCATCAAACTTTGAGGGCCCGATGGTTTGCGAATTTCCGATACGGCAAAAGGGCTTCACCCTGATCGAGATCCTGGTGGTCATGGTGATTCTCTTTGTGATGCTTTCGATGGTCCTGCCGATATCTTTCGACATGGTAGGCCGCTACAAAGCCGCCCTCCGCGCCCAGGAGGTCATGCTGTACGTGTCCGGGCTGCGGCGGGACTCTTTCCTGTACAGTGAAAGGCACCTCCTGAAATCCGCGGGAAACGTGCTGACCGTGGATGGGAAGGAGATTCCCTTTGATGACGCCCAGATCACCATTGCGGACCCGATCTACTTTTTCAGCAACGGGACGACTTCCAGCGGGCGGATCGAAATTACCGTGGACGATGAGCATTACCTGCTTCACGTCAGGGCGCCCTTCGGGTCCCTGGACCTGGAACCGGTGGAAGAGACGGCATGAAGCGGTCGATCCTGTTCAATGGGAGGGGATTCCTTGTCCTCGAAATTCTCATCGCGGGGCTGATTCTGACCTCGGGGATTGCGGCGACGATGTACCTGTTCCGGATGGGTTTTGAACACCTGGAGAAGGCGAGAACATCCAACCTCCTGTCGGCAAAACTCGTTCAGGCCACCTGCTTGATCCAGTCCCTGGAACTGGAGAAAATAAGCGGATCCGAGGATATGGGCGAGGGGGTGACCCTCTCGTGGAATGCCGGGGTGCTGAACTCCTTTTTGCCGACGTCGGTGGACAGGAAAAAGGGCTCTTCGTTCCTCTATCACCTCGTGCTCTATAAAGTGGAATTTCGCCTGTCGGCTCGGGGAACGAGCAGAGACTACTCGATCAACGTATTCAAATACAAAGCCCTGAAGACAACAAATGAAAAATCATCCTAAGGGCTATACCCTGATCGAAGTCATCGTGGCGACCGCCATCTTTACGACAATGGTCCTGCTGGCCGGCATGGCGATCAATCAGGGCCTTCAGCAGTATCGCAGCCTCATGGAAAAGGGGTTGGATTTCTGGGATTATGCCCGGATCATCTGGATCGAAAAGAGCTTCAACTCAACAACCGACTATTATGTGCAGACTCGAAGTGACGGATGGTTTCCCTACTTCCGGGGCAGCGGAGACGGGGTCTCTTATGTGTCTCTTGCCCCTTTTGCCGGGGAACTGCCCGTCGTCGTCTGGCTGAGAAAGGAAAAGGATCAGCAGGGACGATTGTCATTGACCTACTATGAACTGCCGGTTTATACAAAAACATTTGATGATATTGAGAAGGATTATCTTTATGGCCGTTACAGGGAGGTGCAGGGCGTCCGGATGCTGGAGGATGCGGACAGCATCGCCTTATCCTACTGCTACTATGACTCCGTAAGACGCAGATACGCCTGGCTTGATAGTTTTGAAGGAAGCAGGATGAAACAGCTTCCAGCCCTGGTCCGGATCTCCTATCGTCAGGGGGATTCCTCGGGAAGCATGATCTTTAAACTTTATGTAAACTCACTGATGAAAACGAATTATAATGCAACCTATCAAGCTCTTCCGTAATCGTCAAGGTTCGGCCACCATCATGATGGTTTTTATGGTGACGGTCATTCTGACGGTGGGGCTGGGGTTCAACTGGCTCGTCAAGGAACACCTCAAGGCGTCCGAGGGCTTGAAAAACAAGGCGGAGGCCATTTTAACGGCGCGGTCGGCCTGTGACACGCTGATTTACCTCCTCATCAAAGGGCGTGTGATGCCGCAGGAGGTAACGCTTTCGGGTATGGAAGATCTGACCCTGCTGAAAGCGCTGCCGCTGGATAATTCGCCGGTTTCGTTATCGGAAGGGGTAACCGTTCGAATTCAGGACAGCAACGGGTTAATCTCCTTGACAACAGTTAATTCGGTAGCCATGCAGCGGCTGATTTCGCAGGTCCTGCAGAGTGACAGCGCCTCGGTCCCGGTGGCCAGTCTGCAGGATTGGACCGATCAGGACGATCTTGTCCGTCTGAACGGGGCGGAATCCTCCTACTACAGGAACAATCATGGTTTTCCTCCCCGAAACTACGCCATCCAGTACATGGACGAACTGAGCTTTGTTCGGGGTATAACGCCGGAAGGATATGAAAGGCTCCGTCCTTACCTTACCCTGCTCCCGGCGACGGGCTTTAACCCGAATACCGCACCTGACGAGGTGATGATGGCCTATCTGGAGATCAGTCAGGAGACAGTGAAAAGGATAAAGGATTACAAGGCTGAACAGGGGGTGATTACAGACGGCGCACTTCAGATGCTGACCGGGCGCATGATGGCTAAAAACAAGAATACGGTGTATTTTAAACCCTCCCTCTTTATGGATGTCTCAGTCAGTGCCGGTCAGCCAAAGAGCATGTACGCCATCAGGGCGGGATTGAGTTTACAGCAGAGTAATATCGCCCCTTACAGCATCCTCTACTGGCGGGAGGAATAGGATGAACATGCAGGGACTTACAGTCGGGTACTGGCACAAAAACGGGCTTGAGCTCTATCGGTATGTCCAGGGGAAGCCCTCCCGGATCGCCGGTGGACCCCTGGAAAACCTGAAGCCCCTCCGGGGAATCCTGCAGAAGAATGTCCTGGTTGTCGGCAGAGACCGAATCCTTCATGTGCGCAAGCGTTATCCTCCCGCCCCCAAGGAAAAACTCCTCAAGGCGGTCCATATTGAACTGGGGGAACTTTTCCCCTTTTCCCAGCCATCCTGTTACTGTCGAATTTACGCCTCTTTTGCCGCCTATACGGAACTGGATATCTGGGCGTGGGAAAGTGAGCCTTACCCTCTTTTAAGAAAAGTCCTGCCCTTTTCCTATGTGATTCCGGAAGATGCGGCCTTCTTCTCGTCCACGAACGAAGTATTCCTGTGGACCTGTGAAGGCGTGACGCACTGTCTGGCGGTGGCGGAGCGCCGCTTCCTCAGCGCCATTTCCCATCCGGCGGATTCCTTCGGGGAAGAGGATCTCGAACGATTCCTGAACAGCATGGATCCCTACGGGGTCGAAATTCACCGGATGCGGATCTACGGAGCCCTTCCCTTCTCCCTGAAGGCAAAACCCACTCTATTCGCACAGAGCGAGGCCGACAGGGGATATCCGCCGTGCCTGGACCATATCCCAGTCATGGACCTTCGTGAGTTCCGGGTGAGGGGAGAGATGGGGATTCCTGCCTACCCGGGGCTTCTCTTCAGGATTGCGATCTATGGGATTCTGGGTTATGGACTCGTACTCCATTTGACGATGAAAAATTACGAACAATCCATTTCAGATCTGCGGCAGATCTCCCGGCAGATCGACCAGCGGATCCTGTTGACGGAGAGCCGACAGGGCCCCCTGGCCATCGATTACGCCGCGATTCAGAAGGAATTGAACGATAAACTGATCGCCCGGCCGTCGCCGGTGAGTGTCCTGGACATGATGGCCCGCACTCTGCCGAAGGGCAGCTACATCAGCAACGTCCAGTTGAATGAGAAAAACTTGGAAGTCTGGATTCTGTCAAGGGACCCCCTGGCGGCTTTAAAGGCACTGGCCGAACAGAAAGGCATTCGGAAAATCCAGCTTAAAGGCCCGTTGAACATGGAAGGAAAAACCGGAGAGTATTCTTTCAATGTTACGATTGAGATTTCAGGATAGACCCATGAAGGCTGCGGGAAAACAGGAACAGATCAGGACAGTCGGCATTTACCTGATTATTGTTCTCGCTTTGCTGCGTTTTCTGATTTATCCTTTATACACCGGGTTGGAAAAGCAGAAGCAGCTTCTTGACGAACAGCAGAAGAATTACAGTCTTAAACTCCGTGTCTTGAATCAGCAGCAGCGCGGTGAGGCCCAACTGAATCCCGTCGTGGAAAAGGAGGAGCTGTCTCCCTGTCTTTACGAAAAGACGCAGAGCCTGACCCAGATCCAGCTCGACATTGTGCACAGGTTTAACGTTCTTGCGAAGGAGAAGGGAGGGGAGTTGGTACGCTTTGAGATGCTGGAAACGATTCCCAGAAATACCCTCAGTGAAGCGCCGGTGACCCTCTGGTTCAGCGGCCAGCCGCAAACCCTGATGAACATCCTGCAGGCTGCGGAAAAAACAGGAAAAGCTCTGAATGTCAAGGGCATGGAAATCAGCAAAGGCACAAAGGATTATCTCCTTTCGCTGACTTTGTCGGCCTACAGGTTGGAGAAATGATCAAGAGAGCCTTTCCGGATATCTTTATTGCGGGTCTATTCCTGGCGCTGGCTCTTTTTATCGCCGCCTATGTTGCCCCTTCAACTCCCAAGCCGCTGGCGGGGTTGAAGAAACCGGGAGTTGAATCCAATCAAGGGTTGAAGAAAACCTGGTCTCCTCCCGTCTCATTGGATACGGCACTGAAGCAACGCAATCTTTTTTCGGAGGACGGAAGCTACGCCCAATCCGCAGAAAAGACCAAGAAAGTAAAAGAGGTACTTCCGGAAAACCCCTATACCCTCGTGGCGGTATTGCTGGGAAAAGAGCAGAAGGCCGTCTTCAAAGATTATAAAGGGATAATCCATACCCTGACAAAAGGGAAGAAGCTCATCGACGGGGCTGTGCTGACCGGGATATCCGCCCGTTCCGTCAAGATAAAAAAGGATAATAAGTCGAAAGAGCTGGTCTTGTTTGATGTTCAGCGCAAGTCGGAAGAGCCGGCCAAGCCCAATGCAGACCTGAGGAAGCTTGAAGGAGCTCCGGCGAGGGGGGATGCCCGTAAGAGGCCGCACGAAAGAGACATTCAGAAGCCTGAAGCTTCCCCTGCGGGAAACAAAGCCATCATGAAGACTGGAACGGGTCCGGAGAAGGGGAAAGAACCACCTCGTCGGGATATGCCCCCGGAAGCTCCTGGAATACAGGTACAGGGAGAGCCGTGAGATGAAGAAACAGTCCAATTGGGAGGGTAAGGTCATGATCAATTTCCTCTCTGTCCTGTCGGTCAGGATGTTCGTCCTGGGAATGGCCCTCCTGTTCCCCATGACCGTTCTTGCTGCTGACCTCTATACCTTCCAGGATGAAGAAGGATTGGCTTATATTACCAATATTCCCGGCCCGGGCCGTCGCAAATATCACCCTTCCATGACAAGATTGCGGGCGAAGAAGAAAACGGTCCTTCCGCAAAAGATCAAGGATGCATCCGGCGGCAATCAGGATTATGCCGAGGCGATTCTGTCCGCCTGTGAACGTTTTTCCGTTGATCCCCTCCTGGTTCGGGCCGTGATCAAAGCGGAATCCAACTTCGATCCTGAAGCCCTGTCCCCCAAAGGAGCGATCGGACTGATGCAGCTGATGCCGAAGACCGCCCGGGAAATGGGGGTATCCGATCCTTTCAATCCTGTTGAAAACATTCAGGGCGGCGTCGGCTATTTAAGTCAACTGCTCAACACCTTGAACGGCGATGTCCCCTTGGCGCTTGCCGCGTATAATGCCGGTCCACACCGGGTGATGAGCTATAACGGTATTCCTCCCTTCCGAGAAACACGGAATTATATCGAGAGGGTAATGGGTTACTACGAGCATTTCAAAGGGAAGGATGCACTATGATTAAATGGGACCTGCTGCGAAAATGTCTGGCCGGGATTTTCCTCTTTCTGTTTTTTCTGCCGTTGAGCGGCTGCATGAATCAGCCCCGCTGGCAACAGCCGGTTACATTGGAGCGTTCGGCAGGTTCAGACAAGCAGGGTGGAACCGGTGGAAGCATGGGTCCGGAAGCGGCGGTCGAAAGGCAACCTGTTGAAGAAATCGAAATTTCGCCCTTTGAGAGGAAGACGCCGGAGAAAAAACTGCCGCCTCCCGTTCAACCCATTGATGCGCGCCAGATAACCATGGTCGATACACCGGTCATGATCAATGCCGAGAAGATGCCCCTCTCCGATTTCATTATCTATGCCCTGGGGGAAACACTGAAGGTTGCCTTTGTGATGGATGAGAAGATGCTGAACAACAAAAAACCGATCACCCTCCGGATACCCCAGCCCATGCCGCCTGACAAGGCGCTGGAAATGATCATGGGGATGCTGGAAAAATATGGGTATTATCTCGATGAGAGAGCCGGCGCCCTCTATGTTCTGGAAAAACAACCTGAACCCAGAGAACCCAGGTCGCCTGTGGATATCCGGGTCGGTACGACAACGGTGAACAGTCCGGCCGAAATCTTACAGGTTGTTCCCCTTCGCCATGTCCGTCCCGGCGACGTGGAACCCCTCATCAAGGATCTCTTCAAGTCCGGTGTGCAGGTTAAACCCTATCGCCGGGAAAATGTCCTCGTCCTCCATGGCCGGGCAGCACAGATGAAGCCGGTTATGGAGTTTATCGAGACCTTCGATGTTCCTTATTTTCAGAAAAAGAAAATCTTTCTTCTCCGATTGACCTACTGGCAGACCGATGAATTTATCACCCAGTTGAAAAGCATCATGGAAGGTGTAGGGTTTACCGTTGCAAAAACGTCGAAGGAGCCGGGCCCGCTCTTTATGCCCGTAAAACAGTTGAACGCCGTACTGGTCATTGCTCCTGATGATACCACCGCCCGAAATATCCTGAGGTGGAAGGAAAAACTGGATGCCCCGGAAGCAGCCGGAACGGAGTTCAAGGCGTACACCTTTATCCCGAAATATTCCCTGGCCTCCGAACTGGTCGAGTCCATCCAGAAACTCTACGGTTCGATGCCGGCTTCCGCCAGCAAGCCGGCAGTCCAGCCCCAAAGCGGGCCTCAACAGGGACCCCAGGTAAAAGCCACGGGAGGGAGAAAGGACAGTTCCTTTGAAACCACCGGACTGAAAATGTCGGCCGACGATCGAAAAAACATGATCATTATCCTCAGCACGCCCGACGTCTATCGAAATCTCCTGAATCTTCTTCAGACATTGGACATTCCCGCCCGGCAGGTTCTTATCGAAGCGACCATTGTCTCATTGAAGCTTACCGACGAGTTGAAATACGGCGTGGAGTGGCTCATCAAGAATAGCTGGAACGGTGACTCCTACGTGCTGGGTACCTGGAAAAATCTTGGTTCGGCTCTCAGAACGGATCCGGTGGGATTGTCTTACTCATTCCTGAGTGCCTCCGGACAATTCAAGGCCATGGTCACCGCTTATGCCCTGGCGAACAAGGCCAACATCCTTTCCACACCGCGCCTGATGGTTCTCGATAACATGGAAGCCACCATTCAGATCGGTCAGGATGTTCCGACCGTAACGGGACAGATTACCGATGTGAGTGCTCAATCGAATAATTCGACCAGTGTTGCCCAGAGCATCCAGTATCGGAGCACGGGAATCATGCTCAAAGTAAAGCCGACCATCAACACGGAGGGCCTGCTGACCCTTGAGATCAGCCAGGAAGTATCCAAGGTTGAAGGCACGGGTGTCGGCGATTCCCCCATCATTACAACCAGGAAAATCAATACATCCGTTGTCGCCGCTCACGGACAGACGATCGTCCTGGGAGGCCTCATGGAAGAAACAACAAGCCTCACCGAGAACAAGGTGCCCCTCCTGGGCGATATCCCCTTTCTCGGAAACCTGTTCAAAACCACGGGAAAATCGAAGGACAAGACGGAACTCCTCGTGCTGGTGACCCCCACGATTCTCACGAACTCTGATGACGCAACCAAAGTCTCCGAACAACTCCGGGACGAGTTAAAGTGGATCAAATGATCCGTTTTGCCCATATATTACTAAATGAAGAGAGCAAGGACGCTTGCCAATATTGATAACGACCCGGTAATCTCTGTGAACCGCCAGGTGCGGACTTGCATGGCCGGGTGTTGTGGCAGGGGCGCGGTCTTTAACGGCCGACCCCTATGCCGATTGAGCGATGTAGCTTGTTTCTATTTGAATCTTTTTCTTAAAATCGCAAGGCCGGCAAGGCCAGGGGAGAACAGAAACAAGGTGCCGGGGATTGGTACAGCAGATGCGCCATTGAATGTGACTTCACCGACCATGAGCCACTGATAACCGGACTGAAAGAACTGCACATCTACGCTATCGCCGGTAATGTTCAAACCTGAAAATGTGTATGCCCTTGGGTTCGGGTTGCTATTATCGGGCGCAATCACATAGTTCACGCCACCGATAGAAACCGAGGAAGGTAAATAGACGCCTCCGTAACCGATGGTGTTGTCTACCCAAACGGTTACCGAGCTGATGTTGACAGTGTTGTCAAAATTGAATGTGATCTTTGGATTTGCACCGTTACTCTGATCGCTATCCCACCCGACCCATGGGGTGTACCATCCATACTGATACCAACTGGAAGCAGGAGACACGCCGTCGGTCAACTTTCCCGTTCCTCCGCTTAAGTATGCGCCCGTGACATCGGCATTCGCGCTCGGGTAGGTAAAGTCTCGGTAGTTATAGGAACCGGTACCGCCATTATACATGTCGTAGCTGGAGACAGTGAGTTGAGCCGCTTGAACAGCACCGACTGGGCAGATCGTAATCAGAATTGCGGCGGCCAACGCCAAAAATAACTTTGTTCTTATCATCATTCCCCTCCTTATGTTTCATTGATAACGAAATAAAAGTTATTGTTCCACTCTGTCCTCAAACTGAAGTTAATTACTATTGATGATTCATAACAAATTATCCCAAAATAAAACATCGGGTTTTGTATGATTTTTCGCCATTAAAAAGCCTGGTGAATATACTTAGATGAGTAAGGGAAAAGATTAATCCGGATTACTTTCAGATGAGGAAGTACGGATTGAAATCTTTGATGAACGTTATGAAATAACAATACTATATACGAATTCATGGCAGGAAGAAGGACAGTTGTAAGAAAGGCAGAACCATTTACGAACCCTGCCTCGAAAATAACCGTTACTCTTTAAGCAGTATAGGCAAAGTCCGTATTGTCCAGCGAAGTCGCTGTTGCGGAGCCGACCGTACAGATCAGGACGGAATCCCCGGCAGTATTGCTCGTGGGGTTGTACCAGATATCACCGGTTGTCGTGTCGTTGTAAATTCCACTGGCCTCTGTGCTGTTCCCTGTGGATCCGGCTCCTTCGACATACGATCCGGTGCTCAGCACATTGCTCGTAAAAGACAGGCCTTTGATTTTGGAATTGGTCAAGCCATCAAGGAAATCGCGCAATACGATGGTGTCATCGGCGTGTGAAAAGCTGCTGATGGTGTCGTAATTGGCCGCACCGGATTCTGAAAAGACAAAAAGGTCCAGGCCGGTTCCACCATTTAAGGTATCGTTACCGGCTCCACCATTCAGTGTGTCATTCCCGCCGTATCCATCAAGGGAATCATTGCCGCCGCCTCCGGACAGGAGGTTGGCGTTCGCGTTGCCGCCGATCGAGTTGCTCAGGGAATTGCCGATTCCGGTGGTCGCCGTGCTGCGGAGATAAAGGTTCTCCACGTTGGCATCGAGCGTAAAGCTGGCATAGGCGTAAACTCTGTCGGTGCCGCCACCTGTCTCCTCCAGAACAATGTCGCTTGTGCTGTTGACGTAATAGGTGTCGTTTCCCGTGCCGCCGCTCATGGTGTCATTGCCCGTGCCGCCGTTGAGATAGTCGTCCCCGCCGTATCCGTAAAGGGTGTCGTTTCCCGCATAGCCGTATAGGTCGTTGTCGCTGCCGTTGCCGTAGAGCGTGTTGCCGAGGCCGTTTCCGAAACCGTTGGACGCTGTGTTGTAAAGGCGCAGAATCTCAACGTTGTCCGTCAGCGTGTAGCTGGTGATATAGGAACGGACCGTGTCCGTTCCTTCGTCTGCCGACTCGATAACAGCATCGGCCGTGCTATCGACGTAATAGGTGTCGCTGCCCGCGCCGCCGTACATCGTGTCGTTTCCCGCGCCGCCGTTCAAGGTATCGCTTCCCTTATACCCGTAAAGGGTGTCGTTTCCATCGTATCCACGCAGCGAATTGCTGAGGTCACTGCCGAAGATCTGGTTGTCAAGGGCGTTGCCATAGCCATTCGGGGCCGTGCCGAACAGGTAGAGTCTCTCGATGGAATCAGGCAGGGTATAACTGATATAGGCGTTGACGGTGTCGGTGCCGGATCCGAAAGACTCGGAAACAACGTCTCCGGCGCTGTCCACGACATAGGTGTCGTTTCCCGCGAATCCGTACATGGCGTCGTCCCCGGTCATGCCGTTGAGGAAGTCGGCGCCTTCATACCCGTACAAGTTATCGTTTCCGGCATACCCGTAAAGATAGTTGTCGCCTTCGGTTCCGGAGACAATGTTATCCAGCGCGTTTCCATACCCGGTGACTGTCGTGCCGTACATGTACAGGTTTTCGACGTTTTCCGGCAGGGTGTAATTGTTGATATAGGTATTGACCCGGTCTGTGCCGGATTCAGCGGCCTCGTAAACGAAATCGCCGGAACTGTCGACGTAATACAGATCGTCTCCCGTGCCTCCCAGCATGGAGTCGCTTCCCTCGCCGCCGTCCAGGGTGTCGTTCCCCCATTTTCCATTCAACGTATCATTTCCGGCATTGCCGTTGATCGTATCGTCTCCCGTGCCGCCGTCGAAAGAATCATTTCCGTCGCCACCGGACAAAGTGTCGTTTCCGGCGTCGCCATAGAGCACATCGCCTCCGGTTGATCCGCTGAGTGTATCGTTTCCGTCGCCGCCGTAAAGTTTGTCGGTTCCGCTTCCTCCGTTGAGTGTATCGTTTCCGTCTCCACCGTACAGGGTATCGTTACCGGAGCTGCCGATCAGCGTATCCTCTCCGTCACCGCCGGACAGGATGTCGTTCCCGGAATAGCCGTACAGACTGTCGCTGCCCGCGCCGCCCGTCAGGACGTTCACGGCGCTGTTTCCTATGATGGTGTCGTCACCGGAACCGCCGACCGCTTGTTCGATCACCGTTCCGACGGCAATCGTCATGTTGCCCTTCTGGCCGCCAATGTCCGAGATCGATCCGACGGTTGAAGTGCCTGACGCCACGGCGAGATTGATCCTCTGGTCGGCCGTATAGCCGGAGAAGTCCACCGCGTCGACGCCGTCGTCATCAATAATGCAGAAGGCATTCTTGTCGGCATAGAGCTGAAGGTCGGCCATCACCTCGCTTTTGGATGAGGAAATATTGGTGTTGAACCCGTAGATCGTATCGCCGGTAAAGGCCGATGACCCGTAATAGTCGCGCAGGGCCTCGATGTCCGCGGCCATGACGGTGATAAGGTAATTATGATCGGCGTCAATCGTCGTGTTCCCGGTCTGGCTGAAATACGACATGATGGTCTGCTGCCAGCTGTCGTTCAAATAAATGTTGTTGTTTGTGGTCGCCTGTGTGGAATCGGTGATGTAGGTGGCGTTTAAGTTATAGGGACCGGGGTGGCCCAGTCCAAGAGCGTGCAGGGTTTCATGGATAATGGTCTGGTAGGTGTAGTCATTTGCGTTCGACGTACCTCCCTCCCAGTTCGCGTTCACGTTCACCCATGAATAGTTGATGTAGTGATGATTGTCGGTGCCGTTGCCCAGGGTGTTGAAAAGCTTTGAGTTGCTTTTGGCGCCGCTGGCGTTGTCCTTGTAGAAAATGTCGACGTCGGAGCCGGTGTCTGTCGTCTTCACAAAATTGATGCCCAGGATCTCGCCCAGGTAGTCGAGCGCATCATCAACCAGCGCTCGGCGTGGGGCCGTCAGGCCGTCCGCGTCCGTGCCCGCGCCCGAGATGTCCTCGAATCCCGAGGTGTTGTAGTGAAGCGTGCCGTTGTTGCCCGAGATAAGCTCATCCCCCATGTTGAAAGAGCGGTAATGCGTATCTGTCGAGTCCCAGTACCCCTGCTTGAGATAACCGGCGATCCCGTTGATGGTGTAGTACGGCAGGGGGGAAAACTCTTCGCCGGCCGCAGCATTGCCGGTTCCCGGATTGAGTCCATAAAGGGTGTTGCCGTCACCGCCGTAAAGGATATTGTTGACAAAATATCCATTCAGGTAATTATCATCTCCATAACCGTGGATAGGGTCGGCTTCATCCGTTTCGGTTAGCGTATTTGTAAAATTCTCTCCCTTGATAAGTGCCATGACCTTATCCCTCCCCATTTTTTTACATTACTCGATCATCTGAAATACTTGAAGTTATTGGCTTGCTCCCCCAGGATTTTACGGAGTCCACATTCTTCAGTCGGAAAATGATTCATCGTAAAGATAGCAAACTAATCGTCATGGTGCACCCCATTTCTTGCGGACTGGATGTTCGAAAGGAGGGCATATCGGCCTATGGTTGTGATCGGCAAAATTTTAGGAAGGTGTGAAGCAATAGATAGACTTTGACTCCCCCAACTTTTACGGGGGAGTCAGTAAAAAATCCATGAATCAACTGTGATAGATAAAATCCGTATTATCCAGTGGTGTGGCCATTTTGGTTCCAACTGTGCATATTAATACGGAATCTCCAGCCGTATCGCTTGTAGGATTGTAATAGATGTTCCCTGTTGCTGTGTCGTTGTAAATGCCGCTGATATCGGTGATTCCATTGCCTGTTTTTCCGGAACCTTCGATATAACTGTCTGCGTTCAGTACGTTATTTGTGTTGAAAGAAAGACCCTGAATGGAGTTACTGACCAAACCATCCAGAATGTCCTTAAGCACGATCGTGTCGTCCGTGTGTGAAAAGTCGGTGATCTTGTCACTATTGGTTGACCCGGATTGGGCGAAAACGAAATAGTCCTGATCGGTGCCACCGATCAGAGTGTCATTGCCCGTGCCGCCAATGAGGATGTCATTTCCATTACTGCCCCTCAGAGTGTCGTTTCCGGCAAGCCCATATTCGGTGTTGTCTAATGTGTTGCCACGGATTATATTGTCAAGCGAGTTCCCGGTTCCTGATAACGCGAAGATAGTAAGATTTTCCACATTGTTAGGTAAAGAATAGTTGTCGACCATGGCATAAACCGTATCTGTTCCGGCGTTTGCAGCCTCAGAAACAACATCGTCCAAGCTGTCGACAAAATAGGTATCGTTCCCCGCACCGCCCTTCATGGTGTCGTCTCCGGTCCCTCCCACCAGGGTATCATTACCCTTGCCGCCCAGCATGATGTCATCCCCGGCAAGTCCATGCAAGGTGTTTGCGTTGCTGTTTCCAACGATGGTATTATTGAACGAATTCCCCGTTCCGCTCGTAGCGGCACCATTCATCAAGTAAAGGTATTCGATCTCGCTGCCGTCGAGGAGGGTATAGCTGACAGAGGCCTTAACTGTATCCGTGCCGCCGCCCGAACCCTCAAAGGCAATATCTGCTTCACTATCAACAAGATAGGTGTCGTTTCCTGCCATACCGACCATGGTGTCGTTACCGGCGCCACCGTCCAGGGTATCGTCACCTGCGAAACCAGCAAGCCAGTTGTCGTTATCATTGCCGATAAGCTCATTGTTAAGTTCGTTACCCCTTCCCAGGATTGCTGAGTCGTTCAGGGTCAAGTTTTCTACATTATCCCCCAGAGAATAGTCGATAGATGCATACACATGATCCGTACCGGCAGACAGAGCCTCGGAAACAAGATCGTCCGTACTATTGACGTAATAGGCGTCATCGCCTGTTCCGCCGTACATCTTATCATTGCCGGTACCTCCATCCAAGGTATCGTTGCCTGCTCCACCATACATCTTATCGTTGCCGCTACCACCGTAAAGATCGTCATTGCCACCATACCCGTAAAGGGTGTCATTGCTGCCATAACCGTAAATGGTGTCATCATCAGCAGTTCCACGAAGCGTATTTGGTGATTTGTCCCCTTTGATAAGACTCATGATTTTATCCCTCCCAATTTTTTATCTTACTTGCTAATCTAAAATCGTTAAAGTAATGGATCTTTTCCGATGGGGCTTTACTTGGTGGATAATTTCCGCCGGAAAAGTACCGGTCTGAGATTGATCAGGCTGTTATCGTCTTTTGATCTTTTTTGCGCTGCTGGGTTGATGATTGTTTGTCTTTGTTAACCGCCTGATGTCATTAAAAGTGAGTTTTTTCAATACCAGTAGAATACACAATCCATCCCAGAAAATAACTGGCATGACACTCAAGAAACCTATGGCAGCTGCGATTAATGAGGACCCTCTCGCTTCTGGATGGAGATCGGGACGGCTTGCTAATTTACCTTTTCTGAAGTATATGGCAAGACATTCATGGGCACAAGGAAGAGAAGTCATGGAAGAAAATAGACTTGAATTTAACATGAAAACAGTTTTTTATTCATTTGCTGTTCTTCTTATAATTTTAGCTTTGGGCATGCCGGTTTCCGGCTATGAATGGACGTCTCTGCCCGATATGAAGTATTCTCACAAAGCCGGAACCATGACGGTCATGAGAAATGGTCGGGTCCTTTTGATCGGGGGTGCAGCGGGAGATACGGACAATACCCATGCCTTGGCGGAAATATTCGACCCGGTTTCAAAAACGTTCAGAGCCACGGGTTCGATGTCTCAAAAACGGAACGGGCACTGCAGTGTTGCCTTGGAAAACGGCAATGTCCTCGTGGCGGGAGGTGCAGGCGGTCGGATGATCCCGGAACTGAGGAGTGTCGAGCTGTACAATGCACGGACAGGCCGGTTCTCAGTGATCGGGAACATGTCGGTCAACAGAATGGCCTCTCCCGCCTGTGCTCTGTTGCCCGATGGCAATGTGGTCCTTACGGGAGGCGTCTACGAGGGAACGATGGGCAGTGGCAACACTATCGTTGACCGTTTCGACTCAAACCGGTCAACCCTAGCCTTGCATGTTGGAGAGCTCAATGCGCCGCGATCCGGATCCGGACATGCGGCAATTCTATTGAATACCGGGAATATTTTGAATATCGGTGGAATGAGCGACTATCAGTCCTTTGCATCGCCGGCCGCCGAATTGTACGATCCTGCGCACAATCGTTCCTCTGCTTTGAGCATTCAGCCCACCGGCGGGCCGGGTCATTATGCCGCTGCCGCCCTGCCGGATGGAAAAGTGATCCTCATGAAGAAAGGCGAAGTGACCTACCCTGAATATTATGATCCTTCCGGCTGGCAATTTGAACCTGTTCTGGGGGCAGGCGCATTTAAAATGCATCCTGTAAAATCATCCATTGTTCCTCTGCGGAGTGGAAAAATCCTGTTCGTCACTGGACAACAGTTGAGAATCTTTGATCCGGCCGGCAATTCGACGGAATTGATCAATTTCCCTCAACAGATTAGAGATGGCTATTGTGTCGAACTTTCTAACGGCCAGCTCTTCTGTGCAGACATGGAGAAAAAAAGCGCGGCGCTTCTAACGCTCGGTGAATGAACAGCCGCCGCAAGCCTTTTCTCCAGCCGTTTTCTCTTATCCATTCAGATAGCTGTGCAGTCCCGGAAGGTAGTTGACGCCGAGGTAGGTGAACAGAACGGAGGCAAAGCCGATCACCGTCATGTAGGCCATGCGTTTTCCCCGCCAGCCCCTGATGTACTGGACATGGAGGGTGACGGCATAGATGATCCAGGTGATGAGCGACCACGTTTCCTTGGGGTCCCAGCTCCAGTAAGAGCCCCAGGCATAATGGGCCCAGATGGAGCCTGTCATGATGCCGATGGTCAGAAAGACAAATCCCAGGGCGATACTCTGGTAGATCATGAGATCAAGGGTTTGCAGAGACGGAAGCCGTTTAAGAAAACCCTCCGATTTTCCCGCCTTGTATTTATCCGGTATCTTCAGGAAGTACATCAATCCGCAGCCGAAGGCGAAGGCGAAGCCGGCATAACCCAGAAAGCAGGTCATCACGTGAGTTGTCAGCCAGTTGCTCTGCAGGGCGGGAATGAGAGGCTGAATGCTGTTGTTGACGCCGGGGGCGATCGAGGCGTAAGCCATCGCCAGGAATGCCAGGGGAACGACAAAGACGCCGAAGCCTCGGCTGGCGGTTCGCCATTCGATGAGAAGATGCAGCAGCATGATCGTCCAGGCGAAGAAGATCATCGATTCATAGAGATTGGAGAGCGGCACATGTCCGATCCCCAGGTCATAGGTGGCCTTCCATCTCCACAGGATGGCCGCTGTCTGGGCGGCAAAGCCCGTCCATGCCGCCATGGATGCCAGTCTGCCCCAGAACTTTCTGCCGAGAATCATGCGGAAGAGGTACAGAACGAAGGCGCCGAAGTAAACAAAGGTGACCCAACTCAGGATAAGTGTATGACTCATGCGATTCCTTTCTCCCGAATTTGCTGGGAAAGAAGATCGAGTTCCCGATCCAGCCCTGCCTGGTGACGGCTCCTGCCGGCAAGGGAGATCCGCGTTTGCTTCCCAGCCTTGTCGACTCGGATCCAGATACGCCGATGAGGGATGAAATATCGCAGAATGAGGCCGGCAACCATGAGAAAGGCTCCCAGAACGATCATCGGGATGCCCGGATCACGGACGACCTGCAAACCCGTGTAATAGCGTTGTTCGATTCCCTGGAGGAAAAAGCGGTAAGGCTTGAAAAGAGCAGGGTTGAAGAGCGGCACCTGGGTTAGCAGCTCCGGATACGTCTGGGTGATCTCATCGATATGCTGAAGGACCCAGAACTGGACCCGGCGGCCCTGCGGCGACGTAATATCCAGTTTCACTCCGGGTCCAAACTGCATCAGATTTTCTGCTACGCGCAGGACCTTCACGTCGGCGTCGCTTCCAGGCAGGGAAAAACTGTCCCCGGCAGCCACCGCCACTTTCTTCTCCTGTCCCTTTCCCGTTGAATAGGTCAGAAAGGCTCGGCTGTCCGGAGATCTGCCGTAGGAAGACTGATAAAATCGAAACCCATTGATCTGGACCGGATGGTTGACCAGAAGGGAGGCTTGACGGATGACCCGCCCGTCTTGAATAAAGCTCAAATCGGACCGGTAGGTTTTCGGCATGCCGTTCTCGTAGGTATCCAGGAGAAATTTGTCGCAGCGCACCGAAAAATCAAGCCGCTGAATATCCCTTCCTCCCCGGGAGACGACGGCGTTTGTGGTTTCTCCCTCGCTGATGTTGACATATCCCTCAAAACCGAAGACCGAACCGATGATTGCGCCTGCGATCAGGAACAGAATGCTCATGTGAATCGCGTAAACGCTGAACAATGAAACGCCACCCTTCTGCAGGGCAAAGAAGGTATGGTGGTCTTTGACGTTTTTCTCGATTTTCCCGTACTTCTCCTTCAACAGGGATTCCAGGGATGAAAGGCAACTCTCCGAATTTTTGTTCGATAACAAAATCCGATCCGGCGATACCTTTCCGAAAAGGCCATCCGGCACAGGAAAATGTGGGGCCCGGTACAACTTCCATGATCCGGGGAGGCGATTCAGGGAGCAGACAATCAGATTTGCAGCCAGCAAGCCCAGAAGGGCATAATAGAGGGGGGAATGATAGACATCGAAAAACCCGAGAATCTGGAAAAGACCGGATATCGCGGGAGACAGCCGCTGGGCGAATTCCATGGCGCCCTCTCTCTGAGGAAGAAACGTTCCCAGAACAAAGAGCAGGGCAATCAAAACCAGAAGGAAAACGGTGAGTTTAAGGGAAGAAAAAAAAGATTTTAGGGATGTTTTTGTCTCGGTCACTCGCTGAACTCCTTGCTACCGCGCGTCTTTCTCGATGCCGCCATGTAACGAATTAATGAGCCGCCACTTGTTGCTGAATCTAACATTTGACGATTTCTGCAGCAAGAAGAATATCGAAGGGAAAAAGAATCTGCCGCCATGACAGAACTTTTTTCTTGACAGAGTCCATTTTATCCCTATAATCTCTATTAAATCGCTAGAAATAAATGGCAGGTGAAACAGAAAAAATATGAAACTTTCAACAAGAGGACGATACGGAGTGCGTTTCATGCTGGATCTGGCACTCCATTATAACGAAGGTCCTATTTTTTTGAAAGACATTGCCCAGCGTCAGGGGATTTCCGAAAAGTATCTCTGGCAGCTTATTCATCCTTTGAAAGTCACCGGGTTGATCAATTCCACCCGGGGGGCACACGGAGGCTACCTGCTGGCAAAGGCTCCAGGTGAAATTACGCTGAAGGAAATCATGCAGGTGGTGGAAGGTTCGCTGGCTCTCGTGGACTGTGTCGACAACGCTTCAGTCTGCTCAAGGGCGGATAGCTGTATCACCCGGGATGTATGGCAGGAGGCAACCCGGGGAATGCTGCAGACCCTGGAGTCCCTCACCCTGGAGACCATGGTTAAAAGACAGACGGAAAAAGAAGGAAAGACCCAGTGAAAGGCAAGATTCAATTTGGATTGATGTGCTGTTGTCAAATCATGTGTCCTTCTGCGGGCAGGGGAGATCCGGACAGAGTGCGTCTTTAAAAAGACTTCATGACAGAAAAGATTGACCCGCTGCCCGCCATAACAAAAGACAGCGGGTTTTTTATTAGATGTTTATGGAATTTTTCGAAAAATAGAACGGGAGCATAAGAAAAATGAAGGAATGTCCTTTAGATTCGACCGATACCACGGGGATCGCCTCCGGAGATGCAGTCACCCTTGCGGAATCCGTTGAGACGCAGTTCTTTACCTTTGCGGAACCTCCAAATGAACTGGTTCTGGAAAGCGGGGAAAAACTGGGACCGGTGACCGTGGCTTACGAGACCTATGGGCGGCTGAATGCGCAGAAATCCAACGCCATCCTGATCTGTCACGCCCTTTCCGGGGATGCCCATGCGGCAGGCTACCATCCCGGCGCGCAGAAACCTGGCTGGTGGGATAATTCGATCGGTCCGGGCAAAGCCTTTGACACTGATCGCTACTTCGTCATCTGCTCCAACGTGATTGGGGGATGCAAGGGGTCAACGGGGCCGGCCTCTCTTAATCCGGAAACGGGGAAACCCTATGGGTTGAGTTTTCCTGTCATCACCATCCGGGATATGGTCGAGGCGCAGCGCCATCTGATTGATTTTCTCGGTATTGATCGGTTGCTCTGCGTCGCCGGGGGGTCCATGGGTGGGATGCAGACCCTGCAGTGGGCCGCTTCCTACCCCGAACGGGTGCGTTCGACGATTCCCATCGCCACAACGGCGCGGCATTCGCCGCTGCAGATTGCCTTCAACGAGGTCATCCGGCAGAGCATCATGGCCGATCCCGCATGGAAGGACGGGAACTATTACGAAGATGAACCGCCGGACAGGGGGCTTTCCATCGCCCGGATGATCGGGCACATCACCTTCATGAGTGAAGAATCCATGGAGGAGAAGTTTTCCCGCCACCGGACGAAGATTTTAAAAGGCGTTCCCTTTGCCCCGGAGTTCGCCGTGGGCGGCTACCTGCATTATCAGGGAAATCAATTCGTGAAACGGTTCGACGCCAATGCCTATCTCTACATCACCCGGGCGCTGGACTATTTCGATTTGTCGGGAGATCGGCTGCTTTCCAACGAAAAGGTGCGAAACATCCGGTTCCTGATTCTCTCTTTTTCATCGGACTGGCTCTATCCTCCCAGCCAGTCCCAGGACATTGTCCGGCAGTTGAAGAAAGGCCAGGCGGAAGTGACCTACTGCGAACTGAACTCCACCTATGGCCATGACGCCTTTCTCGTGGAAACAGAAGGGCAGACCCAATTGATCCGGAATTTTTTGAGCAGCAACGATGAGCACCAGCGAACAAACGAATAACATCCCTCCGGATTACCGGGTCATCGGCAATTTGATCGATTCCGGCGCCCGCATCCTGGATCTGGGATGCGGCGGTGGCGACCTGATGGCCTTTCTGGCCCGGAGCCGTTCTACCCGGGGGCAGGGGATCGAGCTGAACGAAAGCGCCGTTTACGAGTGTGTCAAGAAGGGGCTGAATGTGTGCCACGGTGATATTGAAAGCGGACTGCTGGAATATCCCGATGGGTCCTTTGATTACGTCATTTTGAATCAGAGCCTCCAGGAGGTCCGTCAGGCGGATGCCCTGCTTGATGACGCCCTGCGGGTCGGCAGGCGGGTCATCGTCGGCTTTCCCAATTTTGCCTGGATCGGCTCGCGCTGCCGCCTTTTCTTCCAGGGGCGGTCTCCGATAACCGCGGCCCTGCCTTACCGCTGGTATGATTCGCCGAACGTGCGGTTCCTCAGTATCAACGACTTCCGGGATTTCTGTAATCGGAAGGGGATCGAAGTCCTCCAGGCCTGCTATCTCCGCGGCGGTAAAACGGTATCCTGCCGGCCGAATCTCTTGGCCGAAGTGGCGGTCTTTCTTTTAACAGCAAAAAACGCATCCCAGGGGGGAGGTTAAAATCATGGAAAACATCATCAAGAAAATTCAGGAGCTGAAGCGGGAGCGCCAAGCCGTGATCCTGGCGCACAATTACCAGCGTCCGGAAGTGCAGGACATCGCCGATTACGTCGGCGATTCTCTGGGGCTGTCCATCCAGGCCGCCTCGACAGCTGCCAAAGTCATTGTCTTCTGCGGCGTTCACTTCATGGCCGAAACGGCGAAGATCTTCTCACCGGAAAAGACGGTCCTGCTGCCTGATCCCGATGCAGGCTGCCCCATGGCAGACATGATCACCGGGGAGCAGCTGCGGGAATTGAAGACTCAACATCCCGGCGCCCAGGTCCTCTGCTATGTGAATACCTCGGCGGAAGTCAAGGCGGAGTGCGATCTCTGCTGCACTTCGGCCAATGCCGTCACGATGGTGCAGGAGGTCCTGAAAGACGCGAAGGAAATCATCTTTGCGCCGGATCAGTATCTGGCGGCTTATGTGGCGGAGAAGACGGGGCGGACCTTCATTCCCTGGCACGGCTTCTGCCCGACCCACGCCAAGATTCTGCCTGAGGATATCGAGCGCGAAAAGGCGCGGCATCCCAACGCGGTAGTCCTGGCCCATCCGGAATGCCGGCCGGCAGTGACCCATCTGGCCGATATTGTGGCCTCAACGGAAGGGATGTGCCGCTATGTGCAGGAAACAGCGGCCACGGAAATCATCGTCGGGACGGAGGTGGGGATCATTCACCGGATGCGGAAGGAGAACCCCGGCAAGGTCTTCTATCCGGTCTCAGAACAGGCCGTCTGTCCGAACATGAAGCGCATCACCCTGGAGAAGGTTCTGTGGAGCCTGCAGGACATGGTGCATGAAGTGAATCCACCGGAGGATATCGCCCGGCGGGCTTATGCCAGCATCGAGAGGATGCTGAATTACCGTTCATGAGAAGGCCTCCCCTGAGGGATGCCGGCGACTGAAGACAGAAGAGGGAAAATCAAGGAAAGGGTACCAAGATGATCAACGCGGAACTTTTATGGCAGAACAAACAAGAGACACTTCCGAATCAGGAGATGGCATCGCTTGTCGACGCCCTCTGCTCCATCAACCATGGTCTCAACGGCGGCTATCGGAAGGGTCAGCAGCACCAGTCCCTGCCTTCACAGAAAGTCATCGGGGAAGTTCTGGAGACGCTGCGGGCCATCATCTTTCCCGGCTATTTCGGATTCTCACATCTGAAGAAGGACAGCATCCATTTCCATATCGGGTCTGCTCTGGATCGCGTTCAGCCTATCCTTGTCGACCAGATCGAAAAGGGGCTCTGCTTTGCCTGCCGGGACAGCGAGACCTGTCTCTCCGATTGCACCGATCAGGCCCAGGCCATCGTGACCCGGTTTCTTCATCAACTTCCGGCAATCCAGGAAGGGCTCATGAAAGACGCCTGCGCGGCCTACGAAGGGGACCCGGCGGCTTACAGCCTGGATGAAGTCATCTTCTGCTATCCGGGACTGCAGGCACTCACGAATTTCCGCCTGGCACACGAACTTTACAAACTGGACGTGCCTTTCATTCCCCGCATGATCACGGAACAGGCCCACAGTCTCACCGGCATCGACATCCATCCCGGTGCGGAGATCGGAGAGTCCTTCTTCATCGACCATGGGGCCGGGGTGGTGATCGGCGAAACCAGCATCATCGGCAACCGGGTGCGCATCTATCAGGGCGTCACCCTGGGGGCGAAGAGCTTCCAGAAGGATGAAGCGGGCATGCTGGTCAAAGGGACGCCCCGTCATCCCATTCTTGAAGATGATGTCATCGTCTATTCCGGGGCCACCATCCTGGGCCGGGTTACCATCGGCCGGGGATCGGTCATCGGGGGCAACGTCTGGCTGGTCAACAGCGTGCCCCCCAACAGCCGGATCACCCAGGCCCAGGTCTGCCAGAGTGATTTCAGCGACGGTGCGGGAATCTGAAGAAAAAATTAATAGCAGAGCGAACAGTTGGGAAAGGTTGACACAAACTTGAAGAAAAAGGTTCTACTGGCCATCAGCGGCGGTGTGGATTCTTCCGTTGCCGGATGGCTCCTGAAGGAAGAGGGATATGAGGTCGCCGGGGTCACCATGTGTCTTGGCGTGCGTGAGGAGGGAAACAAGACCCGCTGCTGCGGCAGGGACGCCATCGAGGATGCCCGGGAAGTCTGCGGGATGCTGGGGATTCCCCATTATGTTCTGGATTATGCGCCCCTTCTGGAAAGCTGCGTAATCGACAAATTCGTGCGGGAATATCACCTCGGCAGGACGCCCAATCCGTGCATCGACTGCAACCGGTATCTGAAGTTCGGCCGCCTGTTGCAACAGGCCCGGGCCATGGGATTCGATTGCCTGGCCACCGGTCATTACGCCAAGATCGAGCGCAAAGAGGACCGCTGGGTTCTAAAGAAACCGAGAGATTCGGGGAAGGATCAGACCTATTTTCTCTACCCCATACCCTTCGAGGCCCTGGGGCATATCCTCTTTCCCCTTGCCGACCACACGAAGGAAGAGGTGCGGGAAATCGCCCGGCAGGCCCGTCTACCGATCGCCGAAAAGCCGGAGAGCCAGGATCTCTGCTTCGTAACCCAGGAGAGTTACGGGGACTTTCTTCGTGAACTGGGGTGCCCGGTCCAACCGGGGCCCATCGTCGATCGTTCGGGCAAAATCCTGGGAGAACATTCGGGGACGGTTTTCTACACCATTGGCCAGCGGCACGGCCTGAGGATCAGCTCCCCCTATCCCCTCTACGTGGTGGCCATCGATGCGGTTCACAATTCGGTAATCGTCGGCGAAAAGCATGATGTCTTTGCCTCGGCGCTTATCGCCGGTGAGATGAACTGGTTGACTCCGGAACGGCCCCGGGAAGCGGAAGCAAAAATCCGGTACCGGAAGAGAACCTCTCCCTGCAGAATCGTTCCCGAGGGGGATCGAATCCGGATTTCCTTTTCCGAGGCTCAGGATGCCATCACCCCCGGACAGGCCGTTGTCCTTTATTCTGAGGATGAAGTTCTGGGAGGGGGCGTTATCGAGGAAGTGATCAGCAGCACTATAAACTGAGAAAATCCCATTTATTTAAAGAAATTGAAAATTGAGAGGTCCGAATGAGTACGATATCGAAATCCTTAAAGAGAGAAACCCTTCTTCTTCATGGCGGACAGGAACCCGACCCGACGACGGGAGCGCGAGCTGTCCCCATCTACCAGACAACTTCTTACCAGTTTCGGGATACGGAACACGCGGCCAACCTCTTTGGCCTGAGAGAATTCGGAAACATCTATACCCGGCTGATGAATCCGACCACGGATGTCCTGGAAAAACGCATTGCCCTCCTGGACGGTGGGGTTGGGGCACTGGCCACAGCAAGCGGGCAGGCCGCCATTACGCTGGCCCTGCTCAATATCGCCCAGGCGGGCGATGAGATCGTTTCCGCCGACAATCTCTACGGCGGCACGTACAACCTCTTTCACTACACCTTCCCCCGCTTGGGGATCAAGGTGCGCTTCGTGAAATCAAACGACCTGAAGGCCCTGGAACAGGCCATTACGCCGAAGACCAAAGCGTTCTATGCGGAGTCCCTGGGCAATCCCAAACTCGACGTGATTGATCTGGAAGGTGTTGCCGCCATCACTCGGGCACACGGCATTCCCTTTGTCCTGGACAACACCGTTTCGCCCTACCTCCTGAAACCTTTCGATTTCGGCGTGGACATAATCGTTTACTCGGCAACCAAGTTCATCGGGGGACACGGCACTTCCCTGGGCGGCGTCATCGTCGATTCGGGAAGGTTTGACTGGACGAACGGCAAGTTTCCCCTCATTGCCGATCCCGACCCCAGTTACCACGGCGTGAACTTTGTGGAAGCCCTGGAACCCATGGGAAACATCGCCTACATCATCAAGGCGAGGGTCACTCTGCTGAGAGACATGGGGCCCGCGCTGTCCCCCTTCAACGCCTTTCTCTTTCTCCAGGGTTTGGAAACGCTCCATCTGCGGATGATCCGTCATGCGGAAAATGCCCTGGCTGTGGCGCGTTATCTGGAAAGGCATCCCAAGGTGACCTGGGTCAATTACCCCGGCCTGCCGAACAGTCCGGAAAAAGCCAAGGCCGACAGGTATCTTCCCCTCGGGGCGGGAGCCATTCTCGGTTTCGGGATTCAAGGCGGACTGGAGTCCGGGAGAAAGTTCATCGATTCTCTCTCCCTGGTTTCCCACCTGGCCAATGTCGGCGATGCCAAGACCCTCGCCATTCATCCGGCAACGACGACGCATCAGCAGTTGTCCGCCCAGGAGCAGCTGGCGACAGGTGTCACACCGGATTTTATCCGGCTGTCCATAGGCATCGAACACATCGATGATATCCTGAACGATCTGGAGCAGGCCTTTGAAAAGGTCGAATAAAGTAACCGAGTATTCTTAACTTGGAACAGGAAACCCGGGGGGTGAATCAAGCCGCAGGAAAGGTGCGCCGCCGGGTTTCCATTAATCAAGCAGGAGGATGGGCACATGAAAATCTATGAAGACAATTCCCGTTCCATCGGCAACACGCCGCTGGTGAAGCTGAATTCTCTCACGAAGGGGATGCCGGCCACGGTCCTCGCCAAGGTTGAAGGCCGGAATCCCGCTTATTCGGTGAAATGCCGTATCGGTGCGGCCATGATCTGGGATGCCGAAGAGCGTGGTGTCCTTCGCCCCGGGATGGAAATTATTGAACCGACAAGCGGCAACACGGGGATCGCCCTGGCCTATGTGGCAGCCGCCCGGGGGTATAAACTGACCCTCACGATGCCCGAAACGATGAGTCTGGAACGACGCCGCGTCCTTGCCGCCTTTGGCGCGAATCTGGTCCTGACGCCCGGAGCGGAAGGAATGAAAGGGGCCATCGGCCGGGCGGAGGCGATGGCCGCCTCGGCGCCGGAACGATATTTCCTGCCCCAGCAGTTCAAGAACCCGGCAAATCCAGCCATCCATGAGAAGACCACCGGTCCGGAGATCTGGACGGATACGGACGGAGCAGTGGATGTCCTCGTCTCCGGTGTCGGGACGGGAGGGACCATATCCGGGGTATCGCGCTACATCAAGAAAACCATGGGCAAACCGATTTTGTCCGTGGCGGTGGAACCCAAGGAAAGCCCGGTGATTTCCCAGAAACTGGCCGGAGAGGAACTCAAGCCGGGTCCCCACAAGATTCAAGGCATCGGCGCCGGATTTATTCCCGACACCCTGGATCTTTCGCTGGTGGACCGGGTGGAGCAGGTGGAAAGTTCGGAGGCCGTGGAAATGGCCCGGAGATTGGCCCGGGAGGAGGGAATCCTTTGCGGCATCTCCTGTGGGGCGGCCACAGCTGCCGCGTTGCGCCTGGCCGGTCGGGAAGAGTTTGCCGGCAAGACCTTCATTGTGATCCTTCCGGATGCCGGGGAACGGTACCTGTCCACCGTCCTGTTCGAGGGAATCGGGGAGTAATCTTTCTTTTGGAGTATGAACATGCCCATTCTCACCAGGCAGCAGATCATCGAATTGCTCCAGGAAAAGAATCCGCGGATTATTGCGGATCTATATTGCTGGGCGGACCGAATTCGACAGGAACAGGTGGGGTCTCATGTCCATCTGCGGGGACTGATCGAGTTCTCGAATTTCTGCCGGAAGGACTGCCTCTATTGTGGCCTTCGTCGCTCCAATCAGCGGTTGACCCGCTACAGCATGAGACTGAGTGAAATCCTGGAGGCGGCGAGACAAGCCAAGTTCATGGGATTCAAAACGGTCGTCCTCCAATCCGGAGAGGGTCCGTACTATTCTACGGAGTGCCTTTGCTCCCTTGTGGGGAGAATCAAGGAGGAACTCGGTTTGGCGGTGACCCTCAGCATCGGGGAACGGACCCGGGAAGATTATGCCCGGCTTAAGGAGGCAGGGGCGGACCGGTATCTCATGCGTTTTGAAACCTCCGATCCGTTCCTGTTCGCCCGTTTGAAACCGGATTCTACGTACAAGAATCGGTTTCGTTGTCTTCAAGACCTGCGGGAGCTGGGCTATCAGGTCGGGTCGGGAAACCTGGTTGGACTTCCGGGGCAAACCCTGGAAAGTCTGGCGGATGACATTCTGACATTCAAGGAGCTTGAATTGGACATGGTCGGTCTGGGTCCCTATATCTGTAATCCGGATACCCCGCTGCAGGGATCAGCCAACGGAACGTTGGAGATGGTGCTGCGCGTTACGGCCTTGACAAGGATCATCACGGAAAACACCCATATCCCCGCAACAACCGCCACGGGGACCGTGGATGAGACGGGCCGGCAGCAGGCCCTCCAATGCGGGGCCAACGTGATCATGCCGAACCTGACCCCAACGGACTATCGAAAATATTATTCACTCTACCCCGACAAGATCTGTCTGAATGACGATCCCGGCCAATGCCGGACCTGTGTGGCGACCATGATTGCCGGCTTGGGCCGGACTGTCGCCCAAGATGCGGGGGACAGTCTGAAAAGAACCCATTGTTGAGGTTGTTTATGAAACGTAAGGCCGTCGCCCTTCTGTCGGGCGGCCTGGACAGTACCCTGGCCGTCAAAATGATGATCGATCAGGATGTTGATGTCGAGGCGGTGCATTTTACCAGCCTCTTCTGTAATTGCACCCCGAAGACGGCCGGCTGCAAACTGCAGGCGAGAAAAGTGGCCGAGGAGTTCGCTATTCCCATCCGGGTGATCCATAAGGGGATGGATTATATCCGCCTCGTGCGGAATCCGCCTCATGGCCATGGCAGCGGCATGAATGCCTGTATCGACTGCCGGATCTACATGCTGCGGAAGGTTAAGGATCTTCTGCCGCAGGTCGGAGCGTCCTTCGTGATCACGGGGGAAGTCCTTGCCCAGCGGCCCATGTCCCAGCATCGCCACACCATCCGGCTGATTGAAAAAGAGAGCGGGCTGGAAGGTCTTATCCTGCGCCCCCTCTCGGCGCAGCACTTCGCACCGACTCTCCCCGAGCGGGAAGGATGGGTGGATCGTTCGCAGCTCCTGTCTCTGGCCGGTCGGTCCCGGAAGCCGCAATTCGAACTGGCCCGCAATCTGGGGATTTGGGATTATCCCTGCCCCGCAGGGGGCTGCCTGTTGACCGACAAAGAAATCGCGGCGCGACTCCGGGATCTCTTCCAGCATGTGGACGAGGATCATCTGGACATGACGGACCTTCATCTCTTGAAAGTAGGTCGCCACTTCCGCTGGAACGAGGATATCAAGGTCGTATTGGGAAGAAACAAGGAGGAAAATGAACAGCTCCGGATGATGGCCAGGCCGGGGATGTATCTCTTTTCACCCTTGGGTTTCCGCGGGCCGACCGCGCTGGCGTCGGGAAATCCGGATTCAACAGCGGAATCGTGGATCGGGCGTCTTATCGCCCGCTACAGCCAGGATCACTTCCCGGTCTATACGATCGGAAAGAAAGGTCCTGACGGGAAAGAGAAGGCCTTTGAAGTGGCGGACCGCCTGCCGGATGAAATCCTGGAAACCTATCGGATCGGAATGCAGAGCTGATCCAGGCAACATCCCGGGGAAAATCCTATCCCCTTAATTTCCTGATCCTTACAACAAGTCTATAGATTTCAAGGGAGGAAGTAGATGACCCTTAAGAGAAAGTCTAAAAAGTACATAAAAAACTACATCGACGAAGCGATTTTAAAAGAGATCCGCGAAGCTTTGGAATCCCTGGATTATGGTACGGTAACGATTACAATTCACAGCGGCAGAACCATGCAGATCGAAGTTACAGAGAAAAAACGTCTGGATTACCTGTGGCGCGTTGAGGAAGGAGGTGGAATCTAACATATTTTGCAGGTGACCGGACCACCGGACCCTCTTCGCTCTCGTTGAGCAAATCAAGCTCCGTGCGACCAGTCAACTGGAGTTCGAGCACAGACTTGAGGAGTTGTAACGAAATGAAAAAATGGATTCTGTTTCCAGCACTCATCGTATTTTTGGTTTTCTTTTTAATGGGGAATGTTTTTGCCGGGCCTCCCCTGGTCAATCTGGAAGGGGTTGGCGGAATTGCCTTTAATCCTTTGGCTTACCCGGCGGATTCCTCGGGCGATGACAGCCACTTTAAAGTCAGCGGCATTGATATCCTGGGTAAACCACGATTCGGCGTCTGGTATGTGAGTCTGGATGAGGTAAACGTGGATTGGACCGCCATAGGCATTGCTGAAACCTTTTTCAAACGGCTGGAGATTTCATATGGCTATGAGGCCATTGCACACGACAAAAATCCAACAATCCATAAGAACAACATCGGCGCCAAGCTTCTTCTGGTTCCGGAGAACGCTTTAGAGTTAAACTTTATTCCCGCAGTTTCAGTAGGCGCGATATATAAGCAAGTCTCTGATGTGGGAGAGAAAATAGATGACGACAGTTTCGATTATTATGTGGTTGCTACCAAACTGATTACCCAACTTCCCGTACCCCTTCTTATCTCCGGTGGGGTCCTTTCCACAAAAGGCCTTGTCACCGGGGTGTTCGGTTTTGATAAAGATCGGGAACTAACGTGCTTCGGAAATATCGATGTCATCCTGGCAAAGCAGTTCGTCCTTGGTTTTGAATACAAGCAGGGGGCGAGGTTTTCCGACTTCAAGAATGCTGATTACTGGGATGCCCATCTGGCTTGGCTGGCTACCGATAAGCTGACACTTGTTGCAGCCTACGTGGATGCCGGTGATTCCAAATCCAAAGACAAAGTTGGACTGGGCGATGGCGTGGTTCTTAGCGCTCAATATGCCTTTTAAAAACGGGTCGTGAAAGAAATCAGGAAGAGGTGTGCTAAGCTCTCTTCCTGATTCTTCCCGTAAATAAATACTTCAGGAGTTTAAAGAAATCATGAACTGGAAAGAACGGGCGCAGAATATTCTGCAGGGGAAACCCTTGATGCGGGAGGAAGCTCTCGAGATGCTGAACGCTTCGGATGACGATCTGCTGGCCATGCTGGATGCGGCCTTCCTGCTCCGGCGGCATTATTTCGGGCGAAGTGTGACAGTCCATGTCATCCACAATGCGCGAAGTGGACTCTGCACGGAAGACTGCGCCTATTGTGCTCAGTCTGGCGGCGCGGAGACGAATGCCCCTCAGTATGCCCTGCATACGATCGCCCAGCTTCTGGAAGGCGCCCGGGAAGCCCACAAACTGCAGGCCTTGCGGTACTGCGTTGTGACCAGCGGGCGGTCTCCGTCGGGAAACGACCTGGACGTGATCTGCGAAGCGGTTCGGCAGATCAAGAAAGAGGTGCCGATTCAGATCTGCACCTCCCTGGGGATATTGAACCTGGAGCAGGCAAAACGCCTGAAGGACGCGGGCGTTGACCGCTTCAACCACAACCTGGAATCGTCGGAACGGTTCTACGCCTCCATCTGTACGACCCACGATTACGCGGATCGGAAGAATACCGCGGAAACGGTCAAGGCCGCCGGGATGGAGCTCTGCAGTGGCGGACTCATCGGTATGGGAGAAACCCTGGCGGATCGCGTGGACATGGCTTACGCCCTGCGTGAGGTTGGAGCCGATTCCGTTCCCTTGAATTTTCTCGATCCCCGTCCCGGAACAAACCTGGAACATCTGACCCGGCTGACGCCCGCCATGTGTCTCCGCACTCTGGCCATGTTCCGCTTTGTCCTTCCCGACCGGGAGATCCGGATAGCCGGGGGCCGGGAGGCCTGCCTCGGGGCCATGCAGGCCTTGTCCCTTTATGCCGCGAATTCCATTTTCACCACGGGTTACCTGACCACACCGGGACAGGGCTATGAGGAGGATATGGACATGATCCGGAAGGCCGGATTCCAGGTGACGGATTGGACGGCGGCTTGAAATTCAACGGTCCATGGAATGCTCGGGGAAAAGAAAAAAAGGGTCATGAGAAGCATTCGGAAGAATCTGCGGAATGCTTCTCATGACCCAGACAGATTGGACTTACTTCTTCATTGATTTCTCGAAAACGGCGTCCGCCTTCTTTGATTTTTCCTCAGCGGCTTTTGCCCTTTCCTCAGCGATCTTCGCCCGTTCTTCGGCGCGCGCTGCGGCCTCGGCTGCCTTCACTGCAGCCGCCTTGGCATCCTGTGATTCCTTTATTGCCTGATCCGCTTTCATATTGATCTGCTGTTCGTCGGCCTGTACTTTCTCAAGGTCGCCTTTCGTTGCGCAACCCGCCATAGTAGCGAGAACAAACAGAATGGAAATTACCAAGAGACTCTTCTTCATCCTTGATATCACCTCCTTTCTATCTAGATTCTTTATATTGTGGCAGGAAAATTCGTCTCTATAAAAAGTTAATAGATGGGCTTGGCAGTATCTGCCAAGTGTCGCTTGTATTTGCTGATCCCAGGTTTTCTTAAACACGAGCTTTTGAGCGATATGCCGTGGGATTGTCGAAACACAAGACGATTCAGGATGTAGCTGACCATCTAAGGAAGAATGCATCCGTCTTGGGGTACCACTTTCTCTTGACGATGCCTGCAGAATGGTCCAAAAGTACATTTCGCATTACAACGAGACCAGGCTACACAGCGCCATCGGTTACGTTGTCCCATTCGATAAACTCGAAAGCAGAGACATAGAAAATCTTCAAAGAGCAAGACAGAAAACTGGAAGCAGCCAGAGAACTGCGAAAACTAAAACGTCAGAGGAACTATTCTGAATTCAACTCTTCAGAAGAAGCCTTTGTATGTTAAAAAAACGGTCCGAAAGTCCATTTCCGACTGAGGCGAGACAGATGCAATTATCAGACATTTAAAACGCAAAGCCCAGCGGTGTTTTCTAGAGTCAGAATTGATTGACCTTATTATATGATTATTATTTAAAATTTATATCTCTTAGAAAAAAAACGGTTTCCTTGTCTTTTGCTAATTTTGAATTTGTAAAAAATGTAAAGCATTCAATATATATTTTATCACGAATTCCATGAGTTACTTTTCTAAATTTCTTTAAATCTATGCTCACTTTTTTCCAAGAATCTTTTTCAATATTTCCTTCCATTAGTAGGTTTAATGGTATTTTTTGTTCATGTCCCTGTAAATTTTTAAAACTTAAACCTATAGCTTCCCCACCATCTCTTCCAATTATCCAAAAAGACATTACTTTTTTGTCGCTAATTTTATAGCCTTTTAAAAAAGGCCAGCATTCCAATTCTTTAAGAAAAATTATGCCGCAATCGGAGGAAGTCGTAAAACCATCATTATCATCTTGAGATATGGGAAAATTGTGCAAAGTAACTTTTATGTAATCTATCTTGTTGTCCTTTTCATATTCATATGTTGCATACCCATTAGATGAAAATACTTTAAGCGTTGAAAAAAATCGAAAATCTGGACATATTTTACTCAACTTCCTATTCCAAACCAATCTACTTGACAGAATGGTAGCCAATACGAAATAACAAAACATTATTATTATGATATAAATGGTATATTTATTATTTATTACTTTTGACCCGATTTGAATGGATATTTGAGGTAATCCACCAATATATATTATAATTATATCAATTAATTTCTTAATTAAGGGTGCCAAGATGGAAGAATAAATGAGCTTTTCGATAATCCCTTGTATTATTTTCATAATTCACACTCTATGATTAAGATAATTTGATACAACTATATAATTTTTTATATTTTCATTAGTTATCCTTTCAGATATTTGGTTTGATTTTAATAACAATTCATCAGCTACTTCCGTGGCAGCTTCTTTGATCATAGTTTCAGATAATCGTAAGTAAAAGCAAACCAACAACTCTTCAACGTCCACATCAATACAATTATTGTCTTTTGCTATTTTGATACTTTTTTTGAAACCATCCTCATCAACTCTTGCTTTTTCTGAGTAAAAGTTTAATTTAAATGCATCCCTTGTTGAAGATCCCGAACCTTTAAGTGTGATTCTATATTTAACAGGAATTTCATCTGTAAAAATAAATCTTGCACCTCCAGCTGAGTATCTCATCCAAGTGTGTGAATCTTCAGAAACATCTTCATTTGGGAAAGGAAAACTCGAAGCTAAATGAGTACATACTGAAGTCGATGAAGTTAGGTTAATATAGCCAGTTTTAGTACCTATGTATTTCCAAACATTGTATCCTTGTAATGGATTTGAACGGTGAGCTTCCAGTATTTCTACTATGGATGGTGTTAAATAATCTTGACTAATCACATTGCCTCTTTCATCAACTGGTATAAATGTTGAGTAAAGTAACGTATGAGAATTACAATTCGTAAAAATTCTTCTTGTAATCTCCGTTCTTTTTACATGTGATATATCGTCAGAATCATTGAACATAACAACTGGATAATTTCTTTCCATGCATAATTTTATAGCTAAGTTTCTACAATAGGCCGCTCCTTTTCTTTCTGATAAAAAACGAACAACAATTTTTTCAGAAAATTTAATAGATAATTCATTTAAATAACGAAGCGCATCTTTATATGTTGAATTATCATCAACAATAAATAGAACCCAATTTTCATCCGTTTGCCTGAATATCTCTTTTATAGATTTCAATAGTAGATTTAAAGCAGATAAACTACCAGTATTTCTATGTGGCATAATAAAAGCGTATGGTCGATGACTGAATTTATTCATCTGATGAGTTCATAAATTTTAAATAAAATTCTTTATTTTATTCTTAATATATTGTTTGAAATAATAAAGACAAACTTCCATGGTAAGATCATTCGACTGATTTGCATGAGATAAAATTTTTTCTTCATAGTTTTTAGGATGAACAATATCATATATTGGCTTTATAAAACTTTTAAGATATTCAATATCGATACTACTTGAACTATTATTAATATATAAAAATACATTTTGCCGAAACCACCAATCAATATTATCATTATTCCATATCTTATTCCTGAAAACATCATAACACTGAAAATCATTAGTTCCAAAAAGATCAACCCAGTATGATTGCCATTGTTGATTAATATGATTTGGCCCCTCTTGAAATTTAATAGCTGCACTGAAAATGACTATATCAGAAACATTGCACAATGTTTTTACAAACCTAGTTGCATATTTTTTGTGAAGATGTTCAGCTACCTCTATAGATAAGCATAAATCATATTTTTCTTTTGTTTCTATAGGTTGTTCAAGATCCATGGGAGTAAAATCAATGTTCTTACTTATCAAGTCATTCTTGCTTATCCAAGGACCATCAATTCCCTTTAGATATATAGATCCAAGGGATTCTGCAACAGCTAACCAGCTACCTCGACCACATCCAATATCAATTACAGACACTGGTTTGTAAAATTCATATAGTATTTTGAGAATCTCCTTTGCAGCTAATAGTGACCCATGTACCTGGTTATCAAAAAAATTATCATCATAAATATTATGGGCCTTTTTCAACATTATCACTCCGATCAACAACTTACGTGTCTGGCGGGGTTTTTATATGGTAACGTGTAGAATGGTCGAGTAGTATTTAGCAGAGGTCATCGCAACCTTACTTGATTAGACTCTGGAAGCAAAATAGGTTGCCAACTTTGAGTTACTCTTAATCTAAACTTTGAATAATGCCTTTCACGCCAAAATTTAACGAGAACAAGAATGGATGCAATCGCAGAAATAATAAAAGCACAAACAACCAAACCCATTTGGAAATTAAGATTCGGTGGGAAAAGGAAAGATATTGCTGATGGAATTGTAATAGATAATATGTCTAGTGTCGCGAAGATGACTAATGGTAAATCACCTGGAGTCGCGAATTCATAAGTACTTACAAAGCTTTGATATTGTTTTTCCCAATGTGATGACTCTGTTATTTCTAAATAGACTGATAAAATAATTATTTCTTTAATTAAAGTTTGGCAATACCAAAGCATAATAATTAGAACAATAATTAACGCGATAGGAAGAAGCAGTGAAACAGGTTGGGTCTGAATTTTAATGCCTTCTTGTGTTGTAGTAGAAAGCCCAAACACTACCCATCCCATCACAACACCAAATATAGTTACAGCAGAAGTTGCAATTATCAGTCTTTGATTAATGTACTGATTAATCTCAGCATGTAATTTAGATATATCTTCAGTAGATGGTTTGTTGTTCATTGATGAATGTCCCTTTCGACTTTGGATGATAACCCATTGCTTATATTATGAAATGGTTATACATATCTCTGTGCGACGTTATCAATTGGGTGGCAACAATACAAAAAGCCTTAAAGTACGTCTGATTTGAAAAACGCCTGAGTATACCAGAATTCCAGCCTGGTGGAAAAAGGGAGAAATACTCCTTGTTTCCGTATTGCCAGCCAGTATAACAGACAATGTTTGTATTCTTCCCGATCTCAGTCCTTAAACAATCGAAATATTGATGAACAGGTACGTTTTGAGAGTTCAATCAATTTTCAAACGTTTTTTACCGGCGGAAGTTAATGTGGGGTACTACTCGTTCTTTTTTATTCATAATATAGAAGAAGCAGTGGGATGTGTCAATTTAATTAACCCAAATAAGTTTCGTATCCGCTAGTTAAAATTCCAAATTCTTCTTTGGTTGTGCTAAAGATAAAAGAGACTATCAGCTTTTTTGCGCTTCCAAATCACAACTACGAATAAGCGTTATTATGCAACTTCGCAGCAGAATAACGCTTATTCGAAAAAAGGGAACCGACTAGCCCCCTGTGGGCGGTTCGATCAATAAACCTTCTATTTCCAAATCGATTTTCAAACGTTTGACGACATTCTCAGCCGCATTGATATCCTTGAAAGGACCCGCGATAACCCGGTAGCGATTGCCCCTGGGCAACACCCTTGCCGGGATTGGTGGTCCCTGGTGGTTGATCATGGCGGCAATCCTCTCCGCATCCATCCTGTCGTTCAGATCAGCAGCCAGAACATACCACGCATCCATCTTCAGCTCCGGTATTTCCGGTTTACCATATAAGCTGTCCGGGTGCCGGACTTCTATGGCCTCTGCTGACCTTTTCCCTTTTCCCTGGCGGGGCTCGGATACGGGGATGGGAATCCCTTTGGACTCGGACAGAACTTCCTCGACTTTTCTCCAGTCAAACTTGCGGGACGATTGCTTTTCCATATTTCTCAATTTTGCATAGATCGTCTTTAACTCAGCAGCGTCAGAGCCTTCCGCGGGACGATGAACTTCCAGGTAAATAGTGCCATTGCGTTGACCGATGAGATAGGGCTGGTAAATGATGCTTACAGGGGTATTGACCGGCGTGTCTTCGTAGAGCTTCTTCACGGCTTCCGGATAGAGTCGAATGCAGCCATTGGTTGCATTGAGACCGATGCTGGCCGGTTTGTTCGTACCATGGATCAGGTAAGTCGGCTCATTCAGGTAGAGAGCGTATTCTCCCAGGGGATTATCAGGCCCCGGCGGAACAATGGCGGGCAGAGGGTCCCCTTTTTTCCGGTGAGCCTCTGCAATGGAGGCGGGTACATGCCAGGTCGGGCGGAACATCTTGCGACTGATATACATTTGCCCTCTGGGCGTGGGTTTCTCCGTGGAACCGATACCGACAGGGTAGGTTGAAACGGACAGCGACTTGCTGTTCTCTTTGTATTGAAAAAGCCTCATGGCGGCCAGGTTGATCACGATGCCTCTTCTGGGGCTGTCGGGCAGGATAAAGCTCAGAGGCAGGACAACCCGCTCTCCGGCCTCAGGTACCCATAAATCCACCCCTGGATTGGCGGCACTGATTTCATTGATCCCCAGGCCGAAGTGTCGAGCAATGTCCGGCAGCGTATCCCCCTTTTCGAGCCTGACGAAGGCCAACCGGCCAATGATGTCCTCTCCCTTTGCAACCGAGAACTCAGTGCGTTCGATCTTTTCTGCCGGACGGCTCGGCGGCAAGGGCGGAGGTTTCACATCCAGAGTTCTTCTTGCGGCGCATCCCTGGAATAATACGACAAGTATCAAGAGAACGATCAGGCGAAGAAAATTATGTAAAAGAGACAGATCAAGAATTCGGTACATGGATCACATAATGGTCAATAATAAAAAAAATGAGTTGAAACAATATTTCTAATAAAAAGCCGGGTCGCAATAATGCCCAGGGATTGACGAAATCGCAGGAGCCATCCGGCCTTTTAAGGCCTTATTTCAACGGCAGTCCCATTGGGTGCCAATCTGGCGATTTCCTCTATCTCATCGTCTGTAACGGCGATACACCCTTTCGTCCAGTCAAACCCTGTGTGAAACTCACCAATCCAGGAGAAACCATTCTTAATGCCGTGGATCATGATGTTTCCGCCCGGAGCGACCCCCAGTTTCCTTGCCCGCATTTTGTCTTTTTCATTGGGATAGGAAATATGAAGAGCGAGATGATAAGCGCTGTCTCGATTTCTTGAATCGATGGTGTAGGTTCCCTCAGGGGTTTTGTTGTCGCCCTCCTGTTCCTTCGGACCGGTCGGGTTTTTCCCCAGTGCAATCGTGTAGGCCCTGAACACCTTGCCCTTCGACATCAACATCAACAGGCGTTCCTTCTTCAAGATCAGAATCTTTTCCGCCGGTCCATTCTGCATTGCCAGGACCCTCTGTTCGAGAGCTTCAACCTTCTTTTTCAGGGCAAGAATCTCATTGCCCTTGATTTTCGTTTCTCTGTCGAGGACCTCAATCTGCCTCTGCTGCGTAGTGATCTTCTTATCCGTGATCATGACATCCTTGATCAAGGGGATCATCAACTTACTGTCCTGGCGGTAGCCACTCTCCGGGTAATCATTCAAGAGCTTCTGCAAACATTCCAGAGACTTCTGATAATCCCTCTGCTCGTTTTCAGGATAGGCGTAAATCACCCCCATCTTGAAGAGAACCCCGTCTCCCGCTTCGGGATATTCGTTCATAATCTGTTCGTATTTGTTCAGAGAGGCCCTGTAGTTTCCCCGGCTGAATAAATCATCGGCCTCCTGATAGTGTGACCGGAGCATAAACCCCTCGTGGAAGGGTCCACACCCACCGATCATCATCAGGATGATCATAATAAAGGCAATGAAAAAGGAATACTTCAGACCTGAGCTGCTTCGTTTGTTAACCGGAATAATCCAAGGGAACATCGTTCTAATCTCCTTAACATGACAGTTGATCACCGAAACTCTTCCCTCCAATTATCTGTTCACTACGTGGATTTTGAGGATCATCCGCTGCGGACTCACATGCCAGACGATGTGAGCGAGAAGGAAGACCAAGGCAGGCTGTTCATAGCATAATTGTGACAGAATGACATCAGTGAAGATGCGTTGAGAATGAAAAGAGGCACTGCATCAATAATCAGGGTGTGCTGCAAACCTTTACTGAAGTTTTACAGTTGCTAAAAAATAGTTTTGTCATATCAGTGACATAGGTATCCATAAAAAGTTCTTGGCACCACATATTGCTCTTTGAAAATCGGATAATCATCATGACACCTCCCGAATGGTGAGAGGAAGGGCAACACCGACAGCCTGAAAAACCTTGCCGCAAACCCCTTGGCATTCGCTACGGATTGCGAGTCTCTTCCCGTTGTCTTCGAGAGTGACCTCCTGCAAGGCCTTCAGATCCTGTTTAATGTCAGCCCACTCAAAATCATGCCCGGTTTTTCCCAATCTGCGGTCCAATTCCTTCCGCAGTACCAGGGCAAGGAAACTGCAGAAGACATGGCCTTTGATGGTCTCATCGCGCTGGTGAAAGATCGGCCGTGTATCCAGGATGGATTTCATGTCCCGGAAGACATGTTCCACCTGCCAGAGTTCCTTGTATTTGAGGGCCACCTGCTCCGCCGTAAGATCGGTATTGGTCCGGAGGACCCATTTCCCGTCGAAGCGCTCCTCCTCTTGAACCTTTTCCTCGTTGAGGGAAACGGCATCCTGATCCAGCCTCAAATATTTTCGGAACCCCTTGTTGCCTACCAGCGATTTGGGATCATGCTGCAACTTTTCTTGCAGGGCCTCGGTAATGGCCTGGCGGTCAGCGGCATCCTTTCTCGCCTGCCGGTCATTCAAACAGACGATATAGCGGCGATTTTCAAGAACGACTTCCTTGACCTTCAACGGAGAAGGATCCTTGGAAGATGCACCTTCCGGGAAGACCTCCCGGTAATTTCCATCGGCGGAGAGAACTTTCTCTTTGATTTCCTTGACCCTCCTCATCCGGGCTCCCAGAATGTAAGGGATGTGTTCTTTGTCCAGCCAGGCCAGCGTTGCGTCACTGATCATGCCCCGGTCGGAGACGACACAGAATCTACCGATAGGAAAGCGACTCCGAATTCTTTCGACAACGGGGATCAGACTCTTGACATCCGCCGTGTTGCCCGGCCACATCTCGCAACAGACGGGATTGCCATTGTTGTCGAGAATGACGCCGACGATCATCTGGTTCAGATCGGGACGATGATCCTTGCTGTGACCACGTTGACCAAGAGTCTCGCCTCCTTCTCCCTCAAAGTAGAGAGAGGTGGTATCGAAGAAAACGATATCCAGGCCACTGAACAGGTCCTGTCGCATCTGGAACAGTTCCTCTTCAATGACATCCTTGGTGCAGCGGGGAGAGAAGGGGGTTCGATCTTTCTGGTCGTTGGTCTCTTCCCCCAGGAAGGCCATCGCCCGGTAAAGGTGGTGAAGGGACAACCCATCCACCCCGGAAATGACATAGTCACGATGCCACTTGTCGCAAGAGCGATCAGAACCGGAGGTAAAGAGTCGATGCAGAACAGTCAGGAAAATGGCCCTTTCCACATCGAAGAAAAATTTGCGGTCTGCAAGAAGGCCACGAAGGATACGGTCAATTTTCAGTTCCTTCCAGAGTCTCTCGAAGATGATGGCAGGACCGATTTTCTTCGCCGATGCCTGAATGCCTTCACTCTTGCCGGACAGGACCAACAACACCTTTTCGGAAAAACGGGAAAGGGATCGCACCAGGTTCTCAATATCGCCCTTGGCCTGTAGTTGTTCCATGCGGCCGACTGTAGCGATAACCCGTTGGATGGTTTTTTTGCCCTCCCGCCGATTTTCGACAATCTGGAGGTATTCGTATGGGCCGGTTTTCTTGACTCTGGCAAACATGGGGAACTCCTTTCTTGACACCCCATGAATATGAAATATGCTCTGCTATGTCAAGGATAATCCACCTATCATTTGGCACCACATTTTTGAGATGACCTCGATTTTTTCAAAGAGCGATATAGTGAATTCAGAAGGTTAGAGATCCCAGTGGGCACAAAAGCCCAATTAAGTGTAAAAGAAAAGCTTTAGGGATCCTCTTCAAGAGTCATCATTTTCAGCTATTGACTGATGCCTGTATTCAGGCATAATAATTTTAATGTTATTTTAATCGGTTATCCCGGTCCACATCGACTTTAGATCTGAGTTAGTTCGATAAACTGAATCGAGGTCTCTTTCATAAAGATGGGAAAAAAGGGGCAGCACCTGGCAATTTTCTCGGCAATACTTTTTGGAATGTCTCCTGTCGCTTGCAAGGCAATCGTGGGGCAGATGCCTTCAGCGCTCCTTGCGGGGCTTCTTTACCTGGGATCAGGATTAGGGCTTACAGGAGCGGTACTCCGTCAAAAAATACAGGTCTACGAAATCTTGAGAGGGCTTTCCAGGAGACAGCGGGCTGACCTTGCTGGTGCAATTGTATCCGGCGGTGTGGCAGCTCCACTCTTCCTGGCATATAGCATTCGCTTCGGGACGGCTTCCGAGGTCTCTCTACTTCTCAACTTCGAGGCCGTGGCTACGACGCTGATTGCATGGATGGTCTTCCGTGAGTATATAGGCTACAGAGTCTGGATTGGAAAGGTATTTATAATCGGTGCTTCGATTCTTATCGTTTTTACCGGCAGTAATAGTGTCCAGTTGTCGATTCCCGGGCTCTCCGTGCTTGCTGCCTGCATCCTTTGGGGAATCGATAATAATCTGACTCGGGAACTGGAATCCATTCCCGCTGCTCTTCTGGCATGCATAAAAGGTTGGAGTGCCGGGATATTCAACGTTCTCCTCTCCCTGTTCCTGTTCGAAAGCCATGCCACCGCCTTTCAGGTATCGGGAGTGCTCGTCATTGGGGCACTCAGCTACGGGGCGAGCCTGGTCTTCTTTATTCATGCCCTGAGGGAAATCGGGTCGGCGAGAACGAGCACATGGTTTGCCTCGGGTCCCTTCATTGGCACCATCCTTTCCGTTATCGTTCTTGGAGAACGACCACCGGTGGAATACTGGGTAGCGGCGCTGATTATGCTTTCCGGGATGTTCTTTCTCTACTTTGAGGTGCACCGGCATCTTCACCGGCATCAACCGCTCGCTCATGCCCACCCCCATGAGCATGACGAACATCATCTCCATGAGCACGATGAGGCGGAACACAAAGGTAAGCATGACCATTACCATGTGCATGAGCCAATGACCCATGCTCACCTGCATTGGCCTGACATCCATCATCGGCACGGTCATTGATGGGTTCCGTATCGAATCTATTGCTAGAAGCCAGGGAAAGATCCGAGTAAAGTATTTTTCCTTGAAAAACCGGACTTCAAAAAGAAAAACCGACACTCTCATGATTTCCCTCAGGCCATTTTACCGGACGCGCCAGTGGGTCCAGGACCTCCGGTGTTGTTCGATAAGGCCCTGGCAGGGTGTGGCAGAGGTCTTCCCGCAGAATCAGGGCGATCTCCCCGGGCGGCTTTTCGATACTCATGCTTTCAGCGAAGATGCCAAAGGTCCGGAATGTGGCCGCCACTTTCTCCGGACCGAGGACGCATCCTTAACAACAGGTCCCAATTACAGTTCAGCCGAAGTCAGGGATTTATTGACCAGGCATTCCATGCAATCCCGTTAGGAACAGACTCCGCAGGAGTGGCACATTAAAACGGTGATGTTCCGTGGTTGCATGAATCTTAAGTGTCTGATATAAGTAGATAAAAAGGAGGAAAATTATGAAAAAAATCGTGTGGCTTGTACTGGTTTGTCTGCTCTTCGCCGGTCTGGCGGAAGCAAAGGATTACATCATCAACAAGAAAGCCGGTGATCTCGATGTAACGATTCGAATCGACAGAAATCCCCCGATTGTAGGGAACAACAATCTGGAAATCGGCCTGAAGGATTCTTCCGGTCGGGAAGTCACGGATGCCCGGGTCTCCGTTGATTACGGTATGCCCGCGATGCCGGGGATGCCCGCAATGAATTACAGGACGGACACCAAACTTCAGGGTGGAAAGTATGGCGCTGCGGTGAAATTTTCCATGGCGGGTTCCTGGAACGTGACCGTAAAGATCAATCGGCAGGGGAAATTGGCATCCACAAAGTTCACTGTGGATGTGCGGTAGAGTGAAATGACATAAAAATGATCCCGATGGCAGATCGGGGAGGAGGTTCCTGAATGGTAATGTCCGTTATCCGCCAGTTGCTTGTTGTCCTTCTCCTGGCGATCCCTGGTTCGACGTCCGCGGCGGCGGAAGACCTCAATCTCGGATCTCTGATCGCGGAATCCCTGAAGAACAACCAGGAGATTCGTGCCGCCGAAGCGCGGATCGACGCGGCGGAATACCGAACCCGGCAGACACGGGCACTTCCCGATCCCATGGTCATGGTTGGTTATCAGAACGAAGGGACGTCCCGGTATACTTATGGAGACAGTCCCGACGCCCAGTGGATCTTCTCCGCCTCCCAGACCTTCCCCTTCTTTGGAAAAAGAGGCCTCAAGGGAGAGATGGCAACTGCCGATGCCGACGGTCTCCGGGCGGCCTATGAGGGAGTCCGCCTCAAGACGGCTGCCCGGGTGAAGGAGCTCTACTTCGATCTCTTTCTCGCCTACCGGAATATCGACCTGATCCGGGAGAAAACCGTTCTCAATATTCGGATGGAAGGGGCCGCCATCGCCCGTTACGCCTCCGGAAACGGCGCCCAGCAGGACGTCCTCATGGCCCAGACGGAAAAGTACATGCTCCGGGAAAAGGAGGAGATGCTTCAACAGAAGATCAAGTCCCTCGAAGCGATGATGAACCTGACCCTGGGACGGGAGGCTTACGCGACCATGGGACGTCCTGCTCCTGTAGACGATGCGGTTTACGATGCCCCGGTAGATGGCCTGATTGCGGCGGCCTATGAGGGTTCCCCGGATATCCAGGCCGCAAAGAAAAGGGTAGATGCCGCCGAAGCCAGGATACGCATGGCGAAGAGGGAGTATTATCCCGATTTCACTGTGGCGGCCCAGACCAACCAGCGCGGAGGTGATCTGAGTAGCACGAGCATGTACATGCTGACGACCACCTTCAATATCCCTCTGTATTACAAATGGAAACAGGACCCGGCCGTCCGGGAAGCGACAGCGATGCTTCAGGAAGCGAAATACGACCTGGAGGGGGCGAGACTCATGGCTGCTGCCGGCATCCGGGATAATTACGCTATGGTGGCGGCTGCAGACCGATTGATCTCTTTATACGGGAAGGCCCTGGTCCCCAAGGCGTCCCAGGATTTCGAAGCCGCACTTGCCGGCTACATGACGGGGAAAAATGATGTCCTGACCGTCGTCAGCCGGATCCGGGTTTTCCTGGATGTAGAGGTTCTTTCCTGGACACAGGTCGTGGAAAAGCAAAAGGCGATCGCACGGATTGACGCCCTGATCGGAAAAAAGGAGCCTTGACGATGAAAAAAAACAACTGGATTCTCGGCATCAGCGTGCTGGTTTTTGTCGTCGCCCTGGGGGTGGGGACCGCTTTTTTCTTCTTTCATAAAGACGGGAAACAGGGGAAAGCGGCAAACCCGGAGAAGCTGCAGGCGGCTGCGGCGCCGGCAGCAACAGGCCATGAAGGGCATGGCTCCGCTTCTCCCCCTGCAGCACCGGAACCGGTTGCCCGGGAGCCCGTGCAGGAAGAAGCGCCCACGGTGGAAATCCCTGTGGATAAACAACCGTTGATGGGCGTCAAGACCGTTGCTGTCTCTCTTGTTCCACTCCGCAAGACGATCCGTACCGTCGGCCGTGTGGAATACGACGAGCGACGGCTGGCAACGGTCAATACGAAGATCGAAGGCTGGATCGAACATCTCTATGTCGATTACACGGGAAAATACGTGCGCAAAGGCGAGCCCCTGGCTGCTATCTACAGTCCGGAACTGCTGGCCACACAGCAGGAACTGCTCAATGTTCTTGGCTGGAGCCGGAAAACAAAAAATGGCGATTACGACCGCATGGTGATCAGTGACGCCGCGGAAGTCGTGGAGGCGGCCAGGCAGCGGCTGGAACTCTGGGATATATCTGAGGTGCAGATCCGGAAAATCGAAGAATCGGGAAAGCCCATCCGGACCCTCACGATCTTCAGCCCGGTGTCCGGCTATGTCGTCGAGAAGATGGCCCTCAAGGGAAGCCGGGTGATGCCTGGGGATAAACTCTTCGATCTGGCGGACCTCTCCAGCGTCTGGATCCTCGCCGATATCTATGAACAGGATATGTCGTCTATCGCCGTGAATCAGTCGGCCGTTATTTGCCTGGATGCGTTCCCCGGCAAAACGTTTTCCTCCCGCATCGATTTCGTCTATCCATCCCTGGCGAACGACACCCGAACGGCGAAGATCCGGTTGAGCATCCCGAACCCCGGCGGAAAGCTCAAGCCGAAGATGTTCGCCAAGATAGAGATCCGCATTGAACTGGGCAGGAAACTGGTCATCCCCGATGATGCGGTAATCGATACAGGAACGAGACAGGTTGTCTATGTCGATAAAGGGGAGGGGTATTTCGAACCCCGGCAGATTATGTCCGGCCTCCGGGCGGACGGGATGCGGGAGGTGGTCCAAGGGCTCAAGGCCGGGGAGACGGTTGCCGCCTCCGCAACCTTCCTGATCGACTCCGAGGCGCAGCTCAAAGGGGTGAAGCCTCTTGCCGGCCATCAGCATTAACGCTGGTGCCGTCCTGTTGCCGACGCTCACCATTCATGATCGCCACCAACGACGTCAGGGAGGAAGCCGTCCATGATTTCCGGAATCATCTCATTCAGTGCACGGAATAAATTTCTCGTTTTTCTGCTGATGACGGGAGCCCTGATCTGGGGATGGTGGGCCGTGAAAAACACCCCCCTCGATGCCCTGCCCGATCTGAGCGACACCCAGGTCATCATCTATTCAGAATGGCTCGGGCGAAGCCCTGATCTCGTAGAAGACCAGGTGACCTACCCCATTTCCTCAACGCTGCTGGCGGCTCCCAAGGTCCAGGCCGTCCGGGGATACTCCTTCTTGGGAACTTCCTTCATCTACGTGATTTTCGAAGAAGGGACGAACATCTACTGGGCCCGGAGCCGGGTCCTGGAATATCTGCAGGCCGTACGCAACAAGCTTCCCGGCGATGTCAATCCGACCCTGGGTCCGGATGCCACCAGTCTGGGATGGGGATTCTCCTACGCCCTGGTGGATGAAAAAGGACGGTCCAACCTGGCGGACCTGCGATCCCTCCAGGATTACAATCTCAAGCTTGCCCTGGAGAGCGTTCCCGGCGTCTCCCAGGTGGCCAGCATTGGAGGTTTTGTAAAGCAGTATCAGATCACCGTCGATCCCGTCCGTCTATCCGCCTATAATCTTCCCCTGCCGAAAGTCATGGAAGCCGTGCGCAAAAGCAATTCGGATGTGGAAGGCCGGGTCGTGGAATTTTCCGGGGCGGAATACATGATCCGGGGGCGGGGCTATATCAAGTCCGTCGCGGATATTGAAACGATCGCCGTCGGCCGTTCCCCCTCCGGAACACCCGTCTATCTCAGGGATGTGGCCCGTATTCAGCTTGGTCCGGAGATTCGCCGGGGAGTGGCGGATCTGGATGGTCGGGGAGAGGTTGTTGGGGGGATTGTGGTTGTCCGCTTCGGTGAGAACGTCCTGAATGTGATCGATCGGGTCAAGGAAAAGATAAAAAAGGATATCGCGCCGAGCCTGCCCCTGGGGGTGAAGCTGGTTGTCACCTATGACCGCTCAGACCTTATTAACCGGGCAGTAGACACCCTCAAGGAGGAAATCGTCAAACTGTCCATTGCCGTCAGCGTGGTCTGTTTAGTCTTTCTCTTCCATCTGCCCTCGGCCCTCGTTGTCATCGTCACTCTGCCCCTGGCCATTGTTCTCTCCTTTATCTGTATGTATTATCTGGGAGTTACTTCCAATGTCATGAGTCTCAGCGGTATCGCCATCGCCATCGGGGCCATGGTCGATGCCTCCATTATCATGGTGGAGAACGCCCACAAGAAGCTTGAGGAATGGGAAGCCGGCGGCCGAAAGGAGAAACGGTCGGAGGTCATCATCGAAGCGGCCAAAGAGGTGGGCCCTTCGCTGTTCTTCTCCCTTCTGGTCATCACCGTTGGTTTCCTTCCCATCTTCACCCTCCAGGGGCAGGCGGGAAGGCTCTTTAAGCCCCTGGCTTATACGAAAACTTTTGCCATGCTCTTTTCTTCCTTCCTGGCCGTGACGCTGACGCCCGTCCTCATGGTGCTCCTGATCCGGGGAAAAATCGCTTCCGAAGAAAGAAATCCCGTCAGCCGCATCCTCCACCGCCTCTATGAACCCGTGGCCGTCCTGGCGTTGCGCTTCCGGAAGACGGTGATCCTTGTGGCCGTCATCATCATGGTTGTATCGCTCTATCCTTTTTTCAGACTGGGAACGGAATTCATGCCGCCCCTGGATGAAGGAACGCTGTTCTATATGCCTGTCACCGCTCCCGGTGCCTCCGTTTCCGAAGTTTCGAAACTGCTGCAGGTCCAGGACCGGATTATCAAGAAGATCCCAGAGGTATCCCAGGTCTTCGGCAAGGCGGGAAGGGCGGAAACAGCCACGGATCCAGCGCCACCGGAAATGTTCGAGACGACGATCAATCTCAAGCCGCAGTCAAAATGGCGGCCTGGAATGACGGTGGACAGGCTGAAGGACGAATTGAATGACGCCCTGTCCATTCCCGGGGTTGCCAATTCGTTTACCATGCCCATCAAGGCCCGGATTGACATGCTGGCCACGGGCATCCGGACCCCCGTAGGGATCAAGATCCTGGGCCCGGACCTGAGGGAAATCGAAAGGATCGGCCTGGAACTGGAAGCCCGCCTTCAGGATGTGCCGGGAACGCGAAGCGTCTATGCCGAACGGGTGACAACGGGCTACTTCCTGGATGTGGCAGTGAATCGGGAGGCGGCGGCCCGTTACAATCTCGTCGTTGACGATGTCCAGGAGATCGTGCAGTCCGCCGTAGGCGGAATGAACCTGACGACCACCATCGAGGGTCGGGGGCGCTATCCCGTGAATGTCCGTTATCCCCGGGAACTGCGGAACAATGTGGAATCCCTGAAGCAGGTTCTCGTCCCCGTCATGGGAGAAGCCTCCGGGTTGTCCATGGCGGCGCAGGAAACGGCCCTTCCGGCTCAAGGGAACCTCCGCCAGGTGCCTTTGGGAGAAATGGCCGACATCCGGCTGGTCAAGGGGCCGACGGCCATCAAGAGCGAAGAGGGGCTTTTGACCTCTTATGTTTACGTGGACTTCTCGGGTCGCGATGTGGGCAGCTATGTTGAGGACGCCCGGAAGAGGGCGGCCGGCCTGAAAATCCCTCCCGGATACCGCCTGGAGTGGAGCGGAGAATACGAATATCTGGTCAAAACCTACGAAGGACTGAAAATGGTCATTCCACTCACGCTTCTGATCATTCTTACGCTCCTCTATTTCAACACGCGTTCGGTCACGAAGACCGCCATTGTCCTTCTGGCCGTTCCCTTCTCCCTGGTGGGGTCCTTCTGGCTCCTGTACTTTTTAAATTATAATATGAGCATTGCCGTCTGGGTGGGCATCATCGCCCTGGCCGGACTGGATGCGGAAACTGGCGTGGTCATGCTCCTCTATCTGGATCTGGCTTACGAACAATGGAAGAGGGAAGGGCGGCTCAATACCCTGGCCGATCTCCGGGAGAGCATTCTTCATGGCGCCGTCAAGCGTATCCGGCCGAAGATCATGACGGTCAGCGTGATCCTGGCGGGTCTCGTTCCGATCATGTTCAGTTCCGGCACCGGGGCTGATGTCATGAAGCGCATCGCCGCCCCCATGATCGGCGGGGTCATCACCTCCACAATTCTCGAACTGATCATCTATCCCGTGATCTACATGATCTGGAGAGGCCGGAGTTTCAGGGAACTACCGGTAGAACTGAAAGAGAAATAATAATTCTTCCTGCGAGATCACATCAGTTCCTTTTCACTCAGATCGACGGCGCGATCAATTTCCGCTTTCAACTGGGGCGGCAGACCGGGGATGTCGACATTGAGAAAACCCCGCACAATCGTCGCTGTCGCCTCGTCTTCCGACAGGCCGCGGGACATGAGATAAAGAATCTCTTCCTGAGCGATTCTTCCCACAGCGGCCTCATGGGACATTTCAACCCCGTCAACCTTGCCCTGGAGTTCCGGGATTGCATGGATGATCCCGCCGTTCAGGAGAAGTCCCCGGCATTCCAGGTGGGCCTTTACGCCGGGAACCTCGCCGATGAGGTCTCCCCGGGAGACGATCTTTCCGCCGTTGCTGATCGTCCGGGCGATCACTTCGGCACGGGTTTCCTCCGCCTGCAGGAAGACGCGTCCTCCCACATCCATTTCGGATCCCGGACTTCCCACCAGGAGGCTGTAAAATCGGGATACGGCCCCCTTGCCGGTTAGGTAAGTCGTGGGATACATCTGCAGGGACTTTACCGGCTTCATGCAGATGTAGTTGTTCAGGAACAGCCCCCCCTCCTCGACAACCCCCACGGACCGGGGACGAACCATCATCTGATCCGCCCAGAAATGAATCATGGTAAAACTCAATTTGGCATTCTTCTTGATGAAAAATTCCGAAATGCCCACGTGCAATCCCCGTTTCAGGCGGGGCGATGTTGCACAGCCGGTAATGATGTGCAGTTCCGATCCCTCCTCGGCAACGATCAGGTTGTGCACATACTGACTGAGATTTTCCTTGTCCAGATAGAGACAGGCCTGTACCTGGAAAACGACGCGGCTGCCGGGCAGCGCCCGGATCACGTAGCCGTCATGCAGATCGAGATGAGCCCGGGCGGTATACTTATCGGCATCCACGGCGACGAGCTTCCAGTAATAATCCCGTGCCCACTCGTGCTCCTGTAACGCTTTTTTAATCGGCATGATTTCCAACCCATCAATCAAGGCATGGGCATGGATGACGGCCGTATCCTCCTGGATATAGGTCCCGGAACGTTCGATTTCCCGGGCATCCACTCCGGTCGAAATCATCCTCTGCTGGTCTGCTTCGGGGATACGCGTCAGATCTTCCAGGTAGTCATGGGGCACTTCCCCGCTCGTAAAAGTTGACAGGTCGATGTCCGGACCAAAGGGCGCCTTCTTGTCCCTTGCCAGGTCTGCTTTTCTGTCTAGATCATGCATCGCACACACTCCTCGTATCCTCGAAATTTGATGCAGTCGAAAATTTCCCGGGGATTGCTCTTGCAGCTCATAACCCCGTCATAGAGGACCTGCCCGCGATCCGCGGAAAGGTAATCCAGGATGAAACCGGTGTGCGTAATGATCAGCCCCATCCTGGTCCTTGCCGCACGGCGCTGTCTCATCGGCTGATTTGAATTGATGCTTATACCGCGCTGAAGCAAGTTGCTGATGGCACGGCCGATCAGGGCAATGTTTTCCAGGTCGACGCCTGATTCCGGTTCGTCAAAAAGTAGAAGATCGGCATTCTGGGCCATCAGTTGAAGCAGTTCCGAGCGCTTGATCTCGCCCCCGGAAAAGCCGGCATTGAGATCCCGGTCCAGAAATTCCGCGAAATTTACCTGGGCAGCCAGCGCCTCTGGGTCCGCTGTCCCCCGGCTGCAGATCGAAACCATCTGCCGCGTCTTCAGACCATGAATCGTCGGTGGCCGCTGATAGGACATCCCGATGCCCAATCGGGCCCGCTCATCGATCGGCAGGTGGGTGATATCCTCACCCTTGAACAAAATTCTCCCCGAAGTGACCCGGTACTGAGGGTATCCCATGATGGTCATCAGCAGGGTCGTTTTGCCTGAACCGTTGGGCCCGAAAAGGATATGGGTCTCACCCGGCTGGATTTCCATGTCGATGTGTTTTAAGACTTCCTTGTCACCGATTTTAACCTGAAGATTTTCAATCAGTAACATGGATCCACCTCCTCTCTGTATTATGGATGTCACTATCTACCGGTCTTTCCGCAATTAAAGCGTCCGAAATAGAGATAAACAGAAAGTCAGCCGTGATGTTGAAATCATGGCTTGATTCGATTGAGGAGATCAGCTTGGTGGTGCGGAACCCTCCTTCGTCGAGACGGGAAAAATTTGAAGCGCCTTAATTTTAAGGCACTTTTGGTTATTAGAAAAGAAGAATAAAATTATTACTTGACATCGGTTCTTTTTTTTAATATCTACCAATTCACTAGACATTATAGAGATTTTTGGAAGGCTTGTCCATTGGGAATTCCAGAAATATTCTCGCTTTAACCTAAAGAAATAACCTTGAACAATTCCGGGAGAAAATCTCCTTAAGGGAAAAGAAAAAGAATCATGAATATCCGCAGACACTTCATTAACGGCATTGTATTTCGGAAACTTGTCAAGACCGCTTGTTGTTGCATGGCTGTGGCAAAGTGCTGTCCTATGGATGAGCATGGATTCCGGAAAGGAGAATGTTTGCTGATGTAGGCGTCCGTAAACGATATCAACTTAAGCGTTTTAAAAACCTCCTGCCGGGTCCCAGACCAAACCGGCAGGAGGTTTTTTATTTTAAACAAATTTCGGCAAGGGCGGAGAGTCTTCCGCCGGACTTGAAAGGTGGGGAGGGAAAATGAGCGTTGCAGTTCCGGTATCCGATAAAAGAAACGCGTTGAGCCTGGTGGAGGTCATCGACAAGTATCCGGGAGTATCGCCTCTGGTCATTCTCAAAATTGATGTCCAGCGAAGAGGGGTGCATTACACCGACCGGGCCCTTGAGGCAATGGATGCTTCGATCCACCAGTTGCGCAGTCCATACATCTTCGGTGCACGGGATGCCCGATTGACCCCTGTTCCGGAGTCCCTTCTCCTGAGGGACGGGACCTCGATCATTGTCGATCCGACCCCTCTCGAAAAAAACCCCTATATCGTCGATGTACGAGAGGGGAGGATCGTCCTGGTGGATAAGGACCGGGAATTGGAAGCGGTGGAGTACTGGCCCAAACCTGACTATTACGAAAAGAAGACCCGCTCCGGAATCCCCATGAGTTTTATCGTCAGCGCCCGTCCGCAGCGGTTGAATGTCTTTCAATCCGGGTATTGTCATTTCTGGTCCAACCAAAAGGGCTGTCGCTATTGTGACATCGTGACCCATTTCAAACAGCAGCGGGCCGAACTCGGTATTCCTGCCAGACTGACCCCCGAAGATGTCTCGGAGACCATTGCGGAGGCCTTAAAGGAACCAGGACGCTTCACGGGCATCTGTCTGACCTCGGGATCCAACACGCACGGAGAGGAACCCTTTGATCAGGAAGTGGATTTTTACATCGAGATCCTGCAGGCCATCGGGGAAAACTTCGCCGTGAAGAAATTTCCCAGCCAGTTGATCGCCACCGCCTTCAGTGAGAAACAACTGGCACGTTTGTACGAATCGACGGGATTGACCAGCTACACGGCTGATCTTGAGGTGTTGAATGAAGAACTCTTCGCCTGGATCTGTCCCGGCAAAACGGAATGGATCGGCTACCGGGAATGGAAAAATCGTCTGTTCAAGGCTGTCGACATCTTCGGTCGCGGGTACGTCAGCACCGGAATCGTCGGAGGTGTGGAACTGGCCAGACCGAAGGGCTTTACGGACGAAGGCGAGGCATTGAAATCAACCCTGGAAGAGGCGGATGAACTGGCCGCGCGCGGCGTCAATACGGTCTACATCGTCTGGGTGCCCAAGCCCGGCTCCGACTTCCGGGACCAGGAAAATCCCTCTCTGGACTATTTTGTCGGATTGGCTGAAGGGCTTCACGAAATTCGGAAAAGGCATCGTTTACCTATTGACTACGATGATTATCGCCGCTGCGGCAATCATCCCGACACCGATCTGTCCCGGCTGCTCTAAAGTGAGCAACTCGGGATCCCTGCATTTAAGGAGGAAAAGAAAATGGCTGTCCAATTGGAGGGAAAAATCAAAAAACTGCTTCAGGATAAGGAAACCTTGAAGGTGCTTGTCACAACCGATGAGAATGGGACTCCCCATGCGGTCATCAAACAGACCCTGCACCTGGATGAAGACGGCCGGCTGGCCTATCTTGAACTGCTGGAATCTTCTCAGACAAACAAGAACCTCGTCCGGGGCATCTGGTTCGACCGTAAAGTGTCGGTCGTGCTCAAGGGCAAGGATGGAGAGAGTTTCCAGATTATCGGGAAACCCGTAAAGGCGGTCATTACCGGTCAGGAGTTTCAAAAGCATTATGTAGACATCCGGAGGGAGTTGGGAGACGTGGACCTGGCCGCCATCTGGCTGATTGAACCTGAAAATTTCAGAGAAGAGACCTTTCAAGTGCGAAAGGCCCAGGAGGAAGCCAGGCATCCGCTTTTCAAACACCTCGACCGATTGGCAAACCGGCTCTTGTGGCCATCCTGAAAAGAAACTTTTAGCAAGTACGAAGAGGAGAAGAAATGATGACGAAAAAACTGTTCAGCACCCTGTTCATCGCCCTTTGGATCGTTCTGTACTGGACCGGATCATCGGCCGTTGCCCTGGCGAATGAAATACGGATCGCCACTCAGCCGATTCCCCATTACGCCCCGATCTTTGTCGCCAAGCAGAAGCACTGGGTAGAGGAGGAACTGAAAAAAGCCGGTTCGCCCGGCGTCAAGTGGGCTTCTTTTTCCGCAGGTCCGCCGATCAACGAATCATTCGCAGCAGGCCAGCAGGATATCGGCTTTATGGGCGATACACCGGCGATTATCGCCAAGGCTGCGGGGATCAATACACGCATCATCGGCATTACCTCCGATGGCCCGAAAACCCTGGCCATTGTCGTCCCGGTCAAATCGCCCATAAAATCCCCGAGAGACCTCAAGGGAAAGAATATCTCCGTGGTGAAAGGATCCTATGCCCATCATCTCCTGGTGCTTGTTCTTCAAAAAGGGGGATTGACCGTCAAGGACATCCAGCTCATCAATCTTTCCCAGGCGGATACTGCGACCGCCCTCGCCAACGGCAATGTTGACGCCGCCGCCATCTGGGAGCCCCTGATCACCCAACTCGAATCCAAGGGCGTTGTACGGGTTCTCGCCGACGGAACGGGAATAAAGCAGGGAGTCCTTGTCATTGTTGCCTCCGACGACTTCCTCTCGAAACACCGCAGCCAGGCCATCGCCCTTCTCCGGGCCTATCAACGGGGGGTGGACTATATCAAGTCACATCCACGGGAAGCGGCACAGCTGATTTCCGCGGATGTCAATCTACCGCCCGAACTGCTTGTCAAGGTATTTTCCAAATTCAATTACGCTCCGGCCATTCACAGGGAGGATCTCCAGGAACTGAAAAAGAGCGAGGCATTCATGAGAGATGCCGGTCTCATCAAGGTCCCCGTTGCCATCGATTCCTTTGTCGATGTGTCCATCGGGAGGGCGAGCGGTCTGAAATAACCGTTTAGGAAACCAGCCGGGGGAGAAAGGAGAGGGAAACATGTTCCATGATGCCAAGCAACAAATGGAGAGGATAAAGCTGTTTTCGCAATATGTCTTCTTGCCGATACTGGTTCTGGCCTTCTGGCAATTCCTGTTTCATCTCGGTTATATAAAACCGATCACGCTTCCCCCTCCCTCCATAGTGGGTCAGACCCTCCTGGATCTGCTTAAAAGTGGCGATCTGATTCGTCACATCTGGGTCAGTGTCCTGCGGGTGCTGGAAGGGTTCGGCCTTGCGGCGCTTCTGGGCCTGGGCCTGGGGATCGCCATCGGTTTGTCCCGGACACTGGATCGCCTGACGGATCTGGTCATCCAACTCATCAAACCGATTCCGCCGATCGCCTGGATCCCTCTGGCCATCCTCTGGTTCGGCATCGGCGAGAAATCGAAAGTCTACATCATTTTTCTCGGGGCCTTTTTCCCCATCATCATCAGCACTATCGACGGAATCCGCCAGACGGACCAAAAGTTTGTCGAACTGGCTGAGATCCTGGAGGTGCCGAAGACGCGGTTCATCCGCCAGGTGATCCTCCCCGGGGCCTTTCCCGCCATTATGACCGGACTGCGGGTGGGTTTGATGGTTGCCTGGATGTGTGTCGTTGCAGCCGAACTCATCGCCGCCAGCAGCGGGATCGGCTACCTGATCATGGATGCACGGCAACTGTCGCAGTCGGATGTGGTGCTGGTCGGGATGATCACCATCGGAGTGATCGGCAAGGGAATGGACAGCCTGATCAAACGGCTGGAAGGGCGTTTGATACCCTGGAAGACGTCTTTCCGGGGGGAGTGAAAAGAAAGGCAAGAGGACCATGGGAGTTCAGTATGCTGGTGAGGTCGATCTGGTTATTGAGAAGCTCAGCAAGGTCTTTCATGTTCAAGGCACTGAAATCCAGGCCTTGCAGGACATCAATCTGACAATCCCGAAGGGGGAATTTCTCATTATCGTCGGCAGCAGCGGCTGCGGCAAAAGTACCCTGCTGCGCATCGTCGCCGGAATTGAAAACGGATATGGCGGAACGGTTCGACTGGGAAACAAGGCGATATCCGGTCCCGGCCTGGATCGGGGGATGATGTTTCAGGAGCACCGCCTCCTTCCCTGGTTGACCGTGGAGCAGAACATCGCCTTTGGTCTCAACGGTAGGAGTGAAGACGAGAAAATACGGCTGATTCGCGAACATCTGGAACTGGTCGGACTTTCCGGTTTTGCCAATGCTTATTCACACCAGCTTTCCGGTGGAATGGCCCAGCGGGTCGCCATTGCCCGGGCCATTGTCAATCGGCCGAAGGTGCTCCTCCTGGATGAGCCTTTCGGGGCGCTCGATGCCCTGACCAGAATTCAGATGCAACAGGAAGTCCTGCGGATATGGGAGGCGGAGCGCACGACGATGATCCTGGTAACGCATGACATCGATGAAGCGGTGTATCTAGGCGACCGGATCGTGGTGATGTCCAGCCGACCGGGCACCGTGAGGAAAATCGTCCCTGTGGCGCTGCCGAGACCCCGGGACCGGAGCAGCTATGATTTTGTCCAGATCCGCAAATTGATTTATGCGGAATTCTTTGCCGAGGCGGAGATGCCCTTCGCTTACGAGATTTAACCAAAATAATCAGAACCAACTGAAAGAAAAGGAGAAAAGACATGTTTTTTGGAAAAGGCAAAAAAGAAATTCCGATCATCCCATCGGAGAAAACATCGCCGAAAACAGGCGTCCTGAGATTTTCGAAAATGACCCTGAAAAGATTCATCTTTCTGATGACCTTAACGATCCTTGCTGGCTGGACACTGCCCACCTGGGCCGCCGATGCCTTGAATCTACTCAACGTTTCTTACGATCCGACCCGAGAGCTCTATCAGGACTACAATGCGGCCTTCAGCAAGTACTGGCAGAAGAAAACGGGACAGGCGGTCACCGTCAAGCAATCCCATGGCGGTTCCGGTAAACAGGCGCGGGCCGTTATAGACGGTCTGGAGGCGGATGTCGTGACACTGGCCCTGGCTTACGATATCGATGAAATCCAGGCCAGGGGGCAGATCAAACAGGGGTGGCAGAAAAGGCTTTCCAACAACAGCGCCCCCTACACCTCGACGATCGTATTTCTGGTTCGCAAGGGAAATCCAAAAAACATAAGAGACTGGAATGATCTGGTTAAACCGGGGATCGCCGTCATCACACCCAACCCAAAGACATCGGGCGGCGCCCGCTGGAACTATCTGGCGGCCTGGGGATACGCCCTGCGGCAGAAGGGTGGAAACGATGCGTCTGCACAAGCTTTCGTCAAGCAGCTCTTCAAGAACGTGCCCGTCCTTGATTCCGGAGCCCGAGGTTCCACGAACACCTTTGTCCAGCGGGGGATCGGCGATGTCCTGCTGGCCTGGGAAAACGAGGCTTTTCTTGCCATCAACGAACTGGGGCCCGATAAATTCGAAATTGTTACACCATCGGTCAGCATTCTGGCCGAACCGACCGTTGCCGTCGTGGATCGAGTCGTCGATAAGCGTGGAACTCGAACGGTCGCCGAAGCCTACCTGAAGTATCTTTACAGCGATGACGGTCAGAGGATCGCCGCCAAGCATTATTATCGGCCGATCAACAAAAAGATTGCGTCGGCATCCTCCAAGCTTCCGAAACTGAAGCTCTTTACGATCGATGAAGTCTTCGGGGGATGGCAGAAAGCACAGAAGCGCCATTTCGGAGATGGCGGCATCTTTGACTCGATCTACGCGGCAAAGTAGATGCCGAGAAGAAGGGGATGGACCTGTCTGTTCCCCTTTAAAGCCTGCAGCAAAGAGATAGGAATTCACCATAGCAAGGAATCCGAAATGAAACAGTTAATCCGACATCACAGCGTTCTTCCGGGCTTTTCTCCGGCACTGGGTTATACGATCTTTTATCTGAGTCTGATCGTCCTGATTCCCCTTTCCGCGCTGGTCTTCGAAACAGCCGGACTGACCTGGGAAGCCTTTGTTGCCACCGTGACTTCTCCGCGGGTGCTGGCATCCTACCGGGTCACCTTCGGTTCGGCCTTAATTGCCGCCCTGTTCAATGCCCTTTTTGGTGCCATCGTGGCCTGGGTTCTGGTTCGGTACCGGTTTCCCGGCAGGCGGATACTGGACGCCTTGATCGATCTTCCTTTCGCACTGCCAACCGCCGTGGCAGGCATTACATTGGCCACGGTCTATTCAGCAAACGGCTGGATCGGGTCTTTTCTGGAGCCCCGGGGGATCAAGATCGCCTATACCCCGGCGGGAATAACGATTGCCATGACCTTTATCGGAATGCCCTTTGTCATTCGGACTTTACAGCCGGTCATCGAAGATATCGAGCGGGAAACGGAGGAAGCCGCACTTTGTCTGGGGGCAAGCCGTTTTCAGACCCTTCGCCGTGTTCTCCTGCCGCTTCTGGTTCCCTCCATCCTGACAGGGTTTGCCCTGGCCTTTGCCAGGGCGGTGGGAGAGTATGGATCGGTCATCTTTATTGCCGGCAACATGCCCATGATCTCGGAGATCACCTCTCTGCTGATCATTACCAAACTGGAGCAGTATGATTACAGCGGGGCAACGGCCATCGCCCTGGTCATGCTGATCGCCTCATTTGTGATGCTCCTGGCGATCAATCTCCTTCAGCGCTGGAGCAGGAGAGTTACAGAGATATGAGAGGAGAAAGACACAAGATGAATCCATCAATAACAAAATCTGGAATATCTTCCCGCACAAGGAATGGGCTTACCGAACCGGCGCCAGTTCGCTGGCTGCTGACCGGGCTGGCGATCCTATTCCTGGGCCTGTTTCTGGTTCTACCTCTGATTGCAGTATTTTCTCAGGCCCTGGACAAAGGAATGGATTTCTATCTTGTTTCCCTGCGAGAGTCGGATGCCCTGGCGGCCATCCGACTGACTCTGCTGATTGCAGCTATCAGCGTCCCCCTCAATCTGATTTTCGGGCTGGCCGCCTCCTGGGCGATTACCAAATTCTCCTTTCCAGGGAAAAATTTTCTGATCACCCTGATCGACCTTCCCTTCTCCGTCTCACCCGTTATTTCCGGATTGATCTTTGTGCTGATCTTCGGACTCCAGGGGTGGCTGGGACCCTGGCTCGATGCCCACTCGGTCAAGGTCATCTTTGCCGTGCCGGGTATTCTGCTGGCGACCATATTTGTCACTTTTCCCTTTGTGGCGAGGGAGCTGATTCCCCTCATGGAGGGGCAGGGGAAGGACGAGGAGGAGGCCGCACTGGTCCTCGGCGCCAGTGGCTGGAAAACCTTTTTCAAGGTGACGCTGCCCAATGTCAAATGGGGGCTGATCTACGGCGTTATCCTGTGCAATGCCCGGGCCATGGGGAAGTTCGGCGCCGTATCCGTCGTATCGGGACACATCCGCGGGGCAACCAATACGGTCCCTCTGTATGTGGAAATCCTCTATAACGAATACAATTTTGCCGCCGCTTTCGCCGTCGCCTCGCTCCTTGCCTTGTTGGCCCTGGCCACCCTGGTGATCAAGAGCCTGGCGGAATGGAAAATTTCCCGGCAGGTTTCGCCTTCTACATAATAAAGGAAGTCTTACATGAGTATTGGAATTAAGAATATCAGTAAGCGGTTTGGAGATTTCAACGCCCTGTCGGAGGTCAACCTGGAAATTCCGACCGGCGAGCTGGTAGCATTACTCGGTCCATCTGGTTCCGGAAAGACGACACTGCTGAGGATTATTGCCGGGTTGGAAACCCCGGATGAGGGCGCGATCTCTTTCAACGGCCAGGACGCCACCCTCAGCCATGTCCGGGAACGGAAGGTCGGCTTCGTTTTTCAGCACTATGCCCTGTTCCGTCATATGACCGTATTTGAGAATGTAGCCTTTGGACTGCGTGTGAAGCCGCGGACTATTCGCCCACCAAGGCAGACAATTCGAGAGAAAGTATTCGATTTGCTGCGCCTGGTTCAACTGGAAGGGCTGGCGGATCGTCATCCGTCGCAATTATCGGGAGGGCAGCGGCAGAGGATTGCTTTGGCCAGGGCGTTGGCCGTGGAACCTCAGGTTCTTCTCCTTGACGAACCCTTCGGGGCGCTTGATGCCCGGGTCCGTTCGGAACTGCGCCGTTGGCTTCGTCACCTTCACGACGAGATCCGGATCACGAGTCTCTTTGTTACCCACGATCAGGAGGAAGCGCTGGAAGTGGCGGATCGCGTGGTGGTGATGAATGATGGAAAGATCGAACAAGTCGGCTCGCCGGAAGAGGTGTATGAACATCCCGCCAATCCCTTTGTTTTGAATTTTCTCGGCAATGTCAATCTATTCCATGGCCGGGTTCACCAAGGACGGGCAAGTCTGGAGGGATTGGAAATGGCCATGCCGGAGTATGCAGAAGCCCGTAATGCCCTTGCTGTCGGTTATGTCCGATCCCAGGATATCATTGTCGAACGGATTCCATCGGCCCGTGAAAGCCTGGCTGCGAAAGTCCGGCATGTTCATGCCATCGGACCCATCGCCCGTGTAACGCTTACGCTGAACGAAAGCAATACGGACCTGGAGGCGGAACTGACCCGCGAGGTCTTTCAGAATCTTGCCCTGGAAAAAGGGGAAGGGGTGTATGTACGACCAAGGAATATCCGCGTTTTTGTGGAAGATTATCAGATCTGAAAGGTGACAGATTGCACTGAGGAATTGGAGGACCATGAACGAGAAAGAAACTGAACAAGACAGAACATCCATAAGTGAAATTATCCATGACCCGGTTGAGTTAAAGAAAGTCGGGATGATTCAACAGAAACAGAAGGATTACTTCGCCCTGCGCCTCCATGCCGTAGGTGGCGATTTCACTTCCGAGCAGATGAGAAAAGTCGCTGAAGTTGCGGAAAAATACGGCCGAGGGATGCTGCACCTTTCCACGCGACAGGGCGTGGAAATCCATTTCGTCCATGCCTCAGGGATCGAACCGGCCCGGCGAGAACTTGAAGCGGCGGGTGTGGCCATGGGGGCCTGTGGACCCCGCATCCGCATCATTGCCGCCTGCCCCGGCGGACAGACATGCCGCTGGGGGATCATCGACACCAAGGAGATTGCCCGTGATCTGGACCGGCAGTATTTCCGCCAGGAAACACCCCACAAATTCAAACTGGCGGTTACCGGCTGTCCCCATAACTGCGCCAAAGCATCGGAAAACGATATCGGCGTCATGGGGGGGATCGAGCCGGTCTGGGAGCAGTCCTCCTGCACAAATTGCGGCCTGTGCGAAACGATCTGTCCGACGGCGGCTATCAAAGGAAACGAGGGAGAGTATGTCCTGGATTCAGCAAAATGCATTAACTGCAGCATCTGCTCTTCCAGCTGCCCCGCGGATGCCTGGAAGGCGGGAAAGACGGGTTTTATCCTCTGGCTCGGCGGAACGATGGGAAAAATTCCCCGGCTGGCCACGCGCCTGCCGGGTTTGATTGAGACGAAGGAAAGACTATATGAATTGATCGACCGGTCCATTGACTATTACCGGCGCAACGGGCGGAAGAAAGAACGGTTCGGGCACATGATCGACCGGATCGGCAGCGATAAAGTCCAGGAGGAGATTTTTCATGACAGGTAAATTGATAAAAACGCTTGATTTACAGGGGGTGGCCTGCCCGCTGAACTTCGTGAAAACAAAACTCGTCCTGGAGTTTCTGAATCCAGGCGATCGTCTGGAGGTAATCCTTGATGAAGGGGACGCCATGCTGAACGTGCCCCGGAGCCTCAAGGAAGAAGGGCATAAAATCGTCAAGGTGTTTCCTCAGGGAGAAACCTTCAGGGTTCTTGTCGAGAAAGGATGAGGCATGAAAAGGGAAGATATTGATTTCCATTATGGAAGCCTCCAGAAGAAGGAGGCGGAGGAGATCCTGCGGCACTTCCTGTTCGCAGAGCATAGTTCGGATCTTACAACCCCAGGGGGAACAGGAAGAAATCTCATCGCCCTCGCGTCGAGTCTGGGGGCCGAGGATCAGGCCCTCACCCACATGGTCCTGTCAATTCGTCCGGACGCCCGCATCTTTGTCCTGGATACGGGCAGGTTTCATAATGAAACCTATGAACTCATGGAGGCGACGATGAAGCGATATGGTATGCGTTATGAGATCCTGTTTCCCGAAGCTGCGGGGGTCGAGGAAATGGAAAGCCGACACGGACCTAATCTGTTCTATAAAGGTTATGAGCAGCGCAAAAGATGCTGCCTTGTCCGCAAAGTTCAACCGCTCCGGCGGGTTCTTTCTTCACTGGATGTCTGGATCACCGGATTGCGGAAGGAACAGGCCGTCACAAGAAACGGCATCGAAAAAATCGCCTGGGACGAGGGCAATGGTCTTCTCAAGCTCAACCCCCTTGCGGACTGGAGCGAAGAGCAGGTCTGGGAGTACATCAGGCGGAATGACATTCCTTATAACAGGCTTCATGATCAGGGATATCCAAGCATCGGCTGCGCCCCCTGCACCCGGGCCGTGCTGCCCGGAGAGGACCTCCGGTCGGGACGGTGGTGGTGGGAAACGCCCGAACAGAAGGAATGCGGACTTCATCTCATCAACGGCAAACTGGTAAGGAGCAGCCAATAGTATGGATCATATCGATAAACTCGAAGCGCAAAGTGTTTATATTTTCCGGGAGGCCTACCGGGAGTTCAAGAATCTGGTGATGCTGTGGTCGATCGGCAAGGACAGCACGGTTTTACTCTGGCTTGCCCGAAAAGCCTTTTTCGGCCATGTCCCCATGCCGATGCTGCACATCGATACGGCATTCAAGATTCCGGAGATGATCGCCTACCGGGACAACCTGGCCGGACAATGGCGGCTGAATATCCTTTACGGGAAAAATGCCGAAGTCCTTGCCAGAAAAGAGACCTACCCGGACGGTACCTGTGACCGGATCACCTGCTGCAGGAGACTGAAGAGCGAAGCGCTGAAATACACACTTTCCGGGGAGTGGCCGCGTTATCGATTTGATCATGCCAAGGGGGGGTATGTCCCCGATGCGAACAAGGAACAGTACACCGGCGTCATTGTCGGCGTGCGGGCGGATGAAGAGGGAAGCCGTTCCAAGGAGCGATATTTCTCTCCCAGGGATAAGGAGAACGATTGGGATGTGGGGGATCAGCCGCCGGAACTCTGGAACCAGTTCAAAACGGATTTCGCTTCGGGAACCCATGTCCGGATTCATCCCCTGCTGGACTGGACGGAGCTCAACATCTGGGAGTATATCGACCGGGAAGGGATTCCTCTGGTTTCTCTCTACTTCAACCAGGGAGATGGAAAACGTTACCGTTCCCTCGGTTGCTACCCCTGCACCTCGCCGGTTGACTCGGAAGCCCGTACGGTGAAGGAAATTATTTCGGAACTCCGGGAGGGCAGATTTGCCAACATTGCGGAGAGATCCGGCCGCGAGCAGGACAAGGAGGACGGCGGCGGTCTGGAGACCCTGCGCCGGGAAGGATATATGTAAAATCTGTAAAAGCATGAAAGACATAGAGGATAAAAGTGTGGACCCTTTAAATGTAAAGAATATTTCCCTGGAAGAAGGAGAAATAGCAGACAGCGATCGGGAAAAGATCAACATCGTCATCGTCGGACATGTCGATCACGGCAAAAGCACAGTGATCGGGAGACTGCTTGCCGACACCGGATCATTGCCAGAGGGTAAGCTGGAAGACATAAAATTCCTGTGCTCTGTAAACGCGAAGCCCTTCGAGTACGCCTTCCTGCTGGATGCCCTCAAGGACGAAAGAAGCCAAGGGATCACCATCGACAGCGCCCGCTGCTTCTTTAAAACACAGAAGCGGGATTACATCGTCATCGATGCGCCGGGCCATATCGAATTCCTGAAAAACATGGTGACCGGGGCGGCCCGTGCAGAGGCGGCACTTCTGGTCATCAGCGCCAGCGAGGGAATCCAGGAAAACAGCAAACGTCATGGCTACCTCGTTTCCATGCTGGGAATCCACCAGGTGGTTGTGCTCCTGAATAAAATGGATCTCGTGAATTATGACCGCCATACCTATGAAACTCTGACGGCGGAATATTCGGCTTTTTTAGAGAAGCTGCAGGTCAAGCCGATTTCCTTTATCCCGCTCAGTGCCCGCGACGGAGAGAATCTCGTGATACCCTCCGCACAGATGCCCTGGTATCAAGGGCCAACCGTCCTTGAACAGCTGGATGCCTTTGAAGGGCCGAAAAGCAAGGTGCATTTCCCTTTACGGTTTCCAGTCCAGGATATCTATAAATTTACGGAAGAGGGCGATGACCGCAGGATTCTGGCAGGAACGGTCGAAGCGGGAAGCCTGAGCCGGGGGGATGAGGTGATCTTCCTTCCCTCGCAGAAAAGATCGCGCATCCAGAGAATCGAAGCTTTCAACGTCCCACCGAAAAATAGGGCGGAAGCGGGCGAGGCGATTGGAATTTCTCTCGATACGCAGCTCTATGTCAGGCCGGGTGAGATCATGACAAGGGCTGATGACATTTTTCCTCGGATTCATCTCCGTTTCAAGGCCCATGTATTCTGGATGGGAAAATCGCCTCTCGTCAAGGGGAGGACATATAAACTGAAACTTGCCACCTCCCGCACCCCTGTAAAAATGGTGGAGGTCCTTAGTGTCCTGGATGCTGCGGACCTTTATCTGACTCAGCAGAAGGAGCAGCTGGATCGTCATGATGTCGGGGAAATCATTCTGGAGACAGCCAAACCGATCGCCTTTGATCCCGTGACCGCAATTGAAGGAACGGGAAGATTCGTCATCGTCGACAATTACGAAATCGCGGGGGGCGGCATCATCCTGGAGGAAATCGATCAGTTTGATACACTGCTGCAGAACCATATCCGGGAACGGGAGATTGCCTGGGACAAGGGCCTGATCGGGACCGCCGAGCGCTTTCTGCGAAATCGTCATGCCGCAAAATTCATCGTGTTTGCCGGGGAAGTCTATGATGAGGTGACTGCACTGGCCAAGGAGCTGGAAAAGCTGTTGTTTCTCAATTCCTATCATACCTACTATCTTGGCCTGAACAACCTTCTTTCTGGATTGGGGTCCGACATCCAGGAAAAAATCGATGAAACGGGGGATTCGATTCGAAGATTGGGAGAGTTGGCCAGGATCTTGACGGATTCGGGTCAGATCTTCATCACGGCACTGTCGGGGATTGATGATTATGATCTTGAAATTTTGAAAACGCTGAATTCCCCTGCGGAAATCCTGGTGATTTGTGTGGGGGGCAATTTGTTCTCCCGGTTTCATGTCGATCTCGCCATTCCACCGGAAACGCCGTTCGGTAAAGCAATCATACAAATCTATGAGCTGCTCAAGGAAAAAGAGGTCATCATCGAATATTATATATGACAGTCCAACCCGCAGGTGGGCGTTCAGGAAGGGACCATATTTCTGATTGGACGTCGGCAGCAAGAATTTCCTTTTGTATGGAGCGACTTCTGAAATGCAGGGAAGAGACAAGTTGTGTTGGGGGATGAATGCGAATACTCATTATACCGGGATTCAATGGTTCTGGGCCGGATCACTGGCAGACGCTCTGGGAAAAGCAATATGGCGGTGAGCGTGTTTCCCAGCGCGACTGGACTCGTCCCGACGTTGAGGAATGGGTTGCATCATTGGATGCGGCCCTGGCTGAAGATGCGGAACAGGTCGTCCTTGTGGCCCATAGCCTGGGTTGCCTTACCGTTGCCCATTGGACACAAACACATCCTGGTAATACAGCCCGGGTTCGAGGGGCCCTTCTCGTGGCTCCACCCGACGTGGAATCAGCTGCAAATATCCCGGCATCCATGCGCAAATTTGCCTTGAATCGGCAGATTCAACTTCCCTTTTCTTCGATCCTCGTGGGAAGTGAAAACGATCCCTTTATGACCGCCACGGCCGCCAAGAGACTTTCCCGGTTGTGGGGATGCCGGTTTGTCAATGCGGGCGCCGTCGGCCACATCAATACCGACTCGAAACATGGCCCCTGGCCGCAAGGGGAGGCGCTGCTTCGGGATTTGCTGAAGGCGAAAACGTCTTCATCATGACGATCTCGCCGCTCAGGCGGTTGACGTTCACTCGTGATGTGCACATATTACTAAAGGGATGATCCCCAGAGACATCTTGGCAAACAATATCTTGAAAATGTGTCTGGAAAAATCCTTCTTTTTAAGATAAAAGAATTTCTATAATTATACTTGAGATTAAGGCATCCAGCGTATCCGGTGTTTTCCCCACGTATCCGCAACGAGTAATTCTCGGCGACATCTGCGATTGTGATCCAGGGCCTTGTTGAATTCATGAGGACACCGTCGGGTGTAGAGAAGAAAAGGAGAAACGAAAAGTGGCAGCAGTATCAGCAGGAAAAATTTTATCGGTAAATATTGGGAAAAAGGTCGGTTGCAAAAAGGACCCGGTGGAAGAATGTCGAATGATTGTAGATTCCGGTATTCAAGGCGATGCCCATGCAGGCATTCTGCCGAATCGCCAGGTCAGTTTGTTGGCCACGGAAAGTATCGAAAAGATCAGAAATAAAGGCTTGGATATCCATTATGGTGATTTTGCGGAAAATCTTACCACCGAGGGGATCGTCCTGCATCTCCTTCCGCTGGGGACGAGGATGAAGATCGGTCCGGATGTTCTTACGGAAGTGACCCAGATCGGAAAGGTCTGTCATGACCGCTGTGCGATCTTCAACACCATCGGGGACTGCGTCATGCCCCGGGAAGGGATTTTTGTCCGGGTCCTTACCGAAGGGGTCGTCCGGGTAGGGGATGAGATTGTCCTCGTTTCTTAATGGGATGTAACTAAAAAATTACAGGTTTGTAACTTCAAAACGCAGAATGATCCCTGGCAGGCTGGAACCCGGATGCGACAAGTCCGGTTTCAGCCGCTAGGTCGTCAACTCCTTCGGTAATACGGCGTTCATACTTCCGGATCGAAACCCGTCCAAATCAATTGTTACGTAAGGAAATCCCAGTTCATGCAGCTTTGCGGCAATCTGCGGCCGGAGCTGCCATGCCTGTTCCAGGTCGGCCTGGCCGATTTCCAGCCGTGCGACGGGAAAGTGATCCCGAACCCGTATCTCCTGAAAACCCAGTGAGATTAAAAAATTTTCCGCCTGATCGATCCTGCCCAGGGCTTCGACGGTAATGATCCTGCCGTAGGGGATCCGTGAAGCCAGGCAGGCATAGGCTGGTTTATTCCAGGTGGGAAGCCCCATCTGTCTTGACAGCTCCCGGATCTCCGCTTTGGTCAGTTCCGCTTCCTGCAAAGGCTTGCGCACCTTCATCTCGGAGGCGGCGCGATGGCCCGGCCGGAAATCCGAAAGGTCATCGACATTGGCACCGTCAAGAAGAACGGCAAATTGCTTTTCGTCCGCGATCCGCTTCAATTCCCTGAACAGAGACCGTTTGCAGAAATAGCATCGTTCCGGCGGGTTGTTAATATAGTCAGGATCGTCAAATTCATCGGTAAAGATGACCTGATGAGGAAAGCCGAACCGTGCCGCCAGTTCTTCGGCCTCTTTCAGTTGAGACTCGGGATAGGTGGGTGAAACGGCGGTCACCGCCAGAAATCTTTCTCCAAGAATACGGTGGGTCACCACGGCAAGAAAAGTGCTGTCCACCCCTCCCGAAAACGCCGCAATCGCACTCGGATAAGTAGAAATCAGCTCTTGGAGGGCATCCATTTTTTCCATCATCGTCGTCTCCATTCGTGTTTTACCTTCAAGGAAGCGGGCCTGAACTCCGGATCTTTCATCGGACAAAGAGGCTGCTATCGTATCTTGGCTCCTATCGTCAAGGAAAAAGAACACAGTCCGCACGGTGTTCGATTGTGCAGCGTTTTTTTAATGCAAAATCGTTATTACCCAAAGGTCTTTTCAAGTAGAAGGTGCAATGGTCATTTATACACAACCCTTGACAAAAATACGGTTTTGAAATATTCACTAGTGAAACGATAGAAAATATAGCTAAAATATTTAATCTATAGAAGAAACCGGAAACACAAACGGGATAAGTGATGCAATTTCTACCGGATCTACATCAATTCCATTCTGTTGAAGAAGAAGGCCGGAGAAGGGGATAAGGCCTGAGGAAAAAACCATGAACCGGATTTATTTGGATAACGCAGCAACGACAGAGCCGGCGCCTGTAGTGATCGAGGCCATGCTCTCCTGCCTTCAAAAAACTTACGGCAATCCCTCCAGTCTGCATTCCGTTGGGCTGGAAGCAAGGGGGCTGATCGAATCTGTGCGGCGGAAGATGGCGGCTTTCATCAATGCGTCGCCTGATGAAGTGATCTTTACGGGATCGGGAACGGAAAGCAACAATACGGTCATCAAAGGAATCGCCCAGTCTCTCCAGGACAAGGGCCATCACATCATTTCGACAGCGATTGAACATTATGCCGTCCACGAACCCCTTTCTTTCCTTGAAGAGCAGGGGTTCAAAGTGACTTATCTGCCGAACGACGAGGCAGGACTGGTCGACCCCGATGACCTGAAAAAGGCCATCTCAGAGAAAACCATCCTGGTCAGTGTCATGCACGCCAACAATGAAATCGGCACGATTGAACCCATTCGAGAGCTTGGCGCCATCTGCCGGGAAAGGGGTATATATTTTCATACCGATGCCGTCCAGACCTTTGGCCATCTCCCGATTGATGTCCAGGAGATGAACATCGATCTGTTGAGTGCTTCGGCCCACAAGCTGTACGGGCCAAAGGGAGTAGGGCTTCTTTATGCGAGAAAAGGCGTGAAAATGAAGCCGTTGCTACATGGCGGCGATCAGGAAAAGCGACGCCGGGCATCAACGGAAAATACCCCCGGAATAGCCGGTTTTGCAAAGGCCGTCGAGCTGGCAGCCTCGGAAATGGAAAGGGAAGCTTTACGTCAGACTCGATTAAGGGACCGGCTCATATCCGCTCTGCTCGAACTTGTTCCGGAAAGCAGACTCAACGGTCATCCGAAGCTGCGGCTTCCGAATAACATCAATATGTCCTTTGCCTATGTCGAGGGCGAGGCCATGCTGCTCAATCTGGATATGCAGGGGATTGCCGTCTCCACCGGGAGCGCCTGCACCTCCGCAAGTCTTGAACCGTCCCATGTTTTAACCGCCCTGGGTCTGACGAAGGAACTTTCCCACGGTTCGCTTCGGTTCTCCCTCGGCCGCAGCACGACGGAGGAGGAAATTGAACAGGTCATTTCCGTCCTGCCGCCTATCATCGCGCAACTCAGGGCCATGTCCCCTTTATACAGAAAACAGGCGGTAAAGTGATGGATGTAGACACTGAAAAGATTCAGGATTCTTCCAGAAATCAGAGAGGCGAAGGCGAAAAGATGCAAAGCAATAAAGGAAGTGTTCCCCCGGGTCTGTCTTCCATAGTCTTATGGAAAGAAAGGAGTTCATCGATAGGTCCGAAAGAAATGTCACCGGATACTGTCCTGAAAAAATCCCCTTTTCTGGTTGAGAAGAAACTGACGGATCAGGACGTCCGGATTTACAGTAAATTGCATGGAAATCTAAAGTCTTATTCTTTTGATATCCGTGAAGTCCTGCAATTATTCGAAGATCCCATTACCGTGGAGACGGCTGTACAGAAAGCAGCGGAAATCTCTCCGGTTGATTCTTTAGAATTGATTACGGAACTGTACGAAAAACGGTTTCTAGTGGAAGGAAATAATAATGACCGGGAGATTTTTCTGGATTATGTCGAAACCATAAGGGCCAAGAATAGAAATCCCAGGATCACAAAAGTGACCTTTATGACTTCCGGCCAATGCAATATGGCCTGCAGGGGCTGCTATCATCATTTTATTAACTTCAAAAGCAGGGATATGACCGGCGAGCAGGCGAGCCAGATTCTGAATGGCTTGTTCCCCTATCTGAAAAAAAGAGGCATTCCTGAAGTGACGATATCCTTTCTCGGCTATGAACCCCTGGTGACCTTTGAAACGCTCTGCGGGATTTATGACCAGGCATGCCGTATGGGTAAAGCGTCCGATATCGCGACATGGTTCATCCTGTACACCAATGCCTACAGCATCAGTGAAAAAATGCTCGACTGGATGAGGCAGAACAGATCCAACTTCGAAGTGGTGGTCAGTCTGGATGGCATAAAGGAAGACAATGATCGAAGAAGAGTCGATTATGCCGGCAGAGGGACCTATGACCGGGTTGTTGAAAACATCAAGCGGATCATGACAACCGGGATTTCCTGCAGAATTATCACCGTATTAAGTAAGTTAAACTTATCCAACGTTGAGAAGTTCGTAAAGGCAATGGCCGACCTCGGAATCAAGGCGATCAGTGCAAATATCTATTGCGGTCAGTCCGAGGAAGAGCGGCGGATCGAGTTGACCCAGGATGAAAAGTTTGAAGCCCTGACGAGAATGGATCTGGCCGGGGAAAGATATGGCGTCTATTTTGAGGGGGAATGGAAATATGCCGTGGTGCAGATGGTGACCGGGGCGTTCTTTTCCTGTCCCGCGGGAACAAAGCAACTGGCTTTTTCCGCCGACGGCGTTGTCTATCCCTGTCAGCGGTTTGCAGGAACCACGGTGAATTTCGGGAGCAATGACGAAGATTTCTGGGATAAATTGCTGGCCGGGCAATGCGGAGGGTATAATTCCTGGACGGCGGAACTTTACGACAGTGTGGCGGAAAGAACAAAGGACGGAAAACCGGACCTCACAGGCTGGAACTGCCCTTTTGTTCCTTTCCTGAGAGGGGAGTGCCTGAGCAATAATTACGACCAGGTGTTGAATGCAAAACTGCTGGAATATTACCTGACACGGCCCATGAATAGAATCGTTGCAGAGACACCCATCCATTTCTGATAAGAACGGGAAGATAAATTATAAACCTGGATAAAGGTTGAAATTAAGTGAGGGTTTGAAATGGAATTATTTGCCATCAAGAAGATCACACCCGAAGGAATCATCACGGAGGACAAGGCTTTAAGCGAAGAGATCCCCCTGACCATTGAAGTAAACGGAAACGAACTGGCAACCATTCTGGCAAGTCCGGTGCATATCGAAGATCTGGCAAAGGGCTTTCTTTTTACGGCCGGAATGATTACGGAGGTATCGCAAATAAAAAGCCTTTATGTCGATATGGACCGCTACCGGGTCGTCGTCGAAGTGGAGGGCAACCCCCAGGATTTCATTTTCAAGCGCATCTACACCTCAGGATGCGGCAAGGGAGTCATTTTTCACAACCCTCTGGATGTGATGGGAAAAACCGCCCTTGAAGACGGTTTTCAAATTTCAGCCACGAAACTGGTTTCCCTGATGAAGGAATTCATAACCAATCAGCCGGTATACTCTGACGCCCGTGGCGTCCATGAGGCCGCCATGGCTTCGGCGGAAGAAATCTATGTGACCCGGGTGGACATCGGCAGGCACAATGCGATCGACAAGGTGATCGGCGCCTCGCTGACCGCCGGGGTTGATATGTCCGACAAGATTCTGCTGACAACCGGAAGGGTCTCTTCGGAGATTTTCTCCAAGATCCTCCGGTCAAGAATCCCGGTGATTGCGGCACTCGGTTCAGCGACCAATCAGGCCGCAAAGCTTGCCAGGGTCACCAACATCACCCTGGTCGCCAGAACAAGAGGGGGGCGCGGGGAGATCCTCAGCGGGGAGCAGCGAATCATCTGATCATATTCTTATACCGAAAATGAAATAAAAAGTGCCGACTGGCAGTCATCCGGCTGTGAATGGTTTGGCAATCTTCACGGCATGGCTCGTTTTTTGTTCATCCTGACATAGAAATACGCCGCTATTGCAATGATCAAGATAGAAATAAACTGAGAAGTCGAAAGGATGTTGCCAAAGAGGAATCCCCTTTGTTCATCACCCCGGAAAAATTCAATGACACCCCGTCCTGCCCCATAGGCAATCAGATAGATCAAAAAGATCTGACCATCAAAGGTCTTCCTTGACTTTAATAAAAGCAGGAGTGCCATAATGCCGGCAATCCATGCCACTTCATAGAGCTGTGTGGGGTGGAGAGGGGTATTGAGGGGCTCCGCCTGACAAAGCGGATCGGTGAATGTTACGCCAAATATACTGTTGGTGGGTTTGCCGTGGCAGCAGCCTGCCAGGAAACAGCCGGTTCTGCCAAAGATGTGCATGATGCACCCGACGACAGCCATGATATCAAGCATCCCCGGAATCGGAATGTTTATCTTTTTGAAATACCAAAGCATGGTGGGTATGGTTAAAATGAGTGTCCCATAAAAAACGAAGCCGGTTCCGGAGAGTAATTTTTGCGGGTTTTGGAGAAAATATAATGGATCCTCGAAGAGGACAAATGCCTTGCCGCCGATCCCGCCAACGAGAACCAGCAGAAAAAAAAGGGCGTAAGTCTGGTCGAAGGTCATTCCGAATTGCTTCTTCCCCTGCCAATAGGTATAGAGAAATCCGGACATCACCCCCATGGCGATGAAAAAACCATAGGAGTAGACAGGATAGGATCCTATTTTAAAAAGAATGGGATGCATGTTGAACCGTCATTGAAAATGTCAAAAGGATTATTGATCACCATGGATCATTCGACAATCCTTTCTTGTAAATCCCTGATAGGCAAACTTGTCAACTAAAATTGTTGCCCTGACCTGTTCCAATCTTTCTGGATGTGCTGGGTCAAGGGGCAGTACTGATTGACAGGGAAAATTTAATAAAATAATTGTTCTGGAAACGAGCCGACATAAGATCTGAAGAGGAAGGCATGAACAGGGTATACCTCGATAATGCAGAAACAACGCAGCCGGCGCCTGAAGTCATCATGACCGAAGTGTTGCTGAACTGCTTTACGGAAACGTATGGCAATCCATCGAGTCTGCATTCTTTCGGGCAGGAAGCAAAAAATATTGTCGAGGCCTCACGGCGGAACATTGCAGGTTTTATCAACGCATCGCCTGATGAACTGATCTTCACGGGCTCAGGAACGGAAAGCAATGAAACGGTCCTCAGCGGAATTGCCCAGGCTCTTAAGGGTAAAGGGAATCATATCATTGCTTCGGCGATCGAGCATCATACCCTTCTCGAACCCCTTTGCTTCCTTGAGAAGCAGGGATTTAGAGTCACCTGCCTGCCCGTTGACGATACGGGACTGGTCGATCCTGATGATCTGAAAAAGGCCCTGTCAGAAAGGACCATCCTGGTCAGTGTCATGCACGCCAGCCATGAGATCGGAACGATTCAGCCCATCAAGGAGCTTGGCACCATCTGTCGGGAAAAAGGCGTTTATTTTCATACCGACGCGGTGCAGTCTTTCGGCCATATCCCGATTGATGTCCAGGCGATGAACGTCGATCTATTGAGCGCCTCGGCCCACAAGCTTCACGGACCCAAAGGGGTAGGGCTTCTTTATGTAAGAGAAGGGGTAACTTTCACGCCGTTGCTGCACGGTGGCGATCAGGAGAAGCGACGCAGGGCATCCACGGAGAATACCCCCGGAATAGCAGGATTTGCCAAGGCCGTGGAACTGGCAGCTTCGGAAATGGAGAAGGAGGGCCATCGACAGGTCCGATTGCGGGACAGGTTGATCACCGCTCTGCTCGAAGCGATTCCGGAAAGCAGACTCAACGGCCATCCGGAGTTTCGTCTTCCCCATAACGCAAATCTGTCGTTCGCCCGTGTTGATGCTCAGGATCTGCTGCTCACTCTTGATAGGGAAGGAATTGCAGCCTCTACCAGGCGCGCCTGTTCCTTTGTGGGTCTCGAACCATCCCCTGTTTTGGCCGCTTGCGGCAGAACACAGAAACCTTATTCCGGTTCACTTCGGTTTTCACTGGGGCGCACAACGACCGAAGAAGAGATTGAGCGGGTTATTTCCGTCCTGCCGCCAGTCATCGCGAATCTGAGGGCCAGATAGCCCTTGCTATGGTATGAAGGAGAAGTCGTGAACAGGATCTATCTCGACAATGCAGCGACAACCCAGGCAGCGCCTGATGTAGCCCAGGCCGTACAGACCTGCCTTCGCGAAATATACGGCAGCTCCTCCAGCCCGCATTCTTTTGGAGTGGAGGCAAAAAAGATCATCGAGGCCTCGCAGCGGAACATTGCGGGCTTTATCAATGCTTCACCTGATGAGCTGATCTTCACGAGTTCGGGAACGGAAAGCAACAACAGGGTCCTCAAAGGTATCGCCCAGGCTCTTAAGGATAAAGGCGATCATATCATTACTTCGGCAATTGAGCATCATGCCGTCCTCGAACCTCTACATTTCCTGGAAAAACAGGGGCTTAAAGTCACGTATCTGCCCAATGACCGGACGGGACTGGTCAACCAAGATGACCTGAAAAGGGCCATCACAGGGAAGACCATTCTGGTCAGTGTCATGCACGCCAACAATGAAATCGGTACCATTGAACCCATTCAGGAACTTGGCGCCATCTGCCGGGAGAGGGACGTTTATTTTCATACCGACGCGGTACAGAGCTTTGGCCATATTCCGATTGATGTCCAGGAGATGAACATCGATCTGTTGAGCGCTTCGGCCCACAAGCTTTGCGGACCCAAGGGGGTAGGACTTCTTTATGTGAGAGAAGGCGTAGCCTTAAACCCGCTGCTGAATGGTGAGGACCAGGGAAGACGCCAGCCATCGATACAGAATACCCCTGGAATAGCCGGATTTGGAAAGGCCGTGGAGCTGGCGGCTTCGGAAATGGAAAAGGAAACCCTTCGGCAGGGACGATTGAGAGACAAGCTGATCGCCGCACTGCTTGAAACGGTCCCGGAAAGCAGACTCAACGGCCATCCGGAGCTGCGACTTCCCAATAACGTTAATCTGTCGTTCGCCCGTGTCGAGGGTGCGGCCTTGCTGCTCACCCTTGACATGGAAGGAATTGCCGTCTCTACCGGCAGCGCCTGCACCTCTTTGAGCCTTGAACCCTCCCATGTTTTAACCGCCTGCGGCATGACGAACGAACTCTCATCCGGTTCGCTGCGTTTTTCATTAGGGCGCACAACGACTGAGGAAGAAATTGAGTGTGTCATTTCCATCCTGCCGCCGATCATCGCAAAAATGAGATCTCTCTAACCCTTGTCCGTATTCATATACGGATTTCCTGCCTTACCCCATCCCTGGCGAAGCCATAGGAAAGATTCAAAATTAAAAATAGTTGAAAACCTTAGACTATAAATTATGCGATGAAACGCCAGGATAAGTTCTTCGTGGTGCAATAATTGCAAAATTAAGAGGTTTCATGAATGTAGATGACTAAGGAATACGCCGATGGCTTATCAAATTCTAAAGAAAAGTCGCTGAGCTGAAATTCAAGAAACAGATAAGAAGCGATTGGGCTGATTTTTCTGCCGGAAAACAGATCTCGCAGGACAATTTTCTGATTTGATTTATATGGAGGTTACGATGGCTTATTTTGATAACGCGTCAACATCATATCCCAAACCTGAAAAAGTCTATACTGAAATGGATCGTTGTCTGCGGGAGTATTGTGCCAATCCCGGCCGGGGCGCCCATGCCATGTCACGGACCGCTGCTCAGGGCGTTGCAGAGACAAGAGCCATTCTCGCCCGCTTTTTCAATTTTGGTGATCCCGAACGGATCATATTTACAAAAAATGCTACGGAAGCACTTAACATCGCCATCAAGGGAAGTTTGCGGCGGGGAGATCATGTCATCGCAACGATGATGGAACACAATTCGGTCGTCCGGCCATTGATAGAGCTTGAAAAAGAGAACGGTGTCGAGGTTACTTTTCTGGCTGGCGATATGTATGGTGAAGTGGCGCCCACCGATGTTGCCGCCAATATCCGCAGAAATACCCGCTTGATTGTCTGCACCGTTTCCGCCAATACCAACGGCATCGTCATGCCGGTCGCTGAGATAGGAAACATTGCGAATCGCTATGGAATTCCCTTCCTTGTTGACGGATCACAGGGGGCAGGGTCGATCGATATTGACTTCAAAGCGATGAAAATCAATCTTCTGGCATTCCCGGGGCACAAGGGCCTTTTCGGTCCCCAGGGAACGGGAGGACTGTGCATTTCGCCGGGCATCGAACTCAAACCCCTTCTCCAGGGAGGGACAGGCAGCGATTCAGAAAACCCGTCACAGCCGCAAGTACTCCCGGAGGCATTGGAAAGTGGCACCCTCAACACACCGGGGATTATTGGCCTCGGCGCAGGTGTTTCATTTATCAACCAGGTAGGGCGGCAGAATATCGAAGATCACAAACAGCGCTTAATAAATCGTATGCATGAGGAACTGTCGACACATCCGAAGATACACATCTACAGCAGCAAAGAACCCGGTAAGAATTCGGGTGTTGTGGCGATCAATATCGACGGGAAGGTATCAACGCATGTCAGCAAGATCCTCGATGAACAATACTCGATTGCGACACGAGCGGGGCTGCACTGCGCGCCATTTGCCCATAAGGCGCTGGGATATACCGCCAAGGGCGGTGTTCTGCGGTTGAGCGTAGGATACTTTAACACACAGGACGAAGTGGAATTTACCTTACATGCCCTCCAGGAAATTGCCGACCAACCGGTTGACGTTCCCTATGAATTAAAGACGCATCAATGCCTGCAATGTGGAGCCTGCAGTCGATCCCTTTAATGAGGAATTGAAACAGGGTAGAACTCAGGTTGAATCGAGAACGGTTATGAATGGGTTTCTTATTCAGGGATTTCTGATTTTTGACGTGGGCGGAATGTCCCGCGTCATTGGTTCCGGATGGCCTGAAAAGAAAATCAGGGATATCCTAGGATAACGCACCTGAGTTTAATCAGGATGACATTCAGAATGCCGGCGCCCGGTTGTTTTAAAAGATAAATCCGCATCAAATCGTATCAGCTTTCATAGACGCATTCCTTCCACGCCAAGCACACCCGTCTAAGTTAAATTCCAGATTTTTGAATCATATTAATTGTCTTTCGGCACCCTGTTTAGTACTCTTATTACCAGGTTCGCCTGCAGAAAGGCGAAGAGTTGAATCGGGCGGCCAAAATATTTGTAATAACCGGATCGTAGCAGGTAGAAATCCACTACATTGAGAACCTCTCTTGTTTTGACAAAAAAGGGAATTGGCTATGAATGTTAAAAATAAACAGGTCCTTCTCAGTCTTATTTACTTGCTGGTCACCATTCTCATCATCGTCACCCTTAACCGATTCGTACCCTACCGTGAACCTGTCTCGATCAGTTACAGTGAATTCAAAATTCTTCTGCGGGAAGGGTTTGTCAACGATCTCGAGATCTCCGATGATAAAGTAGAAGGCAACCTGTTGCCGGGAGCCCATAACCGGATTTTGGCCCTCCGGAATGAAAAAGACGAAGCTAAGGCACGGAAGCTCAGGGAAACCAATGAGTTCTCCACCGTCAGGATACAGGATCCGGATCTCGTGAAAGAACTCGAACAAAAGGGGGTTCGTTACACGGCGATGCGCGCATCCCCTTGGATCGGCACACTCGTTTCCTGGGGCGCCACCATGTTTCTTTTCCTGCTCTTCTGGGCATTTATCCTGCGCAGAATGGGGGGAGCCGGGCAAGGTCTCATGGCCGTTGGGAAAAGCAAGGCGAAAATCTATGTGGAAGGGGAAACGAAAGTCACTTTCGTGGATGTGGCCGGCGTCGATGAAGCGGAGGGAGAACTGCAGGAGGTCATCGAGTTTCTCCGGGACCCCAAAAGATTTCAGAGTCTCGGCGGCAAGATCCCCAAGGGCATCCTGCTGGTGGGACCGCCGGGGACGGGGAAAACCTTGCTTGCCAAAGCTGTGGCCGGGGAAGCCAAGGTTGCCTTTTTAAGTCTGAGCGGATCAGCTTTCGTAGAGATGTTTGTCGGCGTTGGGGCGGCGCGTGTCCGGGATCTGTTCGAAGAGGCGGAAAAGCATGCCCCCGCGATTATTTTCATCGATGAGATCGATGCCCTGGGAAAGGCGCGGGGTGTGAGTCCGATGTCGGGAATTGACGAACGAGAGCAGACGCTGACGCAACTCCTTTCCGAGATGGACGGCTTCGATACCCGCAAAGGAGTCATCATCATGGCCGCGACGAACCGTCCCGAAATCCTCGATGCCGCCTTGTTGCGTGCCGGCCGATTTGACCGGCACATCCTTGTCGACCGGCCGGATCTGAAGGGACGGGAGGATATTTTTCGCGTTCACACAAAAAAAGTGATGTTAGCGCCCGAGATTGACCTCAAGGTTCTCGCCTCAATGACGCCCGGGATGGTCGGGGCGGACATTGCGAACATCGTGAATGAGGCCGCCCTCCTTGCCGCCAGAAAGGACAAGAAGGCCATCGACATGGGCGATTTTGAAGAGGCGGTCGAACGGACCGTGGCCGGCCTGGAAAAGAAGAGCCGGGTCATCAATAAAAAAGAAAAGGAGATTGTATCCTATCATGAAAGTGGCCATGCCATCGTTGCCAGTAGGCTGCCACATGCCGATCCTGTGAGAAGAGTCTCGATCATTCCGCGTGGAATCGCCGCTCTTGGCTACACCATCCAGCTTCCCACAGAGGACCGGTACCTGCTGACAAAGGGGGAACTCCTGGACAAGATCACAGTCATGCTTGGGGGCAGGGCGGCCGAGGAAGTCATCTTCGGTGAGCCTTCGACGGGCGCGAGAGACGATCTGGCGAAGGCGACGGAAATCGCGATCAACATGGTCAAGACCTACGGAATGAGCGATGAACTGGGGCTTCTGGCCCTGGAAAGGAACAGAGCCCTTTTCCTCGGGGTTCCCGGTTATGAAAAGGACTACAGTGAGGAAACGGCTGGGAAAATTGATGCCGAAGTCAAGAGGATCCTGACGGAGGCTTATGAAAAGGCAAAATCCATTCTTATGGAAGACACGGAAATGCTTAGGAATATTTCCTCGATCCTTCGTGAAAAGGAAATGATCGAAGGGGATGAACTGCGGATGCTTCTGCAGGGGGACAAAAAGATCAGGCACCTGAATGGGTCAGGACTCTGAAAATCATTGACAATAAGCTTTAAGTCTGTTCAGGATCTCTCCCGTCTCATTATCGCTGAACCGGCAATACTGCTGATTTGAATATTCCCTGGGTACTGGATGACCGATGGAACAGTTTAAAGAAAAGCCGATGTACACCTACCTCATGGTTCTGGTGATCTGCGCCAGTGCCGGATTGCAGGGATGGATGGCCCTGTTCACGAATTTCGCCAAGGAAGTGGTGGGGGTAAATGGTTTTCAGATCGGCGTGGCTCAGGCGGTCCGTGAAATTCCCGGCTTCTTGACCTTCCTGGTCATGTATGTCCTGCTGGTCATGAAGGAGCATCGCTTGTCGGCCTGGTCCGTGGTCCTGCTGGGGATCGGGATCGGGGCGACCGGTTTTTTTACGACTTTTCCCGGATTGCTGATGGTCACGGTGATCATGTCGATCGGGTTTCATTATTTTGAAACGACGAACAAATCCCTGACGGTTCAATATTTCGATCTGAAAGATGCGCCTGTTGTCTTTGCCCGGCTGAGAGGTTACGGGGCTCTAGCAAACATTACGGTAGGATCGATTGTCTGGTTTCTTTCCTACTTTATACCGTATCGTCTGAATTTTCTGCTTCTGGGGATCTTTATTTCCTTGGCGGGAATTTACATGCTCTCGAAAAATCCCGTTCAGGAGCATGGGCTTCCACCGCAGAACAAACTCGTCCTCCGCCGGAAATACTGGCTTTACTATGTCCTGAATTTTCTCAGCGGCGCCCGGAGACAGATTTTTATTGTTTTTGCCGTCTTCCTCCTCGTTGAAAAATACAGGCTGAGTGTCAGCACCATCGCCGGCATTTTTGTCCTGAACTATATTCTGACGTACCTGACCAACAGGTATATCTCCAGGGCGATCAACGTTTATGGCGAGCGGGTGGTCCTCTCCCTCGAAAGCGCCAGCCTCTTTGTCCTTTTTCTCGGCTATGCCTTTATCGAAAATGCCTGGGTAGCGGTCATTCTCTACGTTCTGGACAGCATCTTCTTCAATTTTGCCATCGGGTTGAATACCTATCTCCAGAAAACGGCCGATCCCGGAGACCTGGCACAGAGCACCGCCATCGGGTTCACGATCAACCATATCTCCGCCGTGGTTATTCCCCTGGTGGGGGGCAGCCTGTGGCTGCTGAACTGGAAACTGCCCTTTCTCATCGGCGCCTGCTTGACGGTTGTTTCGCTGTACTTCACCCAGAAGATCAGAACGCAGCACCATTGACGAGTGCCATCCCGCCATTATTTGAAGTGCAGGCGGGGTTCTTCCATGACGACCCGGGTATCCGCTGGGACGGATTCCGTAATCCAGACATTGCCACCAATCGTGGAACGGGCACCGATGGTGGTGTCCCCGCCGAGAATCGTCGCCCCCGCATAGATGATGACATCGTCTTCGATGGTGGGATGGCGCTTCTTTCCCCGCAGGAGTGTCCCGGCATCCTTGGGAAGAGACAGGGCGCCCAGCGTAACCCCCTGGTAGATGCGAACCCGGTTGCCGATTTCCGTGGTCTCCCCGATGACGACCCCCGTGCCGTGATCGATAAAGAAACTTTCGCCGATGGCGGCGCCGGGGTGAATGTCGATGCCGGTGACGCTGTGGGCGTATTCCGTCATCATCCGGGGGAGCAGGGGGATCTTCTGCCCGTAGAGCTGGTGGGCAATGCGGTAGACGCTGATGGCTAACGTGGCGGGGTAACTGAAGATGATCTCATCGGTGCTGCCGGCGGCGGGATCGCCCTCCAAGGCGGCGAGCACATCGGTCGCCAGTATTCTCTGCAGACCCGGGACACTGCCCAGCAGCGTTAGCGCTTCCTGGTAGCCCTTTTCCTCGCATCCCACACAGGGCAGGTTATAACGGAAACATTGATGCCGGAAGCTGTGGGATATCTGTCTGGCCAGCAGTTCAAAAAGAACCGTGACCATGGAGCCGATTTCATATTTCAGATTAACCGGATCGATGTTCTCCCGGGAAAAATATCCGGGAAAGAGCAGCTGCCTCATGCGGCTCAGGATTTCCCTGACGGCCTGCCTGGAGGGGATGAGTTCCGGGCTGATGTGGGACAAGCAGGTCTCCTTCTGGCAGGTGGCAACGATCGAATCAATGATTTCCGGAAGGGCCTCGCGATGACGGGAATGTGAGGTTGCCTCGGTCCTACAGATTCTTGTTTCCTGTTCCAGATTTCCGGGTTCTTCCATCTTTCTTTCCTCCTTTCGGATCTTTTCAAGTTGCAAAATCTTCCAGCTGCTCCCACCGTAAATAGGCCTGATCGAGTTCCCCATCCAGCGCTTCGAGCCGCTCATTGGCTGCGGTTATCGCTGCCTGGTCGCTTTCGGCGTAGAATTCCGGTGAACTCAAGATTGCGAGAATTTCTTCCTTCTCTTTTTCCAGGGCCTCGATTCTCTGAGGCAGCCCTTCAAGCTCCCGTGCCTCCTTGTAGGAGAGTCGGCGTTTCTCCTGGGGCGTTTTCTCCCTCCGGGGTTTGTCCGCTTTCGTCTCTGTTTCCAGCTTTACAGGAAGAGGGCGCTGGCGGAGCCAGTCGTCGTATCCGCCCACATATTCCTCCAGGCATCCCTCGCCTTCGAAGACGAGCGTGGATGTGACGACATTGTTCAGAAAGGCGCGGTCATGGCTGACGATCAGAATCGTGCCGCTGTAATCCAGGAGCCGCTCTTCGAGAAGTTCGAGTGTTTCCGTGTCAAGGTCGTTGGTTGGTTCGTCGAGGACCAGGACGTTTGACGGAAGGCTGAAGAGTTTGGCCAGGAGAAGGCGGTTGCGTTCACCCCCGGAGAGCGACCGGACAGGCGCAAGAATCTGATCGGGCGGGAAAAGAAAATCCTGCAGATACCCGACAATATGCCGTGGGATGCCTCCCGCAAAGACCGTGTCGCTGCCGTCGGTGATGTTGTCCTTGAGCGTCCGGTTCTCATCCAGTTGCGCACGGAGCTGATCGAAGTAGGCGATCTTCAGCCCGGCGCCCAGGCGGAGCCGGCCTCGCTGGGGTGACAGCTCTCCGAGGAGGATCTTGAGAAGGGTCGTCTTGCCCGACCCGTTTGGGCCGAGAATGCCCACCTTATCGCCGCGGAGAAGAGTCGTGGAAAAGTTCTGAAGAATCTTTTTTTCGCCGAAGGAAAAATCAATCCCCTCGGCATCGACAATGAGCTTGCCACTGCGTTCCGCCTCCGCAATGGCAATCCGGGCATTGCCGATCCGTTCCCGGCGAAGGGTGCGTTCGTGACGAAGCTGCTCCAGCGCCCGCACCCTGCCTTCGTTCCGGGTACGGCGGGCTTTGATCCCCTGGCGGACCCAGATCTCCTCCTTTGCCAGCTTCCGGTCGAAATCCTGCCAGGCCTTCTCTTCCGAGTCCAGCATGGCCTGACGGCGTTCGAGATAGGTGTCGTAAGGGCAGTCGAAGGACAGAAGACGGCCCCGGTCAATCTCCACGATGCGGGTTGCCATCTTCTGCAGAAAGGCGCGGTCATGGGTCACAAACACAATCGTCCCGTTGAATTTGAGAAGAAATTCCTCCAGCCAGTCAATGGTGTTGATGTCCAGGTGGTTGGTGGGTTCGTCCAGCAGGAGAAGATCGGGATTCTTCGCGAGGGCGCGGGTTAGAAAGACCCGGCGTTTCAATCCCGCGGAAAGCAGTTGAAATTCGGCCTTTTCATCGAGACCGGTCTGGGAGATCAGTTTTTCGACCCGCTGGTGAAAGGACCAGGCGCCGGATGTCTCCATGGAATGCTGGACCCCTTCGAGTCTCCTCAGAAGATTCCGGCTGCCGTTCTGGGTAAGCCGGCTCGTCAGTTCATGGTATTGCCGCAGCAGCTCCAGGTGTTCCTCTCCGCCGGAGGCGACGGTATCGTAGACTGTTCCGGTGAGATCGTCGGGGACCTCCTGCGGCAGCAGGGAAACCAGGATATCTGCCCTTTTGACGATCTCACCCCGATCCGGGGGAATGTCTCCATTGAGCATCCTCAGGAGCGTGGACTTGCCGGTCCCGTTCCGGCCGAGCAGGCCGATGCGTTCTCCTTTTTCGATCCGCAGCTCCGCGCCGTCCAGGAGAAGAGGTCCGCCAAAGCTTACGGAAACGTCATGAACCCACATTAATGCCATTTTAAATTCCTGTATTCCTTCATAACGGGAGTTTCCTTTCTATTCCGACAGAGTCTTGACAAGGGCGAACTGTTCTGTCGGTATCCATGTGAACAGGGGAAACGCTTCCGAGAATCCTTAAATATTGAAATTGCTTTTATCCGGTTTCAACGGTATTTACCATCCTATATTTGGAAGTTATCGAGGGATTATGAAATTTGAGAAATACGCCATCTCCGAAGCCATCAAAAAGAACCTGTTCCAACTGGGATTCAAGAGACCAACGGACATTCAGTTCAAATCCATCCCGTCCATTCTGAAAGGGGAGGATGTCCTGGCCATTGCCCAGACGGGGACGGGGAAGACGGCCGCTTTTGCCATACCGATCATCGACAGGGTTCACCGGGAAAAAAGCAGTAAGCGGGTCTTCGGTATCAAATGTATCGTTCTGGTTCCCACCCGCGAACTGGCCCTGCAGATCGGAGAGGTCTTTGCGTCCCTGGCAAAGCACACCAGGGTGAAGACATTCTCCCTGATCGGCGGCGTCGAGCAGGATGCCCAGATCCGGAAGCTTCAGGACGGCATCGATGTCCTGATTGCCACCCCGGGGCGGATGTTTGATCTCATCCACCAGGGCTATCTCCGTATGGATGCCATCGAGACCCTGGTCCTGGATGAAGCCGACCACATGCTGGACCTGGGTTTCATCAAGGACATCCAGTCTATCAAAAGAATGCTCCATAGAAAACATCAGACGCTGTTTTTTTCGGCGACCATCAACCCGGAAATAAAGAAACTGGCCTTTTCCCAGGTTAAGAGCACGGCCATCAGAATTCAGGTATCGCCCGAAGATCCCGTCTCCGCGAATGTCTCCCATGCGGTTATGTTCGTGGAGATGGACGACAAGCGATTCTTCCTGGAGCGGTTCATCAAGGAGAATCTGGACAGCAAGATCCTCGTCTTTGTCCGGACCAGGGTGCGCGCGGAGCGGGTCGCCAGGGCAATGGAACGGGTCGGAATTACCGCAATCACTCTCCATGGCGAAAAGGACCAGGAGGAACGATCAAGGGTGATGAACCGCTTCAAGGCGGGGGAGGCCAATCTTCTGATCGCAACGGATGTCAGCGCTCGCGGCATCGACATCCCGGAAATAAACTATGTGATCAATTATGACCTGCCAGATAAGGCGGAAAACTACGTTCACCGGGTGGGAAGAACGGGGCGGGGGACCCGTAAGGGGGTCGCCCTTTCTTTCTGCAGTACGGAAGAAAAAGAGCGCCTGAAGGAAATACAACTATTTTTAACTAAGGAGATTGAGGTTGTAAAGATTGGTAAAAAAGATTACGATTCAACGCTGGATTTATCCAGTGGCAAAACCGGCGCGGAGGCGCTGGTCGAAGAACATGAGGCCTGGCTGAGGTCAAGAAAGAGAAAAAAATCCCGGAAGGATTAGCATTACAAATAACGGTCTGCTGAATTCAATCATCGAATTTGAACCCATCAGCTGAGGAGGAGTTTGTCATGCATCTCAGGAATCGCAAGAAGAAAATCACCTGCTGGGCGCTTGCCTGTAAACTGAGCCTTTTTGTCTTTGTGAATCCCCTTGCCGCAGAAATAACGGTACAGCCGGAAATGATACCCAAAGAGCAAAAGGAAAAATCCGACGTCGAGAAACCGAAAGGAATGGTGGGCAAGGCGCATTACTACAGGAAAAGCCTCAATAAGAGAAGAACCAGCTCGGGTGCGGTCTATAACCCGAATAAGCTGACGGCGGCCCATCCGACCCTTCCCCTTGGTTCGCGGGTCAAAGTCGTCAACCTTGACAACAAGAAATCGGTGGTCGTGACCGTCAATGACCGCTGCCGCAAACATGGGTTTGAATTCATAGATTTATCCCATGCTGCGGCGCGCGAACTGGGTTTTCTCAGCAGGGGGACGGCGCAGGTTCAGATCATGCCGCTTGAAGAGTTTGTCCCGTAAGGATTTTTGTCTCGTTGTTCCTTTCGCCAAAGGGGCTGGGATTTCAGGCGAAAATCCACGTTCGCCTTTCGGAAAAATAAAACCTACTTTTTCAACCTTTTCCTTATCCCCATCAATGTGATCAGACCGGTACCGAAAAGCAGGGCTGCAGGGTTGATGGGCACGGGCTTGGGTGGCTTAGGCGGTTCCTTCGGCTCATCAGGTTTATCCTTGGGATGATCGTGGAAAGGCGTCCGTGGCTCATCCGGAGAAGAGGGGGGAATAATGATCCCGGGAGGGACAACGTGATTGGTGCTTGACAGTGTCCTCCCAACGATTTCTTCAGGGATGGCGCTCTCAACGGATTCGGGAGGCGCCGAATAATTATTGACATTTATCGGCTGTGGCCCTGCGGCAGGCTCTGCCTCCAACTCCGGCTCTGCATAGGCGGGGGGGGCTGCGGCGTAACTGTTACAGCACATCGTTCTCACCGTTGTAACTCCGTCTGTAATAAATCCGTCACCAGCGGGCAGTTTAATCGGTGTCTTCTTACGAAAGATCTTATCGTTTTTTCTGTAATACACATAGGCGTGCATCGCTTTATCCAGTTTACCCATTTTGGCATTTTCCCATTTGAAACCTGAAAAATGTTTGTTCAGTACTGGATCGCTGCTCACCGTTTTACGGAAATCCTCAATAGAATGAATGGAGTTTTTAGCACATAATCCGTACCAATTTCCGTTTCCTTCGAAGCTGGCATCCTCAAAATCCTGTTTAACAGGTTCTTTCTGAGTTGTATTGATTTTCTGAACGGTGGGTTGAACCGTTGTCGTACTTGCTTCTTTCGCGATGAAGTAAAGTGCGATGGTAAGAACAGCCAAAATTATGACGATTGCGATACTCCGTCGACGACGATTGAGCTGATTCACAAATAGAACTCCCTTCTCTAGATATCAGCTTGTTGTTATATTTATATGATTCATCGGCTGAAAGGGCCGATTTCTTAAACAAATAATTCTAAACAGATTTGCTGTTTCGATGTGCAGATGCAATTAAAGATCCACGGTAAATCATGATCTCTCAAAAACAGTCGGATCGGGCTTTGTGCGGCTTCCAATATGCATTGACAGGCAAAATGGCGGGTTTTATACTTCAAACGTCGTAGAAATCTCTTAGATGCCGTCCTGTAAGAGATACGCCTGGCGTTTTCCTATCGTTGCCTATCCTCAAAAGGCTGAGCACGCACTTCTATGCAGAAAACGGGATTGATCATATGGATTCTGGGAATTCTCTTTGGACTGATCGTCTTCAGACCGGGCATGGCGGCTGATAGATTTCATATCGATGACGAGGTCCTGAAAAAAGCGGAGGAAAGATTTGGCAGGGCTGCACCGGCGCGGTTGATTTCCTGGGAAAATCTTATTCGTCAGGGGCAGGGCAACTCAGACCTGGAGAAGCTCGAAAAGGTCAATTCTTTCTTTAACAGAAACCTTTCCTATGTTGATGACATCCAAATCTGGGGCGTGAATGATTACTGGGCGACGCCGATAGAGTTTATCAGTCTGGGTGCCGGTGATTGTGAAGATTATGCCATTGCCAAATATTTTACCTTGAAGGCCATGGGAGTCTCGGAAAGCAAATTAAACATTGCCTATGTAAAGGCTCTGGAGATAAACAAACCTCACATGGTCCTTTCCTATTACAGTAAACCCGCTGAAGAACCCTTGATTCTCGATAATCTTATCAATGCCATAAAGCCTTCTTCGCAGCGGAGTGATTTAGTGCCGATATTCAGTTTCAACGGTTCCGGACTCTGGATGGCTCAGCAGCGCGGGCGAGGGGATATGACCGCCAGCAGCCGGCTCCGGAAATGGAGGGAACTCCTCATACGAATCTCGGAAGAAAAATTCTGAATAAGGGGTCGAAAATGACACTCTATCGACAGCTCGTCATCTTTATCTTGGTGCTTTTCCTTATCCTCTTTACGGGAACATGGGTGGTCACCTTCAACAGCACCCGTTCTTTCCTGATCAATCAGTTGGAATCCCATGCGCAGGATACGGCGACGTCACTGGGACTGGCGCTGTCACAACGGGCGATTGAGAAAGACAAGGCCGGTATCGAAAGCATGATCGACGCCGTCTTCGACCGTGGCTATTACCGGACCATTAAATTCGTTGACATCGAAGGAAAAGTGCTTCTGGAGCGCAATCTTGCCGTCGCCATCGAAAATGTCCCGGCCTGGTTTATTGACCTTGCTCCACTGGATGCCCCTGAGGCAAACGCAAATGTCATGGCAGGATGGCGGCAGGCAGGAAGGATCTATGTGAAGAGTCATCCCGGATACGCCTATTCTGCGTTGTGGGAAGACGGTGCAAGGATGACCTTGTGGTTTGTCGCCTGTGGTATTTTAGTGTTTTTGTTTGGAGGTCTCGGATTACGGTTCCTTCTGAAACCGCTTGTCCTCGTGCAGCGCCAGGCGGACGCGATCTGCAGAAAGGAGTACGAAAGTCAGGAGCCTCTGCCGCGGACAAAGGAACTTCGGCAGGTGGTGATCGCCATGAACCGGATGACCGGTAAAGTGAAGGAGATGTTCGAGGAGCAGGCCGTTTTTGCAGAGGGGTTCCGGGAACACGCCTATCGAGATCCCTTGACCGGTTTAGGAAATCGCCGTTATTTCGAAGCTCAGATGCGGGCGAGACAGGAACAGGGGGAGGGCGCCGGAGGCGCCATTCTCCTATTGGTCCAGATCCACGATCTCCAACAGCTCAACCGGCAGAGAGGCCTTCAGGCCGGAGACGAGTTGTTGAAAGCGGCTAGCCTGATCCTGCAGGGCACGGCACAACCCTATCCTAACTGCATCCTTGCCCGTCTTACGGGGGGAGACTTTGCTCTTTTCCTGCCTGATTCGCCAACCTGGGAAGCCCCGCAGATTGCGGAAGAGATGGCAAATGCCTTAAGCCGTCTGGCCGAGCGGAAACTATCCGTCGCGGAGAATGTCGCTCATATAGGCGCCGTGACCTGTGATGTACCCACCGCTTTCGGCAGCTTGCTGTCGGAGTCCGATCTGGCCTTGAGGACGGCGCAGCAAAAGGGCCCCAACGCCTGGCACGTGCGGGGAATCTCCAAGGAGACGGAAAGATTGCCTGCCGGAGAGCAGCAATGGAAGCGAACACTCGAAGATGTCCTGCAGGCAAGGAGAATTCGGTTCGATGTTCAGCCTGTGGTGAGGACGGCAGACCGAAGCGATTGCCTTCACCTCGAAATCTTCTCGAAGATTGTCCGCGGGGAGGACGGTGAGGAATTTCGTGCGCAACTCTTTTTGCCCTTTGCCGAGCGTCTGGGACTGGTTTCTCTTCTGGATCGAGTTGTCCTGGAAGAGGCGATGCGCCTCGATAGACGACAACTCGGCGTCGACACCGTTGCCGTGAATATTTCCCCGACCTCTCTCAGTGACGATGCCTTCCGGGACTGGCTGTACGCGGCCCTGAAGGCCCTTCCCCCATCAGCACCGCGCTTTGCCTTCGAATTCGCAGAATTCGGGGCGATCCGCAATCTGGCTTCGGTCAAAGAGTTCCGGGAGAATATCCAGACGTGGGGCCACCTCATGGCGCTAGATCATTACGGCCAGAGTCTGTCCAAACTGAGCTATTTGCGCTTCCTTCGTCCGGACTACGTGAAGGTCGACCGCGCTTATACGGAAGAATTGAAGGATGCGGCGAGCGATAGCCGATTCTATATGGGGTCGCTCTGCAGCGTCGCCCACAGTATCGATGTCATGGTGATCGCGGAGGGGGTGGAGACGGAGGAGCAGCTTCAACTGCTCAGAGGGCTGAATATCGACGGAGTGCAGGGCTATACCATCGAACGACCGAAACCGATGGTAGAGAAGCCAGCGGGCAGGTAGCAAAATTCCCTGAAAATCTGAATCTTCCCTCCTGCGAGGAGATTCAGGGATTCAACCCCCTTTTTTTCAATTCCATGCGGACATCGATCCGGCGTTTTCTCAGTTCATCCGCCGTGTATCCCCCAGACCCCGTTTCCACTCCGAGGCCAACCCCGCTATGATGGCCGAAAGTCCCTATTCCAAACCCGAATTCCGGTCCCTGCGACATTTCCTGGCGCTGGATTTCATCGTCCAGACGATAGAAATAGCGAAGAAGATCCTCATTCCCCATTTTCAGATAATCCTCGGCAAGCAATTCCTGCGTGCGGGTCGTGCATCCCGCAGTAATCACAATTGCTGCAATCATCAGAAGCAAAAGGGTGATTTTTCTCTTTCTGTTCATCCTGCACCTCCTTTTATTAATTATTTCATTTCATTAAATATTGCGATTAAACACTGGCAGGCAAGTGATCAGCGTTTAGATTTCTTTCAGATTTGTGCGTGCCATCATCGTCTGATGAACAAGAAATAAGGTCGGAGCAGCCTCCCTCCTTTTTTGTTGTGATCATTGAAAACGCCCCTCAGCAAAAAATGAGAAATTACAATGATGCCGTCATGTTATAAGCTATCTGATGGTGCATATGTGAACTTTTGGCATTTTAATTGTTGAAACTCTTCACCTTTAGATTTAAGCTGCTGCCATATTTCAGGCGGAAGGGAGGTGAAAAAAAGTGAGGAAATCCATTGTATTCATGATGTTGTTGAGCCTGATGCTGATCATATCATATGGTTGCGCGTCAAAGGACTACGTCAAGCAGCAGGTCGATCCTCTGGTGGACAGGATCAACAAACTGGAAGCCAGCAGTTCATCCAATGCGTCGCAGGTGGGAGACAGACTCAATAAACTGGAAGCCGGCAGCCGGACTGCTCAAGCTGATGCGGAAAAGGCGAAGAAAGACGCTGCAGACGCTTTGCAAATTTCAAAAGATAATCGTAGCCAGAATGAAATGGCTGCGGAAAGAGCCGAGGCTGCGGCAAGAAAGTCTGAAGCAGCAGCCAAGAAGGCTGAAAAGGCTTTTGAGCTTCACCAGAAAAAATAGGTCATTTTTTTGGGGCCGGACTCCCGGTAAAAAAGTTTACAGGGGGCGGCCCCATCGATTTATGTCACAGAGTCACCCTTTGGTGACTGCCCGCCTTCCCATAGCCGTCTTGTGGGCCTAATCGATTTCAGGCGGTTCTCAGTTGGATATATCCGTCGGTATCCCGTCTTTCTTTTCGAAGGTTTTACGCAACTTCGTAACATCCGTCTTTCCCAGCAGACCTCTTTTGATCAGCAATGCCGCTGCGTCTGACAGCGTTACTTCAGCGTACGGGTCGTTGTGAACTTCCAGATAAACCCTGTCGCCCTGGATGCCCACTTTGATGGGCTGGCGGACGATGGTTACCCGGACGCCGTTTGGTACCAGGGTGAAAAGAATGGGGATGTCTTCGGGTAAAGCCTTATGCAGCCGTGACTGGCCATTCTGCCAACGGCAAAAGGCCGGTTGGTGCCGTGAATGAGGATGCTTTGATCGGAAAGCCTCAACGCATGGGTGCCCAGGGGGTTGTCCGGTCCGGGGGGAACCACCGGCGGCAGTTCCGGCTTTTCGAGCCGGATAGATTCAGGGACATGCCAGGCCGGGTTGGCGATCTTCTCCGTTACCTTGAAGTCCCCGACAGGTGTATAGTGCCCTTCACTGCCGATTCCGATCGGAAACGTTTCTACGAACCGTGATTCCCCTGATTCAAAGAAATAATAAAGGCGAAACTCGGAGAGGTTGATGAGAATCCGTTCCGAGGTTTCTACATCGGGCAGTATCCACATTGTTGGGATCGTGACCGTTGCTCCCTCTTCCGGTACAAAAGGATCCAGGCCGGGATTCGCCTCGGTGATTTCGTTGTAGCCGAGCTCGAATTTCCGGGCGATCTCAATCAGAGATTCTCCCTTCTGTACGGTGTAGGTCTTGATGGCCCCTTCAACCGTGTCCGACGGCGCCAGGGAAAAAAACTCCCCCTTTGCCCCGGCAGGCGGCAGGATCAAAGTCAGCAAAAAAAATAATAAAATTATTCTTGTCATAGAGATAATAAATAATTATTTAGGAAAAGAGATGTTTCCCAGTCTATTCTGCCTTCGGCCTGGAATGCCTTTGGCAAGAATTTTTTCCGACAGTCCATACATATAATAATAGTTCGGAGCATACATGAATCATGTTGAATTGTAAACGCACAGGATGCATCGCCTTTTCTCTTGTTGTTGTCTGGTTGACGGCAGTGGCTCCCGGATATGGCAATGGAGCCAGGGTTTCGGATGCTTCCGATTCTTCTCTTTACGAAGAAAACGGTGTTGAGCGAGTGCTCCAGTCCATCGGCCCAACGGCGGAGGCCCGCATAAGGCCTTTTTTCGATCGGGCCCACATTCCTTACCCCTCTTCCCGACTTGGCTTTGTCGTGGTGAAAGAAGAAATGGCGCTTGAAGTCTGGGCCGAAAGCGACGGGAAATGGGTGCATGTGCGCGACTATGAGATCCTGGCCGCAAGTGGCTGGCATGGTCCCAAGCTGAGAAGGGGGGATCGTCAGGTTCCCGAGGGTATCTATTCGATTGTCGCCCTGAATCCCGCCAGCCGGTTTCACCTGTCCATGAAAATCAATTACCCCAATGACTACGACCTCCAGAAGGCCCGTGAAGAAAACAGGACGAACCTGGGCGGAGACATCTTCATTCATGGCAAGGATAAATCGCATGGGTGCCTTGCGGTCGGCGACACCGCCATTGAAGAGCTATTTGTCCTGGTCGCAAAAACAGGGACGAGCAATGTGGAGGTGGTCATCACCCCGCATGATATGAGAAAGTACGGCCCCAACCCCAGCAGAGTTTCCAAACCCTCCTGGATTCCCGACCTGTACAATACGATCTGGCAGGAGCTTTCCAAATATAAGGCCAGGGAAGGTGCTTGATCGAAAGCCGATAAAGCGGCGGCCCGATCATCCATTAAAGGGTTGGGTATCGAAAGAATGGCAACCTGCCGTGTCTTTTTTTATGCCGGGGTGGACTTACCCTCGTCGGATTCCCTCTCGTTGTCTTCCTTTGCTTCCTCTTCCCGCAGCATCTTGAAGACAAGGGCGTAAAAGCGCTCCTGTTCCGAAATGTAAATCCAGCCCAGTTGAGACAGGCAGTTCTCACAGAGCTGAATCTGCCAGGCATAGCCGCGGAACCATGAATATCCGTGAGATATCCCGCCGTAGCCGATGCAGCCGGGGGCATTGCGAAAACAACCCAGAACAATCGGGTATCCCAGATTGTTAAACCGGTAATCGTGCCGGCCGCGAATCTTGATCTTCTCCTTCACCTTTGTGATCGGATGGCCACAGGCCGCACAAAGCAGATTATTCTGCAGAATTCTGTCATCAACTTCATTCTCGAAAATCGAAAAGTCCCACGTCAGGTAGGTCAAGTGTTCCGTCTGGTTGCCCGTTAAGAGATATTCCGGTGACATGCTTGCCTTCTTGTCAAAATCCATCTTTATTTTTCCTTGGTAAAGAATATCGGTGTAAGGTTTCGTGTTTCCCTATACTCAGTCTAAGGGCATTGAGTGTTGGTGGTCCTGTTGAGTCAAAGATTACAAGCCTGTTGACGGAGCAAACAAGGCAAGAATCCCCAGGACCACGAATAATGCCGCTGCTACCAAGCGCATGACCTTCATATTGATTCGATGAGCGAGCGTATCGCCGATTTCCACGATAAAGAAGGCGATCAGTGTCGTAAGAAATACCCCTGCGCCTTTGAGATTCCGATTTTCTTCCAGCTTGTCGGGTACGAGCGCCCACGCACCAAAAGCGAAAAACGAGAGGGCAATGATCCATCTCAGCGTCTGGGGGGAGACGAGACTTGCAAGCCAGGCCCCCACATATCCCGCAGCGAAGTGGTTGGCGAGGGTCGCGAAGAGAATGCCCAGGATGATGGATAACTTGTTCTTGAATTTTGCCGCGAGGACAAAGGAGAGAAGCTGGGTCTTGTCCCCCATCTCAGCGATGGCAACAATGGAGGTGGACATGATGAGAGTTTCCAATAATATTGCTCCTTCTTTAAAATAAGCCTAAAAAACAACAGGGATGACAAACGCGGTCCGTCAGGGGCATCGTCGTGTCATTTTTTTTGATCGTGAATGGAAATTCACAACCGTTCGACCGCTTCTTTGAGCTTTCCGCTTTCGACGAGTTCCAGAAACTGTTCCCCGAGGGATTCGGAACGCTTCACCGTTTCCTGCCAGTTGCGGATCCGGCTTAGGGGTTCGTCGACAAAGGTGCGAAAATCCTCCCGGTCCGGAATCTTCCCCAGGGGAAGACTTTTTACAAATTCTTCATTCGGGAAGACCAGCAGGGTATGGTCCAGGACATCGTCGGGAGTCTTGCGGTACTTCAGCCGTTTGTCAAACCAACCGGGGATGATACGATCCTGATAGTGGAAGAAAAGCGTCACTTCGTCATCCTTCCCGGCGTAGTCCTGGTTTTGATGATAATCCAGCAGACCGCCATCCCGATAGATACCCCGTGGCGCGCCATAGATGTCTCGAATGCCCGCCACGGCAAGGGGAACTGCGCCGGAAGCCAGGACCGCCTGCTTGAAATTCGCTTCATTCAAGGGAATAAAACTGCCCTGAAAAGGGCGGTGCAGGCAGAAACGGGGCCGGGTCGGTCCGGAGAAAAACACCACCCTGTCCAGAAATGAATTCAGGCGGGAGCGACTCAGGGCGTTTAGCAGGAAGCACAGGGCCAATCCCGATGACTGTATCCAGAGGGTTTCCGAGGCAACCAAGTGCCGGGCCCGGGATGTAACCACCGCCAGGCGATACTGTTTGGAAGCGAGCGCAAAGGGTAGGGCGTCATCTTCGATATAGGCGTTGACGACCTCAATCAGCTGTTTCAGCACGGACTGAGCCGAATCGCCCCGTCGGAAAGACATCCGGATGTATGCATCCATGAGATTCTGATAGCTCTTTTCCGCTTCGGGTTGCAGCCAGGCAGCGAAGCGCCAGGCTCCCGAAGAAGAGCCGATCAAATGGACAGGCCTTTTTCGTCCCAGAAGGCCGGCCCTCAGCAGGGTCAGGTCGAAGCCGGTCGCGACGAGCCATCGCGGACCCGCCGCCGGGGCAAAAAAGGTTGAAATCTTGTCCAGGGAAAATCCCCCGTCACGAATCAATTCGTAGGTTTTCCGGCCTGCTTTGATACGGATGCTGTTCATGATTCTGCTTTTCCCACAGGATATGGGGAATTATTTGCACCTTGACACAACCGAACGCATTTTTGTAGAGTAGCAGCGCTCGCGGCAAGGGATGAGTTATCAGGATAACCACCCATCGACTTCTCGAAAGATAGGGGTTTTACACGAATATTTCGTGTCTTGTCAACGGCTATTGTGCCCGGGCATCAGCAACTCTGACGCTGTACAACCTCGAAAGGAACCGTAAATGGATATTGGCGACGAAATGAGACAAGTGGCGGATCGTGCCCGGGAGGCTTCCCGGAAGCTGTCCCGGATCTCTACGGAAATAAAAAACCGGGCACTGACGGAAATGTCTGAACAGCTTCTTCAGCAATCCGGCTATCTGATACAGGAAAACAAAAAGGATGTGGACTTTGCCTTAAAAAGCGGACTTTCCCCGGCCATGATCGACCGGTTGACTTTGAAGGAATCCACGATCCGGGATATGGCCAACGGCATTAAAGAAGTTACCGCGCTGCCTGATCCCGTGGGAAAGGTCACTTCCATGTGGCGGCGGCCCAACGGCCTGATGGTCGGCCGGATGAGGATTCCACTGGGGGTCATCGGAATAATTTATGAGTCGCGCCCCAATGTGACTGCCGATGCAGCGGCGCTCTGTCTGAAATCGGGGAATGCCGTCATCCTTCGCGGTGGGTCAGAGGCCATTTATTCCAATATCGCCATCGGGCGGCTTCTCCAGGATGCTCTGCGGAAATGTGACATTCCGGAAGCGGCGATCCAGGTCGTGGAAACGACGGACCGGGAGGCCGTTTACGAGTTGCTGCAACTGGAAGAATATATCGACTTGATCATTCCCCGCGGTGGGGAGGACCTCATCCGTGCGGTCGTCCGCCAGTCCCGGATTCCCGTAATCAAACATTACAAGGGGGTATGCCATGTCTTCGTGGATGCCGATGCGGATCTGGACATGGCGGCAAAAATCGTCATCAATGGGAAGACCCAGCGTCCTGGTGTCTGTAACGCCCTGGAGACATTGCTGGTCCATCGGGAGGCTGCTCCCCGTTTTCTGCCGGAGATGGCCCGTCAACTCCGGGAGCAGGGCGTTGTCCTCCGGGGCTGTGAAAAAACCTGCGGCCTGGTTCCCGATGCCGAGGCGGCAACGGAAGACGACTGGTATATGGAGTATCTGGATCTGATCCTCGCGATCCGGGTGGTTGACAGTATCGATGAGGCGATGGACCATATCGCCCGTTACGGGTCGCTCCACACGGAATCCATTGTCACCAGCGACTATGCCAACGCGCAGCGGTTCCTCAACGAAGTCAATTCCTCCACGGTTCTGGTGAATGCCTCGACCCGCTTCAGCGATGGATTTCAGCTGGGGCTGGGGGCGGAGATCGGGATCAGCACAACGAAGCTCCATGCTTACGGCCCCATGGGATTGGAAGAATTGACCACAACTAAATTCATTATCTATGGAAACGGGCAGGTGAGAACATGAAATGGGGACTGCTGGGAGGTACCTTTGATCCGATTCATATGGGTCATCTGCGCTGTGCGGAAGAAATCCGGGAAATCTTCGATCTGAACAGGATCATATTTATCCCGGCGTCCAGGTCGCCTCACAAGCTGGATGCGGAGATTACCTCCTTCTATCACCGGGCACAGATGGTCCGCCTCGCCATTGAGGGGAATCCTTCCTTTTCTTTTTCCGATGTGGAGGATCAGCGGGCCGGGAAATCCTACTCCATTGAAACGGTGCAGTATTTTCTGGACAAATACCTCAAGTCCATTGAGATCTATTTCATTCTCGGTCAGGATGCCTTCCAGGCCATTCAGACCTGGAAGGAATGGCAGAAACTGCTGCTGTTGTGCAACTTTGCCGTTCTTACGCGGCCCGGCTACGAAAATATGGGACTTTCCGGGGCTCTTCCCGAAGAGTTCGCCGCTCAGTTCGTTTATGATGAGGCAGTTGAAGGGTATAGGGGGCCATCCGGTCACCATATTTTTTTCCGCCAGGTAACCTTTCTGGATATCTCCTCTTCGGACATCCGGGAGCGGGCCCGTCAGGGGAAATCCATCAATTACCTGGCGCCGGAAGCTGTCCGGCACTATATCCAGAAAAACAATCTCTATCGGATTGAGTGAACGTATCCCCTTTCCCGATACAAACGGCGGATTAGAAAGGGGATTGCTTCAGTGCCAGCTGATTGAATGCAGTTTGAAGATGAACTTGGTGAACTCTTCTTTAGTGGTTTCTTTGATATCCGTCAGCCTTACCTGAACAGCGTTGTTGTAAAATGAAAATCCATCCTTGGTGGGTTCCGGGTTTTCATCGTCCTCGCAGAAATTCCTTATAAATTCGCGGGCGATCTTTCGTGCTTCGTTAATATCTTCAGCGGATACGATATAATGGTGGCGTTGAACATCGCCTTCTTCTTCCTCGGATATTTTAAGCCAGTAATATTGCATTGGACCTCCTGAATTCCAGTATCATTTGGCGGGATGGGTCAAAGAGGAAACTTACGATAAAAATTTCCTGAAATCATTCCCGCACTTCAGATCATACCTTTCTTTTTTAAGCGCAAAGATTACCGTTTTCTGCCTGCATTGTCCAAATCAGGCAACCCGACAGATAAGGCCAGTTCCTTATTGTGAGTCTGAATCGGGATGGAACCTTCCCTGCGCTGAGTTATTCCAGATATGCTTAGGCGGCCGGTTCCGGCAGCTTCATGCTCGGCATCTTTTCGATCGTCCGTCGAGTATGCTTACGAACATCCCTGCATGCGGCTACGGCACGGAATGATTAATACCATCCCCGGTGTTTCGATGTCAAGCGGCATATGGCCATTCCCCCGGAGGTCAAAGGCGGATAATAAGTATCCGGCTGGATACAAAAAGTGAGTACTTATTACTCAGTATTTCTACTTTCAACAGTTGTAGTCCGATCGAATATTAATAGAATAAAACATAATATATTTAAACAATTACAAATATTATAAATTAATATGGCAGGCATTTTGCCAAAGTACACCAATAAAAAAGCTGGGGATGGCGTTTCCGAAGAAATGAGACTTGTTGTCATTATCCCCGAAACAGAATGAGGCATTACGATGAAAAGAGACATTAAATTACGGAAATGGGCAACGCCGCTTACTATTGGCGCTTTTGCATTGTCTGCCGTCACCGGCATCCTGTTGTTTTTTAAAATCCACATCGGTTTGGTAAAACCTGTCCATGAATGGCTGAGTTGGCTTTTAGTTCTTGGCACAATATTTCACACCATCGCCAATCGCAGTTTCTTTATGAGGTATCTCGCACAACCTGTGGGGAGAGGCATTCTTATCGTATTCGGCCTGCTCATTTGTCTCTCCTTTATCCCGTTGAACAATAACGGTGATCGAAATCCTTACGTCAAAATGTCCAACGCTCTCAGTCAATCTTCCCTGTCAGCAGTGGCAAAAATTGCTCATCATGAACCGGAGGAAGCAGTAAACATCCTCAGAGCAAAGGGGATATATCCAGATAGTAAGGATCAGTCCATTCAAGAAATTGCAGCAAAAAATAACAGCCAGCCTCTTCGTGTTCTCAGCTTGATATTTTGAGATGACCGCAATGAAAGGGAATTCCGATCGGTATATCTCAACTCTTGATTTCATCATCTTCTGTTGGCGGATTTGATGATGGCTTTTCATGCTTTTGAAGAAAAATTTCTACCTGAGGCCATGCTTTCTTAAGGAACTGGAGTTGTCTTAAACCGATCGAAAAGGGGCGGCACGATCGTCCGAGGGTGAGAACAGGGTGTCCCTTATATTCATCCTCGAAGATCGTCAGCTCGTTTGCTGATTTGGCTTTCAGCTCATTTCGTAACCGCTCATTTTCTTCTTCCAGTTCTTTTATGCGGCCAAGTAACACTTCAATATCCGTGTTTGATGTCATATCTTTACTCCAAAGTTGGTTTATGACTCGAGCGTAAGTCACAAAGTGATGGCAATGTCTTTGAAACATTTTTCGCTGTACGGTAAAATTCTAATCCCTCCTTGTAGTCAACGGCAGTAGTGTTGTCAACTGTAGTCAACAGCAACAAAAAAGGGGTTACGAAAATCTTCGTAACCCCTTGATAATTGGTGCGCCCAGGAGGATTCGAACCTCCGACATCCGGATTCGTAGTCCGACGCTCTATCCAGCTGAGCCATGGGCGCACATTTACATATATTTCAGCTTGTACCGGGCTCCTTCCTGAAAAAAAATAACTGGCGGAGAGAGCGGGATTCGAACCCGCGGTACACCTTATTGGGCGTACAATCGCTTAGCAGGCGATCGCTTTCGGCCACTCAGCCATCTCTCCGCAAAGTTTCCGTGGTACAAGAATGGTGGTGCAGATCAACAGGGACAGATAAAAACTGCCGTGTTGTTTTTATCATTCTGGCGGAGGGAGCAGGATTCGAACCCGCGAACCTTTCGGTCAACGGTTTTCAAGACCGCCGCCATAGACCACTCGGCCATCCCTCCGGATAGTTTATTTCTAAGTATCCCCCGTTTATACGGCGGGAATGATCTCCATTCCCCTCATGTAGGGACGCAGCGCCTCGGGAATTACGACGCTGCCATCCGCCTGCTGGTAATTCTCCAGAACGGCCACCAGCGTTCTCCCCGCAGCCAGGCCGGAACCGTTAAGGGTATGGACGAAATCCAGCTTACCCGTTGATTCCCGGCGAAAGCGGATGGAGGCTCTCCGCGCCTGAAAGTCCTCAAAATTGCTGCATGAAGAAATTTCCCGGTACGTATCCTGTCCTGGCAGCCAGGCTTCTACATCATAGGTTTTGGCAGAAGAGAAACCAAGATCTCCGGTGCAGAGACAGACCGTTCGGTAGGGAATGTTCAAACGCTTTAAAACCTCTTCGGCATTGAGCGTCAGTTTTTCCAGTTCCTCGTAGGACGTTTCGGGCGTGGCGAATTTAACCATCTCCACTTTGTTAAACTGATGCTGACGGATCAGGCCGCGCGTATCCTTCCCGTAGGATCCGGCTTCAGCACGGAAACAGGGTGAATAAGCCACATAATAAACCGGGAGGATCTTCTCCTCGAGAATTTCATCGCGGTGGATGTTCGTTACGGGGACTTCCGCCGTAGGGATGAGGTAATACTCCAGGTTTTCAATTTTAAAAAGATCTTCCGCGAACTTCGGTAGCTGGCCCGTTCCTGTCATGCTGTCCCGGTTGGCCATGAAGGGTGGCAGAATTTCCGTGTAGCCATGCTCTCTTCCATGGAGATCCAGCATGAAGTTGATGATGGCCCGTTCCAGCATAGCGCCTGCCCCGCGGTACAGGGTAAATCGCGCTCCGGTAATTTTTGCGCCACGGGCGAAGTCGAGGATGTTGAGATTCTCGCCGATTTCCCAATGCGGCTTCGGGGTAAAATCAAATTGCGGCTTTTCTCCCCATACTCGGACAACGGGATTGTCTTCGGAACTCGTTCCGTAAGCAACAGATTCGTGAGGGATGTTGGGAATCGTCATCAGCAGACTCTGAAGAGATTCCTCGGTCTCTTTCAGTTGGTCTTCAAGTTCCCGGATGCGCGTGGAGACCTCTCCCATTCGGGAGATCAGATCCTGTGCATCTTCCTTGCGTTTCTTTCTTTCACCGACCTGCTTGGATACGGCATTCCGTTCGTTGCGCAGGGCTTCGACTTCCTGGAGGATATCCCGCCGCTTTGCATCAAGGCGAACAAAGGCGTCTAAATCAATGCTCTGGCTACGTTCTGCAATTTTGCTTTTAACAAAATCGATATTCTGTCTCAGAAATTTGATATCCAGCATCGGAATGCCTTAAGAAAGAATTGTTGCTTCAAGAGACGATGTTCCTATCATTTTGGACTTTTGAAGTCAATCTTTTTATCCGTCTTTATCCCTGTTTCAGTGGGGCGAGGATTTAAGCTTCCGGCGGATGAGGCTGAGAATGGATACCATTTCGTCACTCTTCAACAAGAAAGATGCGCCGAAGAATGTGAGGATGCCTGCGGCAACGCAGAAGGTGAGAAAGAGGACCCTGACATGAAAGGAAGCCCCAATATTCCAGGGAAAGACGAGGGAGACGAGGTAAATGCTGACGGCCATCAGAGCCGAGGCCAGGAAGGTTTTCACCAGGGAGGCATAAAATCTCTGATTGAGATAACTCCCGACTTTCTTCCGAAGGATGAAGGAGAGCATCAGGACGTTGACGGCAGAAGCCGCAGAGGTGGCCAGGGCAAGTCCTCCATGCTTTAATGGGAACATCAGCAGGATGCTTAACCCGACATTGACCAGCAGGGATACGAAAGCGGCCTTCAACGGGGACCTTCTGTCCTGGAGCGAAAAAAAGGCGGAATCGATAACGCGGATGATGGAGAAGGCCCAGAGGCCGAGGGTATAATAAAGGAGGGCCTGGGCGGTCATGCGGGTCGAATAGGCATCGAAGGCCCCCCTCTGAAAGAGCACGGAAACGATCGGTTCGCGCAGGGCGATCAGGGCCACGGTGGCAGGCACGGTGATAAAAAGGATGAGTCGCAGGGAAAAGGAAATGGTCTGCTTGAAATCATCGAAAAGTCCTTTGGCGACCTGTGCGGAAAGGCTGGGAAGGCTGGCTGTTCCCACGGCGATGGCAAACACGCCCAAGGGGAGCTCAACCACCCGATCGGCATAGTAAAGGAAGGAAACACTGCCCTTGGGCAATATCGAAGCCAGAATGGTGGCGATAAAGATGTTGATCTGATAGATGCCGGAGCCGACCAGGGTGGGAATCAGGAGGCGTCCGATCCGTTTCATGCCGGGGTGTTGAAAGGAAAAATTCGGCTTCAGCCGCGCCCCCATCTTGATCATAAAGGGCCATTGCATCGCCAGCTGCAGGATTCCGCCCAGCATGACGCCGATGGCCAGTGCGGTGATCGGCTGCTGGAAGCACCTGTGAAAAAGAAGGGTGGAGAGAATCATGGCAATGTTCAGGATGACCGGTGAGAGGGCCGGAGCCGCGAAGTGGCGCAGTGAGTTGAGAATCCCCATGCAAAGGGCAACGAGAGAGATAAAGAAAATATAGGGAAACATCAGCCGGGTCAGAAAGACAGCAAGATCAAACTGGGCAGGGTTCTTGATAAATCCGGGTGCCATCAGGGAAACGATGAGGGGCGACAGCAGAACACCAGCCAGGGAGACCACGACAAGGAGAATAGAAAGGAAGGTGAGGGCGATGCTGGCCAGTTCCAGGGCGCTTTCCTTGGATTTGGTATTGAGATATTCCGTGAAAACAGGAATGAACGCAACGGTCAGTGAGCCTTCGCCCAGAAGTCTCCGCAGCAGATTGGGAATCCGGAACGCGACGAAGAAGGCATCCGTGGCGATGCCGGCGCCGAAGAAGGCAGCCACCACCATATCCCGGATAAAGCCGAAAATTCGGCTCAACATCGTGGCCATTCCCACGATTCCGGCCGCCCTGGCTACATTTTCATTTTCTCCCCGATGTGCCATTTTTTACTTTCTATCCCGAGTTCTCTTTGGAAGGGAGCCCTCTTCTTGAAGGTCCGCCTGAAGCAGCAGGGAAAGACGGGCTTCCAGCTGTTCCCGCGTCAATCCATCAATCTGGATGATTTTTCTTCTCGACTTGTGACCGTGTATGATGCTCATCTGTCCCTTCTTTATCCCCAGCAGTTCGGAGAAGAATTCAAGGCATTCCTCATTGGCTCTTCCTTCCACAGGTGGTGCGGTGAGCTTCAGCCGGATAATACCCTCCTGAATCCCAGCCAAGGCGCATTTGGACGACCTGGGCAGCACCTGGACGGGGAAGGAGACGCCATTTTTTCTTTCCTGGATTTCGATCACGAACAGCCTTTGAGGTATCCGTCAATTCTGCGGATCAGCGGAGGGCTGTGGCCATCTGTGTCATGGTTTGGACCACAAAGATCTGCAGAAAAATAATGACCAGAATGACGATGAGAGGAGAGAGATCAACCCCGATATTCCGGAGGGGAAGCCAGCGCCGGACCGGGGCCAGAACGGGTTCGGTCGCCCGGTACAGGAACATGACGATGGGATTGTACGGGTCGGGATTGACCCATGAAATGACGGCCCGGGCAATCAATATCCACATATAGAGGGTCAGGACGATATCCAGAATTTTGGCCAGGGCCAGAACGAAATTTTCGGCGATAAACATAACGACTCCTTCGGGAGCTGATATATATGAAAGGCTGTTGCTACCATAAAGATGGGGAGAGTGCAAAGGAAACGTTTCCTCCTTCCGCAGCGTTTTTCAAGGTTGACAGGTCCGGAAAAATAGGACATCGTCGTAGTTGGCACAAACCCTGGAGAGGAGGGTAACGCCAGTTTCAGAGGTAAGCTTTCTGCGTTGGCCCTCTTCTCGGCTTCTCGACATACGGTTACGGTTTGTGTCCGTCTGGGACGCTTCGGTCTGGACAACCTGTTGATATTTTTGATCTGGAACTGATGCAGACAAAGGGAGATAAAGGAGGAATTTCGGAGGTATGTTCGATAAGCAGAAAATCGGGATGATCGGTTGTGGAAAAATGGGTTCCATTCTTTTGAGGGGGATTCTTCGTTGCTCCCTTGTTCCGCAAGGAAACATCCGGGTTGCGGATGCCGTGAAGGAGCGCATCGAGGAAATCCGTGAAGGCTATCCAGGCGTTCGATCAGCAGAAAACAGAGACCTCGTGCGAGAGTCGGACATCCTGATCCTGGCGGTGAAGCCTCAGAATATGCCGGCTCTCTTGAATGAGATATCCGCCGATGTTAATCCCCGGCAATTGATTATTTCCATTGCCGCAGGCATCTCCACCAAGGCTATTGAAAAACACCTTGCCGGACCGGTTCGAGTTGTGCGGGTTATGCCCAACACGCCGGCCCTTGTCGAAGAAGGCGCGACCGCTCTGGCCGCAGGTTCTTCCGCCACGGCAGAGGATCTTGAGACCGCCGTCCAGATTTTCGAAGCCGTCGGATCGACGGTCACCGTTTCGGAAAATCTCATGGATGCCGTGACGGGCCTCAGCGGCAGCGGACCGGGATATGTTTTCGTTATGCTGGAAGCCCTGGCCGATGCCGGCGTTCTTCTGGGGCTGCCCCGCGACATCGCCCTCAAATTGGCAGGGCAGACTTTCCTGGGGGCCGCGAAACTCTGTCTTCAGGCAGGTAAGCACCCGGGAGAACTCAAGGATATGGTGACATCTCCAGGGGGAACGACCATAGCCGGGTTGAAAGCCCTCGAAGAAGGTCGATTGAGGGCCACCCTGATAAGGGCCGTGGAGGCGGCAGCCCTTCGTTCCAAAGCCTTGGCCGGGGATGAATAGGAAACGGGAAAAAAGTTAAACGACCGGTTCCTTTTCAACGGTTTCTTGATGATTTCCAGAGCCTTGCGAATCAAAGGGTGAATCGGAAGGTTTATTCTCAATGGGTTCGACGAGAACGAGGGGAGAAAAGACGCTGCTCTCGTCTGTTTCTGTCCTCTCGGACACCGGGATGTTTTCAGGGGTATCCTGGGGAGAAACCGAACCGGCGGCGGAGTCGATTTTTTCTTCCGGTTTCCTGCGCCGACGACGTGGGCGCCGTCGGCTCTTTTTCTTGGCTGGTTCAGCAGCAGCGGGTTGTTCTTCCGGAGAAGACGATCCGAGTGAAGGTGGTTGCTGCTCTTCTGTAATGTCAGGGACATAAAGATCCACCTCTCTGTAGGAAGCCGATTCAGCCTGCCCGGCGAGCTTTATTTCCCCGGTCGTTTCGGCAATGTCTGTAACAGCTTCACGGGCAACCGCAGAAATGACCGCATGGTCCCAGATCATGTCCGCCTTTCCGGAGACATAAACAGAGAGATCGTACATGCTTTCGATTCTCTGAATATCATTTCGCTTCTGGTTGAGCAGGTAATCCGCAATTTCATGGGGAACGGTGACCTTCAGGGCGCTTGCCTTTTCTTTGGCGGCTTCCGATTCAATCTTCCGGAAAGCGCTGAGAGCCGTGTATTCCAGGGAGGGGCGAACTCCGCGGCCCGTACAGAAGGGACAAGCGGTATAGCTGATTTCCTGTATTGTGGAATGCTTCTTCTGGCGTGAAAGTTCAAGAATGCCGAATTTCGAAATCCGGGACAACTGAATCCGGGCGCGGTCGAGGGTCAGAGCCTTCTTGAAAGTTTTTTCCACTTCAGCCTCATGCTTCCGGTCCATCATGTCAATGAAATCGATGGCGATCAGTCCCCCGAGATCTCGCAGGCGGAGCTGCCGGGCGATTTCTTCTGCGGCTTCCAGGTTTGTCTTAAAGGCCGTGTCTTCCACATTCTTTTTATTGGAGCCCCGTCCGGAGTTGACGTCGATGGTGATCATCGCTTCCGTGGGACAGATGACGATGGAGCCGCCGCTCTTCAGTTCCACGCGTTCCTGGTAGATCTCACGAATCTGTTCCTCGAGGTTGTAGCGGCCGAAAACGGGCAATCTTTCCTTGTACTGCTTGATCATCCGAAGATTCCGGGGGACGACGGTCTTGCAGTAGGCTCTCATCTTGCGATAGGTGTCGAGATCATCAACGAGGATTTCTTCAATTTCCGAGGTGAAATAATCCCGGAGACTGCGCACGCCGAAATCGCTTTCCTGATAGATCAGGGCCGGTGCCGGCTCTGTTTCCGCACTCTTCTGGATTTCCTTCCAGAGTCTCAGCAGATGCTGATAATCCCGGGAGAGTTCCTGCTTGGTTCGATTAATGCCGGCCGTCCGGACGATAAACCCCATTCCTTCATCAATTTTGATCTGTTCCACCAGGGTCTTGAGCAGCTTCCGGTCTTCTTCATCCTCGATTTTCCGGGAAATGCCGCTGCTGTGCTTATTGGGTAAGAGAACAAGGTAACGTCCCGGCAGGGATAAGTAAGTGGTCAGCAGGGCCCCTTTCCGTCCGCTGACTTCCCGGGCCACCTGAACGATGACTTCCTGTCCGGTTTTGAGCGTCCCTCGGGGATTGGAACCCTCCCGTCCGTTGTCCTTCTTTTCTGTGAAGTAGTCCGGGCTCACATCCCGCAAGGGCAGAAAACCATCCTTGCCGACGCCGAAATTGACAAAGGCTGCCTGAAGGCCCCGTTCAACCTTGAGGACAATGCCCTTATAGATGTTTCCCGTGATAGGTTCCCGTAGGGACATCTGGATGTTAAATTCCACGAGTTTGCCATCTTCAACAATGGCCATGCGTTTCTGTTCCATATGAACAGCGTTGATCAACATGATATGTTTCATACGATTCCTTTTTGCGTAAGGCATCCGTCGTTGCGGATTGCAGCCCGACTCTTTTTGACCTGGGCTTTCCTTATGGCGTCTTAAAGTATTTTTTTAACCAAGTTGCCAATCCGCGGCTCACGAAATCGGCAGGCTGATCGGTGTCCAGATTTCTATCAGGAAACTGCGTCGTCTCTGTTCTCCCGCCGCCAACCCGCCTTGTGATCCTTCCGGCATGCAGCCTGGTTTATAAACTTACATAAATTCGGAAACATCTCCCTTTCCCACTCTGAGAATTTCCACATAGTCGTCGATCAAGCTGATGACCGTGGAAGGTTCCGAGGCGGGGATGTCCCCATTAATGATCAAATCCACACGATGTTTGAATAATTTTTCAATTTCTTCAGGATCATTCAGATACGTATCGTCATCGGCCTTTACGCTGGTGCTGATGATGGGTTGACCAAGTTCAGCGACCATGGCCATGCAGATTCGATTGTCCGGTATCCGAATCCCTGTTGTCTGTCTTTTGGGAAGAATGATTTTTGGGACAAGCCTGGATGCCTGGAGAATAAAAGTATAAGGTCCGGGAAGATAACGCTTCATGGTTTTATATGCGAAATCGGTTACCTGGGCATACCTGCTGATATCTTTAAGATCGGCGCAGATGAAACTGAGAGGTTGCTTTTTGTTTCTTCTCTTGATCTCGTATATTTTTTCGATTCCTCGTTTATTGAAGAGACTGCACCCAAGACCGTAAACCGTATCGGTTGGATAGATCACGATTCCACCGTCCAGCAGGACTTCGGAAACTTTCTTTATCAGTCTGGTCTGGGGATTCTGACTGTTTATTGATAACAGCATGGGGAAGGTGCTTTCAGTCTCATAAATATATTTTTATCAATTATTTCAATTAACATAAAATAATAAATATATCAATGAACTTATAACACTATGGAATGGAACGTTTGTCGTTAATGGTTACAACGCGGCAAAAATAAAATAACCCCTTGTCATCCTTTTGCATTTAAAGAAGGACAAGGGGTATTTTACTGGGCTTGGTAATGTTTCAAGAGGATCTTCTGGATAATTTCCTGCTTGTTTAATCCTCTTTATGGTGCTTATTGAGTTTATCCTTGCAGAGCTTGTATTGAATGCTGTCCACCAGGGCGTGCCAACTCGCTTCAATCACGTTGGTGGAGACTCCGATGGTGCTCCAGATTTCCTCGTCGTCCCTTGAGTCGAGGAGGACCCTGACCTTGGCGGCGGTTCCATCGGCGCCTTCGAGCGTTCGGACCTTGAAGTCTATCAGGTGCACCTCGCTGATCTGAGGGTAGAATTTCAGCAGGGCCTTGCGCAGGGCGTTGTCCAGGGCGTTGACCGGGCCGTTGCCTTCGGCGGCGGTCAGTTCCTCCTCATCGCCCACGACAATCTTGATGGTGGCCTGGGTCAAGGAAGGGTTGTTTTCCGTTTTGGCGTTGATGATATTGAAGCATTCCAGCACGAAGGGCTCCTTGAATTCACCGGTGATCTTTTTCATCAGTAATGACAGAGATCCGTCCGCTGCGTCGAATTGATAGCCTTCATCTTCCATAATCTTGATTCTCTTCACAATTTTGGTGCTGATGGCGTCCTTGGTCCCCAGATCTATCCCCAGCTCCCTGGCTTTGTACTCAATGTTGCTCTTGCCGGAGAGGTCGGAAACGAGGACGCGCTGCTGGTTGCCCACGAGTTCAGGCTTGATATGTTCATAAGCGGCGGAATTTTTCAGAATGGCGCTCACATGAACGCCGCCTTTGTGGGTAAAGGCACTGCGACCGACGAAGGGCCTCGAGTTCTGAGGCGGAATATTGGCCACATCACTGATGTAATGGGATAGATTCGTCAGTTGCCGGACGGATGCGTCAGGCAGACAGCGCCGATTCATCTTGATCTGCAGATTGGCGATAATGGGAATCAGATCGGCATTGCCGCACCGTTCGCCATACCCGTTGATGGTGCCCTGAACCATGGTTACCCCGGCATGAACGGCGGCAATGGAGTTTGCGACCGCAAGGTCGCCATCATTGTGGACATGGATTCCCAGGGGAGCCTCCGGCAGGATTTTCCGAATGTGCGTCACGATTTCCGTCAGTTCATGGGGCAGTGTGCCTCCGTTGGTGTCACAGAGAACGAGGAAGTCCGCTCCTGCCGTCCAGGCCATTTCGAGTGTCGAGAGGGCATAATCCCTGTTTCTTTTGTAGCCGTCGAAGAAATGTTCCGCATCATAGACGACTTCCTTGCCGTTCGCTTTAAGATAGGCCACCGATTCCCGGATCATGGCGAGATTTTCTTCCAGAGGGATGGTCAGGATATCGATGACATGGAGATCCCAGGATTTTCCAAAGATCGTGACAGCCGGAGTTTCCGCAGCCAGCAGGGTCTGAATATTCTCGCAATCTTCAACACGGACATTTGGCCTGCGGGTGCTGCCGAAAGCCGTCAGCCGGGCATTTTTGAACCGGACGCGCTTTCCCAGTTCAAAAAAGCGCAGATCCTTCGGGTTGGAACCCGGCCACCCCCCCTCAATATAATGAAAGCCCATTTCATCGAGCCTCTGGGCGATCCGCAGTTTCTCTTCCGCGGAAAAATTGACTCGCTCACCCTGGGTGCCATCCCGGAGGGTGGTGTCATAGATTAATACATCCGTTTTATCCGTCATGATCTTCTGTCTCCTTCATTTTTGAACAAAAAAAATCCGTTATCGGTTTGACCTGATAACGGATTTTTGGGAATTTATTTTGTAACAGACTACCCCCCTATCAGGTCCCGATCTATATCGGGGCTAATTATGCCGATAATAATTATTGCTGTGCAGATATTGGAGGTGAACATTGCCAAGGTCAAAACACCAAACTCTCTTAAATTCTAAATTAACAAGTAATTTGAAATTTACTTACTGAGTTTTATGAGGTTTGTCAATAACAAAATAGGATCTTTGAGGAATTCAGGTCAGCAGGTCGAGAATTTCAACGGCACGGTTGAGCACCCGGTCGGCGCCGGAAGCGGTCAGCATAGCGGCGGAAGAATGTCCGGTAAGGACCCCGATCGTATAGGTCCCCACCTTCCGACCCAGACCGATGTCCAGAGGATGATCACCGACCATCACGGCCTGGCCTGGATCTGCATCCAGAAGGGTGAGCGTCCGGAGGAGATGATCCGGGTGCGGTTTGACATTGGTTGTGTGATTCCTGCTGAGCAGAACGTCGCAGTAGTCTTCGATTTCAGGGAAAACGCAGGTCAGGGCGGCGTGACAATTCCGCGTGATGATCCCGACGGCATAACCCCGCTTTTTAAGCGTTTTCAGAAGGGTAAGCGTACCGCTCAATAAAACGCTTCTGCAGGCGGCCTCTATTTCAATTTCTTTGATCAGAGCATGCGCCGCCCGAAAAAAGGCCGCTGACCCTGCCTGATCCTCTCTCGAAATCCGTTCCCGGACCGCTTCGATCAACTCCAGAATAAGCAGGTCTTTCAGGGACTCCTCATCCGCAATTCCGTATTCCCTCGAAAGGGAAATCACGCGGGCTTTCATGATTTTGAAATCGATGTTCAACTCGGCAAGTGTTCCGTCAAAATCGAATACAAAGGCTTTGAAGCTTTTCATCGGGTTCGGCATCTCCCTGTGCCTTGAAGAATGACTTTCCAATTCAGAAGAAGAAAAGGCAAGGATTTTTTATTCGGAAATAACAAATACTTCGTTTTTTTATCTTAGATTTCTACTCTTAAGATAATTGCTCGGAAATGTTTTGCTGACCTTTCTGGTGTTTTCGTGGACTATGGGCAGGGACTTTTCGAACACAACGCTCAAAAAGTTCGTAATGATATTGAACGTGGCTCCCCAGAGAATTTCTTCCGTTTCGTCCTTCTGCTTGAGGATCAGACAGGGAAAATAGGACGGAAAATGATCCTCTTCCTGCCATGAATGGTCAGCCTGGAAATAGAAACGGCCGTAATTGCCTGGATTGAAAAAGGCCTTTATGGGGATTTCAATGATCTTTTCAACTTCGGAATTGGATTTGTATTGCCAGGGATGTTTAATCAATCCGACAACCGGGAAGATGGTTCTCCGAAAAAGCCGCAAGGAGTACGTCGGCAGCGCCCCCAGAAAGGAAACATTGAAGGGACTCAGACCGATTTCTTCCCAGGATTCCCTCGCCGCATTCGCTAGAAAAAGTCTTATCGCACGGAAGGTGCGGCTGTCCCGCCGGCGGGCGTAGTTCAAGGCCTCTCCCCTCAGGAGAGGAAGCAGCCTTGTTGTGCTGAAATAGCTGATCAAAGCGTCAAAAAAGGGATTCAACATTCCTCCCGGACAGCTGATGTCTCCCGATTGTGTCACCGTCGCAGACCGTTTGATCAGCAGGAAATAAGGTTCGGGATCGTCTGACGAGGGGGATGCTTCCCTGTACTCAAGGAGGAGAAAAACTCCGGCTGCCAGATGCTTCTGATGTTCTTTCCAGGTATTCTTGATAAATGTCAGCTGATCGGCGTAATCCAGCGAGGTATCGGCGAGTTTTGCTTCTATGTGGCGATGAAGGGAATCCCGCTGCTGTAAAAGTGCTGGATCGATTTCTTTTGCATTAACATTCATTTTTGATCAGGAATTCGGAAGAATAATAAAAAAACCCGGTTTTTTCAGGACCGGGTTTTTTTATTTTGGTGGCGGTGCAGGGATTCGGACCCCGGACACTGCGGATATGAGCCGCATGCTCTGACCACCTGAGCTACACCGCCTCTTGCCATTTTGTTAGCAGCCCATCAAAGGCCAGCTTCGCGGATATGCTTCGAAAATAAAATCGTTTAAGAATGTATTTATTGGTACGCCTTGAGATGAACCTCCATATACTACCTGTTTCTGGTTGTCAACCCCCTTATTGCGGGGGTGCTAATTTATAGGCGACAAAAGCACTTCGATTCTGAATGGATATGCCCGTGGATAAAACAAGGGCAAGGACGATCTCATTCTGACCGTCATTATCAATGTCCTTGAATGCATAGTCGGCCACATAACCGTTGATCTTTCTGGTCTTCCAGTTTTCAAGAAGTCCAAGGCCGTCCCATTCCAGGTTATATACTTCGCTGGAGGTAAAAAGTTTCACATTCTGTAAGACTCGACCCACGGAAGAAAGATTTTTAACGAGGACAAGCTCTTTTTTTCCATCCTTGTTCAGGTCATAGGTGAGAATTCGCAGATTGATAAAGGTTCTCCTTGGGTTACCCTGGAGATCCGTTTTGTTGGTCTCCTCAATGAAGGTATTGCTTCCGCCGAAGACCTCGTCACTCTTGAACAGCAACTCGTCGCTGCCACCGAAAACGTTAAGTTTGACCAAAGGTTTTTCTGTCTGCTGATAGATGCGAAGATAGTCATAGTCATCCAGGGCAATGATTTTTTCATTGCCTCCCATCCCGAGGTCGTCAAGGGTTAATCCATAAACCGACAGGCCTTGAGGGATTTTCATCCTGTTGGCGGTTCTGTATTGATTTCCATCCCAGATAATTTCATAAATAGGGGTGTTAAAGACTTCATCCATCCCCCAGGATTGACCGAGCAGTTGGGGCGCGGTGACGGAAGGTTCGATGACCCGCAAAAATAAATGCAGGTCTTTGGCTATTGTTTCATATTTTCCTGCCTTCCATTCGATCACGAAGCTGTTTTGGAAGGTGCTTTTTACGCTGGTCACAAAAATTTCGGCAATGCCATTCTGGTTGATATCCGCCACATCTACGGCAATGTAGCTGTCTTCGACTTTACCGGGAATTTTCTGGAGTAGATTGAAATCCTTGTCTTTCTTTTGGTAAATGTAAACATTATTCCGATCAATGACAACGACTTCCTGTAGTTTATCTCCGTTTACGTCTCCAATGGCCATTCCTCGAAATTCAACCGGATATTTCTGGCTGATCCAGAATCCTTTCCGGTCAAGGGGTTGAGCGCCCTCAATGAAATCGGGATTGATAATAGAAGTGAAGGTGCCTTTTTTACTGCTTTTCATGCCACTGACGATTTCCGACTCACGGCTGCCCTTGGGCTGTTTGATGGTGGTGGCAGGCGCGGTCGGCGGTGGGGGAGTTGCCACGACTGGAGAAGAAAAATCCGAAGGCGTGGAGCCTGTGATCTGTTGCACGATTCGCTGGGCAAAATCATTGATCTTTGGAATGACCTCATCCAGACCCTGCGTCTGGGCAAAAATTCCGACAGTGGATTTATTGGCCATCGTATCGACAAGTTTCCCGTCGATACTCAGACTGTTTCCAATTTTTGTGATGCTTCCCCAGACGACATAATCGGCCTTTAATTTTTTCCCCAAGGCCGATACCTCTTCAAAAGTCAATTCCTTGCCGGCTTTCTCTTTGACTGCCTCTTGAACGAGATCCTTGCTGAGAACGGTGATTTTACCCTCTACCGCAATCCGTGACGCCAGCATATCGGAAATGCCCTGTCTCACATACTCAATGTTATCCGCGCTGTGTACGGTAAAAGGGACCACGGCCACGGTTGATTTTTCTTTTGCCTCCAGCGGACAGGCTAAAGCTGTCAAGAAAATAAGAATGAGCAGTTGTAAAATCTTTTTCATGAAATGATCCTCCACCTGATGGTCATCCGTTTTTATATGTCTTACGCTCCTAACACCTTAATCCTGCCGATGCAACAGAATTCAGAACCGTATGGCTACTGACGACGCCTGTGGAAACTTCTCTGGATACGGCGTGTATACAGACGGGCCTTAAAGAAGATTTCAGGGTAACGATAGCGGAATCTATTCAACTGCCGATGGAAAAAGGGCACTTCCGGGGCGAGGATAATCGATCCAACAAAGAGAAAGAGGAATCCCTGAAGTATCGGCAGGAAGCAGCCCAGAACGCCCAGGACGATAAACGACCATCCCAGGAAATGCCGGAATATTTTTTTTTGAAGGGTTTTTTCCATTTAATAGAGGCAGAGCCTGTTTTTAAGACCAATCATATCCTTTGGCGAAACAAACGCATCCTTTTAAGGAAACCATTCATTTTCTGAACCAGTGAAAGCGTCTCCTATAATATATTTGTTTGTGGATGGGTAGTTTTTTAATTCCTTTTTTGGTTATTTTGGTTTATGAGAGGTCACTGTTTTTTTTTAAATTGACGCAAGAGAAGGAGAAAAAGTTTGATCCCACGATATTCCCGCGATCGCATGAATGCCATCTGGACTCCTGAAAACAGGTACCAGACATGGTTGGATATAGAAATCCTCGCCTGTGAAGCGATGTCTCAATTCGGTTTGATTCCCCCCGACTCTCTTGAAACGATCAAGAGCAGGGCCGGCTTTGATGTTTCGAGAATTGATGAAATCGAGAAAACAACCAAGCATGATGTGATCGCCTTTTTAACCTCCGTGACGGAAAAAGTGGGGGAGGACGGCCGCTTTATTCACATGGGAATGACCTCATCCGACGTTCTGGATACCTCTTTCGCGGTTCTGTTGAAACAGGCCTCGGACATCCTGATCGAAGACCTGGACTCGCTTCTGGAAGTCCTGAAGCGGAAGGCACACCAATACAAGGATACCGTCATGATCGGCCGTTCCCATGGCATTCACGCGGAACCCATCACTTTCGGCCTCAAAATGGCGCTCTGGTATACGGAGATGGTCCGCAACCGCAGCCGTTTGATCCGGGCCAGGGAAGCGGTCAGTGTCGGGAAAATCTCCGGTGCTGTGGGGACGTTTTCTTTTATTGATCCGAAAGTGGAAGATTATGTCTGCCGTCATCTGGGCTTGATGCCCGCTCCCATCTCTTCTCAGATTGTCCAGCGTGATCGCCATGCCGAATTCTTCGCCGCGCTGGCGATTCTTGCTTCTTCGATCGATAAATTTGCTCAGGAAGTCCGTTTGCTCCAGAGAACAGAGGTGAGGGAGGCCGAAGAGTATTTCTCGCCGGGTCAAAAGGGATCCTCGGCGATGCCCCATAAGCGCAACCCGGTGCTTTCCGAGAATCTCTCCGGTCTGGCGAGGCTGATGCGGTCCTATGCCCTGGCAGCCTTTGAAGATGTCCCCCTGTGGCATGAACGCGATATCAGCCATTCCTCCGTGGAAAGGGTCATCGGACCGGATGCCACGATCCTGATGGACTTCATGCTGGGGCGTTTCACCGGAATGGTGGACCGCCTGGTGGTCTACCCGGAGCAGATGCTTGCCAACTTGAACAAAACGCATGGCGTGATTTTTTCGCAGATGGTTCTTCTCTGCCTGATTGAAAAGGGTATGACCCGCGAAAAGGGGTATGCCCTTGTTCAGAAGAATGCCATGAAGGCCTGGCAGGAGGGAATTTCTTTTCAGTCGTTGCTGATGCAGGACGACGAGGTTCGGTCCTTCCTTTCCGAAGGGGAGTTGCAGGATGTCTTCCGGATTGAGAATTTCTTGAAAAATGTGGATGTCATTTTTGCGAGGGTTTTTGAAGAATCACCTGCAACAATCGGCGGAAACGCATAAAAGGCGCAACGCCCCCCTGACCCTGGCACTAAAGAATAGCCCGATAATACCTGTTGTATGAAGGGTGCCAAACTCAAGGTTTTTTCAAAATCAGATCGGCAATCACCGGACGGTGGTCCGATGCCCTGCCGCTTCCCGCCCAACAGCGCTGTGTTGTAAACCCGGAACTGACCATAATGTGATCGATCCGCATCCATGAGACGCGCAGCCAGGGATATCTGTCCTTCAAAAGGAAATGACCATAGGTATAGCCGTAACCCTTACCCCCTTCGGCAAAGGCGTCATGCAGACCGGCCTCTCGGAGCGTCGCACACACACGGGAAGGATCCGGGGCGTTCAAGTCACCGGCGAGAATGACCGGTCCTGATTCGTCGCGCAGGAGTTCCCGCACGGCATCGGCCTGGGAAAGGCGGTTTCTTACATTGTTTTCCAAGGTTGAACCGGCCTCGGGCAGATCGCCGAGTCGTCTCCGTGTCGCCTTGATCGCATTGAGACTCTCTCTTGGTGTTACGAAATGGATGTTGTACAGGGTAATTGCCGTGGAACCAAGAGACAGACGGCAGCTTAGAAACTGTTGTTTCCATCTTCCCGGAAAGGGGAGTTCATGGATCTCCAGATTGGATAGGGGATATCTGCTCGCGATCACGTATTGATCGGAAGTGTAAACGTTCCATGTCTGAAAGTATTTTCCCAGTGGACCTCTCATCGAACCAGACGCATCCTGAAAGAGCACAACATCAGGATTACAACGGGTAATCTCGTCAATAAGCAGGAGGCTTTTCTGTGGTTTGTATTTGGTGTTCCAGGTCATGACCCGCAATGTCAGGCTGCCCGGTGCCGGTTCTGGTTGATCCGGCGACCAGCAGAAGCCCATGATGGGACCGAGAACCCATAAAACGCAGAGGAGAGGCAGCCACGTCCAGGACCGATCCGCCTTGAAGGTGAGTCCAGCCAGAATGATCCCCGGAACCGTCCAGAAGACCTGGGGCAGATAGAGATTCAAGGCGCCAAGCCAGAAAAAGTCCGGACCCTTCCAGTTCAGGACGGTGATTGTGCCCAGGATCAGCCCGTAGAAGCCGGTAAGAATACGTAACACGACGGCGGCTTTCAAAGGCTTTCCCCGTCAAGGACATGGACAAGAAAGCCTCGCAACGGTGAGGAGCCCGTGTGTTTTCTAAGTTCTGGAATAGGGTTTACCGATCGGAAAATCATAGATCTTTCAACAATCTGTTGGCTGGCAGTTTTTCAATGGCTTGACCGAAGAGTTCCATCGTTTCAGATAGTTCGTCAAATTCAGTAGAATGGGTAAAAGGCAGAGAATTGAGGCCCCTGTGGTCCACTGCCTCTAACACATACCGGATCGTCAGCCTGTTGATGTCAAGAGCGGGTTGATAGCCCTGCTCTCCTTCCTCCTCACCTTCCGTGACAGAAACGATATGACTCTGAACCAGTTCAAAAAGGATTTCCTGAACAAAGCGAATTGGAGTTTCAAGCTGGTGCGATATCTGCTGAGCTGTCAAGGGCGTGTCCCCCCGGGAAAAGTTTTTTACCAGGTGAGAGGTGATCTGCAGAGCAAGCAAGGTTTTGACCCAGTGGCTGGCCTGAAGGGCATCGGATTCAAATTCATAGGTATCCATGTTCTGATAGGCAAAGGATAATTCAGCTCCGTAAAGAACAATCAGCCAGCTTAACTGGAGCCATACCAGAAAGAGAGGAAAAACGGCAAAACTGCCATAGATGGCGTTGTACTGGACGACGCCGATCTGAAAGCTGAAGTAGGCCCATTGCACCACCTGAAAGATTGTTCCGGCCAGAATTCCTCCGAGCAGACCGGAAGAAAAGCGGACCTTCGTGTTCGGCATGAAAATATAAAAAAACGTGAAGAGGCTCCAAAGGAGACAGAAGGGCAGCAGCTTCAGCAAGAGAAAGACGAAGGGACTGAAAACCCCCAGGAAATAGAAAGACTGCATCATGTTTTTAACCTGGGCGGAAATGAAAAGGGTCACGCTGCTGGAAAGGATGACGAGAATCGGGCCGATGAGCATGAGGGACAGATAGTCGGAGAACATCCGGCCGATCGACCGTCGTCTCTTGATCCCCCAGATGTCGTTGAAGGTGTCTTCAATCTGCATCAGCATCTTAATCACGGCCCAGAAAAGAACGACCAGACCAATCCCGGCAACGACGCCTCCTTTTGTGTTTTCCAGGAGGGAGGAGGAAAAATTGATGATATTGGCGAGAACTTCTTCATGACCGGCCAGTTTTTCCCGCAATTGCGCTTCCAGCAGTTTCTCGAAGCCGAACCCCTTGGCAATCCCGAAGGCCATGGCCGCAATGGGGACGATGGAAACCAGGGAATAGAACGTCAGGGCCGAGGCGTGCAGTTGACATTTGTCTTCATCAAATCTCCGAACGGAAAGGATCAGGATCCTCAGGAGGGAGACAAAAAAGGACTTGACGGGAGGAAGCTGCACCCGGCGAATCCGCCAGATATCCTGCCGGATAAAATCAACAAACTTCTGAAGAAGTATTTTGCTGTTTTCCATAAATTACAATCCTAAATTCCAGAAACCGGTTCAGGTTGCCCTTTTGTCCAAAAGAGTCAATTGATAGGAACGGATCCGCTTCACCGGGTCATAGGACCTCTTTGAGGAGGCGAGCCCGGGAATCCCCATGTCACTTTCCTTGTTGATGTATTCCACGCATTCGAAAAGACGGCGGGCGCATTCCTGGTCGAGAAACTGGTAAAGTCCCGGAATGTGGGAATCGGCCTTTTCGACATTGAGGACCTTCATCGAATGACTCAAGGCGTTGGCGATTCCGAAGGCAAATATCTCTCCGTCGATTCGGACGGCGATTCCCTGACCTTCCAGGAATTCCAGATGTTCCAGCAAGATCCGGCAGGCCTCGCTTTCCAGGGATAGTATCAGATTCTCTTCCGGGTCGCACCGGTTGTTCTCGGCGCACCACCGCTTGAGAAAAAGGAGGGTCTCCGGAATATTGGCCGCACAGAGGGGCTCGATGGTTGTTCTCCCCGTTTCCACGTAAAGATTGCGGAATTTGGAGATGTGGTTTCGCTTCGACCGGTATCGGTTTCCCTTCAGTTCGATGAGATCACGTCTCCGGTAGATGTAATCGCTGTAATCCGGCTGCTCTTTCAGAGAAAACAGGGCGGATATGGCGGAACAGCCGAAATGTCCCACATAAGTTTCAGGAACAAAGCAGAAAGTGGGCAGGGAATAGCGCCGGGCAAGATCCGCCAGTTCCAGCGGCGTTATTTCCCGGCCGGGACAAAGGGGCAGGAGCAGACAGCCGAGATTCGGATCCTGGAGAGAAATATCTTTCATGCTCAAGAGGAGGAGATCACCCTCCAGGGTGTAATAGGTCGGATTGGACGCGCTGTTCCAGGCGATCAGTGAAGGGAGAGAATAGATGGCCAGTGGGTTTTTCAGGAAATGAAAAAACGGTTTTAAAAGCGGAAAGTCTGCTAGGGTCAGCAGCTGAAAGGAATTCGATTGCGTCATGGTTTCTTGAAGAGCATCGGGGTCGAGTCAGGCATGGGTTCAAAGCCAAAGGGGACATAAAAGGAGGATGAGTTCCGTTCTGCAATCAGTCCAATCCAGGGAAGACCGTCAGCCTGAAGACGGGCCAGGAGCTTTTTCACCAGGTGGGTGCCGATTCCCTGATGACGGTAATCCGGGTGTACCGTCAGGTCCTGAAGATAGGCGTCGTTGGCCCGATCGCTGATCGCCCGGCCCATTCCCACAAGACGCTCTCCGTCCATGGCGGTAAGAAAGCAATGACTTCCGGAAATCATGCGGGCTACCAGAGGCGGGTCCGGTTCTTCCGGCCACCAGCCGGCAATCCGGTAGAGCTCAAGAATCTGTCCCAAAAGTTCCTCTTCCGCTTTTTCAACAAAGGAATATCGAATCATGAAATCCGGCTCTCGGTGAAATTCCAGGGAGTTCAACCCTTTCCATAGAAGCATTGATAACTATAGAAAAGGACCGGCGACTAAGTCAAGAATTAATGCCTTTGCGGGCCGCTATTTCCTTGACCGGGTGCCGGTTTTTTCCTATAGTTCCACCTTTGCTGCAAACATCAAAAATTATTAAATCATGAAGGAGGTTGTTTTCAATATGAAGATTATTCTTTTGGGAGCGCCGGGCGCCGGGAAAGGAACGGTGGCCAAACTGCTGACCGATTATGACGGATCCGTTCAGATTTCCACCGGAGATATCCTGCGGGCGGCCGTCAAGGAAGGCAACGATCTGGGTAAGGAAGCGAAAGGATACATGGATCGGGGCGATCTGGTTCCCGATGGGCTGATTATGCAGATGATGGAAGTCCGCCTTCAGCAGCCGGACTGCGCAAAGGGCTTTATCCTTGATGGGTTCCCCCGGACGATTCCCCAGGCGGAAGCCCTGAAGTCGCTGCTGGAAAAGCTCAATATAAAGCTCGATTTCGTCGTCAACCTCGAAGTCCCCCGGGATGTGATCCTGGACCGTCTAACGACCCGGAGGACCTGCTCCAATCCGGACTGCCAGGAAATCTACAATATCAAGAGCAATCCCCCCCTGCCTGACGGCAAGTGCAAAAAATGCGGAAGCATGACGATCCAACGGGATGATGAAACGGAAGAGGCCATTCTGAATCGTCTGGAGACCTACAATTTAAAGACAGCCCCACTGATCGGATTCTATGAGAAAGAGGGACTGCTCAAGACTTTTGCGTCCGTCAACAGCGTGGAAACGGTGGACGCGGTTAAAAAGGCACTTTAGTTTTTTACGGAATTATCCGCCATGATCGACTACGAGAAAGAACTGAACGAAGAGCAGTGTCGGGTTGTGTTGGAGCCGGGCGGTCCCATGCTGGTCATTGCCGGGGCCGGAAGCGGTAAAACCCGAACGCTAACCTACCGGGTGGCCCGGTTGATTGAAACTGGGATAAAACCCGAGCGGATCCTCCTGGCCACGTTTACGAACAAGGCCGCCCGCTCCATGCTCAACCGGGTGCGAGAACTCGTTCCCGTCGATCTCAGCCGCCTGGTTGGCGGAACCTTTCATCACAACGGCCATTTCATGCTGCGGGCCCATGCCGAACGGCTTGGCTATTCGCGGAATTTTACCATTCTGGATACGGAAGATGTCCGGCAGCTGATATCGTCCTGCATCTCCGAATCGGGCATTGACACGAAAGGGACAACCTTCCCCAAGGCCAATGTCCTTTACGGGATGTTGAGTCTCTCCTCCAATACGGCGAATGACCTTTCCTCGATTGTAGAGGAGCGCTACCCCTTTTTCAGTCACCGGCTGGAAGAGATTGCGAAGGTAGCCGCTCTCTACGATCTGCGCAAACGCCAATCCTCTTTCATGGATTTCGACGATCTCCTCCTCAACTGGCGTCGACTGCTGCTGGAATGTCCCGATGTCCTTGACCGTTACAGCGAACGCTTCGAACATCTCCTCGTCGACGAATACCAGGATACCAATCTTCTCCAGGCGGAGATCATGGATCTTCTCGCCTCCCGGCATCGCAACCTTATGGTGGTGGGAGACGACTCCCAGAGCATCTACGCTTTCCGGGGGGCCAATTTCGCCAATATCATGTCTTTTCCGGAAAAATACCCGGACTGCCGTATTTTCAAACTGGAGACCAATTACCGCAGCACGCCGGAAATTCTCCACCTGGCGAATCTATGCATCGTCAATAACGAAAATCAATTTGCCAAATCTCTGCGGGCCGTCCGGGAAGCGGGCGTGCGGCCCGTGGTCGTCCCTGCCCGGAATGCCCTGCAGCAGGCCGAAGTCGTCGCCCAACGGATCCTTGAGCTGCATAGGGACGGTGTTCCCCTTTCGGAAATGGCCGTCCTTTACCGGGCCCATTTCCATGCCATGGATGTTCAGATGGAGCTGACCCGCCGGGGAATCCCCTACGAAATCCGCTCCGGCGTCCGCTTTTTCGAGCAGGCCCATATCAAGGATGTCATCTCCTATCTGAGGATTCTGGAAAACCCCCGGGATGAACTGGCCTGGAAACGGCTTTTAGGCCTTTACCCAAAAATCGGGAAGAAAACGGCCGAAAAAATCTGGAACTTTCTTGCTGCGTCGGGGAAACCCCTGGAGGCCGCATTAACGGAGGGATTTCTGAAGGTTGCTTCAAAATCGGCCAGGGACGGATTGGCCCGGTTTCAGGAATTGTTGACGAATCTTTGGAAGGAGGCTGAAGGTGCCTCTTATCTGCCAGACCTGATCGATCGAATTCTGGACAAGGGATATCGGAATTATCTGCAGGAAACCTACACCGACGGAAATTCCAGGGAGGAAGATCTGGAACAGCTTGCGGAGTTTGCCAGCAAATTTTCTTCTCTTGAGGATTTCTTGAGTGAGTTGTCCCTCCTGACGAACATGGATGCCGACAGCCGTGAAGAAACTGACAGCGAGGAAGCAGCGGAGAACAAGGTTGTTCTGAGCACGATTCATCAGGCAAAGGGACTTGAATGGTCGGTGGTCCTGCTGGTAGGCTGCGCGGAAGGCATGATCCCGCTGGATCGGGCACTGCGGGAAGAAGGTGGCGAGGCGGAAGAGCGAAGGCTTTTTTATGTGGCCGCCACGAGGGCCAAGGATCATCTCTATCTCTGTTATCCCCAGACAGATTCCTCGCGATGGGCGGGCTTTGCCAATCTCAGCCCGTCCCGTTTCATCAAGGAACTGATTCCCTCTTCAAGGAAAAAAGAGCTGCCCTTTGAACGGTGGATTGTCGAGGAGCAGTGGTAACCTCCTCTCCGTTTATTCAAAGCCCGGATAAAGTAGGCGAGGGTTCATCCAACACCGTTAGCCGAGAAAAGTTATGGCAGACACATCCAGCTTAAAAAATGTAATTGAACCTTGGTTCAGGGAAGAATACTTGCGAAAGCAATATCCAGGGGCAGAAATAAGACAAGATAAGGTCGATTTGGCTTGGGGCGGGAAATTCGAATATGATGCGGTGGTTTATGAGCAAGGAATATTGAAAGCAATATACCTTTTGTCCAGTTCCGAATTCAAAACAAAGAATGGGAAAGGCGGTTCTGGAAAATTTCATAAAATAAAATCGGATACGCTAATGATGTTGGGAGCGGAAGCACCAAAGAAAGTAATGGCCTTCTTAGGGGAGTCAATGTATCGGCAATTCAAGACTCAACAAGAGCTTGGCAGATTGCCGAAAGAAATTCTGTGTGAGTTAGTTGTCCCAAGCCATGAAATAGCGCAGCTTGTACGGGGTATAAGAGACAAGGCATCAAGTGAGGTTGCCCCGACCAAGAATATCGGCTAAAAAGAGAATACAGCCGATCGCTACGCTCCGGCTGATTTTTCCTTTGGGCACGAAAAGGAAACAAGATTGAACAGACAGACGATACTGGAATCAACAAAACGGGAAGTATTAACTGAAGCAGGTTTTCGTTGCGCTGTACCGACATGCCGGACGATACTCACCTTGGACATACATCACATGGTGGAGGTCTCAGAAGGAGGGGGTAACGAGACATCTAACCTGTTGTGCCTTTGCCCTAATTGCCACGCACTTTACCATAGGCAAGATATCCCAAGGGAATCAATTAGGGTATGGAAGAGCATGCTCGTTGCTTTGAATGAAGCGTTTGATAAATCCGCGATAGACAAGCTCATATTTTTAAATGGACTCGCAAGGCAATCCTTATCTTTTTCTGGAGACGGTGTTCTTCAGTTCTCCAAACTAATAGCGTCTGGATTGGCTGAGTTTCAGCCCTTGACTATAAAGTTTCCGAATCCGTTCTATGAGGTGTTTCTCACCGACAAGGGTAGGTTGTTAGTGGAAGCGTGGCTGTCAGGACAGAAAGACAAGCTTGAAAAAGCTATGTCGAGTTGACACGAAGGAATCACGCTTTTTGCCCAACAAAACAGTCGAGCGGACGCGGGAAAAGCCGGGGTTTTTAATCGAGTGTCGCACGCGCGCCGCTCACTTCAGTGTTGGCTTAATGGGGTGACCGTGATGGCCTATGAAAGGGAAAAAAATGGAGAGATGAGACTTGACCCCGCGCGGGTGCGACGAGCACTATCTCTGCTTGGCTCCTCGGGGCATAATTGTATTCTTCGTACCACCCTTGAGGGACTTGGCATCGAACTGGGCAATATGGCGGCATCGATCGGGAGCGTTCCCGGCCTCAACAAGGCGATTGCAGAGAAGATCGAGAAGACGAAGTCGTTGTCAGATTCGATTTATTATGTATCGAGACGTTTCACAGAACTTATCATGAGACTTCAGGAAATTGAGTGGAAAAAGGAGACGCTGACCTACGACACGAAGCGAGATGGGTTTGATATTATTGAGGACCCCACGGCAAGACATTGGCGCATATTTATGGCTCTGGCAATTAAGGACTTCCATGTTGACATCGGAAGTCTCATGGACGCGTTGGCTCCAGTCGTGATTCAGGCCGCAGGCGAGTTAAAGACCAAAGATCGCAAGAAGTTGCCCGGGTGGGCTGATATTCAGTGTGGCACCCAACGGAGTTACAGGGCCACACTACCAACGAACCTTCTTAGCGTTGTGGACGACGCAGACGGCTGGTGGAATGCCGTCAAGAAGGTTCGCAATCTCTTCACTCATCAAGACCACGAGAAGATCATCTTTGGGCATCCATCGGACGGTATTCTGTTCCAGGTCTATGACCGTGAGATGGCAGCCAAAATCGTTCTTCCTTCCATAACTTATCAAGCACAAGCTCGTGTTGTTGACTTCGGCCTGTATTCGGCACTTGTCCTATCCGAGCTAGTTACTCTTCTCGATGATCTCGGACGCATCGTTGGACCGATGGTTGGTATCGACACGGACCGTGCAGCCACGATGTTTTTGCGTGAAATCCCGATCGCTGTGTATCGTTCCGTAGGGCAACTTGCAGCCTTACTGGCTGGCATGGGTGAAATATGTGAATAAGGCAGCCAACATGGGAATATGGAATATGTGGAATATGGAATATGGAATATAGGGACATCCATGATAAGTAAAGTCATGGGAAATCTCCGTCTTCCCCTTGACTTTACTTATCATGGATGTCCCCATATTATACTTAATATTTTACACCGGCGCATATATCGTGGCAAAATATTGCTCGTGAAATGCCCGGAACTCATAAGCGAAAACGCTGAACCGGTCTTGTGAAAAAGGAGCAGAAGAGTCCGTTTTTTGGGAAACCCATTGTGCTGTTTCTGTGGAACAGTCTTGATATTATCAAGCCATGGTTACTTATACTTTTCATTCCTATCCGTTATTGAAAGAAACCCTTCTGGCATGGGCGTTTCAATAGTGATCCTTTCTCCGGTCATGGGATGTGGAAAAGACAAATAATAGGCATGCAACCTGATTCGCCTCACAAAATCAGCAGATGCACCATATTTTCTGTCGCCTACTATGGGACAGCCGATATCGGATAAATGTACCCTGATTTGATTTTTTCGGCCCGTTTCAAGGTTCACATCGAGCAACGTGTATTTGTTTACCTGTTTGATGGTCCGATAATGAGTAATTGAAAATTTCGCTTTAGATGATTCATGCGTTGAATGAACTTTCTGCGAATTATCTTCAACAAGCCAGCTTTCAATAGCGCCCTCAGATTTTTCAGGTTTACCTTCAACGAGCGCATAGTAACGTTTTTCCGTCTCTCTCCACTTTTCTTTAATCCTATTCATTGCCAAATCCGATTTGGCAAATAAAAGCACCCCCGATACTTCCTTATCCAAGCGGTGTACAACAAATGCATGCATCTTCCCTCTGGATTGCTCTTTTAAAAATTGGGTAATAACCCGCTGTACGCTGATACTGCCATCTGTACTGGATGTAACGATCCCGACAGGTTTTTCAACTGCGATGATATGCTTATCTTCAAACAATACAGGAAAAGGAAGGGCTGCTTTTGCAGCGGCCCCGCCATGCGTGTTAATTTCAACCACGTCTCCAGCCGAAAGCTCATACGAATGCAATGTAACAGACTTGTTGTTGCACCGGATATTGCCGTGTTGTAAAAGCTTCTTTATCCTTGTGCGGGGTGAATCGGGGTATTGTTCAGTAAGAAATTCAATAAGTGTTGAGGGTTTATGTATAGTGGTCTTCATGTTGACTCTTTATTATGCAGACATGTCCCTGCGAAGTGTACCGCCAGTTAACGAAACTAAAAGGAATCAGGTTAATGCTCATATCTGTCCGGTTAAGATCCCTTTTCCAGTACGGCTCGGCTTATGTTGTCTTCTTAATCGTTTGGTTGCCCGTTATCCTTTTTTGTAAGCACGATTGAGCCGCCAGCCAAGCAGTAGACCATGCAATTTGAAGGTTATATCCACCGGTATCTGCATCCAAGTCTATTAGTTCACCAGCAAAATATAGGTTCTTGACGATTTTTGATTCCATGGTTCTGGGATTTATTTCTTTTGTACTTATCCCTCCAACTGTAATGATGGCTTCTTTAAACGAGCGATAACCGGTAACCATAAACCGCATTTGTTTCATCATAAGGAGTATCTTTCGTCGTTCTTTTGATGTTACCTGGTGACATTCTTTATCCGGGTTTAATTGTAGCAGATCCATAAAAACCGGAATCATTTTTGCGGGAAGCCAGTCTTTGAACATATTATCAAGGTGTTTTTTCCCGTTCTCATTCAAATCACGTTGCAACCTGGCATCAAGCTTTTGCTCATCCAATGCAGGTTTCAGGTCTATTGATAATTCCACCGTCTTGCTTTTCCGTAGTTCAGCTACAACAAATCGGCTAAGTGTGAGGATAATCGGGCCAGACAGACCATAATGGGTGAAGAGCATTTCCCCGAATTCTTCTTTCAACTTTTTGCCATTCACCCAAACCACAGCTTTTACATTTTTCAGACTCAATCCCTGAAGACGCCCCGCCAGGTTGCCTTCTGTTTCAATGGGGACCAGCGCTGGCATTACAGGTTCAATGGTATGTCCCAGTGGTCTGACGAGCTTATATCCTTCACCATTAGATCCTGTAGCAGGGTAAGAACACCCGCCGGTACACAGAATTACCGCATCAGCATAATAGGTCATATTTCTCCTTTGGCAGACAGCTTCTACTCCAGTAATTGTCTGATCGGTAACGATAAGCTTTTCAAGCTTACACCCGAATTTTAATTCAACCTTAGAGTTACGAATCCATTTCAATAATGCAGTTAGAACATCAGCGGCCTTATTGCTTGCAGGGAAAATTCTTCCGCCACGTTCAACAACAGTATTTACGCCATACTTAGCAAGTAAATCGATAATATCCTGTGCAAAGAATTCAGAGTATGCATGCCTAAGGAAACGACCGTTGGGGTATGTATGATCGATAAATTCGGAAATAGTGGCATCGTTTGTGATGTTGCAACGACCTTTACCTGTGATTAGCAGTTTGCGACCGGCCCGCTCCATCTTTTCAAGTAAAAGCACCTGTGCTCCAAGTTCTGCAACTCTTCCCGCAGCAATTAAACCAGCTGCTCCGGCTCCAACAACTATAACATTATACTTCTTCATGAAACATCTATTCTCTTGTCATATTCAGCGGTTTTATTAAGGGCAGGGGAGAAATTTAGGTTTGCTCACCTTCCACCTTTTTGCTGTCCATCAATAATTCAAAGATGACGAAATTGGCGGCCATCAGCCCGATAATGCCCGGTAGAGTGGAGATGCTGGGAAGCGCACGGCGCGTGCGTCCGCGAACATAGGAGCCTGTGGATTCTCTAGCTTCCGGAAAATCATCTTCTTCGCAAGCGGTTACGGGTGGTTCTGTCGAATAGAGAACGGGAGGGTCCGCAGTAATCTTTCTACTGCGGAAATGACGCCGCAGGGCCCTCGCCAGAGGGCAGGCAATGGTTTTATTCAGCTTATCGATGCGAATCGCGAATGGATCAGTCCGGCAGCTTGCTCCCAGGGCTGAAATGATCCGTAGATTTCTTTCAGTGCAGTGCTGGATGAGGGCTGCTTTCGGATTGAGGCTGTCGATGGCGTCCACGACAAAATTGAGATCCGGTGTGATCAACTCATCGGCCGTATCGAAATGGAAAAAAGTGTGACGCACATCCAGTTGAAGGTTTGGATTGATTGCGAGAAGGCGCTCCCGGCCGGCCTCGACTTTCGGCGTGTCCAGATTATTGGAATGCGCGATCAACTGGCGGTTGACATCCGTCGCTTTGATGACATCGCAGTCGATGATGCGGAGGCCTCCGACACCGGCTCGGACTAAGGCTTCCGCGGCATAGGACCCGACGCCGCCCATACCCACAACGGCAACATTCGCCTTCTGCAGCCGTTCAAAGCCCGTTTTGCCGTACAGCATGATGCTGCGCAAGAAAATGTTCTCGTTCATATTGAATAAATTTCGTTCATATTATTGAGCTGTTGATCTATCTGCAAATCTGTTCGTCTTCCCGGAAAATGATACACCTGTCCAACCCTCACAATGCCGGTATCCTGTCAAACAACCGCAGGGCGTTTAGGGTACTGACCCGGCAAACCTCCGACAGCGTCAGGCCCCGGATTTCGGCGATCTTTTGTGCAACCTCCAGCATATGGCAGGGTTCCACCTTGGAGGCAACCGTCGATTCCGTGGCGATGAAAGGCGCGTCCGTTTCCAGAACAATCCTGTCCGGAGGCACTGCACCCGCCGACTTGTGATACTTCCTGGCATTGCGGCGCGTAACCGATCCGGAAAATGAAATATAAAAATCCAGGTCGATAAAACGGGCCATCCCATCTTTTCCTCCAGAGTAGGAATGAAGGACACCCCTCAGCTTTCCCTTATAGGGTTTCAATATTTCATAAAGCTGATCATAGGCTTTTCGGCAATGGATCAGTACAGGCAAGCCAAGCGCTGCAGCCATGTCCAGCTGGCGAATCAGTGCCGGCGCCTGAATGTCCGCCGGGAGGCATCCGGGGGAAAAGTCCAGCCCGATTTCACCGACGGCTACCGTATTATTGAGGCTGATATAAGAACGAAGGATAGGGAAATCAAGAGGCTCATTAATAAACCAGGGATGAAGTCCGTAAGCGGGAAAGACAGCATCGGGATAGCGTTGTGCGATTTCAGCCGTGCGTTCAAGGGATCCCATGTCATACGCCGGTACGATAAAGGCGCACACACCGGCTGCTTTCGCACGCCCGATCACTTCGGGGAGCGTGTTGGAGAAAGCCGGGTCGTTCAAGTGACAATGGGTGTCAATGAGATTTATCAATAGCGCTCTGATGTGAAATCGGAATTACATCCAGCGGTCGGACTTGTACTTCGCGTCATACTCCGCCTTGAGGGCGATCTGGGTCGCTTCGGCGATATATTCAGGCTCCTTGACCAGGTCTTCCACCTTGAGGTCTACGCCGAAAATTCCAACCATCTCATCATTGTCATCCGTAATGGGTTCCGAAACGGTGAAGCAGAGAGCGCCGGTCATCTTGGAAATGTAGAAATCGGTGACGTGGAGTTTCCCCTTGCGCATCGGTTCGATAAACCACTCGCGATCGGACTGGTCCGTCCCGACCCCGTAGTTTTCATATTTGGCCCGGTCAGCGATATTGGTAATGTTTCTCGTTGTTTTCTTGCCGTTCATATCGACGACGTAGGCAAACTGGATCGAAGGGTACTCTTCAATAAAGCGCTGCATCACCGGTTCCTGGAGCTCCGGCTTCATGGTCCTCATGGCGGGATCATTGACGATCTTGCGGAGCACGGCGGTGGCGGCCTCGGCAGCCTGGAATTTGATCCGTTCCAGATCGGACATGAAGAGTTCCGGCAGGTATTTGCGTACCTTGGCTTCCATTTCCTCGGACGAGATGGTGGTCATACGCCCGTCTTCATACTCTTCATTGATCCATTTGTTGATCCTGGAAATCCCCGGATGCCTTTTGTCGATGGCGTTAGCCCCGGTCAGTCCGAAATGCGAATTGATCCAGTAGGCGATGCCGGCTTTTCCCGACTTGTCCGCAATCATGGGAACGATGGGCCGCTTCAGAATTTTTGTCGTGTCAAAGATGTTGTAGATCTCTTCATTCTTGATCAGCCCGTCGGCATGGACGCCCGCCCGGGTCACATTGAAATCAATCCCCACGAAGGGCATATTGGCCGGGATTTTATAATCGATTTTGTTCTTGAAGTACTGGGCGATGTCGGTGATCACCGTCGTATCGATCCCGTTGGCCGTCCCCATGAGCCCGATATATTCCATGATCAGTCCCTCAATGGGCGGGTTGCCGGTGCGCTCTCCCAGGCCGAGGAGGGTGGAATTGGCGGCGCTGCAGCCATAGAGCCAGGCCGTGGTCGCGTTGATCAGGGCCTTGTGAAAATCATTGTGGCCATGCCATTCCAGGAGATGACCGGGCACATCGGCGTCCTCAATGAAGGCCCGCACCATCTTGTCTACACTGCGGGGCAGTGAGGTCCCCGGATAGGTCACCCCGTAGCCCAGGGTATCACAGAGGCGGATTTTGATATCGATGCCGCTTTCCTCGCGGAGCTTCATCAGCTCGATCGCAAAGGGGATGCAGAACCCGTAGATATCGGCCCGGGTGATGTCTTCAAAATGACAACGGGGCTTAATCCCGGCATCCAGAATGGCTTTGACGATTTCCAGATAATCGTTAAGGGCTTCGCTGCGTTTCTTATTCAATTTGAGGAAGACATGGTAATCGGAAACAGAGGTGAGAATCCCCGTTTCCTTGAGTCCTGCTTCCTTCACCAGGGGAATGTCTTCCATGGCCGCACGTATCCATCCGGTGATCTCCGGAAAGGGGAGGCCGAGATCCTGACATCTTCTGACAGCTTCCTTGTCCTTCTTGCTGTAGAGGAAAAACTCCGTCTGGCGAATGATCCCATTCTCTCCGCCCAGCCGGTTCATCATCGTAAAGAGATCAACGATCTGCTGAACCGTATAAGGCGGACGAGCCTGCTGCCCATCCCGGAAGGTCGTATCAGTAATAAAAATTTCTTCTGCTGGCTGGAGAGGAAGAATGCGATGATCGAAATCTATCCGGCTGACCTCATCGTAAGGAAAGACTTCCTTCTGCAGATTCGGTTCATCCACATCCCGCAGTTCACAACGCCAGAACCGGGTATGTTCATGATTCAGAACTCTCTTCTGGGGATTCCATTTCGCCATGATCGTATACTCCAACCCATAAGGCTTTCGCTAAAGAGGCAATGCCAAAGCGGATGCCTTTAATATAAACCGTCGCGATTACCTGTCAATAAAGAATACGCTAAACAATTTTGAGGGATAATTCCATCAATTGTTCGATACTGACCGTCGATGGGGCGTCCGTCATCAGACAGGTCGCCTTCTGGGTCTTGGGGAAGGCGATCACGTCGCGAATGGATTCCGTTCCCGTCATCATCATGATCAGTCGATCCAGGCCGAAGGCAATGCCTCCATGAGGCGGCGTCCCGAATTCCAGGGCGTCGAGGAGAAAGCCGAACTTGCTGCGGACCTCTTCGCTTTGGAGTCCCAGTGACTCGAAGATGAGGGACTGAATCTCTTTCCGGTGGATTCGGATACTTCCCCCGCCAACCTCGGAACCGTTGAGGACGAGGTCGTAAGCCCGTGCCCGGACTTTGCCGGGATTTCCGGGAAGGTGCCGGACATCTTCCGGAACGGGAGAGGTGAAGGGGTGATGGGTTGAAACATAACGCTTTTCCGTATCGCTGAATTCCATGAGGGGAAATTCGGTAATCCAGACAAAGGCGAATTCACTGGGATCAATCAAATTGAGCTTCTTGGCCAGATGGGTCCGCAGATTTCCGAGGGAATCCTTCACTACGGTTGGCGTATCGGCGACAAAAACCAGGGCATCGCCTTCGACGGCCTCCATCCTCGCATTGATCTGCGAAACTTCCTCCGCCGTCAGAAACTTGAAGATCGGTGAGGTCCATCCTTCAGCGGTGATCCGCGCCCAGGCAAGCCCCTTGGCCCCGTAAATCGCGACAAAGTTCTGAAGCTCGTCCAGATCCTTCCGGGAAAGACGCTTCCCGTCGGGGATGCGGATGGCCTTGATCACGCCTCCCGCGGCCGCCACTTCGCGGAATACCGTAAAGCCGGTATTGGCGAGGATATCGGTCAGATCCCGGAGTTCAAGGCCGAACCGGACATCGGGGTTATCCTTGCCGAAACGTCCGATGGCGTCCGCATAGGAAAGGCGGGGGAAGGGAAGGGTAAGCGTCCGGTTCAGGCAGCGGGAAAAGAGGCGCGCCATCAGGCCTTCCATGATCGCAATGATGTCGTCTTCCGTAATGAAAGACATCTCCACGTCGATCTGGGTAAACTCGGGTTGACGGTCCGCCCGGAGGTCCTCATCCCGGAAGCATTTGACGATCTGGAAATAGCGATCGAAGCCGGATACCATGAGCAACTGCTTGAAAATCTGCGGCGATTGCGGAAGGGCGTAGAAGGTTCCCTTGTTGATGCGGCTGGGAACCAGGTAGTCCCGGGCGCCTTCCGGCGTGCTTTTGGTCAGGAAGGGGGTTTCGATTTCCAGGAAGCCTTCTTCCTGGAAGTACTGCCGCGCTTCTGACGCCACGCGGCTCCGTAACATGATATTTTTCTGGAGGTGCGGCCGGCGAAGATCCAGGTAACGGTACTTCAGCCGCACATTTTCCGAAATGTCGCTGTCCGTTTCGAGGCTGAAAGGGGGCGTCTGGGATTCATTGAGAATGTCCAGCTCGTCAACCATCACCTCGATGGAGCCTGTCTTTAAATCGGGATTGATCATCCCCTCGGGACGCTGGCGGACCGTTCCCCGGATCGCCAGGACAAATTCGCTCCGTATCCTGTGGGCTTCCCGGTGGGCGTCAGGGTTGTATTCCGGGTTGAAAACGATCTGGACGATGCCTTCGCGGTCGCGGAAATCCACAAAGATAACCCCGCCATGATCCCGGCGGCGGTGCGCCCAGCCCATGAGAATGACTTCCTTCGCGATTTGATCGGTACCCAGTTGTCCACAGTAATGCGTTCTCTTCTTCGTTGTTATGAAATCCGACAAAGGTCGTTACCTCTCTTTTATAAGTTTCAGGATTGATTGATCCAGATTATCCAGGGAAAGGGTCTGTTGCGTCCCCGCCTTCATGTCCCGGAGCTCAGCCTTTTTCTCCTCTATTTCTCGATCGCCGAGGATCAGGGTATAGGCGCAGTTCAAACGGTTTGCCTTCTTCATCTGACTTTTCAGACTCTTGGCAGAAAAGTCCTGCTCCGCATGGATCCCTTTTCGTCTTAGAGAATTGCACAGGACAAAGGCCATTTTCTGCGCGGCGTCCCCGAGGGAGGCAACAAAGAGATCCGGGGTGGGCGTAGCGGAGAAATCCGCGCCTTCCAGCAGGGCAATCAGCCGCTCGAAGCCAATGGCGAATCCGATGCCCGGGGTATCCGGACCTCCCAGTTCCTGGACAAGGCGGTCATAACGTCCGCCACCGGCCACGGCATTCTGAGATCCCAGATGCTCGGTCGTGACTTCAAAGGCGGTCTTGGTGTAATAATCCAGGCCGCGGACCATCCGGGGATTTATCTGATAAGGGATTTCGAATTCCGTAAGCGCGGAGGTTACGTCCCCGAAATGTGATTGGCAATCGCCGCAGAGAAATTCGGAGAGGTGCGGGGCATCGGCGATGATCTCCTGGCACTCCCTGGATTTGCAATCGAACACCCGGAGAGGGTTGGACCCCAGGCGCCGTTTGCAGTCTTCGCAGAGTCCCTCTTCTTTCCCCTGCAGAAATTCCGTAATGACTGTCCGGAATGTGGGGCGACAGGCCGAACATCCCAGGGAGTTCAATTCCAGGCTGACCTTGCTCAGGCCGACGGTGGTCAGGAAATGCATGAGCATCAGGATGACTTCCGCATCGGCCCGCGGGTCATCAAGACCCAGCAATTCCACATCGATCTGGTGAAACTGCCGGAAACGGCCTTTCTGAGGTCTTTCCCGCCGGAACATGGGACCGATGGTAAAAAGTCGCGTCACTGACTCGGCATTGTAAAGGGAATGTTCCAGGTAAGCCCGGATGACGGAAGCCGTCGCTTCCGGCCGAAGGGTCAGATACTCGTCCCCCCGGTCAAGGAAGGTGTACATTTCCTTTTCAACGATGTCCGTGGCTTCGCCGATTCCTCTCTTGAAAAGATCGGTTTTTTCCAGAACAGGAAGACGGATTTCCTTGAATCCGAAACGGGAAAAAATCTCCCGGGCGATGTTCTCCACATAATGCCACCTGCCCGTTTCCTCAGGCAGAATATCCTTGAAACCTTTAACTGCTGTAATGACTTCCATCTTTGATAAACCAAACCATGCCTTGTTTTAAAGCCATGTTGCTTAACATAGAACGCATTGAATGACAATGAAATTATGTCCTTCGGCTTCATGGCAGCCGGAAGCCGCCGCTTCCTTTCTTAAATCCTTCCGCCTGAAGATGACTGCCGTCGGTTGTTATGGAAATCGCCCCTTGCCTGTCCGTACGGAGTATCCTGGCCCCGGCCGTCTGATATCTCGTTAAAACCTCCTCATGGGGAAAACCGAAAACATTGTCAGGACCACAACTGATCACGGCAATCTGCGGCCGAACGGCATTCAAAAAAGGCAGACTGCTGGATAGGCGGCTGCCATGGTGAGGAACAAAAAGGACGGAACTGCGGAGATCGGCGTGCTGGATCAAAAGATTTTCCTCTTCTTCTGCCGAAATATCGCCGGGCAGCAGCATAGAAACACTTCCGAAAGTCAGCCTCATCACCAGGGACTTTTCGTTGAGATATTCCCCTGATGGATTGTCCATTCCCGGATTATAAAGTCGTATTCCGACCTCTCCGACTTTCATGGTACTTTCCTGATCCCTCAGAATCCGGTGCCGGATGCCCTTGCGGCGAAGAATCTCCTCAAAGCGTCGATAGAGTCCCGTGTCTGTGGATCCTCCATTGGACCAGACTTCCGAAACGGAAAAATTCTCCAGGATGAAGGGAAGGCCGCCCAGATGATCCGCATGGGGGTGACTGAGCACCACGATGTCAACTTTTCGAATTCCCTCGTGCCATAAGAAGGGGGCAACCACGGAGCGGCCGATATCAAAGCCGTCGTCGGGAACCCCTCCTCCATCCACAAGCATCGTTTTGCCACCGGGAAAACGGACAAGGGTCGCATTGCCCTGGTGAACATCGATGGCAGTCACCTTCAGCTCGCGGTTCTGAAATGGTTGCGTATACTGCCGGACAAGAGAAACCGATAGAAAAAGTAAAATCAAAGAAAAGGAAATCCAGAGCAGGAGTCGTTTCTTTTTTGGTTCGGACAGGCCTGGAGAGCGATAGGAAGAAATCAGGCCGATTGCGCAGAGTAAAAGGAGATAGAAAGCGGCGATCTGCCAGAGGGAGGGGGTGCAAAGGTAAAAAGCCGCTCCGGGCAGGCCGGCGAAAAAGTCGACCAGAGAAAGGGAGATTTTCACCAGCCAGGCTGAGCAGGAAATCAGGATGCCGGCCAGAGCCTCTGAAAAGAGGCTGACCGCAATGACCAGCATGCTCAGCGGCAGAGCCAGAAGACCAAGAATAGGAACCAGAATGGCATTGGCCGGGATGACGAGAAGGGACAGCCGGTTGAAGTAAAAGGCAAGGATGGGCAGTGTCCCCAAGGTGGCGCTGATCGTGGTGACGAGAAACAGCAGGCTCTGACCTTGAATTTTATTAAACCAGAACGTTTTGGAGGAAGCGTCGGCGAAAAAGGCCCTGTCCATGGATAATCCGGTAAATAGAGGTGCTATCAGGATTATCGCGGCAACTGCGGCAAAAGAGAGTTGAAAGGAGAGGTCAAAGAGGGCTTCGGGAGAAAGGATCAGGATCAGAACCGCCGCGGCGTAAAGGGTATTCATCAGATCCTGTTTGCGGTCCAGAAGCGTGGCAATCATGAAGGCCATCGCCATGAGGGTCGCCCGTAGAATGGACATGCCGGCGCCGGCAACGAAGGTGTAAAAGAGCACAGGCAGAAATGCTGACACTAAAGACAGCTTCATGACGTTGAAACGAAGCATGAGATATTCAGACCTTGAAAAAAGCCAGCGCATGATCAGGATCGTCCACAAGGCGATCAGGCCGACATTGAAACCGGAAACGGCCAGGATGTGAGAGGTCCCGGTCATGTTGAACTTTTCAAGGATGGGTTGTGGAATTTCTTTGGAGTTGCCCAGGATCATGGCGGAAAGAATCGTCCGTTCCGGAAAAGGGGCGTTCCTGTAAATCAGGTTGCGAATCGAACCGCGGAACTCCTCGATAAAACTTTTCAGTTTCTTCCCTTGGCCTTCTCGAAGAACGATCACCTTGGTATCATCGCTTAGAAAACCGGAATAGGCGATCTTTTCAAAACGAAGGTGTTTTTCGTAATTGAATCCTCCGGGGTTATTGAAATTTTTCGGCCTGTGCAGGCGGGTTTCACAGCGGAGAAAATCGCCATATTTCAAAGTGGGCCGTCCTTTTGCCGTGAGCAGAATCCTTTCCGATATAGGCTTGTAGGTTCCGGAGGCGACGATCCGTGTCGCCTGTAAGACGAACCTTGTTTTGTCCGGCGAATATTCCGGAGCCTCGCAGATGACGCCCTCAAGAAGCGTTCTTTTTCCAATCTGCTGCTGGACAGGGTTTGCCGGAGAAGAAGGAGGGAAATGAAAAGGGAGCATTTGCAGGCTTCCTTGAAAAAACAGGATTGCCCCCACGGTCAAAAAAACAAAAAGGCTTTTTTTGAAATGGACTCCCAGGAGAAGGAAAAAGAGAAGGGGAACCAGGCAGATTCTCAGATCGAGAGCTGGTGGGAAAAAAGTATCTCCGGCGATAATGCCGGAAATCAGGGCTGCCAGAAAGAAAAGGAAAGGCCTTTGCATGTGTCTGATCTATTATCTTAAATATTTAAAATTATAACGTCAGGAAACATTTCGAAAGAAAAACTGTTCCCTGAGGGAATCTACACATCAAAAAAATCTTAAAAAATTGCTTTTCTAATGAATCCAACTGAGAAACCGACACTGTGGGAGAAAAGATATCTCCAGAGATTGAACGGGCTGATTCTATCCCGAATCGTCATCGCTACGATTCTTCTGGGAATATTTGTATTCTTTGATCTCAAGCAAACTTCATCCCACCCGGCAATTGGTTTCCATCCCTTCTATAGCCTGATCCTGACCAGCTATCTCCTCTCTTTTCTCTATGTCATTTTACTGAAAGTCCTCAAAACCCATTCGGTTTCCATGTATCTTCAGATGACCTGTGATGTTCTGCTGATCACAGTCCTCGTTCACATGACAGGCGGAGTCGGCAGCATCTATTCATCCCTTTACCCTCTAGTGATTATTTACACGGTGCTTTTCGCTGAACGAAAAGGCGGTTTTATTGTGGCCACTGCCTGCAGCATATTCTATGGCTCGCTCTTGATCCTGGAGTTTTATGGAATGATCGACCGCGCCTCTTCATCCGTGATTCCGGAAATTTCCCGGGATGCCGGTTATCTGTATTCAAGAATCTGTATACATGCCCTTTCATTTTTCGTCGTGGCCTTTCTGGCCAGTTTCGTCATCAAGCAGGAAAAGACGGCTAGAATTCTTCTTGCCGAAAAAGAGAGCGCCCTGGATCGGCTGGATATGCTGCATCGGAGCATCATTGAATCGATTGACACCGGCATCCTGACCGTCAACCTGGAAGGCCGGATTCAATCCTTCAATCGGGCGGCGGTCCAGATCACCGGCCTGTCAGCCGAGAATGTCCTGAATCGGGATATTTCATCGATTTTTCCTGATTTCAATGCCCTTTTGGATCGCTTTTCCAAAGCGCCCTCCGCTAAAGGGCCTGAGAGACGGATGGAGATGAGAATCAGGAATCAGGATCATGAGGAGCAGATTCTCGGCTGTTCCATGTCTCAACTTAAAGGGAGCCGGGGCGAACACCTTGGGGAGATATTGATTTTTCAGGATTTGACAGACATCAAAAAGATTGAAGCCGCCTATGAAAAGAGCAGGCGTCTTGCCTTTGTCGGAGAAATGGCCGCGGGCCTGGCGCATGAAATCCGCAATCCCCTGGCCGCGATCAGCGGCTCGATTCAGATGCTGAAGAAAGACTTGAAATTGGATCCCCTCGATGAACGGTTGATGAAGATCGTGCTTCGGGGAAAGGACCAGCTCGAGAATGTCATGAAAGATTTCCTTCTCCTGGCCAGACCGGCGGCAGGAAATAAAGAATGGATCAATCTGAATGAACTGATTGAGGAAATTCTTGAATCCCTTCTTTACATCCCGGATTGGACGGATGAAATCAAGATTGAGAAGAACCTCTCCGATGCTGCCCTGTTGTATGTCAACAGGACTGAAATGCAGCATGTCCTCTGGAACCTGATCATCAACGCCCTGCAGGCCATGCCTGGGGGCGGGCGATTGTCCATCGAAACGAGGTCATTCATCGATGCATCAGGAGAAGATTTTGTACAACTGCTCATAGGGGACAGTGGAAACGGTATTTCCAGCGAAGACCTGGAGAAGATATATCAGCCCTTCTTTACGACCAAGGAAAGAGGAACGGGGCTTGGACTGGCAATTGTCGGCAGGATTATTGAGAACTGTTCGGGATTTCTCGCAGTGGACAGTGAAATAGGGAAGGGGACCGTATTCCGTGTCTGTCTGCCGCGAAGCAGGGAAATACAGAATGCAGCCCTGCCCGGCATGGAAAATACCCGGGCGGCTTGAGATCCTAAGTAGGAGGGAAATATGGCAACAATCCTTGTTGTGGATGATGATAAAGGGATGCGGGAATTCCTCGACATCATGCTGACCCGTGAAGGTTACGATGTCCGTTGCGCTTCCAGTGCCGGAGAAGCATTGAATTCTTGCAGAAAACATTCCTATGATCTGATTCTGACGGACTTGAAGATGCCCAAGATGGACGGACTGGAATTTCTCAAGGCGGTCAAGGAAATTTCCCCGGAATCACTGGTTATTCTGATTACGGCCTATGCCTCCGGAGATACAGCGGTTCGGGCGATGAAAGACGGCGCCTACGATTATATCGAAAAGAACTTTAATCTTGAAGAGTTTACAGCGACGATCCGCAACGCCCTTGAATCCAACGGAAGGATGCGGGATGACGCAAAATTTCTCCGGGAGATGGAAAATGCCGTCTCCTTCGGGGAGATCATCGGTAAGAGCCGAGAAATGGTCAAGGTTTATTCCCTGATTAAAAAAGTGGCCGAGACGACGGCCAATGTCCTGATTCTCGGAGAAAGCGGAACGGGGAAGGAGCTTGTCGCCAAAGCCATTCATGCAAACAGCCCGCGCAAGGAAAAGCCCTTTGTGGCCATCAATTGCGGCGGCATTCCGGAAAATCTCCTGGAAAGTGAATTGTTCGGGTATCAGAAAGGTTCCTTCACCGGCGCCTATGCGGATAAGGCGGGACTTTTCGAAATCGCCCGGGGGGGGACGATTTTCCTGGATGAAGTGGGGGAATTGCCCCCGGTTCTCCAGGTCAAGCTTCTGCGAGTGGTTCAGGAGAAAACCTTCCTGAGAATCGGTGGGACGGAAAATATCCGGGTGGATATCCGGATCATCTCGGCAACGAACCGCAACCTGGAAGAGATGATTCGGAAAGGAGAATTCCGGGAGGATCTCTATTACCGCCTGAATGTCATTCCTGTGCGCATCCCGCCCCTTCGGGAAAGAAAGGAGGATATTGCGATCCTCACCCGATACTTCATCGAGAAATATGCCCGGGAATTTGGAAAGGGCATAAAAAATATTTCCAATTATGGTTTGGAGCTTCTCATGGAGTATTCCTTTCCGGGGAATGTTCGAGAGCTGGAGAACATTATCGAACGAAGTGTCGCCCTGGAGCAGTCGAGTATCGTGCTTCCCGAAAATCTGGTGATTTCCAAGGGAAATTCGGAGGAACAGGCTGACGTCTTTAAAATGGGGAAATTCCCCGATCAGGGGATCAATCTGAATACGGAAATGGCAAGGTTCGAACGGGACATGATCGAGAAAGCCCTGGAAAAATCCAGCGGCTCAAAAACAAGGGCGGCGGAGCTCCTGCAGGTCAGTTTTGATTCCCTTCGCTACCGCATCGAGAAACTCGGGATGTAAGCTTCAGTTCCCGCTTATTGCGATATCCTTCATCTTCAATTGGATGTCCGAAGAGCCGTTCCAGTAGTTGATCTGAGGCGTGAAGGCAATATCAAGGGAAGAATCGGAAAGATCATGGATAAAATGTCCCTGGCTGAACCAGATCGTATTGCGGGACACGCCGGATTCCGAAACGCGCATCCGGAGATGATTCTTCCCCACAATCGAAGGCGATAAGAAGTTGACATTCCTCACACAGAGGACCGGTTCAGGGTTCCTGCTTCCAAAGGGGGCAAGCAGCTCCATCTGGGACAGCAGTTCATGGGTGATATCGTTCAGGTGACATTGCGCCTCAATAACCGTCGCAGAGACGGAATCCGATTGCTGCAGATTTTCCCGGACAATTTCATCCAGCAGATCGGAAAATTGTTCGATGTCTTCTTCCAGGATGGAAATGCCGGCTGCATAGCGATGCCCGCCGTAGGAGATCAGATAGTCTTCACATTCTTTCAATCCCTGAAAAATGTTGAAATTTGCGATGCTTCTACCTGAACCCTTTCCGACGCCATCCTTCAGGCTGATCAATATCGCCGGGCGATCGTAGCGATCGGCGATTTTTGAAGCCACAATCCCGATGACACCGGGATGCCATTTTTCGGAGGCCAGAACGAACGCGGTTCTATTCCGGGAGTCGGTTGTATTTTCAATGTTATCAATAATATCATCCAGAATGGCTTTTTCCAGGGCTCTGCGTTTCCGGTTATAATTTTCCAGTTTTAACGCCAGTTCCCTTGTTTCGGCAACGGAGTCGCTTAAAAGCAATTCCACCGCTTCTTCAGGCAATCCAACCCTGCCGGCGGCATTGATTCGAGGAATCAGGGAAAAGGAGGCCTTCTCGGAATCAACCGTTGAGCTCTCCAGCCCGCTGATTTCTTTCAGCGCCCGGATGCCTGCTCTTTTTCCTTCCGTAAGCAGCTCAAGACCAACCCGGCAAAAAATTCTGTTTTCATCGATCATCGGGCAGATGTCGCCGATCGTGCCCAAGGCGACAAGATCGAGGTATTCCTTTAAATTGGGATACGATTTATTGTGCCAAAATCCGTTTTTCCTGAGGCTTCCCCGAAGGGCGATCAGGAAATTGAAAACGATGCCCACGGCGGCAAGGTGCTTCAGGGGAAAAGAGTCATCAGGCCTTTTGGGGTTTATCGCGGCCACTGCCTTGGGAAGCGGTCCGGAAACTTCGTGGTGATCGAGAATAATGGTATCCAGACCCATGGAACCGGCGTACAGAACTTCATCGCGATCGGAAATGCCGCAATCCACGGTGACAATCAATGCCGCGCCGCTGTCTTTGATCTTGTCGATGGCTTTCTGGTTCAGGCCGTATCCCTCTTCCATCCGGTCGGGAATGTAATAACTGACGTCGACCTGGATCTCGCGGAGAAATCTGACCAGGACGGCAACAGAGGTAATGCCGTCGGCATCATAATCCCCGTAGACGACAACCTTCTCTTTCTTGTAAACAGCAGCGATCAGCCGGTCGACCCCGAGGAGCATGTCCTTCATGAGAAAAGGATTGTGAAGATCATGGAGGGATGGATAGAGATATCTGCGGGCATCGTCGGGCGTCCGAATGTCCCGGCCAATCAGGATAGAAGAAACAATCCAATGAATTCCGAGTTCTCTGGCAAGAAGATGCTGTACATCCCTGTCGGCGTCGGGCAAAATCCAGTTTGTCGTTGGTAAACATTTTCTAAACATGATCGGCTATATTGAAAAAGACTCGGTTCACAGGGAAAATAAAAACATTAAACCAAAGAAGCATAGTCAGGTTTTTTTTGATGTCAAGGAAAAGGTTTTGGTCAAGTCAAGAGCGATGGCGGATAGATCGCTGGATGTATTCAACGTTTGACAATCCGAACCTGTTTTTCAGCCTTCCTGATCAACGGTTCGGAAACAGACTCCGAAGGCACGTAAGGACGTATGGCATATGACTTGTATATGGGCGGGAAAAGCTTTGGACAGATCAATCCGGATTTCCTGTAAAGCTCCAGAAATCCACCCAAAACCATTATAATTTAAGTCTGGTGGATCGAAAAACAGGAGCATCGGCTGTTTGATGAACGGTTGACATCCTCGTAAAATGGTGTATGAAAAGCAGATTAATTGTACGCTGACCTGCTGTCAGTATCTCTCAACAGAAAAAGGTTATAACCTATGTTTGCATCCGTACTGAAAAAAATTGTCGGTACAAAAAATGACAGAGAAATAAAGAGGCTCTCGGTAATCCTGCGTGAAATCAACAATATGGAATCGTCGATTTCAGCCTTGAGCGATGAGGAGCTGAAGGCGAAAACACCTTATTTCAAAGAAAAACTGAGTAACGGCGCCAGTCTGGACAGTATCCTTCCGGAAGCCTTTGCCGTCGTCCGCGAGGTTGCCCGAAGAACGGTGAAGATGCGTCCCTTCGATGTTCAGATTATCGGAGGTATGGTTCTTCACGAAGGAAAGATTGCCGAAATGAAGACGGGTGAAGGAAAAACCCTCGCTGCCACGATGCCGATGTATGTCAATGCATTGGAAGGGAAGGGCGCCCATCTCGTCACCGTCAATGATTACCTGGCTAGCCGCGATGCCGAGTGGATGGGACCGATCTATAACTTTCTCGGCCTGTCCGTGGGCGTGATTGTCCACGGCATGGATGACGACGAACGACGGGACAACTATGGCCGAGACATCACCTATGGCACCAACAACGAATTCGGCTTCGACTATCTGCGGGACAACATGAAGTTCGCCATCGAGGATTATGTCCAGCGCGACTTTAACTACGCCATCGTCGACGAAGTGGACAGCATCCTTATCGATGAGGCGAGGACTCCGCTGATCATCTCCGGTCCCTCTGAAGAATCCACCGACAAATACTACCGGATCAACCAGGTCATCCCCCGACTCCGGAAAGATACGGATTACACGATTGATGAAAAGAATCGGACGGTCGTCCTGACGGAAGAGGGTATTGCCCGGGTCGAGTCCTATCTGAAGGTCTCGAACCTCTATGAGCCCCGGAATATCGACACCCTTCATCACGTCAATCAGGCCCTGAAGGCCCATACACTCTTCAAGCGGGATGTGGATTATCTGGTCAAGGACGGGCAGGTCATCATCGTCGATGAATTCACCGGGCGGATCATGCCCGGCAGACGCTACAGCGACGGTCTGCATCAGGCCCTGGAAGCCAAGGAAAAAGTCAAGATTGAACAGGAAAACCAGACCCTTGCCTCCATCACGTTCCAGAATTTCTTCCGGATGTATTCAAAACTGTCCGGGATGACAGGCACCGCCGACACCGAGGCTGCCGAGTTCAAGAAGATCTACGATCTCGACGTTTTGGTGGTGCCGACCAACATGCCCATGATCCGTGAGGATCATACCGATGTGATCTACAAGACGGAAAAAGAAAAGTTCACAGCGGTCATTCAGGAAATCAAGGAGCTGCATAAGGCGGGACGGCCGGTTCTGGTGGGGACCATCTCCATTGAAAAGTCGGAACTTCTCAGCAAATATCTCAATCAGGCAGGGATACAGCACCATGTCCTGAATGCAAAGAATCACGAAAGGGAGGCGGAAATCGTAGCTCAGGCAGGGCAGCACGGCCAGGTGACCATCTCCACAAACATGGCCGGCCGCGGGACGGACATCAAACTGGGCGAAAGCGTTGCGGATCTGGGTGGATTGCACATCCTGGGTACGGAACGGCATGAAAGCCGCCGCATCGACAATCAGCTCCGTGGACGTTCCGGAAGGCAGGGGGATCAGGGGTCTTCGAGATTTTACCTTTCTCTGGAAGACGATCTCCTGCGCATATTCGGCGCCGAAAAGATCTCTTCCATCATGGACAAGATCGGAATTGAAGAAAATGAGCCCATTGAGCACAAGCTCATTTCCCGGGCGATTGAGAATGCCCAGAAACGGGTTGAAGGACAGAACTTCGACATCCGCAAGCATCTCCTGGAATATGACGACGTTATGAACCGGCAGCGCCAGGTCATCTACGAGCAGCGGAAGAGTGTGCTCAAGGGGGACGATCTGCGGGCGGATCTTCAGGACATCATTGAAGAAACGGTTGAAGATCTCGTTTCTGAGTATATCGAGGATAAGAAGCACCCCGATGAATGGAATCTCAAGGGACTGGAAGAAAGGATTTTCTCCCAGTTTGCCCTGAAGATGAACTTCAACGGAGGCGATTTCGGAAGCGGGGATGAGATTGAAGAGAAGATCGTCGGGGCCGTCAACGATCTTCTGAAGAGAAAAGAGGCGGAGTTCGGGACGCCGCTAATGGATTATCTCATCCGCATGATCAGCCTGTCGTCGATCGATACCCACTGGAAGGATCATCTGCTGGGCATGGATCATCTCAAGGAAGGCATCGGACTGCGGGGTTACGGGCAGAAGGATCCGGTCCGGGAATATCAGAAAGAGGGATATGACCTCTTCATGGGGATGATTCAGCGGATCAAGGAAGACACGGTCAAGAAGCTATGCCTCGTCCAGATCCAGCGGGAAGAAGAGGTGGAGGAGATGAGGGAGCAGCAACGGCAGGATTATGTCATGAACCGGGGTGAGGATACCCCCGCCCCTGCAACGGTCCGCCGCAAGACGGAAAAAGTCGGTCGAAACGATCCCTGTCCCTGCGGCAGCGGCAAGAAGTATAAAAAGTGCTGTGGTTCCTGACGTTCCATTTTTATAATAAAAGGTTCCCGCTCGACAGAGGGAGATTGAAAGGCAGGATATATCGTGAAGTGTGACGAATATATTGTCCCCGGTTTTCTGGCCAACGGAATATCCGCAGGGATCAAGGAACAGGGGCGGAAAGACCTCGCCCTGATTTTTTCGGAAGTTCCAGCCAAAACTGCAGGCGTCTTTACAACCAACTGTTTCAAGGCGGCCCCTGTTCTGGTGGATATGGAGCGGATGTCATCCGGAATGGCCCAGGCCATCTTGACCAACAGCGGCAATGCCAATGCCGCGACGGGAGCGAAGGGGTACCAGGATGCCCTGGCCATGTCCCGCGCCGCCGCAATGGGGCTGAATATTTCCGAGGAGCTGGTAATGGTGGCTTCCACGGGAGTCATCGGTCATTTCCTTCCTGTGGAGAGAATAGAGGAGGGAATGGGGACTCTTGTGGCCGGTCTGCGTAGAGAAGGGATTCCCGATGCCGAGGCGGCGATGATGACGACGGACCGTTTTCCCAAGATGTCCTGCCGGAAGGCACGAATCGGTTCCCGGGAAGTAACCCTCTGCGGCATTGCCAAGGGAGCGGGAATGATCCAGCCGAATATGGCCACCATGCTTGCCTATCTGATGACCGATGCCGATATTGGCAGCGCTGCGCTTCGGAAGGTTTTTTCGGAAGGGATTGCGCAGAGCTTCAATGCCATCTCCGTGGACGGCTGCATGAGCACCAATGATACGGCCCTGATCCTTGCCAACGGCAGGGCCGGAAATCGGCAGATTCGCCGCCGTTCCCGTGAGTATGCCCCTTTTCGGGAGATGCTCTTTGCCGTTCTGGATGACCTCTGCCGGGGAATGGTGCGCGATGGTGAGGGGGCAACGAAACTGATCGAAATGGTGGTTGACGGTGCGCGGACCGAGGGAGAAGCCCGTCGTGTGGCTTACGCCGTAGCCAATTCCAATCTGGTTAAAACTGCCTTTTACGGGGGCGATCCTAATTGGGGACGGATCATTTCCGCAGCCGGATCAATTGGCATACCCCTTCCCGTGGAAGCGGTGCGGCTCTCTTTTGAAGAGGTATGCCTTTTTGAAGCAGGGCAGGGGACAGCCTTTCCAACCGACCGGGTGGCAGCCATCATGGCCCAGGAGACGATCCGGGTCCGCCTTGAACTCGGGATGGGAAACAAGGGCTTCCGGATCTATGCCTCCGATCTTTCCTTTGAATATGTGAAAATCAACGCCCATTATCATACCTGATCGAATGACCGTTTTCGGAAAGGTATAAAATCCTTTTTATTCATATACGGAAACGCCATGAAGAAATTGTTTGAGACCAGTCAAATCAATGGGATGAACCTTGCCAACCGCTTTGTCCGTTCGGCAACGTGGGAAGGTCTGGCGACCGCTGAAGGCGAGGTGACGCCAAGGTTGATTGAAACGATGGCCCGGCTCGCCAGGGGCGGGATCGGTTTGATCATCAGCAGTCATACCTATGTAAGGCAGGAAGGTCAGGCAACGCCCTGGCAACTGGGCATCTACAAGGACGAGCTCATTCCGGGCCTTTCGGAGATGGCCGGTGCCGTTCACAAGAACGGCGGACGGATTGTCCTGCAACTGGCCCATGCCGGAGCGTTTGCGGCTGAACCCCTGATCGATCGGCTTCCCCTTGCCGTATCGAATTACGAGGGCCTGGCCGAATCTTCCAGAAAAGAAATTTCCCGACAGGACATTACGGAACTCGTTGGCGCCTTTGCAGAGGGCGCTCGCAGGGCGAAAGAAGCAGGATTTGACGGCGTGGAGCTCCATGCGGCCCATGGCTACCTCCTCAGCCAGTTTTTTTCCCCGCTCTACAATCGACGCCGGGATGAATACGGCGGCAGCGTTGAAAATCGCGCCAGGATCTGCCTGGAGATTTTCTCCGCCATCCGGGAAACCGTGGGCAGGGACTATCCCGTCCTGATCAAGATGAATGGCCAGGATTACAGCAGAGACGGGCTGGTGCGGGAGGAATCCGTCCAGATCGCCCAGCTTCTCGCCGAAGCCGGGATCGATGCTGTGGAAGTCAGCGGCGGATTGCTCAAAAGTATCAAGACATCCCCCAGTCGACCGCGAATTGATCAAGTGGAAAAAGAAGTCTATTTCCGGGAAGACGCCCGGCTCTTTAAGAAGGTATTGACCATCCCCATGATCCTCGTCGGGGGAATACGGTCCTTCGAGGTTGCCGAACAGCTCGTGGCAGAAGGGGAAGCCGACTACATCGCCATGAGCCGCCCCTTTATCCGGGAGCCAGAACTGGTCAGACGCTGGCAGGCCGGGGATTGCCGCAGGGCGGAATGCACCTCCGATAACCTGTGCTTTGCGCCGGGCTTTAAAGGTGAAGGCGTGTATTGCGTTTCCCGGGAGAAGGAAACAAAACAGATTTCGTGAATTCCGGGTTTGTATGAAAGTTCTGCAATGCTGGGATGACGGTGTGGTCAGTGATGTACGCCTCGCCGATCTTCTGCGCCGTCAGAGGGCAAAGGCGACCTTCTGCCTCAATCCCGGGCTTTATCAGGATACACGCTCTTTTGGGTGGCTGGCTGAAGGCAGGGAAATCTGGCGGCTTGGCATTCATGAACTGACATCGGTTTATGATGGGTTCGAGATCTGCAGCCACTCCATGACCCATCCGTACCTGACTTCCCTGACGAGCGACCAGCTGGAATGGGAAATCAAGGCCAGCCGGGATCTTCTTGAAAATCTCTTTTCAAGACCTGTTCTCGGATTCTGTTATCCCTTCAACGCCTACAACGATTCGGTCCTTGCTGCCGTCCGCGCTGCCGGTTATCTCTGGGCGCGGGGCGGAAAAGAGGAGGTGCACATTTTCCCTCCCGCTGATCCCCTGGCGTTTTCCCCTTCCTGTCATTTCCTCGATCCGACTTTCTGGTGGAAATACGACCGTGCGAAGGAGGCGGAAGTGGTCTTTTTCTTCTGGGGGCACAGCTATGAACTGCGTTCGGAGGATATGTGGATCGATTATGAAAGGCGGATTGAGAAGATTTCTTCCGACGACGCAGTGGAATGGTCGTTCGTCGGCGATCTGTTCGTTTAAATGCCATCGGGAAACAGCCCTTCTTTAAAGACAGTTGCTATCCTGTCCTCCAAAAGAACCTTCCGATAATCGCGATAATTTGCTGTTTTATCTTGCGTATTATAGATCTTTATGTTATCAGCCTGCCCAACTTCACACATCCTCGGACCGGGGGGACGTTGCTTCTGAAATTCAGAAGTTTCCGCCCGGGTTGAAGAGGGTGGAGGTAAACTAAAAACAGAAGAGGAGTTAATTTATGGCGATCATTTCCATGAAGTCGTTACTGGAGGCGGGTGTTCATTTCGGGCATCAGACCAACAAATGGAACCCGAAGATGAAACCCTATATTTTCGGGGCGAGAAACAATATCTACATCATTGATCTGCAGCAGACGGTAGGCCTTTTTCAGACGGCCTATAATTTTGTGATCGATACCGTGACCGAAGGCGGGGATCTCCTGTTCATCGGCACAAAGAAGCAGTCTCAGGATTCCATCCGTGACGAGGCCGGGCGATGCGGCATGCCTTTCGTAAACCAGCGTTGGCTGGGCGGCATGTTGACGAATTTCGTCACCATCAAAAAAAGGATCGACCGTTTGAATAACCTGGAACAGATGTTCGAGGACGACAGCGTGCGGGCCTTTCCGAAAAAAGAAATCATGGGGCTTTCGAAGGAAAAGGAAAAACTGTCGAAGGTGATCGGCGGCATTTCGAAGATGAAAAGCCTCCCCTCGGCGGTGTTCGTCGTCGATCCGAAGCGGGAGACCATTGCCGTCAATGAAGCCAAAAAATTAGGGATCCCTATCGTCGCCATTGTCGATACCAATTGTGATCCCGACGACATCGATTATATCATTCCGGGAAATGATGACGCCATCCGGGCGATCAAACTCTTTTCTTCGAAGTTTGCCGATGCGGTGCTGGAAGGAAAGCGGCGGTATGAAGAAAAGATTCAGGCGGAAACGGATAAGGAATCTGAAACCGTCGAGCAGCAACTGGGAGAAAATTCTGAATCGGATGTTCCCGAGAGCATTGAAACAAAGGAAGGCCTTTCTGCTGCAGCGAATTCAGATCGGGATGAAACCGAGCAGTCAAATGTAGAGGAGGAATAAAAAGTGGCTATTACATCAGAAATGGTAAAGGAACTGAGAACAAAAACGGGTGCGGGCATGATGGACTGCAAGGAAGCCCTGAACTCGTCGAATGGTGATTTTGATAAGGCGATTGATTATCTGCGCAAGAAAGGGATGTCCGCGGCAACGAAACGCTCTTCCAAGGCAGCCAAGGATGGAACCATCGCCTCCTACATTCATATGGGGGGCAAGATCGGGGTCATGGTCGAACTGAACTGCGAGACGGACTTCGTCGCCAAGACGGATGATTTCCAGACGATCGCCAGGGATCTCGCCATGCACGTTGCCGCTTCCAACCCGACTTACGTGGGTCCGGCCGATGTCCCGGAGGATGTCCTGGAAAGAGAGAAGGAAATCTATCGCAGCCAGGCCCTGGCGGAGAAGAAACCGGAAAAGATCTGGGAAAAGATCATCGAGGGAAAGCTTAATAAATATTACGAGGAAGTCTGTCTGGTCAAACAGAAATTCATCAAGAATACCGATGTGACTATTGAAACGATGATCAACAACCTGATCGCCAAAACGGGTGAAAATATCATCATCCGCCGCTTTGCCCGGTTCCAGCTTGGAGAGGAAATCAAGAAGTAATACCCGGTTTGTAGCGAAAATACGGAAAGTGGATTAAAATCCTTGGAATCGATGGCATATAAAAGGGTTCTTTTGAAATTGAGCGGCGAAGCCCTCATGGGCGGTTCCCGGAGCGGCAGTATTGTTGACCCGGGTGTGGTGGGCGCCATTGCCGCTGAAGTCCTGGAGGTTGTCGGTCTGGGCGTTTCTCTCGGGATCGTGATCGGCGGTGGAAACATCTTCCGCGGTGTCGAAGCCAGTGCGGAGGGAATGGACCGGACCTCGGCGGATTATATGGGGATGCTGGCCACGGTGATCAACAGTCTGGCCCTGCAGAGCGCCTTCGAAGGGGTCGGGATTGCAACGCGGGTGCAGACAGCGATTGCCATGCGGGAAGTCGCCGAACCCTTTATCCAGCGAAGAGCGATGAGGCACCTGGAAAAGGGGCGGGTCGTGATCTTTGCCGCGGGAACGGGCAACCCCTATTTCACGACCGATACGGCCGCTGTGCTGCGGGCGATGGAAATCAAAGCCGACGTCATCATGAAAGCCACCAAAGTGGATGGGGTTTATGACAAGGATCCGGTGAAGTATCCCGATGCCGTGATGTATGAAAAAATAAGTTATAATGATGTGTTGGCGAAGGATCTTAAAGTGATGGATGCAACCGCGATCTCTCTTTGCCGGGACAACCGGTTGCCGGTTCTCGTGTTCAATCTGCAGAAAGCCGGAAATATCGTTCGGGGGGTTTCCGGAATTCGCATAGGAACTCTTGTTGGAGATTAGGATATGAAGGATATTATCTTTGATGAGCTGAAGCAGAATATGGAGAAAGGATTGCAGGCCCTGGAAAAGTCCTTTAACAAGGTTCGCACGGGCAGGGCTTCGCTATCACTGCTTGACGGGATCAAAGTGGATTACTACGGAACCCCGACGCCCCTCAACCAGGTGGCCACGCTTTCTGTCCCGGAAAGCCGTTTGATCCTGATTTCTCCCTGGGACACAAGCGCCCTGAATGCTATCGAGAAGGCGATCCAGAAATCTGATCTGGGGCTCGTGCCGAACAATGACGGCAAAATCATTCGCATTTCCATTCCTCCCCTGACGGAGGCCAGGCGAAAGGAACTGGTCAAGGTCGTGCGCAAGATGGCGGAAGAAAGTAAGGTTAAGCTGAGAAACGCCAGGAGGGATGCCAACGAAGAATTCAAAACCCTGAAAAAGGGCAATGATATTTCCGAGGATCAGATGCATGATTATCAGGAGCAGGTCCAGAAGATGACGGACAGTTATATTGCGAAGGCTGAGGGGATTCTGGGGGAAAAAGAAAAGGAGATTATGGAGATCTAAAAGGTTTCCGGAAATCTTTGTTCCTTGAGGATTACGCGAGGGGAGCCGTAAGGCTCCCCATTTTGTTCATAGGTGGAATTATTTTTTAATGGATCTTGATCCCAAGAAAATACCGCGCCATATTGCGATCATCATGGACGGCAATGGTCGCTGGGCGGAAAAACATGCCCTTGGAAGGATCTTCGGACATAAGAAGGGTGCTGAAGCTGTTAATGTCACGGTCAGAACCTGTCGGGAACTTGGAATTAAATATCTGACGTTGTATGCTTTCTCTTCGGAAAACTGGCTCCGTCCCAAGACGGAGATTCACGCGCTCATGAACCTTCTAGAAGAGTATCTCGGCAATCAGCTTGGGGAGATGATGGAAAACGGGATCCGGCTGAGGGCAATCGGCGATATCGAGATGCTTCGGGATTCCGTAAAAAAGATTCTGTTTCAAGTCATGGAAAAGACGGCTGCCAACAAGGCCATGACTCTGACCCTGGCCCTCAGCTACGGGGGAAGGGAAGAAATCCTGAGGGCTGTAAAAAACATCGTGCAGGACGGCCTGAGCGGAAGGATTCGGACTGAAGATGTTAACCGCGAGCTTTTTGCCCGCTATCTTTATACTGCCGAGATGCCGGATCCGGACCTTCTGATTCGAACCAGCGGAGAACAGCGCATCAGCAACTTCTACCTCTGGCAGATGGCCTATACCGAGTTCCATTTTACGGAGGTGTTGTGGCCGGATTTTGGTCGGGAGGATCTTGTCCGAGCGATCGCCGATTACCAATCCCGGGAGAGGCGGTTTGGAATGACGAGCGAGCAGGTTAAAGATATTTCGAGTAAGTCATGATCAGCTTATGACACCGCACGTTCAGAGATGGATAACGGGGATCATCGCAGCTCCCGCAGTCTTGGCCTTGACTTATTTTTGTTCCGAGGCGCTTTTTTCCGGGGTGATGGTTGCGATCATTCTGGTGGCGGCTTCTGAGTACAATTCTCTGATCTTCGGAAAAGGATTTTTCTGGGAAAAGTTGGAAGTTCTCTGCGGTGCGCTTCTTCTTCCCGTGGCAGCCTATCTTGGCGGGGAAGAACTGCTCTTCGCTGTTTTGACCCTGTCCGTCCTGATCATTTCTCTGGCCTCTCTGTCGCGCGCAAAAACGGACGGAATATCCCTCGTTCCCGTCAGTAAAGTCTTATTCGGCCTTGTTTATCTCCCTCTAATGCTCTCCTATTTCATTCTTCTTCGAAAGACGGAAAATGGTGTCCTGTGGATTTTCTTTATCCTCGTGCTGCCGATTTCCGGGGATATTGCCGCATTTTATTTCGGGAGGACCCTGGGAAAGCATAAGCTCTATCCCCGGATAAGTCCGGCGAAGACCGTGGAAGGCGCTGTCGGTTCGATGGCGGGCAGTGTCGTGGCCGTTGTGCTGTACTCCACCTTTGTCCTGACTTCCCTACCGATTCTCCATGCCCTTCTGATGGCGGTTGTTGGAAACTGCATTGGTCAACTTGGGGATCTCTTTGAATCCATGATTAAAAGGGCGGTCGGTGTCAAGGACTCCGGGAGGATCATGCCGGGGCATGGCGGAATCCTGGACCGGCTGGATTGTTTGATCTTTCTCGTCCCATTCGTTTATTATTATCGCATCTATTGGATTCCATGAAAAAGATATCGATTCTGGGTTCTACAGGCTCCATCGGTCGAAATTCTCTCGAAGTGATTCGTAGAAATCCGGAAAAGTTCAGAATTGTCGCCTTGGCGGCCGGAAGGAATATTTCCGAACTAAAGAGGCAGATCGAGGAATTCCAGCCCTCGGCCGTATCCGTCATCGATGAAAGCCACGCCCGGGAACTGAAAAAGGAACTCCCGACGACGGCGGGGGTGGACATTCTCTACGGTTCGGAGGGCTATCGCCAGGTTGCGGCCCTGCCGGATGCCCAGATGGTGATCTCAGCTATGGTGGGGGCTTCAGGGCTTATGCCGACCTTGGCTGCCCTTGAGGCAGGAAAAGATATTGCTCTGGCAAATAAGGAAACGCTGGTCATGGCGGGGAAACTCGTTCTTGAGAAGGCAAAGAGCAAGGGGGCAAATCTTATGCCCGTGGACAGCGAGCACAGCGCCATTTTCCAATGTCTTTCCGGTCAAAGGTCTCAAGGGGTAAAACGCATCTATCTGACGGCATCGGGTGGACCCTTTTTCCGGTTTTCCAGGGAACGCCTGGAAAAGGTAAAACCGGAAGACGCCCTGAAACACCCGAACTGGAGTATGGGGAACAAAATCACCGTTGATTCGGCAACGATGATGAACAAGGGGCTTGAAGTTATCGAGGCAAAATGGCTTTTTGGCGTCGATATCGATCAGATCCAGGTCTGCATTCATCCGCAGAGCATTGTTCATTCCATGGTGGAATTTATTGATGGTTCCGTACTGGCGCAACTGGGCATCCCGGATATGAAAATTCCGATTGCCTATGCCCTCTCTTTCCCGGAACGGCTGGATTATCCGGAACTGTCCCTGGATCTTTTCAAGGCCGGCCCGCTGGAATTTTTCCCTCCGGATACTGAACGGTTCCCCGCTCTTGCGCTGGCCTGTGAAGCCGCGAGGCAAGGCGGGACCATGCCTGCCGTCCTGAATGCGGCCAATGAGATCGCCGTTGAGGCGTTCCTTGCCGAGAGCCTGCCTTTTCTGAATATCGCCCAACTTGTCGAAGAGGTCATGGCAGCCCATTCATCAAAGGGCTCACCGAATATAGAAGACATCCTGGATGCGGATGCGTGGGCGCGGAGAGAATCACAAAAACTTCTTAAATGCATGAGGGATTAAAGAATGATCGGAGTAAGCATACTATCCGTTATAATACTGCTGGGCGTCCTCATATTCGTGCACGAATTGGGGCATTTTCTGGCGGCAAAATATTCCGGGGTCGGCGTCCTCAAGTTTTCTCTGGGGTTTGGTCCGAAGATCATCGGCCGGAAGAGAGGGGAAACGGAATATCTCCTTTCCCTCATTCCGCTGGGGGGCTATGTCAAGCTTCTTGGGGAATCTCCCGATGATCAACTCTCTGACGAGGATGAGAAAAGGGCCTTCTTGAAGCAGCCCGTATGGAAACGGATTCTCATCGTCGCCGCGGGACCGCTTTTCAATATCTTCTTTGCCATTCTCGTTTTTACTCTTATCTATATGACGGGAGTTCCGGTTCTTTCGGCCAAAGTGGGGGGGGTTGAACCAGGAAGCGTTGCCTATCAGGCGGGGATTCTTAAGGACGATCAGATCCTGGCCGTCAACGGAAAAACGGTTTCCCAGTGGGATGATTTGGCCGAGGCAATCGGAAAGAGCCAGGGGAAGCCTCTGAAGCTGAAGATTGAGCGGAATCGCACCGTCTGGGAAGTGACGCTTGTTCCCCAATTGATGAAGGCGAAGAACATCTTCGAGGAGAATGTGGAGAAGTATCGGATCGGAATCAGTGCTTCCTCTTATATCCTGGTCGAAAGAAAGGGTCCCATTGGCGCCTTCTGGATGAGCCTGAAGCAGACCTGGACGATCTCGAAGCTGACCCTGGTAGGCATTGTAAAAATGATCGAAGGGGCGATTTCTCCGAAGAATCTCGGAGGTCCGATCCTGATCGCCCAGATTGCCGGTGCGCAAGTGAAAGAGGGGATTACACCCTTTCTGATGTTTATGGGGCTTCTCAGTATCAATCTGGCCATTCTGAATCTTCTGCCCATTCCCGTTCTGGATGGCGGCCATCTCTTATTCTTTATTGTGGAGGCGATCATCGGACGAGAGATCAACCTCCGCTGGCGGGAAATAGCCCAGCAGGTGGGGCTGGTGATTCTTATCCTCTTGATGGCTTTTGCCTTTGCAATGGACATTGGCCGCTTGAATATCGGATTTATCAATGATTTAATGAAAATGATCGGCAGGTAATAACCATGATTACTCTTGCACTGGACACATCGGCAAAGACCGTTGGAATTGCGCTTCTGGAAGATGAGAACATTCTTGTGGAGAGTTTCTATAATCTTGGCGTCAATTCTTCCGTTCTATTGCTGCCGGCCATCGAAGACGTGCTCGGGAAGGCGGGACTGGATGTGGAGGGTGTCGATCTTTTGGCCTGCACCGTGGGACCGGGTTCATTCACCGGATTGAGAATCGGACTGGGCACGTTGAAAGGGCTGGCTTTGGCGACAGGCAGGCCCATTGTAGGGGTTTCCACTCTGGAAGCCCTTGCCTTTAACGGCATCCATGCCTCCGGATGGATCTGTCCCATGATGGATGCGCAGAAAAGGCAGATTTATACCGCGATTTACACATCCGAACCCGATTGTTCTCTGAGAAGGATTGGCGATGAGAGACTGGTAGATCTGGATGCATTTTTGCTACTGATCTCGGAAAAGGCTCTGTTTATCGGTGATGGGGCGATGAAATACCGGGACCGGATTGCGGAATCCCTTCCGGACCGATCCTCTTTTGCCGCGCCGCACCTTCATGCCGTTCGGGCATCCGCTGTGGGGCTGCTTGCCGGAAGAAACTACGCCCGGGGTGAGATCCTCGATCTCTTAACCTTTACGCCCCGCTACCTCCGTCTTTCTGAAGCGGAGGCAAAACTTCTTCAAAAAGATGCTCAAGAGGACGAACAAAGGAATCCCATAAGATGATTGACAAGCCTTTTTAATTAAGATAAGTCTTCCTGGCTTGGAAGGCAAAATCTGAAAGCTGTTAAAACCATTTATTAACAGGGGAAATTGATCATTTTTTCATGCGGAGGCCCTCTCGATTCTTTTTCATGGTTTTTTTAGGATTTTTTCAAGATGAAGCATGACAGTCTGATTGCTCTTGAAGGGCTTCCCTTCATTGCCGTTTTCGGTGTCTTAACCTTCCTTGCCGCCTTTTTTTTCGAATCATTATGGATTGCCGTCATTCCCTTGGTTGCCACGATCTTTACAGCCTGGTTTTTTCGTAATCCGGACAGACGGGTTCCCGAAGATGAGAGAGTGATCGTTTCCCCTGCCGATGGCAAAGTGCTCCGGATTGATGAGGATTTTCATCACGAACTGTTTTCCGGACCATGCAGGAAAATCAGTATTTTTATGAATGTCTTCAATGTTCATGTCAATCGGGCCCCCTATTCCGGAACCGTCGTGGCGATTCGCTACAACCCCGGAAGCTTTCTATCGGCGAATCTGGATAAGGCGTCGGAGGAGAATGAACGAAATGCCATCCTGATCCGGGCGGAGAATGGGCGGGAAATCCTGACCATTCAGATTGCCGGATTGATTGCCCGCAGAATTGTCTGCTGGGTGGACAAGGGGGCAAATCTGAAACGAGGTGAACGCTTCGGTTTGATTCGCTTTGGTTCCCGGCTGGAGGTTTTTTTGCCGATGGAAACGAAACTATGCGTCGCCAAAGGAGACAAAGTGCAAGCAGGGCAAACGCCCATAGGGATTTTTTGATGAAAAAAGAGAGAAAAATAGGCAGAAGCCAAATGAAAAAGGGGGTATACCTTTTACCCAATCTTTTTACCTCGGCCAACCTCTTTTTCGGTTTTTATTCGATTCTCTATTCCATGCGGGGAGCCTTTGTCGAGGCGTCTTTCTTTGTCCTCATCTCCATTGTTTTGGACAGCCTGGATGGCCGGATTGCGAGAATGACCAATTCCGTAAGCAAATTCGGCATTGAATACGATTCGTTATCCGATCTGGTCGCGTTCGGCGTCGCGCCGGCTGTGCTCGTTTATACCTGGTCTCTGTCAGCTTACGGAAAATGGGGGTCGGTCGCGGCCTGTCTTTTCGTTCTTTGCGGGGCGCTGCGGCTGGCACGATTCAATATCCAGATCGGCATTGTGGAAAGCAAAGTCTTTAACGGTCTGGCCATACCGGCTGCGGCGGCGATCATTGTGACCGGCATTCTTCTCTATGAGGATAAAGTGGGAAAGGGTCCCTATCCTCACATTCTGGTTCTTGCTGCCGTTGTTGTTCTGTCTCTCCTGATGGTCAGCAATGTGAAGTATTACAGCTTCAAGAATCTGAATTATTTTTCCCGCAAGCCTTTCATGTCTTTTTTATTGATTGTCTTGGCTTTAATGATTGTTGTCGCTGAACCCCAGATCATGCTCTTTGCGGTGATGACGGGGTATGGCCTTTCGGGACCCGTCTGGTTTCTGATGAGATGCGGGAATCGTTATCGCAGCCCGCAGACAGAAAGTACAAAAACCTGACTTTCGCAGGGTGCGGAACCATGAGAAGGAAAGAAGGATAAAAAAGGAGAAGTGGATAGATGAGTTTGTATAATGTAGCCGTCGTCGGCGCAACGGGCGCTGTGGGCAATGAAATGATCCGGGTTCTGGAGGAACGCAATTTCCCCGTTCGGGAATTGACCCTGCTGGCATCGGAACGGTCGTTAGGTGTTGATATCGATTTTAAAGGCAAGTCCATACCCGTCAAGGTCCTTGATGAAAATTCCTTCGCCGGGATCCAGATCGGCCTGTTTTCTGCGGGGGGAAGCGTCAGCGAACGATTTGCGCCGATCGCCGCCGCAGCGGGATGCGTGGTCATCGATAATACCAGCGCTTTCCGGATGGCGCCCGACATCCCTCTGGTCGTTCCTGAAGTCAATCCTGAAGCCATTGCACAGTACAAAACCAAGGGGATTATTGCCAATCCAAACTGCTCGACGATTCAGATGGTCGTAGCCCTCAAACCGATCCACGATGTCGCCCGAATCCGGCGGATCGTGGTGTCCACCTATCAGGCGGTATCGGGAACGGGAAAGAAGGCCATAACGGAGCTGGCTGAACAGACCCGGGCGCTGATGAGCTGCCAGGAGGTTCAGGTCAAGGTTTATCCCCATCAGATCGCCTTCAATTGTCTACCCCACATCGATGTCTTCCTCGATAACGGGTATACCAAGGAAGAGATGAAGATGGTCAACGAAACCAAAAAGATCTTCAATGACCCGGCGATCGCGGTGACCGCCACGACGGTCCGGGTGCCCGTATTTTTCGGCCATTCGGAATCAGTCAATATCGAAACGGAAAAGAAGATTACGGCCGAAGAGGTGCGAAAGCTTCTCGCAACGGCACCCGGCGTGCGAGTGGTCGATAATCCGAAGGAGAACGCCTACCCCCTGGCAATCCATGCGGTAGGACAGGATGATACCTTTGTCGGCAGGATTCGGGAGGATGAATCGATTCCGAACGGCATCAATATGTGGGTTGTGGCGGACAACATCCGTAAAGGTGCGGCGTCAAACGCCGTTCAAATCGCCGAGGTGCTGATCCGGGATTATCTATGAGAATCATCGGGGGACAGGCAAGAGGGCGACGGATTTCCGTTCCGCCCGGATATGCCGTCCGGCCGACTTCAGACCGAATCAAGGAGGCCTTGTTTAATATGCTGGGCCCTCTTGACGGTCGTAATTTTCTCGACCTTTATGCGGGGACCGGCAATGTGGGCCTGGAAGCGCTCAGCCGGGGCGCCGCGGAGGTTGTTTTCGTCGAAAGGATTTCCGCGCTGGTCACGGCTCTCAGGAAAAATCTGGAGGCCTTCGGTTTATCGGGGCAGTATGAGATTCTTGCCACGGATGTCGAATCGGCCATTAACCGCCTGGTTCAGAAAGGCAAGTCCTTTGATCTGATTTTTGCCGATCCGCCTTATCGAAAGGGGCAGATTGAAAGGACAATCTTCCTGTTGAATTCTTCTCCGTCCCTGATGGCAGAAGAGGGCATGCTGATTCTTCAGCACGCCCTGGCGGAACCCCTGGAGATCGAAGGGGACAATACATTGAAGCTGTTCGATGAAAGAAGATATGGAGATACCCTGCTTTCCTTCGTAAAGCCTAATTCAGGATGTTAAAGAGGATGATATGAAAAAGATTGCTGTTTATCCCGGTTCTTTTGATCCTATTACCAATGGCCATCTTGATATTATCAAAAGAGGCCTGTCGATGTTCGATGAAATTATTGTCCTCATTGCCTACAATGTGATGAAGACGTCCCTGTTCACCGTGGAGGAACGGGAAGCGATGATCAAGGAGGCGCTTGGTGATCGGAAGAGGGTCCGGGTGGACAGTTATGACGGACTGCTGGTCGATTATGTCCGCGATGCCGGAGCCGATATCATTCTGCGGGGATTAAGGGCCATGTCCGAATTCGAGTATGAGTTCCAGCTTGCCTTGATGAACCGTCGCATCAACCGCAGTGTGGAAACGGTTTTCTTCATGACCGGCTATAAGTGGTTTTATACCAGTTCCACCATTCTTAAAGAAGTTGCCCGTCTGGGCGGGTCTCCGAAAGGGCTTGTGCCGGAAATTGTGTACCGGAAAATGCAGGAAAAATTCCCCAGAATGAATAAAATATAGGGACTTCTATGAAACTTGCGTCGAGAGTATCTTTGATCAAACCGTCGCCCACGCTGCTCATTACCGCAAAAGCTGCTGCCCTGCGTGCCGAGGGGCGGGATGTCGTCGATTTCGGGGCGGGAGAACCGGATTTCAATACCCCGGATTCCATTAAAACCGCGGCGATCCAGGCGGTGGAAGCCAATTTTACGCGCTATACGGCCGTCGGGGGTATCGATGAATTGAAAGACGCGATTATCCGGAAACTTCAAAGGGATAATTTCCTGTCTTACAAACGTTCAGAGATTGTTGTCTCCTGCGGGGCCAAGCATACCCTCTTTAATCTTGCTCAAGTCCTCTTTGAGGAAGGGGATGAGGTCATTATCCCGGGTCCATACTGGGTTTCCTATCCGGATCTGGTCCTTTACACCGGTGCTCAACCGGTGATTGTGAACACCCAGGAAAAAAATGGCTTCAAATTGACACCGGAAGAATTAGAAGCCGCCATATCGGAAAAAACCAAGGCGCTGATTATCAACAGTCCATCCAATCCGACGGGATGTGCTTACTCGAAAGAAGAGCTTGCCGACCTGGCGGAGGTGGTGCTTCGCCATTCCTTGATGGTCATTTCCGACGATATCTATGAAAAGATCCTCTTTGACGATATGCCCTTCTGGAACATGGCTGCGGTCAATCCCGCGCTGAAAGACCGGACGGTTGTTGTCAATGGCGTTTCGAAGGCCTATGCCATGACCGGCTGGAGGATCGGCTATGCCGCCGGTCCGGAGCCCGTCATCGCGGCGATGGGGAAGATCCAGAGCCAGAGCACCTCCAACCCGGCTTCCATATCCCAGAAGGCCGCCGTTGAGGCTCTGAACGGCGACCAGCAGGTCATTGTGGAAATGGTCCGTGAATTTCAGAAGCGACGGGATTACATCGTTTCTACGCTGAATGCTTTTGAGGGGGTTTTCTGCCTCAGACCCCAGGGGGCTTTCTATGTCTTTCCCAATGTATCCGCATTGTATGGTTTAAGCTGCGGAGATCGAAAGATCACCGATTCCACGACGATGACCGAGTATCTCCTCGAGGAAGCGGAGGTAGCCGTCGTGCCGGGCATCGCCTTTGGAGATGACCGCTTCATAAGAATTTCCTATGCAACCTCCATGTCGATCATCGAAAAGGGACTGGAAAGGATAGGAAAGGCACTGAGACGTTTGAGCTGAGCATTTCCGCTGGAAAGCTGAACAATAAAAAAATAAACAGGGACAGGCAATATATACCATGGGCGGTTTATTCGGGGTAGTTTCGAAAGAGAATTGCATGAAATCCCTTTTTTATGGGACGGATTATCACTCCCACCTGGGAACGGAAAATGGGGGTCTGGCCGTATTCGGGGATAATAACTTTCATAAGGCCATCCACAGCATCAGTCAGGCGCAATTCAAATCGAAATTTGTCGATTATTACCGGCAGATGAAAGGAAATGCGGGAATTGGGGCCATTGACGACGACTCGCCTCAGCCTCTGATCATCCGCTCCAAATTCGGAACGTTTTCGATCGCCGCAACGGGTCTCGTAACCAACCGGGACCGTCTTGCCTCCGACCTGCTTCAGGAGGGGACCTCCTTCAGTGAAATAAGGGATGGTGCTGTCAATACCGTCGAACTCGTGGCAAAACTGATCAGCAGGGGAACAAGTCTTGTTGAGGGCATTGTACGGATGCAGGAGGCGATTGAAGGCTCCATCTGCGTTCTGATTTTGACAGATGAGGGGCTCTACGCTGCCCGCGATAAGTATGGCCGATTCCCCCTGGCACTGGGCAGGGAACGGACAGGGGCAGGCTACGCAGTCGCAACGGAATCCAGCTCCTTTCCCAATCTGAACTATGAACTGGTTAAATTCATCGGTCCCGGTGAGATCATTCAACTCACTGCCGATGGATATCATATTCTGCGGCCCGAAAACAAAGAACGGAAGGTCTGCGCCTTTCTTTGGATCTATACCGGCTATCCGTCCTCCTGCTATGAAGGAATTTCAGTGGAGAATACCAGGGAACGCTGTGGGAGAGCCATTGCCAGGCAGGACAAGGTAACGGCGGATCTGGTCTGCGGAATACCGGATTCCGGTGTCGGACATGCCCTGGGCTATGCTGCCGAATCAAGAATTCCCTATCGCCGTCCCCTGGTTAAATATACCCCGGGGTATGGCCGGAGTTATACCCCTCCCTCCCAGGATATCCGCGATCTCGTTGCCACCATGAAACTCAGCGCCGTTCATGATGTCATCAACAACAACCGGATGATTGTCTGCGATGATTCCATCGTTCGGGGAACACAGTTAAAGAATTACACCATCAAGAAGCTTTGGGAAAACGGTGCTCGTGAGATTCATATTCGAGCCGCCTGCCCTCCGCTCATGTTTACGTGCCTTTATGGGTCCTCAACCCGCTCCTCGTCGGAACTGGCGGCGAGACGTGCCATTTCGGCCATCGAAGGAAAGGAACCCGCTGACATTACACCCTATCTGGATTGCCGCTCAGAGGAATATTCAAGAATGGTTGAATGGATTCGTCAGGATCTGAATGTAACGACGCTGAAATATTTGAATATTGAGGCCATGATCGAAGCCATCGGCCTTCCGGCGGACCAACTTTGCCTTCACTGCTGGCGGGGGGGATCTCTGCTTTAATTCTCCTTAAAAACCCTTCTTTCTATCTGCACGAAAAATCCCCGCCGTTAATAACGTTCAAACGGCGGGGATTTTCCTCATTGAAGGCCTTCGCACCTTTGTGCTATACAAAAAATCAACGAACAACAACAAGGATTTCCATTGAATAGTCCTGCTGGGAGAAGAAAGACGAAGGCCCTTTGGGTCGGGAATGTCCAGGTTGGCGGAGACGCACCGATTGTCGTGCAATCCATGACCTGTACGGATACACGAAATGTTCCGGCGACGATCGCCCAGATTGAAGCCCTCGAAAATGCCGGTTGTCAGATTGTCCGGGTGGCCGTACCGGACGCGGATGCCGCCGCCGTGCTCGGGAAAATCAAAAAGGGCATCCATATTCCCCTGATTGCCGACATTCATTTCAACGCGAGTTACGCATTGATGGCGATCGAGCAGGATGTGGACGGCATCCGGATCAATCCCGGCAATATGGGGAGAGAAAAAATTGCCGATATTGTCCGGGCTGCCAGGGAGCACAATACCGTCATCCGCATTGGCATCAATGCGGGATCCCTGGAGAAAAACCTGCAGGAAAAGTACGGCGGGCCCACCGCCGGAGCCATGGCGGAAAGCGCCCTCAATCATCTTGCCCTTCTGGAAGATCTTGGTTTTGATCGAATCAAACTCTCCCTGAAATCGTCGCATGTCCCAACCATGATCGATGCTTACCGGATGGTTGCGGCAAAAACCGACTATCCCCTGCACCTGGGCGTTACCGAGGCTGGGACGCTTGTCAATTCCGCCATAAAATCATCCATCGGGATCGGGCTGCTCCTTAACGAGGGGATCGGAGATACGATTCGCGTCTCGGTCACAGGCAACCCCGTTTCCGAGATCGGACTTGCCTATGGCATCCTCCGGGCTCTGGACATCCGCAGGGTTGGGCCGGACATCATCTCCTGTCCTACCTGCGGACGCTGCGAAATTGATCTTTTCTCTCTGGTTGAAAGGGTTGAGCAGGCTCTGGTCGGGATGAAGGAGGACCTGAAGATTGCCCTCATGGGGTGTGTCGTCAACGGTCCAGGTGAGGCGGCAGAAGCGGATGTCGGCATTGCGGGCGGCCGGGGGACGGGTTTGCTTTTCAAGAAAGGGAGAGTTGTGCGCAAGATAAAGGAAGAGGAATTTGTTGAGGTCCTGCTTCAGGAAATTGCGGAAATGACACGACATAAATAGATTTATAACTGTGAAAGAGACAGGATCGGTGGAGGCCGTGATCCTTAAATTCATGACATTCATCTTATCGCTTATTTACGAACAAGGAGGCTAAATGCGTTATTCGGAGATGTTCCTGCCCACTGAACGAGAAATCCCTTCAGATGCCGAGGTCATCAGTCACCAGCTCATGCTTCGGGCGGGGATGATTAGAAAATTATCAGCGGGGATCTATTGCTACCTTCCCCTGGGATACCGGGTTATTCGAAAGGTTGAGCAGATTATCCGCGAAGAAATGAATCGGGCCGGGGCCCAGGAGGTATTCCTTCCCATGGTTCAGCCGGCGGAACTCTGGCAGGAATCCGGACGCTGGGAGTATTACGGAAAAGAACTGCAGCGCTTCCGGGATCGACACGACCGGGAGTATTGTCTGGGGCCGACCCACGAAGAGGTCATTACAGACCTGGTCCGCAACGAACTCAAAACCTATCGGCAGCTTCCGAAAAATCTCTACCAGATCCAGACCAAGTTCCGGGACGAAATCCGCCCCCGCTTCGGGGTGATGCGGAGCCGGGAATTCGGAATGAAGGACGCCTACAGCTTCGATGCCGACGAGGAAGGGGCGGAACTCAGTTATGCCAGGATGTTTGAAGCCTATAAACGTATCTTTGCACGGTGTGGACTTCGCTTCCGTCCCGTGGAAGCGGATTCGGGGACGATCGGAGGAAGTTTTTCCCACGAATTCATGGTGATGGCTGATTCAGGTGAAGACGGCCTGGTGTTCTGCAGCGAATGCGCCTATGCAGCAAACCTGGAAAAGGCGGAGGTGCATCCGCCGGAAAAAGCGGATATGTCCGCCATTGAAGAGCTACCCCTGACGGAAGTGCATACCCCGAACATAAGAACCATTGAAGAGGTGTCCGCCTTTCTAGATGTTACGCCTCAGGATATCGTGAAAACCATGATCTTCAACGCCGATGGGCAGCCCGTTGCCGTACTGATTCGCGGTGATGAAGAGGTCAACGAGATCAAGGTTAAAAACTATCTGGGCTGTAATGAAATCGAACTGGCCATGGATGACATGATTGAGGAGGTCACAGGCGCCCCTCGCGGATTTGCCGGGGCGGTCGGCATTCGCGCCCGGATTGTCGCCGATAATTCCCTCCTCAATATGAAGAATTTCGTCATGGGAGCAAACCGGGAAGATTATCACGTCCGCAACGTCAACGTCGGGAGGGATTTCTCGATTGCCGCCTTTGCAGATCTGAAGATCGCCCGGGAGACGGACGCCTGTCCCCGCTGCCGGAAGGCGCTGTCCCTTGCCCGGGGCATCGAAGTCGGACATGTCTTTAAACTTGGGACAAAGTACAGCAAGGCTATGGGAGCAAGCTTTTTAGATCGGAACGGAAAAGATCAGACGATGATCATGGGGTGCTACGGGATAGGTACCGGCAGGACCGTCGCGGCATGCATTGAACAGAACAACGATGAGAACGGCATCGTCTGGCCCATGCCCCTTGCCCCCTTCCAGGTCATCATTACGCCGGTCAATATAAATGACAAGGCCCTTGCGGACACTGCGGAACGTCTGTATGATTCCCTTGTCGCCAAAGGCGTCGAGGTGCTCCTTGATGATCGTGACGAGCGCGCCGGCGTTAAATTCAAGGATGCGGACCTGATCGGCATCCCGATCCGGGTGACGATTGGCCCCAAGAAATTGGCGGAAGGGAAAGTTGAAATCCGAATGCGGGATACAGGCGAGGTGAACGCGATCCTCCTGGAGCAGGTCGAAGAGACGCTTTTGAGCCAAATCGCCTCAAAAATGGGGGAAAATGTTTCCGGCTCTCATGATTAAGACCAGGACCGGATTGCCTAGGGATAGGAATTAAAGAGGCTTCATGCGGCGGATCACAGATATCCTTGATAAAACGCAGGAATATCTAACTCCAGGAGAACAGGAGTTAATCGAAAAGGCTTATATCTTTTCCGCCTCCGTTCATCAGGGGCAAGTACGCCTGTCCGGCGAGCCTTACATGACACACCCCCTGGAAGTGGCGGGAATCCTGGCCGACATGGAGCTGGATGCGGCATCCATCGCGACGGGCCTTCTCCATGACACCGTGGAAGACACCCTCACGACCCTGGAACAGATTGAAGAACTCTTTGGAAAGGACGTCGCCTTCCTTGTCGATGGATTAACCAAAATCAGCAAGATTACCTTCAGCAGTCAGGAAGAACGGCAGGCAGAGAATTTTCGCAAGATGATCCTGGCCATGTCCGCAGACATTCGGATTCTCATGGTCCGATTGGCTGATCGCACCCATAATATGAGAACGCTTGAATTTCATACTCCGGACAGGCAGCGGTATATTGCGCAGGAAACCATGGAATTATACGCCCCGCTGGCCAATCGTCTCGGCATCTATCGGATGCAGGTCGAACTGGAGGATATCGCCTTTCGCTATCTGGATTATGAGGCCTATGCCGATCTCGCGAAGCGTATTTCCGCATCACGAGAAAAACGGCATCAATATACCAGGGAAGTTAAACGCATCATCCAGGAAAAGATCGATGAATACGATCTGAAAGGCGTCGTCGAGGGCAGGGCGAAACATTTCTGGAGCATTCACAAAAAGATGCACGAACAGAAGATCGATTTTGACGAGGTCTATGATCTGACGGCATTCCGCATCATTCTGGATTCCGACAAGGAAAAAGACTGCTACGAAGCCCTCAGTATCGTTCATGCCCTGTGGATTCCCGTCCCGAGAAGGTTCAAGGATTATATCGCCATGCCCAAGGCGAACAATTATCGCTCCCTCCATACGACCGTCATCGGTCCCTACGGGCAGCGGGTTGAAATCCAGATCCGGACAAAAGAGATGCATGGGTGGGCAGAAGAGGGAATTGCTGCGCACTGGCGATACAAGGAAAAAAGGGCCCTTCCCGGCAATGATGAGGAACAGATCCGAAAGCTTCGGGAATTGCTGGAAGTACAGCAGGACTTGAAGAATCCCCGGGAATTCATGACCAATCTCAAACTGGCCTTATTCCCCGATGAAGTCTATGTCTTTACGCCCGGCGGCGATGTAAGGTCCTTTCCGAAGGGGGCCACACCGATCGATTTTGCCTACAGCATCCATACGGATGTGGGACACTCCTGCATCGGGGCAAAGGTGAACCGGAGCATCGTTCCCCTGAAATACGAACTTAAAAACGGCGATGCCGTTGAGATCATCACCCAGGCCGGACATCATCCCAGTAAGGACTGGTTAAAATACGCCGTCACATCGAGGGCGCGCTCAAAGATCAAAAGCTGGGTAAAAACGGAGGAAAGCAAGAAAAGCATCTCTCTGGGCAGAGACCTGCTGGAGAAGGAATTCCGAAAAAATTCTCTTAAGTTGAGTTCGGTGATCAAATCGGATGAAATCCGGGAGCTCTACAATGAACTGTCCGTCAATTCCCAGGATGATCTTTTTGCCCTGGTGGGATACGGACGGGTTTCCCCGAAAAAGGTCGTTCATCATTTTATTCGTGATGAAATCAGCGTCAGTGAGAGGCCGCCTGTCGAGAGTGTGGCAAAAAAGGGGAAAAGGGAAGACTATCAAGGGATATTGATTACCGGCATCGAAGATATCATGGTGCGTTTTGCTCACTGCTGCGATCCCATTCCCGGGGATGAAATTGTCGGTTACATAACGCGGGGGCGGGGCGTTGCGATTCATACCGCCAATTGCGAACTCTTGCCAAACCTGGATGCCGAAAGGTTTGTGGATGTTTCCTGGAGTGCAAAGGCATCGCAGACCTATTCCGTGAATATGGTCGTAACCTGTAAAGACAAAAAGGGCATTCTGGCGGAAATCAGTTCCGTGATTTCTTCCCTCGATGTAAATATCAGTTCCGCCCGGGTGGATACGAGCAGGGATCTTCGGGTAAATTGTTTCTTCCGGCTTGATGTTACGGGATTAAGGCAGCTGAATTCTTTGACTTCGGCGATAAAGCAGATCAAAGAGGTCATTTCCGTGGAAAGGGTGCAAAAGGCGAGGGAACATTCCCGGCAATCCGATTAAAGTTCCGTACTTATTTGTTGACAGGGATTCGTTTTTTGCTGTATGAGAGGCTCACTTTATGGTTAGGATATGGGGAAGAATATGCAACAAATATTAAAGCCTGCTTGGAAAAAGAAATATGCTTGGTGGGTGATTTTGTTGCTTTTTGTTTTATCCTGTTTACCGCTTTCCGCATCGGCAGAACCCGGAAAGCCACTGGTCGTTCTTGACCCTGCACATGACGGCTCAGATAAGGGGGTCCGATTTTCAGATGATGTCTATGAAAAGGATGTCACCTTAGCCATCGCCCGCAGTATTCAGAAAGAATTGTCGCCGATTCAGAATATCCGCGTTCAACTAACCAGAGATTCAAATCGAGCAGTCAGCATTCGTGAGCGGGAACAATTTGTTCGAAATGCAGCGCCGGATCTGTTCATTAGCCTTCATATAAACGCCGGGTTTGGAAAAAAGGCATCCGGATTTGAAATATATTTCCCTGGATTCAAGGGACAAGCCCAGAGTGAAAATAAAGATTCCTCCGTCATCCTGACGGACATGGCAAGAAACAAACATCTCAATGACAGTGTTCGGTTCGCCTACATCCTGCAGAAGAACCTGGAACAGGTTTTTCCGCGAAAGGGGCGGGGGCTCAGAGAGGCAGCCGTTCCGGTGTTGGAGGGAATTGCAAAGCCGGCGATTGTTATTGAGTTGGGCTTTGTTTCAAACGCAGAGGATAAGAAACAGCTGCTGGACAAGGATATTCAGCTGGCCATCGCCAAGGCCATCAGCAAAAGCATCAAGGAACTTCTCTGAAAGATAAAACAAGAATTACTAACCAGCGGTTCATAAAATTGACAGGAGTATCCTGATTTTGAGAAAAAGTGGTCGCCAAAAGGATGAAATTCGGGAAGTGAAAATTACCCGGAATTACTTGAAACACCCGCAAGGATCCGTTCTGATTGAAATGGGGGAAACAAAAGTCATCTGTACGGCCACCCTGGAAGAGAAAGTCCCCCCGTTTTTGCGAAACTCGGGAAAGGGTTGGCTGACGGCCGAATATGCAATGCTTCCCATGGCGACACAAGAGAGAAACAAAAGAGAATCGGCTCAGGGGCGCATTGGCGGGCGGACCCATGAGATCCAGAGGCTGATAGGGCGTTCCCTGCGGGCCGTCACAGACCTGGAGAGTTTCGGAGAAAACACGGTTTATATCGATTGCGATGTCATTCAGGCAGATGGAGGAACACGCACGGCATCCATTACGGGAAGTTTTGTCGCCCTGGTTGACCTCTTCCGCAAGATGATGGAAGAGGGAAAATGTACCACTATGCCTGTTCAGGATTACGTGTCTGCCGTCAGCGTCGGGATTCTGGAGGGGCAGCTTTTACTGGATCTGGAATATGCAGAGGATTCTCAGGCGGAAGTCGATATGAATGTTGTCATGACGGGCATGGGAAAATTTATCGAAGTGCAGGGGACCGCAGAAAAAGTTCCCTTTTCCCAGGAGCGATTGCTGGCGATGATCGATCTGGCAGGGCAGGGGATTCGTAAACTGACGGAAATTCAGAAACAGACCTTGGGAGGGAATCTCGCTGATTAAGATTGTTTTAGCGACCAGAAATGAAGGGAAGCTGAGGGAAGTACGGGCGATCCTTGAAGAACTTGATATAAAGCTGGAATCATTAGATGCCTATGAAAACGTTCCGGATGTTATTGAGGATGGTCATTCTTTCTTTGAAAACGCCCTGAAAAAAGCAAAAGTCATTTCCGAATATACAGGTGAGATCGCCCTTGCTGACGATTCAGGCCTGGAGGTTGATGATTTAAATGGTCAGCCTGGCATCTATTCCGCCCGTTTCGCCGGCGCCGAAGCGGATGACGATCAAAACATTGCAAAATTGCTTGATTTGTTGAAAGATACCCCGCCGGATAAAAGATCGGCTGCGTTTCGATGCGTTTTAGTCCTTTATTATCCTGACGGGACGTATGAATCTTTTGAAGGAAATTGGAAGGGACTCATCAGTGAAACGAGGCAGGGAAGTAACGGCTTCGGTTACGATCCGGTGTTTATGCTTCCTGAATACGACAAGACCGTCGCCCAATTGACCGCAGCGGAAAAGAATCGAAACAGCCATCGGGCAAAAGCCCTCCAGGCGCTGAAGGAGAGTTTGAGAAAGAAGTCATACAAAATTAAATAGCCGAGATAAAATTCAAACGGGGCGTAGCGCAGCTTGGTAGCGCGCCTGCTTTGGGAGCAGGATGTCGCAGGTTCAAATCCTGCCGCCCCGACCAATAAATATCAGTGTAATCAGGTAGTTGCCGTTTTTGAGGTGTTAAAAATTTGGTGCGGCGTTGGTGCGGCATCTGCCTGTGAGAAAACTTCCCGCACCTCTTCGCCCTCGATCATAAAGTAACGTTCAAAAGCCGCGTTTGTTGCAGAGCCGACAGCCCGCTTTATCCTTTCGGGTGAGAAAAACTTCCTTAAAGCCCGGGCGCTGCTATGTCTTGTCCCACCATAGAGATCGACTCCCGAAATACCAAGATTTTTGCAGGCGCGTATCCAGGCATTGTAAAAATGTTTCTCGCCGAACTGCATTCCACTATCATGACGGAAAAAGAACATTTCACCCGAAAAGGCTATCGGAAATGACTGCAGGATCTCGACATCCCCAGGAATGAGAGGAGCCGTCTTGTATCGATCCTCTTTTGGATGGGGAAACAGCAAATAGCCGTTTTCGAGGTCAATGTGCCCTTCCTTCAATGATCTCATCTCAGCCGGTCGAACATTGATGTACGTGGCAAGCCATTTAACTCCAAGCCATGTTTTGACCGATGAAATCCTTTTTATTTCTTCGATGATCCTGATCTGGGTATCCTTTCCGACAATCTGACGATATCCCAACTCGAAACGTATTACCGGAAAATCCGGCATTTTGTCGATGTCACCACGGCGGTGGCACCATGAAAAAAAGTGATGCAAGGCGGCCAAATAGTTTTTTCTCGTTTTTTGGCTCACTTTCAATGACTTTGAAAAATCCTCAAGCTCTGCATAACCAATGCTTTTGACGCTGGTGTTTCCAAAATACTCAGTGGCGCGAAGAGCGTAGTTCATGAGATTTCGATAATTTCCCGATGCCACTTCGTCTTTCTTGTATTCGAGCCATTTAGCCAGAAGGTTATCGATGCTTAAAGGTCTGCTCGAAGAATAATCACGCTTATCGAACGATCCTTCGTCTCTTTTGAACCGGACGCCTGTCAGGAATCGCTGCGCGGCGGCGTAGTTTCCATCAAACCGACGGGTGATTCCAGAGATCTTGACATAAATGCCCCGATCGCTTCGCTGCGTTGGATGGTTCGGACATGCCATCCAACGTCCTGTATCCCTCAAATTAGCCCCGCAAACGGGGCACTTCTCCCTGCTGTAGAGTCCTCCTGCCATACACATGCCTCCATTATTTTGATAGGCAGGATTATAGTGAGCATATGTGGGATAATGCAACGGAGTTTCCTTCCAGATTTAAGGGTCCCGGTGTTTCCTACCGCGGCACACCGGAAAGCCTGAATGAGAAGAAAAGATGAATCCAAATGTTTATAGAGTTGTTGTTCATGCCCGGATTCCGCTTTCGCCGAGGCTCCGGGTTGGCCCCTGAGGGTTAATAATTCAAGGGCAATGGAAAACAATCTGATGCAATGCAGGCAGGATGATAAAGAGGATGGCAACAACACAGGCGAGCAGACCGCCATAGAACGATACTTTGTCTATGACAGTGAAAAATGTTTCGATCCCACCATCCAGATTGTCATTTAACTTCTTTATTTCCATATTCCCTTCCCTTACAGCGTTTTATTGTTAATCATTTCCGAGACATTGCTTAGCAATACTTGCGTTGAATTTTTCCAGGAGAGCCTTATGCTGACTTTAAATACTTTCGCGGATCATAATCCGCTTCGTGGAGTATATGGGCCATGGCCAAAAGAATTCTGTTGTTGAGTTTTTTCTTCATCGTTGCCGGTAAACGCTCAAGCTGCCTTTTTGTGACTTCTGGAATGCGCAACGTGAAATTGACTTCAAGCTTGTCAATATCGTTTAATTCTTCCACTGTTATGTCCTCCCAGCGTTCCTCTCTGTCCATTGTTTGTGGTTCCTTTGCCGTGATCTCATTGCCCCTTGCCTCATCATTGAAAAGGTGTATAATTTCACTGCTTCATAATCAGAATATCGTGGGCGGCTTTCAGTATTTCCTCATACGCCGTCGTCGCACGATATCCCGTCAATGCCATGGACAGCGTGTTTGCCTTGATTCGCCGTCCAAGACAACTGGATATCCGATCAGCCAGGATTTCTCTTTCCCCCGGTAGATCCATATCCAGATCGATCATTAATTTTTTGACCTCCTTGCGGAGGTTGTTAGATTCTTTCATTACGGGTCTCTATTTCAGAAGACAGGATGTGGCGAGCGGTCTCAAGGATGTTCCGGGATGAAGCCGTCGAGCGGTAGCCGGTCAAAGCCATGGACAGCGAATTTCTGTTGATCCGCCGATGGAGGCGGTCTGATATCTGAGCGGACAGTTCAGGAAGGGAGCCTCGACGGTCCCTGTCCAGATCGACCATCATTTTTTTAACCTCTTTGCGGAGGTTCTTAAGTGCCTGGGGAGAAACCATCCGGGACGATTTCTTCTCTGCGATTGCTTCACGTATCATTTTCTTCTCGTAAGCATCCGGAAAGGCATCCTGCAGGCGGCAGCCGAAAAAATTGGAAATGGCCTCAGCATTCTTGATCGAGGGTTTTCGCTTACCGTTCAGGATCTTGCTGACAGTCGAGTAGTGCACCCCGATGTGTTCTGCCAGAGCCGCCTGGGTGATTTTTCGTCTGATAAGTTTACGGGTGACAATATTTTTCGTCTGCATGGATGAGGCAATACACGAATAGGTGTACTCTGTCAAGCATAAAAACATAAAAATACAATTATTAGTGTATGAATTGGAATAAAGATATATTTATTAAAAATATTGAATACTTAATCAATACGTATTGCAATGGCGTAGCTAAAGAATTCAATACACGTATCGATCAAAGAGACGCGTATACCCGATGGAAAAAATCAGAAGTTAAACCAAATCTCGAAGCAATATTCACGATATGCGAAAAATTTGAATGCGACTTTAATTGGCTTCTTACCGGTGAAGGTACACCTAAGAATGTATTTGGCATCGAGTTTTCAGAACAGTTTATTGAGATGCATAAAAAGATCGAGGATATCCTGACGTCAGGAACCGATTATGCGGATACACTTCAACAAAATATCAATGCTCTGCACACAGCAGTCAAAAAAGAAAAAGAGTCGGAAAAAGATATCGCTGCCTTGAAAAAACGCATGAGGGAGGAAATCAAGGAAGAGTTAAGGGAGGAGTTCAGGGAAGAGGCCGCAAAGTTAATCAAAAATCAAATCAACGAACATCAGAAGAAATTCAGCCATAAGGGTTTTGCCGTCCATACCGGTACAGACGAGGGAGATGGTACGGAAAATTAGCGAATACAGCCGGAACGATAATCTATTTAGATATAAAAAATCCTATCGCGTCCAGTAAATTGTATTGATTTATATGCCATATTATACATATGAAAAGTGTAAATATTCACATATGGTTATGGGGAATGGGATAAATTATTGCATTCCTGATGGGTATATAATCAATTCTGAAATAGTATAGCTGATACAGGGAAAAAGGTGGGGATTTAGAGAAAAAGGGGACAGATTTATTTTCTTTCTAAAAGAATGTATTAATATCTATGACATATATTTCATATAGAATATATAATAATTCAAAGTTTCGTTAGGCTTGGAGAAAAAATGTCATCAAATGAAAGACCACCGATCGCCGCCGGCTATATAGTTGGCGATACGACAAATTATATCAAGGATTTTTTGACATTTTCTCTGGCCAAAGAAGATCGTGATCCGGGCGTCTACTATTTCGCGATAGTTGCGGCCGCCTGCCATCTCGAATCAGTTCTGGAAGATTTCATATTCCTTTGGTGTAAAACGAAAAGCAATTCAGAAGAGCCGTTCTTGAATCGCCTAATGGACAAAATTGGCGATGATGTCAATCGTGCCACAGGATTAGAGCGATGGAAGTCGTGGCTGAAAGTTCTCTTTGATATTGATTTCGCAGCAACCGTTGGCAAGGACTGGCAGACTCTGAACAATCTTTTTGTCCTTCGCAACCAATTGGCCCACGGCAGGACCACAAAGTTCACTCATTTCTGGAACGCTAAAAATGGACGTTTCATGGGAATGACGATCGATGGTTCTCCGTACCAAAAGCCGTTTAAACATTTACTAGCGGCAGGCGTTATAGCCGTACCTTCTGGCGAAGTTCCTTCGGCTGCCCAGCTATTCACACACAAAGTTGCCTTGCACTTCGCTACAAGCGTTGAATTGGCCATCGAAGCGTTATCTCGCGAACCTGCACTTGCGAGTCTTCATCTGAGTGCTGCAGGCAAAAAGCCTTCTGTGTAAGTGCGATGCATTTACTCCATTTCAAACGCCCCAAAGGGGCGTGAGCCGCTAACAAGTCGGTCAACTCGAGAGGCGATCAGGTCAGTTCTGAAAACAACGGTTCCTGGCCACCGCCGGGTTATCTTGGTCGTTAGCACAAAGATATCATCCTAATGAGGACTCAAAATAAGAGTGAAAAATTAAAGAGGAAAGGGGGATAGATTTATATTATTTTTATTTTTCATTCAGCAATGTCCGGTTAAGAATTTGCGTTTAGTTTAAATGACCATGTCCTGGCGGTTGATAAATCCAAGTGCCAGTTTCATTTACGATGTCTTCGAAGCTCATTTCATTTCTAATATTAATGGCTATTTCTCTGAGCCGTTTAACGGAGACCTTTTCTTGATGCTGGTCATGGCAGTAGATGGCCAGAAGGATATAGGTAATTAATCCTGCCAACATTTGGACCATCAGGCCATATTGGCTCCTTGAAATAAGGTGATAGACCTTCAGATGACGTTTCCACCAGCCGAAGAAGATCTCAATGTTCCATCTGAGCTTGTAGGCAAAGGCAATCTGTTTGGCGGTGAGATCGTGGCGATCGGTAGCTATCCAATACTTGACATTTCCAACCTGATAACCGATCAGGCGGACCTCCTTTTCCGTACGATTGGTGCTTTGGGTTCCCAGAAGGACGACGGCATCATAAAAGACGATGCTGCCAGACTTGACGTCATTCATTCTGATGACGATCTTTTCAGTGGATGCTTTGATCCGGCAGATAAAATGTTTTTCTTCGGTCTGCCAGACATCAAAGAGCTTGTGGCTCTGGTAACCGCGATCCATGACACCCGTTTCTCCTGGGGCCAGAATTTTTTCTACGAAAGGTCTTTCTGCTTCCTTACCATTGCTGAGAAAGATCTTTTTGGGAATACTGTGATTGAGATCGAAACCGATATGAACTTTGGCTTTTTTCGAACCTTTGCGGTAGTCGGCCCAGTACATGGATAAGACAGCATCAATCAGGGAGCCGTCAATAAGAACCAGATCTCCCAACTCGGCATGTCCCCTTGGTAAATGTTTGGCAGCCGCTGCATAGAGCTTTCCGAACACCTCCATCATCTGTTGAAGCCCTCGGGAGCTGATGTCCTCAAAGAAGCTGCTCTTTTCAATACCCCCCTCGGGCGCGATGTACTGTCGGGCAAAATGTTCTTCCTTCAGAACCTGGAGAAGGTGACGTCCTGAACGGTGCTCTTCCAGATGGAAATACACCAGGATGTTCAGTTGATCTTCGAAGGACATTTTCAGGGGCCGATTGCATCCGGAGAACAAAGGGGTGATCTCGGGAAGTACGCTCTTAACAGGTGCCATAAGGTTCACATGGGTTTTTTGTTTTTGCTTTACTTTTCCAGGTATCCAAGGATAGGGCATTAGAATAATCTCCGTAATATTATATAGTTACGGAATTTTCGCCCCACTAAGTGCTTGATTTGTCAAGGAAATTCTTTTCTTGGATACAAATTATTTCTCACCAAAGTGAAATCGTTAATGACCATAGTTATCAACAGCTTACGCAAAAGCTTACGCAAAACGCTAACCGGACATCACTGTTTTTCATTAGAAAACAAGCTGTTCCATTTCAAGGGAATTAGGAAAATCAGGGGACACTAGTTATATGTGCGAGGAAAAGTGAGTGAAAAGGGACAGATTTATTTTTGAATTCGACCGCTGAATCATTGCGAACTATCCAATCAGTCTGTATGTCAAAGTTCCAGACGGGAAGACTGAACCAGCATAAATGAAATTCAGCTCATTCCATCACATCCCATTAAGTATGTTGATAAGCCGAATGCAAGTTAGATGATTACGGGGATAGCTAGTTCGATGTCGAACTCGCTTGTACGCACTGACGCTCATCGGACATGTCAAATGTCTGCCATAGGAAACAGAGATGCCAAATCGACAACTTACAGATGAAGAACGCACAAAGCTTTTTGGGCCGCTGATTGACGATGTGCGCCGTCAATTGAACGAACTCAGCGGTGGAGATAATGACTTGCTGTGGGCGTTGCGCCGAAAGCTGTACAAAGAACTGACATACGATGAGCGTGACAAGCCCATGCACCGGAAGATGCTCAAACTCAAGAAAATGGCCACGCAAAAGGGGATATGTGTAGTATGTGGAAAAGAACTTCCGGAGAAGAACTCTGTTCTGGACAGATTAGAGGCGATGAAAGGCTATACAGATGAGAATACACGCCTCATCTGCCTTGAGTGCAATGTAAGGATTCAAGAAGAACGTGGCTACGCATAATCGTAGCGAACTTCACAGATGGAGGCTAACGGCACTCGCTACCGAATTCCAATAACCTCTATACGTAACGTTCACTCGAAGGAAGGTTCTGAAATGAACATTGATGAAATCAAGAAGGCACTTACAGTGGCGAATTTGGCAATCAAGTCAGAGGATCGACTTCCAGATGATAAGGGCTGGCAGTTACGCCTTCAAAATGGAGCAATCGTAAACTGCTTTGACAAGGGAACTCATAGTGTTCAAGGTAAAAATACTCACACTGTTGAAGCCGCTTTGTCCGGTGAAACAACGCATTATCAGTTTTTAGCTTCAGAAAATGCGAAGAAGATTTTTATTGTTTACGGCCATGATCCAACTGCAAGGAATGAATTGGAGGCAATGCTGAGGCGATGGGGAGTAAATCCGATCATTCTGGATCAGCTTCCTTCTGAAGGCACAACCTTAATCGAAAAGCTGGAGAGATATTATCAAAATGTTGGCTTTGGCGTAGTGTTGGCGACTCCTGATGACGAGGCTTTTCCAAAGGGTAAACCCGATGAGAAAAAATTTAGAGTTCGCCAAAATATCGTTTTAGAATTAGGTTTGCTATTAGCGCACCTCGGCAGAAGCAAGGTTGCCATACTTCTTAAAGACCAGGAGATAATGGAACGACCATCAGATATTCAAGGACTTATTTATATACCATTTAAAACTGACCTAGCAAGGGAAGCCGGTCTTCTTCTAGCAAAGGAAATGGTAGCTCAGGGATACGATATTGATGTAATGAAAATATAAATATGAAAGAGAAAATAAGAGGGATACGAGGACAGATTTATTGTAATCCTTCAACTTTCATTATCAACTTATAAAAACGCTGCGTAGGTATTGTCCATCGAAGATATCAAGACTTGGAAATTTCGGTGACAGTATATGTAATTCAATAAATATAAATATAATGTCCCAAGAATTCCACAGAATTCCCTCAAGAATTTCCATAGTAAGGATAAGCTAACATCAATAACATAAAGATATAACAAGGGAAAAATGGAATTAATTACGATTCTTAGTGACAACGATCAGGCAAGTTATCGTCATTGGTGCGGAAATGATGAGGCTGGTCATTTTACTCATCACAACAGGATGCCAGTAACTCCAGATTTAGCAACCATCAGACTATCATGGAAAGCAAATAATAGTTCACCTGAACAATATATTGGGACGTTTTGCTTACACCTTTCTTCTCTTGTGGAGGCAGGATTCATTAAAGAGGAGTCAGATGGGAAGGTGCGGGTAAAATTTGTAAATGATAATGGGGTCATTAAACTATCTCCTGGTTTGAGATTGCCAGGTATCATTTTAGGGGTTCGAAACGAAAGATAGACGTGAGTAACCTTGGTTCAATGTACCCCAGGACTTCAAATCCGGTGTGGGGCGCTAAAACCGTCCCAGGTGGGGTAGATTCCCATGCACTTCCGCCAATTTAAAAACTTTGCAAAAAATCACTCCACACTAAAATTTCACATTATTTCACATTATTTCACATTAATTAATCAAGGGGTTGGTAAATTACTAAACAATTGATATTATGTAGCAATAATGAAATATGCACCACAAACTTGCTGTTTACGCATTATTTCATGGTTTGTATGTATCGCAATCAACCAAAATGTAACAATTATTACTGTCCTAGGGACAATGGCCCTTATAAGCCACCCTTAATTTCCGCCTGTATAGAAAGCCACGATTACTTCCTGGAAGTGAGCATTCGGCGCTTTTGACAATAATACGCCATTTCAGACGGAAATCTTCAGGGCTAAACATCTACTGTTTTATTCTATGGATTGGGCTTTTCGACATTAGGAGGAAATTCTAAATGCAGGATCATTTTTTGTTAAAACTAATTTCAAAATCTCTGACGACACTTATAATTTCATCAAAATCTGGTACTTCGCCAAAAAACATCTCCCCTTGCATGGCCTGGTAATCCTGCCTCCATGTTGCGTATTGTTCATCTCGGGGGATAAGTCGAAGTAAGCCTTTCTGTAGTGTACTGTAATCTACCCAGCTTTGATTAAAAAAAATGGCACGGTGTTCAGCCACGCCATCAAACAGATCAGGAGATTGTATGGCACGTTCAGCGATGCCTTTTTTTATGAGGCACCAAAGATCATAATAATGCCGAGCAAGACGTGCTTTTCTTGGTTTATCGGAAGGGCGGAAGGTTTCTTCGTGCAGAAGCATAGCCTTTTCCCAAAAAGTTCTTTCTGGTGCGACTGCATTAACCGTAAAATCTGCGATAGAAAAAATAACAGGAAAAGCCTTTGCAAGGTATGACGTAATGATAGGTGTTTCCGTGGGCCATGTGTCAGAACGTGCTCCTAATTCAATCTTCACTTGAGTCCGTATGTAACGAACATTATCGGTTAACGTTCCCGGGTACTGAAACAATAAGGTTTGCTCATCTGGATCTTCCTCATGTGAAGCAATATCCAGTGACCATTTTGTGCCAGTAGGGAATGCATCCCTGAAGCATTGTTCAAGGGCCGGTTTTAGGTCGAAGTGGATGCGGTTCCGACATTCATCCTTAAGTTTTTTTATTCGTAGGCTTCGCTGTTTTCTACTTTGTGTTTCTTTGGGGCTTTGTTCCCCGCTGAAACCAAGAAAATCCCGATCAACAACGATGTCAATATCTTCAGAAAATCGCTCAATCAAGCTCCAAGCCTTTGAAAGGGACGTACCACCCTTAAAGGTTAAATGTGCCTTCCACTTTGGGAGAGTAAAAAGTTTCCATAATGTCCAACAAACCCAGAAATCTTTCTCGATGCTTACCGGAGGTAAGCTGAGCTTGGCTTGGGCTTGTTCGAAGTACATTCGTTGCTCTTTGTCCGACATTTTGATAAAATTGTCCACTGTTCAATCACCATTTGGTTTGGCTATGCTCCTCATAATAGCTGCAATCCAACTTGGAGCGTAGTGAAGATCTTTGGCCAGTTGCTTTTTATCATCGGCACTCAGATTTTTTTTTAGTGTATCAAGTACAGTTTCATCGACATATTTCTGTCCAAGATAACGTAAGGCCTGGATGACAAGGCCGCTAATATTACCGGCAGTGGCCATATTGCGTGGCGTGGTGTGCTTAAGGATAATTTCCTGCTGTCCCAACTGGACCCGTTTGGGAGGACCATCTGTGAGAAATAAAACCCTCATGGGTACCTGATCGGAAAGTCCAAGAAGATTAGCGGCATATGCACCGGATGGTTGTAATCGTGTGGCATCTCGACCTTTCAGTGCACGAGCCACTGCATCTATTGAAGGAGACAGGAGGCCAAGTTGGGGATGCTTACGCGGATAATCGTACATACCACGCGATAAACGACGAATCGTTCCTTTGCGGCTTAATCTGGTTAGCGCCATGCCCACCGTACGTGGGTCTCCAAGACTGGCAAAAAGTTTTGGGGTAAATACGAAACCCCTTCCACGTCCGTACACCATAGATAAGATTTTATTATCAATACTTTGCAAATGTATCACCGGAATATTTTGTTGAAAAAAATATACATAAATTTCATCAAAAGACAAGTCGTTTTTTTCGATACCCTTAAAAAAAGTTATATAGAAAATGAAATAGCCTTCTAAAGATAGTTACCATAACAGTTTAATTATAGGTGGTATTTATTGAATAAATTGATTAATTAACCCACGGGTAAAGTAGGTATATATACCTACTTTACCCGTGGGTAGAAAAAGGTTATTCCTAAAGTAAAAAATGAAGAAATCCGATGTATTAGAACTAAAAAAGGCGGCAGGTGATTTTTTTACACAGGATAAAAAACGCGTTTATGCTCCTTCTGAAATTAAGACAATTATGGTCGAATTCAAAAAAACGCTGAAGCTTCCAAAAAGATCGACCACTGACCAGATGATCCATGCTTTAAATACTTCGAATAAATTGAAATTAATAGAATTATCTTTTCCGGCAAAAACATATAAGCGTTATACGTGGGGCAAAAGATCAATATATGAAATATTACTAAGCATTGATCCGGCTGCTTACTATAGCCATTTATCTGCCTTGAATTTTCATAAGCTGTCGGGCCAAAATAGCAGCGATATATATTTGAATGTTGAGCAGGCGAAAAAGCCAAAATATAATAACCGATTAGAGCAGCAAAACATTACTAAAGCGTTTTCTCGTAAGCAAAGAGTTACGAAGAATACGACCTATTATCAACAAAACCAGATATATCTTCTTAATGGCATGAATACGGACAAGATGGGCATAATCAAGATGCGAGGTCCAAAAAAAGAAGATATTTATGTCACCAATATAGAGAGAACCTTGATCGACATAGCTGTAAGGCCGTATTATAGCGGCGGTGTTTCAAATGTTTTAAATGCATACAGAAAAGTCATAGGCAAAGTAAATATTAGTAATCTTGTTGATATGTTAAAGAAGCTAGATTACTCCTATCCATATCATCAAGCTATCGGATTTTATATAGATAAGGCTGGTTTTAAAGAAGCATCAAAAATCTTTAGTCAAAAGTTTCCCATGGATTATGACTTTTTTCTAACATATCAAATGGATGGACCTGCGTATTGTAAAAAATGGCAAATTTTTTATCCAAAGGATTTACTTGCCACATAGAACTGATTGTTCTTCCTATGGCAGCAAGAATTCTCCTGATAAAGAGAACCCATCCCGATTGTGTCATAATGTGCAAATCTAATTCGTGCTATCGTTTGTTTCCATTGGGAATCAACAAATTTAAAATATCTTGATCTTGTTGGTTAGTAGAAACCTGTTTTACTCTGAAATCAATATTTTACAGAAAATTGATGAAATCGATCTCGTAATGAAAGATATGCCCCGGATTGGCGTAGGCGTTAATTTGGATCTTTGTAATGTAACTTCCCATATCATAATCCGTCAAATCAATCGGCGTCAAACCGTCATTCACGTAAATTCCGCTGGTTGGGTTCGTATTGATGAATTGCATGGTGTAAGAATTGTCTGTATCGCCGGTCAGCGTTATAAACGCCCCATGGGAGTCAAACAATGTTGTGTCATACGAGCTGGCGATTTTGATAAAAAAATGATTTTTTGTGATGGGGATCGCCACCCCTTCGACAGCGATCACGGTGTTCATCGTTGATGAACCTGCAGAAAAATACAGGCACAGCCTCCCGTACTTCGGATCTTCCGGATCCGTGGGGAGCGTATAACCCTCTTCAATCCCGGTGATCACCCAGGGATTGTCCGTCGTAATCAGGGGGCCGTTCCAAGGCTCCCAGTAGCAGCCCCGCGGGTGCTCGACAAAACCGATGACCTTCGGATGATCCAAGCTCTGCCCTTCGAACTGAACAACGACGTGATCCCCCACGAGAAAGGCCACGTTGTTGCACTCCATGTAGACCATGGGAACGTTTTGCAAAAAAGAGACGGCGTTGACATCCAGGTCCCGGACGCTGCTGGCTGTTTCGTCAAGGGCCACGTCACAGAGCACCCCGTCTTTGGCGGTGATGTAACCGCTCCGGTAGGTCGGCTTCCATTTCTGCCAGCCAGGAAGAAGCGCCCAATTGTAGAAGGTCCCCGCAGGCGTCCCCGCGATGGCCGGCTCAATAATCCCGTCCCTCGATGCGCTGTAGGCGGCGCTGTTGTTGTAGCCCGGCTGGATCACAACAATTGCCCGCTCTCCGGGGATCTCGACGGTCCCGACTGCCCCTTTCAGGTTCCGGGAAAGATCCGCGCACCAGGCTTCCACCGTCTCATCCGCCGGCATGTTGTCGTTTAGATAATCAATTTTTTTCTGAACGGAGGTCTTGATGAGTTCCAGGGCGGCTTTTCTTGCCTTCTTGGCGCTGCGCTCCTGGATCTTCCGGGTGAGTTCGTTGTTCTTCTGCTCGATTACCTTCTTGTTCCCCTCCCGATCCTGTTCGGTAAGGATCTGCGCCTCCAGTTTGAGAAAGGCGATCTCCAATTCCAGGTCGAGGATCTCCGCCTCCAGGGCGGCGACCTGTTCCGTAATAAGAGTTATTTGCTGATTGTAGGCGGCGATGCGTTTCGTGATCCGATCCCGGGCAAAGAGGAGCCTCACCTGGTACCTGCCGTCCGTTCCGCCGCTGAGGATTTGTCCCTTGCCCATTTATTCCTCGGAGACTTCCATGGACTCGATGCCGGCGCCGACGGTCCAGGTGATCAGGTCCGCGGCGAAGGAATCGCCGTTGACCTCCACGGTGTCGCCCGGACGGACATAGAGATCCGGGACGCACCGGCAGCGGAACTTCCCGTTCGTGACGCAGCGGTAGGATACGCCGCTCAAAGAGATCGACTTCGCCGGCCAGGATTCCGTCCGGTGGCCGGAGAGGGTGATGCTTGCGGAGGAGGTCCCCTCGTCAAGGCGGATGTCCTCCAGATCCACGGTGCAGATCGCCTCGGCGATTGAGTCTCCCGCCGGGTAGGTCTTGACCATGAAGACGATTAAACTTCCATGGGATCGGGTATTGATCGCCTCGGCATAGTCCAGGCCGGGGACCACGACGGACAGGAAGGAGGGATCCCCGGAGCGGAAACGTCCCTGGAAGGAAGAGATGGGAAGGACCTGGTCGCTTAAACCAGCCGCCGCACCCGTCAGGACGCAACGGTAGGTGATCTGATAATTTTCATCGACAAAAACCGCAAGGTTCCCGTTGAGAAGCAAAGCCGGAGAGGCGGCCAGGACGGGAGGGAGAAGATCAACTTCGATGTCGGCGGATAACGCAGGTGATGCCGTCAAGGCAACTCCGGAAAGACTCACCGAACCGTCATCCTCAACGCCCCAGGATCCCCAGGAGGGCTCGACCGACTGCCAGCTTCTCGCCACCAGGTTGTCCAACCAGACGGTATCCCCTGACGTGTCGGATCCCCAGGCCTGGAATGTATCTTCGCTGTCGGCGCTCGTCTCCATGACACCTTCGGCAATGCGAGTCCCATTCAAGTACAGGTCAAAGGTCCCTGCGGTCCAATCAATATTTTTTATCTCGAAGAGATCCCAGGCCGCGTCGCTGATGTCATGGCCGGTATCATGAGAAGAGCCGTCCCAGTAGAAGATGCTCCCGGCGACGATGTCCACCCAGATCCTCTTCGCGGCGTTCCCGAAGGCAAAGCACGTATAATTAACCGCAATGGCGGAGTACCAGCGAAAGGAAAGGGCCATTGCATCGATGGCTGATATGGAACATCCCAGGTAGGAATAGTCGGCATGATAGGGAAGCTTTGCGCTCCTCGTTCCGCCATAGGCATGGTCCGTCGAGATGGCTGAACCGTTGTTCGGGGTTTGGTAGGTGATCGATCCCCCGCTTGCCGCCAGGTCCGTGCCGTCGCTGCCCCACTCATAATCATCGAACTTGGTAAAGGTATTGACTCCGTTGCTTACCGCCGACGCCCCGGAGTTCCCATAGTACAGGTAGAATGTGGTCGCCGATGTTCTGATGGAGTCGAACTCGACCCAAACGGTTGCCACCCGGTTGGGCGATGTCCTGGAGATGGATTCAATCCAGTAATCCAGGATAGTTGTCCCGTCGGATTTGGTGAAACGCAGATCGTTGAAGGAGGAAAGGCCGTGTCCGTTGCAGTGTACATCACACCCTGACGCGCCGGAGCTTTCACCCACCAGCACCTTCATCGGATAGTTGGTCACTACTCCGGAGGATCGGGAAAGGGTGACGCTCTTCCGGTATGTCCAGCCTGTCAGCCAGCCCATGGCTTCCCCTAGATCTCGATGGCCGGGGCCTGGACCTGGAAGGTTGAGCCCTCGGGGATGGTGTAGTCCATTCCGAAATCAATGCAGCCCACGACCGTGTCATCCGACGTGGTATCGTCGTAAATGACCAGGCTCCCGATCGGGCCGATGGCTCCTTCCGAGGCTGTCCAGCTCAGGTTATCGAAGGTTCGGATTCCCTTGTCGCTGGCGTCGTTTTCCGTCCAGGAGCCTCCGGAGAGCGGCTTGTTCTGTTGGGTGTAGCCGTTGCCCGTGGCCAGTTCGGAGGAACTGACATCCGCCAGGGTTGCGTGGGCGTCCTTGTCGAAAACGAAGGCGTTATTCATCAGAATGGCCTTGAAGGTGTCGTTGGCGATATCGACGGCCTTTGCGCCGAGCTGATAGCGCCAGTGATTGGACAGCGTACAGGTGATTGACATGGCTCCTCGCTATTGATCCGTCAGGCTTTCGCTGAGAAGGATCTTCAAAAATATTTTTCCGTTGCTCTCCCTCAGGTCCTCCATCTTGGCCAGAAAGCAGGCCTCGTCAGTGGAGACGATGATCCAGGAAGAGTTCTGAAGGAGTGTCCAGAGGGCAGTCCACAAGGCCGCCGTGGAAGAAACCGCCAGATCGAAGGTCCGGTCGCCATGGGAAAAGCCGCCGTCGGAAATGACCACGCCTCCGTCCAGGGTCTTTGTCCTCGTCAGTCGCCGTGAGTTCTCCCGGATCTTCGTGTCCTCAGGAAGTGGATCCACCATCAAAGCGCCGGCAGAGTCATAAAGCCTGGAAGCCAGGCCGATCTTGAAGGGTTTTGAAGTCATCCCTTATGCCCCTTTCACGCCCAGGAGAAATTCCGCCGCTTCTTCATTGGCCCGGACCTGGATGGCCGAGAGGATCTCCCAGAGGATCATCTCCAGGTGGGGCTGAAGGCCGGCGGCTTCCACCTGGATCACCTGGCTGCCCGATTCCAGGGCCTTCGTCTTTGCCTCCTGGAGCTTCAGCTGCTGCTCCACGAGCTTTTTCTGCAGCTCGAACTCCTGCTCCCGATATTCCTTCTCCTTTTCGATGGCGTCGTAGAGCTGCCAGTTGGAACCGCTGTCCGCCATCGTCTTGAAGAGGCTGGCCAGAGTGTCTCCCGTGGAGTCGATCCCGGTGTCGATGCTTTTGAGCATGGACTCCAATTGTTTTGTTGCCTGCTCCGCCTGGGAAATGTCCACCTTGGCCTTCCATTCGATGGCCTGGGAGATAATGTCCGCCTGGGCCTTGATCTTTGCCGTCTCGATGGAGGCGTCGATCTTCTTCTCCTTGGGCAGGGCTTCATCGAGGGTCTTCTTGGCGGCGGCCAGCTTCGGCTCGTTGACGAAGACCTCGTGGATGGAGACGGTCCCGTCGGGCAAGGTCTCGGTGACGAGCTTTTTCACCAGCTCCATCTGCACGGTATCCGCCTTGGCGGTGAGGGTCGTTTCCTTCTTGTCGGGGATATTGAACAGGGCCTTGCTTGCGTTGTTGGCCCCTTCGAGCCAGGAGGACGTCTCCAGATTGAGTTTCGTCGATTTGGATTCCGGCTGAGAATTCAGGGAGGAGACCAGCTTCTGGTGCTGGATCTTCGCCGCCTCAAAGGACTTGTTCTGGGCGTCCTGCGTTTCCTTATTCTTCGATATAATCCCGAAGTAATTATCATTTACGTCAAGCAACTCCAGCAACGACTGGGCGCCCTTCTGGACGACCGGGATCTGGTTGAGGAGAGATCCGGTCAGGTATCCCACGGCTCCGGCCGCCCCCAGAGCGCCGACAGCGCCGGCCCCGCTGAGGGAGCCGATGACGGTCACCATTCCCGACAGGCCGGGCAGCGTCTTCGCAGCCGTGGAGGCGAGGCTTGCCAGTCCCGAAACGGCATCCACCATGGCCTTCCCCGCCAGGATGGTCAAGGCCCCGGTGAGGAGACCCGCATACTCCGCCAGGACGCTGATCCCTTTCGCCGCCCCCAGCACGGTTCCCACGGCCTGCGCCGTCGAGCTGTCCATTACCGAAAAGCCGTTGACCACCTTACCCAGGATCTCGAAGAGCGGCTCCATGCCGTCGATGATTCCGTGGGTCACTTCGATGAGCCCGGCGAACCCATTGATGATCTTTTGAATCAGTTCGTGAAGCCCCTCCGGAGTGGAAAGGTCGATCTTCCCGAAGATCGTCTCGAAGGCTTCCCCGACAGCCCCTCCCAGACTGGAAAGGGAATTGATGAGGGGAGAGAAGTCGATCCCCTCCATGGCCCGGGGAAGATTCTTCGCGATCGTGCTCAGTGAAGTTCCGATGCGGGACGCCACGCCGGCGATGACGTTGAAAATGGGATCGAAAGATCCGGAGGAGAAGACTTCACTCAGTGAGGCAAGCAGGGCGGTCCCCCCGGAGATTGCCTTCGTGGTCGATTCCCGGAACTTGTCGCCGACGGCGATGCCCAGGTTCTCGAATCCCACCTTGAAGCGGTCAATCTGGACCTCGGAGCTCTCCAATCGCGCTGCGACCTCCTTGGCCGCCGAGCCCGAGGAGTTCAGGGCCGTGTTGGTCACCTCCGTCACCTTGCCCAGGTTGTCGAAGACGGTGACCATCCTGGCCGATTGTTCAATGCCGACAAGCTGAGAGGTCACAAAGAGCTTCTGATTCTGGTCCAGCTCCTGGAAGGCCTTGGAAACCTCGTAGAGGATCTCCTTGCCGGATTTCAGCTTGCCGTTGGCGTCCGTCTGGGATACCCCGATGGAGGCAAGGGCGTCCTTCACGGGCTTGGAGTCGTCGACCAGCTTGAGGAGGCCCGTTTTCAGGGCGTCGGCGGATTCCGTTCCCGAGCGGAAGACTTCAATCACCGGGGTGAGGATTCCTGCCGTTTCTTCAAAACTGAACCCCATGGTCTTGGCGATGGGGGCCAGCTTGGACATGCCCAGGCCCAACTGTTCCACGTTCGTGGCGTACTTGTTGGAGACCTCGTTCAGGATGTCGATCAGGCGAGTCGCTTCGCTGGCTGGCGCATCGAAGCCCTTCAGTGTTGCGATAAGCATCTCGCTTGACTGCGCCGCCTCGATGTCCCCGGCGATCTTCAGGTCCAAGGCGGCCTTCGTCAGGGTCATGGCCTCCTGGGTATTGTAGCCCGCCTGGATGAAATCCGTGGTGGAGTTCAGGACCTTGGCGGCGCTCTCCCCGTACTGGCTGGAGAGATTGAAGGCCGAGGCCCGGGCAGCCTCCAGAGTCTCTGCGGAATCGCCGGAGACCTTCTTCAGGCCGACCATGGCGGATTCGAATTCCACGGATTTTTTGTAGGCCAGGGCCAGTCCGCCCACGGTCAGGGCAGCCAGGGCGGCATCGATCTTCAGGACGGCGTCCGCCGCCGAGGCGAAGGGAGCCGCGAAGTTGCTCACGGAGGAGCTCATGGCGCTGAACCGGGAGTCGAGCGTGGTGATCGTCTTTGAGACCCGGTCGTCGCCTTCGAAGATGATGGAGACGGTTTTTGCGAGATCGGCCATAATCAGGTATTGGGTTTCATGGTTTCGTAAAAGCGCCCCCACAATTCCAGCTCGAGGTCGGATAAAAATCCGTAGGGCATCAGGTCTGGCCTTGCTTCATAGAGGAACGCCTTCTTGTCGTAGCAGAGGGCTAAACTGTTTCGGACATCGGGGTCGCTCCAGAGGCGGTCTGCTTTTTTTTTATTTCCGAACCCAGGCCGGTGAGTTTAAGAATCGCGTTGGTCAGGGCGTAGAACTCGATGGGAAAATAGGTGCAGAGCTTAACCGCCATCTCGTGATCGACGGCGGGCTCCACGCTCCCCAGGGAGAGCATCTCCAGCCTTCGGGCCACATCGTTGGGGGTCTCTTCCGAAAGACCCACAAGCTCCTTCACCGCTTCCGCCTTTTCCTTCGCATTGGAGGAGACGAGGGCCTCCATGACGGCGGAGAGGTTCTTGTTGCGCTCCGCCGCCTCGTTGACTTGTCCGAGCTCATGCCCCGTGAGATTCCGGACCTTCCAGAGAGGTTCCGCGCCTTCCTCGAAGAAATCCTTCAGGTCGGGCACGGAAACGTCCTCAGTGCGGGGCTCGAACTTCGCGTTCCGGAACTTTTTGAGATCAAACCCGGGCATCAGGCGGTGACCTCCACGGCTGCTTCCGTCGCGGAGATGGTGCAGGAAGCGGAGATGTTGTCGCCAGCGGGATAGGTCCGGGAGATCCCGAGCTTGCCGTTGCAGATCAAATAAGGCGATTTGTTCCGGTCCGGGAAGAACTTGAAGAAGAGGGTCTCGTCCTTCAGGACGATGAAGGATTCGGAGATCCCGTCCTTCAGGAAGGTCTTGAAGGAGCCCTGACCCAGGGAGGAACTCGACGAGCCCACTGTACCTCCGTAGACCTGGGTGGAGCTTACGGAATGGCTGTTCTCCGGCGGGACGAAATCCATGACCGGCTCCAGGTCGGTAAAGAGGGGTTCGTACACCTGGGCATGGACGGCTTTGGCAATGCTTCCCGTATGGCTTGTCGGGAGGGCGGAGGCGAAGGTGATCTCTCCATTGAAGGGGTCCTCGTTCCAGACGGGGTAGTCCCACCGTTCGCAGGTCGTGCCGATGATCTGGAAAATCTCCGCCGCCGTGATCAAGGCCGAAGTCGAAGAGGAGAGCCTGACTTGGGCGATCTCGATGCTCCCGACCGGAATGAGAGGGGGGCCTCCCGCTGCACCCCGGGTCGCGGAAAAGGACGTTCCGTCCGTGCCAGCAACGATGGCGATGACACCGGAGCTGTTGATGGTGACGGAGCTGATGTTGTGGGTGCTCGAAGGGCGGGAAATCTCCACCTCGGAATCGGCGCCCACGGTGGTCAGGACCCCGGCCATGTAGCAGGTCAGGGCGGCGACGGAGACGGTGTTGTTCGATGAGCCCGGCGTAACCGCCCCTCCGGTGGCCAGGCCGTCGGGTCGGACCTCCGGTTCATATCCGCTTCGCTGGGACCAGAGATTGACGCCGGAAAGGGCAAAGGCCTTGTGATCCCCGGAATCGGTCATAGCGGCCATGGCGTTGTATTCCTGGCCGGCTTCATACTGCAGTTTCGCGTTGGCTGCGCTGTTGGTTTTAGCCATTCTTGAAGCCCTCCTTTAAGGCATGTATTTATTCATTTGCTTTTGCCAGGGGATTGTCCCGCCCCTGTAATTCTGCTCCCAGGGCCACCCGGATGTTGGCCTCCACGGAGCTGAAATCGACTTCTCCGATCTCCGAGGTGCACACCCCCAGGTACCCTCCCGTCGTCCTTCTCCAGTCGACCAGACCATGCTCGAAATCGACGGCCATGATCCTGATTTCCTCTCCCTCGATGGTGATCGTCATATGCGTTATGTCTCCAGAATGATCCCCCGGATCGTAAAGGCGATGGACCCGGTGAAGTTGGCGTCGGGATCCACCACCATCTTGTAGTTGGTCCCGTCACTGACTCGATTGGCAGGGGTGAAGGATACAATTCCCGCAGCCAGGCCGGATGTAATCGCCACCCACCGGTCCGTGTCCGAGCCGTCCCCGAGAATGATGTCGTTGATCACCGTTCCGGTTATCACCCCGATGATCTCCTTGATATAGCAGTCAACCGGGAGGATGGCCTGGTTGATTCCGCCGATGTACTGGGCCTCGTGGGTGCCGCTCCAGGTGCATACCCAGCGGATCTCGAAGGAATTGCCCTTGATGGTGGTGCGGGAATGGCTTGATGTGTGACGCCCATGGTTGCCGTTGTTTGACGAATCGAGCCATTGCCCGGGTGCGGGCTGGATCCCGTCCGGCTCCAACAGCAGGCAGGCGCCGACCGGGAAAACCCGGATGTTCTTGATGTAAAAGAGATCGTCACTGGCGGAACCGGCCCCGGTGAAGGACGTTGTTCCGTTTGCTTCGGCCATTACGAGCAGGGAGGTTGCAGAAGTGGTGAATGTGAGGGTCTCGGCGTCATAGACCCATGTCCCTGTCGTATTGAAGGAATAATCGGAACCGGTTCCTCCAACCCTGATTCCGTTTACGTTCGTGTTCGCGGCAGGAATATAGTAATCGAAGAGGACCCTGTAATACATGTAGGGTACGAGGGTGCCGCTTCTTCCCATGTAATGAGAGGTTGCCGTATCGGAACTCGCATAAAACGACAGGCAGTCGTTGACCCCGCCAATGCCGTCGACGTTCCCCGTTCTGGTCCCTCTTGTGGCGACCCAGCTGTCCGTCCCGGAAGTGAAATCGCTTGTGTAGGAAGCGGCTTGGCTGCCCTGGAGATCCGGGTAGGCTACACCGTTGCAATACAGGGCGTACACTTCGGCGGCGAAGAGGGCTCGATTGAAGACCGCCGCCCTGTTCGTGACGCTGGTGAGCCTTTCGGTGCTGGAGCCCGAAATGTAATAAGAGGCCGATGTGCTCAGGGAGACGGTTGAAGCCGCCGGGATCGTCCCGGAGGTTCCCCACGGGATCCCATCGACATAACAGACGACTGACCCCGCCGCTACAGCGGTCTCCCGTGTGACCGTGATGCTAATTTCATGGGTGGAACAATCCGCGAAATCCTCGGTTCCGAAGGAAAAGTTTGTTCCGGAATCGCCTCGATACAGGCGAAAGCTGAGGAGATTGCTCCCCGAGATGTATAAGGCGTGGCCGGTGTACGCTCCCGTGGATCCTGATCGATTGAAGAGCAGCCACTGCGTTGTCGATGCGGTCCAGTCGGGAAGATTCCCGCGCCAGGTGATTGTGAAATCGTCCGTTCCAACATCATAGGAGGCATGATAGGGGACCTGTATGCCTCCCAGGCTTGAGCTGTATCCCATGGCGATGCCCTGGGAATGTCCTGCCGGTCCCGCCACAACAGCCACTTCATTCTTCGTCGCATACCCGGAGAGGTCCTGGTTGTCCGATCCAGGGGTGTGGGCGTTGGAAACGGCATTCTTTACCTGGGCGGCGGTGACCTGGTTCGATCCGCCGTAATCGAGATACTGGTCGGCCCCCTGGGCGTGATCGAGGGCATTGCTGTGTCTCTTGGCCAGGGTGTCGGCGATGTCGGAGTCGGATTTGACTTCGGCGAGGGTCGGCACGCCGAGATTTGTCCGGGCCGTCGCCGCATCTGCAACGTCGGAAAGATTGGCGTTCTTGGCCATCAATCCGGAGAGGTCCTGGTTGTCCGATCCGGGGGCGTGGGAGTTAAAAACGGTGCTCTTCACCTGGGCGGCGGTGACCTGATTTGTTCCTCCGTAATCCAGATATTGATCCGTATTCCGGGTATGCGCCTTGGCCATCGCCTCGCTGAGTTCGGAATCTCCCTTGACCTCTGTAATCGTATCGGCCTTGTCCACGGCTTCCCATGCTTCGTTTGCCGAGTTCCAGCGGAGATACTGCCGGTCAACCGTGCCGTCCGAAAGCCCCGGATCTCCTTGTGGACCTTGCGGACCCGTTTCGCCCTGCACTCCCTGGGGACCCTGAGGACCCTGGATCCCTTGCGGGCCTTGAGGCCCTGTTTCTCCCTGAGGCCCGGTTTCACCTTGTGGACCCGAATCGCCCTGTGGACCCTGCGGTCCTGTATCTCCCGGATCGCCCTTGTCTCCCTTTTCGCCCTTCTCGCCGGGCGATCCCTGGGGTCCGGTTGTTTCGATCCGGATGATCTGAGGGTTGGGAGCCTCCGTCTCCAGGATCACATCCGCTGGAAGCGCCGTTTCGATCACGGACACTGAAGACTCCGATGTTGCGAAAGAATAGGTTTCCTCCGCACTTGTCTCGACAAGCTGGGCCTCAGCCGGTGTCTCGGTGAGGATGGAGACTTCCGTGGTTGTCGTGATGAACTGTTCGTCAGCCACCGTTATGCGCTCCTCGTGCAGGCTGCCATGAGGTAAGCAGCCCCGTATTGCTGCAGCACGGCCTCTCCGTCAGCGTTATACAGGAAGAGGTCGTAGACGCCCGTGAGGTCGGCGTGGCTCGTGCAGATCCCTTCGGTGTCCGTATCATTGATGTAAACCCGCCACTTCCAGTTCCCCGTTTCGGGGCTTACCGAATCGTCGAAGATGTAGACACCCGTGTCTCCATCCGCCTCCCAGGAGACCGTTGCATTGGGAACATCGATCAGGACGGGCGTTGATTTGACCGAAGAGCGCACCTGCATCTTCGCCGTATATCCCGTCAGGTCAACGACTGCTGCGGGATCTCCCGCCTTCCATTGAAAGATCTGGTCGAAGGTCCCTCCCTCGACGATCGTGATCGGGGCCTCCACTCGAATGCAGCCGGGCATTTCTTCCTCCAGTAATTCTTATTGCGAGTATGGATCTCCGATTCTTTCCGTGTAACCAACCTCCACGAGGACAGAGGCCCCGATTGTCTTCTGACCCTCCTCGGGATAGGAATCCGTCCCGCCGCCGGAGTAGGTCAGGGAGTCGAAATAGTCTGGAGACCGGACCCATCCCGACGGCGTCCTCGAAGAGGTGTTGGCGGGCTGAAAGAGGCATTTCTTCAGGTCGCCCAGGATCTGCTCGGAGACGACCGAAGGATTGTTCGAGCCGAATTCGGCCAATCCCTCGATGCGGATGGGCATCGAGCAGTCGTTTTCCCCGTAGGAAGGAACGGCGGTTTCCGCTTGCGGCCAGACGACGCAGCAGGGAAGGTCCTCCGGGTCCACAGTCTTTTGAGCACGCAGGACGTTTGTTCCGATGTCCGTGTTGTACCCGTTGGCTATCGTGATGACGGCCAAGCGGGTCATGAAGTCCTTGATGATGGTTTCGCGGATCGTGTCGCTCATTAGAGTTTCCCCAGTTCGTATTTCAGTTCACTTTCGATGTTCGTATGGAGCCGGTCGGAAGCCTTTTTCAGGACAGTTCCCATGACGGAATCGTTCCCCAGGATATCAGGCACCCTTGGGCCGAAGCGTTCGGACATGGGCAGACGGTATTTTTCAGGCAGGGCGCCGTAACGGATCTTGGAATTCTTCGGCTTTTTCGCGCCATGCCAGTTGCGCCAGAACACCCCTTTATGACCTTCCTTAAGCGTGGTGATGAAGGCGCCGGGTATGATCTTCCGGCTTCCGCTCTTTTTGACCAGGACGGAGACGCCCTTTGTGGTCTGCCTGGTTGCCGTGAAGTCGATCAGGGCCAGGGGCTTGCCGGTGCTGACGATGGAAGCGGAGAGCTTCTTGATCGTGGCCTTGTTCAAGGAAAAGGTCTCATCCACAGCGGACTTCTTGGCGTTGAGCTCCTTGCGGATCTCCGCCGAGGCATCCGTCTTGACGCCGGAGAGGGTCTTGTTCAGGCTGCGGGAGAGGACCTTTTCGCCGATGGTCTTCATCCCGGAAAAGAGGCTCCGGACTTTGGCTTGGTCGATGGGATCGATGGAAATCCTGATCACGGGGTCACCGCCACCTTCACGGTCAGGCCATCGTTGAAGGTCACCTTCTGAACGGTGTAGCCCGTGCCGTTGTACCGGAAAACATCGCCCCGGTTGGGTTCAGCTTTAATCTCCGAGAGCAGGGCCTGGATTACTGTTGCGCGCTGCCAGGCGGTTGCCTGGAATCCATCCGGCTGGAGATCGACATCGAAGTCGGTGAGGATGTGGCAGGCAACCGGAACTCCGCCTGAAGGGATGAAGGTCGCCGCTTCACCCAGGACATCAATCATCTCCGGCAGGACCGCTGCCATGTCTTCTCGAAGTCCCATTATGCACTTCTCCTGTAAAGGCGCTCATGCCTCGCCTGGCAGTCCAGGCAGCGGATCGCATTCGGCATGGCGGCCAACCGAGCCGATTCGATCGGCTCTCCGCAGTCGATGCAGTCACCTGTAGCCGTTTGTGCTTCTATCCTGGACAATCCGGCAAAATGGGCCTGGATGGCCTGTCGCCGGAAAAATTCGTCATTTTGCTGAGCCTGGTCGATGTCGTCCGCCATGGTTCATTCTTCCCGGTGGGTTTGAATCCGTTTCGTCCAGCCTCGGGCGAAACGCTTCTGGGTGGCGTTCATTTCCACGATCCCCACGTAGCGCATGAACTGGAATCCGTTGAGGCAGACGAAGAGCGCCCGTTCATCCTTGCCGGCCCACTTGTTCAATGCTGTTAATGTCTTCATCCCCATGACGCCGTCTAAGGCCAGGGATTCGCCCAGGTAATTCAGAGCCTCCTGGATGATTTTCACTGCAGCAGACCGGCCCATGTTGACGGCTGTGTCGAAGATCTCTGCCGCAATACTTGGTGAGAGAACCGAATCGAGTTTCAGGGCGTCCCAGTAGTCCGCCTTGTAGATCAGCCGGGCTTCTTTCTTGGTCAGAGCAGCCACGTTCCTGGTGCTGACCAGTCCCTTTTTGCAGGCGTCCTTCAGGGTTGCCTCGGTGATGCCCCACTTGGTCCTTCCTCCCCGGTCAGCCGGGTCGTCGCTGTACCCTCCCTCCAGGCAGAGAGTCTGCTCGAAGGCAAAATCGAAGGGTTTCATGTTTTGCTCCTATGATAATTTTACCCCCAGGGCAGCGGCAATTCCCCCGATCAAGCCGCCTAAAAATGAGCAGCCACGGTAAACCCATGCCCTTTTCTCCAGCACATCGATACGGGTGCTCAAGCCCAATAAGGCGTTGTAGGTGTACCAGCCACGCTGTTCATGCGTCGCGTTCTCCCAGTCTTTCTCAGTCAATGTAAACGGTTGCGTGTCACTCATGTCTGCCCTTTCAGAACCAGGAAGTATGGCAGGCTCCGGGGCCGCATGGGATGGCGGTGGGATGAGGCCGCCCGGCCCCGGAGCTTGATCGTTACAGGGACGCCCGCAGCAGGGCGTACTGGATCTTGTCTCCCGCCGTGAAGGTTCCGCTTGCCGTGACGGTGATTCCTTCCGGATCGGCGGCGGGTATAGCCGAGACGATGGAGAGCTTCGTCGCCCCGCCGTTTACCTGGAAAGACGCCAGGGCGATGTCGGTGGCCAGGGCTCCGGTAATTGGAATCAGTTCCGAATTATCGAGAGGATCGTCATCGACGGTAAAGACACCGGCGGCGACGATGGTGAAAAGGGATTGATCGGGGCCGGTGGCGGAGCCGACCAGGACGTTGATCGCCGCCGTCTGACCTCCGGTGATCGATTCGAGAGCGATTCCGAAAAACTTCCCGGATTTCTTCTTGGAAAGATAGGGCGAGGAGGAACCGGAGAAGTAGAGACGGTCCCCTATTGCCACGGTGCTGTTTCCGGCGTCGTCCACGGCCTGGACGCTGAGGTCGTAGACGCCGTTGGTTTCGACGGAGGCCTTCCCGTCCGAAGAGTCATAGTCCGTCAGGGCGACGCCCCGCAGGGCGTTTCCGACGGAGACCGGGTCGCCGGAATCCACGCCGGACCCGACGGGAAGCCGAAGAATTTTTCCATCCTGAACTTTATTGGTAGCCATGGTTAATGCTCCTTTTCTTTATTTGGTAGGGAATGATCAGGCCCCTTCGTTGCGGTACAGGCCTCGGTGATCCGTGGCGTAGGCGCCGACATCGATGGAGACGGCATACTCCACCCCCTCGATGGTGAATCCAGGCTGCTGCATCTCCAGCATGGGCGCCTGGACGCCGTTAAGGAAGACGACCTTGACGGTCCTGCCCTTCGGCCCGGCCAGGTACCAGGCGGTAAGGGAGTCGTCGTCGAGGCGGGGCTCGTAGACCCGGGTGAAATAGTTCCCGCTGTAGGGATTCACCCGTGTGGCGGCCAGACTCGAATCCGTGGCGACGGTTTCGCTGTCGGCGAATCGCTCCGAGCGGAAGAAGACTTCGGCAACGCCCTCCAGGGCCTTGGGGGCAAGGAAGTATTCGGGACGGATGTTGAGGTGACTCTTACCGGCGATTCCCTTCTTGACGCCCATGGCCCGGATGGCCTCGGCGACCTGCGTGACACCGGGAGCAGCCCGGTAACCGGAAGCGGCGTCGTTGGCGTGGTTCGTGGAGAACAGCGCATGGCCGTCCCCCATGTTGCCGTTACTGACGAGAACCGCGTAGACGACGTCGCTGACCTTCCGGCCGGCGGCTTCCGCTCTCCTCGCGGGAAGCTCCACCAAAGCGCCCAGGTCGTCGTTGATGATCATGACGCGGGTCAGCCGGAACTTCTTGGCGTAGGTGGCGATCTTGTAGGTCTCCGGCGGCTTTTCGCTGAAGGAGCCGTACTTGATCTCGCCGGTCTCGCCGATCTCCTCCAGGTCGTCATGCTCGGACAGGGCGTTGTCGTAATAGGTCTTGAAGTCGCTCACCGAACCGATGCCGCACCAGGTTCTCCAGGTTTCCGACTGAAGCTCCCAGGCCTGTTGGAGGGACTTGGTGGCGAGGTTCGCCAGGAGATAGGGAAAATCGGAACTGGTGAGCGCCCGGCCGACCATCTCCTTGATGGAGCCGTGATGGTTGATCCCGGCCATGCGGAGGCATTCCCGGGCCATCTCGGGAAGGGTGAATCCTCTGAGTTCCTGGGCTCCGGGGGCGGGAACGGCCAAGGTCATGCCGGCGCGGAGCTCCAGGGCGTGACCTGCTGCGGCGCGGAACTTGTCCCGTTCATCACCCACCAGGATGACTCCGGAGAAGCCGGGATTCTTGGATCGTTTGTGGACCTCGTCGAGAACCGCCCGGGAGGCCTCCTCCAGGGACTTGCCGCCGACGATGAGATCGCGGGCCATGTCCTGGCAGTCGTACCGGGTCAAGAGGGCGTCGATCTCGCGGATGCGCTCCCGTTCCGCGCCGGTGGCTTCGGCCCGGATCTGCTCCAGATCAGGTTCATTGCCCGGTTCCGGGTCCTGACGGGCTTCAAGCCCGGCCAGGAAGGCGAGAGCCTCCTCGTCGGTCGCCGTGGCGGGGAGCCCCTTGTTTTCGAGCATCTTTCGAATTTGTTCGTTCATGGATATTTCCTCCTTTTGGACAACACTGTTCAAATTTTGATGGGCCTCGGCCCGCGCCTTGGCATTGGCATCCGCGCCGATGGGGACCGCTGAGAGCTCCCGGGGAGTCCACTTCGTGACGACCTGCACCGGTCCCGTATAGGTCTTTCCGTCGATGGACGCCGTTTCGTCCTTCTTGATCCACACGGCCTCATTGACCCGGTAGCCGATGGAGAAGTCCGTCAGGTGCCCCTCCTTGACCTTGATCCAGGGGGACTCCGCCTCCGGGGCCGATGAGAAGTAGGCCCTTCCCACCATCCGGTCGTCTTCGATCCGGATGTCCCGGACGGAGCCGATGATGTCCGCCGTGTCGTAGCGGCTGTGGGCGTCGAGCTGGACGAGCTGCCGGGAAGCAGGGAGCTGAGCCCCGGACATGAGCAGGACCTCGTTGATGACGCCCCGGTCCCAGTCGTAGACAAGGGCGGGAGCCTCGGTGGACAGGATGATCTCCACCGAGCGGGTCTCCTCGTCCAGGGTTGACGGGACATCAGCCCGGAGAGACAGCGGGGCGCTGCGGTAATTCATTTCTTTCGGGGGCATCGTTCAATCCTCGTTCATGATGGCTGCCGGGTTGCTCTTGACCGCCGTTTTCGCCTGCTCGAAGGTCAGGCCCATGTCGTCGGCCATTTCCCGGGCGGCCAGGATTTCCTTGTAGATGTCCTCCAGGTCCCGGCCCCGTTCCCGGGCCACCTCCTGGGGGGACTTCAGACCGAAGCTGATCGCCTCGACCTGGGACTTCGCTTCCCGGAGGGGATCCACGGCGTCCATCCCCGGCGGCTGCCATTCGCCTTCCAGGTAGTGCAGGGGATTCCGCCAGTATCCGGGAAGATCGAGCCTGCCGGTCAGGACGGCCATGTCGATGGCGGTGCGGATCGTCGGCATGCCGAACTGCCGGATATGCCTTGCGGCGATGGGGCGGAGCTGCTGGGAGAAGTCGTTGCGGACGATCCGGGCCGTGGAGTAGTTCAATCCCTGGTAGTCTCCGGAGATGAGTTCGTAGGGGACTCCGGTTGAGATGGACAGCATCGTCAAGATGAGCCGGACGAAGGGCTGGAAGGTCGTGCCAGGCCGGTTGCTGGCGGCGAATTCGATTTTTTCATTGGGACGCAGATACTCGATGATCGCATTTTTCACCGATTCAATCTTTTTTACCGTCCCATCCGCTTCCTGCTGATTCTTGACCAGGGATTCCTGGCGGATTCCTGGATTCTCCGTGTAGACAAAGGCGAGCCACTTCTCGGCCATTTTGGCTGTTTCAATTTCGATGTTTATGTAATCGTTGAGCTCGTCGGCGATAATCACGCCGGAAGCGAAGGGGGAAACCCCGCGAAGCTGCTGGGGGCGCAGGGTTTTGAAGCCGTGGAGGACCTGCTCGGCGGAAACATAGACCTCCGTTCCGCCATAGTTCGGATCCCTGAACCAGTAGCCGGTGATCCGGCCCGTGGCTTTTTCGTACTCGATGCCCTGACGTGTTTCCCTCAATCCGGGATCGGCGCCGATGCCGTTGACGGATGCTCCGTAGTTGTCATGGGTCGAGGACAGCCAATCCGATTCGTAGCTCTGCAGCGAGAAGGGAAGATAGCGGTTCCGTTCCTTGGGATAGGCCTTGACGAGAAGGAACTCTCCGGATTCCAGGTCCTGGCGCTTGGCCAGGCGCATGAGCTCGTAATAGTGGAGCTTGCCGGAGATGTCGGCCTCGTCCATCCACCAGCGGACGGCGTCCTCGATCTTCTGGCGGGTTTTCTTGTCCAGTTTGCCGTCGTTGTCCTTGACCATGCTCTGAAAGACGATGCCGGGACCCACGGAGTAATCGACCATGACGTTGGCGGCCCGGTCCAGGTAGGGGAAGTCGCGGATGAGTTTCCGAATCCTGGCGCGAAGGGCAGGCGTGGAGGCGGCGATGATGTCGTTGACGTTGCTGTTGCCCAGGATCCAGGGGAAGGGCTGGCGGTCCGCTTTCGCAGCTTCGTACAGTTCGGCGCGTTTGTTCAGGGCCAGTATGTCCCGGTGCATCTGCCGCTTCAGGGCTTTTCCGGGAAAGACAACAGCGATAGACCGGTCGATCAGGGAGGAAAGGGCTGTTTCGACTTTCGTCATCAGCCGCGTCCTCCCTGCCTTGCGTAGGTGCGGGGGCTGTAGTTACCGGAGGCCAGGCCACGCTCCCATCGGATCTTGTTGTAGAAGTCCTCAAGTTTTTTGAAGTCGGTCTGGGCAAAGGTGGCGGAATATTCGCCGATGGAGAAACTGACCTTGGTGGCGCCGGTCGCCAGGGCAATCAGTGCTTTTTTAACGGTTTCTTCGTCTTCCGATGTGTAGGCCATAGCCCCTCCCTTTTGGCGAGGAGCCTACACCATGGATTTTTGCAGATAAGGAAATCCTGGGGAAGTTTTGGGGAAATTCTGGGGAAGTTCTATGGAAGTTTTGGGGATTTTCTATGGATCTTTAAGGTTGACAGGTTTTTGATGGGTTTAAAAAAAAGCTCATCCAGATTTGCTGATTATTTATGATTTGTTTCTTTCAGAATTTCAAACCACAATGGGATTCTTGCCTTGAAGTGGAACATCATAAGTGTTACGCTCTCTTTCAAAGGAGAAAGAATGATGCCAACAAAAAACCCGAGAGTAAACATTGTTGTTGAGCCGCCGCTGTTTAACGCCATACGCGATCTGGCAACCAGTGAGGGCGTTTCCATGGGCGCTCTTGCACGTGACCTTATTCGTGAGGCCATTAACTTGCGCGAAGATGTCGCCCTTGCAGCTTTTGCAGACGAGAGAATGAAGACATTTGACCGGAAGAATGCTTTATCCCATGATGAAACATGGGAATAAACCATGGACTTTACTCTTTGCTATCACCCGGATGTCCGCACCGAGGATTTACCTCTCATTGACAGCAGAACGAAGGCCAGGATCCGAAAGGCAATTGAAGAACGATTGAAAACCGCGCCTCATGAATACGGTGAGCCTTTACGCAAGAACCTGAAAGGTTACTGGAAGCTCCGCGTTGGTGATTACCGAGTCGTGTTCAAAATTATAGAATCTGAGGTATGGATTCTTGGCATCAGACATAGAAAATCGGTTTACATGGACATTGGCGCGAGAATATGAAGGTGATATCTTTCTTCCTGTAACTGTTGAGACCGGCTTTCTCGTATTCACCCAACATTTCGATCGTAAATTCATGAAGGCAAGGAAAATATGGATTAATCCTACGCCTTACCCGCTTATTCAACTTTTAGCCGCTAGCAAGGATATTCGTCGCAGTAAATCAGGTTGCATAATATTATTTTATATGTGACATAAGCAGCCGAGGGCTGAGGTAGATTCATAAATTTTGCAAAATAAGCAAAGAAAGGAGATTAAATGAAGAACCGTATTATTCTGAGTGCACTTATTGGGCTTTGTATTTGGTTTTTTGCTGTTCCTACGAATGCTTACCAGTGGTTTTATTATGGTGGCCATTCTTATACCCTTACTGCTAGTTGGGAAACGTGGGAACAAGCAGAGGCAGAGGCGGTGAACCTTGGCGGACACCTCGTCACTATAAACGATGATGCTGAAAATACTTGGTTGACGAACACTTTTCAAAGCGCTTATAGCAGATCGTTTTCTGGAGATCCATCGCACAACATAGCGTGGATTGGATACTACTATAACGGTTCTGACTGGAAATGGATTAGCGGTGAATCTGTTACTTACAGCAGGGAAGACTATCCGTTGTGGCCTGAAGGTGGAACACATGTATATCTGCATCTGGCTAATCACCCATATCCAGGAACTTGGAACGCGAATACACCACACGATGAAGACTACGATTATAATCCGATGGGGATTATTGAGATGTCTTCGGCGGTACCTTTGCCGCCAGCCTTTTTTCTTCTTGGCTCCGGTCTGATTGGGTTGGTAGGAATCAGAAAAAAACTCAGTTAGTTAAGCTAGGGATAGAATAAGTTGAAAGGCGGAGTCAGAGAGGACTCTGCCTTTTTTTGTATGTGTAAGTTATAAATGGTAATCAACAGATTGAGACCCCTTTGATCATTGAGGAGTGGTAGATGAAAATGAGTTTGACAAGTGAAAAAAAAGCCCCTTTCGGGGCTTTTTTCATGAATCGATAGAGCATCAGTTCATTTTTCCGGTACGTTTACCCCCAGTTCTCTCTCCAGCCAGGCGGCCACCAGGTGCCTGTGGCAGTTTTCACCCGGCCGCTCATAACAGCAAAGCGTCTTGTCCTTGAGGTCCTCCCAGATCTTCTGGGGGTCCAGGGTCTCCAGGTACTGATTGTATTCCCGGACGTAATCCTCCCAGGATAGCCCCGCTTTCGCTCGTCGGAGCAGATCCGCCGAAGGGGCAAGGGCGATGTAACGGCGTCCGGGTCCCCACCAGCGGGGGGCGTAACGGGCGATGGATACGGCATCCGGGTCTTTGGCGATCCCCGGCGCCGAAAAATAAGAAGTCTTCATCAATGAACCTCCATGGATTTTTGTTCGTACACTTCACGGGTGCTTTCCGCCTGGAGAAGGGCCTTTTTGATCTTGTTGAGACAATAAATGATCGAGTCGATCCGTTCGATGTTGATCCGCGCCTTGGGGGTCAGGATCGAAGCAAGGACGGTGAGATCGTCCCGGTTGAAGGACCGGTTGATGAAGGTCGCCAGCCGTTCGATCATGATGTCGTACTTGCTGTTCATCTTCTTCTCCTCTTCCGTGGGCTCCGGAAGGAAACTCGTCTGCTCCACCACGAAGAGCATCGCATTGACCAGGGAGCGCAGCTTGTTGTAGGAGTTAGCCTTCCCGGAGGCGATCTTGTCGAAGACGATGCCCTGCTGACTCTTTGGCAGCCGGCTGAGCTCCTGGGCCTGTGAGGGGGAAAGTATCCCCTTGACCGTGTAGTCCTGGAAGACCCTGTCCAGTTTCAGTAGATTCAGGCGCTCCTGGATCCGCCAGCTCTGCTTGATTCCCATCTTGGCGGCGATCTCCTCCATCGTCATACCCATATCAATGAGCCCCTGGTAGGCCATGGCCTCCTCGACCACGTTGAGGTCCTCGCGCTGAAGATTCTCCAGGAGGGAGAGTTCGGCGATCTTACGGTCATCGGCATCGAGGATCCTCGCCGGGACCTCCTCGACACCGGCCATGTTGCAGGCCCGCCACCTTCTTTCCCCGGCGATGATCATGTAACGGTCTTCCCGTCTCACCACGATGAGCGGCTCCATCAGGCCGCTGGCCGCGATGGATTGCGCCAGTTCCCCCAGCTTCCCGGGATCGAAATGCTTCCGGGGCTGGTTCGGATTCGGATAGATCAAAGAGAGTTTCAGGGTCTCCATGGCCTCCCCCGCGCCGGGGGGAGCCGACGTTAACGCTTGCCTTTCACTTACGCTCATGCTACTAAAATCTCCTCTCGTTTTTGATTGTGCCCTCCTGGAGTTTGCGGCTCCGGAGGGCGTTTTTTTTTGCTCAGTTGAATTCCAGCAGACCTTCCTCCCTCATGCTGAAGAATCCGCCTTCCCCGATGATCATGTGGTCATGAACGAGAACATCCAGGACCTTCGCGCAGGATGTAATCGACCTCGTCAACCTGATGTCCGCATCGGAAGGATTCACGTGTCCCGACGGGTGATTGTGGACGAGGATGATGGCGGACGCCCCGAACAGAAAGGCGTTCTTGAAGATTTCCCGGGGGTACGCAGTGGCCTGATTTACGGTGCCCTGTATGGCATGGATGCCGATGACGTCATTTTGCACGTTGAGATAAATGGTGACCAGTTTTTCGATATCGGCGCATTCCAGAGACCGACAAAACTTCACTAGATCTGTGGTGGAGCGGATCGAATTCCCGTAATAGGGGAAGTCCTTTTCCCGCACCCTGGAGATTTTGAGACTGTATGCATAGCGGACGTACTTTCTTTCTTTTCTCCCAAGAGCCTGAGGCTCCAGCCTGAATTCTTCCATTTTGCCCTCTCGTTTTTGATGTTTCCGCCTCCGGGTTTGCGGCTCGGAGGCGGAAGTTTGTTCTCCTATAGTCCCTGCTGCTCCTTGATGTTTCTCATCCATGAATTGGCGAAGGCGGCCAGTTCCGCCGACAGCCTGGGATAATACCTCTTGATGCGCCCGTCGGAATCCCTTTCCGCGATGACGTTCTGATAGATCCCGAGGTTGTCCTGCTGGTAGGACAGGGGATAATAGTCCCCGTTTACCGTCCTCCAGAAGGTCATGTCCGGATCGTGCATCATGTCGCCGTTCTGCCTGTAGAAATGCGTGACCGAAAAGATGTTGCCGTATGGGGTGCTCTCGATCATTTCCACATCGACGGGCATGATGGATTTGCTCTTGGCGTTGTCGATCTTCCTGTGTCCGCCCTCTTCGATTCCCTGGATCAGGGTGTCCAGGATCCTGCCTGCCGTTTTGTTCAAGTGGTGCATCATGATTTTCAACCTCCCGTTTTTCTCCGTTTGCGGCGGGTATTTAGTATCATTTGACGATGGAAATATTATACTTATTTACGCTTGAAAGTCAACTAAAAAGTGAACGATTACGCATAGTTGCGATATTTTTTAGTAAGGGGGACCTGCCCTGATGAGGAAAAAACGCGGATGAATGTCTGGGAGGAATCTAACTTTCAGTTCTTGCCGTTTGAATTTTCCAAAAGCGCCAGAAGGGCGGCGTCCAGGTCCATGCCTTCTTTATCGGATTTCTCCTTGAGCATCTTCCGCAGGGCCTTTGCCGTTTCCTTCCGGATGCGGCGCCGGGTGCTGCCCAGGGTGAACAGGACCGTTTCGTGAACGCCTTCGTCAATCGCTTCCGGGAGGGAGTCCGCCGTCCCTTCGAGATACTGCCGGACGGCTTGGGCCAGGGCGAAAAAGGCGATCGTGGAGTTGATGATCTTCTGGTTCTGCTTGACGGCGATCATCCCTTCCAGGATGGCGTCGTACTCCGTGATCCGGCCGGCGAAGGCGGTCTTGTTTTTTACGAGCTCGAGGATACCGTCGCAGATGGCGGCGAGCTCTTCGATTTCTTCCGGAAGGAAAAGCAGGGAGATCTCCTTGTACAGGGGACGCTGCTCCGCGATGGCGATGAAGTCGGTTCCCTGGAGCTTCTCGATCAGTTCCGTGGAAAGCCCGGAATAGATGGAGGACTCCAGGTCCATGATCTCCGCCCACAACTCCTTCAGGATCTGCTCGTCGTCCTTCCCCTGGAGGGCGTTGTGGGAAAGCTGAATGGCGATCTGCTGGTCCCGGGTCAGGGGGTTGTCGATGAGCAGGACGAGGAACTCGGAATAGCCCGCTTCGATGGCGGCCTTCAGGCGGTGGTTTCCCGAAAGGACGAGGAGCTTTCCGTTTTCCTGCCGGTAGCACAGAGGCAGGGACGTGAGGCCTCCGTCGTGCCTGATGTTGTTCGTCAGAGAGGCGAACTGCTCCTTGGTCATGTAGCGGGCGTTCTTCTCCAGAAAATCAATCTCCCGGGCGTTGGCCAGGTGGAGCTTGTAGGGCAATACATCGGAGAGCTTTCTGTTGAGCTCGTTTAGGGTTGCCGGTATTTCCTGATCCATGTCTGCAGGGCCTCCTGTGTGTTTATCGTTCCGCAGGGCGCGGTGTATTGCAGAAATCCCTCTCCCCGTTTGGCCAGGGAATAGACGCCCCGGTACTTCATGGAGACGGGTTTTTTCGTGAAGGCGGTGGTCAAGATGAAGTCCACGGGCTGGAGAAACTTCTCCCGGAGCAGCTCCTGGAGCTCCCGGGAACGGGTGATCCATAGAAGAAGCTTCGAGAGTTTCTGGATCGGGGAGGCGATGACAAAATCGGAAAGGAGATAGATCCCACGGGTCGCCTTCTCCTGGTCCATGCCGTAGCGGATGACGTCGAACATCAGGAATCCGAAGAGATAGCCGTCGAGGAAGACCAGCAGGGGAAAGACGCCCTGGGTGTGGTCGATCCCCTTCTTCAGGAAGAGATCCTTGTAGTAGTTCATGTGCAGGTTGTCCGTCGGAAGAAAGGAGATCCGGCTCGAGGGCGAAATCTGGTGCTCATGGGGTAAATAGGGAAAGGCGCCGGGTTTGCTCTTCGTGCAGGGGACCACGTAGGCCTTCCGGAAAAGCAGGTTGCTGTAGAGATAGACGTTTCTTAGGCGTCCCGTCTTGACGACGGCAAAGAGGCCTTCCTCCCGCCGGTCATGATCGGAAAGGTACAGGTAGGATCCGGAGCGCATGAAGGCGACAGTCTCCTCGTAACGCTCCTCCGTGAGAATCTCGTAAAACGGGCGGTCCCAGGAAAGAACGGACTCCAGGCGGGCGTAGAGCTTTTCGTAGCCGGCCACGTAGGTGGGCAAAAAGGCGAGCCGGATCCACTCGGGAGGCAGATTATCATAGAGGTCATGGACGTCCGTCGTGGTGTAGCGGCTGATCCGGATCGCCTCCATGGCCCTGGCGATCCGGACGCAGGACTGTTCGTGGTAGGCGTCGAAGTGGTTCCTGGTGTGGTCGTACATCCGGATCTGGTTCAGGTTGGACCCCTTCTCGTTCTTCAGCATTTCGAAGAGGAGCGACACGGCGGCGATGCGGGATATTCCTCCCGTTTCAATGTAGGGAGAAAGCCAGGAATAGCCCGGGTCCCGGACTTCTATTCTCATGTCGTTGCCGACCAGGTGATGGCCGATCAGCGAAGAATAAAGGGAAATGTCATTCGACCAGATCTCGCAGTCCAGGCCGGAGAGGATCTGCTCCACGGTGAAGTTTCCCGAGCAGCCGACGCAGACCTTCCGGTTGCGGAACAGGGATTTTTCCGAAAAGATCAGGTTTTTGATCTTCGAGTTGATGGCTCCGACGAACACGGCCTATGCCTCCGGTTTTTTATCCTGCTGTTTAGGACCGATCTTTCCCTCGACGAACTGCTTGCGCCAGTTGTTGATCGACTCCTTGTTGCTCTCCCAGATCCCGCCGATTTTCCGGGCGGGAAAGCCGTAGCTCTGGATCATCATGAGGACCGAGGCCTCCGAAGAGGCGAGCTGAATCGACCGGCAGTAATCCCGGATGTCCTTCATGCCCGAGAGCGCGTTCGTATCCATGGCTACCATAACCTCCTTGGTTTCTCTTTATAGACTGGCCTGTGAGCGCTCCGCTGCTCCTTCCGGGCCGCTTCGGCCTGCTTGAGCTGCTCCGCGAGGAGACGCAGGCCTCCGCCCGGGAATTCCATCTCGACGCACAGGGCGGCGAGGATTTCCGCATCCAGGAGATGGTTCGGGCGGTTGTGGACGTTCACCCACCTTTCCCGGCCCTTTTCGTCGAGTTCCTTCCGCTCCGCCAGGATCTGCGCCGCATAGTCGGGACCCGTGGCGCAATGGAGAAAGGCGGCGCCGGGAAGGGAGCGGCTCTCCGGGTTGGCGGCCAGCTTCAGGCGGTAGTGGAACTGGTCCTTCGCCCGCTGGGTGTCGACGGAAAGGATTCTTAACAGCTCCGTCATCTTTTTCCCCGACGGGGTGGCCAGGATCCCCGGCCCGATGGAGAGCATCCCCGGCAGCGAGGAGCTCGATCCCTTGGTTCCCCAGAGGGAGCAGCCCCCGCGCTGAAGATTTTTCGCGAGCCAGAAGTAGGTCTCCTCCGTCATCGTCATGTTTTCGTATTTCTCGCCACCGCCCGTGTCGATGCAGGCCCGGAAGATCCGAAGGGCCTGGTCCTTTCCTTCCACGGGGTAGGCCGTTTCGTAGAGAAGACGCTCCAGCTCTTCCCAGGTGGCGAGAAACCCGTAATGGATCAGCCAGCTGGTCAGGGTGGCGTCCCAGGCCCTGACGACGAACCAGAATCCGTCCTTCTGCACGTCAATGCCGCAGGTGAGCGCCAGCGCCGTCTCCGGTACGAGTTGCGGGGCGATGGTTGTCCGGGCGCCCAGGACCTCGTCCTCGTTTTTGCTCACGAGGATCATCTTCCAAGGCTCCGCCAGGTAGTTGTTGTGAAAGTCCTTGAACTTGTTGATGTCCGAAAGTCCCCGGAGAAAGGCGGCGGCGATCTCCCCGAAGGAGACGAAGGGAGAGATCCAACTCGGCAGGTGAAAGCCGATCTTCCCGGGACGATGCCTCTTCAGGTAGGCGTTCAAGGTCAGGGGCTCCGTGTCTTTTTCTTCCCTGCGTTCGCGCCACTTGCCGTTGCGGACGGCCAGATCCCGGTCGTAGTCGTTCCACTCGGCATTGCAGGAAGGACATTCGTACCAGGCGAGCTGCTCGTTCTCAATGGTCTCCGGGTCCCGGCTGTGGCAGCGCCCGTCGGCGTCGGGCTTTTCCTCGTGCGCCCATTTGATGGAGGAAAAAGCCATCCGGTGGTGATGCCCGCAGTAGGGGCAGGTCGTCCAGAAATCGAAAACGGCCTGGGCCTCCGTCGTGAGGGATTTCCAGATATTGCCGTTTTCCGTCGTGGGCGTGGAGATCTTCCAGATCTTGCGGTTGTGCCGGAAGGTCGTTGTTCGAGCCTTGCCCAGGGAAATGGGGTCCGCCTCCCGCTTCCCTGCGGTGTCGGGATACTTGTCCACTTCGTCGAAGATGACGTAGCGGATGGGCTTGTTCCCGAGCCTTGCCGCCGATCTCGCCCAGGCCATGTAGATCGGCATGTGCTGCAGGGAGATCCGAAGAACGGTGGCGTCGTCCTGGGCCTTGGTCATATAGGAGCGCAGTCTCGGCGAGGCCATGATCATGGGGAGGATGCGGTCCTGGTTGTTTTCCCTCGCCGTGAGCTCGTCGGGATAGGTGCATAGGGCCGGTCCCGGATCGCGGTCGATGGCGTAGGCGATGCAGTTCAGGACGGCTTCGGTTCCCCCGACCTGGGGGGCTTTGCAGAGGATGACCGTCGAGACGGAAGGGAAAAAGGAGGCGTCCATGATCCCTGCCAGGTAGGGCGTCACCGAGTTCTTCCAGCGGCCCGGCAGCTTGGACATGGTGAGGTAACGGTAGCGCTCGCACCAGCGGGACACGGGGATCGGCTTGTGCTTGCGGAAGACTTTCCGCTCCGGAACGGAGTAACTGATGTGGAAGGCGGTTTTTCCGCCGGGCGCGCGGAGCGACGGCGGCAGCCAGGGATAGGAGCGGGGAATATGAATGGTTTTCATCAAGAAACGGTTTCCTCCTGTGGGTGCAGTTCCGGCTCTTCTTCATCGATGACGATCTTGAAGTCCTGGGGCTGGGCGTAGGCGTTGAGATGCTCGTCGATCGACCGGGACAGGGCAAAGATCAGCTCTCCCACCTTCTTGACGTCCCCGTCGGCCAAGCGGATCCACTCCATGGTGTTGGTGTTGATCCAGTGCTTCAGCCCAGCGTCGAGGATCGCCGCCCGGCCCGCCAACTCAATCTCCATCTGTTCGCGGGGGATCAGCCTCCCGGCGTCGCGGTCGTAATCCTGCCTGCGCTGCTTGATGTCGATGTCGAGGCGCTCCAGTTCCTTTTCCAGCTTCTTGCGCTGGAGCTCCTCCGTGGCCTCGTTGACCCGTTTTCCCGTGGCCTTCTGTTTCAGCCACGTCCGGGCGTAGCGATCGACGTCCCCCCGCCGGAAAAGGCCGTCGCGGGGTGCGAATTTTCCCTGATCCAGGTGGCGGTAGAGAGAGGTCTTCGTCACTTTCCAGCCGGCGTCCCGGAGGTATGAGAGGACTTCCGCCGGCGTGGAAAAGGACTCCGACTCCTCCGTGAGAGAATTGGTGAACTCCGTAAGGGCGGCCTCCGCCGCCTGCCAGTCCTTGAGCCGGGCGGTGGTCGATTCCGCCTGGTAGGATGAAAGGGTCTTCGTATAGGCGTTGTAAAGCGTGACGCCTTTCATCCTCAAGGAGGCGGGTTTGTTGGAAATCAGCAGTTCGAAGGCTTCCTTGTCCATGTCAGAAGGCGGTCAGCTTGATGGATATGCAGGCGATATCGACATCCAGAGTTCCATAAATCTCCAGGATCGTTTTTTTGTACGTGGATCCGAATGTCGAACCATGCTGCTTCTTAAACTTCCAGATTTCGCCCTTCATTCGATTTTGCTTCCCGTATCCCTTTGACAGGATAACCTCCCTGCCGATAACACAGGTTCCATGATTCCAGCGTGGCCCATACAATCTGAGTTCATCGCCTTTCGAGCCGTCTTTAAATGCTTCATAATGTTCAGACTTCAGAGGTATGAAAAGAGGTTTCAATGTTCCGTCTCCATAATCAGATTCGAGGCGTCAATAAGTTCCTCCGGATGACTGAGAAGGTAGTCCGTCACTTCCGGGACGCGGAAGACCAGCTCGTTGATCCGGCCGCCGACGTATTTTCCGTTCCTCAGGACCGTGTAACGGTTCGGGGAATTGACGATCCGCACGCCCCTGTTTTTTCGCAGGAGATCGAAGAGTTCCCGGATGGACGCGGGAAGATCGACACTGAGTTTCATATCATCAGTGTGCTGCTGCGGGGGGCGTTCTTCGGTTTTCGTCTCCGGGGTATGGGAATGTACCGCCGGTTTTTTACCGAAGTCCATCGTCAAGGCTGGCGGCAACCCCGCCTTGATCCACGCTCCAAGGTCCATCCCCATGCGGCGGGCGTCGCCCGGGTCCTTTCCCTTCGGTACGGGCCAGCGGCTGCAATTCTGAAAATGCTCCGTCCACCAGGCGACGGCCTTCTTGCCCGCCTCGTCGTAGTCCAAAGCCAGGAGGATCGACAGGGCCTTTCTCAGGGAGGTCTCCGCCTCCGCGTCCGGTTTCGCCGAGACGGATCCCAGGGCGATAGCCCCGGCCAAGGGACAGGCCTCGGCGCAGGCAATAGCGTCAAGCTCCGATTCCACCACCACGAAAGCCCGCCGCTCAGCACCGATCGCCATGACCGCCATGGACGATCCCGGCAGGACGTAGTAGCGGGGATTGCCTTCCGGCCGGCGGATCCTTATCCGGTACAGGACTCCGTCGACAATGTACGGGATAACCAGTCCCTTGGGAATCCAGAGAGCTTTCGGTTTGCCGTCTTCGCGGAAGGCTTCGTCGAGGCCCCAGGATTTGCGGGCTCGATAGAGGTCCTTTCCGTTCTCTCCCGGATTCCATCCGAGTCGGTAATCCTTGGCGGTCTGCAGGCCGATTCCCCGCTCCTCCAGCCAGGCGATGACATCGGAATTCCAGAGGAGCCTCTCCTGGGACCACTCCAGGAACTTCTCCGCCTTTTCCTGCCAGAGATCCGCGGGCAATGGATGGACGGCGGGGGTAAAGGAAGTGGGCTCCGGAATCGCCGGGGGCCTGGGAGATCGCAACGTCGCAGCTGCAGGCGCGGATTGCCGATCCTGCAGGGAGATCCCCAGTTCCGCGCAGGCCTCGGCAAAGGACAAACCGGAGAAGTCGCGCAGGAATTGGATGTTGTCGCCGGTCTTCCCGCAGGAGCGGCACCAGTATCCGCCTTTCCCCTCGTTCTGATCCGGCCAGACATGAAACCGGTCTTTGCCGCCGCAGCCGGGGCACGGCCCGTGCCATTCCCCGCCATGGGTCGAGGCGGCCTTTCGGAGCTTCACTTTTTTCTGAGCCAAAGCCAGGACGTTCATTTCAAACTATCCCCGTTGGCTTATATGCGCGTAATCGTTCATTAATCGTCGAATTCACCGCTTTTTCCTTTTTTTTCTTCTTTTTTTATATCTATTTATTTTTATTCATTATTTATAATTATTATATATAAAGCCCCCCCTTACGGGGATAGTTGGATAGTTACGCCTTATTTATATGGATCTAAAAAAATATAAAAAACGTCGTACGTAAAAACAGTGGCCAGACCCGCCACCCTCCCCGAAAAAATTCAGGCAATCCAAACCGTCTACGTCAGATTCTAAATGATAACGGTTAGTTGAAGTGCGCTGAAAAGATAAGGTCATTTTTCAGACCCTCCCCGGTTTTCCTGGATAGTTTCCCGGTTTGCCGGATTTTGTTCTGATTCTATTCCGAATATCCATGTTGCGATGATTCCCCTTATGACCTTCCTACTCTCCCCGTTCTTTGATCATAATGCCGTGGTACATCACGCAGCCCTCGGATTTGTTCTTTTCATATTTCTGGGCAAGGTGCTTTCCGAACCAGGTGCCGGTCTTTTCCTTTTTGCCGACGTTCTCGTGGTACCAGTCAACAAACCGCGTATAGAGGATAGAGGCCTTCTCTTTTGCGCCCGGTTCGATGATGCAGCATTCGTCGATGAAATCGGCGAGCAGATCCTCATCCCTGCGGTACTGCTCTGTGGCGTCCGTAATCTCCCGTGGCGGTTTCAGGCCTTCCTTCTGCCAGAGCAGGCAGCCTCGAACCAGCCAGGCCAGAATACCTGAAGCTTCCTGCAGGACCTGGCGGTCGAGGTCGAGAATCGCCCGGCGCTCATGCGATTCCTGAGGATCGCGGTTGACGAAACTGATGGTGAAGGGGATCAGGTGCAGGCGCTCCCAGAAGGCCTTGTCATTGGGAGGAGCCTGGGGCTGGGTGTTGGTCATGACCATGAGCTTGTGCGTCGGTCTGAAACGGGTGGGATATTTGTCGTGAGGATTCCGGCCGGTCAGTTCGTCCTTGCCGGTCAGCCATTTGACCTTGGAGGTGCTGAATCGCTGGCCCTCGTCGATCTCCGAGGCGAAGGCCAGGCGGATCCCCTTCAGGGACATGATGTCGGGACTCGGTCCCGATGAAGACTTGCCGTACTTCTGCGAGAGGAGCATCTCCGATGGGATCGATCCCGCCAGGGCTCCCATGCAGTAGCTGATCGTCTCGACGATCAGGGAGCGACCGTTCCAGCCGGTGCGCCCGTAGAGAACGGGAAACACCTTCTCCTGGACGAGCCCGGTCATACAGTAGCCGAAGAGGCGGTTCAGGTATGCAACGAGGTCCTCGTTGCCGTTGAAGATCTCCATGAGGGAGCGCTCCCAGATGGGCGCCGGGGTGTCGATCCCGGTGAATTCCACGGGTGATGCCAGGGAAAGGTAATCCCCTGGCCAGCCGGGATGGAGGAGTCCCGTTTCCAGATCGATGACTCCATTCCGGCTGGGAAAGAGCATTGGGTTCATATCGAATTCTTCTCCTGTGATGGCGATTGGGTTTTCAATGGTGTGGGCGAATTTCAGGCAGGCCGTGCGGCGTTTGTCGGCGCGCAGCTGTGAAACACGCTTCAACAGATTTGACTGAGTTGATTTAAGCTTCTTCAATTCATCCGGATCCGGATCTTCGGAGGTCGTCATTTCGATAATCCGGTTTGAGACCCCCCTGCATTCGATCAGGTAGTGATCGACGATTTTCTCCACAGCTGCCAGACTGTGATTCATGGCGTCCCTCTGCCAATAGTGGCCTGACCATTCAAACCACTCCTGGGTGTTTTTGCAGAAAAGAAAACGGTTTCGAAACTCGGCGGCATAGAGGGTTCCGTCGCCTAGTTCATTGGCCCTCAGGCAATCCTGGATAAACTCGCTGGTGATTTCCGGCTTGTCTTCTCCCGATGCGTCGGGAACAGCCGCCTCCTGGGCGACCCGTTCTTCCACTTGCCGGCGGATATCCTCCAGGGGGATGTTTTCAGTGGACTTGTCGGGACTCTGATCTTCCGGGCTCGTCATAAGGTCGTCAGCTTTCTTCGCAATTCCCGGATATGCCGGAGGGAGATTCCGGAGACGGATTTAAAGATGACAGTCGGAGCAACACCTTGCTTCAGCAGTCCGATCACGGTCTTCTTGATTTCTGCATCGATCCGGTGAGCCGATCCGGCAATGAACTGACGGCGGCAGTTGTCATTAAGGCAGCGGTATTTCTGCAGCCCCGCTTTTGTCTTCCCGTATTTCGCCAGGCGTTCTCCGCCGCAGGACGGGCAGGTCACCTTTTGACCGTCTTGTTCACCATTCAATTCGCCCATAGTCCCAAAGTCCCATGATTTTTACTGCACACCCGGACACGAATTTTGAGGGTCCGCGTCCCGTATCATATTCAGGGGTCGGCGAAGGACCCGCCCCTTTCCTAGAGCTGTAGACACTTGTAAAGATTTTCGAGATAGGGGAAATGGGGGGCAGGGAGGACGGTCCTTTCCCTCGTAGGCATTCCAACGGTCATGGTGCTCCCCCATTTCCCAAAAGTACCCCGTCAAGACCAGTTGCATTTCAATAGACCGTAGCCGGCGATGTCCTGCCAGGGGTTCTCGTCAAATGCCTCTTTCTGGTTGGCGATCCGGAAGAGTTTGTCGATCACCCGGATCATGGCCAGGAGGTCGTCGTACTGGTCGGGGTGGATCCCGTTGGGGTAGAGTATTTTGATGATCTCACCAGACTGGTCGAAGGAACGGCCATAGGCCTTCTGTTTCCGGTCGACCAGTCTGCCGACTTTGGCTCCTATTTCTTCATACTTTCCCGGGGGCTTCTCCATCACAGGATTTCTTCCTGGAGGAGGTCAGTGGCCATGTTCGCATCGAGGATGGCAAGGACCTGGTCGGTGGGATTCGAACGCCTGTTCTTCTGCCCCTGGGAATGCAGCCAAGCGGATAGCTCCGGTTCATTGCTGAGATCGATGTAGATGACATTCCGTTCTTTCAATCGAACATCACTGACCGTCTTCAGGTTTTCGCGCATCATGACGCAGGCGAGATTTACCATTTCCTCCTTGCGGTTCAGCATGACATTGATTCGGTTGAGAGTTTCCAGGGCCGCTGTATCCTGGTCTTCTTTCGCATTTTCATTCTGCCCGGGTAAGACTACGGGCGATTCTGCTGCCGGCATCTCCGGCATTTCTCCGGATTGTTCTGGAAGAGAAGGTTGTATGGTAGATTTCGTGACGTCAATCCCAGTCGTGACCCCAAGCCAAGGCCAGTCGGCGGGGGGATTGATTCCGGGCTTCAGATTCGTAGCCCTTTCCCTGATGATTTCTTGGACGTCGTCGAATCCGAGATCATACTCCTTTGCAGATAATAACGCTGCCCGGCAGAAGCCACAGACGTCCTTATCGAAAACCTTCTGCGGGAGGCTCAGATCGTCTCTTCCGCAACATTCGCATTTTCCTTTTTTTCCCATTTCTTCCTCCGTCGTTGCTTGTATTGAAACTTCCTGTCCCTGCGAGCAGCCGATGCATTCCTGAAGATGTCTCAAGCCCATCTCCCTGTTTTCCAAGGCCTGCTTATAACGGGTCCTGCAGGCACTGACCGGCATGATGGGATTGCCGACCCGTTCACAGAGGATGGCCTCAGGGGTGATGCCGGCCTTATCCACCGGTTTATGGTCTATTGCTTTGGCCATGATGTTTTTAATTTAAGATCAAGCCTTGCCTGGCGCTGAGTAATAGACCTGGTAGAATGCTGAATAATCGATCGTTCCACAGTAGGTGACATGGCGATGCTGTCCCATGATTTTATCGGGAAATCTTCGAAGCTCTTCCCGCAGCTTGGCTGCGGAGTCGTCAATAAGTTCTTTCATCGTCTTCGCATTCTTCAAAAGGGGTATGGAAATTTTTTCTGTTTCTGGCATCATGATTAATCCTCCGTGATCATTTATTATTTCCCAAATCTTTTAGGGTCTGACTTATGGGTATAAAAAAATATTGAGCTCATGTCTTGCGATTGAGGACATTGCTGATGAAATCGTAAAAAAATAGAGACGGGTCAATAGTGCGGCAAACTATGTCGATGAGATGATTACAGTAGGGTAGGGTAGAGAAGAAAATTTGCCGATTCATGAGATCTCCAATTTCTCAATAAAATCTCAAAAATCGGCAAGTAATTGATTTTACAGGGCGATCATGGGTTCAAATCCTGCCGCCCCGACCAAAATAAAAAAGAGGTTATGGAATCACATAGCCTCTTTTTTCGTTTATAATCACATCGGGACAAATATATTTGAACAAACAGCTTAATTTATTTTGTCCCTTGGAGACGTTATGGTAATAAGAAGGCAAAGGAGATACTTCACATGAATAAAAGACAAAGGAAGAAAGAACAAAAGAAGCAGATGTTACTTGCATTCAACGATGTTATAGGAGAATGTTTGGCAGCCGAGGACCCTCTGGCAACATTGAAAGAAATTAAGACTCAAGGCGAAAAGCATTTCGAAGAATTGGGACTCGATGTTCCCCCTGTAGTATTTAATGAAATCATGGCTGGATGTGAACAAATAATCAAAGAAATAATTAACCAATAGTCTGAACTTGCATTATCAAAAAAACCCCAATGGAGAAATCCGTCGGGGTTTTTTTGAACTACAGTCTTACAGACTGACCAAGGGTGAAACTCTTCAGAAATAAGGGTTTTAATTGCTGTTTGTCTAGCGATGTTTTAGGGTGTTTCTGGTAACCTAAAGAGGCACTGTTATCAGAGAGCAAAATGAATACAGGGGGAGGTATGGAGGGCTACCGGGAGACGGATATGTGCGTGCGCTGCGGGGGGAAATGCTGTCAGCTGCAGCCTGGTCACTGTCTGCCATCAGAGTTTGGATCAGCGGAGGCGGTCATGGACGCATTGAACAGCGGCAGGTATGGCGTGATCCTGCTTTTGGATTCAGATATAAGGGCTCGAGTCATTCGACCCCATTACAAAAAGCGTGACCAGAGAGTGGGCTGTATCTTCCACCAGGCAAACGGCTGTGAACTGCCCTGGGAGGACCGTCCTTACGGTTGCCGCATGCTGCGACCGCGAGAGCGGGACGGCGAGCATTGCAAACCAGAGGGGATCTCCATCTCGGAAGCAGCGCGGATGTGGGAGCGGAGCGGGTTTCTGCCTCCGATGCCATATTTAGGCTTCGAATGATGATGGGTGTCGGCGTGACGAATTCCTGCAAATAAAAACCCTTCCCCCATATACTTTCGAGGGAAGGGTTTCGTTTTAAACGTTTGATATGTTATCGCTTATTTCTTGGACAGATATTCGTGGATTGACGCGGCCGCCTTTTTACCGGCACCCATGGCCAGGATAACGGTCGCTGAACCGGTAACGATATCACCGCCGGCGTAAACGCCTTCGCGGCTGGTTTTTCCGGTTTCCTCATCCGCCACGATATAGCCCCATTTGTTGGTATCCAGACCCGGAGTGGTCATGGGAATGATCGGGTTGGCGTTGGTTCCTACGGAAACAACGACGGTATCGCAGTTGATGACAAATTCGGAGCCCTTCTTTTCGATCGGTCTCCGACGACCGGATTGATCCGGTTCACCAAGTTCCATCTCGACACATTTGATTCCCGTGACCCAACCGTTTTCATCGCCGATATATTCGATGGGATTGGTCAGCAGTTTGAACTGAACGCCTTCTTCTTTCGCGTGATGCACTTCCTCTGCTCTCGCGGGAAGCTCGACTTCACTGCGGCGGTAAATGATGTACGCATTGTCCGCTCCAAGTCGTAAGGCCGTTCTGACGGAGTCCATTGCCACGTTTCCGCCGCCGATGACGGCGACATTTTTTCCTTTGACAATGGGCGTGTCGTATTCGGGGAACAGATAGGCTTTCATCAGGTTGGAACGGGTCAGGTACTCATTCGCAGAGTATATGCCGCTGAGATTCTCACCGGGAATACCCATGAAGACAGGGGCGCCGGCCCCGACTCCCAGGAACACAGCGTTATATCCTTCAGCGAAGAGCTCATCGATCGTCTCAAGTCTTCCGATAACGGCATTGCAGACGACCTTCACACCCAGTTTTTCGAGATAGTTGATCTCGGCTTCCACGATGCTCTTGGGCAGACGGAATTCGGGAATACCATAAACCAGAACTCCACCGGGCTTATGAAGGGCTTCGTAAATCGTTACATCATATCCCCATTTGATCAAGTCGCCGGCAACGGTAAGACCGGCAGGTCCTGCCCCGACAACAGCCACTTTCTTTCCATTTTTAGGGGCCAGTTCCGGAATCTTGACCTGACCGCTGTTCCGCTCATAATCCGCGGCGAATCGCTCCAGACGGCCAACGGCCACTGGCTCATCCTTTTTGCCAAGGATACAGAATTTTTCACACTGACTCTCCTGCGGGCAGACACGACCGCAGACTGCCGGCAGCGCACTGTCTTCCTTCAGTTTCCAGGCGGCTTCGATGAACTTACCTTCAGCAATCAGATTGATAAAGGCAGGAATGTCAACGCCTACCGGGCAGCCGGTGCGGCAGCCCGGCTTCTTGCATTGGATGCAGCGGCTCGCCTCTTTCAAGGCGGTCTCTTCGGAGTAGCCGATAGGAACCTCATTGTAATTGTGGATCCTTACCTTCGGGTCCTGTTCCGGCATCTTGTGTCGCGGTAATTTCTCTTTTTTCTCTTTTTTCTCGTTATTTTCCATGGCATTCACACCTGTAGTTATCCATCGATTCTTTTTCCTGGGTCATATACATTCTCAGACGACTCGCCAACAGATCGAAATCAACGGCATGACCATCAAATTCGGGGCCATCGACACAGGCGAATTTTGTCTCTCCTCCAACCGCCACACGGCAGGCACCACACATACCCGTTGCATCCACCATAATGGAATTCAGGCTGACCGTTGTTTTGATGCCATAAGGTTTTGTCACAGCCGCTATAGCCTTCATCATGGGAACGGGGCCAATTGCGAAAACCTCATCAATCTTTTCGCCTGAATCAATCAATGTCTTTAACGCATCACTGACAAAACCATGAATGCCATAACTCCCGTCATCAGTCGTTACGATAAGGTTATCGCTGATGCCTTTCATTTCTTCTTCCAGAATGAGAAGTTCCTTGTTTCGCGAACCAATGATGGATGTGACCTTGGCACCAAGTTTCTTGAGAGCTGCTCCAATGGGATAAACAACTCCCACTCCAACGCCACCACCAACGCAGACGGCATTCTTAATGCCCTCGAGGTGGGTTGGTCTGCCCATCGGTCCCTGCAGATCCATGAGTTCATCGCCTGCCTTCAGTGTAGCCAGTTTGGCCGTGGTCTTGCCGACAACCTGAAAGATGATCGTCAGGGTCCCTTTTTCTGGATCGCAATCTACAGTCGTCAAGGGGATTCTTTCCCCTTTTTCATCGATCTTTAGGACTATAAACTGACCGGCCTTTCGTTTCTTGGCTATTGCTGGGGCGTCAAGTACCATCTTGACTACATTCTCAGATAAATCTACTTTTTCCAAAATCTTAGTCAATGCTCTTAATCTCCTTCCTCAACTCGAAGTGACGTCGCTGTATCATGAACAATACATGACTGTCAAGACAAAAAGGGCAAAATCAGGCAGGCTGTTAATCATGGGGAACATCTTGTATTTTTTAAATAAAAGACCTTTGAATATTTTATCTCAGACGGATTCTGGACCGGAACGATTCAATTCTGATTCGTTTCAATTTTCGTTAAATCTTGAAAGAGGATTGAACATTATATTTAATGCAGAGGGACGAAAATAACGGCTTACTCAAAAGAGGTATAATCATTAAAGACAAATGATATCAATACGATAAGTCTAATAAAGGAGAAATGATTGTTTCTGGTATATGTTTTGCCAGTACTTGCGCAAGCTAAGGTGAACTTCTTCTTCTGGTGACAATTTGCCATATCGGAGAGGAAGCAAAAATTTCATTTTTAAAAGGAGAAGAGAAGATGATTACAAAGATTCGGAAAACAATTGTAACCTGTTTAACACTGCTTGCGGTTTTACTGACGGCTACGGTAGTCTCCGCTGCTGAAGCTGCTGCTCCCGGCAGCGAGTCCTACATTAAAGTTATCTTTGCCGTTGGCGCCATGGTTGGTGCCGGCATCGCCATCGGTGGCGGCGCAATCGGCGCCGGTGCTGGTATCGGTAATGCCGCCAGTGGAGCTTGCCAGGCTGTTGGAAGAAATCCCGGTGTCCAGGGAAAAGTCATGATGACCATGCTGGTTGGTATGGCCATGGCCGAATCCATTGCTATTTACGCTCTGGTCGTTTCACTTGTTCTGCTTTATGCCAACCCCTATGCGAAATTCTTCATTGCCGGTTAAGGTATGATTTCGAAGAACTCATAGAAGAGAAAATAGAACAAAAAAATTTGCAAAAAGCATTTTGGATTCAGGGATAAAAAAGCCGGTTTATTAGCCGGCTTTTTTTTTCCTAAATCCATTTTGTCTGGATGTATTTCAATGGGATTTACTGCTCTGGTCATAGCTATAATGTAGTTGAATCTATTAACAAATATTTGATTACGAAAGATATTTCAATTGACTTTCAGAGACATAATTGGTAAATAACTTGCATTTATTTTCAAGCAAATCCCATCAAGTTCATTCTACACAAAATAATAATATAAAGTTTAGGAGGAGATAATGGCAGATCACAAAGTAATTTCCTTATGGAGGAGGGGGTAATTATGGAAGAAAAGCATGTGATATGGTTCGACGAACTGGAGTTGAAAGATATCCCCCAAGTCGGAGGGAAAAATGCCTCTCTTGGCGAGATGAGACGCGAACTTCGACCCAAAGGGGTCAGTATTCCAGACGGGTTTGCTGTTACTGCTCATGCGTATCAATATCTTCTTAAATCAGCCGGTGTCAGCGATCAGATCAGGCAGATTCTCTCCGATCTCGATACCCATGATATTCAGAATCTGAGTTCCAGGGGAAAGCAGATCCGTTCACTCATTTATAACATCGAATTTCCGGAAGATCTCAAAGCGGCGGTTATCGAAAGTTACAAGAAACTCTGTGATGAGTACGGAGAAAATACGGATGTCGCCGTCCGCAGTTCTGCAACCGCCGAAGACCTGCCGGATGCCAGTTTTGCCGGACAGCAGGAAACCTATCTGAATATCCGGGGAAACGATGTCCTGATTGACGCCTGCCGGAAATGCTTTGCCTCCCTCTTTACGGATCGTGCCATCTCTTACCGCGTTGACAAGGGTTTTGACCACATGTCCGTGTCTCTTTCCATCGGTGTGCAGAAAATGGTCCGTTCGGATGTGGGGTCATCAGGCGTTATCTTTTCCATCGACACGGAATCGGGATTCAAGAATGCCATTCTTGTAACGGCTGCCCACGGACTGGGAGAGACGGTCGTTCAAGGAATCGTCAATCCTGACGAATTTTATGTTTTCAAGCCGACCCTGAAAGAGGGATTCAAACCCATCCTTCAGAAAAAGCTCGGATCCAAAGAAATCAAGATGATTTACGCCACCGGCGGCGATAAACCTACGGAGATCGTTCCCACCGTTCCGGAAGAACGGGAGCGCTTCTGCGTTTCTGAAGAGGAAGTTCTCACTCTGGCACGCTGGACGGCCATTATCGAGGATCATTACTCACAGCAGGCGGGCTATTACAAACCCATGGACATTGAGTGGGGCAAGGACGGAATCACCGGTGACCTGTTCATCCTGCAGGCCCGGCCGGAAACCGTGGAGTCTCAGAAGGATGCCAGCGTCCTGGAAAGTTACGTCCTTCTTGAACAGGGTACCCCCGTTGTCACGGGCACAAGCGTCGGATCGAAAATCGGATCGGGAAAGGTCAACATCATTGAATCCGTCGAGGATATTCAGAATTTCAAAAAGGGTGAAGTCCTGGTTACCGATATGACGGACCCCGACTGGGAACCGGTGATGAAGATCGCCGCAGCCATTGTGACCAATAAAGGTGGAAGAACCTGTCACGCCGCGATCGTCAGCCGCGAACTCGGCGTTCCCTGTATCGTCGGCAGCGGGGATGCAACGGAAAAAATGGTGGGCGTTTCCGAGGCAACGGTATCCTGCGCCGAAGGCGAAGTGGGGAATGTCTATTCAGGCCTTCTGAAGTATGAAGTACAGAGGGTCAACGTCCAGAACATGCAGCGGCCGAAGACCAAAATCATGCTGAATGTGGGAAGTCCGGACAATGCCTTCTCCCTGGCAGCCATTCCCAATGACGGCGTCGGCCTTGCGAGACTGGAATTCATCATCAACAACTTCATCAGCATCCATCCGCTCGCCTTGATTCATTTCGACAAGGTGACCGATGAGGCCACACGGAAAGAAATCGAGAGAAGGACAAAGGGTTATGCTCAGAAGAGTGACTTCTTTGTCGATGTGCTTGCCCAGGGCATCGCAAAGATCGGTGCGGCCTTCTATCCCAACGATGTCATCGTCCGGATGAGCGATTTCAAGAGCAACGAATACGCAAATCTCACGGGCGGCTCCTATTTCGAACCAAAAGAAGAAAACCCCATGATCGGATTCCGCGGCGCATCGAGATATTATGACGAAAAATATCGCGATGCCTTTGCCCTGGAGTGTGAGGCCATGAAGAAAATCCGGAACGAGATGGGACTCACCAATGTTAAAATGATGATTCCCTTCTGCCGCACCGTGGATGAGGGGAAAAAGGTCATCGGCGTCCTGGCGAGCAAAGGGCTTGTCCAGGGAGAAAACGGGCTGGAAGTTTACATGATGGTGGAAATCCCAAGCAATGTCATTCTGATCGAAGAATTCGGCAAGGTCTTCGACGGATTCTCCATCGGCTCCAATGATCTCACCCAGCTGACCCTTGGACTGGACAGAGACTCCGCCGAAGTCGCTCACATTTTCGATGAGAGGAATCAGGCGGTACAGGACCTGATCCGGACGGCGATCGCCAAGGCCAAAGCGATGGGCAAGAAAATCGGAATCTGTGGACAGGCCCCCAGCGATTATCCCGAATTCGCGCGCTTCCTGGTGGAATGCGGCATCAACAGCATTTCCCTCAATGCCGATACCGTGATCAAAACGACTGTAGACCTTCTGGAAATGGAAAAAACGATGGGAATTTCCTAGAAAAACCGAAAATTTATATTCCGGGATAGATCGGCTTTGAATATCCCGGAATAGATTCTTTCTTCCGGCCACGGATGCAGGTAAGCAAGTGGAACTTACCAGAATCCGTGGCCGGTTTTTTTTTGAAAAAAAGGATGACGTCAAAATGCTGCAGGCTGATGGCGGGGAAGTCGGGATGAAAAATCAGAAAGTGAAAACGGGGTTGGAGCAGATCATAAGCCGAGTTCTGTTCCATTTTCCAGTTGCCTGGACTATGGCGATGATCATTCATCTAGGACAACAGTTGCCTGCTGCCTCAAGCGACACTACCCGAGAACGTCGAGCGGGCCACTCTAAAATGTTCTCCTATTTGGTCTTGCTCCGGATGGGGTTTACCAAGCTTTTCCGGTCACCCGGAAAACGGTGAGCTCTTACCTCGCCATTTCACCCTTACCCGATGGAATCGGGCGGTATCTTTTCTGTGGCACTTTCCTTAGAGTCGCCTCCAGTCGTCGTTAGCGACCATCCTGCCCTGTGGAGCTCGGACTTTCCTCTCGTCTGCAACGCAAACCAGCGATCATCCGATCTACTCCAACACCCGTTTATATGCTGAATAATTTACCGGGATTGATGATTATTTTCAAATCTTTTATTGCTGCCTGAAAGACTCCAGAGGCGATGATTTTCTCTTATCGTCTTTTTTAAAGGCCGTGTCTGGAAAATTTATAATGTATCAGAAATGAGGATTTACCTCAAAAAGTACAGCGGGGACGGAAAAAAGACTTCTTTGGACTTAAGCATCACTTTCCTCTTTGTTCTGCCAGTAAATGATTCTGCTGCAATTTGGACAGGAGAAGAGCTCATCGGTTTTTTGAAGCTCATTGTAGAACTGTGGCGGGATGTTCATATGACAGCCTCCGCAAACACCTTTCCATACGGAAACGACGGCTGTCCCATTATTGAGTGCCTTAATCATTTCGTACCGTTTCGTTAGATCTTTGGGGATACTCTCAAGCAGATGTTGAAGCTGCTGGGAACATTTCAGGATTTTTTCATCGAGGGAATCAATCTCCATTTTTATCTTTTGTCTTTGAAGTTCGTATTGGCGATCCTGTTGTTCCTTGGTCTTTTCCTGCTCCTGTAGAATCTTTTTGCTTTTGTCTGTTTCTTCTAATAAGCAAATAATCTCTGTTTCAATCTCACTGTTTTTTGTTTCGACATTTTCTATTTCTTTGAGCATCGCCTGATATTCCTTGTTTGTTTTGACCTCACCAAGACGGTCCTTTGCTTTGCTCAGAGCATCCGATCCTTTTTTGAGCTTGGACTCAAGTTCCCTATGCTGTGCTAAAATGTCGTCATATTTTTTTTTGTTTTCAGCAAACTCGAGACTGGATTTTTTGTTTGCCTCTTCCAACTGATTCAGACGTATAGGCAGATCATTCTTTTGACTTTTTAGCTTTCTTGCTTCAGTATCAAGTCCCTGTAAAGAAATCAGTGATGATAGATGCTTATTCAATTAGAGATATTTCCCCTTTCCTTCACTGGAAAATGCCAAAAAAAATGCACCAATTAATGGTGCATTCCCTTAAGACCAACCTGTAAAGCAGAATGAATCTTCTTTTGATAAAGATGGACTGCCTTCTTCAATAACGATCATCTAATCCTTCGTCTCTCTTTTTTTAAAAATTTGAAAACCATATCCTTGATGATCCTTTTTAAGGCATGTTAATTGGTGGGCCCACCTGGGATCGAACCAGGGACCTACCGGTTATGAGCCGGTGGCTCTACCAATTGAGCTATGGGCCCTCACTGCAAATTCCTTTTGCATTAAGCAAATAACAAGAGACTTTGCCTGATATACTTATTCCACGTTTTTGTCAATATCCTAAATCAAGAACGTTTCCGCAGTCGGAATAGAACCGGAAGCCGTCTTTCCTGCCAACAGTAAAATTCATATCAATGCATTCCCAATTTGCGCAGGGTTTCCCCCAGGACCGTTAAGGTCGGTCCGGAGAAGCCGCCTTCGATAACGATCATCGTGCTGAAAAATAGGACGGATGCAGACGCCAGAGTAAGGGGAATCCGCAACAAGAGCCATGTTTGATTCGCCGTTTCACCAAGATTTATCGGCTGGATCGATCGTTTTATCTGTAGCCGGAAAAGTAGGAAAGAGAAGGGGAAAACAGCGCTTGCCCAGGCGACGAAGTTCTGGACGGGTACCCCGAGCAGGGAAAAAGTCAAAAGGTCATTCCAGTGCCAGAAACCCACCACTGTTGCCAGGGGATCAAGCTGGAGATCCAAACAAAGCGCACAGGCGGTTGCGACAAGCGCCGAGCCGAAGGCGGAGCGGGAAAGCCAGGGGATGCACCGTTGGAACTCCCAGGTGGCGGACATTACCAGGTAAAAAACCGTTATCCAGCCCGCCATGGTTGCCAATGGTGCAGGGAAGGGCGAGAGATAAAGCCGGTATCCTGCTTCGCTGAAATAACCTAAAAGAATACCGCCATTCTCGAGAATAACGCCATAGACTGCAACCGGTGCAAAAAAAAGGATCGCCAGCGCACGGCTGCGTCGCCAGGCGTGCAGTCCCAAAACAAGGGTGTTGGCAAGGCTGCTGTACTCATAAAGGAGACGCAAGCGGCTGATCGCAATCGGTTGCGGCTTTGTTGCAACAAAAATCAGGGTAAGGATGGACAAGGCACCCAGGAGGATTGCCAGACCAAAAAGACGTTTGGAAGAATCGATTATTCGAAAGCGAAACGCATAAAGAGCCACAGGAACTGCAAGAGGGAAAACAAACGTCCAGTAAAGATCTTTGCGAGGCGGGGAGAGATTGAGGCATTCTGCCGATGCTACAGCGACGGCTAAGAACAGGAAATAGATCAGCGGCAGATCATCCCAGAAGAGGCGGCCGATCCTGTTGAGTCTACGATATATCATCCCCATACCCTGCAAGATTTGAAGATTGAAAAAAACTTGTGGGATAGAGGCCGCAAAAGTGCTTTCTCTATCGGACCAGGATCAGGTATTCGTATTGAAAAAGATCCCCGAGAAAATGCACCAGGATCTCCTGTCTATCGTCGGCATCATCCGTTGATGTGAGGATGGACAGCAGCGAGTCGGAGTAGCGGATGTCCAGGAAATCGGCAAAGGGACCACGAAGAACCCGGTAGTGAAGGGCCTCTGCAACCTGCTGGAGGTGAGACATTTTAATCGTATACTCATCATGTCCCTTCAGAGCGATCCGCTGCGGACTGTCTGCGGTTTCAAGATGGATATACCGGGCAAAGTGCTCCGGGATGGAGGCCTCGCAACTGTGCTCTCCGAGAAAAATCGCGGGAACGCCTGCCTTGCAGAGTTTTTCCACCGCTTCGACGGCGCCGAGGTTGAAATGAAACGTCTGGGTTTGGGGACGACCGAGGGCATAAAGGTCATAAAGATGCCGGATGCGATGCAGGGGTTTTTCCAGCGAATCCGGCGAAAGGTCCGGGCTCAGGATATCCGCGGGCACATCCACGGCGGTGGGAAAATCTCCAAGGATCTCATTCATTACAACCAGCTCGATGCCTTCCAAAAGGGCGTCGTCACATTCCAGGAAATTGCCTTCGCGTAAGATCACCTCAAAATCCTTCAGCGTTTCCTTCTGCTTCTGCAGAAGGAACGGGGAGATGTCCATCATAAACGGCTTCAGGCCGGGGTTGCATTCCAGAAAATCCCGCATGAGATAACCGTATCCTCCGCCGATCTCCATAATACGGTCCACCTTCGCAAGGGGCGGAACAACCGATATGAGAAACTCGTACAGGTGCCGTCCGTAGGAGGAGGGGTCCTTGAGGATTGATCGGCACGGGCTGTCCTGGGGATAAAGGGCGTTGCTCACCGTCAGTTCCCAGCCGAGGGTTTCCAGCTTACTCTTATGATAATCTACGGTTGAATTCAGCGTAAAGGGCATCTTAGTCTCCAATATTTTCTTCAGAAATAAGGGTTTGGAAAATCAACGACACGGTGTCCTTGTGGTCGATGAGGAGCAGCTTGATGTTCCTCTCCTCTCCGAAAAGAATCCTGCCGATCTCCAAACCGGGTATATTGAGCCGGCAGACGAGGAGTCGCGACTTGTGATCTTTTGCCAGCCACTCAACGCTCCGGTAGAAGCGTTCCGTTCCATCTTCGGCGACCAGGATCAATCGTGAAATCCGCTCTCCGATCAGGAGTCCCTGTTCCCTTTGCATTTTAAGCAGGCCCTGTCGCTCTTTGGCGAGTTTTTCCTCGGCGGCTTCCAGGCCGATCCGAAGATGATGACGTCTTTCCGCTGTTCTCAATGACTCAGCCAGGGCAGAATTGACGGTCAGAAGGGGAACGACGAGATCGCTCTCCTCCCTCAGCAGCTGCGTTCGCGCATAGAGAGCCGTGCGGACGGCTTCATCGTTCTCAAGGCACTGCAGCTTTCTGGGGAGAATCGGTTTTTCGGAAGATATCGGGCTCACAGGACAATCCGGACGGCGGGGTGCCGCATGAGGGCTTCATAGATGGACAGGCGCTGGTCGTCGCTGTGCAGGGTCATTTCCAGGGAAAAACTGTGATACTTCCCCTTGGTGCTGCTGCGGGAATAGCGGATTTCACAGGGGCGCTGCTGCATGACCTCTTCAATGGCGAGGAGGATCTGTTCCCGGTCGATGCCGATGACCTTGTAGATCCAGCGGCAGGGATAATCGACATTGGGTTTGGCGTAAAGGGGATGTACAAACATTCTGTCATTCATGGGATTTCTGTCCTTGAAAAGTCACTTCGGCACGAAAAAAGTCAGGATGCTGATTAAAAAAATTCATTAAGTCAAAAAGAGTTCGATCAGGTGCGGGCCCGGTTCGGCCATGGCCCGGGAAAAGGCCGCGGCGAACTCTTCCACGGTATAGGCACGGACGGCCGGTACGCCGAATCCCTGACTGAGCATGACCCAGTCGATGTCGGGATGTCCGAGATCCATCAGGGGAGCTGCAACCGGCCCGATCGGCGAGAAGCCTGCCCGGCTCATTTCCACCCGGATAATGTTGTAGCTCCGGTTGGAGCAGATCAGGGTTGTAACATTGAGATTCTCCCGCGCCTGAGTCCAGAGGGCCTGGAGTGTATAAAGGGCGCTGCCGTCCGCCTGAAGATTGATCACGGGGCGCTCCGGACAGGCGATGGCGGCGCCGGTGGCACTGGGTATTCCCTGGCCGATCGCTCCGCCGGTGAGGGTGAGAAGGGTAAACGGCGCCACACCTGCGGCCAAGTCATAGTAGGAAAACCCGGAGGTCAGGGACTCATCGACGATAACGGCGTTTTCCGGCTGGAGAGCTGCCAGGGACTGACAAACCTTGTCCGCAGTCAGGGCGCCGCCAGGAAGCGGCGGACGGCGGTAGGAAGCGATCAGGGGAGAATCCAGAAGGGGATCAGAGGGTGCAGCCAAGGCATCGGCAAGTCCCTCGAGGGCTTCGGCTTCATCCTGAAGGCCGTTGCCGATATGCACGCGACGCTGATCGGGAGTAAGAAGCAGACTGGGCATGTCCTGATAACCGAAAAAAGAGACCGGTTCCCGCGCTCCCGCGAAGACAAAGGCATCATAACCGGACAGCAGCGCCGTGGCGGATTCGGGAAAATAGGGGACCTTCTTGATAAAAGGATATCCGGCGCCTCTCTCCATACGGGCGGGAAACACATCGGTCAGGAGATCACAACCTGTAGCCGCAGCGATGCGCGCCGCCGCCAGCAGCCCCTCTTTGCGGAGCGTTCTGCCGCCCAGGAAAAGAGCCTTGCGCGAGGCGGTGCGGAGAAGATGTGCTGCTTTCTCGATGGTCTCCTTTTCGACGGGTTCAAAGCTGAAACGGGCAGCGTACATCTCTGCCGATGCCGGCTCCGCCCAGGCGTGATCGCTGGGAAGAATCAGACTGGCGATCCGGCCGGGAAGGGCGGCGGAGATGCCCTCTGCTGCATCGAGAGAAATTCTGTCCGCCGATTGATTGGTCCTCTGCCAGGAGGATACGGTTCCGACCAGGCCTTCCAGGTCCATGTTGAGGAGCGGATCCGAGGGGCGGTGCCAGGTGGCATGGTCCCCGATGACGTTGAAAATAGGTGAGCCTGCGCGGCGCGCGTTGTGAAAATTGGCCACGGCGTTGGCAAATCCGGGCCCCAGGTGGAGCAGCGTCATGGCCGGCTTGTCCTTCATCCGGGCATAGCCGTCGGCAGCGCCGCTGCAGCCGCCTTCAAAAAGGAAAAGCATCGGCCGTATGCCGGGGATCTTTTCCAGGGCGTTGACCACAAATATTTCCGTTGTGCCCGCATTGGCAAAACAGACTTCGATTCCCGCCTGAACCACGGTTTGGACAAGAATTTCTGCGCCGTTCATGAAATTACCTCTAAAAATTTCCCTTTTCCTGTTTTCCTCCGGATGAGGTCAGAAGATCTTTTCCGGAGGCCTCCTCTCGGGAACGAACGGATATGGCCCATCCGATTCGTTCCAGCTTCCGGATACATAAAGACGACAATAGCAACTGCCGTATTCATCAATATCCGGTTGCCGGTAGGCGCAGGGGCAGATGATGTCCGAATCCTTCTGCCGGTCGTTCGCCGCCAGACGGCAGGGGCAGGACATGTAGCCGTAACGTTCCTTATTGATCAAAAGAGCGTCGAGGAGATCGTCAACCCACTGCCGGTTCTTGTTGAAGAAAAAACCTTTGGGCTCGTTGATCTTCTTCAGGGTTTCGTAAAGGGTTCCTCTGTCCATTACAGTCCCAGAACCTCCCGTAAACGCTGTTCTTGAAATCCCACAATGACCTCGTCGCCAACGAGAATCGTCGGAAAAGAAATGGAGGGATTGTAGCGAATCACTTCATTGAGCCTGTCCACCCGCTCCTCGCCGGCCAGCAGGTCCAATTCGATGCAATCATAAGAAGCGCCGCATTCATTGAGAAACTGCTTGGCGGCCTTGCAGTGACTGCAGGTGCTGAGGGTATAAATCCTGATTTTTAAGGCCATGAAAAGTCTCCCTGTTATAATATGATTCTATGAGCGCCCATGGTTCGAAGTTCCTGTGATTTATTGCTTGATCGCCAAAGTTTCCATCGCCTTTGCCATTCGCCGGAGGGCTTCCTGAAGAATGCTTCGGGGACACCCGAAATTCAACCTTACAAATCCCGGTACCCCGAAGTATTTGCCATCGGAAAGTCCGACCCCGGCATCTTCAAAAAAAGCGGCGGGGTCCTTCAATCCCGTTGGGCGGGTATCAATCCAGGCCAGATAGGTGGCTTCCACGGAATGCATGGATAGACCGGGAAGGCCGGAGATCGTCTCTTCGACCAGCAAACTGTTTTGTCGCAGATAATTCAGCAAAACGACATGCCAGGCTGAGCTGTCCCGGTAAGCGGCCAGCGCTGCCGTAAAACCGAGGAGATTGACGGGGGGTACGATGCCGGCCATGGCCTGGCGAAAGCGTTTCCGTAACGGACGATGGGAAATTACGGCATAGGAGCAGCCCAGTCCGGGAATGTTGAAGGTCTTGCTCGGCGCCATCAGGGTGATGGTCCGTGCCGCAATTTCAGGACTCAGGCTTGCAAGGGGGATGTGCCGTTTGTCCGGATCCAGGATCAGGCCGCAGTGAATCTCATCGGAACAGATAATCCGGTCATTGCCTGCGAATCGTTCCGCCAAGGCGTACAGTTCGTCGGCGTCGAAAGCCCGCCCGTTTGGATTGTGGGGATTGCAGAGCAAAAAAAGGGAAGTCCTGGGGGTCAGGGTATCCCGGAGGCAATCCAGATCCATGATCCAGCGGTTTCCCCGGTCGATCATGGGGATTGTTTTCACCTGACGGTTCGCGTGTCCCGGGGCCGTAAGAAAAGGCGGGTAAATAGGAACGGCTGTCATGATCGCATCCCCTTCACTTCCGGCGGCCCGGCAGGCTACGTTGAGTCCCGATACCAGGCCGGGTAGCCAGACGATCCAGTCCGGTTCCACGGACCAGGAATAGAGATCCCAAAGCATGGAACAGACGACTTCTACAAGCTCGTCGGGGGGATCGGTGTACCCGAATACCCCATGGGCTACCCGCTGCTCAAGGGCCTGAATGACGGCATCGGGAGAGCGGAAATCCATATCCGCTACCCAGAGGGGCAAAATATCCCGTCCCTTGTATTTGTCCCATTTCTCCGAAAAAGTTCCCCGGCGGTCGACAGGAGTGTCGAAATCCGGTTGCTCTATGGAAACTTCTCTTTTGTTCATGGATGAGATGTCCCCGGTTTGGAATATTCGGCCTCGATGGAAATGGATATCCCCCCGCGGACCCCGAAGTTTGCAGTTACTTTGCACCAGCGGGGCGAAAGCGCAGCGACCAGATCCTCCAGGATGACATTGGTGACATGTTCGTGGAAAATGCCTTCATTGCGGTAGGACCAGAGGTAGAGCTTCAGGGATTTGGATTCGAGAATGGAGGTATCCGGAATGTATTGGATCTTGAGATCGGCGAAGTCCGGCTGACCCGTCATGGGGCAAACACAGGTAAATTCGGTCGTTTCCAGAGTAACGACATAGTTTCGGCCGGGGTGACGGTTAGGAAAGGTTTCCAGGTTCTTGGACGGTTTTGCCTCCCGACCAAGCAGGGTCAGTTTGCTGAGGTCTTCCGGTTGCGTCGAATTCTGCACTTTTTTTATGTTCTCCTGAAAAAAAATCAAAATCGGGAAACAATCTAAACAATTTTTTCTTTTCCTTCAACAGGTTTCCTTTTAAATCTGAGGGGCTGTTTGCTGGCATTCGAAGAATCGATACTGACGTTTGGTCCAGTAGAGGATGAAGAGAAAGGCGAGTGCATTCGCAAGGGGCTGGGCCATCCAGACGCCGTTGATGCCGAACTGGGACGGGAGAAAGAGCAAAAGGGGGATCAGGACAAGGGTTTCGCGGGCGACCAGAAGGAACATGGCTTTGTTTCCCCGTCCGAGACCGATGAACATGTTGATCCACATCAGACTGGGAGCGCCCGTAAGGAGCATCAGGAAATTTATGCGCAGGGCCGTTTCCGTCAGGGCCTGCAACTGCCGGTCAGGAGAAAAAAAGGTTGCAATCGGTGAGGCGAAGACTTCGACGAGCAGACAACTCAACAGAGCAATGCCGAAGGAAATCCTGACGGCGATCTTGACGGATTCCATAAGCCTGGCATAGAGCCCGGCCCCTTCACTGAAGCCGACCAGTGGCATCAGGCCATGGCCGAAACCGTAAAGCATCATCATGATCAGGCCATTGGTGCGGAAGATGATGCCCAGGGTGGCAACGGCAAGATTGCTGTAACCGGCCAGAATGGAATTGTGCAGAAACATGGCGAAACTGACGACCAGATTAATAATGATGGAGGGAAAACCTGTCGAATAGATGGACTGGATAATGCGAGGATTCGGATAAAGATGCTTCCAACTGAGCCGATACGTTGAACTTTTCTGCTGGAGATAATAAAAGGAAAGAGCTGCACCCGCAATCTGGGAAATCACGGCAGCCAGGGCGGCCCCCTGTATTTCCAGCCGGGGAAAAGGTCCCCAGCCGAAGATGAGGAGGGGATCGAGAAGGGCGCTGATTGCCGCAATAAAAAAAACGGCGACCATGGAGGCATTCGGTCTGCCTTCGGCGCGCAGGAGATTGTTGATCGTCATGATCAGAAACAGGAAAGGCACGCCGGGCAGGGTCGTTATGAGATACAGGCGGGAGAGGGGAAGGATTTCCGTTGAAGCGCCGAAAAATTTCAGGATGGTATCCGGAGCGGCCAGGATCATTCCAACAAGCAGGAGTCCGAGAGAGGCCGAAAGGAAAAACACCTGGCCTGCCGTCTGGCGGGCTTTCAGGACTTCTCCCGCCCCAAGCATGCGGGCAGCGTATGAACCGGCGCCTATCCCCGTGCCGACGCCGATTCCGCCAAAAATGAACTGGAGGGGAAAACAGATGGTCAAGGCCGCAATGGCCTTTGAACTGAGTCTGGCCAGCCAGAAGGCGTCAACGAAATTATAGACGGCCATGGCCAGCATGGCGGCAATGGACGGTCCGCTCATTTTAAGCAGCAGGGGCAGGATGGGACCTTTTCCCAGATTTAGACTCTTGTCATTCATGGCGCTTTGATTTATAGGCAGACTAAGTTCAAGAAAAAGGAAGGAACGGACTGAATCGCACGTCGAGGCTTCCGATCGGCATTTTCTTTCTTCTCTTGCCTGGAGAAAGTTACCTGCTAGCATTGATTACTTCGAAAGATCAAGCTTATTTACGGACATGACCCCAAATCTCATCGTCATCCTCGGTCCTACGGCATCGGGAAAAACAAGGCTCGCCGTACGATTGGCCCGGGACCTGAATTCTGAAATCATTTCCGCGGATTCCCGGCAGGTCTACCGGGGGATGGACATTGGAACTGGGAAGGATCTTGAGGAGTACCGCATTGATGGTCGGGAAATCCCCTATCATTTGATCAATATTGTTGATCCTGATCATGATTTCAACGTGTTCGAGTATCAGTCCCGATTTTACCGGTGCTTTGCGGAGATCTCATCCCGGGTGAGAATCCCCATTCTGGCAGGGGGGACGGGATTGTACCTTTCCGCCGTTCTTGAAGGATACCGGATGGTGGAAGTCCCGGAAAATCCGGAATTACGGGAATCCCTGAAAGGCGAATCGCTGGAAGATCTGCAGCGGCAGCTTCTGGCTTTGAACCCCTCCCTTCATAATACCACGGATCTCCTGGATCGCAGCCGCCTCCTCCGCGCTATTGAAATTGCAGAGTATTCCCGCATCAAAGAAGAGGAGTCTCCAACCGATCGTCCCTCTATCGATCCGCTGGTCATTGGCGTCCACTGGGAACGGGAAGCCCTCCGGAAACGGATTGGCCTGCGGTTGAAGGAACGACTGGCCATGGGAATGATCGACGAGGTGAAAGGGCTTCACCGATCGGGAATTTCCTGGGACAGGCTCGTCTTCTGGGGCCTTGAATATCGTTATGTCGCCCTTTATCTGCAGAGAAAAATTTCCTATGGGGAAATGGTGCAAACCCTGACAAACCGCATTTCCCAGTTCGCAAAAAGGCAGGGCACCTGGTTTCGGCGGATGGAACGGCACGGCATCGGAATATCCTGGATTGACGGAGACGATTATGAGGCTCTGAAAAAGCTGGTGGACAGGAGCCTCAACGCATGAACCTTCCCCGCGCCGTTTCCGACTATCTGAAGAAATGCCGTTATGATGCGTCTTCCCCCCTGAATCCGGGGGGAAATTCGCTTCAAGGGATTGCCCAGGTGGTGGTTATTCCAGCCCTGGCGGAAAGGCGCTACCTTTTCTCAACGCTGGCCAGTCTGGCCTGCAACGCCCCGGAGGAACTGGAGCGGACATTGGTGATCTGCGTGGTCAACAACCGGTCCTATCCCTATACAAGCAGGGACGCCCTTCAAAACAACTGGCAGACCCTGGACATCCTTCAGGAACTCACTGGAGGGAAGATGCCTTCTCTAGCGGATGGGGACTTGTCTGTTAAAGAGGCTTGCCGGCAAATTCTTCAGGGAAGGTTGAGAATGGCATATATGGATGCCTCTTCACCTGGACGGGAAATGCCCCGGAAGCAGGGAGGCGTCGGTCTTGCGAGAAAACTGGGCCTGGATGCCGCACTGACGGTGATGGACTGCAGCAGCCCTGGAACGAGCAGGCTGTTGTGTCTGGATGCGGATTCCCGGGTGGAAAAAAATTTTCTTTCCGCAGTCCGTCGCTTCTATGAAACCCATGACAATCTGTCTGCCGTGATAGCCTACGCCCATCCCTTACCTGAAGATCCGCAACTGCTTGCCGCCATTGTCCGTTATGAAATCTTTCTTCGCTACTATGAACTTGGCTTGAGTTTTGCGCAATCCCCCTACGCCTACCACACCATCGGGTCGACCATGAGCTGTACAGTCCGGGGCTATGTGGCCGTCCGCGGGATGAACCGACGCGAGGCAGGGGAGGATTTCTATTTTCTTAACAAGCTGGCAAAGGTATCTCCCATGGGTAAAATTTCGACTACCCGGGTTTATCCCTCTCCACGGCCTTCCCAGAGGGTGCCCTTCGGTACGGGACAGCGGATGCGGGATTCTCTGAACGGGACGAGTCGGGAGGATATTTTCTACAATCCGCAGGTTTTTCATATTTTGAAAGCCTGGCTGACCGGAATGAAAAGCTGCATCGAGGAAGGGGGAAATTTTACCCTGAGCATGGCAAGGGAAATTTCACCTCTTCTTTCTACATTCCTTGAAATAAATGGTTTTCCCCAGGCCTGGGAACGGATCTGCAGAACGCACCGGGGACCGGAAAAGAGATTCGCGCATTTTTCAGAATGGTTTGATGCCTTTCGGACGATGAAACTCATTCATTATCTCACGGGGACAGACTATCCGGCGCTTGGCATGGGGTCTGCCCTGCCGTCGCTACTGAAATGGACGGGGATGCCTCTTAAAGATCCAATAAATGAGACTCTTGCAGGGAGAATCCCCTCTTTTGAGACTCAGGTTGAAATTTTGCAGAATCTCAGGAGGTTCGACTTCCAGGGAGAAGGCTGAACTTTAAAAAAATTTATTCCAATCATTTCTTGACCTTTACTGGTACTTTCCCTATACTTCGCCTGCCCGGTAAAGAATCTGTTCTTTTCGTTAAAATACTAAGTAATTTAAAGGAGATCACATGGCATCATCAAAAAACAAAGGCATAATAAAAGGGATCTTTTCAACAATAGCATTGTTGATTTTTCTTTTGGCCTTCGGTTTGACGGCCTGTCAACAAAAGGGAGACAAAAACGCCGCCTCTCAAGGGACGACAAATCAGACGACAGCGGCTCCCGGTGCTCTTGCTCCTGCGGCGGCGGATAAACCGGCTGCCCTTGGACCCGGTGGAGCGGTCATCGAGGTGGATGGGGCAAAAATGACCAAGGCGCAACTGGATGCGGAAGTGAACCGTAAAATTGCGGCTTTACAGAACCGGGTGCCGGCGGACAGGATGGACCAGGTCAAAGCCAATATCCAGAAGGGGCTTATTGAGGATTTTGTCGTGAAGACCCTGCTGAATAACGAAGTAAGCCGGTTAAAAATTACCGCAACGGACCAGGAGATTGATCAGGCCATTGAAAAACTGAAATCAACCCTGCCCGCAAATACGACCCTGGACGACCTGATGAAAAAGAACCAGTTGACCAAGGAAAAAATGCGGGAGGAGATCCGGTTGGGGATTTGCATCAATAAACTCATGGCTCCCCAGATCAAAAATCTGGCCAAGCCAACCCAGAAAGAAATTTCGGATTTCTACAAGAATAATCAGAAACGGTTTAAGATGCCGGAGACCGTGCATGTGCGGCATATTCTGATTGCCAAGGCGCCCGGCGACAATGACAAGGTTCTTGCCGAGAAAAAGGCAAAGGCGGAAGGCCTGAGAAAGCAGGTGATGGCGGGAGCTGATTTTGCTGAACTGGCGAAGAATAATTCCGATTGCCCCAGCAAAAACAATGGAGGGGATTTGGGAAATGTCCCCCGGGGACAAATGGTGAAACCCTTCGAAGATGCCATCTTTGCCTTGAAAAAGAATCAAATTGGTCCGGTCGTCCAGACGGAATATGGATTCCATGTGGTTCAAGTCCTGGATACGCGGCCGCCCAAGACCATCGCTTTTGATGAAAAGACAAAGGCGATGATTTCCTCCTATTTGATGCAGCAGAAACAGCAGGAAGTTTTCAAGAATATGATCAGGAGTCTCAAAGAAAAGGCAAAGATCGTCTCCTATCTGTCGTGATAAAAAATAAGACGATTTAAGGAAAGAAGAAGCGGGGCAGTCCACCAATCTGAATGGACTGCCCCGCTTCTTTCTGCGGATTGAACAGATTTTCCCTCTCTATCTACGGTGCGTCTGAACCGCTACAGGAAGGAAAAAGCGCCGGCTTCTACAAGAATTTTTGCCTGTTTACTCATGGTCAATTTCTCCCAGCAGCAAATGTTTGAGAGCTTCAGCACGCTCTGCGGAGAGGCTCTGTTTTTCCACGCCCAGGTCTACGGTCAGAAGGCCCAGCTCCCGATAGATGGGTAAAAAATGGGGAAGTTTTACGGAAAAGGCCGCAAGATGTTTTTGGATCGTACCCAGATCGCCGCGGGCGATTGGCCCTGTAAGAGCCGATACGGTTCCCTGTCGCTCGATGTTTTTCATGGTTCCCCGGACGAGGGGCCAGAAGGCTTGAAGGGATTCCTCCCGGGTTAATCCGAAAGAAGCATAAATGGCTTCAACGGTGTACATCAGCGTTGTAAGATAATTGGAAGCCATGCACGCTGCGGCATGATAAAGGGGCTTATCCGCTTCGGAGACCAAAAAAGGCCTTCCCCCGAGATCTCTGACCAGCTTTTCAGCCCAGCTTTCGATTTCCCGTTGAGCCGTTACGCCGAAGGTGCTGCCGGGGAGATTCTCAATAGCCCCTTCGATGTCGGCAAAAGACTGAATCGGATGAATGCTGGCGACCAGGGCGCCTGAACGGCGCGCCGATTCCAAAAGATCCAGCCCTCCGGCGCCACTCATGTGAATGACTTTGTCTCCCGGCAATATGGCCCCGGAGTCGCTCAAGGTCTTGCAGGTTCCGGAAATTTCGTCATCAGGCGTTGTGATAAAGATGACGTTGGCCCCTCTGGCGGCTTCTTCAAGATTCGAATAAGGTTTACCCCCTGTATAGGAAAAGCCGTTTTCAAAAACAGCAGGATTGCGATCCGCGATGGCAATGATGTCGTATCCGGCTTTCTTCAGCATGCAACCCACGGCCGTACCGACTTTGCCGGCCCCGATAATCGCAATCCGCTCCTGTGGGACAATCTGGATATTCAATGTATTAACCATTATATGTAAAAAAAGCCCCCCGGCAGAACACCGGAAGGCCAATCCATGGCGCGATTCCAAGAAATATTTTCATTATTTTCAGGCCTTCCGTCTCGGTCCCTCCGGATGTGAATCCAAACAAAATTCCATGTAGCACAGGTTAGAAATAAGAATCAACAAAAATGACTTATTGGAGGTATGAAAAGAGAACTTGATAAGGTCTTGTCATTCCTCTGAAACTTGGATATAGTGCAGGCATGATGAGAGGGAGACCCGAAGGACATGAAGGCTGTCGGATTGATGATTTTTGATTTTGATGGGACACTGGTAAATACCGGAAATGATCTCGTGAATTCCGTTAATCATACTCTTGGCAAACTCTCCTTGCCGGTACTGCCGGGGGAGAAGATCATCAGCTTTATTGGTGACGGTGTTCAAAAATTGATGGAACGGTCTCTGGGAAGCTTCTATCCGGAGTATTTCGATGAAGCGATGCAGATCTTCGACTCGTACTATACGAAGCACCTACTGGACGAAACGGAAGTATATCCGGGTGTGGAAGAAGTTCTCCGCTCTTTCCAAAACAAGAGAAAGGTCATTCTGACCAACAAACTTTATTCTTTCACCGTGGCGATTACGGATGCCCTGAAATTAACGAATTATTTCGATGAAATTATCGGTGCGGACAGCCGGCCTTACCGTAAACCGGACAGGCGTCTTGTTGATCCCCTGCTGGATTCGTATGGCGTGCCTCCGGAACGAACGGTCGTTGTGGGCGATGGGATCAACGATGTCCTGCTGGCTAAAAACGCAGGATTTATCAGTTGCGCCTTTCTCAACGGCTTGGGGAGCCGGGGGGAACTCTTATTTTTGCAGCCGGATTATGTCTGTGAAAGCCTGCCTGAGATGATGGATTTCTTCTGTTGAAGGCTGAGGGCAGGGTTTCCATGCTGGATAAAATTCGACATACCGTGCAAAAGTATGGGATGTTGACAGGCGGTGAGCATGTCGTCGTCGCCGTTTCAGGCGGACCGGATTCCGTGGCGCTTCTGCAGGTCCTTACGCTTCTCTCTTCCGAATCTGACCTGACGCTGACTGTAGCCCATCTGAATCATGGCCTGAGGGGCGCCGAATCGGATGCCGAAGAACAATTGGTACGCCGGTTGAGCGAAGAACGAGGGATTTCCTGCGTTGTCAAAGAGGTAAATCTGACGGCGCTTCGAGAAAAAGAGAAGGGGAAAAGCTCCCTGGAGGATATCGGAAGGGCGGAACGATATTTTTTCTTTTCAACCCTGGCGAAAGAGATTGGCGCGACCCGAATTGCCCTGGGACATCATCGGGAAGATCAGGCGGAGACTGTTCTGATGAATCTGATTCGGGGAACTGGTCTGGAAGGGATGAAAGGCATCCTTCCCGTACGGGAGGGGATCTTTATCCGTCCACTCCTCGAAGTCGGCCGGAAGGAAATTCTCGAATTTCTCTCTGCTGAAGGGATTCCCTTTCTTGAGGACAGTTCCAACAGGGAGGATCAATTTCTCCGCAACAGGATCCGTCACCATTTGATTCCCCTGTTGCAGGAGCGGTATAACCCAAAGATCGTCGATATCCTGAACCGGACGGCCTGCATTGCCCGCAGAGAGGTTGATTGTTTGAAGTCCAGGGCAAGTCAAATTCTTGACGACTGGCAAATCCCGCCGCAGATCAAGGATGGGGTGGCAACTCTTGAGATTGCAGAGTTCCTTAGGCTTCATGATGCACTTCAATACCGGGTCATCAAAACTCTGCTGGGGCGAATGTACTCCCTGAAATACCGTGTCACCTCCGCGCATATCCAGGCGGTCGTGGATCTCTGTCATGGGCGGAAACCGGACGGTATTCTGCATATGCCAAATAAGATCCTGGTCAAACGAGAATATGATCAGCTGACTTTTGTCTGCAGGGAGGACAAAGGTTTCCATTTGGACGATTATGCGGGAGAAGGGCGATCCTGTGAGGAATTTTTTTATTTCGTCAAAATTCCCGATTCGGTTGAGCTCAAAGAACTCGGAATCATTGTAAAAACGGCCTTTGCCGAAAAAGATGAAGAAAGGATTTCCGGGGAAGGGAACAATGTCGCCTATCTTGATTTTGATAAGCTGAAAATGCCTCTAGTCATCAGGAATAGGAGAAAAGGAGATCGGTTCCAGCCCCTGGGCATGGAAGGAACCAAAAAGTTGAAGGCCTATTTTATCGATGAAAAGATCCCGCACCAGAAGCGGGATTCCATCCCGCTTCTGGTGGATGGGCATTCTGTGGTCTGGATTGCAGGTTTGCGAATCAGTGAGCGGACTCGGGTGAATAAGGAAACAGTCCATATCGTAAAAATAGAAATTATTTGAAATTAAAAAAGGATTATTGTAATTGTGGCCGCATACTTGTTTAAATGAACGAACTAATCGATAAACCTATCAAATAATTACCGGGAAATTAAAGGAGAACCTTTATTGAATTCTTTGCAGAAAAATATTGCGCTCTGGCTGATCATCAGTCTCATTTTTGTCCTTTTATACCATATGTTCAGTCAGCCTAAAAGCCCACAGGAAACAGTTATTTTCAGTGATTTTATTGCTTATGTTGATCAAGGACAAATCAGCGAAGTAACCGTTCAGGGCGATAATATTATCGGAAAGATGAAAAACGGTAAAAAATTCAAGAGCTTCGCCCCTAATGATCCGAGCCTGATTCCCTTGCTGAAATCCAAAGGGGTTCGCATTACGGCCAAACCGGAAGAGGAGTCTCCCTGGTTTGTGACGGTTCTTGTGTCATGGTTCCCCATGCTGCTTTTGATCGGGGTGTGGATTTTCTTCATGCGGCAGATGCAGGCTGGTGGAGGAAAAGCCATGGCTTTTGGAAAGAGCCGGGCTCGATTGATGACCGACAAAACAAAAAAAGTGACCTTTTCCGATGTTGCCGGAATCGATGAAGCCAAGGCCGAGCTTGAAGAAGTTATTGAATTCCTGAAAGATCCCAAAAAGTTTACCCGTCTTGGCGGAAGGATCCCCAAAGGTTTACTGCTGGTCGGTCCTCCCGGGACGGGAAAGACATTGCTTGCCAGGGCCATTGCGGGGGAAGCGGATGTCCCCTTTCTGTCCATAAGCGGGTCCGATTTTGTGGAGATGTTTGTCGGCGTTGGTGCTTCACGGGTAAGGGATCTCTTTACACAGGCAAAAAAGAACGCGCCCTGTATCATCTTCATCGATGAAATCGATGCTGTGGGACGGCACCGCGGCGCAGGACTCGGGGGTGGCCATGATGAAAGAGAGCAGACACTCAACCAGCTTCTTGTGGAAATGGACGGTTTTGAATCCAACGAGGGAGTCATCCTCGTTTCTGCAACCAACCGCCCCGATGTGCTCGATCCGGCACTCCTCAGGCCGGGGCGGTTTGACCGACAGGTTGTTGTCCCGTTGCCCGACGTCAAAGGAAGAGAAATGATTTTTCAGGTTCATGCCAGAAAAACAACTCTGTCAGAGGATGTGGAATTCTCGATTCTGGCCAGAGGGACACCGGGTGCTTCGGGCGCCGATATAGAGAACCTGGTCAATGAAGCGATTCTTCACGCCTCCCGTGCCGGAAAGGACAAGGTTGAGCTTGTAGACTTCGATTTTGCAAGAGACAAAGTCCTTATGGGTACTGAGCGGAAAAGCATGGTTATCAGTGACGAGGAAAAAACGAATACCGCCTATCATGAGTCAGGGCATGCGCTGATTGCCCGATTACTGCCGGGAAGCGATCCGATACACAAGGTAACCATCATTCCCAGAGGGAGGGCGTTGGGGCTGACGCAACAGCTGCCTGTAGACGAAAAACATACCTATCCCAAAAAATTCCTCTTGACGAACATCACGATCCTGCTGGGTGGAAGAGCTGCCGAGGAACTGACCCTTGGAGACTTCACCACAGGCGCAGGCAATGACATTGAGCGGGCCACCAATCTGGCCAGAAAAATGGTCTGTGAATGGGGAATGAGTTCTGTCATGGGTCCACTCAGTTACGGGGGAAAAGATGAACAGATTTTCCTGGGTCGGGAATTTGCCACGCACAAGGATTACAGTGAGGAAACGGCGAAAAGGATTGACGGTGAAATTTCCGCCATTGTGACAGGCTGCTATGAAAATGCAAAGAAGCTCCTTTTGGAGAACATAGATACGCTCCATAGGATGGCCAACGAGTTGCTGGAGAAAGAAGTTCTGAATGCCGCTGAACTTGACGCCATTATCGGAATCCCGGTGGCGGAGGCGGAAAGGAAAGGGGAAGAGCCTGCCCATAGAGAGGCCTGAGTGGCGAAGGTCCTCCTTTACCCTTTGATTCCTTCATCCAGAGCCTCGAAAGAAAACGAATGAGCGCAACTCAAGAAGAAAAATTCTTCCGTTATCCCTTAAGACGCCTTCAAATCGCCTCCCCATCAGAATCTGCAGCGCTTTTAAAACAGGTGGGGGTCGATCCCTACGGGATCGAAGCCATGCTTCCTAAGATGAGGCATCTTAATATTCTGATTGAAGGTCTTGAGTGCAAGGTTGCCAATATCCTCAAGCAGGAGATGCTTTCTGTCGGAGGAGATGCCGCCGTGGCACGGCAGTCCGTGGCCTGCGCCATTGAGCGGACGGATGCAATCCTGATGGGAACAGCAAAACAGCTGAGACGTCTGGCGTCAAAGATTGCCTGCCAGCCCTTTGGACTGCGAAGAATAGCCGAGAATCTTCAAGAGCTTCTTGCCCACGATGCCCTGGAATCCGTTATCCTGAGGACGGCAAAACGGGAAATGCTCTTCGGAAAAAAGACCTTTATCATGGGCATTCTTAATGTAACCCCGGATTCCTTTTCCGATGGAGGAAAATATCTTTGCCATGATGCAGCAGTGGCTCATGGCGTTCAATTGGTAATGGCAGGCGCCGATATTCTGGATATCGGGGGTGAATCGTCGAGGCCTGGAGCGGATTCCATCTCTCTGAAAGAGGAGGCCTCTCGTGTTCTGCCTGTAATCAAAAGGCTGGCACGGGAAATTGACATCCCCATATCCATTGATACGACAAAGTCGGAAATTGCCCAGGAATCCCTTGCCGCCGGAGCAGAAATTATCAATGATATCAGTGCGATGAGCTTTGATGAAGGGATGCTGAAAACAGCGATCGATTCCGAAGCAGCTGTCGTTCTCATGCACATGCGGGGGAAACCAAAGGATATGCAGATCGGCGACTTGAAATATCGTTCCGTACAGGGAGAAGTTCACTTCTACCTTCAGGAAAGAATGGCACAGGCGGTTTCAGCAGGGCTCAGCAGGGAGAAGATCATCGTTGACCCGGGATTGGGCTTCGGTAAAAGGCCAGCGGATTCGCTTAAACTTCTCAAGCATTTGAAGGAGTTTCGCTCTCTTGGACGACCGATTCTCGTCGGACCCTCAAGGAAGTATTTTGTCGCGCTGGCCTCAGGCGGTCAAGAGGCTATTCCCGATCCACAGCACAGAGTGGAAGGAACGGCTGCCGCAGTGGCCGCAGCCATCATGAACGGAGCCCACATTGTCCGAGTGCATGATGTCCTGTCCATGAAAAAAGTCGCGGCTATGACGGACGCTTTGCTCCAGGCATAGGGACGAATATTGTTCTTTATAGGGAGAAGGGAAAGGCTTTAAGATGGTGTATGGAACCGGCATTGACCTGGTCGATATCGATCGTCTTGAGAAGATTCTTGAGAAATGGGATATGCGCTTTCTCGATAAAGTATACTCTCCAGAAGAAATCGGCTATTGCATGAGAAGAGCTGTTCCGGCCATGCATTTTGCTGCCCGGTTTGCAGCGAAGGAAAGCTTCCTGAAGTCCCTCGGTATGGGGCTGGGAATGGGGATTAAGTTGAAAGAAATTGAAGTGCGAAATGACAGCCAGGGTCAGCCGAGTCTGAATCTTTACGGAAAAGCGGAAACGATCCTTCGTGAACGCGGCATTACGACCGTGCACGTCAGTCTTTCTCACAGCCGGTCACAAGCCGGTGCAATCGTCATCCTTGAGGGATCAGACGGAAAAGTTGATAAGCAAAGAAGTTGACAGTACCGCAAAAAGAGTTTCCAAGGGTGATTATGATAAAATCCATTCTTTCTCGAAATGCTGGGGAGACCCTGCGAATCGGAGAAATAATCGGTCGATGTCTGACAACCGGTGACATTGTTGCCTTGATCGGCGACCTGGGGAGCGGAAAAACATGCCTGACACAGGGAATGGCGCGGGGGCTGGGCGTTTCGGATTCCTATGCCGTTGCCAGCCCCACGTTTACGCTGATTAATGAATATCCTGGACGCCATGTCCTTTATCACCTCGATGTCTATCGTCTTACAGGTTCAAAAGACCTGGAGGAGATGGGATATGAAGAATATTTCTATGGAAGGGGCGTTTCCGTTATCGAGTGGGCGGAAAAAATAGTGGATATTATTCCGGAAACTGCAATCACAATTTCGTTTACATTCCTTGATGAAAATTCACGCCGAATTGAAATATCCGCACCTGACAAGCGCTTGAAGGAGATTTCATCGGCTCTGAGTGAGGGAGGGTTTTAATCGATGGCTTTAGTTGTACAGAAATACGGGGGAACCTCTGTTGCCAACCTGGAGAAGATTGAAAACGTGGCCCGGAAGGTCATTAAAACAAAAGAGGCGGGAAACGATGTTGTGGTCGTCCTTTCCGCCATGGCCGGTGAAACGAACCGACTGATCGAACTGGCCCATTCGGCTGCGGAAGATTACGATGTCCGTGAGTACGACACGCTTATATCCACCGGAGAACAGGTAACGATCTCCCTGCTGGCCATGGTTCTGAACCGGCTGGGATATTCTGCAAGATCCTTTCTGGGATTTCAGGTTCGAATCATGACGGATCAGGCCTACACACAGGCAAGAATTCTCGGCGTTGAAGATGCCGTCCTGCGCAATGAACTGGCAAAAGGCGCCATTGCTGTGGTGGCCGGCTTTCAGGGGGTCGATGCGGACAACAACATTACAACCCTGGGACGGGGCGGGTCAGACACGAGTGCGGTAGCGCTGGCCGCCGCTCTTAACGCGGATGTTTGTGAAATCTACACAGATGTGGATGGGGTTTACACAACCGACCCGAATATCTGCAGCAATGCGAGACTGCTGAAAAGGATTTCCTATGATGAAATGCTGGAGATGGCAAGGGCAGGGGCGAAGGTACTGCAACCGCGTTCGGTGGAATTGGCGAAGAAATATGAAGTGCCCGTTTATGTGAAATCATCGTTTACTGACGAAGGGGGAACGCTGGTGACAAAGGAGGATAGGGATATGGAGAGAGAAATCGTATCGGGAGTAACGTATGATCGGGATCAGGCCAAGATCACGGTTATTCATGTTCCCGACAAAGCGGGTATTGCATCGCGATTGTTTACGCCTCTTGCTGAGCATAATATCGTGGTTGACATGATTATACAAAATGCCAGCCTTGAGGGTTATACGGATCTTACCTTTACGGTATCAAGGAAAGATGTCAAAGAAACAAAACGGTTGATTGAGGAGGCAGCCAGGGAAGTAGGCGCTGCAAAGGTGGAAGTGGACGATCAGGTGGCCAAGATATCGATTATCGGCGTGGGGATGATCAGTCATTCCGGCGTTGCGGCGAAGATGTTCTCCGCACTGGCTCAGGAAGGCATAAACATCATGATGATCAGTACCTCTGAAATTAAAGTATCCTGTGTCATTCAATCCAAGTATACGGAATTGGCCGTCATGGTCTTGCATGATGCCTTCGGGCTGGCGAAGGCGCCTTAAAACAATCCCGAAGTTTTAAAAAAATATTTTTCCCTATTCATGAAACAAGGCATCAAGAATACTCTATTGAAACACCAGATGCATGGAGCCGTTCTTGTTGCCTTGTCCGCACTTATTATTGCCGCGATATTCGGCTTTCATTGTGAACTCTTCTACTCTGTACCGGAAATTCCCTTTGGAAATTCGTGTGAGGATTGTATTGCTGTTGAAATAGATGGCAACATTAAGGAAAAGGGAATCTATTATTTCCGGAAAGGATGGCGGCTTTCCGATCTGTCGACATTTCTGCATTTCAACTGGACTTCCTCAAAAAGTACATCGTCAAATACAGTTCCCTCCAGTCTCTTATTGTATGACGGCATCAAGATCATCGTCACACATAGAAAGAACGAGAGACCTTTGATCGAGATTGGAGGGATGGCGGCTTCAACAAGACTTGCCTTGAACAGGCCTCTTGATCTTAATCGCGTTTCCCTTGAAGATTTGATTCTGGTTCCCGGTATTGGAGAAAAAACAGCTCTGAAGATTCTTGAGGCAAGAAATAAAGAGGGAAAGTTCCGTCAACTGGAAGATCTGATGAAGATTAAAGGGATCAAAGAAAAGAGATTGGAAAAGTTGAGACCTTATCTTTATGTGTAAGGTATTAATATACTGAAAAAGTCTGCATTCCGTAAGTATTTCGATGGTCCGCTGGAATGCTGCGTCGGCGTATGGACCAAATGAGGCTTTGTTCAGCCGCCGCCGTTTCGGTAGTGATTCAGATAGTGCAGAACGCGCTGGACATAGTTCTGGGTCTCTCGATAAGGAGGGATGGTGTAATTATAGCGGGCAACGGCCCCTTCGCCCGCGTTGTACGCCGCAAGGGCCAACGTTAGATTGTCTTTAAACAATCTCAGAAGATAACGAAGATAGCGGACCCCGCCGTCAATATTATTTTCCGGGTGAAATGCATCCTGGACCTGCAGGTCTGCCGCTGTTGCCGGCATCAATTGCATCAAACCTTTTGCTCCCACAGGAGAAACGGCACGGTGATTAAAATTTGATTCCGCCTTGATGACGGCTTTGATCAGTGCCGAGTCGATATTGTACTTTTCAGAGGCTTTCTGGATGAGATCATCATATTTGGTTATGTCCCGGGGAGAAACGCTGAAAATAATTCTCTTCTCCTTCATGACCAGGTCATATTTAATATTTGTTTGAGTGGGAGCATTTGTTAGATGAATGATCCCGCTTTTGTCGACATATTTGTATATATCGGAATAGCCATACCCAGGACAAAGAAGGATGGCAAAAATAAGAAAGAGCGCTCCTCTGAGCGGGAAATCCTGAACACTCTTGGACGATGATGAATTTAAGCACATCTTATTCATATTCCTGATTCATACTTGATTGTTGTTCTGAATACAAGGTTTTTTAGCTGGAATTATCCTTGACATCGATATTTTATAGTGGTAATGACCTCACCTGCTCGTCAGAGTGGATTTCGAGTCGGGGCGTAGCGCAGCTTGGTAGCGTATCTGAATGGGGTTCAGAGGGTCGGAGGTTCAAATCCTCTCGCCCCGACCAGTAATATTAAGGGGTTAGAGAAAGAACGGCTGGTTTCTCTAACCTTTTTTATTATAAACGGTTAAAAAATAATCCGGGTTGCTCCTTGGAATGATCGTTGTCTATTTCTCTTCCCCTTCCGGAATCTGAGATATTAACAAAAAGTATGCCTGCATCATTACCTCTGTCTTTCTAAATTCCTGATTTTTCCATTTGAAAATGTTTTCCCATTCCGTCGATGTTCTTCTGGTTCAAGGGGTTCGCATCAGCATGTAAAATACAATAGCCGTTGACAATTCAACATCTAGTTAATATATACTGATTTAAGTTGACTGCGAGAGTGGCGAAATTGGCAGACGCACTGGACTTAGGATCCAGCCCGCCTTGGCGGATAGGGGTTCAAGTCCCCTCTCTCGCACCATACTGGAAGTCGCGTTCCCTGTTTTTATAAATATTATGAGTAAGGAGCTAATATTGTGGATGAACTTAGTACCGCGGTGAAGGTTGAGGAAATCAGTCCCGTAAAGAAGAAGGTTACCATTGATGTTCCCTGGGTGGATGTCAAAAAAGAGAGGGATGCCGTATACCGTAATTACAGTAAAAAAGCCAAGATAAAGGGTTTCAGGCAAGGAAAGATTCCAAGAAAGATTCTTGAAACTCATTATAAGGAATATGCCGAAGAAGAGACGGTTTCCAATCTCGTCAATAAGTTCTACGAGAGTGTTTTAAAAGAGCGCGATATTATAGCAATCGGTCAGCCGGATATCGAGCAGAAGGGGATTGAAGAAGATAAGGACTTTTCTTTTTCAGCGACTTTTGAAGTGGAGCCGGAAATTGCTCCCCAGGGTTATTTGAATCTGACACTCGAGAAAGAGGAACTGCTCGTAACGGACGAGGAGGTGGACGGACGCCTTGATGAGATTCGGAAGATGTTCGGTACGTTGGAAGAGGTAACCGTAGATCGAGGAATACAGAATGGGGATTTTGTCACGATAGATTTTGAAGGCGAAGTCGATGGTGAATTTCCCGAAGAAATGAAAAAGAACGACCACTTCCTGGAGATCGGTTCAAAGACGATGGTCCCCGGTTTCGAGGATCAGCTTCTCGGAGAAAAGGTCGGAACAACAAAGGGAATAAAAATTGTATTCCCTGAAGAGTATCAGATTCGGAATGTCGCCGGCAAGGAAGCAACCTTTACCGTCACCATAAAAACGCTGAAAGAGAAAAAGCTTCCCGAACTTGATGAAAATTTTGTCAAGAATTTTGAAAAGTATGAATCACTCGACGCTTTGAAGGAGGATGTCAGAAAATCTATTTTCGAGGATAATCAAAGAAAAATCAATGATGACCTGAGAAAACAGATTGTCGATCAATTGCTGGAACAGAATGACTTTGAAGTTCCGGCAGCTTTTGTCGAGCAGCAGATTTATTACATGATCATGGAGGCCCAGAAAAGACTGATCTCCACAGGAATGGATCCTCAGATGATCGCCCAGGTGAGTGCTTCGTGGCGTGACAGGTACCGGGAGGAGGCAACACGGATCGTAAAGTCTTCTCTGCTTCTGAAGAATATTGCCAAAAAAGAAGCGATTGAAGTCACAGACGAAGACATGGAAGGACGTCTGAAGGAAATCGCCCAGCAGTATTCACAAGATTATGAAAAAGTGGCGGAATCATTTAATGAAGATATGAAGGAAAACGTTAAAAGTGACATCCTGAACAATAAAATCTTTGACTATATTGAGAGTAAAGCCACCGTTACAAAGATTGAGAAAAGGGATGCCGCATATCAGGAGGAAAATAGATGACACTCATTCCTATGGTAGTCCAGCAGGATGGGCGAGGCGAGCGCGCATACGATATTTATTCCCGCTTATTGAAGGATCGAATTATTTTTCTGGGAACTCCCATAGATGATGAAGTCGCAAATCTTATCATTGCACAGTTGCTTTTCCTCGAATCAGAAGATCCGGATAAAGAGATCTTTTTTTATCTGAATACTCCCGGTGGGCACATCAGCTCCGGAATGGCGATTTATGATACGATGCGTTACATCAAACCTCCAGTTGCAACAGCTTGTGTGGGACAGGCTGCCAGTATGGGCGCTTTATTGCTGGCGGCGGGCGAGAAGGGAAAGCGTTCCGCTTTGCCCCACTCAAGGATACTCATTCACCAGCCCCTCGGAGGATTTCAGGGTCAGGCAACAGATATCGATATTCAGGCGAAGGAAATTCTTCGATTGAAAGATGAACTGAGTCTTATCCTTGCAGATTTGACCGACCAGCCCTTGGAGAAGATTAAGACAGATACGGAACGGGATTATTATATGACGAGTGAGCAGGCTAAGGAATATGGCATCATTGATGAGATCATTCTGAAGCGGTCTTAACATAATGAAAATAATGAGGAAGAAGTAATGGGAAGAAAAACGGATGGTTATTCCAAGGGACAGGAAATGCTTTTTTGTTCGTTCTGCGGAAAAACGCAAAGTGAAGTAAAAAAACTGGTTGCCGGACCCACGGCCTATATTTGCGATGAGTGCATTGAACTTTGCCGAACGATCGTCGAAGAGGAAAGTGGGGCGGCAATTGGACAGGATATTCAAAAAAATATTCCCGAGCCACGAATCATCAAGGAATTTCTTGATCAATATGTTGTCGGTCAGGAGAGACCCAAGAAAGTTCTTTCCGTCGCAGTCTACAATCATTACAAAAGACTCGCTTCACATATGGAAAATGACGGGGTCGAAATACAGAAAAGCAATGTGCTGCTCATCGGTCCCACGGGTTCTGGAAAGACACTCCTTGCTAAGACCCTGGCAAAGCTGTTAAACGTTCCCTTTACGATTGCTGATGCGACGACATTGACGGAAGCCGGTTATGTAGGTGAAGATGTAGAAAACATTATCCTGAGCCTCTTGCAGAACGCGGATTATGATGTCGAAAAGGCCTCGAAAGGCATCGTATATATTGATGAAATTGATAAGATTGCAAAGAAATCCGGAAATCCTTCGATCACAAGAGATGTATCCGGCGAGGGTGTTCAACAGGCCCTTTTAAAAATTATAGAAGGGACAATGGCCAATATACCGCCGAAAGGAGGCAGGAAGCATCCTCAGCAGGAATTCATCCAGGTTGATACAACGGGAATTCTATTTATCTGTGGCGGTGCGTTTAACGATCTTCCCGATATCATTTCAAAACGTATCGGAGTGAATGCCATGGGCTTTGGGGCTGAGATCAAGAGCAAACGAAATCGGAAAATTGGAGAATTATTAGCGGATGTGCAGCCTGAGGATTTACTCAAGTGTGGCCTTATTCCCGAGTTTGTGGGAAGACTGCCGGTCATTGCGCCTTTGAACGAGCTGGATGAGGATGAATTGATCAGGATTCTGGTGGAGCCGAAAGATGCGATCATCAAGCAGTACACCAAGGCCTTCGAACGTGAGAACGTAAAGCTGAGATTTACCGACAGTGCACTTCGGACCGTGGCCAAGCTGGCTGTGGATCGGAAGTCCGGGGCCAGAGGTCTGCGGGCAATTTTAGAAAACACCATGCTGGACATCATGTATGACATTCCGTCTCGGCAGGATGTACGAGAGTGTGTCATCAATGAAGATGTCGTGCTCAACAGGGCTCAGCCGATCCTGCTTTTTGAACAGAAGTCGGAAACGGCTTGAAGCACCTTAAAAAGGGAAAAAACACAAAGCGAGATAAACAGATATGTTTGATTTTATAAAGAACAGAGAAAAAAATAGCAATTTAACTTCTCTTCCACTTCTGCCCCTGAGGGATGTCGTTGTGTTTCCACACAGCATTGTTCCTCTTTTCGTCGGCCGTGAGAAATCCATTGCGGCCCTTGAGTCCGCAATGAAGGAGGAAAAGGGCATTTTCATGGTGGCCCAGAAAAATGCCAAAAAGGATGATCCAATGGAGGATGATATCTACCGGATCGGAACGGTAGGAATTATCATCCAGTTATTGAGGCTTCCTGACGGTACAGTCAAGGTATTGGTCGAAGGTAAAAAACGGGCCCTGATCAAAGAATATGTGCCCAATGAGGAATATTTCTTCGTTCATATTGAAGAGATTGACGAAGCGGAAAATCGGGATATTGTCAGGACGGAAGCACTGGTAAGAAGTCTCAATAATGCATTCGAAAATTATGTAAAGTTGAGTAAAAAAGTACATGTCGAGATGGTAGGTACCATTGCCGCCATTGACGATCCTTCTAAACTTGCGGATGTGGTTGCGTCACATATCAACCTGAAACTTGAAGACAAACAGAAATTACTCGAAATATTTGATATAAACGAGCGACTAGAAGCCATCTATACGCTGATCCTTTCTGAAATTGAAATTCTTGAAGTCGAAGAAAAAATAAAAAGACGCGTCAAGAAACAGATGGAGAAAACTCAGAAGGATTATTATCTGAATGAGCAGATGCGTGCAATTCAGAAGGAAATGGGCGAAAAGGATGAATTTAAGAATGAAATAGCTGAGTTAGAGAAACGTCTGAAACAGAAGAAATTATCCGAGGAAGCCAGCAAGAAGGTTCGCCAGGAAATTAAAAAGCTGCAGATGATGGCGCCTATGTCAGCCGAAGCGACAGTCGTTCGTAATTACATCGACTGGATTTTAGATATGCCTTGGGCGGAGAAAACGGAAAACGCCTATACCTTGAAACAGTCAGAAGCAATCCTGGAAGAAGACCATTACGGTCTTGAAAAGGTAAAGGAACGGATTCTTGAATATCTGGCCGTTCAGACACTGGTAAGAAAAAATAAAGGTTCTATTCTCTGTCTCGTTGGCCCTCCGGGAGTCGGGAAAACATCGATCGCCAAGTCGGTGGCTAGGGCTACAAATCGGAAATTTGTCCGGCTGTCGCTTGGTGGAGTAAGAGATGAAGCGGAAATTCGCGGACATCGCCGGACCTATATTGGCGCACTTCCCGGTAAGATCATCCAGCTTCTGAAAAAGGCCGGTTCTAATAATCCCGTCTTCTGTCTGGATGAAGTGGACAAATTAAGCTCGGATTTTCGAGGTGATCCATCCTCTGCGTTACTGGAAGTTCTCGATCCGGAACAGAACTATGCCTTTAATGACAACTACCTTGAAGTGGATTACGATCTTTCCGATGTGATGTTCATTACAACGGCCAATGTGCTGCAGACTATACCGGCTCCCTTGCAGGACAGAATGGAAGTGATCCGGATTGCCGGGTATACGGAGCCGGAAAAGATGAATATTGCAAAGAGGTTCCTGGTCAGCAAGGAAATGGAGGCAAACGGGCTTAATTCGGACAACATTGAATTTACGGATGGCGCTATTCAGACCATTATTCGCCAATATACGAGAGAAGCGGGAGTCCGTAATCTCGAACGGGAAATTGCCTCGATCTGCAGAAAGGTCGCCCGTGAAATCGTAACGAACGGTGGCAAGGGAAAGATTCGGATCACATCGAAAATGGTCTCAAAGTACCTGGGGATTCCCAAGCATAGACATGGCGAAGCGGAAGGAAAGAATGAAATCGGGATAACTGTAGGTCTGGCTTGGACCGAAGTGGGAGGAGAACTTCTCGTTGTAGAGGCTTCCATTGTCAAGGGGACCGGCAAGCTGACCATGACGGGAAAGCTGGGCGAGGTCATGCAGGAATCCGCCCAGGCAGCTCTGACTTATGTCCGATCCCGGGCCGATATTTTTGGATTGCCTGAAAATTTTTACAAAGAAGTGGATATTCATGTTCATGTTCCGGAAGGCGCAATACCGAAAGACGGACCTTCTGCGGGAATCGCCATGGTGACCTCGATTACCTCGGCATTTGTCAAGAAAAAGGTGCGCGGCGATTTGGCAATGACCGGGGAGATTACACTTCGCGGCCGCGTGTTGCCCATCGGAGGATTGAAGGAAAAGTTGCTGGCTGCCCATCGGGCCAATATCAAAACAGTTGTCATCCCGAAGGACAACGAGAAGGATCTTGATGAAGTTCCTGCAAACATTTTAAAAACGCTCGAAATAATCCGGGTTGACCATGTGGATGAGGTTTTGAAAGCCGCTTTACTCCAGGGAGAGGAAAGTTCGGAAGAAAAATTGACCGGCGAGCCTCCCTGCTTCGATATGCCGCCACAGGTATCGACGGTTAATCCGCCTCAATTGGCAAGTTGATTATTTTACAAGCCTTTTAGCGGATCTGTTGGACAGCTTGAATGACTGTTTGTAAATCTATTTATTGCTTGACATTGCCGGGCATAGCTGCTAGAAGTCCAACCCTGCGATGCAAAGAATGAGGGCGGGTAGCTCAGCTGGGAGAGCGCCACGCTTACACCGTGGATGTCACAGGTTCGAGTCCTGTTCCGCCTACCATAAATGATGGTGGGAGTGCTGCTAAAGAGCAGGCGAGTAAAGGTAATTTCAGCGGGGTCGTAGTTAAGTTGGTTATAACGCCGGCCTGTCACGCCGGAGGGCGAGGGTTCAAGTCCCTTCGGCCCCGCCAAATCATAGAGAAAGGGGCCATTCAATAAAGATGGCCCCTTTCTTGTTTACTGCGTTTAAGTCCTGAATCATATTCCCTCCTGTGTTGTTTGAATTGAGAAAAAACTCCTGCTGGAAACAACATAATGGTATTAAAATAAGAATGAAGAAGAAGCTTTAGAGGAAACAAGTATAAAATCATCGAAACAGGTGCTGCCATGAAATACGAGGGATCCATTTATCGACCACCGAGCGAAGCATACAGCTTATTGATTCAGGTAAGTACGGGTTGCTCCCATAATAAATGTACATTTTGTCCTTGTTTCAAGGATAAAAAATTCCGTATCAAGAGTATTGAAGAAATCGAAGAAGATATTATCGAGGCCAGCAGATATTCTTCGGTAGGCAAGGTATTTCTGTGTGATGGCGATGCCTTGATTATCCCGCAGAAAAAACTCGTGCCCATTTTTGAATCCATTAACCGCCGTTTGAAAGGTGTGGAGCGGATCGGGCTTTATGGGAATGCCAAGAGCATTCTCCGGAAAACACCGGAAGAATTGAAGCAACTGAAAAATCTCGGTCTGCAAATCGTCTACCTCGGTGTTGAGACAGGAAGTGAAGAGTTATTGAAAAATATTTGCAAGGGAGTAACCTATTCACAGCTTGTCGAAGCGGGACGAAAAATCAAGGAAGCGGGAATTCAGCTGTCCGTGACCGTGTTGCTGGGAATAGGCGGTGTCGAAAAAAGTATGGAGCATGCCACCGAGACAGCCCGCATATTGAGCGATATAGATCCGGATTATGCAAGCGCTTTAACGGTCATGATCGTGCCCGGAACACCCTTGTATGAAGAGCATGTTCAGGGAAAATTTATCCTTCCCGATGAATTTGGATGTCTTAAAGAGATTGCTGTCATGATCGCCCAAGCGAACTTTACGAACTGTTTTTTTGCATCAAACCATGCATCCAACTATTATCCTGTTAGAGCGAACCTGCCCAGGGACAAAGAAAAAACGGTACGGTTGCTGGCAGAAGTCATAAATAAAGGACAGCGCAGCCTCCTGCGATCCGAGCATCTGCGTGCCCTGTAAAATTCAGAAGATACTTCAAGGTCGAGATTAGGCGTGAAACTGTCCGATTGGTTACTTTCCAGAAAGCCCGTCCTGCCCGCCTTTCTATCAAGTCTGCTTCTCCTTTTGTCCTTTCCAAAATATGGGACGGGTCTTTTTGCCTGGATTGCTCTGGTCCCTTTTCTTTATTCCCTTCGCGGAAAAACCGTTTCTCAAGGAGCCGCCACGGGTTTCTGGATCGGCATGGTCTTTTATGTCGGTCTTATTTATTGGATTGTTTATGTTATTGTCGTTTATGGAAACCTTCCCTACTTTGCCGGAATTGTTTTGATGCTGCTGCTGGCAGCCTATCTGAGTCTTTATTTCGGCTTATTTGCAGCGGGTATCATTTATCTGAAAAATAAAGAGGTACCGCTTATTCTTTCTGCTCCATTGCTTTGGGTTATCCTGGAATTTACCAAATCAAACCTCTTTGCCGGCTTTCCCTGGGAAAATCTTGCCCACTCTCAATATCTCTATTCCCGAATCATCCAAATAGCAGATCTGGCAGGAGGGTATGGGATTTCCTTTCTTATTGTTCTCATCAATGTCATCCTTTATGATCTGCTGACTCTCCGGAGGAAAACGAAAAAAGTCTTAATGGAAGCTGCTTTAGGAATGGCGGTGGTTTGTTCCGTTTATTCTTATGGGATCGTGAGAGAAAAACAAATCGAGCAGGCTATGAATAAGGCCTCTGCAATCCATGTGTCCCTGATACAGGGTAACATTGATCAGAGTGTAAAATGGAGTGTCCCGTATCAAAAGGACACGATAGAGATTTACCAATCGATGTCGCTTTCCGCCGGACGTAACCATTCTCCCGGCATGATCATCTGGCCGGAAACCGCTGTTCCCTTCTATTTCCAGGATGTGGATGACATGCATCGGAGGATTGCATCGCTGGCACCGCAGACGGGAAATTGGCTGCTTTTCGGAAGTCCAAGTTATTCCGACGATGAGGGGAATCTTTCCTTTTCGAACACGGCATTTCTCCTGTCCCCGGATGGAATCACCGTCGCTCAATATAATAAGGTTCATCTGGTGCCCTATGGGGAATATGTCCCATTACGGCGGTTTTTCCCTTTTATTGAAAAATTGACAGCCGGCATCGGGGATTTTAAATCTGGGAAAGGATTTTTCCCCATTGCGGCAGACAGCAGGAAAATCGGCGTTCTGATCTGTTATGAAGGCATTCTTGCTGAAGCCGGCCGGGCCTATAAGAGAAGAGGAGCGGAATTATTTGTCAATATTACCAATGATGCATGGTTTGGGAATACATCCGCACCTTACCAGCATTTGTCAATGACTGTTTTCCGGGCAGTGGAGAATCGATTGTTTCTTGCGAGAGCCGCGAATACGGGAATCAGTGCCATAATAGACCCTATGGGAAAAATCTTGAAGCAAACGGAGATTTTTGAGAGAAAGATTCTTCAGGGCGAAATTAAATATTTAGGAATATCGACTTTATATTCTAAATATGGTGATGTATTTGTATATATCTGTTTTACTTTATTGATATCGATTTATTTCCTATCGGAGGAAAGGAGAATAAGATGCTTGAAGATCTACCGGCAACCATAGCTGATCTTAAAAGAAGAATAGGTTATCTAGGGGAGTGTCTTTGACATCCCTGAGAAAGAAAAACGGATTAGAGAGCTTGAAGCTGTTTCCCTGAAAGAAGATTTCTGGAATGACAATGAAAAGGCAACGTCGATCCTCAAGGAAAAAAACAACTTAGAAGAGTCGGTGGAAGCTTGGCATTTCAAGCAAAGGGCCATTTCGGATGTTCAGGTTATTTATGACATGGCTTTGGAAGAAAACGATGAGAGGGCGTTGGAAGATGTAGCCGCTGAATTGGAACATCTGGGAAAATCCGTTCGGGAAACAGAGTTGAAGATGATGCTGGGCAGTGAACAGGACCCCATGAATGCCATCGTGTCGATACATGCAGGGGCAGGGGGAACGGAAGCCCAGGATTGGGCGGAAATGCTGATGAGGATGTATCTTCGCTGGGCTGAAAAAAGAGGGTTTAAAACAACCATTATTGACTATCTCCCCGGCGATGAGGCAGGAATAAAAAGTGTTTCTTTTACCCTGGAAGGGGAGTACGCGTACGGTTACGCCAAAGCGGAGATCGGCATTCATAGGCTGGTCCGGATCTCGCCCTTCGATGCCGGCGCCCGGAGACATACCTCCTTTGCCTCCGTTTTTGTCTATCCTGAGATCGATGATGAAATTGTCGTGGAAATCGATGAGAAGGATTTACGAATTGATACCTATAGATCGACAGGAGCAGGCGGTCAACATGTCAACAAGACGGATTCAGCCGTCAGGATCACGCATCTTCCTACAGGTATCGTTGTCCAATGTCAGAATGAAAGATCTCAGCACAAGAACAAGGCCATGGCCATGAAATACCTGAGATCGAGACTCTACGAATTGAAAATTCGAGAACAGAATGAAAAATTGTCCGAAATTAATAAAACAAAAAAAGAGATCGCCTGGGGAAGTCAAATCCGTTCGTATGTCCTGCAACCATACAAGATGGTCAAGGATCACAGAACAAACGTTGAAATTGGAAACGTTGGCAGAGTCCTGGATGGGGATATTGATGACTTGATCGAGGCTTATCTGATCCAGTAGATTGGGGAATATTCTTCATTTCCTCGTAAAATGTCGATTTGCAGGTCGAAAATGTTCAGATTATGTTGATTATGCTTAGAATAATGGAAAAAATGTGCTATAGGATCACAAGTCTGGGCATTAATCCTGCCAGTCGTTCTCTAGAATCCATTAAATAATCTTGAATTTAACTAGAAAGTTAAATCAAATTTTCTTGTTTTCCAGAAAGGAGTTCACCCGCATGAAAAAAGCAATCCAATATACGATGACCTCCCTTTTTTTTATTTTTCTGCTGTCCTTGTCTTTAGTGCAGAGTGTTTGCGCTCAACCTCAGAATGAGAATGAGAACAAGGATGGGAAGGCGACAAAAAGCCTGTTTTCTTTTTCTTTCCAGAATGATCTGCAGAGTTCTGGAACAAAGACACAAAATTCGAACGAAAAAGACATCCAGAAAAAGAAGGCATCGCATATTGAGGTGTCAGGCCGTGCCTCTGCTGAAGATTCCGATGATGAGGAAGGAAAAGAGGATGAGCGCGACCTTATGGAAGAAGCCCTTGCTTATCTGAATTCATCACAGAAATTCTGGGAACAGGGTGATATTGAAAAAGCGTTGGATTTTCTTGATCAAGCCTATACCCTTCTTCTGGAAACAGACGGCGATCTGGAAATTGCGCGTCAGAAAGACGATTTGCGGTTGCTGATTTCAAAACGGCTTCTGGCCATCTACTCTTCGTCACAGACAAGGACCAAGGGGAGCCGCAGTGAAATTCCAATTGTCATGAACCCCGACGTAGAGAGAGAAATCCGCTCCTTTCAAACTTATGAAAGGGATTTTTTTATCACATCTTATCAGAGATCGGGGATTTATCGGGCTTCCATTCAGAAAGAACTGAAAAAAGCCGGACTGCCTGAAGAACTGGTGTGGCTGCCCTTGGTTGAAAGTGGATTTAAAATCGGAGCCTTGTCTAAGGCACGCGCCTTGGGCCTTTGGCAATTTATTCCCTCAACGGGATATAAATATGGCTTGAATCGCGATGAATGGATTGATGAGCGGATGAATGCGGATAAGTCAACCCAGGCGGCAATCAGCTACCTGAAAGAACTCCACGGAATGTTCGGAGATTGGCTGACGGTTCTGGCCGCATACAACAGTGGTGAAGGCAGAGTCATGAGGGTCATTTCGCGTCAGCATATCAACTATCTTGATCGATTCTGGGACTTGTATCATCAATTGCCCAATGAGACAGCGCGCTATGTGCCACGTTTCCTGGCGACCCTCCACATTATCCGTGATCCGGAAAAATTTGGCTTCGACCTGAAAGCGGATAACGAACAAAAGGTGCCTTCTGAATGCAAGAAGGTCAAATCATATAAACCCATGAAGCTGCAGGATGTAGCCTTCTACACGGGTGTATCGGAAGACGTATTGAACGGTCTGAATTCCGAATTGCGCCATAAAATCACCCCCGATAAGGAATATGACCTGCAACTACCGGTGGAAGCCGTTGAAAAATATGCCCAGATTGCCGATTCAATTCCACAATCTGAAAGACCCACTCTTTCCTTACTCTCATCAAATTCATCAGGCAGAGATGGCCACAGATCAGACCGTATTTCGGAACGTAGAACAAGCAACTCCAATTATTTGAGTCATCGGATTAAAAAGGGAGAATCTCTCGGTTCGATTGCAAAACGCTATAAGATGTCGCCCAGTACGTTGGCCGCTTACAATTCAATCTCTTCGAAAAAGGATTTAAAACCGGGGCAGAGAATTAATATCCCGACGGGAAAATCCAAGAAATTAGCTAGAAAAGCCGTTCTGTCTGCAGAGGGAGATAAAAACGCCAGCGACCGGGATACGCGGATCAGCTACAAGGTCAAGAAAGGGGACTCTCTGGCCTCGTTGGCACGACGGTTTGGGACGAGTGAAGCAGAAATAAAAAAGCTCAACCGTATCAAAGGGCGAAATCTGACGTTAGGAAAAGTCATTAAAATCAGTAGAGATAGCAGTGATGAAGACGATAATTCAAAAGCTGCCGAACAGAAAAAGGAAGGAACGAGAAAATCGAAAAAGCGCGTGAGTCAGAAAGAAAGTGAAAAGACCTATCTGGTTAAAAAAGGCTGACAATCTTTATATTTTATAATTCGAGAGGATAATCATGGAGCAGGAAGAATAATTCCTGCTCTTTTTTTTGCATCCGTTCTCTTTCTTCATCATTCTTCTTTTCATGATCGTAGCCCAGGATATGCAGAAGCCCGTGAATGATCAGAAAATCCAGTTCATCTTCCAGAGGGAGCCCACCGCTTTCCGCATCCCGGAGGGCCGTATCCGCCGAGATGACGATATCGCCCAAGAGATCCGGGTTGACGCCGCTGAACTCACCTTCCAGAAAAGAAAATGAAATCACATTGGTTGGATAATTTCTTTCCAGATACCTTTGGTTTATCTCTGTAATCTTTTCGTCATCGACGAAAAGAAGACTGATTTCCTTATCTGCGCATTCGACAGCACGAAGTAATCGCCGTACAAGCTGACGTACTCGCCGCAGATCAATTTTTACTTTTTTCTGCTGATTTTGAATCGATATGGCCATTAGTATCCTTTCTTAGTGCTCCTTCCCGGTCGACATGCTGCCCGGGATAATCGATCCGTTGGTGAAAAATCCCATTCAGTATCCGGATAAATATTTCTGCGATCTTGCTCAGGTCCCGCATCGTCAGTTCACATTCGTCGAGCTGTCCGTCCATGAAGATTTTTTCGATCCTGTCCCGAACGAGGTTCGCAATCCTCGATGGTGTCGGGTTGGAAAGCGCCCTTGATGAAGCTTCGATGACATCGCCCAAGAGGACCAGTCCTGCTTCCTTTGTCTGAGGTTTTGGACCGGGATAGCGAAAATCACTTTCCGGCAGTGAACTTATGGAAGGGTCTTTATCTTTTTTTGCTTTTCCGTAGAAGAAGCCGACCAATCCCGTACCATGATGTTCTCTGATAATACTGATGATTTCTTTTCCGAGCTTAGCCTGCTGAGCGATTTCACATCCATCTTTAACGTGAGAAATAATGACGAGGCCGCTCATCCTGGGGGAAAGCTTATCGTGCTTGTTATCACCGTTTCTCTGGTTCTCAATAAAGTAGAGGGGTTTTTTCAACTTTCCAATATCATGGTAGTAAGCGCTGACTTTGGCGAGAAGCGGATTCGCCCCAATGGCTTCGGCAGCCGCTTCCACAAGAGAAGCCACCACTACGCTGTGATTGTAAGTTCCCGGAGCTTCCATCATCATCCGTTGGAATATGGGTGAATTCAGGTTCGCTAATTCTAATAGTTTGATATCGGTCGTGTACTTGAAAATTGTTTCAAAGAGAGGGGTTAAGCCGGCGACTAGAATGCCGGAAATGAGGCCTCCCACAAGTCCCATGGCCAGATTGGCAATAAGATTGAGGGAAAGGGCGTCCTTAAAGACAAGACCAAAACATAAAATGACGGACATATTGAACAACCCAAGAAAGAGGCCGGCTTTAAAAAAGGCGGAACGTTGACGGCAGCTCACAACATGATATGAGGCAGCAACACTTCCCAGGAAGCAGAAGAGGCTCATCTTGATGTCGTAGTCAAAAAGAAAGGAAACGAGAAAAGAAACAAAGATGCTCATGACGAGGGCAAGATTACGATTCGTCAATACGGCAATCAGCATGGCGCCTGCAGCAAAGGGAATGGCATACAGGCAGGATTCGATCGATAAATTTGGAAATGCCCGAGTGACCGCATCGCCGATGAAAATCCCCGCCTTAGCGACCAGAATTGAGAAAATGGCGATCGTACCCAGAAACAAAGAGTTGACAATGTTTCGCTCCTTCTTTCTGGGCCAGTTTCGTGTTCGCCAGAAGTAGAGAACCAGGGAAAGAAGAACAACGGTCAAGAAGAGACCTAGAAAGACGGTTAAATTTGCAAGAGACTCCTGCCCGTTTTTTCTATAAAAGGCGCCAAGCTTTTCCTTGTCGATTTCGGAAATCTTTTGACCTTCCCGGACGATCATTTCATTTTTCTGCACAAGAAAAAATACGGGTTTGATCGTATTCAAAATTTCCTGCTTCTTCTTCACCGTTGCGTTCTTGTTGAAAGTCAAGTCCGGCTGAATCAATCGTCTGGATAGGGAAAGCACGACAAGTCGGATATCTCGCCTTGTTCCAGAAAGGAGGGCTTCGGCCTCCTTGTGCAGAAGGCCTTGCGCCTGTTCCAGCGAAAAAAGATGTGATAAATCCGCCTGATCCTGCTCATCCTGGGTCTTCACGTTTCTTATGGTGATTCCCATGGACAAATCCTGGGGCTGCAAGTTGGAATTGATCACATGGCCATTTTGATAAACGGCACTGAGGAGCTGTACGATCTTCTCGGCGATATCCTGTGAAAAATTTTCCTTGATGAGGATTTTTAATTCCGGCTCGGAAAATTTAATGCCAGCCGCTTGTTCAAATTCACGAACGGCCTCACTGAAAGCCTTGTTTTTGAAAAGAGAAGGGAGGTCGGTCCGATGTCCCGTTTCAATATTTGCGTAAGAGGACCTTATTTTGGAAAAACCTGAGGAGATCATTGAAATCAAATGTGCGGCAAGAGGATTGTCATAATCGTAAACGGATTTTATGCTTTTGACACTTTCCCACCTTTTCTGCTCTGTGGAAATCCGGTCTTCGACCAGAAAATCCCGGTCCGCTTTAATATCCTTCGGAGCAATTGAACCGATCTTGAAATGGGGGGGACGAAAGGTGATTTCCGGCGTCAGCAAAAAAGAGAGGATCACAGCGACGACAAAAAGGATGACCATACGCTGAGCCTTCACATTTTTGGACAGCGCCGGCATATCCGCTATCTTTGCCGTCAATTCCTGGGCTAAACTATTGAAATAATCCCTTGTCAGGTCGGCTATTTTCATGATTCCCGGTGTGCATTGGAGAACTTCGCTCTCGTGCTTTGAAAATGACCGTAGGCCTTGATGACTTCCTGCACCAGAGAATGTCTGACCACATCCACGTCCGTGAAATGGACAAAGCTTATTCCCCTTGTTTTTCCTAGAATCTGTTCTGCTTCAACAAGACCAGAGACTCGATCGGAGGGAAGATCAATTTGAGTGATATCCCCAGTAATAACAGCTTTGGAACCAAAACCCAGGCGGGTGAGAAACATTTTCATCTGTTCAGAGGTTGTATTCTGTGCTTCATCAAGGATGACGAAGGCGTCGTTAAGCGTTCTTCCCCGCATGAAAGCAAGAGGTGCAACCTCGATAATTCCTTTGGTTATCAGTCCGGTTGCCCTGTCGAAGTCCATCATGTCGAATAAGGCGTCATAAAGGGGCCGCAGATAAGGATTTACTTTTTCCGCCAGATCACCCGGAAGAAATCCCAGCCGTTCACCCGCCTCAACGGCGGGTCTGGCGAGAACAATTCGATCCACTTTTTTATCAAGGAGATACGATACGGCCATAGCCATTGCCAGATACGTTTTCCCTGTTCCTGCCGGTCCTATGCAGAAGGTCATATCATGTGTCCGGATGGCATCAATATATTTTTTCTGGGCGATGCTCTTGGGCGAAATAGTCCTTTTTTGGGAAGATATAAAGACCGTATCGAGAAAGATCTTCTCCAGGGAAAGGGACTTGTCGCCTGATAGAATGCGGTGTGCATAATCAATGTCTGAGGGGTATACGGGATACCCTTTCTGGATCAGCCTGTAGAGCTGCAACAGAAGGGCTTTGACCAGTTCCACGGAAATCGTGTCTCCGGAGATGGATACCGTATTGCCCCTGGCGGTCACTTTGACCGGTTCAAGTTTTTCTATGAGGTGAATGTTTTTATCCTGTTCACCCAGGAGATATTTTAATGTTTCATTCTCAGTAAAAGTCAGTTTTTCAACGACGTCTGTTTCAAGTGTGCTTTTAGATGACATTTGTTTCCTTAAATAATAAAAGATTTGCTAGTAAAAACGCTAGCATCATCCAAATCTGTTTTCAACTGCTTTGTGAGGTGCCTTTTTAAGTTTGCAGAAAAAGATGGGCAAAGACTTTTGCATTTCCGAGCATGGTGTCGAGACTGCAGCATTCGTTGGGCTGGTGAGCTCTTTGGCCTACTTTTGACCATACGGCAACGGGGTAACCCTGCTTTCGAAAATGAGCCGCCACCGTGCCGCCTCCTATACCCTGGGGAACGGCCTGGAGGGAATAAACATCCGCGATGGCCCTTTTCAAGGCGTGAATGACAGGGGCGTTTTCCGAGGTGGGAGGAGCCGCTTCATTCTCCTGAACAGACGCTATCTCGATCTCGACGCCGAAGTGCTGTTGAATGACATCCGCCATTTTTTTGATCTCCACCAGAACCTCGGAAAGGGAATAGTCAGGAAGAACGCGACAATCCATAAAAAAAATGTCTTCTCCGGGAATGGTATTGATGTTGGGAACATTGGCGTCCTTGCGCGTCGGCTCGAAAGTGCTGACAGGGGGATCAAAGAGCACATCCCTTTTGCTGAATAGATTGTAAAGTTCTGTCAGCTTTACAATGAGATGGGATGCCGCAAGCAGGGCATTTCTGCCAAGCTGAGGTTTGCTTCCATGACATTGCTTTCCTGTCGTTTTGAACCTAAGCCAGAGAATGCTCTTTTCCCCGACTTCAATCAAGGTCCCATCCTCATTTCCGGCATCAGGGACGACAATTAAATCTGACTTGCGGAAGGGATTCTGCGGACTTTTAAGCATAGAATCCAGCCCGAAGAGGCTGCCCGTTTCTTCATCGGCGACAAAGGCAAGACCAATCGACGATTCCGGCTGGATGCCCTCCTCAATAAAGGCTTTTGCAGCAAAGATGGATGCCACCATATCCTGCTGATTGTCTTCCGTGCCTCTTCCGAAGATAAGCCTGTCTTTTACCACAACTTGATAAGGATCATGGTCCCAGAAACGCAACTCGCCGGGAGGAACGATATCCAAGTGCGTGAGAAGCCAGACCGTCCTGTCCGGGTTCCTGCCGGGGAGTGTAACGAAAACGTTCGGCCGGACTCCCGAAGGCACTCTTGAATCCGGGGCGTCGATCTCCTCAATGGTCTGAAATCCCCATTCCTTTAGTTTCGCCTTGAGGTATCGCGCCTTCTCATATTCCCCTTCTCCTCCACTGTCCGGTGAAAGGGCTGGGATTTCCGTCAGGGATCTTTGCACTTCAATCATCTCTTCTTCGTAGGCATCTATTCTTCGAGATATGGCTTGGAACGAGTTGTGGTCAATCATGTTTTTTGCGGTCCTCAATCTTGTAAAGATTGTTCAAAACAAAAAAATCAAGGCAATCCTTAGAGAACAAGCCGGCATTGCAGTTTTAAAATAGATTTTCGCGATTCACGATGCCGAACTGGGAAAGGGGGGAATCGAATTCTTTTTCCTGGCCCACCACGAGGATGACTGCCTCTTTTGGGTCAAGATATTTTGAAGCCACACGTCTCACATCTTCAGTCCGTACGGCAGCAATTCTTCCCGGATACGCTTCCAGAAAATTTTGAGGAAGTTTTTTATATTCACCGATCATTTGCTGAAAAACCACATCGTCTGCGGTTTTAAAAGAAAAAATGAAATTATTTGAAATAGCGTTTATCGCCCATTGCAATTCCTTGGGGCTGACCTCTTTTTCCCGAATTTCCTTGACGATATCCTTTACCAGGTCAAGAGCTTGAGTCGTCGATTCCACCTTGGTAAAGACATAGGTCTCAAAGATCCCGTAACCCTGTCTCCCTTGATAGAAACTGCCCGTACTGTAAGCAAGGCCACGATGAGTTCGAATTTCTTGAAAGAGGCGGGATTGAAAGCCCCCGCTGCCCAGAATGAAATCGAGCACCGTAAAAGGATAGAAATCCGGAGAAGATATGCCTGGCCCGAGTTGGCCGTAGATGATGATGGATTGAGGCGTTTCTTTGGAAAGCAGGGAAAGAGAACCCCTCTGTCCGGCAACGGGTGGAGGAAGTGTTTCAAAAGGTAGATTGCTTTTCTGCCAATCGCCGAGATAAAAGTTGAATTTGGCTGAGGCCTCCGCCCCAGTCATATCTCCGGAAACGGCCAAGAGGATATTCCCGGGGGAAAAATGCTCTTTATGAAAGGTCCGCAGATCGTTTCTGTCGATCTTGTCCAGGGATTTCTGAGTAGAAAGTCTGCCCCTGGGGTCGCCCTTGTATAAAAGCTTGCGATAGGAACGAAAGGCGAGATTCTGTGGGTCGTCCGAGATTCTTCTCAGTTCTTCTATTTTAAGATTCTTTGCGATCAGAAACTTTCCCTGTTCAAAAACGGGATTTTTCAGAATCGAGGAAAATATCTGCAAAGCCCTGTCCACATCCTTTCGCAAGACAGAAAGGGTCAGGAGGGTGTATTCAAGATGGACATCACAGCGAATATCTGCGGCCATAAAAGCGAGCGCTTCGTCGATCTCATCGCCCGATAGAAGGTCTGTTCCACCCGTCAACAGGACATCTCCCAAAAGTTCCGCGATTCCTTCCTTTCCTGAAGGATCGTGAACATTTCCCATCTTGATCAAGGCGGTAATCTTTACAAGGGGCAACTCATGATCCTCGGCGATATGCAGAGGGATTCCATTGGATAAAACGCTTCTTTGCGCCTGCGGAAGATGAAAGGAAAGAGGGGGATACGAAAGGCGCTCAGGAGGGTTAAGGGTTCGTGCCCGACCGGAAAACGCGGGGGCGCTGCCAGAAAAGCAGAAGCTCGCGGCGAGTGCCATAATCAGAATCAGGATGCTTTTTTTCATAAGGGATTAAAAATTATTTTGCGGGCTTGGTTGAAAGCAAGGCAATGGTTTTGTTGTCGTCGGTAAAATATTTTTTGGCCACTCTCACGATATCATCCTGCGTGATCTTATCGATGATTTTTAGATGTTCCACGATGTAGCGATAGTCTCCCGCCGCAGTTTCAAAATAGGAGAGCATGCTGGCCAACTCGGCATTGGAATCGAGACTGCGGATAAAGGCTGCCTTGATGGTGTTCTTTACTTTCTCCAATTCCCGTGCGGAAACCGGTTCGTTCTTGAGCCTTCCCAGCTCACGCATCAGGGCTGCTTCCAACTCGGCCAGGGTATGAGGATGGCGTGGCGTGGCATAAATTGTAAAAAGATTGGGATAGCGTGTCCCCGGCATGCCGCTTGAAGAACTGACACTTTCTGCAAACGTCGTTTCTTCCACCAGGACTTTGTATAGACGGGAAGTCCTCCCGTCCGTCAGCAGGGTCTGGATCACATCAAAAACATAATCGTCGTATGCCGGAAGGGAAGGCTTATGATACCCGATAATCAGTCGCGGATTGGCGTCGAAGGATACCGTAATTCTTCGTTCTCCCAACTGAGGAGGCTCTTCCGTAATAAGAGACAAGGGGTCCCTGGCGGAAGGAATCGGCCCGAAGTATTTCCTGATCATCCGTAAAACATTTTCATATTCCACATTGCCGACAATGGCAATGACGGTATTATTTGGCGAGTGGTATTTTTTCAGGAAACGGTCCAGGTCATTCATATTCAAATAGCGCATGTCGTAGGGCCAACCCAGGATGGGTCGCCCATAAGGATGAGCGATAAAGGCTGCCGCGAGAAATTGTTCCAGGAGTGTCCCATCGGGGTCCGACTCGACCCTCTGTCTGCGCTCTTCCAGGATCACTTTCCGTTCGGTATAGAATTCTCGAAACACCGGAGCCACCATCCGTTCCGATTCAATCCTTGCCCAGAGTTCCACCTTGTTGGCAGGCAAACTGACCTGATATGTTGTGATATCCTGACCTGTTGAGGCATTCAAACCCTCAGCGCCGTTTTCAGAATAAAGGCGGTCAATCTCATTGGAAAGGATAAGAGTGCGCTGTTTTTTTTCAAGTTCTTCCAACCTGTTTTGTAAATATTTTATTTTTGATGAATCCGCACGTTTCGCTTTCCTGCTCTCCTGGTCAAGGGCCTGTCCGGTTCGGGCGATTTCGTCGAGAACGAATTTCTCCTGTGCATAATTCTTTGTGCCGATGGTCCGGGTTCCCTTGAAAAGCATATGTTCCAGAAAATGGGCTGTTCCCGTTTTTCCGCTTTCCTCATCGACTGCGCCCGCTTTATGGCGGATATACAGGGAGACGGTCGGACTGAAATCCCGTTTCACAATCAAAATCTTCAGGCCGTTTTTCAGGGTATATTTTTTGACCTGCTTTTCCAGATCATAGGCAAAGGACGAAGCTGCGAGGAATGAAAAAACGGTCAGGAGTACCACGAAAAAAAGGAGACAGAAAAAAGAGAATTTTTGCATTTTATTCTTCATAGGGGTTTGAGTCTCTTGTTTTTGATAAAGGTAAAGATGCGAAAAAACGAAAATAATACGCCGCAAAGGCTGATCAGGATCATGAGATTTGATGAAAAGAAGTATACGACGAACATGTGCGGATTTGTCAAGGAATACGCATTCATGAGGTTATCTATCCCCAAAAAGAGGAAGAGAAGAGAAGCGCAACCGATGCCCACTGTTTTCAGCCAAAAGATCAGCATGCGGACAGCATCTCCTTAAAAGACTGTAAACGATGATGTTCCCCCAAATTCACGAGTATTTTGGTTCCTCCAGCCTTGGTTAAAAATTCAAATATTTTTGATCTTATCTGTGATCGTCTTCAAGAGCAACAGGAAAATCAAGCACAAAAGGCGGTATGGCTTCGTTGAGCCATCCTTAGGGCCGAATGTGCGCCGAAGCTGTTTCCCCGCAGGCCTTGATCAAGGATTTCAGTTTTCGGTAGTCCTCGTATGTAAAGGATTCATGCCGACAGGGCAAAAGGGTGTTATTATGATATAAGGGCTCGTTGGCAAGGTCGTAAGGTGAGGTTTGAACGGAACGATCCCATAACCCGGTACCCGGAATCGGCGAAAATTCCGCCAGAACCGGTTTGGCGCCGAAAGAAAGAACAAAACGGATGCTTTCCTCCACTTCCTGTGCGCTCTGTCCCGGAAGACCGCAGAGAAGATACAATCCGATATCGGAAGGCTCGTATCCGGCTTGTTTAAGACAGGAAATGGCTTTGTTCAGGTGTTCGTTCGTAACTTTCCCCCCTGTTCTTACCTGTTGGTCGGAATTCGAAGTTTCAAAACCGAAACGCAAGGTCCGGAACCCGGAGCGGATCATCAGCCTGCTGATCTTCTCATCCACGCTTCGCAGGTGCAGGCCATTTGGACAATGGAACTGGCAGGATAAATCCCTGCGGATGATTTCTTCCATCAGGGGAATCGCCATTTCTTCCGGATTCATGAGGAAGGCATCATCATAAAAGGAAAAGTGCGAAATCCCAAACTGGCGATTCCAGAACGCGATTTCCTCGGCCACCAGCTCCGGCGAGCGTCGGCGAAAACTGCTGTTCAGGAGATGTGAAGCGCAGTAGATGCAGCGGAAAGGGCATCCCCGCGAAGTCATGACGGGGACCTGCTCTTTGTAGGGCAGTAAGTTAAAGGCAGGGTAGGGAAGAGAATCCAGGTTCGTTGGATCAGGAAGATACTGTATTTCCAGTTGAAGCACTTCTTCCATAATGAACCGGAGATGCCGTTCTCCTTCTCCGGGTAGGATAAAATCCGCGCCTGAAAGTCGAGCGTGATCGGGGCAAAGGGTTACATAGTTTCCCCCCAGAAGGATCGGAACGTCAGGAAATATTTCCCGGACAACCGTGATGGCGTCGAACACGCCGGGATACCAGTATGTCATCATGGAAGTAACCAGAACAATGTCCGGAGGAGCACAATCGTGCAACTCCTGCCTGAACAGGTGGGGAGGAATGCCATAACGGTGGTAGTTGCGGGGGATGCCCTGCAAAGGTTCCGGTTTGGAAATGATCTCCTTCGGATATTGCCCCTGTCCGGAACTTTTCCGTCGTGGCTTTTTAATCCTCTTATCTTCCGTCAGTCCAGGGTGAAGGGGGTTCAGGCAATCGATCAACTGGACGTTTATCGAGTTTTTCCGCAGGATGCCGGCCAGGTACAAAAGCCCCAGGGGCTTGCTCCAGAAGTCGTAAGCCGCAAAGTCGTAGATCCAGGGATTGATCAGCAGGACATTGGCTTTCCTCATGATTCTGTTCCTGGACGTAAACTCTCGAAAGTAGTGTTTTTATTTTTCATATCGGACAGTTTTTCCTTAACAAGGGGGTGAAGCTATCACATTTTTAAGAGGGAGAAAATGTATTTTGAATCAAGATGCAATTCATCTGTTGAACGACCATCCATTTGCACTGCAAGTGATTAATTTCTTGAACTTGCTTGATAGAACTGCTATAGTCGGCAACAATAAATATTTGTAATTACTAATACTTATTAGAGGACAGTCAAAATATGCTGAAGGATAGAAAAATAGTTCTGGGAATAACAGGGGGGATTGCGGCGTACAAGGCGGCGGAGCTGACTCGACAGCTGGTGAAAGAAGGAGCGAAAGTTAAGGTCATCATGACTCGCCATGCCGCGGAGTTCATCACCCCGCTGACCATGCAGACCCTTTCGGGCAGTCCCGTTTTCCTGGATACGTTTGCAACGATCAAAGATTTCGAAATCGCTCACATCGCTCTTGCCGATTATGCGGATCTGCTGGTCATCGTTCCTGCAACGGCGAATGTGATCGGTAAGATCGCCTCCGGTATTGCCGATGACCTGCTGACGACGACCGTCATGGCCACAAAGGCCCCGATCCTGATCTGTCCGGCCATGAATGTCAAAATGTTTGAAAATACCATTGTCCAGGAGAAAATTCAGAGACTGATCGAACATGGTTTTCATATCATGGAACCTGCTGCCGGTGAATTGGCCTGTGGCACATCAGGGAAGGGGAGACTTCCCGAGGTGCCGGAAATCCAAGAGGAGATAGAATCCCTCTTGACGGAAAAAGATCTGGCAGAGGAGCACCTCCTGGTAACGGCGGGCCCGACACGGGAGCCTTTTGATCCCGTTCGCTTTATCACCAATTATTCTTCCGGAAAAATGGGTTATGCCATCGCAACGATGGCCCGGCGAAGGGGGGCAACGGTGACCCTGATCAGTGGTCCAACCCAACTGCCCATCCCTTCCGGAGTTCGTTTCCTGAGTGTCTCTTCCGCCCGGGAAATGCGGGATGCCGTGATGACTACTCTTCCGGAAGCCACTGTGGTGATCAAGGCGGCTGCGGTGGCCGATTACCGGCCGGCGGTTCGACAAGAACAGAAGATGAAGAAGAAAGATGAAGATTTGACCTTAAAGCTGGAACGAAATCCCGATATCATTCAGGAAATCGGAAAGCAGAAAGAGAATCGGATACTGGTCGGCTTTGCCATGGAATCCGAGCATCTCGTAGAACACGCCATTGGAAAGATGGTGGCCAAGAACATGGATTTCATCGTGGCCAACGACGTGACGAAACAGGGCGCCGGGTTTCAGGGCGATACCAATATCATCACCATCCTCGATCGGGAGGGTGAGATGGAGGAACTGCCACTGATGGATAAGATGGAGGCAGCCGGCATCATTCTGGACAAAGTTCGAGAGATTCGCGATACCCGGCGTAATCATCCCGGGCAAGAGCAGGACCCCTTTTCGTCTGCCTGGAAGACCGTCGGCGAAAAAAGCAAACTTCAATAGGATATTCTTTGGAGAATGGAATCAGATCGTTTGAGGGAAGAACTATTCGCATTGGTCCGTTCCTTGAGGAGCAGGGTTGAACTTGATCGGGAACTGCATCATCCTTTGTCCTGGCTGGTTATCGGGAAAGAAATAAAGGCACCGCTCCCGAAAGAGGATGCCCTGCAGAAGACAGACAAAGAGAAGGTTCCGGATTCGACAATGATGACGGTGGGAACAAACCGGACGGAGAAATCTTTAGAAGAAATTTGCCGGGCCATGGAGCACTGTTCTCTCTGTTCCCTGGGGAAGACAAGGAAAAACCTCGTCTTCGGTGAAGGAAATCCCGCTGCGGCGCTGGTATTCGTGGGGGAAGCGCCCGGTGCGGATGAAGACCTTCAGGGAAGGCCCTTTGTCGGTCGAGCCGGCCAGCTTCTGACCAAGATTATCGGCGCCATGGGACTGAAAAGGGAGGATGTCTATATCTGCAATATCCTGAAGTGCCGGCCGCCGGGAAACCGCAATCCCCTGCCGGAAGAAATCGAGGTCTGCGAACCTCATCTGATAGAACAACTGAAGGCCATTCGTCCTCGAGTCATCTGCGCCTTGGGAACTTTTGCGGCCCAGACCCTGCTGAAGAAGAAAGGGATTCCCATCACCGTGCTTCGCGGGCGGTTTCACGATTATCATGGAATTCCTTTGATGCCGACCTATCATCCCGCCTATCTTTTGAGAAATCCGGGAGCGAAAAAACAGGTATGGGAAGATGTGCAACAGATCATGAAAGTACTGGCTGAGGAGGAATCAGGTGAAAGGTAAAATCGGTCTTTTTCTGATCCTTTGCCTCATCCTTGTGAAGACGGTTTCTGCCTTCGCTGGGGAGCGGCAGCCGGTTTATGATGTCATCCGGATCAATGCCGCGATTACACCGCCCGTGGCCGATTATATTCTACAGAGCCTCGATAGTGCGGCAAAGTCCCGGTCCGATGGCCTTGTGATTCTACTCGATACCCCCGGAGGACTTGATCTGGCGATGCGGGACATCGTGAAAGGAATTCTGGGAGCGCCTCTTCCCGTGATTGTTTACGTCTCCCCATCGGGAGCAAGGGCGGCTTCAGCGGGAATGATCATCACACTGGCGGCCCATGTGGCGGCCATGGCGCCGGGAACCAATATCGGTGCGGCGCATCCTGTAGGGCTTGGGATCGGGGGCGGAGGCGACAAGGTCATGATGGAAAAGGTGGAAAACGATGCCGTTGCTTACGCGATCAGCATCGCAAAGCAGAAGGGAAGAAATGAAGAATGGGCGGAAAGGGCTGTCCGCAAGAGCGAATCGATCCCTGCCGATCAGGCCCTGTCGATGCGGGTCGTGGATTTTGTTGCCAAGGATCTGAATACGCTTTTTGAACAGCTTGAAGAACGGGAAGTCCAGGTTCAGGAGAGCAAGCGGGTTTTGAAGACCAGGGGGGCCATTCTCCGGGACATTTCGATGAGTCCTCGAGAAAAGATCCTGACCATCCTAAGCGATCCCAATATCGCCTATATCCTCTTTCTGCTTGGACTGGCGGGCCTTTATTTCGAACTTGCCCACCCCGGAGTGATCCTTCCCGGCGTGATCGGCGGCATCTCCCTGATTATGTCTTTCTTTGCCATGCAGACCCTGCCGGTCAATTATGCGGGTATTGCCCTGATCCTTTTCGCCCTGATCCTGTTTATCGCCGAAATCAAAATCATCAGCCACGGTTTGCTCACCATTGGAGGCGTTATTTCCCTGCTCCTTGGGTCGCTGTTGCTATTTGATTCGCCGGAACCGGCGCTTCGGGTGTCCTTGAAGGTCATGATCCCGACCCTGATCATTGTTTCCGCCTTTTTTGTCTTCATCGTCAGTCTGGTGGTCAAGGCCCAGATGCGAAAAAAGCATACGGGGCCTGACGATTTGATCGGTGCAGAGGGAATTGCCGTAACGGATATCAACGAAGACCAGGGAAAAACCTTTCTCCGGGGCGAATACTGGGATTCCTGGAGTGAGCAGCCGGTGGCAAAGGGAAAGAAAGTCCGCGTAAACGGTGTCGAGGGAATGAAAATCCAAGTAACGGAAAAATAACCACATCAAAAGGGAGGATGGATTATGTATGTGCCTATTGTTCTTGTCATTCTGGTGGTCATGTTTCTGGCATCGGCCATTCGTGTTCTCAACGAATATGAACGGGGGGTCATCTTTCGCCTGGGACGGATTCTCAACGTCAAGGGTCCGGGGCTCATTATTCTCATCCCCGTCATTGACCGGATGATCAAGGTTGACATGCGGACCATCACCATGGATGTGCCGCCCCAGGACGTTATTACGCGCGACAATGTTTCGATCAAGGTGAATGCCGTCGTTTACTTCCGGGTGATGGACGCCAACTCGGCAGTCATTCAGGTGGAGAATTTCCTCTACGCCACCTCGCAGCTCTCCCAGACCACACTCCGGAGTGTGTGCGGACAGTTTGAACTGGATGAAATCCTGTCGGAGAGAGAAAAGATCAATCTTCAGCTCCAGGAGATCCTGGATCGCAGTACGGACCCCTGGGGGATCAAGGTTTCTCACGTGGAGGTGAAGCAGATCGATCTTCCCGAAGAGATGAAACGGGCTATTGCTAAGCAGGCGGAAGCGGAGCGGGAGCGCCGGGCCAAAGTCATCGCCGCAGATGGAGAATATCAGGCGGCTCAGAAACTGATCGAGGCGGCAGCCTTGATGAGCACCGAGCCGATCTCCGTCCAGCTTCGTTATCTGCAGACGCTCAACCAGATTGCCGCCGAACACAACTCGACAACGCTCTTTCCCATTCCCATTGATCTGTTCACGCCCTTTTTGAAAGGGAAGGACCCGAAATGAGCCGTACGGAATCCGCAGACGGCAGGATGAAAACAAAGTGAAAGAGAAGCGATCGATTTTGACCGGAGGTTTGGTTCTGGCGACCCTCGGCATCCTCCTTTTTCTGCAGCGGACAACGGCCTTCGGATTTGACCGGAGCTGGCCTATTTTTCTGATCGCAATTGGCGGCGGAATGATGATGCAGAGGGTCCGTGATCTGGGTGGATGGATTGTCGGAGGCGTCGGGATCGGCTTTTTGCTCCTGCGCAACGGTCACCTACCCCTGGGGCAGTTATCCGTCTATGCCTTGCCGGGCATCCTGGTGCTGGCAGGAGCGGCGATCATCTGGAAATATTTTCGCTGAAAAAAAGTATCGGAACGGTGCATAAAGAATGGTCATGAACAAGATCCTCATCCTCTGTGATTTTGACGGAACAACCTGCAGCAATGACATGGGCAATACGATCATGAACCGCTTTGCCAAGGGATGGCAGGAGATCGACCGCTCCTATTGCGCCAATATCATCGGTTCACGGCTTGCCTATCTGCAGATACAGCCGTTATTTCATGGGACTGAAACAGAAATGGTTCATTATGCCCTGGAACATGAGAAACTCGATCCCCATTTCGGATCATTTTATGAAAACTGCAGGGATAAAGGCATCGACCTGAAGATCGTATCCGACGGCCTGGACTTTTACATTTCATCCATCCTGACAAAGCATGGTCTGCAGGAGATTGAATTTTACGCCAACAGGATTGACTTTCAGGACAATGCCACTGTGTCTATAGAATTTCCCTCGCCTCGCAACGGCTGCGATTTATGTGGGACGTGCAAGAGCACGATCCTCGATTCTCACCGGGAATCGTATGATACGATCATTTACGTCGGTGACAGTTATTCCGATGTATGTCCTTCGCAAAAAGCAGATCTTGTCTTCGCCAAACCCATTCTTTCCGAGAAATGCCGGAAGAGAGGGAAAGCTTGCATCGATTATGAGAATTTCCGGAATGTCGGTGAATATTTGAGTAAAATGCTGGAGACTGGAGAATCCCGAAAGCGTTGAAGGCCGTCCATTACGGGGTTGACCGGTTAATACGAAAACTCGAAATTTCGGGAAATCCTCTGAACCTATCCGCGATTAAGCCTGTAGAAGAATCCCTGTCAGAAGTTTAATACTCCATTAATAATGCAATGGTTTCGTAAATCTATGCAACCAAGGATTATACTATTTTGACAAAAAAGCCCCCCCTATAATTCTTCCTCTTCACACGATTCCTGGCAGGAAACATGCAGTATCATATATAAATTTGGAAATAATGGATGGCTTTTGAACAAATCTATTTCATAGGAGGGAAAAACCATAATGGAGGAGCCACAAGTCGAAAGAATAATCGTTGTTACAGATGATGTTATCAGAATTCTCTGCAGCTCTGTTGAATCAGTTCTTTCGAATACAATAAGAAGCGACATCTTCATCTCGCCAATGGTAAAGGAGCTTGAGAGTACCTGTTTGAAACCGGATATCGGTTGTTTCGTCCTTTTTCAGGGTGACTTTTCCGGATTGATCATTATCAATTTCACGAAAGATGCGGCCATGGAAATTTACAGGAACTACCTGATCGGAATGGGCATGCCTGAGGACGACTTGGCGCAAAACCATACTTCTGATGAAGTAGCAAGCAGCCTTGGCGAATTGCTCAATCAATGTGTCGGCAAGTTTCGTTTCGATCTGGAAAATAAAACCGGCATTTTTGTGAATCAAAATCAGCCTAAAATGCTGGTGGTCAATGAATCGGTGCAAATTGCCATCGAAATGGGCATTGAGAGACAGCAACTACGGCAGATCTCCTTCAAAACGGTTAATGGAAATCGTTTTTACCTTGAGGTTGCCTTGCCGGATATCAAGTTTTATTCACTATTTGATTTTCATAAAGTAGAGCTTCCCAACATCGAAGATATGCTCGCCCAGGGAAAAGGCTGAGCATCATCTATTATTTAAGAATCGCTGACTCAACGCATCCTGTTTTTTTCTGACCATCCGTAGGAGAAATTGCCTGTGAAAAAGAAACGATATGCCGAAGAATTGGAAGAAAGTATCCAAGGACGAGAAGAAGAGTCCATCGGAGGCGTTCAGTCGGAGGAGGTTCGGCGGGCATACGAAAAGGCATTGAATTGTATCTATGGTGTTTGTAATCTCATCGATACGCCGGGCATTTTTATGGAAGAGATCATACAGGAAACGGCGGCCCTTTTGCCTTCAGTACTGCAGTTTCCTGATCTGGCCTGTGCCAGAATCACCGTGAAGGATCAAACCTACGAGACGGAGAATTTTAAGGAAAGTTCATGGCAGTTAGTCAGTGATATCAAACTGCGTGGTGTTGCAGCTGGAGCGGTGGAGGCGTATTACCGGCAGGAACCTCATCCCAGGGGTCAGAATCCTTTTTTGCCGGAAGAAGTCAAACTGATCGATATCGTGGCCAATTACCTGGGGCTCGTTATCGAACGGAAAAATGCTGAGGAGGAGATCATGCACCTGGCGACGCACGATGCATTGACGGATCTACCTACCCTTCTATTGGCCAGGGACCGCCTTGGTATCGCGATCAGTCTGGCACGCCGGAATAAAACAACGGTTGCAGTGATGTATGTCGACCTTGATGGGTTTAAGGTCATCAATGATAATCTTGGTCATGAAGCTGGAGATTACATTCTGATCAGAACCGTCCAGCGCCTCCTCGCCTGTGTCCGCGAAAGTGATACGGTGGCCCGCGTCGGGGGGGATGAGTTTCTTATTATTGCCTCAGAAATTCATGACTCTGAGAATGCAGCCAAAATCGCCGAAAGGGCCGGATCTTTCATATCCCAGCCGATCATCTTCAAGAGAAAAAAGACAATTATTGGTAGCGCAAGCATCGAGTTGCCCTTTATCCCAACGATGGCATCGAGATGGAAGACCTTATCAGGAAATCCGAAGAGGCCATGCATAAAATGAAGAAATCCGGGAAGAAAGAAGGATTTCGTTTTGCAGATCATCCCGTTTAACTTCAGCCTTGTAAAAGAAGAAGCATTTAGAGCAACGCCAGACTGTCCGCCAGGGCCATGCCCGTCCGGGTCGGTTGTAACCGGCCGGCGGTGATTTTCAAATGTCCCGCCGCAAGAAGCGGTTCAAGGGCATGCTTCTTCTTGATCCATAGATCAAATCCGAACTTTGCCGACAAGGATTTCAGATCGATCCCCGCCTTGGTCCGAAAACCGAGAAAAAGCGTTTCCAGTAGGAGCTCGTCCTCCGTTAATATTTCGCAGTTCTCCACGGGCCGTTCCCCTCTGCTCAGACGAAGGAGGTAACTATCCAGGGAACGAACATTCTCCCAGCGTTTTTTCCCATCAAAAGAATGTGCCGCCGGTCCCAGTCCAAGATATGGGATATGCTGCCAGTATTTTGAATTGTGCCGGGAGATGCGAAATACCCCAAGGGCGAAGTTGGAAACTTCATAGTGACAATATCCCGCGTCTTCGAGAAATTCTGAAGTATCCATAAAAAACTCAAAGAGTTCATCGTTATCCGGCATTTTAAAGAGACCCTGGGCGCAGGCCTTGCCGAGAGGCGTGTCCGGTTCGACCGTGAGCTGGTAGCAGGAGAGATGGGGAATCTCCAAAGATAAGACCTGCTCTAGAGTCTTTTTCCAGGAATCTCGGTTCTGTCCGGGAATCCCATAAATGAGGTCGATGCCGAAATTGTCGAAACCGGCCTGCCTGGCAGCCATAATGGCTTGGAGTGCCTGATTGCTGTTGTGTCTTCGCCCCAGAAAGTCAAGGATCTTATCCTCAAAAGACTGTGATCCGATGTTCAGTCGGTTGATTCCCAGGAGGCGAATCTGCTCCAGGAAAGAAACATCAATATCGGCAGGATTGACTTCCAGGGTAACTTCGGCATCTTCTGTAAATTCAAAGTTGTGTCGCAGATGAGATAAGAGGTCTGCCAGCTGAAGCGGGGTAAGAATCGAGGGAGTGCCGCCCCCGATATACAGGGTGTCGAAGGAATCAAAAACACTCCGTTGGAGAAGGACTTCTTGATAAAGAGCTGTCAGGAAAGCGGGAATCTTCTGCTTCCCGGTTACGGAAAAGAAATTGCAGTAAGGGCACTTGCTTCCGCAGAAAGGAATGTGCAGATAAAGACCGGGGCGCTGTCCTTCTGGACATTCGGCGAGAAATTTAGCCCGAGAACTCTCTTGACCTCCCGGAATGATCTCTTCCTTCTGAAAAATCTGCATATCTGTTGTCGAAATCTCAGTCGGCATCCGATTTCAATACGGCGAGAAAGGCGCTCTGGGGAATGCTGACCTGTCCGATCATCTTCATGCGCTTCTTGCCTTTCTTCTGCTTTTCCAGAAGTTTGCGCTTCCGGGAAATGTCGCCTCCATAACATTTGGCGATGACGTCCTTGCGGAAAGCTGAGATGGTGGACCGGGAAATGATTTCTCCGCCGATGGCCCCCTGAATGGCGATCTTGAACATCTGGCGCGGTATTTCCTCCTTGAGCCGCTCGCAGGCCTGAAGTCCGCGGGCCCTTGCCCGGTCCCGGTGAACGATCTGGGACAGTGCATCCACCCGTTCCCCATTAACCAGGATGTCCAGGAGAATCAGCTGGCCTTCCCGATAGTCGATCACTTCATAGTCGAAGGAACCGTAACCCTGCGTGACGGATTTGAAGCGGTCATAGAAGTCATAAATTACTTCGGCAAGAGGCAATTCATAAATCAGCTCCACCCGGCCGGGGCTGGGATAATTCAAGGTAGAATTGGTGCCCCGTTTCTCCATGCATAATTTCATCACGGCACCGAGATACCGTTCCGGAAGCATCAGGGTTGCCCGGATATAAGGCTCCTCGGACACTTCGATGGAAGCGGTTCCCGGATAATGGGCCGGGTTGTCGACATAGACGACGCTTCCGTCTTTCAGGGTAAAACGATAGCGGACGCTTGGCACGGAGAGGATGATGGACTGATCGTACTCCCGTTCCAGCCTCTCCTGCACGACCTCGAGATGGAGAAGGCCGAGGAAGCCGCAGCGGAATCCCTGTCCCAGGGCGGCGGAAGAATCCTTAGTATAGATGAAGGAGGCGTCGTTGAGTTGATATTTCTCCAGGGCGGTTTTGAGGTCTTCATAATCGTCGGAGGCAATGGGATAGATAGAGGCGAAGACGACCGGCTTGACCTCCCGGAATCCGGGCAGGGGCTGGGAACAGGGAATCTCATCCTGGGTGATCGTATCGCCTGTCCGCACATCGGAGACGGTTTTTACCCCGGCTATGATATACCCCACTTCACCGGCGGACAGGGCATGGCGTTTTTCCCTCTGCAGCAGGAAATGACCCACTTCCTCCACCCGATAGGTCGCCGAGTTGGACATGAACCGGATGGTATCCCCGCTTTTCACCGTGCCGTCCATAATCCGGCAATGGATGATCGTCCCGCGGAAGGCATCGTAATGGGCATCGAAAATCAGAGCCGCCAGGGGTGCTTCGGGATCTCCCTTAGGTGGGGGGATCCGCTGAACAATGGCTTCCAGGATTTCTTCGATGCCGATTCCCGCTTTGGCGGAACATTTCAGATGTCCTTCGGAATCCAGGCCGAGTTCATCATCGATCTGCTCGATAACCCGCTCCACATCCGCCGAAGGCAGATCGATCTTGTTGATCACCGGAATGATCTCCAGATCGTGTTCCATGGCGAGATAGAGGTTGGCCACGGTCTGCGCCTGAACCCCCTGGGCCGCATCAATGAGCAGCAGAACCCCTTCGCAGGAGGCCAGGGCACGGGAAACCTCATAGGAGAAATCCACATGTCCCGGAGTGTCGATCAGATTCAGGCTGTAGCTCCTTCCATCCTTCGCCGAATAGGGAAGGGTAATCGCCTGGCTCTTGATCGTAATCCCCCGTTCCCGTTCGATGTCCATGTTGTCGAGCATCTGATCCTTGAACGTCCGTTCATCCGAGATGCCTGTGAACTGAATCAAACGGTCGGCCAGCGTGGACTTTCCATGATCGATATGGGCAATAATGCTGAAATTGCGTATATGATCCATACTTTAAAAAGAATTTACCTCTCCTTACAGGTTAATTTATATTAGGAAAAATATTGTGGAAATATCCTCCGGTCCGGATTCAGATAAAAAAGCCTTCCGGGACATCTGGAAGGCTTTTTTATCAAAAAAGAGAGAAATTGAAAATCAGGAAAGTTTTTTAAGAAGATCTTCAGACACTTCTTTTACACCCGGCAGACCATCGACCTCGATGACCTTGACCCGCTCCTTGAAGAAATTAACGCCAGCCAGGGTGCCGGTCTTGGTGTCGTAATAAATGTCGTGACGTTTGCCGATGGCTTCCTCATCCTGATCGTCGGCACGGGCTGTCAGTTTGTCGCTTCCGCAGACCCGGCAGACCATCTTGCCGTCTTTTTCCGCCGGCTTGATGGCATCGATAAAGATATTGTTGGGATGATTGTTATCGGTGGCGCAGAGCCTCCTTCCCATGATCCGGTTCTTTGAAGTCTGACGGTCGAGGATGATTTCAATGACATAATCCAGCTTGATCCCTTCCTTCTGCAGCGCGTCCCACATGGCTTCCGCCTGGGCCAGGTTGCGGGGAAAGCCGTCGAGCAGCCAGCCGGCCTTGCAGTCGTCCTGTTTGATACGATTGAGAATCATGGGGATGGTGATGCCGTCGGGAACAAGATCGCCCCGGTCGATATAGGCCTTGGCCTCTTTTCCTAGATCCGTTCCCTTGGAGATATTCTCCCGGAAAATCACCCCGGTTTCAATATGGGGAACATTAAATTTCTTTTGTACGATCGCGCCCTGTGTTCCTTTGCCACTCCCATTGGGTCCAAAAATGAGAATATTCATGCCCCTGAAGCTCCTTTCGTGTGAATATGCAATTAGTCAAAAAACTGCCCTCTTATAAAGGATTAAACGTCTTTTAGCAATGAGAAAATGATCCTCAGCCGGACCGGGAAAATCCTGTAAAAGGGGGCCGCAGATCGATGGAAATAGGGAAGGGGAATTGACGGCCTTGCTTTGATTTTAATGCAAATTTCTCTTTCGAAGGGTCACGCTTATCAGTTTGTATCCCTTTTCTGTCCGCAGGAAGTCAAAGTGGTCCTGGTAGAATTCACTTTGAATTCTGCGATTGATCACAAGGATCATAACAGGGTATTGCCACTCCTTCGCCTTCCCGCAATTGTCAAAATATTTTTCAAATTCGGCAGCTTTGAAAATAAAAGGATTCAGTCCATCGATTGAAATGAAGTAATCCGCTTTTTCCCTGGTCAGTTCCATCAAGGCATTCTTAATTTGTTCATAATATTTCTCGATAAAGATCCTGCTGGCTTCAGAGGTCCAGCCATCGGGTTCCTGCCAGAAATAAATTTCCCCGTAAGAACCCTCGATCAGTTTCTCCTGGGAAAGGGAGGAAAGGATGGCGGAATGAAGCCATCCCTCAAATTCCCGGCTATAATTTAGAAATGAGTAATATCGGCCGTCAAGACCCGGGAAATTGTCACGATCAGCCTCCTGATCAGGCACAGCCGAAATTTTTAAGGAGAAAAAGTCCAAATTGGCGTCGTATTTAAAACTATCGATGATGACTTGATGATCCGTATCGAGAAGCGTTTCTTTGCCTCCCTCCCAGCTGAAATGATCACACCCGGAGTCTATATCGCCACTCCAGTGTTTTTTCGAGGCACCTTTCAAGGCGACAACCAGACCATTTCTCACATTGGTTAGGTCATCGTATTCTGCGGGGATGACAATTTCCCCTTGTCCATTATAAAGGCCAACCTTAGCCGTCGTCCTATCGCGAAATCTTATAAACCCTTCACTTTCACAATCCGGTGTATTATCGAAGATGTATACATTGCCCTTCCCGACGATTTTTCCGGATTTTGAGAGGTAATAAGGCTCCTGCTTAGAATTATTCTGTTCCATGACCGCCATGATCTGATCGAATTCTCTTGCGGTCGTAAAGCTTGAATATTTGGGTTCGATTCTTGTGTGACCCTTTTGATCTTTGAATCCGATAAGCGTTGCATCATCACGGTAAAAGGCCGTCCACGGGCCATCCTCTTGAACCTGTACCGAACATCCGGCAAGAAATAACAGGAATGTGAAAAAGATTTTCTTCATAGTCTATAACGATGGTCTATGGCGTAAATTGGAGCGAAAATCTGGAAAGGGGAAAGCTGCGGCAACCTGCCGCCGAGTTCAGGCAGATCAGCTGGTGCATGAGGGAGAGGAGCAGGAGGAACAACTTGAGGAGGAAGTGCCGCCGAATGTCCCCCCGAAGACGGACATGAGTTTTTCAACCTGGTCGGAATTGCAGTCGGGACAAAGGACTTCGCGTTTTTCCGAAATGGAGAAAAACAGGACTTCAAAGACCTTTTCGCATGATTTGCACCGAAATTCATAAATCGGCATAAAAATATCCTCCGGAATGGGCAAGATAGATGATGACCAAAATCTCTATCAGAAAAACAGGCGAAGGTCATCTGTTCTGCCTATGGAATTTCTATAAATAACGCCTTATTTCTTGTCAAGATAATCCGGTCATTTATACATCAAAAGATTTCAATGTTCTATTGACGACTTATTGGGGCTGTGTTAACTAAATCCACAATCCATAAATCTTTTTTGCTCAGGTTACCATTTCTTTAAAAAAGCGCTGGGAGGGAAGGGAATATGCCGGTTTCGAAGAAAATTCATGGGATGTTGTCGCGATCGTCCTGGATTCGAAAAATGTTTGAAGAAGGGTTGCTTCTAAGGAAAAAGCTGGGTCCGGAAAACGTGTTCGATTTCAGTCTGGGAAACCCCAACGTGCCGCCACCCTGCGAATTCAAAAATGCCTTGACGGAAGTTGCCAGCCAGTCCCTTCCCGGCCAGCATGCCTATATGCCCAATGCAGGGTATCCCGAAACCCGCGAGGCAATTGCCGCTCACCTGACACAGAAATTCAAGGTCCCCTTGAAATTTGAGCACATCATCATGACCTGCGGTGCTGCAGGGGCTTTGAATGTGACCCTGAAGACGCTTCTGGACGCGGGAGACGAGGTCATTATCCCGACACCGTATTTTGTGGAGTACGAATTTTATGTGGACAATGCCGGGGGAGTTCCCCGCCTGGTTCCCACAAAGGAGGATTTCAGCCTGGACCTGGAGGCGATTCGATCCGCATTTACCGAGAGAACAAGGGCCGTTTTGATCAATTCACCGAACAATCCGACCGGCAGGGTTTACGACGCGGAAACCATTAAGGAACTCTCAGCCATTCTCGAAGAAAAAGAAAGGCTGTATCAAAGAGCCGTCTACCTCATTTCTGACGAGCCGTACAACGAAATCGTCTATGATGGAATCGCCCTTCCCAGCATCATGGAGTACTGCAGGAACAGCATCATTGCCTATTCCTATTCAAAATGTCTCTCCGTGCCGGGGGAACGCATCGGGTATCTTGCCCTGCATCCGGAGCTTGCCGAACTGGAGGAAGTTCTGGGCGGAATGATCCTCTGTAATCGGATTCTGGGGTTTATCAATGCCCCGGCCCTGATGCAGCGGGTGATAGCCCGGATTCAGGGGGTGCAGGTGAACGTCGGGGAATATCAGAGAAAGAGGGATCTGCTCTGCGAGGGATTGAGCGCCTGCGGATATTCCTTTGCAAAACCGGACGGGACCTTCTATCTCTTTGTCCGTTCTCCCATCGCCGATGATGTGGCCTATGTCCGTGCTCTTCAGCAACGCGGAATTCTGACGACGCCCGGGGTCGGATTCGGCGGGCCGGGCTACTTCCGCATTGCCTATTGCGTAGAGGATGCCACGATTATCAAGGCGCTACCGGGCTTTGCGGAGACCTTGCAGGAATACCAGAATTTAAGATCCGTTTGAAACCGGCGTTTCTAAAATATCGGTAGAGAGGGTTATTCGTAGCGGATGATGAAATCGGCAAATTCGCCACTGTAGGGTTCATCCAGAACGGTGAGCTGTTCCACGACGGCATGAGAAGGACCCCGGCGGCACCAGTCGACCATGGCCTCCACGTCGTGCTGTTTCCCCTCGAACAACGCTTCGACCCGCCCATCGGGAAGATTACGAACCCAGCCATGGACATGAAATCCCAGGGCTGCCTTATGGGTATGAGCACGAAAGAAAACGCCCTGAACCCTCCCTTGAACAAAAACACGAACACGCTTCATGCACTCAACCTCTGCCGGCCATAGCCAGGAATTCCTCTTCGCTGAGAACGGGAATGCACGATTCCTGCGCCTTTTTAAGCTTGGAGCCTGCCGCTTCGCCAGCCACCACATAGTCGGTATTCTTCGTTACGGAGCTCAAGGCCTGGCCGCCGAGTGTTTCCACGATCTGCTTCGCTTCGTTCCGGGTCATTCGAGTCAGTGTCCCGGTGAAGACGAAGTTCTTCCCCGCGAGTGGGGAAGGGGACGGTGAGACGATCTCCTGCGGGGATACGCCGGCTTTTTCCAGATTTTCAATCACGCGACGGTTTGAATCGTTCAGGAAAAATTGAAAAATACTGCTGCTGACTTCAGAACCGATATCCTGGAGCGCCAGGAGTTCTTCTTCCGAGGCAGACGCCAGGGCATCCAGTGTTCGATACTGTCGCGCGAGAACTTTGGAAAGATGTTCTCCCACGTGGCGTATTCCCAAGGCAAAAATCAGTTTGTCAAGGGGCGGGGACTTGGACCGTTCAATGGCGGCAAGGAGATTGGATACGGACTTTTCCGCCATGCGTTCCATATTCATCAGTGTCTCCCGGCTAAGAAAATAGAGATCCGAGGGATCGCGAATGTATCTCTCGTCAACGAGGTGTGTGACTAGTTTTTCTCCCAGCCCCTCGATATCCATCCCCCCACGGGAGGAGAAGTGGATGATATGTCCACGAATCTGGGCGGGGCAAGAAATGCCGAGGCAACGATGGGCCGCCTCGCCGGCGATTCGGACAACTTTTGATCCACATTCCGGGCAGTTGTCGGGTATTTTGAAGGGTATTTCCCGGCCGGTGCGTTTTGTTTCTATCACCTTGACAACTTCGGGGATGACATCTCCAGCACGCTGAACGAGGACGGTATCGCCGATGTGGATGTCCTTTTTGTCGATTTCATCCTGATTGTGCAGCGTGGCCCGGCTGACGGTGACGCCGCCCACCTGAACGGGGGCCAAAAGAGCAACGGGGGTCAAAGCGCCGGTCCTTCCTACATTTACGATGATGTTTTCAACGACGGTGGTTGCCTGTGTTGCGGCAAACTTGCAGGCCAACGCCCAGCGTGGACTCCGTGATACTGCTCCAAGACGTTCCTGGAGAGAAAGATCGTCCACTTTGATCACCATTCCGTCGATTTCGTAAGGCAGTTCTTCTCGCCGGTCCTGAAGTTCACGGTAAAAGTCGATGCAGCTCGAAATGCTGTCGACCCGGCGAATCAAAGGATTGACGGCGAATCCCCAAAGTTTGAGGCTGTTGAGGACTTCAGAGTGATGGGTGAAGGTTCTTCCGGCGACCAGGCCTACGGAATAGCAGAACATCTTCAGGGGCCTTCTGGCCGTTATGGAAGAATCAAGCTGTCGCAGGGATCCCGCAGCAGCATTGCGGGGGTTGGCAAAGGAGGCTTCATTCCCTGCGAGGCGGCGTTCGTTGAGCTTCCGAAAGGCGTCGGATTCGATGTAGATTTCACCACGGATCTCGATCTCTTCCGGTGCCGGGTTTTCCAGGGTGGACTGGAATCTCAGGGGAACGGTATGTACGGTGCGGATGTTCTGGGTGACGTCTTCCCCTGTAGCACCGTCTCCTCTTGTAGCGCCGCTGGTGAGGATGCCGTTTGCATAGATCAGATTCACGGCAACCCCGTCGATCTTTGGCTCAACGACAAAGGAGAGGTTTGCATCGCTGCTCAGAAACCGTTTCAATCGCTCCTGGAATTGAAGGATCTCATCTTCTGAAAAGGCATTGGCCAGACTCAACATGGGTGTTCGGTGCACAGCGGAGACAAATTTGCTCAGCGGGGCGGCGCCGATCCTTTGGCTTGGAGAATCATCGGTCCGCCATTGGAGAAACTTTTCTTCAAGGCTGATGAGTTCCTGGAGAAGAAGATCATATTCCGCATCCGAGATGACGGGATCATCCTGTTGGTAATAACGGCGGTTGTGATATTCGATCTGGGTTTTAAGATCCTCGATTCTCTTTCTGGCGACTTCGGCATTCATCATTTGACCCTGCGTAGTGTTGGTCTGCCTTTGGGAATTTTGGGCTTTTCTGTTTCCCTGTTCTGGCTCTGCATACGCAGGATCTGCTCGTTGAAGATCTGGTTCTTCACCCGGACGGCATTGATGATAAAGTAAATGATTACAGACTTTTCCCATTCTTTGGATGTTTCAAAGTGCTCCATCCGGTTTTTGTATTTTTCCCAGAGACCAGAGAGGGAAGCCTCATCCAGACTAAGGATTTTTTCTGCTATTTTATCCAGTGACGAATCAAGCATAGTCAATCTCCAGAAACCAATTTGGCGATAATTTAAAACAGATATGAAGGTAAAGTCAAATTCAAACAGAGGATTCAAGGGCTGCCCATAGCCATCCATTGATATCGATGGATCAGGGTCATTGTATAAAATGCTTGTATTTGGAGAGCGTATGTCCGATATAAACTGACGATTGGTTTCGGGGAATTAAGGAGGATTCAGCTGTGCGGATCGGCGTGATTTCAGATACTCATCTGCCAGGTTACAGCAACAGGTTGAAAAAGATCGTTGAGCGATATTTCAGTGATGTGGACTTGATCCTCCACGCGGGAGATCTTGTGGATCTTGGTGTCCTGGAGGTATTCGGCGATCGGCCGGTAAAGGCGGTATGCGGCAATATGGATCCCCTGTCGGTTCGAAGGGTGTTACCGGACCGTTTGATCCTGAAAATCAAGGGATTTCGCCTGGGGATCATGCACGGGTGGGGAAGCGGGGTAAATCTCGAGGAGAAGCTGTATTCAGTTCTGGGGCCGGTGGATTGCCTCATCTATGGCCATACCCATTTTCCGGTTAACCGGAAAAAAGAGGGGGTGCTCTTCTTCAATCCCGGATCAGCCCTGGAGAAACGCTATGCCCCGGTAAATACCGTGGGGATTCTAGAGATCGGAGAGGCCATCACGGGGAACATTCTTAAAATTGAAATTGAAAAAGAACCATGAATACCGTAAGAGAGAGAATGCGCTTAATAAGCGGGTAAAAAAATATATAGACTTGAAATATTCAAGGATCGAGAAGGATGAAACGAAATGAAATCAATTTATGCCCCTTGGCGTATGGCTTATATCAAGAGTGAGAAAGTGCAAGGCTGCGTCTTCTGCAAGGAATCTATCCGTGATGATTCGTACGTTCTTCTGGATGGAAAAACGGCCTTCGTCATGTTGAATGCCTATCCCTATACAAACGGCCATCTGATGATCATCCCTTTCCGCCATCTCAGCAGTCTGGAAGCCCTTCTTCCGGAGGAGAGACTGGAAATGTTTTCCCTGGTGGACATTTCTGTACGGGTATTGAAAGAGACCATGAACCCCGACGGCTTCAATATTGGAATGAACCTCGGCAGAGCTGCAGGAGCCGGGATCGATGATCATCTTCACCTTCACGTTGTCCCGAGATGGAATGGCGACACCAATTTCATGAGTGTCGTTGGCGACATTCGCGTCATTCCCGATGACATCTTGAAAAGCTGTGAAGAACTCAAGGGTGTTTTCAGTAAATACCGGCAGGAGGACTGAGATGAAAATTATTTATACCATCATTATTGTTCTGTTGATTCTATTTGTTGTAACCTTTTCCCTGCAGAATACAATTTCGGTGCACCTGGTCTATTATGATGTGCTGGATGTCATCCTGCCTGTTTATATGCTTATTTTTATCGTCTTTCTCATTGGGGTGATCTTCTCAGGTTTAATGGGCATTGTTGAACGTTACCGATTGAATCGCACCATCAATCGCCTGAATCGAATGGTGCGGGATTTGAAGAGGGATGTGCGGGAAAATGAACCGCCTGTCGTTCGTGACGAGAACAAACAACCTGAATCGGGGCAGGCGATTTGATAATTGATGGAGAACGAAAGAAAATTTCTGACCGATATCAACCTGGGACGGCTGGTCATCTGGTTGAGAATCCTCGGTTACGATACGATCCTTTATCGTGGGGCGGCAGACCGGCAATTTTTGAGAAAAGCGCAAGAAGAAAACCGGATTGTCCTGACCCGGAAAAGAGAACTGGCGAAGCGACAGTTCCAGGGAATTCTGCTTCTCATTGAGAGTGACCGCGTGGAAAGGCAGGTGGAGGAGGTATTTGGCAATCTTGGACTGGAAGTATCAATCGACCGGTACTTCAGCCGTTGTCTGCGGTGTAACGTTCTGCTGATAGAAGTTGAAAAGGAGGCAATTCAAGAACGAGTGCCTCCTTATGTCTTTGAACATCATTTGCGGTTTATGACCTGCCCTGGATGCGGAGCCGTCTATTGGCCGGGAACGCACAGCGAAAATATCCGAAAGCGGATCATGGCGTTGCGCATTCCGTCTCGTCGCCTTTGATTTTTTCCAGGGCGTGTTTTAAAGCAGGCAGGACGACCGCGAGATTTTCCCGCACGCCCCGAGGGCTTCCGGGAAGATTGATGATCAGGGTCTGACCGCGAATGCCGACGACTGCCCTGGAAATCATGGCATGGGGAGTCTTTTTCAGACTTTCCTGCCGCATGGCCTCGGCCATTCCGGGAAGGGCCTTGTCAATCACTTCCAAGGTGGCGTCGGGCGTCAGGTCCCGTGGGGTGACGCCCGTTCCACCTGTCGTGACAATCAGATCCAATCCCTTTTTGTCGGAAAGATCGATCAGGGTCTGTCGAATCTGGTCCTGCTCGTCGGGGATGATGACCGTTTCCCTGACGAGGATGGAGAGTTCCTGCAACATGCGAACAACCTCTTTTCCACTGAGGTCCTCCCGTTCACCCCGGGAGCCCTTGTCGCTGACGGTGACAACCCCTGCTTGAAACTCCATTTTCTCAGGCCTCTTCCTTTTTGGATTCCGCGATGATTTTCTCTGCCAGATGGGCCGGCACTTCCTCGTAATGAGAGTGCGAATACGTAAACGTGCCGCGTCCACTGGTCATGGAAGTCAGATCCGGTGCGTATTTCAGGATTTCAGCCAAAGGCACCTGTGCCTTGACAATCTGGTGATTGCCCTTGCTGTCCATCCCCAGGACCTTGCCGCGCCGGCTGTTCAGATCCCCGATGACATCCCCCATGTATTCGTCGGGGATCTCGATCTCAATGTTGACGATCGGTTCCAGAAGGATCGGTTGGCAGGCCATGACGCCTTTTTTGAAGGCCATGGAACCGGCAATCTTGAAGGCCATTTCCGAGGAATCCACGGTATGGTATGAGCCGTCAACAAGAGACACCTTCATATCGACGACGGGATAGCCGGCAATGACACCGTCCACCATGGCCTCGACGATACCCTTTTCAACTGCCGGACGATACTGCTGGGGAATGACGCCGCCGACGATTTTGTCGGCGAATTCGAAGCCGCTGCCGCGGGGCAAGGGTTCGATATCAATCCAGCAGTCTCCGAACTGCCCGCGACCGCCGGACTGTTTCTTGTAGCGGCCCTGAACGTTTGTTTTTCCCTTGATGGTTTCCCGGTAAGGCACTTTGGGGGGCTTCAGGAGGACATCCACACCGAACTTACGCTTCATTTTTTCCACGTTGACTTCAATATGAACCTGCCCCATACCGGAGAGGATCATTTCCTTGGTTTCTTCATTACGGCCAAAGGTCAGGGTCGGATCCTCCTCGCCGAGCCGCAGAATGGAAGAAACGATTTTCTCTTCGTCTCCCCTCGTCTTCGGTTCGATGGCGAAGGACATCACTGTGGGTGGAGGTTGCACCTTTTCGAAAACGATCGGCGATTTCTCAGCGCAGAGCGAATCGCCGGTGACGGCTTCCTTCAGTTTGGCTACGGCGGCGATGTCTCCGGGGATGAGCAGTTCGGAAGGCTTCTGGACCTTGCCTTCAAGGTAGAAAACGTTGCCGAACCGTTCACTTGATTTGTGTGATGGGTTGTAAACCGGGGTGTCCGACTTCAATGTTCCGGAATAAACGCGGAAAAGGGTCAGCCGACCGGCATAGGGATCGGCAATGGTCTTGAAAACATAGGCTGAGAAGGGGGCGCTTTCTTCGGGAAGACGCTCTTCGACGGCGTCAGTCCCCGGTTTCAAGCCGACAGCAGGACCGCAATCCACGGGTGAGGGGAGGTAACGGACAAGCACGTCCAGAAGGGGCGCGATACCGGCATGCTTCAAAGCGGAGCCGCAGATCACCGGAACGATGGATCCGGACATGACCCCGGTCCTCAAGCCGGCCTTCATGTCTTCCGTACTGATCTCTCCGTCCTCAAGGTACTTTTCCATCAGGTTCTCGTCAGACTCGGCGATATCCTCCATCATCGTTTCCCGCATACTCTCCGCCTCATCTTGAAGGTCTGCGGGAATATCGACGGTTTTGTATCCGCCTTTGGGATCTTCAAAGAGATAGGCCTTCATGGCAATCAGATCGACAACGCCTTTAAAGGATTCTTCAGCACCGATCGGCAGGAAAATGGGCGTAACTTTTTGAATTCGCGTTTTAATACTCTCTACGGCATTGGCAAAATCCGCCCGTTCCCGATCCATTCGATTAATAAAGACGACACGGGGCAGTTTGTACAAGTCTGAATATTCCCAGACTTTTTCCGTCTGGAATTCAACGCCGCTGACGGCATCAACAAGAATGACCGCCGCATCAACCGCGCGAAGACAGCTTCTCGTATCGTAAGCAAAATTGGAATCGCCGGGAGTGTCCACAATGTTCACCTTGTGCTTTTCCCAGTCAACGTAGTTGGTCGCGGCACTGATGGAAATGTGCTTCCTCTGTTCTTCCGGCTCGTAATCGAAGGAGGAGGTGCCTTCATCAACCCGGCCGGGTCTTTCGTTTTTACCGCTGACAAAAAGGAAGGATTCGCAGAGCGTCGTTTTTCCCGTACCCCCATGCCCTACGATTGCGACATTTCTCAAACTTTTGGATTCGTATTTTGCCATGAAAACTCCTTTCCGTAGATAGCCAAATCAGTCATAAAACGCTCATTATGCAGCGGGCTGTTTAGCTTATTATTTCCTTTAAAGTCAAGTCGAATTTAGCTCTTAGAGTCAATCTGTCATGGATGGCCTCTTTGCCTTATCGGCTCTTCCATGGGCATCACAATCTGATTGACAGTAAAAGAGGAACCCGCTATAGACTCCTATTTAGAATAACCATGCTCTCAATATCCACCCTCCTGTTGCACTAAGACGTTGCATTTTCCAAACATCAAATGGACGAAGGACTTATACGTGCAGGTTTTTGGCAATTCCGTGCAGGTGGTGAGTTGAGGAGTACGAGGAAGAAGGAAAAATGGCTGATAAAAAGAAAAAAATCGGGAAGGTCCTGATTGCCAACAGAGGCGAGATCGCCCTGCGGATTCTCCGTACGGTGAAGGAACTTTCCATGGATAGTGTCGTGATCTATGAGAAGCCGGACAGCGAAGCCTATTACATCCGGCTGGCGGATGATGCCATCATGATCGGGGATGGCCCCCGGAGAGATTATCTGGATATTGAAAAAATCATCTGGGCGGCACGGAAAAGCGGTTCTGATGCCATCCACCCCGGATACGGATTTCTATCGGAAATTCCTGAATTTTCGGCGGAATGTGAACGGGCCGGGATTAATTTCATTGGACCGCCTCCGGACGTCATCCGCAATCTGGGTAATAAAGTGATTGCCCGGGAAATCATGGAAAAGGCCAATATCCCTTTTATTCCGGGAACGAAAGATCTGTTTCGAGGAGATGCCGGGCTTCGTGAAGCCATCGCCTTCGGGAGGAAAGTTGGCTACCCCATCATGCTGAAAGCTTCCTCTGGCGGCGGCGGCCGTGGGATTCGAAAGGTGACAAGCGAGGCGGATCTGGAATTTCAGCTTCCCCAGGCGCGGGCGGAGGCCCTTTCGGCCTTCGGCGATGAAAGCGTCTATGTGGAAAAATGCATCGAAGCGCCAAGACACGTGGAAATACAGATCCTGGCCGATCAGTACGGGAATATCATTCATCTGGGATCCCGGGACTGTTCCATTCAGCGGCGTCATCAGAAACTTCTGGAAATTGCGCCGGCCGACCTGCCACCGGATGTATTGAGTGCCATGTACGATGCCGCCATCGAAGCGGCCCGTGTCGCAGGATATGTAAATGCCGGCACAGTGGAGTTTCTGGTGGATTCTAAAACAAATGAGTTCTGGTTCATGGAGATGAATACACGCCTGCAGGTCGAACATACCGTGACGGAGGAATTGACGGGGGTGGATATCGTCCGCGAGCAGATCCGGATTGCCGAGGGGGAACGTCTGAGGATTCCTGAGGAGAGAATTCATCTCCTGGGCAAGGCAGTGCAGGTCCGGATCAATGCAGAAGATCCAAAAAACAATTTCATGCCTGAGGGGGGCAAGCGTCTGGAAGTCTACCAGTCTCCCGGCGGTCCCGGGGTTCGGCTGGACGGCCTGGTTTATCAGGGATATAAGATCCCCACGGAATATGATTCTCTGATGGTCAAAATGACCATCCGTGGTTTCAACTGGGAGCAGACCATTCAACGGTTGAAAAGAGCCCTCCAGGGCTTTCTCATCGTCGGTCCGAAAAGCACGACCCCCTTCTATCTTACGATTTGTGATGAACCGGATTTCCTTGCAGGAAAGTTTGACACCAGTTACCTGGAAACGCATCCTGAAATCTTCAACTATCCCGAGGGTGAAAGGGAAATTGCCAAACTTTCCAGGCTTATCGCGGAGACCCATGCAAAGAAGATGAATCCATATGCCTATTAAGAAGAGATGCATTCTATGAAAATATCAGAAAAACTGCTGGAAGAGAGAATATTGCCGAGAGATTTAAAGGAAAAAGGGGTTTCCTTTGTCCTCGATAAGATCCGGCGTACGACCGGGTACTATGTCACGAACACCGAACGGGATCTTTCCCAGTCTGATTTCAAGAACCGGGTCATGCCCCATACGCAGCTTCTTGTGGCCAAAGAAAGAAATGATGCGGGCTATTTCTCCATTGAGATCACAGGAGGGGCCTCGATTCACGTGGATATGCTGCGCAAGCAGATGAATCCTCTGGAAAAACTGGAAGTATTGAACGCCAATATGCCCGATACACTTTTCCAGACCCTCTGCCGGGGGATCAACCTTTTCGGTTACCGGCCTTACCCGGAGAATGTGATCCGATTGACGGTTCGGTCCTTCGCACGTTATGTCCACGTCTGGCGAGTCTTTGATTTTTTGAATTACGTACCGAATATGATTCCGATCTTCGAAGAGGTCAAGAAAGCGGGATGTCTCCTGGAACCCGCCATCTGCTTTTCCACGGGGCCGGAACATACCGATGCCTTTTACGTGAAGAAAGTCGGAGAAATTCTGGAGGTAACCGGTCCGGATATCCTGCTTGGCATCAAGAACCACGGGGGCTTGGGAACGCCGAGACGCATCGGGAATCTGGTTAAGGCCATCTTGAATGCCTATCCCGAGTTGATTCTCCATTATCACGGTCATAACACGGATGGGGCGGATATTGGGCGAATTGTGGAAGCAGTACAGAACGGGGCAAAAATCGTTAATGCCGGGGATCACGCATTTACCGGCTTTTACGGGCCACCGCCAATTCTCACGGTTGTCGATATTCTGAAAGATTTGGGATACCATGCAGCAGGGCTGGATCGTCAGGCGGTCATCGATACGTCCAACAAACTCCGACCGGAAAGGGAATGCTACAAGGATTTTGAATCACAGTTTCTCGGTTTTGATCCCACGGTCCAGACACACAAACTCCCCGGCGGGGCAACCGGTTCAAGCTTCGAACAGGCTGTCAAAGGCGGATTTCTACATCGGATGCCGGAAATACTCCAGACGGAACTACCAAGGGTGCATGTCGAGCTGGGAAACTGGTGGAGTGTGACACCGGGATCGCAGATTCTCTGGACAACCGCGGCCAACAATGTCCTGAAAGGACAAAGGTATAAGGATGTCACCGACGATCTGAAAAATCTCATGCTGGGACGCTACGGGGAGTTTCCCTTCTATCGGCCCTCGGATGAAATCTATGAGTCCGTTTTCGGTCCGGATTGGAAGAGAATGGTGGAACAGGAATACGGCATTCAAAAAGTGGAAGATGTCGAACTGGATATCGAGAAAAAGGTGCTGGAACATCGTTTGGGTCGTGAAGCGACGGAAGACGAACTTGTCCTCTATCTGCAACATCCCAACGATGCCGTGGATTTCTTCAAGTTTGAAGCGAAGTACGGCAAGACCTGGGTATTGCCTCCGCGGATCTGGTTCAAAAAGGGTGGTTTCAATCTTGGGGAAAAGTTTGAAATCCTTGATGCCTTCGGAAAACTGCACATCATCGAGATCGGCACCCAGCGGAGAACAAAGACCGGCGACGCCGTGACCTACATGCTGATTGATCACCATTCGCAACCTATCCTGACCGAAATGGAGGCAGAAGGACCGGCGGCGGCCAGGAAATTGCAGTTAACCGCGAAGGAGATCGACGCTCTGGCCCTGTCCGGTGACATTCGTTCACACATCATGGGGACCGTGAGTGAAATTCCCGTCTCGGAGGGGGATGAAGTTTCTACGGGACAGATTCTCATTATCCTCGAAGCGATGAAGATGCTCAATAATGTGGTGTCTGAAGTGAACGGCCAGGTTTCAGAAATCCTGGTTGCACCGGGAGACAAGGTCGAGGTCGGTACCCCCCTGCTTATGATCAAGAAGGAATAGGACCATCGAGACAAGAATTCTTCGCTTGAAGAGACAAGATATTGCCTATACGCAATTTATCCTGGAAGGATATGAAGGCGTATGTTCCGTATCAACGATCGATTCCAGGGTTGCGTTGATTGGTGTCACTTCAATGCCGGGTTCTGAAGCTGCGGTCACGAAAATTCTTGCACAGTTAAAAAGCGAAGTTGAATTTCATGAGTCATGACTTATGAACCTGAAGAAAAGATTCATGGCGCTCGTCTGAAAAAGGGGCCTTTTCTTCTCTGCCTTGCACTGAGGATTCAGCGATGCTCATGATGACTCATACGTGGATCCTGAAGGAATTTCTCGGCTCAGATTTCCGAGAATCCCTTGATCTCTATGTTTATAATGTCTGTCCGGATCTTCTGCCGATTCACAAGTGTATTTCCTCTGAATTTACTCACGGAATTCCAAGAAAATATTCTTACCCCCCTGAGCATCAGAAAGCCGCCTTTGTGCTTTTTCATCTTCTTGTAGATGATATGGCGCATCATGGGCAGATCAATTCTGAGCCCGTCCTGTGTTTCAAGCCGGATTCACAAGGCTATGCCTATCTCCTTGGCAAAAGCCTGATCGAACCCATTATGAAATTTCATCAACGCATCGGCATGGAAATCGACTATCGAAGGGCTGCTTATTGCGCACATATGATCATTGAGCTGACCTTTGATTTGCGCCTTATTCAGGAAATGGGGCAGATAAAATTATATGAATTATTCAGTGAGGCTGTTGAACATACCCTGGACAAAAAAATGGACGAACTCTGTACGACCCTTGATTGGTTCTTTGGTATGGAGACGGCATCCATTCGGCAGGCTCTTGAAAAAGGATTGAGTGCACGGACCCTGGAGAGAATGAAAAGCCTTCGAAATATTGAAGGCCGAATCGGTTTTTATATTGACCGATTCGGCCTGGATTGCGAAGATGATGCGACTTGGAAAGGTACCCGGGCTTTATTGCTCGAAGGAATGCAGCTGGTCGGCGATTTTGAAGCTTTCCTGAATCCTACCCTTCATGCAATAAGAAATTCAGGTTTTACCTTCTCTTTATAAGGCCTTTTTCACAAATCCCGAACGCAGACAACGGGTACAGACCTTGACCTTCTTAACGGCACCGGTCTTGTTATCGAGGCAGCGAATCCTCTGAAGATTCGGATACCATACTTTCTTCGTTTTATTGTTCGCGTGGCTGACATTGTTTCCAACAACGGGTCCCTTGCCACAGACATCACATACTCTGGACATGTGTTTTCTCCCTTCAAAAGAATGCGTTGCTTACTAGAACAGAACCATTAATTATGCAAGCATTATTTATTGCCCGAGTCATTTACATGTATACAATTTATTTATCAATTATGATATTATTTCTTTAAACAATACCGATATTCAGTCTGATGGAGAATACTTATGAAAATGAAAATAGCCGTGTTGACGGGTGGTGGCGATTGTCCGGGATTGAATGGCGCCGTGAAATGGATCACTAAAAGTGCGATGGATTCGTGGTTAAGTTCAAAACGCGCTACAGACTTCGATGTTATCGGAATCAGCGAGGGATGGCGGGGGCTTGTCGATGTTAATCCTGAAGATCCAAAAAGTTGCGAAAGATATCTAAAACCTCTCGATGAGGAAATCGTTCGAACTTGGGACCGGTATGGAGGAACCAATCTTGGAACGTCTCGCACCAACCCTTTCAGCCCCAAAAATGATCGTTCTGATGTATTGCTGGATAATATCAAGAAACTTGGAATTGATGTGGTGGTCGCCATCGGGGGGGAAGATACCCTGGGGGCGGCTTATCGGTTGCACAAACTGGGCGTCAAAACCATCGGTATCCCCAAGACCATTGACAATGACTTGATGGGTACGGATTATTCCCTTGGATTCGATACCGCCGTCAATGTGATCACGGAAGAAATTGACCGGTTACGCACGACGGCAGGTTCGCACAGTCGGATTTTCGTCGTGGAAACCATGGGACGCCATGCCGGCTGGCTCGCACTGCATGGCGGTGAGTGCAGCGGGGCCTATATCATTCTCATTCCCGAGTACTCCTTCAGCCTTGAGGAAGTATGCAGTCTGCTGCAGGAGCGAAAAGGGCGGGAAATTCGTTATGCCATTATTGTGGTTGCTGAGGGCGCCAAACTGGCCGGCAAGGAAGAGGTCATCCAGAGTGACAAAGTGGATGAGTTTGGCCATATTACTCTCGGGGGAATCGCCAAATTCGTCGCTGAGGAAATAGAAGAAAGAACGAATTATGAAACCCGGCACTTGATCCTTAGCCATTTGCAGCGTGGGGGAACTCCTTCAGCCCACGACCGGTTGATGGCAAGATGGTACGGCATCGCCGCAGTGGATATGATTCTCAATGAAGATTTTGGCAGGATGGCCAGCCTCCAGCGGGGCGAGATCACCAGTGTTCCCCTGAAGGAATGCATCGGAAGATTAAAGCTTGTCGATATCGAAAAATATTATGATAAGGAACGATACAATGGACGACGTTCCATTATCCGTTGATTTCAAATAAATCGTCAGTCGATCAGGGTAGGGGGTTGTCCCGTTGATTCGAGAACCCGCATCCATAAATTTCCTTCGGGATCGATCTTCTTTCCGGAGGTAACAATCCGAATGGGCAGGTGGACATATTCATCCTTCATCAATGCGACCAACATGCCGGTTTTTCCTGCCATACCGGCATGAACGGCATACTGGCCCAAAGCGGAGCAATAGATGCAATCGCTGGCGCTTGCCGGGACACTGCGAATCATGTAGCTGGGATCGATATATTTGAGATTGATATCGACGCCAGTCTTTCTGAAATGTTCTTCAATACGAACCTTGAGAAAATACCCGATATCCAGAAGGCGAATATTTCCGGAGGCATCGGTTTCCAGAGTCGTTTTTTCATTGCGCATCAGTTCCTGTCCGGCGCCTTCGGCAACAAGAATAACGCAGTGTTTCCTTTCCTTGAGGCGGGCTTCCAGCGCATTGAGCAGTCCATGGTCCCCGTCCAGACGAAAGGGAACTTCGGGGACGAGAACAAAATTAACGTCGTTTTGCGCCAAAGCTGCTCCTACGGCAATTTGGCCGGAAAGTCTTCCCATAATCTTAACGAGGCCGATCCCCATCGGCGCACCCCTGGCCTCAATGTGGGCACAGGCGATCGCTTTTACCGATTCCGCAATAGCCGTGTCAAATCCAAAGGTCTTTTGGACAAAATTAAGATCATTATCAATTGTTTTCGGGATTCCAATCACGCTGATGCTCAATTGTCGGCGAGTGATTTCCTCCGTAAGGCGCTCAGCAGCCCGCATGGTTCCATCGCCGCCGATGCAGAAAAGAATGCTGACATTCATCCGGACCAGGGCATCCACCATTTCTCCAATATTCTGCTGTCCTCGCGAAGAAGAGAGGATGCTGCCCCCTTCACGATGAATATTTTCCACAAGTTCAGGCGTGAGTTCAACAACCTCGTGGCCAAAAGAGGGAATAAGACCCTGAAAGCCGTATTTTATGCCAATAATATTGCGGACGCCGTAACGATGATAGAATTCCATCACAATGGCACGAATGACATCATTGATTCCAGGGCACAATCCGCCGCAGGTGACAATGGCCGCTTTTGTCTTGGAAGGATCAAAAAACAAATATTCCCTGGGACCTGCAACCTCCACGGATGAGGAAATATCGCCTGCACCCTTGACCGGCTTCATTTTTTGAGGAGTCCGATCATCCAGATAATTCTGGAGCAGCAGACGTTTGCCGTCTGATGTGTAATAATTTACAATGACAGGAGTGCGGATCTTACATTCACCCAGGTTGCGTATGTTGTAATCCGTGTTATTTACTTTTTTCATTGTATCTTTTCATCCTCCTGCTGTGCTGAGAGTCAAGATCTCCGATGATTTAAAAACCTGACAGACTGGGGTTATGAAGGGCATCGGACATCTCACACTGTCCCTCAGCGATCATGACCCTGCGGTTATTAAGTCTAATTCTTCCTGAGGCGAAATACTGGATGGCCTGGGGATAGATTCGGTGTTCTTCTTTCAATATTCTTGCAGAAAGAGTCTCTTCGGTATCATCATCAAGAACGGGAACCACTGCCTGGATGATGATCGGACCGGAATCAACGCCAGAGTCCACGAAATGGACGGTACAGCCGGAAAATCTCGCTCCATAATCGACTGCCTGACGCTGCGCATGCATTCCAGGAAATGAAGGGAGAAGGGCCGGGTGAATATTCATAATTTTTCCCGGATAGGCGTCAAGTAATACAGGGGTGATAATACGCATAAAGCCGGCCATAACGACGAGTTCAATCCGGTATGATTTCAAGGACCGGACAATTGCCTCATCAAAGGCTTCTCTCGTTTCAAAATTCTCGTGAGATATGACGAGAGTTGGGATGGAGTGATTCTGAGCACGTTTCAAGGCAAAGGCATCATGAACGTTGCTGATGACGACTTTAATTTCGGCATCAAGACGGCCCCGCTCAATAGAATCAATGATGGATTGCAGGTTGGAACCACTTCCTGAAACAAGAACACCGATGGGCAGTTTTCTTCTCATCTGGCTCAAAGACGTTATATGAGGGAAACGGATGATTGTTCAGGAGCGGCTTTTTCAATAGAACCAATAATATAGGTTTTTTCTCCCAACATATTAAGGCGCTCCATGATGTCTCCAGCTTCCTTTTCGGAGACAACGAGCATCATCCCTATGCCCATATTAAAGACTCGAAACATTTCATCCTCTTCAATATTGCCGATCTCCTGAATTCTGGCGAAAATTGGCGGGACCGGCCAGCTGCCCTTTTTGATAACGGTACAGCACTGGCGAGGAACAATCCTGGGTATGTTATCAAAAAAACCGCCGCCGGTTATATGAACAATTCCCTTGACATTGAAATTCTTGATTAAATTTAAAATGGGTTTGACATAAACTCGAGTGGGTCGAAGGAGTTCTTCTCCGAGGGAGTTCTCGATCCCTTCCAGGTGGTCAAGAACGTTCAACCCAGCCTTTTCAAATAAGACGTTCCGAACGAGGGAATAACCGTTGCTGTGAATCCCATTTGAGGCAATTCCTATGACGAGATCGCCGACATGAATGTCCGACCCATCAATAATCTTGCCATTTTCGACCACACCGATACAGAAGCCGGCGAGATCGTATTCATCTTTCAAATAAATTCCAGGCATTTCGGCGGTTTCACCACCGATGAGGGAACACCCCGCTTCCTGGCAACCCGCCACGACCCCTTCAATCAGCTTTACGTTGCGCTCGACATCCATCTGGCCGATAGCGATATAATCCAGGAAGAAAAGGGGTTCGGCGCCCTGAACGACGATATCGTTAACAGACATGGCGACCAGATCGATGCCGACTGTATCGTGTTTGTTCATCATCTGGGCAATCTTGATCTTTGTTCCCACACCGTCCGTTGATGCGACCAACACGGGATCTTTAATTTTTTTTAAGTCAAGATGAAAAAGTCCGCCAAATCCTCCGATACTGTTCATAACCTCTTTTCTGGAGGTCAACTTGATAAGAGGAAGAATCCTTTTTATAAAAAGATTTGCTTGATCAATGTCAACACCCGCATCCTTGTATGATGCCTTTTCGTCCATAATGCAGTGGCTCCCAAACCGAAAGGTAAAGATTGTTTTATATTGCCGTCGTAAACTTGACTATTTATTTTACATCCCTTCAAAAGTCAAATCTTTCCTTGCGCTAATGCTGAATATTTGTTAGCAATACCTTCTTTAAGTTATAAATTGCACTGTAGAATCAAACTGTTTTGACGCGGGAACCATCAAGAAACAGGTTCTCTTGACGCCGCGGACCTTACAGTTAGCCGGGCAATATCCAGGTATTGAAGGAGAAATATGTTGAAGAAAAATATCTACTTGGGGCTGATCGGCTTCGGGAATATCGGGACCGGAGTGGTCAAGTTATTAAAAGATAATGCTGAAATCCTGGAACAGCGCCTGGGGACAAGAATTATCCTGAAGAAAATCGTTGATATCAATATAGAAACACCCAGAATGGTTACCGTGGATCCTCAGCTCTTATCAACGGATGTCAATGAGATCCTCAATGACCCTGAAATCGATATTGTCATCGAGCTTGTGGGAGGCTATGATCCGGCTTTACGCTTTCTCACGGACGCGCTGAAGAAGGGGAAACATGTGGTAACAGCCAATAAGGCGCTTCTGGCGACCTATGGCAATGAACTCTTTCAACTCGCGGCGAAACAACAGAGAAACATCTGCTTTGAAGCCAGTGTCGGGGGGACGATACCCATTATCAAGACGATCCGAGAAGGTCTGGTGGCCAATCGGATCAAGTCCGTGTTGGGCATCATGAATGGGACGTCGAATTACATCCTGACGAAGATGACAGAAGAAAAGGAAGATTTCGAGACGGTTCTTAAAGAGGCTCAGAAGCTTGGTTTTGCGGAGGCAGATCCTACCTTTGATATCGAGGGGATTGATACAGCACATAAACTTGCCCTTGTGCTAACGTTGGCGTATGGAAAGAGAGTGCCCTTGAAAGAGCTCTACCGGGAAGGAATTTCGGGCATAAGTCAGCAGGATGTGGAATTCGCTGGAGAATTGGGGTATCACATCAAGTTGCTGGCCATTGCAAGGCAACACGATGAGCTCATAGAAGCGCGAATTCATCCGACAATGGTGCCTTTTCATCACCTCCTTGCCAATGTCAATGGAAATTACAATGCCTTTCATATAATCGGCGATGCTTCGGATTCTGTGTTTCTTTCCGGTCAAGGGGCGGGCATGATGCCGACAGCAAGCGCTGTCATCAGCGATGTCATCGACATTTCCCGAGACATCTTAAAGGGCACATCCTGGCGGATACCCGCAAGATCCTTTCAGGAGGATGTTATTCAAGATATCAACTTGATGCCCATTGAGAATATCATGACCCATTATTATTTCCGGTTTTCCGCCTTGGACCATCCGGGAGTTCTCTCAAAAATAGCCGGCATCCTCGCGGAAGGAAACATCAGCATTGCCACAGTCATCCAAAAGGGAAGAAAAAAAGGGCAGGCTGTACCAATTGTCATGACAACGCACAAATCTCAGGAAAAGAACATCCGTCAAGCCCTTGAAAAAATAGACCGCTTGGACATTGTTCAGGGTCCTACCGTACTGATTAGAATTGAGGACGATAGATTGCCATGAAATATGTTATCATCTTAGGAGACGGAATGGCAGACTATCCCATCCCTGAGTTGGGTGGAAGAACACCCCTGGAAGTCGCCAACACTCCTTTCATGGACCGAATGGCTGCAGAAGGAACATTGGGATTAGTTGACACGATTCCTAAGGACTTGTCGCCGGGAAGTGATGTCGCTAATCTTTCTGTCCTCGGTTATGATCCGCGGGAAACTTACTCCGGACGCGGGCCTCTTGAGGCCGCCAGTATGGGACTGAAACTGGCTCCCGACGATGTGGCCTTTCGCTGCAACCTGGTAACTTTAGGGCCGGAAGATAACCCGATTATGGAAGATTTTACGTCAGGGCACATATCTTCAAAAGAATCAAAAGAAATTCTTGGCGACCTCAATGGTGAAGTCGGCTCAGAGTCCATTCGGTTTTTCCCGGGAGTGGGTTACCGGAATCTGATGATCTGGCACCAGGGGAAGAACGCTTTGAAAATGACCCCGCCGCACGACATTATCGGCAGACCCGTTCGTGATTATCTTCCGGATGGGGAAGGCGCCGACCAGGTTCTTGAACTCATGCAGCGTTCCCAGAAATTCCTGAAGGAGCATCCTCTTAATAGAAAAAGGATAGCGGCAGGTTTGAAACCCGCAAATTCCATCTGGCTCTGGGGGCAGGGCAGGGCGCCGAAGATTGTCCCTCTTACAGAACGTTATTCTATAAAGGGGGGAATGATTTCAGCCGTCGATCTGCTGAACGGTATCGGGATCTATGCAGGTCTTGAGGTCATCTCTGTTGAAGGTGCGACAGGATATACGGACACCAATTACCGGGGAAAGGCTGAACAGACCCTGGCCGCGCTAAAGAATATGGATTTTGTTTTCATCCACGTAGAAGCACCGGATGAAATGGGGCATGAAGGTTCGATTCAAGGTAAGATTCGTGCCATCGAGGATATCGATGAAAAAGTTGTTGGAACGATACTCCAGAGGATTCCCGAGTTTCAAGATTTCCGGGTCATGGTGCTCAGCGATCATCCGACGCCGATTTGTCTTCGTACCCACGCTGCAGATCCAAGTCCTTTTGCTGTTCTTTCATCGCGGAAAAATGAAAATCTTTCAGCAGGTTTGTCCTTTGGTGAATCTTCAGCCAGGACCAGCGGCTTAATGGTCTCGCCGGGGCATCATTTGATGGAGTTGTTCATAAGGAGTTGGAGGTCTTTTGTTGAAAAAAAACATAGCTAAAGTCCGGGTCATGTATGCTGACACGGACGCTATGGGGATCGTTTATCATACAAACTACATCAAATGGTTTGAAATCGGTCGATCCGAATTTCTGAGAGAAATCGGCGTTCTTTATTCCCGGATGGAGGAAGAGGGATTTAATCTCCCGCTTACCGAGGTGTATTGTCAATATCTATTACCGGCCGTCTATGATCAGGTTATCCTGATTGAAACGGAAATCGCGTACGTCAACAGGGCAAGCCTAAGGTTTAATTATCGGCTTCTTGATGAGCATCAAGAAAAAACTTTCGTTGAAGGCTATTCGATTCATGCTTGTACAACCCGGGAAAAGAAGATCGTTCGACTCCCGAAACATATTCTAGAAATACTCAAGGCCCATGCGCCATCAGAAGAAAAAACCAGGAGAAATTCATGACAAAAAAGGGTGAAGCAGAATTGAATCAACCGGACCAGTTTCATACGATCTTCAATAAATTGGTGGACTTTTATATTCTGAACAGGAAAAAGGTTATTTTAACTGCCGGTGTCATAGTGGGAGTTCTGGCAATAATATTTGCCTGGACTTCATATCGTCACTTTTATGAAAAAAATGCTTGGGAAGAGTATGTGAAAATCGAAGAATTCATGCTCAAGTCGGCATCTTCAGACCAGAGTGATGAGCTTATCAAAAAGTACAAAAATCTTTCTCAGAACTATCCCGACAGTCAGGCAGCCAATTTAAGCTCTTACCGGATGGGGAATCTCTATTTTAATAAAAATGATCTCGACGCCGCGATTTCTTCCTATGAAAAATTTCTTTCCCATGCTTCAGATCGGAATGAATTGAAAGTGCTTTCCTATAGCGGATTGGCATATTGCTATGAAGCAAAAAAGGACTTCAATAAAGCTTTGCAGGCCTTACAGCAGGCAGAAAAGATTGAAGGTGCAAAAAGTCTGGAAACGTTTATTTATCGGGATATGGGAAGAATATGCGAGAAAATGGGCAATCCCGGCGAAGCCCTGAAATATTACAAAAAGGCCCTGGCCCAATCCATGGATCCAACCTTTACAATGTTTATTAAACGAAAAATAGCTCTTCTTTCTTAACTCAATTTCAAATGAGGAAATCATTTTATTAATCTGAAAAGATCGATCTATGGCTGAAGATTATTACAAAATACTCGGATTGGAAAAAACCGCCAGCAGTGATGAGATCAAGAAGGCTTATCGGAAGCTTGCCTTGAAATATCATCCAGACAAGAACCCAGATAATAAAGAAGCTGAAGAGCAGTTTAAAAAAATCAGCGAAGCATATGCCGTCCTGAGTGATGCTGAAAAACGGAAGCAGTATGACAGCTTTGGTTCAGATACCTTCAGTCAACGTTATTCGCAGGAAGATATTTTTAGAAATGCAGACATCAATTCGATTCTCCGTGAGTTTGGATTCGGTGGTCTAGGGGGGCGTCCTGCAGGCGCGCGGACCTATCGAACGACTGGAAGAAGAACCGGACCCTATGCGACACAAAGAGGATATGATCCCTTTGCCGAACTTTTTGGCGGTCAACCACAGTACGCGTCAATGCCTCAAAAAGGACAGGATCTTCAGTACAATCTTTCCATCTCCCTTGAAGAATCGGTATTTGGCGCTGAAAAGAAAATCGCCCTTCAAAAGGCAGATAAGGTCGATGAAATCAACATAAAAATCCCAAAAGGAATCAGTACCGGGAAGAAATTAAGGTTGACTGGAAAAGGAAATCCAGGCGTGGATGGTGGACCTCCCGGTGATCTGTACTTGAATATCAGTGTTTTACCCCATCCTTTGTTCTCCAGGGAAGGAAATGACATCTACGTTGAAAAAACCATAAACTACAGCCAGGCGGCTTTGGGAACGACTATTGAAGTCGCAACGATCGACGGTTCAACGAAGCGAATCAAGGTCCCTCCAGGAACTCAAAATAATACACGAATCCGAATGAAGGGATATGGCGTACAAAGCCTCAAAGGAAACAGCAAGGGAGATCAATACGTAAAAATTACGGTGAGTGTTCCTAAAAAACTATCAGAGTCTCAAGCCCAATTAATTCGCGCTCTTGCTGAAGAAGGCCTATAGAAACCGCTCAATAACGTCTTATAAGATATATTATGTAAACCAACCGGTTTTTATCCGCTTAAGCCGGATTTCTTAAATAAGTTCCATATCTCCGATAACACCCATCGATTTTTCCACAATAATCAGAACTCCCAATACCCCGGGAATGTTCCGGCCTGCCTCAAGAGCTTTTTTTATTTCACTTTTCTTTAGAACGCTGTTTCCGATGGCTGTTGCGGCGGCATCGGCAAGGGCGGCTGATTTTGCTTTCACACAGACGGCATCGGCAATACCGAAGCTCAGGGAATGTCCGATCGTGGCTGATGAGGTACAGATGCCCAGCGGTGTTTCCTTTGGATATATTTTGAGGGCGATCTGATAACTCAGTGGAGATTTTCCCGCAAAGACGGCAATGTTCATTTCTCTTGTTATCTTGAGAAAAAGGTCTCCCCCATTTTCAATAATGATATTGGCGGAATACTTTAAAAGATCCCGCCCCACAAATTCAGCCATGGCGCCAGCCACGGCAGCCATGGGGCCGACTCCGGCACAATGACTTGCCTGCAGCATCGCTTTGACGACAAGCGGCGCAAGAGGGTCGTTGGGTAAAGGCTGTAACGAGGTTAAAAACGAGGGATGAGAACGGATATAATTTTTAAGGTGATTGCGGTAAAGATATACGGAGGCGCTTGCCTGCCTCTTTAAATCCTGATCGGCCCGGATGAAAAGGTCCGTTTGCTCTTCGACGACACGAAAAGATGTCAGGAGGTCGCCGGAGACGAGATTGCGGTAGGTTCTTTGAACATAGTCCATATCACATGAACATCATGACCCCTTCCCCAAGCATTCTATCGGCTTCCCTCTTTAATTCAGGAGAAATGGAAAATTTCGCCTGGTCACCAAGGTACAACAGCGTCTCACAGGAGGCATTCAGTATATGGAGATAGGCATCATATTTTCCCTTATGACGCTCCCCTAAATGAGAGATCGCATCGATCAGATCTTCCGAGTTCCTTTTTTGCACATCGACCATGAAATGGACGCTTGAGAAGGGATTATATTCCGTCTCCGACAAAAGCGAAGCTTCTTCGGCGATCACTTTCACGTTTTCCTCTGCGACATCCAGTATTCCCTTCACAAAAACGGGCGTTTCTCCATGAAGGATGTCACTGACCTTTTTATATATCTCAGGGAAAAAGATCACATCCGTTGCCCCTTTGAGGTCCTCAAGGCTGACATAGGCCATGATCTCTTTTTTCTTTGTAAAAACCTCCCGAATTCCCGCAACCACACCGGCCAGGGCTACTGATTCCTTGTCTCCCTTCTCGAGAATCGTGGCAGAATCCCCGCTGGTGACCATGCTGATTTTAGCTGCATATCCTTCAAGAGGGTGACCCGTGATATAAAACCCCAGAAATTCTTTTTCATAAGCCAGCAGTTCTTTAGGGTCCCATTCCGAAATGTCAGACCGAGGAGATACAAAAGTTGCGGCCTGGTCAACAGCCCCCTGATCATCCAGATCGTCGAAGAAACTGACCTGCCTGCTGGTTTTCTCCCGTAGCCGTTTCTGGGCTCGTTCGATAATTTCTTCATGATCCGTCATCAATTGACGGCGTTTCTGTCCCGTTGAATCAAAAGCGCCGCATTTGATCAGGCTTTCCAGAACCCGTTTGTTGACCTTCTTCAGATCGGCACGACTGCAGAAATCTTCGAAGGATGAAAAGATCCCCCCTTCCTGCCGTGCGGCTATCATGGCATCGATGGCCCCTATTCCGACATTTTTTATGGCAGCCAGACCAAAACGAATATAATCGCCGGTTACACTGAAATCGCGCAGGGATTCGTTAATGTCCGGGGGTAAAATCGTAATCCCCATTTCCTTGCACACATGAATGTACTTGATGATCTTGTCCCGGTTATCTTTTTCACTGGTCAGTAAGGCCGCCATGAACTCGACGGGATAGTGAGCCTTGAGATAGGCGGTCTGGTAGGTGACCATAGCGTAGGCCGTACTGTGAGACTTGTTGAAACCATACTCGGCAAAGGTCTCCATCTGGTCCCAGATCTTCGCCGACTTCTGTTCCGGAATGCCGTTCCTTTTTGCCCCTTCCAGAAATTTCGGCCGCTCCTTTTCCATTTTGGCGGTATCTTTCTTACCCATTGCCTTCCGGAGCGTATCCGCCTCGGACATGGAATATTGGCCGATAACACTGGCAATCTGCATGACCTGCTCCTGATAAAGGATGACGCCATAGGTCCCTTTCAGGATGTTCGCCAGTTGCTGGACTTCATAAACGATGGGAGTTTTCCCCTGCTTTCTGTCGATGAATTCCGGGACCATTTTCATGGGACCCGGACGATAGAGGGCGATGAGGGCGATCAGATCTTCGATGCAGTCCGGCTTCATGCGCACGAGGATATCCTTCATCCCTTCGCTTTCCAGTTGAAAAACCCCGTCTGTCTCGCCTTTGCTCAGAAGTTTGTAGGTTCCTTCATCATTGAGGGGAAGATTTTTCAGATCCAGATCGATTCCCCGACCGTTTTTAATGAATGACAAGGCGTTTTTGATGACCGTGAGTGTTTTCAAACCGAGAAAATCGAACTTGGTCAACCCCGCGGTGGAAAGATCATTCATTGAAAATTGCGTCGTGACGTCGTCTTTTGGACTCTTGTAGAGAGGAACCCTCTCCACGAGTGGAACGTCTGAAATCACGACGCCAGCGGCATGCACAGAGGCATGGCGATTCAATCCTTCCAGCGATTTTGAAAGGGTCAATAAACGGCGGATCTTTTCATCCCGTTTCGAAATCTCCTGCAGGCGCGGCTCCATCTCCATGGCGTCGGCCAGAGAAATATTCAAGATGTTCGGTACAAGCTTGGCGATGGCGTCCACCTCGCCATAAGGGATGTTAAGCGCCCGTCCCACGTCACGGATCACGCCCCGGGCCTGCATTGTCCCGAACGTAATGATCTGAGATACCTTATCTTCACCATATTTTTCTGTTACATAGCGGATGATGTCGCTGCGTCCCTCGGGGCAGAAATCAATATCGATATCGGGCATGCTGATTCTATCGGGGTTGAGAAATCTCTCGAAGAAGAGATCATAACGGATCGGATCGATGTCTGTAATGGTCAGGGCAAAGGCGACCAGACTTCCCGCCGCGGAACCACGCCCCGGACCGACAGGAATATTCATTTTTTTAGCGTGGGCGACAAAATCGGAAACGATCAGGAAGTAGCCGGCAAATCCCATGGATTTGATGATTCTCAGTTCATCAGTCAGTCTCTTCTCATAAACCTCTCTGACTTCCTCACCCTGCTCTTGAATAATGAGGGGCATGCGTTCTTCGAGTCCCTGGATCGCAACTTTTTCCAGGCGATCTTCCAGGGTTTCGTCGCTACGGACTTCGAATTTGGGAAGATAAAATTTTCCAAACTTAAAGGAAAGATTGCACCTACTTGCTATATCCTTTGTATTGTCAATTGCATCCGGGCAATAGTTAAACAACTGCTTCATGTCTTCGGGCGAGCGAAAGTAAAAGGCATCGGTAGAAAACCGCATCCGATCCTTGTCATCCAGTGTCTTGCCTGTCTGAATGCATAACAGAACTTCATGGGATTCGGCATCCTCACGATTCAGGTAATGACAGTCGTTTGTCGCGGCCACCGGAATCGAAAGAAGTTTAGAAATTTCCAAGAGCCCTTCGTTTGCCTTTTTCTGTTCAGGCAAACCGTTTTCCATAATCTCAAGATAGAAATTCCCCTCACCAAAGATATTTCTATATATTTCAGCTGACTTTACCGCATCTTTAAACTGATCCTTTAAGATCAGGTCGGCGATCTCTCCATGCAGGCAGGCACTTAAGGCGATAAGGCCTTCATGATATTTCGCTAAAATTTCCTTATCAACACGGGGACGATAATAGAATCCTTCCAGATATCCCATCGAAGACAGTTTCATCAGGTTTGCATAACCCTGTTCGTCCTTTGCCAGCACGAGAAGATGGCGCGATATGTCGCTGATACTGCCGCCTGACTTTTCAAATCGAGTGCTCGGAGCCACATAGAGTTCACAGCCGATAATGGGTTTGATGCCCTCTTTCGTCGCCCTCTGGTAAAAATCAATGGTTCCAAACATGTTGCCATGATCCGTCATTGCAACGGCCTGCATGCCGTATTCCTTGGCTTTGGCAACAAGGTCCTTGATTCGAATGGTACCGTCAAGAAGACTGTACTGGGTATGGACATGTAAGTGAACAAACGGTTCGATGGACATGGGATAATAATCTTTTAAAAATATATATTAATCAATCCAGTAATTGGGAGCTTCTTTGGTAATGATCACATCATGAACATGGCTTTCACGCAGGCCAGCAGATGTTATGCGGGTAAAACGGGCCTTTTCCCGAAGTTCCTTGATCGTCCGGCATCCCACATAACCCATGCCGGCAAGGAGTCCTCCCTTCAATTGGAGAATACTGGCCGACAAGGACCCTCGGAAGGGAACTCTTCCTTCAATACCTTCCGGAACGAGCTTCAAATGGCTTTCCATATCATCCTGATAGTAACGATCGCGACTTCCCATTTTCATCGCTTCCAGTGATCCCATGCCACGGTAGACTTTATAGCTTCTACCCTGGAACAGGATGGTTTCCCCCGGACTTTCCTCGGTCCCCGCAAAAAGGCCGCCGATCATTACCGTATGGGCGCCGGCTGCAAGCGCTTTGACAATGTCTCCGGAATATTTAATCCCTCCATCAGCAATTACGGGAATATCATGACGGGAGCATACCTTATAAGAATCTGCAATGGCCGTTATCTGTGGAACTCCCACACCGGCGATAACGCGAGTCGTACAGATCGAACCGGGACCGACACCAACCTTTACGGCATCAACGCCTGCATCGACCAGCGCTTGAGCTCCTTCCGCCGTGGCCACATTGCCCGCAACCAGCTCACAGTTTGGAAAATTTCTCTTTGTGTCCCTTACAGCATCAATGACCCCTTTGGAGTGGCCGTGAGACGTATCGATCAAGATAACGTCGGCACCAGCATTCAAAAGGGCATCAACCCTGGCTTCCCGATCCAGGATTCCGACCGCAGCGCCCACCCGTAACCGTCCGAGAGAGTCCTTACAGGCATTGGGATATTTTCTGATCTTTTCAATATCCTTGATCGTTATCAAACCCTTAAGATTATAAGATTCATCAACAACCAGCAGCTTTTCAATACGATGTTTGTGCAGCAGTTTCTTTGATTCTTCCAGTGGGATATTGGCGGATACGGTGATGAGATTGTCCTTTGTCATGACACTGGAGACCGGCTGATCCAGATTTTCTTCAAAACGAAGATCCCGGTTGGTCAGAATTCCCACGAGCTTTTTATTCTTAACCACGGGAACGCCGGATATTTTATATCTGTGCATTAAATCGAGTGCTTCTCTGACTTTCTGCTCAGGTTCCATCGTGATCGGATCCACAATCATTCCGCTTTCTGATTTTTTAACCTTATCGACTTCGAGGACCTGCCTTTCGATACTCATATTGCGATGAATGAATCCAATACCGCCCTCCTGTGCCAGGCAAATGGCCGTAGCAGATTCGGTGACGGTATCCATTGCGGCAGCAACAATCGGTATATTCAGGGATATTCGATTTGTCAGCAATGTCGAAACATTTGCATCGCGAGGTAGGATCTCTGATTCCGCTGGCAAAAGAAGAAGATCATCAAAAGTCAAAGCTTCTTTGACGTGTTCATCCAACATGTTAAACCTCCACATTAAAAAGGCAACTCAAAGCCTCATTTAGAATAGTTTAATTTTAAAGCCCTGGTTAGGGGCATCAGTTCGATTCTCGATTTCTTAAAGAAAAAAGCCCTATCGGAAGAAGCAGGAATTGCAGATACTGACTATTCTTTAGGAGAAATTTCATAGATTCGGTCGTTGATCTTTATGTAATAAATATTATTTTCTGAATCATACTGAATATATTCAGCAAACTGATAATAGCTGATTCTCGTAAAACGCGCTTCGAAACGCTTTCCTTTAACAGCGCAATAGATAACATTATCCTTTTCCATCCGCAATGTCGCGGGATCCAACGCTTCCACACTGTCATCCGTGAGCAAAATGCTGAAAAAGGATTCTACACCCTTTTCATCTGCTGAAAACTCGATCGATTTTACGGCAAATGGGACATCTTCCACTTGTATGGAAAAGATCTGATCATTGTGGCGAATAAAATATTCTCCCGTTGAGTCTCTCTCCAATTCCTGAAAGAAAGTCGATAAAATATCCTTACGGAACATCTCATTTCCTTCATAATACCAGACGCCTTCTTTATCTATTCGTATATCGATTGAGGGGATATCCTGTTTCTCTATTTCGGTCATACGTCTCTCCCTGCTCAGAAAAGCTTCTTGCTATCAAGAAGCAATGTAACTGGTCCATCATTGACCAGTTCGACTTTCATCATTGCTTGAAAGATTCCAGCCTGGACGACGGGGATTCTTTCCTTAGCTGAATCGATGAAGTAGGAATAAAGCAAATTGGATCGCTCTGGTTCTTCTGCAGATGTAAAAGCCGGCCGCCTACCCTTTCGGCAATCTCCCAAAAGTGTAAACTGTGAAACGACAAGCATTTCTCCGGAAATATCCTTGAGAGACCGGTTCATCTTACCGTCATCATCTTCAAAAATTCTTAAATGGATGACTTTTTCTAAAAGATAATCGGCATCTTTATGATTATCCCCTTTCTCAATTCCAAGGAATATCAATATGCCCTTTGAAATATTGCCAACAAGTCGATCTTTTACTTTAACACTGGCCTGATCGACTCGCTGAACGACGACTCGCATATACCCCTCTCAATCTCTAATGGGGCCGCATGTTAGCAATTATAAAATCAGCCTTCAAGCATTTTCTCTGATTTCAAACAGTGTTAAAATTTGTTGACAACGTAAAAAAATGCCTATATATGACTACCCTCTCAGCGAGTTCGACTAGTTAGCATCCGGAATGTCGGACATCAACATGATAAATATTGGGCCCTTAGCTCAGCAGGTAGAGCAACTGACTCTTAATCAGTAGGTTGTCGGTTCGATCCCGACAGGGCTCACCAAATTTCAAGGGGTTACGCAATGCGTAGCCCCTTTCTTATTTCAACTTTGACTACAATTTTGACTACATTTTTCATTGTTGTCAACCTACCCGAAAACCTTCTTTATCTGCGCGGAATTGTTTTTGAAAGTGGTATGAAGATAAATCTGAGTCGTGTTGATTGATTCGTGCCCAAGCATCCCCTGAATTGATCGGAGATCTGTCCCGGCCTCCAGGTTATGACTGGCGAAGGAATGTCTCAGCTTATGAGGAGTGATTTTTCTGGTTATGCCTGCCCGCCTTTTTGCGGCATTGAAAGCGGTCTTAAAGGAAGATATATTTCCCCAAACATAAACCCCCTGCCCTGCCCCGGACTGGTGCAGTTTTAACTCAGCAGCAAGGCGCTCGGACATAGGGACAATCCTTTCTTTGTTCCCCTTCCCCACCACATGCAGATAATTGTAGTCAAAATTGACATCATCCCACTTCAGTGATCTTGCCTCTTGGGATCTCAAACCGGCATGATATAGGGACAGGAATAATGCTTTATGGAACTGGTCCATTGTGGCCTGAATGATAGCCTCGATTTCCGCCGGCGTCGGCGCAAGTGGCAATGGTCTCTTGTACGGAAGATTCTCATATCTCGGCATGGCGTCATTGCACAGGCCCTTGTTGGCCGCCCATTTTATCATGGCCCGCAGGCAAAGCAGTTCCAAGTTAACTGCCCTCTTCCCTTTCAGCTCCTTTGCCGCCTCACCTTTAGCCAGATTTCCATCATTGTCAAATGCCGCTGGATTCAAGGTCATCATGCGTTTCTTTTTATACCTGTCGATCATTTCCTGCGTCAGGTAATCCGGGAGGTACGCCCCGAACTCCGGAAGGAGCTGGGAGAAAAGCATTTTCTTTTTGTCGATGACCGTTTTCGGGGATTGATGGAGGGTGATGTGATCTATGTATTGTTCAGCTATGGATGAGACACTGAGGATGCTTCTTTGCTTCTTCCCTATATCGCGCTTAATTTTCGCTTCATAGGCATAGGCATCCAGAATGGAATTGAATTCTCGGCGCTTTCGGAATCTAGTGCCACGTCCTGATGTGACATCGATATCATAAAGATTATCGTAACCCTTGACTTTACGCACGCTCATGACCCTTTCTAGCCTGTTTCTTACGGAATTTCAAGATATCTGCTTCCACCATGCAGTCAATCTCTTTTGGCGCATAGCGAGACTTCCCACGCAAACCCATGGCGTCAAGGAGAAGATCAATTTTATGCTCTAATCGTTCGAAATCGGCGTTAGTCATGTCATAGAACAGTTGAAAAGCATTCCTCCAATTCCGCCCTTATCTTCCGGACATCGCCGGACAAAGTGCTCCACTCCTCTTCAGTGAAGCATGTGATTCTATTGCCTGTTACCTTCTGTAGATAAAAGGCTTCCCACATTGCCAGGTCCAAATAGTCAATCCAATTAAAATGAAAAGATTGCATCATGGTTGTAATCGCGTCAAAATCCTGAAAATCATTGCGCTGAGAAGACAGATTCCACCTGCAATGGCCACCGGTGCCATTGCCTTGGAAAGCCGATCAAAAAAGGTAATGGTGGTGTCGGTGATTCTCTCGGCTGTTTTCAGGTCAATGAGATTTTTCATTTTCCCCATCCATGCCGCTCGTCATCCACTTAGGGCGAGGGGTGAAGTCGCCTGCTTCCTTGGAGTGGATGACTAATTAAAGGTCTTTACTGCTTTCCGATCTGCCTGTAATCGGCCATCTTGCACGGCCCAGGTTCCATGTCCGCCGATGTCCATATTGTTTCCTCTCTGGCTGTCAGCGCTTGGGAAACGGACTGTCGAACGGCTCAGATGTCGGTTGTCAAATTGCCTGACGGCTTTTGGGGTCACGGCCTATCGGCTACCCTTAGTGGCCAGGCTATTATGTTGCTGTTGGAGGGTAGATAATACGCAGATACGATTTTACTGTCAAGACAAATTATGCAATTGCGATTACTCTTTTGTCAATCGCTGGGAAGATTAGGATGGGGAAAAGTAAGAAAATAAATTGAGGAAATAAAATCGGGCGAATGCTTGAGCACTCGCCCGATTTTTAAGATAATAGGGTTAAGATTTTCCAGACAGCATAAAGAATTACCGCGAGAGAATATAAAAATTTCCTATGCTTTAATGCCTTTTTTCAAATTCCGACATATTCAGGCCTGACTGCCTTAATATTGAACTGAAAGTTCCCACGGGAATGATCTTTCTGGGATGTGGAATAACAACAACACGATCTCCTTTGCGGAACTTTCTATGGCTTCCCGTTTGTCCGCGTTCCTCGAATCCGTGAGCAACAAGAACCGATATGATTTCCGTTGATGAATACCGTTTAGGCATTGATTGTAGACTCTCCGATCATGGCATCTTCGACAGGGTGATACAGCCGTCCCGTATCCTCGTCTTCCAGGTATAGCGCCACTGCATCTTTGAGATTTGCAATGGCTTCTTCGATGGTGCTGCCGAAGCTGCTGACATCTACATTAAGACATTGCGCAACGAAAAATTCTTCTTCCCGATAGATTACATATTTTAAGGATTTCATCATTTTCTCCTTTCACCGGTTTCATGCTTTATTCCATGCTCTCTGACGATTTTCCAGGAATGTCAAAGCAATTAGTTTTTCCGACGATCCTTTAATTTCCTCCGGTCATTCTCGGTAGACCAAGTTGTCAAAATCTCCATACCCCCATTTCCGGACCACCCAGGTTGTCGTCGGTCGATTCCGGATCGTCGGTCGGGGAATTCGAAATCTTTTTTTTTTCGGTGTCATCTCGCTGTTTTGCAGCCATTTCCTCAAGCAATGCTTTCATTGCTCTGCGTTCTTCTCTCTCGGCTTTTCGCTCCTTCAAACGCTTGGCGTATGATATCAGGTCGCTTTTTAGATCTTCATCGTCGCAATCCAGAATATCCAATACATCCGAATGGATATGGGAATAAGCCTTCTGTCTTTCTGTTGAATCCGTGTTTTCTTTTTCTTTCCCTGTCAAAAGCCATTCTATTGACATACTTGACGCATTGGCAATCTTAATAAGCTGATCCCATTCAGCAACCCGCCCATAGTCTTTCTTGCTCAGGTAGGTCATAAGGGTTGAATAAGGCATCTTTGCCTTTTCTGCAAAACCATGATTACCAAGACCAGAATCGGCAATGACTTTTTTAAGATTTGCAGTGAAAGTAGTGTTTTTACTTGCCATATGCGATCACATATAATCCTTGACATTAAAATCGTAGTTGCGTATCATCTACCCTCGGAAGGTAGGAATATGGATTTAAAAGCTGATTTCAAAAAAAAACGTAAAGCTCTCAAGCTAAGTCAAGCTGCGCTTGGAAAGCGTATGGGGAGAGATCGTAACCACGTAAGCAATATCGAGAGGGGTCTTACTCGTCTATCTGCAGAAGATTATCTGTTTCTCGATAAGCTGTACAAAGAACGCTTTCCCACAACAGTATCAGCGGAAATGTAACATTATGAAATGCTGTTTTATCGGTCAAACAGATCTAAAAAAATATTACGAATTATAATGCTTTATATCTTGTTTGATCTTTTGAACCACACCATTTTCTTCAAGTGTTTTCATGATCGTTTGGAATTGGTTTGCAAGGCTCAAAAACGATTCCGGCGTCATGGCCAGCCTGCATACCGGGTATCTTCGTGCGGTCGGCGGTTCCTTTGATTTTAAAGGGTCCACTCGCGTTACGCAGAGTTCGATACGGGCAGTATCTCCATCAAAAGATACTGATTTTATGGAGTCGACAAATGTCTCAAGAACATCCGGTAAGTCAATATAACGAATTTGTTCTTCTGATAGTTTCATACTGCAGCTTTTCTCCTGCAATTTTGTGCTGCGGGTGATTTTTAAACGCAATAAAGGGGGTCTGCCCAAGCAGCAATGCCGGCCTCATATCCCAAGGCCCTCTTTTACGCTTTTTTATTAAGAGTTTCAATTTATTTCGGAGAACAATGAACATAACTCCTTAGTTACAGCAACAGGATACAGAAACGCATCCTTCTTCTCAACGATCATTCCTGGGTGCAAAAAGCACCCGCAAATTGTGAGGATCAATGAACCTCAACAATGAGCCTCAAGATTGATCCTCAAAGGCATGTAAGTATGTCGCATTATTATGAAACCTATGGAGAAATGTTCGGCGACTTCATCAAGCGGATGGCGAAATTCTCATCCGTTGAACAGGTTCTGAGGATCATCAACGTTCCTTATGGCCATTACCGCAAGGTCATAAACCCGAACAGCGAAACAAATGGAGGAAACCCCTACCACATGCCCGTTGAATGGCTTGTCCTGGCGACAAACCTTTCCGCGAGACAGGAAGCCGACGGGATACCAGGAGATTATTGCATGATCAAGAGGGTCGCCAAGGACACGAACGGTGTTTACCTGTCACCGATCGACATACGGGAATTAAAAGACGTCCTTTCCGGGGCTGCACCGGACATCCTGGCCGTGCTTCAAAAAATAATCGGAGAGGGGAAGAAATAATCTCGGATATTCCTTTAGATAATATCATCTTCTCTTTTCAGGCCAGCCGGAGCCGCCTTGTGAAATCCGGCAAAAAAACTCCGAAGAAATACATCCTGAAAAAACCACAAAAAAGAAAGGGTGCATCATGACACCACAGATCACGGAACCCATCTCAGAACGAATCAAAATCCCCCTCCGGAAATCAGCAGGAACCATGAAAGAACTTATTGACGACTCCGCCGCTAAGCTGCGGAAAGCGCTTCGAAGGTTCCCCGATAAAATCATGGGCCAGCACCGCCATGTCACCTACTGCGGAACGATAGACTATTCCGCAATCTACCAGGTCTATTACTCACCTGGATACAACGCTTGATCTTAAACCGGAACATCATGACCAGAGCAAAAGACAATAAACTGGCAGAAAAGGCCGACCTCACCTCTGAGACCATCCTCTGTGAACGGGTCGGCAATCCCATCATGCCGGTCAGTGCCTGCAGGACCCGTTATAAGCAGGCCTTGGAAAACAGAGAGATGGGCCTGAGGCATCTTCAGGAATGCCTTGGCTGCCCGAAAGGACAGGAAATTACAATACAAGTAACGACGGAGGAAGAAATGGGAAAAAAAGGAAAATGCGAATGTTGCGGAAGAGACGATCTGAGCCTCCCACAGAAGGTCTTCGACAAGGACGTCTGCGGCTTCTGCCGGGCTGCTTTGTTGTCTGCCAAGGAGTATGGTCTCGGATTCGACGACGTCCAAGAGATCATCAGGGAAAGGGCTACGAATCTGAAGTCCGGAATCAATCCCCCCGCCGACTGGCCTTGGTTTGGGGTCACGACTGGGATTGACGTCACGAAATCTACCATACAACCTTCTCTTCCAGAACAATCTGGAGAAATGCCGGAGATGCCGGCAGCAGAAGCTCCCGTAGTCTTACCCGGGCAGAATGAAAATGCGAAAGAAGACCAGGATACAGCGGCCCTGGAAACTCTCAACCGAATCAATGTCATGCTGAACCGCAAGGAGGAAATGGTAAATCTCGCCTGCGTCATGATGCGCGAAAACCTGAAGACGGTCAGTGATGTTCGATTGAAAGAACGGAATGTCATCTACATCGATCTCAGCAATGAACCGGAGCTATCCGCTTGGCTGCATTCCCAGGGGCAGAAGAACAGGCGTTCGAATCCCACCGATCAGGTCCTTGCCATCCTCGATGCGAACATGGCCACTGACCTCCTCCAGGAAGAAATCCTGTGATGGAGAAGCCCCCGGGAAAGTATGAAGAAATAGGAGCCAAAGTCGGCAGACTGGTCGACCGGAAACAGAAGGCCTATGGCCGTTCCTTCGACCAGTCTGGTGAGATCATCAAAATACTCTACCCCAACGGGATCCACCCCGACCAGTACGACGACCTCCTGGCCATGATCCGGGTGATCGACAAACTCTTCCGGATCGCCAACCAGAAAGAGGCATTTGACGAGAACCCCTGGCAGGACATCGCCGGCTACGGTCTATTGAAATGCAACTGGTCTTGACGGGGTACTTTTGGGAAATGGGGGAGCACCATGACCGTTGGAATGCCTACGAGGGAAAGGACCGTCCTCCCTGCCCCCCATTCCCCCTATCTCGAAAATCTTTACAAGTGTCTACAGCTCTAGGAAAGGGGCGGGTCCTTCGTCGACCCCTGAATATGATACGGGACGCGGACCCTCAAAATTCGCGTCCGGGTGTGCAGTAAAAATCATGGGACTTTGGGACTATGGGCGAATTGAATGGTGAACGGGAAGGTCAAAAGGTCTTCTGCCCGTCCTGCGGCGGAGAACGCCTGGAGAAATACGGGAAGACAAAAGCGGGGCTGCAGAAATACCGCTGCCTTAATGACAACTGCCGCCGTCAGTTCATTGCCGGATCGGCTCACCGGATCGATGCAGAAATCAAGAAGACCGTGATCGGACTGCTGAAGCAGGGTGTTGCTCCGACTGTCATCTTTAAATCCGTCTCCGGAATCTCCCTCCGTCACATCCGGGAATTGCGAAGAAAGCTGACGACCTTATGATGAGCCCGGAAGATCAGAGTCCCGACAAGTCCACTGAAAACATCCCCCTGGAGGATATCCGCCGGCAAGTGGAAGAACGGGTCGCCCAGGAGGCGGCTGTTCCCAGCGCATCGGGAGAAGACAAGCCGGAAATCACCAGCGAGTTTATCCAGGATTGCCTGAGGGCCAATGAACTCGGCGACGGAACCCTCTATGCCGCCGAGTTTCGAAACCGTTTTCTTTTCTGCAAAAACACCCAGGAGTGGTTTGAATGGTCAGGCCACTATTGGCAGAGGGACGCCATGAATCACAGTCTGGCAGCTGTGGAGAAGATCGTCGATCACTACCTGATCGAATGCAGGGGGGTCTCAAACCGGATTATCGAAATGACGACCTCCGAAGATCCGGATCCGGATGAATTGAAGAAGCTTAAATCAACTCAGTCAAATCTGTTGAAGCGTGTTTCACAGCTGCGCGCCGACAAACGCCGCACGGCCTGCCTGAAATTCGCCCACACCATTGAAAACCCAATCGCCATCACAGGAGAAGAATTCGATATGAACCCAATGCTCTTTCCCAGCCGGAATGGAGTCATCGATCTGGAAACGGGACTCCTCCATCCCGGCTGGCCAGGGGATTACCTTTCCCTGGCATCACCCGTGGAATTCACCGGGATCGACACCCCGGCGCCCATCTGGGAGCGCTCCCTCATGGAGATCTTTAACGGCAACGAGGACCTCGTTGCATACCTGAACCGCCTCTTCGGCTACTGTATGACCGGGCTCGTCCAGGAGAAGGTGTTTCCCGTTCTCTACGGGCGCACCGGCTGGAACGGTCGCTCCCTGATCGTCGAGACGATCAGCTACTGCATGGGAGCCCTGGCGGGATCGATCCCATCGGAGATGCTCCTCTCGCAGAAGTACGGCAAGTCTTCATCGGGACCGAGTCCCGACATCATGTCCCTGAAGGGGATCCGCCTGGCCTTCGCCTCGGAGATCGACGAGGGCCAGCGATTCAGCACCTCCAAGGTCAAATGGCTGACCGGCAAGGACGAACTGACCGGCCGGAATCCTCACGACAAATATCCCACCCGTTTCAGACCGACGCACAAGCTCATGGTCATGACCAACACCCAGCCCCAGGCTCCTCCCAATGACAAGGCCTTCTGGGAGCGCCTGCACCTGATCCCCTTCACCATCAGTTTCGTCAACCGCGATCCTCAGGAATCGCATGAACGCCGGGCGATTCTCGACCTCGACCGCCAGGTCCTGCAGGAAGCTTCCGGTATTCTGGCCTGGCTGGTTCGGGGCTGCCTGCTCTGGCAGAAGGAAGGCCTGAAACCGCCACGGGAGATTACGGACGCCACAGAGCAGTACCGCAGGGATGAGGATCTGCTCGCCGATTTCATCGACGAATGCTGCATCATTGAACCGGGCGCAAAAGAGAAGGCCTCTATCCTCTATACGCGGTTTGTTGACTGGTACCACGAGAACGTCGGCAAAAAGGAAAAGACCGGCACCTGGTTCGGAAAGCACCTTGCCCAGAAATATGAAAAGAACAAATCCGAGGGCTGCGTGATGTACCACGGCATTATGATCAAAGAACGGGGAGAGTAGGAAGGTCATAAGGGGAATCATCGCAACATGGATATTCGGAACAGAATCAGAACAAAATCCGGCAAACCGGGAAACTATCCAGGAAAACCGGGGAGAGTTTGAAAAATGACCTTATTTTTCCAGCACACTTCAACTAACCGTTATCATATAGAATCTGACGTAGACGGTTTGGATTGCCTGAATTTTTTCGGGGAGGGTGGCGGGTCTGGCCACTGTTTTTACGTACGACGTTTTTTATATTTTTTTAGATCCATATAAATAAGGCGTAACTATCCAACTATCCCCGTAAGGGGGGGGTTTATATATAATAATTATAAATAATGAATAAAAATAAATAGATATAAAAAAAGAAGAAAAAAAAGGGAAAAGCGGTGAATTCGACGATTAATGTACGATTACGCGCATATAAGCCAACGGGGATAGTTTGAAATGAACGTCCTCGCCCTGGCTCAGAAAAAAGTGAAGCTCCGGAAGGCCGCCTCGACCCATGGCGGGGAATGGCACGGGCCGTGCCCCGGCTGCGGCGGCAAAGACCGGTTTCATGTCTGGCCGGATCAGAACGAGGGGAAAGGCGGATACTGGTGCCGCTCCTGCGGGAAGACCGGCGACAACATCCAATTCCTGCGCGACTTCTCCGGTTTGTCCTTTGCCGAGGCCTGCGCGGAGTTGGGGATCTCCCTGCAGGATCGGCAATCCGCGCCTGCAGCGCCGTCGCGAGCTCCCCAGCCTCCCGCCCTGCCGGAGCCCCCTCCTTTTTTTCCCGCTGTTCACGCCCTGCCGGCGGACCTCTGGCAGGAGAAAGCTGAAAAGTTCCTGGAATGGTCCCAGGAGAAGCTCTTCTGGAACACCGATGCCCTCGCCTGGCTTGAGGAACGGGGCATTGGCCTGCAAACCGCGAAGGACTACCGCCTTGGATGGAATCCGGGAGAGGACGGAAAAGACCTCTATCGAGCCCGCAAGTCATGGGGTCTCGACGAAGCCTTCCGTGACGACGGCAAACCGAAAGCTCTCTGGATTCCCAAGGGACTGGTTATCCCGTACCTGGTCGAGGGCGTCCTTCATCGCATCCGGATCCGCCGGCCGGAAGGCAATCCCCGCTACTATGTCCTGCCGGGATCTTCCATGGCGGTCATGCTGATCGGCGCGGAGCGCCGTGCCTTCGTGGTGGTGGAATCGGAGCTCGACGCCATCGCCTGTGCCGAGGCCTGCCCCCTGGCCGGGGCTATCGCCCTGGGGTCCGTCTCGGCGAAACCGGACGCGGAGGCGGAGGCCTCTCTGAGAAAGGCCCTGGCGATCCTCCTGGCCCTGGACTACGACGAGGCCGGCAGGAAGGCCGTTGCCTGGTGGACGGAACATTTCCGGAACTGCAGCCGCTGGCCCGTGCCGAAGGGCAAGGACCCGGGCGACGCCCGCCGCATGGGGATGGACCTTGGGCAGTGGATTAAAGCAGGGTTGCCGCCGGCCTTGACGATTGAATCTTTCAAGAGTTCAACCGTGGAATCTAAAATTCCGGAAACAAAAAAAGAAGAACGCCCCTTGGAGCCTGAGGCCCTTGCGCTCAGTCCCGAGCTTCCCGCATCGATCAAAGAGCTCTTCAATCTCCTGCGAAAAAATAGAGGAGTGCAGATCGTCAACTCCCCGAACCGTTACACGGTCCTGAGGAACGGAAAATACGTCGGCGGCCGGATCAACGAGTTGGTCTTCCGCGTCCCGGAAGTGACGGACTACCTTCTCGGCCATCCGGCGGAACTCATCGACGCATCGAATCTGATCAGGAGCTGAAATCGACGGCAAATAGGCAATACTTCACATAACTAATGAATATTATTGAGTAAATATATTGACTTCTCCGCATTAATCAATTATAACTTATATTAGTAATTGATATTATTGATTAATTAAAGACATTCAAAAACGGAGGAGTAGAAAAAAATGAAAAAGCAGAAAGAAAATGGATCCAGAGAAATGAACGCCCGCACCTACCAGGAAATTCCCCTTGACCTGATTACGGCGAACCCCTTGAACCCCCGGAAGATCTTCGCCGGGAAAAAATTCGACGAGCTGGTGGCGTCCGTCAAGACCAAGGGCGTCCTGGAGCCCATCCTGGTCCGGCCCATCGAAGGCAATAACGAACCCCTCTACGAGATCATCGCCGGGGAGCGGAGATTCCGGGCTTCAAAGGAAGTCGCGGAGACAAACGGCGGAATCGAAAACGCCAGGATCCCCGCCATCGTCCAGGTCATGTCCGACGAGGATGCCTTCGACGCCATGACGATTGAGAACCTGCAGCGTGCGGACCTCACCGAACTGGAAGAAGCCCGCAGCTTCCAGATGTACCTGGAGCGCAGGGGTCCCGAGGCGGTCAAGGACCTGGCGGAGCGGATCAGCATCGATCCCCGCTACATCCGGCGCCGCGTCGTCATCCTCTCCCTTTGCGACGAGATCCTCGAGTCCTGGGATGAAGGGGAGCTCACCTTCGGGCACCTGGAGCAGCTCGTGAGGATCGACGACGAAGAGCGGCGGAACAATTACTTCAAGATGATCATGCGGTACCATTACACCGTCGCCAATCTCAAATCTCAGATCGATTCCGAATCGCCGCTGCTGAAACACGCCGCCCTCTTCGACAGGGAGGAAAAGAGGTGCAGGACCTGCCACCAGAACACCAAGGTCCAGCGGGACCTCTTCGGGGAGGGAATGGCCGCGGACAAGAAGTCCCGCTGCATGAATCCCCAGTGCTACAAAAACCGGCTTACCGACTGGCTTCAGGATCACTGGACGGAGTTCCGCGACAAGTTCGAACTGAACACCAACGGCTTCCGCTTCCAGGGAACGGTCGATTACGACGACTACAAAACCATCTGGAGTTCGGTGAACAAGAAGTGCCTGGAGTGTCAATCCTACGTCAGCCTCCTGGACGGACTCGGAGAGGTCTACTGCAAGGGCGTCTGCATCGACAAGTCATGCTACCGGGCCACCTACGAAAGAAAGCCGGAGGAGACCGGAGAAAATGGAAAGGCTGCCAGAGTGTCCTGGCACGGCGAATTCTTCCGGGAGAAGTTCTACAAGGAGCGGATCCCCGAAGTGCTGTCCACGCCGGAAGTAAGTTCCTTCGCAAGAAAGCAGCTTCTCCTCCTCACCCTTTTGATCTCCAACGATGAGGCCAAAAAGCATTTTGCCGAGCGGTACATGGAAGTGACCACGCAGCCCTACGGGATCTTTGTCGAGCAGGACAGGCTGGCAGAGAAGCTCCTCACCCTGGAGGAGACCCCGGAAAACGAGGCCTGGCTCACCGAATGTTTTGAAGAGGCCACCCGGGAGATCATCCTCCAGGCCGCGACGACCCCGAAGGTCCGCCATGCGGTGGCGTCCCGGATCGGCATTCGCCTTGCCGACGAGTGGCGTCTTTCCGAGGCATACCTCAAAAAGAAGACCATCAAGGAGATGATGGAAATCGGCGAGTCCACGGGAATCCTCAGGGACGAAAAGGCCCGCTCCTACCTGACCGGTGTCCTGGGCAAGCAGGAGGGACGCTTCGAGGCCTGCAAGAAGAAGGAACTGATCAGCCTCTTCCTGGAATCCGGCATCGATCTTTCCGGCAGGGTTCCTGAAGAGATCCTGAAGATCTGACATGGACAAGGAAGCCTTCGAATTACTGATTTCGAACAAACCCGCCTCTGTGAGGATGAAAGGCGTCACGCTGTACAACGCCTACACGAAGACCCTTTCATCCTACCAGGCAGAATCGACCACCGCCCGGCTCAAGGACTGGCAGGCGGCGGAGGCCGCCCTTACGGAGTTCACCAATTCCCTCAAAGAGGAATCGGAGTCCTTTTCCTCGCCGGCGGAAGTCCTCGCATACCTCCGGGACGCCGGCTGGAAAGTCACGAAGACCTCCCTCTACCGCCACCTGGACCAGGGAAAATTCGCGCCCCGTGACGGCCTCTTCCGGCGGGGGGACGTCGATCGCTACGCCCGGACGTGGCTGAAGCAGAAAGCCACGGGAAAACGGGTCAACGAGGCCACGGAGGAACTCCAGCGCAAGAAGCTGGAGAAGGAACTGGAGCGCCTCGACATCGACATCAAGCAGCGCAGGCAGGATTACGACCGCGATGCCGGGAGGCTGATCCCCCGCGAACAGATGGAGATTGAGCTGGCGGGCCGGGCGGCGATCCTCGACGCCGGGCTGAAGCACTGGATCAACACCAACGCCATGGAGTGGATCCGCCTGGCCGACGGGGACGTCAAGAAGGTGGGAGAGCTGATCTTCGCCCTGTCCCGGTCGATCGACGAGCATCTCAACGCCTACGCCCAGCCCCAGGACTTCAAGATCGTCATCGATGAGGAAGAGCCGGAGCTGCACCCACAGGAGGAAACCGTTTCTTGATTAAGACCGTTCATATTCCCCGCTCCTTTCCCTTTCTGCCGCCGTCGCTCCGCGCGCCCGGCGGAAAAACCGCCTTCCACATCAGCTACTCCGTTCCGGAGCGGAAAGTCTTCCGCAAGCACAAGCCCATCCCCGTGTCCCGCTGGTGCGAACGGTACCGCTACCTGACCATGTCCAAGCTGCCTGGCCGCTGGAAGAACTCGGTGACGCCCTACCTGGCCGGGATCATGGACGCCTCCTTTTTCCCTTCCGTCTCGACGGTCATCCTCTGCAAGGCCCCCCAGGTCGGGGGAACCGAAGCCGTCCTGAACTGCCTCGCCTACGCCATCGACCGCGATCCGGGTCCGGCGCTGTGTACCTACCCCGACGAGCTCACCGCGAGGGAAAACAACCAGGACCGCATCCTTCCCATGATCATGGCCTCGCCGAGACTTCGCTCCTATATGACCAAGGCCCAGGACGACGCCACCGTTCTTCGGATCTCCCTGCAGCACATGCCGATCTACATGGCTTGGGCGAGATCGGCGGCAAGGCTCGGGAACAAGCCGATCCGCTACGTCATCTTCGATGAAGTTGACAAGTACCCCGACACCGCGGGCAAGCGGGAGGCGGACCCGATCTCTCTTGGCAAGGCGAGAACGACGACCTTCCGGCACAACCGCAAGATCTGGAAGATCTCCACGCCGACGACGGAAAACGGCAATATCTGGAAATCCCTGACGACGGAGGCCCAGGTTGTCTTCGACTTCTGGACGACCTGCCCTTATTGCGGGCATCACCACCGGATGGCCTTTCCCTCCATCAAGTGGGCGCACGAGGAGAAGCCCGACGCCGACGGACACTGCCACAGCCGGGACCCGGAAACCATCGAGAACGGGCAGCTCGCCTGGTACCAATGCCCCCTGTGCAAGGCCGAATGGAACGACTACGACCGGGACCTGGCCGTCCGCAACGGAAAGTGGCGCGAACGCAGGGAAGAGAAGGACAATACGGAGCCCCTGACCCTGAACGCCTACCTGCAGAAGCATCGCCCCGGCAAGATCGGCTTTCACCTGCCGAGCTGGATCTCGCCCTTCGTCTCCTTCGGGGAAATCGCCGCCGCCTTTCTCCGGGGACTTTCGGACATCAACAAGTTCAAGGACTTTCACAACAACTACCTGGCGGAGCCCTGGAAGATGATCCTTGTGAGCAAGAACGAGGACGAGGTCCTGGCCGCCCGGACAACCATCGCCCCGCAACTCGTCCCGGAGACGGCGCTGGCGCTCACCTGCGGCATTGACGTGCAGAAGGACGGATTCTGGTTCGTAGTCAGGGCCTGGGACGCCACCCTGACCAGCTGGCTGATCCATTACGGGTTCCTCGCCACCTGGGAGGAGTTGGAGCGTCTTCTCTACGAAACGGCCTACCCCGTGGAAGGAAAGGACCAGGCCCTTCGGATCTTCCGGGCCTGCATCGACACGGGCGGTGGCGAGAAATACGAGAACATGACGATGACGGAGGAGACCTACTTCTGGCTCGCGAAAAATCTCCAGCGCGGGGGCTGCTCCCTCTGGGGGACCAAGGGATCGAGCTCCTCCCTGCCGGGGATGCTCTCCATCGGGCCGGGAATCCTGGCCACCCCGTCGGGGAAGAAACTGACCGAGCTCTTACGTGTCCTTTCCGTCGACACCCAGCGGGCGAAAGACCAGTTCCACTACCGCCTCAAGCTGGCCGCCAATCCGGAGAGCCGCTCCCTTCCCGGCGCCGCCTTTCTCCATTGCGCCACGGGTCCCGACTATGCGGCCCAGATCCTGGCGGAACGGAAGGAGCTCGACGAAAAAGGCCGGGAAAGGTGGGTGAACGTCCACAACCGCCCGAACCATCTCCTGGATGCGGAAATCCTCGCCGCCCTGTGCGTCGAGATGGAATTCCCGGGCGGAGGCCTGCGTCTCCTCGCGGAGCAGCTCAGGCAGACCGAAGCGGCCCGGAAGGAGCAGCGGAGCGCTCACAGGCCCGTCTATAAAGAGAAACCAAGGAGGTTATGGTAGCCATGTCAACTTCGGATACGAACGCTCTCTCGGGAATGAAGGACATCCGGGATTACTGCCGGTCGATTCAGCTAGCCTCGTCGGAGGCCTCGGTTCTCATGATGATCCAGAACTACGGCTTTCCCGCCCGGAAGATCGGCGGGATCTGGGAGAGCAACAAGGAGTCGATCAACAACTGGCGCAAGCAGTTCGTCGAGGGAAAGATCGGTCCTAAACAGCAGGATAAGAAGCCGGAGGCGTAGGCCGTGTTCGTCGGAGCCATCAACTCGAAGATCAAGAACCTGATCTTTTCGGAAAAGTCCCTGTTCCGCAACCGGAAGGTCTGCATCGGCTGCTCGGGGAACTTCACCGTGGAGCAGATCCTCTCCGGCCTGGACTGCGAGATCTGGTCGAATGACGTTTCCCTTTACTCGTCCCTCTTGGGCAATCATCTCTCCGGCAACGACATGAGAATAGAAGTCCGGGACCCGGGCTATTCCTGGCTTTCTCCCTGCATTGAAGCGGGAGGAATATCCCGCATCGCCGCCGTGTCGCTCCTCTTCGAAATGCTCAAGAACGAGAAGGGGTCCAACCTGAACCAGATCCGGCTCTATGCCCATATCAGGAACCACTTCGACGCCTACCACGAACAGTCCTGCGTCCGGATCGCCAGGGCCATGGAAAACATCCGGATCAGCCGCTACACCACGACGGACGTCCATGACCTCTATGCCGATCTGCCTCCCGAGTGGATCCGGCTCGCCTTTCTGCCCACCTACGTGGCCGGCTACGAAAAGCTCTACGCCCGCCTGGAGTCCGTTCTGTCCTGGGACCGCCCGTTTTACGAGATTCTCACGGAGGAGCGCTACGAGGAGACCGTCGCCTTCATGCGCTCCGGATCCTACCTGTACCTTTCCGATCACGACCGGCGGGAGGAAGGCCTCTTTGCCGTCGTCAAGACGGGACGGCTGAGAAATGTATACCTTTACAGCAACCTGCCCTTCAAAAAGGCCTACGTGGTCCCCTGCACGAAGAGCAAACCCGGCGCCTTTCCCTATCTGCCTGGAGATCATCAAATTGCCCCATCGAGCCGCATTACCTTTCTTCCGACGGACAACCTGCACATGAACTACTACAAGGATCTCTTCCTGAAGAAGGGGATCGACCACACCCAGGGCGTCTTTCCCCTGCTGGTCTTCCTCGACGGCTATCTCTTCGGTTTTTTGATGTTCGATGTCATCCGCTACGGCATGGACCAGGAAAAGGCGACCCGCGGGATCTATCTCCTTTCCGATTTCGTCATCGCCTCCCCGATCCAGAAACTCTCGAAGCTCCTTTTATGGATCACCCGCTCCCGGGAACTCCAGGAACTGCTCCGGGAGAAGTTTCTCCAGCCCGTGGATTTTATCTTGACCACCGCCTTTACGAAAAAACCCGTCTCCATGAAGTACCGGGGCGTCTATTCCCTGGCCAAACGAGGCGAGGGATTTCTGCAATACACCGCGCCCTGCGGAACGATAAACACAAAGGAGGCCCTGCAGACATGGATCAGGAAATACCGGCAACCCTAAACGAGCTCAACAGGAAGCTCTCCGATGTATTGCCCTACAAGCTCCACCTGGCCAACGCCCGGGAGATCGATTTTCTGGAAAAGAACGCCCGCTACATGACCAAGGAGCAGTTCGCCTCTCTGACGAACAACATCAAACACGACGGAGGCCTGACCTCCCTGCCTCTGTGCTACCGGCAGGAAAACGGAAAGCTCCTCGTCCTTTCGGGAAACCACCGCCTGAAGGCCGCCATCGAGGCGGGCTATTCCGAGTTCCTCGTCCTGCTCATCGACAAATCCCTGACCCGGGACCAGCAGATCGCCATTCAGCTTTCCCACAACGCCCTCCAGGGAAAGGACGACGAACAGATCCTGAAGGAGTTGTGGGCGGAGATTCTGGACCTGGAGTCCTCCATCTATTCCGGGCTGTCCACGGAACTGATCGAGAAGCTCCAGGGGACCGACTTCATCGCCATCGCGGAGCAGCGGCCCCTGTACAAGGAGATCTCCCTGCTCTTCCTGCCCGAGGAAATCGAGCAGCTCGCCGCCATCTGCGACGGAATCCTGGAGCTCGTAAAAACCAAGACCGCCTTCGCCGGCCGGATCACGGAGTACGACGCCATCCTGGAGGGGATGATCGCCGTCAAGCAGAACCAGAAGATCATCAACTCCACGATCGCCTTTTTCGCCTTGGCCCAGGCCGTCCGGCAGTATCTCGAAGGGACGGCGGACTCCCTCCGGGAGGCGATTGACGAAGGCGTTCACGATACGGTCCTCTTCACCCTGGGCAGCACCAGGCGCCGCATCCAGAAGGAAACGGCGAAGGCCCTGCGGAAGATGCTCAAGGAGAAATCCGATAAAGAAGGCATGGACCTGGACGCCGCCCTTCTGGCGCTTTTGGAAAATTCAAACGGCAAGAGCTGAAAGTTAGATCCCTCCCAGACATTCATCCGCGTTTTTCCCTTGTCAGGGCATGTCCCCCTTACTAAAAAATATCGTATCTATGCGTAATCGTTCACATATTACTTGACTTTCGAGCGTAAATAAGTATAATATTTCCATCATCAAATGATACTAAATACCCGCCGCAAACGGGGAAAAACGGGAGGTTGAAAATCATGATGCACCACTTGAACAAAACGGCCGGCAGGATCCTGGACACCCTGATCCAGGGAATCGAAGAGGGCGGACACAGGAAGATCGACAACGCCAAAAGCAAATCCATCATGCCCGTCGATGTGGAAATGATCGAGAGCACCCCTTACGGCAACATCTTTTCGGTCACGCATTTCTACAGGCAGAACGGCGACATGATGCACGATCCGGACATGACCTTCTGGAGGACGGCAAACGGCGACTATTATCCCCTGTCCTATCAGCAGGACAACCTTGGGATCTATCAGAACGTCATCGCGGAAAGGGATTCCGACGGGCGCATCAAGCGGTATTATCCCAGGCTGTCGGCGGACCTGGCCGCCTTCGCCAATTCATGGATGAGAAGCATCAAGGAGCAGCAGGGACTATAGGAGAACAAACTTCCGCCTCCGAGCCGCAAACCCGGAGGCGGAAACATCAAAAACGAGAGGGCAAAATGGAAGAATTCAGGCTGGAGCCTCAGGCTCTTGGCAGAAAAGAAAGAGAGTACGTCAAATATGCTTATAGTCTCAAAATCTCCAGGGTGCGGGAAAAGGACTTCCCCTATTACGGGAATTCGATCCGCTCCACCAAGGATCTGGTGAAGTTTTGTCGGTCCCTGGAATGCGCCGATATCGAAAAACTGGTCACCATTTATCTCAACGTGCAAAATGACGTGATCGGCATCCATGCCATACCGGGCACCGTAAACCAGGCCACCGCGTACCCCCGGGAAATATTCAAGAATGCCTTTCTGTTCGGGGCGTCCGCCATCATCCTCGTCCACAATCACCCGTCGGGACACGTGAAGCCTTCCGATGCGGACATCAGGTTGACAAGGTCGATTACATCCTGCGCGAAGGTCCTGGACGTTCTCGTTCATGACCACATGATCATCGGGGAAGGCTGCTTCTTCAGCATGAGAGAGGAAGGTCTGCTGGAATTCAACTGAGCAAAAAAAACGCCCTCCGGAGCCGCAAACTCCAGGAGGGCACAATCAAAAACGAGAGGAGATTTTAGTAGCATGAGCGTAATTGAAAGGCAAGCGTTAAAGCCGGCTCCCCCCGGCGCGGGGGAGGCCATGGAGACCCTGAAACTCTCTTTGATCTATCCGAATCCGAACCAGCCCCGGAAGCATTTCGACCCCGGGAAGCTGGGGGAACTGGCGCAATCCATCGCGGCCAGCGGCCTGATGGAGCCGCTCATCGTGGTGAGACGGGAAGACCGTTACATGATCATCGCCGGGGAAAGAAGGTGGCGGGCCTGCAACATGGCCGGTGTCGAGGAGGTCCCGGCGAGGATACTCGACGCGGACGAGAGGAAAATTGCCGAACTCTCCCTTTTGGAGAATCTTCAGAGGGAAGACCTCAACGTGATCGAGGAGGCCATGGCCTACCAGGGACTTATTGACATGGGCATGACGATGGAGGAAATCGCCGCCAAGATGGGAATCAAGCAGGGCTGGCGGATCCAGGAGCGCCTGAACCTCCTGAAACTTGACCGGGTCTTTCAGGATTACACGGTCAAGGGAATCCTTTCCCCCTCACAGGCCCAGGAGCTCAGCCGGCTGCCGAAGAGTCAGCAGGGAATCGTCTTCGACAAGATCGCCTCCGGGAAGGCGAATTCCTACAATAAGCTGCGCTCCCTGGTCAATGCGATGCTCTTCGCGGTGGAGCAGACGAGTTTCCTTCCGGAGCCCACGGAAGAGGAGAAGAAGATGAACGGCAAGTACGACATCATGATCGAACGGCTGGCGACCTTCATCAACCGGTCCTTCAACCGGGACGATCTTACCGTCCTTGCTTCGATCCTGACCCCCAAGGCGCGGATCAACATCGAACGGATCGACTCGATCATTTATTGTCTCAACAAAATCAAAAAGGCCCTTCTCCAGGCGGAAAGCACCCGGGAAGTGTACGAACAGAAATCCATGGAGGTTCACTGATGAAGACTTCTTATTTTTCAGCACCGGGAATCGCCAAGGACCCGGACGCCGTATCCATCGCCCGTTATGCCCCCCGCTGGTGGGGATCAGGACGCCGCTACATCGCCCTTGCACCTTCGGCGGATCTGCTCAAACGCTCGAAAGCTGGGCTATCCTGGGAGGATTACATCCGGGAATACAATCAGTACTTGGAAACACTGGCCCCCCAGAAAATCTGGGAGGACCTCAAGGACAAGACGCTTTGCTGTTATGAGCGGTCGGGTGAAAACTGCCACAGGCACCTGGTGGCCGCCTGGCTTGAGAAAGCCCTGGGGGTAAACGTACCGGAAAAATGAACTGATGCTCTATCGATTCAAGAAAAAAGCCCCGAAAGGGGCTTTTTTTCACTTGTCAAACTCGCTTTCATCTACAAAGCGAAACAATGGTGAATGAAATATTTTGATGATTTGCGTTCGAAGTGATTGATATACGCCTGTATAAAAAACGGGGAGCAACTCATTTTGCTGCCGATCAGGTTGATGCGGTTGTTATGCCTCGATCCAGTTCACAAAAATGGCTCCGTCAAAACCTGACGGAGTTATGCCAACATCACGATCCGCGAGAAAGGCAGCTAACATCTCGCCATCCATCCCGATTATGCCCGACCGCCTTAATAAACGCCACGCGTTGGCGCTCAATGAGCCAGTCGTGACAAATAGGGCAAAAACAGGGTCAGCAACTCGGATTTGCATGTCAGGTAACGGTGACTCTAGGCTGCCGAATGCCCCGGCTCTTCCCAAAGCTATTGCTCCGGCCAAGTCCCGAATTTCTGGAGTCCCGGATTGAATTGACTGGTAATGCTTCGCTTGGCCGACAAGCCAAATGGAAAGTTGCTTCTGGATGGTCGGTGAAAGGTCATGAGGAAAGAAGATACTTCCCAAACTAAGCTTCCCAAAAAAGTCAATGCCTTCGTCAGAAGAAGTCCTTGTTACAATTGGTTTCTCTACGCCAAGCAAACCTATGAATTTGCCGCAAAGAGTCTCGAAATGACGAGGCGATAACTTGGAAATAACCCCATAATAGTCGATGAACCTAGATCTTCTTTGCTTCTTCTCTCGGAGGTCTTCAGGGTCCTTGGGTTCTATGAAACATGCGCCTTGTATCATGTATTCGGAAGATGAATTGAAAGAGAATCGAGCAGGTTTTCCAACCTCCAGAAGTGCGTTTAATTCATGCCTTAGGCGAGTAAGGGTCGCCTTTTCCCAAGTTTCCGCCTTTTCTCTTCCTTCTGATTCGCTCTCACACCAGCCCTCTTCCAGAATTATATCCGTTATTATCTCTAAAGCCGGACGCGGATTTGCGTCTAAGGCGATAGTACTGAGTATTCGGTTGGAAAGTAGCGAAGGTCCGGGCTTCATCTGTTGCCTTGACGCCGATCAGCAGGCATCGCCTCTCAATGACTGATGATCCTGAAGGCGTTCATTAACAACCTGAGCAAGCTTCTTCAGTAACTCGACATCTTCTTGACTCAGAGATTTTAGTTCTCTTATACCCATCGTCTCTAGGGCTCGAATAGCCGCAGATACCTCTGCTGCCCAAAGTCGGGATAGTTCTTCCTGCTTTGAGGCGTTAACAGCATCTTGAAAAGATCGTGTCGGTTCAAGTAAGAGCCGTTTAGGTTCAGGTTTGTTCAAAATGAATCGCAACTCTCGAACCTGAGAAAAGCTGGTTATCTTCGGATCAACTGTTCCGCCTTCATCCTTCTCTGTCGGAGTAAGCAGGTCGTAGAACAGAGGCAGGTTTTCCAAGTCGGTAAACATATTATTTTCCTCATTCCAGCCTAGCCAAGTCCGGACTATCGGAAGCGATACTGCCTCGTGAAAAAGTGGATACATGGACGGCTTCACGTATCCACCGTAATCATCGTCTTCTTGCATCTGCTGTAAAGCCTTGAAGGCCCTGTATCTTCTGTTCACTTCTTGGGTGGACATTCCAACTCTGTCGGCCACTTCGGACGCTTCAAGTTTAAGCTCATCGCGCATTGTTGCGACGAGCTTAGCACGTTGATAGCCACCCCATTGCTTTATACTTGACACATGCCTGATGCCCATTAACGAGGCTCTAAATACCTCATCTGGCCCGTCCTGCTCTGCTTCAACAACAGGGAGATAATGGAGCGAAGACAAGACATATGAATCGATTGCAACCCCGGCCTCATGGTCCTCTAATATCCATTTTATGGCTGCTAGACGGCGGTTTCCCTCAATAACCACCCACTTGTCCGGGGAATGAACGTATGGGCGTATGACTATTCTTTCAACTGGAATGTATCCGTTCCTCATTATGGAGTTCTTCAGCTCTTGAAGTCCTTCTTCCTGCCGAATGCGTTGGTACGCCTTCTTTTGGACAGATTCCTCATGGAACCGCTCTTCGGCAGCGTAAACAAACCCTTCAATGTCATGGAAACGGTAGTTGTTGGGATCTAGCAAGAGTTGCTGCGGCGACCGTTGATTTTCATGCAGGGAAATCATTATCTCCTCCATTTTATAAGCTATTCTAAGCCTCTACGTTGTTTCGCATGAAGAATGCCTCATTCGAGAATTTCCGGATGTACCACGTTCAAGTTCCAGTATTATATAGAAGCGGTGGCTAATGTTTCATAATGATTGAGTAATGTCAACGTTCTGTTGTCACCCAACAACAGAATATCAATTGAAACTGTGTATGACAGTCTAAATTATTGGATGCCACATTACAGGAAGAAAGATATCACCTTCATATCCTCGCGCCAATGTCCATGTAAACCGATTTTCTATGCCTGATGCCAAGAATCCATACCTCGGATTCTATAACTTTGAACACGACCCGGTAATCGCCAACGCGGAGCTTCCAGTAACCTTTCAGATTCTTGCGTAAAGGCTCACCGTATTCATGCGGTGCGGTTTTCAATCGTTCTTCGATTGCCTTTCGGATCCTGGCCTTCGTTCTGCTGTCAATGAGAGGTAAATCCTCGGTGCGGACATCCGGGTGATAGCAAAGAGTAAAGTCCATGGCTTATTCCCATGTTTCATCATGGGATAAAGCATTCTTCCGGTCAAATGTCTTCATTCTCTCGTCTGCAAAAGCTGCGAGGGCGACATCTTCGCGCAAGTTAATGGCCTCACGAATAAGGTCACGTGCAATAGCGCCCATGGAAACGCCCTCACTGGTTGCAAGATCGCGTATGGCGTTAAACAGCGGCGGCTCAACAACAATGTTTACTCTCGGGTTTTTTGTAGGCATCATTCTTTCTCCTTTGAAAGAGAGTGTAACACTTATGGTGCTCCACTTCAAGGCAAGAATCCCATTGCGGTTTGAAATTCTGAAAGGAACAAATCATAAATAATCAGCAAAGCTGGATGAGCATTTTTAAAACTATCGAAAACCTGTCAACCTTAAAGATCCATAGAATTTCCCCAAAACTTCCATAGAACTTCCCTAGAAAATCCCCAAAAGTTCCCCAGGATTTCCTTATCGGCAAAAATCCATGGTGTAGGCTCCTCTCCAAAAGGGAGGGGTTATGGCCTACACGGCGGACGACGAAGAAACTGTTAAAAAAGCACTGATTGCCCTGGCGACCGGCGCAACCAAGGTCAGTTTCTCCATTGGAGAATATTCCGCCACCTTCGCCCAGACCGACTTCAAAAAACTGGAAGACTTCTACAACAAGATCCGATGGGAGCGGGGCCTGGCCTCCGGCGCTTACAGCCCCCGCACCTACGCAAGGCAGGGCGAACGCGGCTGATGACGAAAGTTGAGACAGCTCTTTCTTCCTTCATCGACCGGTCGATTGCCGTTGTCTTTCCCGGAAGAGCCCTGAAGCGGCAGATGCACCGGGACATCCTTGCCCTGAACAAACGCGCCGAACTGTACGAAGCTGCGAAAGCGGACAGCCAGCCCTTCCCATGGCTCCCGGGCAACAGCAACGTCAACGACATCATCGCCGCCTCCACGCCGGCCCTTCGCGCCAGGATTCGGAAGCTCATCCGCGACTTCCCCTACCTGGACCGGGCCGCCAACGTCATGGTCGATTACTCCGTGGGTCCCGGCATCGTCTTCCAGAGCATGGTCAAGGACAACGACGGCAAACTGGACAAGAAAACCCGCCAGAAGATCGAGGACGCCGTCCGCTGGTGGATGGACGAGGCCGACATCTCCGGCAAGCTCCACTATTACGAGCTCATGCGCCTGACCAAGCGCCAGGACCTGGAATCCGGGGAATTCCTTCTCGTCAAGGCCTATCCCAAGGACCGGAACCGCTATCTTCCCTTCTCGCTGCAAAGCTACGAATCGGATTGGCTGTCCTCGACCCATGACAACTACGGAGCATCCGTCAACGGCATCGGCGCCGATACCGGACTTCTGGAAACACGCCAGGGCATCGAGTACGAAAAAGCCACGGGCCGGATCACCGGCTACTGGTTCAGGGATCCGAACTATGGCGGAACGGAGGTCTATGTTTCCGCCGAGCAGGTCCTCCACGGCTTCAAAACCCTGCGCCCCCAGCAGCTTCGCGGGGTTTCCCCCTTCGCTTCCGGCGTGATTATCGCCGACGAGCTCAACGATTACATAAACATCGAAATTGAAACAGCCAAAATGGCCGAGAAGTGGCTCGCCTTTGTCTACACGGAGAATCCCGGACTCCGCCAGGAATCCCTGGTCAAGAATCAGCAGGAAGCGGATGGAACGATAAAAAAGATTGAATCGGTGAAGAATGCGATCATCGAGTATCTGCGTCCCAATGAAAAAATCGAATTCGCCGCCAGCAACCGGCCCGGTACGACTTTCCAGCCCTTCGTCCGCCTCATCCTGACGATGCTGTCCATCTCAACCGGAGTCCCCTACGAACTCATCTCCGGAGACTACCAGGGGTTGAACTACTCCACGGCCCGGATCGTCCGCAACGACTTCTCCCAGCAGCTCCGCCCCATCGCCGCAAGGCATATCCGGCAGTTCGGCATGCCGACGATCCGCACAGCCATTGACATGGCCGTCCTCACCGGCAGGCTCGATCTTCCCGGATACTGGCGGAATCCCCAGCACTACCTGGAAGGCGAATGGCAGCCGCCGGGAATGGACGCCGTGGATCCCCTCCGGGAAGCGAAGTCCCAGGTCGAGGCGATCAGCTTCGGTCTGAAGTCCCCCCAGGAGGTGGCCCGGGAACGGGGCCGGGACCTGGAGGACATCTACAAGGAAATCCTGGCCGCCCGGGAAATGGCCGACGACATGGGCCTGACCTTCGAGCAGGCGAAAACGGCGGCCAAAAGCAACCCGGCAGCCATCATGAACGAGGATTGAACCATGCCCCCGAAAGAAATGAACTACCGCAGCGCCCCTTTATCAGCCCGTGCTGATTCCCCGGCAACCCTGGACGAGGAGACCCGCTCGGTGGAGATCATCCTGTCCACCGAGGCCCCCGCCCTTGTCTACGACTGGGACCGGGGCGTCATCAACGAGGTCCTGCTCATGTCCGGGGCTCAGCTCCCGGTGTCCCGGCAGCTCGTCCAGCTCGACGCCCACAGCCGCTACGACACGGCGGACATCATCGGCTCCGTCCGGGACATCCGGATCGAAGACGACCGGATGGTGGGAAGGGCCTACTTCTCATCGGCCCCGGAGGCGGAGTCCCCCTGGATCAAGGTCAAGGAGGGGCACCTGACGGACTTCTCCATCGGCTACCGGGTCGATGAGGCCGTGTGGATCAAGAAGGACGAAACGGCGTCCATCGATGGAAAGACCTATACGGGACCGGTGCAGGTCGTCACGAAGTGGACTCCCCGGGAGCTCTCGGCGGTCCCCATCGGCGCGGATTCCAATGCCAAGGCCAGGGCCGAAGCCCATCAAAATTTGAACAGTGTTGTCCAAAAGGAGGAAATATCCATGAACGAACAAATTCGAAAGATGCTCGAAAGCAAGGGGCTCCCCGCCACGGCGACCGATGAAGAAGCGATCGTCTTCCTGGACGGGCTCGAAGCCCGTCAGGACCCGGAACCGGGCAATGAACCGGACCTGGAACAGATCCGGGCCGAAGCCACCGGCGTGGAACGGGAGCGCATCTGCGAAATCGACGCCCTCTTGACCCGGTACGACTGCCAGGACATGGCCCGCGATCTCATCGTCGGCGGCAAGTCCCTGGAGGAGGCCTCCCGGGCGGTTCTCGACGAGGTCCACAAACGCTCCAAGAACCCCGGCTTTTCCGGCGTCATCCTGGTGGGTGATGAACGGGACAAGTTTCGCGCCGCAGCCGGTCACGCCCTGGAGCTTCGCGCCGGTATGACCGTGGCCGTTCCCGCCCCCGGAGCCCAGGAACTCAGAGGATTCACCCTTCCCGAGATGGCCCGGGAATGCCTCCGCATGGCCGGAATCAATCATCACGGTTCTATAAAGGAGATGGTCGGCCGGGCGCTCACCAGCTCCGATTTCCCCTATCTCCTGGCGAACCTCGCCACCAAGTCCCTCCAGCAGGCCTGGGAGCTTCAGTCGGAAACCTGGAGAACCTGGTGCGGCATCGGTTCGGTGAGCGACTTCAAGACCTACTACGACAACGCCCTGTCCGAGCATGACGACCTGGAGGAGATCGGCGAGACCGGCGAGATCAAGTACGGCTCCTTCAGCGAAAAGCCTCCGGAGACCTACAAGATCGCCACCTACGCCAAGAAGTTCCGGCTGACCCGCGTCATGATCATCAACGACGACCTGGGCGCTTTGGTGGAGCTTCCCGCAAGGAGAGCGGAAGCCGCCGGCCGGAAGGTCAGCGATGTCGTCTACGCGGTTCTTGTCAGTAACGGCAACATGGGAGACGGCCATGCGCTCTTCTCCACGAACCACGCCAACGACGCAATATCAGATTACCGCGCCGCTCCCGGCGTCACGCAGGTCGCCGAGGCCATCCGGGCCATGGGCGTCAAGAAGGGAATCGCCGGCAAGAGCCATCTCAACATCCGTCCCGAATACTTTCTCGCCCCCAAGGCCCTGGAGGGCGTTGCCGAAGTTTTCTTCCGCTCGGAGCGATTCGCCGACAGCGACACCGTCGCCACGGATTCGAGCCTCGCGGCCACCAGGGTGAATCCCTACAGCGGCAACTATTTCACCCGGGTCTACGAGCCCCGCCTCGACGACGACTCCCTCACCGCCTGGTACCTGGCCGGGCCGAAGGGCAGGACCGTCAAGGTCGTCTTCCTTAACGGCGTCCAGGCTCCCATGCTGGAGATGCAGCAGCCCGGATTCACCATCGAGGGTGTGGAGTATGCCGTCTCCATCGACGTCGGCGCCTACGCCACGGATTACCGAGGCATGTACCGCAACGAAGGGGCCTGATCATTCCCTACCAAATAAAGAAAAGGAGCATTAACCATGGCTACCAATAAAGTTCAGGATGGAAAAATTCTACGTTTACCCGTGGGGTCCGGCGTGGATTCCGGCGATCCGGTCTCCGTCGGCAATGCCCTGCGGGGTGTCGCCCTGACGGACTATGACGCTTCGGACGGGAAGGCCTCCGTCGAGACCAACGGCGTCTACGACCTCAGCGTCCAGGCCGTGGACGACACCGGAAACAGCACCGTGGCAATAGGGGACCGTCTCTATTTCTCCGGTTCCTCATCGCCCTATCTATCCAAGAAGAAATCCGGGAAGTTTTTCGGAATCGCTCTCGAATCGGTCACTGCCGGTCAGACGGCAACGATCAACGTCCTGGTCGGCTCCGCCACCGGCCCCGATTCGTCCCTCTTCACCATCGTCGCCGCCGGTGTCTTTACCGTCGATGACGATCCTCTCGATAATTCGGAGTTGATTCCCATCACAGGAGCCCTGGCCACCGACATCGCCCTGGCGTCTTTCCAGGTCAACGGCGGGGCGACGAAGTTGGCGATTGTCTCGGCGGTTCCTGCTGCCTCCCCTGAAGGAATCACCGTCACGGCAAGCGGCACCTTCACGGCGGGAGACAAGATCCAGTACGCCCTTCTGCGGGCGGCCCTATAGCGATCAAGCTCCGGGGTCGGGCGGCCTTATCCCACCGCCATCCCATGCGGCCCCGGATCCTGCCATACTTCCTGGTTCTGAAAGGGCAGACATGAGTGACACGCAACCGTTTACATTGACTGAGAAAGACTGGGAGAACGCAACCCATGAACAGCGTGGCTGGTACACCTACAACGCCTTATTGGGTTTGAGCACCCGTATCGATGTGCTGGAGAAAAGGGCATGGGTTTACCGTGGCTGCTCATTTTTAGGCGGCGTGGTCGGGGGAATTGCCGCTGCCCTGGGGGTGAAATTATCATAGGAGCAAAACATGAAACCCTTCGATTTTGCCTTCGAGCAGACTCTCTGCCTGGAGGGAGGGTACAGCGACGACCCGGCTGACCGGGGAGGAAGGACCAAGTGGGGCATCACTGAGGCAACCCTGAAGGACGCCTGCAAAAAGGGACTGGTCAGCACCAGGAATGTGGCTGCTCTGACCAAGAAAGAAGCCAGGCTGATCTACAAGGCGGACTACTGGGACGCCCTGAAACTCGATTCGGTCCTCTCACCAAGTATTGCCGCAGAGATCTTCGACACAGCCGTCAACATGGGCCGGTCCGCTGCAGTGAAAATCATCCAGGAGGCCCTGAATTACCTGGGCGAATCCCTGGCCTTAGACGGCGTCATGGGGATGAAGACATTAACAGCATTGAACAAGTGGGCCGGCAAGGATGAACGGGCGCTCTTCGTTTGCCTCAACGGCTTCCAGTTCATGCGCTATGTGGGGATCGTGGAAATGAACGCCACACAGAAGCGTTTCGCCCGAGGCTGGACGAAGCGGATCCAAAGCTATCGGAAAGTGTAAAGCATGGCGGACGATATCGACCAGGCTCAGCAAAATGACGAGTTTTTCCGGGAGCAGGCCATCAAAGCTCATTTTTCTGGATTGTCCAGAACTGAAACACAGACTTTCACGAGCGAGTGCGTAGACTGCGGAGAGCCGATCGAATCGGCGCGATTGACCGCCATGCCGAATGCGAATCGCTGCCTGGACTGCCAAGCGAGACATGAGCGCCTTTACGGGAGGTGCACATAATGGGACTTCGAGCGGACATGGCAGCGGTCCTGCCGGAGATGATTGATGTCCTGGGAGAGGAGGCAACCTTCACCCCTTCAGGCGGAGTTCCGGTTGCCTGCCACATCCTCACCGACTTCGATGTCGATCTCCAGCCGGATGGATTCCAGGCAACCGCCTGGCAGCGCGCATCAGTAATCCAGGCCCTGCTCTCGGAGATTAAAGCTGAGCCCAACCGGGGAGATGTCTTCCGGTACAACGGCACGGGCTACACCGTTCAGAAGGTGACCTTCAACGATGGCCTGACCGTGAAAGTGGCGGTGACCCCGTGATCAGGATTTCCATAGACCCCATTGACCAGACCAAAGTCCGGAGCCTCTTTTCCGGGATGAAGACGATCGGCGAAAAGGTCCTCTCCCGCAGCCTGAACAAGACCCTCTCCGGCGTCAAGACGGATGCCTCGACAGAGATCCGCAAGGAACTCAATGCCAAGAAGTCCGCCGTGGATGAAACCTTTTCCTTGAACAAGGCCACGATCAAGAAGCTTTCCGCCTCCATCTTCAGCACCGGAAAGCCCCTGGCCCTGATCGACTTCACGGGAACCAGGCAGACCACCAAGGGCGTCTCCGTCCTGGTCAAGAAGAGCGGAAGCAGGAAGATCATCCCCGGCGCCTTCATCGCTACACTGAAGGGAGGACACAAGGGCGTGTTCTGGCGGAACTGGCACGGCGCGAAAAAGCCGAAGAGTTCGAAGATCCGTTACGCCGCCCTGCCTGAAAAATACCGGCTGCCCATGTCCGAACGCTTCGGCCCCCGGGTGCCTGATATCCTGGGAAACGATTCCGTCATGGGAACTGTTCTGAAGAAGGCTTCCGACCGGCTCCATACGAATATCGAAAGTGAACTGAAATACGAACTGGGAAAACTCAAATGAGCGACACGATCCGCGAAACCATCATCAAGGACTTCATGGCCCGCCTGGCGGTCATCGCAAAAGCCAACGGGTACAACACGAACATCGGAGCCAACGTCTTTAGAGCACAAAAGACCGTGGACCCGGAGGATCTCCCCTGCTGCGTCGTTTGGCCGCAAGCGGAAACCGCCGTTCCTTCCTACGGGGAAAACGACTGCTCGATGCCCATCCGCATCGAGGGACTGGCCGAATTCGGCTCGAACAATCCTTCGGTCGTCTCCGAGCAGATCCTTGGCGACCTGAAGAAATGCCTCTTTCAGCCCGCCAACACCTCTTCGAGGACGCCTTCGGGATGGGTCCGGTCTCCCGACTATTTCGACTCCCTGACCTATTCCGGCGGCGGGACGGATTCCTATCCTGAGGAAGGACAGAAGACCGTGGGGGCTTCTGTCCTCGTGGAGGTCGGTTACACCGAAAAAATCGGAGATCCATACTCGCAATAAGAATTACTGGAGGATTAGATGCCCGGATGCATTCGAGTGGAGGCCCCGATCACGATCGTCGAGGGAGGGACCTTCGACCAGATCTTTCAATGGAAGGCGGGAGATCCCGCCGAGGTGGTGGACCTGACTGGCTATACGGCAAAGATGCAGGTGCGCTCTTCGGTCAAATCCACGACCGTTCTGATCGACGTCCCCAACGCGACGGTCTCCTGGGAAGCGGATGGGGACACGGGCGTCTATATATTCGATGAATCTGTAAGCCCCGAAACGGGAAACTGGAAGTGGCGGGTTTACATCAATGAAACGGACACCGAAGGAATCTGTGCGAGTCACGCCGACATTACGGGCGTCTACGACTTGTTCCTGCATAACGCCGACGGAGAGGCCGTTCTGCAGCAATACGGGGCCGCCTACCTCATGGCGGCCTGCACGAGGAGCGCATAGCGGTGGCTGACGAACAGTTCATCACGACAAACACGGAAGTCTCAATCCTCACCGAGACACCGGCTGAGGCCCAGCTTTTAGAGACAAGTGCGGAGGAAACCTATTCTTTCGCAACGTCGGAGTCTTCAGTGTCCGTGATCGAAACGGCGCCTCCCGCGGATGTGATCCTGGAGACGGAGGATCCCGACCCTCAGATCATCCGGATCGAAACAACCGGACCCCAGGGATCACCCGGCGAGAAGGGCGAAAAGGGAGACAAGGGCGATCCGGGAGATACAGGACCGCAGGGTCCACAGGGCGATTCTGGTCCACAAGGTGAAACCGGGCCTCAGGGAGAAACAGGACCACAAGGCCCTCAAGGGATCCAGGGACCTCAGGGTCCCCAGGGAGTGCAGGGCGAAACGGGTCCGCAAGGTCCACAAGGAGATCCGGGGCTTTCGGACGGCACGGTTGACCGGCAGTACCTCCGCTGGAACTCGGCAACCGAAGCATGGGAAGCCGTGGACAAGGCCGAGACGATCACAGAGGTCAAGGGAGATTCTGAACTCAGCGACGCGATCGCCAAGGCGCATACCCGGGATACGGATCAATACCTGAATTACGGTGGAGCAAACCAGGTCAGCGCCTCTGATGTAAAGACCGCTGTTACCAACAAGCATGCTCCCGGATCGGACAATCAAGACCTTTCCGGTTTGATGGTCAAGAGCGCCAACCTCTCCGATCTGGCGGATGCGGCAACGGCAAGGGCAAATCTCGGCGTGCCGACGTTATCGGAAGTCAAAGTCGACACGGACATCGCCGATGCCCTGTCCCAGCGGCATGTAAACTCCCTTGACCATGCCCAGGGGACCGACCAGTACCTGGACTATGGCGGATCAAACCAGGTCACAGCCGCCCAGGTGAAGGCCGCCGTTTCCAACGCCCACGCCCCCGGGTCGGATAACCAGGACCTCTCCGGGTATGCGACGAAGGATGAAGTGGCTGTTGTGGCGGGACCGGCGGGACATTCCCAGGGCATTGCCATGGGATACAGTTCAAGCCTGGGAGGCATACAGGTCCCCTATCATGCCTCCTATGATGTGGGAACGGACGATTTCACAATCACCTGGCGCGGAAGTCTTCCCGACTGGACCACCTCGGCAACGCAGTGGCTGCTCTTCAATCGATCAGGATCCACGGGAGCGTACACCGGCCACGCCTTATACATCTCGGGGAGCAATGTCATCAGTTTTCGTCTGTATCGAGGCGATTCCGGAACAAGCTTTTCCTTCGGAACCGAGGATTTCGCGGATTGTTCCACCCATGAAATTACTATCACGGTAACAAGAGAAACCGCTGCGGCGGCGGGGTCCGTCGTCTGTTATGTCGATGGGGTCCCGTGGGGAATTTCCGAGACAATTCCGGCGGCTTTAAACGTCTCCCTGAGCACGTCGGCTTCCTATTACATCTCGGGTTCCAACAGTGAAAGGCTCACCAGCGTCACGAACAGGGCGGCGGTCTTCAATCGAGCCCTCTCCGCCGCCGAAGTGTACGCCCTGTATTGCAACGGTGTGGCCTACCCGGATCTCCAGGGAAGTCAGGCCGCTTCCTACACAAGCGATTTCACTTCCGGGACGGACAGCTGGGTCGCCACCAGAGGGACCAGAACGGGGAACATCGACGGCATTGGCGGGGTCAACGACTGCCTGTCGTTTTATGCGAGTTCCGATGCGGCAACCTCCCATTACATGGGAAGAAGCGGCACCCTCGTACCCTACATGTATTACAGGGTCCTCTTCGATTACTATATTCCTGCTGCGAACACGAACGTGGACGGGATCAGGGTCGGAGGCACCGGTTCCGATTATTCCTTCAATACGACAGGGGCATGGGTCTATGACGCCGAGACCCTCACATTCACCACTTCTGCAACCTCCCTGCTCGTAATGGCCGAAGCAAACGGAACAACGTCCTTCACCGGGGCCGGTTCCGCCAGTGACGATCTCTTTTACATCAAGAACATCCGGGTTTTCCCGGTCGGCGCCTGCCTGCTTCTGGAGCCGGACGGGATCCAGCCCGCGCCGGGGCAATGGCTCGATTCGTCGATGAACGGCAACCATGCCCGTCACACGTCCACCCATTCCCGCACCACCATCAAGGGCAATTCCTTCGAGATCCGCTGGGTATGCACCTGGAGCGGGACCCACGAGGCCCAGTACATCGGCGGAATCAACCAGGTCATCCTCCCGGGTGATTGCTATATCACGGAGATCATCGGGGTAATAACCGGAACGGTGATCAACGACATCATTCTCGGGGACGGCTCGGACACGGACCGGTGGGTGGCGATTACATCGGGGCTGGCTGCGGGAATTGTATCCTTCACCCCTGCTAATCGAGTCAGCGACGGGACCAACTACAAGATGGTGGTGGATCCCGACGCCAACTTCACCGGGTCCATCGCCTTTACGATCCGGGGGATCATTCTGGAGACATAGAGTCATGGAATTAATCATCGAGGAAGAAGTGATCCGGATCATGGCCGTCGACTTCGAGCACGGCCTGGTCGATTGGAGAAGGACGACGGGAGGGTACCTGGGAGTGTGCACCTCGGAGATCGGAGAAGTCGATTTCAGCTCCGTGGAGGCCAACATCCGGACGGCCCTGGGAGCAGAATTACAGGGGCGGGACAATCCCCTGGCAAAAGCGAATGAATAAATACATGCCTTAAAGGAGGGCTACAAGAATGGCTAAAACCAACAGCGCAGCCAATGCGAAACTGCAGTACGAAGCCGGCCAGGAATACAACGCCATGGCCGCCATGATCGATTCCGGGGATCACAAGACCTTTGCCCTTTCCGGCGTCAATCTCTGGTCCCAGCGAAGCGGATATGAACCGGAGGTCCGCCCCGATGGTCTGGCCACAGGAGGAGCGGTCACGCCGGGCTCATCGAACAACACCGTCTCCGTTGCGGCATTGACCTGCTACCTGGCCGGTGTCCTGACCACCGTGGGCGCAGATTCCGAGGTGGCGATTTCCCGACCCTCTAGCACCCACAACATCAGCTCCGTCACCATCAACAGCTCCGGGGTCATAACTGTCGTCGCCGGCACGGACGGAACGTCCTTTTCCGCGACCCGGGGCGCTGCGGGAGGTCCCCCTCTCATTCCGGTCGGGAGCATCGAGATCGCCCAGGTCAGGCTCTCCTCTTCGACTTCGGCCCTGATCACTTCGGCGGAGACCTTCCAGATCATCGGGACGACCTGCGAACGGTGGGACTACCCCGTCTGGAACGAAGACCCCTTCAATGGAGAGATCACCTTTGCCTCCGCCCTCCCGACCAGCCATACGGGAAGCATTGCCAAGGGGGTCCATGCCCAGGTGTACGAACCCCTCTTCACTGACCTGGAACCCGTCATGGATTTCGTCCCCCCGGAGAACAGCCATTCCGTCAGTTCCACCCAGGTCTACGGCGGTACAGTGGGCTCGTCGAGTTCCTCCCTGGGTCAGGGCTCCTTCAAGACCTTCCTGAAGGATGGGATCTCCGAATCCTTCATCGGCCTGAAGGACGAGACCCTCTTCTTCAAGTTCTTCCCGGACCGGAACAAATCGCCCTACCTGATCTGCAACGGCAAGCTCGGGATCTCCCGGACCTATCCCGCCGGGGACAACATCTCCGCTTCCTGCACCATCTCCGCGACGGAAACGGCCGTGGAGGTCACCGCCTGATGCCCGGGTTTGATCTGAAAAAGTTTCGGAACGCGAAGTTCGAGCCCCGCACGGAGGATGTCTCCGTGCCGGATCTGAAGGATTTCTTCGAGGAAGGCGCGGAGCCTCTCTGGCGGGTGAGAAACCTTTCCGGGCACGAGCTCGGACAGGTCAACGAGGCGGCGGAGCGCAACAAGAACCTCTCCGTCGTCCTGGAGGCCCTCGTCTCCTCTAATGCGAAGGAAAAGGCGGAAGCGGTGAAGGAACTGGTGGGCCTTTCGGAAGAAACCCCGAACGACGTGGCCCGGAGGCTGGAGATGCTCTCCCTGGGGAGCGTGGAGCCCGCCGTCGATCATGAAACGGCGGTGCGGCTCTGCACCCACTTTCCCATCGAGTTCTACGCCCTGACCAACGCGATCATAAAACTCACCGGCCAGGGTTCGGAAATAAAAAAAAAGCAGACCGCCTCTGGAGCAGTGCCGATGTCCGAAACAGCTTAGCCCTCTGCTACGACAAGAAGGCGTTCCTCTATGAGGCAAGGCCCGATTTGATGCCCTACGGCTTCCTCAGCGATATCGAGTTGGAACTCTGGGGGCGTTTCTACGAAACCATGAAACCCAATACCTGATTATGGCCGATCTCGCAAAAACCGTCTCCATCATCTTCGAAGGCGACGACCGGGTCTCCAAGACGATCACCACGCTCGACTCCCGGTTCAGCGCCATGAGCTCCTCCGTGAGCAACTTCGCGGCCCCCTTCGCCTCGGCGGCGGACGCCGTCCTGAAGATCGACGCAGCCCTGGCGGCCCTGACCGTGGGCGGACTGGCCCTGGCCTATAAGAAATCCGTGGAATTCGAATCCGCCATGGTCGGCCTGAAGAAGGTCGCTGGAGATTCCGCCGACACTCTGGAGGCTGCCCGGGCCTCGGCCTTCAATCTCTCCAGCCAGTACGGGGAGAGCGCCGCCAAGGTTTTGAACAGCACAACCGATTTCATCCAGGCGGGCTACAATACCCAGGAGGCCATGACCCTGACGAAAGCCGCCATGGACCTGAAGATCGCCGGGGACATCGAGGCGGCGCAGTCGAGCGAAATGCTCATCGCAACCCTCAAGGGCTTCGATGCGCCGGCCAGTGAAGCGACCCGGTTGATCGACATTCTCAACGAGGTCTCCAACAAGTACGCCACAGACGTGGAGCAGCTCGGCCTGGGCATGTCCAAGCTGGCCCCCATCGCCAAGACCATGGGATTCAGTTTTGAAGAAACAGCCGGTATACTCACCCCGGTGATCGAAGTCTTCCGTTCGGGGACGGAATCCGCCGACGCCTTGAAAACGGGTCTCCTCAAGCTGGTCGATGACTCTATGCCCGTGAAGGACGCCCTGGCGTCCATCGGGGTCTCCCAGACGGACGCCAACGGCAAGCTGAAATCCGGCAAGGAGATCCTCTTCGAGGTTTCCAAGGCCTTCCAGGAGCTGGACCAGAATCAGAAGCTCTTCGTGACATCCCAGCTCGTCGGCATTGAACAATCGGCCAGGATGGTCACTGTCTTCGACAACCTCGGCAAGGTGACAGAGGTCACCAACACGGCCCTGAACTCCTCGGGCTCGGCGGCCAAGGAGGTGGCAGCGCGATTGGAGAGCTCAGAAGTCCAGATTGACCGCTTCAAGGTGGGATTCGAGAACCTGGGCATCGCCGTCGGCGACAAGTTCCGGGAATCGACCACCAAGGCCATCGCCGGCGGGACCGCCCTCCTTGCCTCACTGAGCGAAGTCTTCTCCTCCGGGTCTTTCGATCCCATCTTCAACGTCATCGCAGGCGTGGCGTCCCGCATCGGCACTTCATTAAGCACGATCGCGAAGAATCTTCCCCAAGCCATGGAAGGGATCGACTTCTCTCCCCTCATCAATTCCCTTTCCAGTCTGGGAGGCGCTGTCGGGGAGGCCTTCGAGACGATCTTCGGCAAGATCGACCTTTCCACCCCGGAGGGGCTTCATGAACTGATTCAAAAGATCATCAACGGGTTCGCCGGGCTCATCGAAGTGACCCATGGAATCATCGACGGGATGGAACCGCTCTTCGAGATCCTGGGCAAGGTGGTCAATGGCTTTTCGGTAATGGACAGCTCGACTGCGCAGGCCGTGGGAACCATGCTGGGAGCGGCTAAGGGGATCAGTATTCTGGCGGAGTATGCGGGGCTCCTCACCGGGGCCTTGACCATCCTGGCGGGGAAGGCCATGGTGGATGCCGTCTCGGGACTGGCGAGCCTCGCCTCTACGGCTGCGAAGACGCTGCCAGGCCTGTCGGGAATGGTGACCGTCATCGGCTCCCTTAGCGGAGCCGGCGCTGTGGGCGCTCTGGGGGCGGCAGGCGCCTTGGGATACCTGACCGGATCTCTGCTCAACCAGATCCCCGTCGTCCAGAAGGGCGCCCAGTCGTTGCTGGAGTTGCTCGACGTAAATGATAATTACTTCGGGATTATATCGAAAAATAAGGAAACGCAGGACGCCCAGAACAAGTCCTTTGAGGCGGCGAAGATCCAGCACCAGAAGCTGGTCACCTCCCTGAATTCACAGCCGGAATCCAAATCGACGAAACTCAACCTGGAGACGTCCTCCTGGCTCGAAGGGGCCAACAACGCAAGCAAGGCCCTGTTCAATATCCCCGACAAGAAGGAAACGACCCTCACCGCCAAGGCGGACACGGTCCAGATGGAGCTGGTGAAAAAGCTCGTCACCGAGACCCTGCCAGACGGGACCGTCTCAATCCACGAGGTCTTCGTCAACGAGCCGAAGCTGGCCGCCGCGAAGAAGACACTCGATGAAGCCCTGCCCAAGGAGAAGAAGATCGACGCCTCCATCGAGACGGCAAGGATCAAGGCCCAGGCGGACATTATCTCCCAGGCCATCGAATGGAAGGCCAAGGTGGACATCTCCCAGGCGGAGCAGGCCACGAAGCAGTTGGAGTCCATGCTCAAGAGCATCGACACCGGAATCGATTCCACGGGAGACACTCTGGCCAGCCTCTTCAAGACGATGGAGGATACCGGTTCCAACTGGCAGCTCTACGACGCCATCGAAAAGGAGAAGGAGTACCGGGAGCAGGAGTTCGAGCTGCAGAAAAAGCTCGTGGAGCAGCAGCTGAAGCTCCAGGAGGCAAAGACGAAGGCCCTGGAATCAGGCAGCCAGGTGATCCAGGTGGAAGCCGCCGGCCTTCAGCCCCACCTGGAGATGATCCTCTGGGAGATCCTCTCGGCCATCCAGGTCCGGGCCAATGAAGAAGCGGCGGAATTTCTCCTGGGCGTGAAAGGGGCATAAGGGATGACTTCAAAACCCTTCAAGATCGGCCTGGCTTCCAGGCTTTATGACTCTGCCGGCGCTTTGATGGTGGATCCACTTCCTGAGGACACGAAGATCCGGGAGAACTCACGGCGACTGACGAGGACAAAGACCCTGGACGGAGGCGTGGTCATTTCCGACGGCGGCTTTTCCCATGGCGACCGGACCTTCGATCTGGCGGTTTCTTCCACGGCGGCCTTGTGGACTGCCCTCTGGACACTCCTTCAGAACTCTTCCTGGATCATCGTCTCCACTGACGAGGCCTGCTTTCTGGCCAAGATGGAGGACCTGAGGGAGAGCAACGGAAAAATATTTTTGAAGATCCTTCTCAGCGAAAGCCTGACGGATCAATAGCGAGGAGCCATGTCAATCACCTGTACGCTGTCCAATCACTGGCGCTATCAGCTCGGCGCAAAGGCCGTCGATATCGCCAACGACACCTTCAAGGCCATTCTGATGAATGACACCTTTGCCTTCGACAAGGACGCTCACGCAACCCTGGCGGATGTCAGTTCCTCCGAACTGGCAACGGGCAACGGCTATACCAGGCAGAACAAGACCCTCTCCGGAGGGACCTGGACGGAGGACGACACGAACGACAAGGGCGTCCGGACCTTCGAGAATATCAACTGGACGGCCTCGGGCGGGGCCATCGGCCCGATCGGGAGCCTGGTCATCTACGATGACACGACCTCGGACGACACGGTCGTGGGCTGCATCGACTTCGGAACGGACTACACCATCCCCGAGGGCTCAACCTTCCAGGTCCAGGCCCCGGCCATCGAGATCTAGGGGAATCCATGGGTTGGCTGACAGGCTGGACATACAGGAAGAGCGTCACACTTTCCCGATCCTCCGGAGCGGTGACCAACTATCCTATGAAGGTGCTGGTAGGCGAGAGCTCCGGCGCTTCCGGTTGTGATGTAAATTGCAACGGGCACGGCCTTTCTTCCTTCAATGATCTGCGCTTCACGAAATCCGACGGGACAACTCTCCTGGATTACTGGATTGAATCCATTTCCGGGACATCGCCCAACCGGGTGGCGACGGTCTGGGTTGAGTTCGATTCCATCGGAACATCGGCAACCACGTTCTACCTGTACTATGGGAACTCCGGCGCCTCTGCGGTTGGCAGCGGCGTCAATACGTTTTCGGCCTTTGATGATTACGAATGGGGATCGGACGGCACGGACCTGGCGACAAGCGGGGGATCGATCACCTATCAAACCCCGAACAACGGCTCCGCCATCTCGACAGACCATGCCTATGGCGGAACGCGGAGCGCAAAGCTTCCCTATCATGCCGACTATTCCTACCTGGGGTGTTTCATAACAGCCATCGATGCAATGGCTCTTTCCTTCCGCCGGTACTCCGCCCTGGCAGTAAATTATACGTGCTTTGCCTTCGGAAACGCCGCGAAGAGGATCTGGGTGGACATTGTCGCCGGGAGCATTTCCTTCTGGGACGGCTCATCTCATGACACAGGCTATGACATCAGCGATGCGGCCTGGGACCTCTTCGAGATAAAAAATATCGATTGGACAGCCGGGACTTACGACCTGTACTTGAATGGGGCTCTCATTGCCGAAGGCGTCATGGAGACGAGCGCCGACAGCGAAAATACATTCCAGGCCTGGGGATCGGACACGTCAGGGGATACTGTCTGGTTTGACAACCTGGTGGCCAGAAGCTGGCAGTCTGTCGAGCCCTCCTGGGGATCCTGGGGCGCGGAAGACGATGGCTCCGTGACGCTCGCCAATGTGATTCTGACGGCCTCCCCTGCCCTGTCGGCAACTCTTGAGGTTGATATTCTTCCGCCCGTGCTGTCTGTTTCTCCGGCACTGTGTCTCAACGGAAACCTCGCCGTCTTTGTCGATGAGGACTACCGGATCACCTATCGATGCATCCTGACGGGTGCTGTAGACGGCTTGAGCAATCAGGTCCTTCCCATCTCCTCCTTCCAGGGGCGTTTCCGCTCTGGGGATCCCTCCTTCCTGTCCGTCGTGGTCCCCGGCCTGGATTATGCCGAGGCGATCAATGCGAGATCCAATGGAAGCCTGGTCGTCTTCATGGTCAAAACCTACCCGGCAGGTGAATCCATTTCCGAGGCGATCTGCACCGTGGATCTGGAGGACATCCGCCTTGACGAGGGGACCTCCTCCGCAAGCATCACCCTCTCCGGCCACCGGACGGAATCCTGGCCGGCAAAGTCGATTTCTCTCAGCGGCGTGTCTTACCAGTCCGTTACAAATGGGAAGTTCCGCTGCCGGTGTATCCCGGATCTCTATATCCGACCGGGCGACAAGGTGGAGGTCAACGGCGATTCCTTCTCCGCGGACCTGATCACCTGGACGGTCGGCACCGGCATCGAGTCCATGGAAGTGTCGGAGGAATAAATGGGCAAGGGACAAATCCTCAGCGGCGGAACGGACGGCAAGTACCAAGTGAAGCTCCTTTTCGCCAGGGAGCGGATCACGAAACGCATTGCCGCCTACAATCAACAAATAACTCTCATTACGGAGCAGGTAGCCGCCCTGGAGTCGGAGATCCTCGAGCTGGAATTGGAGATCGCCTTTCTCAAACTGGAGGCGCAGGCCTTCACCGAGCAGGACAGGGAGGGGAACAAGAAGGTAATCGATCAGAAGAACAACGAGCTCACCCGGAAGATCCAGGAGCGCAGCGCCAAGAAGGCGAGAAAAGCCGACCTGGAACTCATCAAGACCTCCGTTCAGAAAAAAATCGATTATCTAAACGACAACATGCCGGCGGATGAGACGGTGGAAGCCTGGTGCGCGGATCTTTCCCGGAACCTGCAAGGGACAGTCGGGACCGTCGAGATCCCCGGAGAGCGGGCAATTGTTCTGATCCAGCCGGGCTACAACAACGGCGCCGCCTACAGCGCATCGAGGGACGGGATTATTGAACCGGCCATCGCGGGGACGCCTGCGGGGACCTTCTACAACTGGGCGCTTCTTCCTGGATGGCAGAAATGGAAACCGACCTACCGTTCCGGTTACATCACGGCCAAGGACGGGGTGCTCTGCGACGTGGCCCTCGATGAATCGGCCAGCAGTATCCGGGATCTGGATGTCAACGCCGGTTCCTTTTTCCAGAACGTTCCCATGGTTTACATGGAATGCAACGACGTGGCATTTCTCGTGGGGGATCATGTCGTCATCCAATTCGAAGGGCAGAGTTGGGATCACCCGAAGGTCATAGGCTTTGTCGAGCACCCGCGGGGATGCTACTGGGAGCCCTGGAACGGCCCCCTGATCACGACGGACAATCCCTGGGTGATAACAAATATTGAAGAGGGCTATACGCTCCCCACAGATCCGGAAGATCCGAAATACGGGAGACTGTGCCTGGACTTTTCTGCAGGTTCATCAACGATGAACACCGTGATCGCCGTCGAAGGGATGGCGATCCCCATCACAAAAAAACAGTTTTTTATCAAAATCGCCAGTTCGTATGACACAACATTATTTGACTCGCATGGGGCGTTTATCACGCTGACCGGCGATATGGAGAATTCTTACACCCTGCAATTCATCAATACGAACCCAACCAGCGGAATCTACGAGAACGACGGCCTGACGCCGATTGATTTGACGGATTATGATATGGGAAGTTACATTACAAAGATCCAAATTAACGCCTACGCCAACCCGGGACATACTTGCCATTACGAGATCGATTTCATCAATTTTCTGTAAAAAAATGATTTTGATATTAGAAATGATAATATCTACCTTATTGATTTTTACGAAAACCTATTCTTATCTTACAATCCTCGAATACTCCCCATTCTTTCATATTATCTTCTAAGAGCTTCGTTAGACTGGGATCAAGGACAAGACTGTCCAAAATGTGTGCTATGGTCTGTGGTCTGTTATTTCTGGATGAAAGCTTTTGCGCATCTGCCTGTACCCATGTGGGAAGATCTCCATTAACAGCTAGATATAATAGGCAAATATAGCGTAATAAAATATGTCTTGATATCTCTGATAGATTGTTGGTGATAATATTGTTAAGTTCATGAGGATCCTCTTTTTCTGTTCGACCTTCGTGGACAATTTGAGACCTTATTTTGTAGAAATCATCTAAAATACGAAATATCTCTATCCTGTTCTTTGGATCAGAAGCCATAATTGAAGCTCCTCGAATCGCCATTTTGTAAGTAAGATCTTGTCTAGTGCCAGGTGTAAGCAGAGATTCAATGACCGTGACGAAACCAACAAAGGTCTCCATAAAGCTCTCCCATAAAACATGAAGATTCATTACCGACCTAACATAGGCTTCGGTAGGATACTTAAGATGGCCATCTTTGTCTAGATTGTTGATTTTATCCCATATTTCACAGACCTTCCTAAGTTTATTTCCCGATTCACCTATATGATGCACATTAGTTCTCGGTCTAGGCTCACCTTCATTGGAATAAGAATCCCAAGGAAGAAAATCATTTCTCACAATTTCATGAACTGGTAAATAATCGAATATATTTGTTCTCACTCTTATTTCTACAGCTAGGTTGGCGTCTTCTCCAATACATAAGAAAAAAGGCCCAATAATATTGATGTCACTTTCCTTCTTTTTTTGCTCGGAAATATTCGCCCAGTCAATATAACAACTCTCGTCATCATAAAAACAAACGCCTGTTATCCCCCTATATTCTTCTTTATCTTTGATAGTGAGAATATGATAAGGTGTAGCCTTTCTTATCACTTCAGGATTAACATTTGAGTGCCAAAAACTTTGAGGAACTTTCAAAACATCTTCAAGTTCCTTTTGTGTGTATTTTTTGAGTTCTCCGATAGGTAGACTGACATTGTTAATCAGCTTTTTGTCATCGTAAAGCACAAAACCGTCGAAAACAAATAAACGTATGAAGTCCGATTCCTTGCTGTCTCTATAATTATTAAGAATACTGATTAGAGATGCCTCCCCTACATCTAAACCCTGCCATAAATTAATATAGACGGCTGTATTTCTAAAAAAACCCTTTGCTGCCTGGCGAGCTATGTTTCTTTTCCATTTATCAAGGTCTTGAAATTTCACATTTCCATTTTTCTTTTCCCTTTCCCTGATTCTTTTTCTCTCTTCAGCAAGTCTTTCTATATCAGCGCAGAGCGTCCCAACTTGCAGTGAAGTAACAAACGCCTCAAATTCTTTGGTATTCTCTGCAAGTTTGACTGAATTCTCGAAATATTTTCTGTGATTTGTTTTAAGCGTTATCGAGTCAGGACAAATAGCTTCACTCGTATAGTTTTGATTATATTTATGAAATATTAATTGGCATCTCTCAAGATAGGTTTTCAGTATGCTTTTCATAAAAATCCTCATCTGAGTAAGTTCGACATATTTACTCTACTTCACAGAGCTACCGGGGTAGTGTGGGTCACTAATCTCTGTTAGTCTTGATATAACGTTAAGGGAATTCCTTACTTTGCTAGACCCTGGAAGATACGATTTCTACAAATAAATTCCCTAAAGGAGAAAGTGAATATATGACAGTCCCCAAATCTCCCCAAGTACCTTGAACACCGCTTGCTCTAAACTCAACTAAAGCGGTTTTTGACAAATTAGAGAGATAAATTCTTCCCTCAGCCTTTAAATCGTTATCTTGTCTGCAAATAGCTTTCAAATCGTCAAGGAACGCAATGTCGATAGCTGAGGCAAGTCTCCTGAATGTATCAAATGTAATAGCATCGTTTAAATAAGCACTAAAACACCAAGCAACAAAATCAGACTTCTCGATATCATCGAGGCGATCCAGGAGAAGAATGAGAATCAAGCCTATCTTACGCCGATACTTTTTATCTGCATTCATCTTTTCTTTAAAGCGCTGTCGCTGTTCCAATGGTACTTTGGATAAGTGAAAAAGAAACCCAGCAACTTTAGCGACAAAAAGCCGATCACGAATGTCCATGACTCCTTTGAATACCTTCACGATGGTCCCTACAATGGGAAGGTCTTTCAAAACCCCGTCATCCAACAAAGAATCAAAAACAATTTCTGTCATATCTGCGCCGATCTCAGTAAGTACAGGGCTATATATGCATTCCAATATCTGATCTTGTAATTTGTTAGCTTGCATGACTCCCTTGCTTATCCAAGTCTCCAAAATTCCTAGTCCTGAGTAAGTTCAAAATAGTTTGTAGCCTTTTCCTTTTTTATTTAATTCATTATCAAGTTACGGAAGTTTCTTAGCTGAACTTTATGTCGCTCAGGTATTTCGCTTACAGCCCATATAGTCCATTGAAATGTATTTCTGAATCTTGGTTTTTCGGATGGAACATCAACAATCATTGCGGTGGAGACAATGACAGATATTATTCGCGTCTGTGAAAAATATTTTTTAAAATGACGAACATGCCGGTTAATAAAATCGGTTCATCCGGTTAATGAGTACTTTGGTATTGCATAAAATCACATGGACATGGCAAGAGCCCTGTTGTTTGAGACCAATCGAACAACAAAAGGAGGCTCCAAACCATGTCCACATCGGTTCTTTACCATGCTTTCAATCTGAAGGGTATCACTTATAGAGCAACACGCTTCACGGGTGACGTCATCGAATATTTTGCAGATGTGAAAGAAGAATACATTCGCTGTCCAAAGTGCGGGCAGCGAAAATTTACCTTTAAGGGACAGAAAACACGGATTTTTCATCTGGGACCTATTGGCCGTAAGATGTGCTTCCTTGTACTTTCCCTCCATCGGATAAAATGCAGTTCTTGCGACACCCTTTGGTGGCCCAGTCTGCCTTTTATGGTGGGAAAACATAGATTTGCTCGATCCTTTGCTCTTATTGTGTTGGATCTGCTTCGATTCGGCACGATCCGCTGGGTTGCCGATTACCTCGGCGTGGGTTGGGATATGATCAAAGAGATTCATAAGTTGAAGTTGCAGCGCCTCTATCGGAACATTCCTCTTCATAAAGTGAGGTATATCGGCATCGATGAATTCAGTATCCGGAAGGGTCACGAGTACATGACCACGGTGATGGATCTCTCTGAAGGGCGGATCCTTTTTGCCGCTGAGGGAAAGGGCAAAGAAGGGATTTTGCCCTTCCTGAAAAAACTTGCACGCAAAGGGAAAATACTGCGAGCGGTTGCAATGGACATGGGAATTTCCTTCTTCTCTGCCGTACGGGAAGCCCTTCCTAATATAGATATTGTCTTCGACCGTTACCATATTATGGCTCTGATGAACCAAGGCATCGAAAACTTACGCAGAGATCAACAGAAAGAACTTGATGATCTCGGGAAGCAAACCCTCAAGGGAAACCGCTTTCTCCTTTTACGCAATTATGATTCCCTGAAGCCGGACCATAAGGAGCGCCTCGATGCACTGATGCAGGCCAATCAACCTCTATTCGTCATGCATTCCATGAAGGAACAACTCAGACTCTTCTGGGAAATACCGGAGTACTCCCAGGCAATTACCTTCCTTGACACCTGGTGTAAGGACGCCATGCTGTCCGGAATCAAAGAACTCGTCAAGGTAGCCAAAACGCTCTCCGGATACAGAACTGCGATCCTCAATTATTTCAAGCATCATATTACAAATGCCGCCCTTGAGGGCACAAACAACAAGATTAAAACTTTAAAAAGGCAGGCTTATGGATTCCGGGATATGGAGTACTTCAAACTCCGCCTCTATCACCTGCATACTCAGAGGTACTCATTAACCGGATGAACCATAAAATCCGCATTGAATCCATGAAGCTTCTCTCTCACATCATCACTACTATCCATTTTTAAAACTGCATCTGGAGGAAGTAAATCATCTATGTTAATTGCCACAATGCCAAATTCAAACTCTTTTTCAATCTGATTAACAGCCTTTGAAAGGACATTTTGTACATGTGTCTCAGAATATACTTTTTTGCATGAAATCCCTATGTTGGAATTTTCAAATGAAACTACTATATCGGGCGGCTCTTCTAATTTAGCAGACTCTATTCTTTTTCGTAATTGTGCCCATACTTCTATTTCCCATAAGGCATTTTTTGCTTCAGATTTATCTCGATTGAAAAAATTTAAATTTCCCGATTTAAGTCGTTTTAAAAATTGTACTTTTTCTGCAATATTTTCGAGTAGCAAAATATTTTGTGCAACTCGGTCAAGGTGCATAGCCAAGAAAAATGTTTCATAACTAAAACCATCATAATTCCCTAAAAGCCAATTATCTGAAAGTTCCTTTGCACGCTTGATTAACTGACCGAGCCCAGATCTTGCGTCTAAATTTAATCCTGAATTTTTATATAAATTTTCAATTTCTACCGCATGATTTTTAATATCAATAAAGTTTGATTTTGATCTAACATCAAGATCTGTAATTTTAGATTTTGGCACCAGAACACCGCTTGGTGTTAAATCCCAATTTTTTCCATACCTCTTAAATTTACCACTAAATGTATCCATACTCTTCACATACAAGGGGGCTTTGCAGCGAATCATCTCTGGTGGTGCACTCCCGTTCCCGGTAGGTTCCCTTGATCCGGTTGAGACGGACCCATTCAAGGTAATCTGGCGTTAAATCCTCGAAAGTGGCCGACAGAAGAATGATATTAACCGTATCGTGGGACCGTCCCTCGGGGCTTCGGCCCGCACTTACCGTTCAATCAGTTTTGCAATTTGAATGTCATCTACATGGTATATGTAGGTAAATGTGGATAAATGTAGGGATAAATGTAAGGACACTTCCCATATTAATTACAATTCCACTTCTCTTGTGGATTTCGATGTAAACATACAGTCTACAATGGAGCATGTCAAATATTGACTGCAGGAAGTACTTGTGGCTTTCTATACAGGCGGAAATTAAAGGTGGCTTATAAGGGCCATTGTCTCTAGGCCAATAATAATTGTTACATTTTGGTTGATTGCGATACATACAAACCACGAAATAATGCGTAAGCAGCAAGTTTGAGGCGCATAATTCATTATTGCTACATAATATCAATTGGTTAGTAATTTACCAGCCCCTTGATTAATTAATGCGCAATAATGTGAAATTTTAGCGTGGGGTGATTTTTTGCGAAGTTTGTAAATGGGCGGGAGTGCATGGGATAGAACCAACCTGGGATGGTTTTAGCGCCCCACACCGGGTTTGAAAACCTGTCGGATATTACAAATATGTTGGTTAAGATGAGAATTAACACGTAAATCTCAATCAATTGTCGGGAATGGGAAGTTCAAATTTTAATTCGGCAGCCAAGATACTCGTTGACATGTAGTCAATTTGATAGATATGAATGTTCTGAAATATTTAATATGTACATTATAACCCTGATAACTCTTAATCAGTAGGTTGTCGGTTCGATCCCGACAGGGCTCACCATATTTCAAGGGGTTGCGTATGCAACCCCTTTTTGTTTAGATCAAAATTAAGCCACCTTAAGCCACCCTTTTTAGCCACTTTTTACAACCTTCCAATGTCTTTTTTTAGCACGGTCAGAGCGACGTGAGTATAAATTTGTGTCGTCGATACATTCTGGTGTCCCAAGGCATCCTGGATCGTCCGGAGGTTTGATCCGCCTTCGAGAAGGCGAAACGAAACATATGGGGTGTGATTCTGTCTGTTATGCCTGAGCCCGGATGGCCTTTTCCAGGGGTTTCCTGATGTCCGTCAAATAGCCCCCTCCCCTTCTTGACGAGAAGCATCTTTAGCCATCCGTAGTCGAATCCTTAAGGTTCTTAATTGTCCGGACAAGCTCAAGATGCACGGGAACGATCCACGCCATGTTTCACTTTCCTCAGACAAGTGAGAAAGTTGAGAAGATTAATATATCTCTTGACTTTCCAAAGAATTAGGGGCAGACACTGTTCTTCAAACTGGAAATTTCATAAGGTTTCAAGCGTTTAAAAATATTAATAATTTGAATATTAATTTACAAGGGTAGGCCTTGAAGAGATCATCAAAACCTTGCTCCTCTAAAAAAGAGGCAAGGTTCTTTTTTTTCAAGAGGAACTGTTTTGTTTCTGCATAATCTGAGATTGTTCTGAAAAAATTTCAAATCAGTATCTATCAACGTAAGGAGGATGCTCTATGAAAACAAAAAAGGACCAGTTATCAAGTGAAGGTGTAAGCAGACGCTCCGTACTGAAAGGCGCCATTGCCGTGAGTGCTGCAGCAATGGGTGGCGGTATGGCTCTTAACCTCGCTGCTCCGGGAACCGCTGAGGCCATGATTAAAACGCTTCCCAGGAAATGGGATGAAACTTGGGATGTCGTGATTATCGGTTCAGGGTTTGCTGGACTGGCTGCAGCGGCGGAGGCAGCGAAGGCCGGTTCAAAAGTGGTAATTCTTGAGAAAATGCCTATCTACGGTGGCAATTCAACAATAAACGGTGGTGGATACGCAGCCTGGACCGATAAACTGCACCTGCGGGAGAAATTGAATCTTGGCAATGACAGTCCGAAGCAGCACTTTGATGACACCCTCAAGGGAGGTGATTACTACAACATTCCCGAACTTGTGCAGGTTCTTGTCGATGGCGCCCCGGAAGCGTTGAACTGGATGATGGATGAGGGGGGACTTGAAATTCGCCAGGCGGTAAACAGAGCGGGTGGGCACAGTGCTTACCGCGCTCATTTTTCGAAAACAAGTTGGGGGCGGGATTATACTGAAGCTCTCAGGAAAATCGCTGAAAAATACGGCGTTAAAATGGTCCTTAATTCGGAAGTGACCTGGATTTGGCGCAAGGATGCGGATCAAAAGAGTCCGGTGCTCGGATTAGAAGTTAAACAAGGCAAAAGAGTTTTGAATATGAAAGCCCAGAAAGCAGTCATACTTGCATCGGGAGGTTTCAGCCGGGATGTTAAGATGCGTATGGATCACTATCCGAAGCTCATAGCCGACTTCAATTGCACGAACCATAAAGGGGCAACCGGCGAGATGATTCGTTACGCCCAGGCTGTTGGCGCCGATACGTTGCAGATGAATTTTATCCAGCTCTACCCATTTGCGGAACCTTCATCAGGAACCCTGGATAATCCGGCTGTTTATCCCTTCAGCGCACCCGGCCGTGGTTGCATATATGTCAATAAACTCGGAAAACGCTTTGTGAGCGAGTTGGAGCGGCGGGATGTATGTGCCTTTGCCCAGATCAATATGGGTGAAAAGATGAAACCAACTTATACCGTTTTCAGTGCAGCTATGGTGCCGCTCATTGGAGAAACTCAGGAAAGCCTGGATGCCGGTTTGAAGAAAGGCCGATTCACAGGCGCGGACACGATTGCCGAGCTTGCAAAAAAAATCGGGATTCCCAGTGAGACACTGGAAAAAACCGTTAATGATCACAATCGCTATCTGCAGGAAGGAAAAGATGCTGAGTTCAATAAGCCAATTTCCAAAGCCATGTTGCCCCTGGATAAAGGGCCATTTTATGCAGTCGCCCAGTGGCCGGCAGTCCATCACACAATGGGTGGGCTGAGGATCAACAAGAATGCCCAGGTCATCGATGTATTTGGCGCCGTCATCCCTAAACTTTACGCAGCAGGTGAAGTTGCCGGAGGGGTTCATGGATCGAACAGGCTAGGCACGAACGCTACGGCTGATTGCGTAGTCTTTGGACGTGTTGCAGGCGTAAATGCAGCCAAGGAAAAATGACATATAAAAGGTAAACAAGGGGTCCCGGGGAAACCTTGGACCCTCTTTTATTTCAAAGTGAAGTAGTCGATCTGATAACTTTTCCCCTCCTTAATATATCAGGATAGAACTGGTATATGTTCGGTAGTTAATCCGTATTGCATCTCAAGATACAGACGTTAAGATATCAAAAAAAACTTATATAGAAATTCTGACCAGCATGGGATCGAAATCCCAATCTGGAAACGTCTATAATTTGCATGAAAAGGAACTGCGATGAAATCAAATGCCCGCAGAATGAAAAGAATGGAAATAAGGCGTCTTGAATTAATTCGAGAGATAGAGAATCGGAAAAGACTCTGGAACGCGGCAATGGCTGGAGATGGCGAGGCCCGAGAATTCTTGTCAAGGCAATATCGGGGAATGGATGATAAGACAGGCGTCGATGATAAAGCTATGGCTGAAATAAGAAGCAATTCAGGATGTTAAAAAATTTTGAGAAATTGACATTGGGATAGAAAATAAGGCCTACTGTTGGTGGATGGTCTATCAAAGACAGATAAAAGTTTTAGCAAGAAAGACTTAACAATAAAAAAAATAAAATGTATAAGCAGAACAAAGTCAATAATAAGGAGCGCGGAAAAAGTGCTGTTAAAATTAACAGATGAACAAAGAGACTACGTAAAGATAACCTTTAACACGGATCGATTTGTGGCAAAAATGGGCGAAGATGACCCAGTAGTAAGGGAGTATTTTTCAGTACAGGATATGCTTCAAGAGTTTGAAGAGAATGGAATTGAGTCAGCCGAATTTGATACTCAATCTCACGAAATATATAAGAATTTACTCGAACGGGCATATAATTTAGGTGAGGCGTTATCCTGATTTTTCTTGCTTTACCCTCTCTTATATAAAATCTTTCCATTAGGCATTCCCATATTCACCTGACCTGAGGACAGATAGTTAATTGAGGAAGATGTCGATTTCCGAATAAACATCAGTGTTGATCCGGTATGTGAAATGGTACTTCTGAGGAGATGTTGATTCTTGACATTTAAATTAGTCAAGGCATTTATTAAGGAGTTAAGTTTCTCACGGTAGCGCGATAATTGCTCCTTCAGATTAACATCCGCATATTCAGCTAGAATAGAAAGCGTTATTTCACCTTGAAATTCAGGTTGAAAAATTCTTTTTATTGCTTCTGTAATATCCTCTTTACAATCTTTTAAGTTCTGGGCTTTTAGAAGACATGCCTCAATCTTCATATTATTGCCTTTTAAAGATTCTATGGAGGGGTTTCTTATAATCTCCCTTTCATTTTTAAACAGTTGATATAGTTCACTATAAATCTTTATTTCTTCAATAAGGTTATTTATTAATGACTTGACAAGAAGATTAAATTCATTGCTGCGATTTTCAGGCAGGGAGGGAAATATTCTTGATATGGTCATAAGACTTTAATATTATAGACTTAGTTGGAAAAGGAAATGTTCATATTTGAGAAGGTTAAGGGTAGCATCACTTGTGTTTTAAAACCAAAGGTATCACGCAAAAATATCCAGAAATGCCTCTCCTACCATTTTTTTTGCTAATTCTTCTCCGCTTACGTTGTAAGTGCCATTTTCTATTTGTGCTTTTATTGACGACACCTTTTCATCACGTACATCGGGAATTTCACTCATTGCGCTGTTTATTTGCTGGATTTCTCTTGCCTTATTGGAAATATCCACTTTTTCCTGTGGAATTACGGCAGATTTATCCTCTTTAACGTCTTTACCTTTTCCGAGTGATTCATTCATCATATATTGTTGAATATCTTTTGAAGAAATTCCATTTGAATTGTTAATATTCATGGGGCACACCTCCTTCAAATTCAGTTTCATAGAAGTTATCGGTATATTTATCGATTCCTTTAATTATTTTCCTTTATTATCAGATATTATTAATAATGACCGGTACTTAGAGAAAGACCCCTCATGGGTATCATTTACTCTTGTTATCCTGCTTCCTCAGTTGATTGAAAAGGATCGTCTGTAAACCCATTCCACCAGCTTTTTGCGAAAATTCCTCGGCAATTTTCTGATCAAACATCATGTTATAGGTTTCTTTTCCGAAAGATTGCATAGCAGAATTTCCCACAGGAATTGTTTTTCTCATTGTTTGCAATAAATTATAAACAAAAAGCGATTCAAAATCAGCACAAACTTTCTTGAGCTTTTGCTCTTCGCGCTTTAACTTCTCAGCTTCAGCGTTTTTTAACGATGCTTCCGGTATCGCTGACACCCCATTTTTTACCACGATATCGTTCATCCTTGTATTCACCAATACATATTAAATATTTATCTGTAGATTATATGATTTTTAATTCCGCCTGCAACGCTCCTGCTGCTTTTATCGTTTGCATAATGGTGATGAGATCGCGAGGCGATACGCCTATTGCATTGAGCGCCTTGACTACGTCCTGAATCGTGACGCCCTTTGATACCACCATAACTTGATTTTTCTCCTCCCCAACACCAACGGTTGTGTCTTTAGTAACAACAGTCTGTCCTCCTGGAGCTACGATCGTTCCGTTCTTCCGATCTTTAGAGGGTAAATCTCCTTTTGGTGGATTCGGAGCAAAAGGAAGGGGCTGAGAAACTCGAACATCTTCTTTGATCTGAATGCTTAAATTGCCGTGTGCTACCGCGACAGTCGCTATCCGAACATTTTCTCCCATGACGATTGTTCCGGTTTTTTCGTTCATGACAACCATTGCCTTGGAATCTACGGGAATATCGAGATTTTCCATCCGTGAAATGAGATGCATCAGATCGACTTGAACCGTTTCTTTCATCTTTACTTCAATGGAAAAGGCATCAACCTGCGTTGCCTCAACATACTTTCCCAATTCCTTATTGACCACGTCCGACAAACGAGTTGACGTTGTAAAATCAGGCTGTAGAAGATTGAGGGTTAAAGTACGAAGTTGGCCAAAGTCATATTTCAACTCCTTTTCGACAAGGACTCCATTGACAACGCGGCCGGCGCTTGCGTGATTTTTCCCGGCACTGCTGTTTGCCCCTCCAAAGGCATATCCTCCCAAAATGATCGGACCCTGTGCAACAGCATAAATTTGTCCATCGGCGCCTTTAAGGGGGGTCATCAGAAGGGTGCCGCCATGTAGGCTTGTTGCATCACCAATCGACGAAACGATGGCATCGATCTTTGAACCTGTTTTTGCGAAAGCTGGCAACGTTGCCGTCACCATCACAGCTGCCACATTATCGGATTTCAACGTCTTGCTTCTCATGTATATGCCTTGCCTGTTGAGCATATTTGACAGAGATTCACTCGTGAAACCATTTTTGATGTCGTCACCCGTGCCTGCCAGACCTACAACAAGGCCATAACCGATAAGTTGATTGTCTCTCACCCCACTGATACTGGCAATGTCTTTCAACCTTGCCGAAAAAACGGGTTGCACGAAAGAAAATGATAAGGCGATCACAAAGGAGATCAAAATCTTTAATATCAGAAAACGTTTCATCAATATCCTCAATCAGGGAACATCCAATTGAAAAGGAATTCTGGCGAACATCCTAAAAAGGCCATGCCCAGTCTAAAATACGTGTTACCCAACCCGGGTTCATCTTATCATTGATGACCCCCTTCCCCGTATAGACCAGCCTGGCATCGGAGATATATTGCGAAAAGATGCTGTTATCCGATCTAATATCTTCGGGCCGAATGATACCGGTAATAATGATATACTGATCCTCACTGTTTACGCTCAGTTGCCTTTTACCCTCAATAAAGAGATTTCCGCTATCCAACACTTTAACAACACGAGCCGTGATGGTGGCCTGAAACTGATTGCCACGGGTCGTGTTGCCCTCTCCTTTCAAGGTTGATGCAGAAGTGCCCCCTATTTCTATTTTGGACCCCATGCCGGCATTACGGCTCAGGATGGAGTGATCCAATCCCAAAAATGCGTCAATTCCTGCAGAAGCACTTGAATCTCGGCTTGTATTGGTCGTTGCCTTATTGGTTCCCTGAGAAGTTTCACTAATAACAATTGTTACAATATCATTTAGATTTTTGGCTTTTCTATCGGCAAACAGCATGTTTCCTGAATTTTCACCCGGCCAGATTGATCCCCTCGATGGTTCAGCTTTGGGGGGAGCAGGGGGAAGAACGGGTTCCCCAGGAGGAAATGGATCAGGTTTGGTGGCACACCCGGAGAAAAGCCACAAAATCATGAGCACTATGCCTAATCTTTTTAAAAAACCATGGTTCATGAGTATCTCTTATGCCTTAGTAATATTAATCTGTTTTAATGAAATTCTTCCGAGAAAATCTGCAGAGTCATTCTCTACATTCTTTCCTATATTTCCACCTTTACAACTGAATCGCCGATGACTCTTCCCTGGATAATTTTGTTTGAAGAAATATTTTTTACTTTTACCATAGCCCCATAGATTCCTTCTTCTTCGGCCAGACCCAAGGTACTGATATTCAAAGAATCATTGTCACATACGATCTTAACAACCTTACCTTTTTTAAACATGATGGGATTGCTGAGCATGCTCGGAGTAAAGGGTGTTTGTGCATTGATTGAACGAAGTAATCTCTTGCCTAGAATGTTTTCTGGATCTGTAATGATATCGCGTGGTACTCGGCTGAACCATTTTTCCGCAACGAGAAGATCCTGGGCAGAAATATTCGTGTCTCTTTTCATCGATTTTGTACTCAGGACAATATCCTTACAAACTTCAATGGTAGTGGGTACGAATATCTGCTTGACATACTGATTTTTATGCCAGACTTTTACATTGTATAGCCTGTCACCGATATACTCATCGTTCTTGTTTTCCCTCACCTCTATCTTATAGTTCTTTGATGGCGAGACAATTTCTGTAATACCTGAAGGAAACGTGACCCTCACCTTTCCCTTCTGCCAAGGCATATGTTTTTCAATATGACTCGTTATAGCGGCTGCAACTTGTGATTTATCGATGATAATTGGATCAGACGCCAGCGAAGCCTTACAAAACAGGCATGCGAAACATGCGCAAAAAAGAAGCAACGAAAGGATTGAAATACGATTAGACTTTTTCATACCTTTATCTCTTCAGATTGTTCGTCACTTCCAGCATATTGTCTGCTGTCGTGATTGCCTTGGAATTGATCTCATAGGCCCTTTGCCCAACGATCATTTTGACCATTTCATCGACAACGTTTACATTGGACATTTCGAGAAAATTCTGTGATGTTGTTCCAAGGCCATTCTCTCCCGGATTTCCCGTCACGGGTTCCCCTGACGCCTCCGTCTTTGCAAAAAGGTTGCGTCCCGCACTGCTTAATCCTGCCGGGTTTATGAATTTTGCCAGTTCAAGCCTTCCAGTCGCAAGGGCTGTTCCATTTGCGTCTGTCGCAGTCCAGGTACCGCCACTGTCTAGAGTAAACGTTACGGTATTTGTCGGAACACTCACCTCAGGGATCAATTTCAACCCTTCTGTGGTGGAAACCACCCCATCCTTATTGATCTTAAAATTACCGGCCCTCGTATAAACGGTTTCTCCATTGTTATCTAATTGGAAAAAACCATCCCCTTCAATGGCCCAGTCGAAAGGATTTCCCGTTGACTGATAATCGCCCTGGGAAAAGATTTTTTGAGTTGCAACAGGTTTAACGCCCATTCCCACTTCAATACCCACGGTCATTTGGTTTCCTGAAGATGTTTCTGAACCGGCCTTGGTTGAAATTTGATACATGAGATCCTGAAAATCAGCCCGGGATTTCTTGAACCCAACGGTATTGACATTTGAAAGATTGTTCGCCACGACATCCTGTTCGATTTGTTGAGCCTGCATCCCCGTCGCTGCAGTCCAAAGCGATCTAATCATGGATGATTCCTCCTTATTGCGTATTTATACAAGTTTACCAATTCGACCAGTTGAAAGTTTATCCTGATCGCTGATGGTATGAATTAGTTTCTGATAGGTTTCAAAAGTTCTCTGAAGATCAATCATCTGAATCATTTCCTTGATGGCGCTGACATTCGAAGCTTCGAGTGACTCATTCAAAACATTTGGAATAAAATCTTTTTTAACAACGCCGTTTCCGTTATCTTTAAAAACACCTTCTCCCTTATGAATCAACACTTCAGAATTCTCAAAACTGACGATTTTCAGAGAATCAACCTGATTGCCATCGACTTGTATGCTTCCGGACTGGTCTACGTGAATATCTTTACCATCCAGGATTATTTTTCCCGTCTTCCCCAGGACATAATCGCCGGATTTTGTAACCAGTTCACTTTTCTCATTTAAGGTAAAATCACCCTTCCTTGTATATGAAATCCCATTGTCCGACTGAAGAACAAAAAATCCTTCTCCCTGAATAGCAAAATCAAGAGAATTATCCGTTTTTTGAAGAGTGCCCTGTGAATAATCCGTAAACAATGATTGGGCATACGATGGCACTGTATCACTTGTTGTTGGTGATGACTTTTCTATGCTGTAATTTAAATATTCGGCCTTGAAGCCTGGCGTATTTACATTGGCAACATTGTTGGAGGAGTAGTCGAGTTTTGACAATGTTCTAACACATGCGTTTCCTACATCTGTAACATCATAAGACATGATGGGCTCTGCTCCGTTACTTTTTTCTTGGGAAATGCAATATGTGCACCAGATACAAAACAAAAAATTAATCCATTTATGGAGCTTTCTGTTAAGTATTTTATAGATAACTTAATTATATTCAGATTATACCCGTGCGACGTTTTCTTAAGGAATAACGATTATTTTATTTGATGAAGGAATTGGATTTAAAACAGGGACCGATGAAAGATTTGCTGATTATTTTAGCGGTAATCTGGAAAAATTTTCCCTTTACGATAAAAGATTGTTTTTATCGCGTAATTTTGAATTCATCGTATATAAAAACGATAGTATTTCAGCTACGGCCCTATACAAATCTTCCGGAATTTGTTCATCGATGTCCAGTTTGCTGAGAATCTGTACAAGCTCAGGGTCATATTTTATAGGGATATCGTTTTTTTTTGCCAATTCTATAATCTTATCCGCGATAATCCCTTGTCCCTTTGCGATGACCTTCGGTGCCGCATCACGAGCGCCATCATATCTTAAAGCAGCAGCCAGATTTCGTTTTTTTTGTTCTCTCATTTTTATTTAAGCAAAGCAGTTTATGATTTTCTTGGAGTAGATTACTTTATCTTGAATATAATCAGCTTTTTCCTGAACGAGATTGCCGGAACAGCAGACATTTAAATAATTTGGTCCATATCCTGCCGAACTCAGTCGATCGTTTAATATCTCTAGAAAATCCTTCATAAAATCACGTGAATCAACATTGTCGCATTTAAAAGTGCCCAGAATATTTTTCTGATTATATTTGATATCCACCATGATATCGCCTAATGCATCCATATTTAAGAACAATACAAATTGAAATTGAATATCACTCGTTGTGGATCTTGCGTTTTTGTCTTTTAAGTTTATAAAAAGGTCAGCCGTCCTCAGATCATTGTCGAAACTTTTTATGGGAATCTGGAAATAATAACTCTGATCTTCCTCCTGTCCGATGACATTGACAACTTGCTGATTATAAATCGTCTCCAATGAAGAATCGGCATATCTGGCGAGATTTTCCAAAGAATTTAATAATTGGGAATCGAAATCAGAACCCGCTTTATCAGAAAGGAATAAATGTAATCGTGAAGAAAGATGACTTAAAAGGCATTTAAGACTTTTATTTGATGTCTGCGACAGACTTTTCTCTTCTTCTAGTGAAACACTCAAGGATTTTTTCAGGGATTTTTCAATCAAAAAGCCTATATTTATTATAAATTGTTTAAAAAAAAGCGGATTGTCGAGGCTTTTCTCGGAGAAAATCATTGAATTAATCCTGCTTTGTAGAGAGTCCAATTCTGCTTTTTCAAGAAAAGGGAGAAGATTCTGTATATCCCCTTGAAAAAACTCCAGACCATTTTTTATCAGATTCACCATGCCCTGAGGGATAGTACGGAACAGTGCCAGGTTGTTTCGAATATGAAGCGAGTCCTCATCGGCGGTTGGCATCAGGTTAAGGATGATGTTCGGTTGCGTTTCATCAACTTTAAGGAGAAGAGTATCTCCTATTTTCAAGGCAAGGTTGGATTTAGCGAGAAGTGTGCCCACACCTGTATCAAGAAGCACTTCATGGTTATCCGACTTTTGTACGACCAGTGCCCGAAACAAATCACCCTTGGAAAAGGAAAATGTCTCCGTAAGTGTTTTGATAAAATGGATCGGAGAGGTAGGCTTAGGAAGGACAACAGGAGGTGTGTTTATTGGGAACATGGATTTTTATTTGCTTCTTTCTCGGAAAAGATTGAGAACAAGTTCAATTTCACCTTCAGGCAGACCCAATTGCTGAGCAATTTTTTCTTCATTCAAACCTTTCCGGGCAAGATTCAAAATTTCACTGTAAGGTCCTTCTGAGAAGGAGTCAGCCTTATCAGATTTCTCCATTTCTTCAATCATGTTCATATTATCTGACCTTATAAGATCCCCATAATTTTTAGCCTGCGTAATAAGTTCTTGCAGTTTTATTTCTCTTTCCTCAACAGCTGCGGCGAGATCTTTCAAGTCTTTCTTCTCTTGTTCCAATTCCTGAAGAAACTTGTTTGCGGCAATCCTCGATTCATTCAGTAACTGGCTGAATTCTTCAATTGTTTGTTCACTGATTTCCGGCGGGCTTGGTTTGAAATATTTACGAAATCTAAGCAGCAAAAAAAGAATTCCTGCGCATATCAGGACATCCGTTGCGATCTGAAACCCGAACAAGTAATTAACATTCATTTTGTATCCTGATTTACACTTTAATGTTAATAAAATTTCCTTTTCCTTCTGATTCCATATCCGCTTCAATTTCCCTTTCGTCTTCTTCAAATTTTGTCAAATTTCTATTACGCTTTGAGTCCTTTTTTCTCCGATCTTTTTCTCTTTCCTTGATTGATGCTTTTTCTGTTTCCGAAGAATCTTGAACCGCTTCACTGGCAAGTTTTTTTTCTTCTTGTAGCTGCATTTCTATATAGTTCTGCTGAATATTGGATTGTTGCTGGTGGACTTGCTGAAGCTTTTCTAGGGCGTTTGTCTGCAAGATGAGATGTTGGCCATCAATGGGTCTGACCATTCAAAGGCTCCTTTAATTCAAGAGGCGCTTGGTGTCAGGAAGACAAAAGCAATTTATTGGGCAACAAACGGCAATGGTTGTATTTTCAGTCATAGGGTATTTTTTCTTTTGTGACAGGAATTTCAACAGTTATCCTGTTCATCTCCTCCATGGCTTCAAAAGTACATTTTACATGATATTCTTTAAAAAGCGCTTTAACAACAGCAAGGTTGTCGACAGAAGCTTCAGGATCTGAAATTTTGTTTGACAACATGATGTCCTCATTATTGCAACTGACAAGTTTTTCTCCTGTATCCTGAAGTAAAACTGTAATCATGTTATTACTATGTTCAAATTCAATGGATAATTCCTTTCGATTACTATTCTTCATCCTTACCATGGCATTTCTTATGAGGGCAGAAAAACAGTATGAGTAATCTGAAGGAATTCCATAAATGTATGGTAAACCACTCACAGGCTTGATGATTTTTTTAATTTCATGTTTAAAATCAAGGTAAAAATCTAAAAAACGAATTTCATTTTTAAGAAGGGTTTCCACATTGATCTGGTCAAATCTTCTATCTGCAATGGCATAGAACTTTGTTGAGAGATCCTGGAACAAATAGTAAAAGCGATCTGATTCCTTACAGATTGATGAGACATCGTTTATCAGTTTATTCTTCTCATCCTCAAGATGTGCCATAAGTTCTGGATGATTTGACTGAATATTTTGAAAATAAACATCCATTCTTCTTTGAAGTAATTTAGAACGGCCCATAATACCGTTCAGAGGGTTGGCAAAGTTGTGCAGAATGCCCGGCATCAACTCATTAATAAATGTTGACTCAAATTCCCTTTCCAGTGCCTTGTGAGTAATTTCCAGATTCGTTTTCTCGGTGCTCACAATCGGTTCCCCCATCAAATGATTTCATTTGCAGTTTGTAAAAATTTCATCCAACAATTGACTGAATAACTCATAAAACAACAAATTTCGTGAAAAAGATTTTATCTACATACTTTCTCCCTAATTGTTGTTGGACTTCAAAGGATATTTCATCTTTTAATGCTTTTTTATCACGAATAACCAAAAGTTCATTAATTTTTTTCTGTTGAAATATTTTATAAAGAACTTTCCTCAAGTCAATAACGTCTTTCTCAGCGGCAGGTAAATCCTTGGAGCCTGCTTCCAGAGTCAGAGAACAAATACAAAATCTATCCTTCCCGTTATGATCTTTGAAGTTGATGACAAAATCTTGCAGTGTTGCGAATCTTGGTTGATTACGATCAATAGGAGAGGGAACCTTTTTAACGGTATTGCCTTTTGGTTTTGTCTGATGAAAATCTAAAATAAAAAAGGCTATAATTATTAAAGATGCGGACACAAAAGCCAAGCAGGAGGCAAGTAAGGTATTTTTTGATTTCCACCATCTATTTCCATTCTTCTTATGATCAAGAGGATCAAGAGAAGAAGATTCACCCGGGGAATCATTTTCTTCGGAATCACTGGCTCTGTCAAAAAGACTGACATCCAGAACATCAATTTGAACTTTTTGCTTCATGTTCTAATAAAAGGATAAAATATTTTGTGAAGAACAATCGCAGAGGATAACACCCGGTCGGGATCGTCTATCTTTCTCGGAATTCTTCATGAATTTATTTTCTTGATTGAGGTCTTAAGTCGGATGATGGCCTGAGAATGAAGCTGGCATACTCTTGATTCCGTTAAATCGAGTACTTTGCCAATCTCTTTCATCGTCAGTTCTTCATAATAATATAAAGTCAAAACCAGACGTTCTTTTTTCGGAAGTATCTCGATGGCATCCTTCAGCTGAGTTTTAAATTCACGATCTGTTATCAAATCGAGAACATTGCCCTGGTCTACCGCTTTAATCACATCAGAATAGGAATAATTCTCCATATATTCCCTTGGCAAATCTTCGCTGCTTATAATCGAAAAGCATCTGGACTCGTCCAAATATTTAAAATATTCTTCAAGGGAAAGTCCCATGTGTTCTGATATTTCATGATCTTCCGGCGCCCTGCCCAGAAGCTTTTGCAGTGCTGCAACCGCTTTCGTTATTTCGTTATCCTTGCTCCGCACCATTCTGGGAACCCAGTCTCTTGCCCGTAACTCGTCCAGAACGGCGCCTCGAATTCGTATGCTGGCATAGGTTTCAAAGCGTACATTTCTTCGATCGTCAAAATTTTCTAACGCAGACATCAATCCGATCATTCCTACATTGAACAAATCCTCCTTATCCGCAGCATCTATTGGTAATTTCGAGGCAATTCGCCCTACAACTGCTTTGACGAAGGGAAGATATTTCAAAATCAATGTATCACGTTCTTTTTGCTCTACATTCATTTCCTAATCTCTTATCTCCGAAGAAACTGATGTTCCCGTTTTCGTCATAATCAGGATTTTCGCTACATATCTTTTCAGCAATCTTCTTTATGCAGAGACTGGCTTGGGAACCAGGGTAGAGTTCTACAAATGCTTGCTGCATCCTCACGGCATCCTGCAGCTTTTTGTCATGAAGGATGTATCCTAGATATTCGATGTTCACATTAAGGAAATGTTCCGTTGCATGACTTAATCGTAAATAAACATTGTGAGCCTCTGCAGCGCTACTCACCATGTTAATCAAAAGCCGGAATCGTTTTTTCGCGTATCTCTGGTGCAAAACTTTTATCAAAGCATAGGCATCCGTCAAAGATGTCGGTTCGGGAGTCGCAATGACAACAATCTCTCGTGCGGCCATGTTAAAATACATCACATTACTTGCAATACCTGCCGCCGTATCAATGAGCATAAAGTCGAGAGTTTCCTGAATAGAATCCAGATCCTCCAACAAGGTTAATTTCTGGCCGCGCGACAGATTCGTCATTTCCTGTAGGCCTGACGCAGAGGGTAATATCTTTACGCCACAAGGGCCTGATACGATGACTTCCGATAATTTTCGTTCTCCAGCCAGGACATGATATAAATTATATTTCGGGGTGAGCCCCAGAACTACGTCAATATTGGCCAAACCTGCATCCGCGTCGAGTACAAATGTTTTTTTATTCATTCTTGCCAGAGCACATGCAAGGCTTGCCGTGATATTGGTTTTGCCTACGCCGCCCTTACCACTGGTAATTGCAATGGTCCTGACACGCTCAGAATTTTTTCTCCTGAAAATCATTTTCTTTGCCTCGTTCGACAGGATTGCAGATTTCGATGCAATTTTCTCTTGTACCAACTCTCTAAGAGATTCAGCCTGATCCACTCTATACCTCTCATAACCTTTGTCAGTTTCCGTTATTCCGGAAATCACCCCTTTGGGACATCGTTCAATACGCTTCTTCCAGCTTGAGAAATCATCATTAAATGTTAATGCAAATCACTGCCCACGATCATCCGGGCAATTTTTCGTGGATTTGCTTCTTCAATATCGTTGGGAACATTCTGACCGTTTGTGATGTAGGAAACCGGTCTGGCGATTCGATCAAGAATATCCCATAGGAATCCGATTCGCATGCACTCATCGGCTCTTGTTAAAATAATCTGATTATAATCAAACATTTTGTAACGTAATGCCGTGTCCAGCATGCATTCTTTGCTTGTGGTAAGGCTTATAAGCAGATTCGATTCAAAAGGGATCTCCGTCCCAAGAGTTTCATAAAGCTTTCTTAAATTTGCAGTATCATTTCTGCTTGTTCCCGGCGTATCAACGAAGATCACGTCTTTGTCTGCAAGCCGGCTCAGCGATTTTTTAAAATCACTGTTTCCTGAGGCGATCTCAAGAGGAATTCCGATAATTCTGGCGTAAACTTTTAATTGTTCAACAGCTGCAATTCGATAAGTATCGGTCGTAATAAGTCCAACAGATTTTTTTTCGTTGAGGGCGGAATGAGCTGAGAGTTTTGCCAGGGTTGTTGTTTTTCCAACACCTGTTGGACCAATAAGGATTTTGATTCTCTGACCTTTATCAAACTCATTGACCGCCGGAAGAGATCTTTGTATCAAATTCTCAACAGCCGCCAGACCTGCATCGGAACTTTCAATCTCTCCGGTAACTATTTCATCTCTGATTTTTTCAACGGCTCTCCAGGCTTTTTCTTTTGACATCCCTTGGGAAATCAAGCTGAAATAAACGGAATCCGTTCCATTCTGTCCCGTTTTATTACGTTTCAAACCGAGCACATCAAAGAACGTGTTTATGGAGTCCTTTACTTCTGCCAGTTCCGCACGCACGTCACGATCATTCTTCAAATCTTCAAGAAGTCTTTTTAATTCGTCGAAATTTCGGTCAAAGGCAGGAGCCGAGTCTGCTGTGCCCCTTCCTTCGTCCTTTTCTACGGTCTTTAAGGTCATATCAGAACGATTGCCTTGATCAACCCCTGTCAAATCCAGTTCTCTTGCAGCCAGAACTTCCAGCATGGGGCCTCCGCAACCTTTTATCTTTTTGGTCGATAAAATTATGGCGTCGGGACCAAGTTCTTTTTTGATTTTTGTAATGGCCTCCTGGACATTGGCTACTTCATAGCGTTTGATCTGCATCTTACAGCTCCACCATGCCTAATGATTTGATGGCTGTTTCCCGCATGACTTCGTTATGGGAAATAACAACGATACTTGGGAAAAATTTCTCCATGATATTCCTTAGATGAATCCTTATTGAAGGAGAACAGAGAATGATTGGTTGCAATCCCTTCGCGGTAAAGGGATTAATCAATTTCTGTACATTATTGACAAGTTTTCTGATCATAACGGGATCCGGATTTATGTAAGATTCATGTTCGGTATGTTGAACCGACTGGCTTATCGTATCTTCGATGTCCGGAGAAATCATCATGACCGTCAATCCACCACTCTGATCCAAGTACTGTTTCGTGATGGTTCTGGCCAGGGCCTGTCTCACATACCCGGTCAAGAGATCCGCATTCTTCGTCATCGGCACATAATCCGCCAGTGTTTCAATAATTGAATAAAGATCTCGAATAGATACCCGTTCCCTGAGGAGCCTTTGCACCACTTTCTGAAGAATCCCATACGGAACGGTCTTCGGAACAATCTCATCAATCACTTTGGGATACGTCTTACTCAAATTTTCCATGAGGGCCTGCACTTCTTTTCTCCCGATCAATTCATCCGCATGCAACTTGATTATTTCCATTAAATGCGTTGTTATAACCGTCGGCGGATCAACAACAACGTATCCTTTTGATGTGACACTTTCCTTTTCCCGCTCTGCTATCCATACAGCGGGAAGTCCAAAAGCGGGTTCTTTTGTTTCTATCCCCTTGATCTTGAAACTTTGATCGTCCGTTTTGATGGCCATAAAATGGCCAAGCATCAGTTCGCCACGTGCAATTTCGACGCCCTTCAGGATGAAGGAATAATGATTCGGCCCTAGTTGCAGATTGTCTCGGATGTGTATGGCGGGGACGATAAATCCCATCTCAAGAGCCAGTTGCTTTCGCATCGTTTTGATTCTCTGCAGCAATTCTCCACCTTGACTCGTATCCACAAGGGGAATAAGGCCGTATCCGACTTCCAGGGCAAGCACATCCAAGGGAGTGAGAAGATCCTCAGGTTCTTCCTCTTCAGGAAGAGCAGGAACGGATTCTTCTTCGATATCCTGGGATGTCTCATTCGTCCGGTAAAATTTATAGGCCAGGTATCCGATTCCTGCGGATACAAGGAGAAAAGATACTTTCGGCATCCCGGGAATGAAAGCAAAAACAAGGATGATGCCTGCCGCCGTAGCGATGGCTTTAGGCTGTATCTTCAGTTGGTGATGCAGTTCCTCCCCCAGATCCGAGGAAGCGGCGGATCTTGTCACCAGCATGCCGGCTGCCGTTGAAACAATGAGCGCCGGAATCTGGGTGACCAATCCATCTCCTACGGTCAATAAGGTATAATTTTTTGCAGCGTCAATGACCGGCATTCCCTTCTGCATTACACCGACAACCAATCCACCAATGATATTGATCAGCGTTATGACAATGCCCGCTACTGCATCGCCGCGAACAAATTTACTGGCTCCATCCATTGCTCCGTAAAAATTTGTTTCTTTTTCGAGTTCGCCTCTCCGTCGGCGGGCATCCGTATCTGAAATCAATCCGGCATTGAGATCGGCATCGATACTCATTTGCTTTCCCGGCATGGCGTCCAGGGTGAATCGTGCGGCAACTTCTGCAACTCTTGTAGATCCTTTGGTGATAACGATGAAGTTGATCAGGACCAGGACCATGAATACGATTAGCCCTACGACGTAATTCCCTCCGACCACAAAAGTTCCAAAGGCATGGATGACCTGTCCTGCCGCCGTCGTTCCTTCGTTACCATGCAGAAGAATCATGCGGGTGGAGGCGACATTAAGTGATAGTCTTAAAAGGGTAACAACAAGCAGGATGGAAGGAAAAATCGAGAAATCCAGTGGCTTCAGAACATACATCGCCATGAGAAGGATCATGATCGAAATGGTGATGCTGAAAGAAAGTAAAATGTCGAGAAGAAGCGTGGGCAGCGGAATCATCATGACCATGAGAATTCCAATCACCCCAAGGGCCATCATGGCACTGCTGCTTCCCGCTAATTCCGAGATGATTCCTTTGTCACCAAATCGCGCCATAAATTTCCTTCAAGAGTTTTATTCCTGATTCAGTGAATAAACATAGGCCAAAATTTCCGCAACGGCCTTGTACAAACTGTCGGGAATCGTCCCGTTCACTTCAACCGATTTATACAATACCTGTGCCACTGGTTTGTTCTCAATGGTTGGTATTCCGTTTTCTCTCGCTATTTCTTTTATTTTTTCAGCAACATATCCGGCTCCCTTGGCAATGACGGTTGGCGCAATCATGGAACCCTTGTCATATTTAAGAGCGATGGCCAGATGGGTCGGGTTGGTAATGATTACATCAGCTTTAGGGACATTCGCCATCATTCTCTTCCTCGCCATTTCACGTTGCAGTCTTCGTATCCTTGCCTTGATGATGGGATCACCTTCGGTCGATTTGTTTTCGTCCTTGATTTCCTGGCGTGACATCTTCAAATTTCTTTCATATTCCCATCGTTGGTACAGGTAATCCACAATGGCGAGAAGGATGAGAACCCAACTGGTTGTCAGGAGAATCTTGAAGGATGTTTTGGTGATATAAATCGTGATGGCCCATACGCTCTTATTGACAAGGGGAAGAATGTCCGTCAACTCGTTCTTGACGGTCAAGTAAGCAACAAACCCGACGATACACATTTTCAGGATGCTCTTTATAAATTCAACCAGAGATTGTAACGAAAAGAGCCTGGCAAACCCTTTGAGAGGATCAATTTTCGACCATTTCGGCTGGATGGCTTTAGTGGTTATTTTTAAGCCGACCTGCATGACATTGGCCAGTAAGGCAGCAATGCACACCGTCAACATAAACGGCGCCATTATAGAAAGCATTTTGAAGACAGAAGAAGATAGCAGGGATTGAATATTATCAGTTGTGACAGTTGAGGAATCCAGACTTGAAAACGAACTTTTCATCAGATCCATCAGTCGAGAGACAAAACTGCCTGCCCCAAAATAGAAATAGAGAAGACAGGAACCAAGGATGGCAACCGAGGAAAGATCACGGCTCCTTGCGACTTGTCCTTCTTCGCGAGCTTCTTCTCTGCGCTTTGGGGTAGCTTCTTCAGTTCGTTCCTGATCTTTATCCTGTTCAGCCATAAGATTCTAAGTAAAATGCTATTTGAAAAATTGGAGCTTATCGGTAAAACCGGAATTCTCATGAAAATATAGAAGACCGGATTCTTTTCTCAATGGGACAATCTTCAGCTTCGTTACATCACCCTGATAATAAAATGGATCTGTTTCTCCAAATTATTGAAGAGGCTTGCGGAATAATCGGCAAACACGGGAACGGTCAAACCAAGGAAAATAAAACCAAGGGCAATCTGAATTGGAAATCCGATAATGAATATGTTGATTTGAGGCACCGTCCTTGCCACTATGCCCAAAGCCAGGTTTGTAAATACAAGTACGGCCACGACGGGAGCGCTGACTTTTATGGCAACGACGAAGACATCTTTTGAGAAAAGACAGACTGTTTGTATGAGTTTTCCAGAGAGATGAAACTGCAACGGAGCAATTCTTTCAAAACTTTCAGCCATGGCCGAGAAAAATACATGATGACCATTCAATGTTAAAAAGATCAAAATGGCCACAATATACTGAAGTTGCGATATTAGAGACACTTGGTTGCTGGTCACGGGATCGATGACATTCGCCATGGAAAAACCCATTTCATAGCCGATCAATTCACCGGCAAATTGAATTCCTGCAAAGATAAAGCGAGCGACAAAACCAATAATGCTCCCGATAAGAACCTCACCGATCATGCCGGCGAACATTGGAATAAACTCCAGAGATTGAGCATCCAGATCAATTTTTACAAAAGGAAACAACAAAAACGTAATGAGAAGAGACAGACCTCCTTTAACGGCAACCGGAATCGTCCTGTCGCTGCCAAAGACGGGCATTACAGCGATCATGGCACTGACTCTTAAGAAGATGAAAATCAGAGCGTCGATCGTTTCCTGTGTTATGACAGGCAGGTTCATGACTAAATCCCGGCAATCAGAAGGGTTCTTATAATCCGGTTCCTATTTTATATAGTTCGGAATATTGGAAAAGAGATTTGAAGTAAAATTGAGAAGGAGATTGATCATCCATGGTAATGAAGCCACCAGGGCAACAAGCACAGCCACGACCTTGGGAACATAGGATAGCGTCATTTCCTGCACCTGTGTGACAGCCTGGAACAGGCTGATTGCGACCCCGACCACAAGAGCAACGATTAAAACGGGTCCGGCCACAAAGAGAGTTACTTTTATGGCTTCAGCCATGATTCCGACAATAAATGCAGTCGTCATACATTCCTCAACAAAATTCTTTTAATGGAAGCTCTGTACGAGAGATCCTATGATTAAATACCATCCATCCACCAGGACAAACAAAAGCAACTTGAAAGGCAGACTCATCATGATAGGAGGAAGCATCATCATCCCCATGGACAAAAGGACGCTTGCCACAACCATGTCGATAATAAAGAAGGGTAAAAAAAGCAGAAATCCAATCTGGAATGCCGTTTTCAATTCACTAATCACAAAGGCGGGAACCAGAACGGAGAGGGATAAATCATCAGGTCGCTCCGGTCTTTTTCCTTTTGATATTTTTATGAACAGCGCGATGTCCTTTTCCCGGGTCTGTTTCAGCATGAAGGCTTTGACGGGAACGATGGCCTTGTTTATGGCCTGTTCCCCGGATATTTCTTCGTTGTAATAGGGTTTTACGGCTTCCGTGGAAATGTTCTGCCAGACCGGCGCCATGATGAAAAAAGTCAGGAAAAGAGACAATCCAATGATGATCTGGTTTGAGGGCATCTGCTGGCTGCCGATGGCCTGCCTCAACAGGGACAGCACAACGACGATGCGAGTAAAGGAAGTCAGCATCAGAAGGATCGCCGGCGTCAGGGATAAAACAGTGAGAAGAAAAAGAAGTTGAATGACCGTGGCCACCTTGTCAGGCGAGTCTGCTTTTCCACCGATGCTTAAACTGATGTTCGGCAGAGAGAGGGGTTCGGCGCCGGCAAGATTCGTCCAGCCCAGGACTATGAGAAGTAATAGCGGAGCCACACGGGTAAGCCTTGGAATCCAATTTACAGAAACGATTTCAAAATTCATTTTCGCAATTCACTTACGACAGAGGTTATTTTCTTCTTGTATCGGGTGAGCTGCTGCGTAATGGGAAGTGAGGGAAGGTCCCCATTCATCTTCGCATTGCGAAGCTTCTCCAGTGCGTCCCTGTCGGATATTTTTGTTAACATGGTCATTTGAGAATTTGACAGGCCAACAGCAATAATTTCCCCGGCAACATCAATAACCAGGATGCTGTTTTTGGGTCCCAGATAACGGTTAGCCAGGATTTTGATCAATGATCCCCTGTCCATTTCAGGCGTCGTCGTATGGAGAATTTTTTTGATAAAATACATTGAGCCAATCATCAGGCCCAGAACCAGCACAAGGGCAAACACCATTTTTACAAGGGAAGATAAAAAAGATACGGTTTCCACAATCACATCCTGTTACTTTGATAAAAGAAAATCTGTTTTGAACGACGTCTATTTTAATTTTTTTACGCGTTCTGCCTGGGAGACGATATCCGTTAATCTTATCCCGAATTTTTCGTTAACCACGACGACTTCCCCCCGTGCGATGAGGCGCTGATTTACATAGACATCCATCGGTTCTCCAGCCAGCTTAACGAGTTCGATGATGGATCCCTGTCCCAGTTGAAGCAATTCACTGATCAGCATCTGACACCGCCCCAGCTCAACGCTTAAAGTCAGCGGAATATCGAGAATAAAATCGAGATTCAATTGGGAATCAACCACCGGAGTCGCAGGCATTTCTTCAAAATTTGCCGGGCTGACTTCAACCTTCTGTGGTTTTACCTGGTATTGTGTAAGTTCCTCCTGAACATCATCCCAGCCAATATTTTCATCATCGGCCGGTTCAAGCTTCGCATCCGGCTTTTCATTTAAATCAATTCCTTTCAGAAGTTCATCAATCTCATTCTGCTCCATGATCTATTTCCCCTTTATCTTGGAGTATTTCTGATATTTTTACTGCCTGGTTTCCTTTAAAATTTCCTGGATGACCCTTGAACTTCAAGACACCTTCCACAAAGATGTTTACCGGATCGGTGCAGTACTGATCCAGCGTGATGACGTCTCCCTCTTTAAGATTAACGACATCATTGGCTGATATTCTTGATTTTCCAAGTTCAATGAGAAGATCAAGGTCTGCGTACATAAGATTACGGCGAAACCTGTTCATCCATACTTTATCAACTTCCATTTGTTCACTTTGAAAACCGGCCTGCAATTTTTCCCGAATAGGTTCTACTGTTGAATAGGGGATGCAGAGTTTGAGAATGCCGGTTATATATTCAACTTCAATCTCAAAATCGATCACAAAGACCAGATCCGTAGGGGGGACGATTTGAGCAAATTGTGGATTGATTTCAGAACGTTGGTAAACGACCTGTATGTCATGGAGGGTCTTCCAGGCTTTTTCAAGATCGGAAAGGGCGCTGAGTATGACCTTCTTAATGAGATTCGTTTCAATAGCCGTGAATTCCCGTCCTTCAACCTTGAAAAGTTCCTTTCCCGCACCGCCAAAAAGAACATCAACAAGTGTGAATATGACTTTTGATTCCATCACAAAGATGGCGTTCCCTCTCAGAGGCTCCATTCGGAAAATATGCAGGCTGGTGGGAACTGGAAGGGTTTTTAGAAACTCCCCGAATTTAATCATATCAACCGACATTGAATTGACCGTTACAACTTTGCGCAACAGGGATGACAAGGTCGTCCGGAACATGCGTGCGAATTTCTCGTTCGTCATTTCCAGGGTGGGCATCCTGCCCCGGATGATCCTGTCCTGACTGGCTAGATCGTAGCGTACGATACCGGAGGGATCGACATCCTCTTCAATCTCAGCTTCAATCTGTCCGCCTGAAATTCCGCGCAACAGCGCATCAACTTCTTCCTGAGTTAAAACCTGTGACATAACGATCTCTTACTGAATGACAAATTCTGTAAAATAAACGCGCTTAATCTTACCTTTTGATAAAAGGTTATTCAGCTTAGCGCCGATATCATCGCGTAGTCTCTGTTTTCCGTTAACGTCCATGAGCTCGCTGTATGATTTGGAGGAAAGGATATCCAGGATGCAATCTCGAAATTTCGGTTTGTATTCCTCCAGGGCCTTGGGGTCATCCTGTCCGGAAACCTCAAGCTGCATCACCACTTTCAAATATCTTTCACCGGTATTGTCGGCCAGATTGACAATAAAGGGATCCAGTGCCCATAATGCCCCAGGGGTTGCCTTCTCCGTTTTTTGACTTTCCTTCCCTTCACCGGCGTGCTTGAAATAAAACACGCCTCCAGCTAAGCCGCCGGCAATGATGACCAGTCCAGCAACTCCTATAAGCAGCCATTTCTTGAATGACCCTTTTTTCTCTTGTTTCGTCGGCGTTACAGAATCCTGCTGCGCCTGTTCCTCCTTTGCCATCGTCATACCCCCTTTATCTTTCAAATTTCAAAATCTTCGGCCAAAATTTCCAATGATACAGAAGCTCAGGTCCTTCATTGATCTTTGACTCAAACAATCTTTTTTCAGACTTAGCAATTTGCGCACCAGTGAAGAATTTCACATTCATTTTCATCCAACCGGTCCTTTTTTTGTTTCAAGAAACAAAAAAAGGGGATGACTTTTCGTCCATCCCCTTGAAATAAATTTATAATATTAAATATTAACGGATACGGATTAACTCAAAATAATTTGATGTCGTTTTTCTTATAGACACGCTCTTTAAAAATAACTTCAGTCTGTGGCGCTTCAATGTCAAGTTGTCGGCACCTTCTCCTTTCTGATAAAAAAAGGAAGGCGCCTCGAAGCCGTACTTTTTATCTCCTAAATAAACAAACTGATTCTATTTGAACTGATCGGAGCTGGTATTCCTGGCGGATTCAAATTCGTGGTCATGATTTGACGTGTCTGATCATCTTTTCCTGTTTGTTCTTTTCCTGAATCATTCCTGGAATTCCGCCATAAGGCATTTTCACCGGAAAAATGTCCGGAATTAGAATCCGTATTCCCCTGGAGCAGTACATTGTATCCATCAATTTTAAACCCTTGCTGGGACAACGCCGCTTTCAACAAATCCGTGTTTGCCTGAAGCGATTGCTGTACTTCCGGTGTATCTGCAACGAACAATACATCCACTTTATTGTTCCTGACCCGGATGTCCATATCAACTGAACCGAGATTCGGAGGATTCAAGGTCATTTTTACTCGACCGCCACCCTTTGAAATAATTTGTGTTCCTCCTTCAACGATTGAAGACATCAAAGCCTGCGGATCAAAGGCCTTGAACTCGCCGGATTTTCCACCGGACAGTCCAACCTCTCCGGAAATAAATCGTGCATTATCAACATGTCCAAGACTTGCATTTCCATGGAGGGAATTCATGTCCTGACTGAACTTGGAGCCTTGAATCTCTGCAAGATTTTCATATTTGCGGGACGGTCCGTTCGTCGAGCTTTCCGGGATGGTCTCTGTCTGGCGTGTTTGAGAATCGAGAGAGTTTTGACCGGAGCCGTTTCCTGAATATCCTGAAGGCGACATTTCTCCCTTTTCAGTCACTTTCCCGTAACTTTGCAGGGAGGATAACTCTCCGGTTGTTGAGGTGGAACGATCCCCTGCAGGAGAAGGCTTGTTGGATGATGATAATTGTCCTTCGGAAAGCGCCGCATCAGATAATTCTTCAGGCTTGTTGTCAGAAGGAAGATTACTCATCGCCAAATCCCTATTGGTGGCAGCATTTTGTGCCGCTAGAGAACTGCCTGGGATCACCTCTGCATTATTCCCCTCAGCGGCTGTTCCTGTCGTCATAGAGATTTTGCCTGTTGAATCTATCGCAATGTTCTTATTTGAAACCGGATGAAATGTGTCTTCCCCAAACTGAGCGTTCAAAAAAGAGGCAGGATTTTCTGTTGAAGAAAGATTGTTTATTGCTGAGGCCTGACTTTGCGCAAGCGTTACATCCTGGAGTATCTCAAGCTCAGCAGGCTTAAAATCAATGATCGCCAGTTCCATGTTGACAAACCCGCCATCAGCAAACATTGTTGTATATTCTTCAGCGCTTATTCCATTGAGAACAGGGCTTTGAATATCCTCATCCTTCAAGGTGGCTGGAGTTGAATTCGAACAAAGGGCATTGTCTGAAGACTGTGTTGAATCCAGGGTACTTTCCTCTTCCGGCAGATTTTTATTCTCGATTACCGCACCTTGCGATGGTTCGTTTTCCCCGGTCTTCATCTTCTCAAGGGTTTTTTTAAAAGAAATTCCGGTTAAGGACGGGTCCCTGTCATGATCTACAGGATCTGTACGCCTTTTATTGATCTTTCCAGAAGCGTTTGCTGATTTATAGTCCGCGCTCAAGATATTCGCTGCAGGATTTTTCTCGCTAGTCGTTGTCATTCTATAAGAGATTGCATCCATTTGATTACCTCAATATTCGATTAGACAACCTTTAGCAGAGATCATGCCATGAGAACTATAATATAATGATCAATAGTTACGGCATATTATGATTTCATCCCCACCATCGGGAGCCACAGATGGATCGAATTTAAGGAAATTAATTCCCAATCCTTTCCTTCTGCGCCCCGTAGCGGGAACTTTCTTCATTTCTTTTTGAAAATTGTCAATATTTTCAGCACCCTCAATAAAGGGACAATTCTTTCATAATCCTTGACATTTGTTGACGAATCCATTAGCGTCAGCCTTCGATTGTGGTGCCTTGTCGGGGAGGAACAGGTATGATCGGAGTTTTAATTATAACCCATGGAAATGTCGGTGATGAGCTTATCAAGGCGGCAGAGCTTATCAAAGGACCTTCGAAATTACTTCTGCATGTATCTGTCGACTCCTCTAAAGGCGTTGAATCCCTGAAAAAGGAAATCAGTTCATCCATCAAAAAGCTTGATCAGGGTCAAGGCGTGTTGATTCTGACGGATCTTTTCGGTGGAACTCCTTCAAATTTATCCCTTTCTTTCCTGAAAAAAGACAAAGTCGAAGTGGTTACAGGCGTTAATCTACCGATGCTTTTAAAGGTATCAGACATCCGCCAGGATATGAATCTCCGGGATTTTGCCGCTCATGTAACCGATTACGGCAGAAAGAACATTTACCTGGCCAGTGAAGTTCTGGACAAGAAAATCGCCGGATAATAAAATGAAAAGCAATTATGAAATAGTCCTTGTCCGAGTGGATGACCGTCTCATTCACGGACAAATTCTGGAAGCCTGGTTGCCTTTTCTAAAAGCCTCTTGCATCATTGTCGCCAATGATGGGGTTGCTTCCGATCTGTTTCGCGAAACGGTCATGAGGATGGCCGTTCCAAGCGATACGGAAGTCATCATTCGGTCCATCGATGAATTTTCAGGAAATTATCCCTATACGCATGCAAACGGCAAAAAAACGCTCGTTCTATTTTCATGCATTTCGGATGCAATGCGTGCCTATGCGTCCGGCTTCCGGTTTTCCCAGTTGAATATCGGCAATGTCTATAGTGAAAACGGTGCGATGATCTGTCTGCCCTCCGTTCTGCTGGGCAGTCAAGACATAGATCGTCTTGAAGAATTGATCAGAGAAAACGTCACCATTGAATTGCGGCGTGTTCCAAAGGAGAGATCCTGCAATTTTAAAAATTATTTGAAGACACATAAGCCTTAAAGATTTGCGTTTTGGAATGGCTGCCCGGATGTTCATCCAATGCATAATGGTTTCACTGCTCGGAGGTTTGATCTGTCTTGACAGAATCGTGATTCAAAGCATGATCGCCAGGCCTGTCATTGCCGCTCCCCTGGTGGGATTTTTCCTTGGCGATCCTTATTCCGGTCTTTTGATCGGCGCCTTGATCGAATTGTTCTGGATTGACCGTTTGCCAATCGGCACCTTGATTCCTCCAAATGATTCTCTGACTGCGATTCTGGTGACGGCCTCCTGCATTCTTTCGGGTCGGATGATCGGTCATTCCTGCCGGGAAATTATGGCTTTTTCTCTTCTCATCTATATTCCCTGCGGTTACATCGGGCAGAAAATGGAAATATTTTACATTTCGGTCAATGAGCGCCTTGCCAAAGCGGCCCTGAGCTGTGCGGAGAAAGCCGATCTCAACGGTGTCGCGTCAAAGCATCTGCTGTCTCCCCTTCTTTACTTTGTCCTTTCTTTTTCCTTTATCCTCCTTTTTCTTTGGCCGGGGATCGTTGTGACCACCTTTCTCTTTCCCAGATTTTCCCCTTCTATTTTAGAAGCCCTGAAAATGCTCTTTTTTTTCTATCCCCTCTTGGGAATCGCCGTGGCCTTGAATACCATCCACCTGCGAGGAATGCTTCCTGTCTTCTGTGGTGTTTTCCTCCTGGCCTCGATCCTGATGGAGCTTTTTCATGGTCTCTGAATTCTGCAATAAAGTCACTGAATTCCTTAGGCCAATGACTCTAAAAGACCTGGATGAGGTTTTGGCAATTGAGCAGGCCAGTTTTTCCTCTCCTTGGACAAGAAACATGTTTGTTCAGGAGCTCTCGAATTCGATCTCGCGGAGTCTCACGCTCTGGACGATTCTGCCGGAGAGCAGCGTTCTCGTCGGTTACATGATTTACTGGATTGTCGCAGGGGAAGTGCATCTCCAGAAAATCGCCGTAAAACCAGAGTATCGTCGCCGTCATTGGGCAACCTTCCTGATGAAGGCCCTTTTTCAGTCCGCATGGGATGAACGTTGCCGGATTGTTGTCCTTGAAGTTCGTCGCTCGAATATCGCGGCACAGAAACTCTATGAAAAATTCGGCCTTGTTTTAAAGGGGATTCGACGCTCCTATTATTCCGAAGAAGGAGAAGATGCCCTGATCATGGGCATGGATCTTCCCAGTGAGAGCGCTTTAACAGGAAACTGAAAGGCGACATTTACATTTACAAGGTTACAATTCATGCAGCCCATCCCAATTTCAATAGAGGGTAAAATCCTTATCAACCGGGAGGTTATTCAAGGCCATTTCCTGTTGCGGGTGAAACTTGCTCCGGCCTTTCCCCATCCCCTTCCCGGACAGTTCGTCATGATTCGCGTCACGCAGTTGCAAACGCCTCTTCTTGCAAGGCCAATGAGCATTTATGCCTTCGAACAGAGCGGGGAACACGCTTTCCTGGAAATATTTTACCGCGTCGCAGGTGAAGGGACCAAGGTCCTGTCATGCCTGAAAGTCGGACAGGAGATTACGCTGCTCGGGCCGTTGGGGAAGGGATTTTCGCAAAATGCGGGTGCCAGGCGAGTGATATTGATCGCGGGAGGAATCGGAATTTCCCCTCTGACTTTCCTGGCCTCTTCCTTGAGAGAGATTCGAGAGCCGCATCCCCTTGAGATGACGGTGTATCTCGGGGCACAGCATCAAGGCGTCCTGGCTGGTCTGGATAGACTTTCGGCTTTTTGTTCAGACATCCGCATCTGTACGGACGATGGCAGTGTAGGATATCCAGGGAGGGTTACGGATCTTTTTGAGCGGGAACTTGCAGACTATTCGCCGGAAGACGCCCTTGTATATGCCTGTGGACCGCATGCCATGATGAAACGTCTTGCTGAACTGCTGGAGGAAAATCCCCTTCCCTGCCAGGTATCCGTCGAGGAAAGGATGGCTTGCGGTCTCGGCGCCTGTCTGGGGTGCGCCGTTCCGATTAAAACGTCTGACGGTTTTTCAACGTTCAGACGTGTCTGTAAAGATGGTCCCGTTTTCGATATTCGCCAGATCAACTGGTGATTTGCAGAAGAGAATGACAAGACGAAAATCGCTTTGTCCAGGGGGAGGATTTAACCCCCTTTGAATGGCAGGATAAGGAGGAGAAATTATCTTATGTATAAGAAGGAAATTCTGAGAATTCCGTTCATCGTTTTCATTCGTCTTTCTTTTGCCCTGCTTCTTTTTGTCCTTTCTCCAGTTGGCGCGAACTCCGGCTGGGCGGGACAACAGCAACCCTCTGAAACCTATATTGCCCATGTCGCCTCGTTCAAGAATGAGTCAAATGCAGGTAATTTCAAAATACTCCTCGAACAAAAGGGGGTGAAGTCCTGGGTAAAGAAAATGACCGTGCTGGGAAAAGGCGAGTTTTATCGAGTTTATGTCGGCACTTATGAAAGCCGTGAAGCTGCGTTGCGTGCTCTGCAGAAACTTAAGGAAGAGAAAGTCATTTCCTACTTTACCATTGAAAGAGAGAATAAAGCCGCCCTGCCGGAGAACATCAAGAATGTTCCGAAAGCCGCGGGAGAAAAGGATATTCACCCAAAACAAGAATCCCTGCCGAAGAAACCGGAAGTTCCCACAGGTCCGGCGCCTGCCTCTCAGAAAAAAATATCGGAAAAAACGCCTCCCGAACAAGAGATGAAAAGCGTACCCCGGGAACCTGCGGGTGCCAACAGAGGATCAGGCCGGGATAGGAAAGTTCTCGTACCCGATCCAGCTGAGGCCATTCCGGATACTCCCGAGGAACCGGAAGGAGAGTAGCGCAATGAGGGAAACTTCTTTCACCCCGATAATGTCTGTTGATGTCGGTCCGCTTCAGCTCCGGAACCCGGTCATGACAGCCTCCGGCACCTTCGGCTATGGCGAGGAATATGCGTCTTTTGTCGATTTGAACCGCCTCGGTGCGGTGATTGTGAAGGGCTTGTCTCTTGAACCCAGGCCGGGAAACCCGCCACCGCGCCTCGCAGAAACCCCTTCCGGCCTGCTCAACGCCATCGGTTTGCAGAATATCGGCGTCAAGGCCTTTGTTCAGGAAAAACTTCCCTTTCTGAGAGAATATACCACACAGGTCATTGCCAACATTTTCGGGGAAACCCTGGAAGAATATGAAAAGGTCGCGGAAATTCTCAGTGCCGCCGGAGGAGTATCCGCTTTGGAAGTCAACATCTCCTGTCCCAATGTCAAAAAGGGAGGAATTGCCTTTGGATCTTCACCGGAAATGGCCGCCGAGGTGACCAGAAGAGTCAAAGGGGCCACAGACCTCCCGGTGATTATGAAACTTTCGCCCAATGTGACCGACATTTCCCTGATCGCCGAAAGTGTTGAATCCGCCGGTGCGGATGCCGTTTCGCTAATAAATACCCTGACCGGGATGGCAGTGGACCTGGTCCATCGGAAAGCACTTCTTCATAATATCACCGGAGGCCTTTCAGGACCCGCCATCAAACCCGTTGCCCTGCGGATGGTCTGGCAGGTCGTGAATCGTGTCCGAATTCCCGTGATTGGTTTGGGTGGAATAATGAATGCCAGGGATGCCCTGGAATTCATTATCGTGGGAGCAAGGGCCGTTCAGATCGGTACGGCAAATTTTGTGGATCCCTGCGCCACGATGAAGGTCCTGGAGGGAATAGAGGCCTATCTCCGGGAAAATTCTCTCTCCGACATCTCGGACCTGATCGGGACTCTCAGCAAACCATAAATGATTGTAATGATAGATTCCAATATTGAAGGAGATTTCTCAAAAGTGGACACAAAAGCGAAGAATGATACGAAGAGTATAACGCCTCCTCACTTTATGCTGCCTGTTGAGGATTACCGCAAGCTGACGGCTCCGGAATCGATCGCCCTGCTGGGGGTCACACGTCGTACAGGCAAAGGCAGCAACAACCCTCTGGAGGTACTTTTGGAATGGGGATACCGGGGACGGATTCTTCCCGTCAACGTCGCCGGCGGCGAGATCCTGGGATACCCGGTTTATACATCGCTGCTCGATGCCCCGGAGGTTCCGGATCTGGCGGTTATCTGCTCACCTCGAAATACAGTACCCGAATTTTTCCGTCAGTGCGCGGAAAAAGGTGTCCGCATTGTAATCATCGTGGCTCAGGGATTTACGGATGGGGATGAGGACGGTGTTGCAATGCAGGAAGATTTTTTGAAATTGGCCAAGGAAAAGGGCATCCGCATCCTTGGTCCGAACACTCTGGGCGTCGTCAATAATTTCAATTCCTTCTGCACCTCCTTCATTGGCTTTATCAATCCTCTGGCCCCGGTTGGGGTCCTCTGTCAATCGGGCATCTATGTAGTGGGCAACGCGGGATTGATGGGGGGTACGGGGCTGTGCATCGATCCCGGAAATTCGGCTGATGTGGAATATGCGGAGCTGATCGGCCACATGGCCCGAGATCCAAGACTTTCCGTCATCAACATCTACATGGAAGGCGTCACAAACGGCGAAAAATTCATGGAAGCCGCCCGTGACGCCGTTGCCCATAAGCCGGTCATCACCTTCAAGATCGGCTCAAGTCCGGCAGGAGCGATTGCCGCGGGATCACATACCGGTTCCATGACCGGCGAAGACCGGGTCTACGATGTGGCCTTCCGCCAGTGCGGCATTCTCCGGGCCGAGACGACGGATGACGTAATGGATTTCAACAAGACCTTTCAGACCTTTCCCGGAATCGGCGGCAATAGGATTGGCGTAGTGAGCATCTCGGGAGGCGCAGGGATTATTGCGGTGGATGCCTTTGCCCGTTACGGTCTTCAAGTGGCCGAACTGAGCGAGGCGACTCGGAAAGCGATTGCCGACCTTTCCCCGGACTGGTTTCAGGTGCACAACACCATCGACGTCTGGCCCGCAGCAATGAAATACGGCTATCCAGAAGTCTATCGCCAGACCCTGTCGGCATTATTGCGGGATCCCGGTGTGGATGCCGTGATATGCGTGACCGGTTCTTTCCTGGAAAGTGAAAAGGATTTTATCGATGTCTCCGGCATTATCCACGAAGCCGCCTCTGAGCATCCGGAAAAGCCAATTGTGGGATGGACTTATGGCGGCCGTTGGCAGGAGTACATTTCCAAGCTGGAAAAAGAAAAAAATGTTGTGGCCTTTTCTTCCCTTGATCGAGCCGTCAAGTCGCTGGCCGCCCTGTACCACTACCATCACATTCTCCAGCCCCGCGCTGAACAGAGCCTTTCAGCCTTTTACGGGAAGAACCCCTGCCTTTCTCTTCCTGCCGCAGGGAAAGATGCTGTAGAACTGATCAGCCGCTCGCCTTCGGGATTTATGACGCAGGAGGATGCCTTCACTCTTTTGGAATCTTATGGGATTTCCGGTGTTCGCCGGGAAAAGGCTGAAAATGCGGATACTGCAGTGGCCGCTGCGGAGCGACTCGGCTATCCCGTGGTTCTGAAGATTTCAAGCCCGGATATCACCCACAAATCCGATGTGGGAGGCATCCGGTTGAACATCCCGGATGCCGAAGCCTTGCGTCAGGCCTGCGCCGAGATGCTCGCCTCCGTCAGGGAAAATTGTCCGGCGACCCGTCTCACGGGATTTCTCGTTTCGGAGCAGATCAGCGGAGGGACGGAGATCCTGTTGGGATGCAAGCGGGACAGCCAGTTTGGTCCCGTCATCGTCTTCGGAACCGGGGGGGTGTTCACGGAAATCTACCAGGATATCGCCCTGCGGATTCCCCCCCTGGATTCGGATGAGATCCTGGCGATGATGGATGAGACAAAGATCAGCCGGATTCTGAAGGGATACCGAAATGTTCCCGCGGTCGACATCCCCGGAATCGTCAAAACCATTATGTCCTTTTCAGCTCTCGTGACAAATCATCCGTCCATCCAGGAGGTGGACATCAACCCCCTGCTGGCGCAACCCGATCGACTCGTCGTTCTGGATGCCCGCATTCTTCTGGGATGAAAGGAAAAGACTTATGGGCCGCGCCGTAACCATCGTTCACGGTGTCTATCTCATCGGGGGGGCGAACGTCACCCGTTCGGAAGATGCCGCCGCCTACCTGCTCGATTTCGGTAAGGAGCAGGTCATGATCGATTCGGGTGCCGGGGGGACCGCGAACCGCCTGGAGCAGAACATCCGGGATCTGGGCTTCGATCCCCAGGGTATTTCAACGCTGATCCTGACGCACCGGCATATTGATCACATCGGCGCGGCCCCCTATTTCCGGGCGAATTTCGGCTGCCGGATTCTCATGCATGAGGAAGATGCCGATGCAGTGGAGAAGGGAGATCCCGTTCAGACCGTCGCCAACTGGTACCAGACGACCTTCCCGCCAACCCCTGTTGATATAAGGATTTCAGGCATGGAGGAGACCCTGACCTTCAACGGGGAAGCCCTGCATCTTCTGCACACACCCGGGCACACTCCCGGTTCCCTCTCCCTTTATCTGGATCGCGACGGAAGGCGCATCCTCTTTGGCCAGGATATCCACGGCCCCTTTTTCCCCCGATTGGGCGCGAATCTCGCGGCATGGCGCCAATCCATGGAAAAACTGCTGGATCTGAAGGCGGATCTCCTCTGTGAAGGACATTTCGGCATCTATCAGCCCAACGAGGCCGTCGAAGGGTATATTCGAGAGCATCTGAGGCGAAACAAAGTTTAATAATGAATTAAAACATCCTGTAAATATCACAAAGCTTTTCCTCCAACCGGCGGGCTGATACGGGAAAAGCGGTTTTCAACTCCTGAGCGAAGAGGGAGACGCGGTACTCCTCGATCATCAAGGAAAAATCAGCAAGAGCCTGCTTTTTTTCATCGGAAACATAAGCAGGAAGATTCTTCAAAAGTTCCGCCAGCCGTTCAATGAAGGGCCGTATTTCTTCCTCCCGGCGCCGATCTTTTTCCCAGTTCAGCAAACCACGATCTGCGCGTATTTTGAGTGCCTTCAGGTAGCGGGGGATGTGTTTCAATCGCTCTTCATTCCAGCGCCAGAGGAAATCTTCGGGCAGTAACGCATCCATCTCCTTTCGGAGCTGAATCAGAAAGCTTTGCATCGTGCTGCTTCCCCGAGTCGAAATCTGAAGCTGGCGGAGATCAGAAGCGGTGTTGGAATAGGCCTTTAAAAGAGGTTCCACGACCCGAATAACATCCTGCCCGGAGATCAGGATCTTCTCCCGGATCTGACGCGCATGGGATAAAAAGGCCTCTTCCGTCCGGACATCCACCGCAAAGAGGTCTTTTTTTACCTTTTCCAGGATCAGGTTCTCCACGTTGCGGACCCCGCCGAAATATTCCGCCCAGTCCCGAAACGGTTTCGGCAAGATAAGCGCCTTCCTGAGATCCCTGAGCTCCCGGGAAAAATGCAGCCTGTAGAGCGTTGCCACCCCTTCCCGGTGAACCTGTGCCGCCTCTTCACGGCTTCTATAAAGAAGAAGATGGACGCATCCCTCTGCCGGCGTCAATGCCGGCCAGGCGCATCCCTTGAAAGATCCTTTTTCGGAAAGGTCGACGGATTCGGGCAGATCGCCGAAATCCCACCGCGTCAACCCTGTTTTTTCCCAGAACCGTCTGGCCCGGTCAAAGGCTCTCGAATCCTGTTCGGCATTCAGGTTTTCTTGAAGCAAGGCAAGATCCCGTCCCGAGGCCTTTTCCTGATTGGTTCCATCCATCACGGCAAACCGGACCTTGAGATATTCGGGAACTTCTCCTCCGGACCAGGCAGAAGCGGGTATGTCCACATTGAGCTTGGTACGGATCAATCCGGCCAGAGCCGAAATTAAATAACCGGATGGCTCGCCGAGATTGCAAACGAGGTAGTCAGCCGTCTGCCCGAGAGGTTGCAGCTTTTTCCGATACTCCTTGGGCAAACCTCGAAGGAGGCCAAGAACTCTGTCACGAAGCATTCCCGGAATCATCCATTCGGCCGATCCAGGTGGAATATCAGGCAGCAGGACATCGGGAATCTGCAGGGTTACACCGTCATCGGCCTTTCCCGGATCGAAACGGTATACACAACGGTAACTGCGGCCATTCACAGTCACTTCATCAGGATAGAGGGCCATTTCTTCTTCATCGGGCAATCGGGCCAGGATGTCATCAAGGGTCATCCTCAGGAAGGAATCGCCTCCGTTCTCCCGGATTTTCGTCTTGAGTGTCCGCACATTGCTGATTCCGGAGAGACGGGAGGCATAGAAGTCCTCCAGCACGGATTCATCAAAAAGGAGGTCGCGGCGACGGATCTTGTTCTCCATCTGCAGAACCTCCTCGACGAGTTGACGATTGGCGAGAAGAAAGGGCAGTGGTGTTTTCAATTCGCCATCCACAAGGGCACTGTGGATAAAGATCCGGGAGGATTCCTCCGGATCGATAGACGCATAGGAGACCTTGCGCCTGGGAACGATTACCAGTCCGAAAAGGGAAACCTGTTCGTAGGCGACAACCTCTTCCCGGCGCTTTTCCCAGTGTGGCTCGGAATAGGTCGAAGTGCAGAGATCCCCGGCGGTCTGTTCAATCCAGGCGCTTTCGATATTGGCGGCAGTGCGGGCAAAGAGTCTCGACGTTTCAACCATCTCGGCGGCAACGATCCAGTTTCCACCCTGATTGAAAAGACCCGATCCGGGATAGAGCATGACTTCCCTCCCCCGGGTCGCCGAATAGAAATTTTTTTCCTTCTTGAAGGCAGTGCCGGACAGATAGCCGCTGAGAATGGAACGGTGAAGAGCGGCATAAAGATCTTCCGGTTTGGATGTCTCCCCGTTTTTCTTTCTCTTTTCCTGTCTCTCCTCCTCCTGAAGGATCGAACGGATCTGGTCGTAAATGTCTTTCCATTCCCGCATCCTCCTCCAGGAAAGATAGCTTTCCCGGCAGTATTTGCGCATCTTTCCGGCACTCTTGAGGACCTCGAAAGCCCGGAGATATTTCTGCCAGATGCGTAGCAGCGTCAAAAAATCTGAGGACGGATCGACAAAGACGCGATGAGCCGCATCTGCACGCCCTTCTTCCTCAACAGGCCTTTCCCTGGGGTCCTGGATACAGAGTCCCGAAGCGATGATCGTTGCCTCCTCCAGACATCCTTCCTTTTCCGCTTCAAGAAGGATCCTGGAAATCCGTGGATCCATAGGCAGTCGGGCCATCCGACGGCCTCTTTCAGTCAGTCGGACGGCTGGTTCTCCATCCCCCCTCTCGTCCCGTTCTTTCTTCCGGTCGACCGTTATGGCTCCCAGTTCCCGCAGGATATCAAAGCCATCATGAATGCTTTTGGGATTCGGTGCATCGATGAAGGGAAAGTCAGCCGGGTGGCCAAGCCGAAGTCTCAGCATCCGCAGAATCACCTCCGCCAGGTTGGAGCGAAGAATTTCCGGAGTAGAATACAGCGGACGGTTGAGATAATCCTCTTCCGTATAGAGCCGGATACAAACACCGTTCTGAACCCGACCGCACCGCCCTTTCCGCTGATCGGCGCTGCTTCTGGATATGGCCATTACGGGAAGACTGGTCGTCCGCGTCCTTGGATTATAACGGGAGATCCGGGCGGTACCGCTGTCGATCACATAGCGGATGCCGGGAATGGTAAGGGATGTTTCAGCAATATTCGTGGCGACAACGACTTTCTGAGCCGTCGTCGGCGAAAAAACATGTCGCTGCTCAGACCAGGACAGGCGGGCAAAAAGGGGAAGAACGATCAGGTTGTCATATCGCCTCCCTTCGAGCAGATCACAGGTGTCCCGGATGTCCTGCTCTGTTGGCATAAAGATCAGGATATCCCCGCGATCGGAATGCCCCGTGTGCAGTTCATCCACGGCACGGACCGCGGCTTCGACAGGGGAAAGTTCCTCCGAATCTCCGTCATCAGGCTCAATGGGACGGTAATGGACTTCCACGGGGTAAACCCGTCCCGTGACTTCAACAATCGGAGCCCCGTCGAAGGCGGCGGAGAATTTTTCCGTATCAATGGTGGCCGAGGTGATGATGACTTTGAGATCCGTTCTCTTTTGCAGAAGGGTTTTCAGATAGCCGAGCAAAAAATCAATATTCAGGTTCCGCTCATGCGCTTCATCCACAATGATCGTGTCATAGGCGCGCAACAGCGGATCCGTCTGGGTTTCCATCAGGAGGATGCCGTCGGTCATCAGGCGGATGTAGGGAAAAGGACCGGAACGATCCTCGAAACGAATCCGGTAACCCACCGACTGTCCGACACTCTGTCCCAATTCCTCGGCAATCCGTTCCGCCACAGTTACAGCGGCTACCCGTCTGGGTTGTGTGCAGCCGATAATCCCGGAAATACCTCTCCCTGCTTCCAGGCACATCTTGGGAAGCTGCGTCGTTTTTCCCGATCCGGTCTCTCCTGTAATAATCACCACTGGATGAAGGGAAATAGCCCGAACAATCTCCTTCCTTCTTGTCGTAATCGGCAAATCCGCAGGATAAGTCAATCTGGGGCGGTTTTTTCGCCGGAGATTTTTATCTTCGCTAATATTTTTTGGATTGTTTCTTTTGCGGGTGTTCATTTTTTGCAAGGCTTTGCCTGATTTATGTATCGAAATTGCTCCCGGGGGTGACTATTGACATCTCTAACTGCCTAAAGGTATAGAGAGGGCGTTTCTGAACAGCTTTTTTCAAGAAGAGGCAACGAATGGCCTTATACAAAACCCTGACCAACAACAAAAATATCTTTCTTGAATACAACCGGTTTCGAAAAAAATTTTTTTCGCAACTCGCCCCGAAAGACAGCGAAGCCATAATTTATCTGCTTCCCTGGATGTTAAGCGTCAATCACGAATCCGTTCCCGGATACATTGCTTCTATAAAGCATAATTTCCGTGTTTTCAATATTGAAACCGATAATGAAATCCGGAAACGGGAGACCCTCTTTAAAAAATTATTCAACATCCAGTCCAGCCTTCCGGTCCTAAAAATGACCAGCCAGGACCTGATCATCGAAGGGATTTACACCATCGGGAGCGTCGGAACAATCAGTCAGACACCGTCGTCGGACTGTGATATGTGGATCTGCATTCATAAAGCGGAATACGGCGACACCGCCTATGCACAATTTCTTAAGAAAGTCCAAAGAATCCAGAACTGGATGGATGCTAACCTCAAAATGCCCGTACACTTCTTTGTCAGCGATATCGAAGATATCAGAAGATGCAACTTTGGTGATGTTGACTATGAAAGTTGCGGCAGTACGCAAAAGAAGGTTCTTAAAGAGGAATTCTATCGCACCTGCATTCTGATTGCCGGTAAAGTTCCCCTCTGGTGGGTTTGCCATGATCCGCTCTCCCCTTTAAACTATGATGAAGTCGTCAAGGAGTGCCAATCCGCTCCATCCGTTTACTACGATCTCATCGACATGGGGGATCTCGATTTTATTGACAAGGAAGAATCTTTCGGCGCCGCCCTCTGGCAGTTAAACAAATCCCTGACACACCCTCTCAAATCGATTATCAAGATGCTTCTGCTCAAAATGTTCCTGGAATCTCCTGAAGGCGACCTTCTCTGTCACCGCTTCCGCCGGCAGGTCCTCAAGCAGGATCAAAAGCCCTATTTATTTGTAGATCCGAGCATTTTTACCTTGATTTCAGTGCTGGATCATTTGCAGAATCTGGATGCAGAAACTTTTAAGTTGATCCTTCAGTGCTTTTACCTGAGGTACGAGATCAAGCTGTTTTCCAGAAGAGTGACTCTCAAAGAGGAAAATACCCTTGAACTATTTAAGAAATACGATCTGGACCGAAATACGATTTACGAACTCAATCGTTTTTCCGACTGGAGTTACTCCGCGCAGGTTCAGTTCGGGAAAACCATTTTCATGTTTCTGGTCCAGATTTACAAGGACATCAGTGAAATCGCCCGGAATGTCACCGGTGATGTCGCGCCTCAGGACCTGACGATTCTCGGTCGAAAACTGTCCTCTTCCCTGAAAAAGAAATCCAATAAAATACCGATCCTTCTCAGGCCGTTGGACACGCATAATCTTCCTTCATTGACGATCCGTGTCCAGGAAGGCATATGGCAGATCTTTCCCGAAAATGATTTCTCATCCGTCATCAGCGAAAGGTCCGATCTGGTTTACTGCCTGGCGTATCTTGTCTGGAATGGACTATATTTCCCTGGATTACTACGGATGTTGCCCAATACGACCTCAACAACGATGCCGGAAGTCATCAATCTCTGTAAAAAAATTAAAGAAGTCTTTGGTATCTACGACGTCAGTTCCATCGAATTCGAGAATTTTCTTCAACCGGAACGCATTAAAAAAATGCTGATCATCAGCAATTTCGCCGGTGACCCCGAGATGTCAGTCCTTACCACGCTTCGCATTCTGACCTTGAACAACTGGGGGGAGCTCTATATTCATACCTTCAACCGTCCCGAAAAAATTCATTCCTTTCTTGAAAATATTTCCAAAAACCCATATTATATTAGAAAATATTATTACATCCCGCAAAACAGCCGCCATGGCGAAAAGATACTTGATGAAACAAAACGCCTGGTTTTTCAACACGCTGTAAGCTAGAGTAAATCGTCACATTAAACTAGAATAACCCTATAACCTTTCAAGGAACCATTGGATCCTAAGGTGAATCATGCCATCTGTCATTTTTTATTTTCAGTTGCACCAGCCCTTTCGTATTCATCCCGATCGAGATAAATTTCTCTGGGATGAGGAAAATAAAGAAATATTTCTCAAGAATTCAGAAAGATCCTACCGCCCTGCTCTGGGTATGTTTACCGATATGATCCGGCGACATCCTGAATTCAGGATTACCCTGAGCATGTCAGGGACCTTTCTGGAACAGGCAACGCTTTATGATCCTGGTGTGATCAATGCCCTGAGGGCCCTTCTGGACGCCGGAAGAGACAATCAACAGGTGGAGTTCCTCAACGAAACATACTTTCATTCTCTGACCTCGCTCTTTTCCGATCCACACAAACAGGAATTCCGGGAACAGGTGACAGGGCACCGGGAATGTATCCGAAAGCTCTTTGGCATATTCCCCCTTTCCTTTCGGAATACGGAGCTGATCTATAACAATTCCGTGGCCGATATCGTTGCCGACATGGGGTACCTTTCCATATTGTGTGAACCCCGCTGGAATTCTTCGGCCGCTTCAGAAACAGGTCCGATACTGCCGAATACGGTGTACCGCGCCAAGGGAACAAACCTTATCGTGATTCCCCGCAATTATCTCCTGAGTAATGCCGTTGCCTTCGAATTCGTCCAACGGCGCTTATCCCCGGAGCAATACGCAAGTTCGATTGCCGCAGTAGACGGTACCGTGGTCCTGCTGGGCTATGATCTGGAGCATATCGGCCTTCACATCCGCGAAGATGAGGGAATCTTCGACTTCTGGAGAGGATTGCCCGCCGCCTTGGGAAAATATGAGAATCTCCGCATTGAAACTCCGACAAACGTCGCGGCACGCTACAAATATGAGTCCTGTCCCTTCCTGGATCTCCAATATTCATCGTCTTCCTCCTGGATGGATATCGTACGGAACACCTTCGGCTGGCTGGAAAGTCCGACGCAATACGAACTATTCAAGGACGTGGAAAATATGGAAGGTTCGGCGCGCCGGGCTGGCAGCGAATTTCTCACCCGCTGGCGCAATCTCACGACTTCGGATCAGCTCTACTATTTGAATAACCGTATGGGACCGGAGAATGCCATTTGCTATTACGACAACCCTTATGAGGGTTCTCCGATCCGTGCAACCCAAATTCTGACACGGAAAATCGATTATCTGGAGAGTTTTATCCACCGTTTCGAAATTTTGAAAAAACCCGTGAAAACGCCCATTATGCTGATTACTCCGGAAACCGGTCGATTGCCGCACCATATGGGCACGTTGGCGCAATACATTTCCGGCAAGAGCGGGGGCCAGGGAGAGGTCGTTGCCGCTTTGTGCGAAGGCCTGCTGGAAAGGGGGGTCGATGTTCATCTGGCTACGCTGAATCTCAAGAAGCGTTTTCAACTGGAATCTCAGATGACCGAAAGCCAGTGGCGGGAAATCCGCTACAAAATCGAAGCGGAAAATATCCATCTGATCAGTTCCGCGATTTTTGCCGACAATCTCAGTGCCTATTCCGGAGATCCTCTGCGAACCGCGGCTGAATTTCAACGGGAAATCGTCAACAACGTCATCAAGACCGTCCGCTCAAGTCACGATGGCCGGCTGATCATCCATAGCCACGACTGGATGGCCGGCGGTGTCATTACGGCCTATGCAAAATCGACCAATGTTCCTGTTCTGCATACCGTTCACAATGTCTTTACAGAAAACCTGCCGCTGAGTCTTTTGGAAGGCGTCAATGTCCCCAGCATAGCTGAGGACATCTATTACTCTGAGGCGTACGGACAGACCTGCGTCGACTGTCAGGCTACAGCCATTAAAAATGCTACACTCATCAACTTCGTGGGAGAGCGATTTCTCCGTGAGGTGGTGAATGACTTCTTCCTTGATCGTCCCCTCGTCCCATCCAGTGTTCGGAGTGAAGTCAAAGCGAAGTATTACAACGACGCGGCCCGGGCGATCATCAATGCCCCGGCTTCCGTCATGTACCCGGAAAACTGTCCCTCTCTGGTACGGAAGTATGGCGTTGACGACCCCATTATGCAGGCGAAAAGGGAAAATCTGGTTGAGTTTCAGAAAAGAACCGGATTGAATGTCAATCCGGATGCGATTCTCTTTTTCTGGCCTTCCCGCCTGGATCCTGTCCAGAAGGGGGTTGAACTACTGGAGGCCGTTGCTCAGCGTTTCATTACGACCTATCCCAGCGTCCAGATCGCCATTGTAGGCGACGGGATAGGCAGCGATCGTACCCATGTGGATATTCTCGGGAAAATTGCCTATGCTTCGCAGGGCCGGATCGCCTATCATCGATTTGATGAAGGCCTCTCAATGCTTGGTTTTGCCGCCGCAAGCGATGTCTTCGGCGCATCCCTCTACGAGCCATGCGGTCAGATCGACCAGGTGGGAAACCTTTTCGGCGCCACAGCCACCAACCGGGATACCGGCGGCTATCACGACAAGATCTCCGAATTACGCCTCAAGATTGACGGCGCTCCCCAGGATGTGGGCAATGGCTTTCTTTTCCGTGATTATGACCCGGGCGGTTTGTGGTATGGTCTGGAAAAAAGTATGTTTTTCCACAGAAAACCCCTCCATGTCCGGGAAGCTCAAATTCGGCGGATCATGAAGGAATCGCGGGAAAAATATGACCTTCAGGCGATGATTGCCCAGTACATTCGGATCTACGAAAAACTCAACGGCGGGAAACCCCTCGTTTAATTCTGCAGCCGATCATTTATTCGTGAAATGAGCAGGCGCATCTATCGGGGTCGGGTATTGGGATGCCCTCTTGAGAGGAGAGGTTCAAGGCGTCCAGTGCATTTCCACATGAAGGTCGCGAGGGGCTTCGATGTGAACGGATGTTTCCATGGTCCGGCTGCCGCCTGGCTTTAATTCCAGATCCCGGCTCCCGACCCCCGACGCTTCGGTGAGGACCTCCGGCTCTCCCCGAACTTCTGACTTGATCCGGCGATCCCTTATCTGTGGGACCGGTTCTTCGATCCGGACTTTAACTTCCCGGCTCCCTTCATTTTTTACGACCGTCTGCCAGTGCCAATCCCAAACCTGCTTTTCCCCTTCTATGACCGTTACATCCTGCGGTTTTGACAGCATCTTGATTTCGGCGAAGATAGAAGGATCACTGCCGAAAAACAGCTTTTTCTCCTGGCCGTAAAAATCAAAATCATAGCGACCCACCAGCACGCCATCCAGCAGGAATAAAGCTGAATTCAGCGGAATCTGCAGGGGTAAAGGGGAGATGACGGCTGCCCCGATGAGTGAGGATCGCTGGGAAAAGGGCCGAAGCAATGGGGTAAACGTAGCCGGCCAGGTTGCATGATCAACGGGAAGAATCTGCTTTTGCCCTTTGGGAAGAGAACGCTGTCCCAGAAATCTCTTGAAGGGAGCAACAGGATTTTGGGCTGGAATTGAAGCCGAATCTGCTTGTTCAACTTTTCCAGAACTCTTGCGTTTTCCCGTCTTCGGAGCTTCTATTTTCCATTCCGTTGATTTTTCACGAGTTGTTAAAGTCGATGAAACAACAGGTTGGCTTGCCAGGGAAAGCTTCACACCATTCCAGTCCTGTGCGCTGTTCTGCCATACCTCGGCATCCCAGGAAAAGTCGACGCGCCCCTGGAGAGACCGACCTTCAAGACGGTAAAGAGGCGACCAGCCGCAATTTGCAAGGGTATAGGAATATTTCAGAGAAAGATTCTTCTTCTCCGGGTTCAATCCCGTCAGCGACAGAGTCACTTCCCGCTCGGCATTGTCTTCTGTAGAGGCTTTCTTCAATTCCTCAGATAGGTTTTTTATGCGCAGATCCAGTTTTTCGCATTCCCCTTCCAGGGTCATCTTTTCCTGCCAGGCTTTTTTCGTATTCCGGAAAATAGCGGCAGAAAGGTTCATCGCATCTTTCAGTGTTTTGGTCTTTGCCTTCGTCTGCGATTGCCAGAAGGCGATTTCTGTTTCCAAGCCCTTGATGACCGCCGAAAGCCGCTTCCGTTCCTCAATCAGGTTCCGGAGCTGTTTCGATTGCGCCTCGCTCTGGGCAGATCTGCGAGATGGCAGGATACGCCAGGAAAGATTGGATATTTTCAAATCCGGATCTTCGTCCGGAAAAATATTCAGATCCTCCGGCGAAACCCGTCCGGGAAGGATCAGTTGAACCGTTCCCCGTCCCCTGCCCTCAAAATGCACCGGTACTCGGGATAGCTCCATTACCTGAGCAGATTCGGGAAGAAGGGTCACCTCAACAGGTGCGGCAAAGACCCTTAAAAGAGGAAAAAATAGAGCGATCAGTGTCAATGCCGACAAAGGGGCGACAAAAGTCCAGATTTTTTTCATTTTCCCTCCCTGGATCTGTCAAGTGATCCGCTCTTTTTCCGGGGCGAGAGAAGCTGACGGATTTCCCATCCCTTGAGGAAACGGTAATCCCCTTCTCCGAGACTTCCAAGCTGCAGATCCGCAACAGCAGTCCGGATCAGTCTTAAAACAGGATGTCCCAGTTGTTCAAAAGCCCGGCGAATGACCCGGTTGCGTCCCTCGCTGATCGTCAGGATCAGCCATGAGCTCTTAGGGTTGATTTCTTCGAGGGAAACCTCGTCGGGAATGAATTTTCCATCTTCCAGATCCAGACCGCCCTGCAGACGACGAAATTCACCGGCGTTCAGCCTGCCTGAAATCTTGACCCGGTACGTTTTGGAGATACGATAACGGGGGTGTTGAACATGCTGGGCAAAACGACCGTCATTGGTCATCAGGAGCAGACCTTCAGAATCGTAATCGAGACGCCCGACGGGGAAAAGCCGTACCCCCAGCTCCGGAAGAAGGGAAATCACCATGGGCCTTTTTTGGGGGTCATGAAGTGTCGTCACATATCCCCGAGGCTTGTTCAGCACCAGATAGGTCTTCGTTTCTTCGGCACAGATCAGTTTTCCATCTACGCGGATCTCGTCCCGGTCGATATCCGCCTTGGAACCAAACTCCAGAACAATTTCCGAATTGACACTGACCCGTCCTTCGCGGATCATTTCCTCCGCTTTACGCCGGGAGGCCAGTCCCGAGCGGGCGATGATCTTCTGCAGCCTTTCTTCCATGACGATGACCGTTTTATTTCAAATTTTCACGGCTTCCCGAACTTCACCGAGTGTCGCTTTCGCAATCTTCTCGGCACGGGCATTGCCGTCTTCAATAATATCAGAGACTTCCTGCATATGGCTCCGATAGTATTCCTGCTGTTCATGAACGGACTTCAGCCCCTCGGTAATTCGAGCAGCCAGTCGTTTCTTGCATTCAATGCATCCGATTCCCGCCTTGCGGCACTCGACGTCGATTTCCTGAATACTTTCCTCCTCGGAATAAAGCTGGTGAAAACTGAAGACATTGCAGAGCTCGGGTCTTCCGGGATCGGTCTTTCTCATCCGCTGGGGATCCGTGAACATCGACATGATTTTCTTGCTCAGCTCGTCGCCCGTGTCGCTGATGAAGATGGAATTGCCATAGGACTTGCTCATTTTTCTTCCATCGATTCCCAGGAGTTTGGGGACGTCCGAAATCAGCGGCTCGGGAATGGGAAAAGTTTCCCGGTAGAGGAAGTTGAACCGCCGGGCGATCTCCCGAGTCAGTTCCACGTGGGGCAACTGATCAACGCCCACAGGTACGCCGTGTGCCTTGTAAATGATGATGTCCGCCGCTTGAAGCACGGGATACCCCAGAAAACCGAAAGTCGACAGATCGCGATGAGTAAGCTCTTCTTTCATCTCCTTATAAGTCGGATTCCGCTCCAGCCATGGAAGCGGGGTAATCATGGACAGCAGGAGAAAGAGTTCCGCATGCTCCTTGATCTTTGATTGAACGAAAAGAGTGCTCTTGTGAGGATCCAGGCCAGCGCTCAACCAGTCAATGACCATATCGGTAATGTTTTCCAGGATCTGTCCTGTGTCACCATAATCACTGGTCAGCGCGTGCCAGTCGGCCACGAAATAAAAACATTCATAACCATTTTCGTTCTGAAGATTCACCCAGTTCTTTAACGCCCCGTGCAGATTGCCAAGATGAAGTTTTCCCGTGGGCCTCATTCCGCTTAATATTCTTTTCGCCGTCAAGGAAGGTGCCTCCCTATTAATATTTTAAATTATTTCGTCCTTTATCAAAGATATCCACCAAACGCAAGAAGGCCCTCTTTGTGGAATCCTCCGAGGGCCTTCTCAGATTATTAAAATGTCGAGAAAAAATTATTTTACTTTGTCCGATAATTCCTTCCCCGGCTTGAATTTAACGACCTTCTTTGCCGGAATCTTGATGGCTTTACCCGTCTGGGGATTTCTGCCCTCGCGGGCTTTTCTCTTGACGACGGAAAATGTTCCAAAGCCGACAAGCCCCAGTTTCCCATTCTTTTTAAGTTCCCTGGCCACTACGCCGACATAGCTGGCTAGTGCTTTTGACGCGGACGCTTTTGTAATTCCTGCTTCTTCTGCAATCACTGAAATCAATTCCGCCTTCGTCATTTCTCATCTCCCCCATTTAATTATTTAATGAAACGGTTTAATGAAACTGAGTGAAAATAACATAAAATATTTACATAATCAAGTATAAATCCGGGTTTGCCGGGATTGTATCGGCAAATAATGGACTCTGCAAGGCCTTCAGAACGAAAGATGTTTCAAAAGACCGTGGCTGCGCCATTACCGGAGATGCCTTTTTTCTTCAGAAGGAAAAAAAGGGTCCCCTGCTCCTTGATGCTGCCGGCGACTTTCTCTGCATCCTGACCGGTTCCACAGAACAGGTCAACCCTTCCGGTCCCCTTGATGGCTCCCCCCGCATCCTGATTGAGAACAAATCGCGAAAAGGGAACCCATCCCGTCCCTGAACCATTTCCCGAAAAAACGGGTTTCCGCAGACGAATCAGGGCCAGTGCACCCTTGGGGAAATATTTCGGATCCGTGGCAATGGAACGTCCGGCGGTGAGCGGCACATTGTGCGAACCGACATTCTCGCCATCCAGTATCCGGAAAAAGACATAGCTCGGATTCTGCTGCATCAGTTCGGCACGCTCCTCCGGGTGGTTTTGAAGATAACTTTTGACTGCCTCGTGCGTCATGTCCCTTTCCGTAATTTTTCCTCTTTCCAGAAGCACTTTCGCCAAACCGCGGAAGGGGTGGCCGTTTGATCGGGCATAACCGACCCGTACGTTCCTTCCATCCGGCAGCACCATGATGCCCGATCCCTGAATGTGCAGGAAAAACAGATCAATTGAATCGGCTGCCCATCCAATTTCGAGATTCCGGCCTGACAGGATTCCCTGCCCATCAATCTCCTCGCGGGTGTAATGAGGGACCACTTCCCCGTTGAGAAGACGCCCGGTAAGAGATTCCCCTTCGTATTTTCTTTTAAATTTCCCCAAATTGATCACCACGGTTTCTTCCGGCGGCTGATAGAGAGGGAAGGGATAAGCCTCTTCTTTTTGCAGGGATCCTTTGAAAATCGGCTCAAAATATCCGGTAAACAGAACCGTTCCCTTTTGATCACGACCCGCTGATTGGTAAAAATCAAAGGATGCGGCGATTATCCTCTTTTTTTCCTCCTCGGAAGAGCTGTTTTTAAGGATTTTCCGGAACAATAAAAGGGTTTCCCTCAACTCTTCAGCGGTGCAGAAAATCGGTCCCATAGGATAACGGATTTCCGCAGGAACGCGGCTGTAGAAGAGCAGGCTCTTATCAATAGCCGCCAGCAGGGAATCCGTCGGGAGATCATCCAGCAGCAGCGGGATCTCTTCCGGCTTCAGGAGGATCAGAGAGTCCGGATGGGGAGGTTCTAGTTCTTCCGGAAGCGTGGCTTTCTGCTCTTGAGTCGATCCGGGATGCGGCGATTGCGGCGGTTTTGATAGGGGTGGTGAGATTGGAACAGGCGTGTTTGGCTGAATTTGCGGCTGCGGTTGGGGTTGCTGATCCCGGGGTTTTGGCTGGGAGGCACAACCCCAGGTCAAAAAAGGTATGAGAAACAGAAGACCCATCAGGACAATCCATGATCTTCGCCTATTCTTACTTCTCTTCTTCATTGTTTATTTCCTCAGAAACTAAAGTTCGAGGATCATGGCCACTTCGTCGCAATAATCCGGATATTTTGAACAGCGGAAGCAATCCGTCCATATTTTTTCCGACAGAGTCGAGCGGTCAACAATCTCGAATCCCAGCCTGGAAAAGAACTCCACCTGGAAGGTCAGGGTGAAGATGCGGTAAAGATCCAAGGTAATGGCTTCGGAAATGCAGGCCTCCACGAGCCGACGGCCGATACTTTCCTTTCGTCGTGACTCCTCGACAAAGAGTGAGCGTATTTCAGCGAGATTTTCCCAGATGATGCTCATGGCGCAGATCCCGATCAGAGAATTCTGCTCTTCATCGGTATAAACGAAAAAATCCCGCAAGTTGCCGTAAATATCCATGAGGGAACGGGGGAGAATTTCTCCTTTTCCCGAAGAGACATTGATCATCCGGTGAATCGTTTTGACATCGCCGATTCGAGCTTTTCTTAACATAATCTACCTCCCTGCCGCCCGTTCAAGCATTTCCCGGGCATGACGTTTCGTGATTTCCGTCTGTTCCCGTCCGCCGAGCATCCGGGCTATTTCCTCCGGTCGTTCCTCCGCGGAAAGGGGTTGAATCCTCGTCGTTGTCCGAAAATTGTCCGCGGTTTTGACAACCTGGTAATGCCGGTCTCCATAACAAGCAATCTGAGGAAGATGCGTAATACACAGCACCTGGGAATGTCTGGCGACGTCGCGAAGTTTATTTCCCACACGGTCCGCCGTTTCTCCACCGATGCCGCTGTCCACTTCATCGAAAATAATGATGCCGACGTTGCCGACCTCTGCCAGGACCTTTTTCATCACCAGGACGATTCGGGACAATTCTCCCCCGGAAGCGATCCGATTCAGCGGTTTCGGTACTTCACCGGCATTGGCGGAAAGATAAAACTCGACACGGTCGATTCCCCGGGAATTGAAGAACGGATCGCGATTATCTATCTCATTTATAAAGATCGCCTTGAAAACCGCCTCTTCCATGCGAAGACTTCGCAGTTCCTCTTCGATGGCCTGCTCCAGCCGCGTTGCGGTCTGCCGCCTTGCGGAAGAGAGCTTTCGGGCTATATCCGCCATTTGAAGTTCGACATCCCGCAATGTCGTCCTTGTCCGCTCCAGATCCTCTTCCAGGCAGGATAGATCCGTCAGGGCCTTCTCCAGTTCCTCCTTCTTTTTAAGAACCCCTTCGAGCGTACCGCCGTATTTTTTCTTCAGACGTTTCAAGACCTCCAGACGATCTTCAATTTCAATGAGCCTTTCCGGATCCGGGGCCAAGTGCCGTGCGTAATCCCGCAGGGTAAAGGCTGCTTCCTCCAGGGGATAATAATGGGCTTCCAGCTCTGATTCTGAAAGGTTCAGTGATTTGTCAATCTTCCGGATCTCCCGAACACACGCAATCACATTCTTCAGAGAGGCAAGAACAGATTCCTCCCGGTCGTAGAGGAGTCCATGGGCAAGACCGGCAGCGTCCGTCAGTTTCTGCACGGAAAGCAGTACGCTCCGTCGGGCTTCCAGAAGATCATCTTCCTGAAGCGTTATTTTCGCCGAACGGATCTCGGACAGTTGAAAGCGGGCAAGTTCTTCCTGTTCAGAGCGGCGTTTCTTGATCTCGGCCAATTCTGCAATTTTCAGCTGAAGATCCTGCCAGGCTGAAAACACCCCGCCATATGCGCTCCGGAGAGAGTCCAGTCGTCCGAAGGAATCGAGCATATCCAGGTGGCGATCCGCATCCAAAAGGATCGAGTGTTCCCGTTGACCGCAGATGTTCATCAGCGATTCGCTGACTTTAGCCAGGAGATTCAGGGTCGCCAGATTTCCGTTGATATAGACGCGGTTTTTTCCGGAGCGTGAAATCACCCGCCGAATGACCACTTCCTCTGCGTAGTCAAGACCAGCCTCCGCTAATTTTTTCTGAACAATGTCCCCCTTGTCCAATTCAAATAAGGCTTCCACCTCTGCCGCCTCGGTTCCCGAACGGATGTCTTCGGTTGAAGCCCTGTCGCCCAGCAGAAGCCCGATGGCCCCGACAATAATGGATTTCCCTGCGCCGGTTTCTCCGGTAAGAATGTTGAGGCCCTCGCCGAAGGAGATATCCAGCGTATCGATCAGGGCAAAATTACGGATCTTCAGTTGTGACAGCATTTTCTTGATTATCGGTTTATGGCGGGCAGTCGTCCCCATCCCAGTTTGGATCGAAGAATTTCGAGATAATCTCGATTCGAGGAAGAAACCAGGGTGGTTACATATCGGGATTTGCGGACGATCAGGGTATCCCCGGATTTCAACGTAATGGATTCCTGTCCGTCGAGGTCGACGTTCACCCCTTCCTCTTCCGACCAGACTTTGACGGTAATGGTTATGCTGCTGGGAAGGATGATCGGCCGATTGGTCAGCGTATGGGGACAGATGGGATTTACAATAATGACATTCTGTGAAGGAAAGACGATTGGACCGCCGGCGGAAAGGGAATAAGCCGTAGAACCGGTCGGGGTGCTGATGATCAGCCCGTCTGCCCGAAAGGTCGTCAGATAGGAGCCGTCAACGGCGGTTTCCATGTCGATGATCCGGGTGAGACTCCCCCGGCTGATGACCACATCGTTGAGCACGGTGTATTCGCAGGAGGTCTGCCCCTCCCGAACCACCTCCATATCGAGCATCATTCGCTCTTCCGTTGAGTAATCCCCGCGGAGTATGCGCTCCAGGGAAGGATACATTTCATTGAGATTGACTTCCGTAAGATAACCGAAGGTTCCCAGGTTGATGCCCACGATGGGGATATTGAATTTGCGCACGGACCTGGACGCCCGCAGCATGGCGCCATCCCCGCCGAGAACGACCAGCAGGTCCGCACGGGCTGCCAGCGTTTGCCGTTCCAGACCGCATTTTTCCCCTAGGGCGGCGGCGATCTCCGCATCGAGAAAGACCTCAATGCCCTGCTCCTGCAACCACTTCTTCAGGCCGGATGAGCATTCAAGGGCGATTTCTTTTCTTATATTGGCGATGATCCCGACTTTTTGAATTCGTTTTCCGCCCGGCATTCCTCGGCCTCTCGAATTGAAGTCAATAATAAACGCTATTTGCTATCATAAATAGCCGGGAGTGTCTATGATATAATTCCATGCCCGCAATGAGGCAGGTATTCCCCTTGACAAGGATCAGAGGGATGAGATAGGTTCCCCCATTCTCTTTCTGGGGATTATACAGTTGTAATTTGTCCGTCGAGGTGGATTTATGGGATTGCTCAAAGGAACAATTTCGTTTTCTCTATACCGTCTGGAAGGTTCGTTGCCGGAATCGGCAGACGATTTCATCAATCAGCAGCTGCGGGCATTTGCCTTCAGGAGTTTTGCCTTGACCTCCGAGGAAAAGGCCATCGGTTGGACAAGCCTGGAAAATGTCCTTGATACGGATTTTGAAGGGGCAAAATATATCTGGGGCGATAACCTGATGCTGGCCATGCGGATCGACCGTAAGACCGTCCCCCCTTCCCTTCTCAAGATCAAACTTCTTGAAGCGGAACAGGATTTTCTAGCCGAGTCGGGCCAGAAGAGAATTTACCGGGAGCAACGGGAAGATCTTCGGGAGCGGGTCCATCTGGAGCTGTTCAGCAAAACCCATGCGGTACCGGCCTTTTATGAATTCTGCTGGTCCGTATCGCAGAAATCACTGATTCTGTGCAGCCTTTCGGAAAAGGTGATCGACGATTTCCAGGACTTTTTCAAACAGTCCTTTTCCTTACCCGTCTATCCCTATACCCCCTGGGATCCCCTCTGGCTGGATGAAGAAATGTCAGGGCGGCTCTCTCTGGCGGAGAAGGCCGCCCTGACCGATTCAGCCGGTACAGACGGCCTGCAGGCCGTTGACCGGACGTCCCTGGGCCGCGAGTTTCTAACCTGGTTATGGTTCAAGAGCGAGGAGCGCAATGGGACGATTTCTATTCCGGGGACAGGGGATGTGGAACTGATTCTGATCCGTCGACTGGTTCTCGAATCCGGCGATGGAGAATACGCGGAAACCGTGGTCTGCCAGGGAATGCATGCGGATCTCAAGGAGGGGAAGGAGGCCCTGCGCCAAGGAAAGAAAATCAAGGAAGCCCGGATAAAACTTGGCAAAGACGAGGATAGCTGGGAATTCACCCTGAAGGCGGATCGCTTTTCCTTTCAATCCCTGAAAATTCCCGTCATGACGGACAAGCTGGACGATTCGGAGGACCGGGACGGTGCGATTCTGGAGCGAATCTATCTGATTGAAAGGGCGACAAAAATGATGATTTCGCTTTTCCGCCTCTTTCTCGATATGCGCCTGTCTCCCCGCTGGCTCTCTTCTGAAGCGCCCCGAATTGCCGGCTGGCTGCAGCAATAGACCGGAAATCGGTTTTTCACTTCAATTCCAGAAATTGGAAAGGCACCCTCGGCGCTGAAGGAAAGAGACATACGCCAAGGAGTTGATGCTCAACAGCGCTCATCTGGAATACGAATCACGCCTGATCCCAGTCCTGTATCGCCTTCAGCTTGGCCTTTTTCTCTTCCTGTTTGTGAATCGGCCGAAAGGAATATTCAATCCGTCCACAGGTCGCTTCACTGAACTCGAGGGAAAGATCAAGTTCGGCACCAGACCAGTAATAGGTTTCTGTTCCCTCGCGACTGACCGATACGCCTTCGCCGTAGCTGTCGAAAAAACTCTCTTTTATCCGAGCGAAATTCTCATAGGAATCGATCAAGACCGTGGCGCGGTAAAACCGGCCCCTGAAAAAACGATAGATAATATCGGAAACCTCCGCATTGCCGATCCGCAGGGAATCATTCTGCAGGCGGTAGGAACTGACATCCCCCTCCTCGCTGAGCGGCAAAAAGGTCCGGCCGGTCAGGCTTTCCAGGCGCTGACCCCAGAGGATTCCCCGAAATCCCATCGGTTCATTGGGAAAGGCATCCATTCAAACTTCCTCCTGTTGTTTACTTTGTTTAAAGGACGATTCGGCAATGGTTGGATAAACCGAGCTTTTGTCTTTTTCAATAAATCCTGTCATTTCAGGAAACCCTGGATGATGCGGTTAACGGCGTCGTCGTATGTCAGGCCAAGACTCATGAGCTTCATGAGCTGGTCATTGGCGATTTTGCCGATGGATGCTTCGTGGGTCAACTCCGCGTCAGGATGCATAGCCTTCAGGGAGGGGATGGTTTCGTTGGTTCCGTTGTCCATGATGATGGCGTCACATTCGATGTGGCCGAAACATTTTGCTAGGGCTTCGATCGTGGCGTAGAAATTCTGTTTTGAATTTCCCTTCATGACGGAACGGGAAATCATGTTCGCCCGGCTGTCGGCGCCAACCAGCTTGATTTCGTTTCTCGAAACAGCCCTCTGGTCCTTCTCCGTCATAACCCGTTCCATAACCATCAGCAGACTTGAAGCCTCCAGGGTGGCCTCGTTCAGGCGGTCAGCCTCATCCACGCCGCCGATCTGCGTCAGTTCCATCTCGGCCTGCGCCCCTTCTGCAAGAAACACCTTGGTCGTGGGATTGAGGGAACGTTTTCCAGAGCCCGGACCCGTGGCGTAATGTTTTTCCACGTATTTCACCTTGGCCCCCCGGCCGACTCGGAATTCATGAATGCCCGCATGTCCTTCCGGGCTGGCTGTCCCACAGTGGATGCCGCATCCGGCTACAATGGTCACATCCGCCCCTTCTCCGATAATGAAATTATTGTAAACCACGTCGTATAGCCCTGCCTGGCTCAGGATTACGGGGATGTGTACGGATTCATTAACGGTCCCCGGGGCAATCGTTACGATAATCCCTGTGCCTTCGGCGTTGCTTTCGATATTGATGTTGGCGCTCGTTGCCCTTGTCAGCAGCTTACCGTTTTTCCGAATATTATAGGCGCCTTTGGGGATGTCCTCCAGGTCGGCGACGGCTTTCAAAAGCTCTTTATCTAAAGCATCTAGCATTCTGGTCTTCTCCTTCACAGCAGGGTTTGAAATTACAGATACTCAGGTCATTGAGTAAGGCCATGGCTTCGTCCAGGATTCCCCGGAAAACGATCCGACCGCCGTTGATGATCAGAATCTCATCGGCCGCTTCCAGAAAGACCTTGTTGTGGCTGACGACGATCGTTGTCGTCCCGTAATTCTTCTGTTCTCGCTTCAGGAGATCCACCATGGGTCCGATCGTCCAGAGATCGATTCCTGTGTCGGGTTCATCGTAGATGGCCAGTTTGGGATTACGGGCAATGGTGGTGGCTAGTTCGATCTTTTTGATCTCTCCGCCGGAGAGCTTGGCGTCCACCGCCTTCTCCAGAAAATCCATGGGGCAGATCCCCACCCGCATGAGCAGGGAAATGAGTATTTGCTCCTCATCAATGCCTGTGGCTATGCTCAAGAGCTCCCGGAAGGTGATGCCCTTGAAACGGGCCGGTTGCTGGAAACTGTAGGCGATGCCGGCTTTGGCGCGATCGGTAATGGAAAGCCCCGTAATGTCCTGGCCATCAAAGATAATGGACCCGGTGGTGGTCGGATTGATTCCCATGATCAGTTTGGCCAGGGTTGTCTTTCCGCTCCCGTTGGGACCGGTGATGGCGTAGAATTTTCCCTTTTCGAAATTAAAATTGATTCCGTTGATGATCCCGCGTTTTCCTCCTCCTTGGGGGCCATCGCCGCGATCAACGACAAAGTGTATATCTCGAAGCTCCAGCATGGCAGGTACCTCTCATTTTCCAGAATTTCTGTAAACCGCAACACTTTTCATATTATGCTATCTATCTTATTGAAAAAATCCCCAAAGTCAATCGACAAAAGCCCTGGCGAGTGCATGCCTTTAGAGATAGGTCCGGCTGCCCATGTAACGGTTGATATAAAAACGGCTGGAGAGAAAATCGATTCGGATGGTCTTTCCCCTTCCCGGTGCGTGAATAAACCGTCCGTTGCCGATGTAGATTCCCACATGAGAGATGGGGTCATTTTTCCCACTGGCAAAAAAAACGAGATCTCCTTTTTGCGTTCGATCCCGATCAACGGGCATCCCGGCTTCGAACTGGTCCCGGGATGTGCGGGGAAGGGCCAGGCCATTCAGCTGGTAAACCGCCATGACCAGGCCACTGCAGTCGAATCCGTTTTCCGGCGTCGTTCCACCCCAGAGATAGGGAACCCCGATAAATTCCTCTGCCGTTTTTATCAATTGTTCCCGCAGATAGTCATCCCCCAGCGTCGTACGCCGGGCGGCGGAGTATTCTTCAGGACTGACAATATAGAATTCCGCGATCACACCCGCCGTCCGCAGGGCTTCCGCCCTTTGTCGGGCAGCATTCTTTGTCGAAAAGTTTCCGAATCGTACCTTGAAAAGTCCTGAGGAAGAAACGAAATAGTAGGCATCCAATCCTTGAAGGCGGAGGGCATCTGTCATCCGTGCCGCGTTTTCCACGCGGGAGAATGCCCCTGCCTGGATGGTGAATCCCATGTTGGCCAGTTTTTTTGCAACAGGCGGCCGGGGTCGCACTTCCGGCAGGGAAGGCGCTGCGGAACGACCTCCGCAGGCAGAGAGGAAAATGAGACAAATAATGAGACAGAAAGCGCCTGCGGAAGCCATTCGCCGTTTCGATTCAACTTTCAGAACCGTTCTATTCTTTAGCTTCTGCTTCATTTTCTATTTTTTTTTATCTTCACTGGAATTTGCAAATACGTAACAGATAGCAAAAGTATCCTCAAGATAATTGTAGGAGGGCCATTGGCTCTCTTAGGGAGATCCAGGGAATTGCCGATGCGCTCTCAATATCTTTCTGGAGGCGGACATAAGGGAATGTCCTTATTTCCTGGAACGTTAATTTAAAACCGAGATTATGATCCTATACTAAAAATACGCAATGATCCTGCCTTGTTAAAACATTACCAGGAATAATCTGTTCTTTTCTCCCCATAGTCTCATTCAAACCTGTTGTTATCTTTTCAAATATTACCCTCAGTTCTAAGGTTAATCCTTAGAAACACTTAAGTATATCTCAATGTTGAAATTAAGGTCCTCCCTGATTGCTGGTTTTCAAGCAATCCGTATAATCGGATCAAAAGTTGGCGGAAACAACAAAAAAACAAGGCAGAGGATTAAAGAATCCCGATTCCGGAAACAATTAACCGAAAGGATGGCACCAATGGACTTAGAAACAATAACAAAACTTCTCAACATACCTAATTATCAAGTGGTCAGGATTATCCAGATCAATTCGAAATCCCTCCACATGCAGGTTGAACCCATTGATTCCGGGATGCCGGTCTGTTCCGGCTGCGGATCTACGCATAGCGGCGCGGTCCATAGCATGGGCAGCATGACAGTTCAGGATCTGCACCTTTGCGGGAGAAGAGTTTTCCTTCAGGTCCCCAAGAGAAAAATCCTGTGCGACCGGGATAAGAAAATCCGTGTTGAAAACCTGGACTGGATCAGCGGACGTTTCACGAAACGATTTGCCGAAGAGATTCTCCGGCTGACGACCGTCACCAGTTACCGAGGCGCCGGGTGGTATCTGGAAGTGGATGACGAAACGATCCACCGCATGGATCGAAGACAGAAATCCGGAAGTGCGGCATCTTCCGGACGCAGGGTCAGAAATCCGGAGACTGGGAGCTACAAGGCCCGGGGCTTTTCCGAAACGTCCGTAAAGGAGCAGATTTTTTAGAAAGATAAAATAGGTGTCCCTGTGCTGAAAATATGGGCACTCTACGGGGGCTTCAGCGTTGCGGCATTTTATTTGATAATTGCTGCAACGCTGAAGAATATTGGTCCCTTTTCCTTGTCCGGTTGGTTGATTCTCCCTCCTTGAGATACGTTGGTCTCATTAAGCCAATCTCGTTAAAAGAGCCTTTTCGTCTCTTCAAGCAGCCGGCCCATATCCTCCTTCGTTCCAATGGTTATGCGGACAAAATCCCGGATTCCCTCTACATTGAAATATCGAACGAGAATTCCCCGCTCCTTCAGCCTTTCGTAAACTCTTTGTCCCGTTTCACCCGGTTTTCTGGCAAAGACAAAATTCGCCTTGGAAGGAAGAACCTGCCAGCTCTGTTCTTCAAGCGCCGCAGAAAAAAAGGTTCTCACCTCAATGATGCGGGCAATCTTATCGGCAAACCAGTCCTCGTCCTCCAGGGCGATCTCCCCGATGGCCTGCGTCAGACGGCCAACCGTATAGGAATTGAAGGAGTCCTTCGTGATGAAAAGGGCCCGGATCAGTTCCGGGTTTCCCATCGCGTAGCCGAGCCGAAGGCCGGCCAGGGAAAAGCTTTTGGAACAGGTACGGACGATCAGGAGGTTTTCGTGGGAGGAAATCAGGCCGACGGCGCTCTCTCCCCCGAAATCGATATAGGCCTCGTCGATTACGACGACCCTGTCCTGGGGATAGCGCTCCAGGAGATCACGGATTTTATCCAGTGGAAGGGCAATCCCTGTGGGGGCGTTGGGATTGGGAAAGACGATCCCGCAGGAAGGATCGCCTTCGTTTCCGATCAGGGCGTCCACATTCAGGGAAAAATCCGGATTCACGGGAATCCGGCGATAGGAAATGTCATAGTAGTCGCAGTAAACGGGATAAAAACTGTAGGTGTATTGGGGGAAGAGAAGTCTGCCGTATTGGCCGTCAAAGAAGGCATACCAGACGAAGCTCAGGATCTCATCGGAACCGTTGCCTACAAAAACATGATCCTCGGAAAGGCTGTATTTTTTTGCTATAGTCTGGCGCAGACTGAGCGACCCCGGATCGGGATAAAGACGGAGGAGGGAGATATCATAATTTCGCAGGAATGCCTCAATGCGCGGAGAAGGCGGATAGGGACTTTCGTTGGTATTGAGTTTCAGATAGGAGCGGTCCCGGGGCTGTTCGCCGGGAACATAGGGAGTCAGGGACATTAATCTTCGAGAAAGCATGTAATTTATCCTTTCGGGGTAAGAAAAGAGGACCAGCGGCGAAGGATCAGCCTGCGGGCCTCTTCAGGGGTATGAATAAATCCGTTGAGCTGAGCTTCTTCTACGGCGGTCAGAATTTCCCCGAAAAGGGCACCCTGCCGGAATCCCATCGCGAGCAGATCTCTTCCATTCAGTAGACAGGGGAGCTTCTGTAGCTCATTAGCCCATTCCTCCTGTTTATTCCGGCAAAATTCATAGGTTGCCAACTGCCCATGACTGGCCAGACAATCGAGGCGGTGCAATTCAAGAGCAAGATCGAAATCTTTTGTCTTAATAAGTCGTTTCAGCCGACTGGGACGCATATCCCGGACCCCGATAAAATTCATGTGAAATCGGATGAGATTCAGGATCGTTTCTCTATTCAGGCGGGAAAAACGCAGGCGGCGCAGAATGGCTTCCCCCAGGAGCATGCCTTGTTTGGCATGGCCGTAGAAATGAATTCCCCTGTCGTCCTCGCTCTGCGTATCGGCCTTGCCCACATCGTGCAGCAGGACCCCCCAGGCCAGCTGTAAATCGGCAGGAAAGCGCAGGAGGTCCAGCATCTTTAACGTGTGCGTCCAGACATCTCCTTCCGGATGAAACTTGGGCGGCTGTCTTACCCCCTGGAGAACTGTAATTTCCGGCAGGATCTGCTCCAGCAGACCGGACTGCGCCAGCAGGCGCATCCCCTGCCCTGCCCCGCCCAGAGTCAGCAGCCGGGTCAATTCGTCGGCGATGCGTTCAACACTGACGGTGCGGATTTCCGGTGCATGAGCTGAAATGACTGCAAAGGTTTCCTGCTCGATGTTAAAACCGAGATTGGCGGCAAACCGTATGGCCCGGAGCATGCGCAGGCGGTCTTCGGAAAATCGGTCTTCCGGATGGCCGACCGTCCTGATCAGGCGGCGCTCCAAATCTGCCCGTCCGCCCACTTCATCGATAATCCGGTCGGTATCCGGATCCATCAGCAGAGCGTTGATCGTAAAATCCCGCATTCCGATGTCCTGGCGATATCCGCCCGGGGAGCGGTAAGTCGCGACCTGATAGGCGTGGCCCTGCTCAAGAACGAGGAGAATGCCGAAGCGGATCCCTACGGGCGCCGTATGGGGAAACAGCCCCTGCACCGCGTCGGGATTGGCTGAGGTCACAATGTCGTAGTCTCCCGCTTCCACGCCACGCAGAAAATCCCTGACACAGCCGCCCACGAGCCAGGCCTCATGCCCGGCCTTCTTCAGACTGCGGATAATGCCGACGGCCACGTCCCGAGTCGGGGCGTGCGTTCCTGATTTCTCAGCGATGGGCATCCTTTTTCCCGAGCTTGATGGCGCAGAACTCCCCGCACATAGTGCAGCCCTCTTCCTTGGCGCTTTCACTTCTCTCCAGCCATGCCCGGCTACGGTCGGGATCGACGGACAGCTCGATCTGACCGTCCCAGTTGAATTCACTGCGATACTTCGCCATGAGGACATCCTTCTCCATCGCTCCCGGATATCCTTTGGCGATATCCGCGATGTGCGCGGCGATCCGGGAAGCCATGATCCCTTCATGAACATCCTCCAGATTGGGGAGGCGCAGATGTTCCGAAGGCGTGACATAACAGAGGAAATCGGCACCGGCTGCACCGGCAAGGGCGCCGCCGATCGCGGCGGTAATATGATCGTAGCCGGGGGCGATATCCGTGGGGAGAGGCCCAAGGACATAAAATGGTGCGCCTTCGCAGAGGCTCTTCTGCAGGGCAATATTGGCTTCGATCTGGGGATAGGGCACGTGCCCCGGACCTTCGATCATAACCTGGACATCCTGTGCCCTGGCTCGTCGACACAGTTCCCCCAGGAGAATGAGTTCCTGAACCTGTCCCCGGTCTGTCGCATCGGCCAGGCATCCCGGTCGCAAACCATCACCGAGACTGAGGACCATGTCGTAACGCCGGGAGATTTCCAGCAGCCGGTCGTACTGGGCATAAAGAGGATTGTCCGATTCATTATAATCCATCCATCGTGCCGTTATGGAGCCGCCACGGCTGACGATTCCAAGAAGACGTCCCTGAGCCTCGATGCGACCTACGCTTTCACGGGTTACACCGCAATGGACGGTGATAAAATCCACGCCGTCCTCGCCATTTTCTTCAATGGCGGCAAACATGTCATCGGCGGTCATCTCCATGATGGACTTCTGACGATTCAGGGCTTCTGCTGCCGCAGAATAGATTGGGACCGTTCCCACGACCATGGATGAAGCCTTCATCACGGCCTGCCGGATTTTCCGGATTTCTCCCCCCGTGGAGAGATCCATGAGGGCGTCTGCTCCCGAGGCTGTACAGGCCTTAACCTTTTCCAACTCCAGATCCAGATCCACATGATCCCTGGAGGTTCCGATGTTGGCGTTGATCTTGGTCCTCAGTCCCTTCCCCACGGCCAGCGGAACAATGCCGGTATGGCGGTGATTGCGGATCACAACGATGTTGCCTTCTTCAACCCCCTGACGGATAAATTCCGGCGCAACCTTTTCCTGTTCCGCACACAATTTCATCTCTTCGGTGATAATGCCTTTCCTGGCCGCTTCCAGCTGCGTCATCTTTTTTCTTCCATCCTCCTTAAATATCGTGTCAAATCCACATAGCGCAGATAATTGTTGGATCTTATGCCCTCTCGGCGAGTATTTTTCAAAAAATATTTTCCAGTTCTTGAACAAATGCCTTTCTATGCCGATCTTGCCACTTCGCTTTTTTGAATATCACTTTTGGTCGAGAAAGGGAAGAATGCGGTCGAGGGCGTTCAAAAGGGGGGCGGCATGATTCGTCGGGCCGTGTCCCTGCCCAATCCGCCAGGCATAACGGATTACCTCGGTAACATAGGCCTTTGCCTCCCTGACGGCTTCCAGAAGTGGCTTCCCCAGGGCAAGGCCGGTGGCAATGGCCGAGGAATAGGTACACCCCGTCCCATGGCTGTCTTTCGTGGCAATTCGTTCACTGTAAAATTCGTAAAAGCGGCGGCCATCAAAAAAGATATCCGTTGCCGGCCCATGCAAATGGCCGCCCTTGACGATCACGTTGGGGACACCCATCTTCCGGATCCTCAAGGCCGCTTCCTTCATATCCTCAACGGAACGGATGGACAACCCCGCCAAAGCCTCGGCCTCCGGAATATTGGGAGTCAAGACCAGAGCGAGGGGAACCAATTCGGAAATGAAGTTTTCCCGTGCGTCATTTTCTATCAGCAGGGCACCTCCCTTGGCCACCATGACCGGGTCGACAACCAGTTTTTCAATGCGGTGCTGACGGATTTTTGCTGCCACCGCACGCACAACGGCGGCGTTTACCAGCATGCCCGTTTTGGCGGCATCCACGCCGATATCGGTTGCTACTGCATCGAACTGCTGTTCGATAAAGGGGATGGGCACCTCGAAGATACCCTGGACGCCCAGGGTATTCTGCGCCGTCAGGGCAGTAATGACACTCATCCCGAAACCGCCCAGGACGGTGATCGTCTTGAGATCCGCCTGGATTCCTGCTCCTCCGCCGGAATCAGATCCGGCGATGGTCAAAACGCGAGCCGGTTTTCTGTCCATCGGCCGCTCATACTCCTTCCGGGAAATGCCCCTTACGGTAATAATGAATGACAAGGAGGATTCCGTCGCTCAAAGAGATGACGCCCCGGTTCCCTGTCAGAACATTGCTGATTCCATAAGGAAGGCCGATTTCCATGATGTTGTTTTCCAAGGGATAGGCAAAGCCGCGGAGGGTAATCCCCGTTACGGAAGAGGAAAAGGGAAAAAGGGAAACGGTCTGTCCTTCTTCGCCCTCCAGGATGCAACGGTCGCGAATCATGACGATCTCACACCACTCATCAACCAGACGGGTCGGAATTCCCTGATCCAGAGCGATCTTGAGAATGGACATATTGGCAAGGGTGTGATCGATCCGTCCGCCCAATGCGCCGAAAATCCGGATTTCTTCCGGCTCCAGGGAAAGGGCGTATTGGAGCGCAAGCTGTGTATCCGTCTCATCCTTTTGTGACGGATAACCGGAGATCCTTGTCCCGCGCCGGGCAAGGGACTCTGCCATCTCCTGATCGAGGGAATCCATGTCGCCGATCACCACTTCCGGATCGATATCGATCCGCATGCAATGGCGGGCGCCCACGTCGGCACAGATGATCCGGCAGGGATCCATGGCGGATATTCTTGCCCGCAACCAGGAATAGTCCCGAATTTCACCGCCACAGATGACTGCAGCTTTTTTCTTCATCTCTTTTTCTCCGGACAGGAAGGGGCCATATCCGAACTGCAGATATGGCCCCTTCCTGTCCTTTCAGTTATACTTTACAGTTCAATCTTAAATATTTCACAGGCGTTACGCGCCGTGATTTCCGCCAGGACCTCAAAGGGAATTCCCTTGATTTCCGCTACGCGCATCGCTGTATATTTCACATAAGCTGATTCATTGCGCTTTCCGCGGAAAGGTTCCGGCGTCAAAAAAGGGGCGTCCGTTTCCACGAGAAGAGATTCTGCGGGGACGTGGCTAACGACATCGCGCAGTATATCCGCCTTGGCAAAGGTAACCGTTCCCGGAATAGAGATGTAAAAACCAAGATCGAGGCATTTCCGGGCCATGGCATAGTCGCCGGAAAAGCAGTGGATGATGCCCCGCCTGGAACCTTTCCAGGAAGACAGGAGGTCCATTGTTTCTCGATGGGCCTCCCGGTCATGAATAATAATGGGAAGGTTCAAGTCTTTTGCCAGTTCAAGCTGTTCCCCGAATCGGCGAATCTGCACCTCTCGGGGAGAACGATTCTTGAAAAAGTCCAAACCGATTTCCCCGTAGGCCACCACCTTCGGACGTGCAGCCAACTCCTGCATTTGATCGTAAGTCTGTGTGTCAATCTTCTTGACTTCGTGAGGATGAATCCCCACCGCTGCATAGACGGAATCGAAACTTGCGGCAATTTCCACCGCCTTGAAGCAGTCATCAAGATCCGTTCCGATGGTGACGATGGCATCTACCCCTGCTTCCTTCGCCCGGGCGATCACGTCTTTGCGGTCGGCATCGAATTCCGGCATTTCCAGATGGGCATGAGAATCAATCATCATGTCTTTCTTCTTCCGAATCTTCAGTTATCTCAACAACAATCTCCTCCATGTTTTCGGAGAGATCGGGAAGAGAATCCGTGTATTTCTTTAATTCTTCGGGGGCAATTTCCTTCCGGATCAGCATTTTGTCTAAAATTCGGCGGTCAACTTCGCCCCGGATTCCTTTGGAACTTTTCTCCATGTAAAAACCTCCATTAACATTCTTCACAAAGCTTAATTTCTGGTATTTTCTATAATATTTTTTACATTTCCGCAACTTATTCCTCTTCTTTAATTTGTCTGGTGACAAATTGTGAAGTGAGTTATATTAACGAAAGATTTAACTCTTTTTCCAGGAGGCGCCTTATGTCCCTTCATCCCCTTGCCGGAAAGCCGGTCCCCCCTTCTCTGCTGGCCAATATTCCTAAACTGGTTTCCTTATATTATACCCATCATCCCGACGCCGCCTGCGAAGAGCAGCGCGTTGCATTCGGCACATCGGGACACCGCGGGACGCCTCGGAAAAGGACCTTCAATGAGGATCATATCCTGGCGATTTGCCAGGCCATCTGTGGGTACCGGAAAGAAAAAGGCCTGACCGGACCGCTTTTCCTCGGCATGGACACCCACGCCCTTTCGGAACCGGCCTTTGCCACCGCTCTGGAAGTTCTCGCCGCCAATGGGGTTGCGGTTTGTATCCAGGAGGGGGGCGGCTATACGCCGACACCGGTCATCTCCCATGCCATTCTGACCTGGAACAGGGGCCGGACAACGGATATCGCCGACGGAATCGTCATCACCCCTTCCCACAATCCACCGGAGGACGGAGGGATTAAATATAACCCGCCTCACGGCGGCCCTGCCGACACCAGCGTTACCGCAGATATCGAGAAGCGCTCAAACGCCTTTCTGAGCGAAGGACTCAAGGGGATTCGCCGTATTTCCCTGGAGCGTGCCCTGAAAAGCGAAACGGTCCGTCAGCATGATTACATCCAACCCTACGTGGAGGATCTGAAAAACGTCCTCGATATGGATGCCGTGGCGGCCTCGGGACTCCGGATCGGATCAGATCCCATGGGAGGGTCCGGATTGGCCTTCTGGGATCGGATCGCCCAGCGCTATAAGCTGAATATCGACGTGGTCAATCCTTCTTTGGATCCCACCTTTTCTTTTATGACCCTGGACAAGGACGGCAAGATCCGGATGGATTGCTCCTCCCCCTATGCCATGGCCCGGCTGATCGAACTCAAGGACCGTTTCGACATCGCCTTCGGAAACGATCCGGATTTTGACAGACACGGGATTGTGACCCGGAGTTCCGGTCTTCTGAATCCCAATGCCTACCTTTCCGTGGCCATCTGGTATCTCTTTCAGAACCGCCCGGAATGGGGACGAAAGGTGGCCATCGGCAAGACACTGGTTTCAAGCGGGATGATCGATCGCATCGCGGCCTCTCTGGATCGGAAACTGTCAGAGGTTCCCGTGGGGTTCAAGTGGTTTGTCCAGGGACTGCTCACCGGAGAATACGGTTTCGGCGGCGAAGAAAGCGCCGGGGCGTCCTTCCTCAGGAAAGACGGGACGGTGTGGACAACGGACAAGGACGGAATCCTTATGGATCTGCTGGCGGCGGAAATATTGGCCCGTACGCAACGCGACCCGGGAGAAATCTACTACGAACTGACCGAACGATTCGGCGCATCGATCTATGACCGGATGGATGTTCCGGCATCACCGGCCCAGAAGGCCGTCCTCAAGAAGCTTTCTTCCGACCGGATCGCCGCATCAAATCTGGCAGGGGAACCAATTCTGGCAACCCTTACGGAAGCGCCGGGAAATAGCGCCCCTATCGATGGTCTCAAGGTTGTCACGGAAAACGGCTGGTTTGCAGCCAGACCATCGGGCACGGAAGACATTTACAAAATCTACTTGGAAAGCTTCAAAGGCAGGGAGCATCTGGATTTGATAAGGGAAGAGGCCCAGGCGCTGATCAAGACGACCTTCAACGCCTATGGCGTATAATCAATTTCAATCTGCCCGGTCAGCGGCGGCGCAGCCGGGGATCGAGGGAGTCGCGGATTCCTTCGCCCAGCAGGTTGTAACCCAGGACGGTAAGGAGAATGGCCAGCCCCGGATAGAGTGAGAGCCACCAGGCGATATCGATGTTGTCCTTTCCGGCGGTGAGGATGTTTCCCCAGCTCGGCGTGGGTGGCTGAACGCCGATACCCAGGAAGCTCAACGCCGATTCCGTCAGGATCGCCCCTGCGACGCCGAGCGTTGCGGTCACAAGCACGGAGGCCATGGCATTGGGCAGCATGTGGACGAAGATGATCCGCGGATCACTGGCTCCGATGGTCTTTGCCGCAAGGATAAAATCCCGCTCTTTCAGCGAAATGAAATCGGCCCGGACCAACCGGGTAATCCCCATCCAGCCGGTAATGCCGATGATGATCATGATGTTCCAGATGGAAGGCTCCAGCAGGGCAATGACGGCCAGGATCAGAAAAAAGGTGGGGAAACAGAGCATGATGTCCACAAACCGCATGATGACCGCATCGACCCAACCGCCATAATAACCGGCAACCGCACCAAGAATCGTTCCGATTAGAATGGCAATCCCCGTAGCCACAAAGCCGACCTTGAGGGAAATTCCCGCGCCCCAGATCATCCGGCTGCACACATCCCTTCCGAGTTGATCCGTTCCGAACCAGTGTGCACCGGATGGCGGCGCGAGAATATTCTTCAGATCGATAGCGCTTGGATCGTAAGGGGCCAGCCAGGGCGCCAGGAGAGAAACGACAAAGAGGAACAGGACCAGCACACTTCCGGCCAATGCAAGGCGGTTTTTTCGAAATCGCTTCCAGAAGTCCTTACCCATGTCAATGAGATCCTTTCAGGACACCCGAATCCGGGGATCGGCCAGGGCGTAACCGACATCAGCCAGCAGATTGCCAATCAAGGTCAGAATGGCACCGATAAAGAGGATACCCATCACCGTTGGATAATCGCGGGCCATAACGGACATGTAAAAAAGCTGGCCCATGCCGGGGATGGCGAATATCGTCTCAAAGATGACACTCCCGCCGATCAGACCGGGCACGGACAGCCCCAGGATCGTGATGACCGGCAGAAGGGCGTTTCGCAGGGCATGCTTGTAGATGACGGTTCTTTCCCTCAACCCTTTTGCCCGCGCCGTCATGATGTAATCCTGACGGATCACCTCCAGCATATTGGCCCGCATGTAGCGGGACAGTCCGGCAAGACCGCCGAAGGCAGACAGGAAAACGGGAAGAATCAGATGTTTGCCGAAATCAAGGAGCGCTGCCCCCGGCAATAGATATTCATAATTAAGAGAACGGATCCCGGAAACGGGAAGCCAGCCGAGTTGAATGCCGAAGAAAATCATGAGCAGGAGGGCAAGCCAGAAGGTGGGTGTGGCAAAGCCGATAAACACAAGGAGGCTGGTAATCCGGTCAAAAAGGGAATCCTGATGGACTGCGGAAAGTACGCCAAGAGGGATGGCGATCAGGAAAATCATCAGCAGGGAAAGGACATTCAAGGTAATTGTGATTGGAAGCCTTTCCATGATCTTGTCCGCCACAGGACGATGATCGGCGGAAAACGAGGTCCCCAGGTCAAAAACGAGAAGCTTTTTCGCCCAGATCAGATACTGCTGATGGAGGGGTTTATCCAGGTCATAAAGGGCTTTCAGCCTCTCTCTGGCTTCTGCTGAAGCTCTCGGATTCATCTGTGTTTCCAGATCGGTGGGCAGGCCGGGGGCCAGGTGCATTACGACAAAACAGATGATCGAAATTCCGATCAGTAGAGGAATCATGAAAAGAAGGCGTTTCAATATGTACCGGAGCACGACCTCCCTCCTTCCAGACCTGCATTCCCCAAAGCCGCCATTCCTCGATCTTCTTTCAAGGTGATGCCGCCGCAGCTTTGATGTATTTCCGGCACGGTGACACCCCTATCTCTTTTCGCTATTTTATCCTTTGACATGCCGCAGAAATTCACAACAACCCGAAAAGGCGGTTTTGCCGGAGTGTTTCCACCGTTTTAAGAAAATGAGTCTCCGAATGAGCCTCCAGAGTCAGGATCGGCTTTTGGGGCAGCTCTTTCAGAAAGTGAAAGAGCCGTTCAAAGGGGAAACTCCCCTCCCCCACCGGGAGATGCGTATCCCGACATCCATCGTTATCATGAAGATGAACTTCTCCAAGATGACCGCCCAATTCCGTCAGCCAGACTTCCAGAGGCGCATCGGAAAAGGCATTATAATGACCGGTGTCGAAACAGAACCTAAGTGAGGGATGATCCAGGGAAGTCAGGAGAGAAACGAATTGCCGCGGAGTTTCTTCGTAGACATTTTCCAGAGCCACCATCGTTTTCATATCTGCTGCCAGATCTGCAAAGGACTGCCAGGTTTCCAGGCTGTTCTGCAGCCACTCTTTCTCTGTAGAGACGTAATACCGGCCATCGAAGGAAGGATGACAAACAACGCTCAGCGGATGAAAAAGGGGAACCAGTTCGAAAACCTGCATAAGACGGTCTCTGGATACCTCACGGATACGGGGATCAACAGCACCCGGCCGAAGATCCATGAATGGCGCATGAAAGGTGACCTTCAGTCCCGCATCGCTCAGGCGATCGGCAACCCCGGAGAACTTATCTTTCCCCGTTGAATCTAAAATGGCGTAGTTGAATCCGATTTCCGGGGAAATGCCGTTCGCGATGATCCGATCCAGAAAGTCTCCCAGAAGCATGCTGAAGGGGATGTGAACCTGCAAATAGTTTAGAATATTGCCCATAATGATTACCGATATCACAACAATACCTTTTGCACAACGTCATATTCCCACCAATTACCAATTGACAGTTCATTTCGGTTTTGTTACTTAAATTTCATCTTTTCAGCTGTTTCCGTTAAATGAAGGAGGGCCATTTTCAATTATTAACAAAGACAACGAACCGGATTCAAGGTCGAAGGTCCTGATGATCGCCAATGCCATTCTGGAAAAAAAAGCCGGGCGGCTGGTGATCCTCAATGTCAAGGAAATATCCGCTTTTACGGATTATTTTGTCATCTGTGACGGCACATCGGATCGTCAGGTGCAGGCAATTGCGGGTTCTGTCCAGGAACGGATGAAAAAATCCGGAATCCTTCCCCTTGGTGTGGAAGGGGAAAGCGCTGGTAAATGGATCCTTCTCGATTACGCTGACGTCATCGTCCACATTTTTCATCAGCCGGTACGGGAGTTTTACGATCTTGAACGTCTCTGGGAAGACGTGCCCCGGATGGAAATCCCGGACGAAGCCACGGAACTGAACAGCTTAAGCAACGGGATGTAATCTTGAATTCTTTCTTCAAGGGTATCTTAGATCTTCTCTTCCCTCCCCGTTGCCTGTCCTGCCAAAACTTGCTGATTTCCGGCGAGGAGCAGGGCTTCTGCCCGGACTGTCAGACGCGGATCAGCTTTCTATTCCCTCCTTTCTGTCAAATCTGCGGTTCTACCCTACCTGCCGGCGTTCAGAGTTCCAACATCTGTCACCGATGCACCGTTTCAGCGCCTCCCTTTGACATCTGTCGTTCCGTGGGGCGATACGATTCCGTTCTTCTGGAAGCCATCCATGCCTTGAAATATCAGCGTAAAATCCCGGCTGGCGTTGTCCTGGGAAAGATCCTTTCGGCCCATGTCGCAAATCTTCTCCCTGTCGGGGATTACGACCGGATTATTCCTGTTCCGCTGCACAAGAAGCGCCTGAGGAAACGGGGATTCAACCAGTCTCTGATTCTTGCCAAGGCAATGGCCCGGGATTTTTCCCTTCCCCTCGATTTTCAGTCACTGAAGAGACGCGTCCATACCGATCCGCAGATTGGTCTGGGTCGGAAACAGCGGGAGGCAAATGTCCGGGAAGCCTTTGAATGCGTCCGCAGAGATCAAATCGCGAATTCACGGATACTGCTGATAGACGATGTTTATACGACAGGAAGCACCGTCAGGGAATGTTCCCGTGTTCTCCTTGAGGGTGGCGCGAAATCGGTGGCGGTGGCAACCGTAGCACGGGCCTGATGATCTCTCTTACTTTCCAATGACTTCCGGGTTGGCTCTTTAGAACAATATTTCATAATGCTTTTTTGGAGATCTTTTAAAAATGGGCAAGATACTCGATTGGGAAAACCTAAAAAAGACACTTGACGAACTTCGCCGGGATGGGAAGAAAATTGCCTTCACGAACGGTTGTTTCGATATTCTCCACGTCGGACATACACGATATCTTCGGCAGGCACGCGAAAAGGGAGATGTCCTTGTTCTAGCCTTGAACAGTGACGCCTCCGTCCGTAAAATCAAGGGAGAAAAGAGACCGCTGATACCGCAGGACGAACGGGCGGATCTCCTTTCCTGTCTGGAGTTCGTCGATTATGTCACGATTTTCGACGAAACAACCCCCCTGAAACTTATTCTCTATCTGAAACCGGATGTTCTTATCAAAGGCGGAGACTGGGCGGAAGATCAGGTGGTCGGCCGGGATGAAGTGAGAAGCTGGGGTGGAAGCGTGGCTATTATCCCAGAAATTCCAGGCGCTTCCACAACAAACATTGTGGATAAGATTTTAATGGTTTACGGAGAAAAGACATAATTTTCCTTTACAAATTTGATCGATTTGTGTACAAACTGCGTTTCCGATAATTTTGACGTCTCCATCATCACCATATTGATATAAGTTTAAGGTAAGTGAAATGACTCTATCGTCCGAAAAGCTTGATTTCTTTCGTAGACTGCTGACCCAGAAGATCAATGAGTTACTTGAGGATGCCGAAAAGACTGTCGCCGATATGACGGACAGCAAGGAAAATTATCCGGATCCAACAGATCGGGCTTCCCTGGAATCCGACCGGAATTTTGAACTGAGAATGCGTGATCGGGAAAGAAGGCTGATTGCCAAGATGCAGGAGGCCATCAAGCGCATTGATGACGGAGAATTCGGCGTATGCGACGTCTGCGGGGGACCGATTTCCGAGAAACGACTCGTGGCCAGACCGGTGACGACCCTTTGCATCGATTGCAAGACCAGGCAGGAGAAAATGGAGAAACTTAAAGGGGAATGACCCTGAGGGGCTTACCATGGTTTTTTTGTCGCATACGTTATTTTGCAGGATCAATCATCCGCTTTTCTGACTTGTTTGAACAATATCCCAATTTCAAATCTAAAGAGACGGGTAAGGTGGAAAGGTCCAGGCGGGCTCAGGCATAACTGAGAATCATATTGAAACGCCGATCATAAAGCCTGATAGAGCCTCCTTAATCTGGAAATTGGAGTATACCTTTTTTTCTCATCCCGATTATATACCTTCCCTTCTTGCCCGATTATGTATGTTAAAATCGCAATCAATCTTCCGATGGACGCCTGTTTCACCTATTCGGTGCCGGAGAACCTCCGTATGTTTTCGTCCATCGGGAAACGGGCGCTTGTTCCCTTCGGTCGACGGCAGCTGACCGGATACATCATCGGCTTTCTCGATATCCCTGATATCGAGAACATCCGCGATATAATGGATATCCTTGATACGGACCCCCTCTTTACTCCCGATGATCTTTCTTTTTATTCCTGGGCGGCTTCCTATTACCACTATCCCCTCGGCAAAGCCCTTCATGAAATACTGCCAGGCGGCATCGACTTGATGTCTGACAGAATCTATAAGGCCGAGCGAGCCTCGTCCCTTCTTTCTGAACCGCTTCCGGAAAGGCAGCAGAGTATTCTTGATTTGCTGGAAGCTTCTCCGAAGGGAATCTCCTCGAAGCGTCTGCAGAATCTTTTCAAGAGTGGCCCGATACGGAAAGATATTGACGCCCTGGTTTCATCAAATCGAGTGATTATCGAGGAATGCCTGAAAAAGCCCCTTATTCAAAAAAAAATGGAGCAATGGGTCAGCCTTGCAGCGGACGGCTCTTCTAATCCGCATCTTTCGCCGCGCCAGCAGGAAATTGTTTCTTACCTGAAAGAAAAAGGAATGGTCCCGATCACGGAACTTCGCACGCTCTTCAAGTCTTCTTCACCAATCGTTCGCCAGCTCCTTGACAAAGGCTTTTTTTCCCTGACCGAAAGGGAAGTATACCGCCTATCCAGGGAACATTCAGAAAATCAAAATGATAAGGCCTTCCTTCTGAATGATGACCAGGTTGCCGCCTGCAGAACTCTGAAAGGCGGGATTGAGTTAAAGAAGTTCCAGACCTACCTTCTCCATGGCGTAACGGGCAGCGGGAAGACCGAGGTTTACTTCTCCGCCATTGAAAATGCGCTCGCCGCCGGTGACGGAGCGGTCTATCTGGTACCGGAAATCGCCTTGACGCCTCAATTGATTTCCCGTGTCCAACAGCGCTTCCCAAGGGAAGAAATTGCCGTTCTTCACAGCGATATTGCCCAGGGAATTCGATATGATTACTGGCGCCGCATCAAGAAAGGAGAAATACGTCTGGTTGTCGGTGCCCGTTCGGCGATTTTTGCCCCTCTTGTCAGACTGAGACTGATCATCGTCGATGAGGAGCATGACTCATCCTATAAACAGGACATACGGATGCGTTACTCTGCCCGTGACCTGGCCGTTGTCCGTGGCAAGATGCAATCTGCCGTCGTTGTCCTTGGATCGGCGACTCCGGACATCCGCACCTTTTATTCGGCAAGCCAGGGGAAATATGCTTATCTGTTGTTACCCTCCCGGATCGAGAACCGTCCGCTCCCGGAAGTCGAAATTGTCGACATGAAGACGCAGCAGGACAAGACGGGTCAAATTCCCGTGCTCTCCGAAAGGCTGGTAACAGCTCTGAGGAAAACTTTCCTTGAAGGCAGGCAGGCGCTCCTTTTTCTGAACAGAAGGGGTTATCATACCTTTCTTTTCTGTCCGGACTGCGGCTCCTCTTTTTCCTGTCCAAATTGTTCCGTTTCCCTTACCCTTCATGCCAAAGCGAATCAACTGCGCTGTCATTACTGCGATTATTCCGTTTCCATCCCCTCTTTCTGTCCTAAATGCAAAGGACGGCACATTGCATTTTATGGGGCCGGAACGGAGCGTCTGGAAAATGAGATCAAAAAAGCTTTTCCTGACATCCGGACCGCCAGAATGGACCGGGACACCACAGTTCGCAGAGGAGCCCATACTCGAATTCTCAAGGCTTTCGAACGGGGGGAGTACGATCTTCTCATCGGAACACAGATGATCACGAAAGGACACGATTTTTCAAAGGTAACGCTTGTCGGCGTCATCTCCGCCGATACCTCCCTGAATCTTCCGGATTTCCGAGCCGCGGAAAGAACCTTCCAGCTGTTGACACAGGTGTCGGGAAGGGGGGGGCGAGGCAGTGAAAAGGGATACGTCGTCATTCAGACATTCAACCCTGACCACTACGCCATTTTGAGAGCAAAAAATCATGACTATCCGGGTTTTATCCAAGATGAACTTAAAATACGAAAATCGCTGGACTATCCCCCCTTTTCCCGTTTGATCAATCTTCAACTCTCCAGCCTGAAGGAGGATCGTGGGCGCATGGAGGCTGAAGAGCTTGGACACAGGGCAAGGATCTGGAACCAAAAGGAATCCGGTTCTTTTGCTGCGGTGGAGATCATCGGACCCGCTGAAGCTCCCATTTCACGAATCAAGAATCGATACCGCTGGCAGATTCTTCTTAAAAGCGAAAATCTCCATGCCCTTCATTCCCTGGCCCGCCATCTGACGAGTTCCGATAAGAACGGGGCTCTGGATATCAAGGTGGATATAGACCCCTTCAGCTTCATGTAATTTGATTTGACACACTCCACCCTTTTGATTAAATTATTGCACGATAAGAATTATTCTCTTTTAATCTTTCCCAAATAACTCTTGCCATCGAGGCAGGAAAGGAAGAATATGGCTAAAATCGGTGTTCTGCTGTCAGGGTGCGGCGTATACGACGGAGCGGAAATTCATGAAGCGGTACTGACAATTTTCTACCTGGACAGGGAAGGAGCGGACATCTTATGCATGGCGCCCGATATGGATCAGCTCGATGTTCTGAATCATCTGACAGGCCAGCCGATGACTGAAAAGAGAAATGTTCTGGTCGAATCGGCAAGGATCGCACGAGGCAACATTCAAAATATCCGGGATTTCACCGCTGCGGACCTGGATGGCATCATTCTACCCGGCGGTTTTGGCGCGGCAAAAAACCTCAGCAACTTTGCCGTGAAGGGGACAGAAGCCGAGGTACATCCCGAGGTGAAACGGCTCCTTAACGAAATGGTGCAGGCTGGCAAACCCATCGGCGCCATATGCATTGCACCCGCAACATTGACCAAGGCCTTGAGCGGCATTCAACCCGAGGTAACGATAGGCGATGATTCCACAACGTCTGCCGCCATTGAAGCCATGGGCGGCAGACATCGTATCGCCACCGTCGAAGAGATCTGCGTTGATTTACCCCACAAGCTGGTCACAACCCCGGCTTACATGCTGGGGCCAAGTATCAAGAATGTCGCGGTGGGCATCGAAAAGCTGGTGATGAAAGTTTTGGAGCTTGCATCCTCGTAGAGGTTTCCCTTCTGCAACGGAGCGATGCCATAAGTCTCTAAAGTATGACATTAAAACTCTAAAAGGAACCTGTGGAATTTAACAACATTAGAAAGGAGACACATTATGACCATTTTACTGCCCGATTTACCCTATGCCAAAGATGCACTGGCACCGTACATCAGTTCGAACACCCTTGATTTTCATCATGGCAAACACCACAAGACCTATGTGGACAATGCCAATAAGCTTCTTGCAGAGACGGATCTCGTCAACGAAAGTCTGGAATCGATCATCCTGAAAACGGCCGGTGATGTATCCAGAGTTGGAATCTTCAACAATGTAGCTCAGGTCTGGAACCACAGCTTTTACTGGCAGTGCATGCAGCCCAATGGCGGAGGATCCGCAACCGGCCCAATCGCTGCAAAAATTCAATCAACATGGGGAAGTTTCGAAAAATTCGCGGAGGAATTCAAAAACGCCGGGATGACCCAGTTCGGCAGTGGGTGGGCGTGGCTTGTCCTGGAAAAGGATCAACTCAAAATCGTCAAGACAGCCAACGCGGACACTCCGATCGCCCATGGCCAAAAGCCTCTTTTGACGGCCGATGTATGGGAACATGCCTATTATCTGGATTATCAGAACCGCAGGGCTGATTATCTGAACACTTTTGTTGAAAAATTGATTAACTGGAATTTTGTCAATTCACTTCTTGGTTAAAGACCAACGGGCATCCCTGTCTAAACAGATTTGCTTCAGGACAGGGATGCCTTCTTTATTTGAGTGACACCCATTTTTGGCAGAATCTTCGTTAAAGCGGAAAATATGGAACCATCATCGACTCCACTCCCCCACTATATCGGACACCGGCAGCGGTTAAAAAAGAAATTCTTTGAGTGCGGACTTCAATCCTTTCATGATTACGAGGCGGTGGAGCTTCTTCTCTCCTATGCCATTCCTAGAAAAGACCTCAAGATCCTGGCCAAGGATCTACTGGGGCGTTTCGGTTCCCTTAAAGGCATTTTGGATGCTGATCTGAAAGATCTCACCCAAACCAAGGGCATCAGTCTCCATGCCGCTGGCCTGTTTAAACTGGTTATAGAAATTGGAGCGCTTTATCTTCAAGAAAAGGTCAGAGAAAAACCCCAGATTACCTGTACGAGTGAATTGCTTGATTTCTGCAAAACAGCACTGGGCGGACTGAAGGATGAAAATTTCTGCGTTCTCTATCTCGACACGCAAAACCGAGTTATTGCTTTTGAAATCTTACAGAAAGGAATTGTGAACCAGGCCATTGTCTACCCACGTCAGGTGCTGGAAAAGGCGCTTCTTCACAAATCTTCAGCGTTGATCCTTGTACATAACCATCCTTCAGGATTCGTAAAACCATCAGATGCTGACATCCGCCTGACTCGGACCATCTCCGAGACGGCAAAGCTTCTGGATATCCTTGTACATGACCACCTGATTATCGGTGAAAACAGATTTTTCAGCTTCCGCGAAGAAGGAATCATGCCCCTTTCGCAATAAAAAAGGAGGCTGTTTTCAGCCTCCTGAAGCGTTCGAAAAACTCACTTTCAAATTTTCCTACTTAGATCATCCCGAAACTAAGTCGACAGGCTCACTCTTTACCATCAACTCGCTCTTTGAGTTCTTTGCCAACCTTGAAAAAAGGCAATCTCTTCGGTGACACCTTGATATTTTTCCCCGTCTTTGGGTTTCTCCCGGTATAGGCATTATAGTTTCTGACAACGAAGCTGCCAAACCCACGAATTTCTATTCGCCCTCCATTCTGCAGTTCCTCGGTAAAACCCTTAAAAAGCAGATTAATCACCTCAATGGCTTTTTTTTCTGTCAAACCCTCTTTTTTACTCAAAGCCTCGATGAGTTCGGACTTGTTCATAATACCTCCCTTTTGTGATTCCTGCTTAGAATTTCATATGAATACGTATCTATGCTTATGAAGAAGCGTTATAAATAACCGTCTAATATGTCTCTCGAATTCGCGGACTATTATTTATTTTAAGATGAAAGTCAAGACAATTTTCCCTACCGGAAGGATTTTTTAAAATGAATTTGAGCGCATATTTTATCAAAAAATGTATTTTGATTGGATGACCAATATTCTTGATTTATTTTACTTCTTGTATTAGAAGGTACATCGTTTTCAGTTACAAGTAGCATCTTTTTTTTGATAAATGTCAATTTAAATTCTTTTATCCAACACATATCATTTTATCAAATTTTAATAAGACGATTCATTCTTGAAAGAAATCAAAATTGTATAATAATTAAGTTAGCGGAAGTTCATGGATTTTCGATTGTTCAATGGACAGGCAATGTTGACATGCCGGAACAGGATGATTAAAATTCAAAGAAAATGTAAAGGAGATGATCTCATTGATTAACAAGTACAGGTGCAAAAAGAAAGGGAAGGTGATTCAAGCGATTTGCGAAGATCCTTCTTGCGAATGGCATTTAAAAAATGAATCCTTTCTAAATTGCACTTGGGTTGCGTGCAATTACGGTCCTTTTACCTTAGAGGAAGTTGGGGATATGATGGGCGTTACCCGAGAAAGAATAAGGCAGATCGAAGCGAAAGCATTAAAAAAATTGCAGCATAAAAAAAGACGGGACCAGCTGAAAGATTTTGCCCTACCCAGTAATGAGTGGGATGTTATCTGAATGTCCACGAAAGAAAGGGGAAATAACTACGTCCCCTTTCTTTTTTTTACCTCTCCTCGAAACTTTTCCATGTAGTCTTTCCTTTCCTTTTTAGATAAAAAATACTCACAGGCATCGTATTCCAGGTCCAAAGAAGAAAGCTTATCCATGGAAGAGGTTAGGTTGCAAATCCTTTTCAGGGCTTGAAGAACTTCGGGTGATCTGTTGGAGAGTTCTTTGGCCATCGCAATCGCCTCACCCATGAAATTTTCAAGGGTTGCAACCTTATTGGCAAGCCCTATCCGCAACGCTTCCATGGCTCCGACGGGCTCAGCAAGCATCGTCATTTCCTTTGCTTTGTTGGTCCCTACGATATCTCTGAGGACATGAAACAAGGGGTTGACGCCAAAGAGTTTTATTTCCGGATGGCTGAAAATAGCGCTCTCCGAGGCAATCACGATGTCGCACACGGTTATTAAATTCAATCCTTCACCCATGGCAATTCCACCAACAGCTGCAATAACCGGCTTTTTAAACGTATAAAGAGCTGTCAGACACTGTTTGATGGAGGTCAGGTAATCCGCCACTTCATCATCGTCCAGTTCGGCCATTTCCCTGATATCTGTCCCGGCGGAAAATACAAAACCTCCCCCGGTAAGGATCATGGTATTTATGGAACGATCCTTCTCCAATACGGTAAAGGCATCCATCAATTCTCTTCGCATTCCCAGAGATACGGCATTCATCTCTCGAGGCCGATTCAAAGTAATGATGGCTGACCCATCCATTTTTTCAACAATAATTGTCTGATAGGGCATCGCTGAAAAGTCTTTTATCTGGGATCTAGGATTCGATGTTAGATCGGCAACTTATATTTTATTGAAGATTGAATTTCAGTGGGTCATGTCAGGGGGCACGGACATCCGCATTCTGTAGGAATCCATAAGATAATGAATGCCCAAAGAAAGGTTCTGTTCTCTGGAAAGTACGGAAGACAGGGTGGAACCCGTTTGCTGAAAAAAATAATCGAGCATCGACTCGTATCTTTTCCGGGGATAAACAACGACGGGATCCCCTTGGATTCCGACCAGTTTCGCCAGAATCTTGATGGCATACTGCTTATCGCCGAGATAGTCCACAAGTCCCAGCTGCTGAGCCTGCCTGCCCGTAAAAATTCGGCCATCTGCAATATTTTTGATGGTATTGGAAGATATCGCTCGATGGCGAATGACGACATCAAGGAACTGGCGATAAATGTCATCAACCAGTCCTTGCAGCAAGCTCTTTTCATCTTCGGTCATTTCTCGAATTGGCGACCCGATATCCTTGTATTTTCCACTTTTTATCACGGAAGCCTTCACACCGACCTTGCTCAGCAATTCTTCCGTATTGGTAAAATACATGACGGCGGAAATACTCCCCGTCAGTGTACCGGGATTGGCGACAATCTTTTCCCCCGCACAGGCAACCAGATATCCACCGGATGCGGCCACAGAACTCATGGAAGCGAGAACTCTTTTTCTCTTTCTGAGTTCCATGACCGCGTCATAGATCTCCTGGGATGCCGCAACACCGCCACCGGGAGAATTAATCCGGACGATCACCCCTTTGACGGAATCATCTTTGCCGAATTCCTGCAGATTCTCCACAACCTCCGTTGAATCTTTGATGATTCCTTCGACATCGACAATGCCAATCTTATTCGTACTGGTAAAGGCACTCCTTTTTCCAGCGATGAAAGTTAATCCATGAATCAGGGAAAAAAACATGAGCAGGAGAAGAAGCAAGAGAGCAATTCCCCAAATCACAGGATGTCGTTTCATCAATCTGGACTCAAATTATTTATTCGGATCAATCAGTTTTACATCAGCCTCTACCAGGGCCTTACCAAGATTTGATCCAACATTTTCCCGGTTGTTGAGGTACTGGCTGACGGAATGGTTTCCTTCGGTATTTACTTCCGTATCCTTAATGCTCAGCCTTATTTTTCTTCCTTTAACATCCACACTTTTCACAACTGCGGAAATCGTATCCCCTACAGAGTAGACTTCTGACGCGGATTTGACCCTTTTGTGGCTCAATTCTGAAATATGGACCAGTCCTTCTATGCCTTCCTCAACCTCGACAAAAACTCCAAATTCCGTCAAGTTCGTAATTTTTCCGGAGACGATGGAGCCTGTTGAATATTTATCACAGAACTCTTCCCAGGGGTTCTTTTCAATCTGCTTGATACCAAGAGAGAACTTTTCATTTTCAACATCGATGTTCAGGACGACAGCTTCGATCTCCTGTCCTTTTTTATAGATTTCCGATGGATGCTTGACCCGTTGCTTCCAGGAAATGTCCGATACATGGACGAGTCCATCGATTCCATCCTCCACGCCGACAAAGATTCCGAAGTTTGTTACATTTCGAATGATTCCCTTGATGACGGTCCCTTCGGGATATTTCTGCTTCAGTGTCTCCCACGGATTATCCGTTGTCTGCTTCAGCCCTAAGGAAATCCTCTTATTCTCCTTGTTCACGTCGAGAATCATGGCCTTTAAATTCTGTCCCAAGGACAATACTTTGGATGGATGCTTGATTTCCCTCGTCCAGAACATCTCTGATACATGAATCAATCCCTCCACACCGGGATCCAGTTCCACAAAGGCACCATAATCCGTAAGGTTAACCACCTTACCTTCAATAATACCACCCACAGGATACTTATCTGTAATATTTTCCCATGGATTTTCAGTCAATTGCTTGAGCCCAAGAGAGACGCGTTCTTTCTCGCGATCGAAGGAAAGGACCTTGACTGTAATCGTGTCGCCCTTGGTAAAATTTTCTGAGGGCTTTGTAATTCTACCCCAGGAGATATCCGTCACATGGAGAAGGCCATCAATCCCGCCAAGATCTATGAATAAACCATAATCGGTAATATTTTTAATGATTCCCTCAACAATGGCGCCTTCAGAAATATTCGCCAGAGTTTCCAGCTTTTCCGCTTCCCGTTCATGTTCCAGGATGGATCTGCGGGAAAGAACGACATTATTTCTTTTACGATCGTACTTAAGAACATCGAACATCAAGTTCTGGCCAACGTATTTATCAAGATCTCTGACCGGACGGATATCGACTTGCGAACCGGGAAGAAAGGCCGTGATTCCGATATCAACAGACAACCCACCTTTTACCCTCTCGATGATTGTTCCTTTCACAGGCAGACTATTGTCACAGGCACTCTTAACATCATCCCACACCTTCATTTTCGCGGCTTTATCTCTAGAGAGGACGAGATTTCCTTCCTGATCTCTTCTCTCCACCATCACTTCTATTTCATCTCCTACATTGACGGTGATGTTGCCTTCCTCATCTTTCAGTTCCTTTGCGAGGATATATCCTTCTGTTTTCCAGCCAACATCGACCATGACGACATCGGAATTGATCTGAACAATTTTTCCCGTTACGAGTTCTCCCAGGTGAACATTTTGAAGACTTTGTTCATATAATTCCTTAAAGCCCATCGTATCTTCATTGCTCTGATTTTGCTGACTTCCCGCGTTTTCTCCTTTTTCTTCATTCTGTTCTGAAATTAAGTTGTCATCGTTAACCATTTAACTATCCCCCTTGAGTTTTGTAAAAAACCTTTAAATAATTTTAGAAAGATAACACACTGCTATAAAAACATCAAGATTATTTCGATTCCCTGAAATGCTTCAAAATAAATGGCGCCGGCGGAGGCGAATCGCATGGGCCAGAATGCAGCCAATTTTTTTCAATCATGAAGATAAGGTCCCTTCTGAGATCATGATTTTTTGAGTTTCACATCACGCGTTATTGCTGCCACGACCTCACCGACGGCCATACCCGTTGAATCAATCACCAGGGCATCCGTCGGGACCTTCAGCGGCGCGATCAAACGCTCCATGTCCTGTCGATCCCTTAGAATCATCTGATCTCTAATCTCTTCCATTTCTGAATTATATCCCGCCTCCAGCAGTTCTTTGTGGCGCCTTCGCACCCTTTCCTCAAGGGTTGCGGTGAGATAATACTTGAGATCGGCATTTGGAAAAACGACCGTTCCCATATCTCTGCCTTCCGCGATCATCCCCCCAAGTTTTCCGAATTGCCTCTGAATCGGCAGGAGCGTCTCTCGGATGACCGGAATGGCGGAGATTCTTGATGCCAATAGAGCAAGTCCTTCGGTCCTTAGAAGATCCGTGATGTCGACATCGTCAAGGATGATCTTTAAGATGTTCTTTTCAGCCAAAAGGTGCAGATTGAGAGAATTCGAAAGGCTTTCTATAAATTGCGTATCCTCTGAATTCTTCTTTTGCTTCATTATTTTGTACGCAATTGCGCGATAAAGGGAGCCGGTATCCAGATAAAGGTAGGAGAGGATCTGCGCCAGGGCTTTGCTCACGGTACTTTTTCCGGCGCCCGCCGGGCCATCTATGGTAATGAGCAGTTTCTTTCCCATAAAATTCCTGTCTTCTTTTCGTTCATTATCATATAGCATGTGACTATCAGTAATGATATAAATGAAACATTAAAGAGTAAGGATGCTATTTTCCAATGCCGCATGTCGTTCCCAGCCTGAAGATGGCATTTATTGCCCTCTTCGTTGTTTTTTTTCTTTTTCTCTCGAGCTACGGTGCGCAAGCTTCTTTTACATTAGAGGATGAAAAGAAACTTGGAAAGGAGTTTTACGAGAAATTAGAAAAAAGCAACGTGCTTATTTCAAACCCGAAAATCAACAACTATATGAATCGTGTGGGGCAGCTCGTCCTGGCTTCTTCACCGAAGGCCCCCTTCGAATTCAAATTCTCTGTGATCAACAGCTCTGCAATCAATGCCTTTGCCACTCCGGGAGGGTATGTCTATGTCAACAAAGGCCTCATCAATCTTTGCGAAAACGAAAGTGAACTGGCAGGGGTTCTCGCCCATGAAATCGCTCATATCAATGCGAGACATATCGCCGCGATCATTGAAAAATCAACCAAGCTGAACATCGCGGCCTTAGCCGCCATCCTGGCAGGTGCATTTCTCGGTGGCGGTGGAGAAGTGACAGCCGCCCTCGCGAGCTTTTCCATGGCGGCAGTGACCAGTATGAATCTCAAGTACAGCCGGGATCATGAAGAAGAAGCCGATCGACTGGGAATGGCCTACCTGGTAAGCTCCGGTTATGAGGGGAAATCCATGCTTGATTTCCTGAAGATCATGAGAAAGTATGAATTTTACTCAAAGAGCGTTCCTTCCTATTTCCTGACCCATCCGGGAACCGATGAGAGAATCCGTTATCTCGACGGTCTTCTGCAGGTCCGGTACAGAAACATAGGCAAAGAAAGCATCATCGGGGGGTTGACAAGGATCCAGGTTTACCTCCTCTTTATCGGGAAAAATCCGGAACTAAAGCTGACATATTTTCAAAATTCTGTTCAGGCTAACCCATCCAATGTTGATGCTCTCTATGGCCTCGCTTTGACGCAGGAAAAGCTTGGATTGACTTCGGAGTCCATAAAGAACTTTAAAAAGGCCCTGACTCTTTCTCCCAGTGATGGGGATATCGTCAGGGATTTGGGTATTACCTGCTTTAGATCGGGTCAAACAGGCGAAGCCATCCATTATTTGTCACGGGCTTTGTCTCTCAATCCCGACGACTCAAATACGATCGTTTACCTGGGAAGGGCTTACCAAGCCGAAGGCCGCTTCCAGGAAGCGTTGAAGATATTGAAAAATATTGAGAACAAACCTTCGATTGAAGCGGATGCCCATTATCAGCTGGCGATGGCCTATGGTGAGACAAAGGATCAGGGGGCCTCGCACTACCATTTTGGAATGTATTTCAAGAAAATTCGCAAAAAGGACAGCGCCCTCTTTCATTTCAAGGCTGCGTTGAATTATTATGCTGCCGGTAATCCGAAAAGACAGGATATTGAAAAAGAAATCGAAGAGATGCAAAAAGAGAAGCCCCCCAAACCTCCATCTCCTGGAGACCATGATGCGACAGCGGGTTTTTCTTTCTAATTTGAAGGCCGGATGACAACGGAGTTAATCTTTTCCCCAAGTTGCCCCTTGATTCTCTCAAGAATGTCCGTGGCATGCGCTTTTGCACTCAGAAAGTGCGGGGAAAGCGTTTTGGTTGGAACAAAAGGTTGAATGGCGTAACGTCTCGCCTTTGCGATCAGTTCTCCTATAGAAATCAGATCCTCTTCAGTCAGGAGAGTGTCCACAACGGTTGTCCGGAACTCATGGTTCAAACCCGAGGACAGGATCAATTGAACGGATTCAGCAATCTTCTCTTGAATGATCTGAACTCCAGCGGTTTTCCCGTATTTATCAAGTGGCCCCTTGATATCCATGGCTATGTAATCCACCAGTTTTTCATCAATTAGATGTTCAAGAACATCCGGAAGCGAACCATTGGTGTCGATCTTGACCAGATAGCCCAGTTCTTTAAGGCACATCAAAAACCGCGAAAGATCTTGCTGAATAGTCGGCTCCCCCCCTGTCACTGTAACGGCATCCAGCTTGCCGATCCGGTTCCGCAGAAAGGCAAGGATCGAATCCACCGGAAGACATTCGGCAAAGAGTTCGGGGTTGACCAGTTCCGGATTATGACAGTAGGGGCAACGAAAATTGCAACCCTGACAAAACACAACGGAGCAGATCTCGCCGGGATAATCGATTAGGGATACCTTCTGAAAACCGCCAATTCTCATTTCAGAAAACATATTCCCTTCGCAGGGAAAATTCCTTCTGTTTACCCTTGTTCCACTGCTGGACGGGTCGAAGATAGCCGACAACGCGGGAATAAATCTCACAGGGCGACTGACATTCCGGACAGACCTCCTGTTCTCCGCGAAGATATCCGTGCGAGGGGCAGACACTGAATGTCGGTGTGAAGGTCAGATAAGGGATATGGTACTGAGAACAGATTTTACGAACGAGTTTTTTGACGGTTTCAGGATCTTCGATTCTTTCCCCGGCATACATGTGAAAAACCGTCCCGCCGGTATACTTGGATTGAATCTCATCCTGCAGTTCAAGGGCCTCAAAAACATCGTCCGTATAATTAACCGGCAGTTGGGTTGAATTCGTATAAAAGGGCTCTCCTCCCCCCTCGTTCTCCTCTTCATGAGCGGCAAGGATCATCTCCGGATATTTTTTCCGGTCAATCTGGGCCAGCCGATAAGAGGTCCCTTCCGCCGGCGTTGATTCAAGATTATAGTTGTTTCCCGTCTCGTTCTGAAACGAGATAAGTTTTGCTCTCATAAAATCCAGAACTTTCTTTGTGAATTCCTGTCCCTCCGGCGTCGCTATGTTCTTACCGAAAAGATTCAGGCAGGCTTCATTCATACCCACCAGGCCGATGGTGGAAAAGTGATTTTTCCAATATTCGTCAAAACGCTCCTTTACGCTTCTCAAATAATATTTTGTATAAGGGTAGAGATTGCGATCCGTGAAATTTTCCAGAACTTTTCTTTTTGTCTCCAGACTGTCACAGGCCAGAGCCATCATCCGATTCAACCGATCCAGAAAGTCTTTTTCCGACTTTGCGAGGTAAGCGATGCGAGGCATATTCATGGTGATAACCCCGATGGAACCCGTCAGAGGATTGGAACCGAACAGCCCACCACCCCGGACCTGCAACTGCCGGTTATCGATTCTCAACCGGCAGCACATGCTCCTGGCGTCCTCCGGATTCATCTCGGAATTGATAAAATTTGAAAAATAGGGAACGCCGTATTTGGCCGTCATTTCCCAGAGATATTTCAGATGGGGATCATCCCAGTTGAATTCCCTGGTGATGTTGTACGTAGGAATCGGGAAGGTGAATACCCGCCCCTTGGCATCGCCTTCAGCCATGACCTGCAGAAAGGCCGAGTTGAACAGATTCAATTCTTGCTGAAACTCCGCATAGGTTTCTTTGCGGGGCTCACCGCCGACGATCACATTCTGTCCGGCGTAGTATCCGGGGACTGTCAAATCGAGGGTCACATTGGTGAAGGGCGTCTGAAAACCGACTCGCGTCGGCACATTGATATTGAAGATAAATTCCTGCAGGGCCTGCTTCACTTCATCAAAGCTCAGGCCGTCGTAACGGATAAAAGGGGCCAAGAGGGTATCGAAGTTGGAAAAAGCCTGCGCCCCGGCTGCTTCACCCTGGAGGGTGTAGAAAAAATTGACCACCTGACCCAGTACGCTGCGGAGATGTTTTGCCGGCCTGCTTTCAACCTTGCCGGAAACCCCCTTGAAACCTGTCATCAAGAGATCCTGGAGATCCCATCCGACACAGTACACGGATAACAGGCTCAGATCATGAATATGAAAATCTCCGTCGATGTGCGCCTTTCGGACTTCCGGAGAGTAAACCTCATTGAGCCAGTATATTTTGCTGACTTCGGATGAGATATAGTTGTTCAAACCCTGAAGGGAATAGTCCATATTGCTGTTTTCATTTATTTTCCAATCCTTTTTCTTCAGATAGGAATCGACCAGTTCAACTTCCATCCGGTTCGTGATCTCCCTCAGCCGGGCATGCTGATCACGATAAATGATATAGGCTTTTGCCGTTCGGCGATAGGAAGTCGAGAGAAGGACTTCCTCAACGATGTCCTAAATTTCCTCAACAGATGGTTTAGAATCTTCGAAGAGTATTTCCGCAAGACTCAAAACCTTGATGGTTAATTTGCGAGCCGTTCCCGGATCAAATTCCCCTGTCGCAAGGCCTGATTTGGCAATAGCGGAAGTAATTTTTTCCGCGTCGAACTTAACCAGCAGTCCATCCCTTTTGATAATTTCCTTATACATGAGAAGACTCCTTCGCAATCGGCACCTCACCTCATAAAAATATCTCCAGGCAGGCACACCATCAATATATTGCGCAACATGTTGCGACACGATACCATATATTGATTATTAATCAAGAAATATGTTTTACAAAAGTTGATTAAAAGGATTTTGAGATGGAATCTATTGACGGTCTTTCAACGACCGGAAGGTATCCATTGGATCTTCACTTGATTTTCTGCGAGCTTACCTTATCTCTCTCCTTAAAGGGAATCCATAACCTTTTTTACCAGATTTTCAGAATTTCTGAACATATCCAGAATTTCTTCCGTTGTCATCCCTGCTCCCCGGGCAACCTTCTCAGCCATTTGCCGTGAGGTGAGATTCCCCGATTCATGGGTGTCCGTATTCAAAACCAGCGGCATATGATATTGCCTGGCCATTGCAGCGACATGACCGTTTGAAAGAGAATGGCCCTTTCTTGTTGTGATCTCCAGACAAATGGAATTTTTAGCTGCCAGCAGAGCCTCTTCCTCTCCGATCAGCCCAGGATGGGCAAGAATATCAATCGGCGCTGAAAGTGCTGCCCGATTGGTTCCCTCCATGACAGGCTCGACAAGCGTTTCTCCATGAACGACGATGATTTTTGCACCTCTTCCCCGGGCTTCTTCGGCAAGCTCCCTGATATAGATCGGTGGAACATGGGTCAGCTCAATTCCCGGAAGAATCGGCATGCCGTACGCTTCTGAAAGCTTTTTGCAAACGGCGACAATCCCCGGTAGAATCAAATGCACATTGGAGTGATCCCCGTGATCGGTTATAGCCATGGCTCGATAGCCTACGACCAGCGCGCGTCTGACAAGCTCGGACGGGATCAGTTCTCCATCGCTTTGAAAGGAATGGGTGTGTAAATCAATCATGGTCTCCCCCTTTTTTCATAACTGCTATGCCATTCTATAAAAAAGACTGGCTTTTATGGCCATATTTGAGCATTACTAGCATTCTCAACAACAGTGGTCAATGATGATCTGTCGTCATTTGAAATTGACAAATTTCTTCTCTTCTTCTAATTGAGGGGGCAAATTGAGTCTTATTGAACAGGAGAAAATTGATTTCACCGTGGAAACAGGTTTAAATTGAAAATTTTAGATCGCTACCTGATAAAAGAGGTGCTGCAGCCCTTCGGCATCGTGTTGTTTGTAATGACCTTTGTTCTTCTAATGGGAAAGATTCTCCAGCTGATGGACCTCATGATCAACAAGGGGGTCGGCCTGATCACCATCGGTCAGGTTATCCTCCTTCTTTTGCCTTCTTTTCTTGTTTTCACGATTCCCATTGCCCTGCTCATTTCCATCCTCATCGCCCTGGGGAGGTTGTCCAGCGACAATGAACTTACCGTTCTCAAAGCCTCCGGCCTCAGCCTTTATCGCATTACTCCGCCCATTGTCCTGATTGCAGCAGCGGCATTTCTTCTCACCGTCTTTACGACGCTTTTTCTGGCTCCTTACAGCAACGCCGCAACAAAATCCCTCCTTTTCAACATTGCCAGGACTAAAGCAACCATCGGCATTAAGGAAAAGGTTTTTTACGCGGACTTTAAAGGGATTCTTCTCTATGCCAACAGGATTCCCTCTGATGGTTCATCCATGGAGGGTGTCCTCGTTTCAGATCAGCGAACGGATGACGAGCCGGGGACCATTATTGCCAGAAAGGCTTTTCTGATCTCTGATCCGAAATCTATGGACATCACTTTGCGCCTTGAGAATGGAAGCACCTACTCCGTTACGAAAGACATGAAAAATTTCCGTAAAATGGATTTCAAATATTATGATATCAATCTCGATATTTCATCGTCTCTGAATGAGGCTCAAAAGAAACGCACAAAGTCGGCAAAAGAAATGACCCTGGAGGAATTATTAGAAAAAATAACGAACAGCAATCCAAGTGATAAGATCTATCGGGAATATGTTCTTGAATTGAATAGAAAATTTTCTCTTCCTTTTTCCTGTCTGATCTTCGGAATTCTCGGCATTCCTCTCGGTGTAAGAACCCATCATCGTTCCGTCAAGGCGAGGGGATTTGCCCTCGGGTTCTTGACCGTACTCCTTTATTATCTCCTGCAACTAGGGTGCGATGCCTTGGTCACCTCCGGGAAACTGCGTCCCTTTTTGGGTTCATGGATTCCCACGTTCCTTTTTACCATAACTGGGATTTATCTTTATTTCGCTGCCGCGGCCGAAATACCCGTTGACTGGACGTCTCCCGTAAATGTCATCAAGGAATGGCATCTTAAAAAGTACAAAAGAAACGAGGAACGGCCATGAAAACCCTCGATCTCTATATCTCCAGAGAATTTCTGCGAATCTTTCTGCTGGTCATTCTTTCTTTCCTCGCCCTTTTTCTCGTCATCGATTTTTTTGAGAAACTGGGGAAACTCATCAGTAATAGTGCCTCTCTCGATCAAGTGCTCAGCTATTTCTTCTTCCGCATCCCCATGATGCTTTCTTTTACCATTCCCGCCACGGTCCTCCTTTCCGCATTGTTGACCTTCGGCTCCCTTTCCAAAAACAGTGAAATCGTGGCCATGCGTGCTAACGGAATCAGTCTCTACCGGACATCTGTTCCAATATTGCTTCTCTCTTTTCTGATCGCCCTGTTTACGTTTATTTTCAGTGAACTGATTACCCCTTATGCGAACGCCAAGGCGGAATATATCATGACGGTGGACATCCGGAAGAAGGAATTTCAGGGAATTTTCAAACAGGAACAGATTTGGTATCGCGGCGCCAAAGGAATTTACAGCTTCAAGCTCTATGATCCGTCCAAGAACGTTCTTCAGGGAATTACTCTGAATTATCTGGATCGTAAAATGAATCTCCTTTTACGCGTCGACGCGGAGCGTGCCGTGTGGGAAAAGGATCACTGGAATTTTTACAATGTTTTGGTCATCCGGTTTGATGAAGAAGGGTTTCCCCTTATGGAACGTTACAAAGAGAAAATTCTTGATCTTCCGGAAAAGCCCTCTGATTTTCAGGTGGTCCAGAAAGATTCAGAACAGATGGGATATTTTGAATTAAGAAAATATGTAAATAAAATTCGTTCCGAGGGCTACGATGCGACACGGTATCTTGTTGATCTGCACGGAAAGATTGCCTTTCCTTTCGTCTGCGTCATCCTGGCCATTCTCGGCATCTCATTTTCATTGAAAACTGAACGGAGCGGTGGGCTTGCGGGAAGCATCTTTGTCGGCGTCACCATCGGATTTTCTTACTGGATTCTTTTCGCCTTTACCATGTCGCTGGGGAGATCCGGAAATCTCCCCCCGATTCTTGCGGCCTGGATTGCAAACCTGATTTTCGGCGCGGCTGCCCTTTACCTCTTCAAACACGTTCGAACATAAGGGAGCATACTTCGAATGGATCAGTAGCGATAGTGTTCCGCCTTATAAGGACCCTCAACGGAAATCCCCAGATAATCAGCCTGCTTTTGGGTGAGGGATGTCAGATGGACTCCCAGACGTGCGAGGTGCAATCTGGCCACCTCTTCATCCAGTTTCTTGGGCAGCGTGTAGACGCCCGGCTGATATATTTTTCCGGCCAGTTCGATCTGCGCCAGACATTGATTGGTAAAGCTGTTGCTCATCACAAAACTGGGATGTCCCGTAGCACAGCCCAGATTCACCAGGCGGCCTTCCGCCAGAACGATGATGGAGCGTCCTGAGGCCAAGGTCCACTTATCAACCTGGGGTTTAATTTCTTCCTTTTGAAAAGCTGGATTTCCTTCCAGGTAATACATGGCGATTTCACTGTCAAAATGACCGATATTGCATACGATCGCTTCATTTTTCATGCATTCCATATGTTCCCCGGTAATGACATCGCAGCATCCCGTCGCCGTAACGAAAATATCCCCCTCGCCGACGACATCCTCCAGCCTTTTGACCTCATACCCTTCCATTGCCGCCTGAAGGGCACAGATGGGATCTACTTCGGTAATGATGACCCTGGCGCCGAATCCGCGCATGGACTGTGCGCAGCCCTTGCCCACATCTCCATAGCCGCAGACGACAACCACTTTCCCGGCGACCATGATGTCCGTCGCCCGTTTGATCCCGTCGGCCAGTGATTCACGACATCCATAAAGGTTGTCAAATTTCGACTTGGTGACGGAGTCATTAACATTGATGGCCGGAAAGAGGAGTTCCCCCGCTTTGGCCATCGAATAAAGGCGATGCACACCCGTCGTCGTTTCTTCCGATACGCCGAGAATTCCGGCGGCAATTCGAGTCCATCGGGATTTATCTGCAGCAACGGAGTGCTTCATCCTTTCCATGATGATCTGCATCTCTTTGTTGTCCTGCTCCTTCTCTAAAAGATCAGGATTCTTCTCGACGCGCGCCCCCTCATGAATAAAAAGGGTGGCGTCTCCACCATCGTCGACGATGAGATCCGGACCACTGCCATCCGGCCACGTCAATGCCTGTTCGGTACACCACCAGTATTCTTCAAGGCTCTCTCCCTTCCAGGCATAAACGGCCGCCGTTCCCGCTTTGGCAATCGCTGCGGCGGCATGGTCCTGGGTCGAGAAAATATTGCAGGAAGCCCAGCGGATATCCGCCCCCAGAATTTTCAGAGTCTCGATCAGCATGGCCGTCTGAATGGTCATGTGCAGACTGCCCATCACCTTCAGACCTGCAAGAGGCTTCGTCTGCCCATATTTAGACCTTACAGCCATCAGTCCCGGCATTTCATTTTCGGCCAGGGACATCTCCTTTCGCCCCCACTCTGCAAGGGATAGATCTGCCACCCGATAAGGCAACAAAGCGTCAATCTCCAGAAAACTCATCTTTCTTCTCCAATTCTGCGTCTACAACACATTTCACGCTTGCTATATATTGGCAGCTCCCTTTAATTGATCCACCACATCCGTTTTTTCCCAGTTATAATCGTCAAGGAAGAGCGTCTTCGGCAATTTTCTATAAACCTCGCCATCAAGGAGATTGAACCTTTCGATCATGCCTCTCGGTGATAGATCAAAATATTCCCGGATCAGCGTCCCGATCTTTTCATCTGAAATGATGCCCGTGCCAAAGGTATGGACATAAATGGAAATCGGACGGGCAATCCCGATCGCATAGGATAACTGAATCGAACACTTCCTTGCCAGCCCTGCCGCGACAATGTTTTTTGCCACGTAGCGGGCGCCCATAGCCGAGGAGCAGTCAACCTTCTCAGACGTCTTATTCACCACGGCCCCTCCCCCGATCTGAGCCCCCGGGTATCCTCCATAGAGCTGAACAACCAGCTTTCTTCCGGTTACACCGGAATCGGCGGAACTGCAGGAATTAACCGCCTGCCATTCACCCGTTGGATTAAAGAGGAAATCCGTCTGTTCATCCACCCAGTCTTTTAAACAGTTCATGGCGATCTGTTTGGCCAGAGGCTCGATACTGTTCCGGAACCCCTCCGGCACATGACGGTAATCAATGGCATTGGACATCAAGACCGTGGCAACCCGCTGGGGTCGGCCATCGTTGTCATATTCCACGGTAACCTGCCCTTTTCCGTCGGGAGCGAATACGGGATTTCTTACTTCCTCAAAGGCCCTCATCATCCGGGTGGCCAGCACATAAGACAGGGGGAGTAATTCCGGCGTTTCATCACAGGCGAATCCGAAAATAATTCCCTGATCTCCTGCTCCGATTTCTTTGTACTTGCCCAGGTCGGCACGCGTGCCGATGTTGATATCCGGTGACTGCGGAATGATCGTATTGAGAATACCCATGGAATTCCCGTTCAGACCGAGTTCATAATCACAGTATCCGAGCTTCAGAACCGTATCACGGACAGATCTCTCAATATCCACATAAACACGGGTGGCTACTTCACCCCCGACAATGCAAAGCCCCTTGCCCAAAAAAACTTCTATGCCGCAATGGGGCATGTTGTCCACGGTCAAGCCTCTCTCTTTTTCCTTATCCAGAATGGCCGCAATGATATTGGCCGCAATGGAATCTGCAACGATATCCGGATGTCCAACTTTCACGCTTTCCGATGTAATCCGCATTGAGTCTTCTCCTTTATCTTCCTTGTTCATAATGATCGATATTCAAATCCTCTTAAAAAATTTTACACATCTACCGTTACTGCTCTTTGTGCTCTTTTCACAGATCCCTTACTTCCCGATCTATTCGGTGGTGTAACGATCCCCCCGGATATGATGAGTGTAAAGGCTGCCTCTACGGACATATCCAATTCAATCAACTCATCACTGCGGGCCATGATAAAAAAACCCGCTGTTGGATTGGGCGTTTTGGGAATAAAGACATGAAGGGCTTCTTCGCCCATCTTATCTGAAAATTCTTTCCCGGTTATTCCGGTGACGAACCCAAGACTATATACCCCTTGACGGGGAAATTCAACAAGAACAACTTTTTTAAAACTTTGATTCTTGTTAAGAAAAATGTTCTCAAAAATTTGTTTTGTTGCCTGATAAATGCTGCGAACAACGGGAATTTTATCCAGCAGGGATTCTCCGAAATTGACGAATTTTGTGCCGAGATAACTTTGAGTAATGAGTCCGCAGACAAAGATAATGGCCAAGGTAACGATGATTCCCGATCCGGGAATGTGGATTCCCAAGAGAGTTCCCGGTTGATACGGCTGGGGAATGATTTCCAGGAGGCTGTCCATGATCCTGACAAGGAAGGAAAGGATATAAATCGTCAGCCCCAGCGGAACAGTCACCGCCAGTCCGGTTAAAAAGATGCCTCTTAGTTTTTTCCCAAGGAATGTCATGCTCTCGAAATGCTGCTGTCAGATATTTAGGATGAAGTCTTGTTATGTTTAAATTGCAAATAAGGGACCATTCGTAATGGCCATGGAAAGGATCAGAGGGATAAAACAACAAAACAGGGGAATGAACTTCACCCATACCCCTGTTTTTCTGTTTTCTTGATGAGTTACATTTCAGATAGAAAAAACAAAAAATCCCTATCAAAAGAGTGGATCGATGCCAACCTTCCTATCCCGCCATTGCGTAAACTAATGCTTGATGTGGTTGTCCTGGTCAACAAACACGGCAACGGGTTTCCAACCCATTGCTTCTTCGCCGTCCACATAAACGTAACTGGCAATGATGACCAAGTCCCCTTTGGCAACTTTTCTCGCCGCAGCGCCATTCAGGCAGATTACCCCTGAATCCCGTTTACCCGTGATGACGTATGTGGAAAAACGCTCACCATTATTCACATCATAAATGGAGACTTTTTCATAAGGCAAAAGTCCTGCAGCTTCCATTAACGCTTCATCGATGGAAATACTGCCCTCATAATGTAGATCCGCATCGGTTACGGTCGCTCTGTGAATTTTGGATTTAAGCATCACCCTTTGCATGAATTCACCTTCCTGCCGGAACTGGGAAAAATCCCAGCCCGATCTCGTATTTTCTTTTTTATTCGATGTTCAGTTCTTCACCGAACACGTAATTGTCTATAAGTCTTGTAGAACCGACAAAAACAGCAAGGGCCAGGACAGATTCTTTCTTGATTCTGCCGACATCCTGCATGGTTGTCGTATCGCATATTTTTATGTAATCAATTCTGGTGAAAGGAATCCCTTTAATATAGTTGGTAATCGATTCCAGTATGCGGCCGGCGTCCCTTTCCCCCTGATCGTACGATTCTTTGGCTTTTTTCAGGGAACGGCTCAGACACAGGGCGGACTGCCTCTCTTCCGGACTCAGATAAACATTGCGCGAACTCATCGCCAGTCCATCCGTTTCTCTCGTCGTAGGCAGGCCTAAGATCTGAAGGTCCATGTTCAAATCAGTCACCATGCGCTTGATCGTGGCCAGCTGCTGGAAATCTTTTTTCCCGAAGATCGCCATATGCGGCTTAACCATATTGAACAGTTTTACACAGACCGTGGCTACGCCTCGAAAATGACCGGGTCGTGACAAGCCGCAGAGATTTTTCGTCACTTCCTCCACGGTTACATAGGTCTGGTAGTGATCTGGATACATCTCGGCATTTGAGGGGAAGAAAATGACGTCAACACCGACCTCTTCTGCCAATTTGCTGTCTCTCTCGAAGTTTCGGGGGTATTTCTCAAGATCTTCCGATGGCCCGAACTGGGTGGGGTTGACGTAGATGCTGATGACAACGCAATCGCCCTGTCTTCTTGCTTCGCGCATGAGATTGAGATGCCCGTCGTGAAAATATCCCATTGTCGGGACGAAGGCGATCTTATTTCCTGAATTCCTCAGGGCCTCCGAATAACGCTGCATCTCCTGAACCGTAGCAATGATCTTCATCGGCTGATTATTCCCCATAAAAAAAACCTCACCGTACTAGACGGGGAGGCTATTATCCCTATATATTCCACTGGCTGCGCCTTCCGTCTCAGTCCTGTACCGGATCCAAGCGGCATTGATTCCTATACAGACAGACTTTCGCCTTGTCAAGAATATTTATTTCTTTATTTCATATCTCCGCAAGGGCATTGCTCAGCTCTGCAAATTGCTGAATTGACAGTTCTTCAGCCCTTTTCATTTCACCTATCCCAAACTTTTCCAGAAGATGCTGGAGATTCTTGTAATCATGACCCTGCCAATTCCTGCTTTTGAGATTGTTGAACAGGGTTTTACGGCGTTTTGCAAAAGCTGTTTTAACCAGGAGGGTAAACAAGGCTTGATCCAGGACAGGGAAAGGCGATTCTTCAAAAATTGAGATTTTTACGACGGAAGAGGTTACCTTAGGTTTCGGGTAAAAACATTCCGGTGCCACGGTGAGTTCCCGTGAAATCCGGGTATGAAGTCCAAAAAGGACAGACGGAATCCCATATGCCTTCGTTCCGGGAACGGCGCAGAGTCGGTCAGCCACTTCCTTTTGCATCATCAGCACGGCTGCCGAGATTTTTTTTCTATTTTCAAGAATGTGAAAGAGGATTGGCGAAGAAATGCTGTAAGGGATATTGCCCACAATTTTGACTTTCTGATCCGGGCTTTCTCCCTTTTTTGTCAGGAAGTCGTATTCGAGGATATTTTTCTGGATTAATTCAATATTGCCGTAGCCTTCAAGCTGCTCCCTGAGGATGGGAATCAGTTTCCCATCGACTTCCACGGCAGTCACTTGCCCTGCCCTATCGGCGATCATGGCGGTCATGATCCCCAACCCGGAGCCGATCTCCACAACGGTTTCTTCTCTCCTGATATCGGCGATGTCTACGATTTTTTTCATGACGGAGAGATCGACAAGGAACGACTGCCCCAGTCGCTTCTCCGGCCGAATATCGAAATCACGGAGAATCTGCCGAACAGATCTCATGGGATTCGTTCTTCCGAACTGCAGAGATGAAGCGGTAAGAGAGGAAATAAGCCGGCACGGTAATCAGGACGGCCAGGACAAGCCCTCCTATGAGCAGAGGTGCGCACACATCCCAACCCAGCTGGAGGAGAGCGGAAAAGGAACATTCTCTTATGACGAGCTCCGATTCGCCTCGCCCGAGTATATATCGACCGATCTGATACTCGCCGAGATAAAGCAGCGGGATGGTGAATGGATTGCACACCAGCCAGGATCCGAGATAAGCGGAGGTCAGATTTATTTTGAATAAAAAACCGAAAACTACAACCATGAGAGTGTGAAAAGGAATTGTCGGCGTAATGCCGACAAATACCCCCATGGCCATGCCACAGGCAATGGAGGTCGGATCCCCTTTGAGACTGAGAAACTGCTGATAAAAATTTTGCATCCTTTGTCGTAGAGTCATGCTTTACTCGACCGGAAGGGGTACGTCGAGCGGCCATCTCGATACGGCATTGAGACTGAACTCATCGATTTTTCCCCTTCTCAATAGATTTTCACCCACAACGGCAACCATGGCGGCATTATCGGTACAAAGTACGGGCGGGGGAATAAAAAGATCGATTCCGTCTTCCGCGCTTCTCTCTGCAAAATGTTCCCTCAAGCGGCTGTTGGAGGCCACCCCACCACAAACGACAACCCGCGTGACGGATTTCAATTCTGCGGCCTTCAGCGTCTTCTCGACCAAAACATCGACAATGGCTTCCTGATATCCTGCAGCCAGATGAGCTAGATCCTGGCGTGATGAGGGCTTCCCATGTTTTTTTACATGCACCAGAAGAGACGTTTTGACTCCGCTGAAGCTGAAATCGAGGCTATCCCGCATGGCCCTGGGAAAAGGCAGTAAATTCCGGTTTCCCTCCTTTGCCAGGTTATCAATAATCATGCCTCCCGGGTATCCGATGTCCAGGAGCTTAGCCGCCTTGTCGAAAGCCTCACCGGCAGCGTCGTCCCTCGTTTGCCCCAGAAGGGTGAAGACTCCGAAATTTTCCACATAATAAATGTTTGTGTGCCCCCCGGATACCACAAGGGCCACAAAGGGGAAGACCGGCGCTTTTTCATTAAGGAAGACCGAGGCGATATGGGCTTCCAGGTGATTTACTCCCACCCAGGGAAGTTTCCGGGAAAAGGCCAGGGCTTTGGCAACGGAAAGACCAACAAGGAGAGATCCGACGAGTCCCGGACCTCTTGTTACGGCGATCCCCTCGATATCCGACAATTCCATTCCGGCATCATCAAGGGCCTGCAGAATAACCGGAACAATGGCTTCCATGTGCTTTCGCGACGCGATTTCTGGTACCACGCCGCCGTACTTTGAATGGTCTTTTATCTGAGAGGCAATGACATTGGAAAGCAGTATCCTGCCATCACGAACGACTGCGGCCGCTGTTTCATCGCAGGATGATTCAATACCTAAAACGATCATTTTCGAAATATTTCCTTGTACAAAAACTTGTGATGGTTATATAGAAAAAATAAGTGTTTGTAAATAAAACTTTTCTCCATACCTATTCTCTGAAAGAAAATCTTCCCTATGGAAATTAAAACGGATTTTTTGGTTCTGGGCAGCGGCATCGCCGGCCTCAGTTTCGCCATCAAGGCCGCCGAGTTGGGTACGGTGGCTATTGTCACCAAAAAAGAAAAATCTGAAGCCAACACCAATTACGCCCAAGGCGGCATTGCCGCTGTTTCGGATTCGGCGGATCGGTTCGAATATCATATCCGCGATACGATGCTTTGCGGGGCCGGGCTCTGTAAGGACGAGGTCGTCAAATTCGTTGTTACGGAAGCCCCTGAAAGGATCAAAGAACTCGTTGACTGGGGTGTCGAATTCACGAAGGCGCAGTCAGGCTCTTCTACGGTTTACGACCTGGGCCGTGAGGGTGGCCATTCGATGCGGCGTGTGCTTCACGCCAAGGATCTGACTGGTAGTGAAATTGAACGCGCCCTGAACGATAAGACCGGCTCCAACCCCAAAATTTCCGTCTATGAGAATCATCTGGCTGTCGATCTGATCATGATGTCTTCCCTGACAGACAAGGAAAAGGGACCACCGGACCGCTGCCTCGGCGCTTACGTACTCGATATCCTTTCCAATGAGGTTCATACCTTTCTTGCCGACTTTGTCATTCTGGCAACAGGGGGCGCGGGCAAGGTTTATCTCATTACAACAAACCCGGACATTGCAACGGCAGACGGCGTCGCCATGGCTTACCGGGCGGGCGCCCTGATCTCAAACATGGAGTTCATCCAGTTTCACCCCACCTGTCTCTATCATCCTGAAGCCAAATTTTTTCTGATCAGTGAAGCGGTCCGAGGGGAAGGCGGCATCCTGAAGCTGAAAAACGGCGAACCGTTCATGGACAGATACCATCCCATGAAAAGCCTGGCGCCCCGGGATGTGGTGGCCAAAGCCATTGACTACGAGCTGAAGAAATCAGGCGAAGATTATGTCCTCCTTGACATTTCTCATCGAGATCAGGCGTTTATTCTCGACCGCTTTCCCAATATTTACCACAAATGCCTTGAATTCGGCATTGATATGACCCGGGAAGCCATTCCCGTTGTTCCCGCAGCCCACTATCTCTGTGGAGGTGTTGTGGTCAATTTTTATGGTGAAACGAACATCGACGGGCTTTTTGCCCTGGGGGAGGTTTCCTGCACGGGTCTTCACGGAGCCAATCGGCTGGCCAGCAATTCCCTCCTCGAAGCCGTCGTCTATGCCCACCGCGCCTTTGTCAGGATTTCCGAACGGTTTCCTCAGCACAGGGGAATTTCCGTTGCCATCCCTCCCTGGGGTCAGCAGAAGGCCAATGAAAGCGACGAATCGGTCGTTGTCTCGCATAACTGGGACGAAATCCGACGGTGCATGTGGAATTACGTGGGCATCGTCCGTTCCAACAAACGGTTGGAACGGGCTGAAAGGCGTATCGATATGATCAGCCGGGAAATCGACGAATATTATCAGCAATTCTTTATTACAAAAGACCTCATTGAACTTCGCAATATCACGACCGCCGCCAAACTGATCGTCCAATGCGCCAAGCTCAGGAAGGAAAGCAGGGGGTTGCATTACAATATCGATTACCCGGAGAGGAATGATGTAGACTGGCAGAGGGATACCATCGTCTCAAAAAGGGTTGTTTGAAAGTCTGATCTCATCCGGGGCTGTTTTTTCCCTGCAACGCCGAGAGCAAATCCGTCAACGCTCTCACCATCTTTAAAGGCCGGACCGATTTACTTTGACTTGAAAATCAGGGTCTTCTGTGATAGGCCACATTGCTGCAATTAAAAAGGGAAGCGAAAGCCATCCACGCTTAAATACTGGCCTTCTGTTGTTCCCCGGTCTTGCCGCTAAACAGTTTCTGCTTCCTTTCTCCTGAGCCATCAAACTCAGCCGGAGGATTTTTTTAAATATCTCTTTGACCAATATTCGAGGAGCAACCCATGGATTATAAAGACAGCCTGAATCTACCCAAGACCGATTTCCCCATGAAGGCGAATCTGGCCAAGAAGGAACCTGAACAACTGAAGAAATGGGACGAAATCCGCATCTATGACCGTATCCGCGAGGCCTCTCAGGGTCATGAATCCTATATCCTTCACGATGGACCTCCCTACGCGAACGGCAACATCCACCTGGGGACGGCCCTCAACAAGATTATCAAGGATATCGTCATCAAATCCAAGACCATGATCGGCTTTGACTGTGTTTATGTTCCGGGATGGGATTGCCATGGCCTGCCCATCGAACACCAGGTGGACAAGGAGCTTGGAGAGAAGAAGGCGGAGTTGTCCCAGACGGAAAAGAGGCGTCTCTGCCGGGTCTATGCCGACAAATACGTGGGGATTCAACGGGAGCAGTTCGTTCGCCTGGGGGTTTTCGGGGAATGGGACCACCCCTATCTGACCATGAGCTACGACTATGAGGCGACGACGGTCGAGGAATTCGGGAAGCTCTATCTGAACGGAGCGGTTTACAAGGGCAAGAAGCCCGTGTACTGGTGCGCCTCCTGTAAAACGGCCCTGGCTGAGGCAGAAGTGGAGTATGCCGATCATACCACGCCCTCCATCTATGTTAAGTTCCCCATGATCTCCGATATCGCGGCGGTGCGGCCCAAGCTGGCCGGACAGAAGGTCAGCATCGTCATCTGGACGACAACTCCCTGGACGATCCCTGCGAATCTGGCCATTGCCCTCCACGAAGAATTTGAATACGTGGCGGTCAAGTTTGAAGAGGATGTCCTGATCTTTGCCAAGGAGATGCTGGATTACTGCATCGACGCCTTCGGTTACCGGGGTAAATCCTATGAAATTCTGGATGAATTTCCCGGAGCGGTCCTGGAGGGTCTCAAAGCCCGTCACCCCCTGATCGACCGGGAAAGTCTCGTCATCCTGGCTCCCTTTGTCACCCTGGATGCCGGAACGGGCTGCGTCCATATCGCCCCGGGCCACGGGCAGGAGGACTACGAAATCGGAATGAAATATGGCTTGGACAACTACGCACCCGTCGATGCCGACGGGCGCTTTACCCCTGATGTGGCCGATTTTGCCGGCGAGTTCGTCTTTGACGCCAACGACAGCGTCAACCGGAAGCTAAAGGAAGTCGGCGCCCTGCTGGGGCTCGTGGATATCGAGCATTCCTATCCCCACTGCTGGCGGTGTAAGAATCCGATCATTTTCCGCTCCACGGAGCAGTGGTTCATCTCCATGGAAAAGAATGATCTGCGGAAAAAGGCCCTGGAAGCGGTGGAAAGCGTGCGTTGGATTCCTTCCTGGGGACGGGACCGGATTTACGGAATGATTGAGAACCGCCCGGACTGGTGTATCTCTCGGCAGCGCCTGTGGGGCGTTCCGATCACCATGTTTTACTGCGAATCCTGTGGCGCCCATCTGATGACTTCGGAGATCATGGATCATCTGGTGGGTCTCGTCCGGAAATTCGGCGCCGATGTCTGGTTTGAACGGGAGGCTGCGGATCTTCTGCCTCCCGGGGTTGTCTGTCCGGACTGTCAAGGCAAGGAATTCCGGAAGGAAACAAATATTCTCGATGTCTGGTTTGATTCCGGGGTCAGCCATGCCGCAGTCCTGGAGCAATGGCCCAACCTCCGCTCACCTTCGGACATGTACCTGGAAGGCAGCGACCAGCACCGGGGCTGGTTTCATTCCTCGCTGCTGGAGTCTGTGGGAACACGCAGCCGCGCCCCTTATCGCAATGTCCTGACGCACGGCTTCGTCGTAGACGGAGAAGGCAAAAAGATGTCCAAATCCGTGGGCAACGTCATCGAATCCCAGCAGGTCATTGATGCCTATGGCGCAGAAATCCTCCGCCTCTGGGTGGCGTCAGCGGATTATACGGACGATATCCGGATTTCCGACGAAATTCTCAAACGTCTGGTTGAGGCCTATCGCCGGATCCGCAACACCAGCCGTTTTATCCTGGGTAACCTCTACGATTTTGATGTCGCCTCAAATTCCCGCCCCTATTCGGAGATGGAACCGATGGATCGCTGGGCACTGCACCGGCTCCAGGAACTGATCCAGAAAGTAAGAACGGCTTACGAGAACTTCCAGTACCACGGGGTTTTCTCCTCCCTTTATAATTTCTGCACCGTCGATTTAAGTTCCCTTTATCTCGATGTGCTCAAGGACCGCCTTTATACGTCCAAGACGAATTCCCGGCAGCGACGGTCGGCACAGACCGCGATGTTTTCAATTGCAAGCGCCCTGACCCGGCTTCTGGCCCCGATTCTCACCTTTACCGCGGAAGAGATCTGGGCAGCGCTCCCCGCCTATGAAGGCAAAGCCGAAAGCGTTCATCTGGCCCAGTTCCCCGAAGTTGATGCGGCCTCCATGGACTCCAACCTAGCCGATACTTGGGCCAGAATGATCAGCTTGAAGAGCGAAATTTCCAAGGTGATCGAGATCGCGAGGAAAAATAAGGTCATCGGCCATTCCCTTGATGCCTGTATCGAACTTGCCCCTCCGGATAATCTGAAGGCCTTCCTGGAAGAGCATTTGGAGGAATTGCGGAGTCTTCTGATCGTATCCCAGATGCGAATCGTCCCCAAAGCGGAGATTGCGGAGCCGACTCCCTGTCCGGGAACGGATTTCGAAGGGCTGATGATCGGCGTGACCCGCGCCAAAGGCGTCAAATGCAACCGTTGCTGGATGTACAGTGAATCCGTGGGTATGGATCCGGAACATCCGGAGGTCTGCGACCGTTGCCTCACGAACCTGAAGGCCTGATCATGACGAAGAAAAACATCCTTATTTTTCTTTGCACGGCCGGACTGGTCCTTCTTCTGGATCAGGTCACAAAGCTTTATGTCGTTTCTCATTTCCAGCTTCACGAATCGATTCCGGTGATTTCCGGCTTCTTCAATCTTACTTATATCCGGAATCCCGGAGCCGCCTTCGGGTTTCTCTCCGAGGCGTCCCCCCTGTTTCGGGGGACGTTCTTCTCTCTGGTGACCCTCATCGCCGTCAGCCTGATTCTCTACTACCTCATCGAGAACAAGGTGGGCGATTTGTGGCTTCTGATACCCCTGGCTCTCGTCCTTTCCGGCGCCTTGGGAAATCTCGTGGATCGTTTCCGCTTTGGTGAAGTCGTCGACTTTCTGGATCTCTACATCGGAACCTATCACTGGCCAGCCTTCAACATCGCCGATTCAGCCATCTCCATCGGAGCCATTTTCCTGTTAGTGGAGATGCTTAAAAGGCGAAAAGAGGATTTATAAGAAGAAATTCCCGCCATCCCTCCGGCCCTTTTATTTTCTTTTTTGCAGACCACCCATATTAATTCCGGGTCCATTCTTGCATTGACATAAATGGCTCTTGTTCTTATAATTTTCGCGAAAAACAAGTTCCTTTCCATACAAGTATTCCACATACATCAATAAACCAACCATGATGAGGGTTCCGACGTGTCGTCATTTCTCTTGATACGGTCCACAGGGAAACAACAGCTCGTTTCCAGCGAGAAACAGACGATTCGAATCGGCCGGCTGCCCGATAACGAGATCTCGATTGATGATCCTTCCGTTTCTCGAAGGCATGCAACACTTACCCTTGACGATGGCAACCCTGTCCTTTCAGATCTGGGGAGCCGCAATGGAACCTCCGTCAACGGTACGCGGATATCATCGACGAACCTCTCCAGCGGTGACATCATTGGAGTCGGGACTGTCCGGATTATTTATGAGCCCTCGATAAAACGGGACGTCAACCCGGCAAAAGAGGATGTCGCTTCGGAGACCCTTTCCATGCCGTCCCCTGCCGGGCGGTCGACACCGCCTATGGAGTTGCTGGAAACCGTGGCGGATATCGCCCGCCAGATTGGGGGAGACCGATCCCTGGAGGAACTCCTGAACTCGATTCTGGTCCTCTGTGTGGAGAAGACCGGTGCGGAAAGGGCTTCCATCATGCTCCTGAATGATGCCGGTCAGCTGGTCCCCTGCGCCTATTTCTCGACCATCCCCTCCTCAGATCCCTTCGCCATAAGCAGGACGATGGCCCGGAAGGCCATGACTGAAAACAAGGCACAACTCATCCGAAATGTAACCGGTATTGCCGGTTCGGATATGAGCGAAAGTCTATATGGCCTGAAGACCAGGTCGGCAATATGCGTCCCGCTGTGCGCCGGGGAAACGACGATTGGCGTGTTTTTCCTCGATACGACTCGACACGAGCGCCAGTTTGGCGAGGTGGACCTTCTCTTCTTTTCAACCCTTTCTGCTATGATTGCAGAAAAGGTCGCGAATGTCCGACTCTCCGAAATTGCCAGGGAAAAGCGGAGACTAGATGCGGAGCTAGTGGCTGCCAGTGACATTCAGGCGCATCTCTTCCCTGCGGAACTGCCCACGATCGCAGGATATGATCTTTCGGTGCGCGTCCATCCCTGTCGCGAAATCGGCGGAGATTATTTCGATGTGTTCGCGGTTGGAGGCACCTATGTGATTACAATTGCCGATGTTGTCGGTAAAGGAATCGGCGCAGCCATGCTGATGTCAAATCTGCAGGCAATGGTGCGATCCCTGGCGCAGCAGTTCTCCGAACCGTCCCTGCTTCTGGAAAAGATCAATGCCGATCTCATAAGCCGGGTGGGTGAAGGACGGTTCATCACCTGTTTTCTGATGACGCTCAATCCCCGCAATCACCGGATCCGGTATGCCAATGCGGGGCACAACCAGCCGTTGCTCTGCCACTCCACCGGAGAGATTGTTCCTTTAGAGGTAAGCGGGATTCCCCTGGGAATCCTGGACGACAGCCGGTATGAAGCCTACGAGACGAAACTTGAAGATGGCGAAGTTCTTCTGCTGTACAGTGATGGCATTACCGAATGTCGAGGGCGTGCGGAGGAACTTTTTGGAGAAGAGCGGTTGAAGTCTGTTCTGAAAGTTTCTTCCGGCACTGACGCCGGTGATATACGAAACGCCGTTTTCACAGCTGTCGATACCTTCCGGCAGGATGAACCCTATGCGGATGACATGGCACTGGTTGTGATCAAAAGGAAGTTGAATCCCTGAGGCTTCGAACTTACCTGACCCGGAAGGAAGCCCCGAGTCCGGCCGCTATTATTTTACATTTCCCCAGATCGATATCCTGCTGACCCACCACGGTCATCCTGGTTTGAAGGCCCGCCGCCACCGCATCTCTTGTGAAATTGAGCATCGCTGCGTATGAACCTTTCAGAGAGGGTCGACACAGCTGGTTGTACTTTTCTTCCGATTCGGCGTTCAGACTTACGGAAACGGCCTTCATCCCTGCTGCCTTCAGTTCCTCGACAACATCCCTGCCTGGATTTAAAAGGGCGGCGTGACCATTGGTATCCAGCCGGACAAAGACGCCTCTTTCGCTCAGCCACTTCGTTATGTGCAAGAGGGAATCAAAGCGGCAGGTCGGCTCGCCGAAACCCGTAAAAACGACTTCCCTGTATCGGCCAAGGTCAAGACGTTCAAGCTCCGCGAGGATCTCTTCCTCTGAAGGCTCCCTGGAAAGGCGCAGGTTGTAGCCGTAAACCCCATCGGCGAAGTAACGGATGCAGAATACGCAGCGGGCACTGCACTGGTTGGTGATGTTGAGGTAGAGGTTGCCGAATTCCTCATAGCAGATCGTCTCCTTTTGTGTAGGAGTTTTGTTTTCCGGCATTTATGTCCCCTTCTGTTCCTTGAGACGGCTGCTTTCAGTAGATCCCCAGCGCGCATCCCCCTGCCAGCGTCCCACCCAGTTCCCGGCATTTTTCGAGGATTTCTTCCGTAATTTTCCCTTTGGCGATAACCGGCGTAAAAACGGTTTTGAATTTGTATCCCAGGGAAATGCGTTCAATGGAACGCAGGGCACCTGTCCCATCGTTTCCAGCGCTGATGAAGATCACAAAGGGCTTGCGGAAGACTTTGCCCTGCGCGCCTTCATAGGTGCGGTCAAAAAAATCCTTGATCATGCCGGACATGTAGCCGAAATTTTCGGGTGTGCCGACTGCGAGACCATCACAAGCCAGCAGGTCCTCCAGGGTGGCCTCGGCGGCTTTCTTTAAAACCACATTGACGCTCTCAATGGCTTTTGCCCCTTCAAAGACTGCCTGAGCCATCTTCTCTGTGTGTCCCGTCTTTGAATGATAAATGATGAGGATCTTGGTCATGGAGTGTTCCAATAGATCAGGATGTACTTACGTCTTCATATCATAAGAACGCAAGGATGCACATCAATTATCTTTTTAGCGCTTAATGCAATCTTTTTATTTTTTTGGAGAATAGAGCGACGGCTGGTCCTTTCAAAGGGAAAGCGTCAGGGTTGATTTTAAGGTCGAGTTAGCGGATACTGCAGGCAACCGGCAAACGCCTTGAGTTTTGAATTGTTCCCTTCCCTTATGTCCATGGTCCCTTTAAGAAAGACGCCGATGAGCGGGAAAAAGACCGCCATTCTTATTCTTGTTGTCATTGCCCTACCCCTCGCTTTTTTCGCCGGGGTGTTCGCCCTTCTTCAATCCCCTGCCGCCGTCAACGCCCTTGCGGCCTTTCTCCAGCCGGTAACGGGAATCGCCCTGCACGTTGAGGATATTTCTCTCAATCGTCATCTTGAGGCACGCGTAAAGGGATTGCGCGTTCATCCAATCAAGGACAGGGGTTTCGATCTCTCCCTTGCCCAGGCCGAAGTTCATACCCGGGTCGGACTGAAGCTCGAAGTGGAGAAGATCGTTCTTACCGGTCCGAAATTTTCCTTTTATCTCAAAAAAAAGAAAGAGGATACGGACCCCTTCGAGGTCCTTCGAAAATTGCCCGCGGTGCGTCTTCTCGATGTGAAGAACGGTCAGCTGGAGTTGAAGTCGGATTCCTTCGTCTCTGTTCTTCCCGGAATGGATATGACCATTCGAGACTTTAAGCCCGACGGTGGCGGGACGTTACAGAGTAGGAGCCGCTTCGATATTCGTTCCAAAGGCATGACCGGCCGGGGAATGCTTGAGGCGACATTGGACTTTTCCCGTTTTCCCCCCCGGCCTTCCGGATCCGGTATTCTACGACTCTCCCTGGAGCGTGGCTCTTCGGAAACGACAGATCTTGAGGACCTGATGCTGACAACGAAACTCAGGCTGACGGGGAATGTCCTCTCTCTTGACGGCGCGATGGCAGCGATCCGGAGTTTTTCCCAGGGGAATAAAGGATCGGAACGAATTTCCCTCCAGGACATCAAAGCATCATTCAGCGGCTCTTACGACCAGAAGACATCGTGCTTTGACCTGACATCCTTTGAGGGGTCTGGGGGCAGTATCGGGACGCTGAAAGGCCGGGCATCGGGTACGGTGAAGCCTCTGTCCTGGAATGTATCCCTGCGCGCCTTCTCTGTAGATCTTGCACAGGTCTTCCAAGTGGCAAGTCCACATCTTCCCGAAACTTTCAGAAGCTGGACCTTCAAAGGCAAAGGCGGAATTGAAGTGGACAGCAAGGGTCAGCAAATCGACGACAGGACGGTTTGGAAGGCGACAGCCTTTGTTGATCTGAGCGAAGGCGGCTTCGCCTCGCCCGACAATTCAAAGGCGGGGGAGCGGATTACAGGACGAATCGAGTTGAAGTTGAGTTCCCCGGAACAGGGACGCAAAGGCAGCTTCAGGATTTCCGTGAAGGGTCACGACGGGGAGCTGCTCTGGGGCCAGTACTATTCGGATTTTAAAGGGCGAAAGGTAGAGGTTGTTTCGCAAGGCATTTTCGAACAAATCCCTTTTTCCCTTTCCTCTTCCGGCACCTTTGATCTTTTTCAAACCGGCCATTATGTCTTTTCTACCGATCTTTCGGAAAATAGCTCTATTTTATCCCTTGATGCAAAAAGGGTTTCCTGTCCGCAGCTTTTTGTCGTCCTTTTTCAGAATTTCATCAGCCAGAATTATCCGAATCTCCAGGACCTAACCTTGAATGGAGAATTCGATCTGAAGTTGATCTTATCGATATCGCCGCAACGCAAGATGATCGAGGGCCGTCTCGCCCTCCGAAGCGGCTCGGTGCGTTCTACCTCAAACAGATTCTTGCTGAGCGGCTTGAACATCTTTTTGCCCTACGACCTTGTCCTGACAGGTGAGCCCTTGCCGGAGACGGTAAGGATCGCCAAGCCGGGATCCGTGTCCTTCGAAGGATTCGAAAAGGCCGACCTTAAAATCGGTAACTTGGAAACACCGATTATTCTCTCAGGCAACAGGTTGATTCTGTCGAATCCAATCGGCTTTTCTCTCTTCGGCGGCGAGGTCCGCTTTGCCCCCTTTCGGATTGATGAACTCCTCTGCCCGCAAATGCGTGTCGAAACAGGCCTGACCGTAAAACACCTCAATCTTGAGAAGCTGATCGGTCAGTCCTCCCCCTTTCCACTAGCCGGTCATATCGATGGAGATTTATCTCCTGTCGTTTTTAAAGAGGGAAAATGGAGCGCCGGTGGAGCATTAATCGCCCGGATATTCGGCGGGAATGTCATTTTCGAGAATCTTTCTGCCGGCAGGCCCTTCTCTTCCTCCCGTTTCTTTGGTGCCGATGTGACCTTCGACGATATCGACCTTGAGGAGATTACTGCGAACATCAAGCTGGGGCGGATGACGGGACTTATTCAGGGATCGCTGAAGAACTTTCGCATGGAATACGGCCAGCCGTCGCGCTTTGATCTCGTGATCACGTCGGACAGGAGCAGAAAGGTTCCGCAATCAATCAGCGTTGATGCGATCAAAAACCTCTCGATTATCAGCACGGGCTCGGAAGCCATTTCCGATATTCTCAACAGTGGCCTGAACCGCTTTTTCCATGAGTATCCCTACAGCGAGATCGGCATCCGGTGTACGCTGGCGGATGACCTCTTTTCTCTGCGGGGCCTGATTCACGAGGGGGGCAAAGAGTATCTCATCCGGAGGGCCCCGCTCAGAGGCATTGATATTGTCAACCAGAATCCGGACAATTCCATCCTTTTCAAGGACATGGCGGAACGGATGGGACGCTTGTTCCAACCACGGCAGAAAAGCAAAGATGTGCCATCGGGTTAAAATTGTGCTATAAGAACAGAGGAAATCTTTTTAACTCAGGAGGAACCATGCAAAGGATCATCAAGGGGGCAGGTTTTCTCGCGGTCTTTTTCTTTGTGTCCTGTGTGACGGTCAACATTTACTTCCCGGCCGCGGAAGTCCGGAAGGCAGCGGACAAGATCGTTGATGACATCCGTTCAAAGGGCGAAGATACAAAGAAAGAGCAGGCGCCTGCCCCGGCCCCTGGTCCTACAAGCCGGCTGGACATTCAAGGATTATTTCGCCTTGGTCCAAAGCAGGCCATGGCTGCCATGAACATCGACATTTCAACACCTGCCATCCGGGGAATTCGGGAATCGATGAAGAGCCGATTTCCGCAGTTGAAACCTTTCTACGACAGAGGCGCCATTGGTGAAAACAATAAAGGCCTTGTTGAGGCAAGGGATACAGCAGGGTTGAACCTTATGGAGAGAAGCCAGGTCAATAAGCTGGTCGACCAGGAAAATAGGGACCGCACAGCCCTTTACAGCGAGATTGCATCGGCCAATAAAATGGGGGCTGAATCCGTGCCGCAGATCAAGACGATCTTCGCCAACACTTGGAGGGAAAAGTCCCAGCCCGGCTGGTGGATACAGGATGATAACGGGGCCTGGAAGAAGAAGTAGCCTTGCCGGGCATAACCATCTTTCTCTTTTGGTAAATACAGATCATCCTTATCCCTATCCACCTGAGTCTGTCTGCACCTTATCGTAAGGAATTTAGAAGCAATAAATACAGGATAATCTCGATTGCGTGAAACTGCATCATCCTTGTATGGTATAGGTGTAGAAGTAGCGGAAGTGCCGCTAACCAATGAAGTGGACTTAAAATACGTCAAAAAAGGAGGTATGTCTTATGGCCAAAAAACAGAGGATTTTATTTTTTTTTCTCACTTTGTTCCTGCTGTTGAGCCTGTCTTCGACAGCATGGGCGAAAACAGTACTTGTTTCCTCCCCGCATCACTCCAATTACGGTATCGGTGACTCTGGTTGGAGCTACTTCACCACCTCCCTCACCGCCGCCACGGGAAACAGCATTTCTTTTACCGGCGATTTCAGCAATCTGTCGGATATGATGTCTTATGACGCCATCTTCCTGCAGGCCCGCGAGACCAGCAGCACCCTGAGCGTTGCGGAGATAAACAACATTACCGCCTTCGCAGCCACGGGAAGAAAGGTGCTCATGATCGGTGAAAACGATAACTGGCTGGGATGGAACCAGCAGATTACCGCCATCGGGGGCGGAAGCTACAATTATATGGGATACTGGCTCTATGACACGGCTACCAAGGTGGTGGACAACGCTCTCACCGCCGGAGCGGATAATGTCTATCTGCCGGCAGCAGGCGTGGCTATCGGTGGGACTTCACTGTACAACTACAACTTTGCAACTTTATGGGGGAGCAATCAGAACATTCTGACGATCCTTGACGTCAACCTTGAGTCGGATGGCTATTGGTCTAATGCAAACAACGGCGCCTTCACCACAAACGTTGCCTACTGGCTTGCCGACAGCAACCCGGTTCCGATTCCGCCTGCCTTTCTGCTCCTGGGCTCGGGACTGGTCGGGCTTTTGGGCTTGAGACGGAAATTCGGCAAATAAATTCAATTGAAAACAAGCGTTAAACGAAAGGCAGGACAACTTCATCCTGCCTTTCGTTTATTTCAACCATGACCCCTGCGGGGATGTTCCTTGTTGCAGCGGCTCTGAAGACGGGAATGCCGGTGCAGCCAGGCCTCTTTCTCCTGTTCAGAAAATTTCGGTACTGTCTTCAAGATGTCATCCACCAGGCAAAAAGCGCTTTCAAAATCCTTTCTCCGATGTTCATGCCACTTGGCCAGTTCCTCCGCCGCAAAGAGATTTTCCGGATTTTCCTTGAGCAGGTCTTCCCAGAGATTCACCGCCTTGTCCCATTGGTTGGCTCTTTTGTAAATCAGAGAAAGAGACTGACGCGCCTCCTTGGTTTCGCTTTGCGGGGCACAGCGGGTCAGGTTCTCCAAAAGGGAACAGGCCTCTGCCTGCCTTCCCCGATCCTGATAGAGCCGGGCCGCCGCGCAGAAGTCCGTGGAAACATAGTGGGGGGAGCCGCTGTCGGCGTTGAATATCTCCGCAAGATGAACGGTCAGGGCTGCCAGTGCCGTAATATCGAGGCAATTGTGCCGGAATACGTCCAGCATCGGGTGAGGATTGCGCGAACGGAGCCAGTTGAAATAGCGCAGGGGAACTTCACTTCCCGGCAGATCGTCTTCACGGTAGAAGCCCAGCAGGTTTTCTTCCAGGGTGACCAGGCGGCTGTTGATGACCCGATGGCCGAAGAGTCTCCGGGCAGGATGAAGGAGATCAAGATGGGGCAAATCCGTCAGCGGATTATCCAGACGGTTCAGGATATAACGTGAGGTCAGGAGGTTCACATCAAAGGCCTTGCCGTTAAAGGAAACCAGGTAGCGCTTCGAGGCGGCAATGTCGGAAAGGGCGGCGAGGACAGCCCGCTCTTCCGCGAAATTGCGGGCAAAGAGCTGGCGAACGATAAAACGCCCTTCTTCGTCAAACCATCCCGCCCCAATCAGAAAGGCCAGCGTCCCCGTACCGCCGGAGAGGCCGGTTGTTTCCGTATCGAGGAAAAGGGCCGCTTTCCCGTCAAATTCGTTCAGCCGGGAATCGTTGGCCAGGAGGGCCACGGATTCCATGTCCAGTGTAGCCAATTCGTTGAACTGCCGATTTCCGTGGCTATCCGTCCCTTCCCGCAGGGCGTCAATCCGGAAAAACGAGCCTAAGCTGTTGCTTTCTTCGCAGCCGCTCAGCAGATCCTGCAATGAAGGCATGTTTTTTTGCGGACGGCTGAAATTGTGGTTAGAGGAAGATGGCCCAGGACGTCGGGTAAGAATGGCATCAAGCCGCCGTCTCAGCTCACTGAGCTGTTCCCTGTGGTCCGATGGATCTGATTTCAACGGCGACTCCTCTTCGCCGGTCAATCGCCGCAGACGATCTTTAAGACTCATGCCTGTTTTTCCCTTGCCTTTTCTCTTCCCTTGGGCCCTGCAAAAATTCCCCTTTTCCCCCCGGTTCAATGAAGGGGAATCTCGTCGGCGATGAGTTTCAGGATGGCCAAGGCCGCTTCCTTCCCCCCCGCACCGACTTCGAGAGTCGGCCCCACGCAGCTCGGACATCCCTGATTGCAGGGACAGCCGCGAATGAGCTGACGGGCTGAGTTCAACAGCCGATCATGTTCTTCGAAGAGAAGTTCCGAAAAGCCGATACCGCCTGGATAGGCATCGAAGAGGAAAAGGGTGGGATCGAAGTCGTCCAGACGAAGGGGCGCCTTTAACTCCGGATTTTCCTTTCCCTGCAACGAAGCGGAGACAAGAGCCCGCCCGTTCCTGCCCGAAGAGAGAAAAAATTCCCCGCTCTTGTCTCCGATACAGGTGTCGATATCCCGGATATCGGCCATCAGGATCATCGCCGCCAGATGGTGAAGACTGTATGCCAGACCGGAGAGGCCGTCAAGAATCTCGGCCTGGGTAAATGGCAGGTCCCTCAGCAGCCCCCGGGGGATCGTGAACCAGTAACTCGTGGTGTGCATATCTTTTTCCGGAAGGTTGACATCCCCATATCCCAGATTCTCCGCCGTATAGAACTTGATTTTCTTGTAACCCACCACCTTGCGCACCACTTGAACCTCCCCATGCTCCACCGAAACCGAGTGGCCGGGTTTCCTTTGAAATACGTCGATGACCCGCACATGGGTATAGGTCATGGCATCCGTGTAGTAATCCACTTCCACCCTGCGGACATAGGCCTTCTTCCGCTCCAGATCCAGTTTGTCCACATGATACTGCTGGGATTCCATCATATAGATGGCCTCGTCATGAACAGCGGTAAAGGCACTGTCCCAGTCCACTTCCGCAATGACGACCGGCTTTCCCGTTTCCGTCGCATCAACGACCACGACATTTTCGGGATTGATGGAGCGCAGACTGACTTCATCGGCGGGATAGCTCTCCGCCGCCCAGTGCCAGCGTTGTCCTTCCCGATGGAGGACGCCTTTCTCCTCCAGGTAGGCCAGAAGTTCCATCAGATCCTCCTTGCCGAAGCGCTCCCCCTGTTCAAAGGGCAGTTCAAAGGCTGCACTTTTGATGTGATGGAGGAGAATGAGCAGATTGTCGGGAGAAATGCGACAGAATTCCGGAGAGCGGGCAAAGAAGTATTCCGGATTCTCGGCGAGAAACTGATCCATGGGGGCGCTGCGGGCGATCAGGACCGCCAGACTCTCTCCCTGGCGCCGTCCGGCCCTTCCGGCCTGCTGCCAGGTGCTGGCGATGGAGCCGGGATAACCCACCATGAAACAGGCTTCCAGATCGCCGATATCGATGCCCAGTTCGAGGGCATTGGTGCTGACGACGCCCAGAATGGAGCGGTTGCGCAGTCCCGCCTCGATCCGGCGACGGAGATTTGGGAGGTATCCGCCCCGGTAGCCGGTCACGGCGTCATCACTTCCAGGAACGGTGTGGCCTTTTTTGACCTGATCCTTCAGATAGCGGGTCAGGATCTCCACGTTAAGGCGGCTCGTCGTAAAGACGATCGTCTGGATTCCCTGCCGGATCAGATCGGAGGCCAGGTGACGGGCCGAGGTGAGGGCCGACTGCCGGATTCCCAGTTCCCGGTTCACGATGGGCGGATTATACAGGATGAAGGTTTTGGCCGCCGTGGGAGCTCCGCTGGAAGCGATAAGCCGGACCGACCGCTCAAGGATGGCTTCCGCATGCTCCCGAGGGTTGGCAACGGTGGCCGAGCAGCAGATAAAGACGGGGTCCTGGCCGTAAAAGCGGCAGATCCGGACGAGACGCCGGATGACATTGGCCAGGTGGGAGCCGAAGATCCCCCGATAGACATGGAGTTCGTCGATGACGACATAGCGGAGGTTCATGAAGAGCTTCTGCCACTTGGTGTGGTGGGGCAGTATCCCGGCATGCAGCATGTCCGGATTGGTCACCACCACATGACCCTGCCTGCGGATGGCCTGACGGGCGTCGTCGGGGGTGTCACCGTCATAGGTGAAGGTCTTGATGTCCGCCTTCAGTTCCTGAATGAGGCCGGAGATTTCATGCCTCTGATCCTGGGCCAGGGCTTTGGTGGGAAAGAGATAGAGGGCCCGCGTTTCCGGGCTATCCAAAATCGACTGCAGCACAGGAAGGTTGTAGCAGAGGGTTTTCCCGCTGGCCGTCGGCGTGACGAGTACGACATCCTGCCCGGTGCGGATGGCTTCAACCGCCTCGCCCTGATGGCTGTATAGCTGATGAATTCCGCGCTTTTCTAGAACTGTCCGCAATTCTGGATGCATCCAGGTCGGGAAGGGTGCGTACCTTCCCGGCTCAGCCGGCCAGTGACGAAAGGCCGCCACATTCTCCTGAAACCGCTGGTTCCGCTCCAACCGGAACAGCCATTCCTGCAGGGAAAGCTTTTCTAAGTCCTTTAATCCACTCATGTCCGTTCCTGTTTTCTGCCTGTTCCAATCAACAGGCATTTTTCAAGGTCAAGCCTATTTTTAATTATGGCTTTTTTTCTTTAAACCTATGGCTCTTCTTCCGTCAAGATTGAATTTTTCCCGTAAGATCTGCCGAAAAAGCTGTAAGAAGGAAAAGCCCCCGGACCGTTGGTCTCGGAGGCTTTTTCGTCTTGTAGGGCTAATGCCCAAGTGTTATTTGAGGACTTCTAGACTCTTCTTACATGCCCATGCCGGGGTAACCGCCTCCGGGAGGCATTCCGGGCATTGCGGCACCCTTCTCTTCCGGTTTCTCGGCAATCATACACTGGGTGGTCAGCATGAGGGAGGCCACGCTGGAGGCATTCTGGAGAGCGAAACGGGTCACCTTGGTGGGATCGATGACGCCGGCTTCGATCATGTCTTCATAGACATCCGTGCGGGCATTGAAACCGAAGGCGCCGGTCTGCTCCTTGACCTTCTCCACGACAATGGTGCCTTCCATGCCGGCATTGGCGGCAATCATCTTCAGAGGTTCTTCCAGGGCCTTGCGGACGATGTTCACACCGACCTGCTCGTCCCCTTCCAGCTTCAGTTCTGCCAGGATCGGCAGAGTGCGGATATAGGCCACGCCGCCGCCGGGAACAATGCCCTCTTCCACGGCCGCCCTTGTTGCGTTCAGGGCGTCTTCGACCCGGGCTTTCTTCTCCTTCATTTCCGTTTCCGTTGCTGCACCGACCTTGATAACCGCCACGCCGCCGACCAGTTTCGCCAGTCTTTCCTGGAGTTTTTCCCGGTCATAATCGGAGGTGGTTTCATCGATCTGGGCGCGGATCTGTTTCACCCTGCCTTCCAGCGCCGCTCTCTCGCCTGCGCCGTCGATAATGGTGGTATTGTCTTTGTCGATCTGGATTCTCTTGGCGCGTCCCAGATCTTCCAGGCGGGTGTTCTCCAGCTTGTAGCCCATGTCTTCAGAAATGACCGTGCCACCCGTAAGAATGGCAATGTCTTCCAGCATGGCCTTGCGGCGATCGCCGAATCCCGGGGCCTTGACGGCTGCCACATGGAGGGTTCCGCGGATCTTGTTGACGACGAGGGTCGCCAGCGCTTCACCTTCGATATCTTCGGAGATGATCAGCAGCGGTCTGCTCATCTTCGCAATCTGTTCGAGGATCGGCAGCAGGTCTTTCATGCCGCTGATCTTCTTGTCATAAATGAGAATGAGGCAGTCTTCCAGACTGACTTCCATCTTTTCCGGATTGGTTACGAAATAGGGAGAGAGATAACCGCGATCGAACTGCATTCCTTCGACGATCTCCAGTTCCGTCTCCAGCCCTTTGGCCTCTTCAACGGTGATGACGCCTTCCTTGCCGACCTTGCCCATGGCTTCTGCAATGATGTTGCCGATGGTTTCATCGTTGTTGGCGGAAATCGTCCCGACCTGGGCAATTTCTTTCTGGTCCTTGGTGGGTTTGCTGATGGCCTTCAATTCAGCGACAACGGCGGCAACAGCTTTTTCGATCCCGCGTTTCACATCCATGGGATTGCTCCCGGCGGCAACGGTTTTTGCCCCTTCGCGATAGATGGCCTGGGCAAGGATCGTGGCGGTCGTCGTTCCGTCACCCGCCACATCGCTGGTTTTGCTGGCGACTTCCCGAACCATCTGGGCGCCCATGTTCTCAAATTTGTCTTCCAGTTCAATTTCTTTCGCAACGGTCACACCGTCCTTGGTGACGGTCGGAGCCCCGAAGGTTTTATCGATAATGACATTGCGTCCCTTAGGACCAAGCGTTACCTTGACGGCATCAGCCAAGGTGTTGACACCGTTCAGGATGGATTTTCTTGCTTCTTCATCGTACTGCAGTAACTTTGCACCCATAGGTATTTATTCCTCCTTATTTTCCTATTCTTCCGAATTTATTTCTCCACGATTCCCAGAATATCGTCTTCCCTCATGATGAGATACTCCTCACCTTCAACCTTGACTTCCGTACCGCCATATTTGCTGAACAGCACGCGATCGCCGACCTTCACATCCAGAGGAAGAATCTTGCCGTCTTCCGTAACTTTCCCTTTACCCGCAGCAACGACCTCGCCTTCGATGGGTTTCTCTTTCGCCGTATCGGGAATGATGATCCCTCCCTTTGTTTTCTGCTCCTCCTCCAGTCTCTTAACGATGACTCTGTCCTGTAATGGCCTGATGTTCATGCCGTAACTTTCTCCTTTCCTGTTGATTTATTTGAGATATGCAAAAGAATTGGGTATCTTGTCTCCCAAAAGGATTTGGCCGTAAGTTAAACATCAATTCCTCCCTGTCAAGTCAGTTCAGAAAAATATTTTTTCAAGCGTCATTATCAATTCCTGGATGGATGTACTTAATACATATAACACCCTCTAGGTATATTTTTCGAGCTACATCATCTTTTTGGTTGCGACAAATCAGTCTCGGCCCGATTGTGTGTCATGGATAGTCATTATAAAATCGCCTTTCAACGGCTGTTCGAGACGGTCACACCATGCTGTCGGGCAACTTGAACTTTCATCAAGCAGAGGATCTACTCCGATAACGTCCCACCGGAACGATCTATCATCTTGAATCTTACACGTCATTAAATCGGACATTCATCAGGGAGGAACAGGATTTGGCAGGTAGCGGAGGAAGGCATTGACCGGAAATATTTCAAAGGCTGAAGTTTCGTCCACCCTGCCAACTTATACCATCAGTGAGATAGCCGACTATCTCAACCAAAGTTTCTGGGACTGGTATGGCGGCGGCTACCGATCCTTCAACATGGGAAGCTCAGGCGCCGGGGCCAACGCTGGAACTCTTTATTACAACACCTCCGGGTGGTCAAAGGACCCTGACGGCATGACCGCTGAACGGAGGGCGCTGGTGGATAAAGCGCTCGATTACCTGGGAGAGATCACCGGCATCAACTTTGTGAAAACGACCTCAACAGACAGCTCAGTAGACATTTTTTATTCTGACAGCGACAGCGGAGCCTTTGCCGACTCAAAGCTGTTGCACTCAGGGAACGGGTCATCCAAACACCATTATGTCGACTATTCCTGGGTGAACGTGGAGACGACCTGGTCGGAAGGAACATCGGACATCAATGACTACACCTATCAGACCATTATCCACGAAACACTGCACTGTCTTGGCCTGGGCCACTCCGGCCCATACAATGAAACGGCCACCTTCATATCAGATTCGTCACAATCCACTACGAATAACAATGTCTGTCTTAACGATAGCTGGCAATTATCCCTCATGTCATATTTCGACCAGGACGAAAATACGACAATTTCCGCCAACGATAATTTCGTCATTTCCCTGATGGCTGCCGACATTGAAGCCTTGCGGGATTATTATGGATCTTCGGCTTTTACCGGGGACACCATCTATGGATTCAACACCAATATTTCTTCTTCCGTGAGTGAGGTGATGGCGGATCTTCGGCTCTACGCCAACAAAACCGCCTTCTGCATTGTCGATGATGGCGGTATCGATACTGTGGATTTTTCCGGTTATTCCTCCAACCAGAAGATCAATCTCTCTCTTGCCTCAGGATCATCAACCATCGGCTCTCTTTCCGACATCGGCGGAAATATTGGCAACATGACGCTTGGGGTCGGAACGGTTATCGAAAATGCCATCGGGGGATCCGGCTCCGATACCATCACGGGAAATTCCGCAAACAACACTCTCAATGGCGGCCCGGGAGACGACCATCTATGCTCCAATAAAGGCAACGATACGTTGAACGGCGGCACGGGAAACGATTCCATGTACGGCGGGACAGGGAACGATATCTATTACGTTGACAGCTCCGGCGATAAAATCTATGAGAAAGCGAATTTCGGAACCGACAGAGTCTACGCCTCGGTTAATTACAGCCTGAATTCGAGAAGCGCCGCCAATGTTGAGAATCTGTATCTGTCCGGAACGGCGTCGACCGGAGCCGGAAATGCCCTGGACAACAAAATCGTCGGCAACGGCAGCGCGAACACCCTCTATGGACTGTCAGGCAATGACATGCTGTATGGTGGAGATGGCAACGATCGCCTGGTGGGCGGCAGAGGCAACGACATTCTGAATGGGGGCAAAGGCGGCGATTGTTTTCTTTTTGCTGAAGCCGGCGCGACGAATTTCGACTCAATCAGCTCTTTTTCACATACAGACGACACGATCGTGTTGAGAGACAGCCTTGACGGCTCAAAAGATAGTACCATCGAGGGTCTTTCTTTTATAAACAATGTGCTGAACGAGCTCTTCTATTTCGAAGGAGACGGATGCACAGGAAGCGGCAGCGATGCCGGCGGAATATACAACAATACCACAACCGGCGAGATCTGGTTCAATCCGACAAGCGGCGTCGTTGAAGATTCCGTTTTGATCTGTACAGTCGGCATTTCAACGGCTGCTTTTCTGGATAACACGGACTTCGTTTACATGGCATGAAAAGTTCCAGTATGATAATAAGCAGGTATGAGTTCGAAAACCTCTGAAAAAATTACAGGAGATAATGCGTATGCAACAAAGAAAATCTGCAATTTCGGCTTTGGTTTTTTTCGTGACCTTGATGTTTTTCTTTTCGATGAATACGGCCATCTCGATAGCGGCTGTTCCGTCAGACTTCAACAAAGACGGCCGCTCTGATCTCCTCGTAAAGAATAATTCGACCGGTTCCACCTCTCTGTGGTTTATGAACGCCGACGGAACGCATTCCGGGGACAAGATCCTTTGGTCAACGGTGGACGCTACAGTCGTAGGGACAGGGGATTTCAACAACGACGGCATCTGCGATTTTATCAGAAGAAGTATAACGACCGGCCAGACGGTTCTCTGGTTCATGAAAGCCGACGGAACGCGCGCCAGCTACAAGGTCCTCTTTACCGACCCGAAATCGATTATCTCAGCGACGGGCGACTTCAACAAGGACGGCATCTGCGACTTCATCAAGAGGAACATGTTAAACGGCCTGACAACTCTTTGTTTCATGAATGCCGATGGAACCATTAAAAGCACTAAAACGCTTTTTACCGACATGGCGTCCTCAGTGGTGGATTCGGGCGACTTCAACAAGGACGGCATCTGCGACCTCATCAGGAGATACACGCCAACCGGTGCGACGGTTCTGTGGTTCATGAACGCCGACGGGACACGCAAAAGCGCCAAGACCCTCTTTACCGACCCTAAATCAACAATCGTGGGAACAGGGGATTTCAACGGCGACGGCGTCTGCGACTTAATCAAGAGAAAGACTTCCGGCGAAACGGTCCTCTGGTTCATGAATGCCGACGGGACAATGAAGAGCGCCAAGGATCTCTTTACTGATTCAAAGTCGACGGTCGCAAGGACAGGAGATTTCAACGGCGATGGCATCTGCGACTTGATAAAATTAAAGATTTCTACCGGTCAGGCAGTTCTCTGGTTCATGAATGCCGACGGGACGCTTAAAAGTTCAAAGACTCTCTTTACGAACGTCAGTTATGTTCTTTTACCGACAATAACGATTCCCAAGCTTGTGAAGCAGTCTATCTTCGGCACCGCTGGACAATCTATGGGATTTACCAAGTACGAATATGACGCCGGGGGAAGGCAGATCAAGATGTCCACCTATGGCGCCACAGGGCTGCTGACAGGATATACAACGACAAAATATAATTCTGCCGGAAAGCCGGTAAAGGTTTCCAACTACAATATCTATAACCAGGTAATGACGTACATTACAACGACATACAATGAGGCGGGAGATCCGGTAACAGTATCCACTTACAACGGGTTCGCGAATCTGTTGCTTTCACAAGTCTTAACCGAATACTATGACGTAGGGAAACCCTCAAAGGTCACCGAATATGCATCGGGAATCGTCGCCCAATCCACGATATACAAATACAACTCCTCCAAGAAGCTTGTGAAGGTTTCTATCTACAACATTGACAATCAATTAACAGGGTATACCACCTATGCCTATAATGCTGAAGGACTGCAGTCCAAAGTCTCTAAATATGGACCCACGGGGCTTCTTCTAAAATCTACCGTCTACGAATATAATGCCCAGGGAAAGCAGGAAAAGGTTACCGAATACGGCTCCACAGGAGTGATATCGGAATATAAAATCTATGCCTATAATTCGTCAGGATCTCTGGTGAAGGTTTCCAGCTACAATTTCTCGGATCTGTTGACTGGATATGTCACCAATAAATATGATGCAGCGGGAATGATCATTAAGACTTCCATCTACGGACCGACCGGGCTGTTGAAGCAATATACGACGATGGACTATGTGTACTGAAAGGGCTGCCTTGCCGCAATCCCTTGAATGATCGTCATCGGTTCAGGGCGAAGCGTCAAGCCGCCTTCCGGAAAAAGAGGGAAACGGATGTTCCCTTGCCGAGGATGCTGGAAATCTCCATTTTTCCCCCATGCGCTGCCATGAGGTGTTTCACAATGGACAATCCCAGTCCGGTGCCGCCCAGTTCGCGTGAGCGTGCCTTATCCACGCGATAAAACCGTTCTCCAAGGCGGGGGATCTCTCTGGAGGGAATGCCGATTCCTGTATCGGCAACCTGAAGAACGACCCAATCTGTCTTCTCGTCTTCATGACTGGATATGGTTACGCTTCCCTCATTTTGTGTAAATTTTACGGCGTTGGAAAGGACATTCACCAGCACCTGCGCCGCCCGATCCCGATCAGCCAGGATCTTGTGAACTGCCTCCGAAATTCTTGTTTCCAGGGCAATCTTTTTCTCACCTGCCGCGGCTTCAACCATGGGCAGAACAGTCCGGATCAGGTCATCCACGGTTAGCGGCTCAAGCTTCAGGTTCGTTTCATTGAGTTCGATACTGGAAAGCGTCAGGAGATCATCCACGAGACGGCTCAGCCGCTCTGCGTTGTTGGCAACCGTCTGCAGAAATCTCCGGGCTGTTTCGCCGTCATCCATCGCCCCGGCAAGAAGCGTCTGGATAAATCCGATAATCGCAGTCAGAGGCGTGCGGATTTCATGGGTCACATTTGCCACAAAGTCGGTCCGCATCTGCTCAAGTTTCTTCAGCCGGGTCACATCGTGAAACACCAGGAGCATTTTCCCCTCGCCTTCGGGAAGGCCCTGAATGGCCGAGAGGTTTACATCAACGATAAGCGGCTGCTTTCCTCCGAGACGAATTTCCTGAAGAACAGGTTTCTTCTCACGGCGGCAGCGTTCCAGGGCATTTTGCAGATCTGCGCTCAAAAAAGCTTCCAGAAGGGTCCTCCCCTGGATATCCTCGCACGGCCGATCCAAAATGGTCTCGATCCCCCGGTTACAGGATTCGATCTGACTCCGGGAGTCCAGAATAACGACGCCTTCCACCATACTGGACAGGGCGGACTCCAGCTTTCCCTTTTCCTCATGGGCCAGACGGATCTTCTCCCGGTACTCCGAAACGAGATAATTGATATCCTCCGCCACCTGCCCCAATTCATCGGGGGCATTTACAAAGAGGGTGCCGGGAAGCTCACCCTGGCGAATGGCCTTCGTATAATCCCGTATTTCCCCGATGGGCCGGAAAAATTTTCGCGTATACAGAAGGGCGAGGAGAATTGCGGGGAGCAGGGCAAAAGCGATTGTTCGGTACAAGGATAGGTACATACGATCCACCGCCTCTTGAACTTCGCGCAGGGAACGTGCGATTCTGACATATCCCCGGATCTTTTCCCCTTCCCGGATCGCCACCGCAACATACATCATATCGACCCGAAGGGTGGAACTACGCCGAATGGCGGTCCCCTGTCCTCGAAGCCTGGCCTCCTCAACCTCGGGTCGGTTCAGATGGAGCTCCATATGGGACACATCCCCCTGTGAATCTGCAAGGACATTTCCCCCGGCGTCAATGACCGTCACCCGTCCCCTTGCATCCTGCGCCAAGCCATAGACGGCTTTCTTCATCTCTTCAAGGGGAAGCAGTGATACCAATCGTGCGGAATGCAGAATATTTTCCTCAATCTGTTCGGTCTCATGGAGGCGGACATTCCGGGAAAAAAGGAATCCCACAATCGCTACAACCAGGAGAATTACAACGACATAGCTGATCAGGATTCTGAAAAAAAGTCTCTTCTTCACGCAAGACGCCCTTTCGGTTCCTGGGAAGGATTATGGCGCACACTTTTGCCGGTCACCATGTAAATCACCATATCGGCAATTCCTTCCGCATGATCAGAGATTCGTTCCAGGTTTTTGGAAATCTGCATGATGATCAGGGCGGTCCTGATCGTCCGGGGATCTTCGATCATGAAGGTAAGGAGCTCCCGAAATACCTGTTCATTCAAATTATCGACGATTTCATCGTCCTTACGAACCTGATTGGCCAGATCCACGTTTTCGTGAATCAGGGAATCCATACTCTGACGGATCATCCGCTGGGTAATCTCCGCCATGTAAGGGATGTCGATATAGGGTTTCAACTGCGGCTCCTCATTCAGCAGGAGCACTTTTTCGGCGATGTTGACCGCCATGTCGCCGATCCGCTCAAGATGCCCGTTGATTTTTATGGCCGTCGCGATAAAGCGCAGATCCCTCGCAGCAGGCTGCCGCAAGGCAAGAATCCGGATGCACCGGTCTTCGTTTTCCGAATCGATCTGATCGATGGCGGTGTCGTCGGCAATGACTTTTTTCGCCAGCTCGGAATTCCGCTCCAGGAGGGCCTGCAGGGCATTTTTTATGGCATTTTCAGCCAATCCCCCGAGATAAAGCAATCCATCCTTGAGTTCTTTAAGTTCTTTTTCATAGTGGGTACTTGTATGGCGCCTGTCTTCCATTTCCGCTCCCTCTTCTTTTTTAAAATCCAACCGATATTCCTACAGTTCAGCCGAATCGGCCGGTGATGTAATCTTCCGTCTGTTTTTGTTCCGGATTTGTAAAGATCTTTTCCGTGGAACTGAATTCAATCAGTTTTCCGAGATAGAAGAACCCTGTCATCCCGGATATGCGGGCCGCCTGCTGCATGTTATGGGTCACGATGATAATGGTATAGTTTTCTCTGAGTTCATCGATGAGTTCCTCGATCTTTGCCGTGGAGATGGGATCCAGAGCGGAGGTCGGTTCATCCATGAGCAGAACGTCGGGTTTCATGGCCAGAGCGCGGGCAATGCAGAGCCGTTGCTGCTGACCGCCGGAAAGCGTCATGGCCGAGCGGTTCAGGATGTCCTTCACCTCTTCCCACAGAACGGACTGTTTGAGGCTCACTTCGACCAGTTGCTCGAGATCGCTTCTCTTTTTCACGCCATGAAGTTTCGGCCCATAGGTAATGTTGTCAAAGATGCTCTTGGGAAAGGGGTTCGGTTTTTGAAAAACCATGCCGATCCTGCGCCGAACCTCGACGGGGTCGACATCGGCTGCATAAATATTTTTGTCTTCAAAGATTACCTGTCCCTCGATTCTCGATCCATCAATCAGATCGTTCATCCGGTTAAGCAGTCGAAGGAGCGTGGACTTTCCGCACCCGGAAGGACCGATAAGGGCTGTAACCCGATTCTTTTCGAAATCCATGGTAATATCGGTCAAGGCCCGAAACTGGCCATAGTAGAAATTGACGTCCACCACCTCAATGATAGATTTATTTTTCAATATTACCACCTCTTCCTTTTTCGCATCCGGCTTCGTATCACAATGGCAATCAGGTCAATTCCCAGAACAAGGGCAACCAGCACGAGGACTGTTCCATACTGAAGGGGGCGGGTTTCATCGATCCGTGTCCCTGCCGTGGCCAGGACATAAATGTGGTAGGGCAAGGCCATGACCTCGTCAAAGATCGACGAAGGGAGCTTTGCCGTAAAAAAGGCCGCTGCCGTAAACATGATCGGCGCCGTTTCACCGGCTGCCCGTCCGATGCCCAGAATGGAGCCGGTTAGAATTCCCGGCATGGCGTTGGGCAGAACGATCCGGGAAATGGTGCGCCACTTTGAAACCCCTAACGCCAGGGACGCTTCCCGGAAGGTCTGGGGAACAGCCTTCAGGGCTTCCTCGGACGCCCCGATGATTGTGGGAAGAATCAGGATTCCCAGCGTCAGCGCTCCCGACAGGATGCATGAGCCGAACTGAAGAAACACCACAAAAAACCCCAGGCCGAAAAGCCCGAACACAACGGAGGGTATGCCTGCCAGACAGTTCACCCCCAGGCGGATGATCCGGATCATTTTCCCCTGACGGGCGTATTCCGTCAGGTAAATCGCCGAGGCGATCCCCAGGGGAAGAGCGATAAGAATAGCCCCTACGGTCAGGTAAAGAGTCCCGAGGATTGCCGGGAATACGCCTCCTTTGGTCATGGAATCCCGAGGCGCGCTGCTCAGAAATTCCCAGTTGACGGCAGAAAACCCGTTTACAAAAATGTAATACAGGATGCCTCCAAGGGAAATCACAATTGCCAGGACACAAAGCGTTGCCGCGCCTAGGAAGAGTTTCTGCTTAAGATAACGCCATTTCAAGTTCATTTAAATATCCAGAAATATTCTAAAGCGTTGCCGATCCCACCTGTTTGAATCGATTCGATATGTAGTCCGCAATCAAATTGAAGAGCAAGGTCAGGAAAAACAGCGCGATTCCCGTGGCAAAGAGGGCATGGTAGTGGCCGCTGCGGAATGGCGCCTCTCCCATTTCGGCGGCGATGCTCGCCGGCATGGGCCGAACCGGATCGAAAAGGCCTTCGGGCAGGGCCGCCGCGCCGCCTGCAACCATCAAAACGACCATGGTCTCCCCGATTGCCCGTGCCATTCCCAGAATGACGGCTGCCGAAATACCGGACAGGGCGGCGGGAACAATCACCCGGGTAATCGTTTCATAGCGGGTCGCCCCCAAGGCGTAAGAGGCTTCCTTGAATTCCTTGCCCACGGCATAAAGGGCGTCTTCCGAAATGCTGGAAATGGTGGGAATCGCCATGATGGCCAGCATCAACGAGGCATTGACGATGTTCAATCCAGTGGGAAGATCAAAGGTTTCCTGCAGCCAGGGCGCCAGGACCACCATTCCGAAAAAGCCCAGAACCACGGACGGCAATCCAGCCAGAAGCTCGATGGCGGATTTTAAAATATCCCGAATGGCTGCCGGGGCGATCTCCGCAATGAAAATTGCGGAGAGAACCCCCAGAGGAACGGCAATCAACGAGGAAAGGAGCGTTACCACAAGCGAGCCGACAATCAATGGCCAGATTCCATATTCGGGAGGATCATAGGTAGGATACCATTCCTTCCCGAAGAGGAACCCGGATACCGATACCTCCCGGAAAAGGGGTAACCCTTCACGGAAAAGAAAGACCACGATCAGCCCGAGAATCAGGATGGAAACGGCGGCAATTCCGAGAAAGAACAGCTTGATGAGTTTTTCTTTACCCTGCCTCGTCATGATATCTTATAACCTTTCTTATTTCTTCCCCTTTTTTACACCCTTTTTAGCATTCGCCTGCACCGGCACAAACCCCTCCTTCTCCACCAGTTTCTGACCGGCAGGACTCAGGACAAAATTTATAAAGCCGGCAATCTCCCCAGATGGCTGACCGTTTGTATACATGTAAAGGGACCGTGCGATGGGATAGGTCTTTGCCAGAACGGTCTGTGCAGAGGCTTGAATACCGTTGACCGTCAGACCTTTAACGGAACGATTCAAGTAACCCAATCCGATGTACCCAATGGCGTAACGGTTCTTGGAAACCGTCTGCACAACGGCCCCGCTGGATGCCTGAAGCTGGGCTTTCGGAGTGACCTTTGCACCGTTGAGAACAAGATGACCCCACGACTCGTAAGTTCCCGAACTGCTGTCGCGGGATACCACCACGATGGGAATATTTTCGCCGCCGACCTCTTTCCAGTTCGTGATCTTCCCCTGATAAATCTGGCTCAGTTGATCCAGGGTCAAGCCGTTGACCTTGTTCCGGGGATTCACGATTGGAACGATGGCGTCGACGGCCACCACATGTTCTTTAACCGATATGCCTTTTTCTTTGGCACTGGCGGCCTCCTTGTCCTTGATCTCCCGGGATGAATTGGCGATGTCCGTGGAACGGTCGATCAGCGCCTTGATGCCTTCACCGGACCCGCCGCCGGAAAGGGAAATATTCACTCCCGGATGACTCTTCATATACGCTTCCAGGGCGGCCTGCGCAATCGGCAGAACCGTTGTCGAACCTTTGATCACAACGGTCGTCGCTGCGGCAGCGGGAAGGCTCCATACCAGAAAAATCAGGCTACTTAAAACCCACAAACCAATTTTCTTCACTTTAAATCCTCCTTGAATCTCATTTTTTCATCCTGTTCGCCCTTTTGTAAACGGCTGAGATGAATTAAATAAACTCTTACTGGAAAATTGTTGCAGATTGATGACAGATTGATGAATTGTTTGAAATATTGAACGGCAGCAGATGATTGGATTATTATTTAAAGTCTGTCTATGGCAGGAACATCACGTGTCTTTAAACCGATATGCAGGAAAGCCATCCCCGCATGCGGGTCTCTCCACGAACAAGCCATCGTCCAAATGGCTTGCGTACTGATAAGACTTTCAAAATGAAATCTTTTTTATTCTTTATACCCGTTTTCTTCTAAGTAAAACGAGCCCCACAAATCCCGGAGCCAGAAGCAGGATACTCGCGGGAATCGGAACAGGTGCGGCTTTTGCGGCAATTTGAGTGGATACGGAATATGCTGCATCCATGACCTTGAAGATATCGGTATTGTCGATATACTTGTTGAATGCCTTATTAATTCCATACATCTTTGCCATATCAGGATCTACGCCAGTCAGATAGGCCAGAAAAAGATCCGCATCGGCGCCTTCTGCATAAAAGGGTACCAAGGCATTGGTGTGATTGGTTGAGTTATAGGACGCGCCCGGTAAATGGCCATGACCATTATCGACAACCCGATTGAAAATGCCTGATTTCGGTCCCCAGAGTGCGCCGGTCTCGTGGTCTGCTGTGACGATGAGGAGGGTATTACTCCAGTTATTTCCGTTGGTACCGGCATTGAGATATTCCACCACAGATTGAACAGCCTTGTTGAAGTCGATCTCCTCATCAATGGCTCGTTCAAGGCCGTTGGCAGTATTTGCCATATCAATGGACCCCCCCTCGATCATGACCGCGAAGCCGTTGGCATTGTTGTCTAGGACATTCAAGGCTGCCTTCGTCATAGTATTAAGACTGGGTACATTTTTATTCCTGGCACTGTCCGGTGCACCTGTTCTGTAATCCTGAAGTGTATATCTGACTTGGGCAACACCGAATACCTTGTCGGTATTCATGGTACCCCTTGCCAGAGCCGTGAATTCGTCCTTACTTTCGATGAATTTGCGGCCATTGGTACCTCGTGTAACAGCCTTCCAATTCGTCTCATTGCCAACGATACTATAATCGGCGGCAACAGGCTGGCCACTGTCGTTGTACAAAGGATGACCGGCACCCATGATGACATTGAGTTTGCTGTTGATCATTTGTTTTACAATCGGGCCATAAACATGTCTTTTTGTCGTATTGGCCACAGCGGCAGCCAGTGTGGCATTGTCAAAATTGACCGTTGAGACGACCCCTGTCGCCTTGCCCTGATTGGCAACCTTTTCAAAAAAAGTGGTCAGATTTTCACCATTCGTTGTTTTGTTGAGCTGACCGTTGTAGATCTTAACGCCCGTGTACATGGCGGTGGCTGCCGCAGCCGAGTCCGTTGCACCGGATTTTTGATAACTAAAGTCAGACCACATTTTGGCAGGATTATAGGGCGTCCCGACATAACCGCCGAGAACACCGGCTGAGCTGGTATTCATGGAGCCTTTGACAGTAAAGGACTCATATATGCCTTGGGTCCCTCTATAATAATCCGTAGCCTTGATTGTGTTGAATCCCTGACCATCGCTGATCATTAAAATAATGTTTTTCGCCGCCATGTCGGCGTGAGCAGTCTGACCGATGGCGAACAACATCGTTGCAGCAGCGAAATAAGTGAAGATTATTTTTATCCTTTCCAACTTTGCTTATACCTCCATATCTGTTAGTTATGAACGATTTTCCCCCATATATAGGAAAGAAAAATCATGACAGTCTTTATCATGAATATTCGCCCTATCAATTTCTTCACATCTTATTATGCACTTTGACCGCATAAATAGACCAAAGTGAGCTTCAATTAGTTGCATACGTATTGTACAGACACTGTTTATTATTATAATATAATTTTATACGGGTGATATTTAGTCCATGGTTTATTGATGGCAGGACTTATGACATCTTATCTCCGTAATGTAAAAGGTATAAAATACTGATCTGTATCTGTTTTCCAAAGGCTTAATGGAAGTTGAATATTTAACGGATATCTAAGAAAGGAACCTGGCGGGAAGGTCAATCAATATCGACAAGACGCAGAATCTCCGTCTTGTCGATTTTTGGACTTCAGTCGTGCTTTTTATTAGAGAAGAGCTCATAGGGATGATAAAAGCGATTTCTACCGGGCTTCTTTCAATCTGCAGTACAAACTTATTGACTTTACTGTCTGGATTACCAGAATTTCTGCAATTCCTTCATCAGAGTCGTTCTTTGTAGACGGCCGAATGCAAATACTGAAGCACAGAGTATAACGAGCCAGCCAACGACGAGAAGAAACAGCAATCCGACCATTTTTAGAACGTAGTTGCCTATTGTCATAACGATCGGGTTGAATATCGTGTGTATGTCCAAAGATCTCTCCTCGATATTCAGGACCTGATTAATATGGCTGCCGATCGATGGAATCCTTACCGCTCAGAATCATAACAATCAGTCCCTGTCATTAAAACGCCTGATCACTTCGGCAAACAGCGCGGCCTCTTCATTGCCTGGATGGCAGTTGGCTTCCGTATAGCGGCGGATATGAACGGTCACTTCATTCAGGATTGAGGTGTCATGACCGAACCATCTTCTTCTCCGGTGCCGTGGGATTTTATTTTTTTCAAATAATTTCTTTTGCGCCTTCATGTTTTTCCCTTAAAAGTCGAATTTGCAATATATGAACCAACTCCAGATCATCCACCGTAACGAATCTTACGATATTCCTTTCTGAAATCCTCTTGTTTTTCTGTTCATTGTTGGGAACCCTTGGGCAAGGTAACATTTCCTGTCCAAGGGTTCATTTTCATCGGGAAACAACGTCTACGCTATATCATGACGACCTTAAGGTCGCTCAATATAAATTCAACCCTTGTTCCATTGTCCGTCTCCTTCGAAAAATAAGCAGCCCTACAAAACCGGGTGCCAGGAGCAGGATACTCGCAGGAATTGGAACAGGTGCCGCATTTGCGGCATCCATGACCTTGAAGATATCGGTATTGTCGATATACCAGTTGAATGCCGCATCGATTCCATACATAGCCGCCATGTCGGGATCATTTCCGATGAGATAGGCCAGGAAAAGATCGGCATCTGCGCCTTTCGCGTAAAATGGAACCAGGGCGTTGGTATGGATTCCGGAGTTGTACGCAGCACCTGGCAGGTTGCCGACGCCGTTATCGACGACCTGATTGAAGACACCGGGCGTCGGACCCCAGAGCCCGCCGCACTCGTGGTCAGCGGTGACAATGAGAAGGGTGTTGCTCCAGTTATTGCCGTTGGTGCCGGCATTGAGGTAATCCACAACCGCTTGAACGGCATTGTTGAAATCTATCTCTTCATCAATAGACCTTTCAAGGTTATTAGCGTGGTTAGCCCAGTCGACGGCGCCCCCTTCGATCATGACTGCGAAGCCATCAGTATCGTTGTCGAGGACATTCAAGGCCGCCTTCGTCATGGTTGCCAGATCTGGTACGTTGGTGTTCATAGTGGAGCCTGGGGCGCCCGTCCGGGAATCCTGCAGCGTATCCCGGACTTGTGCAACGCCGAAGACTCTGTCAAGACTCATAGAGCCTTTTGCCAACGCTTCGAAGTCAGACTTGCTTTCAATGAAGGCACGTCCATTGGCCCCGCCTGTAATGGCATCCCAATTGGTCTTGTTGCCGACGATATTGTAATTGGCGGCAACGGCCTGTCCGTTGTTGTTGTACAAGGGATGACCGGCACCAATGATGACATCCAGTTTGCTGTTGATCATCTGGCTCGTGATTGTTGCATAATCATTGCGGTTTGTCGTCTTGGCCACCACGGCTGCCGGGGTGGCGTGGTCAAAATTTACCGTGGAGACGGCGCCGGTCGCCTTGCCCTGACTGGCAACCTTCTCGAAAAAAGTCGTCAGGTCTGCCCCGGTTGTTGTCTTGTTGATCTGGTTGTCGTAGACCTTTACGCCAGAGTACATGGCTGTAGCCGCCGAGGCCGAGTCTGTAGCGCCGGATTTCTGATAATTAAAGTCCGACCACATTTTGGCGGGATCGTAGGGCTTTCCGACATAACCGCCGAAAGCGCCTGCCGAACTGGTGTTCATGGAGCCTTTCACGGAAAAGGACTCATATACGCCTTTGGTTCCCGTGTAATAATCCGTCGCTTTGACCGTGTTGAATCCCTGGCCGTCGCTGATCATCAGGATGATGTTCTTCGCCGACATATCGGCGTAAGCAGACTGCCCCAGGACAAGGGACATGGTCGCCACCGCAATGCATGTCATGATTTTATTCTTAATTTCGAACATGTATGGTTCCTCCTGGTTATCTTATTTTTAAAAAGTATTTCTGTCTTTCCCCTGCCAACCGGCAAAAATCTCAGGTCACGATTCTTTGAATATACGCCCTATCACCACCTCCTTCCTTGTTCTCGGGGTGCTCACCCCTTAAGTTCAAAGGGATCAAGGGGCATTCAGATTTGGAGCGGATATAACACTCAGACATTAATGGATTGTTACGATGAGATGAATATTTGATGAAAAGGATATTTTTCAGACCGGCCAAATGTTCAGGACAATAGGTTTAATCTTTTCCGGCAGAGCCGATTTTATGTTTCTTTCATCAAAACTACACACCGGTGTAATATTTCTTTGATTTTCTTACTCATATCTCACAATGCCGTTGCGGCGGGCATTTATCCTGGAAATTTTAAAGCAAAAGGTTAAAGTTTCCCTTATAAATATTTTCATCAAGCAGGAGATACGTTATGGTGGAGTCAGAAACAAAGGGCTGTGAAGAGAAAAAGAAAACCTTCATCCTGGATACGAATGTCTTGATTCACGATTTCAATGCCCTTGAATCGTTTGAAGAAAATCATGTGGTTCTACCCATTCGAGTCATCGAGGAACTGGATTCGCTGAAGTCCGGAGCCGGCGAGGTGCCCTATTCCGCACGCAAGGCTCTACGGAATATCGGGGTTTATGCGGCGCAGGGAGATATTTCCCGGGGAATTCCCCTGCCCGGGGGAGGTTTTCTCCGTGTGGAAGTGAACGAAGAAAATTATTTCCGGGAGCTCAAATCTGATAATCTGATCATTTCCTGCGCCATGGCGCTCAAAGAAAAACATGTACCCAATGTCGTGATCGTTTCCAAGGACACCTCCGTTCGGATCAAGGCCGGGGCCGTGAATGTCCCTGCCCAGGACTACAAACGGGACAAAACCAGCTTGTTTCAAAAGTATGGATCCATCTTGAAGGAAGAGGATTACAACAACGGCATCCAATCGGTGCGCTACCAGTGCCAGGCTGACGACATTTATCGCCTCTGGTCTGACGGACTGCGATGCACCATTCGCAGCAACCGGGACTTGAATGGCATATCGCCGAAAAATCTCGGGCAGGTCTGCGCCATGGACGCCTTGACCTGTCCTGAGATCAGTGTCGTGGCGCTGACGGGCAAGGCTGGATCGGGAAAGACGTTGCTCGCGCTGGCTGCCGCTTTGCATCAGATGACCAAGAAGGGCGGCCCTCTTTACGACAAGGTAATGGTCGCTCGACCGCCGGTGCCGATGAACGGCTATGATCTGGGCTTCCTGCCCGGTGATCTTCTGGAAAAAATCGACCCTTGGATGCAGCCCATTTACGACAACCTGGAGGTCCTGTACAAGACGCCGAAGGATATCGATGAAAACAGACACTTCGGCAAAAGGGAATACAAAAGCTATCAGTATCTTCTCGACAAGGGCTTTCTGGAGATCGGCAATCTAACCTACATTCGAGGCCGGAGCTTGCCGGGAAGGTATATCATTATAGACGAGGCGCAGAACCTCCGGCCCCTTGACGTCAAAACCCTCGTCACCAGGCTGGGCGAAGGCAGCAAGATCGTCTTTACCGGCGACATGGGGCAGATCGACACCCCTTATCTGGATGCGGAGAGCAATGGCCTTGCTTATTTGATCGCAAGACTGATCAATGAGGAGGATTTCTGCTATTTGGAGCTGGAGAAGAGTGCCCGCAGCACCCTGGCCGATCGGATGGCCGTTTTACTCTAAGAGCGCCTTCTTTATCCCGGACTCAGTCGCGCTTCTTATCTTGGAAGATTTCATGGCGATTCAACAGGATTTCCACCGGGCTGATTTCGATAAAAGAAGCCCCGAAGTTACTCCCGTAGTTCCCGGCGATCACTACCACCAGATCTTCCTCTTTAATGCGATTCTCCTCCAGGAGCTTCGCCAGGACCCTGGAGACGAATTCATAGCTGTTTCTCGTTTCTTCCATGACCTCGGCAAAGACCCCGAAGGAAAGCGCCAATTCACGGACTGTGCGTTTATTGTAGCAAAAGGCAAAGATCGGTTTTCTTCCCCGGTAACCCGCCATATTGCGAATGGAACGGCCTGTTTCACTGTCGGCGATGATTGCTTTGGCATTCAGGGCTACGGCTGCTTCAACGGCTGTTTTGGTCAGATAGGCGGAGCGCTTGTTACTGAGTACGACCATCGGGATCTCATGAATATCGCTTCGCGATTTCTCCACTTCCCGTGATACGCGAGCCATCGTTTCCACAGCTTCATAGGGATACCGGCCGTAAGCTGTTTCTCCGCTCAGCATGATCGCATCCGTCTTGCTGAAGATCGCATTGGCAATATCGCTGACTTCCGCACGGGTGGGGCGGGGATTCTCGATCATGGAATGGAGCATTTGCGTGGCGATGATGACCGGTTTGCGGCGGGCGATGCATTTGTTGATGATTAGCTTCTGTGTTCCGGGAATCTTTTCATAGGGCATTTCGATTCCAAGATCCCCTCTGGCGACCATGGCGCCGTAAGCACAGTCCAGTATTTCGTCCAGGTTGTCCACCCCGGCAGAATTCTCGATTTTGGCGATAATTTTTATTTGACTGTGATGTTCATCCAGGATCGCCTGAACAGCCTGAATGTCCTCCTTGTTTCTCACAAAGGAATGGGCGATAAAATCGACATCCTGCTGAATGCAAAAAAGGACAAATTCCCTGTCTTTTTCGCTGAGTGAAGGAAGTCCGAAGGAAACGGACGGCACGTTGACGCTTTTGCGGCCTTCAATCTTTCCGTCATTCTTTGCTTCGCACAGAAGATAATCTTCATTTTTCTCAACGACCACCATTTTCAGGGAACCATCGTCGATGAGCAGTGAGCTGTTGAGAGGAACATTGCGGACAAAATCAAGATAGTTGACATAGAGGCAGTTTTTCGAACTTTCCTGCTCCGGATCGCCTTTGATCATCAATCTGTCTCCGGCAGTCAGCTCAATAGGTTCCGGAACCGGGGTGGTTCGTATTTCAGGCCCTTTGGTATCCACAAGAATGGCAATCCGATCCGACACGATCCGGACATTCTCAATGACCTTTTGTGCCTGTTCAAAAGTCATATGCGCTGTATTGAGGCGCACCACATTCATGCCCGCCTTGTACAGCCTTCTTAAGAAAGAAACATCGCAATTCCGGTCGGAAATCGTGCAGACGATTTTTGTTTTTTTCATCAGCATACAAATAGTTTACACCTTTAACGACACCCTCCATTTTCATGGGCAGGCATCATAATCTGCTCATTGGGAAAGAACTTTCCGTATTTTTTCCAAAATCATCTCCGGTGTAAAAGGTTTTGCAATAAAAGCGTCCCGTCCGGGAACAATGTCCGATTGCCGAATCTTCTCATCTGGATAACCCGACATAAACATGATTTTCATGCCAGGATAAACTCTTTTAAATTCTTCCGCCATTTCCGGTCCCCGTCGACCCGGTAGGATGACATCTGTAATAAGAAGATCAATCGGTTCTCCAAAATCCAGATACTGTGCCAAGGCAGCCTCCGCATTAGGGGCAGAAAGAGTTCTACACCCCATCTCCTGGAAGATATCCCCGAGAATCTCGCGGATGCTTTCTTCATCTTCAACAACCAGAATCCTTTTCCCCGACAGAATGGTCATTTCCTCCGGAACTGAAGGTGTCTTGGGAATCTTGGCTTGTCCGGAAACTGCGGGGAGATAAATGCTGAACTTCGTACCACTCCTGAGAGCCGTATCGATTTCGATATGACCCGCATACCTCTTTATCACGCTATAAACAATGGAAAGGCCAAATCCTGTACCTGTTTTCTTCGTCGTATAAAAGGGTTCAAAAATATATCCAAGACTTTCCTTCGGAATCCCCGAGCCTGTATCGGAAACGGAGAGTTTTATATATTCGCCGGGAATCGCATCGGGATGATTACAACAAAAGGACATATCAAGATCGACATTGTTTGTGGAAATTTCTAATGTCCCGCCTTGCTGCATGGCATCCCGTGCATTTACGGACAGATTGAGGATGATCTGCTCAATCTGGGAAGAATCAGCGAAAATGCTTCTCAAATCTTCTTCAAGGGATATCTTCAATTCAATATCCTCGCCGAGAATGCGTTCCAGTATTTTGCCCACATTCAAGACAGCCTCATTGACATTGACGAAAGCAGGATTTATTCTCTGCTTCCTGCTTATGGTCAGCAATTGCCGCGTCAATTGACCTGCCCTGTCCGCAGCTTCCCTGATTGCCTTAATCCTTGCCGCCGCTTGACTTTGCGGATCAAGGCAGCGTTCACCCATCGCGGCGTTTCCCATGATGGCCGTCAAAATGTTATTAAAATCATGGGCAATGCCTCCTGCAATTCTACCTATGGCTTCCATTTTTTTTGATTGGAAAAGTTCACTTTCCAAGTTCTTTTTTTCTGTAATGTCTTGAAGAGTTCCCTCGTAATACAGTAAATTTCCGCGATCATCCCTTACGGAACGAACATTTTCATTGATCCATATCTCTCTTCCTCTCCTTTGCAAGGCACGAAATTCAAAGTTATGGACTCTCTCCTGCCGCTTCAAGAGGTTCTTGAGCTTCCGATAGCATTTTGAGTCCGCATAAATATTTTGTTTCCTTGAATTTACGGCGGACATGAACTCGTGCGGTGATTTGTAACCGAAAATATGTGCCATGGCAGGATTGGCGCTGATTAATTTATCTTGATCATCTGTTTGAAAGATTCCATCAACCGAGTTTTCAAAAATGCTCCGGTATTTTTTCTCGGTCTTTATTGTGATCTCCTCGATGCTTTTATGCCTTGTAATGTCCAGAACACTCATCATCATGGACTCTTCCTTGTCCGGGTCCCCATGAAAGGGGGCAAACGAAATGATTGTAGATACGGGGTTTTTATCCTTTCTCAAAAGTTCGAACTCATTCATGGAGTGATGTCCATTCAGACATCGGTCCTGAATCATTTCAATTTTTTTCTTTTGGGAAGGCCGTACCATGGAAGAGATGTTTTCGTTCAGGATTTCGTCATGACCATAGCCGAGAATTGCCGCCAACGTTCGATTTGCAAATAAAACACATCCTTTGGAATCAAGAATTCCAATTCCTTCCAATAAATGATCGAATAATTTTTTATAAAATCTTTCATCCGCATGAATTTCAGGACAAGAATCTTTTCTTGAAATACCAGATAATAATGTGGATGTTATCGCATAATGCATTTCTTCCATTTTAACAGGCCCTCTTCGATGTCAAAGTACTTCTCTTATTTTCCCCTCTTTTCTGTTTCTGTCAGATTCTATCCTTGACGACGTAAAGCAATATTTTCGCTGCCGTCACGCGGCTTTTTCCCGTATAGAAGAAAATGATGAACCACAATCCCTGTAGAAAAAGAATCATTTCCGGCGACCAGATTGATTTTAACCCAGTTTCAATTCCGGGCGCTCCTGTCGGCGCCTGGGGAAAGAAATACAACAGACAAATTGCATAGGGCAAGGCGGCAAGAGACATCATCTGATAGGCTGAAAATGTTACTTTTCCTCGGTAATCGGCTCGAAGGAACTCGGAGAGGATTCTCCATCCCTGTGACACCCCGATTCCAACCATAAAAGCGGCGGCATAAACCTGATTCAGGAAAAGCCAGATGCCCAGTAGGCTTGCTGCAGAATACAGGACGGCCGTCATCGCCTGAATCGGTACAACAGGATGACCATCAAGACCATGGGCATAGGAAATTTTCTTCGTTTTTCCGGAAAAGACCACACTGAAGGGACCTATCAATTTCCCAAAAAGCGGAGGCAGACTACTTACCGGCTTTCCATAGCAACAGCCGAAGCTGATACAGGCCAGGCGGCCCATTCCTTCACCGGCGATATGTGCAATGGCCATCGCAATCATCGTTTGCAGGATTGGAAAACGATAGTTTAGAAAATTGTACGGCATTTTATTGAGAAATTGAATAAGCCAGGGGGCAATAAGAAGCCCCGCAAAGGCCGCACCGCCCACAGTCAGGGTAAATCTTTTCCCTTCCACAGCTCTCGCTACGATGCTTGACAGGGGGGTGCAAATGGTCAGGACCAGAATGATCAAAGTCAGAGAGGCTGTTTTTGGAGCCCCAAGAGATCCCATGAGCAGCAGAAATAGAAAAACACCATACACATATGCCGTTGCCAGAAAAAAGCCGTACCAGGTATAGTTTGTCCCCTTTCGGGCCTCGTTTCCCCCTGTTTTTCCTGGAATACAGGCCATCACCTGCCAGTTCTCTTTCGGAAGATTCCGAAATGCCCATGGATAAAAGAGAGATTGAAGAGATCCGATGAGAAAGACAAACAAAATGTTGAAATTAAAGGGAATACTTAAATGATCCATGGATTTTCCCCAGATCTGCGACAGTTCCGGTTTCTTGTCGATCCCTGAATCTCTCCTTGTTCGGAAGAACGCAGACATCTCCTGTCGAAGGTTGTTCCGTTTTAAATGCACCGGGAGAAAGTGCTATTTTCTCCCGGTACCGGCGACAATAAGAAAGGACTTTCCTAGAATTTCAGCTGGAAGCCGACCTGATATTTGTCGTAATCAACCAGATTGGCCGTCTGAACTTCATATTCTCGATGCTCATAGGCAATGTAGGGCATGAATTCTTTGCAGAAATCATAAGATACGCCAGCTACATAGGTTTGATACTCATCATCATCCTTGTCCATATCGGGATCATAATGATAATATTTACCGAAGAGCCGGAATTTCTCAAGGTTTGGAATCCTTACAAAACCCTCCAGCAAATATCCTTCACGGTCATTTTCTTCTGTCGACTTGTAGGCGCCTTTGCCCCAGTAGTACTGGCCCATGACCGTAAACAGTCTGTGCTGTAATGAGGCCTGAACCATGTTGACAACCCAGTCCGGGTTGTTGTCTGTCTTGCCCGTTTTGAAATATTCATTACTTTCTCCGTACGTCCCTGTGTAAGCGATCTGTAGTCCCTTCAGAATCGGAACATCAGGAAGAGGTCTTACATAGACAATCCCGGAAACGACCTTATTGTCATTTTTCTCTGATTCGGTGTATCCGGAACCATTGTATACGCCGGCCATATAGCCGCCCCATTTTCCAGCGTAAGTTTTCCCTGCGTAATTAAGGTATTCTTCGTCATCGAGGTCACCGCCAAATGTGCCCTGATTAGACAAACCAAAATCTGCCGAAGACTGAACCCCTGCTTCATCCAATAAATTCTTCCCTTGTACGCGATAAGGCCAAATGGCAGAATCGTAACTGTCGGAAGGCGTGGGGATCAAGCCGACCTTCGTCTGTGTTCCCAAAAGATTCAGATTGGCATAGGCATTTTTCAGACGGATCTCCCATCCGTTAGCTTTATCGTCCTCATCCTTTGATTGAAATATATCCGTGGTTACGTTCAAGCTAAGCCAACTGTTGATATCCTTCGTTAAGGTTAAATAAGCCCTGTTCACGACGAATTCATTCGACGAATCGCCGTTGTCGTAATCTTTGGCATTCCATTCCGCAAAAATCGTTGTTCCGAATTTAAATCCCTTTAATGCGGAAGGCAGGAATTCGCCTTTTTTTGCCGACTCGGCGATATCCTTCTTTATTTCTGCGCGTTCCTTTTCCCTGTTTTTATCCATTTCCTTCAAGAGAGAATCTGCTTCCTGCTGCGTTACGACATTTTTACTTTTCAGAAGATTGATCAGTTCAACCACATCGGCCTCTGCCGCCCAGAGCGGGCTTGTCAGAGATAACCACATCCATAAACCGTATAGAATCAGTGCAACACCCCTTCTTTTACCAATAACCATTTAGCTCTCCTTTCATCTCTGTTGGATTTATTTTTCGCTGGAAGCGAAATTATGGAGGGCACACTAGCCGCAAATTGTTACACAGGAATGAAATGGGGATGAAATGATTATGAAGTCTGTGAGGGTTGTTCGGGGTGCTTTTGGATGAAATAAAGGATTCTTTAATCTTCTTATACCGACGGCAGTCCAACGATTATTTTTCAGTTTTCGTCTGAAAACTTGTAACCAAGGCTCCTTACTGTCAGGAGATATCGAGGCTTGTCCTTTTCCGTTTCAATGAGGGAACGCAACCTGCTGATATGAACATCCACGGTTCTGGGCTCCACAAAGGAGTCATTTCCCCAGACGGCATCGAGTAATTCCTCCCGTGTATAAACGCGTCCCGGATGTTTCATGAGAAAGATGAGAAGTTTTATTTCCCGTGCTGTGAGGTCTATGTTGACATCGTTAACGGTGACTTTGTGATAATTGAGATCAATTCGAATCTCCTTGTAAGCAACGATTTTTTTATCCTCCTCTTGGCCAGGGCGCTCAATCCTGCGAATGACAGCCCTGATTCTGGCCAGAAGCTCTCTAAGATGAAATGGCTTGGTCAAATAGTCATCGGCGCCCATCTCCAGGCCTAATATTTTTTCCGTTGAATCCGACCGGGCCGTCAGCATGATGATAGGAATGTCCCCCGTTTCAGACTGTTTTCGAAGATATCGGCATGTTTCCAATCCATCCATCTCGGGCATCATCCAATCCAGAATGACAATGTCCGGATGTTTCTTTCGAGCAATCTCAATGGCTTCGACACCATTGTGCGCGACAAGGACCTGGAATCTCTCACGGGACAGATTATAGTTCAGAAGATCCGTAATATCCTTTTCATCATCCACCACCAGGACCGTTCGCTGCCTTGATCTTTGTCCTTCTTTCATGATTTGATTCCTTTTGATGAATGTTGAGCGAATCCCTGGGTTTAATCTCCGAAGGATTCGGAACATGTTCTCTGCCCGTCTCGAAATGCCCACTGATTCATCCTTCCGGAGATTGATTCCTGTCTCTGCTGACACTCAACACACAGAAGAGTGGTTGGCCTAGCCATCAGCCGTTGTTCGGAAATGGGCATTCCGCAGAGATCGCATACCCCGAAGCTCCCCTTTTCGATTCGTATCAGGGCTTGATAAATATCCTGAAGGTCACTTCTTTCCCGACCTCGAATGGACAATTCCATTTGCCGGTCAAGTTCAACCACAGCCCGATCAAGGGGGTCGGAAAGTTGTCCTTCTTCCTTCTTCATATCCGATACAGTTCTGCATGCAGCTGAATAGAGCCGCCTCCTCTGAAGAACAAGCAGATTTTTAAAATAATTCAAGATTTCCTCTTTCATTTCTTTGTCTCCTCAGGATGGTTTTTTTATCTCGTTTTTGACCCGTATACGGCGGTGCCGATCATGTTCCTCACCTGTACATCCGTTTCAACCAGCGGCTGAGAAAAATTCCTGCTGAAAATGCTTTCCACTCCGGGGATGGACATGTTCCAGACGATGTCATCATTGAAACGGATGCGTTGCCGCTGGAAGATCAGCACAACCGTGCTGCTTCCGGGACGGAAAAGGCTTTTGGGGCGCCCTTTTTTCAGGAACATTCCCGTCCCGATCGGTGCCGGATTTTCGTATTCCTTTTCGCTGTAGCAGGAAACGATGTCCCCGATCATGAGGGCGACGACTTCCACCATAGCTACAATTCCGGCCTGGGTGCCTCCGGGAACATCCGTGTCGATGATGGTAACCACGCGCTTGTTTTTCGAGTAAGGCGTTACCATGGAAACAACGGCATTGGGGTGACATGCATGGTATCTCCCTTCAATGCTGTAATAATCGATAACCCTTCCGGCTACGGGGGTGTGGGTGTAATGGTAACGGTCCGGCGTCAGGCGGAAGAGGGCAAAATCTCCCGATTCCAGCGCATTGAGCCATTTTTTCTTGTTCCTGCCGAGCAGTTCTTCAAAATCAAAGAATTTTCCCTTGATGAAAATCCCGGAAGCAGCATCAAAGGAACCCAGGAGCATCCGGGCATCACAGGGAGAAACGACGACTGCCGGGTCTTTGGACATGGGCCGGAATTCCCAGTAGCGGATTTTTCTTTCAAAGATCTTCTTCGGCGTATCGAGACAGGCAGGGGGCAATAAGCTTTCCCTCGGGTCAATGCCGGCAGCCTTCAGATAATTCCCGGAAAGCTTTTCGTCGAGCATACTGTTGAAGTTCAGAAAGGCCAATAAACGTGAAGTCCTGGCACTGCTGACCATTCGAAACATCAAAGGCGCATTCTCGCGCAGGTGGGAATAGATAAACCGGATGCTCCTGTCTCCAGGAAAATTTTCAACGCGTATGGTACGACTTGTCCGATCAACATACTGATGCAACATGATTCGTTCTCCTGCTGTCTCCACCCTTATGGGAATCAGCCGCTTTGCCATTCTCATGGATGGAAATAATGACCAGATAAATAAGATTCTTTAAATCTCCCTCTGTCACGGAACCTTCGAGGATTTTACTGCGTAATCGCCGTATGAATGCCGGTGGTTGTTCGTTCTTAAACAGCAAATGCATGGCTCGCCTCGTCTCCTGCTTCATCCCTCTGCAGCCCTTTTGGAAAGTTGCAAGTTCTTCAACCAATAGATCCAGAGCTTCTTCGATATGTCGCCTGCGCAAACCATGTCGATAATAGCGCTCGGCAGCTAGATTGAAGACTTCTGACTTTACCTGCAAAGGAGACAAGGCGCCGACTTCCTTCAGAATCGAGGCAGTCAGTCTTCCCTGCGCCGAATAGAGACGCGGCGATTCCAGGCGGAATTTTAGATCCTGCAGGGTATCTTTCAGGTCAAACATTTCGATGAGATCCGCGGCGTCTTCATGCAGGATCTTCAAGAGTGCCCGCCGGTATTCATCGTTATAAACCCGCAGGTAACGAGGATAGCGCCGGCTCTTTCGAACTCTTTCCGCACGGGAGAGGATCCTTTTCATCAGGCCGTTATGGGTGTCCTGCCGAATGTAGAAGGTAGGGATGCCGACCGCCGTGCCGAAGATGATCTGGCGCCTTTCACTTTCCACAAAAGGGGTGTCGGGAATGGAATTATGGGAAATATTTCCGGCAGCCATGTATTTGAAAGCCAGACAATACAGGAGATCCTGGATGTCCACGGCTTTTCCCATGTCGTCGGTAAATTTCTCAAAGAGGCTGTAATGACGGAACTCAAATCCGGAAAACCCCATTGTTTCATAGTCGCGCATTTTTTCGAACAGGTAGAGGGACATTTTCCGATCAAAAACGCCTAGTTCAGTCAGATCTTTCTTCAACCGATCGCTGTTGTGCAGTCTTCCGTCGAGTGCGGGACTTCGCTCTGTGCTCATCAGGGCCATCAGGTAATCAATCATCCGGAAATCGGGAAGAAAATCTCCCCGTAGACCGCAAACCGCACGGATCGTTCTGTCCAGCCATAAGGGGCCGAAAGGGGTCAACGAATGGCCAAGCACCCTGAGTTTTGCCTTCTTCTGCCACCGCCGCCAGAACATGCGTAGATGCGTGTAATCCAGTTCATGGGGAAGAAATGCCAGAACCTTTTCCGGGTGAAAATCCGTAAAATCGAGACGATAGGGCGCAGCGGTGTAGGATCCCACAAAAAGGGGGAGGAAATGTTCCACGATTTTCACCACCAGGTCGCCGAGAACCTTTTCCTGGACTTTTGAGAATCCACTGCCCGGATCTTTCAGTATTGCCCCCAGTTGCCTGCTGCCCAGGCTGACATGGGTCCCGTTATTGGACAGACTGATGTTTGAAGTGTTCGGGAGGATGACGAGATTGTTCGTGATGATGCCGGCATCACGCAGCTTGGCAATTGCGTTCAACTGGCTTCGGCTGATGACCTGGTGACAGAGATGCATGTAATCCCGCTTCTCCTCTCCTCGCCGCCATCCGGAAAGGCATGGATTCATGAAGAGCTCTCGATAAAAGGCATCGGAAATGCAGTTGTTGAGCCGCTTCTGCCGGGAAGGCGGATGGGGAGAATAAAAAATGACAGCTTGCTGCCCGCTCTTTATCAATCCGAACCGTTCATTGGCATACATGACCAGCAAACTGCTGAGGAGGAATCGTTGTGCCATTTCCTGAGCCGCAGCGGTTCCCAATCGACAATGGGCTGAGGCGGAAACGACGTGAAAGGAAAAGTTTTCCGGGGAGGAATTGTCATTGAGGTAATGATCCATGAGTCGCGTTGCGGTATCCAGGATCGTTCCCGGCAAAAGGAGCCTGCTGGCATTGACGATTTCCGCCAGAGATAGTTTCAAAAGATAACTGATGGGGATGCGCAGATAATCCTGACTGTTCTGGGAAAAAATAAATTTCTGCACATCCGATCGCTTTCCCCTGCCCGGCTCATCCTTATCCGCCAGAAGATCCCTCTCCAAGACTTCCTCCGACAGGGGGCTCAACAGGTCGCGGGGAAAGCGCACCCAACTGTTTTCCCAGACTTCTTCCTCATTATTGTGGAGAAACGCCTCCAAGTCAGTGACGCTTCTTTTCCTGGTATCACCGGCTGCAGATCGACGGAGCATGTCGGCAAAATAGTTCGATTGTTCGATGGTCAGAGGCAGATCCACCGTTTTCCTGTCTCCGATGACAATTGCCTGCAGTTCTGCTTCACTTCCGGCAGTGACATCGCCTGATGCAAAGGGCAGTGAAGATACATCCAGACAGCGTCCTTGCCGGATCGGCAGGCTTGCCATAATTTTCTTGAGGGAAGGGATCTCCCGTTGCTGATTTTCAGCAACAGCAGTATCTGCCATCCTTGCTCTTTTCCCTTTGCTCACCGTCCGTTCCCTCCAATCTTTGGGGGAATCATAACGCAGGCATGTTGCAGGGAAATTACAGAACGGTGAAGATATGATAAAAAGTTTTCAATCTACCCTTGACGATTGCTGTTCATTCCCCTGTCGGCTTGATCCCGGGAAATGGGCTTTTTTGGTCTTTAATGGACAAGACGGGGGATGGAGGGTTGCTTTGGTTTGGTGTAATGGGAGGCAGGATAAAGGACGGTTTTTTTTATGAAGCAGATCTGGGGATATAAATGACTTTTAAAATCTAAATGAAACGTCCGGCTGTACCGCCGATGTGATTGCCGGTGAGGACTTATTGGACAGTGGATCAAGCTTCCTGCAGAAGCCTTTTAGCATGAGGAATCTTGGCGTTAAAATTCGTGAGGGATTGGATTAAGCTGAATACTCCAGGCATAATCCTTATTAATCGTCATCAAAGGGCTCCTTTGGATCAGCGAATTTATAACCTATGCCCCTGACGGTTAAAACGTACTGCGGTTTATCCTTGTTTTTTTCAATTTCTGCTCGGAGGCGGCTGATGTGGACATCAACCGTACGGGGTTCCACAAAAGCTTCATCCCCCCAGACGGAATCAAGCAACTGGTCCCTGCTGAAAACCCTCCCGGGTTGGCGGGTCAAAAATCGAAGCAGCTTGATCTCCGTCGGTCCGAGATCGATCTTTTTCCCATCCACGGAAACCTGGTATGTTCTATAATCGAAATGAAGTCCCCGAAAAGTAAAGCTTTCCCCGGAACCTGAATCCGTCCGTTGATTGGACCGGCGCAGCACGGCCCTCACGCGGGCGATTAATTCCCGAACATCGAAAGGCTTTGTAATGTAATCATCAGCCCCCATTTCCAGCCCCAGGATCTTGTCGAGGGGTTCCCCTTTCGCCGTCAGCATGATGATTGGGAGGGTTTCCGTTTTCTCTTGCTGCCGTATGATCCTGCAGACGTCCAACCCCGACAGACCGGGCAGCATCAGGTCGAGGATCAGAAGATCCGGTTTTTCTTCCCAGATAAGCTGCAATGCCTTTTCTCCATCGAAGGCCCTTTGCACAGCCAACCCTTCCCTTTCAAGGTTGAAGGCTACCAGTTCAACAATATCCTTCTCGTCATCGACAACCAGAATTCGCTTTTTCCCCATGGATCCTCTTTTTTTCAGGATTCTTTGTCCTTTGTCAATATTTCGTCTGACAAAGCTCCTTTCATCTTCCATTTCGGTTCAGTCCTTTTGGCCCTGAAACTATAAACGAAAGAACGATTTAATCAATAATAAAAAAGAGACAGAGTCTATCGCGACTCTGTCTCTTTTTTCCTCTCCATAACAGCAAGATTTAAAAAAGCTCTTCCAAGTGCTACTTACTTCAGCTACGCCTACCCAGACGGTAGTCCTGGCCGATACCGGCGTCGCTACCCCCGTCAACAATGGTCACCAACTGTCCGACATTTTTCTTCATGGCCATGGCCTGGGCATTCATTTCCTCAGCGGCGCTGGCAGATTCTTCCGCATTGGCAGCGGTCTGCTGGACCACCTTGTCCATTTCCGCCACGGCTTTCCCGATCTGGTCGATCCCCTGCGCCTGCTCCTGAGAGGCCGCTGCAATTTCATCCACCAGTTGCCCGACTTTCTGGGTAATCTCCCGATTCTCGTTAAAAGCGGACTGCGTCTGCTGGGTCAGCTCGTTGCTGTTATTGACGGTCACAATCGTATTCTCAATCAGGCTTGAGGTGTTCTTGGCCGCATCAGCCGCCCGCATGGCCAGGTTCCTCACTTCCTCGGCCACGACCGCAAATCCCGCACCTGCTTCCCCCGCTCTAGCCGCTTCTACAGCGGCGTTGAGTGCCAGCAGGTTGGTCTGGAAGGCGATCTCATCAATCGTTTTGATAATCTTGCCCGTCTCTTCGCTGGACTTTGTCACATCCGAAATCGCCGACACCATGTTCTTCATCTGGGTATCGACTTTCTCAACTATCTGCCGGGCTTCAGCCATCAGAGACTTGGCCTCGGCTGCATTGTCCGCATTTCGCTTGGTCATCGATGTCATCTCTTCCAGGGATGATGAGGTCTCTTCCAAAGCGGAAGCTTGTTCGGAAGCCCCTTCAGCAAGACTCTGGCTGGCTGAGGCGACCTGCGAGGAAGCCGCCGCTACCTGTTCAGATGCATCATTGAGGTCATTGCCTACTTGACCGATCGGCAGGGCAATTCCACGGGCAAAGAAGGACACACCCACGATTGCAACGGCAAGGAAAATTGAACCGATCATCACGATAATCCACATGAGGTGATAAGCCGGGGCCATGAATTCCTTGTAATCCTGGGTTACGCAGATACTCCAGCCCGATGCCGGCACAGGGGCAAAACCCGCCAGTTTTTTCACCCCTTTAAAGACGTAAGGATTCACTCCGGTTTCTCCCGCAACCATTTGGGATGCAAATCCTTTCATCCCTTCCTCTTGTGTGGTATTTACCGCAAGAATCAAATCCTTGTTTGGATGCGCAATGAGAATACCGCTTTTGTCAATGACAAAGGCATAACCGGTGTTTCCCAGTTTGGTTTCAGCAATCTTATCCGACAGGAAGCTGATATTCATGACGGAACCGACAACACCGACGATTTGCTTGGACTTCGAATAGATGGGGGCGCCGAATGTCAGCACGATGTTGCCGCTTCCCTTCGATTTCGTAACGGAACCGACACTGACCTTGCCGCTTTTTGCTTCCTTGATGTAGTCCCTTCCGGAAAGATCGAGGCCTTTATTTTTTCCACCTTGTCCATCCGCAATAACTTTCCCGTCGATACCGGCAACGAAGAATGCCTCGTAGTCGTGACCGCTTCTCTGCACGATCGATGTCAGTTCAGCCGTTGCCCTTTCGGCTTGAGAACCGTTTTTCACGCCTCCGGCATCCTCGGTGGCAGCGTCAACGATCAGACTGTTCTGGGCTACCTGGGAGGTGATTTTCATCTCTTCCTGCACCGCTAGATTTGCCATTTGCGCAAGACTCTTGGCCACTTCCTTCGACTGTGACTGCGACACCTCTTCCAGTGCATTCAACGCCTTGTAAATGGAAATTCCTCCCACCACCAGCAACGGCACAAGCACGGCGATAATTCCGCCCAAAACCATCTTGAAACGCAACGACCTCTTTTTCATACAACCTCCTTGGTTTTCTGTGGATTCAATAACTCTGACCTCTATTTTTTCCTTATTGATATGACCCTTCTTTCTTTTGTTCCCTGAAGATAGCAATATAGGTGCCAGTGGTCTTCTTCCGGGTCTTTCGAATAGTGTTCAGGGATTCAGGATGCTCCTGTCTTACAGGCATCACCATGCGGATAAACCTTATCGTTCCGCACTTGCTTTCAGGGAACAGTTATGTCAATCTCTACGAATGAATATTTCAGAGGAGTTATTCAGCGTAGGCCCTCGCCTGCATGCCTTTATGCCTGTGCCGCGGATGACTCCCGGTAGGTCTGTCCAAGATCTAACGGTTCCCTGGATTGCTTGAAGCCATGAAAGAGAGAAAAATGCATTATGATCAATTTTAAACTTCTTGCAGCATTTTCCGCAATTCTGTTGATTCTCATCGTGATCATCCAAAACTCACAGCCCGTTGAAACCAAATTCCTGTTCATTTCGATCACTATGCCGAATGCAGCACTCCTCGCTTCAACACTCTTGATCGGGATCTTCGTGGGAATCCTTATCACATTGTCATTTTCATCGACCAAGCGGAAACCCGGAGGGAAACAAGAGAAGATAAAATGAATTGGTACGAAAGGTTTTCTACATTACACATCAAAAAGACTTTGACTCAACCGTGGCTTCGGAAGACGGGATACCTCCTGCTGAGCCTGTTTGTTCTGTTCTCGCTGGTTCTTTTTTTCGCCGGTCCGTCACTGCTGAAGTCCTATCTCGTTGAAAATCTCTCTTCTAAACTAGGGCGGAAGATCAGTGTGGGGGCGGTGCACATCAATCCGCTGATGTTGTCCATCGAAATCGACGATTTTACTCTGGCGGAACGTAACGGCAAGACGCCCTTTGTTTCCTTCAAAGAGGTCTATGTAAATGCCCAGTTGGCCTCGATCTTTTTTGGCGGTCCTGTGTTGGGCGAAATTCGAATAACGGAACCGTACGTCAACCTGGTGCGGACAACCGATAACACCTACAACTTCCAGGATATCATCGACCGTCTGAAAAAACGGCCTGCCGCTCCAGAGAAGAAGGGATCCGATGCCCTGCGCTTTTCGCTTAACAATATCCGGATTATTTCCGGCCGAATCGATTTCGACGATCAACCCAAAGGCCACAGGCATAGAATCCAAGACCTCAAGATCTCGATCCCCTTTTTATCCAATTTGTCCTATCGTGTGGATGATTATGTCCTTCCGGAGTTTTCCGCTATTATCAATAGCGCCCCATTTCGCCTTACCGGCAGGACCAAACCTTTTGAGGCCGACCGAGAGAGTTCCCTGAATCTGAAACTCAGCAAAGTTGCCCTTAATGAATATCTGACCTATGTGCCGAAGAAACTCTATTTTTCCCTGCCGGGAGGAACGCTGGACGCCGATCTCAAGATTGCCTTTCTGCAACCGCAAGGCAAGGCGCCTTCGCTGCAATTGTCCGGAAGTGTGGCCTTGCATGATCTGGCAATGAATGAGGCCAAGGACTTACCAACGGTCCGGCTGAAAAGTCTTGATGTTGCCCTGGGCCGTATCGAGCCCCTGGTCAAACGATTTACGGTGGACCGTTTGGTCCTTGACCAGCTGGAGCTCTTTGTGCGCCGGGACCACCAGGGTCGGCTCAATCTGACTTCTCTGGTGGAACCGGACAAAGAAAAGAAACCGATGCCTTATTTCCTCCTGCGGGAAGGAATCCTTGATTCCGCCATTGTCCATGTGCGTGACGATTCGCGGACAAAACCTTTTGAAGCGACATTACGGGATATTTACCTCCTCGTCCACAACATCACCAGCGAAAAGGGTAAGTCCGGGCAGATTGAAATAAGCGCATCCGGTCCCGAAGGGGCTCTTATGAAAGCCGCCACCGATGTCGTGCTGGAGCCCTTTGCCTTGAACAGATTAAACGCCCAGGTAACAGATCTTCGTCTTTCATCGCCGGGCAGCAAGACGGAGATGGTTTACATCGGCCAGTTCGGCATCGCCGGGACCTCTCTCTCGACCGACCGACGCACAATATTCATCGATGAAATCTCCCTCGGGAAAAGCCGCTTTTTTGTTCAGCGGAACAGGAAGGGCGCTCTGAACCTGAGCGAGCTTATTGGGGAAAGCAGGACCAAGCCGGCCGCACCCCCGCCCGGCCCCGCCTGGCAATATGAAGTCAAAAAGCTTGCCGTAAATGAGACCAACCTGCGCTGGTGCGATGAAATGCCGCCATCGGGAATCGCTGATATCGGAATCGATCATATTGCTGCGGCAGTGGAAAATCTTTCATCCCATCCGAATTCGACGGCAAAATTATCCCTGGCGGCACAGATGGGTCGCAAGGGAAGGCTGGACGTGGACGGCAGCGTTGTCACAAAACCCCAGGCTTCTGCAAAACTGCAGCTTAAGGCAAGCGGACTCCCCATTCTGCCAGTGCAGCCCTATTTTGCTGATAAGGTTCAAATACGCATCACCAGCGGCACAATAAGCGCCAGAGGCGTACTTTCCGCCCAGCTGGCAGAACAGGCGAAGATCTCCTATCAAGGAGAGGCTTCCGTAAACCAATTCGCCAGTGTGGACAAAGTTCAAAGCAATGATTTTCTGAAATGGGAAAGGCTGCATTTCGGCAGTGTCCGGTTTGATACGGCTCCATTGAATGTGGATATCCAGGAGATATCCCTGAGCAATTTTTATTCACGCCTGATCATCAATCCCGACGGCTCCATCAATATGCAATCCATCCTTGGGAAGGGAGAGGCAAGCAAAGAGGCTACTGCGGGTAAGGTCGACATTCCGGCGTCTCAGGAAAAGGACCAGGAAACAATCCGAAGCATTTCGCCAAAGCCGACTTCTACGGTTTCAGCGTCCAGTAAGCCCGAAAAGCCGCCGGCCCCGGTCAAGATCGGCCGAATATCGCTGCAGGATGGCCAGGTCCGTTTCTCCGACCGCTTCATCAAGCCGAACTATTCCGCCAATCTTACCCAGATTGGAGGCCGCATTACCGGACTGACTTCTAATCTTGCCACAACGGCTGATGTGGAAATCCGCGGCTCCGTGGACGATACCGCACCGGTATTCATCCAGGGAAAAGTCAACCCTCTCTCCGGCAATCTATTTCTCGATCTTACCGCCTCAGCCAAGGGCGTGGATCTACCGGCGGCAACACCCTATTCCGCAACCTATGCCGGCTATCCCATCATCAAGGGCAAGCTATCCATGGATGTGCATTATTTTATTGAAAACCGCAAACTTCGTGCGGAAAATCGCGTCATGCTGGACCAGCTCACCTTCGGCGATAAAGTCGAAAGCCCGAAGGCTACGAAACTGCCGGTTCTTCTGGCCGTTGCCCTGCTCAAGGACCGCCACGGCGTCATCGACGTCAACCTGCCCATTTCCGGTTCCCTGGATGATCCCAAATTTTCGATCGGCAGCATCATATTGAAAGTCATTCTCAATCTGATTTCCAAGGCCGTAACGGCGCCCTTTGCGCTGCTGGGAAATCTGGTCGGCGGCGGGGAAGAGCTCTCTTATATCGAGTTTGAACCCGGCCGGGCAGACCTGGACAAAATCGCCCTGGACAAGATTTCTTCCCTGTCCAAGGCACTGGCAGACCGCCCCGGACTGAAGTTGGACATAACCGGACGTATCGACCCCTCTGCGGACAGAGAGGGGCTGCGCCGCAGGATGCTGGAGCGTAAAGTGAAGGCGGCAAAATTGAAGAGCCTTGAAGAAAAAACGGACAGTCCTTCCCGACTCGAAGAAATCCGTATCGATCCGAATGAATATCCTAAGCTCCTGAAACAGGTCTACGGTCAGGAAAAATTTCCCAAACCCCGCAATGTAATCGGTCTGGCCAAGGATCTGCCGGTGGAGGAAATGGAAAGACTTCTGCTGAGTCACACGAATGTGACGGATGACGACCTGCGCCAGTTGGGACTCCGCCGCGCACGGGTCGTTGCCGATGCCATTGTCAAAAATGGAAATATTTCGTCAGAGCGGGTGTTTGTCCTGGAACCGAAACTTAAGAGTGAGGCCGGTGAAAAGGGCCCGGCAGAAAAGGCGAAGGCCAGCCGGGTTGATTTTTCCCTCAAGTGAAATATGATTGCGGCATTAAATTCTCAGGATGGCGACAAGGCGGCTTTTTGCCAAAGGGATGGCAATCCCATCTTTCAGCCAATCTCCAACCCACAGCCTTTTCTTCGTTCATCCTTTGAGGATAAATCAAGCAGGCTGATAGGATGATAGGAATTCCGTGGAAGGGTAATACTTAACAATTTCGAAATAGCCGTCATGAATCCCTCTTATTGAAGGCCCTGTTCACCACATCAAAAAGGGCGGCTTCTTCAACGGAAAGGTTGTTTTCACTCTCCAGATAGGGATTTAGATAGACCGTCATGTTGCTCAGAATGGAATCCGTCATTCCAAACAACCTTTTTCTTCGACTTCGCGGGATTTCTCTCCTTCCAGGCAATTTCGTCTGATCCATTACGTTCCTACCCCCTTAATTCGCGATTTTGTGCTGCGACAAAACTGTTTTTTTCTTTGTTTTCTTCTACTCACCACACAACTTGGAAAAAATGCAATACGGATTAAATACGGGACAATTACCAGTCATATACTGGTACAAGGAAAATCCAAGGAAGGAAACAGAAATAATTTCAGGTATCGTTTATTTGTTGTTGGAACTCTCTTAAATTCTCAAGAAGATAAATAAGGTCTCTTTCCGTATGTTCCGCGGTTATCTGGAAACGTATTTCCTCTTCCCCCCGGGGCACCACGGGATAGCTGAGTCCCGTCGCCAGGATATTCCTGACAAATAGTTGAGAGACCAGCTTTTTTGTTTTTACGGTATCTCGGATCAAGAGGGGAACGATGGGGTGTTCGCCGGAGAGGATTTCATAGCCCTGCTCTGAAAGGCCCTTTCGCAGGAGTGCCGCGAGATCCCAAATCTTATGCAGGAGACCATGGCCTTCCCTGCTGTCCAGGATGTTCAGCGCTTCTCGTGCAGCCGATGCTTCCGAAGGGGTCATCGGATTGGAATAGATATAGAAGGGGGCGGTTTCCCGCAGGTAGTCAATGACCGTCCCGTCGGCCACGACATAGCCGCCGTTGACTCCCAGGGCCTTACCCAGCGTGGCGATGAGAATGTCTGCCCGCGCCGCTGTTTTTTCTTCCGTGCCCCGGCCGCCGTCGCCCAGGGCTCCGACCCCGTGAGAATCATCCACGACAACGATCACGCCCTCGTCAAAAAGATCATGGGATCGCCTGCTGATCCTGCTGATTGAATCCAGGGGGGCAACATCGCCGCGCATGCTGAATACGCCGTCCGTCACCACAAGGACCCGCTTAACCTTCCCCTGGTATCGCTCCAGGATCTTCTCCAACCCTCCTGCATCCAGGTGGTTGTAGATCTCCCTGGCCGCAGGCTGGGCAAGGCGAAGGGCGTTGATGATGCTGTTGTGGTTGAGGGCGTCACTCACCACCAGGGTTTCCGGGGTGATCAGCTGCGGGACAACCCCCATGACCGTGGCGTAGGCGGCGCTGAAGATCATGGCCGCCTCCCGTCCGTGAAAAGCGGCCAGACGTTTCTCCAATTCCACATGGGGCTCGAAGGTTCCACTAATAAAGCGAACGGCCCCGGGACCGGCCCCGAAGCGCCGGGCGGCTTTCTCTTCCGCTTCAATCACCCTGGGATGGAACTGGAGGCTGAGGTAGGCATTGGCGTTCATGCGCAGGAAAGGCCGCCCTTCATAACCATGGAGAAAGTATCTCGGGCCGTATCCGTCCCGTGGTGGCTGACGACCGGTAATGACCTCCTCATTCCGCTTCTTAATTCCGGTCCGGGCCAACTGCTCGAGCTTCTCCGCCAATAGGGGATTCAACTTATCCAGTGCCATGTTTGCCCTCCCTTGGTCTGTCAAGTTTGATCGCGAGTTTATCCAGCATGTCCGCCACCGTTGCGGCAAGATCGTACCTGGGTTCCCAACCCCACTCGGCACGCGCCGAACTGTCGTCCAGGTGCCGGGGCCAGGAATCGGCAATGGCCTGGCGGAGAGGGTCAATTTCGTATGAGATGGAAAATCCGGGCAGGCATAAACGAATCTGCTCCGCCAGTTCTTCCGGGGTGAAGTTCAGGGCCGTCAGATTATAGGCATTGCGGTGGAGGAGCTTTTGTCCATCCGCCTCCATCAGGGTCATGGCAGCACGCAGGGCATCGGGCATGTACATCATGTCCAGCCGGGTATCGGGTGCGAGATAACAGGTATAGTGCCCCTCTTTCAAAGCAGCATAAAAGATCTCGACGGCATAGTCGGTGGTGCCGCCGCCGGGCCGTGTCCTGGTGGAAAGAAGACCGGGAAAGCGAAGGCCCCGGGTATCGACACCGAAGCGGTAATGGTAATAGTCGCACAGAAGTTCGCCGGTAAGCTTTGAAATTCCGTAAAGCGTGCCCGGTCGCTGGATCGTCATCTGGGGGGTATTTTCCTGTGGGGCGCCGCTGCCGAAAACAGCAATGGAACTGGGAAAGAAAACGGCGCATCCGTATTCCCGGGCCGCTTCCAGGACATTTTTCAATCCACCCACATTGATCTCCCAGGCCAGTTGCGGCTTCTCTTCCGCCGCCGCCGAAAGCATCGAGGCCAGATGAAAGATGGTATTGATGAGGTAATTCTTAACGGTTTGCCGGAGCAGATCCCCATCCCGTACATCCAGGCAGCAATAGGGTCCGCTCTGTCTGAGTTCGGCCTCGGGTTGGCGGTTGTGTCCCGCGGCAACGACGTTGTCTCTCCCGTAGGCCTCTCTCAGGGCGGGAGTCAATTCCGATCCGATCTGACCGGTAGAGCCGGTCACCAGGATTTTTTTCATCCTTGATCTCTCAACGTGTACAGTTTCCGTTTTTTGATCTGCATTTCGCCAGGATTGATTACAACGCCTTTATTTACTGAATAATATAAGAAAGACAACGATCTGCGTCAATCAAATAATATCCGTGTTGAAATGATTGGCCGCAATATAACCTGTTGCCAAATTGAGACTTTTGTTATAGCAGAAATTCGAGGGTTAAGTCCCGAATTCCCTGGCATCTGATCCGGCGTTTTCTGAAAAGTCATCTTCCGCCTCCAGGAATGAGAATTTTCAGAGAATGCCGTTTTTTTCAGGAGTTATATTTTTTATGAAGTTTCGATTGATCTATCCAAAATGGCAGAAGCTGCGGCGGCAGACGGAATTTCACCTGCCGCCGCATGGGCCGGTCGTCATGGCAGCCGCTCTGCCCGAGGATGTGGAGATCGAGTTCATCGATGAAAACGTAGAGCCCCTTCCTGATAATATGGACTGCGACCTGGTCGGGCTTTCCGTGATGCTGACCGGCCAGATCAAGAGGGCCTGGCAGATCGCGGACGGCTATCGCCTTTCGGGAATTCCTGTGATCTTCGGCGGCATCGGGACCATGCTCCACGCCGAAGAAACCCTGCCCCATGCCGATTCCGTCTTTCTCGGCGAGGCGGAAGGACGGATGGAAGAGGTTTTCCGGGATTTCCGGTCAGGTCAGTTGAAGAAGATCTACAACTATCTGGATGATTTTTCCCCAATCGAATCCGTTGGAACGGCCCGGCGGGACATCCTGAACCGAGAGCTGTATACTTACCGAGGCGTGCAGATGGTGGACCTCGTCCATGCCTCGCGAGGCTGCCGGTTCAACTGCTATCCCTGCTGCGTGGGTTATCTCGGCGGACGGATGTTCCGGCCCCGTCCCTACGACCGGGTCATCGAGGAAATGGCCTCCATCGACAACAATCGGCTCTTTATCGTGGACAATTCCCTGGCCCAGAACAAGGATTGGGAACTCGGGCTTTTCCGGGAGATGATTCCCCTGAAAAAAAAGTGGTGCTGCCATCCCATTGAAGAGGATGATGAAGTCCTCGATCTGGCGGCGCAGGCCGGCGCCTGGTATGTCTATCAGGCCATCTTTGACACGTCCGATCATATCCGGAACCGGATCCGGCGCTACCACGATTTCGGCATCGGCGTCGAAGGGACGATCCTCCTGGGGCTGGACGATCACACGGAGGATGGCATTCTGAGGCTGATCGATTTCCTGATGGAGATCGAACTGGACCTGGCCGAATTCACCGTTCTCACGCCCTTCCCTCACACCCGCGCCTATGATGATCTCCAGAGGGAAAACCGCATTCTCTCCAGCGACTGGGATGACTACACCACGGACCGGGTCATCTTCGAGCCGAAGCACCTGTCCGGGGAACGCCTCCAGGAACTTCATGAGTATGCCTGGAACATATTCTATCGAGAGGAATCACAGAATTACAAGATGTTCAAGCTTTTGAAGAAAGTCGTGGAGAAAGAAAAGTCCGATGCAACCTACCGGCCCCGGCGCCGGGACCTGATCGACCGGAAGTTCGGGAGGATGGAACCATGAAACGCGCATCGTCCCGGAAAGGCGACACGCCAAGCATTGAAGTCCAGATGACCGTTCCCTTTCATGACCTGGACCCCATGCAGGTGGTCTGGCACGGCAACTATCTTAAATATTTCGATGTGGCCCGATCGGCCCTTTTCGACAGCCTCGGGGTGAACCTCTATGGATACGAGGGGAACAGTTCCTTCATGTATCCCGTCATTCGGACATCGGTCAAATACATCCATCCTCTTCGTCACCGGGATGTCTTTGTCTGCAAAGCAACAATCGCCGAAGCCCGATTCAAGGTCATCGTGGATTTTGAAATCCGTCTCGTCGAAAGCGGACAGGTCTGCACCGAGGGCCGCGGCGAGCAGGTTGCCGTGAAAGTTCCTGAAATGGAACTGCTGCTGGGCATTCCTCAGGATGTCCGCAAAGCGTTGGGTTTCTGATCATGACGGAGTCCCTTTCCGAAGCCTTGGCAGCCGGCGTCGAACGGCTTTCCGCCTGGGCGGATCTCTTGGATTCGATCAACGTCTTTCCCGTGGCGGATGGCGATACCGGCCATAATCTCGTCGTCAGTCTGGCCCCGCTGCGCGACTGTTCCGCTGCAACAAGAGACCTTCAGGGGATGGTTCACCGTCTTCTTCTTTCAGCCCGGGGCAATGCCGGCAACATCGCTGCCCGCTTCTTTTCCGGTTTTCTCCTGCGAGTGACGGAGGGGAATACCCTGGCATTGGCCGCCGGGGCAAAGGAAGGGCGCTCCCAGGCCTGGCAGGCCCTTGCCGATCCGAAGCCCGGGACCATGCTGACCCTTTTTGACGCCCTGGATGAAGCCCTGCAGAAAGTCTCTCCTGAATTGGACGAACGGGAAATCAAGGCCATCGTCAGGCATCTTGCGGAAGCCGTGCGCTCCACTCCCCGACTGCTTCCCCGCCTTCGCGAGGCAGAGGTCCTGGATGCAGGTGCGCTGGGCATGTACCTTTTTTTTGAAGGATTTTTTTTCGTACTTGCCGGCCTGGACACTGAGAAGGCTTTTACACCCCTCCATCAGGTTTTCCCTGAAGGGCTTCAGCTTTCTTCCTCCTTTTGCACCGCATCCCCGACGACATCCGGCTACTGCCTGGATGTCACCCTGCGGACCCAAAGCCCCGATATGGATGCCCTTCCCCGTCTTTCCGCTTCAGGAGAGAGTGTGGTCATCTCTACCGACCGGGAGTATCTGAAGGTTCACCTCCACACCCCGGATGCAGCGGCGGTTCGAGATGAATTGGCCCGTTTTGCGGAAGTCGTCTCCTGGAAGGAAGACAATCTGGACAAGCAGACAGAGCTCTTTTGCGCTACAATTCCGAAATCTTCCGCCCCCATCCACATCATGACCGATGCCGCGGGTTCCCTGACCCGCAGACAGGCCCGGCAGTTCGGTTTTACCCTGTTGGACAGCTATGTCACCCTTGGGGAGCAAAGTCTTCCAGAGACCCGGTTCAATCCCTCCGAGATATACAAAGCGATGCGCCAGGGAGTCCGGGCCATGACCTCTCAGGCTTCCATCTTTGAACGTCAACAGGCATACGCCCAGGCTCTGGAGCGGAATCCCCGGGTGCTTTATCTCTGCGTCGGGTCCGCCTATACGGGCAATGTCGCTGCAGTCCTGAACTGGAAGGAGCGCCATGATCCGGAAGACCGCCTGACGGTTCTGGACTCAGGCGCCGCATCCGGCCGGCTCGGGCTGATGGCCCTGACGGTTGCCCGGTTTGCTCGGGACGCCAAAGATGGAGAATCTGTGACGGCCTTTGCCAGAGGGCTTTCAAACCGATGCGAGGAATACCTTTTCCCCGAGCGGCTGCAATACCTGGCCGCCGGTGGACGGCTTTCCCGGACCGGAGCCGTGCTGGGGGATCTGCTCCATGTCAAACCCGTGGTGAGCCCCACACCCGAGGGAGCCAGGAAGGTCGGCACCTTATACAGCAGGGAGGATCAGCTTCGCTTTGCCCTGAAGCGCCTGTCCGGAATTCTGCCGTTGCCTGCGGGAACCCGTCTCATGGTCATGCTGGAATATTCAGACAATCCGGACTGGGTAAAATCCGAGCTCGGGGAGGCGATTTCCCGAAAGGTCGGGAACGCGGAGATCCTCATTCAGCCGCTTTCCCTGACGGCAGGCGTCCATACGGGACCCGGCACCTGGGGCCTGGCCTTCTTGATATTTCCGGAAGAGACGGACTCGGCCGGCACGGTTCAGGAGGCAGGCAACCGAAATGAATTCGGAACACAACAGGATGGCGAGGCATGACCCTCCCAGAACGAAAAGAGCGGTTTGCCGTGATCATTCCCGTTTATAACCATGAGAGCCGCGTGGCCGGGGTGGTCGCCGCCGCCCGTGAACTTCCCTTTCCCATTTTTGTCGTGGATGATGGGTCTACCGATGGAAGCTATGAGCGGATTCGGACCGTTCCCGATATCACGATTCTTCGCCATCGGGAAAACAGGGGCAAGGGGGAGGCCCTTCTTACAGGATTCGCTGCAGCGGCATCTTTGGCGGATTGGGCGGCCACTGTGGATGCCGATGGTCAGCACGACCCCCGGGATGTCTTGAAGCTGATCGCCGCCCTTGAAACCCTGCCGGTGAAGCCGAATGCCGATGAAACATCAGGCGACAAAGGGAGCAAAAGGGCTGCGAATTCCCTGCGCCCGTTGATTGTCGGGCTACGGGAGGAAATGGCGGGACCTGAAGTTCCCTGGACCAGCCGTTTCGGCCGGTCCTTCTCCAACTTCTGGGTGCAGCTGGCGGGGGGGCCGAAAGTCCGTGATACTCAAAGCGGCATGCGGCTCTACCCTCTGCCGGAAGCGCTGACCCTTGGCGTGCGGGCACGGCGCTTTCAGTTCGAGGTGGAAATCCTCGTAAGGGCGCAATGGCTGGGGCATCCGGTTCTGGAGGTCCCCATCGGCGTGACCTATCAGCCTGGTGCGGAGCGGATCTCCCATTTCCGTCCCTTTGTCGATTTTCTGCGCAATTCCTGTACGTTCAGCAGCCTCATTGCCCTGCGCATTCTCGTTCCCCGACGGTATCGAAGGAGATCTCCGAATCGGCTAGATTCGCCCTGAGCTGCGGGTACCGCGATCATCCCACTTCATTACATCATGATACTTCGCTGAACTCTTCCTTGCTGGCACCGCAAACCGGACAGGTCCAGCCCTCGGGAAGACTCTCAAAGGGTGTCCCGGCCGGAACGTTGTTCTCCGGATCGCCGACTGCCGGATCATAGACATATCCGCAGATGCCGCATTCATACTTTTTCATCGCGTCCTCCTCTTTTGCTATTTCGACGGCCGGCTCAGCAGCCTCACCCTTGTAGGTCGGGGCCGATTTGGGAGCCTTCCCTTTTTTTACCTCTTGATAATAGGCATAGGTCAATGGAGTGCCCTTTTTCAGGACCACCGCCCCCACCAGTTCGACCACGAAGACCGTATGCGTTCCCACATCGGCAGAGACGACCACTCTACCTTCCATGTAGGACAGGGTATGGTCGGTAACACAGGGACATCCTGTTGCACCCTGCACATAGGCGCATTGGGAGAGTTTGTCGATCTCCCGTCCGGATTTAAAGCCGAAGAGCCCGATGAAAGACAGGGGCGTCTCCTGCTCCAGGATCGATACTGCCAGGACGCCGCTTTTTAAAATGAACTCATGGGTGAGATTTTCCTTGTTGATGCTTACGGCAATTCTTGCCGGCGAACTGCAGATCTGAAAGACCGTGTTGGCAATCTGCCCGTTCATCCTGCCGTCCGCAATCGAGGTAACCACATAAAGACCATAGCTGATGTCGTATAACGCCTTGCGATCCATCGTCGTTTCCATGACCTAGATAACCTCCTTGAGCCTTCTGGCCACTGCAGTCCCCATGGCGTAGCATTGCTTCAGATCTTCGTCACCGGGGACATAGTTTACCTTTACAGGTGTCGAAACGATTTCCACCTTCATCTCCTCGAGGAATTCCTGCAGCTGTGCAGGCGATTCCCCGCTCCAGCCGTAAGAACCGAAGGCGGCACCGACCAGATTCCTGGGCCTGAGCCCTTTTAGATAGGTGAGGGCATCGGCCAAAGTGGGCAATACATTGTTGTTCAAAGTCGGAGAGCCGACAACCAGAGCCCCGGCTTCGAGGATTTCATAGGCAACCTCTGTGCGATGGGTGCCCCGCAAGGGAAGCAGCTTGACCATAGCTCCGCCCTCACGGAGGCCTTCTTCGACAGCCCGGGCCATATGCTCCGTGGCATTCCACATGGTATCAAAAAGCACCACCGCCTTGTGGGTCGGCTTCTGTGTGGCCCACCAGCCATACCGATCAAGGATCTTATCAAATCCCGAGCGCCAGATGGGCCCGTGATCCGGGGCAATGGCCGCAATCTCCAGCCCTAGGGCGGGAAATTTCGACACAAGGCCCGCCACCTGCTGGGAGTAGGGCATCAAGATGTTGGCAAAATAATTTTTGGCTTCATAGTCCAGTATCCCCGTCGGGATCTCATCGGCAAAGCGTTCCTCCGAAGCCAGGTGCATCCCGAAGGCATCCTGCGAAAAGAGGATCTTTTCCTCCTTGAGGTAGCTGAACATGGAATCCGGCCAATGCAGCATGCGCGTTTCCAGAAAAGAGAGGGTCCTGTTTCCCAGGGAAAGCTCTTCCCCGCTTTTCACCGGGATGATCTCCTCTCTGACTGTAAAGTGCTTCTTCAGGGTTCTGGCACCCATAACCGAGGCAAAGACCTTCTCGGGTTTCACTGCGGCAAGGATCTCCGGGAGACAGCCGGTATGATCCATCTCGGAGTGATTGGAAACAAGATAATCGATCTTCTGTGGATCGATCACCGACGCAATGCGCGCCAGCAGCTCCTTTTTGAAGGGCGCCTTGACGGCGTCGATCAGTGTCACCTTATCCGCAAGGATGAGATAGGCGTTGTACGTACTGCCGCGGAGCGTTCTGTAACCGTGAAATTCCCTGATGTTCCAGTCTATGGCTCCAACCCAGTAGACCGATTCACTGATCTGGATGGCTTTGAATACGGACATAGAATCTCCTTAGGATACACTTTAATAGTAATTATTCCTGATATGATGTTGTACCGCCGAAGTCAATCATATTTTGTCGAGGGAACCGGCAGAACTCCATTATGATTTTCCCATGCCGAATAATATCCTACTGAAGTTGGGGGCTAAAAGAAACCAAATTTATTTCACAACAGGAATCGGCTTTTACTCCGGATCATAGGCCTGTCCTGCCTGTAAGTCGGTCAGAGATCGGAATGAATGTCCACTCCGGCTCATTCCTGTTTTGGCCTTGTTGCATATCCCCTCCGGATTTCCGATCTTTTTAGATCTGGATGTCCAAATCACCAGGAATCGATATTAGTCGTTGACCTGTAGAAATGATCCGTTTATAAAATAACTATACATTTATCGTATTGTTTTTGCTGGAGCAGTTGAAACCCGAACGAATTAAAGGGGGGATCTTCTACGGCAATGGGCAAACATAAAAAAACGATATCTATCCTTTCAACCGGCATCCTTGCCGGACTTCTTCTTGCCTGCCTGATGGCAGGCGCTTATCATTACGCGGGTACGACGGAGTTCTGTTCAAGTTGCCACAGTATGGGCGATGTTCATCGGGAGTGGCGCCGTTCTCTGCACAGTTCGTTTGCCTGCATCGAATGTCACATGCCTGACGCGAATGTTTTGACGAGACTTGTCTACAAGGCCAGGGCAGGTCTGCGGGATGTTTACCACGAAACCCTGAGAGACTATCCCGACGACATTTCACTTTCCAATGAAGGCAGAATCATCGCCGAGGGCAACTGCCTGCGCTGTCATCGGGCGGCCGTGGAAAACACGTTCATGATCCGGCAACCGCCGGGAAACTGCACAGCCTGTCATCGCTCTTTGGTCCATGGTCAAAGAATGCCGGAAAGGGGGTTGCTCCATGATTAAAAAGATTTTCCTTGCCGGAATTGCCGTTGCCGTCCTGTTGGTCATCCTCGTCGGTGCACGTGTCTGGCTTTTCCAGCCTCAGGAGGGATTCAAACTTGTGAGCATCCCCGAAGGCGTCCATGATCCGGCGGAATGGGGTAAATTCTATCCATTGGAGTACCAGAGCTATTTGAAGAATCGTGAGATGGCCCCTTCACCGACTGGATTCGGCGGCAGCGTAAAGGTCCAGAAGGCCCTCAAGGAACCGGCGAATCTCATGAACTTCAAGGGGTATGGATTCAGCAAGGATTATACGGAGGATCGCGGCCATCCCTATTCCCTGGAGGACTTGCGGGAAACGAAACGCGTGACGCCCAAGACCACGGGGGCCTGCATGACCTGCAAGACGGCCCAGCTTGGCGACATCTTCAAGGAAAAAGGGTGGGACTATGCCAAGATGCCTCTGGCGGAGCTTCTCCCCACTTTGAAGCACCCCATCACCTGCAGCAATTGCCATGATCCGAAGACGATGAATCTCCGGGTGATGAATCCCGCCTTTGTCGAGGCCATGGCCAAAAAGGGCATCGACGTGAAGAAGGCCTCCCGGACGGACATGCGCAGTTACGTCTGCGGCCAGTGCCATGTGGAATACTATTTCCAGCCGGAGACCTACCATGTCGTATTTCCCTGGGACAAGGGGCTCCTGCCGGAACAGATGTACGCCTATTATGCCGAAAAGCCCTCCGGTTTTGCCCAGGACTGGGTACATCCCGATTCCCAGGCCAAGATGATCAAGGCCCAGCATCCCGATTTCGAGACTTGGAGCACGGGAACGCACGGCATGGCGGGTGTGGCCTGTGCCGACTGCCATATGCCCTTTATGAGGGATGGCGGCAGGAAGTATTCCAGCCATTGGGTGACGAGTCCCATGCGGACCGTAGAGGCATCCTGCCGGACCTGCCATACACAGACCGAGGCCTGGCTTCTGGCGCGTGTAAAGACGATCCAGGGCCAGGTCTGGGACATGCAGCTTCGGGCGGGTAACACGGTGAGTCAGGCCCACGAGGCGATTTCCAAAGCGGCGGCGGTGGCCAATGTCAAGGGAGACGACCTGGACAAGGCCCGGGAGCTGCTCCGCAAGGCTCAATGGTACTGGGATATCGTGTCAGCGGAAAACAGCATGGGCTTTCACAATCCGTCGCAGGTCCTGAGCACCCTGGGACAGTCTGTTGATCTGGCCCATCAGGCCATCGCCACGGCGGAACGAGCTGCGACGGCTGCTGGCAGATGATTCCGGCCCGAGATTCAGGCTGAAAAAGACGTTTTTTCTTCGGGACGAACGCCTTCCGCACTGATCCCGTGGATGAAATAATCGGAATCGTTGAGAAAGTTCATGAAGATGATCACAAAGGCAAGGGCGACTTCAATCATGAAGGCTTTATCGTCGTACAAGGCCTTGAGCTGCGCCTTGCGGGATTCCCGCTCCGGCTGGTCGAAAACGGTCATGAGCAATCCGTTGAGGCGGGACTCCGGATTGGGAGGAGTCACCTGATCAAATCCGCCCGCTTGAGAATAGGCCATTGTATCCATGAGGATTTTTCGGAACTTTGCGGTGTCCGGATCATGGTACCCGAAGACATGCAGGCCTATCCGCTGGGCTTCCTTCATGCTGGCCTGGGCGAGCGCTTCAAAGAGTACCTGGGCAACGGCATCGTCCGCGGCAGCCTTTTTCTGTCGGATGAGTGACAACAACAGAATATTCTTGAAGAGCTGGTAGAGGCGCTGCGCGCCGTTCAGAATCACGGTGGGTTGATGGGGCTTACCGGGCCGATACCCCTTATACGTATTGGAAAAAACCATCTGAAAGGCGATTTCAAAATAGTCCACGCCCTCCATGGGATCCTGCAGGTCAATGCGCATGTCGAAGGTATTGTCCAGCCGGTCTGCAAGCTTTACCCGTACGACTTCCGGCTTTCCTCCGGCTTGATCAAGGAGATGTCCGATATAGTGGTAGTAATTTTCCGAAGGTTCTTTGGTCAGCCACTGCAGTTGCGCCCTTAGACGCCTCTGATCAAGTTCCGGCAAAGCCAGCAGAAAAGATTGGAAGGCCGTATCCAGGTTGATCCAGTCCGAATCTTTAAACTGGGCAGGCTTGAAATCCTCGAAGGTATCATGAAGGAGACAGGTCATCATATCCAGGAGGTTGATTTTCTCCGAGGCATGGCATAAAAGCGCTGTGGCCCGGATCGGATGTAAAACGGACAGAGGCCCAAGATTCCGTTTCATTTTCCCATAGACATTTCTCACGTAATCGAACACCTGGCTCAATATGGCTTGATCCGTTTCCGATATCGGCCTGCCCTCCAGGATGACCATTGTGACACTGTTCCAGTTAAGATGTCTGGCGCATAACTGGTAGTTCAATAAGGCCGAGGTTGTGAGAAAGTCTGTCAAGCTATAGGATTGCATGGGCCTTCCTCCCTTTCCCGATTCAAAGGACCATTAATTATTTATTATATCCAGTTAACCTCTCTCCCCAAAATCTTTACCGGTTTGTTGCATTGTACACGACCCGTTGTCCCGGTGTAAACGGCTTTCAGCAGCACTTCGCCAAAATATTTTTTCCTTCTTGGCGTTTATTTTCTCGCATTCAGGAATAATATCCTATAGAATTTTAAAGGATTTGAGCAGAGTCCGGCATCTGAAAACCATGATCCGGATCTTTGTACATTGTTCAACGGCCCTCTCCTACCTTTTTCCCACAACCCCTTTCTTTTGAGGAGGTATCAAAATGTCTCACTGCAAAGATTGGAATCGGCAAACAGATCGGCGCGTCTCTTTGAAATCCCGCAACATTCGAGCTTCCTTTCGAACCCTGTTGATTTCGCTCTTTTTATGCGCCTATCTTATGGTGTCCACGGCCTATGGGGCGGGGATGGGCGATCTGCTGAAAAATCTACCCGGAACGTCTTCGACTGGTTCTTCTCAGGATAGCGGGACCCTTTCCTCGGGCCTCAAGGAAGCCTTGTCCGTGGGGACGAAAAACGCCGTCAACTTCCTTTCGAAAAAGGATGGGTATTTCGGAAACGATGCCGTCAAAATCCTGCTCCCCGACAACATCCGCAAGGTCGGAACCCTTTTGAGCTCACTGGGTTACCAGAAAGAGGTCGATTCCTTTGTGCTCAGCATGAACCGTGCGGCAGAGAAGGCCGTGCCCGAGGCAGCCGATATCTTCGCCGGCGCTATCTCGTCCATGACCTTTGAGGACGCCCGCAAGATCCTCAACGGTGGGAACACGGCGGCAACCCAGTATTTCAAGAAAAAAACCTCGTCCAAACTCTTTGACTCCTTCAAACCCACTATCTCGCAAAGCATGAACGAAGTGGGGGTCACCAAGGCGTACAAGGACATGATGGGGCGCTACACCGCCGCCGTCCCCCTGGGCATGACGGAATCCCTCGATCTGGACACTTACGTTACAAACAAGGCTCTCGATGGACTCTTCTACAAGCTGGGACAGGAGGAAGCAAAGATCAGGACCAATCCCGCGGCCAGGACGACGGAACTTCTAAAAACGGTCTTTGGGAAATGATGTCCGTTCTTCTTTTTCTTTAAGGAGGATTTTACTCATAGCGCAGGGCTTCGATAGGATTCAGCAGAGAGGCCTTGTATGCCGGATAGAATCCGAAGAAGATCCCCACCAGACCGGAAAAGCCGAAGGCCAGGAGAATGGACAGGGGTGAGATGACGGTCGGCCATTCGGCCACCGTCGATAAAACTTCGGAAGCGGCGATTCCCAGGAGAATCCCCAGGATTCCCCCGGTCAAGGAGAGGGTCAGGGCCTCGATAATGAACTGAAAGCGGATATCCCAGGTCTTTGCACCAACGGCCATCCGGATGCCGATTTCTCTGGTCCGTTCCGTCACGGACACCAGCATGATGTTCATAATTCCAATACCGCCGACGAGGAGCGACACCGAAGCAACGGCGCCCAGCAGAAGGGCCATCACCCGGGAGGACTCTTCTGCAGCCTGCATGATCTGGGTGAGATTTCTCACGGTAAAATCATTCTCCTGCTGCGCCCCGATGCGATGCCGCTGCTGGAGCAGTTCCGTGATCTGCTTTTCAGCTGCCTCGAGATCTTCCGAACTTCCGGCCTTGACCAGGATGGAGCGCACCATCCCCGGAATGGAAGTCCCGAAGATCTTCTTCTGCGCCGTCGAAATGGGAATGTAGATGAGGTCATCCTGATCCTGTCCCATGGCGGACTGGCCCTTGCTCTCAAGTACGCCGACAACCGTGAAGGGCACCTTCTTGATCCGGATGATCGAGCCGAGAGGGTCCATGGTTCCGAAGAGATTGTCCACGACCGTCTGCCCAAGAATGGCCACTTTCGTGGCGTTCCGGATATCTTGGTCCGTAAAGGAACGGCCGGAAGCCAGGCCCCAGTCCCGCACGGTAAGCATGTCCGGCGTCGTGCCGTAAATGCCGGTCGCCCAGTTCGAATCCCCGCACACCACCTGAGCGGCGCCGTTCAGGACCGGGGCAACTTCTGACACCGCGGAACATTCTCTGGCAATGGCCTCCGCATCCGCCACGTTCAAAGTGGCCCGCGATCCGGTCCCCAACCTCAATCCCCCCGCGGTCATGCTGCCCGGCAGGACCAGGATCAGGTTGCTTCCCATGCTCGCGATCTGTCCCGAGATCCTTTTTCCCGCGCCGGTGCCCACAGCCAGCATGGCGATGACGGCTCCCACACCGATGATGATCCCCAGCATGGTGAGGGCGGATCGCATCTTGTTCACCCGAAGGGCACGGAAAGAAATTTTCAGGGTGGAGGGAAGATGAATCATGACTTCACCACGGCTTCGTCGCGAAGAATGCGTCCGTCCCGGAACCGGATGATCCTCCTGCTGTAGGCGGCGATGTCCGGTTCATGGGTGACCAGCACGATGGTGATCCGGGATTCCGAATTCAGAAGAGTCAAAAGTTCCATGATCTCGATGCTTGTTTTCGTGTCCAGATTTCCGGTCGGCTCGTCAGCCAGAAGAAGGGGGGCATCATTTGCCAGCGCCCTGGCGATGGCAACCCTCTGCTGCTGCCCACCCGAAAGCTGATTGGGGGCATGATTCTCCCTGTCCTCCAGTCCCAGCATTTTAAGAGCCGCCAGCGCGCGCCTTCGCCTTTCCGTCGCAGAGAGATTATTGTAAAGCATCGGCAGTTCCACATTTTCCAGGGCCGAGGTACGCGGGAGGAGATTGAATCCCTGAAAGACGAAGCCGATTTTCCGGTTCCGTATTTCGGCCAGTTCATCGCGCGTAAGACCGCCGACTTCAATGCCATCGAGGAGATATTGCCCTTTCGTCGGTTCATCCAGACAACCGATGACATTCATGAAGGTGGACTTCCCCGATCCCGAGGGTCCCATGATGGCAACGAATTCCCCCCGATCAATCGTTACGGATACCCCATCGAGGGCATGGACGATTTGGTCCCCTACCTCATAGATCTTATAGAGATCCTTTGTTTCCAGGAGTGCCATGGGCCTAGAACATCCTCGGTCCCCGTTGTGAAGATGTCGATTTGTCGTTCTTCTTTTTATCCTTCAGGGTTTCCAGGATCACTTTCTCTCCTTCGCGTACATTTCCGGAAAGGATTTCCGTGAATGTCCCGTCACTGATCCCCGGAGTTACGACAGTACGTTCCGGCTTATTATCCCTCAGTATCCAGACCGCCTGCTCCTTTCCCCTCGGGGGGCGCGCCTTGACGCCACCATCAGCTTCAGCCGGTCGGAAACGCAGGGCTCCATTGGGAACCCGGAGGACTCCCGCCTTATCGGCAAGAATAATGGAAACATTGGCCGTCATCCCCGGCTTCAGCCGCATATCCGGATTATCCACCCGGACCACCACATCGTAGGTCACAACATTCTGGACGTTAATAGGAGCGCTCCGCACCTCGGCGACCTTTCCCCGGAAAACGAAATCCGGATAGGCATCCACGGAAAACTCGACGGGCTGCTGAACCCTGACTTTTCCGATATCGGCCTCATCCACGTTGGCATCAATCTGCATCCGGGTCAGATCCTGGGCGATCGTAAAGAGGGTCGGAGTCTGGAAGCTGGCAGCCACCGTCTGCCCGACATCCACATTCCGTGAGATTACGGTTCCGTCAACGGGCGAGATGATCCGGGAATAGCGCAGATTGGTTTCCGCGAAGCTCAAGGCGGCCCGTGTCTGCGCAACCTGCGCGCCGGCTGCGGAAAGCTGGGACAGGGAAACCTGGGCGTTTGTTTCGGCCGTATCCAGATCGCTTTGTGCAATCAGATTACGGCTGAAGAGGGTCCTGTTTCGATCCCTCGTCCGTTTCGCATCGTTCAGGGATGCCAAAGCCTTTTCCTCGTTTGCCTTCGCCAGGAGCAGGTTTGCGCGTGCCTGCTGGACCTGCGCCTCGAAGGTGGCCGGATCAATTTGGGCGAGGAGTTGCCCCTTTTTCACGGGAGAATTGAAATCGACATAGAGATTCTTGATCGTTCCGGAAACCTGCGTGCCCACGAGGACTGTGGTCACGGCGTTGACCGTTCCGGTCGCCGTGACCGAAGCTCGAACATCGCCCCGAGAAACCGCTTCCGTCCGGTATTTCGGCCCTTTCTCCCCGCTCTTCAGCAGAAGATACGTCCCAGTTCCAAAGAGGAGAATCATCAGGATCATTCCGGCGAGCAGCTTCTTTTTCACGTTTCCGTCTCATCCAATCTTCGTTTTATGATGTCTTACGAATCGAATATCCGCCTTTTTCGCTTTCCCTTGTACGGCCTGCCGATCAGTCTCTCTTCCCGATGGATTTTTCCAGACCGGCCTGAGCGATCCGGCAATCGGTCAAGGCGGCAATATACGCCGTTCGGGAATTACTCAGGGATACCAGGGCATCCGTTACCTCGATCGGATTTCCCACCCCGGCGTCATAGCGGCCGTTGGCCAGTTCCGCATTTTCTTCGGCCTGACGTACCGCGACCCGGGTCGCCTCTGTTCGCTCCTGGGCCTCCCTCAGGTTGGAAAGGGCCTGTTCCACTTCGAGACGGATCGTTTGCCGCATGGATGATTCATTGGCGCGAAGGACATCAAGGTTTGCCTTGGCCTCTTCAACGGCGTATCGGGTCTGGAAACCGCTGAAGAGGGGAACATTCAGCAGGGCCCCTACGTTCCAGCCGTCACGGAGCGGGAAGTCCTCTCCGCTATAACCATAGCCGGCGGATCCAGTCACATAGGGATAATAACCCTTCCGGGCCAGTTTAATCGATTCGTCCGCCGCCTCCACCTTTTTTCCGATTGATTGGAGGTCCGGCCGATTGCGATAAGCCCTTTCCAAAGCGTCAGCCAGATCGATCTTTTCTTTCTGAAAGAGCGGACTGTCATCGAGAGAAAATTCCGGGGCGGAGGGAATTCCCAGGGCATTGACCAGACCAACGCGGGCGATCCTGAGGTCGTTCTCAGCCCGGATGTGGTTCAGAACGGCATTGCTCAGATCCACTTCCGCCTTGGTGACATCGAATTTCGGCTTGGTTCCCACCTCAAAAAACCCTTTTGCCTGGGTTAGATGATGCTGAAACTGAGCGACGGTCTCGACGGCCACGTCCCGATTTTTTTCAGCCTGCAGGAGCGTGAAATAGGCCGATTTCACGCCGTAGACAATCTCCGCTTCCGCCTTGTGGAGATCCTGGCGTAAGGAATCCGTAGTAAGTTTTTCGATATTCACCGATGTCTTTGTCTTCCCGAAATCATAGAGCGTCTGGCTCAGGACGACACTGCTGTTATAGTCGCTGTAAGTGCTGTTTCCTGTTCTGGAACGGTTGATCCGGGTGTAGTCCGTCTGCCAGTTGACCTGTGGATAGTAGTTCGCCTGGGCTTGTCCGATCCGGCTTTCGCCGATTCGGATCGTATCCCGGGCCCCCTGAACAACAGGATGGTTTCGAAGGGCTGTTTCGACACACCGGCTGAGATTCAGTCGTTCGCCCTTTTGAATGGGCACTTCAGACTTGGCCAGAGCAGGAAATAGAGCCAGCAGAAGAATCGCTAAAAGGAAAGGTTGATATTTTTTCATATTGATCCAAGTTCGTTCAGTTTCTTCAATGCAGAAGTAGAGAAGGACCTAAATTGACAGTCAAGACATAGCAACGATTATGCCCATAAATAAAGGCTGCACATCTCATCGAAATAATGGCGATAGAATCTCAGCGGGTGGGGGATGGTGTAATTTTATGGTGAAATGTCCGGCAGATTCCGAATATTAAATATCCAGCCATGTTTTTATTATGGATATTTAATATCCAGGTCTGTCGATAAATATTCTGAATAACAGTGACTGACCGGTGAATCTTCCCCGATTCAGGCCAAGGTTTGTGCGAGCCTCCGCTGCCGTCTTCCCTTCCAGTTCCCCTGGTGATAGACATAGCTGGCCAGAAGAGGAAGCACGGACGTGGCTTCCGCATAAACCATCTGCTCATAGGAGACATCCACCTTGCCCCAGGATGTCGCTTCGCGGAGCGTCGAACTGGAACAGGCGCCATCTCGTGCGTCCGCCACGGTGATCTGGATGGCGTAGCGATGCATGGGCACTTCCTTACCCAGAACCTCTGCACAGATCACGGTGTCCTGGGCAAAATTCTTTGGGACCCCTCCCCCGATCATCAGCAATCCCGAATTTTCCACGGCCATCTTGATCATGGTCAGTTCCCGGAAGTCCTTAACGGAATCAATGCTCACATGCGAATCCGGGTGATTCGCCTGATGGAGAACCAGGCCGAAACCGGCGCTGCTGTCCGAAAAGGCCGGGCAGAAAATGGGAACATCCTGTTCAAAGGCCGTCTGTACGAGAGAATTCTTCTTGACGGCGTGAGAAGTCAGATATCGTCCCATCTCCCGGATAAATTCCCGGGAAGAATAAGGTCTGGGGGAAAGGCCGTCGGCAATCTCCTGGACCGTGCGATCACAGACCTGCAGTTCCTCTTCATCGATGTAGGTGTCGTAGATCCGGTCGATATAAAGCCGTCGCAGCTCTTGATCATCCACATGGGGCGTTCCCTGGTAATGGCGGAAGCCCAGGGCCTCGAAGAAATCCATGTCGACTATCGTTGCTCCCGTTGCCACGATGACATCCACCATGTTATGGCGGACCAGATCCGCATATACCTGCATGCAGCCGGCGGCGCTCGTGCTCCCCGCAATCGTGAGAATAACGGCACAATCGCCATCGGCCAGCATGGCGTCGTAAATTTCTGCAGCCATGGCGAGATCGCGCGCCGTAAACGACATGCCCCGCATGGCCCGGATGATCTCCACGGAATTTATCTTTGTGAAATCTACATGTTCCACAGTTGTTTTCAGATAATCCTTTTTTTCCATATTTTCTCCTGAGAGACAGGACGGGAATCCCGGAGACGATTCTTCCGGCCTGCCTTTACAATTGACAAATGAACTTTCCGCCGGGAACACTCTCATCATTCCCTCCAGGGAAAGCCGATTCTCCGGCAACTGATCCTACTCTTAAATCATGGCCGGATAAATGTCAACTTCGGAAGAACCCTGAAAAAAAATGACCCTTGTCACGAGGAATAATATCTGATAGGTGCAATATGATGAAGGAAAGTACAACGGTGATACTGACCGTTTCGGAATTGAATGAACAAATCGGGAAACTCCTGGAAACCCGTTTTGACGTGATATGGGTGGAGGGAGAAGTCTCCAACCTGCGTCGCCCCTCTTCAGGACATCTCTATTTCACCCTTAAAGATGAAAAAAGCCAGATTCGGGCTGTTATTTTCAAATATCTTCCCGGATCGAGATCCTATCGAAACAACCGCCCTCCCCTTTTCGAACTCGAAGAAGGCCTGCGGATTCTCTGCCGCGGAAGATTGGCCGTCTATTCCCCGCGGGGGGAATATCAACTGATCCTCGATTCGTTGGAACTGCGCGGCACCGGCGCTCTTCAACGAGCGTACGAGCAGTTAAAGTCGCGCCTCCAGGCAGAAGGACTTTTTGATCCGCTCCGGAAGAAACCGATTCCCTATCTGCCCCGCCGAATCGGAGTGATCACTTCCCCCTCAGGAGCCGTGATCCGTGATATTCTGAACGTTTCCGGCCGACGTTTTCCTTCCGTCTCAATCCTCGTTGCCCCGGTCAGGGTCCAGGGGTTCGAATCAGCGGGAGAAATCGTCCAGGCCTTTTCGGACCTTCATACTCTCGGCGGCATTGATGTGATTATTCTGGCCCGGGGGGGTGGGTCGCTGGAAGACCTGGCGCCCTTCAACGACGAGCGAGTCGCCCGCGCCATCTCTTCCTCTCGTATCCCCGTCATTTCTGCCGTTGGCCACGAAACGGATTACACGATATCAGACTTTGTGTCGGACCTACGGGCGCCCACGCCTTCAGCGGCGGCGGAGCTTGCCGTCCCTAATCGAATTGAGCTGAGAGCCTGGCTGGCCGACATGCAGACCCGGATCTCTGAGTCCTGCCGCCGGAAGTTGTCGCATCATCATGAGTTGCTGTCCCGTCAGGGTGAGCGTCTTAAAGACCCGAACCGGAAAATTGCCGGTTTTCGTCTTGTCCTGGATGACCGCGAGGAACGCCTGCTTTCCCTTGCGCAGGAGAGGATTTCAAGGGATGAGCAGAAACTTGCGTTTTTTTCCATGCATCTTCAGCAGGCTGGACCCCTCCGCAGAATCCGGAACAGCCGCCTGGAACTGGATCTTTTGAATAACCGGCTGGATTCAGTCTGCCATCTTATCGTCGAACGAGCCCGAAAAGCCTGGGCCGTTCAGGCAACCCTGCTGGATTCTCTGAGTCCCCTGGCCGTGTTGTCCCGGGGTTACAGCATTTCCCGGACCCTTCCGGAAGGCCGGATAATTCGGGACGCCGCAACGCTGGCAGCGGGCGATTCCCTGGAGATACAGGTTTTCAAAGGCCGCCTTCAGGCGGAAGTTTCACGAATCTTTCCAGAGTAAAGGAAACGAAAGGATCGTATGGCAAAGGAAAAATTTGAAGAGGCGATGACCAAGTTGGAAAGCCTTGTCCGAAAAATGGAAGCTGGAGAGATGACCCTGGAAGAATCCCTGAAGGCCTTCGAGGAAGGCATCCGTCTCTCCCGGCTGTGCGCGGCCCGTCTGGATGAGGCGGAAAGACGCGTGGAGCTGCTTATGCGTGAAAATAAAGAGATCACCGTCCAGCCTTTTCCGGAGAATGGAGCAAAGAATGAATCCTGAACCTGCCTTTGATCTGAACGCCTACCTGAAAGAACGAAAGCAGAGAATTGACGAGGCCCTCGACCGCTATCTGCCCGGCGAGGAGAAATCTCCGGCTGAGCTCTTCAAAGCGATGCGTTACAGCCTCTTTGCCGGCGGAAAGCGCATTCGTCCCATTCTCTGCCTGGCGGCAGCGGAGACTGTCGGTCAATCGGCTTTTCCCGACACCCTCCTTCCGGTTGCCTGCGCCCTGGAATACATTCATACCTATTCTCTCATCCATGACGATCTTCCGGCCATGGACAATGACGACTACCGTCGGGGAAACCCGACCAGCCACAAGGTCTTCGGCGAGGCCCTGGCCATTCTGGCCGGGGACGCCCTCCTCACAGAGGCCTTCTCCCTGATGGCCCGGGGTGATCTTCAGGTCGGCCTTGCAGCGGAAAACCGGCTGAGAGTCATTTCGGAAATCGCTACGGCGGCTGGCGCTTTCGGCATGGTGGGAGGACAGGTTGATGATGTGCAGGCGGAAGGGAAACCGGGAAATCTGGATCTGCTGAACCAGATCCACGCCCGGAAAACGGGGGCTATGATCGTCGTTTCCCTCAGGGCCGGGGCGATTCTCGCCGGTGGGACGGAATCAGACCTTTCAGCCCTGACCGATTACGGCCACAAGATCGGGCTGGTTTTCCAGATTGCCGACGACATCCTCAACGTCGAAGGAGACCGTGAACTCCTTGGGAAAAATACGGGAAGCGACGCCACCCGCGGGAAGATGACCTTTCCGAACCTGCTGGGACTGGAAAACTCCCGGCAGAAGGCCTTTTCTCTCGTAGAGGAGGCCATAAGCGACCTGGACGTTTTTGACAGCCGGGCAACGCCCCTGCGGCGACTGGCCCGGTATTTCGTGGAACGTCGTTTTTAGAATTCACAAATAGACGAATCTCTCGTTAACAGAATAGGACGAATTTACTTCAACCTTATGAACCCTGCAAAGAGGAGTTCCGGAAGCGTTCTCAACCGGATTTTATATCCCGAAGGCATCCGGAAACTGAACAACGAAGAGCTGACGGCTCTGGCGGAAGATCTTCGCGCCACCATCATCGAAACGGTCTCCCGGACGGGCGGCCACCTGGCCTCATCCCTGGGAGCCGTCGAACTGACCCTGGCCGTGCACAAGGTCTTCAATACCCCGCAGGACAAGATCATCTGGGATGTGGGACACCAGGCCTATGCCCACAAACTGATTACGGGGCGGGCGGACCGCTTCTTCACCCTTCGCCAGAAGGGAGGGATCAGCGGCTTTCCGAAGCGGGAAGAGAGTCCCTATGATGTCTTTAATGTCGGACACAGCAGCACCTCCATTTCCGCCGCCTCGGGCATTCTCGAGGCCCGGGATCTGAAAAAGGAGGATTTCAAGGTTGTGGCCATCATCGGCGATGGGTCCATGACGGCGGGATTGTCCTTTGAAGGATTGAACTGGTCGGGTGACCGCAAGAAGGACCTCATCATCATCCTCAACGATAACGAGATGTCCATCTCGCCCAACGTGGGGGCTTTATCCAGCTATCTCAACTCTGTCATGACGGGTCAGACCGTCAAGAAGATCCGAAAGGACATCAAGAATTTCCTGAAAACGATACCCTCCATCGGTGAACAGGTTCTGGAATTTTCAAAACGAGCGGAAGAATCCCTGAAGGCTCTCATCGTCCCGGGGGCGCTCTTTGAAGACCTGGGCTTCACTTATGTGGGCCCCCTGGATGGCCACCGTCTCGATCACCTGATTCGAAACCTTGAAAATGTCCGCAATATGGAGGGTCCCGTTCTGGTCCATGTCATCACCAGGAAAGGCAAGGGCTACGAATTTGCGGAAGCCGAGCCTTTGCGCTTTCATGGGATCGGCCCTTTTTACCCGGAAACAGGAGGGGCAAAGACCGCCGGGAAGCCCCCGGCGGCGCCCTCCTATACGCAGGTCTTCGGCCAGACCCTCGTTCAACTGGCCAGAAAGAATCCCCGAATCGTGGCCATTACCGCCGCCATGTGCGAAGGAACGGGACTGAACGCCTTTGCCGGAGAATTTCCTGACCGCTTTTTCGACGTGGGCATCGCGGAACAGCACGGCGTGACCTTTGCCGCCGGGCTGGCAGTCGAAGGGATGATTCCCGTTGTGGCCATCTATTCGAGCTTTCTGCAGCGGGCCTATGACCAGATCCTCCACGATGTCTGCCTGCAAAATCTCCCCGTGGTGTTTGCCCTGGACCGGTCCGGTTTTGTCGGGGAAGACGGCCCGACCCACCATGGGCTCTTTGATCTCGCTTTTCTCCGGTCCATCCCGAATCTGATCGTCATGGCCCCGAAGGACGAAAATGAGTTGCAGTCGATGCTTTTTTCCGCAGTCTCCTGTGGTCAACCCGTCGCCATCCGGTATCCTCGGGGAAGCGGCATCGGCGTTCCGCCGGATGATGAGCCAATGGCCCTGGAAATCGGCAAGGGGGAAGTGCTTTCCGAGGGAACGGATCTCGCGATTCTCGCCATCGGCTCGACGGTCTACCCATCCCTCCGGGCCGCCGAACAGCTCAGGGAGGAAGGAATCTCCGCAGCAGTGATCAATGCCCGATTCGTCAAACCCCTGGATGGTTCCCTTCTTTGCAACCTTGCCCGTTCCTTTAAGAACATTCTGACGGTTGAGGAAAATGTTTTAATGGGTGGGTTCGGCAGCGCCGTCCTGGAATTTTTTGAAGAACACAATCTCCGTGATATCCGTGTCAAAAGACTCGGTGTCCGGGACGAGTTCGCCCAGCATGCCACGCAGGCCGAATTGCGCAACCTCTATGGAATTGATGAGAGAGGCATTCTTTCAACCGTTTCGGCCATGATGGCGAGAAGAGACATCGAGACGCCTTGAGGTCCTTCCTTGAATATTCTTGTCCACAATGACCAGGGACCTGCCGACATGAGCGCGAAAGCAGAGAAAATACCGAAAATACGCCTGGATCAGCTCCTGGTGACGTCGGGTCTTACTACAAGCCGGGAACGGGCCCGGGCCTTGATTCTTGCCGGTGAGGTTCTTGTGGATGAAAAATCCGCGGATAAGGCTGGCATGCTCGTCTCTCCCCTGGCCCTCATCCGGATCAAGGGAAAGGATTCTCCCTTTGTAAGCCGCGGTGGACAGAAGCTTGAGGGAGCCTTGGAAGCCTTTGAAATCGATGTCCGGGATCTGGTCGTGCTGGACGTCGGAGCATCCACAGGGGGATTTACCGACTGCCTCCTGCAGAAGGGCGCCCGTCATGTCTATGCCCTCGATGTGGGTTATGGCCAGCTGGCCTGGAAACTGCGAATCGATCCGCGGGTTACCTCTATTGAAAGGACGAATATCCGGTTTTACGACGGCACGGGGATGGACACCCCAGTGGATCTGCTGACCATCGATGCCTCCTTTATCTCGCTGAAGCTGGTCATTCCTGCCGCGGTGAAATTTTTAAAAAAGGGCGGGTTGCTCCTTGCCTTGATTAAACCTCAGTTTGAAGTGGGAAAGGGCCAGGTGGGGAAAGGCGGTGTCGTCCGACAGCCGGAACTTCACCAGACCGTTCTGGAGGACATGGCCCTCTTTCTGCGGAATTCGGGACTGGAGGTCATCGGTACGGAGGCATCTCCCCTTCTGGGTCCCAAGGGGAACAGAGAGTTTTTTATTTACGCCCGGTTGCCGGTGGAATTGTCATGAGCGTCCTTATTGCAAACACGGCCGGCTTCTGCATGGGCGTCAGGCGCGCAGTCGACATGGTGCTCAATATCGCTCGCCATAAAGGCATGGAAAAGATTTATACCTATGGCCCGTTGATTCACAATCCTCAAACCGTGGACTTCCTGCGGGAAAGAGGCATTGTCCCCGTTGGCGACCTTGATTCCATCCCCGCTTCCGAAGGCCAGGCTGCCATTGTGATCCGGGCCCACGGCATTTCCCCGGTCGAGCGGCGGAAGATCCGTAAAAAAGGTCTCCGGATCATCGATGCAACCTGCCCGAAAGTCGCCCACGTTCAGGCGATCATCCGCAAACACGCCGCCCAGGATTATGCCATTCTGATCGTCGGCGACGGGGATCATCCCGAAGTCAACGGCCTTCTTGGCCATGCCGGCAACCGCGGCCGGGTTATCGGCAGCTGCTCGGATGTGGACGGTCTCCCTGAGCTGGGAAAAGTCTGTGTTGTCGCCCAGACCACCCAGAGTGTTGAAGAATACGAGACCATATGCCGCCGGATCCGTGAAAGATTTCCGGAAACCATCGTTTTCAACACGATCTGTGATTCCACGGAAAGACGTCAGTCCGAGGTTCAGGAACTGGCCTCCCAGATGGACGCCATGGTGATCGTCGGTGGCAGGAACAGCGCCAACACTCGACGTCTGGCCGCCCTGTCCTCCCTGCGGGGGACGCCGACCTTTCACATCGAAACGGCAGACGAGCTGAATGAGGAGACCCTTGCCAACTATGATCGCATCGGTCTTTCTGCCGGGGCGTCCACGCCAAACTGGATCCTTTCCCGGGTCGTTGATCGCATCGCGGAACAGCAGCGGAAAAAAAAACGGCGAGGTCAGGGACTCTTTAAACTCTGGAGTCTGGCGGTCCGTACCGATCTCTATTCCGCCCTCGGGGCTGCCTGTCTGTCCCTGACGGCCATGCTCCTGGAGCGCGTCCCGGTCAATATCCTCTTTCTTCTTCTTACCGCCCTTTATGTCCATGCCATGCATACCTTCAACCGGTTTGTCAACCGAAGGAAATGCAGCATCGGTTCCTTCCGGGAAGAATCCTACCTGAAGCATGAATACTTTTACCTCTCCGGAGCCATCCTGTCCCTGTTTGCCGGTCTGGGCATCGCCATGAGTCAGGGACTTCAGGCCTTTCTGCTGCTCTTCTTCATTTCGGCTCTGGGAGTGCTCTATAATTTACCGATATTCCCCGAAAAATGGCGTTACCGCAGCGTAAAGGATCTACCCGGATCAAAGAACATCTCCATGGCCCTGGCCTGGGCGACGGTCGTTGCCGTCATGCCTGCTTTGGATGGGCGATCCTTTTTCTCCCCCGGAATGATCATCGCTTTTCTTTTCACCTTAGGCCTGGTTTTTATCCGCTCCTCCCTTTCAGATATCCTGGATATTCAGAGTGACAGGCTGATCGGCAAGGAAACCATCCCCGTGCTGATCGGCAAGCCGAAAACTCAGATTCTCCTGATCGTTCTCTCCTTCATTCTAGGGACCATTCTGCTGTCCAGTGCCTATTTCCGCTGGGCATCCTCGCTGGCATGGGTCCTCTTTATTAATTTATTTTATATATGGATTTGTTTCCAACTTTGTGATAGAAGGGCGTCGTTTTCAGGGGTGGTCCTCGAAGGACTTCTGGAAACCAGCTATGTTATCGCCGGGTTATGCTCCATTCTGTGGTTTTATACGCTGGCCTGATCTAAAAGGACGAAGCGAACCCTGTCTCTATATGAGGTTCTTGTGAAAAGACCAATACGCTACATCATCCTAGCCGCATTCCTGATCCTGGTTCTTACAGCTTGTGGCGGATTGCGTTATTCCCAGGTGGACCCGGAAGCCAAGAATTTTCACCCGAAGAGAATAGGGGTTCTCCCCGTCGATGTGGGACCCTATGAAGAGGCCAGAGGTGCCATTGATCAGATTGTCGCCGGGGTCTTAATGGAAAAGGGCTGGTTTTCCAATGTCGTGTCCGGGGGTGAGATCAATCGCCAATTTCAGGCAAATGAAGAACTTCGGAAGGTGGTGGTCGATTACGCCGCCAAGTTCAAGGCCGTCAATTTTTCCGATCCGCAGCTCAGCACAAGAATTGGAGAGTTGTGCGGGGTTGACGCCTTCCTTGTTGTATCGGTCGACTACTGGAACTATACAACAATGGAGACGGACAAAGTAGCAAAGGTCGAAATGGGAATCAAAATGGTCGACACCGCCACGGGCAAAGTCCTTTGGAAAGCCGGCCATTCCAGGGCAGACAAGTATCTGCTGATCAAACCGGATCTGCCGGATGTGGCCAAGGCGCTCGTCAAGGAGATGATCGCCGAGATGCCTCATTAATCTTTACGGGATTGCCGGACGGATCGTCGCTTTCAGATTCATCCGTAAATCCAATGATTATCTTGAAAAAGAGAGGTCACAGGCATGAAAGATAAAGTACAGGAAGTTCTGAATCAGATAAGACCCGGACTTAAGGCTGATGGAGGCGATGTAGAACTGGTCGATGTCAGCGAGGACGGCGTGGTCAAGGTTCGCCTTGTCGGCGCCTGCAAGGGATGCCCCATGTCTCAGATGACATTGAAGATGGGGATCGAAAAGATTCTGAAAGAGAAAATCGCTGCCGTCAAGGAAGTGGTATCGATCTGAAAAAGATCATAACATGACCCGTTTCCGGTGCGGGAATATGGATCATGAAATAAAATGAAACAAAAATTAAAAAGGAGATAGAATTATGGCTTACGTAATTACCGACGAGTGTTTGGCTTGTGGTTCCTGTCAGGATGAGTGCCCGGTTGGTGCGATCAGTGAAGGAGATGACAAGTATGTAATCGATCCCAATCTCTGCACCGATTGTGGAACTTGCGCAGAACAGTGCCCGGCGGAAGCGATCGTACCCGGCGAAGGAAAGTAAGTTTTCAAAACTCGCTCAAAAGGGGGAAACCACTTCACAGCTAAATGTGCGGAAGTGGTCCCCCTTTTTTGTTTATAAATCATTATGTCATTTCTTATTTCCTTTGAAGGCATTGAAGGGTGCGGAAAGACCACCCAGCTGAAATTGGCCGCACAATTTCTTCGTAAATCGAAAGTTCACGTTCTGACGACGGAAGAACCGGGTGGTACGCCACTGGGTAAAAAGATCCGGAAACTGCTTTTGAACCGGGGGTCCTTTGAGATCTGTGCAGAAGCGGAAATTTTGCTCTTTCTGGCCGCACGGGCTCAGCATATCCGCGAAGTTCTCCGTCCCGCTCTGGATCGGGGGGAGTGGATACTGTGCGACCGCTTTTCCGACGCCACGATGGTTTATCAGGGTATCGCCCGGGGGATCGAGACGACATGGATTCGTCAACTCGATGATTTCGCCACTTCTTCCCTGAAACCGGATTTGACCTTACTTTTCGATCTGCCGGCGGAAAAAGGACTTCGCCGGGCGATGCAGCGCATGACCTGCATCCCGGAAAATGCACGGGAAGATCGCTTCGAACAGGAGGGACTGAAGTTTCATCAAAAGATCCGGGAGGGATATCTTTCCCTGGCCCGTCAGGAACCGGATCGGTTTCGTGTTCTTAACGCGGATGCGGATATTGCTTCAATTTCCCGGGAGGTATGCCGCCACCTCAGCATTTTCCGGAGTCAGCACAGCTGAGTAAGGAAGGTCCATGTCATTTAAGGATGTTCTTGGCCACCGGACGCCCGTCGAAACCCTGCAGAATGCCCTTCGGAGGGACCGTCTCGCCCACGCCTATCTTTTTCATGGAATGGATGGCATCGGGAAACGCACCCTAGCATTGACCTTCGCCAAGACGCTAAACTGTCTTCAGGGGGGCTTCGATGCTTGTGACGCCTGCCTTTCCTGCATCAAGACCGATCACAAGAACCATCCGGACATTGAGACGGTAGAAGCACAAGGCGCCTTCATCCGGATCGACGCCGTCAAAAATCTCCAGGAACGAATGAAATTCAAGCCGATGGAAGGTCGCAAACGGATAATCATCCTTTTGGACGCGGACAGGCTGAACAATGCAGCGGCCAACGCCCTGCTGAAAACCCTGGAGGAACCTTCAGCAGCCAATATTCTGATTCTCATCACGACCCGCCCCTACTCTCTTCCGCAGACGATCCTTTCACGGTGTCAGCAGATTCGCTTTCATCCACTTCCCCAGGATATCGTGGCAAGTTTGCTTTGTGAACGGTTTTCTCTGGAGGAATCTCAAGCACGGCTGCTGGCGGCCGCTTCCGGCGGCAGCGTGGGCAAGGCCCTGGAGCTGAATCGCGAATCCTTTCTCACGCTGAAAGATGAATGCCTCGATCATCTTGCCAAAATTCATCCGGATCAACCCCTCCAGCGACTGTCTTTTATCCGTTTTTTAAACGATGACAAGAAGGACATTCTGGATAAGCTGGACATTCTGAAGACTTTTTTCAGGGATGTACTCTTCTACCGGGAAACGAGAGAGAGGAAATCTCTTTTGCACCAGGACAGACTGAATCTGATTGCGGCTTTCGCCGAAAAACGATCTCCCTCGGAACTCTTAAGAAATATCCAGGCCGTTGAAGAGGCAATGCGTCTATTGGAGCAGAATACGAATAAATCCTTGACTATAGAGGTTATGATGTTTAAACTCGCGATCTAGTCAGGAACCCGTCAGGAGAAATTTCAGGAGATGACTTAACCTGTGTTTAAAAATATTGTCGGTGTCAAGTTTAAAAAAGAAGGGAAAATCTACAGCTTCGATGCAGGTGACCTTGAACTGAAGGTTAGTGATCTCGTTATTGTCTCAACAGACGACGGCATGTCCATTGGGACAGTCCTCACCAGTCCCTCATCCGCACCGGAGGAAAGTCTCCAGACCGCGTTGAAACCGGTGATTCGCAAGATAACGGAAGAAGATCTGCGCATTCGGGACGCCAATAAAACCCTCGAAGCAAGTTGCTTCTCCTTCTGCGCGGAAAGAATCAAAATCCGGAATCTGCCTATGAAACTGATCGATGTGGAGTGCCTCTTTGATAAAAGCAAGATCATTTTTTATTTCACAGCGGAAAACCGGGTTGATTTCAGGGAAATCGTCAAGGATCTCGCCCAGAAATACAAAACGAAGATTGAGCTGAGACAGATTGGAGCCCGCCAGGAGGCCAGGATCGTCAAAGGAATGGGGATCTGCGGACGGGAAGTCTGCTGTGTCAATCTACTTCATAATCTGGACCGGGTTTCTGTAAAAATGGCCAAGGAACAGAACATGTCCTTGAATCCGGATAAGATTTCCGGATTGTGCGGCAGGCTCATGTGCTGTCTTTCCTTTGAATACGAATGTTATCGGGAAAGAAAAAAAGACAAAAGTTCGCACAGTCGAAAAGAAAATGCCGGCTCCGCCGATCCCCCTCCTGTGGAAAAGAAGCCCTGAAACCGGCCATTATTGAATATCTTTGAATATTCAATTCGTAATCATTGCTGCCAATTATGGAACTTAAGTTTATCATCGACTATCTCGATGCCTACTTTGAAATCGACGCATTTCAGGATGATTCAGCAAACGGTCTTCAGGTTGAGAACAGCAAGAAGATAGAAAAGATCGGTCTTGCCGTTGATGCCTGTCAAGAGTCCATCTGCAAAGCGGCAGAGGCAGGCTGCGATCTACTGATCGTCCATCACGGCCTGTTCTGGGGGCGTCAACAGTTGATTATTGACCATCATTATCTGCGCATACGGGATCTGATTATGGCCGATATGGCGCTCTATACCGTCCATATCCCCCTGGATGCCCATCCGGAAATCGGCCATAACCGCATGATTGCGAGCCGAATGGATCTCGACGGCATCGAGCCCTTCGCCCTGTACCACGGCAGGCATATCGGTGTTAAGGGTCGACTCAAACGGCCCTGCTTACGCTCTGAAGCAGCGGCCGAAGTTGAACAGGCAATCGGCTTTTGCCAGGGTTTTCTGAAGTTCGGTGCGGAGAGGATCTCCACCGTTGCCATTGTCGCCGGCTCTGCCACCGATCCGGAGCTTTTCAAGGAACTTAAGCGGGAAGGCATCGATCTCTTTATTACGGGTGAGCCTAAACACGGTGCTTACCATCTTGCGCAGGAATTCGGTCTGAACATCTTTTATGGCGGTCATTATCAGACGGAAACGTTCGGCATCAAGTCATTGGGCGAACATCTCCATAAGCTGTGGGATATTCCTGTTTTTTTTATCGATGCACCCTGCATCTTCTAAAACATACGGCACTGCGTTTGAATGCCGCAGTTTCGGCATTCTGGTACGAAATAAGGCGCAGGTGTTTTAAAATATTTATTTAACCATTTTCACAGGAGGGTTTCATGCCAGTAGAGTTCGAACAGACATTTCATAACTTTCTTATGCTTCATCAGGAGAAACACAATCGCACCTATCACTTTCTGATCCTGATGGATTCCATTATTACGGCGGCAAAGCGCATAGAGTTGTATTACCGTACGGGTGCCCTTAAAGGTAACCTCGGCATGGCCGGCTCAATCAACGTGCAGGGCGAAAATGTCATGAAAATGGATGATATCGCCAATGAGATCGTCCTCCACTATCTGGCTTCAACAAAACGCGTCATTCAGGTGGTGAGTGAAGAATGTGAGGGCATTGTCGACATGAACCGGGAAGGAGGCCGTTACTTTGTGTATTTCGATCCTCTGGACGGATCATCCAATGTAGCGCATGGCTTGCCGGTGGGTTTCATGTTCGGTATCTCCAAGCGAAATCTTGACGGTGACATGAGGGGTCCTGAAGATTTTCACCTCCGCCCTGGAAACGAATACATTGCCGCCGGCATGTTCGTCATTCCCACGGGCATGTTCACCCTGGCCCTGCGCGATGCAGGCTGCTGGCGATTCCATTCCGATGAAACCACAAACTACGTTAAGCCCATTCAGATGACCATGCCGGATACGCCTAAAAAATGGGAGCTCTCCTTCAATGCAGGCAACACGAGTGTGTTCAGTGACAAAGTTCAGAAGTGGATTCAAGACAATCTGCATAAATTCAAGTTCCGTTATATCGGCGCTCTTGCCGGCGACTTTCATCGGCTGCTCTCCAACGGCGGTCTCTTCATGTACCCGGCCATCGTCAATCATCCCGACCCTAAAGAGAACAGGCCTCAGGGAAAGCTGCGGCTTTTGTATGAGGCCAATGTCGTTTCTTTCATGTGCAGGGAAGCGGGTGGCGATGCCATCGATGAAACCGGCTCCAGAATTCTGGATGTCAAACCGGAGACCCATCACCAGAGAACCACGCTCTATGTAGGATCCAAAGCCATCATTGACGACCTTGCGGCGGCATTCAAGGCTTAAGATTAAGTTTCTTTAACCATTTCTTTTTTATTCTGGATCTATATTTATGGAAAATACCTATTACGTCACCACACCTATCTACTATGTCAACGCCTCCCCCCATCTGGGACATGCCTATACGACCATCGTTGCCGACGTCCTGGCCCGTTATCATCGCCTGAGTGGAGATCAAACCTTCTTCCTCACGGGCACGGACGAACATGGGGATAAAATCGCCGAAGCCGCTGAAAAAGGCGGCGTAACGCCAAAGGAATACGCGGACCGGATCAGCAGCCAGTTCCGGGACCTCTGGCCGAAGCTGGCCGTCACAAACGACTTCTTCATCCGGACGACGGATAACGCTCACATCGAAACCGTACAGACGATTCTTCGCAAGGTTTATGATGCCGGCGACATTTATTTCGGCCATTATGAAGGATTCTACTGTGTCGGCTGCGAACGCTTCTATACCGAGAAGGAGCTGATCGACGGGAAATGTCCGGATCATCAGACGGAACCGGAATTCCGTAAGGAAAGCAATTATTTTTTCCGAATGAGCAAGTATCAGGACTGGCTGATTTCCCATATCAAGGCGCATCCCGATTTCATTCGGCCGGAACGCTATCGCAACGAAGTCCTGGCTTTCCTCCGCGAGCCCCTGGAGGATCTCTGTATTTCGAGACCGAAGTCCCGGCTCACCTGGGGAATATCCCTGCCCTTCGATGAAAATTACGTGACCTATGTCTGGTTTGACGCGCTGATCAACTACATCACCGGAATCAACTATCCCGATGGTGAGAACTTCCGTAAATTCTGGCCTGTCGCTCAGCATCTGATTGCCAAGGACATTCTCAAGCCTCACGGAATTTACTGGCCCACCATGCTGAAGGCGGCGGGCATCGAACCTTATCAGCATTTGAATGTTCACGGATACTGGAACGTCGACCAAAGCAAAATGTCCAAGAGCATCGGCAATGTTGTCCGGCCCCTCGATCTAAAGGACAAGTACGGGCTGGATCCTTTCCGTTACTATCTCCTCCGGGAAATGGTTTTCGGCCTAGATTCTAGCTTCAGCGAAGAGGGCTTTGTCCAGCGGGTCAATGCCGAATTGGCTAATGACTTGGGTAATCTCGTCAGCCGGGTTACCTCCATGGCGATGAAATTCTGTCAGGGAAAAGTCCCGACGGTCTCGGAATCGACTGAAAATGACCGCATCCTTCCCGATACCGCCTTCAAGGTTCTTGCGGAGGTAAAATCCTCTTTCCGTGAACTTACTTTTCACAAGGCCCTGATGTCCATCTGGGATTTGATCGGTACGGCAAACCGGTACATCGTGGAACAGGAGCCCTGGACTCTGGCCAAGGACCCTTCAAAACAGGTCAGATTGAATGAGGTGATCTATACCCTGCTGGAAACATTAAGGGTTGTCGCTGTTCTGGTTGCCCCATTCATCCCCGGCTCCGCCGAAAAAATTATGGTGCAACTGGGCATCGCAAAGCCGGAGGAGGAAAATTTTAAATCCATCCGTACCTGGGGAGGCCTGGCTTCCGGTCAATCCCTGCAGCGCAGCGAAGCCCTCTTCCCCCGGATCGAATACAAGCCTCAGACCGAGGCAATTGCGGAAAAAACCCCAGCACCTCCCCCTCCGATCAAACCGGAGGTATCCTACGAGGATTTCGAAAAGATCGATCTCCGGGTCGCCCGGATCCTGGAAGCTGAAGTCGTTCCCAAATCCGCCAAGCTGCTTAAGCTGAAGATCGATATCGGCGAAGAGCGGACAGTGGTTGCCGGCATTGCCAAAGACTATGCACCGGAACAACTGGTAGGCAAGTCGATCGTCATCGTGGCCAATCTCAAACCAGCAAAATTGATGGGTATCGAATCGCGAGGCATGCTGCTGGCCACGGATACAACAGCGGAGGGAATTACGGTGCTCGCCTTTGATCGCGAACCGAGAACGGGGGCTAAGGTCCGGTAATGCGTTATCGGAAATCGCCCTGCACCGGGACTGAAATCGAATAAAAAAAAGAAGAGAGTCGGCTGGGTTCCATGAACTGGATTTCCCGGACCGGCTCTCTTCTTTAATTTTCAGCCAAACTTGGAATCGCAGTTTTCTCTATCCTTTTAAAACTGCGGGAGCCTTCAAGGAAACATCCACAATCGGAACGTGCTTACGCACCACCTCTTCGGTGTTTACCACATTCAATTTCCGGAAAAGAAACGAGAACTGGTTTTCCAGCTCCGCACTGATCTGCCGGAGTGTTTCCGGCGGAAGCTGCCATAGCTCCTGCTTGAAAGGCCCGAAGCCTTTTTTCCGGGTTTTATAGATGAACTGTTCTTCCGTGTCTTTTTCCTTCTTTTCTCCCTGCATTTCCCGCTGCAGATACTCGTAAATACGCCCTCTCAGATCTGCCGGAAAGTGTACACTGTCGTAAATGATGTTCTGGAACCCGGTAGCCAGATGAATTTCCGCCGTTCGGATCGCCGGGAAGCGGTCGAAAGCTTCGTTGGGCAGGGTGGAAGCGCCATGCTGAACGGCACCGGAAAGTCCGTAACGGCTCCGGGCGACTTCAGAGAGTTTTTCCAGGGTTTCGAAATCCAGTTTTACCTGGGCCACACTCCCATCGGCCAGAGGAACGCCACCATGGGTCGTCCCTGTCTGAACGCTGATTTTACTGATTCCCTTCAGGTTCGGTCCATATTTTTTCAGAGATTCCAGATAACCATCCATGAAGGCCTGAAGCTCCTCGACCGTGCTGTTTTTTCCGCCCACCTCGCCGATCTCGCCGCCTACGGAAACCGTAATGCCGGCCGGCTCCAGATCGCGGATGACACTGGTCAGTTCCGCGGCGAGGTCAAAATTTGTCTTCTGCTGCTCGTTGATGGTGGGTTTTGAAAGATCAACAAGCGTCGAGGTGTCCACATCAATGTTGTAGAAGCTTGCCTCCAGAGCTTCCCAGATGAGATCCTTGACGCCCTTCACTTCCTTTGCCGCGTCGGCGGCAAATTTCTTGGCGTTCACCTGGAAGTGATCTCCCTGCAGGAAAAGGGGCCCGCGAAATCCCGTTTTAATGGCCGCCGCTGTCACTGCGCTTGTGTATTCAAGAGGTCTCTGCTTCGTGTAATCAATCTCTGAACGGGCGATTTCAAAAATAACGGCGCCAACAGAGTCTTTCAAAGCTGCCCGGAAAATCGCCTGGGCAACCTCATAGGTCAAGGACCGGATATTGATGGCTGGGACGGTAAAACCTGTCGCTTCCTTTTTTCCCATGGCGTCGTACAGCGACTGAATGGAGGATGACACGATTCCCAGGGCCGCGCCGCTGCGTCGAATCAGCCATGAAGCGGCCTCTTTCACTTCCGGAAGGGGACTGAAGACCGCCGTAAAAATCAGAGAATCGATAAGCGAATTCCTTAACGCCTCTTCATTGAGCACCTTAACCTGATCATCCGTCACAGCCAGGATTCCTTCATAGCCTTTTTTCATTTCACTCAAATTTTCGTAAATCATCATCTCTTCCTTTCCACCTTGATAAATACGTTATTACTGATCTCTTTCAACTTTGATTTACCCCATGCCGAATCGAACAGGATAACATGAACCGTCTTCTGATTGCGCCAGCAACACAAAGAATGCTCGCCGCTTACAACGGCTAAAAAATCCAGGAATTATTTCTATTTTTGATATCGCCCGGTATGAGCTCGCATTGCAAATTCGATTGCCTTAAATATTTTGAAATCTCTTATCTTGGTTGATGCAGGGAGGGTAAGGCGATCATTTCACGATGGAATGTCGCAATTTTCTTGAGAGAGTTATATATATTGAAATGTACTTGCTTGCAACCAATATTTCTGATTAAGCACAGGATGTTCTTATCCCTGGGTCTTTGCAGGAGGTCCCGTTCTAATCTGCTTTGAAGAAGTATCTTACGATTACCTCCGGCAATCGTAAGAGGAGTCAAAGGCTGGACATGGCCGTACCTGCCAGAATTCCACAGCCCGTGACGACAAGCATTCCCCGAATCGAAAATGGCCCGGCGACTGCATCCAGGATGAGGGACGGCTTTAAAAAGAAAAGACCAAAGGAAAGGGTAATCAAGGGCAGTATCAGCCACCTTGTTCGCCCAATCCAGATTCTTTCAATGAAGAGAGAAGTCAGAGTCATGATCAGGACGAAATAGAGGAGATTGAAAAGGATCAAAAAAAGGTCTCCTATGCCTGGTGATGAAATTGCATTCATTGTGATAACCTCTTAATTAAATTTAATTCTTCTTTTTCTGAAGGCAAGACGGTTCAAGAAGATATTTTTTTGTTTCCTGTGGAAAGGACATATAATTTCATGATAATAGGAGCTGATTTCGGCACAGATAAATTCACCTCTTACGTTCCTCAGCTCCAAGAGGAGATGTTGCTATTATGAAAATATTTTTAGATCGGCGGCGCGGCAACTCCAGAGAAACGTTTTTCAGCACAGTTTTTCTGCGTCTCATTGCCCTTTTTCTGCTCGGCACTCTGCTGGCCTGCGGAGCGCAAATCGGGCAAACGGTGATCTCTCAACCGGACGAGTATGTTTATACCTATGAAGCGAAAGAAAAGTTTATTCTCCGGGCGATTGCCCGGGTTTTTAAAGAGAAAAAGATGGGGACCAATATTCGGATCGATGAAGAAAAGCACAGCGTAGAATCGGACTATCTCATTCTGGATGATTGGCGTACGAAGAGTGTTGCCAAGATCAAGAAACTCAACTGGAAGGAAAATGAAGTGACGATTTCCGTTACTACGGAAAAGAAAACCGCTTCAGGCTGGGAAATGCGACGTCTATTGGAAAAAGAACAATATGCCAAAGTATTTGATACCATCGATCTGAAGATTTATGAAGAAATGTACAAGACTGAATAAAAAAAGACACTGAGGAGCTAAGCCATGAATCCTGAAATATTTCGTGAATACGATCTTCGTGGCATCGTTGACAAGGACCTGGATGTCGATCTCGTCTATCGCCTGGGTCAGGCGATCGGCACTTTCGCTATTTCCCGCGGCGCTGCCACGCTCACTACGGGAAGGGACTGCCGGCTCAGTTCCAAAAGTTATCAGCAGGCTCTGGAGGAAGGTCTCCTCGATACGGGGATTGACGTTGTCGATATCGGCCTTTGCGCAACTCCCATGCTTTACTTTTCCATCCGCCAATTTATGACGGACGGCGGGATCATGGTCACGGGAAGCCACAATCCCCCTGAATTCAACGGATTTAAAATATGCATCGGTCAGGATACGATCCATGGGGAAGAAATTCAGTCCTTAAGAAGGATAATGGAAGCCGAAAATTTCAAAAAAGGCAACGGTCGTTTTCGAGAGCGATCCGTAGCGGAGGACTACAGCAATTTGCTCTGCAGCGCCTTTACACTGAGACCGGGCTTGAATGTCGTCCTCGACGGCGGCAACGGCGTCGGGGGATATTTTGCGGCCCCAATATTAAAACAGTTGGGCTGCCAGGTAGAGGAACTCTATTGTGAACCCGATGGATGCTTTCCCAACCATTTTCCCGATCCGACTCTTCCTGAAAATTTGACAACCCTGATGACGCACGTCAAATTGCGGAAGGCTGATGTCGGCTTGGCCTATGACGGTGATGCAGATCGTCTTGGCGTCGTCGCCGATTCGGGGAGAATCCTTTGGGGTGACGAACTCCTGCTTCTTTTTGCCCGTCCCATTCTTGAAAAGAATCCCGGAGCGGCCATAATTGGTGAAGTGAAATGTTCACAGATACTCTATGACGATATAGCGGGCCGCGGCGGGAAAGCGATCATGTGGAAAGCCGGCCATTCCCTGATCAAGAGCAAAATGAAAGAAGAAAAGGCGCTCCTGGCTGGAGAAATGAGCGGCCATTTGTTTTTTGCCGATCGGTATTTCGGTTTCGATGATGCGATCTACGCCTCCCTGCGACTTCTCGAAATTCTTTCCGAAAAAGGGCAATCCGTCAGCGACCTTATTGCGGACATTCCGGAAACCTTTACGACGCCGGAAATTCGCATCGAATGTCCGGATGATGTGAAGTTTCGCGTTGTAGAGGAAATACGGGATCATTTTCGGGCCCGAGGTCCCATCATTGATATCGACGGAGTCCGCATCCCCTTCAGCGACGGGTGGGGGCTGGTCCGGTGCTCCAACACCCAGCCTGTCCTCGTTCTCCGGTTTGAAGCCACGACAGAACCGCGATTGGGCCTCATCCGTTCCACCATCGAAGAAGTCGTATACAATAAACTGCATTCCCTACGATAAGCAGATATTTTGTTCCAATTTCAGAAGAAAGATGCTATCAAGGCGGCGACTCAGAGGTGACATATTTATAATACAAAGCCTCAGTCGAGAAAGCTGTGACATAACCGGAAAAGAATGTGCTTTGAAAATGTGACAAGGCACTAGAAGTATCGTAATCTGGACAGAATGATAGAGCTCAGACGGATAAAAAGATCTAATAAACAAACCCTTTTATAGTCTTTTCCCTCCTATCCAACCGTTTATCCTCTTCGATACAAACAGTCGGTTTTCTTGATCGCCGGCTGAGTCCGGTAACAATACCGAAGAAAATAATTTTAAAGGATTAAAGGCAACATGAAAATAAGAAATGTAGCGATTATCGCCCATGTCGATCATGGCAAGACCACCCTGGTCGATAAACTTCTGATTCATAGTAAAATCTTTCGTGATAACCAGGAAGTGCGGGATTGTTTTCTGGATTCCAACGATCTTGAACGCGAAAGGGGCATCACGATTCTTTCCAAAAATATTTCCATCAATTACAAGGGACACAAAATCAACATTATCGACACCCCGGGCCATTCCGATTTCGGAGGAGAAGTGGAGCGGGTTCTTAAAATGGCTGATGGCGCGATTCTGCTTGTAGACTCCTTTGAAGGCGCAATGCCGCAAACGCGTTTCGTCCTGCAGAAGGCCCTCTCCTTCAATCTGACCCCTATACTGGTCATCAACAAGATGGACAAACCAAACCGCAGACCCGCCGAGGTGCTGGATGAAGTTTATGATCTCTTTATCGATCTTGGCGCCGATGACGACCAGATGGAGTTTCCCGTGCTCTATGCCTCCAGCCGTTTTGGCTGGTCATCGTTTCTTCCCGATGTGGAGGGCACGGATCTGACCCCTCTCCTCGATGCCGTGATCGACTCCATTCCGTCCCCCGAAGAAGTGGAGGGGCCTCTACAGATGCAGGTCACGACGGTGGATTACTCAGATTATGTTGGCCGGATCGCCATCGGACGCATCTTCCGGGGGAATATCCGTTCGGGAATGCCCATCGCTGTGTTAAAACGTGACGGGTTCAGCCAGAGATCCGCGATCAAGGATGTTTTTCTTTTTGAGGGACTACAACGCAATAAAGTTTCGGAAGTTTCCTGCGGAGATATCTGTGCTGTCCTCGGACCTGAAGACATCGATATCGGCGACACCATCTCCGATGTGGACAATCCGGAGCCCCTACCCATCATTCCCGTGGATGAGCCCACCATGAGCATGACCTTCACCCACAACGATTCCCCCTTTTTCGGCAAAGAGGGGCGTTATGTAACGGGTCGCCATCTGCGGGATCGCCTTTTCCGGGAAATCAAGAGTGATGTGGCCCTTCATGTGGAAGCGGCGCCGGGGACGGAAGCACTCAAGGTGTATGGCCGAGGAATCCTGCATCTATCCATTTTGATTGAAACGATGCGACGCGAGGGTTATGAATTTCAGGTAGGTCAACCTCATGTGATCTATAAGGAAATCAACAACCGCAAGGCGGAGCCCATTGAGTTGCTCATCGTCGACGTGCCAGCCGATCTGTCGGGAAGGGTCATCGAGGTCGTCGGCAAGAAACGTGGGGAATTGAAAAAAATCGATTCCATCGGAGGGCGTTCCCGTCTGGAGTTCCACATCCCCGCTCGAGGAATGATCGGCTTACGCAACCGTCTGCTCAACGCCACCGCTGGCGAGGCAGTCATTCATCACCAGTTCTATCAGTATGAACCCTTTAAAGGCTCCATTCCTCATCGGCAGAATGGCGTTCTCATCTCCATGCAGGCCGGCGCCGCGACAGCTTATGCCTTGGATGCACTGCAGGCGAGGGGAAAGTTCTTTATCTCACCTGGAGACGTAGTCTATGAAGGGCAAATCGTCGGGGAACACAACAAAGAGGAGGATATGGTCGTCAATGTCCAGAAAGCCAAGAAGCTCACGAACATGCGAGCCTCCGGCAGTGACGAGGCGGTCAAGCTGTCTCCGCCTGTTACTTTTTCTCTTGAGGAAGCCCTGGAATACATCAACGAGGGTGAAAGAGTGGAGATTACCCCAAAATCCATCCGGTTGCGCAAGAAAATTCTCGGTGAGTGGGAACGGCGTAAGGCTGAGCGCCTGGAAACCGTGGAGTGATCAGACCGGCCTTTTCCCTTGATAAACTCCCGGAAAGGAATTATAGATTCAAGATTTCGGTACATCATCAACAGCGGAAGGAAAATCATGACTTTCACCCAATCTAAAAAGAATCTGACGCCTTATTTTATTGTCCCTGCTGTTCTTGTCATTCTCGCTCTTGCGGCCTGGTTTTTTCTGGGTCAGCGTTTTGAATTCGGAAAGCCTTCTTTCACCTCCGACGGCGAAATTCGAACGATCGGATGGCAGAGTACCTTGAACCTGACCTTCTCCGATCCCCAAAGCGGCCTTTCCAAAACGGAACTGGTCCTTATCCAGGACGGCAAAACCTATCCCCTTTCCGCCCTTACCTATCCTTCAGGAAAGGTCAAGACCCATCAAGTCCGAATGGTCCTGGATCCCGCGAAGATCAAGGTGCACGAAGGACCGGCCACCCTTCGCATCTCCGCAACAGATTGTGCCCTGTTCAGTAATTCCTTTTCCGTAGATAAACCTGTCATGATCGACTTTGGCCCTCCTCAGATTTTTCCACTCAACACTCAGAACCATATCAATCCAGGTGGAACCTGCGTTGTCACCTATCGAGTCTCGGAACCTGTCACCATGACCGGAATTCTTGTTGACTCATCTTTCTGCAAGGCCTATCCGATTTCCCTCTCGGGCAAACCGGCCTTCATCGCCTATTTTCCTGTGCCCATGGAGGCGGCAAGTAAACCGATAAACATCCGGATTTTTGCCAGGGATCAGGGAGGCAACGAATCTTCTTCTACAGTCCCTTATCTGCTTCTAAACAAACCGTTTCGAAGCGACAAGATGATGTTGAGCGAATCTTTTCTCCAGCAGAAGATGCCTGAATTCCAGGCGGCCAATCCGCAATTGAGAGGCAAGACCCTTCTGGACACCTTTATTTATGTCAATACCCAGATGAGGGCAGAGAATTTCAAAACGATCCAGGGTTTGAGCGGTAAAAGCGAACCCCGTCAGCTCTGGAACGACACCTTCTTGAGGATGAAGAATGCTTCACCCATGGCCCTCTATGGGGATCGAAGGACTTATATCTACGGGGGACAGCCGGTTGGGGAAAGTATTCATGGGGGAGTTGATCTGGCCTCAACAACGCAGGCCCCCATTGAGGCGGCCAACAGCGGTATTGTTGTATTTGCCGGCCCATTGGGTATTTATGGAAATACAGTGATGATTGACCACGGTTTCGGGCTTTTTACCCTTTACGGGCATCTTTCCTCCATTTCGGTCAAAAGCGGCCAAACGGTCTCCAGGGGGAGTGTCATCGGCGCCAGTGGGCTGTCAGGCCTGGCTGGAGGCGATCATCTGCACTTCGGGATCATGGTGGGCGGTCAGTTCGTGAATCCCCAGGAATGGTGGGACCCTCACTGGATCAAGGACAATGTCTTACGGAAAATGGAGGTGGGCATCTAAGGGAGTTTCTTGGCCGAAGCCGAATGGGCAGGATCAACGCTTCATTATCAAGGTCTCTCAACTTTTATTGATGTCGCGATGAATGGCATTGACCGGGTAATCCTGTTTGGAAAAGTAAGACAATAATTCGTTCGCCATGACCACGGAACGATGCTTTCCTCCGGTGCATCCCACGGCAATCGTCAGTCTCGGTTTTCCCTCCTTTTCATAAAGAGGCATCAAGAATTCCATCATATCGAAGAGTTTTTGAAGAAAGACGACACTCGCTTCAGCACTCAGCACATATTCCCGAACATCCTCATGATGTCCATTATAATTTTTCAACGTCTCCACATAATAAGGATTGGGAAGGAAACGGACATCGAGGACAAGGTCGGCATCAACAGGAATCCCATAGCGATATCCGAAAGAAATCATGAGGATAAACAACCTTTTGGCTGTTGAAGAGGACAGAAAATGTCGCTGGACGGCATCCTTTAATTGGTGAACATTGCAGGATGTCGTATCAATGACCCGGTCGGCCATTTCCTTCAGGCCATGGAGCAACATTCGCTCCCGATGAATCCCCTCCATGACGGAAGCCTGGGAAAGAGGATGAACCCTCCTTGTTTCACTGAAACGATGAAGCAGAGCGTCATCACGGGCGTCCAGGAAAAGAATCTCAATTTTATATCCCTGAAGTCGAATCTGCTCAAAGATGCTTTGATAGGTCTCGATAAAGGTATTTTCTCTCAAGTCCATGACCATGGCCACTTGAGTAATATTTTTTGATTGAGCGGACTGTATTTCAAGAAACTGTGGAAGAAGAACAACAGGCATGTTGTCTACACAATAAAATCCGATATCTTCCAAGGCCCGCAATGCCGTGGTTTTGCCTGAACCGGAAAGACCTGTAACAATCACTACGCGAAGACTTTTCACTGCTCTTTCCTCATACATCGAAAAGTTTGTATTGAATGATCCAATTTTGTTGCCATGGTCAGTAGATCTCCTGAAACAGGAAGAGAAATTCCGGGAATGCGAGTTTCCAGAATGTCCAGGATCTTTAACGGATTATCCCCCTCTTTTCCCTGATCCGTACCCGTCCCTTGAACCAGTTCCACAAAGAAGTCAATTTTACTTTCTTCCTCGATTGCAGACGCTATCAGAACGTCCTGTGCACGAACGATCCCCTGATCCTTGATTTCAAGAAGCGGGAAGTCCCTCTTCCAACTTCTGCCATAAATGAATCCATCGTTCTTTCTTTTCGCGAAAACGACATCATCCGCCACCCAGTGATATCCCCTTTTAACAAGCTCAAGGGCACAGGTTGTCTTTCCAGAGCCGTGTTCTCCCAAGATCAGAATGCCGCTCCCGTGAAGACTGATCAATCCTCCGGAAAGGGAAGTTTCTCCTTCGATCTTTTCTCGAATAAGTCCGGTCAGGCGGCTTTCAAGCAGGTATTCGTCGTAAATTGACGAAAATAAGTGCGTATCGGCATTGCTTACGGCATGGATCAAATATTCCGGAATTTTCCTGGCACCGGCAATGGCGATGCAGGCGCTTTTTGAAGGACGACCCTTTAAAAACTTGCGGGACAATGAAAGCGGGAAGACCTGTGCGCCCTTGCTCAAAGAAAAGGCGCACGATGGAAGGATACAGATCATTTCCGGATGGGAAAATAAAAATAATTCCGTAAGATTTTTAAACCTGCTTATGCAAAGGCTCCTCAAGGGTCTCGGCAGACTTGAGCCTTTTACATATTGGTTGATTCCTAAACGACTTGAAGCGCCATTCAGAAGATCCTGAAGAGAAGGGGCCTCCTCCAGGGTCATCGGCATCATGTAAAACACCCCTCATGAATTTTCATCCTTATCCGCAATAATCCGATACAATTCATCCCTGGATTTTGCCTCCATGAGGCATGTTCTAAATTTCTGATCCTTGAGCATTCTAGAAATTCTTGCCAACACTTTGAGATGCTCACTGGTGGAATGTTCCGGTGCCATAAGAAGAAAAAAGAGGTTAACCGGTTTTCCGTCCATTGAATCAAAATCAACACCCGAACGGCTTCTCCCAAACGCAAGGATCAGATCTTCAAGTCCATTCAATCTTCCATGAGGAATCGCAACACCATCACCAATGCCTGTACTTCCGAGCTTTTCTCGTTCGGTCAGGACTTTGATCATTGCATCCAGATGAAAATCTAACTTACCTTTCAGGATTCTTCGCGATAACTCTTCGAGCACCTCCTGTTTATTTGATGATACCAACCCATCGATAATAAATTCTTTCCTCAATAAATCAGCGATCTTCATTCATTATTCAATTATCAACCGTTCGTTTCGATCAGGAGGTAACCACCATCATCACGCCTGTAAATGACATTGACACTTTCAGACGACGCATTTCGATAAACGACGAAGCGATTTTTCGTTGAATCCATTTCCATAACGGCATCATCGAGAGACATTGGTTTCAAGACGACTTTTCTTGTTTCTACAATCTTTAACTCCGCAACTTCCTCCATTTCCACGGGCGAAGCTTCAGTTTCCTCTCCTTCTTCCTTCAAGGCACCGCTCTTGTGAAGCCGGATTTTTTCCCTATGTTTTTTTAACTGTCGCTCTATCTTCTCGACGGCATTATCAATCGCAAGGTGCATGTCTTTTGACTCTTCCTTTCCGATGATATTCAACCCGTTTGTCAGGACATTAATTTCTGCGACATTTCTGAATTTTTCGACCGTCAGGACAACATGAACATCTGCAGGTGCATCAATATATTTATTTAATTTTTTCATACGGTCATCAATATATTCCTTTTGCCAACCTTCATCTTCGGTATTCCGGAAGGTCACAGAAATTTTCATCATTTTTTATTTCCTCCTTTTTTTCGTTAAAACTTGATACTGCAATAACCTCTGACTCGCGTCAAATAATCCTGCTCCGAAAAGGGTCGTCATCCCCATTCCGTGCTCTCTGCATTCTCTGCCGATAATTTTTATTTAAGAGGCTAAATTCGTGAATAGACGCTTCAAAAATATCTCTTCCTTCTCGAGGAAGGAAGAATATTCATCATTTCACGATATTTGGCAACGGTTCTCCTGGCAATCTTAATACCTTTCCCTTCCAGGAGACTGACTATTTCATGATCACTGTAAGGATTTTTGGGATCTTCAGAACCAATCGCTTTGCGGATTTCCTCTTTGACACTTTTTGACGCAATGGCTTCGCCACTTTTTTTCTGGATGCTGCTGCTGAAGAAATATTTCAATTCAAAGATGCCGCGCGGAGTGTACATGTATTTGTTTGTGACCACTCTGCTGATCGTAGACTCGTGCATTTCCACATCGTAGGCAATATCCCTCAGAACGAGCGGCTTCAGGTAGTTAATTCCTTTATCAAAAAAATCCTTCTGATATCTCACGATGCTATCGGCTACTTTATAGATGGTCCTCTGCCGCTGCTGGATACTTTTAATGAGCCAAGTGGCTGACTGAACCCGTTCACGAATGTACTTTTTTCCATTTTCCGAATGAGAATCGTTCTTCACATTTCCCATGATTTCTTTATAGAAATTGCTGATCCTCAGTCGGGGCATTCCGTCGTCATTCAGAACAATCTTGTATTCGTCGCCCGCCTTAAAAACGTACACATCGGGAATAATTGCCTGGATCTTTTCCTCATTATAGATACTTCCCGGTCTTGGATCCATATCACTGATGATCATGACGGCCTGCAGGACATCCTCGATCGAAACTCTGTTTTTCTTGGAAATATGATTATAGTTCTTAATCTCCAGGTCTTTCATGTGGTTCTGAATGATAATCTCAACCAGGGGATTTACAATGCCTAATAATTTTACCTGAATAAGCAGGCATTCCTGCAGATTTCTTGCTGCAATTCCGGCAGGATCGAATTCCTGAATCTTATCCAGAACGGCTACCACTTCCGTTTCCGCAACATTTTCCAAATTGGCAATTTCTTCAGGCGTAGCGACCAGATAGCCATTCGAATCAAGGTTACCGATAATCTGTTCCCCTATCCTCATTTCGAGGTCTGATAAACGGGTAAGCTTGAGCTGCCACATCAGATGATCCGTCAACGTCGACTTTTCCGTCAGCAGATTATCCCATGACGGCGTATCTCCATCCTTACTACGATCGTATGTTGTCCCTATCGATCCATAATCTTCGAGATAACTATTCCAGTCAAACTCCTCTTTCCCGTCCCCCTCTCCCGTTATCTCTTCGGTTCTTTCGATGCTCTTCAGCTCTTCTCTCTCAGAAATCTTTCCCTCTTCGCTGATCTGATCCTGATCCACCTCATCATATTCCTCTGAAGGCATATCCTCGAGCAGGGGATTCTCTTCCATTTCCTGGTTGATGACATCAATCATCTCCATTCTTGAAAGCTGGAGCAGTTTAATGGCCTGTTGCAACTGCGGGGTCATAATCAGTTGCTGGCTCAATTTTAAATTTTGTTTAAGTTCAAATGCCATGTCGTTTCCCGGGTTGTCTCTAATTTAATTAAAGGATAAAACCTTCGCCAAAATAAATTTTCCTTGCCATTTCGCTGGATGCAATCTCTGCCGGTTTTCCTTCAACAAGCACCTTTCCTGCATTAACGATATAGGCCCGATCGCACACTGAGAGTGTTTCCCTTACATTGTGATCCGATATCACGACGCCGATCCCCTTTGATTTCAGCTTTGCGATAATCTTCTGAATATCCGCTACAGCCAAAGGATCGATCCCGGCAAAGGGCTCATCCAGAAGGATATATTGCGGGGAAGTGACCAGCGCTCGAGTTATTTCCACACGCCTTCGCTCTCCTCCAGAAAGCGAATAGGCCTTGTTTCTCGCCAGATGGGTCAAATCCAGCTCCCCAAGCAATTCCTGTAATCGTTGCTCCTTTTCGTTCTCGGTCAATTTCAGGGTCTCAAGAATCGCCAGAATATTCTCCTCCACGGTGAGCTTCCTAAAAACAGAAGGTTCCTGAGGGAGATAGTTCAACCCCTTTCTTGCACGAATATACATCGGCTTTTCGGTAACATCTTCATCATTAAGAAAAATAGATCCACCATCGGGATGGATAAGACCGACAATCATGTAAAAGGTGGTCGTTTTACCTGCACCGTTCGGTCCTAACAACCCCACCACCTCACCGGGTTGAATCCTCAGATCGATTTCATCAACGACTCTACGGCCATTGTAAATTTTAACCAGGCGATTTGCTGATAACTCACTCATTCCTTATGGCCGTTGCTTATTCCCCTCATCTTTTTCTGTGGGATATACGGTCGCTGTAACTCTCTTGTGCTGGGAACTTTCGACCATGCCTCGATTTTCTTTAACAAAGACGACAATACGGTCGCCACGGATGACATTCTTCTTCTCACGCATAACCGGATTTCCCGTTACAACGATCTTCTGGGCATCTTGAAAATAAACCGCATCTTCGCCTGTGACAACCCGCTCTCCCTGAGTTACGATCACATGCCCCTTAGCCTCGATTCGTTCAAGATCTCCGGTTCGACTGATATCTTTTACTCCGCCCTTCTTTGCTTCCCCTTCCTTTTTCTTGTAGTAAAGCAGGATCTTGTCCGATTTTATAACTTTATCACCTTGCACGGCGACTGCATTTCCGGCAAACACAACCAGACGCTTATCATTGTATGCATCCAGCCTATCCGCATCAATTCGGATCGGCTCTTTGCCCATTTCCAGATTTTTTTTCTCCGTCTGCGGTTCGCCAGCCGCCTGTAGATCCACGACGATAAAGTTCAGCAGATTGACCATCAACAGGATTGCGCACAAAACAAACTGTTTTTTCAATCTTGATACTCCCTCATTTATGGAGATAGGCCTTCACCCCGGACAGAAGGCTCAAATGTTCGTCTTTCAGCGAGATCGACATCCCTCTGGCATCAACTTGAATTCTGCTGTTTCTGAAGCTGACAGGCGAATTGGTGTAACAGCGTTTTTCACTTCCGGAGTATTTCAGCAGATCCGTTTTAAAAGAATCGCCATTGTTGGAAGCTAGTTGAACATCGCCGGATAGTTCCATGTCCTTCGAATCCTGATGCAGGGAACCCTCTTTCCCACTCAGGACGAAGCTACGCCCATTTGGCATCATCAACTTGATTTTTGGACTCTTAAAAACCGCAAGATTTTCTTTTTTTCGATACTGAGCACTGTCCGCATGAACCTCCCAGGTGACTCCTTCTTCCGTCGCTTCCGTGTAATGTACTTTCATGACCTGCAAATCCACCTGATCATCCATGATTTTCAACGGAGTTTTTTGAGGTTTTTTTCCGGTCACGGTGTAAACGATCCCGGCAAGAACCAAAAGAACAGCCAGACATCCTGCGGACAAGATCAGTCTCTTTTTTCGTAACTCGATAAGTTTTTTCAACTTCATCCCATCTATTTTGCTTTTGTATATCACCCGTTTCGGGACATGTAAAGGTTAAACATGAATCAGATTCTATTCATATCCTCTCAGTTCGTATCGCTGAGCAACCTCTGCCCATTTGTCCTGAACTTTGAGGATGAGATCACAGACCTCACGGACCGCACCTCGTCCCCCGGGATTATCCGTTATGAAATCGGCAAATTGCTTTACTTCACTGACAGCGTCTTTCACGGCAACAGAAAAGCCGCTCCTTTTCAAAAGAGGAACATCCACAAAATCATCTCCAATGTAAGCTATTTCCTCTGGATTTAACCCTCTTTCTGAAATGAGCTGCTGGAAGAATTCTTTTTTGTTCAATATTCCCTGAAACACCTCCCGAATGCCAAGATCATTGGCACGATGCATAACAACGGAAGAGGAACGGCCGGTCAAAAGAATGACATCAATTCCATAACGCATGATCATTTTCAGACCGTGCCCATCCTTGACATCAAAATGCTTACTTTCCTGTCCGGCATCGTTAAGGATGATTCGGCCATCCGTTAAAACACCATCCACGTCCAGTATCAGAATACGGATCTTTTTAATTTTATTTTTGATCTCTTCATCCATGTTCCTATCCTTCATCCTTTTCGCTGATCTTGCCGGTCTCTTTTTTATTTACAGGGTGGTTGACTTCGTTTTTCTGACACTGTCATCGATGGTTTTTACCATTTCCAAAAGATCCGGAAGGGATTCGAGATAAAGGGAATTCGGACCATCACACAAGGCCTTTTCCGGATCCGGGTGCACTTCCAGGAAAAGTCCGTCAATGCCGACTGCCGCAGCGGCACGCACCAGATAGGGAACCATTTCTCTTTGCCCTCCTGAAGCGGTCCCCTGCCCCCCTGGCAACTGGACGCTATGAGTCGCGTCAAAAATGACCGGATAACCTTCACGGCGAAGAATCGGCAGGGAACGAAAATCCACAACCAGGTTGTTATATCCGAAGCTTGTCCCTCGTTCGGTTATCAGAATTCGGTCATTTCCTCGGGACAGAACCTTTTCGATAATATTCCTCACATCCCACGGGGCCAGGAACTGACCCTTTTTGATATTTACGACGCCGGCGTGCTGAGCGACTTCAACGATAAGATCCGTCTGTCGGCAGAGAAAAGCCGGTATCTGAACCACATCCAATATCTCGGCGGCCTTTTCGATTTCCTCATGACGATGTACATCAGAAAGGATAGGAATTTTCAGTTCGTCTTTGATGGCGCCAAGGATTTCGATTCCCCGTTCAAAGCCGGGACCACGATAGGCCTCTCCTGAGGTCCGGTTTGCCTTGTCGTAAGAGGCTTTGAAAATAAAGGGAATATCCATTTCCTGTGTAAGGTTTTTCAGATAAAGGGCAATGGATCTCGTCTTTTCTTCATCCTCAATAACACAGGGCCCGGCAATCAGCACCAGAGGTTGCTCATCCCCCACAACAAGATTGCCAATGGGAACAGTTCTCATTTCAACCTTCCTCGCAATAATTTTAATTAGCTCATCGAGGAGCTAAACTCGCGGATGATATTTTTTGTGAATTTCTTTCAAGTGTTCCCGCGTAACATGCGTATAAATCTGGGTTGTGGAAATATCCGCATGCCCCAGCATCATCTGAACCGACCGAAGATCGGCACCTCCTTCAAGAAGATGGGAAGCAAAGGAATGCCGGAAGGTATGGGGGTGTACTTTCTTGTGAAGCCCTGCTTGAATTGCGTATTTTCGTACCAGTTTCCAGAACCCCTGACGGGTCATTCCCTGTCCGGATTTGTTCAGAAAGAGCACGTTCGTTTGCGTCCCTCTTATGTATTTCGGTCTGACTTCGTTAAAGTAACGCCTGACCTTTTCATAAGCAACCTGGCCGATGGGAACAATGCGTTCTTTACTGCCCTTTCCCTGAACAACGAGATATCCGACTTGCCAGTTGATGCTGTTTGTTGTCAGTGAGATAAGTTCCGATACGCGTAGACCTGTGGCATACATTAATTCAAGCATGGCAGTATCCCGGACGGAACTGTCCGTTCTTACTCCCGGTTGCAACAGCAATTGATCCATTTCCTCATGGCTCAAGGTATCTGGAAGACGCATCCAGACTTTGGCCAGTTCGATCTCCGCGACGGGATTCTGCTCAATTTTCTTCTCTCTCAGGAGAAATTTATAAAAGCCACGAAGCGCCGCTAGGCTTCTGTTCATGGAATTTGCGGATAACCCTCTCCGCTTCAATTCAGACAGGTAATAGATGACATCATCCGGGCTGATTTCGTGAATTTCCTTTATACCTCTTTCCTGGATCAGACCGGTGTAACGGTTCAAGTCTCGACTATACGCTTCTATGGTATTATTTGAGGCGCCTTTTTCAACAACGAGGAAATTCAAATATTCATCTATGAGTTCATAGTTCATGACCGGCATAAAGCACTTTCCAAAAGAAATATGATAAACAGGGGGTTGTATTTAAGCTATTCCAATAAAAAGGTCAATACGATAGTGATTTTGATTCGATCCTTTCTTTCTCATTCAATTAGACAGATAATACATTTTTTCTGAGGAATAAGTCAGCAAAATAGATTCCAAGCATCTTCATTGTTTCTCCGGATGAATTTTGATTGCATTAAAATGCTTCGCACCTTTTATGCAGTCAATTTAAATCGCTATATGCCGGGGTTTGCTGTACGGGCTCCATGGCACCGGAATTGCAAAATTTGATGCATCCTTGACTCTTTTTAACATAACCTACCAGGTTGATAACCATGGAAAAAGACAATAACGAATTGAATAAGAGAAAATTTTCGCGCGTGGATGCCTATCTACCCATTGCGTATCGGCCTGTTCCTGCGGAAGAACAGAACTATATTCAAGCGGAGATTTTCGATCCTATATACGTGGACTGCTGCAATCTTCCGGAAACAAACGATCAGGCGCTTCAGGCCTGTTTGAACATCTTGAATGTAAAGCTCGATTCGATACTCCACCTTCTTACGTTGCGCAACGAAGGCTTTTCTTCCCTGCCCTCTCGATTAATCAATATCAGCGGCGCCGGTCTTCGTCTTACAACTTCCGAAAAATTCGCAAATGGCGATATCCTGGAAATAAAAACGTTTCTTTCGCCACAAAAAAACCGTGCACTTCGTCTTTACGGCAAGGTCATCGGCATTGAAGAACATCCAGAGGGATACCAGACGTCTCTTTCCTTTGTCCAGATGGACGATATCGTCAGAGATGAAATTGTAAAATTCGTTTTCGGACGGGAAAGGGAAATTCTCCGGGAAAAGCGGGGGATATAGCGGGTCATTCATGTTTGCAATCATAGGAATCGCCGTTGTTCTTTCAACTGTTATCGGTGGTTATCTTCTTGAGCATGGCAATCTAGCCGTTTTGATTCAGCCGGCGGAAATGATCATTATTTTTGGAGCGGCAACAGGCGCTCTTCTGATCAGTTCCCCATCTAAAGTTGTCAAAGCAGTCCTCAAAGCTATCTCCCAGATATTTGGAGGAAAAACATTCGAGAAGAAAGATTACACCGAGGCTTTGCTGCTGTTGAACGGCATATTTTATAAGATTCGCCAGCAGGGACTTGTTTCGATAGAATCGGATGTTGACAACCCCAAGGAAAGCGCCTTATTTAATCAATATCCAGCTATTCTGAAAAATACACACGCGGTCGACCTCATTACCGATACTCTGAGAACGGTCATGACAACCACTATTGCCCCTCACGAACTGGACGCATTAATCGATCATGAACTGGAAATACATTTCGAAGAAATGATGCAACCCGCCAAAAGTGTCAATTTTGTAGCAGACGCTCTTCCTGGCCTTGGCATTGTTGCCGCGGTTCTTGGTGTCGTCTTGACAATGGGGAAGATCAGTGAACCTCCGGAAGAACTGGGAAAATGCATCGGCGCCGCACTGGTGGGCACGTTTCTCGGCGTGCTTATGTGCTATGGTTTTGTTGGTCCCATGGGAAAGAATATCGAGCACCGCGCCGGCGAAAATGTTCTCTACTTGACTGTTTTGAAAGTAGCCCTCCTGGCCTTTATCGGCGGGTCGGCACCTAAAGTTGCCGTAGAATTCGGACGTCGTGTCATTCCTGCCGGCGATCGCCCATCTTTTGCGGAAATAGAAGAAGCCTTGCGGCAGCATAAGGGGTAATGCTTTGATGGAAGATCAACAGGTTATCATCATCAAAAAAGTCAAGAAACGGCACAACGAAGCACATCACGGTGGCTCCTGGAAGGTCGCCTATGCTGATTTTGTCACTGCGATGATGGCGTTTTTCCTATTACTTTGGCTCCTTTCCATGGTCTCTCCGGAAAAAAGGATTGCCGTGTCTGAATATTTTAAATCCTTCTCCGTCATGAAAGAAAGCGGCTCTTCATTTATGACCGGTTCTTCAATGATTCTGGATAAGGCGGGTGGAGGCGCAAATTCCGTCCAGGATTATAAAAATAAGAAATCCAAAATTTCCCCGAAAGATCTGCAACAACGACTGACTAGCGCAATTGATTTGAATCTGCAGGCAATCAAAGACCAAGTCATCATCAATATTGTCGATGGCGGATTAAAAATACAGATTGTCGATAAAGAAGGCAGTTTGATGTTTCCCTTAGGCAGTGCGGAACCTACAGCAAAAGCGAAGGAAATTCTGAAAATTGTATCGGAAAACATCAAAGACAGTTCCAATAGGATCATTGTTGAAGGTCACACAGATGCTGCCCCCTTCCAAAGTGCCCAGACAACCAACTGGGAGCTGTCAACTTCCAGGGCATCTGCAGCGCGAAGAGAACTTGAAAAGAATTCCATTGATCCGGGGCGCGTGGCCAAAGTGATCGGTTATGCCGATCAGGAATTATTAATCCCCCAGAATCCCATGGACCCCCGCAATCGAAGAATCAGCATTATCGTCGTTCAGCCGAAATAGACATTCCGTAAACAGAACGTGTATCTAAATAATATCCAGCCTGATTGCTGAATTATCATCGTTTGAGGCTGTCGCCGCGGCATGAAACTTTACAAGAAGTTTATTCTACGATAGCATTTTAGGTTGGCAGTTTTTTGTCTTTGGAAAGCAAGTAGGCTGGATTTTTAGTTTTTTAGTGACTTAATGGATAATTTGTTTCATCGTACATCAGCGTCTAAAGCCGTGCATTTATTTGCAGGCCTTAATCGAAGGTGGCCGCGCTTTTGGTTTGCGCGGCTCTGTCAAATATTTTCTATATAACATTCGCGAACGATGAAATGGTTCTAGGCAGGACCATTGTCAAGGCAAAAATCCACAACAAACGGTCCCTCATCGATTTCAAAAGGAATGATGATGCTTGGCCCACCCAGGACGTGAACAATGGAGTGACTTTTACCAGCCACTACAGTCGGGATGGCTGACGTTATATTCAATCCATCCGACTCTAGCTTTTTCCGGGCAACTCCCGAAATCATATTCGTAATCTCACCGACGGCGTCTTTCACATCATTATCGATTCCCGTCATAGATTCTCCCAGCATATTGGAAACGATCTTGACAATGCAGGCTTCACTGAAACTCAAGCCCAGAGAGCCCTTGAGATCACCGGTTAACCCGATTATTCCGGAAATATCCCCTCTTGCCATATTGTCCTTTTTTAAATAGGGCTTACCTGCCTTCGGCTCCACAAACGCCATCGTTTTTAAGACATTCTCCGTCGCATCTAAAAAGGCATTGATAAATCGAACGTCCATTAATAATATCCTCTTCTTTTCTTCTAGATGTGCGGCTAAGCGAAAACAGCCGCTTAAAGACCTGCTTTACAACTCACTACAGATTTTCCAATATTTTTTCGATCTTCGAATTCAGGACCTCGGCAGTAAAGGGCTTTACGATGTAATTACTCACTCCTGCTTTTACAGCGGCAATCACATTGTCCTGAAGCGCTTCGGCTGTGACCATGAGAAAAGGCGTTTTGCTTAATTCATTATCCGCCCGAACAGCCTTCAGCAGCTCCAGGCCGCTCATATTTGGCATGTTCCAGTCGGATATAATAAAGTCTACTTCATTATTTTTCAGGGTTCTCAAAGCAATGGCCCCATCCTCGGCTTCGATAATATTCTCATATCCCACTGACTTTAAAAGATTTCTTATGACTTTTCTCATCGTCGTAAAATCATCAACGATTAATATCTTTATGTTTTTATCCATCATTTCCTCCGAGAATAACTTTTTCGATTTCTAAAACAGAATTCATATCCTTATCGTTGGCAATAGCCTTTATCTTTTGCTCTTTTGCCCGCGACTCAGCAACGTTCACTGAGTTCAAACAATCCCTCAGGATCGATGATCAAACCGATCTGGCCGTCTCCCATAATGGCCCCCCCGGATATCCCATCAATATCTTTTAATCCGTCTCCCAGGCTTTTAATCACAACTTCAGCCTTGCCGATAATCTGATCCACCAGCAGGCATTTTGCATTCGTAGCCCCTTCGACCACAATCAGAATCGCATCCCAAGGATTGACATTTTCCGGTTCAATGTTGAAAATATCATAGACTCGGACCAGGGGCATAAGTTGTCCCATAACATTGATGGTTTCTCCCTGTCCCATAATATGATTATAGGCTTCTCTGGTTGGTCTCAGAGCCTGACGTATTGCCGTCGTCGGCAGGATGAATCGCTCTTTACCCACCTTGACGATCATTCCGTCGATAATGGCCATGGTAAGCGGAAATCTTGCGATAAACGTCGTGCCTTTTCCCGGTGTGCTTTCAATTTCGATTTTACCCCTCAGTTTTTCAATGGCCTGCCTTACGACATCCATACCGACACCGCGACCTGAAACATCCGTCACTTTTTCAGCTGTAGAAAAACCAGGCAGGAAGATCATTCGGTAAATCTCCTGGTCCGTAAGACCGTCAACATTATTGACAACGTGATTTGCCAAGGCCTTCTTCAGAATTTTTTCTTTGTTCAAACCACGACCATCATCAGAAATTTCGACGACAAAGTTTCCACCTCGGTGATAGGCTTTCAACTGGATCAGTCCCTTTTCAGGTTTTCCGCATTGCAATCTTTCCTCGGCGGTCTCCAAACCATGATCCACGGAGTTACGGATCATGTGCACCAGGGGATTATAAATTTCATCGACCATGTTCCGGTCCAGTTCCGTATCCTCGCCTTCCATCTCAACGGTAACGACTTTTCCCACATTTTTCGATACATCCCGGGCAAGGCGCGCCATCCTTTGAAACGTCTGCTTAATGGGAATCATACGGAGGCTCGTTGATATCTTCTGTAGACTTGAAGCAATGCGGAACAGTTGCGCAATGTTCCTTGTCAGATTTTTATTGCCGTCATCCTGATTATTGATGTCCTGCTGTACCATGGTTTGAGTGATCACAAGTTCTCCAACCATATCAATAAGATCATCGAGTTTGCGTGTATCAACCCTGATGGTGGACATCTCAGAGGCCTGCTCTGCCTGTTTCCTCAGCGCCTGCGTAACCTGTTTCGGTGTGACACTTCCTTCCTGAATCAGCGTCTCGCCAAGCTTCTTCGTAGGATTGTCGGCGTTTTTCTTCAGTCCTTCCTCCAAAGCTTCTTTAGAAATGGCCCCCTCATCAACAAGAATTTCACCCAGTTTCTGTACTGTTCCTTCCGTTTCAATCCCCTGGTCGACATTCTTTATTCGTCTTTCCAAATCTGAAAGATCGACATCCAGAGGATTACCATTCTTACCCTCAAGTGCTTCCCTCAGTTTTGAAATCATGTTTTTCAGAGCATCGGCGCCAGCCAGGACGACATCGATCAATTGAGGTGTAACACTGAGTTCACCGTTTCTTGCCTTGTCCAGGAGGCTCTCCAAGTTGTGTGACAGACCTCGGATCTTCTCAAGATTCAAGAAACTTGCTACCCCTTTGATGGAATGAAAAGGGCGGAAAATAGCGTTAATATAATCTTTATCTTCCGGATTGTTTTCCAGATTTAGAATATTGACTTCAATTTCCTCTATATATTCTGTTCCTTCAGCTATGAAATCACGCAGCAGGGATTCATCTTGAATGATGAATTGTTCAGAGGAAACCGCAGCAGCCGGTTTTTCCTCTTCCACCGGCTTTTCTGCTGGTAAACTTTCCTCAACTTTTTCTACACATGATGTTTCAATGGCAATTCCTGTTAAATCGGAAATCTGCTCAAGATAACCTTTGTAATCCTTTGTATATTGCCCTGTTTTTTTCTGTTCGTTTGCAATTTCCTGCAGGAGTGCGATTCCCGCTTCAAAGATTGAAATCGCTTTTTCCTTCTCTTTCAGGGAATCCAGGATGATACATTCAAGGATTGAATTCATGCCCTTCGACACATCCAGAATGGGCTGAATATTTAAATTTTCCGCCTCTTTTATTACTTTTTCCAGGTTATTAAGAAAATTTCCCGCGGTCGGAATATTCATGTCTCTACTGTCGAGGAAGAGAAAATCCGATGCGATTAGATCAATTGATTTTAGTAGTGTTTCATGATTCATCTCTACACCATCCTTACGATTTCTTCTGCAATCTGATCAAGATGAACGATTTTATCAACCGCCCCCATTTTAACGGCTTCTTTTGGCATTCCATAAACAACGCACGATTTTTCATTCTGAGCAATCGTGCTTGCCCCCATCTGTTTCATTTCCAAAAGCCCCTCAGCTCCATCCGCACCCATCCCGGTTAAAATCACGCCGATTGCATTTGCGCCCGCGTATTTCGCTGTGGATTTAAATAAGATATCAACGGCAGGCCTTTGATGATGGACCATCGGACCTGTCTTTACTTCGACGTAATATCGCGCCCCACTTCGCCGTAAGATCATGTGGTAGTTTCCCGGGGCAATGAGCGCTGTACCGGGGGTCACGGAATCATTGTTTTTAGCCTCTTTGACGGTCACATGGCAAAGACCGTTCAACCGTTCTGCAAAAGCAGTGGTAAAATTCGCCGGCATATGCTGAACGACGAGAATTCCCGGTGAATTCGGGGGCATCTTGGAAAGGACATTTTTTAACGCTTCCGTTCCGCCTGTCGATGCACCAATGGCAATTACTTTATTTGTAGTCTCTGCCAGAGCTTTGATGGATTCTCTGGAACCCGGCTTATTTTTTTCCTGTGTTTCCTTTTTTTCGACCTTAACTCTCGATGCCGCCCGGATCTTTTCAACCAATTGCCCACTCATATCGCCAACGGAATATGAACTTCCCGGCTTCGCGATAGCATCAATGGCCCCAATTTCCATGGCCTCCAAGGTTAACTTCCCCCCTTTTGGAGTAAGAGAACTTACGATGATGGTAGGAATGGGGAAATGTTTCATCAATTTTTTCAAGAAAGTTAACCCATCCATCCTTGGCATTTCTATGTCCAAGGTAATCACATCAGGCCTGAGAGTGACTATTTTATCTCTGGCCACAAAGGGATCCGGCGCTGTCCCCACAATCTCAATGTCAAGATATTTTGAGAGTTCTTCCGAAAAAATTTTTCTGACGATTGCCGAATCGTCAACAATTAAGACTTTTATTTTATTCATACCTACCTGCCTTGACGATCATAGGGATACCAGTCACTGCTTCGAAGTGTACTGACTTTGTAAATCAGGGCTTCATTCTGAAAGGTATTATAGACGATCTTACGACCTAATCGGCCACCAACATCCTCCGAGATCACTTTTATCCCGTTTCTTTTTAAAACTTTTCTTGCAATCTCTATGTTTTCATGAGCAACCGTTTCCGACTCGAAAAGCTCTGCCGCGGCACCTCCGAAGATCTGCGATTGCAGGTTTTTCTCTTTTGCGCCTTCTTCAAGGAACATCTTGATCATATATGGAACTGCCACATTGCCATAAATTGCAGTCCCACCTTCCGACTTCTCCCTGAATGGATATAAGAAATTTGACATCCCGCCCCGCTTACTTTCAGAATCCCAGAGTGCCACCACAACGGAGGAACCGACAACCGTTGAGATCAGATAAGGCTCCCAGCTTAAAAATATGTAACCCGGTAAGAGAAAATATTCGCATGAAGGTTTTATGTCTTTTCCATCCGTCATCAGAAACGGCTTCTTCCATCTTTACGGACTTTGTATCTGCAACAGGATGCCCACTGTTTCTCCATCCGAATCAAAGACAGCTTGCCACAAATTGGCTTCTGGCTCCGGAAATATCTGCATGAGATCACCCTGATTATTCTTATGAACCGTTGGTATGGAGAGATTGAAAACCTGGCTGCTGTCATAGTTCCGCAGCATATTCCCGCAAACCATGTTAATGGCTTCCCGAGCGCAGTCCTCTCTCATGGAATCTGTTATTTCCTCATCCGAAAGACTGAGCATGTTTTGCACCATGGATGAAACCAAGCCATCTGATAAATACATCTTCATGGCTCCCTCAAAAGGGCCTTTAAATTGGATTTCCGCGGCCATGTCATATGCAATGGCTCTTTTCTCCACGGGTTCAAGAAAATTAAAGAACATCTTTTCAAAGACTTCAAAAGTCGAAGTCGTTATCATCTCCCTCATTTTCCCCATAACTTCCATCATCGCAGACCCCTAAAACTTCATTGAGAATTTTTTTCAAATCTTCCGGTAAAAACGGCTTTTTTATGAATCCCTTCGCGCCGTACTGAAATGCCTCTTCCATCCTTGTACTGCTGCCTTCCGTTGTGATCATGATCACTGGAATATCTTTAAAAAGATTATCTTTTTTCAGATGGCTTAACATTTCGAGCCCGTTCATTTCCGGCATATTGATGTCCGAAATGATGACATCCACCCAGTTGTTTTCAAGCAGAGTTACCGCTTCTCTTCCGTTGCCGGCTTCAAGACAGGTATCCACTTTGAATCCGGACATGGAAATAATCTTCTTTATGACTCCCCGCATTGAGTTGGAATCATCAACAATCAGTACGTTAAAGGACATAAACACCTCTTGAAAAGATTCGTGTCATATTTGCTCTAAACAATTTCCAGCATGCTCCGGGCATCATCAAGAGCATCCAGCAAATCCATCATATATACTTGCAGGTCCTTATCCCGAAGATCGAATTTCTTCAGGGCCTCACTCACACCACGATACGCCAGCCCGTCGACGCCATTGCCTATACCCAGCATCATGCACAGTTGATCTGCAAGATAGACAATCCACTGCGTTTCTATGGTATTTTTTCCCAGAAGATCCGGATGATGATGAAAGGAAATTGCGTCACAAATTTCTGATGGAAAATTCCATTGTCCGGTAATCTTTCCACCAAGTTCTGCGTGATTCATGCCAACGATCACTTCTTCGGCTTCAAGAAACGAGCAGTGTTTTTTTTCGACGAGTTCGTTTATTTTATCAATGGATTCATAAATATACTCCCCCATGATGATTTTTCCCACGTCATGGAGAAGGGCCGCTGTATAAAGAACCGAATTTTCAACCCCGTATATCTTCTTGGATAGGATCTGGGACATTAAGGCTACAGCGACAGAATGTTCCCACAGATCCGATGCGGTTGACACATATCCTTTGACTTTCGTCTTATAGTATTTCGATATTCCGGCTGTCTGCACAGCACGAATCAGATTCTCTTTGCCGAGATAACTCACGGCATCCCGAATTGTCTTGATAGATCGACCGCCGCTGAACTGAGCAGAATTACTTATTTTCAGGATGTTTCCCGTAATTGACTGATCGAAGCTGATCACTTTTGCGACTTCAGCCAAAGAATAGTCCTCACTCGACAACAAACCCATCACCTTAACCACTGTGGCAGGAAAAGCAGGAAGATTATCGATTGATTTTATTATCTTGTTGATCATTATAATTCCTTTAACAATCCACCCGATCGTTTTATAAATACCTTACCCGTATTGATCTCAAGGCGCACGGTCCGATTGTAGTTGCTTCCTGTGTCTTCCGCGTTAATCATGACATTGTTTTTCCAGAACATCTTTCGAACTGCCATGATGTTTTTCTGGCCAATACGGAAAAAATTCGTATCGTCCAGGATACTGGCGCCCCCGATAACTTTGACGATCATCGATTTCTTCTGTGCCCCCAGATTGTAACAAGCCTTGAATAGGAGAGGAATCCCCGTATCGGCAAACATGCCTGGCGTTGCCTTTGCCTTATTCATGTCCAAAGAGGAATCTGGAAGCATATAATGCAAAAGCCCCCCCACCTTGACCTTGGGATCATAAATCGCCACGGCAATGCAGGAACCAAGCGCATAAGTAACGAGAACATCATCCGCCTTATTACTCACCTTTAAATCTGATATCCCAATGACAACATCACCCATGGCTTATTTCCGATACACACTTGGTTCGATATATTTGAAGGCATGATCCAAACCGGTAAGACTTTCAGAATGCCCTATGAACAAATAACCGCCTTTACCCAGGCAGTTATAGAATTTATTGACGACTGATCCCTGTGTCTGCTTATCAAAATAAATCATGACATTCCTACAGAATATGATGTCAAATTCATGATTTGAAGAAGGGGTCTCCATTAGATTAAACCTTGAAAAATCAATCATGTCGCTGATTTCCTTCTTTATTCTGATGTATCCATCCCAGTTTCCATGACCCTGTTGAAAATATTTCCTCAATATAGCAGACGTAATATTTTTCGTTTTCTCAACGGGATAAACCCCGTTTCCTGCTATCTTCAGGACCCTGGTCGATATATCCGTCGCCATGATCTTCACGTTTGCCGGATAACCGTTTAGAGATTCCTTGATTGTAATTCCCAAGGAATAAGGTTCCTCTCCCGTTGAACATCCTGCACTCCAGATTCTAATTGCTGGTATTTTCTGCCTTTGTTTGTCAGCATTATCCAGAATAGATTTGACAATGGTCTGCAACCGTTGAAAATGAGATTCCTCCCGGAAAAAATAGGTTAGATTCGTTGAGATGGAATCAATCATCGTGATGAGCTCATCGGTTCCCTCTCGTGTCGTTACATATTTGTAATAGTCTGAAAACGATCGGAAGTTTCCTTCACGTAAACGTTTCCCTAATCTGGCCTTAACCAGCTCTTTCTTTCCATCGTGGAGATTAATCCCGCACTGGGAATAAACAAGCTGGCTTATTTTCTCAAATTCTCTATCGCTTAACTCAGATGAATTCATAATGACGACGAAGGCTCTTAGGTAAATAAATCGGTTTAAAAAAAGTGACCAGGTATCCTTCCCTCTGAAGGCGCCCCATTCTTAACCCATTGCGCTTAACGGTTAACACATTGAAAAGCATCTTTTCGATGCTCATCCCCTTTAAAGATGATGTACTTGCGACGGGCTAAAATAGCTTCCCTGAAGCGTTCCCGATTCGCAATGCCCATGCCAAAGAAAATCGAATGGCTGATATATTTACGATTAGCTTTTGCTATTGGCGGCTTAATTCTTTATTGCACCGCACAATCCGTCATGCTGGCGAGAAATAATCTGAACATAAATAGATGGAAAATCACGGATTGATTTGGAGGGTGAGATATTTATAATAAAGGTGAATTGTGTCACATGGCTGTTTTCAGCTGAAATTCGTGACCATACGTCATAGTTTTGACAAAGGGGCTATTTATAGTTGTAATTTAAAAACATTTATCCTATAAATGACACATTGAATTGATTATGCTTTTATTTTGTCTTTCTGACCTTTGAACTTATGGAAGATTTAACGCTGATCTCATTATCTCATTGATTTTTTTTTATATCTCCCTTATCTAAAGCTGGATATTCGGGGGTTTATAAAAAAAACAGAGTGGAAAACATGAAAAAACAAAAGATACTGATTGCCGAGGATGATGATCTCAACAGAAATAATTTGACGGAATTGCTGTCACTGGAAGGTTATGAAGTCAATGCCGTCGAAAATGGGAAGGAGGCCATGGCTTCCTTTGTGGAGGATAAATATGACCTTGTTATCACCGATTTGAAGATGCCGCAGGGTGATGGGTTGGAACTCCTGAAGTTTGTCAAAGACATGAATCCCGATAATATCGTCATCATGATGACCGGCTTCGGCACAGTTGATTCGGCTGTTGAAGCGATGAAGTTTGGCGCCTTTGATTATATATCCAAGCCAATGAAAGATGACCTGGTCAAATTAACGGTCAGCAGAGCGTTGTCGTTTGCCAGTCTCCAGGAAGAAAATGTCACCTTACGAGACAACCTCAGGGAGAAATATGATTTTGGCAAGATGCTCGGATACAGTGAATGCATGAAGACCATCTTCGACACGATCGAAAAGGTTGCCAAATCCGACAGTACCGTGATTATCTATGGTGAAAGCGGAACAGGGAAGGAACTTGTGGCGCGGGCCATCCACTTCAACAGCGACAGAAAGAATTTTCCTTTGATCCCCGTCAACTGCGGTGCGATCCCCGAAGAACTTCTTGAAAGCGAACTTTTTGGACACGAAAAGGGTGCTTTTACCGGCGCAATACGGAACAGACTGGGAAGGTTTGAACTCGCCCAGGGGGGAACAATTTTTCTTGACGAAATCGGAGACATGAGTCCATCACTTCAAGTGAAATTATTGAGAGTTATTCAGGAAAAGCAATTCGAGCGAATTGGAGGCGTCAAAACGATCAATGCTGACGTTCGAATTATCGCCGCCACCAATCAAAATCTGGAAGAAGCCGTTGCGGAAAAGCGTTTCCGGGAAGACCTTTATTACAGGATCAATGTCATCCCCATCCACCTGCCGGCTCTTCGCGAAAGAGGTCCCGATATTGCGATCCTGGCCAACCACTTCCTGCAGAAATTTGCACAGATGAAAAAGAAGGAGGTTACCCATATCTCTCCAGAGGCGATTGCCTGCCTGCTCCATTACCCGTGGCCGGGAAATGTCCGGGAGCTGGAGAATCTGATCGAAATGCTTGTGGTCTTGAAAGAAGGCAATGATATTGTTCTTGAAGATCTCCCTTTGAAAATTCGCCAGTTCAAGCGGGAAACTCAAACCATTGGAGCCATTCAAATTCCGGAAGAAGGGATTGATTTCAATGAACTTGTCAGTCAGTTTGAAAAAGATATTCTTCTCAATGCCTTGGAAAAAAGCTGTGGCGTCAAGAACAGAGCCGCGAAACTACTGAATCTCAATCGGACGACCCTTGTAGAAAAGCTGAAGCGCCTTAATATCTCCGCTGAAGCATAAACATATTGAACTGTTGGCAATCTCTAACATTTAAGTCACCTTCCAGGAAAAACATATTGAATTTGAGTGCCGGTAGATGCTCGTTGAAAGGCAGGATTTGTGAAAAGACATATCTTGGTTGTAGACGATGAAGAAGCAATAAGATCTTTATTTGAGAGTATTTTTCCGGAAGGTGATTATGATGTCCATACAGTCCAGGATGGTCTGGAAGCTCTACAGCTATTAAAGGAAACCAGGATAAACGTCATTTTCCTCGATCTCAAGTTATTCGGAATGGACGGAATCACCTTGTGCCGGCAAATTCGTCAGACCAATCCCGTTGCCATTATCCACGCGATGACCGGCTGGTCGGTCCTTTATGATCTCGAAGAATGCCGCTCCGCAGGATTTGATGATTATTTCGTCAAACCCTTGGACATTGACCTGATTTTATCGACGGTCCAAGAATCCTTCAAGAAACTTGATCGCTGGCGACAAAAATCAATACTTCCTTCGGTAGACCCATCTCGTTCTCTTCCGTAATTTCGATTCGCTTTCAATACCTGCCGTGTTTGCTACCTTTCCGGCTCCGCCATGTTCCATTGCCATATGACGGTTTCCCTCCAGCTAGCCATATATTCAAGAATTTCCACGCAACTAAGCACCTAATGGCACAGTTTATGAAATCGAAAGAAATTCATAAATTATGAGCCAATCGGCATCCCATTCTCTTTTATAGAATCTGAATATCCGATTCAGTACGATATGGAAGGAAGGGAAGCGTTATTCTAAAGTAATTTCTAACAGATAAATCAGGAGGAATTTCACCATGCCCAGTGCAATCGAAGAAACAATGTCCCAGGCTGTTGCCATGATGACCGACAGGGAAGGCAAATATCTGACTTTTTCCCTGGCCGGGGAGGAATATGGAATCAGCATTCTGAAAGTAAAGGAAATTATAGGCATGATGCCTATTACGACCGTGCCTCAGACACCGCTTTATGTCAAAGGTGTTATCAATCTTCGTGGCAAGGTTATCCCCGTTGTAGATCTACGCAGTAAATTCGGGATGGACTCGATGGAATACACCGAACGTACCTGCATCATTGTTGTGGAGATTGCCTTTGCGGGGAAAATGATTCCGATGGGAATTGTTGTTGATTCCGTTTCGGAAGTGCTGAACATAAAAGCCGGCGATATCGAAGAAACACCAAGTTTTGGAAGTCGACTGGATACGGATTATATCCTCGGCATGGCCAAAGTGAGTGGTGGTGTAAAAATATTACTGGACATTGATCGTGTCATGAATGCAGAAGAAGTGGCCGCACTGGTGCAATAACCTGTTCATTATAACTGTAACACTTAAACAATCCGCAACCCGTTTTCCGATCCTAAGCCGCGCAGGGATGGCCCTTTTTTCCTTCTTCTGCACGGCCTCAGTATGACACACAAATCGTGGATATTGCATAGAATAATGCAATATCCACGATCCTTTGATCGTTTCAGCAGTTTTCGATCAGCTTTTAAACAGCTTCTGCAAGGAAACGTATTCCAATGAATGGGCCTCACCGACGGGACGGCTGGTGAGATGTCCCTGCAGCGTATTCACACCCCGGAAAAGGGATGCATCCCGTTTTAAAACCTCCAGAAGATCCGACTTGGCGATTTTCATGGCATAGGGAAGGGTCACGTTGTTCAGGGCATAGGTGGAGGTTCGTGGAACGGCACCGGGCATATTGGTTACACAATAATGGATGACCTCATGGAGGCGATATACGGGATCGCTGTGTTTCGTTGCTCTCGCCGTTTCCACGCAGCCGCCCTGGTCGATAGCGACATCCACGATGACGCTCCCCGGTTTCATGGATACCACCATCTCCCGGCTGACGAGTTTCGGCGCTTTGGCGCCGGGGATCAGGACACTCCCTACCACGCCATCGGCGTGTTTGACGGAATCGGCAATATTCTGGAAATTGGAGCCAAGCGTCGTTAAATTTCCGTGAAGCACCTCATCCAGATAACGGAGTCGATCCGCATTGGTATCGATAATGGTGACATGAGCCCCCATTCCCAGAGCCATTTTTGCCGCATTGCTCCCCACAATCCCCCCACCCAGAATGACCACATCAGCCGGACGGACACCGGGCACTCCTCCCAGAAGCTTTCCCCTTCCCCCGTTTTCTTTTTCCAGATAGTGGGCAATGACCTGAACGGACATTCGGCCGGCCACCTCCGACATGGGCATCAGCAGGGGCAAGACGCCACTTTCGAGCTGAACCGTTTCGTAGGCAATCGCGGTTGTTCCAGCTTCCAGAAGCACCTCTGTCAGTTCCGGCTCGGCGGCAAGGTGCAGGTAAGTAAAAAGAATCAGATCCTTCCGAAGATGAGCATATTCGACAGGCTGTGGTTCCTTCACTTTCATGATCATCGCCGAACCTTCCCATACGGCTGCCGCTTCCGGTAAAAGGATGGCTCCCGATGAACGGTATTCCTGATCCGCGAATCCACTGCCCTCCCCCGCACCGCACTGCACAAGCACTTCGGCGCCATCCCGGACAAGCATCTCCACACTCCCCGGCGTCAAGGCAACGCGATACTCATTGTCCTTTATTTCTTTCGGAACACCAATTTTCATAGCCCCTCCCTTCTTGCCAATATATCAGAATCATATGAATATTATCTTAACATATCTTAACTTGACAATAATCAATACCTTTTTGGTATACATAAACACAATCAAACAGATTTAAGGTTCATCCGGTTAATGAGTACTTTGGTATTGCATAAAATCACATGGACATGGCAAGAGCCCTGTTGTTTGAGACCAATCGAACAACAAAAGGAGGCTCCAAACCATGTCCACATCGGTTCTTTACCATGCTTTCAATCTGAAGGGTATCACTTATAGAGCAACACGCTTCACGGGTGACGTCATCGAATATTTTGCAGATGTGAAAGAAGAATACATTCGCTGTCCAAAGTGCGGGCAGCGAAAATTTACCTTTAAGGGACAGAAAACACGGATTTTTCATCTGGGACCTATTGGCCGTAAGATGTGCTTCCTTGTACTTTCCCTCCATCGGATAAAATGCAGTTCTTGCGACACCCTTTGGTGGCCCAGTCTGCCTTTTATGGTGGGAAAACATAGATTTGCTCGATCCTTTGCTCTTATTGTGTTGGATCTGCTTCGATTCGGCACGATCCGCTGGGTTGCCGATTACCTCGGCGTGGGTTGGGATATGATCAAAGAGATTCATAAGTTGAAGTTGCAGCGCCTCTATCGGAACATTCCTCTTCATAAAGTGAGGTATATCGGCATCGATGAATTCAGTATCCGGAAGGGTCACGAGTACATGACCACGGTGATGGATCTCTCTGAAGGGCGGATCCTTTTTGCCGCTGAGGGAAAGGGCAAAGAAGGGATTTTGCCCTTCCTGAAAAAACTTGCACGCAAAGGGAAAATACTGCGAGCGGTTGCAATGGACATGGGAATTTCCTTCTTCTCTGCCGTACGGGAAGCCCTTCCTAATATAGATATTGTCTTCGACCGTTACCATATTATGGCTCTGATGAACCAAGGCATCGAAAACTTACGCAGAGATCAACAGAAAGAACTTGATGATCTCGGGAAGCAAACCCTCAAGGGAAACCGCTTTCTCCTTTTACGCAATTATGATTCCCTGAAGCCGGACCATAAGGAGCGCCTCGATGCACTGATGCAGGCCAATCAACCTCTATTCGTCATGCATTCCATGAAGGAACAACTCAGACTCTTCTGGGAAATACCGGAGTACTCCCAGGCAATTACCTTCCTTGACACCTGGTGTAAGGACGCCATGCTGTCCGGAATCAAAGAACTCGTCAAGGTAGCCAAAACGCTCTCCGGATACAGAACTGCGATCCTCAATTATTTCAAGCATCATATTACAAATGCCGCCCTTGAGGGCACAAACAACAAGATTAAAACTTTAAAAAGGCAGGCTTATGGATTCCGGGATATGGAGTACTTCAAACTCCGCCTCTATCACCTGCATACTCAGAGGTACTCATTAACCGGATGAACCAGATTTAAGATGTTTTGTCAGTAAAATAATCAGTAAAGGGAAACCAACATTACCGGATTGAATTGTTGCACGTGAATTTTTAAAAGTGCCTGTTGAACAGTGTTGGACAATATAGAAAGAAATTATGACGGTCTTTTCAAGAATGTCTCATAATAACCATCTTGTTGCTTCATGGTTTTTTTGTTTTCTCGTTGCTATGGTTTTTGTCATGATAACAAACGATTTGGCCTTTGCCGGCGCATACAATGTAAAATCTTTCATCCAATGCCGCGTCGAGGGTGGCAATGTGCCTGTAATGGCCACCACCATGGATTTTGTCTCGCAGAAAAATATAATCACCCTCACTGTCACCAAGGAATACTGGGATAGAAATAAAAAAAGCACTTCAAAACAAGTGGAAATTTTATCTATAGATTATCAACGCCTGTGGAATTTTGTGGAAACGGAAAAGGTTTGGGAGCTGAATGACACGGTATGCGAAGCTATCGACATGCCTCTTTTCACCTTTCATCTGGAAAAAGAAACAAAGGAAAAAACCATTAAGGCCATGAACATCGAGAATATCGCCGATAAACGGTATTATTCGTTCTTTTCTTTGTTTCAAGAGATAGAAAATAAGTATCTAAATTCAACAAATTAAGCATGGAGGACTTATCATGAAACGGTTTATGATCTTGGTGGTTGCATTTTATTGTTTCCTTACAACAGGGTTGGCGCCCTCGAATGCATCGGCATCGATTATCGCTTCCTTCTCTGGTACATTTTCGGAAGATCAGAAGGATGTTTTCAATGCCGCAGTAAGTGCCTGGAGCTCTCTTCTTTAGATATCTCAGGATCTCACCATTAGTTTCTCGCTGGGCACTTTTAGTAGCAGCAGCACTCTGGGTTCAACACAGATCACCGGTGCCTCGAGTGGGTTACCCACTGCATCCTCCATTCAAATTTCCACAAGTTCATTGATCAGCTGGAACCTGAATAGCGCCGCTAGCGGATACTACGACGCCCTGTCGATTATTGAACACGAAATTGGACATGCCTTAGGCATTGCCTACATAAGCAGTCTTCTTTATTACAGCGAAGTAGAAGAAGGAACAGATGGTTATTATATTGATGGCTACAAGATATACTACAAAAATGGTATGAATATGAATTATAAAACGAACTTAATGAGCCACCTGGCAGATTCAAGCGATCTCATGTATCCCTACACATCATCCGGAACAAGAAACAGCATCTCATCTGCGGATCTGGACATACTTTCAAGCGTGTACGGTTATACCGCCGTGCCCCTGCCTGCGTCGCTTCTTTTTTTCGGCCCAGGTCTTGCGGGACTTTTTGCAATCAGGAGAAGACTTGCTGCTTAACTTTCAACAGTTAATGATTTGTCCATCCCGTTGGAGCTAATCGGCATTAGAATAATCGTCCGCAAAAAGCCATCCAGAGGTCACAGGCATTCGTTAGATTAAATACCTGTGACCTCTTTCTGAATGCATGAATTCCGCATATCTACCTTTTTTTTCGAATCAGGCGCTTCTCCTCTTGAACCATTTTCCTTGCACAAGCCGTCAAGAACGTGTAAACAGTTCCAAAATTTCAGGAGATTCAACGTGAAGCTAAAAGACACGGACAAGCTGGAATTTGTGGATCAAACCCTTACCGTCAACGGCAAACCCTTTGTCGTCCAATACCCCGATGAGCCGCTGTTCGGCGCCGAAGAGGGCAAACTGATCACCATCGTCTTCAAAGGTTGCGGATACACGCAGTACCAATGGGACCCTGAAGAAATTGAGGGGTACTTCCCGGATTCCGAATCACCCTCTTAAAATCAAAGCCGTCTTTAAAAGAGATTTTCCAGAAGATCTCCCAGATTTCCGACCCGGCAGATCTCCATTCCGGAAGAATCGGAAATCTCCTGAGAAAGGGCTCGGGGAAGAATACAGCGGGTAAATCCCATCCGCGTCGCTTCCCGAATCCGCAGAAGCATTTGTGCAATCCCCCGCACTTCTCCTGTCAATCCCACTTCTCCGAAGACCACCGTTCCCGGGAAAATCGGCCGGTTCAGAAAACTTGACGCCATCGCCGCCACAATCCCCAGGTCCACGGCCGGTTCATCCACCCGGATACCGCCGGCCACATTGAGAAAGATGTCGTGAGAGCCGAGATGCAGCCCGCAGATGCGGTCCAGGACGGCCACCAGCAGGGATACCCGGTTGGGATCGACGCCGATGCTGGTTCTTCTCGGCATCCCCAAGGTGGAAGGGCTTACCAGTGCCTGGATCTCCACAAGAATCGGACGGGTGCCTTCCATGCTAGGAACGACCGCAGATCCCGACGCGGAATCAGGCCGATCGGAAAGGAAAAATGCCGAAGGATTCCCCACTTCCGTCAAACCGCAATCTCTCATTTCGAAGACCCCGATCTCATTACTCGGACCGAACCGATTCTTTATTCCCCGGACAATCCGATAGGCATGACCGGAATCTCCTTCAAAATAGAGGACGGTATCCACCATGTGTTCCAGGACTTTAGGGCCGGCAATGGTGCCGTCCTTGGTGACATGGCCGACGAGAAAGATGGAGATCCCCGTCTTCTTCGCAAAAAGGATCAATCGACCTGCCGTCTCTCTGACCTGCCCGACGCTCCCCGGCGCAGAACCGAGGCTCGATGAATAGACCGTCTGAACAGAATCAATCACCGCGACATGCGGCCTGACAGTCTCTAAATGCTTAAGAATGTTATCCAGGGCTGTTTCTACCAGAATCAGCAGGTTCTTCGATCCGGCCCCGATCCGCAGGCCCCGCAGCTTGATCTGCCGGGCTGATTCCTCTCCGGACACATAGAGGACATTTCGACCTTGTTCCGCAAGCTTCTGCAGCATCTGCAAGAGCAGGGTCGACTTCCCTATACCGGAATCGCCGCCGACGAGAATGGCGGAACCTTCGACAATCCCGCCACCCAGAACCCGATCCAGTTCAAGCACCTTCGTTTCGATTCGTTCCTTTTCATCAGCCTCGATGGCATCGATGGACTGGGGAATTTCATTGCTCTGCAGGGCTGCATAACGGGAATCGCCCGGCAATCCGCTGACCTCTTCCTCAATGAAGGCGTTCCACTCATTGCAGGCCGGACATTTTCCCATCCACTTCGGCGATTCATACCCACAGTTGCGGCAAAAAAAACTTGTCTTGCTCTTCTTCAAATTCTCCTTCTCCCTCTATCGCATGAATGGACAAAACATAAGTTAGACCGGTGTCTTAGTCAATATTAAATGACAAAATTCTTCTTCGTAAATTTCTTGAGTAATGAAATCAATATTGATATAGTGCGCCCGAATTTCAAAAAACAGAAAGAGGAAGAGTGTTTATGCATAATCCAAATTTCAGTTCAGGCCCCTGCAGTAAACGACCCCGTTGGAACCTAGATTTTTTGAAAGATGCCCCCGTTGGGCGTTCCCACCGTTCTCCTCTGGGAAAGGAAAAACTGGCCAAAGCCATTGCGGATTCAAAAAGAATGTTGAACATCCCGGACAATTATCTGGCGGGCATCTTCCCCGCGTCAGACACGGGAGCCTTCGAAGCCGCCATGTGGACCCTCCTTGGACCCCGGCCGGTCACCGCCCTTGTCTGGGAAAGCTTCAGTGAAGGATGGGCTACCGATATCAACAAACAGCTTAAACTGAATCCGACGATCCTTAAGGCGGATTACGGTTTTCTTCCCGATCTCAATTCCATCGACTGGTCAAATGATGTGGTCTTTGTCGCCAATGGAACGACCAGCGGTGTAAAAATTCCCAACTGGGACTGGATTCCGGCGAATCGCGAAGGACTTGCCCTCTGCGATGCTACGAGCGCCGTCTTCGCCATGGAAATCGACTGGTCAAAGATTGACGTTCTCACCTATTCCTGGCAGAAATGTCTGGGCGGCGAAGCGGCCCATGGAATGCTGATCCTGAGTCCACGAGCGGTAGCCCGAATCGAAGCCTACGATCCCCCCTGGCCGATGCCTAAGATATTCCGGATGAAGAAAAACGGCAAAGTGGACAAAGCCATCTTTGAAGGGGATACCATCAACACGCCGTCCATGCTCTGTGTGGAGGATTATCTGGACGCTCTTCAATGGGCGGATGAACTCGGTCCTGCAAATCTCTTCAAGAAAAGCCTGGGCAATTTGAAAGTGGTGGAAGACTGGGTCGCCCGCACCCCGTGGATCGATTTTCTTGCGTCATCCAAGGAGATCCGTTCCAATACCTCCGTCTGCCTTTCCGTTGTCAGCGAAAAGGTTCGCGCCCTGGCAAAAGAGGATCAGGCCAAGTTTCTTAAGAGCGTCAGCAGCGACTTAAGCAAACGCGGTGTGGCCTATGACATCAATTCTTACAAGGATGCCCCTCCCGGGTACCGTTTCTGGTGCGGTCCGACGATCGACGAAGCGGATCTCAAAGCCGCCTTGGAAGAGCTGGAAAAAGTCTACAACGAAAAAATCAAAACCCTGTAAACAGTCGTAGTTGAGATGGGCTTTCTTAAGGTCAGACTCAGCTATTGCAAATAAGATCCTGTTCTTAATTTATTTCAGATGAAATCTTGAAGGAGCCGTTTCATGAAAAGAGTTCTCGTAAGCGACAGCATGGCCAATGAAGGCATTGATATATTCAGAAATACGCCGGGGATTGAGGTGGATGTCATCACCAAGCATACCCCGGAAGAGTTAAAGGAACTGGTTTCCGGGTACGACGGTCTGGTTGTGCGCAGTTCCAGTAAAATAACGAAAGAGATCATCGAATCGGCAGAAAAACTGGCCGTCATCGGCCGGGCCGGTGCGGGTGTCGACAACATCGATGTCCCGGCTGCCAGTAAAAAGGGCATCGTGGTCATGAACACCCCGGGTGGCAACACCATCACAACGGGGGAACACGCCATCGCCATGATGCTTTCCCTGGCCCGGAAAATCCCCCAGGCCACGGCATCCATGAAGGCCGGCAAATGGGAAAAAAGCCGCTTCATGGGCAACGAATACTGCAACAAGACCCTGGGTATCATCGGCATCGGCCGCATTGGAGCCGTTGTCGCCGATCGCGCCAAGGGACTTAAAATGAACGTTCTCGCCTATGACCCCTTCATCTCCCCGGAAGCTGCGGAAAAGATGGGAATCACCCTGGCTTCTCTTGATGAAATCTACGGAAGCGCTGATTTCATTTCCGTTCATACGCCGAAGAACAAAGAAACCACAGGGATGATCAATGCCGCGGCCTTCGCCAAAATGAAAAAAGGGGTTTTCGTCATCAACTGCGCCCGCGGAGGCATCATCAGCGAGAAAGACCTCTATGACGCCCTCGTATCGGGAAAGGTGGCCGGGGCCGCCCTTGATGTTTTTGAAGAGGAACCGACAAAGAATCTGGATCTGATCGCTCTGGAAAATGTCATCTGCACGCCCCACCTGGGCGCTTCCACGGATGAGGCCCAGACCACTGTGGCCATAGCCATTGCCGAACAGATGGTGGATTATCTCCTGAAGGGTGAAATCCGCTATGCCGTTAACTTCCCCTCGATCAGTGCCGATCTGATGAACGCCATGTCTCCTTATCTCGCCCTTGCGGAGAAACTGGGTAGATTCCATGCACAGATCATTTCTTCCGGCATCCAGGAAGTCACTATTGAATACAGTGGTGAAATTCTGAAATTCGACGTGACACCGCTGACAATTGCCTTGCTGAAAGGCCTCTTGACCCCCATCCTCAATGAAAATGTCAATTATATCAATGCACCTGTCATTGCACAGGAACGGGGCATCAATGTAAAGGAATCCAAGAGCAGCGCTGTCGGGGATTACCGGAGCATGATCACCTTGACCCTGAAAACCGCCAAAGCGGTAACCACAACAGCCGGAGCGTTGTTTGGACTTCGAGGCCCCAGGATTGTCCGGATTAATGACTTCACGGTCGATGTCGTTCCTGAAGGGCATCTGCTGATGTTATACAATCATGACAAACCGGGAGTCATCGGCAATATCGGCATGGTGATCGGGACCGCGAACATCAACATCGCCAGGATGCACTGGAGCCGGGTGCAGGAGAAACAGAGAGCCATGGTGGTCTTCAGTACGGATACCCCGCTGGACGAGGACATCCTGAAAAAGATGAAAGAAACGACCAACGTCATCTCTGTTCATCAACTGGAAATGTAGGCGCGTTCCAGAATCTTTCAAGAAGCAAGCAAGTCGAGGAGAACTAACCGTATGGCCAATGTTGTCGTAGTTGGAACACAGTGGGGAGATGAAGGCAAGGGAAAGATTGTTGATCGGTACGCAAAAGATGCACAGGTCATCGCCCGATTTCAAGGTGGAAACAATGCCGGTCACACCCTCGTCGTCAAAGGCGAACAGACGATCCTTCACCTGATTCCCTCCGGAATACTGCATAATTCCAAAGTCTGCATTATCGGAAATGGCGTGGTGGTCGATCCAAAGGTGCTCATCGAGGAAATTGAAAGTCTGAAAAACCGCGGGCTTTTTCCTCCCGACACCCGCCTTTTTGTCAGTGAAAAGGCCCACACGATATTGCCCTATCACCGGCAGGTGGATCTTGCCCGCGAGGCCCACAAGTCGGGTAAGAAGATTGGAACAACCGGCCGCGGCATCGGACCGGCTTATGAAGACAAGATATCCCGGGTGGGAATTCGGATCTGTGATCTCCTCGATGAATCCCTCTTCCGGGAAAAACTGGCCTTGAATGTTGAAGAAAAGAACTTCTATCTAACCCGTCTTTTCGGAGAGGAACCGATCAAGGAACAGGAGATCTTTGATGAATACCGGGGCTATGCAGAGAAAATACGCCCTTATGTTGCAGATACCTCCCTGATCCTTGAACAGGAAATAAAACTCGGCAAATCCATCCTCTTCGAGGGCGCTCAAGGTTGCCATCTGGATATCGAACACGGGACCTACCCCTTCGTCACATCATCGAGCACCGTCGCAGGGAATGCATCCTGTGGAACGGGCATCGGACCCTCTTCTCTTCACGAGGTTGTCGGCATCTGCAAAGCCTATACAACCCGGGTTGGTGAGGGTCCTTTCCTTACCGAACTGAACGACGAAATCGGTGATCGCCTCCAGCAGGTTGGTCAGGAATTCGGAGCCACGACAGGACGGAAACGCCGCTGCGGCTGGCTGGACATGGTCCTGATCAGACAGGCGGTTCGTGTTTCGGGAATTACCGGCCTTGCCATTACCAAACTTGATGTCCTGACGGGCCTGAAAACTTTGAAACTCTGTGTGGGCTATCAGTCTGAAAGCACCCTTTACCCTGAATCCGTCCCCCCAACCCCCAATCTTTTAAATTCGTGTAAGCCGGTTTACGAAGAGATGGAAGGCTGGACGGAAGATATACGAAATGCCCGTCAGATTGATGAGTTGCCTGTCAATGCCCGCCGTTATCTCGAACGGCTGGAAACTCTGGCCGGCGTGCCGGTCATCCTTGTTTCCGTCGGTGCAGGTCGGGAGGAAACGATTGTCCTGAAGAATCCCTTTTCAGCATAAACAGAAGTTTCTTCTTGACAACAAAAGACTCTTACTGTTAAGAGGTCGAACCTTTCGTTGTGTCTCGGGGCCGTTAGCTCAGTCGGTAGAGCAGCGGATTTTTAATCCGTTGGCCGTGGGTTCAAGTCCCATACGGCCCACCATATAAATAAGGGGTTTCGCTAAGTTAGGCGGAACCCCTTATTTCTTTAACCTCGTCAAATCTCGTCAAATCGCATCATTTCGCGGACAAAATCCGGACAGTTTGATAAACAATTTTCGTCCAGCTATGCACAAAAATCGAGAATTTCAGCTTTTCATAACCCTGGCAATTTAAATTTGTTATCCTCAAATGCCACCTTCCAATTTTCTGCTATTTATGATATATGCGCTTACGCTGTATTCAATCATGTTGATACTGGGTTGTTCATATGGAAACTCGCAAAGCCCTTTCAGTTGCAGCATTAATATCCTTCCTTTTTTCAATTCTGTTACTATCCCATCCATCCCATGCAGTCATAAGAACCTTAGAAGGAACCGTTTCCAAAGTATCAGACGGTGACACGCTGCAGGTTATTACTCAAGAAGGCACAAAACTGAAAGTCCGACTTTATGGTTGCGATGCACCCGAAACAGAAAAAATAAACAGAAGGACAGGGGCGGTAAGCAAACCTGGTCAGCCTTACGGTGAAGAGGCCCTTCAAGCACTACAATCCAAAGTTTACAGGAAAAAGGTACGGGTGGATATTGTCGACATCGATCGCTATCGGCGCATGGTATCGATGATCTGGCTGGGAAACCGGAATATCAATCTTGAGATGGTCCGAGAAGGTTATGCTGAGGCCTACCGGGAATATCTGAAAGAACCCTACCGATCACAGTTTATTAACGCCGAACAGGAAGCAAAGTCCGCAAAGAATGGCATCTGGAGGTTGAGTAATTATGAAAGGCCCAGTGAATTCAGGAAAAGGATGAGGGTTAGGGGGGATTAAACACAATAAAGGTGGCTATGATATTTTTCAGCAATCTAGGAAAGGCACGCGAAATGACGCATATGGATGCCATCAAGTTGGAAGAGTATAAAGCCCTTAGACAAGAGCACGAAAATAATAGAAAGTTCGTTTTTGAGCGCCCATTAATTATTGTCCTTGGTATGGTGGCAGCTTTCCTCGGGGTCAAGAACGGTGGGGAAAAACTTTTAATATTTTTACCATCACTTTTTTTAGTAATACTATTTTTCAATTTATGGTTTACATTCAACCGTATGAAAAGCAGCGCAAGAATCGTCACATATATTCATTTATTTCACGAAACGGAGCAAAACAATCACCTGATTGGATGGGAGAAAAGACTGCAAGATTTCCGTGGCTGGATTAAAAAAGATATTAATCAGGGCGAGGTTAATCAAATTAAAAATAGCGTTTCACCTTCAAGTAGCATGGAATTCTATTCACCGATCTTTGCGTTCCATTTAATTTGTGGAATCGTTATTATGTTAATGGTGTTTGTTCATTGTATTAATGAGTTACAGAAATACCAGTATGGCATCACCTTATGGTTAGGCTGTCATCTAGTCATACTGGCGATCTTTATCAGATTTGCAAAGCTTCTTTTTAATCCCGAAGACATGAAGAAGGAAATAGAAGTAACTCGCCGTATATGGATAAAAGTCATGGGCAATAAACTGCATGTTGAGTTGTCCTGACCTACTTAACTTGACAGCATGTGTAAGGACGGCCTCTGTACATGGTTTATGACCCATATAAAGCAGAGGCAAAAACAGCTAAATATTGAGAAAATCCATAAATGAATGACCAATTACTTATTGTAGCATTAAGCACAATTATAACAGGTATTTTTTCAATACTCTCCGCCCTTATTCCGGTTTACCTCCAACGCAACAAGTCAACGCCACAGCTTGTACATGGGCAACTTTATCATTCTTGGCCATGGTATTTTATTTTCGGCGTTATTTTTACACTATTCCTCCAATTTGCCTTGTTATTGGTATATATGTATGGCTTTTTTGCTGGAGTAATCGTTACCGCCGCACAAACAGCGGATGCGATAAATCTTTTAGATAATTTTGACATTAGTAAATCAGCAGACAGCATGAAATATCTTCAACGCATTGATCAGTATGTAGAATCCATAGTAAATGGTATTATTGTTCTCTTTGTGTCGAAATTCTGTAGCCATCGGTCTGGCAAATATGCTTTGGTTAGTGTGCTAATGATCGCCTTAATCACCACAATTATTGACTTCAGTATTTATTCTTGGATAATGGATGATCGGGCTCTTATTACTGGCACTGACTTATTGCTTTATTTTATAATTACTTTATTTTTCAGTTTAACTGGTGCTTACTTTGGTTACCTCTGGGCGCGTAATTCGCGTACAACGTTTCTAGTTAATTACGTGTCTAAAAGACTTTGCGAAGCTGATAGGGTAGCGTTGTTGGATCTAGCACTATCTCAACCTAGAGTGAATAAAAGGCATTCGGGTGACTGTATAGATAAATAAACGCTAATTGGGCAGCCAAGGACTTTTTCCCAACCCTCACCCCAGTTGGCATGCGGGCCCACATCTGTTGCAGTTTCTTTCTTTCGAAGAGTAATCATCAGAGATAATATTTTCAAAATCATTGACTCATAGGTGAAAACAATGTCTAGACGATTCATTGATTCGCCTCGTTGTCAACATTTTTATGATAATGTGCATTATCTTAATGTGTCCTATATGTTATTTCAGACCGCCGCGCCTCAACGCAATTTTTTTTGTACCACTCCATCGCTACCCGCATAGTCTCCTGCTGCTCCAGTGATAAACTTTTCTTGAAGTCATACCGGTCATTCAGCTTCAGTGACGCCAGGGGTGCCGCCTTCTTAATCGAATCGCGAACATTGATTTCTTTCCCACCCAGGTCCTTGTACTTTTTCAGGTACCGCCCCGCCGCGTCAAAGTCACTGAACTTTAGGGCCTGCTTATAATAATAGAGGGCATTCGACTTGTTCGTCGGCATGATCGTCGGCTTTTCCTTGCCTTGTTTGTCCAGCCAATCGTAAACGTATTTCCTGGTCGTGTAATACGCCTTTTCGCCCGGGTCGGAAGTATTGACCAGCAGCCCGGAGATATCCTTTAATAGCTGTTCCCCGATACTTCCATTTGGACGTGGTTTACCGACCGCCAGGTTGTATGTCTTATCTAGGGAGAAGGTCCGCAGGACATGCTCCATGGTGTCGTGAATCGGCCTAGGCTTCGTTGGATCAGGGTAGAATGATTGCCCGGCAAATACCTCGTAAAGGAGCTTCGGTTCAGGCCTCAATCCGTGGAATAATTTCGTCGGCGCTGCTTTTACCACGTCCTTGGCGATATCGCCTTCAGACTTCCGGCCTTCCATATAACTCCTGATCGTTTCCACAGGGTTTTCCATCCCGAACCAGCTCAGAGCGTCGGAGAGGGCTCCCTGGAACCGGATAGTCATGATAGACCCGTCTTCCCTTCTCCCGAGGATCAGGTGAAGCTGATCCCTGCCGGTTTCCTGGAGTTCGTCTTCCTCGTCAGGGAAGAAAGTCGCATTCCAAAGCATGACCATACCCATCAGGGCCATGGCCTTCACTCCCAGTTTTGCTGCCTTCCATGCCGTCACTGAAGCCATGCCACCATAACCGCCACCCTCGTGCTTCACATTCCGGAAGAGCCGGACGTACCGGGGAGCATTGATTTCCATCCATGAATAAAATGGGATAATACGTTTCCTGATATACTGCCCGGCATGGCTGACGTTCCCATAGTCGCCCAGTAGTTCCCGGGCGAGTTTTGCCGACCGTTCGTCCATATCGGTAATCTGGTCGATCTCTTCCTTGTTCGACGCCGCGTAAATCCCCTTGCCGCCCCTGGCAAGCTGATCCTTAAAGTAGCGATACGCGGCCAGCCTCAAGATGTTCTCGCGCAGAGTCGTTACCGACTTGGAAAAGTTCCAGACCTTGGTCACTGTATTTCCAGATTTTCCGTCAAAATAGTCCACCAAATTCTTGACGGATCTCACGTCTGACAATTCAGGGATCTCCCATTGTGTGATTCCTGACCCGATGACACCCTTCTGCATGGCCTGGTCGAGTTCATCCTTGAGCTTGCCCGGCTCCATTCCTTTCCGGGCCGCCTTCAGGTCCTTGAAGGCCTGCATCATGTACTGAGTGATGATCTTCGGATCGTAAGCCATGACGATATCCAGATCTCCGGACATATTGTTCAAGTTGTACCGAAACACCCTAAAGGGATTCATAAGGGTCCACTGCTTCCACATCGACAGGGTGTCTGCCGAAAGTTTCCCTACGAGGCTGTTTTCGGTCGCCGGCCGGAATTCATTCAGGGTTTGCGCAACACCTTCCGGAACAATCCATTCGGCATCGCGGGCCTTGGCAAGGACCGCCTTTACGTCCCGATCCTGGAGGTTACGGTTGCCTGAAAGGACCTGTTCCAGAACCTGGTCTTGAATCGAATTCGCAAAGTAAAATGCCGGGTGTGCGTCGGGCTTGTAGGATAAGTATCCTTCAGGGATGAAGTCCCAGAAGGTCCTCCAATTTTTCTCTCCTACGGTATCCCGGATGAACTTGTTCCTCTCGCCGATGGCCTTCAGAATTGTTGCCGCGGGTACGGCGCCGACATCTCCATGGTTCACCAGGTAGGACAGGAAGGCGAACATCTTGGGATGAGGGGCATAGAGCTCTTTCGGATCATCGAAGTCCTGCTTGTTCTCGGCAATATATTCGATGTGTTCCCTCAGGTCCTCGAACTCGGGAGGGTAATAGATTTCTCCCAATTCGGTCAGTTTCTGCAGTCTGGCAAAACTCATGGCCATTCTGGTCTTGTAGGGCTTCAGGGGATCATCGAGAGGATCAAACTGAGACCAGAACGCTTTCATGTTTTCCCGCTTGGCTTTATCCTCCATGCTGCGTTTGACATTCTCCAGCTTATCGATCTTGTTTATCGTCTCCACGGTGGCGATCTGCGCCAGGGCCTGGGAGAGGACTTCAAATTCAGCCTCGACATACTCGGTGTTGTAGTCCTTCACGGAGCCCTGACGGGAGAACTGCCAACCTTTCCGGCGTCTTTTCACGTCCCTTGCCGAAATTCCGAGCCCCTTGTTCTCCGATTGATAATTCAGGTAAGCCAGGACCTGATGATGGAAGTAGGCCGCCGGATCGTTCGCCAGATCCTTCGGCAGGATTTTCAGGGCGATCATCTGGTCGTTGATTGCACCCATGTAATCGTTCCGCTTCTGCAGCGCCTTCTGAATTTCCGGACGATTTTCCGCGACTGCCGAGAAGTGATCGAGGTCCTGCCGCACTTGATTGCGGTCCTTGTAGCCGAAGGGCAACCCGTCTTCGGGATGAGGTTCCAGCAATCCGGAATCCAGGTCGCGGAGCATGTCCGCCAGGATCAGGTTCATGCCGAAGACATGGCGGTCATCCGGGCTGAGTTTCCCGATGAATTCATCAAGTTTGTCGGTCGCCTTCTGCTTCGCCCAGACGGGAACTTCCTGGAACTGCCGTAGGACTTCGATGGTCTTGCCCTGCGTTTTAGCATCAAGGTGCGGAAAATGGCGGGTCATTTCCTGCCAACCAAGTCCCAGGAGTTCTCTTGCCCTATCTTTGATAGAGGGATGTTTGATGCCTTTGGCTTCCCTAATCCGTTTTTCTACCTCAGGGAAAAGGCTGGTTGCGGCTTCTTCTTTACTATGGCGTGAATACTTTGGATTCCCCTTGACAAGATCATAATCAAAGTTCCTTGAGTCCCTCACTCCTGCGGCCATTGCTTCATGCGGATATCTCGCTTCGATATTTACCTGGCTGTCATCGAATAGAACATAGTTGAATCCACTTTTCCCCTTATCGCTGACCCCCATCTCGTAATATTTGATCCCTGGAACCCCGATAGAGTTCAGGAATCGAGACGCTTCAGCCCCGCCTCCCTGGGCTATCATCAACGCGATATAAAGGTCCCTCCCCGTATCGACGTAATCGCCGACGTCTTCGTAAGCGTCGATTGCTCTCTGTACTTCCGGATCTTCCAGGGCTTCCAGAACTTCATCGCTTTGTCTGTTCAAGGGCCGATCCCAATCCAAAAAGTCCGATTCATCAGGAGTCAGCGTGACTTGATAGAGACTTCCGCCTTCCTGGTAGAGTTCCCCGATTTCTTTCATTGAGGAGAAGTACATGCCGTAACCATACGCCCCGGTACTGGCCTTGCCGAGATCAAACCGGTCAAATATGTTTCGGCTCCCATGCCAGGCCGCCACCATATACCGGGCGGCATCCTCTGATTCTCCAAACGATTTGAAAGCATCTCGCAGGACAGTTCTGACTTCAGCATCGCTCAGCTTGACATCAATCCCGATTGCCCGGAGCAGATCGTTGAAGATCGCCACGAACCGGTCGTACCACTTCGACTGAGCCTCATATGCTTGGTTGCAAAGCCACTCCTCAGCGGCCTGTCGACATCCGGAAATCTTAGAAAGATCAAGGTGTGTGTGCGTCGTCCGTGCGATTTCGAGGACTTCCTTTTTGTGGGCCTGATAGATCGCGTCCATCAGGGAGTTGTAATTTGTCCGGATGGATTTCAGCCCGGAGGTGCTGCTGTTCTTTCTCAGGAATGTGCCCAGGCCATCATGGGCGAGCTCGTGCATCAGGATGAATGCGGCTTCTTTGGCACTGTTGATGTTGTCCGAAACCAGCCAGACCTGCCCATTCCATGAAAAGCCCTGGACATCGGCGTCGCCGTTCTCGTCGAGTATGCCGTTTTTCTCCATGTCTTGCAGAACATCGATGGGACATTCGGAGACGTGCTGCACGACATGGACTTTCGGCGCCCCCTTCAGGAAGAACGTCGCCTTATCAACGATTGACTGGACCCGCCTTGATGACATGCCGCGGGCCTGAATCGCTGATCGCTTGTACTGCGGAGCTTCAGGCGACTTCATCAGTTCAGCGACGCCGGCCGGGATTTTGCCTCTTTCGGCCCTGGCGGCGATCATGGCGTCCCTCTGACCGTCGACGCCGACATGAACCAGGAAAACCGAGCCCCTGAACTCTTCCGGGTGCCATGTCCCAGCCGTACCCACCACCCTTTCTAGAAAGCGCCAAGCCCCTTCGTCAACTGACAGGGCCGCATCGCTGCCTCGAATCGTGAATTTGTCGTTCATCCAGAAGCGGGTCGCATCACCAACAGTCGTGTAGGCGACGGGCTTCATTGCAGGGGTTTCGGGCTTTGTCGCATCGGCCAGTACGGCTGAGATCTGATCAGGCGAATTCCAACTGGAGGCGAAGGAAGGCTTGAATTTGGTCTTTGTATCGGAAAACTTGTTCAGGTCTACGTTCTTCCTGATCGCGATTGCCGGATCGTACTCCCCCGGGTAAACGATGCCTTCCCTGGTGATGTTCCAATCATGTTTGCCGGCAATATCTTCCAGGATGGGAACAGTCCCTTTGAACAGATTTATCGGGACGCCCGTTTCAGGGTTCCCGACCGCCTGCCCCTGGGCGGCCATTTCCCGTTCGACCTCGGCCAGTTCTTTCGCCTTCTCTTCGAGCTCATCGGCCTTGGCCCAGGGCGTTTCGGCAATTTTTTGGAACTTCGGCTCATCCTCTCTGAGTTCCTTGATACTGTCGTTTGCCCGATCTTCAAGGTTGTCCAGCCGGGTCAGGTACTCGGTGACGGTGCGTGAGATGTTGGCTTTTACGTCTACCGTCGCGTTCTTGCCCTTGCCCCTTATCTCAGCCAGCGGTTTTTCGCTGTTCATGATCCCACCGGAAAGCACGATCACCCTGGCGTAGGGATCGCCATCCGCCCCCGTCACCTCGGCCTTGGCCGTCAGGGGGATGAAATTATATTCCTTGACCTTCTTTGGTTTCCCGTTTTCTTCGATGGTTCTCTCGGTTGCCGTATAGGCTCCGAATACCAGTAGAGGCGCTGTCCTGCCCGGGTCCCAGGCTGTCGGGTCTTTTTCAATCGCCTTCTTGAGGGTCTCCGCAATTTCCTTCCCGTGTTTTTCAAGGGTCAGGGTGCGGCTGTCTCCGGCGAACCGAACCGCCGTCACCTTCTCCATGATCGCCCGGCTGGCCTTGTAGTCCTCGATGTATTTCTCCTGGGTGGCAATCCTGTCCGGGGTCGCCGCAAGGTCCATGCGTGCCCGGCGGACGTTATCCAGGAAGCTCGATTGTTCGAACCGCAGGCTCTGGACCTGCTGCAGGAGCGTTGCCTGTTTCGCCATGAGGGGGTTGCCCGAGGCCTCGGCGGCCATCATCTTGGCGCTCATGGTCTCTTCGCTGATATCTTCGATGACGTCGAGGTTGATGTCGCCGCCCAGGGTGGCGTTCAGAACCTTGCCCTTGGCGAAGATTTTATCCCACCGGGTAGCATCCACCGTAGTTTCGGTCACGTAGTTGTGGATGTAGACCCCCTCCATATCAGTGTAGATGTTCCCGGCTCGGATTGCCCGGCCGTTGCGCTGCTCCCAGGAGGAATAGTTCCACCATACATCCAGATGATGGATGTCGGAGATTCTCCTCTGAATATTGACGCCGGTGCCGGCCTTATCGGTAGACCCGATCAGGACGCGGATCTCGCCCTCGTTTACTTTCTTGAAGAGCTTGCGGAGTTTCGCGGCCTTCTTGTCTTTGTTCGTATCGTCGGCGTCGTGGATGAACGCGATCTGTTCGGCAGGGATTCCAAGCTTGATCAGCTCATCCTTCAGGCCGTCATAGGTCGAGAATTGATTTGCCGAGTTTTCGTACTGGGTTTTCTTGACGGCGTACTTCTCCCGCTGCTCGTCAGTCAATTTCTCCAGCTCTTCATCGGTCTTGTATTTGAAATTGAGGTATCTCTTCGGAATGCCTATATCGGCAAACACAACCTGGACGCCTTTATGCTCCGTCTCTTCTTCCCACCGCCGCCGGATGAGACGCGACGCTCTATAAATCTTCGAATCTTCCTGGAGTTCCGTGTTCTTGTAACGAGAATCCAGGCGCTGATCGATGGCGACCTTGCTCATGTTGCTGATCACCCTGAGCATGTTGTCGGGCACGCCCTCGAACATGGCATTCCTGGGGTCATGTTCAATTTCCCGGCACCGCTCCAAAACGATCTGCTTGTAATCCTCGACGTACTGGTTCGACTGAATTTTGATCCTCTGAGGTTCGCCGCCACGGATTTTCGGTCTCCGGATCGGGGTATCCTCCGCCCTGACACAGTCGATATTCTGATAGGCCGTCGCCAGCAACCGCCCGGCATTGACGATCTTCCGGTTCGTAGTGATATTCTTGTACTGCCCCCTGGCGCCGTCCCATTCGAGCTGAGAGCCCATGTCGCCGTAGTTGGCAATCCAGCGGTCGAAAGACCAGACCCCCTGGCGTTTCACTTCCTTCGGCTGCAGCATCCGCTGAATATTGTAAAATTCCGCGATGGAGTTTGAAAGGGCGGTCCCGGATGCCAGAACGACGCCGTCCTGACGCGGGTACTGTGCATTCATGTATTGGGTCTTGCGGAAGAATGCTTTCGCCGTCGGGCTTCCGGCAGGATTCAGGCCGGTGATCCGGTTGAGCCTCGTCGCGTAGGGAACATTCTTATACCGGTGGGCCTCATCCACAATCATGAGATCGATGCCCAGATCGTCGAAAAAGAGATTCTTGCGCTTGGCTTCATCGTGGACGCCTGGGGCTTTCAGTTTTTCCTCCAGAGCGTGGATAGCCTGCTGAATCTGCTGCTCCAGAATCCGGGAATTGTTTCTCTTGGCCTCCTCCAGGATCTCCCGGTATTCCTGCAGCTCCTCCTCGATGAACACCGTCTCGGCTTCCGGGGAGAGTGCGATCCGGTCGAGGTCCTGCTGCCGCATAATGGCGATATCGAAATCGTTCATGGCCAGCTTCTGGAGTGCCCGCCGCTTCCTCAGCTCTTGTGTGGACACGCGGACCTGCAGGACATTTGCCAGGGGGTAGAGCTTCTTTATCTCCGCAACGGCCTGCCCCATGGTGGAATCGTTCAGGGTGACGTAGAGGACCTTCTTCTTTCCCCGGAGGCGCTTGGCCTCCATGGCAAGCAGGGCCATCGTCATGGTCTTGCCGGCGCCGACTTCGTGGGCCAGATAGATGTTCCCGCCACGGATGTATTTCCAGACCGTGTTTGGTTGATGAGGGTAGAAGGTGATCGCTTCCGTCATCCCGAGTTCTTCCTTTTCCTTCTGAGTCAGAACTGCCAGGCTTTTGCCGGGGAAGGTCAGGTGTGAACCGTCTGCTTTCGGCGGGATCGAGGTATTGATCAGATCGTTGAAACTCTTGACGGCGGCGTCTGCTCTTCCGGGTTCATCAAACAGCCAGCGCCCGAAGTCGGACTGGATTTCCTGCAGTTTATTCTCTGCCGCCTGGGTAGCCACTTCATCGAGATATCTCTTGCCGTCGTCCCCGGTATAATGAACCTCGGGGCGTTTCCCGCTGATCGCGTCCTGAATCAGGGCGATAAAGTCCCTCCTGTTTGTGCCCCAGACCCTGGTCGCTTCGACGCTGTTCCTGAAGCGTTGAATCTGCCTTTCCGTTTCCGCCTTGTTTTCTTCCCCCCAATGTTTTCCCTTGTAGCTGGGCCTTCCCTTGAACGATAAGGTCCATTCATTGGTAATGGGGCTGAAACTGAATACCGTGGTCAGGAACCCCTCCATGTCCAGTTTTTCCGTCACATAATCGCTCAAATGCTGGGGATCGACCCAGGAGGCGCCGATCCGGGCAGTGATCCGGTGAGCCGGAATTTCATCAGGCTGCGCCGCTTCCAGAAGCTTGACGTTGCGTTCATACTCAGGGTTTGAACCTGCCATCTCCCGGGCCACAAGCAATTTATGCTTGACGTTCCCAGAAAGATATTCGTCCATCGTCACCAGAAACCCGGTCTCGGGGTCTTCCACGATTTTGTAGGCAACGCCCTTCATCACCGTCTCAACGTCGGAGCCACGGAGTTTCGCCATATATTCAAGGTTCGGATAACCGAATTCATTGAGCGACATGGCCAGGGCATCGTGATCCGTATCGGCACGGGTCGGAGTCTGGCCGGAAATGGTGATGTCTTTTGTGAAGATATCGGCCAGCTTGACAACCTTGCCGGTATCCGGGTCGTAATCCTCCAGAGCCACAACCCAGTCGGAGTCCGTTGCTTCACTGTAGACATCGTAGTTTTCAGTCTTATTGACCGGACCGTACTTCTTTACAAAGTCGTCATACTCTTTTTTGAGCTGCTTCTGCGCGGCCTTGATCTCGGCTTCTTCGGCGCCTGTTTTTTGAGCCCTCAGCACCGTGCGGACCTGATCGAGAATTTTCACATACTGTTTGGCAATCCCGGCTCTCTTCTGTTCTCTGGCGGTGGCAGTGGGCAGCTTTTCCTCTTCGCCCTCGACCTTCAGACAGGCCTCGCCTTTGCCGTTGATATACAGGCCGCCTTCCTTTACCGTTCCAGGAGCGGCGATGATATCGTCGATTGATTTCAGCTCCCGGATCGCTTCGCGCTCCACGATCTTGGCCGGGAAGGCTGCGGCCAGGCGTTCCAGGTTTGTCTGCAGATCGCCCTCACCAACGACTCGGATGTTATCGTCACCCCAGCGTCCTTGAATCATTTCGAGTTTTCCGGCGATCATCTCCGGGTGCTTGAGGAAATAGTTGTTGACCTCCAGGCCCGTTGACTCATGGGTCCCCGTGGTGGTCCATTCCTCGGCCGGTATGCCCTGGAACTTGCTCCCCTCGATTTTTTTCCGGAAAACGAGGATGTCCGTCACGACGCCGGTGGCACTGTAAATGCCGGAAGGAAGGCGGATTGCGCCCACAAAGTCGGCCTTCTTTGCGTATTCCTTCAGGTGCGCGCCGGCTTTGTCCATGGTGTTCGATGTGGTGATCATCATGGAAAGTGCGCCGGGGGCCGTGAGGTCCAGCATCTTGTTGATGAAGTAATTGTGAAGCAGGTATTGGCCCTTGTTGTGCTTTGGGTCCGATGGCGTGATCCCCTCGAAGGGTACGTTCGTGATTGTCAGATCGTACCGGTTATTGGGCTTTTTGACTTCCTGGAAGGGTTTGTTGTCGATGGCGGCCAGCTCATACAGCTTGGATGCGATCCGGGCGCTGAGCCCGTCCATTTCAACGCCCTGGAGGGCTACATTCTGTTGCAGCTCCCCTGGCATGGTTCCGAAGAAAAGACCGCTTGCCCCCGTGGCGGGATCGAGGACGACGCCGCGTTCGAACCCCAGGCGCCGGACCAGCTTCCACATGAATTGAGCAACCGGGACCGGTGTGTAATACGAAGATGTCGAAGAGGATTCAGCCCCACGGATCTCATTTTTATCCAGTTCGGCCTTGAGCAGTTCAGCTTTTCCGGCCCAGGTCTTGACGGGCTCCCAGGCGAACAGTTCGGCCATGCCGCCCCAACCCGTATATTGGGCCAGGATTTCCTTCTCGTTACCGCGCTCTGCGAGCTTATCGTATTTGTGGGAAACTTTATCGGCTTCGGTCCAGCCGCCGGGAGGCTCTTCGCCTATGAAGGTGACTCCCGGACTTGCGGACCTGTCTTCCGATTCGATTGTTTTGAGAACCTTGATCGCTGCAAGGTTCCTGTTGAAGCGTTCCGTTACCGGTTTGGGATCGGTAAGCGTGAGATCGGTTATTCGGTAATTCCCGGGGGCGGCTGCAGCAAGTATTCCTGAATCACCAGCTCCCTTAGCGCCGCCAGCTGAGTCCCTCTCTTTCGAAGGCGAATGAGTGCGTCCTTCGCCTCCCTCTCCACCTCCTCGCTCATCTGATCGAATATCCCCAGCCTGATCATTCTTGCGCTTTCCTCCGGGTAGTTCTCCTTCCAGTGCTTCTGCACCATCCTCTTCCAGAGCATTATTGATTCCTCCGTGGACATCAGAAATGTAAGTGGCGTTTTCGCCCTCATATTGAATATTTGAGAGCTTATAGTCAAGAATAGCATCAGGGTTGAGTTGAGTCAAGTAGCCTACCGCGCCTGATCCGTTTTGTTCTGCCCCTTTGTAGCCCTTGTCGTACGCAGCATATCCATCGGGCTGCATCATCGGCCCGAAAGCAGTCTCGTCGTACTGATACCAGTAATGCCCGTCAGCGGAAGGCTCTGACGACCAGATCGCTTTGTAACGCTCCTCAACGGAATCCTGCAGCTCCTTCAACTTCTCATCGAGCAATCGTTCGTTGAGCTGTTCGATGGTTTCATATCCTTCCTTCAGATGAGGCAGCCCATTCTCATCCCAGGTTAAACCTTCCAGGAAATGTTTGATCGTTGCGTTGAAGGTTTCTCTCTCCAGGCCTGCGGGATAGACCAGCTTGGTGCCTACCCCGGACCTTCCACCCACGCGACCGGCGGATACGAAGTCATTAACCAGGTAATTGTTCGTCCCGGTCATCGTGTCGAAAAGGTACGCCTCAAAGGCCCTGGCCCACATTTCCGTTTCCCGTGCCGTGTAGTCGGCGTCCATTTCCTTCGCCGTGGAGAAGTAATCGGTCTCCTTCTTCACGACATCCCGGAAGCGGCGCTCCGCCTCAGCCTTGACGGCCTCTATGCGCTGCTGGCGCTTCGAGCTTAAAATCCGTTTCAGGAAAGGCGAATCCTTGGCCAGCAGATCATCGACCATCCGGGTTCCGGCCTCAAAGTCATAAATGAACTTCATGGTCTGGATCACGGAATTGATCTCTTCGATGGTTTCCGGGGCCGCCATATAATGGAGGGCGTGGCCCCATTCGTGGGCCATGGTCCCATCTCCGTGGTCCCGCGTGAAGTTGATCGTCCTGATATCCGGGAAAAATGCCGCCGCCGCGCCCTTGGCTTTATGGCCCAGGTTGGCGAACTGAACGGCCAGCCCCCCGCCCAGGCTCATGCCCTTTTCCGTGGCCCCGATTGTGGCCGCCAGGTCCTTGAAAGCGTCATAAGCGGCATTGACGACCCGGTGCCGTTCCTCCTGGTTGATCCACCCCTGTTCACCGAAGCCGACTCCGTTGAATCCGAAGGATTCCTGGAAGTCCTCGGTCCTTTGCAGATCAACGCCTTCCCGGTAGTCGGGGAGCCCGATCCGCACCACGGTTTGGTTGCGGGTCCGCTTGTTGATGTTGATCTCGGAGAGAAGGATATCTGTCTCGGCGTCAAGCAGCTTCTGATAATCCTTCGTCAGGAAATCATAGAAGTAGCGGACATTCGTCCCGCTCGCAGTGAACAGGTCCCGGTTGAAGGAGGGATGGGTCAGGGAGCTCCGGGCTTCATAATATTCCGGAAACGTCCCGTCCACATTGCGGCGAACACCATCGAGCAGTTTTGATTGCAGCCTGTTGATTGTCCGCATGATGTTGGACTGCCCTTTAAAGGCATCGATGAGCGGCTGCAGGGCCTTTCCGTATTCTTCCGCCCAGGCCTTCAGCTGGTCGATGTTCCCCGGATCTTCCTCCAGCCAGTAATTGACGGCGTCCTCGGCCTTCCTTTTAAAGGCATACCGCTTGAGCTTGCTGTAATCCTCGGTCAGAAAATCCTTGAAGGATGCGAAGTATTTCTGTACCTGATCAAGCATTCGCGTCATGCCGGGCGTGGCGTCTTCCGCGAACTGGATATTCCACACCTTGGCCGGCGCCATCTCATCGAGGAGGATCTTCGCTGCGGACTTCAGGGGTTTGTCTTTGATCTTCTGGTTGATCTTCTCGGGATCGTAGACGTAACCGACATTCTGGAAATTGCCCAGGGCGGCTTTCTTTTCCTTCTTTTCCTTGGCCACCTGCCTCTTGGCTTCCCGCTCGGCCTTCTCTTCTGCAGTTAGCCTCTTGCGACTGCCCTTTTCACCCTTGCCGGTATTCTCATCCAGGTTTTTGGGTTCCTCGGCATCCTCATTTTTGGTTTCGGCGTCAGATGTCGAATTTTCGGCGCCTGGCGTCGCCCATTCCTCAGTAGTAGCCTCCACACCCTTGAGGTCCTGCAGGTAACGCATAAGGTAGGGTTTAACGGTCGCGCCCAGCCTTTCCACAAAGAACGAAACGAACTCCTTCAGTCCCTTTCCGGCGTTCCGCATGTGCTCCATGGCAACCTCGAAGTGAGGCTTCGCCTTGGCGTATGTGTCGGCGTCAAAGCCGCCCGGGAATGATTTCAAGGAACCGCCGCCAAAGAGTTCATAGAGGCCCTTAATCGCTTCCGCCGCGCCGCCAAAACCCTCCTTGGTCGCGTCGGCCAGGATGGAATCGAGGGACCGGGTCTTGGGGGCGGCAGTTTTAGACGCTCCGCTTCTTTCCGAACCTAAAGGCCGTGTCTTCTCCTGGCGCTTCATGGCCGCCTGTAGTTCAAAGCTGGATGGAAGATTATTGTAAACAATCGGCATGATCATTCCGACCATCTTGCTTCCGCTGTAAACGGTTACTGAGTCTCGCTTTCCTCCGGTCCATTTTAATTTCAGATCTGGATACCTCAGCGCGAAGTGGTCGTAGTATCTTTTGTCGATGGCAAGCACCGTCTCAGCGTCACCCAGAAAAAGATAGATGTTTTCTTCTTCCCTGGTTTCCGTGGCGTCGTAATGCCAGAGTGCCACCGGTGGTTCTGAAAGGTCCTGATCCGCCTTCTCTTTCGCCCTGTCCCATACGGCTGACGCATCGACCGGTGCCGTGCCCATGATCTTGCCGTCCATGTTCGTGTAGAGGCGGTCTGCAGTTTGTTCCAGAAACTTCCCGTTGGTCCAGGCGGGTTCTTCATGCACCAAAGCCCGCCGCATCAGCGGGCCACGCTTCTCAATCCCTAGTTGCGATGCGGTTGCCTTGCGGATCAAGCTGGCATCAAACGGAGAGACGTGCTCGTCCAGCTCTCTTTCGGTCTCGCTGAGCGCGGGCGCCGTGGGTTTCTTCGCCTGATCGGCAATAACCTCATCAATCAGGGCATCGATGTCCTCCATCGATGTGTTCTTGATTTCATCGTCAATGGTAGAGACGGGGCTCTCCATGTTAGCGGTTTCCGGTTCGCCGCTCTTTGCCCCAGGCATCAAGACCGCGCGTCCGGATGGCTCCAAATAATACCGGAAGTTTTCTTTACCCTCCGGGCTATGGATGTACCAGACTTCAGCAGAGTCGCGGTCTTTCGCCGGTGCGTGTCGAACGATCCCGCCGGCTGCCTCAATCCTGGAAATGGCATCGAGGATCGATTCCCGTGACGGCTTGAAGTTCCCGGCCGAAAGGTTATGGAGGCCGGTGATTTCCTGTTCCAGGGTGTAGGCGGCTCCTGCCGCCCCTTGTTCTTCCGGGCCTCTCTTGCCGCCAGTCTCGGCGGCCTTGATTTCAGCGGGCTCTTCTTCGGCCTCACTCTTCTTGAAATCCATTACGGGCCTGAGCACCTTCTCTTTATCGATGCGGACCCAGCCATCATCGTTGATCTCGGTGATGGTGTAGACTGTTTTATTGGTTCCTTGTTTGAACTGGACCTTCGATCCGACATCCCCAAGGTCACGGATGGTCAGTTCTCGGTTAGATAGCGGCTCGCGCGCAGGGGCCTCCTGCTTCACTTCGGCTTTTTCTTTCGGCCCACTCTTCCCCCCGGTCCCGGCTGCCTTGATCTCAGCGGGCTCTTCTTTAATTTCAGACTTTCCAATGAGGCCCTCGGCCCATTGCGCCATCTTTGTGGCTTCCTTGCGCTCCTGCGGCGTTACCACCGAACTGCTGTCAGCGGCGATTCTCTTCTCGTTCTCCGCAATGCGCCGCGCCCTGGCGGCGACAGCTTCCTCGCGCGTATTGAACTGTTCGTTCGCCGTCAGAGGCGAGGAACCACCCGCAAAGCTGCCATGTTTGTGCTCCTCAGCGTAGGCGGAAATCCATTTCCCATTTTGAAGCTGGGCTAAATGAATCGTTGCAGAGGCTTTCTTGCCTTCATAAGCAATTGCCTCTACTCCCCGCTGCTTGTCAAAAACGCCATATTCATTAGGCTTGGAGCCATCCATCAAGGGGGTGCCATTGGTGCCTTCTTCTTTGCCTTTAAAAGGTTGCTTCATCGATTTTGCATATAAGGCTTTCCAATGCGGTTCAGATTCGTCGATATCATTGATGAGATCCGATAATTTCTTCCCCAGTTCGGCATTCTTTGCGGACACTCTCCTGATGGCGTTTTTCTTCTCCCCCGCCGTCAGGGTACTGTACCCTCTTCCGGCGAATACACTTCCGCCTGTCCCAATAGTATGCCGCAGTCCGGCAGCCTTCTCGATGCTGGCGAACTCTTCCTGGTATTCGCTGATCAGGCGACGGCCTTCATCCGCCGTCTCGGCGTTCTTCATTCGCTCGGTAAAACTTTGCGATTGCGGGGGCGGTTTTACTTCCTTTTCCCCTTGCCCTTCTTGTTTTGCTTCTTCGGCGCGGGGGCCTCGTTTCCCTTTTGTCCCGGCGATTTTGAGATCGGCAGGGGCATCGCCGCCTGACTTGGCACCATCGGAGATCGTTGCTCCACCGGTTTCGACAGCAGTATTTTCTTTTTCGCCATTGATCGATTCTCCTTTCCGATCAGTAATAGTGAATCCCTTTGCCTTGGCTGGATTCAGAGAATAAGTTTTCCCGGCATCGGTCTTTACCGTCACACGACCGTCATCCAACTTGGTTATGGTCCCGCTGAGACTATTGCCCTTCCCTGTTGCCCAGGACACGGTTGAACCGACATCAGGGGTGACAGAAGGTGAACTTTTAACATTTGTCACTCCTGTCACTTCCTCTGTCACTTGTGGTGACAATGTGTTTTCTTTTATATTACTGACAGTTGAGCTGGTTTCGGTAGGCGCATTTGTCACTTCATTTGTCACAGCTGCATCAGGGGTGACAGGCTTGGTTTTTTCTGCGCCGCCAATTTCCGGTTCATCCTTGTTAAGGGTATACCCCATGCCACGAAGCTGCTCGACGTTGTATGGCTGAACATTGGGAATGACATGATCGCCCTTGGTGGCGGTGTAGGTTATTCCCTGAGGCGAAGATTGTTCTTCTGCTTGCCCCCTCGTTATTTCTGAAGCATCAACCTTTTGAGTCTGTTCTATGGGTAGCGCTTGTTCGGAAATCTGAGTTTCCATCGGCCCACGAGCTGTCCCATCAGAAATCGTCTGGTCCAGCTTGGCCATGACATCCGGCGTCAGGTCTTCCTCGGATTGGACATCAATGCCTGTCTCTGCAGGAGCATCGACACCTGGGATCTCAGCCGGCAGTATTTCAGATTTTTCTGCGGGTGCATTCAGGATGTCCTTTGCCGTCATCTGGCTTCGAACGCCCTGATCCTCATCCTTGAGGAGTTCTTCTCGGGCGTCTGATGTATCCCCCTTTCGTTTTTCGATCTCGGTTGCGTAAGAATCGCGCAGCGCCGCAAGTTCCTGGTCCCCGGGTCTGCTTTCTGATAACTCCATTGCCTGCCGGTGAATGGCAGGAAGTTCTTCCGTGGAAACGTATGCTGGTTTAACGTCTTTGATTTTCTCTATTGCTTTATTCTCAGCATGGTGGGAATAGGCCCCGCCGCCAGCGCCCATGGCCGCGCCGCCAACAGCTCCTGCCGCTGCACCGTTGACGGCCTCCATAAACATATCTTTCGTGGCAAGTTCAGCCGGATTAATGCCTGCCTTCTCCGCGTAGGCCTGAAAGAATTCTTCCGCACCTTCACCAAACCCAGTAGCGAGGGCTTGCTGCCCGATCTTTTTGAAAAGCTGCCCTTTGACTCCTGTGGTTCCTTTGGCAAAAAGGCGGTTGACCATTCCTTCAGCACCGAGTTCCTCCAGCTTGGTAGCTACAAACGCGGCTGCCAGTCCGCGGATCGGATCAAGTTCCTCAGTCTCACCCTTCTTCAGCCTTTCCAGTTGTCCTTCTGCTACGGAACCCGCTTCCATAATACCAATAGGGATATCCATCGCCTTCGGCTTTGCCCACTGGGCCAGAAACTTTCCCGCCTGGTTTAAATCGCCTTCAGAAAAGAGGCCTTTTAGTGCCTGACCCGCGGTTACTGTCCCTTTGGCTGCTGCGCCTGCACCACCCATTGCCATAAAGGGAAGAGTGACAGCCATCTGGCCGCCCATCTGTCCAATGTTCCAGGCAGCCCAATCAAGGACATCCCGAGGCTTACTCCAATCAAGATCGGTAAAATTCTGAACCCTGGGAGCGTTGGCCTTTACTTTTTCGCCCCAGTATTCACTGCCGGTTTTTCCGATGTCCTTCAGTGTGTCGCTGCCGGTCAGGGTTCCAGTGTATTCCAGGAGATCATTGACGGCCTTGTTGGCTCCTTCCCATCCAGAAATCGCTCCTTTCCCGAGTTCTCGGAAAAAACCGGGCTTCTGATTTTCTGATGATTGTGATCCGGACGCGGCAAGCGGTGATCGATTGGTTGGTGTCTTGGCCTGTCCCGGTTGAACGGATTTGACCGGCGATATGGGGGCTCTGCCTTCTGCCTGGGCAAAGATATTTTCAAGAGGATGATTCGGCGCGGTTTCCCCCTGCTGCGTGATGGGGGATCGTTCTACCTCGGCAATGATATCTTCCAGCATGGAATCGTCTCCGTAAAGTCAATCACTTTAGTGTTTAGCAGCGTGCCTGTTATCGTCCGAGAAGGTATCCAAGACCGCCGTCCTCATCCAGATTCGTTTTCTTTTTGATCGCGGGTATTACGCCAGTGTTCATTGATCCAATACTCACTGGTTGCCGGGCTGCGGTCTGAGTGGGAAGCCCTGATGGCTGTTGAGTGTTCGTCATAGGCTGTCTTTGGGGAGCCGTCGGGAAGGTTTGTTGATCAGGGGCCGGGGCCACTGTACCCGGAGTGGGAGACTGTGACGGCCCGGCCTGGAGCTTGACCGCATCATAGAGATCGGGGCTGTATGTCTGCATCCGTTTAGCCTCATTCACCGCCGCGTTGGGGTTCGTTTTTTCAAGCTCCATGAGCCGAATACTGGCATTATCGACATCCGCCTGATTCACCGGTTGTGGACCCATTCCCACCCTGCTGGCTATTCTGGTCGCCATACCAACAGCCGCCTGGTTGGTTGTCATGCTTTTCTGGTTGCCGTTTTCATCATATTCAACCTTATTCCCGGTGTGGCCCAGGACGTTCCCGAGAAGGTCCAACTGCTTGCCCTGGATAGCTGCATCGGCCTGATATTTCTGCGCCGCCGACTGGATCTCCGCCACATCCTTGTGATCCATCCGTTGGATGTTCGCCACATTGACGATCCCTTCATTGTGTAGCTGGGCCAGGCTGATGTTATTCTTGAATCCCTCTATGGCCTTCCACTTATCCAGAGCCATCCGGTCCTTGTCAGTTTTAACCTGGGCGTCGAGTTTGGAATATTCCAGGTCGATCTTGTTCTTCTCGATCTGCTCCTGTGAGGTTAATTTTCGTTCCTGCATCTCATTAAGAAATTCCATTTTTCTCTCAAGCAGGGGCTGGATCATTCCAAGTATCTCTTTGAAGTTCTGCTGCGAGTTCCAATCTCTGAAAGGTCTGGCCATAATGAGTCTCCTTGTTAATCTTAACTGTCGTACCAGGTAAAATGCTCAATCCTTCTCATTGTTCCGCATCAATAACATCTTCAAGTGCCACCGTGATCTCTGCTTCGGCATTCTCCATGCTGGATATCTCGACAGGGATACTGCAATCGCCAGAATAGAGCCCTTCTCCGATCCAACGGAAATCTACGGTACCAGCCCGGAGATTGATGGAAACAATTTCAGCCTGCGGATGAGTTTTGCTAGTCAAGTTGACGATCATAATGCCCTCCTATGCTTCGAGAATAATCCCCTTGATTGTAAACGCTATGGACCCCGTAAAAGCTGCGTCTGGATCAACCACCATCTTGTAATTGGTTCCGTCGCTGGTTCGATTGGCAAGAGTGAAGGATATGATTCCCGAAGTCATGCCCGATGTAATCGCAACCCACCGGTCCGTGTCCGAGCCGTCCCCGATGATTATGTCGTTGATCACAGTTCCGGTTATCACCCCGATGATGTCCGTGATGTAGCAGTCAGTCGGGAGGATGGCCTGGTTGATTCCTCCAATGTACTGGGCCTCGTGGGTGCCACTCCAGGTGCATACCCAGCGGATCTCGAAGGAATTGCCCTTGATGGTGGTGCGGGAATGGGTGGACGTGTGACGGGCATGGTTCCCGTTGATCGACGAATCGAGCCATTGCCCCGGCGCAGGCTGTATCGCTTCCGGCTCCAGAAGCAGGCAGGTGCCCACCGGGAAAACCCGGATGTTCTTGATGTAAAAGAGATCGTCGCTTGCCGATCCGGCCCCGGTGAATGATGAGTTGAAATTTGCCTCAGCCATAATGATCAATGAGGTGGCTGTTGTTGTAAAGATGATCGATTCCGCATCAGTCACCCATGATCCGGTTGTGCGGAGCGCATTGGCGGTTCCGGTACCACCGACCCTTATTCCGTCAAGGTTGGTGTTCCCGGAGGGGATGTAGTAATCCAGGATGACCTTGTAATACATGTAGGGGATAAGGGTTCCGCTTCTCGCTATGTAATGCGAGGTGTTTGCATCTGAACTTGCGTAAAAGGACAGGCAGTCGCTCACCCCGGCAATGCCGTCGACGTTTCCGGTTCTTGTTCCTCTTGTGGGGGTCCAGCTGTCCGTCCCCGAACTGAAATCGCTGGTGTATACCGAGGAGTTGCTTCCCTGAAGATTTGCGTAGTCGACGCCGTTGCAATAAATCGCATACACTTCTGCTGCCGACAGCGCCTTATTGAAGACAGCTACCTTGTTTGTGATGCTCGTGATCCTTGAACCGTCGGAACCGGAGATGTAGAGGGAGGCCGATGCGCTCAACGAGACCGTTGAAGCAGCGGGGATCTCCTGCGCATCTCCCCATGGCATCCCGTCGACGTAGCACACAGCGGAACCCACCGCCGCGGCGGTCTCCCGTGTTACAGCGATCGTGATTTCATGGGTGGAGAAATCGTCGAAATCTTCCGTGCCGAATGAGAACGCAGTCCCCGAATCGCTTCGGTACAGATACAGCTGAATGATGTTGGTCGTGGATATGTATAACCCGAAACCGACATATGCCCCTGATGAGCCCGACTTGTTATAAAGAAGCCACTGTGACGACGACATCGTCCAGGCGGGAAGACTTCCGCGCCAGGTGATTGTGAAATCATGGGCGCCGACATCATAGGAAGCGTTATAAGGGACCTGTATCCCTCCCAGGCTCGCACTGTATCCCATGGCGATGCCCTGGGAATGTCCGGCCGGTCCCGCGGTGTCAGTAATTTCGTTCAGGAAGGCGAGTCTTTTCCACGCCGCCATACGCTACTCTCCCAGGTATTTCTTTATCGCCTGTTCTCTAGCCTCATGTAACAGCAGCTCCAGCACCGTGATAACAAAAGGCAATGGGATCTTTGCTTCGGAAATGTAGGCCACAAAGCGGTTGTGCAGATCCGCCATTTGTTCCTCGATTTCTTCAGGGGTCATTACGACACCGCCGTGCAGACATAAACTGCAAGTTCGTCAGCCTGGAACACAGCCTTTCCGAGCCCGGCTGACAAAGCGTTTCTTGCCGTCGCATCGGCTACATTGTGGATCTTCATATCCTTTGCGGCATGTCCGGCAAAGTCGAGATCACCAGTCATGGCAACAGACCCATCTGCTTTGAAATCACCGCCTGCCGGTGCCGCCGCCCACTTTAAGCCGCCCGTTTCGTTGGAATCGGCATAAAGCATCTGTCCATCACTCCCCGCTGTCAGTTTGGCAAGAGTTCCGTTGCCAGTTCCGGTGAGGAGGTCTCCCTTTGCAGTGAATGTTGATTTTGGAATGACATCTTCGTAATACGCCAGTTTCTTCCATGTCCCTGCCATAATGCTTCTCCTTTAAACTTCCGTGCACACATACACTGATTTGTCGGTTGATTTGTAATAGACGCCGCCTTCCGCTTCTTCCATCGGGGAGTCGCGGGGTGTTAAATTGATCTGCTTAAACTCCGCAGGTTCCGCGCATGATTCCCATGCTCCCGTCCCGGCATTGTACCGTATCAGGTCGCCGGTGTTTGTTCCGGCCGGCAGATTCCCGGTCCCCCCTTCCTGGTTGACTACCACCTCGACGCCGCCCAGAGATTCCGGGTTATCCTGATACTGGAAGTCTTGTGGATAGGCATTCCCAATGACGTTGATCTGCTTATCCGCCACGGTTAGGATCGAATCCGGCGGCCTTACCGCCCACTCTGCCCGCCCTTCGGTGACGCCATTGAGGATATAGGCAACATTCGCAGCGGTATCGACCCAGATATAAGAACCCACTGGATAAGTCGCATCCGTTCTCTGGGGCGCCGATCGCTTCAGCCCATACGAGTACCCACCTTTGATGAGCCAACTGGTCTGGATCATTCTGCCTCCTCACGAAAATAGGTGAATGGCACAATCACGTAATCCGTGCCGATACTCCCCCTGGCCGGTTCGCCATACTGTTTCTGATCGAGATGATTGAACGCCCTTTCCGCCTTTGACTTTGTGCTCCCTACCTTTAGAACAGCCACCCGCTCCCCAACCTCATACTGATAGAAGTCGCTGGCATAGACGGTGATCTCGATTCCATGATAGAGAATCTTGTATTCATCCCCGACACCGCCGTCAGTCCGGTCCGCTTCCGGTGTGATCTCCTTGACGATCCCGGAACTCAGGTTTCCGGTATCTACCCAGTTCCCCGCATAGAGAAAGGGATTGCTCTCCTGAAACCACCAGCAGTGGACCGGGACAGGATACGGCTTGCAGAGGATTCCGACGAATTCCCCCGGAACCGGGAACAAATCATCCCGCATGATCCACAGCCGCAGCCAGCCTTTGGGCTTCACGTCCTTCCCGCCGTAGGCTTCCGCAGGAATGCCCGCACAATCGATTTCCAGTTGCTGCCCGTAATACCGGTCATCCGAACGCTTATAGCCCTCAATCAGGTAATCCCCATAGCAGTTGGTGTTTGCGCTCTCCTTCGGGGGAAACAGTTCCGTCGGCCAGGGATTGAAAACCTTTTCCTGTGCGTCCGGCCGGTATTGGGGATGCCCCTCCTCATCGCACCAGTTCTCCTGGAAAAATGCGATCTGCTCCATAACGCCGATCTGCCCGATGGGGAATGTCAGGTATCCAACCCAGTCGTTGCCTATGGGCAAGGCCTCTTTCACGGTGGCCTTCATCTTCATCTTGAGCCCGTCAACATCAACGTCCTGGTGAATCTGCGTATATCGCGTCCGGTTCGTGTCCCACTGGATCGGGCTGCCCTTTACCCGGATTTCGAAGGCCAGAAGCTGAACGAAATAATCCGCCAGGTTGACCCACTCGCCCCAGTCGGTGATGTGGATAAGCTGGCCCGGGTCCGTCAGTCCAAGCATGGGATAGATGACGTTTCCGTCACTGGTCAGCTTCTCCTGAATGAAATTCAGCCTTTCCGAAACGTAATTGTCGATGGATTCAGACTCGTCCACCCAGGTGAACAGGTTTACGTGATTGTGCAGATACCAAAGGTCATATGCCAGAGGGGCACTAACAGCCAGTGGCTTGTCCGTACCGGTCAGGGACTTGACGAAATCTCCCGGTTCCACGACGATGTTTTTCTTGCCGTCTGTTTTGATCATTCTGGCGAGTTGCCCGATCAAATTACCGGTCCCGGCCGCACCCTTTTGGCGCAAGGCCGTGAGCATGTTCTCCATGCCCTGCTTACTGTCCTCAGAGGGCTGCTTTTCCTTCCCCTGCAATGAGGCAATGAGATCACTATGATTGTCCATTATCCGCCTGTTGAAATTGCGTGAGTCAGTTCAGTGACAATGCTGGTCTGCTGCCTTGTTGTCGCAGCGTCGATATTGGCCTCCATGATCCTTTGCGCCGCGTTTATATGCGCATAGACAATCCGGCGGCTTGCACTTGTATCCGCCTCGCTGATCCGTTGAGCAGATTCGGCATGCGTAATTTCAAGCTCGGACATATCCAGCCGGTTCTCATTGGCGATTTCATTTTTGGTGACCTGATCTTCCAGTTTCCGCACCCGTTCGCTTGTCTGGAGTGAAAGCAAGCCTTCCTTCAGGTCTCCCATGGTGGCGATGTGGTTCTGTAGTGTCGTCTGGTGCGCTATTTCAGCATCTATGATTGCTTCCCTGCCCAGGATCGCCGCAAGTTCCGCTTCCATTGCTGCGAGTTCCGCAGTAGCGGCGGCAACGTTGGCAACGGCAACTTCCAGTTCAGCTTCCATTGTTGCTGTCCGTGCAATCTGATTCTTGAGCTGGGCAATGTCCAACCTCAGACGCTGCTTTCGCAGTTCGGTCTCTATGAGGTTCATCCCCTCCTCGACTATGGCCGTCTGAATCTTCGCAATCTCGATTGCACACCGCAGAATCTTCATATCCATTTCTGCCAGCTGGATTTTCTTCTCTGTTTTCTCGATTTCAGCCAGGCTCAAGGCTGCTTCTTCAGTGGCAATCTGTGCCTGTAATTCCGCAATCCGCGCAGCGACCTTCTTTCCCTCAGCAGATAACTTTGTCTCAAGTGTGACCAGAGCAGCCCGGTCCGTTTCCAGGGCTGCCATTTTCGCATCCCATTCGGCCTCTTCCGCCTGCCGCTTCAACTCCCGGGTGGCCAGTTTCTGATCGTTCATTAGAACATCGATGTTTGCCAGATACCGCTTGGCAATGATGGAATTCAGGACGATTGTTTCCTGGTTATCCAGCTCGGCAACCTTGCTGTTGTATTCATCGAGCAGATTTTCAAGGTTCGTCGCCTCGATGTCGGCAAGGTAATTGTGCATGTTCTGATAGGCCCCGGAGTAGAGGCCATATATCAGCGCCCGTTCCGCTTTCTGACCGGCTTCGAACGCCGCCGAATAAACAAAGGCCGGCCAGATTTTCATTTCCCTTATTTGGGCTCTTTGAAATGCTGCCGTTGTCATGGGCCTCTCCTACATACTGAGCAAATGAGTCAGGGCGGCTGTCACCTTGGTGTTTTGTTCCAACGCCACGATCTCTTCTATTTCCTGAACCCTGTAATCTGTCTCTGTCTCAATTTGATAAACATTCATCGATGCCCGTGCGCTGGCTGCGGTTGTCTGCGTATCCTCATTGATGGAAATCACTGTTTCTTTGTCGGAAATGACTGCCTGATTTGTCGCCTTATCAGCCGAATTTATGGTCGTATCAGTTTCCTTCTCCTCCGCATTCAGCGTCATCTGAGAGGAGACCTGCGCTTCCATCACGTCTTCATCGACATTATGCCCGGCATCTTCCGTTGCGATTTTGGCCTTAACCAATTTCAGCTCTTTCTCTTCGATTGCCTTCCTTGCGTTCGCTTCTTCTATGCGGGCTTCTGCTTTCTGAATTGAGATTTCCGCCGATTCTATCCGTTGCGCTGCAATCTCGATCTCTATCTCCGCCTGCTTTGCCAGCTCTTCGCTGTATTCTTCTGTAACCGTTGCCAAATCCGCGATGTATGGCACAAGTTCCTCTTTCTTTGCTGCTACTCCCTGGATCGCGGCGAGAAGTTCCTGTTCATAAGGAATCTTTTCCCTTTCCCTGGCCAGAAGGTCCTGCTCCTTGACGACGATTTGTTCCAGGATCGGGATGATTTCCAGTTTCTTTTGCGCCGTCAGAAGCTTCGCATTGGCCAGGGATACTTCATAATCGGCCGTGTCATCATCAAGGGCAGCGATCTCATTTCTCAGGGATTCTGCTTCAAGCTCGATCTCTGTCTTGGCCGTAAGAAGGATTGTCCCTCGGCTTGCCGTCTCAATCTCCAGCCTGGCAAGGGCTTCTTCCTTTCCGGCCATGTCTATTTTGATACCGGCCAGCTCAGCTTCCCAGGCATCCATAAGATCCTGTTTTCGCAGCTCCCAAGCCATAAGTAAGTTCTTGTAACTAAGGTCATAGGCAAGTCCCGTCTGTTTCAGTTCCCTTTCAATGGTGTCCTGAAGGATGGCAAAATTGATGTCGGAGAGTTTCCGTTTTGCGTCCGTTTCCAGTTCGTTCTCGATGTCATAGAGGAAACCGGGCATCTGTAGGAAGCCTCGACCAGCTACGGCGGACAATGCAGTCGAGCGTCCTTTGACATATTCCCGCATCACAGCGCCTTTTTCATGAAACCACTTCGATTCTTCCCGTATCTGATCGCTCATGCCATTGCCCCCTTACCTCGCCAGAGCCACCGGCAGTATCTTGATGAAATCCAGTTCGTCGAAATTGGCCCCCCCCCCCCCCCCCCCCCCCCCCCCCCCCCCCCCCCCCCCCCCCCCCCCCCCCCCCCCCCCCCCCCCCCCCCCCCCCCCCCCCCCCCCCCCCCCCCCCCCCCCCCCCCCCCCCCCCCCCCCCCCCCCCCCCCCCCCCCCCCCCCCCCCCCCCCCCCCCCCCCCCCCCCCCCCCCCCCCCCCCCCCCCCCCCCCCCCCCCCCCCCCCCCCCCCCCCCCCCCCCCCCCCCCCCCCCCCCCCCCCCCCCCCCCCCCCCCCCCCCCCCCCCCCCCCCCCCCCCCCCCCCCCCCCACCCCCCCCCCCCCCCCCCCCCCCCCCCCCCCCCCCCCCCCCCCCCCCCCCCCCCCCCCCCCCCCCCCCCCCCCCCCCCCCCCCCCCCCCCCCCCCCCCCCCCCCCCCCCCCCCCCCCCCCCCCCCCCCCCCCCCCCCCCCCCCCCCCCCCCCCCCCCCCCCCCCCCCCCCCCCCCCCCCCCCCCCCCCCCCCCCCCCCCCCCCCCCCCCCCCCCCCCCCACCCCCCCCCCCCCCCCCCCCCCCCCCCCCCCCCCCCCCCCCCCCCCCCCCCCCCCCCCCCCCCCCCCCCCCCCCCCCCCCCCCCCCCCCCCCCCCCCCCCCCCCCCCCCCCCCCCCCCCCCCCCCCCCCCCCCCCCCCCCCCCCCCCCCCCCCCCCCCCCCCCCCCCCCCCCCCCCCCCCCCCCCCCCCCCCCCCCCCCCCCCCCCCCCCCCCCCCCCCCCCCCCCCCCCCCCCCCCCCCCCCCCCCCCCCCCCCCCCCCCCCCCCCCCCCCCCCCCCCCCCCCCCCCCCCCCCCCCCCCCCCCCCCCCCCCCCCCCCCCCCCCCCCCCCCCCCCCCCCCCCCCCCCCCCCCCCCCCCCCCCCCCCCCCCCCCCCCCCCCCCCCCCCCCCCCCCCCCCCCCCCCCCCCCCCCCCCCCCCCCCCCCCCCCCCCCCCCCCCCCCCCCCCCCCCCCCCCCCCCCCCCCCCCCCCCCCCCCCCCCCCCCCCCCCCCCCCCCCCCCCCCCCCCCCCCCCCCCCCCCCCCCCCCCCCCCCCCCCCCCCCCCCCCCCCCCCCCCCCCCCCCCCCCCCCCCCCCCCCCCCCCCCCCCCCCCCCCCCCCCCCCCCCCCCCCCCCCCCCCCCCCCCCCCCCCCCCCCCCCCCCCCCCCCCCCCCCCCCCCCCCCCCCCCCCCCCCCCCCCCCCCCCCCCCCCCCCCCCCCCCCCCCCCCCCCCCCCCCCCCCCCCCCCCCCCCCCCCCCCCCCCCCCCCCCCCCCCCCCCCCCCACTGTGAGCTTCCACTTCTTTCCGGAAATATCTCGGTCTGAGCCCACTTCACCGTAACTGTCGATTGTATAGGCCCGTCTCGTACCGTCTTCCACCTCAAGGACCAGCACAGGGGCATCTCCCGAAATCCCAAGCCAGGCCCTCCGGAGTTTCTTGCTATCCGGTATTCCAAAGGTAGTCTGAGGCATGACAACGCCTGTCTTGATCGTTGCCCCTGCGTCAGTATCACCGGTCAGTTCATAGATCCCGGACGCATTGGCCCCGTATGCTTTCCCTTCGAAGCAGCAATAGGAATTGAAATCAAACCCGGAATAGACTGAAGGGAAGAACTTCGGGGTATTAAGGACGTAACATTCGTAGAGTTCTCCATCTATTTCCAAGATGACATTAAGGGTGATTGCATCCTGGACAATATTGAAGGCATGGAGCCCGCTACCTGCTGTGTCGCTGATTATCAGACCATCAGAGACGGTCTTGCTTGCAAAGAGACCAGTGGATGATATATCCGCTATCCCAAGAAGCTCAGAAATAGATGGAAGAAAAGTTGTTATAACGGCGCATACATCGACCAGCGAGAGGACTTCCGAAATCAACTTTTCATATGCTTTGGAGGCAGCATCTGTCAGATTGAGGGTGTCAGCGGCGCTGTGATTGAAGATCCCTATAGCAGCCAAAAGATCAGAAAACCCCATGGACTCCAGGACTCTGACAAGAAACTGTATCGTGATTGTGTCGGCAAGCCCGATGGATTCGGCAATGGAACGGTTGATAACCTTTGGCCCGCTCGGGAGATCATACAGGTTCAGGATTTCTGTGGGAACTATTTGAGTTCCCGACCAGTTGTTGGCCTGACTATCGACAAGCCAGAGCCATTCTGAGATAATGGCCGCAAGAATCGGGTCGCCGGAATCGGTCAGCTCCAGAGAATCTGCTATCTGTTTTACCCAAGATGAAATGAGGTCCTTTTCGTAGATAAAAATTGTATCTGTGGCAGTGGGGTTTGTCGTGCGCTCAAGAAATAACCCACTTTCTGCCAGGGAAACACTTTCATCGAGTTCTCTTTCAAAATTTTCCGCAAGCCTAAGCTCTTCTGCTCCCCAGCTTCCCCAAGCAGGCTCTACAGAATGCCAGGGGCGGGCAATTAGGTTATCGAACCAAACGCTCTCTCCTTCTACGTCAGATCCCCAACTCCCGAAGACATTTTCGTAATCTCCGAGCGTCTCCATTGCTGCGGACGCCACATTGACTCCATTCAAATACATGTCGAACGTGCCGGAGGACCAGGCAAAGTTCTTCAGTTCAATCTGGTTCCAGGCACTTCCGACAATATTGGCCCCCGTATCATGATAATCAGTGTCATAATACAGTAGACTTCCCGCCGAGACCTTCCCTTGAACCGTATAGGTCGCATTCCCGAGGCTGAAATAAAACGCATCCGTCGTGGAATCCATGTAAAACCTAAACGACACAGCCAGGGCATCGCTCACGGTTGTAGAACATCCCAGGAACGACAGATCAGCGTGGTATGGAAGCTCTACGCTTCTTGTCCCGCCATAAGCCCGGTCCGTGGAAATGGCGGAGCCGTTGTTCGGGGTATTATAGGTAACCGATCCGCCACTTGTCGCCAGGTCAGTGCCGTCCGATCCCCACTCGTAATCGTCAAAGACAGTAAAAGTATTGGCGCCATTGCTAACCGCCGACGCCTCGGTGTTCCCGTAATACAAGTAGAACGTAGTCTCCGACGTCCCGATGGAATCGAATTCGACCCAGACCGTCGCCACCCGGTTGGGTGATGTCACGGAGATGGATTCACTCCAGTAGTCCAGGAGGGTGGTGCCATCGGACTTGGTAAAGCGAAGATCGTTGAAGGACGAAAGGCAGTGCCCGCCGCATTGGACATCACAACCGGAAGCGCCGGCGCTTTCGCCGACCAGCACCTTCATCGGGTAGTTGGTGACCGCACCGGACGCCCTTGATAGGGTGATGCTCTTTCGATATGTCCAGCCTGATAGCCAGCTCATCTTTCCACTTCAACCTATTTGAAATTGATGAAATCGCATTCAAAATGTGCCGTGCAGCCTCTAAATACTAAGGCTTGAATGAGCACACGCCGAACACCATCTGATAATCCCGATAATTCAATTGCTGTGAGTCCGTCACTCTCTGAAGACCTGCTGGAGACTGTCGCCAATGGGATTTCAAGTGAATTGCCGTGTTGATCAACAATAGACATGCGAATGCCCAGCTCGTCAGGGAATAATGAATCATCCCCGGTTAACGATGCCGAATACTTCATAAACATTTGTCCATTCGGAATGGAAACGGGGGTGTCAAGCGTTACGGCAATCGTATCGCCTAATCCACCATGCCTATAACCTTCCGACTGATCCGATCCGCCATCATCACCATCAAGATCCAAGATTAAATAGCCGCATTTTGGATCTGTGGGATCTGTTACGACGTGGTACCAAGATGTTGATAAATAGGTTATCTCATACCAGCTGACGCTAGAGGTTACCCAAGGATGTCTCGAATTCATCAGAGGTCCGGACCAGTTTTCCCATCCGCAATGTCTCACACCGTCCAAATGGGCAATTACCCGCACTTCACTCATGTCATATTTGACCTGGACAATGACCGCATCGTCTTCCGCAAATCCTGCCGCGGCCCCCTCTATCGCCCCGTTTTCCCGCTGGGCAGATTCAGGCTCACAGTGGTAGAAAAGCAATGCATCAATGACAGACCCGGAGACCTCAACCGTGCAGGTGTCGGTCTCTGTATCTATTGATTTGATTGTTCCCCGGAGAAATTCATAATCCTGAAGATCCCCGACGGTTCCGTAATTATATTGAGGCATGAGATGACCTTTAGCTGGTCGTCGCCGTGATCTGATAGGTTACTGCCAGTTCATCGTCCGCGATAACCGCTCTCGATGAGGCAAACCGCTTGGCGCACATAAGGTGCCCCGAAGTAGCCGTCTTAGCCGCGGCATCGGACAGGAAGGCCCCGTAGACGGTAATCGATGCATTCATGACAAACGTACCCTTGCTCGCTGAGTTCGTGCACACAGCAGTCGAAGTGGACGCAATTGTGTAAGCTGGCTTATTTGTCGCCGGATCGTCATAATCCGCGTCCTGGCATTCCGAATAGGTCCCTGACGCCCCCAGTTTCGCTGCAGCGGTATCGGAGAGTGCCGGGGTCACATCAGCCTTAAAAATACCGACGTACCAGATCGCGGCTCCGGTCTTGGAAGTCGTGCCGAAGATGATGTTCAGCAGATAGGCCATGCCTTCCGTGGTAAACGTGTTGTGTTCCGGCTCCCAGGCATCATGTAGGATCTTGTCTCGCCTGGCATGCTTGACATGAACATTGCCGATAAAGCGCAGACCGGATTCATGCCGGTGCTTCGCCATGTACTTCAGTTCCGCATCATCTCGAAAATGATTCAAATCCACAGGTATCTGATTCATGTTTCCTCTCTCCTTTAAATTTCTACTCCGCCGCGCGTCTGAACTACGGCCAAACTGTCGGTAAATTCCCCCGCGCTCTCGGCGCCCTTATGCCAACCGATCATCACAGAATCCGAAAACCCCGCATGGCTACCCTGGATCTTCCGTGTCGATTCCGATTGGATCACCTTCCCCGCCTTCAATGCCGCCACTGTCTCATTGTCTGAAGGCCCCACTCCGCTCTGTTTAAAACTCGTCAATATCTGAATCACTCCATTCAGATCCCGATACAATGACGCCCCTTGATCAGGGGCTCCCATTCTCAATTTGTTTTTTGTAAGATTGAAAAGACGCCCGGTTGTGTTGCCTGCAGCAATCCCATCCTCAGACAGCCATACAGGAACATCGCTTATGACCTTCTGTTCGGTGCCCATGATGTCAGCCAGATATGGCATGTTGTTGCAGTAGACGAGCGATCCCTTAACGGCCCCAGCCCCAACTTCCATCTGAGCCATTTTGGATGGTTCCGTTCCTGCCAGGAATTGGGTCTTTTTCTTCATGCCCACGAATATTCCCGTGGACACCTTGGCAATCAGAGTCACTTCGTCCTCAAAGTCGAATCGGTTTGATGTCAGCTTGAACCATCCGAGCTTGAATGGCTCAGAGTAAAAAACCGTATTTCCGTTAGATCCCCATATCCGCCCATAGGCATAAGTCAGGTTTTCCAGGAAAGGCGGTGGACTGCACAGGAATGAAGGAAGGGGCTCGACATAGGGAAGATCCACAATGACATCAGCCTCCCCTACCCGGCTGAAGATACTTTCGTTTGCATCTGTCATCCAAACGACTGCACCAGCCGGACGGTTCAGCAGCTGTATTCCTCCCCCATCAGATAAAGTGATCATGGCAATGGGTCCATTGCCGGACATCTCGTCGCCAATATGGTTCGTGTAACAGACAGCGTATGTCCCCGCCGAAAGGCCGCCGGTCGTAGAGAGCATCATCGGCCCTGGTGGAGGCGTTACGCCCCACTCGGACACCGTATTGGTCGCAGGATCAAATATCTCCTTCCAATAGGGATTGGAGGCATAAACTCGCCCCTCGACTTCAAGGTAGCTCACCGGAGAAACCGGACCGTCCACACCACCGACATCAACCACTGAACCTTGCGCAATCCGATAGAGACGGCCCTGGGCAACGCACATCATGCAGGAGACGCAGGCCCACAAACTATGTGCACCCGGGAGGCTGATCCGGAGCTTTTTACCTGGCCGTTTAATCAGTCGCCCTTCCAGATCGACATCCGCATTCAGGATGATCCTGGGCTCGACAATGCCATTTTCGGCATCGGCAAAAAACCCCTCAGAAGTCTTTGCGTTGTTCATCCCGACAAAGCGGGCTGCTGTGATCGGATTAAGCGGTTTTGCCATGTCCTAGAACCAAACCGGTGCGTGCTGGGGTTTGTAATAAGGCTTCGCTGCGTTCGGATAAAATGCCTGCAGCATCATGACTGCTTGACCGTAGAGCTGTGAATATTTCGTTGTGTTCGGCGTCTGACCGTCAATCCCTTCTTCCACGAGCGAGAAGATTTCCTTCGTCAGGTAATTGAGCATCAGAGGCTTCTGGAGATGTGAAGGAATCCAAGAAGGGAATTCATCGTTTATGGTTACTTCATCGGGGTGCCCGTAATAAAAAAGTGTGATAGTCTCGCTTTCGCCTTCGACTGGCAAAGGCGAATAATAGAGATCCGTAAAGTGAATAGTGACCTTGCGGACATTCCCTTTCTCAGTCGTGTCATGATCTTCGATCAGACTCTTCAGGTTTTCATGGAGGGTCAAACCATTAGGATATCTTTCCGTTGTGACCAGATAGAGGTCATGGGAATAATCGGCCGGCATAGCCACATGATCTTGCGTAGAGGTAGCCGTCACTGTATCGCTCGTGGATAATCCTGGAATTGCCAGAACCGCAGCAATCTCCTTGAGACCCATATTGATGCGTTTCACCATCCAATGATCGTCATACGATTCTTCTTTGGTGATGTCCCGAGCTTCGGTGATCACATCATCGACGTTCATGCCGCTTTCCCCCCAACCTTAGGGTTTCCGAAAAGTCATGGCCAATGCCTTGATTACGTTATAGCAACCCTGGAAAATTCCATTTGCTTTTACGCTCGGTATAAGACTGAGCGCTTCTGATACGGCCAATAGTGCCGCCATGATGACTGCCAACGTTGATACACTTTCCATGTCGTCTCTCCTTTATCCTTCTCTCAGCATCGCGCATACAGTCTTTGCCCGGCCCTTGACCTGTTTGTACCACTTGGTTTTAACCAGATTGTCCGCGGCCCCTGTCCAATTATTGGAATTGATCAAGAGGTTTGTGGTCTTGAAGGATCGAAGCGTCCTGTATCCCATGTTGAACATCATATCGATCAGGGCGTTCTGCCGTGTGTCCGAGAATTCCTTGAACCTCGGGTACAGCTTTTCGCAACCGCTCCTGGCTATGGCAATGTCCTGTTCAAGAAGCTGGTCGGCCATCTCGTCGGTAATTCTCTCATGAATATCGAGATATTCAGCAATTCCATCAGGTAAAGGATTAGCATCGTAATTATGGCCAACGCCGATAGTCCGGAAGCCCGCGGGACATCTGTAAGGTTTCAGCTTATAGCCTTCGTGAAGTTTCAACTGTTCATTTAGATTCATGTCTTACCTTCTTGTTTCTACGATGTTATTTTGATGCCTAATGTGGCAAGCGCCCCGCCTATTAATCCGCCGATAAACGCCAGGCTGTTTCGGAACCATCGCTTACGTTCCACTTCATCAAGCCGCTTGCTCAAGTTGATCAGGGCGCTGTAGGTGTACCATCCTTGCTGTTCTTGGGTCGCCCTCTCCCAGTCTTTCTCTGTGAGATTGAATAATTGATGTTCACCCATTTGGCCCTCCGGATGAGAAAACTTCTTTACGCAGCTTTTCTTTTGCCGTTCTTGGCTGGCTTTTTAATTTCAGTCTCATCGGATTGGCCATAGTGAGGCGCATAAGCATTTTGGCCAACCAACTCCATCATTGGGGTACGTAGTTCCGGCGATTCAGCCACGGGCAAATCCATAGCACCATCATGATTGTGGCCATCCTGGACCACTTTAGAGGGAACATATTCCTGGTAGCTCGCGCTCTTCAGCATCCAGTTGATGTGCTCCTTGTTATGGACATCACAGACCATGTCTCCCTGCTCATTCCGCTGGAACTTGTAACGGACATTCTCCAGCCTGGTTATGTGCGTATCCCCCTCGCGTTCTATTAGGCATTGAATCAGCATTGCCTTTCCTTCCTCCTGGATTGTGGCCAAGGCAGGGTGGCCTCAGGAGGAAGCACACCCCACCCCGACCGTTAAATGTTAAACGCCATATTCCGCAGCTCGATAGGTCAGAATGCCTCGAATGGTTCCTCCCGCTGCCGTAGCCGGACCAGTGGTGATATGGATGCCGAAGAGCTTCTCCGCGGTCAGAGGCGCCACAATCGGGAACAGGGTTGCCCTCGCCACACCGCCTGCCTGGCCACATTGGACCCGGAGATGTAATCCTGATCGATGTCATCCCCTGCGTCGTTGATCCCGCCGGCATCAATCACAATGGCCGGAGTTCCACCCGAATCTAAGTCATCCAAGATCACGGTAAAATCGAGGGGGATGCACCCGGGGGGAAGAGTACAGAGGGCGACAACGGCCTCATCCACATTCTGAGCGGCGGTCATTTCATATGTACCGTCGCTGACCTGAACCTTGCCCGCCTCAACCGGATAAACAGCGGGCCGGGTTCCATCTACATTTGCCGATCTCAACATGATGGTCTCTCCTTATGGATTGGAAGATTGAGGGGTAAGGCGGAGCTCATCGAACCCCGCCCCTAATCCCGTTAAATTACTGTCTACGTTCCGGTGGGTTGCTTGGCTGCCGAGTCTATGGCCATGATTCCGAAATCCAGACTGTTGAATGTGACCTTGGACATTCCGAAGATGGAGTGCGTGGTGATGACGGCCTGGTTGCCGTTGTCCCGCTCCTCTTCATGCCAGCCGAACCGCAGACCCGTTCCGGATGTGCCGAACGCCAGGACCGCTGCCTGAACGCCCAGGAAGAGTGCCCGGGCCGCCAGTACAGCGCCGCTTCCATAATCGCTGAACCGGATCACGGCCTGGTGCTCATGGAGGACGACGTTGTTGTACATCCCGAGCCCGCCCTGAAAGATCGGGGATTTTCTCCCTTCCGCCGTGGCTGCTGCTTTCTGGATATCCAGCCACTGTCCTGTGTTGGCGTTGGTTCGAAGGTCGTAATGCTGCCAAGGGTTCATCAGCAGGACAAAATGCTTTTCCCCATTGATGAGGATCGGCTGAATCTTGGGAACGCCCTGGTTCCCGCCGCCCATCATGGAAGCCATGGCCACAGCCATGTCGATGTACTTCAGGCTCATAAAATCAGTGGCCACCATGGCTGACTTGCTGTTCGAGCTGTTTGTGTAAATGATGTGATTCGAGTCCGGAGCCACCAGAGCATTTCCAGCAAATCCAGTGTAGCTTGTCGGGAAAATGTAATCCGCGTTGATGCCGCGGGCGCCGGACAGGTACATCATGAAAAGCTCGTCGAACACCCGAGCCCACCACTCGCCCTGTCGCTTCCGGGCGATATCGCGCAGATCGTAGATGGTTCTCTTCCGGCTCATCCGCCCGCCGGTGTTGACACCGCCCCGCATCTGGTCAATCATGACGGAATCAGTGTAGAACTTCAGATCCTCCTCTTTGCCTTCCAGGGGAGTATCGCCTTCCACCGGCTGCATTTTGAGCTGCATCGAGAGGTCGAACGACACGGTATCCCCCGCTTCGCTCTCCAGTTCCTTGATGATGTGGATCGGCATGGAGCTATCCGGCCCACCCATGAACTTCCGCGAGAAATATGAATCCCGCGCCACGTCTACAGCCAAAAAAGCCGAATATTTCTTAACGGCCTTGGGGTCATTCAACCCGATAATGGTCTGTCCCATGATGATTTCTCCTTAACTTCAGTAGGTTTTGAGTATTTGTTCCCTCATCACTTCCTGCGGTACAGGCCGGCTGTGTTTAAACCGGAACGCGGGTTTGCGCTCTTTGCGCTGATTATCCTTTAGCCTCTATGGGCGTATTCTTTACGCTCCGCATCGCTAAGTTTTGCTATCGCCAGTTCGAACTCCTCCCCTTCAAGCTTGTCCAGGGCGTCGAACTTGTCACCGAACTCCGCCTCCTGGGACTTCGGCATGTTGTGGAGAGACATCCCGTCTCTTCCCTTTTCGCCTTCTTTCTTTTTTGCGGCTGCCAGGGCAGCTGTCTCAGCTTCTTCCTTGTCGCTTTCCTTCTTGTCCTCCCCTTTGCTGACAATCCCCAGGGACTCCTCAACGGTCGCCTTTGCTTTCAAGAGAATCGCTCGATCGGACATTTTCTTGCCTTCCTCGGTCGCCAGTAATCCATTGACCACGTGAACAAAGGCGGCATTCAAGACCGTGTTTTCCCGGTATCTCTGGTTCTCGTCAAAGAAGTCCTGCTGGGCCTGTTTCCAGCGGCCCTCCACGGCCTGTGCAGCAACCTGTTTATTGATGTCCTCGTACATCTGCAGCTTGAACTTGTCCTGATTCAAGGCGTCTCGTTTAGCGTTGTATTCTTTAAGGGGAATGTCGCCTTCCTCGAACTGCTCATCGAGCTTTTTCAGTTCCGAATCGATGTCTTCCAGGTTTTTCCCGTCACCGGCATTCAACTTGAAGGGCGGAATGACCGCAGAAGCTACATGCGTTTCCTTTTGGATGTCTTCCTTCTGGTCATCATCAGCGTCATCGCTTTTTTCATCACCTTCTCCGGCAGAAGTGTCTCCAGTGTTTTTCTCTTCACCGGCCCCTTCTTTGTCATCGCCTTCCTTATCGTCGCCTTCGCCCTCGTTTTCCTTGCTTTGATCATCACCTTCGCCCTTGGTATTTTCGTCTTCTTCCAGAGCCGCCCTTTCTTCCTCGCTGAGGCCTTCGAGTTCTTCGTCTGTGAAACCCATGATCTTTTCCCTTTCCTCCGTTTGATTGGTGCTTACAGGGCAATAAAAAAGGGGCACGTCGATGTGTCGGCACCGACATGCCCCTTCATTATTCTTTCGTCCCCATCAGGTTGGCCGACCTTCAGGGGAACCCCGATTTTTTAATTAATTAGTAGCCCCAGCTTGCTAACTTGGCTCTAATCTCCGCTATTTCATCCTCAATTTCCGTTATCCTTTCGTCTGCTGAGGCTGCTGCCCTTAAATGTTCCAGCTTTCGATCGTATATCGATGCAGCCCTGTTTCCTAATCGATCACATCTTATTCTTAATCTTAGAAATTCTGCATGACGATCATCTTTGTATGCTTCATCTGGCGGTACAAAAATGCTGAAACCACCGGCTTTTTCGAGGTCATTCAATATGTATTGAGAGACCGACATCATTTGCCCGTTTTCTCCTGGTTGTTTGATTTCAGCCCTCGCTCCGTACTTCCTCGCTGTCCCTTGTCCCGCTTCACCGGTGCGCTGTCACCACTCACGCCATCACCCTCTTTCTGCTGGATTTCCATCATCCTTCGCCCATGCTCAGCCGTTTCGATCGCGTTAAGGGTCTGAGCACGTTCGATCTTGAGCTTTTCTTGATCGTATCCGACGCCTGCCACAGACACCCGCTGATTCACCATTTCCGTCCCGATCTTGGCCTGCACTAGCCGGGCCTCAGCTTCCAGCTTCGCCACTTTTGCCTTTTCACCGGCAAGCTGGGTCTGGAGAATCTGATTTTGTGTCTCCATTTGCTGCATTTTGGCCTGTTCTGCCGGATCAACTTCTGGCGGTGCGTTCGGATCTTGCTCAGCATCCGGTTCTTTCTGGCCGTTGATCTGCCTGATTCGCTGCACAAACTTCTCTTTTCCGGGTAAATCGGACAAGTCGAACACCAGATCGAGGAGCTGGATCGCCATTTCAGGAGGAAACTTTGTGATCATCTCGCTCAGAGTTTCGAACATTGCCCTCCGGACCGTCGCACTGTAATCCTGCTCGGAAACGACGAAGTCGGCCTGGCTCGCCGTGATATCATTGAGCCCGTCCATGCGGTTCACTGTAACAAACTCAGGGGTGTTACCCTCACCAACTATACGGAATGTCTTTTCATCAGGCCAAAATTGCTCCATGAGGGATAGCTGGATCTCGCCGGACTGCTGGAAGGCCAGCCGGTAATTATCGAATAGGTCCGCTGTGACAACCTGGCCTTGTTCCTGCCGGTTCTGGATCGCCACACCGGAGACGGCATTGGTCTGCCGGGCCATCAGCTCATCGGTGACGCCGGACGTGTTTTGGATGTACCGTTCATCCTGCTGCATGAGCTCGATGTGTTCCCGGGCAATGCCTCGATCATTCTCGGTGACAATCGCCTCGATTTTGCCCTTTTTCATGATCGTGACGCCATCAGGCCGCTGCCGGGAGTCATAGAACTCGTTCAAGGTTCCTTCCCAGGCTCCATCCTCGACAATGGTCTTGTTGCTGTTGAGGATGTAAAGGGCCTTGCTGCGCCGCTTGTTCAGATCCCGCTGAGGATCTCTGAGGTTACGGACCATGCCATAAGGGGCGTTGTCTTTTTTCCTCCGGAATCCCCAAATCGGCACCAGTGAGAACCGGTTGTGACGGTAGGGTGTCACACCTTCATAGAGGACATACTGAGCGCAGAAAATCATCTGCCGCACTTCCATTTGAATCGTGTCAACCGGGGCGCCGAGCCCATGGGAAACGATCACCGTATGGTTGGGGTCGCTTTCATCAAACTCGATGCCGTTGAGAGTCCCGAGCCCTTTTCCTCGCAATATTTTCTTTTTGGCCGGCAATCGATACTGCGCCTCAACCAAAAACACCCTGCGCCGCTTGGATGCGCTTACTTCGCCTGCATACGCATAGAACCCGGTACGTAAAGCGTCCGTTCTTATATTTGTCGTGTCCTCCCCCGCCTCTTCGAGATCAAATGCCGGATCATCGAACAATGCCCCAGCATCCTCGTTTGCTGCCGCATGGATCACGTCGGCACGGTCAGGGAAATAGGCAATGGCGATGTCCTCATCAACCCACTTGCCGCGGAACACATACCGGGCATCGGAATAATCGGGCTCGACCGAAAGCGAATCGTACCAGACATTACGCCAGTCCTCATACCGGACCTGGATCGGCTCGTCAGTAGGATCTCCGGAAATGTCGTGGTCCAGCCAGCCGACACCGGATATTACTGCATCATAAAACGCCCGGGAGCGTTTGAATCCGGTACGGTTGACATCCGAAAGGTATTTGATGCCCTTAGTCTTGGCCTCTGCCGCCGGAGCATCCTCCTCACCGCGAGGCATGACCTGGTAATCTATCCGAAGCTTCTTTTCGGTCCCGAGAACCCAGTCCACCGTTGGCTTGATCTGATTGAACACCAGTGCTTCCTGGAGGCGCTGCCGAAGAGCTGTTATTTCTTCGGCTGTCCACTGGCCCGGGCCGTCATAAATCTCGTGGTCCCGCATTGCATCGGCACGGATGTCCTGCTGTTTGATCCGCTCCTGCATCCACCAGTCGTAAACACGGTTGAAGCGCTTCCGCACATCAGCCTTGTCGAGAGGATGTTCGCCCTTGGGCGGTCCCTGCAGGCCCAGCTCCTTCAGTTCTTCTTCGGGCTGAAACTCGCTCGGGGTGTGTTGCTCAATGACTCGTATATTCTCGATCCCGGCCATTACTGGTGCACCACCATGCTCATGCCTTCCGGGTTAATGGACTTCGGGGCATCAACATCAAAGATCGGCTCCACGCCCTCGACCGTGCTTTCATCCCGCGGGACCATCTTGACCAGGTCATCAATCCCCTCCATGATCACATTCGCGAGCTGGACCATCTGTTTCACGAATGAATGTCTATCCTGGGCGACCTGATATCCCAACACGGTAAGAATCTTCGCCGTCTGCGCCGACCAAAATTCACCAAAATGCGGGTTGTGGTCCTCGCTGTATTTCCATAGGTCATCAAGTTTGATGATGAATCCGGCGCTATTCCCATGCCTCACTGTTGGAATGATAAACAAAGCCGGTTTCCCTTCGTGATAGCCTAAACGTCGTTCAGCTATTGCCATGTCACACCGCCATCGCGTTTCTCGGTAAAGTCTTGGCCAACTTGGACCAGGAGCCGTCTCCCTTGGATTTTGCCGCATAGCCGACAGCGAACGTCCGGAAGGCGTCGGCGCCATGAGAGCAATGGTTATGGAGTGGCCTATTGCTCAAAACCTTCTTATCCTCATCATACTCAGCCCGATATCCTTCCAAGGCTGCAATGCCCTGCGCGCACTTGACTTCATCGAACAAGCACTGAGAGAGGATATTTCTCCCCGCCTCGATCCCTGCCATGACTGCATCAATGTTACGTGGCCGTTTGACCACCTCCACGGGCCTTATGCCCAGATCCTCAGCTACCTCTTTGCGCGGTTTGGCGTTTTCACCACTGCTCAACTCTCTGACTTCAGCATCATGGGGCATGTAGTGATCGCCATATACATAAGGCTTTTCCTTCAGGACCTTGGCGTAGTGGGCCAAGCCCATTCCCGTGTTCTCATAATAATCAATGAACCGGAACTCTCTGCCGACCACCTGCAGGAACCAGATCGTAGTGCTGTCATCGACACCAAGATCCCAAAAGGTATAGACTTCAACACCTGACGCCCACGGGACCCGTGTTATCCTCTTTTCCTTGCGGGCCAGATCCATCTGCTTGGCGTAGTATGCCCCCATGATCGCGCCTTGGAATGAGCAGAAGTATTCCTGGAGGAACATCGCCTCGCCGATTTCCTCGCCGAAGGTTCCGATCAGTTCCGCCCTGATTTCAGCCAATCTCTGCGAAGTGAAAACAGGCGTTTTATCCGCTGGCATAATCTGACAAAACCACCCGGGCGTGATTTTGGCGAAATCTACAAGCTGTTTGAAATGATTGTTGCCGCGGGATGTGGAGATAAAGGCAGCCCAACCACCGTTCTCTTCGAGGATTGGAGAGAGGTAAGCCCAGCAGCGTGGATCGCTCAGGGCATATTCGGAAAAAACAATCCCGATCGGCGGAGAGCCGACCAGGGCGTTGAAATTGTCGCTGCCCACAACCTGCCACGTACTGCCACTTTTTAAGGGAATGCACATATCGGTATTGCGGGTCCCTGCTCTTATCCCGGCTGGGAACGCCTCATCGATGCGGAGCTTCCCGGTGTGGGGGTTGATCGCTTCCCATATTGCCTTGCGGCATTGGTTGAACTGCGGAAGCAGGTGCCAGTAATTGCCGATTCGCTCTTGTGCGGCGCAGGCAGTGTAATGCAGGGCGATTTCATCCTTTCCCCATCGCCGGTGAGCACATTCTACCGCTCGGGTACCGCCGCTCTGGAGATACTCCCAAAGATCCATTTGATCGTCGCGCGGTTCCCAGCCGTTATACGGAAGTTCCAGATCCATTGTTCCCCGCTTCATTCTTGTTCCGATAAAATTTCTTTATCGTGACATTTATGGGCTGTTTCAAATCGATCTCGCGCTTCTCGGTGAACATCCCTAGATGCTTACCCAGCAGTTCCAGGCTTTTTACCTTGTCGCAGAGTTCAAATTCGTAAGTGGCATCTAGGACCTGATCGCCTTCCGGTGTGCTTTTGATAACCCTCTTTTCGCGGACCTTCCGGATGATCCGGCTCTTGCCTTCCTCCAGGGTGTTAAGCGGATTCGCCTGAATCATACCGCTTTCGTCGATTGTGATGAAGTCGGCCATGTCCGCAAAACCGATGCGGGCCAGTTCCTTGACCACCATGTCCTGGGTGATCTCGGTCCGCTTGGAGCGTTCAGCCATGGCAGTCGTAATAGCTGCTTGGATTTCAGTATTTTTCAGTATTTTATCAACATTGGCCGCAGCCCATTTCTCCTTATATCCTGCTCTGATCATTGCCTTGGTGGCATTCAGATCAATCAGATATTCCTCGACGAACCTTTTTTGCTTCGGATTAAGCGATTTGCCTTTCATGGTGGCAAAAGCCTACCACAGGAATTTTGCCAAAACCGTGTATGACCGCCTATGACCGCCTATGATCGCGTACGATCACTTTTTGTATCTTGACATGGGATAAAAACAGCCGAGGACCGGCCTTAGAGTATTCTCTTTATTCAATATTTATTATTTATACTTATAGTTTCTTCATAATATCTATTTTTGAGAATTTATTTTTTACTTTGTAGGTTCGATCCCTGTTTTTTTCTGACTTTTAAATTTTCGTTTCTTCCTTGTTAATAATTGATTATATTAAAGATCAATGTATATTACCTGCTGCCAGGGTAATCACATGCCAATGATTAATACGTACATCTTGAAATAATGCGACTTGGAAATAGCAATAGAAAAAATGGGGATTAAACAGTGACTAAAGAGAAGAATAAACAATTAGTTAAGCAGTCAAGCATAAAAAATCCCATCCAGGATAAAGCCTATTTAGAGGCTATAGAAGAATACATAAAAGAAATGAAAAATGAACATTATCAGAGGGAATCAAATTTTATTAGTTTAGAAAATAGAATCATCAAATCCGAATTGAGAAATTTAATATCGGGAACTACCACGCAAAAGTATCTTCTTGAACAAAACCTGGAAGGCATGAAAGAACGGATAAAAAGATCTAACTTTTCAGATCAACAGAAGAAAGAGCCAATTTATTCTTCACATAAAATTGATGATCGAATAGAGAAATTAGAAAATGCAATTAAGGTACTATGTGATTTATCCGAAAATCAACAATATATTCTTGAATCTATATATAATAATATTTCCAAATTACTTAATGCTACTTCCAATCTTACAGCAGAAATCCATGAACGTTTTATTCCTGAATCGTTGGGGATTGAAGATTCTGAATTTCCAATGCATCGTTTTGTTCCCGTAAAGATATTCATTTCTAACTATGAAGATGACGACGATATTGAGAGCATTATTTTGGCAATTAGGAATTTCATCGAGTCCTTAGGATATGTTTTTAGCGACGATTTTCCATCCATTAAAGGTTCCTGGTGGAAGACTTGGTATGCTAAATCAAAAAAAGTTCTAACTTCTGATCAAGTACAGGAAGGACTAGAAAAAGGGAAACGAGCTTTGGAGCTAGCTGCAATCGAAAAAGTGCAGTCAGAAGTTAACAAGAATAACGCTGAAGCTGCTTCTAAACTAATAGACTCGTTATCAACAGTAAATAATGCTGCCATGCAAATTGGATCTTTATTGTTGGTTAAGATCACAAATAACGGCACAACAAGCATAAGCACCAGACAGCTAAATCAAAGAGAAATGATTGCATTGGAAAAATATCCAACATTATTACGTCAACCAGATAAGATAATAAAGGAATTAGAGAAATTGTCATGCAGCGATGCTGCTTAAAAGGCTTTGTTTATTTGTGTTATACAATTATCTCATGAAATTTAGGACAATTTAGAAATTATTTACTGTGTAATCTTCCCCTTTGGCCACTCTCGCACCAGATCCCCATTGCTATGCCAACCACCAATCATTTTTGAGCTTGATCTCTCTTCGTCCATCTATCCTGCTTTAAAAATAAAGATCCCATAAGGGCTCTTTTATTCGTGGCTGGCAAAAAAAAGGCAGAGCCAATCGACCCTGCCTTTCCGCATTAACCTGATTATGTGTTTCGTTATTTCTTAAACTTTCTCCCGGCTCCCGCCAAGCCAACCAAACCAAAACCAAGAAGAAGCATTGTGGTGGGTTCGGGAACATTGGCTACTGCAATATTATCACACTCAAACGCATAACTTGTACTTGTTAACTTAACAGAATCGAAATTACCCAGTCCCAAAATATTCACGTACATGTTCGTATCGGAACTCTCCTGAGCTCCATCGTGATCATTTGTATACTCTGAAGTCCAGCCGTGAATTGCCATGAGCAAATCTGCACCAGTAATCTCAGCAACTTGAGTGGTACCGTTATAGAATGTAAGCTTATTGTAAACATCTATTGAACCCCACCAGAGGCTGAGGCTATTATACGTGCCACCGAAAGAGATTGTAGCGGAATTACCATTGTTCATATTCTCAGGCACTGTAAGGTAATTTGTTGCATCGTGTGCTCCGACATTTGACTGATTTACCCACCAAGGAGCAGCGGCGGTTGTTGAGGTACCTGTCGCAATGCCATAACTACCTGACAATATCCATTTTTGTGTGCTATCGAAAGTTTCGACTATGGCATTAGTATTAGACGAAGTGTAACCTCCGTTGCCATAGCTAAAATCTGTAACGTTAAAAGAATAAGCACCTGCATTTGCCGCAAATGCTAACATCGCGATGAGACAAAATATAACTGAAAATTTCTTCATCTATTCCTCCTACATTCATTAATTCTACTAGATCTTGTGTCAATTAGAGCAATAGACATACCAGTATCATAACATAATAATATCTTTAATATTTTACTTTACAAGTCTACTTGATTCATCTATATCCGTAAAATTATCCGACAATCCTAAATCCTAATGTGAAGTTCGGTTATCATGATAATTCGCAATATCATTATGTTATGCCACTTTCTTTGAAATGTAGGAATTTTTTACAACAGTCTCACCGAGTAATCTTTCCATTCAGCCATTCCCACACCAGATCCGCATCGATATGCCTTCCACCAATCATTTTTGAGCATGATCTCTCTTCAGAGATCTATCCTGCTTCAAAAGTAATGATCCCATAAGGGCTCTTTTATTCGTGGCAAGCAAAAAAAGGCAGAGCCAATCGACCCTGCCTTTCGGTAATAAACTGATTGTGCGTTTCTTTACTTCTTAAACTTTCTCCCGGCTCCCGCCAAGCCTACCAAACCAAAGCCAAGAAGGAGCATCGTGGTGGGTTCGGGAACAGAGTTAAGCGCAATGGACGTGGCCATGGCGAAATTTGATTGTGTCGTATGTCTTTCAGCGAAAAACAAATCAAAGTCATAAGTATTCCCTATGGTTAAACCTAATGCGTCCAAATCTATCTCTCCGTTTGCAGCACTATGGATTCCACCAAGGTCAAGAGCTAACTCATCGTTTATGAATACCCATAAATCATCATCTCCTGTAAAAGAGAACTTCTCACCTCCTTGGTAGGTAAAATTTGTATGAAGTTCGTATGTGAAGTGGAAGTTATGCTCTCTTCCCTCGTTTCCCAGCAACTGGTTGTCAATAGGGAAGAAAGAGTTATTGCTGTATGAATAAACATTTCCTGAACCACCATTGTCAAGGACAATTGAAAGATTTGCAGCCATGTTAACCCCTGGAACATCATTGTACCATTGATTGAATAGAGATAAATCGCCAGGCATTGAGGCTGTCGTCTTTGTTGTACGCACAGGATTTTTATCATTTCCCAAGGTATTTTCAACTAACCCCGTAACAACACCATCAATAGTTGATTCGAAATGTCCACCAGCATTAAAATCACGTATGGTTCCCGATAACGTGATTGTATTTGCCTGTGCTATTCCTGCCATGCAAAACATCAATAATAATACCGAAAACATACCAAAATGTTTTTTCATGATTTCTCCTCCTCCCAAAAGATTAATAAACACTTTTCAAATAATATTCTTGAGCAGGAATTATGCGAGATAACTTAAATATTCAATATAGCTGAACATTTAAATATTTTATAGAATGTCAAACAAATCAATACGTAAACATTCCCGACGCTATTGCCTTTTTATAGATGGTATTTATTTATATATTTCTAATAAATGCCATAAAAACAGTCAGTTAAAGATAAATCTTAATTTGTAAAGGATTCCGACAATTAAGTGAATTGATCAAATATTTTTCTAAATGTTACTTCACCAAGAAAGTGTCTTTGAAAATATTTTTCCAATAGAATAATATTTCTAAAAAGTTGACAGACCGATGATGTGACTTTCATGTTATTTTTTATTTGAAACTACAAATAATTCTAAAAGAGCGAGCGTTTTAATGATTTTCAGTAATCTTCCCTTTCAGCCATTCCCGCCCTAGATCCGCATCGCTGTGCCAAACTCCATCAATCTTTTTCGCTGGAAAATCCTCTTCTCTGATCCAACGTCTTATCGTGCCCCAGGACCGACCGACAAATTCAGAGATCGCTTTTTTCCCTACAAGGATTTTATTTGCCATGCTTAACACGCTTCCCCTAGCTTGCCTGATCTCTTCGCTTTGAATCAGTCTCATATGGAATCAATGGTCAGAACAGGATTTTGAAAAAGAAAAGCCTCGATATCTTCCGGTCGATAAACGACCTTACGCCCGACCTTGTAATAACGTGGCCCTTTCTTTTATGTGCGCCAGTTTGCCAGTGCACCCAAAGATTTCGTGAGTTCCGGGTACCGCTCAACGACCTCCTGAGGGATAAGAGCCGCTCGGCAATCTGACTCAATTTGTTTCTTAGGCTTGTCATGGACAGGCATTTGCTTTACTCCCTTTGTTTTGCAGTAAAACTGGAATTGGCTTTAAGAAATCGCATCATGCTTTCACGCGGGTAACCGACCACCCTCCCGACTTTGACCCTCTCATCGGGACCTGTTCCGAGACTGTCCATATTGGCCAAAGTTCTTGGCGAATATGGAATATATTTTTTCCAGTCCTTCCAATTCCTGAAGACAATTGGGGGAAGCTCCTTCTCCAGTTCAGCAAACAGATCCTTAACGCTGTTCTCCTTCATGCAGGTTTTCTTTGCCTCCTATCAAACTCAATATCTCACCGATATGCGCCATTGCTTGGGCCGCTTCCGTCTTGGACGCCCTTTTATTCGCGGTCTCGGTTTCATGATCTCGTGCGTTGTAATTCTGGTTTTCCATGAGTATGACCCGGTTGCAGTATGCGATCGGGTTTTCAACCGTATCACCATGCTTGAGCAGGCTTTCGAAAGTGTGAATTATTGCTTCTGGATGTGACCGGTTGTGTAGTTGCAGCCATAGGTACCAGTTACAGTCACGGTTAACCGGCCACCGTTCAAGGACTTTAGAGAATAGCTCTTTGAGGGGTTTGCTTTTTTCCTGTTTTTGAAAAAGCTCTTTTGGCGAGTTATCAACAGGTGGTTTTTGAGGCGTCTTGGTTTCCCCCACACCCCCTTCCTCTTTGCTTTTTATTACGTTTGGAGTAGGAGAAGGAGCAGGAGCAGGGGTAAAACGTTTCGTATCTTTTCGTTCTTCTCTCGTTTTACGTTCGTTCTTCGGTCGTTGAACGTTCGTTGTTAACCGTTCATAATCTTCTTTCGAGATAGATGATATTCCTTGGCTCTTTAACTTTTCGTAAAGTTCCGGATTTGTTCTGGCCAATCGTGAAAATCTGGCCTGGTCGCCACGCTCCTCAGCCTTTGCGGCCCATGAATTGTGCTCCGCCCAGTCATGAAGGCAATAAACACCATCGGCCTCATCAATGAAATGCAGAGCAATCAATTCGCTGGAAAACTTTCCCGTTTCGCCTTGCCACCCTGCCGATATCTCAATATCTTCCTGATCCATTCCAGAAAGCACACCATCTGGCCGGAACTGCGCAGCCCAAAGCCATAGGCTTATCAGAGAAAAAAAGGCTCGATCACCGCACCGACGCATTAATTTTATCGTCTTTGGGTGAGTGGTGAGCCCTATTGAAACTCTGATATCGGTGTTCAAGTTTACTCCCACCTGATCGTTATTTCCGTTCGTGCTTCGACGCCGTAAAACTTCTTTGCTTCCACTTTTGCCACCTGTGAATCATCGGCCCATGCAATACTGTTCAGGCAGTCCTTGACGAACTTCAGGCAATTGTCGCAATCAGGCTTCTTTACATGAAGAATTTCCCGGCCGGCTTCGATTTCCCTTACGGTCCTTTTTGACATTGATGAAATGACCGGCATTACGAAATTACAGGAAAGGATGACAGGAATACCTTTTTTGATGATTGGACGATCTGAGATTGTGGCACGATCCAGGGAAGCCATGAAGAGAGATAGCCACTTCCCCTCTTCCGTTTCCTGGTCGCTGTAAGTTTGGACAAACTTACCCTTCCGGGCAAATCGGGGACGTTTTTTGGCGATTGGAGTTCCAGGGATTGATACAATGATTTCAGGCATTGTATCCCCCTTCGAAAAAGTCTCCCTGTTTCAGGTTGATAAGATGCTTTTTTACAACCTTTTCCTTAAGCTGACTTTCCGGTTTTGGTTCCATCGGGTATGAAACAGAATAATTTGTAAGAATTCCATCTGCTGTTTCATCAAGTTCAACTGCGATAGAAATCTTCAATCCGCCGGGAATTTTCCGGAAAGCGAAAGCAATCCCTTCTCTTTTTTCCAGTAGCAGTTTTTCGATATTACCAGACAGGACCTGTATTACATCATCCGTTATTTCAACCTGCGTGTTTTCAGTTCCTTGCATCACGCCGCCTCCCTCGATTCCTGAGATTCCGCCTTTTTAGTGAGAGGATGCCGGGCCAGATCCATCTGGCATTCGAGCATGTTCTTGATGAGTGCCCCGATCAGCCGCATTTTGGAATTTGGTAAGGTCATCAGCCAATCCGTCAATCCAAGTTCCCTGTCCATTGGGACCGTTAAAACGCTTCCGACCATCAAGGAGCTTTCTACTTTCGGCAATCCCTCGGCCTTCATGTAAGATGGGCACTCGCCTTCCTGAACTGGACCCGTTAGGCAGTTGCCTGTGAAAGTGGCATCGAAAAGCTCGCAGTCTGTTTTCCTGCATGTAATTTCTTTCCCTTTTTCATCATTTTTGCCTTCTGCCTGTGGCTTTTTGGCCTTTCCCTTTTTTACCTCAGGCCCAGGCCCCTTCTTTTTTTTCTGCGAGACTGATTCTTCCTTCTTTTTTACCAGTGCCATATTCTTCGATCCTCCTGTCAACTTTCGTCTATTTTATTGGTGCTGATCACCATCCAAGCGAGTCCTTGAGAAATTCGCTCATCGTGATCGGCATTTCCATCATTCTCCGGTAGCGGTCTCTGGAGATCATGACGACATCCGCATATTTGAGAAGCTTTTCAAGGTTCTTCAGACTGATTGTCCCTTTTCCATTTTTGAAATTGCTGAGCGCCCCAGCATCCATTCCTACTTCATTGGCAAGGGTTGTGATTCCGTTTTTGCTGACCATATCCTGAAGCAAATCGCTGAATAAAATCGCCTTCATTGTTGCCTCAATACCGCACAATCTATTTTGTTTGATGTTGTCCCCCATGTCCGTTATCCTCCAATCATGATGATCGTTACTTTATTTCCCATGGGTCAAAACCAAGAGCGCCGACAACCTTCCGGTGAACTTCAGGATACTTTTCCGGATGTTTCAAACAGGCATTAAGTGCGGAATGACTGATTTTAAGATAAGTTGAAAATTTACGGATAGACTTCCATCCGAAAGATATTAAAAATTTAAGACGCTCCTGCCTGGTTAACGGAGGAACGACGGATGCTAAAATGCTGTAATTAGCTGAGTGGTTGCTTGTTTCCATTGGAAACCTGTGTTAATAAAAAGTGTTTATGAAAAAAGGTCACACTCATCCAAGTTACACTGTAGAAGTTGAGCACAATGGCATACGTCATCTGGCCGAATACACGGCAGCAAATGGTGTTGTATCGGTAACTTATGGCAAGGCAGCCAACCAGGGCTTAACGCGTGGCCTTCCGGCAGAGACAATAGCGTCTCAATTGTTGCGTGAGATTCTTGAGGCGGACAACTGGAGGTTTTAACCAGGAAATGATTGATCCGAAGCCAAGCATGTTTCATGGGGATAAGAAACTTGGAGTTGGTTGGCGTGTCATCAATCCGGCTAATCTCAGAACCGAGAGCGTTTAATGCTATAGATAAGTCGAAACGGGTCATTATTACTTCACCTCAGTATCAGGGAAAAGCCGCTCCCCAAAGGAGCCATTAAAAAATACCAACCAATTGGAGAAGCAGCATGAAACTACCAGAGGAACAAGTTCGCTATGTTGATCTTCCTGATGTTCTTGAAACATTCGTCGACTCCGTTAAGTCAGTATCCTTTGATGGAGATAGTGCACGTATCGAACTCTGTGTAACGCGAATGGACCCTTTAAAATCGAAGGGCAAGCCGACCGCACGAAGATACCCGGTATGCAGGTTGGCCATGACACCAGAATCGTTTTTGAGCCTTGCAAACCAGTTCCATACAATCGTCAAAACGCTCGAAGAAAATGGTGTGGTTGAAAAGATCAAGCACGATATAAAGCATTACAATTCATAGTCGACCGTATTGAGACTTCAGTCCGGCATTGTCAGTTTGATCAGACATTCCGATTTTTTCATTCCCAACGGAGGGAATAAGAATTGACCGATGAAGAAATAAATGAATCGATAAAAAGAGCCGCTGAAACGTTCCTACACTCCTCTTCCGCTATGGCTACATTCCTTCGTGATGCTTTCTGTCTTCTGGCTCAACAACCGGGCATTGACCGGCAAGCGCTACTTGATGGCCTTCGGTCTTTAAAGCCGACCGATGACGAGGATGTCTTATTTCAGGCTACCTATAAGCTTCATAAGGCCAGTCTTCTTGAGCAAATCGAATTGTTATTTAAAGAGCAATCTTAGCAGGATCAAAAATGACCTTGCTGGTCAAGGAACCGCATGCTCAAGATTTTGATTCCTGGTCCGGGAAAAGCAGTTCCCGTAAGGTTACAGCTCCGCCAGTGGCCTGCTTGGTGCGGCGGGTTGATTTTCCCGATTATTACTCATGTGAAAGGAAATCGTCTATGAATCAGACAATCGTAACGGCCATTAAAGAAAAACGGTTACTATCTTTCACCTATGACGGTTATGCACGCGTTGTTGAGCCTCATTGCTACGGTATTACGACCGCCGGCAATGAGGCGATTCGCTGTTATCAAGTTCGCGGGGGTAGTTCTTCGGGCAAAGTGCCGGATTGGAGAATGATGACAATCGACAGCATAAGAGGGCTAACTTTGACCCAAGAAACATTTTCCTTGCCGCGAACCGGATACAAACGAGGTGATAGAGGTATGTCCACCATCTTTTGTGAGCTTTAACAGCTCCGCAGTCGCAGGGACCGGGTTTATAAGCGGGACCGTTATTAACTGCACAGTCAGACCAATGAATAGGATGTTTCATGATTCACCTTTACGATCAGGAAATAATAGTTCCCTTAATGTCACTGCTTCCTTAATGGAGTGCGGAGGGAAAGCGTGCTTGATACAATTCTTCGAGGATCAGATAATCCTCAGCACGTAGGTGCTTCCACCCTCTTTCAATATCTTTTACGTGGTCGCGGTTCCGATTGAGGTGTTTAGCAAGCTCCGCTTGAGACATCTTTAAGGCCAGCCGCTTTTTTTTAAATTCGTGTCTGAGTTCATTCATGTGGAAATAATACACAACTAAAGTAGAGTAGTCAATGAAAAACACAACTAAAGTAGATAATACAGATTATGAAGGCTTTGGTGAACGCCTTGCTCTTTTTATTGAAGATCGGAAAAAGACTGCTTTTGCCAAAAAAATAGGCACAACCCCTTGGATGGTAACGAAATATTTGAAACATGGAGCCATACCTGCAGGAGACACGCTTCATAAGATATCTGTTCAGATTGGCAAATCAATGGAATGGTTGATGACCGGTATGGGAAAAGACACAACCATCGCAATTCCACAGGACATATTAGATATCCTCGAAGGAAAACACGAAAGCCTTAAACGTGACCTGATACTATATGCCCAGAAACTTAAAGAGCGTGAAGCTGAGATAGAGGAGCAAAGAGAGATAAAAGCAACACTGGATGAATTAAAACAGCAATTAGGCCCCAAGAAGGAAACGGAAAAAAACTCCCATTCCCAGACCGGCGATCCGGAGGAGACCGACGCCGATCTGGGGGGACCGGAAACGGGGACGTGGGGGTTTTAATTGACTTGAAAATTTATAAAGAGAGGAGAATTTTAAAAGACCGCCGGAAAGATAATTCGGTAGATATATGAAATATTAGTTTATACGAGGCGGGCTCCGATTGAACCATGGACGGAAAAGGCAGCAAGGTAGAATTCAAGGTGATTGGTAAGGTAGTTGATTTGATACCAAAGCTATGAATGAAAAGAACTTATTATAAAAATGTTAACTATTATCGTGATTTTAATTAATGACCATATTGTTTCTGGAGTTGCCTGTGCTGAACCAACAGAATAATACAATAAAGAAAGATAGAAGCTGTCGCAACTTGATCATAAAAACAGTCTGAAGAAAACCGTCGTGGTTGCTGTTCTCATTATTTCGAGGTATGTGTTGTAAAAAATGGGGAAGCAGTCTGTTGCGATGATGCTCTAAACCCTTAATGTGGATGCAACTAGGATTAATTTACATAAAGGCTAGATGATTTATGTAAATTAATTATTAAAGAATTTTTATTATCTCCGTGGAGATGACCGCTTTTTGCATTAAACGTTTAATAGCATAATAACATTGGTATCGCGGAGAATATTTTTAGAATAGATCATAAATTAGAATATATTTATACTATAAGTATAAATATATTGAAATTGAGGTAAGAATGCCTTATTATGATTTCTTCAAATTTAAAAAAGCATGTGAATGTAACCAGAGGAATATTTACCTTATTAATAATGTTACCAATGATGCACGAAAAATCTTCAACCTCAACAATAAACCTCAAATATTGGAATTTATTTCTAATGACGGCTTAGAGAACCTGCGTTTTATTAATTGTAAAGCATGGGAATCAAATCCTGACAAAAATAACCCTATTATGGTTGATAGTTATGAATTCCGGACCTTAGGCAAATTAGGGTATATTGCTTTCATGCGGAATCGAGAAAATTGGATCATTAAGTCTTTCCACCTTTCAACGAATACAAACATGACGATGTTTGATGCGCTTGGAAGAGCCGGGCTGATAGAGGAGAAAAAAACATGACAGAACGACTATGCCCAGTATGCGGATCTTCTGACATTAAAGATGAAAAAGTAGATGTAATTCTTGAAGAACCTTTTGGAGGTACGGCGACTGTTGAAACGCATGAAATCGTGTGTTCCGTTTGCGGCTCTCGCGGTGACTTTTTTAATGAAAACGAAGAAATTCTAGAAGATACATATAAACTGTTAAAACAAAGAAGCATTGAGAATATCTTGCACGATTTTGCAAATCACAAGATCAGCATGTCAGGCATCGAAAGAGCGTTAGGAATACCTCAACGAACGCTCACTAAATGGAAAAATGGAAATGCATCACCATCAGCAACGGGTATCGCTTTAATGCGTTTTGTCAGGTTATTCCCATGGATGTTGCACGTGGCTGAGACAAAATATGACTATAACGAGGCTCAGAAAATCCACATTAAAGAAGCGGTCAAACAATTGCTTTCTGTTGTTCCATTCTATGCAGAAGACATTTTTAAATCTGACATCATTGCTACTACGGACCATGACGCTTTCATATCCATCATACACCTTAGTGGTAGAGAAGCCGGAAGATATCAGCCTGCTATTGATATAACGCCTGAAGTTAAACTCGATTATTAAGAAGGATAAAAGATGAAACTAAACCAATTAATTGTTTGTGATGACATTCGCAATGAAACTGGCAATAAATTTTCGTTGATGGGGATTTACGAAAGATCGATAGAATTTTTTGTTACGCCAGATAAAAAAGATAGCTGGCCCAAAATCATGAGGATTGGATTTTATATCAAACTTGGATTTGAAAAAAATGAAGATATTAGAATGTTAAAAGAATTTAAACTCCTAATGAAATTTGACGATAAAGAATTTGAACTTGGTGCAGGACTGTTAAACATTCCGGACGAAAAAAAACCCAAATCCATGAGTATTTTTTTGGTCCATCCTAATATTGTTTTTGATAAGCCGGGAAAATATTTTTTGACATTTGACTTATATAATAAATCAAGAGAGAAAATTGCGTCTTTTTCCCCTGATGATCCTCTTGAAGTGAAAGAAAAAATAATTGAAGTCTTATAAATAAAATTTAAAAATTATTTTTTCTTTTATACCGCCCACGGGCGGTTTTCTTTTTCCCACCGAGGCCACAATCATGTGGTTTTATTTTTTGTCTTTAAACACTACTTAAGTTGACTTTCATTGTTGACATCGCTACTATAGTTGTGTATTATCTCCCCATCGAAGCATTAAACAACCCGGCCACCCCAGTAGCCTACCGGCTATGACCTGGGCTCCGTCGGGAGAATAAAACCGATATCTGAGCCGCACGACAGTCCGTTTCCCAAGTGCTGAGAGCCAGAGAGGAAACAAATATGGACATCGGCGGAATACGGAACCTGGACAACGAAATGCTGTCTCTAACAGGTTTATCGGAGTGAAAAAGTTTGGAGAGAGGATCATGAAAGAAATATCAATTGGAAAGGGGATGAAGGCTCTTGTAGACGATGAGGATTTTGAAAGGCTTCATAAATTCAAGTGGCACACACAGATTGATCACAACATCATTTATGCCGTGCGAGTCATACGAGAGAATGGAAAGCGCCATACCGTTAGAATGCATAGGGATGTATTGAATCTCAGATCGAAAGATAGAACCGTTGTTGATCATATAAATAGAAACGGCTGCGATAATCAAAAAAAGAACCTGAGAATCGTGACCTTATCAGAAAATGCTATTAACAGTAAGATTACAATTAGAAATACAAGCGGTTATCGTGGTGTCTGTTGGTCAAAGAGATCAAATAAGTGGCGCGCTGCGATAACGGTTAATGGGAAACAAATTCATATCGGTGTGTTCAACGAAAAAATTGAGGCAGCGAAAGCATATGATGATGCAGCTCGCAAATATCACAACGAGTTCGCGGTGACAAATTTCCAGACATAACATGTGGAACCTGGACCGCGAAAGACGGTCAATAACACGCAGATCGGGAAGCAGGATAGTCTTTTTAAATGGCCGTGTGACCCAAAGGTAGGGCGATATCCACGCGGGTTCGATTCCCGCCGCGGCCACCAGACAGACAAGGTGAAGAAATGAGCAAGTGTTATTTGAGTAGCCATGCAGTTGGTTTTCAGACGATCCATACAGCCATGTGTGACTGCATCGACGCAGTTGATGATCCATGCGAATTCGCCGTCCCGGTGGAAGGAACAAACTGCGCTTACTGGGATCAGTGGTATTGCCGATCCCCTGAGGCAATCGCCGAGGTATGGGCTGACGAACACAGGGAAGCGGTAAAAGATGAAAGACCAATCAATCTCGCAACCGAGGTCAATAGGATTATGGCTGGGTTGGCGGAGGTATAGAAATGAAAAACGTGATCAAGATCGAAATCGCCGAACAAATCACGTCATTTGCCGAAAAGTGCTGTGACAAGTGGAGCAAGATCGGTCTTGAGGTGGCGTTTGGATTGTTTGTAGCGTGGTTGATTTTAATGGCCATGTTCCGGGCAATTATGAAGGGATAAGACACTTTGGCATCACGACTCTTCAAACCTCCTTTTTTATGAAGTTGTTAAGGCGTTAACTTGGTCAGAAGGCGTGCCCCTGCCTCCTCCTTAAAAAGAGATAAAGGGACGCTTCATCAATCTATGCTCTTCATAAAGAAAGGCTCAATATCATGGAAAAGAAACAAACCGCCGCAGAAACGGCAAACGTTCCAGCCCTCCTTATAACCCCCCAGGCGGCTATAGAAAAAATAAAAAGCCAATTCCCCAAAGAGGCCGAATTATTCTCAGCCCTGATCAAAAAAGACGTTATTGCCCTGGCCACTGATGAGGCTTTTGCTCTCAGGGATACAACCGGCGAAATCAGGGCATTCAAGCAGGCACTTACCCTTTCGGATAAGGCCGGTACTCTTATTCAACCGGTTCCCGGCGGGGGACATGTCGTCAGTGCCCAGGGCTATGAAGTATGGCAGGAAGCGGCTGGCGCTTGCGTGATTTTCCCTTCAGAGGTTCTTGTTGATGGGAAATGGCAATCCAACCCGGCTGTAATCCGGGACGAAAGGAATAACCGCATTCTGATGATCTATGCCCGTGCCGTCGCATTCCGGTTTTCGTCAAAGGGAATTCCCATGGTATCGGACTGGACAACGATTTATGACACGCCCTCTTATCGTATGATTGATCTTCTCGGTAAAGCAAAACAGTTTCCCCAGGCATTCACACTTCTTCCTTCAGAAATGACCCCGGAAAAAGAAGGAACCTGGGCAAAGTATCCATTCGATGAAGCCACAAACCTTTGGATGAACACCACCCATGAAGAGGCGCTGAAGTGGCTGGCGTCGATCATCAACCGCGAAAAGAAGTCCATAGACTTCGCCCAAACCTTCGCAAAGAGAAACTCCCTGAAACACCTTTCCGGAATTCAGAAGGCCCCTGGCCCACAATGGACGATACCGGTTATTTCCTGGCGCCCGACGAACGGAAATATCGTCAAATGGGATGCTACGCAGTATGCGGCTCTCCAGGCCAAGGTAGGAAAGCTGATTTCCGGTGACCGATCAGAATTCTCTCAGATCGAAATGCAGACTGGAGCAGAGCGGGTTACTGATGATGAGGAATCCGCAGCCGTGCTTGCTTCGGAAATGGACCCGGAAGATCAGATTATCGATGTTCCTGGTAACCCTGGGAAGGATGATCCGCCACTCTGCCTTGACGAGGGGGAATCCAGAAAAATCCTCCTTAATTTGGCGACCACCCGGGAAATATTTCCTGATGAATACAATGCCGCCTGCCATGCCCTCGATGTAGAACCGGACGCAGATCTTGATGTGCAGACAGCACACCGCATTTACAGCGAAGTCTGCAAGATGGTCGAGTAAGGGGGATACCGTGATTACTCAAATTATAGCAAAAGACCTGAAGGGTTTGAGCTTCATCCAGGATTTGGGTTCCCACACTCTTTTTCTCGGTCCCAATGGGTCAGGCAAAAGTGCCAGATCGCAGGCGCTGATTCTGGCGTTACTTGGCTACATTCCTGGAGGCGGGAAACAGAATGCCGACATCCTGGACAGCTACGGCAGCTCGGACAAGCTTGTTGTTGGCGTCAAAATCGATGACCAGTTGTTTGAACGGGGATTTGTACGAAAGGACAACAAAGTTTCCCAGGGCTTCAAGGTAAACGGAAAGGGGGTAAGGGAGACAGAATTTTCCAAGGCTCTCGGTATGGCCGGTGCTCCGGTCGCTATCGACATCAATGCGTTCATGGCGCTGTCTGATGCTAAAAAGATCGATGTGTTCATGGATCTGTATCCACCGGAATCGGATCTCAGCAAGATCGTCATGGATATCGAGGAGAAAAAGGCCAAGATCAATTCTTTGACAGCCAGAGCAAAGGAACTGGAAGGTGCGGCTGCTCGTCTTACAACAGCAAGGGCAAATATGCAGTTGCCTATTGGAACACTTGCCGATGTCCAAGCTCAAATTAAGGAAACCGAGGATAAACTTGCGAAGGCCCGGCAAGACCTGAAAGATTCAGAGATTGAAGAAGCGAAGATTAAGGCTGCTGCAGAGGAAAAGGAAAAGGCAGCAAAGCAGGCTGAATTGAATCTTCAAAAACAGGAACAGGCTCCCCCTGCAGCCATCACTCCAGTTCAAGCAATAGTGGAACCAGTGAGTACTCGCCCAAGCCTTAACGACAAGGAGTTTTTCTCAATGGAATCCCCGATGGGAAAAACAGTAACGGAAATTATGGAGACAAGAGCAACGGCTTCCATTCAGGCCATTCTCGATGCCCTTAACAAGTCCGGGTGCGCCGCCTGCACCGCCCGGTTGGTAGCCATGAGGGAATTGAAAAAATATAGGAAGGAGGCTGCAGCGTAATGGATACGGCAATCCTCAAAGATATGATCAATGGCCTTGAGGCATCCCTGATTGACCTCAATGAAAAAAGAGACATCTTCATAAAAGCCAAGGGGCTGAACGAAGAAACGGAAAAACTTCGGGCAGAGGTAAGTAAGGTTCATTTTGAACTGGAAAATGAGAAGGACAAGTTGAAAGGGATGAACGAAGAGAAGAACCAGGCCATGGCGACCGTTACGTCTTCTATGGCCAGACGAATGAATGATGTGTTGCCGTCGGGATCGGCAATAGTTGAAATCAAGGATGATGGTTCGTTGTTCATCGGATGGTTCACCAAGACGGCAAAGGTTCCTTATTCCGGTCTGTCCGGTGGCGAGCAAGCGGCGTTTGACCCTGCGCTTTGCAAGGCCCTTGGGGGATCGATCCTCGCGGTCGAAGCGGCGGAAATAGATGGCCCCCATTTGACGGATGCCCTCCGGAAATATGAAGCCGCAAATATTCAGGTTATCGTTTCAAGTTGCCATGCACCGGAAGAGGTTCCGGAGAATTGGAATACGGTGCTGTTATGATTAATCTTGACGATCAACAGACAGAAGCCGTCCACACTGATTCAAAACGAGCCCTTGTCCTAGCCGGGGCAGGCAGTGGGAAAACGAGAGTTTTGATTGAACGCATCGCCTACCTGATCGAGGAATGCAAAGTCTCTCCGTTCGAGGTTATGGTCTTTACCTTTACGAGAAAAGCAGCGGGCGAGATCCGGGAGCGCCTTATCGAAAGGATCGGCAGTAAAGCATACCACGTCACAATGGGCACAATGCACGCCTTGGCCCTGTCGATGATCAACCGCTTCGGTGATGTTATTGGGCTTAAATCCGAGTCGGTAACGGTTTACAGCCAATTCGAAGAAGATTTTCTCCTGAAGGATGTCGCCCAGGATATGGGAATCCTCAAAGGGAAGACATGGAAGGTGCCGAAGAAGGACATCGACGCCATGTTTGCCAGATATTATCAGCAAGGCCAAACACCATTTGTTGAAGATCCTCTGCGTGACCTGTTTTTGGCCTTCAACAGCCGCTGCCGAGAGAATAACAGCATGACCTATGGAGGTTTACTGATCGGGGTGCAAGATCTTATCCCGACACTGGCGAAATACCTCCACGTCCGGCATGTTCTCGTGGACGAAGTTCAAGATCTGGATGCCCTGCAATGGGCCATTGTCAACGGAATATGCTTCTCTTTTGGCGCATCACTGTACGTAGTGGGTGATATTGATCAGTCGATCTACAGCTTTCGTGGCGCCGTCCCTGAGTACCTTGTCGAACATCAATCAGAATTCGATATTTACCGGCTGGAAGCGAATTACAGAAGTATGCCGGAGATTGTGACGGCTGCGAACAACCTCATTGAGCATAACCAGGATAGGATCACGAAGACGATGACGGCGACACGTGAAGAAATATGCGCCTCAAGGGTTATCGTTCAAAGGGATTGTGATAGTGCATTTATTGTCGATCTCATGAAGATAGGCGATTGTGTGGCGGCAGAAGGAATAGGCCCTGTTGCAGTCCTCGCCCACACTCATTCCCTTCTGCAGAAGGTTGACCGCCTCATGACAGAGGCGGAAATTCCTCACAACTACATTGGGAAAACCACAGCACTGACGAACAGCGAACCTTTCAGGCGCTTCCATGCTTTCTTGAAGCTGATCGTAAATCCATATGACAATTTCAGTCTTTTACTCATCAAGGAAATTATCGGGATTACCCGGGAAGAATACTCGTCGATCCGCGTCAAGGCCGCAGAGGAAGGCAAGAGTCATTTTGATGTATGGGTGAGTCTCACGTATGGCTCAGGACGTGATCTTCTCGGATTCTTTTTAAGAGATCCTGGATTCGATCTTTCGAATACTGTTGATGACCTTAATTCCATCTTTCCAGAAATATCCCCTGAATCAGTCGCTTTCATCAAAGCATGGACCGATGGACACAACGGAAGCATCTCCGACTACCTCTCTTGGCTGTCCACGTACGATGTCCAAGACGAGATCAAAGAAGAAAAGGAAGGCATAACCTTGCTGACCTGTCACGCCGCCAAGGGGTTGGAATGGCCGGTTGTGATCGTATTCGGGTGCAACCAAGGAATCCTTCCGTCAAAGCAGGCCATTGCAAACGGAGAGATCGAGGCGGAAAGGCGGCTTGCTTATGTGGCCTGGACCAGGGCGCAGAATCAGCTCATACTCGCGGTGCGTCCAGAAGTTACGCAGAAAGGGGACCGAGTTTATGAGAGCCCGGTTTCAAAATTTATCGTGGAATCGGGGCTGTAATCTACAACACTCCACTGAGAGATGATGAGAAAGGAAGGTAAAGGATATGCCCGCCCAACTCAAATTGAACATCCCCATAAATGACCTGAAGCAACGAACCTGTCCCTGTGGCGGGACTATGTTCGTTCAGGCAGTTTCTCTGAAAGAAGTCCCGCCTGTCTATAGTCCCTCAGGAAGAACGGAATCAATGATCCAACCATTGGGATTCATATGCGCCGATTGTGGGAAAATGATGCCAATTAGACCTGAAGAGACAGCTCAAGATAGTAAGATCATCATGTAAAGAAGCCCAATGGAACAACTGCTTACCACGGCAAAAAGATGGTTCACACTTAAAGAAGCTGCCACATATTCGGCAATCGGCAAGCATCGCCTTATTGCCTTGGCAAGAGAAGGCCGTATAAAAGGGTTTCAGGATGACTCCTCCGGCCGGCATGAGTGGATTTTTGACCGCCTTTCCCTTGATGATTTCCGGGAAAGTCAATCAGAACAGCATATGGACTATCACAAAACAGCTCTTGCAATTATGAAGGGTGTTCGTTTATGAATACTCCCATGAGATTGTTCAAACGAGGCGGAATCTATCATGTCGAGTTTGCCGGGGAAAAGAGAAGATCACTAAAAACCGGTGACGAAAAGACAGCACAAGGGATATTCCGGGAACTTCAAAAGGAATATCTCAGGGGGCGATTGCTTCAACTCGATACGACCCGCCGTATGACCATCGGAGAATTTTCCGAATTCTATCAGGAGCACCGCCCAGGGGTATCAAAATGGACATTGAAGAAAGATGCCCTCTCCCTGAAGTTACTCCAAGACGCCCTCGGTAACATCCAGATCCGCACATTAACCATAGCCAAAATCGATAATTTCAAATCGATCTGCCTTGCCCGTGGCGCAAAGCCACAAACCGTCAACGGATACCTCCGGCATATCAAAGCTTCCCTCACCTATGCCCTGGATGACGGTCTTATTGAAAAAAAGCCAAAGATCAAGATGGTCCCGGAAGATAAGCAGGACATTGCCGAAAGAATATTGTCTCCACAGGACATCAAAAAAATCATCTCGGCCGCCTACGAAGATGATCCTGACTTTGGGCGTTATTTAACTTTCCTGCTGTGGACTGGCGCCAGGAGGCGTGAGGCATTGGGATTGACTTGGCAGAATTGTGATCTGGGAAACAGGACTGCCTTGCTGACAAAAACTAAGGGGAAGCGCAACCGTCGTGTACCGCTGATGCAACCAATCATCGAAGCCCTGGAGCCGATTAAAAAAGATCTCGGTCCTGTTTTCCCTCCATGGCACCCGGACACAACATCACACAGGTTTCATGAGTTAGCGAAAGAGCAAAGCGTTGACGCCAAGCTTCACGATCTCCGACACAGTGCCGCAACCTACATGCTGAATTCAGGAATCCAGATCCAGGTCGTCAAGGAAATTCTTGGGCACGCACATCTTTCTACAACAATGATTTATTCTCACGTCCTTGATCAAATTGCGGACAAAGAAATGCAGAAGATGAAGATTGAATAATAAGTGAACATCTTTTTCTATTTTCAGTAATTGATCCCTTTTAATCAAACCAGATCCTTTTTCATATAGATGCAGTCTTTTTCATCGCGTTGTTATTTCATTATATTGCTATAGGTTATGAAGTCTTCCCGAATAATGCTTCAAATATTTAAAAAAAAAATATATATTTTTAAGTACATCAGAGCAAAGTCGAATGCTAACCAAGAGGATACGTATGTTTGGAGAGTGAAATGGCAGAAGGAAAAGTGAAGTGGTACAATGACAAAAAGGGATTTGGTTTTATCGAGAATGATGATGGAGGCGATATATTCGTACACTTCAGCGCGATTCAAAGCGGAGGCTGGAAAACGTTGACCGAAAGCCAACGGGTCCGCTTTCAGATTGAGCAGGGTCAGAAGGGACCAACGGCTGTTAAGGTAGAAGTAATAGAAGATAGTGGTCCCCACGGTCCTGGGGGAGGAGTCGATGATTAATGAAACTTCCGTTTGAGTTTAACCTGAAGCTCTTTTTCAGACTTCTGCTTCCTGGTTTTCTTCTTGCGATAGGTTTTTTCCCTTTGATCAAGACACTACTTGATCATGCGTGGAAAGGTATTTCTGATGCTTATATTTTAACCTTTTCTGCAATTATTCTAGGATGGCTAGTCGTTGTTTTAGATATGCCTATATATATAGCTTTTGAAGGTCGTCGTTACTGGCCAAAATTCCTCTGGAATTTGCTCATTGATTGTGAAAATAAACGTTTAAATAAACTGATCGCAAAAACTAGACAGAAAGACGATTGGCGTGAATATCTTGAGTCTTCTGTTGAAATACGACGTTTCCCAATGAATAAAGATGGCGAATATGAGGTGAGATACCCCACTCGCTTGGGAAACTTGGTGGCAGCATATGAAGATTATCCTGACCGTATATACGGTATGGATCCCATTTTCTACTGGCCTCGCATATGGCTAACCTTAGATAAGGAGCTCCGCGAAGAGATTGATGGTCAACAGGCTATAGCGGATAGTGTTATCTATGTCTCAGCTTCATTGTTAGTCTGTAGTTTACTATATGTTATCTATGCGACTTTACAAAGTATCGGATCTAGGTTTATTGATTATGCTCCTGCTGCACTCGCTTCATGGGGCATAGCCATTACGACGTTTGCCCTTGCATACATGATTTATAATTGGTCCTTTCACATCCATTACCAATTTGGAGAGACATTTAAGTCTACTTTTGATTTGTATCACGTAAGATTGGATTTCAACACGCTAATTGATGAGATTTCCGAGCTTACTAATAGTCCAGAAATAAAGAGCTACACCATGCAAGAAAAGAACAGAATCATTTGGCGATATCTTCACAATTATCGGGTAAAAATTCCCGAGAAAGATAGCACTATATCTCCACAGAAACTTAAGTCCCTCCGAAAGTTATAGTTCTCTAAGTTTGATAATTTATTCAATTAAAAAAACGTCTCTTTTTTCTGGCTATAATTTTCATTTTCGCAGAGATAGATCTTCGTCGCAGAAATAATTAAAAAAGATCTTCAAAAGAAAATTTCCATTATTTAAGTCATTCTAATAGTTAAAAAGAGTAGAAGTTATTAAATTGGTCGGCATTATTTTTCAGCATCTCAGTTTAATTGATGAGGATAAATATGAAAAAAGCTGAATTGATCAAACAAATGGCTATTGAAGCTGACATTTCAATAGCAGAGGCCAAGATTGCTCTCAATTCTATTTACAAGCACATCCGAAGAACTTTAGGAAAAGAAAAAGGTAAAGTTACTTTAGTCGGGTTTGGTACATTCAGCTTAGTTAAGCGAAAGGAACGTATCGGTAGAAATCCTCAAACAGGCAAATCTATAATTATAAAAGAACAAAAGGTAGTTAAATTCAAAGCAGGGAAAAAGCTTAATAATTCAATAGGAGGTGGAACCGGAGATACCGGACCTCGAAGAAAATGAAACTTGAGAAGTATAAAGAGGAATACCAGTGGTATTCGGGAAAAGCGAGTGATGTTGTTAGACAACTATCGTTTGCTGGAATTGCAATCATTTGGTTATTTCGATCGCAATTAGGCGGAATACCTAAAGTTCCCGAAGAATTGCTGTTACCACTTTGGCTATTTTGCACAGCATTATCTTCTGATCTAATTCAGTATTTCTTGGGTTATTTAATCTGGTATTCATATTATAGATACCACGAAGTAAGGGATAAAGGAGAAAACAAGGAATTAAGACATCACTATCTTTTACCTATTCCACTACATATATTCATGTTAATAAAAGTAATAGTTACAATTTTCGCATATTATAGAATTCTCGCCTTTATTTGTAACGCTGGGATTATATGAATCCCATCATATAATGAAGACAAGCTAAGTAGCGTTTTGTATTGCAATCAACTTAGTCTTATTATGAATGACTGTCTGTGTGCCATACTGCCAAATGAAGATTTTCAGCATATGAAAATAATACAGGGCGATTCATGAGATTTTCTAAAATAATGAAAAGTGTAATAGATCAACCTACCCATCAGCCAAGTAAATCTTGGAATGAGTAAATCCGTACAATTCCCGGACACGTCTTTGCAAGTATTTTATATTACTAATTCCGCCAACCGATTTTTAATCCGTTGGCCGTGGGTTCAAGTCCCATACGGCCCACCAAATAAATAAGGGGTTTCGCTAAGTTAAGCGGAACCCCTTATTTTATGAACATCATCTAAACTCGTCAAATATCACCAGTTCTTCATACAGTATCCATACAGTTAGGGGGACAAAATTCGCACACTTTTTTATCAGAAAGTCTGTTTGTTAGAACTTCGATAGTTTTCATTTCTCAGATAATTATATTCATAATCTAGACAGGTTAGATGAAGTCCATGTTATCCGGTGAAACGGCTGTAGCGATTCCTACTGTGCAGATCAAAATGGACTCTCCGTTTCCATCGCCGCCGGTCAGTTCGCCGTTATCGCCGTCAACGATTGTTGTGGTCGCCTTTTCGCTCATATAAAGGTCATCCAAACTGAGCTCCCGGATAGCACCGATATAGACGATGTCGATAACGGCGTCTTTATCCCCGACAACAACCTCCGGATGATAAGCGAAATCGCTGATGATATCTTCCCTACCGAACATGAAGAAGTTGCCTGCATCGCCATCCAACAGGTTCTCACCGGCATACCCGTAAAAGGCGTAATCCACGACATCATCGTAAACCCCATCATCAGACCCATCGTCGTCGGCAACATAGGTCTCATCCCCCGTATCCACTGACACGGCTTCAGATCCATCATCGAACGAACCGTCGTCGGCAAGATAGGTCTCATTTCCCGTATTCTCTGACACGGCTTCAGATCCATCATCGAACGAACCGTCGTCGGCAAGATAGGTCTCATCTCCCGCATCCTCTGACACGGCTTCAGATCCATCATCAAACGAACCGTCGTCGGCAAGATAGGTCCCATCTCCCGCATCCTCTGAAGCATCATCGTATACGATATCATCATCTGTGGATTCGCTGACTGTTTCTACAGAATCTTCTCCATAGATATATTCCATGATCTTCTCCCTTCTCGTAGATTTATTTGTAGTTGTTTAATATTTTTGCGATTATCTGACGAAAAAAAGCACCACTCAAACATCTTCATATGTATACTTTGATACAATCTCATTTTATTTTCATACGTCAATACCTAGAAAGTAGTATTTTATTTAAGGTTATGGCTTAAGCTAAAGCCCAATATTGATCAATCAAACTCACAAATACTTAGGCATCAACGGTCGTTATGTCCCTCTTCCCTTCTCTGTCATGAGCCTCCTCGTTCTGGCTATTTCTAGATTCCATGGCTCTTGTCGATCCTGTCCCTGAAGTCCATCGCAAGTTTTGTGACGCCTACTTTAGCGGCATGCCATGGTGAAAACGATATATCCAGGGCAAAGGGATGAATCTTACCCATGAAAGCTGCCAGTACCGTCCCTTCCTGGGAATCATTGAATTCACCTGCTAGTGTGATCGAGCCCATGAAGTATCCTTCTTTGCCGAGGACCCCCTTGCCTACATTTATTGCAAACCCCGTTGGGTTGCCGTAGGTCAAGCCCCTCATGACGGTGTTCGTCTTCTCCAGCCCGACGAGAATGAGCTTGATCCGCATCGTATCCGGCCCTGGTGTGTCGACGATAGCGTATTTTTCACTGATGACCCGCATCATCTCATTGTGCGTGAATGCTGCCATCATGCGGCGGTCCTCGATGGAAATATCACCGAAGCCGTGATCCGCCCCTTCATAAATTTGGACTGGCTCAACAATGAATTTTGAATAGGTCTGTTTTGGCGCATTGTTGTTTACATAGAGCAGTGTCCTGTCGTCCTGGGGATGGGTTTCCATCTTCGAAACCTGGGGGATGCCGGTACCAACGGTTTCTTTAGCGGCACATCCGGAGAGTGTAACGGCCAGAAAGAGAAGTCCGATCATAGTCAGTTGATAACGTCTCATAAAACCTCCCTTTTTTATCTGGATTTTATAAAATAATCCGGTAACATTCAGCATAATTTATTTTTGTGTTCTTTGAAAATAGATCTTGACACGGTTTTTGGTAAGAATTTCAAAAAATCAGTGCGATATTCAAAGACCCTTAGAATGGCGCCACAATGATGTCATGCGCCGCTTGATTCACCTGCAAAGCATTCTCTAACAGCCCCCCGGTCGCGTTGAAAATTATTCAGTGGCCTACAGGGCATCCTGGAACGTCAAATCTGCTCTGAATAATCTGTGTTATAGTGGCCTATCAAAAAACACGGATAGACTTGAATGCCCGTTGAGAACATTAACGTAGAGAATGCGGTGCAGCGGGTCAACGATCTTATTGCACAAGAGAAAATTTTGTCTCCGGCTCTCAAGGCGAGCCTTGAGGCCGCAACGCGCTACTCATGGAATTGGAACCAGTGACCTAAAGCATTTCGCCCTTCTAGGGCTGATTCTTTGAAATAGTTTCGGATGGCGTCCGATAATCCAGGGACCGGTGCCTATAAGACCAACCTGTTAATTTAAAAGGAATTGATGAGGATGAAACTATTCAGACTGTTAATGGTGCTAAGCTTTTTCGTATTTTTTCAATTGTTTGTAAATTCTGCTCATTCTGAAAAAGAGGGAAAGTTGCCTATATTCCCTGATGCGACAGAGAAAGTGTGTTCTGATTATGAAGGAGGAGCATGCCTGGAATCTCCAACATTACGTGTACAGTTTTCCACGTCTGATAACCTGGCTGCAGTCGTCCGGAAGCTCTTGAATAAATCAAAGAAATATGGGTGGAAGATGTATAAAATTCATGGCTTGGAAACGCCACGATATCAAAGTTCAAATTCAAAGGGTTTTGTTCTTTTATGGTCTGTCGATCCTATCAGTACAAAATCGGATAAATCGATTAAAACTACCTATAATATTTACTATTGGAAAATATATGGAGAGTAACCGATTCTGCCCCCTTCGACGCCGGGAAGATTCCGCTTCTCGGAACACTCTGCAGAAAGGAGGGTTAAAACAACAGGGCTTCCAGACGGCCGTCATCGAGAGGCGAACAGATGTTTTCGATATTTACATTCCGTTTCGCACCTGTCAGGACAATTTCAGTCGGCATTCGCTGGAGCCTCCGGGAACGCGTCGGATTGCAAATCCAAACCTTCTAAAAATACCCAGCATCGCCGCATTCTCCGAAAGAACATCGGCGTGCACTTCCGGAAGCGACTTTTCCCGGGCGATGTCGATCAGAGCCTTTAACAGCCTGGTTCCAAGACCTTTCCCCTGGTAACTGTCGTGTACAAAAACCGCCAGTTCCCCGGATGTCATCTCTGCATTCATGACCAGGCTTGCCGCCCCGATCATCCTTTTCTTCTCCTCTTCCTGTGTTTCGGCAATAAGCGACATATGGCGGTCGTAGTCGACATTGACGAAGTGGATGAGAAATTTGTGGGGGATGTCTTTCACCGTATAGAAGAAACGGGTTCTCAAGGATTCCGGGGAAGAGGAAAGGAGCATCTCATATTTGGCGGGTTCGTCTTCAGGTCGAATGGGCCTCAGGACTATTTCGGCCCCGGAGCGCGTCCGCCAGGAGGTCACATACTTCGTGGGATAAGGACTGATGGCAAGATGCGGATAGGATGAAGGACCTCCCGGGAGGAGTTCTCTTTCAATCAGAATTCTTGCGTCCAGGACGGCCATATCGTCAGGGGATATCGCGAGGGGATTGACTTCAATTTCAGTCAGTTCGGGAAAGTCCACGATGAGATTGGAAAAATTGACCAGAATCTCCTCCAGCCTCGCAAAATCGGCTTCCGTCATATCCCGGGAACCACGGAGGATTTTGTAGACTTTCGTGTCCTGCACCAGCATGGTTGCCAGGGTCTTGTTCAGGGGAGGAAGTCCGACGGAATAATCTCTGATGGCGCCGGCCATGGTCCCGCCGACCCCAAAGAAGAGATAGGAACCGAAATCTTTATCTTTCTTTGCTCCCAGCAGGATTTCGAAATCGATTCGCGTCATCATCCTTTCTACGGCCACGCCGCTGAGTGTTGCCGCCGGGGCCCATTTCTTTCCCCTCCTGATCAGCTTCTCATAGGCCCCAGGCAATTCTTCCCTTGAATCTATCCCCAGGATTACCCCCTCCACATCGCTTTTGCGGGAGATTTCCGGTGAAACAATCTTGAGAACGACGGGATATCCCAGCTTGTCGGCAATGACAGCTGCCTCTTCAGGACTCCGGGCGATCTGGGGCATCGTGGTCGGAATCCCATAAGCTGCAAGAAATTCTTTTGCTTCCCATTGATTGAGCAACGTCCGCCCCTCGGCAAGGGCCATCTGGAGGATTGTTCTCAGGCGTTCCTTCGGAGGCGCTTCCTGCTCAGGCAACGCAGCAGGGGTTTCATAGAGCCGATTGAGGTAGCGCCTGTAATTGAACATATTCATATAGCTTCGGGCTGCCTCTTCCGGCGTGTCATAAGCCAGGATGCCGTTTTGTGCGAAAATACGTTTTCCCTCCTGAACGGCTTTTCCGCCCATCCAGGCGGCGATGACCGGCTTTCTGTTTTTTTCGGCAACCTCCACGATCGCCAGCGCAACCTGATCGGACGGAGCATTTATGAGGGGCACATAATTCGCCAAAACGCCATCCACCGCCGCATCCTGAAGGCAGATCTCAAGTGCTTTTGCATATTGTTCGACGGTCGCGCCTCCATGGAGATAAACAGGATTCGCCTTGTTCCAGTAAGGTGGCATTACGGCATTGAGGCGATCAATGCTTTCCTGCGAAAGATTGGCCGGTTCCCCTCCCCTTTTAATCAGGGCATCCATGGTGACGGCGCAAGGCCCGGCTGAACCGATAACGGCCACCCTCGGACCCCTGGCAAACTTCCGGGAAACGAGAACTGCAGCGGCATCAAATAGTTCCGCGATTTCCTTGACTCTCAAAACGCCAGCCCGTCGAAAAGCGGCACCGTATACGTCATTTTCACCGGCCATAGACTCGAAACGGGATTCGACTGCCTTTGCCCTTTCAATATATTTCCCGGGTTTCAAGATGATGATGGGCTTGCGGCGGGCGAACCCCCTCGCCGCACTCATGAATTTTCTCGCATTTCCGACGCTCTCCATATAAACGAGAATGCTCTTTGTGTCCTCGTCATATTCTTCCAGATAGTCAATCATATCCGCAAAGTCGATATCCGTCATGTCGCCAAGGGAAGCGAACAAACTGAAGCCGATTCCCGCATCGGCCGCCCAGTCAAGGATGGCGCTTCCGAGAGCTGCACTCTGCGAAATGAATGCGATATGGCCCGGGGGTGGGGTGTTTTTCAGAAATGTGGCCCTTAAGTCGATGGGAGGTCGAACAAAACCGACGCTGTTCGGACCTAGGATGCGCATCCCGTACTCTTTGCCGATCCGGTCAATTTCCTGTTCGAATCTTCTGCCTTCTTCGCCGGTCTCCCTGAACCCTGCTGAAACGATGACCACACCGTCCACACCGGCCCGTCCGCATTCCTCCGTCACCTGAGGCACTAAGGGGGCGGGTGTGGCAATAACCGCCAGGTCCACGTGTTCGGGAACAGCAGAAATATCGGGATAGCTTTTGAGTCCCAGCAGGACCTCCCTGGCTGGATTTACCGGGTAGATCCTCCTCTTTTCTGAATTCAGGAGTTTTTCCAGGATCGTTCGTCCAACGGCGCCCGATTTTTCCGATGCACCGATTAGGGCAATCGTTGTCGGATCAAACATCGTCTGTATATGGCCCATCTGTGCGTCTCCTCTCTTTCTGATCAGATGGTACATTTATGACAGAATTACTCAAGAGGAAATATTTTTTCCTTGATAAAACCTGTAAGTCAGATTTTTGAAGTATGTACGCCCCAGCAGGGAGTATCCTTTTCAACTTTGCCGCAGAATAATGCTTATTCGAAATCTGGATTTTGAATGTAGAAAAAATCCTATTTCAATTTCGTTTCAAGGATTGTAATGGAAAATTATGAATATTGTTTCCCGGCCTCAATGATTGACGGATGTCGAGAGCTATGCGAGAGTAATAATTAATGGTTAACATACCATGTGTGATGATAGCCGGAAACCAATTTCTAAACAGAAACCGTCTGCCTTCTATTCATTCTTTGATCGGGCAAGGATAAGTCATGAATAAACAATTACCAAAATGGTTGTGGGCTGCAGTAACAGTAACCGGAACCCTCCTCCTCGGGGTGTTGGACGGATCCACGGGATACGAGCTGAATTTTTTCGTTTTCTACTTTCTTCCTGTATCGGTTGGAGCATGGTTTCTCGGGTTAGGGGAAGCTGTGTCTTTGGCTGTGCTTAGTTCCCTGGTATGGTTCGGAGCAGACGTTGTGTCAGGCCATACGCACACGTCTAACTTCTTCGCAGTCTGGAACACCATGATCCGTTTCATTTCATTCCTGGCGATAGGGTGGACTGTTTCCAAAATGCGCATGGCTATTGATCGAGAACATGATCATGCTGAGAAGCTGCGTCAGGCACTTGCCGAGGTCAAAGTTTTAGAAACCTTTCTCCCGATCTGTGCCCAATGCAAGAAAATCCGCAATGAGCAGGGTTTATGGCAAAACGTGGAAGTCTACATTGAGCAGCATTCAAACACTCAGTTCTCGCACGGCTACTGCCCGGAGTGCGCTAAGAAGGCGATGGAAGAAGTCCGCCTTTTTATGGAGAAAAATCCGAATCATGATTAGCACAGTGTTTTTCGCCCTCGCAAGTCTGGAAACAAAACCTTAAAATATTCCACGAACCACGTTGGCGCTTTTTAAGTGCGGACTAAAGCGGTTCTTTTTTATTCTGGATTGAAGGAGAGCGGTATGCCCGATTCATCTTTGAGGGAGCGTGCAGCCGGCGCCATTATGGGTGCATTTATTGGAGATGCCCTGGCGCTTGGACCGCACTGGTACTACGATCTTGCAGAATTGCATCGTGACTACGGCGAGTGGATCACCGATTATACTGATCCTCTTCCAGGTCGCTATCATGCCGGGTTTAAAGCCGGTCAGCTCTCCCAGGCCGGGATTATTCTCAAATTTCTGCTCAGCTCTTTAGTGGACTGCGGATGTTATGACGAAGCTGACTTCTGCCATCGTCTGGATGAAGAGCTTCTACCCCTCCTCGATGGCACACCCATCAGCGGTCCGGGTGGCTACACGAGTCAGTCGATCCGCAAGCTGTGGCGGCAAAGGGTGGAACAGAGGCTGCCTTGGGGCCAGACCGGGGGATATGCTGACACAACAGAAGCAATCGAACGCACCCTGGCCATTGCTGTGCGGTATGCCCTCAATCCAGCACAGCTCGCCACTGCTATCTCGAGTAATACCATCCTTACGCAGAATGATCCTGCTATCGTGTCAATGACCGTTGCCTACGGCGCAGTGTTAGGGCTTCTGGTACAGGGGCATGCCCTGGATGCACACCTGTCAGATAGGTTGATGGAGTTGGTGAGATCCTGAGCGCTCCCCTTTCATGCCATAACCAGCGACAATTTGCAGCCGCCCCGACCCCGAGAACCGGAGCCGCCAAGAGCCGGTAAGTTTGCTTCCCCTGACGCCTTATTGACCCCATCCTATATGGCTACAGCTGCAGCCGACCCGGACATCCGCATCGAACCGGCATGGAAGGTCTCTCTCGTCTACGGCATGCCTTGCGCCATTTATCACCAGCTTCCAGCGGTCTACTATCTTGCGGCGCGTTTTCGGAACGATTTCGAATCCGCTATACTGCATGCCGTCAACGGGGGTGGCCAGAATCAGGCCCGCGCCATTCTGACGGGCGCCCTTGTCGGCGCTCAGGTTGGCTTATTGCAGATTCCTCAACGTTTTCAGAATGGACTTGAGAATTCATCAGATCTGCACCGCTTGGCCACAGAACTGGCAGGGAGCATAGAAACAGCATAAAGTGACAGCGTGGGAAATAGCCCAGAGATTTTCGCCTCCGGGCTTTTGATAAAGAATGAAGGACAGCGATTTACGAGAACTTCGATGCCATGCGCCTGCGCACACCAACTAATCCGACAAGCCCGGGACCTAATAGCCATACAGCGGCAGGAATTGGCACAGGGTTGCCAACCGTGATGTTATCCACCTCGAACGCCCTCCCATCACTGGTCAGCTTAATGCTATCGAAACCACCCGTTACGTCTACGACATTCAAATAAATATTTGAGTCGGAGCTTGATTGGTTCCCCCAATTGGAACTGATGATCGTTGATCCCGAAATTGTTGCCACCAGATCTGAACCCTTGTAAAGGGAAAGGGTATTGTATTTATCAACAGATCCCCACCAAATCCCGAGATAACTGTATAAACCGCCCAGGCTGATTGTCACGGAACCAGTAGAATTTGAATAGGGAACCGTTAAATATTTTGAGCTATCTTCATTGGATACGGCATACGGAGCGGCATAAGAACCGGTCGTTCCCTGCACCACAGCCCCATCACCTGAAAAAACGGGTGTATTGGAATCGAAATCGTAAGTGATTCCACTGTATGTCGAAACCAGCTGATCACTTGTACTGTTGAGATCGTGCGTGATGGTGGTAGTGTAGGCGCTTGCCTGCCCTGCGGATAATCCCATCAGAACGGACACAAACAAAACGGAAAAAAAACTGATCCAACCCTTCTTCATAAATTCCTCCTTATTATGCTTTGTATGTCTGCTTATTTGGATGCCTTCCTGCAAAACCACTTTGAAACAACGCCTTCACCATTCCTTCCGGCTTGGTTGCTTCCTTATCGGACTCTTTGGCTTTCCATTATTGCTGAGTGGTTTTGCTCTTCTGGTTGAGACCATACAGAACGGTACATATTAACACCATCAGGCATGGGAGGATTTATTGTCTGTTAAAACCCTTAGTTTTAGATAAAAATTTACTTAGACGAGGGGTAAGGATCAATCGTTTTGAAAATATTTGTCAATACTCAAAAGACCGTATTTTTTGTAAGGATTCAGCTTAAGACAAGATTAACATTTCCTCCATTTAGCAATGCCTCTTTTTACAGCACTCCCATCCATAATACCGCTGATTGATAAGAATGCTGGATAAATCCGTTAAAAATCGTTAATGTTTCTCAAAAATTCTGGGGTGGGGTAAAAGAAAGCAAAAAAGATCATCCAACTGCAAGCTAAAGACGCTCTTATTATTGAAGCTCAAGATGTAACTTAGAGGATCTATTTATGAATTACGGTAAAATGACAAATTCGCAACTCATAGAGAAGATAGAAGAATTGTCCAGGAGAAATTTGGAACTGGAATCCTGCAAAGTAATTTCCACCCCTCAGGAACCGGATAAAGGGCTCTCCCCTGGAAGCCTCTTTGCACCAGAGAGCGACGCAAAAGAGCTGGAGTTGGCAGAAATCGTCGATATCTCTACGATTCAGTCCATAATGAGCAGCTTCCACGAACTTGCCCCAACGACCTGGGCCCTGGTCGATCTCAAGGGAAACGTTCTGATCAGCGTGGGTTGGCAGGACATCTGCGTCAAATATCATCGCGCTCATCCTGAAACCTGCAGATTCTGCAACGAAAGCGATATCCGACTGTCGACCGGGGTTTCATTCGGAGAGTATAAACTCTACAAATGCATGAACAACCTTTGGGACGTGGCCACCCCCATCATTGTGGGCGGCAGGCATATCGGCAACCTCTTTTCCGGCCAGTTCATCTTCGAGGACGAACGGGTCGACTATGACTTCTTTCGATTCCAGGCCAGGCGATATGGCTTTCCGGAAGAGGAATACATCGCCGCGCTGGATTCCTTGCCAAGACTGAGCAGACAGTATCTGGATAAGGTCCTGACTTTTTTCATGAGACTTGCCCAGGTGATTTCCCAGCTCAGCTACAGCAATATCCGCCTGACCCGCTCGCTGGAGGAGAAACAGGCCTTAATGACCTCACTCCGAGCGAATGAGGAAAAATACCGGGATATTTTTGACAACGCCCTGGGAGGAATTTACCGAACCACACCTGAGGGTCGATTTCTTGATGCCAACCCCGCTCTGGCTCATATCTTCGGTTATAACTCGCCGGAGGAATTGATGAATCTGGTGAGCCACGTGGGAAAACAGCTTCATGTCAATCCGGAAGGGCGTGAACGATTTATTGCCTTTATGGAAAAACGGGACTACGCCCACCATGAAGCGCAAATTCGCAGAAAAGGTGGAGACACTTGCTGGGTGCGTTTCAGTGGTCGCGCCGTTCGTGACACCGAGGGAAACACGATTCATTACGAAGGCTTTTGTGAAGATATCACCGAACGCAAACGGGCCGAGGAGGAACTGAGTCGGTACAGAAACCAACTGGAAGAACTGGTCAAGGAACGGACCTTCCAGCTTGAAGAAAATAATCGCCTGCTGATTTCGGAAATTGCGGAACGCAAACGGATCGAGGAGGCGCTGCGAATATCGGAGGACAACTACCGTACGATTTTTGAAAATACCGGAAACGCCACCTTGATTTTCGAAGAGGACACCACAATCTCTCTCGTGAACACCGAATTCGTAAACTTGTTCAAGTATTCAAGAGATGAAACAGAGGGCAAGAAGAGCTGGACTGAATTAGTCCCCAAAGAGGATCTGGACTGGATGATGGATAACCACCGCTGGAGAAAGATCGATCCTGAATCCGTCCCAAATAAATACGAATTGAAGGTGGTGGATCGCAAGGGTTCGATACACGATGTTTACGTAACGGTTGCCATGATACCGGACACGGGGAAAAGGGTCGCATCGATCATGGATGTTACGCCTCTCAAGAAGACAGAGAAAGCCCTTGCCCAAAACGAAGCACTCTACCGAAACCTGTTTGAGAACGCTCCCTTCGGCATGTTTCAGGCTGCCTTTGATTCAGGAAGACTCCTGGGCGCCAACGCCGCCTACGCCAACATGCTCGGCTACCAATCACCGGAAGAGTTGATGTCAAGCATCGCAGAAATCGCCTCACTCCATGTCGACTCAAAAGACCAATCCACCGTTCTGGCCACACTGAAGCAGCAGGACTGGTTTTATGGCGAGTACCCCCGGTTCCGCAAGGATGGCAGCATCATGTTTGGAAAAGTGGCCATTCGCAGGGTGCTCAAACCGGATGGGACCATTGATGTTTTAGAAGGAATCGTGGAAGATGTCACCGAACAGAAGCGGGCTGAAGAAGAATTGAAAAAATATGTCGAAGAGATCCGAGATCTTTACGAGAATGCCCCTTGCGGCTACCATTCTTTCGCTGAGGACGGAACACTTCTGCGGATGAATGACACGGAACTCTCCTGGCTGGGCTATTCGCGTGAGGAGGTCATCGGGAAAATGAAGATCGGGGATCTTCTGACCCCTGTAGCGAAAAAGGCTCTTCAGAATGACCTCAAGATCCTGAAGAAGCGGGGATGGCTGCGGAATATCGAATCCACCTGGATTCGGAAGGATGGGAGCATATTTGATGTCCTGGTACATGTGTCCGCCGTGTATGACGAAAACGGCAAATATCTTGCAAACCGATGCTCCGCCTTTGACAATACCGAACGGAAAAGAGTGGAAGACGCCCTTGTGGAAAACGAGGCCCTGTACCGGAACCTCTTTGAAAATGCTTCCATCGGCATGTTCCAATCGACTCTGGAAGGGAAATTTCTCCGCATAAACAAAACATACGCAACGATGCTCGGTTACGATTCTCCCGAGGAGGTCCTTTCAACCATTACCGATACCTCAACCCAGATTCACGCAGATTCAAGAAACCGTGACGAACTTCTTGCCGCTTTAGAGGATCATGGCTGGTTTTATTCCGAGCAGCCGTACCTCCGCAAGGATGGCAGCATCATGATCGGGCAACTGGCGGTCCGGAAGATCGACAAGCAGGACGGCGCCACGCATTATCTGGAAGGGATTGTGGAAGACATCACCGAACGTAAGCGGGCCGAGGAAGCTCTGATAAAAAGAGAGAAGGAATTACGGATTCAGGCTAAGAATCTCATGGAGGTCAATACGACGCTGAAGGTTCTGCTGAACACCATGGAAAGGGACCAGGAAGAGTTCAAGGAACGTTTTCTAACCAACATCAAGGATCAGGTCCTCCCCCACCTGGACAGGCTGAAACAGAGGCCGCTGCGGGATGTCGAAAAGAGCCTGGTCCAGATGGCAGAAAATTGCCTCAATGAAATTGCCTCACCCTTTGTACAGAAATTGAATTCAAACTACTTGAAGCTGACGAAAAGGGAGCTCCAGATTGCCACTCTGATCAAGGAAGGAAGAACATCAAAGGAAATCGCGGAGCTTTTGAATTCAAAAAAGCGAGTCATTGAGTTTCACCGGGAAAACATCCGGGAGAAGCTTGGATTGAAGAATAAGAAAGAAAACCTGGCTATTCTTCTCCGTTCGTTCTCATGAGGGACCAAAATAAATAAGAAGATGAAGGAGGATTTTTTATGAACCGGATACGAATCATCATTTTGACTGCCATGCTTCTGTATTCTTTTACCTGCCCTGTTTTCGCTCAGCCGCCGATTTCAACTCCATCGGCCGACACGTCAGCCTCACCGGGTACAGCTCAACCAGAGGTTACCGTTCAACCACCTGACACGGACCAGTCGGCTACGGAAGCTGCCCCGGAAGAAGCTCAGGAAGGTCCATCGGTCGGATTGAAAATCGTCGATGTCCTGCTGGTAAGACCTTTCTGCCTCATCGGCGCGACGGCTTCCACCGCCGTTTATATCGCCCTGTCGCCCCTGGTCTATCTCATGGGGATTGGTGAGGAGTCGGCAAGGGTCATGGTTGAGGCACCCTGGCGATTCACCTCCTTCCGATATATCGGCGAGTTCGATCACTATAAGGACGAAAAACCCATCATGGGCGTGTGGGAATTTTAAGGATCGGCGCAGTCCTCCACGCTGCAAGGCCAAAATCCCCTTGACTCATGCAATCCTTCTTCATATAATTACTAAAGTTTAAAGACTTCTTCGTTTCATTCAGATTGAGCCATTGGTCGTATTTCAGAAAACATTCAAGTTATTACCATTTCAAATGAACAATCTCACTTCAGAAAGAGGTTTCCGATGATCAACAAGAAAACCGTGAAAGATGTTGAGTTGAAGGGCAAGAGAATCATCATGCGCGTGGATTTCAACGTGCCGATGAAGGAAGGCGCTGTCCAGGACGATACCCGCATCCGGGCCGCTCTCCCGACGATCAACTATGTCCTGGAGCAGGGTCCCCGCTATCTCATCCTCATGTCCCATCTTGGCGATCCCAAAAAGGATACGGCCAAGGCAAAGGAGAAGGCTGAAAAATCGGGAAAAGAATTCGACGAGCAGAAGTTTCTCGATGGCAAATGCCGGATGAAACCCGTGTCTGAATATCTGGCCGGGCTTCTCGGCAAACCCGTCAAGCTGGCTCCCGCGGCGATCGGCCCTGAGGTCGCCGCCATGGTCGAGGCTCTCAGCCCCGGCGAGGTCCTCATGCTCGAGAATACCCGATTCCACAAGGAAGAGACTTCCAAGGACCCTGCCGAGCGGGAGAAGATGGCCAGGGAACTCGCCTCCTTCGCCGATGTCTATATCAATGACGCCTTCGGAACGGCTCACCGCGCCCATGCGTCAACGGAAACCATCGCCAAATTCGTTCCGGTTGCCGTTGCCGGGCTTCTGATGGAGAAGGAAGTCCAGTATCTCGGTCAGGCTGTTTCCAGCCCAAAGAAGCCCTTCGTTCTGGTGCTTGGCGGAGCGAAAGTCTCCTCCAAGATCGGCGTGATCACGAATCTTCTGGACAAGGTCGACGCGATTCTCGTCGGTGGCGGGATGGCCTACACGTTCCTGAAAGCAAAGGGATTACCCATCGGGAAGTCCATGGTGGAGAACGACATGATTCCCACCGCCGCCGAAATCTTGAAAAAGGCGGCCGATGCGAAGGTCGAGATCCTCCTTCCGGAGGACCACATCGCCGTGGCCGAATTCAGCAACGATGCGGCGATCTCTACCGTTCCGAAGGATTCCTTCCCGGAAGACCTCCTGGGCGTTGACATCGGCTCAAAGACCCTTGCCGAATACAAGGAAGTCCTGTCCAAGGCCAAGACGGTCATCTGGAACGGCCCCATGGGTGTTTTCGAAATGCCGAACTTTGCCACAGGAACGAAGGAAATTGCCAAGGCCCTTGCAGGAATTGACGCCATTACCGTGGTCGGCGGCGGCGATTCCGTATCGGCCCTCAAGCAGACAGGATTGGAAAGCAAAATGACCCACGTGTCCACCGGGGGCGGCGCCTCACTCGAATATCTCGAACTCGGCCATCTCCCTGGAATTGATGCCCTCAATGATAAATAGTCAAAGGAGTTCCATTATGAGAAAAGCCCTTATTGCAGGAAACTGGAAAATGAACAAGACCGATCCGGAAGCCCTCGAGCTTGCCAAAGCCCTGGTTGCGGAAGTCGGACAGTATGATTCTTGTGACATCCTTCTCTGCCCGCCCTTCACTTCTCTCAAGTCCGTGGGGGAGGCAATCCAGGGGAGCAAAATCAAGCTCGGCGCACAGACTCTGCACTGGGAAAAGTCCGGGGCCTTCACGGGGATGATTTCCGCGGACATGCTCAAGGCTCTGGGCTGCACCTATGTAATCATCGGACATTCAGAACAGCGTCAGTTTTTCGGGGAGACGGACGAGACCGTCAACATGAGGACCAGGGCCGCCCTGGCAAACGGCCTTCTCCCTATCGTCTGTGTCGGGGAATTCCTCGAGCAGCGGGAAGCCGGAAAACACGAAGAGATCGTCAAAAACCAGATCATCAATGGGCTGAAGGGCCTGACCGACGAAGAGATGAAGAAGGTGGTAATCGCCTATGAGCCCGTCTGGGCAATCGGCACGGGAAAGACGGCCTCATCGCAGGATGCCGATGACATGCACGCCTGCATCCGTTCCACCGTTGAAAAGACCTGGGGCAGGGAAGTGGCGGACGGCCTGGTCATTCAGTATGGCGGCAGCGTGAAACCGGAGACGATCGATGAGCAGATGTCCATGCCAAACATCGACGGGGCCCTGGTCGGCGGGGCGGCACTGCAGGCCGATTCCTTCGCCCGCATCGTCAAGTTCCAGACGAAATAACACCGGATTAAGATCAAAAATTATCGATATCAATCAGAAGCGGCCTCGGGACACACCAGCGCACTGAGGCCGCTCTCACCAATCAAATCCGCACAGTAATACCGAGTTGACTTCATTCGGCTAACTGCGTTGGCTTCATCGCCGGCTCCTCGACATATCACTTATACGGCTGTCTAGCCTCCTCCGACCAGTGGGGTGTGGAGTTGGGCAAGGTTCTGGCCCAGCGCATCAGCCCGGAGTTGGAAAGCCCTGAGGATCCTATCCTCAACCATGACAGTTCAACAAACGCCCTGATCTGCCGCTACCGGAAGCTGAAGTGAAAATGGAATAAGCAGGTTCGGCCGATTGATGATATAATGGCAACGAAACAAGTGTTGCTTGTTGCTTCTGGAAATAGATTGAAACCTGACATCTACGGAGGGGAAGGATTATGGAGCGGGAAAGACTTGATGAAGCGCGGAAACAGAAGACCCCCTGGAAGAAGTGGGGACCATACCTGAGCGAGCGCCAATGGGGCACGGTTCGGGAAGACTACAGCGAAAACGGGGATGCCTGGAACTTCTTCACCCATGACCATGCCCGTTCCCGAGCTTATCGCTGGGGGGAAGACGGACTGGGAGGGATCTCCGACGACAGGCAACGGCTTTGTTTTGCCCTGGCGTTATGGAACGGCAGGGACCCGATTCTCAAGGAGCGCCTCTTCGGACTCACCAACAGTGAGGGGAACCACGGCGAGGATGTCAAAGAGTACTACTTTTACCTCGACTCAACGCCGACCCACTCCTATATGAAATACCTTTACAAGTATCCCCAGGCGGCCTTCCCCTACGCTGATCTGGTGGAGACGAACCGGCGGCTCAGCCGCAACGAGATGGAGTATGAGCTTCTGGACACCGGCGTCTTTAACGAAGACCGCTACTTCGATGTCTTTGTGGAGTACGCCAAGGCCGGTCCGGAGGACATCCTGTTGCGGATCACTGTCACCAACCGTGGGCCGGAAGCAGCCAGGTTACATCTGCTGCCGACTCTCTGGTTCCGCAACGACTGGGCGTCATGGGTGGCGAGGCCATCGGAGAAACCGATACTCAAGGAGATTACAGGGACGACGGGTACGAGCACAGTCGCCGCCACACATCAGGCACTGGGAACGTACTACCTTTCCTGCGAAGGGAATGCGCCTCTGCTCTTTACAGAGAACGAAACCAACCATGCCCGCCTTGGCCTTGACTACCCCGATACGGGTCCTTACCTCAAGGACGGCATCAACGATTACGTGGTCCATGGCAGACTGGATGCGGTGAATCCCGAAAAGACGGGAACGAAGATGTCGGCGCACTATCAGCTGAATATTGATCCCGGCCAGTCAGCCGTCGTACGGCTGCGCCTTTCAGAACAACCCCCTGCCGGAGAGACGATAGCAAGTCAAAGCGATGTCTCCCCCTTCGGGAAAGGGTTTGATAAGATCATGGCCACCCGACTGCGGGAGGCGGATGAGTTCTATCAATCCGTGACGCCTCCCTCTGTCTCCCCGGATGCGGCGAATGTGATGCGCCAGGCCATCGCCGGCATGCTCTGGTCCAAGCAGTACTATTACCTAGATGCCGATCAATGGCTGGAAGAACACCGAGCTCACCCGCTCCATCATGGGAGCCGCCACTTTCGAAACCGGGAATGGTTCCACATGATCAACGAGGATATCATCTCGATGCCCGACAAATGGGAGTATCCATGGTATGCCGCCTGGGACCTTGCCTTCCACACACTCCCCATCTCGATCGTTGATCCGGACTTCGCCAAGGAACAGATGGAACTGATGTTCCGAAGGTTCTACATTCACCCCAGCGGTCAGCTCCCCGCCTACGAGTGGAACTTCAGTGACGTCAACCCGCCGGTCCACGCCTGGGCTACCCTGTTCCTCCACCGCACGGAACTGGCCCTGCGCGGCGAGGCAGACCTCAATTTCCTCAAATCGGCCTTCAACAAACTCATGCTGAACTTCACCTGGTGGGTGAACCGCAAGGACCGCTTCGGGAAGAACGTGTTTGACGGCGGCTTCCTCGGCCTGGACAACATCGGCGTCTTCGACCGTAGCGCCCCACTTCCCACAGGAGGCTATCTGGAGCAGGCAGATGGCACGGCGTGGATGGCTCTTTTCACCCAGAACATGACCGAGATCGCTTTGGAACTCGCCAGCTATGACCCAGCCTATGAGGATCTGGCTGCCAAGTTTGTCGATCACTTCTTCTATATCGCCGCAGCGATGAACCAGCCCGGACCCAACGGGATGTGGGACGAGGAGGATGGGTTTTACTACGATCTGCTGCGCCTCCCCGACGGCAGCGCCACCCGTCTCAAGGTGCGCTCCATGGTAGGACTCCTCCCCCTGTGCGCCACGACGGTGATGGAAAAATGGCAGCGCGAGCGGGTTCCCCGGGTAGCGGCAGCAATCGTCGCCCGCCTGCAGCAGATGCCCGAACTCCTGGACTCGGTCCACCCCACGGGTCCGGGCCACTTCGGAGTCTACGAACGAGGAATCGGCGCCCTGGTCAACCCGGAGCGGCTCCGCAGAATCCTCTCGAAGATGCTCGATGAGAACGAGTTCCTGAGCCCCTACGGCATCCGTTCCCTCTCCAAGTTTCACGAGCGGCACCCCTATGTTTTATACGCAGGCGGGCAGGAGTACCGGGTGGACTACCTTCCCGCGGAATCGAACACCGGGATGTTCGGGGGCAACTCCAACTGGCGCGGCCCGATCTGGATGCCGGTGAACATCATGATCATCCGGGGACTCCTCAATTTCTATCTCTACTACGGGGATAATTTCCAGATTGAATGCCCGACCGGCTCAGGCAGGATGATGAACCTCTTCGAAGTGGCCAGGGAAATTGCGGAACGACTTACCTGCATCTTCCTACGGAATGAAGAGGGAAGGCGTCCCCTCTATGGGGGAACGGAGAAGTTTCAGAACGATCCGCACTGGCAGGATCACATCCTCTTCTATGAGTATTTTCACGGCGAAAATGGCGCCGGACTCGGGGCGAGCCATCAGACAGGCTGGACCGGGCTGGTGGCGAAGGTCATCCAACTCTTCGGATTGCTGGATCCCCAGAAGGCCCTGGAGGTTGGCAAGGGTGCGATATTTGCTCATGAGCCCCCGGAGCAGTAAAGGAAAGCGGCGAATCCAAGATGTTATGATTTTTCAAGGAGGTAAACCATGAACCTGCTGCAAATCATTATTCTGATCGTTGCCTTGATCTGTTCAGCCCTGATCGTGTGGAACGCACTCCCCCTTGAGATTCCCTGGGTCATCTTTAAGGTGTTTATGCTCATTGTAGAGTTGGCACTCGTGCTGGCCGTGACGATTGCGGCGTATATATTCGCCGGCCGGAAGAAGAAGCCGTTATGAAAGATAAAAGGCTTTTATCCGGCAATTTCGGCCTGATTTCGAGTCGGTGATGGTAACCGAAAACAAAACACCCACAATATAAGCCCTCAATATCTTGCGGAACTGCAATATGTTGCGGGCATTTCTTTTATCCAGCGACAAAAAACTCACCTCTCATTTGTAATTAATATAATAATAATAAATACTTGTATTTAGCCTAGCCGGTTATCAGCATCTGGAATACTTTTTGGTCTACCTTGAATTAATAAAATAAATAAAAGGAGGACAACCATGGAAAATCGAGATTTAAGGAAAAACACCTTGCGAGTGGTCAGCTTAAGCCTGGCCGTTATGATTGGGATTTTGTTTTCGGGTATCGGATACGGCCAGCAAATCCAGCCGGGCCAGAAACGCACCGTCGCATTAGGCCAGGAGCTCAAGGTTAAAGGCATCATCCTCAGCCGCGATGGCGAGACATTCGTCTTACGCGATATAACGCGCACCGATACCGTTGTGGTGTTGACCGATTCTACCAGCATAAAGAGCGAGCGCCAGGGCCTGGGCCTGCTACCGGAGCGCAGAAGCAAGAGCTATGGGGCCACAGCTCTCCTGCCCGGCCTCATTCTGCAAGTCAAGGGGAAAGGTGATTCGGAGGGTCGTCTGGTGGCCGACGAAATCCGATTTAAAGAATCAGACCTTAGAGCGGCAGTGACCGCATCTGTTCGGACAGCTCCAGTCGAGGACAAATCGGACAAAGCTCTCAGAGATATCGCAGAAACCGACAAGCGTATTTCTTCGCTCGATCAATATGATGTCATTAAGGTCGTGACGGTGTTGTTCGCCGTCAACAAAGCAGACCTCTCGGCCGAGGCAAAAGAGCAACTCGACGAGCTTGCATCGAAAGCGCCCGGCGCGAAGAACTACACGGTGGAAGTGCAGGGTTTTGCCGATTCGACGGGAAATTATAAGCATAATATGAAACTGAGTCAGCGACGTGCCGAGGCAGTCGTGCAGTACCTGACCGTGAAGCACAACATTCCGCTAAGGCGCATCACGATTCCCATGGGTTATGGCGAAACAAAAGCGGTTGCCGAAGAGACGACGGCAGAAGGTCGCGCGAAGAACCGTCGGGTGGAAGTCAGGATTCTTGTCAACAAGGGGCTTTCACAACAGCAAGCAGAGCCGGCCGCACAGCCGGCCAAGACAGAATAGTGTTGCGAACCGATTGCTTCACGTGTTGATGAGAATTGAAGAAGGACTGCTGGTTGAGTATCAGCAGTCCTTCTTATTTGGAGGAAAATCCATAGGTGTTTCAACCTGCGGCACAACGTCCTGCGCCCAGCAGGGCGCTTCGGTCATTCAGGATGACCTTCACCGGGATTGTTTCCAACAGGGGACTCATGCGCCCCTTAGAAGTGAAGGCGTGCATGAAACCGGGACCCTTGAGCCGCTCGACAATTTTCGGGGCGATCCCTCCTCCCAGATAGACTCCGCCGGTGGCGAGGTATCGCAGCGCCACGTTGCCTGCCTCGGCCCCATAGAGAGAAACAAAGAGATCAAGGGCCTTCCTGCAGAGGGGACAAGCGTCGGCCAGGGCCGCTCGCGTGATAACCGCAGGCGGGTCATTCGCCAGCATCTCCTCGGCAATCGCTGGAGATTCGGCCAGATGCCGCGAGTCCCTCAGAAAGCGATAGATATTGCGCAACCCGGGACCGGATAAAACCCGTTCCGCACTGACCCGGCCATATGCATCACGCAGATGGAGGAGCAGTTCCGCTTCGATCTCAGTGCGGGGAGCGAAGTCGGCGTGTCCTCCCTCACTGGGGTAAGGTTTATGGGCAGAGCCATCCCAGTAAGCCACCGCCTCTCCAAGGCCGGTACCCGCCGAGACCAGGGCTATGGTCCCGGTCGGGTTGGAGACTCCCTCATTAAGAACCTCGAAGTCCTCCGGCTCCAGAAGATCGACCCCGTAAACGTGTGCCTCCAGGTCATTGATCAGTTGAACTTCCGGAATACCCGAAGCCTGGGACAAAGCTTCAGCATTCACGCTCCAAGGAAGGTTGGGGGTCCGGACAGTGCCATGCCGGACAGGACCGGCAATTCCGAAACATGCCCGCTCCGCCGTCAGTTCTTGTTCTTTGATGAATTTTCTGACAATTTCCTCCAGGCTGCCGGCTTTGCGGCTCGGGAAGCGCTCATATACAAGAAGCGTCAGCTTTTCTCCTTTGCTATCAAAATAAGCAAGCCGCGTGGACGTTCCCCCGATATCTCCTGCCAGAATCTGCATCATACCCTCCAATTTCTTTTACCGACCTTCTCTTATATTCTTCCCCGTCCAAAATGTCACGTCACCAACATCACTCTGCCGGCAACCACTGGGTTAAGACGTGAAATCCCCAGGGAGGAAGGTCTACATACAATCCGGGTCGGCACATCTCGTCCCCGCTGCGCTCATACACTTGACCGGTAAAGAAGTCGGTCATCTGCCATCTCATTCCTTTCAGTTCATCCCATGGCAGCCGAACCATCCCCTGTGCACTTGTCTCCGAGAGATTAACAATGATCAGATCGTACTCCCCCGCTCCGGACCAGCACCAGGAAACAAGGTTTTGGCAACTTACATTGTCAGGCCAGCCGGTTCGCTCGCAGAGCTGCCAGCTGCCCTTCCGAATCGCCTCGGAGGACGCGACCTTCAGAACTTTGTAGTAGAAAGCCCGGAGGTTAGAGTCGACAGGCTCTACAGGACGTCGGCCGAGGAAAACAGGAAGTCTGATCTTCCTGCCTTCGAACTGCCCTTCATGAAACAGTCTTGCTCCCGGAAGAGTAGCGATGATTACGGCAGCAGCCCGCTCCTTTTGGGGAGAAAAGACTGAAAGGGCACGGGGCTCATCGTGATTTTCGATAAAGCGCACCAGTTTTTCCTGGTAGGCAGGGTCAGCGCAAAGGTGAAGCCGCACGCTCTCCGCAGTGTCTCGTTCCAGACGGTCATACAGCCGTTTGTCGTAACAGTAGTCGAACCCCTGCTGTTGGAGATCCCATTCTAGGTCCCAGTAAGCCTCGGCCATGAAGAGGAAATCTGGATGGATTCTCTTGATGGAGCGAATGATTTCCTGCCAGTATTCTGTTTCCGGCTTTTGTCCTACCCGGTTGCCCCAGGTTTGTTCAAAGATGGAGTTGATGACGAGCATGGCCATGTCGCAGCGCACACCATCGCACCGGCCGGCGATATCCGAAAGGGTCTCGATGACCGACTCCCGGAGTCCCGGCTGAAAGGCATTTAACTGCAGCACATCCGGCCATGCAGGGAAGTATGGATCCCGTCCGCAGGCAAACACCTTTCCTCCCGTCTCAATGAAGGACGCCGGATCGTTCCTCACATCATCCGTGCTCCCCTGGACGAAGTATTCCGGATGCTGGATGACCCATGGATGGTCCGGCGCCACGTGATTTGGGACGAAATCGAGGATCAGCTTTAGCCCCCGCTGGGCAAGTTCTCGTCTGGCAACAGCAAGGCCTTCGGGACCTCCCAGTCGTTCGTCCATCACGTATTGTCTTACACAATAAGGAGATCCCACATTGTCTTCCGGGCTGAAGTCAGAAAGGGCGCGTTGAAAGTCTTCCAGAAGCCCCTTGTTCTGATTCGCGATAGCGATTCCCGCAGTGCTCCTCTCCCAGACCCCCATGAACCAGACGGCATCAGCGCCGAGCGCTGCAATAGCGTCCCACTCCCTTTTCGGGACGGTATTGAGGGTGACTGGAACCTTCTTGTTCTTCCCAAGCTCCTTGAGCCAAACCCAGGTATTGATCTCGTAGATAATCGGATAGCGCGGCCAGCGGGACATCGTCGTCTCCTTCTAGATTTTTTCGCGGTCAATTTACGACTGATTCGACACCTCTTCCATAGTCCTTTCAATTTAGGAAATCTGTTTTTCCTGATTATATGTTCACCCTTTACTCTCGTTTGCATCCACTGGAGAGATCTCGCCGATCCGCCGCAGAAGCGGCGTCATGGTCATTCCCTGCACGAAAATGGAAAAGGCGACAACGGCAAAGGTCACTGAGATGATTTCTTCCCGATTGGGCACCCATTCTGGCAGCCCTACAGACAACGCAAGGGCCAGTGCGCCACGAAGACCGCCCCAGAAGAGGACGAGTTGATGTTTGCTCTGTACGCGAAGCTCGGAGCGGCCGAAGAGAGCGCAAAAGGGGTAAACGGCCAACGCCCGGCCCAGCAGCACCAGGAGGATCGCGAAGAGCGCCGGCAGCAGGACACTTTTAAAATTCTGGAAGGAGACATGTACTCCGATGCCGATGAAGACAAAAGAATTGGCAAGAAAACCAAGATATTCCCAGTACGCAGTAATGGACTCTATACTGCCTTCGGAACGACCCTGGAGGAGGCTTAGATTGCCGACCAGAAGCCCTGCCGTCAGCGTCGACAGCACACCGGAAAAATGAAAGTGTTCGGCAATGAGGAAAGAACCATAGGCAGCGACTGTCGTCAAGGTGAATTCAACGAGATGATCTTCCGTTCGTCCTGCAAGGAGCAGAATCGCCCCGGCGACGATTGCGCCACAGAGCACGCCCCCTCCCACGGTAAGGGCCAGTTTTCCTGCAATGCCGCCCAGCGTCGGGACACCCCCCACCGCCGCGGCAATAATGACGGCAAAGGCAACAGCGGCAGTCCCGTCGTTGAGAAGGCTTTCCGATTCAACCAGCAGACGGATCCGGCTGTGAACCCCGGCCTCGTTGAACGTGGCGATAACGGAAACGGGATCCGTGGCCGCGATGAGTGCGCCGAACAGCAGGGCACTGATCCAGGCCCAATCGGCAAGATACCTCATTCCTATGGCGGTGACCGCTGCCGAGAGACACAGCCCCGCGGTGACAAGGATCAGGATGAGAGAATACTCCTTCCGCAATTCTCCCCAACGGATCTGGATGGCTGCCTCAAAAACAAGGGGCGGCAGGAATACATTGAAGATCAATTCCTTCGTGAAAGGAATGTCCGAAAATAGGGGGAAAAGGGCTAAAAGAATGCCGGCCAGCACAAGCCCGACGGTATAGGGCAGCTTGAGTCGCCTTGTCAGGATGGCCACGATGCTGGCGATGAGCAATATCACCAGGAATCTCTCTTGTCTCACGATGATCTGCATCTCTTTATCCTCCAGACATTTCTACCATGCTTCCCTTCCATCGCCCTAACTGATGGGGACGGTAACCGTAGGCCCCTGCGGCGCCGGTCCCGTCTCCACCAGGCTGAGGATGATCATGAGAAAGGTAAAGATCGTCTTGGATTTCCGATCCCGGTCGTCAATCCAGAACCAGAAGTCACGGTTGTTGACGGCGACGAAGCTCTCCGCCGGTTTTTCCCTGCTGCAATGAACCCGGAGCAGAGGGGGGACCTGTCCCTCCCCCTCCCCGATTTCTGAAGACGTGGCATAGGTGCGGCCATCCGCTGCGTGCTCGGAAGGGACATCGATCTGGGAAGCCAATTCGATGATGATGTCCATGATCGAGCGGGTCAGAATGGCGATTTCCCCTTCCTGGGTCGGGGTCGCCCCGTAGATGACCTTGAATTCTTCCGTGCCCGGTTTCAGGCCCAGCATCCGGCGAGTTTCCAAGATCCGCTGCTCGATTTCCCTGTCCGTCTTCCGCCGAAAAACAACGACTGCCGTATCCTGTTTGTCTTTCCTTTCAATCCTTGTCCCTACGGCCCCCGACTTCTGAGTCTTCTCCAGCAAATCGATCAGTCGCCGAAACTGGGGATCCTCGGAGCGGGCAAATCCCGGCGCCGAGGACTGGTTATCCATATCATTGATCGACTTGACACAGAGGCTGAACAAGGTTCTCACGGGCCAGCCGGCCTGAATCATGGAGAGAAGGGCGTAGGGTGTGATCGGTGTGAGGAGGCTCCGGGTGAATTTCTCTCCCGTGAGAGGGGCATAGGTGATCGTTGGTTTTTCCCCCCAGGTCGTGGTTCCCCCGACAGACTGTGCGTTTGCATTGGGCGGAAAGGACCAGCCGGCCGCCAGATTGACCGTGCTCTGAACGCCGACCAGGTTGATGACCGAGGTCACATCCATGAAGACCGGCGTGTCGGAGTAGCGGATCTTGACGATATTGAGGAGCATCTGGCTCTTCCAGGACTCGGATATCGCGACGCTGTAATCGAAGCGATCGCGGACGATGGCCGGTCCCCCGAGGCGGGCGCACCCCGCCAGAGAGAGCAAACCAAAGAGAACAATCCCCATTGCAATTCTCTTCATAGCAGCACCTCCACCTGTCCGATCAAATGTCCGATCCCCCCTCTTGTTGAGGACGGTTCCCTTTTCACTTATCTTTTCTCTCCCATTTCTGTTCTTTTCCTTCTTCTCCAGCCGGTTCCTGAGCTTGACTCGTTTCGACATCGGCAACCCATGCTTCCACCAGCCTGTAGGTAACGGAGAGCACCACCGGGCCGATAAAAAGCCCGATGATGCCGAAGGCGGTCAGACCACCGATGACACCGGCAAAGATCAGAAGCAGGGGCAGATCAGCGCCTTTCCTGATGAGGATCGGGCGCAGGAAATTGTCAAAGGTGCCGACGAATATCGACATGACGAGCAGGACCGTTCCCCACGTCGTCTGTCCGCTCCAGTAAAGCCAGATCACCGAGGGGACAAGGACGAGCCCCGGCCCGAGTTGGGCGATGCAGAGTATGAACATCACCGCGGTCAGGATCGCGGCGGCCGGCACTCTGGTTATGACCAGACCGATGCCGCCGAGAAGCGACTGGATCAGGGCAGTACCGACGACACCCAGAGCAACGCCCCGGACGGTTTTTGCCGCCAGCACGGCTGCGTCCTCGCCGCGTTGCCCTCCAAGGCGCTGCGCAAAGCGAATGACGCCTGTCGAAGCCGTCTCACCGGTAGCGTAAAAGATTGCGGCGATGATCACCGTGAGCAGGAGTTGCAGGGCGATGACTCCAATGCTTCCGGCTTGGGAAAGAAACCATTTCAACAGACTTCCTGCATAGGGAGTCAGGTGTGCTGATATCCCCTCCGGGCCGGATCTGAGGCTTTCCCAGGAGACGGCCAGCTTCGGACCTATGATGGGAAGGCCGGACAACCAGTGGGGCAGGGGCGGCAGCGCCTGCGTTTGGAAGGATTTCACCCAATCCGTGATGTTGTCGGCATTCTCAATGATGGCCACAAGAGCAAGTGAAAAGGGAACAATAAACAGGATCAGCATGGTGATCGTCATGACTGCGACGGCCAACCCCCGTCTTCCCCACAGCCATCCCTCAACCTTCAACATGAAGGGCCAGGTGGCCACAACGATCATGACGGCCCAGATGAGCGACAGCAGGAATGGCCTCATGATCCAGAAAGTCGCCGCAATCAGGATTCCGATCCATAGGATCTGCAGTGTGACGCGGGTCAGGTCCGGCGTTTTCGATCTAGGCATCGCCATTCACCCCCTGCTTCTTGTTGAAAGAGTATTTCAGTTAATGGTTCCTTTCTATTTCGCTCTATTCCAAAAAGCTTATCGTGTCTGCGGGATCGACTCACGGAGCCACTCTTCATGACGATGGCGAATAATCGCCATCGCTTGATCCACGGTATCGACGCACTGGGGGATTTTAAGATCATCAGGGCTGGCAAGCTCAAAGTCCGGCCTCAGCAGATACTCCCGTCCCCACTTGATGAACTCCGCCCACATCGGGCCAATCAGAATCAGCGGCGTCCGGTCCAGTTTGCGAACTTGGAGAAGCTGCCAGATCATTGCGAGCTCCAGAACCGTTCCAATTCCACCAGGAACAACAACAAAGGCATCGGACACCAGCACGAAGTGATGTAGTCTCGAAAAGAATGTCCGGTGCTCGTAGGCTGAATCGACGAAGGGATTGATTTCCTGCTCGAAAGGCAGATGGACACGGATCCCCGAGCTGCGTCCCTGCGCGGCAGGACCAGCCAATGCCGCCCCTTCATTGGCCGCCTCCATCAACCCCGGACCACCGCCGGTGACAACACCGCAGCCCATCCGCCCTAGTTCCGCTGCAAGGTCCCGAACCGCACCATATACCCAATGTTCGCGGGGGATCCGTGCCGAACCGAAAATCGTGACGCGGAACTCCGGTCTTTTCGTCGGTTTTAAACGGGTAAGATTATTGACGACTTCCCACAGTCCCTGCACCGACTCCCTGAGAACTTCGATGACCTGCTTTTCATCATCCAGAGAGATCGAATCCCCTGATTGCGGAATGCTGCCACTATGATCGTCGTCCGCAACTCCTTCAGGTATCTCTTCCATTTTACTTCCTCCATCGCAATCATCGAATTCAGCCGCTTCAACCTCTCGCTACCCTCATAGCGCGGTCTTCATGGTTTCTTCACCATTTTCATCAGAGTGGAGACTTCTTCACGGAATCAGCTGTGCAAAGGACTACTTCCCCCTTTGTTTTTTTGCTTCTTCCCACATCTCGCCAAAGGCCTTTTCCGTCTTCTCGCTCATAACCCGCCAGATCGCCACAGTCTTGAAATAGTCATTATCACCCACATGGAAAAGGTCTTTTTCCTCTGAAGTAACCAGGGTTCCCACATTGCTCACAACCGGCGAAACACCCTGATTCTTGACTACAGAGACCTGCGCTTCAGGCGAAAGCTGCAGATTGATCCATTCCTCGCACAGTTTCTTTTTCATGCCCTTTGCCACCCGTGTGATGCACCAGTAATCAATCCAGGCAGTTCCACCTTCTCTAGGAGAGGCAATCAACCACTTTCCGCCTTTCTTGTTCGCCTGTGCCGCAGCGAAGCCCCAATCGGTGGCGAGGGCTAACTGGGGAAATTCTTCCGGATTTGCCGAACCATCCCAGAGGCTTTTGGCATTCTGCGCCAGGACATTCAGCTTAACCTGAATTCTGTTTCGGTCCAGATTATCGATATCGAAAATCTGTTCATAACGATAGCCCAATGCCAGTGCGGTAATCCAGATATTACATTTGGGAAAGTTATTATTGATGGTGTATTTTCCTTTATATCGCGGGTCCCAGAGGATGTTCCAGCTCTTCGGTGCCTCCTTAACGACGTCCGTGTTATAATCCATTCCATAAGGCCCGCAGTTGTATGGAAGGCCATAACGCTTTCCCTTATGGATCAGGGATTGGTCTTCCATAAAGAAGGAAAGAATATTTCCGGCATTAGGGATGTTTCTCATATCCAGCTCGGCAAGGAGATATCTTCCCTCATGAAAGGCATAGAATCGTGGGGTCTTTGCCACATCAGCCGGCGGAGAGATGAGGTCAGCGGTACCATCCTTCGCTGCCTTGTAGAATTCATCCTGGTCCTTTGGGTAATAGGTCTTAACCTCAACATCTATCTTGTACTTCTTCTTGATCAGAGCTTTAAATTCCTTTACCGTTGCGTCATCTGCATACCCTTCCCAGCATGTTATCCGAATGGTTTCCTGGGCTGCTTGCGACGTCCGAGTCCCGATAAAAACAATAACCATAGAAATTACAACAAGCCAAAGAGCTATCCTTTTCATGCCTCCTCCTTTGTTTTCTACAACTTTGAACTGCCATGTTCAGCCTGGTTGCAATCCCGGGCCGGGCCGAATCCTCAGCAGTGACGGCCAGTAATTCAAGAAACCTCATAATTTTAGATCGAAGGAAATGCCCCCATAGAAGTAATCGGAATCCCGGCCATTGAAGCTGTTTGCCTTGATCCTTTCCCGGGCATTCGAACTCAGGGGGAAGGAATACTGGATCTTGGGTATGATGGAGAAGTAGCTGTTCACGGGTACGGTCAACCCCGTCCAGACATTCCCGTCATGGAGGTCGGAAAAGTCTTCCGTTGACTTGTTGTTGTAATAGCTCACCCAACCGCCTACATCCCAGGTCCAGTCCTTATAGATTTTAAACCCGTGGGATAAGGAAAGACTCGTGTACCAGGCCTCACCGGTCTCTATTTCCCGATATACGCTGAGCGTGGGCTTCAGGAGAACGTCGAGGGCCAGCGTTACAAAAACTTCCTGGTTGGTCGTCGGACTCTCCCCATCAAAACCATCCGTGTCATAATAGATCCATCCCAGGGTGTAATCCAGCTTTAAAAGGTTGATCCTGTTGGTATAGGTCACAGTCAGGTCTGTTTCCTGTATTTTGGTTTCACCTTCCTTTCCTTTCGAACGATTATTAAACTCGGTATCGAAATCAACCCAGACGTTGACGGCGAAGCCCTTGTAGCCGACTGTGACGCTGGGGAAGATGACCAGGCTGTCTTTGCTCAGTTCGAGACCCCTCCAAACGTACTTACTATAGAAGGCCGCATTGAAATTGGCAGTCAGATCCTCTGGGATCGCCTTCATCCCCGGCTTCAGTACCGCTTGTTCCGCCGCTTTTTCCGGTACCGCCTCCTGTGCATAGGAAAATGGGGCTATGATACTTCCCAGAATAAACAGCATAATGACCATGAAGCAGCGAATGAAAGTCTTCATTTTATACCCCCAATGGCAATTTTTTTTTAAATCATCGCAGGGAAGATCTCATATTCCCTTCCCTGCGATGACAACAAGGAGTGAGATTCCTCAAGATTTTTCACATTTCTGCACGGCTGACCATCTCATTCCGTGGCATGGTCCAGCGTCCTGGGAAACATGACCTACTCCTTTTCAACCCAGTCGTCGACTGCCGTCCACGGATTTGCCGACCAGCTCCCGAATGATCGTGACGGTTTCGTGGGCCGCCTCCTTCGGCGACAAGGCGGTATCGGCAATATTGCACACGAGTTTCGTGATGTCGTGATCGATCGACTTTTCACTCCATTTTTTCCCCTTGACCACGGTGATGTAGACCGAGTAGGAGTGATGCATGGTCCCGGGCCTTTCCCCGATGATATGCAGAATCCCGCGGAACTCATTGGGATTGGCCTTTTCAAAGAGCAGTTCGCCGATCCGGTATCCTGCTCGTACCCGTCCGCTGGTCACCACGATGTTCTTATCGCTCATCGTCACGCCGGCACCGGAAAGGATTTTGCCGATTTCGTCCAGATAGGGAGCGAGATGGCCGTCATCCATAATTGCCTTGGCGTTCAGGCCGTCGGAGATCACGATCTGTCCTTTGACGGGATTGGCGGGATCCGTCCATGTGCTTCTCAGCTTTTCCAACGCCGCTATGGATTCGGGGCTGAGCTTTTCCCCTGTCTCCGGATGGGCGATATAGTCATTGCGGTCCTTGGATAAGGTCATGACCGGCAAGGCATTGGGAATGGCCTTTGTAAAGTTGGGATCAATTTCCGCCCAGAGGGACTTCTTGGCATCGTCATACAGAGCCCTGACCTTGGCCTCCAGCTTCGGGTTCAGATCCCAGATGTTCTTTCCATGGCCGATGGCCAGATCAACGCCTCTATCTTCCACTTCCGTCATCTTCTTCCGTCCTTCGGCATAGATGGCCGCTCTGGTGCGTTTATCCCCCTTGGCTAGGCAGTACTTGTAGTACACCCAGAGTGGATCGCCGAAGTGGCTGGTGTATTTGTTGTTCTTATCCACGATATCCAGCCGCTTGTAGAAGTCCCACATCGCATCGTTTACCTTGTAGCCGAATTTCTGCCTCAGCCGGACATGATCCTGAAACGATGTCGTAAGATAGCTCAACATAGGGTCATTTTTAGTGGGCAGGGCGATGAGGTAAGCGGGATTGGCCGGCATGACCTGATCCTGGCACCAATCCAGATCATCCAGGCTGACCGTCATGTGCAGCGTGGAACAGACATCGAGCCCGATGGTCAGTCCATGGAGCTTCCCCATGGCGATATCCTCCAGGCAGCACCTCACCAGTTGCTCGCGGGTCTTGAAGACCTCCGGGCCAATGAATCCGGCAACATCGTTTATATGAAGCCAGGGCCCCTTGGGTTGCACCTCCGCCAGGATCTTCTCGACCGCCCGACTGAACCCGTACTTACGGGATTCGAGCACCATCATATCCACCCCGTTGGCTGCACCGTTGGTGAATTCGGAGCCCTGACCGGTCTCGAAATAAAGCCCGTACCGTTCCCCCCTCTTCCCTCTTGCATAGCTGAGGATTTTGTCAACGGTCACATCAAAGGTTTTGTTACAGTCATCTGTTCCGGCGAGACTCTGGAACATGGTTTCCACCGATCCCGGATATTTCCGGCTCACTTCAGACTGGACATCGATATGGGAAAGGACGCACCAGGGAACGATATCCTTCAGTTTGAAGGTGTCGACGACATCCTTGAGGGCCTGCTCCACCACGGCGACACTCTTGACCTGACTGTCCACGGGGTTGGTGCCGATGACTATATCGCCAGTCGCATAGGAAAAGGCATCGAAGACCTGCCACATGACATCATCGGGATGGTCCGTGGGGGAATTGGGCTGGATCCGGGCCCCCATATATCCCTTTGCACCAAGCTTGGTACCCGGTATGACATTGAAGATCTTCTGACCAATCGTTATAAGTTCTTCATTGGTCATCAGCTTCGGGACACAGCCGATGGTGTCGCTGGTGAGGCCATGCATAATGCCCTTGATCTCGGCCTCGGATTCCGTCAAGAGGAATTCCTTCAGCTGTCCCATGGTCCAGTCCTTCACCTTGGCATACTGGGATGTATCCGTGGTTTTCCAGATGAGTTTCTGCAGATTGTCCTCATGCAGGGGATGCTCGTAGAGATCTCCGATCCTGGTGTTTGCCAGAAGCGCCCGGGCATTCTTCCGCGTTGCGTCATCCTTGGCGCCAACCCCGATGGTCATGTCTCCTTCCTTGAAGTCGTTCGCCGCACCGATCACCTGCTGGTAGAGTTTCCGATCAAAGCCCCCTTTGATCCTCGATATATAGGCGAAGACGTCCTCGCCTGGCATCACCTCTCCGATTGCCGTGGGGGGCGTCGCCTCACCTGCAAAGGCCTTCCTCTCCGCCAGGGTATAACCTGCCAAGGTAGCGCCCGCAACGCCCATGACGGCAAGAAAAGTTCGCCGTGACATTCCTTCAAATCCATTGAACGACTGATCCCTTTCCATGATTGCCTCCTTCTCGATGATCGCTTTCTTTCAAAAAACTCATCTGTTTCGTTCTTTTCTATGCTTCATTCCCACATCCTTTTTTGATTACAGGGCCCCCTTGTAAATCGAAATAATGTCATTGAGGGTGCATCCACGGGGATTGGTGAGCCCGCAGGCGTCCTTCTGGGCATTCTCCGCCATGATCTTGAGGTCTTCCTCCTTTACCCCCAGTTCCGTCAAGCTGGACGGAATGCCGACATCGACGGAGAGCTTCCTGATCGCTTCAAGGGCCCTGTCCGCAGCGGCGCGGGGAGACAGTCCTTCAATGTTTTCGCCCATTGCCTTGGCGATGTCTCCAAAGCGTTCCACTTTGGCAATCAGATTGAAGGCCTCGACATGGGGAAGCAGAATGGCATTGCAGACGCCGTGGGGGAGGTTATAGTAACCGCCCAACTGATGGGCCATGGCATGAACGTAGCCGAGGCTTGCGTTGTTGAAGGCCATGCCGGCCAGGTATTCTGCATAGGCCATGTTGTCACGGGCGGTCATATCGGAACCGTTTGCCACGGCCACACGAAGGTTTCTAGCGATCAGATCAATCGCCTTCAGGGCACAGGCGTCTGTCACCGGGGTTGCAATCGTGGAAACATACGCCTCCACGGCGTGGGTCAGAGCATCCATGCCTGTTGCCGCAGTCAGCCCCGGAGGCATGCCGGCCATCAGCAGAGGATCATTGATGGCCACATTGGGGGTCACGCGCCAGTCAACAATGGCCATTTTTACATGATTGCTGGTGTTTGTGATGATGCAGAACCGGGTCATTTCACTGGCCGTTCCTGCGGTGGTGTTGATCGCGATAAAGGGAGGCATCGCTTTCCCGGACTTGTCCACGCCTTCGTAATCCCGAATAGATCCGCCGTTGGTGGATACGATGCCGATCCCCTTGGCGCAGTCATGGGCGCTGCCGCCACCCAGGGAGATGATCATATCGCACTTTTCGTCCTGAAAGATCTTGAGCCCGTCATGGACGTTGGTGTCCGTCGGGTTAGGCACGGTTTCATCAAAAACAATGCAGTCAACACCGGCATCCTGTTTCACCAGTTCCACAATCTTCCGGGTAATGCCTGATTGGGTAATCCCCTTGTCGGTACAGATGAAAGGTTTCTTTCCTCCAAAGACCGTTACCTGCCTGCCGATTTCCTTGTGGGCGCCAACACCCATCAGCGTCACCGTAGGAATAAAAAATCCGAATACTTGTTCACCAATAGCCATGGTATTCCTCCTTAAAGTCCTCTTGTTGTTCGATGACACTCGAAGTTGCCGGATAACCAATTGTTTCCCGGGATTTGGTTATCCGCAGCCTCACTCGATATCCCAGAAGGAATCAATTTCTTCGTCAGAGAAATCCCAGACGGCGTTGTGGGGGGGAACGGCTTCATACTCGAAGAATTCGGGAAGTCGGTCGTGCTTGTTCGTGAACCCGGCAGCAAGATTGAATTCGTGTTCCCTGAGGAGAATCTCTTTGCCCAGCAACTGTCCTTCTTCGATGGTCATGGCAACGCCGGCCTTTGCGTTGAGCATATCGATCATGGCCGGAAAGACGGCCGGGTTGTCCAGTGTCGGAAAGGCGACGAAGATGCACAGACCGGTGCTGTCAATAAAGGCGGTGGCCATCTGCAGGTTTCGGCTGAGCGCCACCTGGCCCTCCTTCGTAAGGGGATCAATGAAACCGCCGACCTTGAGGACATTGGTTGCGATAGAGTATCCCGCCGTATGGTCTGATCCCATGGTAGAGGTCGCGTAGGTAATGCCGATTCCCTTGATTGCCCTTGGATCGTAGGCGGAAAGCCCCTGGTCTTTGACTACCGGCACGCGAAGCTGGCCGTATACCTTTCCCACAGCAGCCGTTCCTGCCCCGAGGATTCTCCCCAAGGGGGTGCCGGTCCGGATTTCGTTCAACAGCCTGAGCAGACCAGGCCCGTCGCCGAAGGGAAGGACCCCCGCTTCCATGGCAACGGCCACGGCATCACTTAGCTCGATCGTATCGATGCCGATATCATCCATGAGGTGGTCCGCCTCCGCCAGAATATCCAGATCGTCGATACAGCAGTTGGCCCCGAACCCCCAGATCGTCTCATACTCAAAGCCGGAGGTTGCATAGTGTCCGTCTTTATCGGTGTAAACCTGCGAACACTGAATGACGCACCCCGTATGGCAGCCATGGCTGGGTTTTCCCTTCCGGCTGACGATAACATCGTACAGGGTTTCCCCGCTTATCTTGTTATGCCCCTCGAATTGGCCATAGCGGAAATTTCGCGTGGGCAGTCCGCCGACCTCGTTGAGGATATTGATCAAGACGTCGGTTCCATACTGCTTCAATGCCTGACCGCTCACGGCATGCTCTACAAGGGCCTTGGCAAAGACCTTTGCCGCCGCCTTGAATTTTTCCGGATCGGCAATGTGCACCCCCGGACCGCCGCTGTCATCGATCAAAATATATTTGATCCTCTTGGAACCCATGACCGCCCCAAGTCCGCCGCGACCACAACTGCGGAGATAATCCTCCCTGGTCCTCACGGATATATTCGCCGCTGCCATCCGCATTTCACCCGCCGGGCCTATGGAGAGAATCCCGATTTTATCGCCGTATTTTTGAGTCAGAGTTTTAACCACCTCATAATTGCCCTTGCCGACGAGTTCCGTCTCTTCCCGGATTGTCACGCCGTTCTTATCCACATGCAGGGCATAAAAGGTGTCTTTCTCCGGAATTCCCTCGATAATCAGGGACTTGATGCCCAGGTTTGCAAAATGCTGGGCGGCATTTCCTCCCGCGTTGCTCTCCTTGATGGTGCCGGTGAGGGGACTTTTGCCCCCGGCGGAAAGCCGACCTGAATTCGCACAGGATGTTCCGGCAAGGAGTCCGGGTGCAAAGATCAGTTTGTTGTACCTGCCCAGGGCGTGACAGGTCGGTTTCACTTCCTCAGCTACAATCGTGGAGGTTAGTCCCCTGCCGCCAAGGCCCTTCCACTTTTCCGGCACATCCGCAGACGAAACCGTCAGGGTGCTCATATTGATGCGATAAATCTTCTCTGCCATGGCATCCTCCTTTTTTCTGCTAAGGTAATGTTGCTGATTTTTGATGTTTCCCTATGATCTTCTTCTCTTAATTATGATTGGGATCCCTGCCGAGGGGTCCGTATATCCCGCTTATACACTGGCATAATCTTCTCTAAGGCTTTGAATTTCTCATGGACCGCAGCATTCAGGATTTCAGCCAGGAAAAGACCAGGACGTAGAGGGCCGATATTGCCAATTGACAGAGCGCTATCGTTAGACCGAAGCGCAGGAATCTCATGAAAGTGACCCTTCTACCGTAATGATTGCAGATCCCGGCGGCCACAATGTTGGCAGAGGCGCCGATCAGGGTCGCATTGCCACCTAGGGTCGCGCCGAACATCATGGCGATGAAAACGGGGATCGTGGCCGCCGGCCAGTCGCTGAAACCAGCGGCAAGCGCCGTCTCCGGAACAGCTTCCACCATCACGAGGTAGCCCTTGACCATCAGAAGGGATACGGCGACAACGGGGATATTGGCCAGCAGACTCGATAAAATCCCGATTCCTGCCAGCATGACCAGAGCGACGGCGAGAAACTCCCTGCCGAACCAGCCATCGAGCTTCAGCGACAAACCCTGCAGGAGACCGGTCCGTGTGATCCCTTCGACGAGACAGAAGATGGCCAGCAGGAACACCAGGGTTTTCCAGTCGATGTCGCGGATGATGTTTTCAACCGGCTCGACCTTTGTGCCTGCAACCACCAGCAGGGCAAGGGAAGCGGCGATGATCGAGACTGCAGGCGGCACGATCCGCGTGGGAAGGTCCTCACCCGTAAGGAACAGGACCACCATGATCAAAAGAACAACGAGGGAAAAGAGGGCGAACCATGGCCGTTCAATGGCCGGCACTGCCAGGTCTCCAGGGGGAGGGATATTTTTGTTCCAGACGTCGCCCATGAGCCAGGGCAACAAGGGGACGATAACCAACACCGCCAGCAGGCCACCGAAACTCACCTTTTGGAGATACTGGCCAAAGGTCATCCCGATTGAACTCCCTACGAGAAAGGTTGCCGGATCTCCCACCAGCGTGAGGAGTCCCGCTGCATTGCTGATGATCGCCGTCATGACCATCGGCCCGACGAAGTCTACCTCAAGGGCCTGAGCGACACGGATAATCACCGGAGCCAGGAGGATCACCGTTGTCGCGTTCGGCAGAAAGGCACAGACAGGAGCCACCAGCAGAACGAGGAAGAGCAGATATCGCTTGCCGCTTCCCCGGGTTGCCCGCAGGAACAGGAACCCGAGACGTTCGAAGAGTCCGGTTTTTGACAGCACGCGCGCCACCACCATTCCGCCGAACAGCAGGGCCAGCGGACCACCTGCCGTCCTCGCCGCTGACAGAATTTCCCTTTCCCCGAGGATGCCGCAGACGAACATGAGACTGACGCCGAGAAGCGCCGCGATCATCATATCAATCACATCGAAGGCAATGACCAGAATAACAGCCGAAAAAATGCCCAGGGTCAGATAGATCTGCAGGTCGCTCACGAATGTTCCTCCTGGTCACCGCAGCGGAGGGGCGTACATCAGCCCTCCTTTGGTCCAGAGCCGGTTATAACCGCGCTCGAGCTGCAATGCACTGCCGCAGCCCAGGTTGCGCTCGAACATTTCCCCGTAATTCCCCACCGCCTGAACGGCCCGGACCGCCCAGTCCTCACGCACCCCCAACGCCTTGCCGAAGCCCCCCTCCAGTCCTGCGGCGCGGCGTAGGGTTGGTGAAGGGTTGTTAAGGAAACAGGCGGCAATGGTATCGCGGAAAAGGTCATTTTCCTCCGCCGAGATCAAGGCAAAGAGCACCCAGCGCACAACGGTGAACCAGTCGTCGTCGCCACGGCGGACAATCGGCCCGAGTGGTTCCTTTGAAATGCGCTCTGGAAGGATGACAAAGGCCTTTTGTCCGCCGGGGGCCCGGAGCCGCATGGCCGCAAGCTGTGAGGCATCGGAGGTGCAGGCAAGGCAACGTCCGGAAAGGAAAGCCTCCGTGACTTCACTGACGGAATCGAATATCAGCGGCTTCACCGACATCTTCCGGGCTGTAAAGTAATCGTCAAGATTCTGGAGGTGCGTGGTTCCCTTCTCGACGCAGACTGTCGCCCCATGAATCTGGTCGATCCTCTTGACGCCCTTCTTCGCCGGAACCATGAACCCCTGTCCGTCGAAGAACAGAATCCCCGGAAACTGGACTTTGAGGCCTGCTTCACGGCCCAGCGTCCAGGTCGTGTTGCGCACCAGCAGATCGATCTTACCGGCCTGCAATGCCGGGAAACGGGCCGATGCCTTGAGCGGAACGAATTCAACCCTCTTGGGGTCCCCGATCACAGCGGCTGCCACCGCCCGGCAGAAGTCTACATCGAATCCAACCCAGCGCCCTGCGGCATCCCTCTCCGAAAAGCCGGGAATCCCCTCACTCACTCCACAGCGCAGCATGCCCCGGGTTTTGACGGCATCAAGCGTCTCTCCGGCGAATCCGGGAACAATTCCGGTCGAAGACGCCAGCACTCCTGCCAAGATCGGCAGCAACAGAAAACGTTGAACCGATGTCATCCCTTAACCTTCTTTCCTTCCCCCGCCCTTCGGGTTTACGAATTCAAGGCTTCTGCACCTCGAACGCCCGGATCGCTTCGGCAATCTCATCGCTCAACCGCCCCAGTATCCGGCTATGCGCCGCAACCACTTCGGCATACCCCTCCCCTTTTGCCGGCTCGGTCATCGTTGTCCGTCGGTTTTGAGTCTGACCGTTCTTCCTGGAAGTGACCGTCCAGAGGGCATCCACGACAACCCCTTTGCCAAGTTCCGATTCGAATCGGAGAACGTCGACGCCAACCTGATAAGCCGCGTCTGCAGCGGAGGATTGAGGAAACATGCTGACTTGAGCCGTCCCGAGCATCGTAGCGAGGTTTTCGGCGATCGCGCGAGCGATGTTACTCTTCAGTGGCGAAGCCCAGCGATCGAATTCGGCGAGAAGAACCTGATTCGGACCGGTTCGCACAACGATCTGCGGTCGGTCAACATCGGCAGGGATCGAGATCGGACCGACTGAAATGGAGATATTTGTCGATGTCGCACCAACCCCTGTCAATGAGGGGCTCAGCGTATAGAACTGCGGGGGCTTGGTTGAAGCACAATTCGCCAGTAGCAAGGCGAGCGTCCCAAGGATGAAGATTTCAATCTTTTTCATTTAGTTACCTCCTGAGCCTTTCCCCGGAGAAGGGCCTCGGGATTGCGTTCGAGATATTCAGCCAACTCACTGATTGCCCGAGCCGCCCGTGAGATTTCCTGCAAGGCGACCCGAAGCTCCTGCTGCGCCGGCGCCTCTTTTCCAACGAGGGTTTTATCCGTGCTTGCCAGCACCTGCTCGGCTTTTGAAATGGCCTTTCGCAGGTCTTGAACCGTCGTCTTCACCTCGGGCACAATATCGCCGTCGATGGCGTTCAGCGTTCTGTCAGCGGCCTTCATCGCCGAATTGAGTGTTTTGAGCGTATTTTTCGCCTCTTCGCCAATGACATCAAAGGGCACCTTATCGATCCTGGCGATGATGCCGTTCACCTTGGTTTGCAGATCCTGGAGGCTGCTGGGCATCACGGGAATGACATATGGGGGGGGACCTTCCCAGTCGAGCTTCACCTTGGGGGCATTGGCAAAGCGCTCAAGGGCGACATAGAGCTGTCCCGTCACGAGATTACCGCTGCGCAGCTGTGCCCTGAGTCCCAGATCAATCAAGCGCTGGACGAAGGCGCGACGCTCTGTCTCGCCCCTGACCTTCTGTTTGACCGTTTCCGACGTTGTCAGATGACCCATGAAGCGGGCCTGGTAGATCGAGATTGCCACCCTGGGACGGAGTCCTTCCGTCTTCGGATTGTATTCAAGGCCGACACGGGTGACTTCCCCAACAGGCAAGCCGAGATACGTAACGGGCGCACCCACGGAAAGCCCCCGCAATGATTCCTGGAAGTAGAGGACATATTCCGTAACGACCGTTTCAGGCTCCTTTGCTGCGGCAGCATAGTTTTCATAGATTTTGAAGACGGTATCCTCCGCTGCGGGTGTTGTGTCTGGAGCCAGTGAAAAGGTTTCAAAGGCAATACCGCCGACCAGCATGGACACCACCGACTGGGTCTGCAGTGACAATCCGTCTGCCCCCAGGGATAAATCGATCCCGCTGGCGTGCCAGAAATGGGTCTGCGGCAAAACCTGCTTGTCGTAGGGGGAATTTACAAAGACCTTGATATCGACCGATCGGCCATCCTTTGCGAGTCCATAACCGATGACCCGTCCTACGTTCAGACGTCGGTAATACAGAGGGGAGCCGATCCCCACAGACCCCAGGTTGTCCGCCTGAAGAACAAACTGTCTACCCGGCTGATCGATGGTAACAGCTGGTGGCGCCTCGAGACCGACGAATTGCCGCCTTACCTTGGTGGACTTTCCGAGTTCCAGTCCAATATGATTACCGGACAGCAGCGTACCGATTCCGGAAACCCCGCTGAGGGAAACGCGTGGCTGTTCAACCCAGAATTTAGCGTCATCGACGATCAGTCCCTCGGCGCTCTTGTTGATCTTCGCCGTCACCACGACCTTTGTGAAATCCTTGGAGAGTTCCACCTTCTCGACTCGACCGATGTTGACGTCCTTGTACTTGACAAGGGTCTTTCCCTCTTCGACCCCCTCAGCCTTTTTGAAAACGATGGTGATCGTCGGGCCTTTACTCAGAATCTGCTGAATGGCTATCCCGAGGCCGACGAGTGCCGCCACGATGGGGATGATCCAGACCACCGAGAAACGCATTCTCTTTTTCTCTTTGGCAGTGGCCTGGGGAAGATTGTTGAAATCAGCAGATTCAGTCATTTTGTTCCTCCTTGTTGTTACTGGAATCCCAGATTAGACGGGGGTCGAAGGCTTCCGCTGCGAGCATGGTCAGAACGACGACGGCCGCGAAAAACACCACTCCTGCGCCCGGCGACACGGACATGAGCGGCTGGAGCTGGACGAGGGCGACGACGAAGGTGACGACAAAGACATCAAGCATGGACCATCGGCCGACAATCTCGACCAACCGATAGAGCCGGATCCGCTCTTCCCGGCTCCGCACAGAGCGAAATTGGACAGAAATCAACAGATATGACAGGGCGACAATCTTGGCCATGGGAATCACCACGCTGGCAATAAAAACAATGAGTGCCAGCGGCCAGGATCCATGCGCGTAGAGCAGAACGACTCCGCTCATGATTGTATCCTTCTCGGCGTAGGTCGGCGTCGTGGTACCCATCACCGGCAGCAGGTTCGCCGGGATGTAGCAGATCGAAGCTGCGATGAGCAGGGCCCAGGTGCGCTGGATCGCGTTTGGGCGGCGCAGCTCAAGTTCCTGACCGCAACGCGGACAATGCCCCGGCTCCTCAAGGTCGGTCGGCTTTGTCAACAGCCCGCAGCCCTCGCACAGGACAAGCCCCAGCTTGATGCCGATCAGTTCTCCCGGAGTTTCGTTTCCTCCCACCTCCCCTTTTGCCTGTTCCTCTAATTCCGGGAATGCCTCCGATGGCGGACCTTTTCTATCGACCCACCGGATTCGTGACCATACCTCGTGCTTGTCAAAGCTGACCGTCATCGCTGCGATCAGCAAAATAAGGGCGCCAACGGCAAACATTCCGATACCGGGAATCACCGTCGCCAGATCGGCGATTTTTATCAGGGCCACCAGGATACCGAGCATCATCACTTCAAGCATCGCCCAGGGCTGGTTGAACTCAGCCATCCGCAGAAGCGTTCCTACCCAGATGGGTGCCGGGGTCTGTCGCACGGCGAGCAGGACGGTCAGCGTAAACCCGATATGGACCGTTGGAGCGACCACCGTGCAGAAGGCAACCAGTACGGCCGTAATCTGATGCCCCTGCTGCCACAGTTTCAGTACCCCGCCCAGGATCGTCGTACTCGCCTGACGACCGACAGCCGACAGCCCCATGAGGGGCATTACATTGGCGATGATCAGGACAATCACCGCAGCAACCGTAAGGGCCAGGGTCCGATCCAGGGAATCTGGCTTGCTGGAGGCGAGCGTGTGACCGCAGCGCAGGCAGCTCGCCGTCCCGCCGGAAGAAAGCATAGGGATACGTTGCAACAGGTCGCAATCAGGGCAGGCAACGATGTTTTCAGGTAAAGGTTTCATTTTCGTTATCTCTGATCATTCTGACAATTGTTGCAGCCGAAGTTACAGCTTCCTCCCGCCCTCGGATGAATAGATCGCAACCAGCCGGGCGACCAGGATGGTGACATAAAACACACCGGCAATAGACTCCGTTATCGCCAGCATCCGTGAAAAATTGGACGCCGGGATGATGTCGCCGTAGCCCACGGTCATTAGGGTGGCGAAACTGAAATAAAAAGCCTCGAATCCTGTCGGCACGTGCCTGGGAGCGGATCCCAGGGTGAAGTAAAATGAATCGGGTAATATTTGCGCAACAAGCTGATAGGCAAAGGACCAGAGCAGCCCCAACATCAGATAGTCGGCAATGGCGGCGCAGAGAACATCCAGACTGACCCGCGGCGTGCGGAGGATGAAACCCAGGAGATTCAGCACAACGAAGCCACAGAAGAGCGCAGCAGCCAAGAGAAAAATTTCCGGCGGCATCAGGTCGGGACGGAAATAATTAATCCATTTTCCGATCAGCGCCGGTGTCGCCAGAGCAATTCCCCAGACCAGCGTGCTGCGTCGGCCGCCGATGGCCGGCAGTGCCGACAACAGCACCAGGGTCAAGAGAAGAGAGAGGATCAGGATGCCGTGCGGCATCAGCTCGACAAAGGGAAAGATCACGATCAGCAGGACCAGCATGGCCAGAAAGGTGCGCAGAGAAAACCGGACGAGCTCTTTTTTGTTGGGAGCCTTCGGATTCTCTCTGTTTTCCTCATCCTGCCACACCTGCTTATTCCGAGGCATAAAACCTCCAGAATCCTGCTGGTTGCCGAAATATTTTCCTACGGACGCTCCACGGAAATGGCCTCCGCCTCGGTAAACGTAATCAACAATTCATCCCCGACATTGACTATATCCAGATTTGTCTTATCTATGACATTCACTTTCACTGTCTTGCCATTGGGTCCCATAAGAGAGAGGGTTCCCGCCGTCTTGTCGATCGCTTTCACCGTGGCCGTCAACGAGCTTCGCCGGGTGATCACTCCACCGGGCATCTCGCCGGGCTTTGCCCTGACGATTGTCGTTGCCGCTCCTGTCCCTGTGGCCGTACCGGGTTTGATCACTTCCACAGCAATAGACTCCAAGAATTTAATCGTGACAATGTCCCCTACCTTGACCTGAGGCAGATTCACGGCGACCTTACCGATCTTGAAATCACGCACATCGCCATCCGCATCCTTGAGTGTGACGATCCGCTTCTTCAGATCAACAGCCACCACCGTGGCCGTCAACACAGCGACTTTTCCCCTGACAATCCCGGAAGGTTCCTCTTCCCCATCCGAGTTTTTAAAGTAGGCACACCCAGCCACCATCATCGCCATCAAAGCTAAAACCAGCACGAAAACAGCGTTTTTATTCCTCATGCTCGCAACCTTCCTTTCAACCTCAATATTTGCCTGGGACCTCCAGATAGGTATTTCTTAAATATTTTCTAAATTTTTATTTCCATTTTATCTTACGATCCTCGTAATCTTCGTCCCCTGCAGGCCGAGTCCAGCCATAAGTCCCTTCTGGTCAAAGAAGAAGGCATAAATATCGGATTTCGCCGTGGTGGTCGATATGCCTCCCGCTGCTCCCACATCGACGACGACAATGTTCGGGGTCAAGCCCAGCTCCCAGCCTTCACTTCTGTCCAAAAATCTCAAGGCGGAGTCCGACATCAGGAACAGTGCATAGCCGTACTTCTGGACTCCGGCCTGTAAACCATACGATGCCGAAACGGTGCTGTAGTAGCCGGCGTTCTTCCCATCCTTTATCAGGAGGCCCTCACCGTATTGCCCTCCCACGATGAATCCCCCTTTCACGATATCGGGAAAGACAAGGATGGCTTTCGCCTTCTGCCCCATTTCTCTCGCCGGAGCTGACTTATTATACAGTTTCAGAAGAGCTGTCTGGACATTGCGGTTGATTTCCTCTGCGGATGCTGCCACGGCTTGTCCCGTGGGTACGGAGATCGCGACGAGCAGGGTAAAGACACAGAGAAATATTGTAAGATGTAAGCGTTTCATTCTTATCTCCTCCTTTTTCCTTAAGGTCTTACTTCTTTTCCGTTTGAATCAGAGGTATCCTGGCAGCCAGTTCATAATCGATCACCGCTCTTATCTTGTTCTCGACCTGATAATAACGCACGACCTTCATGTCAGGCAGGACCTTCCGGAATTTCGGCAGATATGCCTTTCGCAGTTCCAGCCTCAGGGTCTCGATGGTCATCAATTCATCAAGCAGCTTCTTTGCAGTTCTGTCGTTCATCTTTCCATAGGCATCTCCATAATCCTTGATTAATTTAACGACACGCATGCGAAGCAGAAACTGCTCATTCTGATAATCCTCGTAGACGGGCCAGAAGGCTTTGGCCTCCTTCTCGGTAAACTGCATGTTTTCAGCAACGAGCAGTTTTTTGTCTGCCTTGATTTTCTCTTGCAGGATCTGCATGTTATCGCCGGATGGTTCATCCGCCATTCCGGGAATTCCAATACCCAGAAATAACATGGACAGTACCAAAGTCAAACATAAGGTCCCTGTTTTTTTTGTCATGAGAATCCTCCTCATATTTTATAATTTCCCTTCCTTAGCCGCATGGGATGAGAAGTCGGTCATCCGTCATCAGCGAAAGCATTTTACTGATGACAAATGACCGATGACCGATGGCCGATATCGAGTATACCTCTGTAACCTACTACTTTGCCGGTTCCCTTTTGATGCCCCTGGCTTCATCCAGAGCCTTCACGATTCTCTCGGACCAGAATTTGAAGGCATCCTCGGCTGATCCGTAACTCGAAAAACGTGAGGCGAACGCCGCCTGCTGCTGATCAAACGCCATCACGAGGGGCTCATTTGTCTCGGAGTCGACCATCATAAACTCAGCGCAGGTTTCGCCGCTTCCTGCCCATCCCCCTGTGGCACCCCTCTTAACGGTGCTGATGACGATCCCGACGGGAATAATCGAGGTGACGGCACTGACACCCGGTTTACTCCTTTTGATATTGGTGATGGCGATTTTGATCCGCGCCACATCGGGACCGGGATCAGTCACAATCGGGTACTTGTCCTTGAAGGCTGCCACGATATCCTTGTTGAAGGCGTCGGCCAGGTCTTTCAGTACCTGGGGATCAATGCCCTTGTATTCAGACTCGTCAGCCAGGTAGAAGATCACACTGTCCACCATGAAACGGTTGTACTTGCTGAGATCCAATCCCGGCTTTACCCACCGCAGCTTGGCCCCGCCTTCCGGTCCCTGAATCAATTGTTTGTACACATCGGGACTACCCAGGAAACCTGAAAAAGGCGGATCTCCGGCAAATGCGACAGATACGCTGAACACAATACCGATTCCAATGACCAACAGCAATTTTGCCAATGCTTTCATAAATACCTCCTGACATCGTTTTATTGTTTTGTTTTCTTAAGGACCTTGAAGAAGATCCACCTTTGCCTTTATCTTTTGTCCGATTCAGATTCCCTTCCTCATCCTCTTCAGGACGTCAATCCCTTCCCAGGGAGTATTGTCCCCCCTCCGAACCCTCACCGCCTTACTCAGGAGATCGACCGCCCCGAGAAGCGCGCTCCCGCTTGCCGATCGCATATAGTTCTCAAATTTCGTCTCATCCTCCCAGACGATTGAAAGGGAGAAGACTTCTCCATCCTCCACATCCCGGTAGATATGAGATTCACGGCATCCTTCTTCCCTGCGCATCGTGGGCAGGAGCGCCTGCAGAGACTGATAGAGTTCCTGGAACTTTTCCGGTTTGGCCCGAAATTCAAGGGTAAGATTCATTGGACTCTCCTTATGGAGTTTAATAATGTCCAACTGCGTGAACTCTCTTAATCGACGTTATGTCTTATTCCCGGAAACGGTATAGAGACTCACAAGCCTCGCCACGGTAATGGCGATAAAAAGCTGACCGGTGAGCTGCTCTAACATAGCCAAAGACCGCGCCTGCACCGATACCGGCAGGAGGTCCCCATAACCTGTTGTTGTCAGCGTCACAAAGCTGAAATAGAGGAATCCTGACCGGTCCTTCGGTCCCGCAAAGCTGAAGGAGCCCGGATATGCCGTCTCGATGAGACTGTAAAGGGAAGCCCACAGGACGCCAATGAGCACGTATTCGCTGGCCCCCGCCATGATCATGTCCGCTGTCACATTTTTCTCCCGGGCGAGGTAAAATAAAACAGTAACGACGGCATAGCAAAGGAAGAGAATGATCATAATCTGGCTCATCCACGACGTTGCCTCGTTTTTCAGGATGAAATCGAGAAGATCAGTCAGGATGGCCGTGACGGCCATGAAGACGACCAGCCACTGATGTTTATGTTTTTCGTGAACCGCCCAGACACAGGAAATAATGAGGAACCAGACAAAGATGGAGGTCACGAAGGTAACGGCCCTGGGGATCATGACAAAGGGCCTCAGCAGAAAGAGCAGAACGACCGTAAAGAATAGATAGGAAAACCGGGCCTGTAGAATTCCATGGATCATACTTTTAATGGGTTGACTCATGGTCTTTTTCTCCACCTGTCAGGCGTGCTGAAGAGACTGATGCTATGGTTTTCCTTTCGCCGGCGATGCTGTCAGTTTGTCTGCCTCGACGACCCATCCCCCGCCCATGGCCTTGTAGAGGTTCACCAGGGCTGAAAAGAGGATTCCCTGAGTCTGGGCGTAGGTCAGTTCTGCAGAAAAGAGACTCCTTTCAGCATCGAGGACCTCGATGTAGCTGGTATAGCCATTGTCATAACGTATCCGGGCAAAGCGTGCGGTCTCACGCAGAGCATCAACCTGACGCTGCTGAGCCGCAAGCTGTTCTCGGGTGCGCCTCTGATCGATCAAGGCGTCTTCCACTTCCCGGAAGGCCGTCTGTATGGTGTTCCGGTAATTGAACAGGGCCTGCTGCTGGATCGCCTCCGTAGTCATGACCTGGCCCCGAATAGCCCCTCCCGTGAAGATTGGAGCGGTAATCGTGCCTCCCCAGCTCCAGATTTTCGCCGGTCCGGTAAAGAGATTCGAAAGGTCTGAACTTGCCCAGCCGAAGAATCCCGTCAGAGAAAGAGTCGGAAAGTACTGTGCCCTTGCCACGCCGATACGGGCATTGGCAGCGATCAGCCTCTGCTCCGCCTGACGGATATCCGGGCGTTTTTCCAGCAGATCCGAAGGAAGACCCACAGGTACAGCCGGAAGGATCAGCTCATCCATGCTCTTCCCCCGGACGATCGGCCCAGGATTTTTACCGGTCAGTTGACTCAAGCCATTTTCCAGGAAGACAATCTGTTTTTCGATCTGCGGAATCGTGGCCAGGGCCTGTTCATACTCGGATTTGACCTGATTGAGCTCAAGCTCTGAAATGACGCCGCCTTCAAAACGCTGCTTGAAGAGTTTGTAGGATTCCTCTCTGACTTTAGCCGTCCGTACGGCGATTTCCCTCTGCTTGTCGAGATCGCGCAGAGTAATGTAACTGTTTGCCACAGCACCGACCAACGATAGAATAACACCCTGCCGAGCCTCCTCTGTTGCGAGCAGATCTGCCCGTCCCGCTTCCGTGGCCCTTCTCAATTTCCCCCAGAGGTCGATCTCCCAACTGCCGTTGAAGACACCCTGGTAGAAATCCGCCGGATTTTCCACCTGCGGCGATAGAGGGGCGGCCCCCTCTTCAGAGACACGGCTTCTGCCGGCTTCGGCATACCCTCCAATCTGCGGGAAGAGGCCGGAGCGCCAGACCCAGTACCTTCCGACATACTCGTCGATTCGAGCAGTGGCGATCCGTAGATCGACATTATTCTTCAAGGCCTCATCGATCAGTGCGTTCAAAACCGGATCGTTGAACTGTTGCCACCACACTGAATTGACCGTATCCTTTGCCTCCTTTTCTTCAATGTTCCAGGCAGGAGGGGTTTCGATCGCCGGGCGCCGGTAATCCGGACCAACCATACAGCCGGTTATAAAAAGCGCCATCAGCACGGAGAAGATCGTTATCTTATTCATGGCCTTCTCCCTCCTTATCGTTCTCTTCAACGGGCAGGGGCGTTTCCTTCTTTCCTCGGTGTGACAGCTTTTCCACGACGAAGAATGTGACAGGAATGAGGAAGATGGCAATGAAGCTTGCCGCCAGCATCCCTCCAATGACGGCCCATCCCATCACGCGCCGGGAGATGGCCCCGGCGCCGCTTGCCATCGCCAGCGGAACGCAGCCGAGGATGAAGGCGAAGGAGGTCATCAGGATCGGCCGAAGCCGCAGCTTCGCCCCCGTCAGGGCTGCCTCGATCACGGGTTTGCCCTTGTCGTACTCCATCTTGGCAAACTCGACGATAAGGATCGCGTTTTTCGCCGCCAGTCCGATGAGCATGACGAGGCCGATCTGGGCATAGACGTTGTTCTCGTACCGTAATGCCCACAGGGCGCCAAAGGCCCCCATGACCGCAACGGGTGTCCCCAGCAGCACGCTGAAGGGGAGAGACCAGCTCTCGTACTGAGCAGCCAGGATCAAAAAGACGCACAGCAGGGAGAAGCCGAAAATTACGGCGGGCGACACCCCCTCCTGGGCCTTCTTTTCCTGGTAGCTCATCCCGAGATAATCATAGCCCATCTCCCGGGGCATGGTCTGGGCAAAGACCTCCTCGAGGGCTGCCATGGCCTGGGCCGAACTGTAACCCGGCGCTGCCGAGCCGTTGATCTGGGCGCTCCGATAGAGATTGTAGCGCATAGTGAACTCCGGCCCTGTAATCGAGCGCACATTGGTCATTGCAGAAAGGGGAACCATTTCCCCGACGCTGTTCCGGACATAAAACTGCCCCAGGTTCTGGGCATCCGTCCTGTATTCGCCCTCCGCCTGGACATAGATCTGCCACTGGCGGCCAAAGCGGTTGAAGTAATTCACAAAGGCGCCCCCCATAAAGCACTGGAGGGTCTTGTAGACATCCGAGAGATTCACCCCCTGTTTGAGGACCTTATCGCGGTCCACGTCCACAAAGACCTGGGGCACGGTGGGACGGAAGGTTGTGCTGATCCCGGCCAGTTCCGGCCGCTTGCGGGCCGCCTCGAGAAATTTGGTCGTCTGTTCCGCAAGGAACGCAACGTCCTTGCCTGCCCGGTCTTCCAGGATGAAGGTGAAGCCTCCCGAGGTCCCGATGCCGGGGATGGCCGGAGGCGGAAAAGCAAAGCCAATGGCCTCTGTCAGGCCCCCCAGCTCCTTGGTCAACCGAGCCTTGATGGCCTCGTATTTTTCCTCAGGTTTTTTCCGTTCGGCCCAGTCCTCCAGCGTGATGAAGAAAAAGGAACTGTAGGTGGAGTAAACCTGGCTGAGCATGCTGTAACCCACAACGGAGGTGCAGTACTTCACGCCGGGAGTCTTCGAGATGATCTCCTCTGCTTTCTTCGTCACGGCGTCCGTTCTCTGCATCGATGCGGCATCAGGAAGCTGAAGACCCGCATAAACGTATCCCTGGTCCTCTTCGGGTAGAAAAGAGGTCGGCAGGTTCTTTCCGAAGAATCCGGCTAGCAACGCGGTCCCGAGGAGGAAGAGGAGGCTCATCTTACTCTTGCGGATGAAATGATCGCACCAGTTAATATACCCGTCCGTTGACCGGCCGAAGATGCGGTTGAATCCATCGTAGAATTTCTGCAGCGGTCCCCAGGACTTCTTCTTTGGCCGCAGCAGGAGGGCCGACAAGGCCGGAGAGAGAGTGAGGGCATTGAAGGCCGAAATGATGACGGACACGGCAATCGTCACGGCGAACTGCTGGTAGAGGCGTCCCGTGATTCCGGGGATGAATGCTGTGGGGACGAAAACAGCCGCCAGGATGACGGCAATGGCGATGACAGGGCCTGATACCTCCTCCATGGCCTTCAGGGTCGCCTCCCTGGGCGTCATCCCCTGCTCGATGTGGTGTTCAACGGCCTCGACGACAACAATGGCGTCGTCGACGACCAGTCCGATGGCTAAAACCAATCCGAAGAGGGAAAGGGTGTTGATGGAGAAGCCGAAGAGCGGAAAGAGCATGAAAGTGCCGACCAGGGACACGGGTACGGCCAGCAGCGGGATGAGGGTCGCCCGCCAGCCCTGGAGAAAGATGAAGACGACGATGAGCACAAGAACCAGTGCTTCGAAGAGGGTGTGGACGATCTCCTTGATGCCCTCCGTGACGGCGAGAGTCGTATCCAGGGCGACGACATAGTCCAGATCGGCAGGAAATCGCTCCTTGAGTTGCACCATGAGCGTCTTGGCCCCGTCGGCTGCCTGGATCGCGTTGGTGCCGGGCAGCTGATAGAGGGCGATAATGGCGGCGGGCTTGCCGTTGAGTCGTCCGGTCATATTGTAGGTCTGCGACCCCAGCTCGATCCGCCCGACATCATTCAGATGAACGAGGGATCCGTCCGGGTTTGCCCGGATCACGATGCTGCCGAACTGCTGCTCGTTCTCGAGGCGGCCCTGGGAGCGAACGGCATAAGTGAATTCCTGTCCCGTCGGCACAGGTTCGCCGCCGATCTGGCCGGCGGGGTTTACCGTGTTCTGCTGCTGGACGGCATTGACGATTTCGGGAATGGTGATCCCCAGTTTGGCAAGCTGATCGGGCTTCACCCAGAGACGCATGGAATACTGGCCGGCCCCAAAGATGGTGACGCTGGCGATTCCCGGCACACGGGTCATCTGGTCATTGATATTGATGTAGCAGTAGTTCGCCAGAAAGATGTTGTCATAGGTCCCCTTCGGTGAAAACAGGGCAAAGACGATCAGGGGCGCCGACGTCGATTTCTGCACCGTGACTCCCTGATTGATCACGTCAGAGGGAAGCTGCGAGTTGGCCTGGTTGGTCCTCATCTGGGCAAGGATCTGGTCGGTGCTGGGGTCCGTCTTGACGTCGAAGTTGACCGTCAGGTTCATCTTGCCGTCGTTGGAGTTGAGGGAGTACATGTAGTTCATGTTGTCCACGCCGGACATCTGCTGCTCGATGGGGGTGGCCACGGATGACTCCATGGTCAGCGCGTCGGCGCCGGGATAGGTTCCGGTGACCTTCATTTCCGGAGGGACGATGTTGGGGAACTGCGCCGTGGGCAGACCCGACATGGCCACCAGGCCGACGATGACCATGAGAATAGCGATTACCATGGCCACGATGGGGCGATTGATGAAGAACTTGGACATGGCGGATCACCTCTTTTCAGTCTGCGCAGGCTCGGTAGGTTTCTGGGGGAGTTGAGGCTTCTGCTCCGGTTTCGCTCCTGGGGCTGCTTCCGGCTTGATTTCAGGCTTCTTTGGCGCTTCGGCGAAGGCCTTCGGTACGACCTGCATCCCGGGCCGGACCTTCTGTATCCCCTCGACGATGATGCGTTCCCCCGGCTGGAGGCCCTCGAGGACGACCCACAGATTACCAACACGCTCGGCAACATTCACGGTCCGGATGTCCACCTTGTTGTCTGCTCCGACCACGGCCACCATGTATTTTCCCTGGACATCAGACACGGACCGTTGAGGAACGAGAAGGGCATCCTTGCGAATTGAAACGGCGACACGGATCCTGCCGTACTGCCCGGGTCGCAGAAAATTGTTCGGGTTGGGAAATTCGGCCGCTACTTTGATGGTCCCGGTCCGGATATCCACCTGCCGATCGGCAAAGGCGAATCGTCCTCTCTCAGGATAAACGCTCCCGTCTGCAAGGATCAGCTCACCCTCTCTTCTCTTTCTCACCTCTTCCGATTGCTTCCCGGTCAGGATATATTCCTGCTCACTTACCTGAAAGTAGACCTTGATCGGATTGACCGTCGATACCATGGTCAGCTCTTCCATTGCCCCCGGCCCCACGAGATTCCCGATCTGGGCCTTGGCAAGACCGGCGATGCCGTCCACGGGTGAGACGATTCTTGTGAAACCCAGGTCGAGTTTGGCCTTGTCGACATTGGCCTGGGCGGCGAACACCGCTGCGCGGGCTGCCTGTTCCGCCCCTGTGGCGTCATCAAGATCCTTCTTGCTGACGGCGTTGACATCGGCAAGGGGTTTGATCCGGGCCAGATTTGCCTTGGCGGTGTTCCAGCGCGCCTGCTGCGCCTCCAGTTGTCCCCTTGCCTGCTCCAGGGAGGCCTGGAAGGTGCGCGGATCGATTTCAAAGAGGATCTGGCCCTTCTTCACGAGATCGCCATCGCGGTAGTTCTGTTTAATGAGGTACCCCTGGACCTGAGCCCGGATCGTGGCATTCACCATCCCGTCAAGCGTCCCGATCCACTCCTTATAAACTGGAACGTCTTTCTGGATGACCGTCATCACCTCCACAACGGGTGGTTTGGGCGCCTCCTTGGCTCCCTTCGAACACCCTGCCGCCATGATGAAGATCAGGATGAGGATCGTGAAGATCCAGACAATCCGGGAAAAATCCGAGGGATGCTGCTCTGGATAACGCTGTGCCGAAATGCTCTGCATATCCGTACTCCTCCATTCGATGCCTTTGGTGTGTTCTGTAATGATGGTTTTACTCATTGGGTTAGTCATTCAGGGCTTTCCCTTTACTAAATTCCACAAAACATACCTTAAAGGTCATATCTTGCATAATATCTGCAAGTATATGATATCTGATGAATATATACGATTTAATGGATCATGCTCTGTGCGGGAGATTGAAAATTTACCCTCAACATATTGCGGAACCGTAATATGTTGAGGGTTCCCGTTGAGGGTACCGGACAAGATGCAACCGTGATCTCAAAAAACCAGTTGTCATTTTCTCGGATTTGACCGATAAGGAGCGCTTGAAGATCGAAAAAAGATTCTGCAGGATGCACATTGCCCTTATCGGGCGATCCAGTAACCACATTTCATTGGAAAAAGATTGGCTGAAACAGTTCGGGATAACAGAACAGAGGCTGGAAAACAGCGGCTGGCCATGGCCATGCTTACCTGCACCGTCTTTCTTGGGGCGATACTTCTTTTCAGCATGGAGCCCCTCGTCGGTCGCCTGTTGACCCCCTATTTCGGCGGTGCTGCCCATGTCTGGCTGACCTGTCTCATGTTCTTTCAGGCCATGCTTCTGCTCGGGTATCTATACGCCCATCTTCTCGTCCGGAAACTGGGAGCCTGGCATCTGCTCTTCCTGCTTCTTCCCCTGATCAGCCTCCCTCTGCGAATCGGCGCCATGGCGAATCCCGGTGCGCCCATTCTCTCCATTCTTTCGACTCTGTTTTTCTCTGCGGCGCTCCCCTTCATTGCCCTTTCAACCACCGCCGTGGTTGCTCAGGCTTGGATGGCCAACTCTCAGGCAGGTCGAAACCGGGAGCCCTACCCCCTGTATGCCGCATCAAACGCCGGTTCCCTTCTTGCGCTGATCGGATACGCTTTTCTGATCGAGCCTTTTTCCGGTCTTCGGCTGCAAAGCCTCGTATGGTCCGGTGCTTATGTCCTCTACGTATTGCTCGTCCTGATCACCTGGCTTCAGCTTCGGCCCGGCAGGGAAATCAGGGAAACCCCGAAGGCAGCCGGAGAAAAGGAAACGGGACCGCCACCGACACGCACCCTGTACCTGCGATGGATCCTGCTGAGCGCCCTGCCCTCCGCCTTTCTCATGGCGACGACCAACTATATTACCCTGGAAGTCGGCTCCTTCCCCTTCGTCTGGGTTATCCCTCTAGCCCTTTACCTGGGCAGCTTCATCGTGACGTTTCGCACCCACGGCGGGGTGCCCCGGTTCCTGAAGCTGTTCTGGCCTGAGCTCCTGCTGGCGGCCTTTTCCCTGTATTTCATGAGGCCGGACAAGCTTGTGTTCCTTGGGCAGTTAGTTATCTTTTTTGCCATCTGCGTCGTCGCTCACGGAACACTCTATGAGTTGCGCCCCCCCGGCAGCCATCTCACGCATTTCTACCTCGCCTCGGCGCTCGGGGGCTGGATTGGCGGCGTATTCGCCAGCCTTGTGGTTCCCCATGTGTTTCCCGGGCTCTTCGAATACCCCCTCGCCTTGATCCTTTTCGCTGCCCTTTTCTGGTGGCACCGCGACAAGGCCTTTCTGGCCTTCTGGCCCAAGGCCCCTCGCCTGGTCGCGTTGGGTCGCATCCTGGTCATCGGGGTCATCCTTTACCCCGCCGTGGACCTGCTCACGCCATCCGCTTCCGAACCGACCAAGTTTCGCCACCGGAACTTTTACGGAACGTACCGAATCGTTGACAAGCCTCTGGAAAAAGGGGCCCTGACCGTCAGAAAGCTCATTCACGGAAGGACGCTGCACGGCTCCCAGCTCCTCAACCCCTCATTGCGTTCGGAACCCATCTCCTATTACTATCAGGGCGGCCCGATGTACGAGGCCTATGAAATCGTGCCGTCTCCCCGCCGGATGGCCGTGATCGGTCTCGGTTCAGGAACGATCAGCACCTATGCCCGCAGGGACGATCAACTCACCTATTATGAGATCGATCCCGACAACGAGAAGATTGCCCGCCAATGGTTCACCTATCTCAAGGACTGCAAGGGTAAAGTCCGGGTCATCGAGGGGGATGGCCGGCTGTCGATGCAGAGCCGGAAAGCCGGTGATCTCAAGTACGATCTGATTACCGTCGATGCGTTCACCGGAGACGGCATTCCGACCCATCTCCTCACTCGAGAAGCCATGCGTGTCTATCTTGACCGGTTAGGCGAAAACGGAATCCTGCTATTCCATATCTCCAACCGTTATTATGATCTGCGCCCCACGCTGAAGTCCACAGCCGCTACCCTGGGCCTTTTCGGGGTCATGAATGTAAGGGGGAAGAACCCTACAGAAATCGCCCCCAATCGCTCCGGCCTATATTTTTCAGGCCAGTATGTCGCCCTGGCCGTCAACCCCGAACGACTTCGCACCCTGATGAATCGAGGCTGGATACCCTTCGGGAAAGGGGATGGCCTGAAAGACATGGCGCCCTGGACGGATGACTATATCAACGTCCTGGCGCCTCTGGCATCCGCCGTGAGGGCTTCCGATTTTTCCTTGGCCCGTTGGTGGTAAGTGAAAGGAGCATCAAATAGCGTATGCCGCGCGTTAGAATTGCTTTACCCGATAAATTCGACTTTTCAATGGACCTGCGCCTGCGTTTCCGTGATATCAATGCCGGAAACCATCTGGCCCATGACGCCGTCCTCTCCCTGGCTGAAGAGGCCCGTTTTCTCTTTCTGGAGCACATGGGGTATCCTCATCTGAATATAGAGGGATGCGGGTATGTCGCCGCCGATGCCGCTGTTGTCTATCTATCGCAGGCCTATTTCGGACAGGTTCTCACGATAGAAGTGGCCGTTCGGGATTTCGGTTCCAAATCCTGTGATTTCATTTACCGGCTCAGCAACAAGGAAACCGGGGAAGAAGTGGCCCGAGCCAAAACCGGCATCGTTTTTTTTGATTACGAAACCCAGCAGTCCGTGAGTGTTCCCGACAGGTTCAAGGCCAGGTTCGAAAATTTTTGAAGTCAAATCCGGAAAACGTCTGAGTAAGCGATCAGCTTCACAATGCCCTCGATATCCCTGTCCAGGGGACGGTCTTCCGTGACCATGGCGGATGCCCTTCTCAAATTTACCAAGATTCTCTCCAACCGTGGGCGATGGCGGATATTTCCGCGAAGCTCACAGGCCTGTGCCGCCGCCAGCAGATGAATGGCCACCACCCTTTCCGTCAGCGTACAGATCCGGGCGGCATCGCGTGCGGCAATCGTCCCCATACTGACCTTGTCCTGGTTGTGGGATTCCGTCGACCGGGAGAAGGAACCGGCAGGCATGGTGTTCTTCAGCGCCTCCGCAGCCAGAGCTGAAGAAGAGAGGGACATGGCCTTGAATCCGTGATAGAAAAGGGATTCCGGTCCCTTCATGCCGACAAGGTCGGCCGGAAGCCCCCGGTTGTACTGGGGTGCCACGAGGAGCATCACCTGGCGGTCGGACATGTCGGCAATCGAGGCCAGTGCAGCCTTGAGGGCGTCCATGGCGAAGGCCATATGTCCGCCATAGAAATTGCCACTCATAAGCGGCATCCCGCTTTCGGGATCAAAAATGGGATTGTCGTTGGAGCTGTTTGCCTCGATCGTCACCCAGCCTGAAATCCACTGCAGGGCGTCGTCAAGGACCCCCGCAATCTGGGGGGTGCAGCGGATGGAATAGGGGTCCTGCAGACTTTCGGGGGAATTCTCTTCCAGATCGGACAGGTCGGCCTCCGTTTCCAGAAGCTCCCGCATTTTCCGTGCAATCCGGATTTGTCCGGGAAATGATTTGGCCCTCCCGATTTCCTCATGGAAATGATGGGCCTTTCCCTTCAGGGCATGGACGGCCAACGCCGCCGCGCAGACTGCGGCGTCCAGGATTCGAACCGCCCGTTCCACGGCGATGACCGCAATTCCCGTCATGACGGATGTGCCGTTCATCATGGAGAGGTGCTCTTTCATCTGGAAGGCATAGGGGGTCAGTTTTGCTTTTTCGATTGCCTCCAAAGCCGGCATTCGCCTGCCGCGGTAGAAGACCTCCCGATCTCCGGCCAGCGTGGCGGCGATGTAAGACATGGGAGTCAGGTCGCCGGAGGCCCCGACAGAACCTTCGCACGGAACAACGGGCGTAATGCCCTTGTTCAAAAAGGAGGCGATCTGCTCCAGCAGGGGCAGAGAGACGCCCGAATAGCCCCTGGCAAGGCAGAGCAGACGACATACCATGGCAGCGCGGGTTTCCTCGATTCCAATGGGTTCTCCGGTGCCGCACCCGTGAAAAGGCAGCGGGCTCGCGCCTTTCCTTTTCAGGGCATCCTTTTTTGAAAGGCGTTTGCCGCAGGATTTACCGTAACCCGTTGTGACGCCATAAACGGGGATGCTCCTTTCTACCGCATTGGCAAGCATTTTTCGAGATTCTTCCATCCGGGCGATAAAGGCGCTGTCCTCACTGATAAAAACCTTCTTCTCATTTCTGGAAAGGGCGACAATCTCATCAAGACTGACATTTTGACCGTTTACGGTTAACGGGCCCGTCTTCAACTTTTCTGCCATGATCTGTTTTGTTTCCTCCCTTCAAGAATCCGACCTTCCCTCCGGTCAGATCTGTTCTCCAGATTCCGTCATCAGGACCATTCCTGATCTGGATACTCTAATGTGCCTCGCAACAGGGGTCCTATATCGTCACAGGGGGAAATGATTGTCAAGACTATCTGATCGAGATCGCCCCTGAATCTTCAGTTTTATAGATAAACATTTGATGATATAAAGATACCTGAAACAAAGGCCTTTTTGAAACCAGAGAAAGAAAGGAACAGGATCATGGCGGCAAGCAGAAAACGCCTCACCGAACACCCGGCCTGGAAAGCCCTGATGACTCACCCCGGGGACCATCAACTGAATCTCAAGGACCTTTTTGCCTCCGACCCCAAACGCGGCGAGAGGATGACGGCTGAAGCTGCGGGGATTTACCTGGATTATTCAAAGAACCTGATTTCCGATGAGACGCTACGGCTCCTCCTGCAATTGGCCGGGGAAACCAGTCTGCGCGAGCGGATCGACGCCATGTTCCGGGGGGAAAGGATCAATATCACGGAAAACCGCGCCGTTCTCCACGTGGCTCTGCGCGCCCCGAGAGGTGCATCCATGATCGTGGACGGAGAAAACGTCGTCCCTCGGGTTCATGCCGTCCTGGACAAGATGGCCCTTTTTGCCGACCAGGTTCGGAGCGGCTCCTGGAAAGGCCACAGCGGCAAGCCCATCCGGAACGTCGTCAATATCGGCATCGGCGGATCGGACCTCGGACCGGTCATGGCCTACGAGGCGCTCAAGTATTACAGCGATCGTTCCCTGACCTTCCGCTTCGTTTCCAACATCGACGGGACGGACTTTGCGGAAGCCGTCCAGGACCTGAATCCCGCGGAAACGCTTTTTATCATTTCCTCGAAAACGTTCACGACCCTGGAGACAATGACCAACGCGACGACGGCGCGGGCCTGGCTGGTTCAAAGAAATCATGGGGATGAAAAAGCCGTGGCGAGGCATTTTGTCGCAGTCTCGACGAATGCGTCAGAGGTAAAGAAATTCGGCATCGACACCGCCAACATGTTCGGGTTCTGGGACTGGGTCGGCGGCCGATATTCCATGGATTCGGCCATCGGCCTGGCGACGATGATCGCCATCGGGCCCGACAACTTCCGCGATATGCTGCGCGGATTCCACGAGATGGACGAACATTTCCGTACCGCCCCCTTTGAGGTCAATCTACCGGTTCTCCTGGCTCTTATCGCCATCTGGTACAACAACTTCTTCGGAGCGGAAACCGTCGCGGTCCTTCCCTATGAGCAATACCTGAAACGATTTCCCGCCTACCTTCAGCAGTTGACCATGGAAAGCAACGGCAAGGGCGTCACCCTCGACGGTGCCGCGGTGAATTACTCGACCAGCCCCATCTATTGGGGAGAGCCGGGGACGAACGGTCAGCACTCCTTCTTTCAGTTGATTCACCAAGGGACGAAGATCATTCCCTGCGACTTCATCGCCTTCGTCGAACCGCTCCATTCCCTTGGCCGGCACCATGATCTTCTGCTGGCGAATGTCTTCGCCCAAGCCGAGGCGCTCGCATTCGGCAAGACGCTTGAAGAAGTTTTGTCCGAGGGCGTTCCGGATTGGCTGGCGCCTCACAAGGTTTTCGAGGGCAATCGGCCTTCCAGCACGATCCTCGCCCAGCGGTTGACGCCGGAAACGTTGGGAAAACTGGTCGCCCTTTACGAGCACAGCGTCTTTTCCCAGGGCGCCATCTGGAACATCAATCCCTTTGACCAGTGGGGCGTCGAGCTGGGCAAGGCCCTCGCCCAGCGCATCATTCCGGAACTGGAAGACAGGGATGAACCCCCACTCGGCCATGACAGTTCAACGAACGCCCTGATCCGCCGCTACCGCAAGCTCAAGAGGGAAAAGGAATAGGCTGGTTTTACCGATCTTTCATCACCGTGGAGGTGCCTTATGAATCTGCTGCAAGTCATTATTCTGATCGTCGCCTTGATCTGTTCGGCCCTGATCGTGTGGGATGCCCTTCCCATTGAATTCCCCGGGGTCATTTTCAAGGTGTTCATGTTTATTATGAAGTTGGTCCTTGTGTCAGCCGTGACGATTGTTGCGTATATGTTCGCGGGCAGGAAGAAAAAGTCCTCATGATCCGATGAATGACCCCTTTGCAGATTCTTTTTCAACCATGAAGACGCTTTCGGGAGAAAGATCAAAATGAATTCCGAGATAATAACCACAGAAATACTGATCATCGGCAGTGGCCTGGCCGGGCTTCGAGCGGCCCTTGAAGCCGGCAAAAGCGGGAAAAAGGTCATCATCCTGACCAAGAGCAGAATCACCGATTCCAATACCTTATACGCGCAGGGAGGGATCACCGGCGTCGACCCTGCGCGGGTCGCCAGCGGAAAAGACAGTTATGAGTCGCTGATCCGGAATACCCTGGCTGCAGGCGATGGCCTGTGTAAAAGGGAAGTGGTCGACTATTTCTCTTATAATTCCTACGAGGCGATAAAATTTCTCATGGAACAGGATGTCCCCTTTTCAAAAGATGCAAATGGCTGGGTCCTGCACCAGGAAGGGGGACACGATCACGAGAGGATCTATTGCGTGGCGGATTATACGGGTAAAGCGATCGAAGAAACGCTGGTGAGCAAAGTCCTGGAAGACCCGAATATACGAGTATACGAATATTTTCTTACCTTCACACTGATCACGAAACGGAAGCTCAGGAAAGACCCGAACATTGAAGACCGGTGCCTGGGGGTTTATGCGATTGACCGGAAAAATGAAACCGTTATGACATTCAAGGCAAATGCCGTAATCCTGGCAACGGGCGGAGCAGGAAGAGCCTTCCAGTACACGAGCAACCCGGAAAATGCCACCGGCGACGGGATTGCCATGGCGTATAACGTCGGAGCAAAAATCGCCAACATGGAATTCTTCCAGTTCCATCCGACCGTCTTATACGAGCCCTTCGGCATGCAGTCCAATGAACGGCGATTCCTGCTCACAGAAGCATTAAGGGGCGTCAGCATGGGAGGAATTCTGACGACCGGTGAGGATTCAAAGGAAGATTTCGTCTTGAACTATGATCCTGACGGCTCACATGCAACCCGTGATAAAGTGTCCCAGGCAATCGATGCGGAAATGAAAAGATCAGGCTTGAAGCATGTTTATTTGAACGTCACGACGGCCGTCACCGGGAAAAGTCCCGACCACATCCGGGAACACTTTCCCCAGATATATGCCCACTGCCTGAACAAAGGCATCGATATCACTGTGGAGCCGATTCCGGTCGTTCCGGCGGCCCATTACACCTGCGGCGGCGTCCTCGTCGATCTATCGGGGAAAACGAGCATTCCCGGATTGTTCGCAATCGGCGAGGTATCGTGCACCGGACTGATGGGAGCCAATCGTCTGGCTTCCAATTCTCTGACGGAAGCGGCCCTCTTTGGCAAACTTGCCGCAAATGAGGCGATAAAATTCTCCGAAAAGGAAAATTCGGAGGATGTCCCCCTATGGTATACCCCTGGAATCCTGAGTCATGCCGACGTTGCCACCGTCAACCAGATTTGGGATGTGACGAGAACGACGATGATGAGTCTGTGTGGAATCGACCGGACGGAGGAGAGATTGAGGGCAGCCGTCGGAATCCTGGAAAGTCTGTACGATACGATCAACAAGATATACTGGGGGTACTATCCCAACGACCAGATCTTTGAGACCCGGAACCTGATCCAGACGGCAAAATTGATCGCCCAGGCGGCCCTCTTCAGAAAGGAGAGCCGGGGAGGACATTTCCGCTCCGATTATCCGCAGAAAGTGCCCGGTTACGAAGCCATGACCCTGATCCAGTACGGAGCCGAGATGAAATTAATCCCCGTATGAACACTAAATAATTCCTCCTCTCCCCTTTTACGCAAAGAGCAGCGCGGAAAGGTTCAGGGGCTCGATGTATTTGCCATCCTTATAAACCCGCATATTTCCTGAGGATATTTCATCGATGAGAAGAAGCTCATCGCGGTGGTATCCGAACTCCAGTTTTATATCATAGAGTTCCATCCCCTTTTCGAGAAGATCGCCGGCGATGATCTCTGTGATCTTCCGCGTCTCTTCCTTGATGACGTCATACTCCCGGCCGCTCATGATGCCGAGGTCAACAAGTCCATCCCGAGTCACAAGGGGATCGTCTCTGTCATCGTCCTTGAAGGTCATCTCGACGTAAAGGGGAAGGGACGCACCTTCTTCAATATAGTCGCCGTAACGGCGGAAAAAGCTGCCAACGGCCCTTCTGCGGCAGATAACCTCAAGCCCCCTGCCAAATACCTTTGCGGGAAGCACCTCCATCGTCACCTCGTCAAGATCTGCGCGGACGAAATGGGTTTTTATACCGGCAGCCTCCAGCTTTTCGAAAAAGAAGACCGACATCCTGAGATTTTTCCTGCCGACCCCCTCAATGCTCAGCCCTATGTTATTTGCCCCGGGATCGAAAACTCCCTTTTCACCCGTAGCATCATCCTTGAACTTCAGCAGATAATTGCCGGTTTCAAGAACATATACATTTTTTGTCTTGCCTTCATACAGCAAAGTCGCTTTTTCCATTTTTTAACCCAAGATTGCAGCAGAAGATGAAATACGGATATCGTTTCCGGCTTCAGGAACCGACGCTTACTTTGACGGGGATGGGATGCAGCACGCGGATCAGCTCCGACGGCGACATTTCCGCCAGGAGCCCCCGGCTGCCCGCATTAATCAGGATCCGGTGCAACTCGGCAATTGTTTCCTCCATATAGATGGGCAGAGTCTTTTTCGTTCCGAAGGGAGACGTCCCGCCCACCTTGTAGCCGGTATGCTTCTCGGCGATTTTCGGATCACAGGGATGAACGGCTTTCACCCCAAGAAACCTCGCCAGATTTTTCGTGGAGACTTCCCGATCGCCATGCATCAGGATAATCAGCGGCGTTTTCTGCTCGTCTTCCATGACCAGCGTTTTGATGACTTCGTGTTCATCAACCCCCAGGGCCGCTGCCGATACGCGCGTACCCCCTCGTTCCACATACTTGTAGGTTCGGGGGGTATAAACCACCGAATTCTTTTTCAGAGTCAGCAGCGCCGGCGTGACGGGGATTTTATCTCGGGACATACCGGGACTCCTTTATGTCCTTTCTTGCCTTGACAACCCTTGCCGATTCATTTTTTTATTTCCCGCCCGAGCCTTTTCTCAACCGATTTGATCTTCTCCGAGATACGCTCCGATTTTCCCGGCCGGTCGTCAATCGACAGGGATGTCAGCACCCTCGATGCACGCCTCAACGCCTCTTCATGGCATTGTCTGATGAGGGGGATCACCTCATCCCATTCTCCTTCTACAACAGTCCCCATGGGATTCGTTCTGTAGGAAAGACCGCTTTCATCGACAATCCGGATGACCTCGGCAACCCCTTCGCTGAGGCTCTCACCGGTTCCAATAGGCACGATCGTGAACTGGACGAGCATAATCAATCTCCTTATATAATGGGCAATGCTAACACTGGAAAATCTTCAACGCAAATCTCTTTTTTTCTTTTTCTACGATTGCTTGTTTAAAGAAAATAATGAAAGATTTGAAGAAACAAAACAGCACCAGATAAGGTAAAATTTTCTTGACTTCTCCAGCATTAAGCATATGTTATTTTTTTATGTAATTGACATCTGTTAATCGGTAAATTTCTCTTTGGCATAGGGGAAAGAAAATGCTTACAAAGCCCAGCCCATTACAGTGAGGCAGGGCTTTTTGTTTTAAATGGAAATGATTTAGGGAATGCGGCAACTTAATTTTAAAGGATGGAGAAATATATGAATATACACATTTTGGAACCATTGAATAATTTTGTGAAGTTACAAGATGGCGGATGGGAAAGCGGTTGGTGGAGCATTGATGAAAATAAGGCAAAAGAACTGGTCGGCGGTGAAATTTATTTTCACAAAAAACTACAGGAACCATCTTTTTTCGGGGGAACAATTGGTGGATACCGAATTGAGGAAGACGGCCAGCACCAGGGAAACATTGTTTTTATATTTCAATATCATGCAGAATGCCGAAATGTCAGGACAGACAAAAATGGATGGTCTAAAAAAATGAAGATCATTACCCCGGAATGACGATCAGGATCTGATCCTTTCCTTCGATGAAGGTGCTGGACGGTCTGATGGGGTTATAAATCCGGCCGGTTGAGAGGGCAGATATCTTCAGCTCCTTACACGGCTCAACGACAAATGTCGGAGCCGGCGGTAAGCGGCATATTTTCGTCCGACTTCGATTGTTCCAGCCACATGGTTCTGAGGATGAGCCCCGGAGATACGGGTTGGTGCAATCGTTTTAACTTGGGCCGTAGGGTATAAGCGCCGTATTCCTGCTTGGAGGATGCCGTCCAGCAGGGGACAATTATCCTTTACGCGCTGCTCCCGGCTCATCCAGTAAAACACGGGACCCTTCTTTATCTCGTCCTCTTTTAACGTTCTCACACGGCTGCCGTTGACCAGCGTCTTGTCCCCGTCTTGTTTCATGCCGTAATCATAACTCCTTCGATGCGATTGCCCCCATACTGCCCCGCTTTACAGCGGATCGCTTATGGCCATACACGGTTTATACAGAAGCGAGAGCCGAGGGCATTGATGGATGCCCTCTTTACGCCGATAAGATCCATACCCGACTGCCTGGTCTTTTAACGGCGATCCATTCCCAAGCTGCGTTTGCGTACGCGTCGGAACAGGTCTGAAAAAGTTTTAAATCTATGCCATATGTAATCAATTGACAATGATTTTAAGCCCTTAGTAAAAATGGAGGAAAACCATGAATAAGGCCTATGAGAAAATACCGGTATTTTTTCAGCACAGTGATATCTCCGATTCTTAAATATTCAGATGCTTGTTGACGAGTGCTGAAATAAACCTTAATCTTTGCGCCGAGGATGATGGTATAAATAGCAATCCGTATCTCACTGACCGAGTTGCGTACATAAACCACCATTCATCAGGTTGTGTCAACTACATTAGTTATGTCTGGCCGTATCTTTCACCAGCCATGACGCACCGACATTTCGGCAGGTTGTGGGTTGAAGGATGTCACCCCCAAGCGTTCTGCGGAAACTGTATGAACCCTCCGTGCCAACTTGCCCGATCGGCACCTTTCGGTTAACTCCGTAAATATAAGTAAACACGACTAATTTACAAATATAACAAAATATTCATTGTTCTGTCATCAAATTGCAACAATTCTCCTTTATACATCGCGCCATGCCATTCTTTTTTGAGGCAACAGGTTTTGAGCAATCTGAGAACAAGTCCGGATTCTCAATGAAGCAATCAAGGGGGTAGCGAAGGTCGTCCAGGCTTTGAGAAACATGGAAAAATGCGTGGATGATGATCGATGTCTGCGAAGATGCCTCCAATATCGCGGAGAGATTGTGCTGAAAAATGCTTGATTCATTAGTCTTTGTTATTTTCCTGGTTGGAGTTGCGCTTGTATTTGACTTTATCAACGGCTTTCACGATTCTGCAAACTCCATTGCCACCGTGGTTTCCACACAGGTCCTGCCCCCTAAATATGCCGTCATCTGGGCAGCCTTCTTCAATTTTGCCGCCGTATTTTTTATCGGCGTCCCAGTAGCCAAAACCATCGGCACCGGCATCATTCATCCGGGTATTATCGATAATCTGCTGATCTTCACCGCTCTGAGCGCTGCCATCATCTGGAATCTCATTACCTGGTTCTTCGGGTTGCCCAGCAGTTCCTCCCACGCCCTGATCGGAGGATTGATCGGCGCCGGCGTGGTTAAAGGGGGAACACAGGTTCTCGTCTGGAAGGGAATCACCAAGGCCACCCTCTTTATTGTCGTCTCACCAGCCATTGGAATGATGCTCGGCTTGGTGCTGATGGTCCTTGTCCTGAATCTCTTCCGCAAGACGCACCCTGCCAAAATGGACCATGTATTCCGGAAAATGCAGTTATTCTCCGCAGCCACATATAGTTTGGGACACGGCATGAATGATGCCCAGAAAACCATGGGCATCATCGCAATGGCCCTTTACGGCCAGGGATTGTTGGGGCCGACCTTTCACATTCCTTTCTGGGTTGTATCTCTCTGTTATATCGTCATTGCCCTGGGAACAGTTTCGGGTGGCTGGAGGATTGTCAAGACCATGGGAACCCGAATCACCAAGCTTCGCCCCATAGGCGGGTTCTGTGCAGAGACAGCAGCGGCTATTTCCATCATCGGAGCCTCCCTGGCAGGCATTCCCGTCAGCACAACCCACACCATTACCGGGGCAATTGTTGGAGTGGGCTCCACGATCCGGCTCAGTGCCGTCCGCTGGGGCATCGCAGGAACGATCATCTGGGCCTGGGTCCTGACCATCCCCGTATCGGCATTTCTCTCCGCCTTGCTCTACTTTGTCCTGCGGCCGCTATTTCAGTAAGCAACGCTTATGCTGGCACAGGAAGAGGGGAAGATTTCTCAAGGAAAATCCGGGCTGGAAGACACCGTAATTTTCGTTGAGATTCTCTATTTCTTCTTTTAAACTTGATCATATTTATCAGGAGGTGAAATTTTGTTTCGCAAAATTTTATATCCAACCGATTTTTCAGATGTTTCAAAAAAAGCCCTTCAATATCTGATCCAACTCAAGAAAGCCGGGACTGAGGAAGTGGTGATTCTCCATGTCGTAGATACAAGAAGTTTGCATATTCCGGAGGTATACTCCCTTTTTGACCTGTCTTTACTGGGAGAGAAACTGGAATCGGTTGCACAGGAAGAAGCAGATAAAATAGCCGGGGAATTGGCGGATGCAGGAATCAAGACAAGCATCAGGATTGAAAAAGGCATCCCTTTCAAAGAAATCCTGCGTGTAGAAGCGGAGGAAAATATTTCCCTGATTGTCATTGGTTCCCATGGAGTGAGTAATGTTGAAGAAATGCTGTTGGGGTCCGTTTCTGAAAAAGTGATCAGAAAGGCCAGAAAGCCGGTGCTCGTTGTTAAACGTTGAAACGAGGGTCATGGTCACGACGAAAGTCACCGTTCCAAATGATAAGGGTAAATAAACGCATGGATGTGTCATTGGGAGAAACCTGCTTTATTGACTTGATGTGGACAGGTATTCCCGGACAGATTTCCCGTCAGGAACGATCCAGCTCCTGGCGCAGCATTCTCAACAGATCCATACTTTTGAACGGCTTCTGGATCAGCTTGAGTCCATGATCGAGAGTAAAGTTGGTGTGCACGGCGTCTTCGCTGTAGCCGCTCATGAATAGACAGCGGATGTCGGGATGGACGGCGTGAATCTCATCGTAGACACCGCGTCCGCCCTTCTTGGGCATGATGACATCCAGGAGCAGCAGATCGACCTCCTGCCCATGATCCCGGTACAGGCGCAGGGCGTCTTCACCATCGACGGCGGCAAGAACGCGGTAACCGGCCAGTTTGAGAATCTCTTCGGTGAGAAACCGAAGCGGGGCGTCGTCTTCCGCCATGAGGATGGTCTCATTACCTCCCGGAGGTGGAGCTTGCCCTTCAACAAGTGGTGTTTCTTGGGCACTTCCGATCACCGGAAGGTAGACATCAAATCGAGACCCTTTTCCGATTTCGCTGTAAACATCAATCATTCCATCGTGCTGCCGGACGATTCCGTAGACCGTTGCCAGGCCGAGGCCCGTTCCGCGCCACCTTTCCTTTGTGGTAAAAAAGGGTTCGAAGATTTTGCTTTTCGTCTCCGGGTCCATCCCGCAGCCTGAATCCGTAATGCTCAGCCGGACGTACCCGCCCGGTTTTTCCAGATCATACTTTGTGCAATCGTCGTCATCGAGCCAGATGTTTTGAGTTTCAATGGACAGGCGTCCTCCATCGGGCATGGCATCCCGGCCATTGACGCAGAGATTGATGAGCACCTGTTCCATCTGGCTCCGGTCGGCGTTCACCTTCCCGAGCGCGGAATCGGGGTTGAGGCTCAGTTCGATATTTTCGCCGATCAGACGATGGAGCATCTTCAGCAGGTCCTCGATGACCGAATTCAAGTCCAGGGGACCGAGTTGAAGCACCTGCCGCCGACTGAAGGCAAGCAGCTGACGGGTCAGTGCGGCCGCTTTCTCCCCGGCCTTTTCGACCTCCATCAATTTACCGTAATGCCTGTCCTCCGGTCCGAGGGAGGTCAGAATGATATTGGTATAGCCAAGGATGGCCTGCAGGATGTTGTTGAAGTCGTGGGCCACCCCCCCAGCCAGCTGGCCGATGGCTTCCATCTTCTGGGCCTGACGGAGCTGCTCCGCCAGGGCTTTGCGGTCGGAGACATCCTGCACGACCACGATGGACCCTTCGGAGGCGTCCCTGCCGTTCAAATATGATCGGCTGATCAGGGCTGAAATTTCCTTTCCGTCCTTCCTTCTCAATCGAAGCTCCCTGGCCGTGCAGTTCGCTGAATAGATCGCTTCTCCGGCGGCCCGGTAGTCTTCCTCGTTGAAATAGAGGAAACGGGGATCGCGGCCGACCATTTCCTCCGGCAAATATCCGAATGTCGGGTAACAATAATCATTGACCTTTTTCAGGATTCTGTTTGCGTCGACGACGCAGATGCAAAGGGGAGCCGCCTGGAACAGGATGCTCAGCATGGCTTCGTTCTTCTTGTGTTCGGTAATGTCGCGTCCCGAGACGATGACGACCTTGACCTGTCCGGAGGCGTCCTTTTCCGGAATCTGAATCAGATCGATCCACGAGCCGCCGGGAAGCTGGCATTCCGTGCGGACAAGCTCCCCGGAAGAAAAAACCCGGCTGATTGCCTCATGCCACTGGGAGCACAAAGCTTGGGGGAACCCCATTTCTTCGAAGCTCCTCCCGATAAAGGCCTCGGGGGGGATTCCAGTTTGTTCCTCGATACGGGGATTGACATAGAGGTAGCGGTGGTCTCGATCCAGGCAGATGATGGCATCCCGGCTGTTCTCCACCAAGGCACGGAACTTCTCTTCACTTTCCCGCAAGGCCGCCTCGGCGGCTTTACGCTGGGTGATATCCCGGACATTAGAAAGAAGGATCGCGCGATTGCCGAGGATGATCTTTTTGAGAGCGACATCGACAGCGAAAGTGGAACCGTCGTTCGGTCGTCTCGATTTCCATTCAAAGGTGGTCGTTTCCCCATCCATGATCCGGTCCCATAGCCCGCTTTGTTCATCGATCGGGTTGTCCGGGCTCGATAAATCATCGAGAATGTGCAACGAAAGCACCTGTTCGCGAGTGACGCCGTATAAGTCCAGTGTCTTCTGATTGCAATCCAGGACCCGGCCCTCGAGATCAAAAATGAAAATCGCGTCATGGGTGTTGTCGAAAATCGTCCGGAGGGCCTGTTCCGATTCTCTTAGGGCCGCCTCCTTTTGCTTTCTGTCGGTGATATCCTCTATGGAAACCACTGTTTCCAGGGAAAGCGCTTCCGGTTGAAGAAGTGCAGCGGTCAAGACAATATCGCGAATAAGGCCATCTTTCCGTCGATGCTTCGTTTGGACGGAAGCGATGCCCCTTTCAAGAAGTTTGGGATACAACTCCTGTCGCACCCGATCATATTCCGCTTTATTTTCATATAATTTCCGGGTGGTTTGCCCGATGATTTCGGACTCGGAATATCCGGTGATATCGCACCAGGCTCTGTTGACGCTCTGAAAAAAACGTCCCTTCATGAGGGAGAGACCCACAGGAGCCGCCTTGAAAGTGACACGCAGAGTATCTTCAGCCTTTTTGCGATCGCCGATATCGCGGACAATTGCCCACATGGCGGATGGTTTGCCCGCATAATCCCGAAGTAAGGATGTACGCAATTCAACGGGCAATACCGTGCCGTCCTTTCTGCGGTATTCCTTTTCATAGATATCTGAATATCCCCTCGGAATAACCTGTTTTTCTATGATATCGGCTTCGAGAGCATGCCATTTTTCCAGGGTAATATCTCTAATGTTCATCCCTTTAAGTTCTTCAGATGTATAGCCGAGCATTTCCACAAAGGGATCATTGAATTCCCTGATCGTACCGTCCAGGTCGACTCTGGCAAAAGCATCCCGCATGCTTTTATGGAGGAGGCGATATCTGGCTTCTGAATTGCGGAGGCCTTCCTCTGTCTTTTTGAGTTCATCGATATCCGTAGCCATGCATAGACATTGTGCGGCCTTGCCTTCGTAATCACGCAGCACGCTCCCCTGAATAAGAAACCAGCGGTAATTTCCATTGGCGGAACAGCGCAGCCGGCAAGGCGATTGAAAAACACTCCCGGAATGGATCATTTCCTGCCATTGCCGCTGTAACTGCATCCTGTCTTCAGGGTGAATAATCTGCCATATTTCTTCAGCAGTGACCTCTTTTAAGCCCGTGTACTCGACAAACCTGGGATTATGGTAAATCGAACTTCCATCCGCACCGAGAATCCAGACCAATTGGTTCATCGCTTCCACTATGCCCCATAAACGTTCTTCGCTGTTACGTAAAGCCCTCTCCATCTGCTTGTGCTCCGCGTCCGCTTGCTCCAGTTCTTTGATTTTCTGTTTCAGGGAGTAATTCTCTTCGAGAAGTTCGTGATTTGTCCTGGATGGATCGTGCATTTCCTGCTCCTCAACCATGAATAAAAAGTGTACGCTAATGATAAAATATCAACCACATTTTGTGCTAAATTTTACCATCTTAATTGGATACCGTACACTCTTAAATCTGTGAAGGGGACCTACCCTTTTTTCTTGTATAGCCTCTTGGCGCCCATTCCTGGTGGCTATTGGAGTTTTGTCGACCATCTCTCCACCACCCTTGCCTTCGCTCCATACCTATGCCAATATACCCGAAATCAAGGGGGGCACAGCGACTGGAGATGAAGCCGGACGGCTATTCTTTCGGTATCGGGCCGATGGGAGCCATTGGCAAGCAGGGTTCGCTTCTGTTGCGCGTCAATCGAAACTGCCCGTGGAACCGGTGCCTGTTCTGTCCCCTGTACAGAGGGAGGCAGAAAAGTCATTGAATCCGGCATGGGCTTTGTTGCCTTTGTTATGCCCGGACTGGGAGGCAAAAGCTGGACGGAAGGACATATCCGTGAAACGATCCGCGTCCTGGATGAAAATGTGACCATGTTTGTTGATGGTGCAGCATGGCATACAGCGATAGGAAATGTAGCCACAAAATCAGGTATAATTTATATCGGCAGGATTCCCGATAATTACCGGAAATAGTATGTGGTTAGGAAATTGATCTGAAATTCCTTATCGCCTCCATCGAATGACTTTTTGATCGAGAGTGAGAAGCCCAACGGCTGTCGTTTAAACTGTTTGGTAATGGCAAACTTTGCCGAGTGTGTCCAATAATTGTCATTCTCAAAATCCACCTTGGCCTCGTATCGTGCAGTTACGGCCCAGTAACGCGGCAGCACGTACGTTGCGGGAAAGTACATCTCTAGAAAGTTCTGTGGAACAGAAGGCTTGCCTTCTTCATCTTATCCAACGTTACCGGACGATGCCACCGGAAAGGCCGGCTGTTTTTTTATTCTGCCTTGTCTGTGCCGGCGAGTTGACGGATGGCCTTTCCGTATTCCTGAATAAGAATGTCAAAAAAGGCATGATCCACCGGTCCTTTCAAGGTTTCTATCTCATAGAATCGCTTGGGGATGGTTATATCCTCTGGTCGAAATCCGCAGGCAAACCGGCTCTGCCAGCGCAGCTGCTGAATGTTCCGGGAAACAGGTTCGAGGTTCTCGGCAAGGAAGCCGTAGCCCACCGTCTTCAAGCAGTTGGCAAGAAGTTCGTCCTTGTAAACGTTGCGGGCAAAGAGACAGGCGACCATGGAAGTGAGAAGGACCCTTCCCTGTTCATCCTTGACCAGAAAATCGACGGCCTTGGCCAGTTCTTTGCCCTTTTCCTTCTGGTCGAAAGCATAACCGCCGCTATCCAGATGGGAGTGGCGAAGACCGAGAGCCTGCGAGGTAAAGAAAACCTCGCCCGTCGCATACCCCGCCATCTCCTGGCCGAGTACGCAGGCATAATCCTTCCCGCCGTAAAGATCCGCCGCCTTCAGGGTCCCCTGTCCGAGGAGACGGTAGAATTCATTCACACCTTCTCCGAGGAACTCCATCGCTTTCTTGTATCCTTCGCTGTAGCCGAAGGAGAGGGGAACAATCGTCTCCTTTTCCGAAAGAATTCCCTTCTCCGTAGCTTCAGTGGCCCAGGCAAGGGCTACGCCCGCCGACATGACATCGAGCCCCATCTTCTCGGCGATGTCGATGATCGCCAGGACTGCGAAGCTATTATCCACCGAGAGCATCGATCCCACGGCAAAGATCGGCTCGTGGTCATAGGAGACCTGGCGGTAGAGGTAGCGGTGCTCCTTCTGAAAGCGCTCCCGCACAAACCCGATATGGATGCAACCCACGGGACAGCCTGCGCAGGCGGAGTTTCGCAGCAGCGTATTTTCCGCAAACTGTTCTCCTGTAATGTTACTGATGACAGGATCGCTTGTCCGCTGGAGGTTCCGAATGGGCAACATCTTCAGTTCATTCAGCAACGCCATGTTGATCGGCGTGCCGATGTCGTGGTATTTGCTCATCATGTCGGTATCGGTGAGCTTTGCATAGACTTCCTGAAAGAGTTTCGAGTAATCTTTGGAGTCAGGGAGCGGAAATACCGCGTCGCCATTTATCACGATTGCCTTGAGATTCTTGCTGCCCATCACCGCACCACCGCCGAGCCTTCCGAAATGCCGGTAGGTATCGACGTTGATGCCTGCGATGGCGACTCCCTTCTCTCCTGCCGGTCCGATGCGCAGGTTGCTTCGATGTCCCGCCCCTTTGAATAACCCGCGCAGCATTTTCCCTGTCTCAAACACGTCCTTGCCCCACAGGTAAGAGACATCTCTGATCTCCAGATGACGGGAGCCGACATTCACACAGGAGGGCTTTGTCGCCTTGCCCGTAATGACCAGGGCGTCAAGGTCCGCAAAACGTAGCGAGAGTGCGGAGCGCCCTCCACCGTGACTCTCCGCATACTGATCGTGGTAGGGAGATTTGAAGGCGCAGACGGTTTTGCTCATCAACGGAAAGTAACCGGTAAGCGGCCCGATGGCGAAGATGAGGGGCTGATCCGGATCGTTCCACGGTCGGTCGGGATGGCCATACTTGTTGAACAGAAAGGCGGCAAGCCCGCTGCCGCCGGCAACCGTGTCTCTCCCTTCCAGAGTTGCCACGGTGCCACGGCCGGTAACCAAATCAACGATAAGCACTCTGAAAAAATCTCGGATCATGATGCGCCTCCTTCCGTTGTCGCTTGCACGCCTGAAACCTCGGCAAGCTCAAGGCAGTCATGGGGGCAGAAGGGGACACATCGGCCGCAATGGATACATACAAAGGGTTCGCCGGTCGTATCGAGATAGACGGCATCCACGGGACAGGCGTGCGCACACGCCCCACAGCGGATACAGAGGTTCTTTCGGACGATGACGCCTCCGCCTTTGCGTTGCGAGTAAGCGCCTGTCGGGCAGGCACCTGCGCAGGGAGGCGGGTCGCAGGCCAGACAGGTCCTTGCCTCAAAGCCCGTCGAAAGTCCTCCCGATGACCGAATGCGGATACCGGCGGTATCCCAGGAGAGGTTCCTGTGCACAAGCCTGGCGCAGGCAAGAGAGCAGGAATGGCAGCCGATGCAGCGCTCCATCCTCGGTGTCGTCAAGATTTTCATAACTCCACCTCACGCTATTCTTTTTTCAGTTGGTTCGCGACGGATTGAGCCGATTTTTTTGCCGCTTCCTCATCACCGAGGTAGTATCTTCGAATCGGCTGCATGTTGTCCTCAAGCTCGTATACCAGGGGTATCCCGGTGGGGATATTGAGTTCCGCAATCTCCTCGTCGGGAATACGATCGGCATATTTGATCAGCCCCCGCAGGGTGTTTCCGTGGGCCACGAGAAGGACCCGCTTCCCCGCGCGGATGGCCGGCCCGATCTTCTCCTGGGCATAGGGCGTAAAGCGTCCCAAGGTATCTTTCAGACATTCCGTCGCCGGGAGATCCCAGGGATGGAGGCCGGCATACTTCGGGTCATGGCGGGGATGACGCGGATCGTCCCAGTTCAACGCAGGAGGGGGCACATCGTAGCTGCGACGCCAGAGTTTCACCTGCTCCTCGCCGAGTTGGGCGGCAGACTCGCTCTTGTTGAGCCCCTGAAGCGCGCCATAATGGCGCTCGTTCAAGCGCCAACTCTGCAATACGGGAATCCACATGAGGTCCATCTCTTCGAGCACGATCCAGAGGGTCTTGATCGCCCGCTTGAGCATAGAGGTGAAGGCGATGTCGAAGACGTACCCTCCCTCCCGCAGAAGCCGTCCGGCCTCCCGGGCCTCTTCGATTCCCTTTTTCGAAAGGGGCACGTCCGTCCAGCCGGTAAAGCGGTTCTCCCTGTTCCAGGTGCTTTCTCCATGGCGAAGCAATACGAGTTTTTTCATTGCCGACCTCCTGCTCTTGGTCGATCCGAGGGCCACGCTTCTGCCTGGTCCCTCCCCCTCCTGGAATGCACCTGCTCTCAACGATCAGAGGGTCAGATCGATGATCTCGACACGGTGATTTGTCTCGGAGTGCTCCCGCGATGGCCCCTGGGTCAGAATCGCCAGTCTGCCCTCAAGGCCGAGCTCGGCAACCTGCCTTTTGACGTAGTCGTTCCAGTCTTCCGGGAGGGGCGACTCATGCAGCGGATAGACGCCTGAGCTGAACTGAAGGTTGCGGCAGGTCGTTTCCTCGGAACTGATGGCTACGGTCCAGACGGGAAGACGGAAGCGGGCCATGCTCTGCGCCGTCGCTCCGCTTCTTGTCGGGACAAATACGGCCGCCGGGATTACGAATTTGAGGCAGGCCTCCACGCTGATGGCGATGAGATGCTCCAGGCGAATGTATCCGCGAAGGTCAATCCCCTGGAACATCGCCTGGACGTCCGTCATGGGCCGATCCGCTTCCACGGACGTAGCGATCTTAGCCAGCATCGCAACCGCATCCACAGGATAATTCCCCATGGCGGACTCGCCCGACAGCATGACGCAATCGGTCCCGTCAAGGATGGCGTTCGCCACGTCGGTGGCCTCAGCACGGGTTGGCCGGCGGTTGTCTATCATCGATTCGAGCATCTGTGTGGCCGTAATGACCGGTTTCGCACGCCTGTTCGCAAGCCGCATCAGCCGCTTCTGAATTCCGGCGATCTTTTCGATGGGGACTTCAACCCCCAGATCCCCTCGGGCGATCATGATGCCGTCTGCTGCATCAAGGATCTCTTCAATGCGGTCGAGCGCCCCGGACCGTTCAATTTTCGCAATGATGAAGGGATCATACCCCATCTCTGAGGCAGCTTTGCGCACGGCCTCGATATCCGCCGGGCCGTCCACGAAGGACTGGCTCACGGCGTCCACACCGTTTTCGAGGGCAAACTGCAAACACTCTCGATCACGCTCGGTGAAGGCGCTCATCCCGAGATCGATGCCCGGCAGGTTGAGTCCCTTGCGGGAGCGAAGCTCCCCGCCCACCAGCACCGTGCAGAGGACATCGTTCCCCCTGACCTCGTCCACCCTGAGCTGGATGTAGCCATCATTGAGAAAGAGCGTATCTCCCGATTTTACAACCTTGGGAAGCCCTCCAAATGAAACGGACACACGATTCCCGTCACCGATGATGTCTTCGGTCGTCAGCATGAAAGGGTCGCCCGGATTGATTGTGATCGGCTCGGAGGCAAACGTTCCGATCCGCATTTTCGGACCGGAGAGATCGGCCAGAATCGCGATCCTTCGCCCCAGGGATGCCGCCGCGGCCCGCAGGTTTTCGATGTTCCTTTGGTGGGCCGCGAAATCGCCGTGGGAAAAATTCAGCCGGGCGACATTCATTCCCGCTTCGATCATCCGCTTCATCACGTCGATCGTCTCGGATGCAGGCCCGATGGTGCAGACGATTTTCGTCTTGGGGAAAACGATTTTCATTCTTTTTCTCCTTGCACCTCGGGACGCTCGGGATCGGTCTTTGTCGAGCTCGCCTCAGCGGTCGTTTCCACTTTCTTCCAGGTCATATCCGGATCAAAAATGTTCATTGCCTGGGCTTTTTTCGCTGTGTCCCTCCCGAGATTCTTCTGATACACGACGCCATCCTGATTCACGATAAAAGTCATAATCCCGGAATTGCCATATTGTGCAGGATAGGCAACCAGGGCAAATCCGCCGATCATATTGCCGTTTATTACGTAATCGTAGGCCCCGGCTTTCGCATTCTTCCCCTGACCTTTCAGTATTTTATAGAAATACCCATGGTAAGGCTGGGGCTGATCAGACGCTGACGTTTTTACATAACCCTCGGCCTTTGCCTTGGCGGCAAAAGGACCAAAGGGACTTGGTGTTTCGTCTTCCTTTGTTTCCCAATACAGCCCGTCTTTCTTCCCCGGTGAACTCCAGAACTTCTGGGCATATTCGAACAAACCATCGCCGTCGCTATCCAGCAAGGCAAATTCCTGCTGGGCATCGACATAGGCTTCGCAAACGTTGATGACGGCCAATTCATTTCTGCCGATTCTCCGGTTCAGGATCTCCTCCTTTCCCCTTCTTGTATCGAAGCGCCATCGCTTGCCCTTCTTCACAATCGGGATAGGCATAGGCCAGTCCTTCTTCCCCACCAGGAGGATGGCTTCTGATTTGCCTTTCTTTTCTATTTTGTTCTTTTCGTTGTATAGGTTGAGAAAGCTTTCGAGAATTTCCGTGTCTGCAACCTTATCCCCGGACAAGATAATATCCTTGCTGAGCGGACCAAGGACAATTCCCATTTGTTGTGCATCATTTGACTTCATGGCGGTAATCAGCGCCTGGACAGCATCCTCCGGAGAGTTATAAGTCTTTTGCTGAATCCCCTTGCCCGCCGCCTGTCCAGGAACACTCACGGCACAGATCACAAACAGAACAGCGAGAACGGCACCGGAAAAATTCCCGCGCAGAGAATCTTTTATTTTCAAGAAAGTGTGGAACATACTCCTTACCTCCTCATATAGGTTTGGATAGGCAGGTTTCTTCCTGCCGGGTTATTTACCTTCGACCGCCACGTCCTCCTCCACGACCACCACCGGAAAATCCTCCGCTCCGGCCGCCTCCGAAACCTCCTCCACCACTACTCCGGGATGCAGACATGCTCTGGCGACTGGAGCTTCCCCGATCGCTGTTCATTCTGGCGTCTCTTCCCCCTCGATCCATCCCCTCAAGTGCATTCGATTGTCTGGGCTGCTGTACTGCCTGAGCTCCGCGCCGCCCGGTCGTGTCTCTAGCGCCTCTGTCAGTCGTTGCCGGTCGCTGGCGGCCGGCAGCATCCCTGGCGGAAAGATCCCTCCTGCCGGCTGCCTGTCTGGTATCGGGAGTCCGTCCCCGGAAATCTTTCCGGTTCTCCGCGCCGGGTCTTGATTGACCGTATTTCTGCCGGGTATTCTGATCTCGATAAGCGACGCCTTTGCGATGCTGCGGGTTGTGCTGCCATTTTCCCCGGCCGCCCTGTCCGCCCGAAACCTGATTCTTATATTTACTTCGATCAATATTGCGGTTGACGTTGTAATTGTGGTTGACGTCGACGTCTACATCTCCACCGTGCCAGTCTGAATGGCCCCAGGCATAGCCCCATGCCGCACCGACCGCAGCGCCGGTCATAAAGGAGAAGGCAGCCGTTGTGGCCACGTATCCCGGAGGATAGACCGGATAGGGTGGATAGGCGGGATAGGCCCAGGCTCCGTAAACGACCGTGGGATTGTAGGCAGGCACATAGATGACCTGCGGGCTGGCAGGTTCGATGATGATTGTCTGCTGTTCGACCTTGACGACCTGTTCCTTGGTCGTTTTCAGGTTACCTGATGCCTGTGCCTTTGCCCGCAGTTTCTGGACCGTCCTCATCACATCCTTTTGCTGAGAGAGGAAGGCATCGCCCAGTTTCTGCGTCCACTCAAGCTGTTCGCTCATCATCGCCAGAACCTGGGGAAAGTTGACGAGGGATTTGACGCTGGGATCCCAGTTTTTCTGTTCCAGGGCGCGGGTTAACGAATCCCCCTTCAGATTGGCATTCGCCTTTGCAAACCGATCCGCCTCTACAATCTCCAGGGGATAAGTAGAAGCCATGAATATCTGAGCAAGGAGATCATCCGGATAGAGGGCGATGGGCGCCAGGATCTGTTCCAGTTCTTCCTGTTTAAAACCGGAGGAAGGTCCCCCTCCCTGCGCCCAGCCACCGATCGGCATGGCCAGCAGAAAAAAAAGCAACCATGCCATTGTTTTGCTCAATCGCTTACGGTTCATCTTCTTCCTCCTTTTCTTGAAAATAGGTTCCAGACTCCCTTCCTCAGATCATATCGGGTTGCCCGGTTACCGCCAGGACGCTGTTCCACAGCATGCTCTGGGGGTCTATCTTTTTGCGCTGCGACACGGCGAGATTTATGGGGACATGGGTGAACTGGTGGTTCCAGAAACTGACCACCATGTTCGTCCGCCCGCTCATCCCCGCATGCACGGCACTCTGGCCGAGGAGAAGGCAGAAGGCCGCATCGTGAGGATTGGCCGGCATACTCCGGATCATGTAACTGGGGTCGATGTATTTGAGGTTGATCTCCATTCGGGCCTGCTTGAAATAATCGGAAATCGCCTCCCGCAGAAAAATGCCGATGTCTCCGTATTTGATGTTCCCGGAGGCATCCCGCTCGCCCGTCTTCGCCATCAGGTCCTGGCCTGCGCCCTCGGCCACGACGATCACCGCATGACTCTTTCGTTCGAGGCGCTGTCTCAGGGCTTCGAGAAAACCACTGAGGGAAAAGGGCACTTCCGGAACGAGACAGAAGTTCACGTGGCTGTTCACGAGGACCGAATAGGCGGCGATGAACCCGGAGTCACGGCCCATGAGTTTCACCAGTCCGATACTGTTGCGCGCGGCATCCGCTTCGGTGTTGGCCGCGTAGGTGGCCCGTCTTGCCTCGGCCACTGCCGTTTCGAATCCGAAGGTGGTCTTGATATAGGAAATGTCATTGTCGATTGTCTTCGGAATGCCGATTACGCCGATCTGAAGGCCCCGATTTTTTGCCTCTTCGGCGATCTTCTGTGCCCCGCGCAGCGTCCCGTCGCCCCCGATGGCGAAGAGAATGCCGATCTTGAGCTTCTCCAGGGTGGTCACCATCTCCGCAGGCTCCTGAGGCCCCCGGGATGAACCCAGGATCGTTCCACCGATCTCATGGATACGGGAAACGGAATCCGGTGTCAGTTCGAGGGGGGGAAGGCCAAGCCGTTCCACGAGGCCGGCATAGCCGAAGCGGAAGCCGTAAACCTTCTGCACGCCGTAATGGTAGTGGAGACTCAGGACGATTGCCCGGATCACGTCGTTGAGCCCCGGGCAGATCCCGCCGCAGGTCACGATGCCGCAGGCAATCTGAGAGGGATCGAAGAAGATCTTTCCCCTCGGCCCGGCGGCTTCCATCGCGGGCGGATGGGTTTTTTTATCAAGCCAAGGCTGCATCTCCTCAAGACAGGAGAAATAGAGGACACGTCCGTCATCATCCATAAAGCGGATCCCCTGCACGGGGGACGGAAGACTGCACTCACCAAGCCGTTCTATTGAAAAATCGATTTCACTCTTCTCCATGAGATCCTCCTGTCTTCATTTATTCCGGGAATATCCGTCTTATTTCATCAGCGTCGTCCCGAGACTGCGCAGCTGTGTCGCCGCCTCCCGAACCCGTTGCGCCATGGAGTTCTCTGCCAGACCCAGATAGACCCGCGGATCGTACACCTTCTTGTCCCCCACCTCGCCGTCCACCTTCAGGGCGCCGCTGTAATTCCGGAAGAGGTGATCGGCAATGGCCCGGGTGTAGGCATACTGTGTGTCCGTATCAATATTCATCTTGACTACGCCATAATTCACGGCGGCCTGAATATCCTCGATCGATGATCCCGACCCGCCGTGGAAGACGAGATAGAAACGGGCTTCCTCGCCATAGGCCTTGACAACGGCATCCTGGCAATCCTTGAGAATGGAAGGTTTCAATTGAACATGTCCCGGCTTATAGACGCCGTGAACATTGCCGAAGGTTGCCGCGAGCAGGTACCGCGCCCCGGAAATCGCATTCAACCGGCGGGCGACCTCCAGGGTGTCCTCCGGAGTGGTATACAGTTTTGCATCGGCGCTGGCCTTGATTCCATCCTCCTCTCCGCCCACGACCCCCGTTTCGATCTCGAGAACCAGGTCGCTTTTCCGGAAGCGTTCGAGGAGTTTCGCCGCAATATCCAGATTCTCTTTCAGGGGAAGCTCGCTACCATCAAACATGTGGGCGGTGAACAGGTTCGGTTTTCCTGACCCCCGCCGCCTCTCCGTTTCCTCCACCAGGGGGATCACGAATTTATCGAGATTGCCCGCCGTGCAGTGGTCCGTATTCAAGGCCACATAAACGGGATAGCGATCTGCGACACGGTGGACATGTTCTGCAATCGAGATCGCACCGAGGGCCATATCCTTCACCGCGGAACCCGAGGCAAAGGCGGCTCCGCCTGTGGAGACCTGGATGATCCCGTCGCTTTTGCACTCGGCAAGGCCTTTCAGAACCGCATTGGCCGTGGTCAGCGAGGTCACGTTGATGGCGGGATAAGCGAAGGAATTTTTCCGGGCCCTTTCGAGCATTTCACAAAACATCTCATAGCTGGCTACTGGCATTGAATCCTCCTTGGTCTCGATTGTTGCCGATGAAAAGTGTCTGTTAGCAGAAAAGCTGCCTTATTCACGTATAGTAGGGCTTTATTAATTGTTACCGCACCGGGCAGGGTTCCACTCCCCAGATATCCGCCGCATATTCTGCAATCGTCCGATCGCTGGAGAACTTCCCGGAGCCGGCAATGTTCAGGATGGCCATGCGCGCCCATTCCTGGGGATTCCTGTACAGTTCACAGAGCCGCCGGTCTGCTTCGAGGTAGGAGGCAAGGTCGGCCAGGTGCCGATAGTAATCCCCATTATTCAGCAGTGCCTCGCAAATCGGCCTGAAGACCCCCGGTTCATAACGGCTGAAGGCCTCCGACGCGATCCTGTCCAGGGCCGCGCGTGTTTCCGGCTCGTTTTCATAGTGCCACCAGGGGTCATACCAGCCGCTGCCGCCGACGACCTGGTCCGCCGTCAGGCCGAAGAGAAAGAAGTTCTCCTCCCCTGCCTCCTCGGCCATTTCGATCGTCGCACCATCGCGTGTCCCCAGGGTCAGGGCGCCGTTCATCATGAATTTCATGTTGCTCGTTCCGCTGGCTTCATAGCCGGCCGTCGATATCTGGTTGGAAACATCACTGGCGGGAATCAAACGCTCTGCCAGAGAAACGCAGTAATCGGGCAGGAACACCACCTTGAGTCGTCCCGCCACCGCCGGATCGCCGTCGATCGTTCCGGCGAGATTGTTGATCAACTTGATGATCACCTTGGCCAGGCGGTATGCCGGCGCCGCCTTGCCGGCGAAGAAGAACGTCCGGGGCAGCAGATCGAGGCCGGGGTCATCCCGCAAGCGATTGTAAAGCACGATGATCCGCAGGACATTGAGCAGTTGCCGCTTGTACTCGTGGATGCGCTTGACCTGGCAATCAAAGAGGGTCTCCGGGTCCACTGTCTGGCCGGTCGTGGCCTTGAGCCAATCGGCAAAGGCCGACTTGGCCTCTCCCTTGGCCCTCAGGAAGGCCTCCTGAAAGTCCCGGTCCTCGGCGAGGGGCTGAAGCTTCCTCAATTGCCCAAGGTCGGTGATCCAGCCGTCGCCGATGGCCTCTGTAATGATCCGGGAAAGGGCGGGGTTCGCCAGGTGCAGCCAGCGTCGCGGCGTGACCCCATTGGTCTTGTTGTTGAAGCGTTCGGGAAAGATCTCAGCCAGGTCCCGAACCGTGATCGTGCGCAGCAGGTTCGAGTGGATGGCAGCGACACCATTGGTGCTGTGGGAGCCGACGATGGCCAGGTTGGCCATGCGGATTTTCCGCTCCTCCCCTTCTTCGACAAGGCTCACCCGGGTAATCCGTTCCTTGTCGCCGGGGAAGCGCCTTCGAGCCCCATCAAGAAACCGGCTGTTGATTTCATAGATGATCTCCAGAAGACGGGGCTGCAAAATCTCGAACCAGGCGACCGGCCATTTTTCCAATGCTTCAGGCAGAAGGGTGTGGTTGGTGTAGGCAAGCGTCCTTTGGGTAAGGTCCCAGGCCTGTTCCCATTCCAATTGTCCTTCATCAAGGAGTATCCGCATCAGCTCGGGCACGGCAAGCGAGGGATGCGTGTCGTTCATTTGAATAGCAACCTTCGCAGGGAGTTGGTTCCAATCGGCATTGCTCTGCCGGAAGCGCCTCACGAGATCGGCCAGTGAGCAGGCGACAAGAAAGTATTCCTGCATGAAACGCAGCCCCTGTCCCAAGTTCGTGGAGTCATCGGGATAAAGCACCCGGGTCAGGGATTCGCCTGCCAGCGTTCCCGCAAGGGCCGCCACGAAATCACCGCCGCTGAACTTCGCAAAATCGAAGTAATTGGGCACAGCCGTCGACCAGAGACGGAGTGTATTGATGGTCTTGCCGCCGAATCCCACGATGGGGCGGTCAAAGGGGATGCCCAGTAAATGGGACGGTTGGCCGGGGATCACACGCAGGCTCCCGCCGGACAGCTCGAAGGAAGCGTTGAGCTTCACCTCTACGGCCTCGGAGAGCCGTTCGACCTCCCAGGGATCAGGTCTCCGGAGCCAGTTGTCCGGTTGCTCCTCCTGCCAGCCATCCTTGACGGACTGACGGAAGATGCCGTATTCATAACGAAGACCGTAGCCCATCGCCGGGAACTGCATCGTGGCCAGAGAGTCGAGAAAACACGCCGCCAGGCGCCCGAGCCCCCCATTACCGAGACCGGCATCGGGCTCCTGTTCGAGAAATTCGATGGGGTCGATTTTATTCTTCTTCACGAGTTGCTTCACAAGAGGATCCAGCAGGAGATTGATCAAGTTATTGGACAGGGAGCGGCCGATGAGGAACTCCATGGATAAATAATAGACACGTTTGGGATTTTTCCGCTCGTACGTCGCTTCAGTCGCTACCCAGCGCTGGGAGAGGACATCCCGCACCGACCGGGCAGCGGCCTCATAACGCTCACGGGAACCAGCGGACGTCAGCGCGGAAACGTTATCGAAAATGAGGTGTCGTTCGTAAAGCCCGTCTTCGCTGGTGAACTGAATCGGACCGCACCCATACTGCTGAAGGAGATCGGACAGTCTGCCGGATTCCTCCGTTTCCCGGGCCGGTTCACCCTTTCTGTAGTTTTTCGACTCATCCTTTTTGTCTGTACGCATCGTGATTATCTCCAGAAGAAGTTTTTCCAATTGACGTGCTGTTGCATGAGCGGATCACCGGTTGGGATGGTACATATTTCTATGACCGGCTGTGATCGCTTGGTTGTGCCTGCCTTGAGGGAGCTGGTTTTGCGGGTGTTCAGGCGGCATTGTAATCTTTAGATTTTCAGCTTTTTCTTTTTTCTCAGTCCAAAAAGCATTCCAGGAGATGGCGGGTTGACTGTTTGAGGACAACAATCTGATATTACATTATAATATTTAGTTTATCCTGGAATGGTGGCTGTTACGGATTGAGACATACCCTCAATATATGGCGGATCTGCAGGATATTGAGGGCTTCTATTGTGGGGATCGAATCTTCAGGGTCGTTTGAGGCCCAGCTTCTTGATCCGGAATCGAAGGGTACTGGGATGAAGTCCAAGGAATGCGGCGGCTCCCGCTTTCCCCTCGATTTTCCACCTCGTCGCTTTCAGGACCTGTTGGATATGCTCCCGGGCCATCGCGTTAAATTCTTTGAGTACCCATTCCTCCCTTTCTACGGATCCATGCTCGAGCGGTTCGGTCAGTTGAAAGTCCGGTTCCGAACTGGTGATGACGGCCCTTTCAATAATGTGCTCCAACTCCCTCACATTGCCGGGCCAGGAGTACTCTGAAAGTCGATCAATGGCTTCCTTTGAAATCGTATCAAATCGTTTGCCCAGTTTACGGCCATACTTGTCGATAAAATATCGGGCAAGCTCCGGAATATCCTCGATCCGCATCCTCAGGGGCGGAAGCGTGACGGGAAAGGTGTTCAGCCGATAATAGAGATCCTCGCGGAATCGCCTGTTGCACATTTCTTCCTTCAGATCCCGGCTTGTCGAGGCAATGACCCTCACATCCACCTTGACCGTCCTGGGTGAACCAAGGCGTTCGAACTCTCCATCCTGCAGCACCCGCAGGAGCTTTGCCTGGAGTTCGAGAGGCAGCTCACCGATCTCGTCGAGGAAGATCGTTCCACCGTTCGCCACCTCGAAGCGTCCGATCTGCCTGGCATGGGCGCCCGTAAAGGCGCCCTTCTCCCGTCCGAAGAGTTCGCTCTCGATGAGGTTTGCCGGAAGGGCGGCACAGTTCACTGTAACCATCGGTTTATCCCTGCGGGCGCTCATTTCGTGGATGGCATGGGCGACCATCCCCTTGCCGACGCCGGTTTCGCCGAGGATGAGGACGGTGGCATCGGTTGGCGCGACCTGATGGGCCCGAAAGAGGACATATTGAAGGGTGGAACTGCTTCCGATCATCCTGCCGAAACCCTGCTCCATCTTTCTCTCTTCGCGGAGATAGACGTTTTCATTCTCCAGTTGAAGTTTCAGTTTGTTGATCTCGACCAGCTGCTCCCGGAGCTGACCTTCCATTTCCTTGAGTCCGGTAATGTCCATGGATACGCCCATCAGGCGTAGAGGATGTCCCAGTGTCCCGTTCTCAGGTCGGCCGCGGGTCACGATCCAGCGAAGATTTCCATCGGGTTTCCGGATACGGTATTCGGCGATCAGGAAGCTTTTCGCCTCCATGCTTTGTTGAAACTGCTCTTCGATCCTGTCGTGGTCGTCGGGATGAATGGCCTCCTGCAACCGTTCGAAACTCAAGACCTCGTCGGGAAGGAATCCAAATAACTCTCGAAGAATAGGCGTCGCCCAGACGATACCGGTATCGATGTCCAGCATCCAGAGGCCTGCTTCCGCCGCCGAAGTTGCCAGGGAAAGACGCTCCTCGCTTTCCTGCAATTCCTTTTGGGCCTTGCTCCGTTCTAGGGCATTGACAAAGATTTCTCCCAGCAGCCGCAGCCGGGGAACCAATTCCTCCGGCCACAGTCGCTCCTGCTTTACAGAATTGATGGCAAGGATATGATCAACGGGACCGCCGATTACAATGGGGATGTTCAGATTGGACCGGATTCCCCATTTTTCCCAGGTTTCTTTGTCCACATTCGCCTCGGCCGGAACATCCTCCATCTTTTCAATGGAAAGCACTTCTCTTTTGAGTACCAGCTTCTCATAGGCCCAGGGATTGATTGATAAAGGGAGTTCCGAACCGACCGGAACGGAAGGCACACCCGCAACGGCAACCGAATGGGTGATCATCCATGATTTCTTGTCCGGAAGCGTTTGAAGCAGGGCGAAACGGTCGACCTTGAAGAATCCCAGAACTTCAGACATGGCATTGTGGATTTCTTCATCGACCCGTTCGGTTGGCAGAGAAATGAATCGTGCTGAAATTGCAGAGAGCAATTCCTCAAAAAGCAACCGCTCTCTCGGGCTTTGCTCAGCCTCTTTCCTTCTCTTAATCTCAGTATTCAGTCTTGCACTGGCGTCCGTAAGCTTCTGCATCTTGAACTCCTGCTTTTGCTTATTGGGGCTTTCCTGCCCTTCCAGTGGTCTCCAACGACACCCAAGTTATTAATTTTAGGAATAAGGAATGGGATCCAGCCATCCCTGGCCGGGGAACTGCTTTTCTGTTTCAGAAAATAATGGCTTTATACCCGGATGATCCCTTTCTCGTTCTTTCTTCGAGGAAACGATCCCGGGATATATTGATAAATCTGCAGATGTTATTATACTGATTTTGACGTGTTAAGCAAGGATGAAAGTTGTGTTCACAGTGCCGACCGATTGCAGGAATCCCTTAAAATCCGATTTCTCGGGCATAGGAAAACTGGCGTTCCCAGGGGATATCGGGATGGGCTTTTTTGAAGGTTTCCGCTCCAACGCTCCGGATCGATTCCTCATCGATTCGGAGGGGGTGGTCGGCTCCGAGAAAACCCTGATCGGGGTGGATGACGGGATTATCTCCCGGCCAGCAGTCGCATTCCGTGGTGATGTTCAGCAGGGCATTGATCAGTACGGTGCGTCCCTCGATCTGCCGCCAGACGGCTGCCGCCGTTTCAATGAGTTTTTCCTGAAAAACCGTCGCGTCCGTTTCCCATTCCAGCTGCAGGGCAATGTTGGGACAGAAGCCGATGCATTGGGCGCAGCCGATACAGATCTCCAGATCATAGGTGGGGAACCCGTCCGCACCGAACCGGGCCGCCCCCGTGGGGCAGACCTCGACACAGACCCCGCACTTCGTGCACAATCCCGCCTTGAGAAGGGGACGGATATCGGCATGCATTCTCTGTTTTTGTGCCCGGGAGGCAAATCCCATGGACAGGTTCTTGATGGCCCCGCCAAAACCGGATTCCATATGGCCCTTGAAATGGGAAAAAATGACATACCCATCGGCCTGGTCAAAAATGGCAGCCACCTGGACGGAAGGAAAGTGCCCATAGCCGGTCTGCAGGTCCACGACGGAGCGGCCGTCCATGCCGTCGGCAATGATCACGGGGCACCCCAGAAAGCTTTCCTTATAGCCATGTTCCGCCGCCGTCTGCAGGGAATCTTCCGCCTTCCGGCGTCCTCCGGAGTACAACACCGTCGTATCGAAAAGGAAGGGGGAAAGGCCTGCCTCCTTCAGCCAGAGGGCAATTTCCCGGGCGTAGTCGGGCGGCAGGAAACTCTGATTTCCCTTCTCTCCCCAGTGAAGCTTGATGCCCACCCGGTCGCCCCGGCGGAAAGGCGTTTTGATTTTCTCCAGCAGACGCCGCAGGTCCTGGACATAGGGGCCCCGCATGCTTGTGAGCCCTTCGAATAAGATTTCTTCCACGACGCGGTCCCTTTCCTTCCAGAAATTATCTACGGGGCAAGCTGCACCTGATCACCGAAGGTATTCGCCAGCGCCTCGACCAGGCTGGAAACGGCCTGCTCATTGGAAAATTCGACCATCAGTTCCCCGCCATCCCCGACGACCAGTCGACCATGGGTTTCCACGATTCGTTCGACATCGTCCGGTTCGACTGTCCACCATCCCCGTGTCCGCTGCAGGAGCTCCTTCCCCTTCAATTTCCTCGGGGTCACCAGCTCAATCTCCCGAAACCACGCAGTCCATCCGATCTGTGCAGGCGCATGCAGGACCGGACTGACCGGGTCGTGGTAAATACGGCACCTCCCAAAAAGACGCAGACGAATCATGGCACCAACTCCGAAATTTCAAGGATCCGCGCATCCTGTCTCCCGGAAAGGACAAGGTTCTCAGGAGGGATGCCGTCCCGCTTCATTAAGCGCTGCAAGGCAAATCCGTACAGGATTCCCGCCTCCTCTTCCGTCAAGGATAAGTTCTTCTGCGCCGCCTTGGCCCATCCCCGTTCAAAGAGTTCCCGGGCCGCCTCCCGCCATCGGCGAAGGCGCGGATCGAAGGGAGAAATTCCCGAACTTTTGATAAGCTCCTTCGAGACCTTCTCCATCCGGGAAAATACCCGCCTCAGCCGCCGGATGGACGGATCGTGACCGAATTCATCGAATTGTGCATTATTCACTTTATTCTCACCTACCAGTCATTTAACGAGGAAAATAACAGAGCCCCTTGAAGGTGTCAATATCCTTGCCGTGGCAGGACCTGATTATCTTCGAGAGGATGTGACGGATGGAATGAGATCTCATGAATTCGCTATCGTTTTGGGCGGTGATTCTCGACAAACAACGTCACAGAGTTCCAGGAAGCGATGTACAAATTGTTTGAAATCTTTATTAAAACATCATCCTTCTCTAAAGGCGTAGGTTTTTTGGTAGAATAAAAATCAGAGTATGCCCGATTGCATATTTTTTCATTATTGCCTAAAGAAAATAATACAACATGTTCAAATAATAAATTATTGCAAGGAGGTATTTCATATGAAATGTAAAGCTGTTCGGAGGTATGTCTTTTCCGTTTTCGTTTTGTGTATTCTTCTGATGAGCGTGCCAGTTCACGCAGCATTGGAGTACACGTTTGATGCAGACACACAAGGGTGGACAACGTATGCTGATGCCAGTTTCCAAGGATGGAAGAGCTCCGGAGGAAATCCTGACGGTTATATCTGGGCAAAAGATCTGGGGCATGGAGATGTTTGGTATTTTGTCTCTCCAGCCCTCGGCGATTTAAGCTCCTATAAAGGCGGAACGCTTTCCTATGACATCAATTTACTGTACAAATCCGGAAGCTATTTTGACAGCGTTGAAGTGATCATCTATAACGGATCATCCTCAATGAGTTGGGATCCTACGGCAGTCCATCAACCTGCCTTGAACACCTGGACAACCTACAGTGTCGATCTGACTTCGGCTAATTTTGTCGTTTCAGGGTCAAAGACCTTTGATGAGATTTTAAGCAATGTAACCGCCCTCTACATCCGGGGAGAATATATCAATGGCGGTGACAACGAAGGCCTCGATAACGTTAAACTGACTGCGGCCCCGGTTCCGCTTCCCTTGCCGATTCTGTTTCTGGGTTCCGGTCTCGCAGGACTGGCGGCTTTAAGAAGAAGAATTGTAAAATAGGCGTAAATTGCCTGCAAATCAAGTATGTTACAACTAAGAACCAGGACCGGATACGGTCCTGGTTCTTTTTTATACCCACCCTGAACCACGTTGATCCCATCGCGACAGCATGAAGCACAGGTCAAGGCATGATTTCCTTACGCCTAATCCTTAGCAGCTGTAAATGTTTACTTGCTACAGATATTTTTCTGGAAATATGGAGTAATTCCATTGCTCATAAAAATCATCTACAGCAAGCTTCACCGATGCACATTCATCTTCGAGGATTTCAGATCTTTCAGGATCTTTTACCCTGCCGGATTTCCTCTTGGCCGCAATCTCTGTTTTTGTTTTCTTGCCGGTGATCGGCCTTATCACCACGTCATGACCAATCAATGCTTTTCCTTGCCAATGCATTATGAAATAAGCAAAGGGCTGATCTTCAATCGTGTTCCATTTTCTTGTTCCTGATGGACAGTGACATACTCGAAGCGGAATTCCGATCTCATCCGCCAAATGCTGTAATTCCGGTTTCCACAATCTGACATAACCATCATTGCTTCCATCGCTGTCTGCTGCAATAAACAAATCATCAGCTTTTGGATATGCTTTGCTTCCAGCAGTTTGCCACCATCGCCGAATGGCCTCCACAGCAAATACCGCGGTTTCAAAATCGGCATCCACACTCACCCAGCCATCTTTAGAACCTAAGTTGCAGCCTATAGACAGATCGGCAAGGTCAGCTTCTTTAATAAATTCATTCAGCTTTACACCGGTAGGCTCCCCAGTGCTGCACCACTTTTGACCGTTGTTTTTAAAGTGAGAGATCAGCTCCTTCTTCTTCAGGTCAACCGAAACAACAGGCTCTCCCTGAGCTAATCTATGAATAACCCGTTGATTGATATGTTCAAACTGGGTGTTCCTATCAGCTTGCCAGGGGCCTTCATGAGCTTTATTTTTTAGCTGTAAACTATATCCCAGCATGACAAGAAGTTTTCCCACGTGGGTATGACTGATTTTTTGTCCCTTTTCACCAAGCTCTTTGGACAACGTCCTTAGACTCTTACATGTCCAGCGCAGAGGAGAATCAGGATTGCCCTGAGATACGGGATTTAACAAAAGATCAAGATCTGCCTGCAGTGTCGCGTCAATTTCAGCAATCCTCTTTCTGCCTGCACCAGGACGCCTGATGCGCGAACTTGATGATTTATCATCATGATTCCGACACTCAAGCTCTTTTAGACCCGCATGTATTGCCCGTCGAGACACCCCTGTGGCTTCAGATACAGTTGTAATGCCGCCCTGACCAAGAGTTTTGGCTTCGGCGGCGCAGATCAGGCGTCGGAGGCGTTCATCAAGCGCCCACTTAATCAGTTGATATCTTTTTGCAATTTGAGAATTACTCATTTCAGTTTTATAGCACAGAATAAATTATGTAACAGTAATTATTTAACAATTGCTTAGATAAAATACGGAATCGTGTGTATTGATTCCTTCTTGCTCTGGTGCTAAAAGAACAAGTAATATTAGATGATGGGATGATGTTTCATAAAAGATAAGGATCTATAAACTCCGGCTTTAATTGACCAATATCCAGGAGCAGAAGTATCGTCGAAAAAAAACCGAGAAAGGAGGTGAGAATCAGCGTCCCGTTGTTCGCAGCAGGAAAAGCTGATGCCGAAGGATTAAAGAGTAAAGGGTGAAGATACCAGAGCATCTTCAGGGATTACTTTTCATGTAGCGAGTAAAGGAAACTTCTCAGTAAAGCCAACTGAAAAAAACGATGAGGGGGATTGAACGATGAGAAAATGGATTGTCAGTGTGTTGTTCATCAGTGTTTTTGTGCTGGGCAGCATGGTTTCAGCACAGGCTAGTTTCAAGTTCTATTTCGATGAGTACGGCAACGGGCTTTACAGTCAGAATGGTGGGGCTCTGACTAGAGCAACTTTTCAGGAAAATGTAACGGTCGAACTGGGTGGTGAAGCCGCATACACGATTACGGGCGCCGTGTACACCTTGCCTGAGGATGTGGTTCCAGGAATGGTCCGTATCTGGGAAAGCCCTTGTAAAACGGATCTTTCGGATGCGCTGTATTTCCAGGGAAATCAGATGTGGTTCCTCTCAGATCCCGTACTCATACCTGAGCCAGGTGTGAAGACCGATGTCAGTTGGGTAGACTGGGGTAAGATCCAGCTTTACATTGCCACCCATACCCTCAACGATCTTGGCGGGGTAGTCGAAGATGCAAATGGTGACTTCGTATATAAACCCGGTGGCAATGAATATTACGGGCGTAGTGAGGCCGTTGTTCCTATCCCGCCGTCTGTATTCCTCATGGTTCCCGGTCTGATCGGTCTGGTTGGACTGAGAAGGAAATTCATCAAATAATAATATGATTCAATTCTTCAAGTGCAGAGGCAGAGTTCGCAAGGACTCTGCCTTTTTTTAGTCGGACTCCCAAATGGCCTTCTGCAGCCCAGACCTGCGGGCAATGCGTTGCGCAACGGCTTTTTGCAGGATATCTTCCCTTCCCCACAGGGAAAGGCGCTTCTTCGCCCTGGTCGCCCCGGTATAGATCAATTCCCGCGTCAAAAGGGGCGTTTCAGTGTCGGAGAGGATCATCAGGACCTCGTCAAACTCAGATCCCTGGCTCTTGTGAACGGTCATGGCGTAAACCGTTTCGTGTTGCGGCAGCCGGAAGGGGGAAAAGTGGCGAAATCCCTTTTCCGCGTCGCGGAAGAAAACGGAAAGCCCGCCGTCGTTCCGATCGGAAAGGGTCAGGCCCACATCCCCGTTGAAGAGTCCCAGGGTGTAATCATTGCGAGTAATCATTACGGGACGCCCCGGATACCATATCCTCTCTCCGGAGATCTGACCGTCCGCTTGCAGCAGATCTTCCAACAGGGCATTGATGGCGACAACACCGAAGGGGCCTCGACGTAGGGCACAGATGATTCGGACTCGCTCAAAAAGGGCAAAGAGTGTTTCCAGATCATCAGGATTTCTTGCGGCTTGGAGATACTCCTTCAAGTAAGGAAGGTAACGTGCTTTGAGGGCGGTGCCAAGCTTCCCGGATTCGGGAAGAATCTGCCAGTCGATGTCGGCGAAACGGGATGACTTCAAAATTGCAAGGGTGCCGGCGCAGTCTCCCCGGTTGACGGCTGAACTGAGTCGTCCGATGCCGCTGTCCTTATCAAAGCGGTAATTTTTCCGCAGGAAAATGATGCAGTAAGAAATCGCTGGTTCCAATCGGACCTCATCAGGGAAGGATAAAGGTGCTCCCGTTATTTTCCCGATATCCTCCAGAAAAGCCTGCGAAAAGAAGCAGGCTACGTCCCCGGGGCCACAGAGATCACCCAGCACGGCCCCCGCCTCCACCGAGGCCAGTTGGTCCCGATCCCCCAGGAGAAGAAGCCTCGATGCCGGGGCAAGGGCCGAAACCAGTTTGGCCATGAGGGGAAGATCCACCATGGAAGCCTCATCCACAACCACCAGATCATATGGCAGGGGATTGTCCGGACGGTGGCGGAAATAGGGAGAACCTGGAATAACCCCCAGCAGCCTATGCAGCGTCATGGCCTTCTCCGGCTGGAAATCGGGGCTGAACGACCCATAGGCTTTCTTCATGGCCTCTTCCAGCCGGATCGCCGCCTTTCCGGTGGGAGCCGCCAGGGCGATGCGCAATTTGCGCCCTTTGTTCAATTGCTGAAGCAGGACGAGAATCCGGGCGGCCGTCGTGGTCTTTCCCGTTCCGGGACTGCCGGAAATGACGACAAACCGTTTTCTCAGAACCGCCAGGGCAGCAATCCTCTGCATATCGGGAAAGGGTTTTTCAAATATTTTCCCGATATATTCGCTGGTTGGCCAATCTCCCGGAAAAACCCGATTCAGGCTTTCTTCCAGCTCCGGCCAGTTGAATACCGTCTCCTCCGCCTCACGGAAATCCGTTTCCTTATGGGAATCGGCACACCCTTCAAGGAATCGGATGAGAAGATCTTCATAAAACCAGTAGCGGTATAAATAGAGCCGTCCGTCATCGTCCAGGATAAGGGGTTTGTACTCTCCGGGCCGACCCACAACCGGACTGGCCCGCAGGATCTCTTGCCATGAGGAAAGAGACGGGCAGACGGGAAGAAGGCCCTCCGGAGTGTCCGGGATAAAATCGGCCGGACCATCCTCCTGAACTTCCGCAATAACCGGCTTACCCGCACACCCGGACAGATCCAGGCAGACATGCCCTTTTCGACAACTTCGGCTCGTCAGTGAGGCGGCCAGAAAAACCGCAGGGTTGTTTCTCCCGGAAAACTTTTCCATAAGCCGTCCGAAGTGCCGATCCAGATCGGAGAATACTTGAAGGAAGCGCTCATCGGATTCCATCGGCAGACCTCCCTTCCGCGGAATTCGTCTCAATCAGGGCGTTGTACAGGGCGGTCAGCCGCGCCTCCGAGGGGCGGTCAAAGTAGATCCCCGAACCTGCCCCTGAGTTTGGATCGATTCCCCTCAGGAACAGGTAATAGACCCCGCCGAAGTGACTTTCCGCCTGGTATCCGGGTAAGCGCCGCTTCAGATAGGCATGGAGGGCTAGGGCATAGAGATGGTACTGCAGGATATAATGTTTCCGGACCATGACCGACTTCAGATCTGCGAGGGAATAGGATGCTGAATCGGGACCCAGATAGTTGGTTTTCCAGTCCACAAGATAGTATCGCCCATCGACGGAAAAGACGAGATCAATGAAGCCCCGCAGCCACCCCTGGACGGGGCTGAAAGAGAGGCGACCCATTTCGACCTCCCAGGAATCAGGAATAATCCCTGGATCCTGTCTCGCAATGTCCCGAAAAAGGCCATGAAGTTTTTCCCTGCTCAACCTCTTCAAGGGGTAATAAAATCCCAGTTCGCTGACCCGGTTCTCCCCGGCGATGTCTGCCAGGCGAAAGGTTGTTCGTTTCTCGCCTCCGCTCAGGGGAACGGACAGGACATTTCTGGCGGAATCCAGCATGGCCCGTTCCCACCGGGGATCAAAGCCGTGTGCGGATAATGTCTCAGCCGCCTGCCGGTGGAGGACGTCCTCGTTTTGTTCGGTAAAATCCAGGTGCTCCAGAAAGTCATGGAGGAGATTTCCCGTTGACGTCCCGGCAGGGAGCTTCTTCCAGTCGGTGTCTGCCTCTGCCCTTGTCTCCTCTTCCCATTCCCGCTCTCCCTTTTCAGGAAGGGGATAGCTGCCGAAAACCAGGGAGGAAAAGCTCGTAAATCTCCGATTCCGATCCAGTTCACGGGTAAACTTCCGGCAGGAGAGTTCCCTTTCCGGACGCGTTTCTTCAACAGGCCGGTTGAGTGGAGAAACAGGAAGGTTTTCAACGGAGATCGATCCGTCAGCAGAGGCGGACAGTTGTTCCAGGTCCCGCAAAAAGTCATCGGAATTCAACTCCCGATAAGTCCTCCCGGCTGCAGCGCCGGTAAAATCCATTCCTTCCCCATCGTTCTCAGCCCAGGTTGAACTCCGGTCATGAAGAAGATAGGCGGGGGCGGAACCCTCCGCCTTGTTGAAATGGCCCCAGACCAGATAGCAGCGGTGTTTGGCCCGGGTCAGGGCGACATAAAGAAGCCGGACCCGCTCCGCAAGGCCCTCCCGGTAAGCCTGTCGTTGTGAAAGGGGTTGAGGAGGCGAGCCGATATCACAGATCAGAAGCTCATGATCCCGGCCCCCGTGATAGATGAGGCTTCCATGCCGCTGGTCTTCTTTTGCCCCTTCCCAGGCAAATGGACAGAACACCAGGGGATATTCCAGTCCTTTGCTTCTGTGGATGGTGACGATTCTCACGGCATGGGCATCGCTTTCCAGCCGAAGCTGATGCGCATCCGATCTTCCCTTTGCCGGATTTCGCTGCTCTGCCAGCCAGTGGACGAGGCCTCGCATGCCCCGGTTTTTTCCCAGGCTCTCAGAATGCAGAACCTCCACAAGGTGGAGTACATTGGTGAGACGCCGCTCCCCATCCTGTCGAGCCAGGAGGCGTGCCCGGACGTCTTCCTGCCGGAGGAGGGAACGCATCATCCGCATAAATCCTTCCTCCTGCCAGAGGGCATTGTAGGCCCGAAAGTCCCGGAGCCGGTTCTCCCACTGCCGTTCATCGCTCTTCAGGCGGTATAGATCGCCGATCGTCAGCCCGAAAAAAGGCGTTAAAAGGGCGGCCGCCAGACGGCGCTCATCGTTTGGCAACTCCAGTGCCCACAGCAGGAGCTCCATGTCTTCCGCATCGGGGGAATCAAAGAGATTGTCGCGGCTGTGCAGGACTGCGGGGATATTGGTCTGCGAAAGGACCTGCTTTACTAGTCGCGCCTCCCGGTTGGAGCGAACCAGGACCGCCATATCTCCGGCTTCGATGCCCCGGTCGTCAATCCGCGTCTCCCCTTTTCTTCCTGCCTCGAGCAATCGGGCGATCTCCTGCGAGAGGGCCGAAAGTATCCGCGAGGTCGCCCTGCCCTTCGCCAGCGGTTTTCCTGAACCGTCTCTTTCGTCTGCAGGAACGATCCAGAGTTGCAGGGGGGCTCTTTTTCCTTCCCCTTCCCCATCCAGAGCCAGCTTTTCTCTAAGTGCGACCGGTGCCGCAGCTGTTTCAGAAAAAGAGATGTCTTCATAGACAAAGGGATTCGGTCGACGGGAAAAGAGCGCATTGACGGCGACAATAAGCCCGGTGGCGGAACGCCAGTTTTCCGTGAGGGTGTAAGTGACGTCCGCCTGCTTCGCCGCCGTCATGTAGGCAAAGATGTCCGCCCCGCGGAAACTGTAGATCGCCTGCTTCGGATCTCCGATAAGAAAGACCGGGGGCCTTTGCGCTTCGTCCTGTAGACCTTGAAGAAATACCGTCCGCAGGATTTCATACTGCACGGGATCGGTATCCTGGAATTCATCAACCAAGGCGGCCTGGTATTTTCTCCGAACGGCGTCCGCCAGAAGAACGCCTGAAGGTTTTCGAAGGGCTTCCCGCAGACGAAGGAGAAGGTCATCAAAGAAAAGGACATTCCGGCTGGCCTTATGGGCCGGAAGTTCGGTGCGGACCGTCTCCAGCAGCTCCTTTTTCAAGGCAAGGAAAAACCGGTCGAATCTTTCACCGAGGCTTGTCCCTCGTTCTATTGCCTGCTGGCAGGCAGCAAAAAAGGGATGTTCCGGAGGGATTGCGCCCTTTTTGCAGGAAAGGGCCAGTTTGCCGGCGGTAAAGTTCTCAAAAACATCCGGCAGGGGGAACCATGGGGACCCGCTTTCCAGGAAGGCATCCAGTTCTTCCCGGTAACGATCCGTTTTGGCGGCGCTGTAAACAGTGGCCTTGAGAGCGCCGTTACAGAGCAGAGGGAAAATGGTTTCCCGTGAGGTTTCCCAGCCCTCCCGCACAAGATTCATCGCCTGACGAAAGCGCTCGATTTCCCCATCGAGTTGCCGGCGATCCGGCACTTCCAGATCCGGGATGATTTGGATATCCGGAAAATTGGCGATCGAACGCAGAAAGTCACGATACCTGTCGAGATCGTTCCCCCTGTTTAACGCGTACGCCGCCAGTTCAGGCTGGGCTTCATAGAAGTGTCGTCGCCAGAAATCCTGAAGAAGCCGGTCCGTGATTTTCTCTGAATCTGTGAGCAATTCGGCATCGAAGGTGACCGAGCTTTCAAAGGCGTTTTCCTGAAGGGTGCGCTGACAGAAACTGTGAATCGTAAAGATGGATGCCTCATCGAAATCGCGGAGAGCGTTTGTCAGTCGCCGCCTTGCCAGGTCCGCCCTGCCTTCCGCAATTAAACGCTCCCGCCAGTAAGAAAGAAAGGGGTCATCGGCCCCACCTTGCCGCAGCGCATCGAGGGCCTTGCGGAGGATCTTCCGTATCCGATCTTTCAGTTCATCCGTCGCAGCCACGGTATAGGTGAGGACGAGAATTTCGCTGACCGGAAGGGCGCGTTCCACAACAAGGCGCAGAAAAAGCCCGCTGATGGCATAGGTCTTTCCCGTGCCTGCATTGGCTTCAATAAGATTTCGCCCCGAAAGGGGGGCATTGAGAAGGTCAAAGGGTTTCAAAACGTTTGATCAATCCTTACTTGTTCTTTCGCTGTGCATTGAGCAGCGGCTCGAAAACGGCAATGGACAAATCCTGAAATTCCCGGTTTAGAGGATCAGAATCTCGATAAAGGAGACGGTTATAGCCATCGGTCCCTTCTCCCGGCAGAAAATCGTTGCCCGCCCAGACCGTTCGGGCGGCTTCAAAAGCTGCATCTTCTACTCTCACCCAAGTGCCGCCGTTTCGGGTTTTTCTGGCCGCGTAGGCCCAGGAGGCTTCCGGAAAGAAGGGCAGAGGCCGGCAGAGACCTTCCCGATAGATGTTCAGTAGTGCTTCCAGTCGAGCATGGGCATCCTCGACGGGGACCAAAGTCCATGAGCCGTCCTTGCCATATTCGTCCTTTCCCAGGAGCAGGCTCTCCGGCCACGACCCGTCGGAGCCGGAGGCGGCCTGCAGCAGGAGATGCATGATCCACAGCTTCAGGCGATCCTTTGCCTTTATTCTCGAATACCGGTAGTGAACCAAGCCTCTCGGATGAAGCCCCTCGAACTGCCCGGAAATTCGGACACCGGCCACTTCAAGATTCAGATCGGGAGACGGGATGGGTTTTTCGCGCAGGACATCGGAATAATGGCGGACAAAGGTCCGTATGTTGCGGCTGATGCCATGAAGGCTGCACTGTCCGATCCGTCCGTGAGGAAGACGGCCTGAAGCAGTCAGGGCGGGATACAATTCTTCGAGATCCCCGGTCTCGATTTCATGCTCCATAAACCGCTGTTCAACGTCGTAGCGGTCAAGGCCTTTCAGAGCAAAGGGCTCGTTTTCATCCTCCTCTGCGCCTGTTTCCACCAGAATTACCCCCACTCGCCGTTCCAGAAAAAACCTGGAGGGATGGCGGAAGAAGGCGATCAGATCCCGGAGGGACGCCTGTCCTCCCCTTTCCGGGTCTTCCGGAAGTCGATCGGATTCCCTTTCCCTGACCGGACCTTCCAGGGTTCGGTTTCGCAGAGCCGTTGCTGCTCGGCAATTCTCTTCGGAAAAGCTGAACAAGCGGGGGGATCCCCCTGTGAAACAGGCAGGATCGAAGGCCTGAAGGGGATGAAAGGTCACAAGAGTTCCGGCAGGATCAGGGTCACCTTCCTGAGCAACAAATCCCTGCCGGATATAGTCCAGAAGTTCACTGACCACCGGAGAGGGCGGGATTCTGCTGTTGTCCTCGAGGCTCTGTCCGATATAGCTGATATAGAGCGTTTCCCGGGCGGAAAGCAGGGCTTCGAGAAAGAGATACCGATCGTCATTTCTCCGGGAGCGGTCGCCCCGCCGGGGATGCCGGGCCATCAAATCGAACCCGGGAGTCTGGGGCCTTCTCGGATAGTCTCCGTTGTTCATCCCCAAAAGACAGAGGACCTTGAAAGGGATGCTTCTCATGGGAAGAAGGGAGCAGAAGGTGATTCCCTGACTGAGAAATCCTGAATCCACTCCTGACCCTCGCAGCCGTTCATCGAGAAAGGAACGCACCACGGCAAGACTGATTCTGTCGATAAAGCCCGTTCTTCCGTCAAGAATCTTCAGATCCTGGCAAATTTGGCGAAGAGCGGAAACATCGGGCTCAAAATTCTCATCCACGGAAAAAAACCGATCCACGATCTCAACGAAAAGCCCGCCCCATTCCGCAAGCGACCTGTCCGAAGTCAGACTGTCCGAAGTCGCAAAAAGCCGGTCTGCAAAGGTCGCCAGAATACCGAGAAGCTGGACTTCACTCCCTTCACCGGGTTCACAGGGCAGAACACCGGCAAAGAGTTCCTTCTCGCTCGCAGGCAGGGCATATCCGAGCAGGAGGCGCTCCAGCCCCCAACGCCATGAATTATCCGAAATTTCCGGCAGCCCCTCCTGCGAGCGGCTCCGTCCGTCAATTCCCCAGCGGATACCGCACTCGGTCACCCAGGAGGAAATACGTTCAAAATCCTTTTCGGTCATCCCGAACTTTCTTCGAACAGCATTATTTTCGAGAAGAGAAAGCACCTCGCCGGCAGTAAAGCGTCCCTGGGGAAGATCCAGAATCGCCAGAAAACCCTGGAGAATCGGACTTCCCACAAGTGGAGCGCGGTCGGCGATAGAATAAGGGATGCTTCCTGCCTCCGAATCGAAAACGGCCGAAATAAAGGGGGCATAGGGCTCGATGTCCGGGGCCATGACGCCAATGTCGGAAGGCATCAGGGAGGGATCGGCTTCCAGAAGGGCCAGCAGCGAATCGAAAAGCACTTCCACCTCACGCATAGGACTATGGCAGGCATGAAAAGAAAGAGAGGCATCCGCAGCTTTTATTTCGGTACGGACGGCAGGTTCGCCCTCCCCTCCCCGCTCCCGCAGATTCAGGATGTCGGACTGGATCGCAGCGAGGAGCGAATCCTCTCCCGGTTCGGCATAGAGTTCCTCCTCCCGGCCAGAAGACTCGCTCAGGAAGGACCAGAACTCCCGCCCCAGCGTGCCCAGGGAGGCCAGCAGGCTGTTCCCTTCTTCCAGATACAGGGGATGATCGGTTGATTCGGCCTCGCCGACGCCCCGGTCGGCAGTGTTTTCCCCCCGCTTCATCTCCCGGCTGATCTCCCGGGAAGAACGGATGTCGAACCAGAACTCCCGGGAAGGATTCAAAAGAAAGAGGTTGACCTCCAGGAAAGACGAGACGGCCAGGAATATCTCCAGATAAAAGGGCGGAAGATAGGAAATGCCGAAGAGGGAGAGGCGTTCCGGCAAATGGGAGAAATCCGGGTTCTTTTTTCGAAGGGCCTTATAAAAGGCCGAACGGAGCGCCGCGGAATGGAGAATCCTGTTCTTTCCGTTGAATCTTCGCCACAGTTCAGCCTGCCAGAATTCCTCCTCTTCCCTGGAAATTCCCCCCTCCCAGTCCAGGACCATCTCCGGACGGAAAATCAGGTACGAATCGTAGAGTTGGGCGATCTTCCGTGACAGTTGATAACGCTTCAACCCTTGAGGATCGTCGCTCAGGTAGGCACCCAGGGGTTTAAAGCCCGGATGGGGCGAACAGGAAGGCAGCAGAGAAAAGATCCGCCAGGCGGCCGCCTCCGGATCAAAATAGGACGTTGCCTGCTCCTCCGGCAGAACGCTTTGAAACAGTTCTGCAATACAGTTCCGAGGAAAGGGAAAGCGGACATTGGCGCAGATCCCATGGAAAGCGGCCAGTTGCATGGAGATCCACCGTTCCATTCCCCTGCTCTGCACGACGATGAGCTCCTCTGCAAGCGGCGAGGCAAGGGGGTTCTCCAGAACATCAGCCAGTTTCTCCGCAAGGATTTCCATGCGGTTGCTTACAAAGAGATTCAATCCGGGCATGGATTTCGACGCTCTTTTCGGACTTCCCTCATTTCTCCCCACCTTCCTCAGATTCCCCGGCAGCATCCTCATTTTCAAAGAAAGCGGACAGATCGCTGAGAAACCGGCACAGGGGAATGCGTTCAAACAACTCTTCTTCCGGAACGTAGCGGACCATCTGCAGATGACTTTCCGCACGGCTGCTTTCCGGTTTTTCGAAGTCGAATTTTTCTGCCATGCCTTTGCCCTCCTGCGGCATTCTCACTTCACAAAGATCGACCAGCCTGCCTTCAAGGATCCGAGCAGAAGGTCCAGGGCGCCTGATGCCTCCGAGACAGGGGAAAAACCGCACTCCTGACAGTTGATCCGGCCCCGGCTCTTGACATAGCAGCCCCGGGTAATGGCGCCGTCGGGATCGACATTGATGAGGATGTCGTCATGGCAGCGCCAGTCGTTTTGTATCATGGCCCTCAGACGTCCAGTGGAGTTGAGGATTGGAAGACCCTGCTTCTTCATTTCGATAACCTCCTCCAGGACCTCCTTTCGTTCCCTTTCGGACAAGGCCAGAGGCGCCTCTCCCTGCCCATAGGGGTAAAAGAGCTGAACCGTCATGCCACGGAATGCCGGTATTTCTGGAAGTTGATTCAGGAGCGGCCGGATATCCCGCCGATTCTCGCGGTTGATCGTGAAGTGGACAAAAAGGCGTCGATGCCGCGATGCACGCAGATTAGCCCAGACTTTGTCGAAAGAACCGGAGCGAAGCCGGTTGTGGACTTCCCTCAAGCCGTCCAGACTGACCCAGAGGACATCTGCCGGAACATCCAAAGGAAAGGTCCCGTTGGTGGTTACGGCAACGCGGGGGAAGAGCCGCCTGGCGTAATCGATCAAGTCACGGAGATCGTGGCGTCCATCCCGCCACAGAAACGGCTCCCCGCCTTCAAAAACGACAATCAGGGCGCCGGCGTGCTTCAGGGCATCCAGGGAAGCCCTGGCCATGGACCAGCTCATGTGGGCGCGCTCTTCTTCGGCCCGGCGATGAAAGGGACAGGCAAGACAGGAAAGATTACAGCGGTAAGTCAATTTGAAACTCGCCAGAAGGGGAATTTTCTGGCCAAAGAGTTTGCGCCGGAGGAAAAAAACAGGAAAGGGAGCCGCGCGGCGGATGGGCATCCCGAAGAAACGTCCCCACCGCGGCTCTGCCGTCTGGACGTCGGAGAACTTGACAGGACTTCTATTCATTTGTGTAAAGAGGTTACCGCTTTTCCTGAAAGGCTGTGAAAAGGGGGGCAGAATCTTCCTGCCCCCATAACTCTCGCCGACGATTTTCAAAGGGTTTTCAATGGCGCACCTTGATGCAGTCACCTTTCCAGAGACAATTGTTTTCGCATTCCTCTCTGGTGTGAAAGCAGGGGCTGTTTCCTTCCCTGACTTGGATATCCCAGATCAGATCCTGCTTGGAACGTCCGATTCTTGTGTCGATTCCCCAATGTTTGGCTATCTTTCTTATTTCCTGAATTTTCATCGGTCATTCCTCCTTAAAATGAATGAATTTTTTAATCCGGAAATCCACATTCCCCTTCTTTTCCGGAAATTAAGACAAACAGCTTTTTCAGCTTATTTCAATTGCTATGTAACGTAGCGGATTTACGTTGAACTGTCAATAGCTCATTTTCTTGTCGGGGTTATGCCGGATGTCCAGGCCGTTATTTTGCATGCCCTTCTTTCCATCTAATTAGATTTTTCCAGGCAATAAAACAAACGTAATTCGGGTTATATTTTCTTATAAGTGTTTTCCCGTAGTATTCTGGCTGAAATAAAAATTGCAGAAAAACCTTACTTTACAGAAATTATTACTTGAAATATTAGGAATTATAGAGATAAGAAGGAAACGGAGTTCAGCCAGACACTTACGGCTTCCTTAAACGCCTTAACCTGTTCCCCCCCGAAGAAAACCAGCCTTTTTAACCAATGGCGGCAATTTCTTGACTTCGGATGGTACGGCATTTGTCTTTTAGAATGTCAATAGCTTCTTAGTCGGCAGATTGTGGGTGAGCGAAATTTTCTCTTGAGCAATCGGATTGCTCTTCGCAACGGACAAAACAACCAACTCGCAATATTTTACGTTCCGGGACAAGCGGTCTAAAGGGAGAGAATAATGGGGAATTCCAAACCGGTTGAATTATTTCTTGACTCTTTGAAAAAGCACATCGGCGCCGAAGAACTGCTGGCGATGGATGCCTGTCTTGACTGCCACAACTGCGGCAGCGGCTGCGCCTGGTATCTGGCTACCGGTGACGCCACCCTCCACCCAAAATATAAGAAAGACTTCATTCGCAAGGTTTATTATTCCCACATTCACCCCATTGGGCGAATGGCCACATCCCTGGGACTGCGCTCTCCCCTGACCGAAGAGACCCTGCGCCAATACATGCCCTATTTCTGGAAGTGCACGTCCTGTGGACGCTGTACGCTATCCTGCCCTCTTGGGCTCTCCAATCGAAGTGTCGTGCGTCTGGCACGCACCGCCTTTTGCGATTCGGGACTGATCAAGGAAAATCCGGTTTTAAACGAAGTGGTTGAAGGCAGCCGCCGTGTCCGCCATTCTTTTTCCATCCCCAAAGAGAAAATCATGCTCAGGTATGGTCTCTTTCTGTCACACGAAAAGACCCTGGTTCCCATCGACACGCCCGATGTTGATTATCTCTTTGCTCCCTCGGCTGTGGAAAATACAAAATTTCCTGATTTTGCCATCAAAATTCCCCAGATTCTCAATGCCGCGGGGGTAAGCTATACCTTCTCCTCAAGACTGACGGATACGGGTACGGATGCGGAGCATCTCGTGGTGGACCGTAATCTTTCCAGGGAGATGCTGGAAGAGGTCGAGCAGGAAGCGCAGCGGCTCTCGGTGCGCCGGGTCCTGGTTTCCGAATGCGGCTGTGATGTCCGGACATTCTATGTCGAGGCGGAAACCATTCTGGGACGTCCCTTCAAGTTTCCCGTACAGAGCCTCGATTCCCTGATGCTGGAGTTGATTCAATCGGGCGCTTTGCCGGTTGAGAAAGTGCCGGGTCCCGTTACATTCCATGATCCCTGCAAGGTCGTTCGACTTTCGGGTATGAGTCAGCTCGAACGGGAACTGCTGAATCGGGTGGCCGCGGACATCATCGAGATGTCCCCCAAAGGGGAATACAATTATTGCTGCAACGGCGGAACAGGCCCGCTCCGTTTACCTGAAAATTCGCAGCTGCGGCGGGAGATCTCCCAGATCAAGGCAAACCAGATTTCGGCCACCACTGCCGAAAAAGTGGTAACCCCTTGCGCCGTATGCATGCTGACGCTGGAAGACATCTGCCAGACCTACAAGCTGTCAAAGCCGGATCAGCGGATGTCTTTTATGACCTACGAGCTGGTTCATGAAGCGATGCAACGAGCCCTTGAGCGCTCCGGCCAATCGTATCGGACTCAGATGCCCGCCGTCTTTCGGCAGCGAACGTCCGAATTTATCTTTAATCACAGCATGGCCGGTTTGTTCGAGAAGATTTCCGCAAGCTCGGATATGTCGGCACTGTTTATGTGGCTGGCCAACGATCCGGTAACATCCCGTTATTTCAAGGACCATCCTGACATGAAAGCCTATTCCGACTTCAAGACGTATCTTTTTCTCAAGCTTCAGCCGGGGTTCGATATCCATCCCGATGCTTACGAAGTCCTGGAGCTTTCGCGGGAAATGTTCAGCCAATACGAAACCCTTTTGATTGCTGTGTAGTCATGAATGTCGAGCTGCTCCTCACATGCTACTTCTATACTGCCATGGGATTATGCGGGTTCGGGCTTCTGGATCGATTCGTGCGCTTGATCATGGTAGGCCTGCCCCGGCACACCCGGGCGGCGATTGAACTAGTCGACGCCCCATCACCGCCATCGTTCGGGACGATCACAAAAAGACTGCTGCTCGGACCTGCCCTGCATTTTCATTATAAAGCCAACCGTATCTGGACTCTTGGCTGTACCATGTATCACCTGGCCATCCTCTTAACGGTCACCGGCTATGTCATTGCAACAGGAATTCTGTTGTCCAAAATCGCCGGCGGAGTCGCGATCCCGGATTTTCATCGTCCTATTCCCGGGGGAACCAATCTGGCGATCTCCAATCTCCTTGCTTTCATCTTCGGCAATGCCGAGAAGTTTCCCAGTCAGTTTCTTTTCGGATCATGGGCGGCCTTCTTCCAGTCCATTGCGTGGTTCGATCTCCCCCTGGCCATGATTGGAAACGGCTGTCTGCTGTATACGGTGCTGCGACGGCAGGTCGGCTCAATCCGCCATCGTCTCGATGATGCGATGATCGATAAGCAGCTTAGAGGCCAGTTTTCCGGACAACGTCTCTTTGTGCGCCTCACGATTTTTTCCATTATTCTTGCGGAATTTATCGGCCGGATGGGATGGATGCCGAATATCGCCTATTATCATGCAGTGCTGGCCTTGAGTCTGATTGCCGCCCTTCCCTTCACCTATCTGGTCCATATCCCCTTAAGCCCCCTGGCTGCCTGGCTGGCCATCTGGCGCCGAAGACGGAACGCCATCGCTTAAATCGTCCCATCCCTTGAAACAAAACGGATCTCAGCCTGAGGTAAAGCGCTTTTTAAAATCAGGGCGATTGCGGAGAACGGACAGGGGCTCGCCGGCAATTTTCATGTATCCCTCATTCGCTCACAGGTAGGATGATATTGCTGAGTTTCCATGACAAACCATTCCGCGTCAGGATAAACCGGATTTCCCGGTTTTTGTCGTCTTTTGTCCTTACGGAGAACTCGCTCAGACTATCGTACTGAAAAGAGGCGTTCTGCAAAAATCTGCTTTTCCCTTTGCCTGATGAGGACGACGAATCCGGGTTCGGGTCTTGTTTCCGCCGTTCCCCTTCGACGAGCTTAGTCAAACCGGCGGGTGTTACCAGAGCGTCCACCATGCCATCAGCCATTTTGGACACCAGTCTTTTTGCGGCTCGAGCAACGGGGTTGTCTTCTGAGTCCAGTGCTTTGCCGCTCAGAATACGGGAATGGAGCTGTCCCTTGAGGTTGGCGCGCAACGCGGGAAAATCGACGTATTGTGAGATCTTCTCGGGATCTGAATTCTCAACCCCGGTTTTTATCGAATACATCGCAATGTATGGGCCGACAGCGGCATAAAGACCGACGGCAATCAACACCAATAGAATCAAACCGGCAATTTTCTTCATTTCTTCCTTACCTCCTGATCCCCGGCTGGGAATATCCGGGTTTTATCCGTATTCTTCATGGCGTGGGATAATCTTCCCCGGGTTGTTCGCACAAATTTCAAATACCATAGGAATAACTGCGGCAAGATGCAATGACAAAAAGCATCCCTGGGTCAGGGAGAATTGTCCTTGCGGAACACCGTCAACATAATCAGACAATTATGTTTCATTATCGTACAATGTGTACATTTCTGTAAATTCACTTTAAGACATAGAACACTTATCTCATTGATATCTATATATAATTCCCATGGCAGGATAATTGCCCTTATCAGAGCGCATTTATACTATTCGGGAGGTCTGATATGGTCAATACGATCAATGCGGGCGACACGGCCTGGATGCTCGTTTGTTGTTCCCTGGTGCTGCTGATGACGCCGGCCCTTGGGTTTTTTTACGGAGGGATGGTCCGCAGGAAAAATGTTCTGTCTACACTGACTCTCAGTTACATCTTCCTTTCCCTGATCGGGTTGCAATGGGTTGTTTTCGGGTATTCCCTTGCCTTTGGTCCGGATATCAGCGGTTTAATCGGAGGGTTGAATTTTGTGGGATTTCAGGGGGTAGACGCCCTACCGAACGGCGACTACTCTAAGACCATCCCCCATGGACTCTTTGCCGCCTTTCAGATGATGTTTGCCGTGATTACCCCGGCATTGATTACCGGCGCCTTCGTGGAAAGAATCAAGTTCAAAAGTTTTCTTCTCTTCAGTCTGCTGTGGGCCACTCTCGTGTATGATCCCCTCTGTCACTGGGTCTGGGGTCAGGGCGGCTGGTTGAGGGCGTTGGGCGTGCTGGACTTTGCCGGGGGGACGGTGGTTCATATTGCCGCGGGTTTCTCGGCTCTGGCCTTTGCCATCGTCATCGGACCCCGCAAGGGCTACGGCAACGGCACCATGGAACCAAACAACATCCCCTTGACGGTTTTGGGGGCCGGCCTGTTGTGGGTGGGCTGGTTCGGTTTCAACGCCGGCAGCGCCCTGGCTGCCAATGGCGTGGCGGTCAATGCCCTGCTGACAACCAATACCTCGGCCGCAACCGCCGGCCTCGTCTGGATGCTTCTTTCCTGGCTGGATGGACGGCCAAGCACTCTGGGAATCGTAACGGGGATGGTCGTCGGCCTTGCGGCGGTCACCCCGGCTTCGGGTTATATCACGCCCCTGGCATCCATATGCGTAGGGGCTGTGGCCGCACCGCTGTCTTATTATGCCATGCGTTTCCGGGAACGGCGCAAACTGGATGAGTCCCTGGATGTCTGGGCCTGTCACGGTATGGCCAGCACCTGGGGCATGGTCGCCACGGGGCTCTTCGCCACCATTGCCGTGAACGGCGATGGCAGGAACGGCCTTTTTTTCGGAAATCCCGAACAGATCGGCGTTCAGCTTCTGGCCATTGTTGTGACCATCGTCTTTTCCTTCGGAATGACCTACCTGCTGGCGAAAATCCTGAATGGAAGCATCGGCCTGCGGGTATCCCCCATGGCGGAGGAAGTCGGTCTGGATATCAGTTCCCACGGGGAACGGTCCTATTCATAGGGCTTGATTCGCCCTTCCAATCCCGGATCGAAAAAGAGACGCCATAACGTTTTTATTGAATTTGGAGAGTTTACCATGCTGAAAAAAATCGAAGCGATTATCCGTGAAGATAAAGTGAATGATGTCAAGGAGGCCCTGTATGAAATCGGCATCGTGGGATTGAACATGTTTGAAGTCCGGGGACATGGCCGCCAGGGCGGAATCAAACTGGTCGGCCGCGCCGGGACTTATCAGATCAATATGCTTCCCAAGATCCAGATCAACATCGTTTTAAGTGATCATAATCTGGAGGCGGCAATTGAAGCCATCCTCGATTCGGCGCATACGGGCGAACCGGGGGACGGCTTGATCTTTGTCTATCCCGTCGATGAGGCGATCCGTGTCCGGACCCGCGAACGGGGTCAGGATGCCATGGTCTATCCCGGCGACATCGATTCCAGAAAAGACAAGGCAAAGGCCTAAAGCGTTCAGGAAAAAGGAAAATACACCCTTCGCAGCCATCCGGGAATGGCCGATCCACTGATCACGTGAGCGCGGATGGAATTGCTTATTCCACGTCGAATCCTACGTCTTCAACCTTGTCCGTAAGATCCTTTTTGGTGACCTTCGCGGGATCGAAAGAAACGAGCGCCGTTTTTTCGGGAAGATTGATCTCAAGCTTTTCTATGCCCACAACTCCCTGCAAGGCCTTTTGAACATTTGCCGCACAATTGTTACAGTCGACTCCCAAGACTTTAAGCGTTTCCATTTGTGCCTCCTTCTCTTTAAGATAAAATTATTATGCAGAACATTCCCGGATTTTTCATCCCCGGCGTCCGCCCCAAAGCAGTCTCATGCCGTTCAAGGTCACCAGGAGGGAACTGCCCATGTCGCCCACTACCGCCAGCCAGAGTGTCAGCCATCCGGGAATGACTAGAAGGAGGATCAATCCCTTGATGACCAAGGCTGCAAAAATATTCTGTTTAATGATGCGGAGGGTCCGGCGGCTCAAATCCACGGCATAGGAGAGTTTTGTCAGGTCATCGGCCATCAGGGCGATGTCCGCCGTTTCCAGGGCCGCATCCGTCCCGGCTGTTCCCATGGCGATTCCCACCGTGGAGACGGCCATGGCCGGCGCATCGTTTACTCCATCCCCAACCATGGCCACTTTGTGATATTGGGCCAGAAGGTCTTTCATGACCTGCATCTTATCTTCCGGTAGCAGATTGGCCCGGAATTCGTCCACTCCCGCCTGGGCGGAAATTGCCTGAGCCGTAAGATCATTGTCTCCCGTCAGCATGATCGTTTTTTCGATCCCAATCCGCCGGAGGTCTTCCAGCGCCTGGCGGCTGTTTTCCCGCAAAACGTCCGCCACAGCGATTAGACCGAGGATTTTCTCCGTCCCGCCCAGGATCATGACAGTCTTGCCTTCATTCTGAAGGACGGCAATCGCCTCTTCCACTTTCCCGAGATTCCATCCCCTCTCCTGAAAAAACCGGGCATTGCCGATAGAATAGAGTTCTCTGCCAATCTTACCCAGGGCGCCTTTCCCCGGCATGGATTCAAAATCAGCAATATGGGGAATGGAGAGGCCCATTTCCAGGGCCTTCCGAAGGATCGCCTCTCCCAGAGGATGCTCAGAACGGGATTCGATGGCTGCCGCGATCGACAGGACTTCCTCCTTCGAAAGGTCGCCCGCAGGAAGGACATCGGTCACCTGCGGTTTTCCCATTGTCAGGGTTCCGGTCTTGTCAAAGGCGATGACCGACAGGGCGCCTGCCTCCTCTAGATAGGCACCGCCCTTGATCAACACGCCCCTTCTTGCCGCACTGCCGATGGCGGAGACGATGGAAACGGGTGTTGAAATCACCAAGGCGCAGGGGCAGGCAACGAGCAGCATGGCCATGGCCTCATAGAACCACTTGGAAAAGGGCTGCCCGAAGACCAGGGTGGGCAGGGTCGCCACAAGAAGGGCGCAGGCAATGACGGCGGGGGTATAGTATCGTGCAAACCGGTCGACAAACTGCTGGGAAGGGGCACGCTGCCCCTGGGCTTCTTCGACCATCTCTATGATCCGCGAGAGGGTATTGTCCCTCGCCGACCGGGAGACCTCCACTTCCAGAGAACCGCGCTCATTAATTGTTCCGGCAAAGACCTCATCGCCGACGTTTTTTTCCACGGGGAGGGATTCACCGGTGATGGAGGCCTGGTTGACGGAGGAAAAGCCCGCCGCTACCCTCCCGTCCATGGCGATCCGCTCTCCCGGCCGGACGATGATCAAATCGCCGATCCGGATCTCTTCCACAGGAAGGGTGGTTTCCACCCCGTTTCGTCTCACCAGGGCCTCAGCAGGCGAAAGGTCCATCAGGGAACGGATGGAATTCCGGGTCTTGTCCAGGGTATACCCCTGCAGGGCGTTCCCCAGGGAAAAGAGGAAGACCACCGTCGCCGCTTCCTCAAACTGCTGGATCGCCGCCGCCCCGACCACGGCGATGGTCATCAGGATGTTCATATCCAGTTCCCGGGCATTGATGAGCACCGCCAGGCCTGTTCTGGCCTGGAGAAATCCGCCCAGGACAATCCCGGCAATGAAAAAAGCCGTGGAAACTCCGGCGGGCACAGCCATTCTTGCCGAAATAACCCCCAGGGCCAGCATGACAAAGGAAATCGCCGTCGGCAGGGCATAGGGGTTGGTCTTCCAGAAGGGGACAACCTCCTTTCGCCTCGCGGGCTCGTCAATGGCGCCGGAATACCCCATCTTCTCAATGACGGTCAGGATTTCGGACACAGGCCCCTGGTGAGAAACGAACATTTTTGAAGCGGCAAAATTCACCTTTGCCTCTTCCACCCCGGGAATTTTGCCGACCCGCTTTTCCAGTTTCGCGGCGCAATCTGCACAGTCCAGCCCCGAAATGCGAAAGGTCGTCTCTCTTTCTTCGCTGCCGCCTTTCTTCTCCACCGTTGCGTCGTAGCCCAGCGCCCTCACCTTATTGATGACCGGCTCATCCCCGACGTCAACCGTCTCAAAATCAACACTGAGCCTGCCCAGGGGAAAAGAGACCGTGGCGGAAGCAACTCCGGGAACTCTCTTGACCGCCTTTTCCAGTTTCGCGGCGCAATCCACACAGTCCAGCCCCGTCACCTGAAAGGTTCGGGAAGCCTTTAAATCCTTTCTCTCGTAACTTCCACTCATGTAAAGTTCTCTACCCAAAAAACGAATCCATCAATCAGATTGTCTACACTCCTCCATCGAGCCCATCCCGCCTCGTCTGGCGCCTTTCCAAGCCTATGGGTTCCGTCATACAGATCCAATCCGGTTTACAGTATCAATGTTTTTAAAATCCTTGTCAATGCCGGCATCAAGTCATGACCTTTTTTCATGAGGCAAATATTTCCCCCCATAAAATATCCTTGATAAGTCTTGACGCTGAAGGAAACTTGTGCAACAACATTCGCAAATGCAGAGATGTTGGGAGGCGCTCTGTCTGTTCCTGATTATAATAACTCCTCGGATGGGAAGTTAACCATCCGTGATGCCCTGGTGTTCTCAAAAAGCAACGTCATCGTGTTTCGGAAAGCGATTCTTCATGGTTATCCCCTCTCCGGGAAAAATCGGTCTAAGGAGAGAACTATGGAATCGACAGTCCAAATTGCCTGCCAACAGTGCGGCACCTGCTGCCTGGCCAACGTGAACTGCTATGTGACGGACGAGGATCTCGAACGATGGAAAAGGGAGGGTCGGGATGACATCCTCCACATCATCGAGCATGAGCATGCCATGTGGGTGGGGGATCACCTGGTTTCGTCACTGGATGGACATTACCTTCACGGGTGTTCCTTTCTGACCTGGGAAGGCACGCACTATGCCTGTTCCATCTATGCGACAAGACCTTCTGTGTGCCGGGATTACCAGCCGGGATCATCGGAGATCTGTACGCAGTTTAACCAGAATCACCATTTTTGATCCGTCTCGACTTCCGCATTTCTGTACCCTCATAATTCGACCCCGTCGTATCCAGGGGGAAATTGGCATTTTTTCCAGAGAAGAAACATTTCTTGCTTGTAACTTTCCTTCCTTATGTGTAGTTCAATAAAAGTTGGTCCGCCTGCGATCCTGGACCGATTTTAATCCGAGAATATCCAATCCGATCTTGATGGGACGAGTAAAATGATCCGAAGAAAATTGTTGAATTTTTTTTTCTGCCTGATTCCGTTATTCCCCTGCGTCTTGTCCTGCTCTGTCGCAACAAGCGCAGGCAAGCCTCCTGCGAACTCTTCTCCTGCGGTTATTCAATCCGTGCCGTTGAAGCCGAAGCAGGTGCAGACACAGATAAGAGAAGCGCCTAGGAGAGAGGCATCAGAACTGCAAAAGACAGCCGTTGTAGAACCTCCGGTAAAAGAGGCGTCCAAACCGGCCGCCGCCCCTGCACCGAGCCCCAGCCCCAAACCGGACAGAGCGCTGCTCAGGCTGGAAGGAGAAATAAAACGCCTCGCTGTCATGGCAGGAGGAACCGTCGGCGTCAGCGCCCTTCATATTGAATCGGGGCAACTCTTTTCCTTTCATGGGGGGGAGCGATTTCCCATGGCCAGCGCTTACAAAATCCCCATCGCCGTTCAACTGCTCCGCCGGGTGGACCGAGGAGAGATCCGCCTGAATTCAATCGTCACCCTTACCAGCCACGACATCCATCCCGGCAGTGGCAAGCTCATCAAAACCTTCAAAAAGAAGGAGGCGACCTATTCGGTTCGGGAACTGCTTGAGTTGATGCTCCTGGTGAGCGACAATTCGGCCAGCGACGCCATCCTGAAGCTTGCCGGCGGACCGGAAGCCGTGACCAGAGCCATGAAAGATCTGGGCATAGAGGATATTACCGTCAGCCGCTCGACACTGAACATGCTGGCGGACTGGCGCGGCATTTCGAAGCTTCCCACACCGGAGTCCTTTTGTCTGGACAAGTATAACCGCCTGCGTGACACCGTCCCGGCAGACACCCTCGAAAAGGCGCAGAACCGCTTCTATTCCGATCTCCGCGATACGGCGACGCCCGATGCCATGACGAGCCTGCTGGCCATGATCTACGATGGAACGGTCCTTCAGCCGGAAACCACCTCCGTGCTTTTGAAGATCATGGAGCGCTGCCAGACTGGAAATTCCAGGATAAAGGGGCTGATGCCCCCCGGGATGACGGTTGCCAACAAGACCGGTACGATTGGTCCGGGCATGGTGAATGATGTCGCGATCCTGACCCTGCCCGAAGGAGCCGGTCATGTGGCCCTGACGATTTTCATCAAAATTTCCAACCAGAGCGTTGCCCGGCAGGAACTGGCCATGGCGCAGATGGCGCGCTATCTGTATGACTTTTATTTTTTTCAGAGTGAGGACCTTTTCGGAACCGCCGCAAATGACACATGCTCTGCCTCTGACCCTTCCTGCTCCCGATAGGTCCCAAATTTAATGGAGTAAATCGTAAAAATGAAAAAGGTCGATACGCTGATTCTGGGGGGAACAATCCTCTGCCTTGACGAGTCCATGACTCTGATCGAGGATGGCGCCCTAGCGATCGAGGGTGACACGATTGCCGCCGTGGGAAGGGAGAATGAATTTCGGCAGAAGTTTACCAGTCAAAACATTCTTGACGGGACAAACTCCCTGATCATGCCGGGATTGATCAACAGCCACACCCACGCGGCCATGACCTGCTTCCGGGGAATTGCCGACGACATGCACCTGATGGAGTGGCTGACCAAGTACATCTTTCCCGCGGAGGCGAGAAACGTGGACCCGGAGCTGGCTTACTGGGGGAGCCTCCTGGCCTGCGCGGAAATGATCAGATCGGGAACGACCACATTCTGCAACATGTATATCTTTGAAGCGGAAACGGCTAAGGCTGCCCTGAAGGCCGGGATGCGCTGCCTGCTGGGAGAGGTGCTCTTTGATTTTCCCTCTCCCAATATCAAGACACCGAAAGAAGGCCTGGCCTATACCAGGAAGCTCCTGGACACCTGGTCCGGCGATCCGCTGATCCGCATTGCCGTGGAGCCTCATTCCCTGTACAGCTGCTCCCGCCCACTTCTTGTTGAAGCCGGGAAGCTGGCGGAAGAATATCAGGTTCCCCTGGCCCTTCATCTCCTGGAAACCCGGTCCGAGAAGGAGCAGCTTCGAGAAAAGCTCGGCCAGGAAGCCGTGCCTTATCTGGATGAACTCGGCTTACTCAACGAACGGCTGATCGCCTTTCATTGTGTCTGTCTTGACGATGAGGAGATTCGACTTTTCAGCGAAAAGGGGTGCAAGGTTGTCTATAATCCGGAGAGCAACATGAAGCTCGCTTCCGGTTTTGCCCCCGTTTCCCGGATGATCAGGGAAGGCGTCTGCGTTGGGCTTGGAACGGATGGGTGTGCGAGCAACAACAGCCTGGACATGTTCCAGGAAATGGATACGGCGGCAAAACTCGAAAAGGTGCGTCATCTCGATCCGACCTTGATGCCCGCGGAAACCGTCGTGGCGATGGCTACCCGTCAGGGAGCCCGCGTCCTGGGAATGGAAGAGATCACCGGGGTCCTGAAAGAGGGGAAAAAAGCGGACCTCATCCTGGTCGATCTGAACCGCCCTCATCTGACCCCCATGTACAATCCCTATTCACACCTGGTCTATGCCGTCAACGGCTCCGATGTGAAGACGGTTTTCATTTCCGGCAAAATGGTCATGAAAGACCGGGATCTCCTCACCCTGGATGAAGAGGAGATCATGCAGCGGGTTTGCCGGATTGCGGAACGGATCCGGGACTCCCTCAAAGAACCTTCTTAACGTATCCCTGCGCTTTTACAGCGGTCACAAACGAGAGATCATCTGTCCCGCCCCGCCCATGATGGGCCGGGGTTTATCCAAAACAAAAAGGCAGGATCCGCGGATCCTGCCTTTTTGAAATTTCGTATTTTCGCTTGAGCAGCCCTTTTCACCGTCTTCTAAAGCCGACCATCGGCAGACGGGAGGTGATTTGAAACCCCACTTGGTTCTCGTCGATTTCGGCATAGTCGATTCGGATCGGTTTGGCTATTTCCAGGAGTTCCCGGTCGATCGAAAAGGTAATACCCTGTTCCGTGATGATCGTATCATTTTCTCCGGGTTCAGCGAAATACATGCGGAGGAAGGGCCTTTTACTGCCTTTGTCCTGTAAAAGAATCCGGAGGTTGCCGGGTCCCGCCTGGCTCTGTAAAAACTCTTTGATTTTTTCGGCAGCCTTTTCCGTGACTTCGATCATAGTTTCAACCTCATGAAATAAAATCGGCACATTATAGGCCCGCCTGCCGGAAATTGTACTCCACAGATGGGAGTAGAGGATCGTCTCTTAGACAACCTTTTTGACGGAATCCTGCGCCTTTTCTGCCGTTACGAGGAGAGAAACCGGATCCATCTGCATTCTCCAGGATTTCAGGCTATCCGTCATATCCTTCAGCGGGTCAAGAAGAATTTCCTGCCCACGATCTTCCATTTGCATGAGAATGTCAAACATTTCTTCTGATTCTTTCAAAAATACGGGGAAGAGACCGCCTGCTTCGGAATCCTGACGATGAACGGAAACAGACAGCCAGACCTGCAAATTGTGAGTCTTGGCAAAGGTTTTCAGTTCCAGCATCTCTTTCTTACCGATGCGGTCGGTCTGCCATCCGTCAATGAGCAGGATCCTGGGGGAAAAGATCCCCTGGACAATCAGATCGTTGAGGCGTTCCTCCAGGTTGGGGATAGAGAAACGGTCCACCCGGAAAGTCATGATGAACCGGTGAGGAAGGAGCGTTTCCCAACGCATGCGAGAATCTTGAAGCGGTTGATGGAAAAATTTCTTTTCAAAGAGCTCCCGGTACCAAAGTGTCACCTTGGCGATAGGCTCATGGAGACTGACATGGAGGACATCCACTCCTCCCAGCATTGAACTGAGGGCCATCTGCACCAGAAAAGCGGTCTTTCCCATTCCCGCCCTGGCCAGAACCGCACCAAAGGCGCCGGCCTCCAGTCGACTTGAAATTTCCTGCTCCCAAAGCTCCCGACAGGGCTCTGATTCCCTTTGCATCATCCTTTCGCTCAAAAGACGTTCCTTTCTTTTTATCAGATCAATAATCATGCGGTTTGACCTTATCCCTACGCTGCGCTTTTCTTACGTTTGGCCACCTCTTCCGCTATCTTCTCTGCAATGCCTTGAGGCACCTGTTTGTAAGCGGAAAACTCCATGGTAAACTGAGCCTTTCCCTGCGTCGCGGAACGGATGATTGTCGAAAAACCGAACATTTCGGCCAAAGGCGTCTGGGCCTCGATGACGCTGGCCAATCCCTCATCCTGGGTGCCCACGATCATTCCCCGGCGCTGGTTTAAAAGTCCCATGACCGCCCCCTGGTACTCCGTCGGGGTTTCCACAACAACCTTCATGATCGGTTCAAGAATGATCGGCTTTGCCCGCGAATAGGCCTCGCGGAAAGCGCCTCGCGCCGCAGCCTGAAAGGCCATCTCGGAGGAATCCACTGCATGGAAAGCGCCGTCATCGATCACCACTTTAATGCCCGTTACGGGAAATTCCATTTTCGGACCTTTGGCCAGGCTCATCCGGAATCCCTTTTCGCAGGCGGGAATGAACTGCGTTGGAATGGCCCCCCCGGTTATTTTATTCTCGAATAGGAACTCCTCTTCCGGTAGAGGTTCAAGATACCCGGCCACCCGGCCGTATTGACCGGAACCTCCTGTCTGCTTGCGATGGGTGTAATTGAACGCCGCCTTCTGGGTAATGGTTTCCCGATAGGCAACCCTTGGATTGCCCGTGGTGACTTCTGCGGAGTATTCGCGGCGGATTCTTTCCACATAGACCTCCAGATGGAGTTCCCCCATTCCCTCAATAATCGTTTCCGAGGTCTCCGGATCCAGATGGGTTCGAAAGGTGGGATCTTCCTTGGTGAAACGATTCAGGGCCTTGGACATGTTCACCATGGATTTTTTGTCCTTGGGAACAATGGCCAGAGAAATGACCGGTTCCGGAACGAACATGGAGGTCATGGCCACATTCAACCCCGGTGCGACAAAGGTGTCACCCGACTGGCATTCCAGACCGAAGAGGGCTCCGATATAACCGGCAGGGATGGACTCGATGTCTTCCATCTGATCGGCATGCATACGGACCAACCGACCGATCCGAAGTTTTTTCCCATCACGTGCGTTAAGGACCGTTTCCCCGCGAGTCAGCGTTCCCTGATAGACGCGGATGTAAGTCAACTGACCATAGTGACCGTCTTCCAGCTTGAAGGCCAGAGCGACCACGGGATCTTCGGGATTGCTTGTCAGCCGGACCGGCGCCTCTTCCTTCGCCAGATCGAGGGCCGTGTTTTCGACATCCGCTGGACAGGACAGATACTGCGTCACGGCATCCAGGAGAAGCTGAACCCCTTTGTTCTTATAGGCCGACCCCACGAAAACAGGGGTAATTTTCCGTTCCAGCGTTCCTTGACGCACGGCATCCCGAACCATTTCCGGCGGTATTTCCGCTCCTTCCAGCACGGCCTCCGTCAGAGAATCGGAGAAAAGAGAAACGGCGTCAATCAATTCTTCCCTTCTGGCCGTCGCCTCATCGAGGAGTGCATCGGGAACCGCTTCCTCCCGGACAATTTCTCCTCCAGCTCCGTCAAAGTAATAAGCCTTCAATGAAATTAGATCGACCACACCCTGGAAATCCGCTTCCAGACCGATGGGCAGCTGCATTAGGATGGCGGAATGTCCGAGACGGGTTCTTAACTGTTCCACGACACGGGTTGGATTGGCCCCACTCCGGTCACACTTGTTGATGAAGGCTACACAGGGGACTTTATAGCGTTTCATCTGGGCATCCACCGTAATGGACTGGGATTGGACACCGCCAACGGCACAGAGGACAAGGATCGCTCCGTCAAGAACACGGAGGGCACGTTCCACCTCGATGGTGAAATCCACATGACCGGGCGTATCGATAATGTTGATTTCATGATTTTTCCAGGTGCAGAATGTTGCCGCGGAAGAAATGGTAATGCCCCGTTCTCTTTCCAGTTCCATGGAATCCATGGTAGCTCCCACCCCGTCTTTTCCCTTTACATCATGCATGGCATGAATGCGCTTCGTGTAAAAGAGAATCCTCTCGGTCAGGGTTGTTTTTCCGGAATCAATATGGGCACTGATTCCAATATTCCTTACTTGCCGGATGTCGTTCTTCATTTTAAATCCTTCTTACTGATATCTCTTTCTTTTTAATGAATTTTGGGGGCATATAAAAACAAAAACCCCCTTATTTGAGTGATGCGAGTTTCAAATAAGGGAGCTGTGCAATGCCCTGCTGATTTGAAAAAGCTAAAACGTACTTTTATCTCTTTAGAGATATCCTGTCAAGCACTAATTTTTAATTCGTTCTTTTTTTGATTGATAATGACTATTTACGCTTTTACCTTGGCCGATTTACAGCAGTTCCACATTTACCGCACTGGGTCCTTTCTGACCCTGCTGGATCTCAAAGCGAACCCGCTGGCTTTCGGACAACGTTTTCCAGCCCGCACCTTGAATCGCGCTGAAGTGGACGAAGATATCGCCTCCTTCATCATTCTCGATAAAACCAAATCCCTTTTTGTCATTGAACCACTTAACTTTTCCTTCTGCCAAAGCTGTACCCTCCTTTTTTTATTTCACTAATCATATTGAGGCAGTAAAAGAAAAAACCACCTCAGCTTCCTGACCATGTCAAGAGCCATAGGTGGTTTCTTTTCAAATCTGCGACAATACGTTCTTATTCAACTCCGGCCTACCCCGCCTGTATGAGTTAAACAAAGACATTCCTGAATATTTCAATAAAAAAGCGGGCTGATTTCAGCTAGCATTTAATAAAAATATTTTCAAGTTTTTTTTGATAAAGTTAAAAAGAGAGACTTTCAGGTGAGAGGCGTGATTTCACCAGGATTGCTTACGCCGGTAATGTTTCCCGAGTCGTCGATGTCAATCTGATAGGCGGCAGGGTTCTTCGACAATCCGGGCATGCGAAGTATCTCACCGGTAATCGGGATAAGAAATCCGGCCCCGGATGCGATCTTGATCTCTCGGACAGTGACGATAAAGTCGCGGGGCAATCCCAGGAGGTTGGGGTTGTCAGAGAGGGATTGCTGTGTTTTGGCAATACATACGGGAAGTTTATCGAAGCCGTATTTGTTGATCAACTCCAGATTCCGCCGGGCCATAGGCTGGTAATCGATCGAAACGGCGCCATAGATCTCGCTGGCCACCGTGAAGATTTTATCTTCAACAGGTGAATTCCAATTGTAGAGCGGACGATAATGCCCGGGCGATCCGGTAAGAATTGCGACCGTTTTTTCTGCCAGCTCCAGGCCGCCTTCACCGCCCAAGCGGAAGATGTCGCAGGGAGCGATGTTCATTCCCTGGTCTTCAGCCGCTTGAATAACAGCCGAAATTTCTTCATCCGAATCTGAAGAAAAACGGTTCAGAGCAATAATGCAGGGAACGTGAAACTTGTCGATATTCTGGTAATGCTTCCTGAGATTCGCCATGCCGAGAACCGCCGCCCGGGGGTTGGATCGGTCGAGGTCCTCTCTGGCGATGCCTGCATGGTATTTCAGGGCCCGAACCGTTGCCACAAGCACGACGATTTGAGGATTCAATCCTCCGTAAGGGGCAACAATGTCAAAATACTTTTCCGCTCCCAGATCGAATCCGAAACCCGCCTCGGTAACGACATAATCGGCAAGGCGGAGCGCCAGATCGGTGCCGATGATGCTGTTCGTCCCCTGGGCGATGTTGGCAAAAGGTCCGCCATGAACGATGGCCGGAACATTCTCCGTGGTCTGAACCAGATTCGGGAGAAGGGCGTATTTCAGCAGGGCCGTGACGGCGCCTTCAACTTTCAGATCAGCGGTCATTACCGGCCGGTTATCATGGGTAAATCCTACCAGGATCTTCCGGATTTTTTCTTTCAATTCCGTATAGGACCTTGAAAGACACAGAATCGCCATGATCTCGCTGGAGGGGACGATATCGAATCCCGTCTCCCTGGGAACGCCATTGATGGAGCCGCCGAGGCCGATGACGATATCCCGGAGAAAGCGGTCATTCATGTCGAGAACACGGCGCCAGGTGATTTTGCGCGGATCAAGATTCAGGGGATTGTCATGAAAGACCGAATTGTCCACCAGAGAAGACAGGAGATTGTGGGCGCTCTCCACTGCATGAAAATCATTGGTGAAATGAAGGTTTATATCATCCACGGGATGAATCCGCGAAAGTCCTCCTCCCGTTGCACCGCCCTTCATTCCGAAAACGGGCCCCAGAGAGGGCTCACGAAGCGCGGCAATGGTGGACTTCCCCAGTTTGGCCAAGGCCTGCGCTAGCCCGATGGAAACAGTGGTCTTTCCTTCGCCGGCCGGCGTGGGAGTCATGGCGGAAACGAGAATCAGGGCGGCATCAGAGCGCCTTGAAAAACGGGAGATGGCTTCCAGCCTGATCTTGGCCTTATATCGGCCATAGGTTTCCAGATCTTCTTCCCCAAGACCAATAGACGCCGCAATGTCCGCGATGGGTTTTTGTGTCGGCGCCTCTTGTTGAATCTTCTGATAGGCCATGAGACTACCTGCAAATCACCGCTTCAAAACGGATGTCGATGTTGGATTCATCTCCGATGCGGTTGAGATCGTTTTTCAAATCCAAAATTTTCACAGCAGGCGACAGGGAGAAATAGCAGACCATTTGAAAGACATTGGCGCCGGTCACAGGATTATTGTCTACATTGGTTGCGATATCGTCGATATTGATCCCTCGGCCATGGAGGATCTTGCAGATCTGATGAAGGATACCCGGACGATCGATCGAGGTGGCGATGAGCTTGTAGGGAATGGACGGAGAAACATCCCGATGGAACGGCGCCTTGGTCTTCCAGACATGGATGTCCAGATCCGTCTTTTCTCGAAGTCTGTCCAGATCCTTGATCAGTCTTTCGATATCGTCGGTGCTGCCTGAGGTAAGGATGATCATGCCGAACTCCCCCCCCAGGACACAGCCACGGGATCGTTCGATGTTGATGCCCCGTGCCGTGAAAAATTCCGCGATCTGCCTTGCCAGGCCCGCACGATCCGGCCCCATGAATGAAAAAACAACGTAGGATCTCATTGGTCAACTCCGCAGGTTTCCTCTGTTTTAACGCCTCATACGGCCATGTCCTGGCCGAATCCTTTTCTACAGGAAAGATCTCATCTATTTTCTTAGCCGCCCTGGATAGCCCTGTCAAGAAAAAGTGAAAAATATCAGATTTATTTCATGGATATGTTCGATTCTATCCGAAAAAAAAGGCAGGGCCATTGCTAACCCTGCCTTTTTCGGAAAACCTTAATCTATCGATATTTCTTTAAAACTCCGATCTTTCCTGCTCTTCAAGGATCTTCTTGATACTGGTCATCACCTGTATTTTCACGTTGGTCAGATGATTTTTGAGCACGGATTGCGCCCTTTCCAGGCTGCGCAACGCAACGGCATCATAAATCTCCTGATGGGCCTGATCGGTGGACGACAACGATGAAATGGGGAAGTAGTTTCCTCCGTATTTTAAAAACAGCATATCAAAGACGTTCTGAAGGATGCGGACCTGGGTGGCTTTACCGGAAAGATACGCGAGGGTCATATGGAATTCCCTGTTCTTGAACAGCCTTTCTTTCAGGTAGGATTCCCTTTCCGCGGCAAGATGGGCCTCAAGCGCTTCTTTAAGTTCGGAAAGACCGTTTTTATCTATCTTCTCAATCGCAGCAGGAACCAGGGAAGGTTCAATCAATTCCCGAATCTCGTAGAGTTCTTCTATCTCTTTAAGGCTGAAAGGCGCCATGGAATAACCGCGGTGCGGTTCATGTTCAACAAAGCCTTGCAATTCCAGCCACTTCAATGCTTGAATAACAGGTGTGGGGCTTAGTTTAAGCTTTTCCGCAAGGTCTCTGTAGAGAATCCGCTGTCCCGGAACGAGTTCCTTGGTGTAAAGCATATGCCTGATGCCCTGATAAGCAATCTGGGCACTGTCTTCCGCTTGTTTTTTGGGTGTTTGTTTCTTTTCTTTCATCATGCGGCTTATTTAGCTTAATCAAATCAATTATGCAATCAAATTTTTATTTTTATTTAACCTTAAAAATAAATCAGAAAATGTGATTAAATATGCAGTTATTTCCATTGACATATCAACGCATCAATTTTATGTTGGCGCACCGTGGATGAAGCATCCCTTCCTCCTCGACTATTTATTTAAAGGATGTTAACGGTTATGAGACTTCATGAATACGAGGCTTTGGATATTTTTGAGCAGAACGGCATCCCCGTTCCCCGCCGCGGCGTCGCTTCCACCATGCACGAAGCTCTTCATGTGGCGGGCGAGATAGGATACCCCGTCATCCTGAAGGCACAGGTCCTTGTCGGAGGCCGTGGTCTCGCAGGCGGCATCAAGACGGCCAGCTCGCCGGATGAATTAAAGGAGGTCGCCGAGACCATCCTGGCTTCTGATGTCAAGGGGCTGCCTGTTCTCAAGCTTCTCGTCTGCGAGAAGGTGGAGATCGCCAGGGAACTTTATGTGGGTATTACAATAGACGGATACTCCGGTAAACCGGTTATTGTGGTGAGCACTGAAGGCGGCATGCTGATCGAAGAGACGGCAAGGACCTCGCCAGATAAGATTGCCTCGTTCCATGTCAATTCATCCCTGGAATTTTTCCCCTATCAGGCCCGCACCCTGCTGTCGAGAATCGGGGTCAGCCAGCAGCTCCTAACCTCCTGGACGGATGTCATCGGCCAGTTGTACGATATCGTGATGCGCTACGAGTCCCTGATTTGTGAAATCAATCCCCTTGTCGTCCTGCCGAACGGCGGATTGATCGCTGTCGACGCTGTGCTGGAGGTAGACGATTCGGCCCTGTCCAGGATTCGCTTTCCCCTGCCCGACCGTGTCGAACGGATCGAAAATCCCCTTGAGCGCAGGGGCAGAGAAATAGGGGTCACCTATGTAGACCTCGACGGGGATATCGGGATTATTTCCTCGGGCGCCGGACTGGGAATGGCCTCTATGGACATCATCGGCGAAAAGATGAAGCCTGCCAATTTCCTTGAAACAGGCGGCGGCATCACCGCCGATCTTCTCTACCGCTGCATGGAGCTCATCATGATGAAACCGGGGCTCCGGGCCATATTCATCAACGTGTACGGCGGCATAAACCCCATCCACGAAGGCGCCAAAGGCGTCGTGCGTTACATACAGGAACATAACGTGAAGATACCCATTGTCGCCAAGGCTCTCGGAAACCGCCAGGAGGAAACATGGGAGATATTCCGCTCCGCCGGCGTCCATGTGGTTACGGAAGCGGCAACTGAAAAAGCGATCGATCGCTTATTTGAACTGGTAGGAAGAGGTTAGCAATGAGCATACTGATAAACGATTCAACACGTGTTCTTGTGCAGGGCATTACGGGACGCATCGGAAAAGCGCAGGCACACTGGATGCTGGAATACGGCACGAAGGTCGTCGGCGGCGTCACGCCCGGCAAGGGTGGGACGACGGTCGAAGGGCTCCCCGTCTTTAACAGCGTACAAGAGGCCGTGAAGGAAACAGGGGCCAATGCCTCGGTATTCTTCGTCCCTGCCGCCTTTGTCCTCGATGCCTTCATGGAAACCATCGATGCCGGAGTCAAGCTGATTGCCATCGTTCCGGAGCACATCCCTGTACGGGATGTGATGAAGATGCGCAGCTATGCCCTTGAGAAGGGCGTCTTTGCCCTTGGTCCGACAACCCCGGGAATCCTCGTTCCGGGCAAAGGGAAAATGGGCATTATGCCCGCCTCCATGTTTGCCCCGGGTCGGGTCGGCATTATTTCTCGAAGCGGGACGCTTTCCTATGAATTCGCCGGCATCCTTTCAGAAAGCAACGTCGGACAGAGCACTGTCGTCGGTATGGGCGCAGATCCCGTCGTACTGAGAAACCTGGCGGATATTCTCGAACTCTTTGAAGAAGATGACGGAACGGACGCCGTGATCGTGGTCGGAGAGGTAGGCGGCGAACAGGAAGAGAAGGCAGCCGGATTCATCGCAAGAAGAATGACCAAACCCGTTGCGACCTATATCGCAGGCCGGCAGTCGCCGCAGGGAAAGAGAATGGGTCATGCGGGCGCCATCGTCCGCGGGGCTTCAGGAACCGTTGCAGGCAAACAGTCGGCATTGAAGGATGCAGGCGTCACGATCCTTGAGAGCCCGATAGACGTTGTCGCCTGGGCGGCCAAACACAAATTGAGTTAGTGATCCACCAATAAAGGTTGACGTAAAAACGATTTGCCCGTAACGGCGGATCCGCTGTTACGGGCTCGAATTTGACCAGGCACATTCATAAAGGAAGAGGGTTTACAGATAGAAAGCTGCAAACCCTCTTCCTTTATGATTTCCCTTTTGAAATCCCTGTCATCCGCCGCTTTTTTCAGCGGAGGCAGAATTCTGTCAAGGCATTTACATCATAGTGGCATAGGAATTGATAGTATATTGAAAATTCTCTTGGAATGGAAGCCGACCATGAACAAACAAAAATTATCTCCACGTACTTTTCTTTGCATCATGACTGTTTTTTTAATCTGTCTGCCATCCTTGTCTTTTGGATCCGGTTTTGGCATCTTTACCCAGGGGGCATCCTCTCTTGGGCAGGGGGCTGCCGTTGTTGCCCATGATGATTCTCCGGAAGCGATTTTCTTTAATCCAGCGCTCATAAACGAACTTCCGGGAACGCAGGTTGAGGTCGGAACCACTCTGATTTTCGCGGATCGGAAGTACAAAAGCGCTTCCCCAACGGGAAAAGCAGCGGAAACAGAGGATGATGTCTTCTATCCCAGCACCTTCTATATCACCCATGCATTGAATGATTCCGTCAGCCTCGGCCTTGGTGTTTTCAATCCTTTCGGCCTTGCCACGACATGGCCTGACAATTGGGACGGCAAGTATATCGCCACCAAATCCGAACTCACAACCTTTAACATCAACCCAGTTGTGTCCTGGCGGATCATTCCAGAATTTACAATGGCAGCCGGCCTGGATTTTGTTCTCCTGGATTCCACCCTTGAAAATGTGAATAAAGATTTCAACGTTAACCAGAAATTCGAAGGGTCCGGAAACGGTCTTGGCTTTAATTTCGGGTTCCTGATGAAGCCAACGGACACCCTCTCCATCGGGATATCCTATCGCAGTCAAGTAAAGATTGATGTCGATGGCGATCTTTCAATGAGTATCCTGCCAAAAGACATCAGCGGAAATACCTCCATTAACCTTCCACAACAGGTTTTCGCAGGCATCGCCTATAAACCAACGGAAAAGCTGGTCATGGAAATGGGTATGCGCTGGGAAGACTGGTCATCCTTCAAGGAATTGAAAATAAAGGGATCGGGCCAAACTCTTGCCTTATCCCCAAGAGACTGGCGCAGCACCTTTGCATTCAATCTCGGGGGGAAATACCAGATCAACGACCGATACGCAGTTTCGGCGGGTTATCTCTACGGTCAAAATCCCGTTCCCGACAGCACCTTTGACCCTTCGATTCCGGATTCCGATGTTCATCTGTTCTGCATAGGTGGCGAAGCCCAGTTCGGAAACTTTGGAACGTCACTGTCTTATGCCTATCAGCTTCAGGACGAGCGAACCAAGTCGACCAATCGATACGGAGCGATTGCCAACGGCGAATACGATTCCGACATCCACTTACTCGCCCTGAGTCTCCGTTACAAGTTTTGATTTCCCGGGTAAGTTTTTTTAGATAAAAAGTAACTCATCCTATCGAACTATGCAGAAGAGGTTCTCGGATTCTTTAAGGATATCAGGAGGTAAAATTTTGAAAAAAACTCAGGCTTATCTCATGGAGAGCAATGAAGAAGCCTTTCGCCTGGAACTGAAAACCGATGTCGAAGCGGTGCGGAAACAGGCCCTCTGGTGCGGGGTAAAGGCCGGTTTACGTGTCCTGGATTTGGGATGCGGCCCCGGGAAAACCACGGAAATTCTTCATTCCATGGTGTCCCCCACGGGAAGCGTCGTCGGCGCGGATTATTCCGCCGAACGGATTTCCTACGCTCAAGAGCATCACGGCGGAAAGCCCGGGATTGAGTTTGTGCGGTGCGACCTGACCAAGCCCATCGAAGGGCTGGGTTTGTTTGATGTGATCTGGGTTCGATTTGTTCTTGAATATTTTCGCAAGGAAAGTCCGGAGATTGTGAAACGGCTGCGAACACTGCTGAAGCCCGGGGGGTATCTGTGTCTCATCGATCTCGATAATAATTGTCTCGGTCATTATGAAATGCCCGAGCCCATGAACACCCTTTTGCCAAAACTGATGTCCTGTATCGATGAAGAATTCAATTTTGATACCTATGCCGGCCGCAAACTCTATTCATACCTCTATGATCAGAATTATGAAAATATTCAGGTAGAACTGATGGCCCATCACCTGATCTATGGCGAGGCCCGCCAGTCTGATGTTTTCAACTGGTTGAAAAAGCTGGAAATCGGAACGGGGAAAATGCATTCCTTCTTCAAGGAATATCCTGGAGGGGCAGAAACCTTTCTGGAGGACTTCCGGAAGTTCTTCCTCAATCCACGACGCTTTACCTACACCCCCTTAATTCTGTGCAAAGGGATGCGACCTTATGACGAGGGCGTTTCCTGATCCAGAACGGCTCTGATTCTTTTGCTCAAAAAGTCAATTTGATAGGGTTTTTGAATAAAATCGACGGCACCGGCGTGGAGGATATCCTGCTGGCTGGTGCTGGCTGCAAAACCACTGGCGACGATCACCTTCATAGCAGGGTCTATTTTCATTATTTCCGCAAGACATTTTTCACCCCCCATACCGGGCATCATCAGATCCAGAATGACCAGGGCGATTTTCTCTTTTTCCCGTTGAATCACACTCAGTGCCTTTTCTCCGGAATTCGCGGTCAGAACGGAATAACCCAACAGGGAAAGCAATTCATTCCCGATATCGAGAAGTGCCGGTTCGTCATCCACCAGGAGAATTGTTTCCTGTCCCTGGGATAAAACGGTTTTTTTGACCGGTTCCTGCTTTTGTTCAAGAATCTCCAGATTCGTTGCAGGGAAATAGATCTCGTAAGTCGTCCCGAGTCCAAGCTCGCTGTCGCAGAAAATGAATCCGTTATGGTTTTTGATAATACCGTAAACAACGGACAGCCCGATCCCCGTTCCCTTGCCGGCCTCTTTCGTCGTGAAAAAGGGTTCAAAGATGTGATCGAGATTCTCCTTGGCGATACCGGATCCCGTATCGGTAATCGTAAACAGGGCATATCGGCCGGCATCGATCTTCGCACTGCTCCGATGCTGCGTCGTCGAAAATTCCACGTTCCTTGTTTCGATCCGGATTCTTCCCCCCCTGGGCATGGCATCTTTCGCATTGACCGTCAGATTCATGATAACCTGGCCCAATTGTGCAGCATCTCCATTTATAATATAGAGAGGTTCGGCAAGATCCAATTCCAGTTCGATCGTTTTGGGAAGCGTGCTGATGAGAAGCTCGTAAAATTTTCGAATTTCTGCATTGATGTCGATGGGTTCAAGCTTGCTGTCGGCCTTTCTGCTGAAAATGAGGAGCTGGCTGACCAGATCCGTTGCCCTCTTGATCAACTCCTTGATGGTCATGAGGTATTTCAAGTCAGGGTCGTCGTTGCTCTTGTTCATTGTCAAACGCTCGTTGTATGCGTTAATCGCTTGCAGGATATTATTGAAATCATGAGCGATACCTCCTGTCAAGCGACCGATGGCATTCATTCTCGACGCGTGGTGAAGCTGCTGTTCCAGCTTGCGTTGCTCGGTAAAATCTTTCAGAATTCCAACAACACCCATTATTTCTCCCATCGCATTGAAATTGGGCGCACCGCTCATATAAAACAATCGTTCTGTGCCGTCTTTGGCTAGGAGCTTGGCTTCCGTATCCTTTATCGTTTCTTTTCCCTGCTTCACGCGGTTGAATAGCCGCATGAAGGTTTCTCCATCCCCGGCCTTTGTAAATTCCGAAAAATAGCGGCCGATCATTTCTTCTGTCGAGTATCCCAGTATCTCTTCCGCAACGGGGTTTAAATACGTAATAACGCCACTATTGTCCGTGGTGTAGATAATATCGGGAGAGTTTTCACTGAGGTTTCGGAATCTTTCTTCACTTTCCCTAATCTTGCGGAGAGATTTTGCATTGTTGATACTGATCGCGATCTGCGGTGCAATTCCCATGAGCAGATTTACCTCGCTTTGGCTGTGAGGTCTGCGGGAACGGTAATTATCAACAGCCAGGACACCTTCCGATTTTCCCTCGTAAATAATGGGAACGCAGATGAAGGAATTCACAGCCAATGCCTCGACGAAATCCCGGCTTCGCTCGGAGATTTCATCTTTTATATCATGAATGTCGTTCACAAAAATCGGTTTTTGCTGCCTGAAGGCAACGACGAAGGGTCCCTTGGAGTCCGGTTTGTCCAGATGAAACTGTGTTTCCTGCAATACTTTTTCAATTTCAGGGCTATAGCCGTAGCCGCTCACATAGACAAGCCTCTTTCTGTCCGGACTTGCCAGCATGATCATGCCACGGTCGAAATTGAGCCTCTTTTGCAGAGTCTCAGTGACATATTTCAAGAGGCTGTCGACATCCAGGATGTTTGATACGGCTTGACCGATCTCCTGCACCAGGAGGGCGTTGTTATAGCTGATGGTAATCTGATCGAGAAGACGGTTGGCGGCGTCACCCTGTCTTTCTATCCTTTCATAAATGTCCTTTTTTTCCAGATACTGGGAATAGAAGGCAATACCGACAATGACGGCAATCGCCGGCAGGGAGATGAAAGCAGCCACTTTAACGGAGGGAAACAGAAAAGTGCATATTGCGATGACGAGGATGGAAAAAATCGCGAGATAATTTCTTCCCCGCCACCATTTCATATAGCGGGGCTCTTGCCAGCTTACGACGTATCGGCACTGCTTGTCCCCTCGATGCAGGCAGGCCGAATGCTCCAGGACCGGCAATTTACCCGTGAAGATCTCTGCGACAGCTTCGAGGCTGCCCATGCGGTTTTCACACTGGTAAGGCTTTTCACAAACGCCTTCATTTTGAGAGGTAATAATTTCTACGGCATTTCGCCGGATCTTTTTGATATGAAAAGTGGTGCCACGGTTGAGATAAGATGCGATCTTGCCAAGCATGAAATAGGCTTGGATCGGGGAGAGAAAGGCCAGGATGAACTGTCGGATCGCCTTGGCGGACTTGGAGGACGACATAAAGCGCCCGGCTTCGCGGAATATTGTTGCATCATGCGTCCTTTCCATAAGGGCGTCATGAAATCCATCCACCTGCTTTTGCGTCAGCCAGTGTCCTTCATCCTCCAATTCATAAGAAGAAATTCCGGAATCCTTCAGAATGCCTTCAATATCAACATCGGGCCGTTTCTGCTTCAGATATTCGAGAAACGTGATAATGACTCGGCTGTTGTACAGGTTTGCGTCCATCGGCCCCTAGGTGATGTTCATCCGGAATCTTTTCATGATATATTCTATGAATTCATTTGCATGCTGAGCATTAAGAATCCACATGATGTAATCCTTCTCAGCATCCACATCTTTATCTTTTGTATACTCTGCAGGATAAATCAACAATGGATACGATTCCGTCGATTTGACTCGGGTAATGTTTTCAACGGCAGCCAGAATGGCATCCATCGGGGTCTCAGGATCGATCACAAAGACTTTAAAGCCATTGAGAAGATCTGACAAATTAATGCCCGCATCGGATTCTTCCTTAATGACAACAGCCTTCAGTTCGCCGGAAAAGTGCAATGCCATTGCCTGCCACTTTCTGTGCAAGCCCTGTTGCGCATAGATGTCTGCAAGGGTATGTCGCTCATGATTCTTCATATCCAGCACATCCCACAACAGTCCACCGGAATGATGCATGTAAAATTGTTCCAATTCCCACAGGTCGGAATTGGAACATTCCTGAAGCGACCAACCTTCGGGCAACTGCGACGGCGCATCTTTTACCGTATGCGTGATATAGGAGAAAAGATCAAGGGAGCATACCCGGGGATTGGATTTTCCCTTTGCAAAGCCTGTATATATCCTATCGGTAAACTTATTTCCAGGACGGAAATAACAAATAAAATAGTCCAGCATCGCTGACGGAAAGCGACGCAAATCATACAGATAAGAGATCATCTTTTTAAGAACGATCAGACCGGTTGGACTTCCTTCCATGCTCCTTGCGGCATGGTGATGAACCATCCAGGCTCTTTCATAGGCCCGAAGCAGTGAAATATGACTGTAGATGCGCCCATCCTTTTGATAGGTGAAATGTTTGGCGATTGCAGGGCAATCATTATAGAGTTTTTTATACGTTGTCTGGAAATCTTCCCGGAAGGCCTGGATATGCTTGTATTTTGCGGGATAAATGAAATTGCTGTCAAACAGCAGGTCCCATAACTGTTCCGTGTCGACTTCATTGATCATATCCTCATCGTCCGTGGGAACATTGTTCAATAGCTGATTCAATTTGTTGTAGTCTTCGATCCCCATATCCAGAATCGCTATTCCGAAGCGAAGTGAGGATTCGTCTTTGCGGTAAACGACCTGCGCCTTGCAGGAAATCTTGAGAAGTCCGGCGTATGTGATGGTCATTTTGGGGATGATCATGCCCGGCACGAGAACCGCCGAATCGGATTTGTCACTGATGGAGAACCCCGATGTGGAAATATCGATAATTTTACGCTGAAATGTTTTTTCCATGAAGGGATGTTCGAATATAGCCGAAAGAGACTGTAATTTCTCTTTGCGAGGATTGCGAATCATCTGCTCTTTATGCTGAGTTCCTTGAACCTGCGCAGGGCTTAAGACAATCTCAACGCCTGACCCATTTTGCTGTTGATATATGTGCCGGCAGTTTCCCACATAAAAGACGTTATCCCCCTTAAACAGCCGGATGGTAACCGGTAAGTCGGGTTTGAACCAGTAAAAAAGAGCAGAGGATGCTGCCGCCTGAAGGCGAACTCGAAAGGCATGGGCATTGAAATTAACCAACTCGCCGCTGGCCTGAAAACCATTTTGCATCAATTCGGCCTTGACATGATTGCATTGAAAACGTGGAACCTGTCGTTTACTGGTAACAGGACTGGATTCCGGCAACTGCATGGTTAAACCATCATTGTTCACCGTTAGAATTCGGGGTTGAGCAAGGATGATCGACTGATCATGATTGATGACCAGATATTCAAAACGATACTTCTCCAGTTTGTATCCTCGATAGGCAGGATCCCAGCGGCATACCAGTTCTTCACCCAGGCACGGCTCCGGATGGACTTTCGCCAGGATCTCTTCATCATATTGGGGATGTTTCAGGAGTGCGTAGAGAGAATCTCCCTTAAAATGGATATGGTTGAGGATGTTCGTCAGTTTTCGTTTTTTTATATACTCCCCGGACATCATGTCTCGAATCAGATCATTATGCCTGAACAACCAGGATGGCCGATTTTCTACCACAGGGACTCGACTTTCACATAATGCTGTATCGTTACAAATGCCTCTTTCCCCTATATTTTCGATCATTTTTTACGTATCTCCGGTCAGTTTTTAATACGTATGGACAGAATTCATTGCAACAAATAGTGGCCAAAAGGTTTATGATGTTTCCAAGAGCTTGCAATAATAATTCCAGTACTTTCAGGTTAGTTCTGAGCGAATCGGATTCTATGAATTACCTGATATTTCAGAAGGGGAAAAGGATCCTTCCAATATGGAGTATTGGAAGTAAAAATATAGACTTCGACATTCCAGCTTTTGAATAACTTCGGATCCGGACTGGTGAGGGGAAGAAATAATGTGCTCTACGATTTTATGAGGCGTACTTGGGAAGCGGACGGTCCTGATTTGCACGCCTGTGGTTTTTCGGGATTCAAACCTTGCTGCAATAATAGATATTGCCTGTTATATTTCCTATTTTTCAAGTATTTTAACATTTAAATAGGCGTTGAGAAGAGCGACCAGTTCTGATTCTCTGCCGAAAAAGAAGTGATCCGCGTTAGGAAGGAACTCGAAATGACAGCCTATCCGGCGGGCGATATCCTTCATCCGCTCATGGGCACAGTAGGGGTCTCTTCCACCACAGACGACAAGACCTATTTTTCCGGCCAGGGGAGAAAAATCGAAATCCATCACATTGATGGGGGGAGCGATAAGAATGGCGGGATGTTCGTTCTGATGATCTTGAAGCCATTTTGCAGACACCCAGGCCCCAAAGGAATATCCCGCTGTCAGCACATTGAATTTCCCTTTTTGCTTCAGCCAGGATATGGCTGCTCCGATATCTTCCTGTTCGCCAACCCCATTATCATAGGTCCCCTCGCTTCGGTCCACGCCACGGAAATTAAATCGCAGAGTTGAATACCCATGGATGAACAGGGCCGAAATCAAGGCTTCCACGACATTGTTCTCCATGGTGCCGCCCATTTGAGGATGGGGATGACAAACAATGCACCCCTCGTCTCCGGCATTTTCTGCATACAAACCTTCCAGTTGCAACATTCCCGACTGAAAAACAATTGCTTCTTCTCTCATAAAAATCAATGACCTCGTTTGAAATTACAAATTTAAATGACAGGCTACCAGATGACCAGGAAACCGTTCAAGCAGTTCAGGATTTTCATGTCGGCAGCGGTCCATTCGTTCAGGGCATCTTGGGTAAAAGGAACATCCCTTAAAGGCGTCGAAAGGATTTGAGAGGTCCTCTCGAAGAATTCTTCGTTTTGTCTGCCCTGGCGAGAGTCCTGGAATGGCGGCGAATAGAGCCAGCGTGTAAGGATGGACCGGACGATTGTACAGTTCCCGATTATCCGCCAGCTCAACAATTTTCCCCAGATACATGACGGCGATCCGGTCGCTCATGTGCCGGACCACAGCAAGATCATGGGTGATGAAGAGATAGGTCAATCCGAAGGACTGCTGCAGCTCCTTCAACAGGTTCAGTATCTGGGCCTGCACGGACACATCAAGGGCGGAGACGGGTTCATCGGCGATAATCAACTCCGGTTGAAGGGAAATGGCCCGGGCTATGCCGATGCGTTGACGTTGTCCCCCGCTGAATTCATGCGGATATCGGTCGATAGAATCTTGAGACAACCCGACCGTTTCCAGAAGCTTGGCAACTCTCGATTGAACTTCCGCCCCAGGTACGATCCGGTGAACCAGCAGGGGCTCTCCAATGGCGTCGCCCGCTGTCTTGCGAGGATTGAGCGAGGCCTGCGGGTCCTGAAAAATAAGCTGAACCTTCCGGAAATACCCCTTAAGCGCCTGCCGATCATAGGCGAAGATATCCTGTCCTTGAAATAAAATCCGGCCTTCCGTGGGTTTGTCCAGATGAAGAATCAAACGTCCGAGGGTTGATTTGCCGCAGCCGCTCTCGCCAACCAGGCCCAAGGTCTCCCCCTTGTAGAGTGTCAGGCTCACCCCATTGAGGGCATGGATCTTGATCGGTTCCCTGCTGAAGATTTCCCTCTGGACGGTAAAGATTTTACGGGCCTCGATTATTTCCAGTATAGCCCCGCTTTGATTCGAATTTCCGGACTGATCCGTATTTTCCATAATGAAAGACTGTTTTTCCCGTTTCGTTTCTCTTTTTCAACGTTTAATACATTACGTTATCCGTTATTCTTTTTCCCTCTCCCTTGATCCTGTTGAAGCTTCCCTGCCATAGAGCCAACAACGGGCGTTGTGGCCTGCATCAACTTCCAGCAGCTGAGGTTCCACCTCACGGCAGATCTTCATGACCCGGTTGCACCGGTCCTGAAAATGGCATCCCCGGGGAAGATGGTATAGATCGGGGACGGTGCCGGGAATGACGGGCAGAAAGGACGTCCTGTCATAATCCTTCTCAGGATCGGGAAGGGAGCGCATGAGCCCTTGCGTATAGGGATGCAGGGGAGAAGAAAACAGGTCAGTGACAGGCGCCTTTTCCACCACCCATCCGGCATACATGACAACGGCTTGCTGTGCCGTCTCCGCAACAATGCCCAGATTGTGGGTAATCATTATGACGGACATCTCGATTTCCGATTTCAGGCGTTCGATGAGGTCAAGAATCTGGGCCTGAATCGTCACATCCAGCGCGGTTGTCGGTTCATCGGCGATCAGCAGCCGGGGATTGCAGGTCATGGCTATGGCAATCATGACGCGTTGCCGCATTCCCCCGCTTAATTGATGAGGATAGTCCCGGATACGTTTTTCCGGATCGGAAATACCCACCAGGCGCAGCATTTCCACGGCATGATCCAGCGATTCCTTTTTTGTCCATTTCCGGTGAAGTCGGGTTACCTCCGCAATTTGATCCCCTACCCGGAGGACAGGATTCAGCGAGGTCATCGGTTCCTGAAAAATCATGCTGATCTCCCTTCCGCGGACCTGGCGCATCTCCTCGTTGTTGAGGAGCAGAAGATCGCGTCCGGCAAAAAGGACCGATCCGGAAAGGATCCTTCCGGGAGGTGAGGGAAGAAGGCGCATAATCGATAAGGCCAGGGCGCTTTTTCCACAACCGGATTCACCCACAATGCCGAGCGTTTCCCCCTTTTGGATTTCAATATCTGCCCCTTCAACGGCGTGAATGACCCCTTCAGAGGTTTCAAAAACCGTCGATAAATTTTCAACCTTTAAAACCTGAGACATCCCCTGTCTCCCCTTCTTCCTTCCCCATGCCAGCCTTGAACCAAACTGTCGCCTTCAAAGGGCAGTCTCTTTCTCCCCGCTGTGAACAAAAGCAGCATCAGGCCGTTCCTCTTCGGCTCCTCAGCCAGGAAATGAGCAGACGGACACCGATTCCGGAGGCTCCTTTCGGGACATAGGGACGATCTTTGTCCAGCCAGGCAGGACCAGCGATATCAAGATGAACCCAGGGGTACTCCCCGACAAATTTGCTTAGAAAAGCCGCCGCGGTAATGGCGCCGCCATAGCGTCCTCCTGTGTTTTTATAATCGGCGATGTCGCTTTTGATCAGCTCGAAGTAATCGTCCCAGAGCGGCATTTCCCAGACCTTTTCGCCGGTGTTCTCTCCTGCAGCAACCAGTTCCTCCTTAAGAGAAGAATCCTTTCCAAACATCCCGATCGCAACTTTTCCCAAGGCGATCACGCAGGCTCCGGTTAACGTGGCGACGTCAACAATAGCCTGAGGCTGGAATCTTCCGGCATAGGCAAGGGCATCGGCCAGAATCAGCCGCCCTTCCGCATCCGTGGAGATCACTTCAATCGTCTGCCCGGAAAGGGATTTCAGGACGTCGCCGGGTTTGTAGGCGCAGCCACCGGGAATATTCTCCGTGGCTGGAACGAGGCCGATGATATTCACCGGCAAGTCCAGATCCGCCGCCGCCTGTACCGTAGCGATCACCGCTGCGGCTCCGGCCATGTCGGATTTCATTTCTCCCATATTTTCAGAAGGCTTGAGACTGATTCCGCCGCTGTCAAAGGTAATTCCTTTGCCGACCAGAACGATCTTTTCATCACTGTTTTCCTGGCCTTCATAACTTAAAATGATAAAGCGGGGCGGTTCATCGCTTCCCCGGGCGACGGCAAGAAGTGCGTGCATGCCCAGTTCTTCCATCTGTGCCTTATCGAGAGTCGCTGCTTTGATCTTATGTCGGGTAGACGCCATTTCCAGGGCCTTTTCAGCCAGCATCGTCGGCGTCATGACGTTCCCCGGCGAGGAAACGAGATCACGGGCGAAATAAACTGCCCGGGCGATTCCCTCGGCCTTCCGGGCTGCCTCAAGAACAATCGGAAGTTTTTCCTCCTCTTCCTCAACGAGAACAAGGGTGTTCAATTCCTTGATCTTATCCCGTTCTACGGTTTTGAAGGGGGTAAATTGATAAAGGCCCAGCTGTACGCCTTCAACAACGGCTTCAACAAGCTCCGAAAGAGAAAATCGGTCGCCCGACCACTTCTGAAAATCCACAAAGGAAGTCAGAACTTTCATATTAATATTGCGAAGATGGAGGGCAGCTTTGGCAAAAGCCCCGCGCAATTTCTCCAGATCGAAGGCTGTTTGCACACCCAATCCTAACAGAACAATCCGTTGAATCGGCGACTGTTCCCCTGGATAGATCATGGAGAGTTGATTGAGGCGCCCTTCAAAATCTTTTTCCCGGATCATACGACGGATGATGCCGCCGCAGACCTCATCGAGAATACCTGCCTCCCCACTCAGCCCTTCCTCGCCTTCAAAAAAAGTCAGCACCATCACTTCGCTTTGTGTTTCGGATATTTTTCCCGCTCTGACAACAACATCCATCCCAAACTCCTTTCCCGGGGAAAGATACAGATCCCATGGTTCCTTCTAATGAAGTCCTTTAATACCTTTCTCCTGCCGAGCTTGTCAAACTCCTTTATTTTCTCAGCACGAGAAACAGCCGTGTTTTTATATCAACCGCTCCACTTTCCTGCAGATCACAAAGCCGGTAGGATGGGGAAATGCAGGACATCGGCATTTCGTCATGGAATTGACAACAAGGGAGCGGTACTTATTTAGCTGCAGATTCAAGGAGGTACGTGAGGTAAAAAGGCATAGCATTCGAAATCTTCAAAGCGGGTCGTCGAAAAACCGATATCCAAGTCAAAAAAGATTACATTTGAATAGGGGGTATGATCGAAACAAAGGCAGGATTTTCTTCGAAGGTTCAACAAAAAAGGCGTGTTTCTTCAACACGCCTGATCTCTCTATAAAATGGAGGCGGCATCCGGATTTGAACCGGAGTATAACGGTTTTGCAGACCGCTGCCTTACCACTTGGCTATGCCGCCACAAAAAAAATGGAGCGGGCGAACGGATTCGAACCGTCGACGTCCACCTTGGCAAGGTGGCACTCTACCGCTGAGTTACGCCCGCTTCCTCAACCCCAGCAATGCTGGCCTGAATATAATAGATGGACTTTTTTGTCAACAGAAATCTTACCGGATGCCTTATTCTTTACTTCTGATAGTACTCCGATAAAATTTGGCAAAGTAATCCAATCCAGAATAGACCGTAAAAATAAGAGCGATATAGAGGGTCATCATACCCACCGCGTGAGCATCTATCCCCCAAAATGGATAGTGGATAATCAATGCGATCACGGCCATGGTCTGGCAGAGGGTCTTTTTCTTTCCTAAAGCGCTGGCATCGATCACTCGCCCTTCCCCCGATGCAATGCTCCGCATGCCGTCTACGGCTAGATCCCGAATAATCGTAATCGCCACAGCCCAGGCAGGAATACGGCCAATGGGAATCATGAGAATCATGGCCGTATTCACAAGGATTTTGTCTGCGATCGGATCCAGAAACTGGCCCATTTTCGTGATGATTTCATACTTCCGCGCAATATAACCATCGAGGAGATCCGTCAACGCCGCGGCAAGAAACAAGACGGCAATCACCAGACTCCAGGTCCAATCCGGTGAAGTCAACAGGAAAAAAAGAACCGGAATGACCCCAATCCTCACCATGGTGATAATGTTGGGAAGATTGAAGATTTTCTCGCCAGACGAGATCAGTGGATGTCGATTCATTTTTCCCTACGAGATGTTAGAGGGTCAACGCGCTGGTAAGTGTCGTCTTCTTTATTTATTTTTCCAATTTCAGGACTTTCTTCCAATCCGCGAGAAACAGTTCGATGCCCTTATCGGTCAAAGGATGTTTTGCAAGTTGTTCGATGACTTTGAAGGGGATTGTAGCGATATCGGCTCCCATGAGCGCCCCTTCGAGAACATGACGAGGATGGCGGATGCTGGCGATGATGACTTCCGTTTCAAAACCATAAGAATCATAAATTGTAAGAATCTGTTCCACGATATCCATGCCGTTGTGGGCCGCATCATCGAGCCTGCCGACAAAGGGACTGACGTAGGCCGCACCGGCTTTGGCCGCCATCAGGGCTTGAACGGGCGAGAAGATGAGCGTCTGGTTCACGGAAATCCCCTCTCCAGACAGAATCTTGGTTGCCTTCAATCCCTCCGTGGTCATAGGCACCTTGATGACCACCTGCTCCCCAAGCTCGGCCAGTTTTTTCCCCTCTTCAACCATCTCCCCAGATTTCAGTCCTACCACCTCAAGACTGACCGGTCCGCTGACCCGTTCCAGAATATCTTTAACGACATCGTTAAAAGGCCGTTTCTCTTTGGCAATCAACGATGGATTTGTGGTCACGCCATCCACCATCCCCAGGCTCAAGCCTTCCTCAATTTCCTGGATGTTCGCTGTATCGATAAAAAATTTCATAGTCTTTCCTTTCAGGATTCTTTCTTCTGCAAGCTCTCATATTTCTTAAAACAATTTTCACTACAAAAATTCAAAGTTTCTCCATTCAGAAATCCTTTATAGGCATCCTTTTCAGGGATATAAATTTTGCAATAAGGATCCTGAACGAGATTGCCTCCTTGAATAACGCCTCCATTGACGGAAAAGCGGACTTCAGGCTTCTTTCGAGACGAAACTTTTAAAAGTCCCTTCGTGATCCGGTAGAATAAATATAAGATGACGACAATAAAAGAAAACGTAAAATCATGACGTTACTTCTATCCTATACAATACGCTCCACTCTGCTTTCGTCCTGCAGCCTCTGCATCAATCCCTGGATGGATACGCCGAAGGCCGGATGGATGACATAGGATGCAAGTTCGTTGAGGGGAACGAGGACAAACCGTCTCCTGTGGAGTTCGGGGTGGGGAATGACGAGATCACCTTCCTGAACGACTTCCTGCCCGAAAAGGAGAATGTCCAAATCAATGATCCGCGGTCCCCAACGGGTTGTCCGAACTCGCCCCATCTCCATCTCAATCTGCTGAAGGGCTTGCAGGAGAGCCCGCGCTGTCAGTACGGTCCGCACCTCGGCAACAGCATTAACGAAATCCTCCTGATCCACAAAACTAACGGGCTCCGTCCTGTAGAATGAAGAACAGCGCAGAAGCGTCATGCTGCTCCCAGCAGCAATCCGTCGCACGGCCTCCCGACACTGATCAAGAGGCCGCTCCTGATTTGAACCGATACCGATATAACAGATGACACCACGGACCTGTTCCGATCGAAAATCTTCTGTTTGCCTCAAAGTTCAAATTCCAGGGGGGAAACCCTTCACGATTTTTTAAGATCGTAGTCCGAGGACATCCTGCATGTCATACAGCCCGGGGTTCTGTTCAACCACCCACTTCGCCGCCCGAATGGCCCCTTTGGCGAAGTTGTCCCGGCTGTGAGCACGGTGAATCAGTTCCAGTCTCTCACCGACCGCACCGAAGAGGATCGTGTGTTCCCCCACAATATCCCCGGCCCGCAAGGTCTGGATGCCGATTTCCTTCCGCGAGCGTTCGCCGATGAGCCCTTTGCGCTCATAGACCCCGACTTCGTCCAGATCCCGTCCCAGGGCCTCTGCGATTATCTGGGCCATTTTCATGGCTGTTCCGCTGGGCGCATCCTTTTTGAGATGATGATGGGCTTCCAGAATTTCCACATCATAGTCGTCATCCAGAATTTCCGCAACGATTTTGAGTATTTTGAACAGGACATTGACCCCCACGCTCATGTTGGGAGCAAGAACACAGGGCACGCTCTGCGCCAATCCCCGGATCTCCTCCAGTTCCTCTGCGGAAAATCCCGTACTGCCGATCACCATGGGCCGCCGGTGCTGTGCGGCAATTTTCAGATTCTGCACCGAGGCGCTGTGGCTCGTAAAATCAATGGTGACATCGCCTTTGGAAATGCAGGCGTTGAAATCGTTCTCAACAACGATCCCCCTTTTTTCCAAACCAAGAATTTCTCCCACATCCCGTCCGACGGCAGGATGATCACCTCTTTCAACAGCCGCCGCCAGATCAATACCCTCATCGGCCTCCATCAGGCTGATGATACGGCCTCCCATTCTTCCACCGGCCCCGGTGACAATGGTTTTCACCATGAACTGTTCTCCTTCTCCTGCCGATTCCTGCCGGTGAGACGGGAACCGGGAAAAATCATCTGCTCATTTTTTTGCACTTTTAACGAATAAGACCATAGTCCTGCATAACCTGCCGCAGTCTGCCCAGATTGGCTTCCGACATCTGACACAGAGGCAAACGGACGTCAGCGGACATCCTGCCCATCATGGCCAGTGCCGCTTTAACCGGTGTTGGATTCGTTTCAATGAACAGGACGTCGATCAGGGGCACCATCTTATCATGCAGTTCCCGGGCTTTCTGAAGATTCCCGGCTTCAAAGGCATCGACAAGGCCGGCCATATCCGCCGGGGCAACATTGGAAATCACGGAAATAATTCCTTTCCCCCCCAGAGTCAGCAAGGGCAGGGTAAAGAAATCGTCTCCCGAGAGAACGGAAAAACTGCTGTCACAAAGACGGATCACATCATCCATCTGCTTCAGGGAACCGGAGGCTTCCTTTATTCCAACGATGTTCTCGATTTTTGCCAGTCGCGCCACGGTTTCCGGAAGGATATTCACCCCCGTACGGCTGGGAATGTTATAGGGAATGATGGGGATGGGAATGCTTTCGGCCAGGGTTTTATAATGCTGATAAAGCCCTTCCTGAGTAGGCCGGTTGTAATAGGGGGCGACCACCAGTACACCATCTGCGCCGGCCTGGTAGGCGTGTTCCGTCAATCTCAGGGCTTCCGCCGTGCTGTTGGAACCCGTCCCGGCGATCACAGGAACCCGCTTTTTCACCGCATCAATGGTAATCTCGATAACCCGGTCATGCTCCTCATGAGACAGCGTTGGGGATTCTCCCGTCGTTCCGCAGGGGACAATGCCATCCGTACCCGATTCAATCTGGAATTCGATCAGTTCCCTCAAGGTCTGCTCATCGATACTGCCATTTTTAAATGGCGTCACAATCGCAACAATCGCTCCTTTAAACATAACTCTCCTGTCCGCCTCCCATTTTTTTATCTTTCAGGATATGCTTTTCTCGTTGTTCAGAAATGAGGGAATTTCCTCATGCGATATCAAATCGGCGTAGGTTTCCCGCTGCCGAATGATATAGTACCGATCATCCCTGACCATAATTTCCGGAATTCTCGGCCTTGAGTTGTAGTTTGAGGCCATGGTAAATCCGTAGGCCCCAGCGCTGAATACAGCCATTAAATCTCCCCGTTCGAAGGAGGCTAATTTTCTGGCTTTTGCCAGATAATCTCCGGATTCACAGATGGGACCGACCACATCGGCGACGATTTCTTTACGGCTATCCTCCAGGACCGGCCGAATCGCGTGAAAGGAATTATAGAGGCTGGGCCGGACGAGGTCATTCATTCCCGCATCGACGATGACGAAGTTTTTATTGTCCGTACTTTTCGTATAAAGGACTTTGGTAACGAGGATTCCGGCATTGCCGACAATGACCCTCCCCGGTTCAAAGATAAAGGTGCAATCCAGATCCCGGGCCGCCGTTAAAATAGCTTCCGCGTATTCCGACGGGTGGGGCGGAGCTTCGGAATCGTAGGTAATGCCCAGCCCGCCACCCAGATCGACGTACCGGATGTCAAAGGCTTCCTCTTTCAGCTGGCGAACCAGCCCGGAGAGCCGATCCAGGGCTTCGAGGAAAGGGGACAGGCGGGTCACCTGCGAACCGATGTGACAGCTCACTCCCTTGATATCGATATGGGGAAGAGACTTGGCCCGGCGATAGGTTTCCAGGGAACGTTCGATGTCGATTCCAAACTTGTTTTCTTTAAGGCCCGTGGAAATATGCGGGTGCGTCTTTGGATCCACATCGGGATTCACCCTCAGGGCGATCCCCGCCTTCAAGCCGAGGTTCTGGGCACAGAGATTGATGACCTCCAGCTCCTGCCAGGATTCCACATTGAACATCAGGATCTTCGTACGCAGGGCGTACTCGATCTCATCCACGCGTTTTCCCACTCCCGAGTACACGACTTTCCCCGGATCCACACCGGCTGCCAGAGCGCGGAACAATTCTCCCCCGGAAACGATATCGACCCCGCCTCCTTCGGCAATCATGGTCCGAAGAACGGCCAGATTCGAATTGGCCTTGACGGCGAAACAGATGATATGAGGCACCCTGGCAAAGGCTTTCGCAAAGACGCGGAAGTGATTCCTCAAGGTGGCGTAGCTGTAAAGATAGAAAGGTGTGCCCACTTCTTCCGCAATTCGGGCAACCGGGACCCTCTCACAGATCAACTGCCGATTTTCATAGATAAAGTCATTCATTTTTATTTAGCATCACTTCTTATGTTTGCTGGTACCATTATGACATTTGAAGGATCGCTGCAGTATCCCGAGGCGTTGCATACCACAATCCGATAAAAATAGCTGTTCTCAACTTTCACGGCGGGGTCTATCCAGGAATAAAGGTCCTTTTTCCTATCGTACTGCAGTTGGGACTCTCCGATGTTCAGCTCCTGAACCACCACATAATTCCGAGGGCAATCCTTACAGACTTCCTCATCGGGAAATTGCTCGCTGCGCAGAATTTTAAACCTTCCTTCCTCGATCGCCGTACTCCAGCACAGTTCAATTCCCCGGTCTTTTTTCTCGGCCCGCAGATCGGAAATGGCAGGAGGAACGACAACCCGGAGAGGAATCGGGTCCGCTTTTTTCCCGCAACCCGGAATCCACCCGAGTATCAAAACTCCAAAGAGGAGAAAACAAAGACAACGTCCCCATAACAGCCCTTTTTCCATCGATACCGATCGAAAAATCTTCATGACGTTTCTCTCCCGGGATGTGGACGGCCCTGGGCCTCAATTTGTCGGATCTGCTCCCGGACCTGTTCGCCCGCCGTTCCTCCATAGCTCTTTCTGCTCCGCACGGAATTCCGGAGGGAAAGGCAATCGTAAACATCCTCGCCGATCGCGGGACAGAAAGATTCAAATTCCGTCACCGACAGGGAGGCCAGCTCCTTTTGAGATTCGATGCAGAAACGAACCAGCTTCCCGACGATTCCGTGGGCCTCTCGAAAGGGAATGCCTTTCATCACGAGATATTCGGCAAGATCCGTCGCCGTGGAAAATCCCCCCTGGGCCTCCTGCTCCATTTTCTCCCGATGGAATTTCAAATGCCGACTCATTTCCGCAAGGACTTTCAGGCTGGCCTTGACCGTATCGACGGTATCAAAGAGAGGCTCCTTATCTTCCTGAAGATCCCGGTTGTAGGACATGGGCAGCCCTTTCAGCAGGGTCAGCAGGGCCACCAGGTTGCCGTAGATCCGGCCTGTCTTCCCCCTGATCAGTTCCGCCACGTCGGGATTCTTTTTCTGCGGCATGATGCTGCTGCCCGTCGTAAAGGCATCGGCAATCTCCACAAAATTGAATTCCCCCGTAGACCAGAGGATCAGGTCTTCGCAGAAACGGCTCAGGTGCATCATGATCAGAGTGGCGACAAAGAGGAACTCCGCGATAAAATCGCGGTCGGACACCGTATCCATGCTGTTGCGGGATATTTCAGGGAACCTAAGCAGGCGGGCGACATAAGCCCGGTCAATGGGCAGAGAGGTGCCCGCCAGGGCTGCCGCTCCCAGGGGGAGCACATTGACCCGGCGATAACAATCTCGCAGGCGCGATTCGTCCCGATCCAGCATTTCCCGATAAGCCAGGAGATAATGAGCCAGGAGGACCGGCTGCGCCTTCTGCAGATGGGTGTAGCCCGGAAGGATGGTTTCGGCCTCCTCCCTGGCAAGCTCCAGAAAGACCGCCTTGAGCGATAGAACCTCTTCAAGAATTTCCTGGATCTCCGCCCGAAGGTAGAGGCGGACATCCAGAGCAACCTGGTCGTTGCGGCTCCGGCCGGTATGGAGCTTTGCCCCTGCATCGCCGATGCGCTGAATCAGGGCCTTTTCAATCGCCATATGAATATCTTCGTCCTTGGAAGAAAATTCAAAGGCGCCCCTTTCGATATCCTGCAGAATTCCTTGCAGAGCCTTCCCGATGGCACGGGCTTCACCGCGGCTGATAATTCCCTGTCGGGCCAGCATCTTGGCATGGGCGATACTGCCCTCGATGTCATAGCGAAAGAGCCGTCGATCGAAAGAGATCGAAGCCGTAAATGCCTCGACAAGCTCGTGGGTCGGTTCCTGAAAACGTCCTCCCCAGGGTTTTCCCTGCTCTCCTCTATTCCTCATTCCCGTTCCTTGAGAATTCCATTCACCGTTTAACCTGGCCGCTCTATTTCTTCAGCGCCGCAATGCGCAATCGCAGGGCATTGAGCCGGATGAAGCCCGTTGCATCCATCTGATTGTAGACCTCATCCTTTTCAAAGGTGGCAAAATCTTCGCTGTACAAGGAATAGGGAGACTTGCGACCGACGACGATACAGTTGCCCTTGTAAAGCTTCATCCGGGTGGTCCCCGTGACCTTTTTCTGGGTTTCGTCGATCAGGGCCTGAAGGGCTTCCATCTCGGGGGCAAACCAGAATCCGTTATAGGCCAGCTGGGCGTATTTCGGGATCAGGGAATCCCTCAAGAGCATCACTTCCCGGTCCATGGTAATCGATTCCAGGGCTCGATGGGCAGCCCAGAGCACCGTTCCCCCCGGTGTTTCATAAACCCCTCGCGATTTCATCCCAACGAACCGGTTCTCCACCATATCGACGCGTCCGATGCCGTTGGCGCCGCCAATATCATTCAGTTTTTCCATGAGGGCCGCCGGGCTTAAAGGCACGCCATCGAGCGCCACGGGATTGCCCTGCTCAAAATCGATCTCCACATAGGTCGGTTTATCCGGAGCGGCTTCGGGAGCGACGGAGATCGTGAAGATGTCTTCCGGCGGCTCCGCCCAGGGATCTTCCAGAATGGCGCCCTCGTGCGAGATATGGAGCAGATTCCGGTCGCTGCTGTAGGGCTTTTCCCGCGTCAATGGCAGGGGGATGTTGTGTTTGTCCGCAAAATCAAACATGTCCTCCCGGGATTTGAAACGCCAGTTGGGATCCTTCCAGGCCGAGATGATCCGGATATTGGGTTCCAGAGCCATGTAGGTCAGTTCAAACCGGACCTGATCATTGCCTTTTCCCGTTGCCCCGTGACACACGGCGTCGGCCCCCTCCGCCCGGGCGATTTCCACCTGACGCTTGGCAATCAGCGGCCTGGCCAGGGAGGTCCCCAGAAGATACGTCCCCTCGTAGATGGCATTGGCCCGCAGCGCCGGGAAGACAAAATCCCGGGCAAATTCTTCACGGAGATCGTCAATATAGATTTTGCTCGCCCCGGTTTTAATGGCCTTTTCCCGAAGGCCTTCCAGCTCTTCCTTCTGACCGACATCCGCAGCAAAGGCGATGACTTCGCAGCCATACGTTTCGATCAACCATTGGACGATGACGGAGGTATCCAACCCGCCTGAATAGGCCAGGACGACTTTTTTAATTTTAGTATCCACTGTTTTTCTCCTTTCCCTGAAGCAAAATTTCCAATATCGCTTTTTGAACATGCAGCCGGTTTTCGGCCTGATCGACAACGACCGACTGGGGGCCGTCAAGAACTTCCGCGGAAATTTCTTCCCCTCGGTGAGCGGGAAGGCAATGCATCACAAGGGCATTTTCCCCTGCCGAAGCAAGCAGGTTCCTGTCGATCTGATAAGGCTGGAACACTTTGGCCCGTTCCTCCTGCTCCTCTTCCTGCCCCATGCTTGCCCACACATCGGTATAGACCACATCGGCATTTCTCACGGCCTCGAACGGATCCCGGTGCAGGACGACGCCTTCGCGCGCTTCCTTTACGCCCCTGGCGAGAATACCGGCATCGGGGTCATAGCCTTCAGGACAGGCAAGGGCCAGATGAAAAGGAAGCCGAGCAGCTGCGTTGATCCATGAATTGGCTATGTTGTTTCCATCGCCGACATAGGCGATTTTCAGACCCTGATACGTTCCTTTCTTCTCGATGATGGTGAAAAGATCACTCAGAATCTGACAGGGATGGAGAAGGTCCGTAAGTCCGTTAATCACTGGGATAGCGGCAAAAGCGGCCAGTTCTTCAACGACCTGCTGGGAGAAGGTCCGAATCATGATTCCATCAATATAACGGGACAGGATCTGTGCGGTGTCACTGACCGATTCGCCCCGTCCGAGCTGTATATCGCGCCGGTTTAAAAAGAGGGCCAGACCGCCGAGTTGATACATGCCGACTTCAAAGGAAACCCTCGTTCGCGTGGACGACTTGTCAAAAATCATCCCCAGGGTTTTCCCTTGGAGAGGGGTATAAACCTTCCGTTCCCTGTGCAATTCCTTAAGGCGGCCGGCATTTTCAAAAATTGCCTGAAAATCCTCATATTCCAGTTCATAAACGCTTAAAAGATCCTTGTTCATTGCTCTCCCATCGCCTTGCCCAGAATTTCGACCGCCCGGTCAATGTCGGATTTCGAAAGAATCAAAGGGGGAACGAAGCGCAGCACATTTTCATTCGTGCAGTTGATCAGCAACCCCTTTTCCATGCAGGAACGGACAATATCGTTCCCCTGTATCGTCAGTTCCATTCCCTGAATCAATCCCCGTCCACGGATTTCCCTGACGAAAGGATATTTATCTTTCAATTTTGTCAGGCATTCCTGAAGATAGGCCCCCTGCCGGCGGCAATTTTCCAGCACATCCGTTTTCAGCAGAGTATCGAGCACCGCCAGACCTGCAGCCATGGCCAGGGGATTTCCGCCAAAGGTTGAGGCGTGAGTTCCCGGAACGAAGGCCGAAGCCACCTTCTCTGTCGCCAGGAGCGCCCCCATGGGGAACCCGTTGCCAAGGCCCTTGGCCAGGGTCATGATATCCGGCTTCACCGAATCATGCTCATAGGCGAAGAGATGACCGGTCCGTCCCATGCCAACCTGCACCTCGTCGAGAATCATGAGGATGCCCTTCTCATCGCACAACGAACGGACCTTCCGGAGATAGTCATTGTCGGGCACTCGGACTCCCCCTTCCCCCTGAATGGGTTCCAGAAGGACACCGCATGTCCGCTCCGTCAAGGCGCCTTCGAGGGCCGTTATGTCGTTGAACGGCACATATTTGAAGCCTCCCGGCAGCGGGTCAAAGCCGACCTGGAATTTTGTCTGACCCGTGGCGGTAATCGTGGCAAGGGTTCGACCATGAAAGGAATCCTTCATGGAGATCAGTTCCCGGCACTCAGGCGCCATATGCTCGAAAGCGTACCGGCGCGCCAGTTTGATCGCCCCTTCATTGGCTTCCGCGCCGCTGTTGCAGAAAAAAACCTTGTCCGCAAAGGAATGCTCCACAAGCTGGCTGGCAAAGGAAATCTGAGGCTCAATATAGTAAAGATTGGAGACATGCATGAGAATTTCGGCCTGCCGCTTGATGGCCTCAACGACGGCGGGATGGCAATGCCCCAGAATGCAGACGGCAATGCCGGCCACGAAGTCGAGATATTCCTTCCCGTTGCTGTCCCAGACCCGGACACCCTCTCCCCTGGTCATAACCACGGGAAACCGGCGATAGGTTCCCATGATGGTCTTTTCCGAAAGGGCAATCATTTCCTCAGTTGTCATTCTCTTTTCTCTTTCTACCGGCGTGCTTTGTTCCAGTCAGATCGACCGATCTTTGCCGAAAAATCCTTAGATAACCAGTTCCGTTCCAATTCCCTTATCGGTAAACATTTCCAGGAGAATGGCATGCTTCTGCCGTCCATCAACGATATGGGCCTTATGGACGCCTTCCCTGAGGGCCTTGAGGCAACACTTGACCTTGGGAAACATCCCGCCTTCAATCGTGCCGTCCTCAATCATACCAAGGGTTTCCTCATTGTTCATGGTGTTGATCAGTTCACCCTGCTTATTCAGCACACCCGCCACATCGGTCAGCAGGATCAGTTTCTCCGCCTTCAGAGCGGAAGCGACGGCCCCCGCCACAAGGTCGGCGTTGATGTTGAAAGTCTCCCCGTTCTCCCCATAGCCAGTGGGGGCAATAACGGGAATGAAACCGTCCCGGACCAGGGAGTTAATCAAATCGGCGTTGATTTCCTTGACCTTGCCGACCAGACCGATGTCGATGATCTCCGGAGGCGTATCCTTGGCCTTCTCCGCACTGAGGTAATACTTGACCGCCGAAATGAGATTGCCGTCCTTGCCGCTCAACCCCACGGCATTCCCCCCCTCGCGATTGATGAGGCCGACGATTTCCTTGTTGACCATGCCGACGAGAACCATCTCCACAATGTTCATGGTCTCCTCGTCCGTTACCCGCATCCCCTGAATAAACCTGGAATCTTTTCCCAATTTCTTCAGAAAGGTGCCGATCTGCGGTCCGCCTCCGTGAACAACGACAGGGTTGATCCCGATATATTTCATCATCAGGACATCCCTGGCGAAGGATTGCTTCAACTCTTCATCGACCATGGCGTGACCACCGTACTTGATCACGACGGTGCGGTTATAGAAGCGTCTAATGTAAGGAAGCGCTTCAAGAAGAATCTCTGCCTTTTCCATGGGTTTTTCTATGGTGTTCATGACAGCCTCATTTTATTTGAAAATCGGTAAAACAATAATTTCGCGGCGACCCCTCTTTCCCTGTCTCCCGTGAATCGGGGAACTAGAGAATGTACCGGCTCAGATCTTCGTCTTCAATGATGTCGCAAAGCTTGTCTTCAACATACTGGGCATCAATGACCACTTCCTGACCGGATAATTCCGGGGCATCGAAGGAGATGTCCTCCAGGAGAATCTCCATAATGGTATAGAGTCTCCGTGCGCCGATATTTTCCGTCCTCTCATTGACCACGGCTGCGACATCGGCAATCTCCGCAATGGAATCCTCTTTGAAAAGAAGCTGGACCCCTTCGGTCGCCAGCATCTCCGTATACTGTTTGATAAGGGCGTTGTTTGGTTCCGTCAGGATGCGGATAAATTCCTCTTTTCCCAGGGAATCCAGTTCCACCCGGATTGGAAACCTCCCCTGAAGTTCAGGGATGAGATCCGAGGGTTTGGAAGAGCTGAAGGCCCCTGCGGCGATGAAAAGGATATGGTCGGTACGGACCATGCCGTAACGGCTATTGACATTCGATCCTTCCACAATGGGCAGAAGGTCACGCTGCACCCCTTCCCGGGAAACATCCGGCCCTGATGGCGTATCACTCCCGACGACTTTATCGATTTCATCGAGGAAAATGATTCCGGATTGTTCCACCCGCTCAATGGCGGTCCGGGTCACCTTGTCCATGTCCACCAGTCGCTGGGCCTCTTCTTCCTTCAGGATTTCCATTGCCTCAGAGACATTAACCCGGCTGATCTTTTTCTTCTGCGGCAGAAAATTGCCGAACATTTCCTTCAGGTTCAGCCCGAGATCTTCAATACCCGATGCGGAAAAGACCTCGATCATAGGACCGCTGCGCGATTCCGTCAGTTCCAGATCCACAGAGCGACTATCCAGTTTCCCCTCGTGAAGGAGGCGTCTTAATTTTTCTCTCGTTGAATCAGAGGGCTGGGGTTTTTCATTTTCCTCGATCAACCGGGAATGATCCCCCATCATCTCTTCCACATTCCGTTCAACCGGTTTTGGAGGAAGCAGAAGATCCAGAAGCCTTTCCTCGGCAATTTCCGCCGCTCTGGCACTCACCTTCTCCTGCTCTTCCGCCCGGACCATGTTCACGGCCAGATCCACCAGGTCACGAATCATGGATTCCACGTCCCGGCCGACATATCCCACTTCCGTAAACTTCGAGGCTTCCACTTTGAGGAAAGGGGAATTGTCGATTTTCGCCAATCTGCGGGCGATTTCCGTCTTCCCCACGCCCGTCGGTCCGATCATGATGATATTCTTGGGAGAGATTTCTTCACGGAGATCATCAGGCACGTTCTGACGTCGCCAGCGGTTCCTCAAGGCAATGGCTACCGCCCGTTTGGCATCAGCCTGTCCGATGATATGCTGATCCAGCTTTTCAACGATTTCCGCAGGTGTTAATGAATTTGATGACATTTACCTCTCCTTCCAGCGACTTTTCAGCCCCGGGACCTTGTCTTGCGAACCTTCTTCTCTTCCGGTTCATCATTCTGTTCGATATCCAGCTCTTCCACTGTGATATGGTCGTTTGTATAAATGCAGATCTCCGAAGCGATCTTCACCGCTTCTCTCGCAATATCCGTCGCCGGCAAGTCGGAATACCGGATCATGGCGCGGGCTGCGGCCAGGGCATAAGGCCCGCCGGATCCAATCGCCATGACATCGTCATCCGATTCAATGACATCGCCATTCCCGGATATGATGAGAAAATGTTCCCTGCTCACGGCAATCATCAGGGCTTCGAGATGACGCAGCACCCGGTCCGTCCTCCAGTCCTTGGTGAGTTCCACGGCTGCCCGCAGGAGATTTCCGTTGTACTGTTCCAGTTTGGAATCGAAACGGTCGAAAAGTGTGAAGGCATCGGCGGTTGTTCCGGCAAATCCGACAATCACTTCATCATGATACAGGCGCCTCACCTTCCTGGCACCGTGTTTCATGACCGTTATGTCCAGCGTAACCTGCCCGTCTCCGGCCACGGTCACTTTGCCCTTGTGCCGGACCGCCAGTATGGTCGTCCCTCTCATTTTGCTCATTTTGTTTTCACTAACCTCTCCGGGCTTTTGGATGAGCCCTGTCATACACTGCCATCAGCTGATTCACGCTCACAGCCGTGTATTTCTGTGTTGTCGACAGACTTTCATGGCCAAGAAGTTCCTGAATGGAGCGTAGATCGGCCCCCGCATCCAGAAGATGCGTGGCAAAACTGTGACGAAGCGTATGAGGGCTGACCCTCTTTTGTATGCCGCTTTGAGAGACATATTTGTCCAGGATCCTGGCGACGCTTCGTGTCGATAACCGTCCGTTTCTGGAGTTGACAAACATGGGAGCCATCAACGAAGCCGAGCTCTTCTCCGCCGGCTCCCGACGATGTTTTTCCCTCAGGTAATTTTCCAGAGCTGCTTTCGCCGGCTCTCCGACAGGAACAATCCTCTCCTTCTTTCCCTTCCCACGGATTTTTATCAGCCCCTGAAGGAAGGAAATATCTTCCTCATTGATCCCCGTCAGCTCGCTGAGACGAATGCCGCTGGAATAAAAGAGTTCCAGGATGGCATGATCCCGCAGGCCAAAAAGATCCTCCTTGAAAGGGAGATTCAGTAAAGCAAGGATTTCATCCACGGAAAGAACGGCAGGGATATATTTCTCCGTTCTAGGGGACGAAACCGCTTCCAAGGGATTGCTCCGGATTTCCTTCCGATGGATCAAGTAGTTGAAAAAAGCCCTCAGAGAGGCCAGTTTACGAGCCATCGTCACCTTTTTCAGCTTTCTGCGGTAAAGCGTCCCCAGAAAGGATCTCACCATCAAATAATCGACATGCTGCCATGGACTGGCCGAAAAATCTTCCGTCGAGCCATAGTTTTCCAAGAGATATCTTTTAAACTGCTCCAAATCATCCAGGTAGTTCTTTCGTGTATGGGAGGAAAGGTTTCTCTCCAAATCCATATAGTGATCAAAGCCCCTGGTTAGTTCATCCATTTTTGTGCCTCAAGGAACATCCCTGATCGTCAAAATCTACATCTTGTATTTGCCAAAATCATCATTGGAAAGATTCTCAAGGAATTCCTTCATCTTTTCCTGCTTGAGTTCATCCACGTCACTGGCGTTCGGATCAAAATCAATATTCCGGGCTTTCTCAATCACCTTGTCATGGACAAAAATAGGCGCATTAGCCCGTAAAGCGAGGGCAATCGCGTCACTAGGCCGTGAATCGACGGTATAGTCCTGGTTGTCTCTGGTCACAACAATATTCGCATAAAAGGTATTGTTGCGAACATCATGAATTTCGACCCGGGTAACCATGGCTTCCAGAACCGTCAACATATCGCGGAGGAGATCGTGGGTCATGGGCCGGGAAAATTTGATTTTCTCCAGTTCCGTAGCAATGGCGCTGGCTTCGAAAATGCCGATCCAGATGGGGATGGCCTTTTTTTCCTGAAAATCCTTCAGAATGACAATCGGCGTATTGGTAATTGGATCAATGGTTAATCCGGATACTTTCATTTCAATTTGCACGAAGGTATCTCCTTTCAAAGCATTTCTCCCCTGAGGGAATGCAGATAAGCTTCTTTTATATAGACTGGCACGATCTCTCCGATAAGATTCCCGTGACCAGCAAAATTGACGATTTTATTCGTACTCGTCCGTCCCATCACATCTTCCCGGCAATTTTTACTGAACCCCTCCACGAGGATTTCTTCCCTGCGCCCTTCCAATGCCTTGTTCTTCTCCAGGGTGTGCTCTTCCTGAAGGGCCTGTAATATCCGCAGTCTTTCAATTTTTACCGGCTCACTGACTTTGCCGTCCATTTTCAGGGCTGCCGTTCCCTGCCGTTCCGAGTATTTAAAAGAAAAAAGATTATCAAATCTGATTTCGTTCATCATGTCAATTGTTTCTTGAAAATCCCCGTCCGTCTCACCAGGAAATCCGACGATGACATCCGAAGTGATACTGATATCCGGACAGGATTTTCGCAGATTCGTCACTTTTTCCAGATAGTCGAATTTCGTATATTTCCTGTTCATCAGGGAAAGGATGCGATCAGAGCCTGATTGAACAGGTAAATGAATATGCTTGCACAACTTGCTTAGCCCGGCAAAGCCCGTAATAAGGGATTCAGAAATATCCTTGGGGTGAGAGGTGGTAAAGCGTATTCGTTTTATTCCCTCGATCTTTTCAATTTCGTTCAGCAATCCGACAAAACCCGATGCCCCTTTCGTGGATCGAGCATAGGAGTTGACATTTTGTCCCAGAAGGGTGACTTCTTTTACGCCATAACCTGCAAGATGCCTAATTTCATTAAGAATATCTTCCTGGGTACGACTTTCCTCCCGCCCACGAAGATACGGAACAACACAATAGGCGCAGAAATTATTGCACCCCTGCATGATCGTAACAAAGGCCGTTACCTGGCCAATCTGCGGTAAAGTTACAATCCCGAGGGATGGCGTTTCTTCGGAAAGAGACGTTTCTACGATTTTTTTTCCTGTTTTTTCTATTTCCGCAATAAATTCCGGAAGTCGCTGGATATTATGCGTGCCGAGAACCAGATCGAGATCCGGCACTTTCATCAGAAGTCGCTCCCCCAGCTGTTGAGCGACACAGCCGCTGACGCCAATGATCAGGTTGGTCTTTTTTTCCTTCAGCCTCCGAAATCTCCCCAGCGAACTCATCACCTTCTGGGCCGCTTTCTCCCGGATACTGCAGGTATTGAGGATAATCAGGTCCGCCTGGTTTACATCCTTTGTCCCGACATATCCTTCTTTTTCCATCAATGCCGCCATCTGCTCAGAATCGTGAACATTCATCTGACAGCCGATCGTGGAGATATATAAATACTTCTTATCCAATAGAACTCATGTTCCTGAAAATTTATTAATACTTTTAATTACTAATATGCCCATTTAGGTTAGTCAACAAATATTTATCTGCGATGGATTTTAAGACCAGACCGTCTTGGAACGCTATTTCAAGGAAAAAGATTTTTCCGGCGGGGAGAACGTATGGTACGCCCGGTAGGATTCGAACCTACGACCAACAGATTCGAAGTCTGCGACTCTATCCAGCTGAGCTACGGGCGCAAATCCAATTCAACCATACGTCTTTATCTGGGGATGAGTGGAGGAAGTTTTGTCCGGCACTCATAACCTATCTATCAGATCTTATTTAATGTCAAACGATCTTGACACGAAATGGGCATATAGCAAACACAAAGTTGGCGTATATCTGAGGTTGCTTTTGTTGTCAAGAATGAAAATTAGAAACCAACAGCCAAAAAAATTTGTTTCTTGACTTTCCAACGAATTAAGGGCAAAAAATAACCCATAGAGGTTGTCGATCGTATGTAAACCATTTTGAACCCTGGTTAAAAAAGGTGACGCCTTGAAAAGATTATGAAAACCCTGTTTCTCGAAAAAAAGAAGCAGGGTTTTTTATGTAAAATATGGCTTATTGGATAGGAATATTGGCGTTTTTTTAACATCGGGTAAATTCATTACTGTTTAACGTAAGGAGGTTACACTTTGAAAAAAGACAAGGATGAAATGACGAAGAATGGTGTAAGTAGACGCTCAATACTCAAAGGGGCCGTTGTCATGGGGGCTGCGGCAATGGGTGGCGGTCTGGCGCTCAACATGGCTGCACCGGGTACAGCGGAGGCCATGGCCAAAAAGCTTCCCTCAAAATGGGATGAAACCTGGGATGTCGTGGTTGTCGGCTCAGGGTTTGCGGGACTCGCGGCGGCAGCGGAAGCAGCGGGAGGTGGAGCAAAAGTTCTCATCCTGGAAAAAATGCCGACTTATGGAGGCAACTCCATCATCAACGGTGGGGAATACAATTCGTGGGATGATGAATTACATCTCCGGGAAAAATTGAACCTGGGAACGGACAGTGTCGAACTGCACAAGAGCGATACGCTGAAAGGCGGAGACTTCTATGGTTTCCCGGATCTGGTCGATGTGCTGGTCCAGGGGGCGACGCCGGCCCTCAACTGGATGATTGATGAAGGAGGCTGTACACTAAGGAATATCCTGAACCGTACCGGGGGACATACCGCCTATCGAACCCACACCTGTGTCGAGGGTGTCGGTCGGGGTTATACGGAGCCCCTGAGAAAGATCGCCGAAGGTCGTGGGGCTAAAATCCGCCTCAATACCAAAGTAACCTGGATTTGGAGAAAAGATGCCGACCCCAAAAGCCCGATTGAGGGTGTTGAGGTCATGACGGGCAACAAAACGAAAAACATCAAGATCGGCAAGGCCTTGATTATGGCTTCCGGGGGGTTCGGCCGGGACAAGAAGATGCTGCGGGAGTTCAACCCCGGCATTCTGGACGAATATAACTGCACCAACCATCCAGGTGCAACAGGGGAGACCATACGGATGGCCCAGGCCATCGGCGCCGACTCCCTGCAGTTGGCCTTCATTCAGCTTTACCCCTACGCGGCGCCCGACACAGGAATTCTCGATGCGCCCGCTGTTTACCCCTTCCGGGGCCCTGGCTATGGAATCGTGTACGTCAACAAGCTCGGCAAGCGTTTCGTCAATGAAATGGAACGCCGCGATGTGGTTTCCATGGCCCAGATCAAGACCAAGATGAAACCAACCTATTCCATCTTCTGTGAGGCCATGATTCCCAAGATGGGAACGAAGGAGGAAGTGGAAAAGGGAATCGCCAAGGGCCGTTTCGTCAAGGCCGATACGATTGCAGAGCTGGCCGGAAAACTGGGCATCCCGGCAAAGGACCTTGAGGAAACCATCAATAACCACAACAAGTATATGGCTGAGGGAAAAGACCCCGAATTCGGCCGTCAGTTTACGAAGGTTATGATTCCCCTGACGCAAGGCCCCTTCTATGCCATTCCCCAGTGGCCGGCGGTGCATCACACCATGGGAGGAATTCGGATCAACAAGAATGCCCAGGTCATTGATATCTGGGGTAATGTTATCCCCCGTCTCTATGCGGCAGGGGAATACACCGGCGGGGTGCACGGTGCGAATCGTCTGGGCGGCAACGCGACTCCCGACTGCATCACCTTTGGGCGGGTTGCCGGAATCAATGCCGCAAAGGAGAAAAGCTAAGCATAATCCTAGAAGGGGGGCATGGTATCCATCCCCCCTCTTTATCTTTAATTTCAAGGAAGGTGGCTTATGAGAAGAATCCTTTTGCCTGTATTCCTGATCGCATCCCTGTTCTGCCTGACCTATGCCTTGATGGGCAATTTTACGGTCGAGGCGGCCAAACAAGCAGAGGCGTCCTGTCAGAGCTGCCATGCCGATTTTGCCTCTGTGCTCCCCAAGGGACATTCTCCGGTTTCAGGAACCAGCCTGGCTTCCTGCATTCCCTGCCATCAGAGTGATTTTGAAGGGAAAGCGGAGAAGAATGCCTTTTCAACACGAATGCACTTGGCGCATCTGCCCCCAAAAGGAGCGCAGGACTGTGAAGCATGCCACGCCTGGACATCGGGTAAGAGCTTTGGACTGATCGGGCAGAAAGGCTCCTGGGGAGCACCGGATAAGAACGATATGGATCTGATGAGGACGATCTTCAAATCCTGGGCCGGCTCCGGTTACATGGACAATCTCCATGCCGTGAAGGGGATCGGCTGTGCCCAATGCCATGGCAAGGGTCTGCCCAAAGCCGATGACACGGTGGAGAACAGCCGCTGCCTTCTCTGCCATGGCCCTCTGGATAAGCTTGCCCAAAAGACAGAGCCCAAGGAATTCAAGGACCGCAATCCCCACAAATCCCATCTGGGGAGCGACATTGCCTGCACGGTCTGCCATAAAGGGCATGCGGAATCCAAAGTCTATTGTCTGGAATGCCACAAGTTCGATATGAAGATCAAGGGCTCCGCTCAAGTCAAATAATAACGAAATTGTCAACAGGGAAAACCTCTGAAAAAGGGGGTAAGGAGAGAAGCTCTCTTTACCCCCTTTTTCGGCAGGCCCTCAAAATTTCTCTGGATCAAAGGAGCAACCATGAAACCGATTTATTCCCTTTTACCAACCCTTTTTCTGATGATTCTCCTGCTTGCCAGCCCGGCAATTGGTTTTTCGGATTGGGTGGAATATGGAAGAGCTGATAATGGCGATATTTATCTATATCATTCGGGAAGCATGAAACAAAAGACAAAGGATATCGTTCATGTATGGGTAAAAATCGTCTTCTCTGCTGAAGGGAAGAAGGATTACATACTTAAATTGAGAAACAGCGGCGAGTCGACGGAAGGATATGAAAAGCTGTCCCATTCTCTGTCTCTCGTTGAAATAGACCGGACGCGGCCGAGATTCAGGATTTTGTATGGGTCTGAATATGACACGGAGGATAAGGAATTATTCAGGGGTTCGCGGGATGCACCGTGGAAGGAGATACTGCCCAATACAACCCAGGAGATTTTAAAAAAACAGGTCTGTAAATAATCAATATGCTTTATACTGTAAAATTGCCCGAACATCGGCTTCTGAAAACAAAAAGGAGGACAAGAATGGCTTTCAAATCCATTTTTCCGCCACGCTCAAAGATGAGAAAGGCCGTTATGGTGATCCTTCTCATGGCACTTTGGCCTGCTGTTGCCCTTGCCGGAGTCAACCAGGATTTGTACAACGCGGCAAAGCGCGGCGATCTGCCCGAGGTAAAACGGCTTCTCGTCGAAGGGGCCGAGATCAACGCCAAAGACAACAACGGAGACACGGCCTTGATGGTTGCCGCCTGGATGGGCCACCTGGAGACCGTGAAGGAGCTGCTGGGAAAAGGGGCTGAGGTCAACGCCAGGAATCATCATGGCGGTACGGCTTTGATGTTTGCCGCCTGTACCGGCTACGGTCAGATTGTACGGGAACTCCTCGCCGGAAAAGCTGAGGTCAATGCCAGGGACAAGGACGACATCACGGCATTGATGTTTGCTGCCTGGACGGGTTATTCTGAGATCGTGAAAGACTTGCTGGGAAAAGGGGCCGAGATCAACGCCAGGGACAAAAATGGCGACACTGCATTGATGGTCGCCTCCCTGAGAGGCTACCTCGATATTGTACGGGAGCTTCTCGTTGAAGGAGCCGAGGTCAACGCCAAGAATCATCACGGCGGCACGGCTTTGATGGCCGCCTCCTGGATGGGTCGCTTGGAGATCGTGAAAGAGCTGCTGGCAAAAGGGGCTGACGTAAACGCCAGGAACAACAATGGCAGAACCGCCTTGATGATCGCCTCCACAATGGGCTATCAGGAGGTTGCCGATCTCCTCATCAAGGCAGGAGCCAAGCAGTAACGGTATTTAAGGATTTCGTCTTTCCGAATCGATTTTTCCTCTTCTCTTCGATCCGCTAAATGGAGAGTTTCCACCTCTGTCTTCTGTTCCGGCGGGAACGCCCCCCTCTTTAATCCATCCTTCCTGATCTTCTCTTTCGTTCCGTCAGATCGTGAACACGGCCCAGAAGATCAGGACCGTCAGGGCCAGACCGAGCAGAACACAGGCGATACCGAAGATCCCCGCAAAGAGCTGAATCCCCGTTCCCGGTCCCTGGCATGCAATCTCCTCCAGGCGGTTTTCCTCCAGGATACGCTCATATTCCTGGGGACGCTCCCTCCTGAGCGCCTCCAGCGTGTAAGTCCCCGTGAAGATGTTCTTCTCCAGGGGGAATTTGTCCGGAATCAGGTGGTTATTGAAAAAGTGAATCGTAAAGATGAACACCGCCGCCAGGAATGCCTCCTCGGAATGGGCCAAGGAAACGATATTGATCATCCACCCCGGCATGACATAGGACGACAGTTCCGGTATCCACATGACAATCCCTGAGAGTCCAATGAGGAACATCCCCCAGAAGACAGCCATGAAATCGAACTTTTCCCAATAAGTCCAACGGTCGAACTGTGGTTTTTCGCCCCGGTTCAAGAACCATTTGAACATGCCCCAGATATCCTGGAGGTCTTTGATGCGTGGGAAGAGAGAGTCCGGTCCGAACAGTCTGCCCACCCAACCCTCGGTTTTGAAGCCCGGAAACAGGAATTTCAGAGACAGCCAGCAGGTGTAGAGGAACAACAGCCACATGACGATGGCACTGACGCGATGCATTGTTCCGGCGTTTGCCACGCCACCCAAGAGGCTGACCAAGGCCCGGGCCCAGGAGGTATCCGGGTATTTCAGCGGAAATCCGGAGATGACGACACCGAAGAAAGAAAGAATCAGCAGGATGTGCATCAGACGATCCTGGACTGAAAACCGTCTCACATATTGCCGGCCCTCTTCTTCGGGCAACGTGGACTCCACGTTCAAGCCGCCCCGGATGAGACAGCTCTGTTCCGCATAGACCTTGCGCCACCAGAGAAGGGAATGCACCCAGAAGAAGGCAAAGACTGAAACCAGCAGACCGATCATGAATTTTTTGGTCAGATAGAGAGAAAGAAACTTCTCCGGATTGTCGGGGTCCGGGTGAGGCACATACGAAACGAAACGCCGGTGGAACCCGGAATGGCACTTTCCGCACGTCCCGACCAGCGCCTGGGGATGCAGGGCGGAGGCTGGATTGTCAGCGGGAAGAATGTTGTGTCCGGAATGACAGTCCTGACAACCGGCCACTTTTTCGAAACTTCCCAGTTGCCTTACTTTTCCATGATACGTCTCTCCATAGGCCTTCACCGTCAGGGGAAAGGCCCCGTATTTACCGGCAATTCCGCCTTGCCGGTGACAGGACACGCAGAGTTTCGTATAGTAGTCTCGCTTATCGGCAATCCCCTTGTTGGTTTCCGGAAAGACCGGAACGTCATGAATACCGTGACAATCACTGCAAGAGGCGGCATCCCTGTTTCCGGCAAGGACTTTGGCCCCATGTCCCTTGGACACGTACTTGTCCTGATCATGGCATCTTGTACAGGTCAGCATGGCTGCTGCCTTGTCCTTCTTTGCCGATACGGCTTTTGAAGGATGGATATCGGTATGGCACTTGAGACAGGAAATCTTTCCCTTCAATGCGTGAGCGCTCTTGGCGTATTTTTCATCGACGTCCCGGTGACAGACGGAGCAGGAAATCAACCCGGGTTTTTCCTGCCTGGACATATGCCGGCTCAGATCCTTGACGCCCTGATGACAGACCGTGCAGCTCATCGCCCCATGGGAGGTGGAAGCGAAGTGCTCCTTGTATTTCGAAGCCGAATGGCAGGATGTGCAGTCCATCAGCGGAAGGGCCGCCGGAGCTTCGATCTTGGCCTTCAACATCTTTTTCCCGGGTGCTTCCTTCGGATGAATCCCCGAATGGCACTGGACACAGGAAAATTTCTTAACAGTAGCGTGAAATCCCGCCTTCGAGATGTCCCGGTGACAGGAAGTGCAGGAGGCCGTCTCAACGGGTTCCTCTTTCTTCATATGCTTGGCAAAACTGGATACCCCCCTGTGACAGGCCGTACAGCCAAACTTTCCGTGCTTGGTTTGAGAAAAAAACTGACGATATTCCGGCTTGGAATGGCAGGTGGTGCAGCTCGGGCCCGAACCCTCTCCTGCCGGGGCGGCTTTTCCTGAGGCCGCCGGCGTCTTGGCCTTCAGGTCCTGTTTGTCGGGAGTTGGAGTTTTAACGGGGGCCATCTTCTTCTGGCTCTCCGCGGTCTTGTCTTCGCCGGGTTTTGAGGCAAAGCTCAAGGGAAGAAGCGGCGATGGGGTTACATTCTTGAAGCTATGGCACTGCGAGCACATAAACTCGGATTTTTTGTGCTGGAAGTGACAAAGGGAACAGTCCACTTCGGTCCCGTAGTGCGAATTATGAGGATTCGGCAGGGAAGGCCCTTTTGCCGGAACTTTTGCCAGGCCCTCCGTACTGTGGCAGGCCACGCAAACCTCATACTCCATCTTTGTGAAAGGGGTTTTCTGTCCGTGACATTTTTCGCAGGCAATGCCTGCAAGCGTATGGACGTGGCTTGTGGGCATCTTGGATTTGATGGATATCTTGTCCCTGGCATGACAGGTCACGCAACTCTTGAGCTTCATGCCCTTGGTGTCCATGTGGCTCTCAGGGAGGACCTTTTTCCCGCCTTCGTGGCAGGCCTGGCAGTCTCCAGGCTGAACATTGGCAAGACGCTTCGGAGAATTGGCAGCTGCACTCGAAAAAGGAAAAAAGAATAGGATGCCGATGCAGGACAGGATGGTCAGACACAAGAATATTTTGAAAATTCCGGACAGAGAGTGCCGATGTATTTTCATGGATGCCCTCTCCAAAGTAAGAATAGGCAGACCCCTGTTTCTTCCAGCCCCTCCTCCACTTCACTTCACTTCAGGACCGGTAACGGGATATCCGTTTATCAAATCCATTGCAGGAGATGGGGATGTGGTCACGGCGCCACGTCCCCATCCATCAGCATTAAGCTTCTTTTGCTGCGTTTTTCCCGGCGATGCGTCCGAAAACAACGCAATCCGCCATTGCTACACTGCCGAGACGCACGGCCCCGTGGACGCCGCCGGTCACCTCGCCGGCTGCGTACAACCCTTTAATCGGTTTCATATTAAAACCGATGACCTGGGCATTCTTGTTAATGACCAGACCGCCCATGGTATGGTGAACTCTCGGCCAGAGCCTGCTGGCATAGAACGGTCCGGTGACCGTCGGTTTAGAGTCGGGGAAAATCATGCAACCGAAATCGGGATCCTTCTTGTTTTCCACGAAGGAGTTCCACTTGGCGATCTCTTCCTTGAACGGAGCAAGCGGAATGTTGTAATTCTTGGCCAGTTCTTCCAGGGTATCGAACTTCTTGATGGCCCCGTTTGCCATGCCTTTCTCCAGGGCGCCGGGAAAGACCTGCTTATTCACGGCATAGGAATCGCCGAGAATGATGACCGGCTCTCCGAGGAGAATAATTGCATCGGCACGCTCCTTCCGGTTTCCCGTTTCCTTGAAGAACCGCTTCCCCGTTTTGGGATAGATCATGGGGCCATAGCCGACAAGCCTTTCACAGAAGAGGGGTACGTAGCCGAAGCCTTTTTCATCGGGGCTTGTCCAGGGACCGAGCTGAATCCAGTCCATCTGGACATCCATGGCCCCGGCTATACATGCCGCAAGCAGGGCCTCGCCCGTTGCTCCGGGCTGGTTTGTGGAGTCGAATTTCTCATTGAGCCGGGGATCGTGCACCTGTCGCAGGACAACATCATTGGAAAAACCACCGGACCCCAGGACCACAGCCTTCCGGGCTCGAATGAAAGCGGTTTTTCCCGACTTGTCATCCGGAAAGGTGTAGTTGTTGCGAACTTCGACCCCGATAAACCGCTCATTCTGATCGACGATGAACCGGACCATCTTGGTGCGCGTTTTGAGCTTTATCCCGAGTTCCTTGGATTTGCTCAGCATCTTGTTCAAGAGACCGGAGCCGGAGGCATTTTCGGTCTGATGGGCCCTTTTGACAGAATGGCCGCCATGGAAGTTGAGGCGCGGGAATTTAGCCCCCAGGTACGTTTCACTCCATTCGAGGGCGTCCTTGGACGAATAGGCGACGGTCTTGGCCAGTTCGATATGATTCAGATAGGCGCCCGCCTTCAGCATGTCCTGAAGCATAAGCTCTGGGGAGTCCTTGACCCCGTTTTCCTGTTGCAGCTTTGTTCCGGCAGCTGCGAAATCCCCGCCGTTAATGATCGAATTTCCTCCATGAAGAGGCATTTTTTCAATGATCACCACCTCGGCCCCGGCGTTCCGCGCCTCAATGGCGGCGGCAAAGCCCGCGAAACCGCTGCCGATGACCACCACGTCGTATGTTTCATCCCACGTCTTGGGAATGCTTCTATCTGCAGCTTCTGCCGTTCCTCCCATGAGGTTCAGGGCCATGGTTCCTGTAGAGGCCATGATACCCGCACCAACTGCGCCCTTGAAAAGCTGTCGTCGAGTTAGCTCTGTTTTCTTCCCGGAATCATCCTTTGCCCCATTGCTCATAAACAACCTCCTTCAAAATTATCCTGAGTTAATAGAAACGATGTGGCCAAAATAGCACACTTATCCTTCCTGGACTATAAAGGCAGGGATTTATTGTGTCAAGCGCATTCTGCCCACGTCATTGCTACAAGGGCCTAAAACGGGTCAACAGAAACTTTCATGATTTGTTCGGTTGGCGTGTCATTATGAGAAATAGAGTGTATCATCAAAGAGGGGAAAGGTTTTTGGTTACCAGAAAGTTGCAGACAACAGCCGGCAAAGAAGAAAAAAGGGATTTCAACCCTACCGCAATCTTAAATGCTCGATTTTTATTGAATATATATGGGGTGAGTGAAGGGACTTGAACCCTCAATTCAGCACGCCATTACTGCATTTGCCGAGTATCAGAACGAAAATGTAAATGCGAACGTCAGATCATTAAATCATATCGTTTAAAAACCTAAATCTATATTTCAAAAACTTCATTTCTTCCTCAAGCATGGGATAGTCTTGACTGATGTGCGCTCTTTCAATCCGATATCGTTGGGCACATGCTTTTTTTATAGAGAAAGGCCAATATATTGTGCGACTGCCTTAGCGTTGAAGCAGTTATTTTGCCTTCTGTAGCGAGAAGGGGAAAATATGTCATTTTTTGTGTTTCGAGAAGACTTGATGGAATTTACAAACGAAGTAGTTGATATAACAGAGAATTAATTGACAATAGGTCTACTTTATGCGATAGGTTTAGCCGTCACATCTCTAAGGTCCTTACGGACTTGGTCCCTTAACTTACCGGGGGGGAGGAACTTCTGGTTTGTTTTCCATTTTTGATGCTTTAATAACGCAATAAGCGGAATTTGCCAGGCAGTTTTGTAATAAGTGGAAAAATAGTATGTTGCTTTTCCACTTTTGTTTGTTCAATATCACAATAAGCGGATAATCTTTCCATCTATATGACCTGATATGGTGGAACATTTTCCGTCTATTACACTGTTATGCGGCACCGTACGTCAGATGGCTTCGTCCCGCGATGGCAACCGTCGGTTTGAAGTGCACGGTATGCGTCCCGACGCATCGTCGACAAAAGATCACCCTCCGAGATGAGAGTTGTAAACTAAATTTGGGATAGCCTGAATAGGGAATATTGTTTGAAAATGGAATCAGTGAATTGGTGGATAGTTGGCGGAGGTATTGCCGCCATTGGTGTCATCGCTAACATAGTGCTGTACCACACCACGGACTATCTAATTGCTCCACAGTCGGGATGCACAATGGGCATTCGATCTGTAGCCGCCGAGTTGGCGTGGATCACTTCACCAAATATTTTCATATTCATCTTCTGGCACTCCGCGCCCTGGTGGGTCGTACTTGGTATTCCAGTATTTGGCCTTGCAGAACGGCTATGGGTTCACCGATGGGCAGTAGTCAACAAGAGTAAGCAGAGAATAAGCGTCACAGCCATGACTCTGTCGGAGGCAGAACTACCTAGATCAGGCGCTTCAGATATTTCCGATCTCCGCGTATGCCACCTGTCGGATATTCATCTTTCGTCCACACACACTTTGGAAGGCAATCTGGATGGTGAGGCTACGCTGCAAGCGCTATCAGAAGCTTTGGAGTGGGCTCTCGGACATGACATTGATCTTGTTCTAATTACTGGCGATCTTACGGATGCAGGTGAGCAAATGGAATGGCAGGCGCTATCGGCTCTCCTAAAGTCCTTCGGCGAAAAAGCACTAGCCAAGATCGCCTTTGTTCCTGGCAATCACGATCTGATTACGCTCAGGACGAAAACGAGTAGGGTCTTCAAGGATGGGAATCAGTTCGATGCAGAGGAGAAGGCGGCCTACTGGTTCGTCCAATATGTTCTAAAGGGCACTGGAGATGAATGGGAAATCGCCACCAGTGCAGGCAATAATCGGCTCGCCGAGGTTTTTTCTGAAGTTGAGCAGTTCCTGTACGTTTACGAACTTAACAAGCCGCATCTAAGAGGGTTGACCGAATTTCCGTGGAAACAGATCATTGCTTGGTGGCGTGTTCCGCAGCATATCTGGGAGCTCACACCTTCCTATATCGTAACTGATAAATTAGTTACCGCCGCCAGAGAGTGGGAGGGGACTTTCCCGTGGCCATCACGAGATTTTTTCTTAATGAAAGATTTCCTCGCGGTGGCATACCCTCAAGTGTTCTATGAGAACGACTCGTTCATCGTAATCGGTCTTAACTCTTGCATCTGGCGCGCTGACAATCTGCTAACAAGTGCATTTGGAAGGTTAGGGTGCGATCAAATTGAGAGGCTTTCCCAATTGTTGAATAAAGCTAGGGACAAATGCAAGCTGATCATGCTTCACCATCATCTGGGGCTGCCTGAGTACTTGGTAAACGCGCGTCTCTTTGGCATGGACATCGACTTAATCAGGCTTACTGACGGACCACAGCTCACGCGGGTTTTATCCGAACACGACAAAGTAATCATTTTCAATGGTCATAAGCACATTGGGTATCACGCTTCGATGGATTGTGGAGCTAAGGTCATCTCGTCCGCGTCGGTCGCATACGGTGATAAAGCAAGAGAGCGCTCGAACTGTTACATCTATCGTGTGACTCCAGATGGAGAAGCATATGTGAGCGACGAAACGAAGATCACTGCCCACACATAACAAGAAAATCCAGCCGACCCAGAAACCGTTACGCGTTTTTAGCAGGCTCATTTTAAAAGTTAGGCATCAAAATATGAAAGACGAAAAAAAATCAGAAACAATAACAGATAAACATGTTTCGCGTCTAAAGGAGCGAAAAAGGGGACAGATTTATTTTCGTTCTGATTTATTTTCGCTCTTGAAATTCCAGGGATAGTTTATTTAAGGCAGATGAATATACTGTTCCCAGAATTCCCACACCTTTAATTTCCACCTGTATAGAACCACGGGTACTACCTGAAATCGGTTAAGCGTCACTATTGCAAAGACAGGTTGATTTCAATCCGCAATTGATAAATTTTCCATAAATTACGAAGTTCTCTTTTAGTCCTTATTACCATGATATCCAAAATCTTCTAGATGCCTAGCGACTTGTAATTATGCAATATTTCACTTTATTGCCAAATTATCATGTGGTATGTTGATAGCAAAAAATCGGGAAAAACGAACTTCGTATATTAATTGTTCGATGAGGAAAAATGAACTACAAATATATCAACAAATTTCCGAAGCCATTTTTAGAGGATCTCGTTACCAATAGATGTATTCCCTTTATAGGGGCCGGCTTTTCAAAAAATGCGGAGCTTCCTCCAGGAGAAATTATGCCTGATTGGGAACAGTTGGGAAAGGAAATCGCTAGTTTGATCCCAGGTTATCAATATAATGGTGCTCTCGATGCAATATCAGCCTATTCATATGAGTATTCTCGGACAAAATTAATTGAAATGATTAGTCATAGCCTGCATGTAAAAGATTCACGACCAGGCGACACTCATAAAGCTTTCTGTGAACTGCCTTTTGAACTTGTATGTACTACTAATTTTGAGTTCCTACTGGAACGTGGTTATGAGTTAAACTCCAAATATTGTAGCCCTATCGTTGAGGAAGATCAATTGGCGATATCAAACGAGAGCTACGCTGTAATGTTGCTCAAATTTCATGGCGATCTTCACCATCCAAATCGGTTAGTTATCACTGAAGAAGATTATGACGGATTTATAGAAAAGAATCCAATGTTTGCAACATTTTTAGCAAATATATTGATTACAAAAACAGCCTTTTTCATTGGGTATAGTTTAGATGATTCAGATTTTAGGCAGATATGGCAGTTAATTAAAAATAGGCTTGGCTGCTTAAGAAGACAGGCATATACGTTATCTGTAGATTGCTCTTCACATGAGGTTGCACGATATGAAAGAAGGGGTATAAAAGTCATAAACATTCCGGGTAAAAAAGCTGACTACCCAATTATCCTATCAGATATTTTCAGAGAACTTAAAGACTATTGGTCAAAAGAAATATTCACACACAGTACAGTCACAGATGAAAACAGTTTAATTCAATTAAGTTTACCCACTGAAGCAACAAATCGTTTGTGTTATTTCTCTATTCCATTCAAACTATTATCTTTTTACAAAAAATATGTTTTTCCTATAGCTCAAGAATATGGTTTTGTTCCTATAACAGCAGACGAAATCTTATCTGCTGGCGATAGCCTTCAAGCAAAAGTTTCTGCCTTAATTGATAAAGCAGGAATTATAGTAGCGGATGTTACATCTTCTTTTGTTGAATTTGAACTGGGAATGGCGATTTCTACTAATAAACGTATTTTTTTAATCAAAGAAAAAGGGACACCATTGCCTTCTGACATGTCTGGGATGGTCTTCCTTGAAAGAGAAAAAGACCCATTTAAAAATTTAGAAGCGTTCCTCAGTGAAATTGGGCAATCTTTTCAAGAACTGTCTCTTGAACTCAAAGATGAGTTCAGTAATGAAGCTAAACGGCTACTAGAAAAAGGAGAATATAGAGCCGCTGTGATTTCTGCTGCCATACTTATTGAAAATACTTTAAGGGTAGTATTATCAAAAACCGAAGATTTACCTTATATGCTCCAAAAACTTTCTCTTGGAAAGTTGATAAATACGGCCATAGGGAGACAAGTAATCGCTGAAAAACAAGCTGATATTCTCTTTGAATTAACAAAGCAAAGGAATCTTTTAGTTCATAGTGCTGAGAAAATTTCACATCAAACTGCAAAAAGGTTGGTTAATTCCACAATTTTGATAATTGAAGAACTGCAAAAAAAGCATCGAACCTGACGACGTTCCACCTGACTTGCATAAGCTCGCCGGTGAACTTATCGTTGTGTGGTAAATTAAATGAATCTTGAATACCTCTCGCTCGATAAAGAATGCCTATTTAATTGGTACGAAGGCTTGATTACAAAATCAATATCCCACCTTGAAGGAATAAAGCAAACTAATGGGAAAATAGAATATTACAAACAAGAATTTCTAAAACAGTATTACACTCATTTCGCCTCTATCAGGGTATTGTATCCTGGTCTAAAAATTATCTACAAAGGGAAAGAAAACGAAATAACAGCTTCGGCTTCAATACTTGTCTTGATAAGAGCATGTTTGGAAAATTATTCAATGTTTTACTATATCTACAGGCAGGTTAACAGTTCAGAAGAAATATATTTTAGGTTTTGGAGTTGGTTCCGAGAAGGCTTAATGAGTAGACAAAAATTCATTTTACCCCACAATACTGATAAACAAGAAGATGAAAAATCTCAGATTGATAAGATCACCATCGAATTGAAGCAACATACTGCATTTCTCTCATTTACTCCAAAGCAACAAAATAAATACTTGGAAGAAGGTAAATGGTATTTTTGTGGAAAGAAAAAGCTACTTGAATTATCGGGATTTTCTAAAACACTCGCAACAAATTGTTATAATTATTTTTCCTCTTATGCGCATCCAACTAGTAGCAGCCTTTTACAGACCTCGCAGGCCGATTATAATAATTCAAAGCAGATAACAGATGCCATGCTTAAAGCACTGTTTATCGCAACTGGCTTATATCTTAATTGTTACTCGAAGATATTCCAAGAAATCAGTGGGCTATACAATGAGAAAGACCGAGACTTAATTCTTTCTTGGTGTGAGCTTGGTAATGAATTGATGAAATAATAATCACACACCATCAGCGGCAAGGGAAAACGTTGTGCCTAGATGAGGATACGATATGAACTTCACACTGACTTATGACGGAAAGCTGAATGCAAATGGAGATAGTCGGCACAAGCATAAAATACGCCAAGTCTTCCATCGTCAGTTGGCAGAGCTTTGGAAGGCGTCACCTCTTTCTCAGCATGGGACGCTAGATCCATCCTTGACGAAGAAGATTGGCAACTACCAATTCCTTCCCTTAACTTCAAGAGCCCGCCAGGAAAACGCAGAGCTCAAGATCATAATGCTGCGACCACAGACTGGTCCTGGATTCATTATAGGAGAAGGCGGCGACATCGACAATCGTCTCAAAACCCTATTCGATTCATTAAGGATGCCCGACAAGGTGGAGGAACTTCCCGCTGGCGAAGACCCTGCAGAAGGCGAAGACCCTTTCTTCTGCTTGCTTGAAAATGACATTCTGATAACTGGCTTATCGGTTCGGACTGACAGGCTATTAGAACCCGCTCAGAAGAATTCATATGTTAAGTTGCTTGTTGAGGTATCAATCAGGAAGGTGCCGATGGTTGGTGCAAATATGATAACAGTGCTTGGGTAAGGCCACCCGAACAAATCGTTGCACTGGATCGCCGAAAAATACGGCTACAAGTGAGCTTTACGTTACATTGCTCTATTTGGAATGGTAATCAACCGATTAAGTCTACTGTTCCAGTTGGGGAGTTGTAGATGAAAACTGTTTTAAGCCTCAATCAATATTCTACAGATTCTACAGAAAATTGATAAAATCGATCTCGTAATGAAAGGTATGCCCCGGATTGGCGTGGGCGTTAATTTCAACCTTGGTGATAAAATCCCCCAGATCGTAATCCGTCAGTTCGACCGGCGTCTTGCCGTCGTTCTGATACGTCCCGCCGCTGCTCGCGCCGAAATCGATGAAATTCATGGTGAAGGCCTTCCCGGTTACTCCGTGGAGCGTGATGAAGGCAAAGTGCGAGTCAAAGGCAGTCGATTGGTAAGAACTCTCTATTTTGATGAATAACTGCTTTTTTGAGATGGGAATCGCGATATCTTCGACGGAGATCACCGTGATAAGGATCGTCGATCCGGCGGAAAAATCCAGACACAGCCTCCCGTACTTCGGATCTTCCGGATCCGTCGGCAACGTATAGCCCTCTTCAATATTTGTGATCACCCAGGGATTGTCCGTCGAGATCAGGGGACCGTTCCAAGGCTCCCAGTAGCAGCCCCGCGGGTGCTCGACAAAACCGATGACCTTCGGATGATCCCAGCTCTGCCCTTCGAACTGGACAACGACGTGATCCCCCACCAGGAAGGCGACCTCGTTGCACTCCATGTAAACCATGGGGACATTCTGCAGGAAGGAAACGGCGTTGACATCCAGGTCCTTGATGCTGCTCGATGATTCATCGATAGCCACATCGCAGAGCACCCCGTCCTTGGCCGTGATGTAACCGGTTCGGTAGGTCGGCTTCCATTTCTGCCATCCCGGCAGGAGCGCCCAGTTGAAGAACGTCCCTGCAGGCGTCCCCGCCAGGGCAGGCTCAAGAATCCCGTCCCTCGCTGCGCTGTAAGCGGAGGCGTTGCCGTAGCCCGGCTGGATCAGGACAATAGCCCGTTCGCCCGGGATCTCGACGGTTCCCACTTCCCCTTTCAGATTCCGGGAAAGATCCGCACACCAGGCTTCCACGCTTTCATCCGCCGGCATGTTGTCGTTGAGATAATCGATCTTCTTCTGGACTGCCGTCTTCATAAGCTCAAGGGCGGATTTCCGCCTCTTCCTGGCGTAGCGCTCCTCGATCTTTTTGGTGAGCTCGTTGTTCTTTTTCTCGATTTCCTTCTTGTTCCCCTCCCGATCCTGTTCGGTAAGGATTTGCGCCTCCAGTTTGAGAAAGGCGATCTCCGATTCCAGCTCGAGGATCTCAGAATCCAGGGTAGCGATCTGTTCCGTCAGGAGGGTGATCTGCTGATTGAAAGCGGTGATGCGCTTCGTGATCCGGTCCCGGGCGAAGAGGAGCTTCATCTGGTACCTGCCGTCCGTACCCCCGCTGACGATCAGCCCTTTACCCATTTATTCCTCCGACACTTCCATGGACTCGATGCCGGCGCCAACGGTCCAGGTGATCAGGTCCGCGGTGAAGGAATCGCCGTTCACCTCCACGGTGTCGCCCGGCCGGACATAGAGATCCGGGACACAACGGCAGCGGAACTTCCCGTTCGTGACGCACCGGTAGGATACGCCGCTCAGGGAGATCGATTTTGCCGGCCAGGATTCCGTCCGGTGGCCGGCAAGGGCGATACTTGCGGAGGAGGTCCCTTCATCAAGGCGGATGTCCTCCAGATCCACGGTACAGATCGCCTCGGAAATGGATGCCCCCGCCGGGTAGGTCTTGACCATGAAGACAATCAGGTCGCCGTTGGATCGGCTATTGATTGCCTCGGCATAGTCCAGACCGGGGACCACGACGGAGAGGAAGGAGGGATCACCGGAGCGGAAACGCCCCTGGAAGGAAGATATGGGAAGGACCTGGTCGCTTAAACCATCTGCCGCACCCGTCAGGAGACAGCGATAGGTGATCCGGTAATTTTCATCGACAAAGATTGTGAGATTCCTGCCGAGACAGAGGGCCGGAGAGGCGGACAGGGCGGGTGGAAAAAGATCAATCTCAAGGTCGGCGTCCAGGGCGGGGGATACCGCCAGGGCGACCCAGGAAAGGCTCACCGAACCGTCGTCTTCAGCGCCCCAGGCTCCCCAGGAGGGCTCTACGGACTGCCAGCTTCTCACCACTAGGTTGTCCAACCATATGTTATCCCCTGAAGTGTCGGATCCCCAGGCCTGGAAGGTATCCTCGCTGTCGGAGCTCGTCTCCATGGCGCCTTCGACAATGAGGGTCCCGTTCAGGTACAGGCTGTAAGTCCCGGCGGTCCAATCGATGTTTTTCACCTCGAAGAGATCCCAGGCCGCATCGCCGATGTCATGGCCCGTGTCATGAGAAGAGCCGTCCCAGTAGGAAATACTTCCGGCGACGATGTCCACCCAGATCCGCTTCGTCGCGTTCCCGAAGGCGAAGCAGGTATAATTCACCGCCAGGGCGGAGTACCAGCGAAAGGAAATGGCCATTGCATCGCCGGCTGTTACGGAGCACCCCAGGTAGGAGTAGTCGGCATGATAGGAGAGCTTTACGCTCCGCGTGCCGCCATAGGCATGGTCCGTCGAGATGGCGGAGCCGTTGTTCGGGGTTTGGTAGGTGATCGCCCCGCCGCTTGCCGCCAGGTCCGTGCCGTCCGATCCCCATTCGTAGTCGTCGAACCTGGTGAAGGTGTTGACTCCGCTGCTTACCGCCGATGCTCCGGAGTTCCCATAGTACAGGTAGAACGTGTTTGCCGACGTTCCGATGGAATCGAACTCGATCCAGACTATCGCCACCCGGTTCGGCGATGTTCCCGTGACGGATTCAATCCAGTAGTCCAGGAGGGTCGTACCGTCTGACTTGGTGAAACGCAGATCGTTAAAGGAAGAAAGGCAGTGCCCCTCGCAGTGTACATCACAACCGGATGCGCCGGAGCTTTCGCCCACCAGCACCTTCATCGGGTAGTTGGTGACCGCCCCGGAGGATCGGGAAAGGGAAACGCTCTTCCGGTATGTCCAGCCTGTCAGCCAGCCCATGGGTTTCCCTATATCTCGATCGCCGGGGCCTGGACCTGGAAGGTGGAGCCCTCGGGGATGGTGTAGTCCGTCCCGAAGTCGATGCAGCCCACGACGGTGTCGTCGGAGGTGGTGTCGTCGTAGATGACCAGGCTCCCGATCGGCCCGATGGCCCCGCCCGAGGCTGTCCAACTGATATTGTCGAAGGCGCGGATCCCCTTGTCGCTGGTGTCATTTTCCGCCCAGGAGCCTCCGGAGAGGGTCTTGTTCTGCCGGGTGTAGCCGTTGCCCGTAGGGAGTTCCGCAGACGGGGAGGCGGTCACATCCGCCAGGGTCGCATGAGTGTCCTTGTCGAAGACGAAGGTATCATCCATCAGGATGGCCTTGAAGGTGTCGTTGGCGATATCGACGGCCTTTGCGCCGAGCTGATAGCGCCAATGGTTGGAGAGGGTGCAGGTAATCGCCATGGTTTCTCCTATTGGGTCAGGGTTTCGCTGACGAGGATTTTCATCGTTATCTTTCCGTTTCTTTCCTTCAGGTCTTCCATCTTGGCCAAAAAGCAGGCTTCGTCGGTTGAGAAGGTGATCCAGGATGAATTCTGAAAGAGGCTCCAGAGGGCGGACCATAAGGCCGCCGTGGAGGCAATTGCCAGATCGAAGGTGCGATCGCCGTGGGAGAAGCCGCTATCGGTGATGACGACACCTCCGTCCAGGGTTTTCGTCCTGGTCAAACGCCGGGTGTTCTCCCGGATCTGCGTGTCCTCGGAAAGTGGATCCACCATCAAAGCGCCGTCGGAGTCATAGAGTCTGGGGGCCAGGCCGATCTTGTACAGTCGAGAGGTCATGCCGTCTTCACCCCCAGCAGAAATTCCGCCGCCTCTTCGTTGGCCTTGAGTTGTATGGCCGAGAGGATCTCCCAGAGGATCATCTCCAGGTGGGGCTGAAGACCCGCCGCTTCGACCTGGATGACCTGGCTGCCCGATTCCAGGGCCTTGGTCTTGGCCTCCTGGAGCTTCAACTGCTGCTCCACGAGCTTCTTCTGGAGTTCGAACTCCTGTTGCCGGTACTCCTTTTCCTTTTCGATGGCGTCATAGAGCTGCCAGTTGGAACCGCTGTCCTCCATTGTCTTGAAGAGGCTCGCCAGGGTGTCCCCAGTGGAGTCGATCCCGGTGTCGATGCTCTTGAGCATGGACTCCAGTTGTTTCGTGGCCTGCTCGGCCTGGGAGATGTCCACCTTGGCCTTCCATTCGATGGCCTGGGAGATGATATCCGCCTGGGCCTTGATCCTCGCCGTCTCGATGGAGGCGTCGATCTTTTTCTCCTTCGGCAGGGCCTCATCGAGGGTCTTCTTCGCGGCGGTCAGCTTCGGCTCGTTGACGAAGACTTCGTGGATGGAGACGGTCCCATCGGGCAGGGTCTCGGTGACGAGCTTTTTCACCAGCTCCATCTGCACGGTGTCCGCCTTGGCGGTAAGGGTCGTTTCTTTTTTGTCGGGGATCTTGAAGAGCTCCGTTGTGGCCTTGTTGGCGTTAGCCGTGAGGTTTGAGATGTCCAGATCCAAGGTCTTCTTGTCGGGAATGGTTTTCAGGGAGGAGGTCACCGTGGCGGAGGATTTTCCCGATTCGTAGGCCAGCTGGTTGAACCCCTCGATCATCCGGTCCAGGCCCCGCCGGGCGTCGGCGGCGTCCGTGTCGATGTTGGCGCTGATCTTCTTCCCCGAAGATTCGACGATGGCCTGGGCGTCCTTGAAGGCGGGAAAGAGGGAGGCCAGGCCCAGGGTGATCTTGTTGATAAAGGACAGGATCGCCCCTTCGGCAAGGACGAAGACCCCCTGGATGGCGTCGGCGATCAGCTGCATCCCGTTCCAGAGGACCTGGGCTCCGCCGCCCACGACATTGAACAGACCGGCGATGCTGAGCTTGTACTGATCGACGGCGGTGACCGCTGCGACAAAACCCAAGCCTGCCAGTTCGACCATTTTGGCCAGGGCCAGGATCGTCCCCAGGGTCTTCTGGGATTCCTCATCCCCTTTTCCCAGGGAAACGAGGAAATCGGACACGGCACTGACGAAGGGCTTGAAGCCTTCCACCATCCCCGCCGTCAGTTCGACCAACCCGGCAATGATGTCCACCAGGGTCTGGAGCCCTTCCGCCAGGCCGTCCACGGTGGTCAGGTCGATCCCTTCAAACCAGGACCCGAAGGCGTCGCCGAGATCCCCCAGGGCATCGAGCAGACCGTCGAAATCCACCTTCTCGAAGGCGGCGGGCAGATTCTTGGCGATGATCTTCAGATAGTCATAGAGCTTGGTACTGAATCCGGACAGGGCATCGAAGACGGGATCGAAGGTCCCGGAGGAAACCAGACCGGAGAAGGCGGACATGATCTCGTTGCCCCCGGCGATCGCCTTCGTCGCCGATTCCCGGAACTTGTCGCCGATGGTGATGCCCAGGTTCTCGAAGCCCACCTTGAACCGGTCGAGCTGCACCTCGGAGCTCGCCATCCGGGCCGCCACTTCCTTGGCCGCGGAGCCTGCGGAGTTCATGGCGACGCCGGTGATCTCTGCCACCTTGCCGAGGTTGTCGAAGACCTGCACCATCCGGGCGGACTGTTCAATGCCGACAAGCTGCTGGGTGACGAAGAGTTTCTGGTTCTGGTCCAGGGACTGGAATGCTATCGAGACGTCCTGCAGGATATCTTTCCCTGAACGCAGGGCGCCGTTGGCGTCCGTCTGGGCCACCCCGATGGAGGCCAGGGCGTCCTGGACGGACTTCGTATTGTCCACAAGCTTAAGTAACCCGGTCTTGAGGGCGTCAGCCGCCTCGGGTCCGGAGCGGAAGACTTCGATCACCGGGGTGAGCATTCCGGCGGTTTCCTCAAAACTGAATCCCATGGTCTTGGCGATGGGGGCCAGCTTGGACATGCCCAGTCCCAGCTGCTCCACATCCGTGGCATACTTGTTGGAAACTTCGTTCAGGATGTCGATGACCCGGGTCGCTTCCGTGGCTGGGGCGTTGAATCCCTTTAGGATCGAGATGAGCATCTCGCTCGATTGCGCCGCCTCGATGTCCCCTGCTATCTTCAGATCCATGGAGGCCTTCGTCAGAGCCATGGACTCTTGGACGTTATAGCCCGCCTGGACGAAGTCCGTAGTCGAGTTGAGAACTTTAGCGGCGCTTTCCCCGTACTGAGCGGAAAGATTGAAGGCCGAGGTCCTGGCCGCCTTCAGGGTTTCCTCGGAATCCCCCGCCACCTTCTTGAGGCCGACCATGGCCGTCTCGAACTCGACGGACTTCTTGTAGGCGTAGGCCAGTCCCCCAACCGCCAGGGCGGCCAGGGCACCGTCGATGGCCAGGACGGCATCGGCCGCCGAGGCCAGGGGAGCGGCGATATTGCCGACCGTGGTGTTCAGGGCGCCAAACTTGGTGTCCAGTTCTCCCAGTGTTTTGGAGACCCGGTCGTCGCCTTCGAAAATGATGGCTACGGTTTTGGACAGATCAGCCATGGCTCATAATCCTTGAGTTCATTTCATCGTAATATCGCCCCCACAACTCCAGTTCCAGATCGGAGAGGAAACCGTAGGGCATCAGGTCGGGACGTGCTTCAAAAAGGAACGCCTTCATGTCGTGGCACAGCGCCAGGGAGTTCCTCACGTCGGGTCGGCTCCAGAGCTGCTCTGCTTTTTTTTTACTTCCGATCCGAGCCCAGTCAGTTTCGTGATGATTGCCGTCAGGGAATAGAACTCGATGGGGAAATGGGTGCAGAGCCTTACCGCCGTCTCGTGATCTATAGCTGGATCCACACTCCCCAGGGCGAGCATCTCCAGCCTTCTGGCCACGTCGTTGGGCGTCTCATCGCCAAGACCCACCATTCGCTTTACATATTCCCCCTTTTCCTCCGCACTGCAGGAGACGAGGGCCTCCAGGATGGAAGCGACGCTTTTATTGCGATCCGCCGCCTCGTTGACCTTACCGAGCTCGTGTCCCGTCAGGTTCCTGACCTTCCAGAGGGGCTCCGCACCCTCCTCGAAGAACCCCTTCAAGTCGGGTACGGAGACATCCTCAGTGCGGGGCTCGAACTTCGCGTTCCGAAACTTCCTCAGATCAAACCCGGGCATCAGGCAGTGACCTCCACGGCCGCTTCCGTCGCGGAGATGGTGCAGGAAGCGGAGATGTTGTCGCCGGCGGGATAGGACCGGGAGATCCCGAGCTTCCCGTTGCAGATAAGGTACGGGGTTTTGTTCCGGTCGGGAAAGAACTTAAAGAAGAGTGTTTCATCCTTCAGGCCGATGAAGGATTCGGAGATCCCGTCCTTCAGGAAGGTTTTGAAGGACCCCTGTCCCAGGGACATGCTCGACGATCCAACGGTGCCGCCGTAGACCTGGGTGGAGCTGACGGAGTGGCTGTTCTCCGGGGGGACGAAATCCATGACCGGCTCCAGGTCGGTAAAGAGGGGTTCGTACACCCGGGCATGGACGGCTTTGGCAATGCTTCCCGTATGGCTTGTCGGGAGGGCTGAGGCGAAGGTGATCTCTCCATTGAAGGGATCCTCGTTCCAGACGGGGTAGTCCCACCGTTCGCAGGTCGTCCCGATGATCTGGAAGATCTCCGCTGCCGTAATCAGGGCCGAAGTCGAAGAGGAGAGCCTGACCTGGGCGATCTCGATGCTCCCCAAGGGAATGAGGGGGGGACCTCCCGCAGCACCCCGGGTCGCGGAAAAGGACGTTCCGTCCGTGCCGGCAACGACGGCGATAACACCGGAGCTGTTGATGGTGACGGAGCTGATGTTGTGGGTGCTCGAAGGTCGGGAAATCGCCACCTCGGAATCGGTGCCCACGGTGGTCAGGACCCCGGCCAGGTAGCAGGTCAGGGCCGCGACGGAGACGGTGTTGTTCGATGAGCCCGGCGTGACCGCGCCTCCGGTGGCCAGGCCGTCGGGACGGACCTCCGGCTCGTATCCGCTTCGCTGGGACCAGAGATTGACGCCGGAAAGGGCAAAGGTCTTGTGATCCCCGGAATCGATCATAGCGGCCATGGCGTTGTATTCCTGGCCGGCTTCGTACTGCAGTTTCGCGTTGGCTGCGCTGTTGGTTTTAGCCATTCTTGAAGCCCTCCTTTAAGGCATGTTTTTTAATTCTGTTTTGCCAGGGGATTGTCCCGCCCCTGTAATTCTGCTCCCAGGGCCGTCCGGATGTTGGCCTCCACGGAACCGAAGTCAACCTCTCCGATCTCCGAGGTGCACACTCCCAGGTACCCTCCCGTTGTCCTTCTCCAATCGACCAGGCCGTGCTCGAAGTCGACGGCCATGATCCTGATCTCTTCTCCCTCGATGGTGATCGTCATATGCGCTATGTCTCCAGAATGATCCCCCGGATCGTAAAGGCGATGGACCCGGTGAAGTTGGCGTCGGGATCCACCACCATCTTGTAGTTCGTCCCGTCGCTGGTCTTGTTTGCTATGGTAAATGCCATTGTTCCGGTTGACAGGCCCGATGTAATCGCCACCCACCGGTCCGTGTCCGAGCCGTCCCCGATGATGATGTCGTTGATCACCGTTCCGGTTATCAGCCCGATGATGTCCGTGATGTAACAGTCACCCGGAAGTATGGCCTGATTGATACCGCCAATGTACTGGGCCTCGTGGGTTCCGCTCCAGGTGCATACCCAGCGGATCTCGAAGGAATTGCCCTTGATGGTGGTGCGGGAATGGGTGGATGTGTGACGGGCATGGTTGCCGTTCATCGACGAATCGAGCCACTGCCCCGGTGCGGGCTGTATCCCGTCCGGCTCCAACAGCAGGCAGGCCCCGATAGGAAAAACACGGATGTTTTTGACGTAGAAGAGATCATCGCTTGCCGATCCGGACCCGGTGAAGGATGAGTTGAAATTTGCCTCAGCCATAATGATCAATGAGGTGGCTGTTGTTGTAAAGATGATCGATTCCGCATCAGTCACCCATGATCCGGTTGCGCGGAGCGCATTGGCGGTTCCGGTTCCGCCGACCCTTATTCCGTCGAGGTTGGTGTTCCCGGAGGGGATGTAGTAATCCAGGATGACTTTGTAATACATGTAGGGAACAAGGGTTCCGCTTCTCGCTATGTAATGCGAGGTGTTGGCATCTGAACTTGCGTAAAAGGACAGGCAGTCGCTCACCCCGGCAATGCTGTCGACGTTTCCGGTTCTTGTTCCTCTTGTGGGGGTCCAGCTGTCCGTCCCGGAGCTGAAATCGCTGGTGTATACCGAGGAATTGCTTCCCTGAAGGTTCGCGTAATCGACACCGTTACAATAAATCGCATACACTTCTGCTGCCGACAGCACCTTATTGAAGACAGCCACCTTGTTTGTGATGCTTGTGATCCTTGAACCGTCGGAACCGGAGATGTAAAGGGACGCCGATGCGCTCAACGAGACGGTCGAAGCTGCAGGAATCTCCTGCGCCTCTCCCCACTGTATCCCGTCGACGTAACACACGGCGGAACCAGCCGCCGCGGCGGTCTCCCGTGTTACAGTGATCGTGATTTCATGGGTGGAGAAATCGTCGAAATCTTCCGTGGCGAATGAGAACGCGGTACCCGAATCGCTTCGGTACAGATACAACTGAATGATGTTGGTCGTGGATATGTATAACCCGAAACCGACATATGCCCCTGATGAGCCCGACCTGTTATAAAGAAGCCACTGTGCAGACGACATCCTCCAGCCGGGGAGACTTCCTCGCCAGGTGATTGTGAAATCATGGGTGCCGGCGTCATAGGATGCGTTATAAGGGATTTGGATCCCTCCCAGGCTCGCACTGTATCCCATAGCGATGCCCTGGGAATGGCCGGCCGGTCCCCCTATGGCGGCCACTTCACTCTTCGTCGCATAACCGGATAGATCCTGGTTGTCCGATCCTGGTGCGTGGGAGTTCGAAACGGCGGTATTCACCTGGGCGGCTGTGACCTGGTTCGATCCGCCATAATCGAGATACTGGTCGGTCCCCTGGGCGTGATCGAGGGAATTGCTGTGTCTCTTGGACAGGGCGTCGGCGATGTCGGAGTCGGCTTTGACTTCGGCAAGAGTCGCCACGCCGAGATTTTTCCGGGCTGTCGCCGCATCTGCTACGTCGGAGAGATTAGCCACCTTCGTAATGTAGCCGGAGAGGTCCTGGTCATCCGATCCCGGGGCGTGGGAATTTGAAACGGCGCTCTTCACCTCGGCCGCAGTGACCTGGTTGGATCCTCCGTAATCCAAGTATCGGTCGGTCCCCTGGGCATGGTCGAGGTAGTTGCTGTGCTTTTTGGCCAGGGCATCGGCGATGTCGGAGTCGGCTTTGACTTCGGCAAGAGTCGCCACGCCGAGATTTTTCCGGGCTGTCGCCGCATCTGCTACGTCGGAGAGATTAGCACTCTTGACCATCAGGCCGGAGAGGTCCTGGATGTCCGATCCGGGGGCGTGGGAATTTGAAACGGCGCTCTTCACCTCAGTCGCAGTGACCTGGTTCGATCCTCCGTAATCCAGGTACTGGTCGGTCCCTTGGGCATGGTCGAGGGTATTGCTGTGCTTTTTGGCCAGGGCGTCGGTGATGTCGTTGTCCGTCTTAAACTCCGATATTGTAGCCGCTGCGCTTTCCGGAATCCATGACTGGGTTTCGATGTCGTACCGGAGGAAATCACCGTCTGCAGATCCAGCAATAAGCCCGGGATCTCCTGGATCGCCCTTTTCTCCCTTTTCGCCTTTCTCACCGGGCGTACCCTGGGGACCTGCCGTTTCAATCTGGACGATCTGTGGATCGGCCGTTTCTGTTTCAAGGACCACTTCCGCGGGAAGTTCCGTTTCGATCACGGATACTGGTGACTCTGACGTTGTGAAGGAAAAGGTGTCCTCCGCCTGCGTCTCGACAAGCTGGGCCTCAGCCGGAGTTTCGGTGAGGATGGAGACTTCCGTGGTTGTCGTGATGAACTGTTCGTCAGCCACCGCTATGCACTCCTTGTGCAGGCTGCCATAAGGTAGGCGGACCCGTATTGCTGCAGCACGGCCTCTCCGGATGCGTTATACAGTAATAAGTCATAGGCCCCGGTAATGTCTGCGTGGGCGGCGCATATCCCTGCGGTATTGGTATCGTTGATGTATACCCGCCACTTCCAGTTCCCCGTCGCCGGGCTTACAGAATCGTCGAAGATATAGACGCCCGTGTCCCCATCCGCCTCCCAGGAGGCCGTTGCGTTGGGGACGTCGATCAGGACAATGGCGTTTTTGACCGCAGAGCGCACCTGCATCTTCGCCGTAAATCCTGTCAGGTCCACCACTTCAGCGGGATCACCCACCTTCCATTGAAAGATCTGGTCGAAAGTGCCGCCCTCGACAATCGTGATCGGGGCCTCTACTCGAATACAGCCAGGCATTTCTTCCTCCGTTGGTTCTTATTGTGAGTAAGGATCGCCGATTTTTTCTGCGTAACCGACCTCCACGAGCAGAGAAGCCCCCACGGTCTTCTGTCCTTCCTCAGAATAGGAATCCGTCCCACCCCCGGAATAGGCCAGGGAGTCGATGTAATCGGGAGACCGGGTCCATCCTGAAGGCGTCCTTGATGAGGTGTTGGCCGGCTGGAAGATGCATTTCTTCAAATCCCCCAGGATCTGTTCGGAGATGGCCGAAGGGTTGCTCGACCCGAATTCGGCCAGGCCTTCGATTCGAATGGGCATCGTGCAGTCGTTCTCCCCATAGGAAGGAACTGCTGTTTCCGCTTGCGGCCAAACAACGCAGCAGGGAAGATCTTCTGGATCTACCGTCTTTTGAGCCCGCAGGACATTGGCTCCGATGTTCGTATTGTAACCGTTGGCTATCGTTATGACTGCCAGGCGGGTTTGGAAATCCTTGATGATGGTTTCCCGGATCGTGTCGCTCATTTCAATTTGCTCAGTTCGTATTCCAATTCATGATTGATGTTCGTATGGAGTCGGTCGGAAGCCTTTTTCAGGACCGCATCCATAACCGGCTGATTGCTGAGAATGTCCGGTACCCGGGGGCCGAATCGCTCGGACATGGGGAGCCGGAATTTTCTGGGCAGGGTGCCGTAGCGGATCTTCGAATTCTTAGGCTTTTTCGTCCCGTGCCAGTCCCTCCAGAATACCCCTTTGTGTCCTCCCTTCAGGGTGGTGATGAAGGCCCCCGGGATAATCTTTCGGCTGCCGGCCTTCTTTACCAGGACGGAGACGCCCTTGGCAGTCTGCCTGGTACCCACAAAATCGATCAGGGCCAGGGGCGTGCCGGTGCTGATAATGGAGGCGTTCAGCTTCTTGATTGTGGCCTTGTTCAACGTAAAGGTTTCGTCCACGGCCGCTTTCTTCGCGTTCAGTTCCTTACGGATCTCCGTCGAAGCGTCAGTTTTGACGCCGGTGAGAGTCTTGTTGAGGCTGCGGGAGAGAACTTTCTCGCCGACGGTCTTCATCCCGGAAAAGAGGCTTCTGACCTTTGACTGGTTGACGGGATCTATGGAGATCTTGATCACGGGGTCACCGCCACTTTCACGGTCAGGCCGTCATTGAAAGTCACCTTCTGCACGGTGTAGTTCTTCCCGGAGAGAGTGAAAATATCGCCCTTGTCTGGCCCAGCTTTAATCTCCGAGAGCAGGGCCTGGATTACTGTTGCACACTGCCAGGCGGTTGTCTTGAATCCGTCAGGCTGCAGATCGACATCGAAGCCGATGAGGATGTGGCAGGCAACCGGATTTCCGCCTGAAGGAGTGAAGGTTGCCTCTTCACCCAGCTCCTCGATCATCTCCGGCAGGGCGGCAGCCATGTCTGCGCGGAGCCCCATTATGCTCCCCTCCCGTAAAGTCGCTCATGCCTCGACTGGCAGGCGACACAACGAGCGGCAGTGGGCATGGCACGGAGACGATTCGGTTCAATCTGTTCTCCGCAGTCTATGCATTCCGAAGAGCCGGTCCCGCCCGCAGAATCGCAGTGCAGGCCGGCGTTATTCTTCAGCCGCTCATAATGGGAACTCAGTGCTTGAGAACGGAAGAACTCATCATTGTGCTGCGCCTGGTCGATTTCGTCGGGCATGTCCCTTACTTCTCCACTTTCTTTTTAAGGATATCGAGGATCCCTGAATTGGTGATGGCGCGTTCCCCAAACCAGAAGAGGAGGATAATCATGTTGACTGCCTTCAACAGGTCGCCGCGGTCTCCTGTCCATGGCGAAGCAGCAGTAAAATAGACAAAGTCCAGATAGCCGACCAAGATCGTGAAGGCAGGGCGGATCATACTGCGCAGGTAGAGCAGAGGTTTCGGGAGGGCCGCCGCATCCCCCTCATATGCCAGGACAAATTCCCGGAACTTGCTGTCTTCTCCAGAAGCCTGACTCATGACGAACATGGTCATCTCGTTCTGCAACTTGGCCTTATCCGTTTCGGACATCTTGTCGGGGATGAACTTGTCCAGTCCGGTCTGAATCAAGCCCGTAATAGCGGTCAACGGATCAAAAGCCATGATCATCCCTCCTTGTAGGTCTGGATTCGTTTTGTCCAGCCACGGGCAAAACGTTTCTGACTTGCGTTCATTTCTATGATCCCAACATACCGCATGAACTGGAAGCCATTGAGGCAGACCATGAGCGCCCGTTCATCCTTGGATGACCATTTGTTGAGCGCCTCCAGGGTTTTCATTCCCATGGCGCCGTCCACGGCAAGGGATTCACTCAGATAATTAAGAGCCTCCTGGAGGATCTTCACTGCGGCTGATCTGCCCATGTTTACCGCCGTGTCGAAGATCTCCGCGGCGATGGCCGGAGAAAGGACCGAATCGAGCCTCAAAGCGTCCCAGTAGTCAGCTTTGTAGATCATCCGGGCTTCATCCTTGTTGAGTTGAGCGACGTCACTGGTGCCGATCAGTCCCCGCTTATAGGCGTCCTTTAAGGTCGCCTCGGTTATTCCCCAATTGGTTCTTCCACCCCGGTCCGCAGGATCGTCGGAATATCCTCCCTCCAGGCATAGGGTCTGCTCGAAGGCGTAATCGAAAGGTTTCATAGATCTTAACCCCTAAAGGCTTTCTCTCCCCAGGCGATGTAGCCAAGGAGAAGCAGGAAGATAATTCCCCCGATAATGGCGTTGGCAATGGCCTTCATGCAGGTGGATTTCCAGTTTTGGGACCACTCGATCAGGCCGGAGAGAAACTCGTGATGCTGGTAATGCTTTTCCCGATCAATGTAGAAGTCCTTCATTGATTCACTCATCGCCTCTGCTACCGCTTTTTTGATTCCGTCGTAGTTTTCATCCATTGTCGAAGGTTATCTCCAGGAAATATTCGGGATGCTACGGGGGCGTCAGGCTGCCAGCCCCCGTAGTTCACAAATTTCAATTAGCTGATCGCCACACCGCCAATCAGGACATTGATCGTCGCCGTAGAGCCTGAAGCGATCGCTTCCAAAGCGACCCCAAAATATTTCCCGGTTGTTTTCTTGGTTATGTAGGGAGAGGTACTCTCGGAAAGATAGAGCTGGTCCCCTACGGCAACGGCGCTATTGCCAGATCCATCAACCGCCTGGACGCTGAGGTCGAACACACCATTCATTGCCACTTCCGCCTTGCCATCTGCAGAAGAATAATCCTTCAGGGCAACGCCATGCAGGGCAGTCCCAACTGCAACCGGATCACCGGACTTGACTCCGGATCCGACGGCAAGCCGGATCACATTCCCATCTTGAATTTTATTCTTAGCCATTTCTTTACTCCTCTTCGGTCTGACTTAATGGTAGGGAGGCCGACGACCGCGTCTCAGTATGAAAAGCCGCCGACCTCATGGGAGAATCAAAAATTACGCGCCTTCATTGCGGTACATGCCTTTATAGTCAGTGGCGTACGCACCGACATCGATGGAGACGGCATACTCCACGCCCTCGATGGTGAATCCGGGCTGCTGCATCTCCAGCAGGGGCGACTGGACGCCGTTGAGGAAAACGACCTTGATGGTCTTGCCTTTAGGACCGGCCAGGTACCAGGCGGTGGTGGAATCGTCATCAAGACGGGGTTCATAAACACGGTTGAAGTAGGAGCCGCTGTAGGGATTCACCCGGGTGGCCGCCAGGCTTGAATCCGTGGCGACCGTATTGCTGTCGACGAACCGCTCCGATCGGAAGAAGACTTCGGAGTTTCCTTCCAGGGCCTTGGGAGCCAGGAAGTATTCCGGGCGGATATTGAGACGGCGCTTGCCGCCGATGTCCTTTTGAACGCCCATGGCCCGAATGGCTTCCGCGATGTTCGTGATCCCGGGGGCGGAAAGGCCGGAGGCGGCGTTATTTGCGTGATTCGCAGAGAACAGGGCGTAGCCGTCACCCATGTTGCCGTTGGCGGTGAGAACCGCGTAGGCCACGTCGCCGACCTTCCTGGCCGCTGCTTCAGCCCGACGGGCAGGCATGGAGGTCAGGGCGCCCAGGTCGTCGTTGATGATCATGGCCCGAGTGATCCGAAACTTCTTGGCATAGGTGGCCGCCTTGTAGGTTTCCGGGGCCTTTTCGCTGAAAGATCCGTACTTGATTTCTCCGGTCTCGCCGACTTCCTCCAGGTCGTCATGCTCGGACAGGGCATTGTCGTAATAGGTCTTGAAATCACTGACCGAACCGATGCCGCACCAGACCTGCCATGTTTCCGGCTGCTGCGCCCAGGCTTCCTGCAGAGCCTTCGTGGCGAGGTTCGCCAGGAGATGAGGGAAGTCCGAGGTGGTCAACGCCCTGCCAATCATCTCCTTGACAGATCCATGATGATTAAGGCCGGCCATCCGGAGGCATTCTCTGGCCATTTCCGGAAGGGTGTAGCCGCGAAGCTGCTCTGAGCCGGGAACGATGACGGCGTCATTCAGACCGGCACGGAGCTCAAGGGCGGAAGCGGCGGCAGATCTAAACTTGTCCCGTTCATCGCCCACCAAAACAATGCCGGAGAAACCAGGGTTTTTGGATCGTTTGTGAACCTCGTCAAGAACTGCCCGGGAAGATTCCTCCAGAGACTTGCCGCCCACGATGAGATCGCGAGCCATGTCCTGGCAATCATACCGGGTCAAGAGGGCGTCGATCTCGCGGATACGCTCCCGTTCCACTCCGGTAGCTTCTGCCCGGATCTGCTCCAGATCGGGTTCATTACCCGGGTCCGGATCCTGACGGGCTTCCAGGCCGGCCAGGAAGGCGATCGCCTCCTCGTCGGTTGCCGTGGCGGTGAGCCCCTTGCTTTCGAGCATCTTTCGAATTTGTTCATTCATGAATATTTCCTCCTTTTGGACAACACTGTTCAAATTATGATGGGCTTCGGCTCTTGCCTTGGCGTTTGAATCCGCGCCGATGGGGACCGCCGAGAGTTCCCTGGGGGTCCATTTCGTGACGACCTGCACCGGTCCAGTAAAGGTCTGGCCTTCGATGACCGCCGTCTCGTCCTTCTTGACCCACACCGCCTCATCGACCCGGTAACCGATTGAGAAGTCCGTCAGGTGCCCCTCCTTGACCTTGATCCAGGGAGACTGCGCTTCCGGCGCCGTCGAGAAAAAGGCCCGGCCGACCATCTGATTTCTTTCAATCCGGATATCCCGGACGGAACCGATGATGTCCGCCGTGTCATAGCGGCTGTGGGCATCGAGCTGGACGAGCTGCCTGGAGGCGGGGATCTGAGCCCCGGACATGAGCAGGACCTCGTTAATAATGCCCCGATCCCAGTCGTAGACGATGGCGGGAGCCTCGGTGGACAGGATGATCTCTACAGATCGGGTTTCCTCGTCCAGGGTTGCCGGACCGTCCACCCGGATGGAAAAAGGGGCGCTGCGGTAATTCATTGAAGGAATGGATCGATTTGATTTCTCTTCTTTCGGGTCCATGGTTCAGTCCTCGTTCATGATTGCGGCCGGATTGCTCTTGACCGGTGTATTGGCGGCTTCGAAATTCAGGCCCATGTCTTTGGCCATTTCCCGGGCGGCCAGGATTTCCTTGTAGATGTCCTCCAGGTCCCTGCCCCGTTCCCTGGCTACTTCCTGGGGAGACTTCAGGCCGAAGCTGATCGCCTCAACCTGGGACTTCGCTTCACGGAGGGGATCCACAGCGTCCATTCCGGGCGGCTGCCATTCTCCTTCCAGATAGTGATGGGGATTCCGCCAATATCCGGGAAGATCTATTTTGCCGATAAGGACGGCCATATCGATGGCGGTGCGGATCGTCGGCATGCAGAATTGCCGGATATGCCGGCCGGCGATGGGACGAAGCTGCTGGGAAAAATCATTGCGGACAATCCGGGCCGTAGAAAAGTTCAGGCCCTGGTAGTCTCCGGAAATGAGTTCATAGGGAACTCCAGTCGTGATGGACAGCATGGTCAGGATGAGGCGGACAAAGGGCTGAAAGGTGGCACCAGGACGATTGCTGGAGGCCAGGCTTACTTTCTCATTAGGACGCAGATACTCGATGATTGCGTTTTCCATCTCCTCAATCTTTTTAATCGTCCCATCCGTTTGCTGTTGATTCTGCACCAGGTAGTCCTGGCGGAGCCCAGGATTCTCGGTATAGACAAAAGCAAGATACTTCGCGGCCATCTTGGCCCCGTCGATCTCTATAGTTATGTAATCGTTGAGTTCGTTGGCTACAAGGACGCCCGCGGCAAATGGAGATACGCCGCGAAGCTGCTGAGGCCTCAGGGTTTTGAAGCCGTGGATGACCTGGTCGGCGGAGACATAGACCTCTGTCCCGCCATAGTTCGGATCCCTGAACCAGTAGCCGGTGACTTTCCCCGTGGCTTTTTCGTACTCGATGCCCTGGCGGGTTTCCCTCAGGCCGGAATCAGTGCCGATGCCGTTGGCGGAAGATCCATAATTGTCATGAGTCGAGGAAAGCCAATCCGCTTCGTAGACCTGAAGAGAAAAAGGAATATAGCGGTTCTGGTCCCTCGGATAGGTCTTGACGAGAAGAAACTCTCCAGACTCCAGGTCCTGGCGCTTGGCCAGACGCATGAGTTCGTAATAGTGGAGCTTACCGGAGATGTCGGCCTCGTCCATCCACCAGTTGATGGCGTCTTCAATCTTCTGGCGGGTTTTCTTGTCGAGCTTGCCAGCGTCGTCCTTAACCGTGCTCTGGAAGATGATTCCGGAACCGACGGAGTAGTCGACCATGACGTTGGCCGCCCGATCCAGATAGGGGAAATCGCGGATGAGCTGCCTGACCCTTGCGCGAAGGGCCGGAGAAGATGCGGCGATGATGTCGTTGACGTTGCTGTTCGCCAGGGGCCAGGGTCCGGTAAGGCGACTTGTCTTCGCCGCGGCGTACATCTCGGCTCGTTTGTTCCAGGCCAGGATGTTCCTGTGCATCTGCCGCTTTAGGGCTCTTCCGGGGAAGGCGACAGCGATCGACCGGTCGATGAAGGAGGACAGAACTGTTTCGATCCTATTCATCAGCCCCGACCTCCCTGCTTCGCGTAGGTTCTGGGGCTGTAAGAACCGGAGGCCAGACCACGCTCCCATCGGATTCTGTTGTAGAAGTCCTCAAGTTTTTTGAGGTCGTTCTGGGCAAAGGTGGAGGTGTATTCTCCGATCGAGAAACTGACCTTGGCTGCACCAGCTGCCAAGGCAATCAGTGCGTTTTTAACAGTTTCTTCGTCTTCTGCCGTGTAGGCCATAACTCCTCCCTTTTGGAGAGGAGCATACACCATGGATTTTTGTCGAAATGGATGAACGAGGGATCAACGAGGTGTTTTAGATGGATCAACGAGGGATTTTCGGTGGATGAACGATGGATTTTTGGGGGTTGACAGGTTTTCTGATAAAAAAAATGAAAAGGATAGTTGTGGTTCTCGTTTACATCAATTGTTGACAGCTCCTGTTCCGGTTCGATTGTTGATCCAGAGCATCCCCTTTTTTTTCTAGACCTATTCTTAACTTGATAGACACCTTCATAGCATATCCTGTCTGAATTGATTTATTGGATACATCTACAAGTTAATAGCCTATGTGATCTAAAAAAAGTGCGTAGTACTGTTTATAATCTTTGATATGAAGAGAGGTAGAGTTGAAACTATTTATTACGTTAGCATACTATTACTGTGGACTCGGACTTTAGAAAATATTTGCCCTGATTCGATTATTCAGTTTAATTCTGAAATCTTCCAGGTGGTCAACGTCCCACTCAATGCGGTTTCTATGAGCAAGATCGAAATGCACACCTTCCTTCTTCACTGCTATTTCTCTTTTAACGCTATCATAAAGGGTATCAATTTTGTGTCCTGAGTCATCCATTAGAATCTCATCTTTTGTCCAGTTCTTATTACATGTATATATTACTTCTAATCCCAGACCGTAAGCAAAACCCGCTTCAAAATAGACCCCGCCCCTATAGCCTGATAAATCACAGACCATGAATCGGCTTCTCCTAATCTGAGCAATGATTTCGTCGTTAATGTCATTGAGATGATCTAAGTCATCGATCTTAACAGATGTAAAGCGAGGTTCTGTCTCGCCAGGTTCAACAAATTCGATAGCCGGTTTAATCGCTTTTTCATAAACATTTTTCATTTCTGATGAAAACCACATAGCCACAAAACATTGCCTTGAATTTTTGCCCGGATTATTGATTTCTCTTAGCCTTTGATACCCTTTCGCAGATATTGATAAGTCTGTCTGTGGATTACGGTCATCGGGAGCATTGATGAATCCCTCTTGAAGTAGAAACGATAGTATTGCTCTCAACTCTTCCATCTCGAAGCAATGATAGTACGGATAATCAAATCCGAGATTAATATTTGTTTTTGCACCAGCGAATTTTGTAATCTTGTCTATGTTGACAAGAGCGTTATCCATTTTGGCTAAGGGGTCAAGGGGTTTGTATAGGTCAATGATCTGTTTTAAATCATCTAGCGTTAAACACTTCTCAGGTGGCATCATATTCCGAATTTCATGTTCATTACGTAACACTATGCGTAGTATGTTTTTGTCTTCATTCGAAAATCTCACTCCGCAAAAATCATCATAAGCCTCTTCAGTGAGTCGAACGCTGCCACATTTCTTACATGTATAGTGAGTTTTTGATGGCTGGAGTTCTTCTCGTTTACCTTTATAAATTAAAGAATCAGAACCACAAAATAAACATCTTACTGGTACTGGTAACCGTTGTGTGTATTCCATAGTAATTACCCAATCTAGTAAAAATGTATTAATTAATGAATATTATCTTCAAACATTTCTTCTTGTAATGTTCCATAATTTTCAGGATTCATCAATTAACGTTTTCAGGAAGGAATTGATAAATTTAATCTAAACAGTCTTTCAATAATGAATATAAATCTGTCCCCTTTTTTACTTTGGAATCGACTGCTATGCATTGATTTCTATTCCCAAAGATTCGACGTCATCAAGTAATCTCTGCGGAATTGGTGATAAAGCTCTTTGCATCTTTTCTTCATATAAACGAATTATCTTTACAGCATCATTCAAGTCATCTTCGAGCGTTGGTATTCTGTCAATTCCTATCCCGGCTTTTTTATACTCTGGTAAGCGTTCTATCTGTTTTTCCCGCTTATTTTCATAATATATTTCAAATATATCTGGATAATTTAATCCCCATAATAAAGCTTCATAGAAATAATTTTCAAAAGCAGATTGCATCTTCTTATCATTTAATATAACTGCGTCTGTTAATTTTGAATATTGTGAAAACTTTGTTGGGTTAACAATTTCTATAGGGTCAATACCGATCATTTCTTCCCATTTTTCTTCAAAATCATTTATCATATCTAATAATCCAAACTTATTCCAGTCTGCATCACGAAACATAGTAGCGATAATTTGTAAAGCTAATTTATGCCGACATGCGCCAATGCTTGCACCCCAATCTATCATTTGACCAATTGCTATATCAAGGACGTTACTATCAATTACTGCTTTTGAGTTAAAAAAGCTTTTTCTTCTTGGCCAACCAGTTTCAGCCAATAATCCTTGAACATAATGGTAACCAAAAAAAGACGCCATTTCCCCTCCCCTTCTCTTGTATGCTATTTATAAATAATATTTTATCTTTCACTTAAATATTGCGTGAAATTATAAAACAAAATCTCGTCTGTAATTGATGTGTCCATGTACCACAATTGATCCACACCAACAGGAAGGTAATTAGAGAAACTAAGGCTAATTGAATCAAGCATAATGCCTTCATTCATCAGGGCAATATCGCCTGACTCGACCAGAAGAATGGTGATATATCCTTTCTTCTTATATGGCTCTAATTTTTGTGCTTTATTTGTAAGTTGCAAATATATGCGTTCAGGAAAAGGGTCATCTTTGGGGATAAAGCGTGCGAGAAATAACCCTGGACGACGTCCGCTTGCTTTATTGACCATAAACTCAAATGGAATCCCATCCGCATTGCGAATAATATGCATCCCATCAACTATGGTTGGTGATATATTAATGATCCATGTTTTTAAGGAGTTTCGAATTTCATCCCAATTTTGACCGACTTGTATTCCTTCATATGGTATCGTGATATTAAGACGATATGCAATTTTATTAGAAATTTCAGCTTCGAGGTTACCTAATGCCTTCGAAAACCAAACTGCGTCCCTCCGTTGATTTAATATTGTATCAATACTCGTATGCTCAATAGCAAAAGGTCCCGCAATAGCATCAATTTCGCGAGAATTGCGATTCGTATCTTCTGGTCTTTGATCTATCTTTAAATTCGGATATAAATTCTGACTAAGGTGAGAAACAAAGAAATCAACTGCATGTTTGCCGTTAATCAAATCAGTCATTGTTCTACAATCAAAGTAAGCACATTCATATTAGCGACCCGCAGTGGTTTGTGAAGTATCATAGAATTAACCTATCGGAAGATAATGGAAAACAGCGAACGCTTTATATCACAGTAAGCATATTATGGGAAGGTCCTTGAAGAAGAAATATTTTTTTAGCGTATGCTTCATCCGGATGAATCCGGACTCCCTCATGTCGGAAATGGCAAGTGGCAATCTTCTTCAGGAGATGGCTTATTGGACATGTTTTCTTCAATCTTCCCTGAAATATACTGCTTTCTCCAATTCATGATCAGTTCCTTGTCGCTTTGCCACACCCCTCCGATCTTCTTTGCCGGCAGACGGTAATTCTTAATCAACATAATAATAGTCACCTCCGTTGACGCCAGTTGAATTGACCGGCAAAAATCACGGATTGCATTCATTCCCGATAATGTTGTTGTCATATCTACCACAACCTCCTGTCTTCTTTCCGTTTATTCTCTTGCCGGTCTACTGGTTGATGATTGTCGCTTTGTTGTGGTTGATTTTTCAGATAAGCTGCGAGCATTCTCAGGGATGGGATCCACTCACTGTCTGCGCAGACAGCGGCGAGGATTTCGCAGTCCAGGAGATGATTCGCGTGGAAGGTCTTTTTCCAGCTCACAACACCTCGACGATCCTTGCGCTGTTCTTCCGATAGAAGCTGGCGGACATAATCGGTACCAGTTTCGGCATGTACATAAAAGCGTTGCGTCTCCGCTGGAGTGTCTCCTGAAGCGTCTTTACGCCCCAGCCTCCAGTGAATGATTTCTTTGTACGCGTCGGCATTGAGGATGCGCAGCTCCAGTCCTCCAGGAATGAGTTTCCCACTGGATGGCAGGGTATCGATTTTGGTAACCCGGATATGCTTTCCCTGCATGGAGAATTTATGGCTGGCCCCCTTGGTGCCGTAAATCTTGCCAGGCGGCTGGCTGCGCAGCCATTCGTATGCTTCTTCGGTACGGCTCCAGTCTCCGTCAGGTGACTGTCCGCCTCCTGTATCTAGAGCCGCCCTCCAGATCCCCTTGGTCTCGCTCGAATTGTGGACACGATAGGCCGCCCGGTAGAGCAGATCCTCTATATCTTGGAATGAAGAAAGCTGGCCATACTGGATCATCCAGGAAGTGAGGTCCTCCGCCCAGGCCCTGACCACGAACCAGAATCCATGCTTCTGCATGTCGACGCCTACGGTCAGAGCTACAGCCTCCGGGGGAACGATCAGGGGCGGATAATCGGTCTTGTGGCTGAGCACCACAATGTCCGTTTTTTTCGTTACCGTTTCCAGGAAAGGTTCTGCGCAATGCTGAGTCACCCAGGTCCGCATGGCTTCCCGGTCATCCAATCCCCGGAGGAATGCCGCCACCGGGCGAGCCATGGGGATAACGTACCAGGAAGGAAGGATGAAGGCGACCACTGTTGGACGTTCTACCCCCTGGAAAACCCTCCATTGTCCCGGCTCAACCTCCCGGTAGGAATTCCACCGGCCGGCACGAACGGCACGATCACGCATCGCATCATCCCAGGCCATGCCGCAAGCACTGCAATGATACCGGGCCGGATTTTTGCGCAGGACCTCACGCGGATCCCGCGTATTCCCCCAGGAGATATTCTCCCAGGGCATTCGCTGATATTCCCCACAAATAGGACATCTGGCCTCGTAATAGCGGATCTCATCCGCTCTTTCACGGATTGCTTTTGTGATCAGGCCCACCTCATCTGTCGGCGAACTGCATCCATATATTTTGTACGTGTAGGGATAGGAATTCGTTCGCTGATCGGCAAGAGAACAGGCATCAGGCTCGGCGCCCTGGGGAGGCGGAAACTTGTTCATCTCATCGAGGATCATGACCTCGACGGCATCGGATGACAAAGCTGACGGCGAGCTCGCCCAGGCCACAAACAAATTGGCGCCGTTTTGAAACTGCACGTCAAGAGTCGTCGTGTCATCCGCCCGGTTGCTCATGAGTTCGGCCGTCCGCGGCGTTTCCCTGATGGTGGGCAACAGGCGTCGCTTCATGATTCTCTTGGTCTTCTTTTCATCGGGCATGACGTAACACACTGACGTCGGCTGCTGATCGATGCGCCGCAACAGGTAATTGATGATGGACTGCGTTTTTATCGTTTGGGGAGCCGCCTGGACATAGATCTCGCGGATTGACGGATCGTCAAGGGCATCCATCACCCCGACGGCGCACGGCGTCGCATCATTCCGCCATCGCCCGGGCATGGGCGGACCGACCACAACACGGTACTTCTCCGCCCATTCGGCCGTTGAGATTCTCTCACGGCTTGAAAAGACCCGGCGCTCGCCGGGGGCGAAGATGACAGAATGTTGATGCTGATCCATGTAACTGGCAGCCGATATATTCATGAAGTATCCTCAATAGGTGACAGCAGTCGTCAAGACAGCGGCAGCCAGCCAGTAAACTATTTTTCTCCAGTCGCACGTGGGCACGTAGGCCAGGGCTGCGCACAAGTCTAAAAATATCAGAACCGTGGGAAATATTTGTTGCTTGGTCATGGTCAATGTTTCCATCAGTTATTCTCACTCCCCATCATTTTCATCATCGCCGTCCTGCAGGTCTTCCTCATCAGCGCAAACCCTTGGCGCTGGAACCTCAATTGGCTTATCTTCGCTATACCTGGCTAGGACGGTCTCCACTTCGGAAAGCATGTACTCAATCAGTTCCGGGATCCGGACAGGATCGCCGTGCACCAGTGCGGCAATGTCGCTTCCTTTGCTCCGGACCATCCCTTCCAGGTCCGCCCTGAAGATGGCAGCACGCTTCGAAAGTTCCCTGTCGAAATATCCCTTGTCGACATACTGCCCCTGGGCAACCTTCAGTTTAATTTCTGCCAGGCCCGCCTGGGATTCCATCTTCGAGGCTTCCGCCTTGGCCTTTTGCTCGGCGATGCTGCTGAGATTCTCATCCCGGTTACTGAAGGCACCTTTTTGCCGCAGATGATTGCCGGCGTATTTCTCGACACTCTTGACCGTATAGGTTCCATCTGAGTTGGAGGTAATCTTCCCAGCCTTGGCGTCGCCATACACCTTAGACTTTGACACTTTCCAGCTGTGCGTCTTCAGCCAGTCGACAACGGCCAGCAGATTCGGCAAGGGACGGTTTGTCGGAAAATATTTTGCCTCCATATCCGAGATAGACTTCAGCAAGGCGGTTTCTGCTTGCCGCCAGTCTTTCAGCCTGGCGCTTGTTTTCTCGGAGTTGTAGGAGGTGAGATTTGTGACGACTGCGTTGTACAGGACCTTCAGGGTGATCTGGTCCTGATCGTCTGCAGCCTCAATCAGTTTATCCAAACGTGCTTTGTCCATCTTAATATCCGTGACAACGGCGAGGATCCAACCTCCCAATTCACCGCTGTCAACCTTGTGATCGGTTTTCATTTTCTTGCCGCCATTTACTCGAGAGTTAGTTTTATGTTATAAGTCCTGCGCGGTCGGTGGCCTGTCCGTGTTCCCGCACGGAATCCGAGACGCTTGCCGCCTCTCGGAAGGCCCCGATCGTATTGCCCCCGGATCAACCACTGCCGGATCTGATCAATTCCGCTTTATCTCCAGTGAAGGTTTCCCACCTCTTGATGTCCACATCGCAATAGACAGGTGAAAGCTCCATAGCAAAGCATGACCTGCCGGTCTGTTCTGCGGCCATGATCGTCGTGCCGGATCCGGAGAAGGAATCCAGTACCAGGTTTCCCGGTTTGCTGCTGTTTCGCAAGGCCCTGGCGACCAGGGCGACCGGTTTCATCGTCGGGTGTTCATCGCTGCGTACCGGTTTCGGAAATTCCCAGACGTCACTTTCGATCGCACAGGATTCCACCCGGATAAGGGGAGTGCCATCAGCATCGCGTAGCAGTTTGTCATGGCCATAAACGTCGCCCAGGTTGCGGACGCCCGACCAGTAGTGTGTAGATCCCTCAAACCAGCCATAAAGAATTGGCTCGAACTGGCGCTGATAGTTCGCTCGGCCGATCGTAAATTGGGATTTCACCCAGATGATGAAGGTGGAGAAGTGTCCGCCGGCATCACGGAAGGCACGCTGGAGGTTATCCAGTTCGGATGAGGACATGGCGATATAGACATCGCCGGTGACATGAGGGCTTAAAGCGGCTAGGGCATCACGGAGAAATTTGTAGAAGTTTTCACGCTGAGCAAAGTGGTCATTGAGGATCTTCCGGCCGGCGTTTTTACTTCCCGCCTTCTTACCCTGGCGATCGCGAAGAGAGGATCCATAATTGACATTGTATGGCGGATCCGTGAAGACCATATCCGCCCGGGAACCATTCATCAGCAATGAAATTTCATCAGCGACCGTGGAGTCTCCACACATGAGGCGATGACGGCCAAGCTGCCATATGTCGCCCCGCTTGGTGATGGCACTCTCAATTTTTGCCGCCTCGGATTCAGCGTCAAAATCATCTTCAATGACGTCCTTTTTTAGGAGAATTTCAATTTCTTTCGCGGAAAACCCGGTGAGGTTGATATCGACCGGCAGGGTTTCGAGTTCGATCAGGACATCCTTCAGCTTAGGCATATCCCATTCACCTGATATCTTGTTCAAGGCCAAGTCCAAAGCCAGTTCCATATCCGGATCCAGATCCACGATGGAAACCTCCGCCTCATCATGGCCCAGGTGCTTCAGGACCTCCAGGCGCTGGTGACCGCCGACAATGTGGCCGGTTTTCCTATTCCAGATAATGGGATCCACATAACCGAATGTCTCAATCGATTCACGAAGCACCTCAAACGTCTCATCGCCAGGCTTGAGCATCTTGCGTGGATGCTTATCTGCAGGAAGCAAATCAGATATGGACCGGACTTCGATGATCATAAAGACACCCCCTCGGCCACAACCACGCCCCCCTTTTCGCCGTCCCTTGACTCCCTGATCCCCATGCCAGAAGTTGTGGCAAATCTCGATCGCCAGCCGCGAACGCCTTCGGAACTGATGTTCATCAGCCTGGCGATATTGGTATCATCCGCTCCTGAATCGATGAGGATCGCCATCAAGATCACCTGGGCAAATGAAAAGTGGATCCCGGACAGGAAGGTGCCCGTCAAGGCCGTGAAGAATTTCCCGCAACGGCGGCACTTGACCCGGTCCCCCCTGCTGTAACTTTGCAACGCAAAGCGGTTGACGATCGGCTCGGCGCAGACAGGACACTGCGGGCCATCAGGATGCAATTTACTCAGGACCCATTCCCTGCAGGAAGCTGCATCCAGGAATTCCGCAATGCCGGATTGGACCACCTCACCCGGACCGAATACCGCTGGTCGGTATGCCGGCTCTCGGTCATTTTTAACTTTTGCTGCATTATCAATCACTTCCATTTTTCCAAACCTTTTAATTTCTCAAAAGTAGAGAGGATTCGCGGCTCAGCGACCCGTAAGAGAAGAGTGTCCCCGGAAGGACCCGCGGTTTTTTGTTCAGGTCAGGGCCGGGCTGGGGTAAGCAGGCCGAGAGCCTTCAGTTCAATCAGATCATCCAGGGCGTCGAGGAGCAGGCCGTAGGCTTTCTCGGCTGATTGCCATCTTTCCGGATCCCGATCGGGGCGGAGCCCTGGTTTGAACTTCAGGCTAAAGGAGTTCTTCTCGACAACCAACTGGATCCCGTGGCTGGCCGGTCCCTTCAGGTAGGACGACAGAGCTGTGACTTGCGGGCTGTCCTTCCAGGATCTCAGAGGAAGCTTTTCGAAACTGATCACCCTGACTTCTGTACCGGCGCCGTTGTCATTGGACATCGTGACTGAATCATCCTGGATGGGTTTGGTTGGGAATTCAGCCACTGCATCGAGCTCTTGCTTTTTGGCCAAGGGATTGTAGACGTCAACGATCGCTGCGAGTCCTCCCATTTTGTCCTCCTCGGTTAAAAAATCGGTCCAAGCGGTCCAGGTGCGGTCCATGCCACGGTCCAGGTCAAGTAGCCGTTTTTATTACTTGGTCCAGGTGGTCCAGGTATTTTTTAATAAAAAGAAAAATATGTTACAGAAAATGAACTTACCGCGCGCGTGTGCGCGCATGCATGTGCATTATGTTGCGTTTTGCCTGGACTGCTTGGACGGCACTGTGTAACTGTCGGTATATATAAAGAAAAAGCCCGTCCAAGCGGACCGTTTTCACTTGGACCGCACCTGGACCGCCTGGACCGTTCAGCGGCGGTTTTGATAGCCTTGGGGTGGGCTTGAACCCGGCGGGGGGCGCGGGGTGTGGAAAAGACATGAAAGGAAGGCCGGCGACTGTCCTCATCGCATGCCCTCCGGAACCTTTGTGGCGATCCTGATGCCCTTCAGGAAGCGTTCACGCCGGCCATTGATCGTAGGCCGGTACTGCTCGATGTTGTTCTTGGCAGCCTTCAGCTCGCGGAAGAAATTCTCCTCGCTGAACTTCTGGTAGCCCTTTTCCTTGCAGTAATCCTGGTAGGATTCATAGATTTCCTTTTTCGATACCTCGTAGGTGGTGTCAGAAGCGTCCCCGATCTCGCATTCATCCTCGACGAAACAGAGCACCGGGTTGTTGCTGCGGCGGTAATCGAGCATGACGCGATCCGTTTCGTCACTGTGGGTGAACTCCTTGTTCTCCCAGAGGCGCTTCCGTCCGATCAGTGACCAGTGGAAGATTCCGGAAAGTTCTCCTTTCAGGGTGTCGAGCAGGCCCTTGTCGCCGCCGGTCAGGAACTGTTTCTTGAACTGGATGGGCAGGATCTTCCGGAAGAAGCCGTCACTGTTGTCCAAGACTCTAGGGAAGCGGTTCGCGGCGAAGGCCATCTTGCATGTCGGTTCAAACTCGAAGGAGTTCTCATGTTTGAAGGCGGCCTGGATTGTGTCTCCGGATACGATCGCCTTGAAGATCTTGCTTTCCATGGCCTTTGATCCGACCTCGGTGGAGATGTTCAGGAGCTTCCCATAGAGGGAAGATCGCTGAAACTGATCGTCCAGGTCCTCGATGTTGACGGCGGCACAGTTCTTCGGGCCGACCAGGGCACGCAGGACTTTGAGCAGGGTGGACTTTCCGTCCGCTCCCGGTCCCAGGCACAACAGGCACTTCTCGAAGGCCGTGGAGGGCGTCAGGCAGTAGCCGAAGAACTCCTGAACCTGGGCGATGACCTCAGGCGTCCGGATCGTCTCCTCCAGGAAACGCAACCAGCGCTTGCAGATCGGGACGAAATCCGGGCCGTAAATCACGGGAAACATATACGTGGCATAATAATCCACGGCATGATCGTAGAGGATGTCCTCATCAATTGAATACATCCCATTTTCGACGCAGAAAAAGCCGTCTCGATCGTTGATCTGGCGTCCCTCTGGGATCATGGAGAGCATGCGGGCTTGAAAGGCAGCATCCTCGACGCGGCTTTTCTGCGCCTCGTTTTCCAGGTATTTGACACAGGCGGTCTTGATGTAGTCTTCGTGGAGGACGTCCCAGAAGCGGCCGTTCCACTTGTACGTCAAGCCGGTGTTCGGCTCGTACATCAGGGACATGTCATCAACCAACTGCTCGGCCAGGAGGCGGGGCCGGAAGGAATAGCGTTTGTTCACCCCGTAATCGTAGAAGCGGTATACGCCATCCGTCCGGCGTTCGTCGTCATCCGGGGGCTCCGGGGGAATGAGAGGCTCAAACTTCTTCGCCGTATTCATCAAAACACGGAAATCATCCGCTGTCTTGCCATGGCGGACGAAGAAATCCGTCAGGTCCTGGCCGTGATCCTTGGGAACGGAGCCATCAGGTCCGACGCCCATGAATTCAGGCCAGGAAATCACCTGCAGCCACCGGGCAACACCCCGCAGGGATTCGCCGGCATAATCGGCGTACACCCTGCCGGCGTTGTCGGCATCATAAGCGATGATCACGTCGCGGCTGCGGAAGGGGCCTTTGTGACCGTTCGGCCAGTTCTTCAGCTTGCTGGTCTGGGTGATCGCGTTGAAGCCCTGGGAGAGCGCGCAGATTGTGTCCGATTCTCCCTCGCACAGAAGGATTGGTCCATCCTGCAGCACTTGGTCTGGTTTCGGAGGAAAAAGACTCGATTCACCGGTCTGCTTGGCAAAGGAGATGATCTTGAACTGCTTCGCCCCTGGCTGATAGAGGCGGATGTTCTGCAGGTAGCCGTTGGCGTCGAAGATCGGGATGGCGATCTTCTCCGGCTTTTTGATTTCCTTCATATTGCCGGTTTTCTTGTCCAGGCGCAGGGTCTGCAGACGGAGATCGAGCTTCTTGATAATTTCCGGAGACCAGCCGCGTTCCTTCTCCAGGCGGGTAATCCAGTTTGATGGTAGTGAGGGGAACTTTTCCCAGGCTTCCCGCATCAGGCCCAGGGTCTGCTCCAGGGTCAGTTCCATGTCGGGCCTTTTATCTTTTCCAGCCGTTTGGCCCGGCTGTCCGCCCCCAGGGGCGTCGTTGCCATAGGGGATTGCGTATTGATCGCAGAAAGCCTTGAAGCCTTCCTTCTGGCCAAGTCCATGAACCTCGGTCCAGAGCTTGAGCAGATCGCCGTCGGCGCCGCAGGAAAAGCAGTGGTAGGCGTCTTTCTCGAAATTGTAGGAAAAGGATGGGCTCGGGGAGGTTTCGGATTCCTGGTGGATGGGACAGTAGCCGTGGAGCTCGCCGCCTGATGATTTGCCCGGCGCTGTCTTGAAGAGTGCCCTGGCGATGGCGGCCCGCTGTGATTCCGAAAGATGCTTCCCGGCGATTCCCAAGGCAATACCTCCTACTCAGGCTCGCTGCATTTCAATAGGCCGTAGCCGGCGATATCCTGCCAAGGATTCTCTCCGAAGGCTTCTTTCTGGTTGGCGATGCGGAATTGCTTGTCAATCATCCGGATCATGGCCAGAAGATCATCATACTGTTCCGGGCGGATCCCATTCGGATAAAGTATTTTAATGATCTCTCCGGACCGGTCGAAAGAGCGGCCATAGGCCTTCTGCTTCTTGTCCACCAGCTTGCCGACCCTGGTGCCGATCTCTTCATATTTCCCCTGGGGCTTTTCCATCAGAGGGTCCTCCCTTCACGATTATTTATCCCCCTGCTTCAGGTCCAAGATGGTGAGGGATTGGTTTGTTGGAATCTGCCGCTGATTTTTCCTTCGGTATCCGTGCAGCCGACATGTATCAATCCTTCGCGTAATTTGCAGGTCAACCGTTCCATGATGAAGGAGGGTCCTGAGGGTAGTTTACAGGTTTGGCCGGGCAAGTTTGGATTGGTCTCCACTGATCTGTTCAGCATTGCGTCAATCCGCTTGAGGATCTGCAGCGCATCCGAATTGTCATTCACTGGAGACATTTCAGAGCTGCCGAATGCTTCACTTGTTCGTATTTCCTGTTTTCTGTCTTCGCTCATTTCCTCGACCATGATTTCAGAGTCAAAATTAACTTTATAAATCAAATTCAAATCGGCCCTGAGAGGTTGGTGCCGGAGTGGTCTGGATGTGAACCGCTCCGGCCAGTTAAGGGTTGATGTCCTGCTGCTTTCTGAAACAAGCGGCCAGCAGGTTGGCCTGATCACAGAGGGAAAAAGCAGTCGAAGATGAAATCCGGTAATCAGTTTTGTTTCTCTCCGGTTATTCTCTGAAGCACGGCCAGGATGTCCGGTGCGGCCCCGGAAAGGGTATCTTTCAATTCCCTGATGTCGATCGGCGACAGGTAAACTCCGTTGGTATCCTTGGCGACTCTCTTGATCATGCAATAATCTCCGGGGATCCCGTCGCCTTCTTGCCTGGCGGAAAGGTTCGTCGCCATGACAAGCCATTCGACAGGCATATAGTAGGGGTTCCTTCCATTGGTCTCGCTGTTCGGGTTGATGACCTTGCGATAGTGGCCATACGGAACGTTGATGATCCGCAGAACCGATTCAACCGAGGAAAACTTCGCCATCCGCTTGATGAAGTCACCGAACATTTCACCGTACGTTTCATAGTAACGGGGCATGCTTATGCTCTCCTGAGGCTCAATGAGCCTCAACAATGGCCCTCAACATTGATCCTCACAATTTGCGGGTGCTTTTGGCACCCAGGAATGATCGTTGAGAAGAAGGATGCGTTTCTGTATCCTGTTGCTGTAACTAAGGAGTTATGTTCATTGTTCTCCGAAATAATTTGAAACTCTTAATAAAAAGGCGTAAAAGAGGGCCTTGGGATATGAGGCCGGCATTGCTGCTTGGGCAGACCCCTTTTATTGCGTTTAAAAATCACCCGCAGCACAAAAGTGCAGGAGAAAAGCTGCAGTATGAAACTATCAGAAGAACAAATTCGTTATATTGACTTACCGGATGTTCTTGAGACATTTGTCGACTCCATAAAATCAGTATCTTTTGATGGAGATACTGCCCGCATCGAACTCTGCGTAACGCGAGTGGACCCTTTAAAATCAAAGGAACCGCCGACCGCACGAAGATACCCGGTATGCAGGCTGGCCATGACGCCGGAATCGTTTTTGAGCCTTGCAAACCAATTTCAAACGATCGTAAAGACGCTTGAAGAAAATGGAGTGGTTCAACGCATTCAGCATGACATAAAGCATTACAATTCATAGTTGACCGTATTGATATTGCAGTCCGGAACATCTGTTTGATCAGACATTCCGATTTTTTCATTCCCAATGGGGGAATAAGAATTGACTGACGACGAAATAAACGAATCGATAAAAAGAGCCACTGAAACGTTCCTTCACTCCTCTTCCGCTATGGCTACATTCCTTCGCGATGCTTTCTGTCTTCTGGCTCAACAACCGGGCATTGACCGGCAAGCGCTACTCGATGGCCTTCGGTCTTTAAAGCCGACCGATGATGAAGAAGTCTTATTTCAGGCTACCTATAAGCTTCATAAGGCCCAGCTTCTTGAGCAAATCGAATTGTTATTTAAAGAGCAATCTTAGCAGGATCAGAAATGACCTTGCGGTCAAGGAACCGGATGCTCAAGATTTTGATTCCTGATCCGGGAAAAGCAGTTCCCGTAATGTCACTGCTCCCCCAGTGAGACAGGGAATAGAAATTCTTCTAGGGAAACTATGTCCTTTGTGGCTTTAACGTACTTTCTGGCAGTAACAGGACGTAATGGCCTTCCTTGAGCCGCACGCCACGTAGTAGCCGAGGGCAATTTGTTCGCAGTTGCAAACGCATTTGGTGTCTGTTTAGTTTCCTGAAGATAGGCTTTAAAATTCATGGAAAGGATATTTCCACAAGTGAAGAAAGAAGTCAAGCCAATTTCTCCATTTATGGAGAAATACATAAAAATGGCTGAAGACGCCATGAACAAAAAGGGCTGGAATAAGGCTACGTTAACTTCTGAGTCTCACGCCAGCTCTGCAGCTGTCACTCGGTTTTTTCAGGACGGGATGATAAATTCCGAAAATGTCTTTAAAATATTCAATACCCTTGGCTTGATATGCGAGTCAGAGAAGCAGCAGTCTTCCGAGCCCATCCCTGTTATCCACCAGGAAGTCCGGGAAATATTTGAGTCCAAAAATGAAGCCTTGATCAAATCGTTAATTGCTCACGTCCAATATCTGAAGTCACAAGCTGTTTTGCTGAATCAACAAAAGGAAGACATCGAGGAAATAAAGTCCCTGTTACAAAAAGGGGCTGGAATAAAACCTGATGAAAGGCCACAGACAGAACATAAGACAGCCCCTAAAAATGAGGTTAAAAAAAACTCCCATTCCCAGACCGGCGGTCCGGACGAGACCGACGCCGATCTGGGGGGTCCGGAAACGGGAACGTGGGGGTTTTAATTCCGTGGCCAAATGACAAAGAGCGAAGAAAATTAAAGGATCGTCGCAAGGAAGATTGCTTGCAAAAATGAATAGCCTACACACCTTTTGCTTCCTATGCTCAGTATCAAGAAATCTTACCAACTAATATAAGCCTCATCATAACCACCTTCATGCGTTATTTCTTCAAGGCCACCATCCGCCGGCCTTTTTGTTGCCCTAATATCTCCACTTATGTAATTATACCTTGACGCATTTCTCCACATGTGAAATACTCACACGCAACAAAGCAACAAACAACCCGGCCACCCCAGCAGCCTACCGGCCATGACCTGGGCTCCGTCGGGAGAATAAAACCGATATCTGAGCCGTTCGACAGTCCGTTTCCCCAAGTGCTGACAGCCAGGGAGGAAACAACATGACATCGACGGACATGGAACCTGGACCATTTAAAATGGCCGATATCAGGTAGGTCGGAACGTAGGAAGGAATTTTTAACAGTCATCCACTTAGGGCGTGGGAACTATCCCGGAAACGCCGCCGGGGTTAAGGCAAAGACCATCGTAATCGGGACCTGAGACCAGGGTATGGTGGGAAGGTTGGTTGGTTCCAACTGAAAAGCCGATAGAGGGGAACGGATTCAAGGAAGCAGGCGACTTCCCCCCTCGCCCTGAGTGGATGACGAGTGGCATGGATGGGAAAATTGAAAAATCTCATTGAACTGAAAACAGCCGAGAAGATCACCGACACCACCTTGGCATTTTTTTTAGGGATATCTAAGGCCGTGGCACCGGTGGCCATCGCAGGTGGAATCTGTCTTCTCATCGCAATGATTTTCAAGATTCTGACGCGACTGCAATCATGATGCAATCTTTTCTTTTTAACTGGATTGACTATTTGGACTTGGAAATGTGGGAAGCCTTTTATCTACAGAAGGTCACAGGCAATAGAATCACATGCTTCACGGAAGAGGAGTGGAGTGCTTTTTCCGGCGATGTCCGGAAGATAAGGGCGGAATTGGAGGAATGCTATTTTAATGCCCTTTAATAATTCTACAAACAGGCGACTACGGGTACGCTTCTAGTAAATTATATTTAATCAATCGGGGAGATTGCATACTCCCCTATTTATTTTGGGAGTTCATTAAACTTGTTGACTTCGACCTCTCATATTCGCCATATTCCTCACGAGTACAGTATTGGGGGTATGTGCATGAAGGGTGGGGTTTACTCAGATGATAAGTGCCCGATATGTGGAAGTAGATTCATAGATTTCGGAAATGCTCTTTGCTGTCCGCAACACCCAAAGTGCAGAGCAACACGGTTTCTTGTCCGTTTTGGGAACATCACAAAGAGATTCAGAGCATATAACGAGGCATCCCGGTTTTTAACCGGACTTCGGTTCAAGACCGATGAGAATACCTTTGATCCCCGCGACTATCGAAAAGACAATCCTTTATCCTTCTTGAATATGTCCGAAAAATGGAAGGATTACAAAAAAGATGAAGTCAAGCGTCACTCATTCCGATCAATATGTAATCACATTGAAAAAGCCCAGAATTATTTTGGGAACCGAAATGTCAAAGAGTTGAATTATGGAGACATCGAGGACTTCATCAAGTCACTGAAACTGTCAGATAAGACCCGCCATAATATTCTTTCCACGCTTCATTCTTTCTTTGTCTGGATGAAAAAACGCCAGGACATACCTTCCATGCCTGACTGGCCAGAAATATCGTTTGAACTTGGCTATCGTCGGACAGTTGACAAGGACACACAGCAGAGGATCATCAAGGAAGTGCGCCGGATTGCACCGGATATCAAGACATATCTCGGTATAAAATGGCTTTCGACTTATATCGCGGTGCGACCAAATGAGATGAGAAATCTTCTTGAAGGCAATATTGACCTAAGAAATGGTTATTTTTACTTTCCGCATCCGAAGGAAAAGAGATATAAATCGGTCCCGTTGATAGCTGAAGATGTTGAATTGATATCATCATTCCCTAAATCTCATCCAATGGCGCCATTTTTCAGGAATGAGAAAACAGGAAAAGTGTTCGGGCAGAATCATTTTTATAAGTGGTGGAAAAAAGCATGCAAGAATCTAGAGATTGACAGTGTTGATCTTTACGGCGGGACTCGTCATTCTTCTGCCAGGGCATTAAGAACTTTCTTCTCCCCGGAAGAGATAAAACGGGCCACCATGCACACATCAAATGCGGCCTTTGAACGATATTTTCAAATGGAATCTGATGACGTGCGTAGTATTTATCAGAAGTCAGCTGACGTTATCAAGATTGATAATATTGATAACGCTTTGATAACGAAAAAAGGCCCATTCTGAGGGCCTTTCCTTCCTTTAACCAATCAATATTACTGAATTTATTATGGGGTGAGTGAAGGGACTTGAACCCTCAACCTCCGGGGCCACAACCCGGCACTCTGACCATTTGAGCTACACCCACCATAAGATATGGTACGCCAGCAGGGATTCGAACCCGGGACCTACGGATTAGAAGTCCGTTGCTCTATCCAGCTGAGCTACTGGCGCATGAAAGCAAGAAAGCCATTAATGAAGGAGCTGAGTATCTAAACTGCTTTTCTTTTTTTGTCAAGTTCCAATATTCTAAGAGGTGTTTCCTATATTCTTTTTTGTAAAAATGCTTGACACCATGATATTATTCTATAAAAAGTACAACGCCTTTTATTCATGAATTTTATATGTACGAATATTGCAGATGCGTTATCATCAATTCTTAATGGGCAGCGATATTCAGGATCTCAATCTTATATTTCTGCGGTTTTTCCTAATACTTATGTAATGAATAGACTCTTTTCTTCCAAAACCGCATAAGGCAGGTACGCTCTTAAAATCTGGAGTCATGGATAACAACGAGCTGTTATATTGGTTGGCCTTGAGGTCCGTAAATGGCATCGGGAATCTTTCATTCAAGTCCCTTCTTGAATCCTTTGCATCCCCTTACCATGTATTCCGAGCCACGTATTCTGAACTCGTAAGGATTCCCGGCATCGGTCCCAAGACCGCGTCATCGATCAAGGCATTTCAAAACTGGCAAAAGCTTGAAAATGAGTTGAAGGAGCTGAAAAAATTTCAGATCCAACTGGTCACCTGTCATGAAGAACAGTATCCGGTCATCCTGAAGAATACTTATGACTATCCGCCAATCCTTTATGTTAAAGGAAGCCTTGAAGAAAATGACCTGAATATTGCAATGGTCGGATCACGGATGGCCAGCACCTATGGGATCTATACGACGGAAAGACTTGCCAGAGAGCTTGCCTTAAAGGGAATGACCATCGTCAGCGGAATGGCCAGAGGCATTGATTCAGCGGCGCATAGGGGAGCCCTAGCCGGGAGAGGCAGAACGATTGCTGTTTTGGGCTGCGGACTTGACGTCATCTATCCGCCTGAGAATAAGGAACTTTATACCAAAATTACCGACAACGGCGCCGTTATTTCCGAGTTTGCCCTGGGAACACCCCCGAATGCTCCCAATTTTCCCATGCGCAATCGAATTATCAGCGGTCTTTCTCTGGGTGTCGTCGTAGTCGAAGCGAACGATCGCAGCGGTTCTTTGATCACTGCCCGGATCGCCATGGAGCAGGGACGGGAAGTTTTTGCCGTTCCGGGTAGTATCGATTCATCCGGATCGCGTGGCAGCCATAGATTGATCAAGGAAGGGGCAAAATTGATCGAGAATGTAGATGATATTCTGGAGGAAATTCTGCCTCAGATAAACCGAACCCAGGGGAATTTCTTCCCGGATAAACAGGGAGAAGGCAAAGACCGCCCAAAAATGGAACGGCCGGATCAGAAAACGCCCATTTCCGCCGCATCGTCAAAGGTTTCGTTCAGCGAAAACGAAAAAATGATTTTGAATATCCTGACAACCAAAGCCGTTGACATCGACTCCATTATTGCCAAGTCAGGTCTGAGTGTTAATGAGACAATGAGTTGTCTTTTAAATCTGGAACTGTACGACACGATTCTGCAGTTGCCCGGAAAGCTTTATAAACTTAAGGAGGCTCCATGCCCGATTCCCTGATCATTGTCGAATCCCCGACAAAGGTAAAAACCATCAAAAAATATCTTGGAGCGGATTATGATGTCCTGGCTTCGAAAGGGCATATCAAAGACCTGCCTAAAAAGACGCTGGGGATTGATCCGCAGAACGAATTCCAGCCCACTTACAGTATTCTCGAAGACAAAAAAAAGATCATCTCCGATTTAAAGAAAGCAGCGAAAAATGTAACCCGGATTTTTCTTGCTCCTGATCCGGATCGCGAAGGGGAGGCAATTGCCTGGCACATTGCGGAAGAAATCAATCTTAAGAATAAGGAAGTTTACCGTGTCCTGTTCAATGACCTGACGAAAAACACGATCCTGGATGCACTCAGCCATCCTTGTGAGCTGGACTACAATAAATACGAGGCTCAGCAGACAAGACGCATCCTCGATCGGTTGGTCGGCTATCAGATCAGTCCGCTTCTCTGGGAAAAGGTTAAAAGAGGGCTCAGCGCGGGTCGCGTCCAATCTGTGGCCGTGCGGATGATCTGCGAGCGGGAAGAAGAAATCAGTTCGTTCAAACCGGAAGAATACTGGAACATCGCCGTCCAGCTCAAAGGCGCCAATCCTCCGTCTTTCGAAGCTAAGCTGGTCAAGATCAACGGCAAGAAGGCAAAAGTAGCGAACGCGGCACAGGCCCAGGAAATTGTCAGCCGCTTGTCGGTCCCAATCCATGGGGATACCGAGGCTCTTTCAGGGCCTTCATTCATCGTCAGCAAGCTGGAAAAGAAAGAGGTCAAGAAGGCCTCCCTACCCCCCTTCACCACGAGCAAACTGCAGCAGGAAGCATCCCGGTTGCTGCGCTTTTCGGCAAAAAAAACCATGATGACGGCCCAGAAGCTCTACGAGGGGATTGAACTGGGAGAAGAAGGCCCGGTCGGACTGATTACGTACATGAGGACGGACTCCGTGCGGATTGCCGAGGATGCCCTTCAGGAGGTTCGCTCTTATATCCGGGGAAATTATGAACCTCCCTTTCTGCCTTCAAAAGCACATATCTTCAAAAACAAAGGGAAAACTCAGGATGCCCATGAAGCGATCCGTCCTGCTTCAATGAATTACAAACCTCAGAATGTTAAAAAATTTCTGACGGCCGATCAATTCCGCCTTTACTCGCTGATCTGGAATCGTTTCGTCGCCAGTCAAATGAATCCTGCGATTTACGATCAAACGACCATCCATGTTTCGTCCGACCCCTATCTGTTCCGTGCCCAAGGGGCGATTCTGAAATTCGCCGGCTATACCATCGTCTATACCGAGGGGAAAGAAGACAAGGAACAACCGGATGAAATGGAATCCGGCAACATCCTTCCCGATGTCAAGGAGGACGAACTTCTGACCCTTTTAAAAGTCCAGTCCGATCAGAAATTTACCCAACCGCCGCCGAGATTTTCCGAAGCCTCCCTGGTTCGTGAGCTTGAAGAAAAAGGCATTGGACGCCCCAGCACCTATGCCACCATTTTGAGCACCATTCAGGACCGGAATTATGCGAGCCTGGAACAGGGCAAGTTTCATCCCACCGAATTGGGAATGATCGTCACGGAACTACTCGTTAAAAACTTTCCCAAAGTGATGGATGTGTCTTTCACGGCCTCGATGGAAAACCAGCTCGATCTGATCGAAGAAGGAAAACAGAAGCGCCTTGATACCCTGCAGGGATTTTACGCCCCTTTTGAAGAAGATCTGAGCAAGGCCAAACTCGAAATGAGAAATATCAAGCGCGAAGAGACGCCTACCGATCTGATTTGCGACAAATGTTCGAGTCCCATGGTCATTAAATGGGGAAGAAACGGAAAATTCCTTGCCTGTTCAAACTATCCCGAGTGCAAGAATACCAGAAACATCACCCCAAGCAATGGTAGTGAAAAGACGGCTCAGGGAGGTGAAATGACAGAGACCCTTTGTCCTCAATGCGGAAAGAACATGATGATCAAACACGGCCGTTTCGGCCGCTTTCTGGGCTGTTCCGGCTATCCCGACTGTAAGTCCACGATGCCGATCAGCCTCGGAGTGAAATGCCCTCAGGAAGGCTGTAACGGTCAAATCATTGAAAAGCGCACAAAAAGGGGGCGAAGTTTCTTCGGTTGCTCTAACTATCCTGATTGCACCTTTGCCCTCTGGGATAGACCGGTCCCGGAACCCTGTCCTCAGTGCAACTCTCCCTTTCTCGTTGAGAAGTACGCACGGAATGAAGGAAGCTACAAGGCCTGTCCCAATAAGGAGTGCGGTTATCGGGACAAGAATGAATAGTTTTTCTAAGACCGCGCCTTTTTAAAGGAAAGAACTTGAGCAAAGATTCCCCCATCATCATTGTCGGCGCCGGTCTGGCAGGTTGCGAAACGGCATGGCAACTCCTCAATTTGGGACATTCCGTTGTCCTCTATGAGATGAAGCCTGTGAAATTTTCTCCGGCCCATCGTTCCAACTCCCTGGCAGAGCTGGTCTGCAGCAATTCGCTCCGTTCCAACTTAACGGATAACGCAGCGGGTCTTCTGAAAGAAGAAATGCGCCAGATGAATTCGCTGATCATGAAAGCGGCAGACGAAACTTCCGTTCCGGCCGGAAAGGCACTGGCCGTCGACCGCCATGCTTTTTCCCGATTTGTCGAAGATTCCCTCAAGGCCTTTCCTCGGCTGACCCTGATCCGCAGAGAAATTCTTGACATTCCGTCGGATGGTATTGTGATTATCGCCACAGGACCTCTGACTTCGGATGGCTTATCTCAAAACATCGCCAGAATAACGGACAGTTCCTATCTCTATTTTTACGACGCGATTTCACCGATTATCGAGGGAGACTCGATTGATTACGAAAAAGTGTTTCGAGCTTCCAGGTATGACGTCCAGGATCCGGGTGACTACCTGAACTGCCCCATGGATAAAGAGGAGTACGAAGAATTCTGGAAAACGCTGATCGAGGCGGAAACTGTTCCGCTCCGAGAATTTGAGGATCCAAAATATTTTGAAGGCTGCCTTCCCGTTGAAGTGATCGCCGGCCGGGGAATTTCCACGCTGCTGTTCGGCCCCATGAAACCGGTGGGAATTCTCAATCCTAAAACGGGGGGAACCCCTTATGCGGTGATACAGCTTCGCCAGGAAAACCGGGAGGCAACCCTTTTTAATATCGTCGGGTTTCAAACCAAGCTGACCTGGCCTGAACAACGCCGGATATTCCGAAAAATCCCCGGGCTCGAAAAGGCGGAATTTGCCAGGTATGGAAGCATCCATCGGAACACTTTCATCAATGCCCCTGCTTTATTGAAAAACACCCTGCAATTGAAGAAAAACGATCACTTTTTTTTCGCCGGACAGATATCCGGCGTCGAAGGTTATATCGAATCAACGGCCATGGGATTGATCGCTGGATTGAGCGCTTCCGCCTTTCAGATCGGCAAGCCGTTCCTTCCGCCGCCACCGGTCACTGCCATGGGTGCGCTTTTAACCCATATCACCTCTACAGAGAGCCGGCATTTTCAACCGATGAACATCAACTGGGGCTTATTTCCTCCCCTGCCTCAGAAGGTAAAAAAAAGAGAGCGCGGAGCCTGTCATGCCCTCCGCGCCCTTGAATCTCTGGAACGATGGAAATCGGAAAACTTCATGGAAAGCTGAAAGTTGTCTTACACCGAGTTACGTTCAAAAGGATAACAAGGCGGCAAGGAGGAAGCGACGCAGTCGTATAAATGATACGTCGCGGAGCCGACGACGAAGCCAACGCAGTTAGCCAAATGAAGGCAACTTGTTATTACACCTCTGTTGCTTTGGAATAGTGTGCCGTAACTCTGGAAACGTAATTTCTTGTCTCCATGGGCATTTTCTCAGGGTTTTTCTCCACATTGCCCATTCCCCAATTATAGGCGGCCAGGGCGAGATTCACGTTTCCATCGTAACGGTTCAGCAGTCCCTTAAGGTATCGCGTGCCGGCCATAATGTTTTCTTCCGGATTATAGGAATTTTTGACTCCCAGATCCTTTGCCGTGGCCGGCATTAACTGCATTAACCCCATGGCGCCTTTGGGTGAGGTGCTGTTCGCCTTGAAATTACTTTCCACTTTGATGACGCTTTTAATCAATTGAGCATCCACACCATACGTTTGAGATGCCTTTTGGATCAGATCATCGTAATTCCCACCTAAAGAAGAGGTGTCAAGCATTTCGTCCTTAGGAAAAGGCATTGACTCTTCATGATCTACGCTTCTTTTTGAAGCATAGCCGGAAAACAGGCCATACATCCCGTCAAAGATCTCTGCGGTACTATCGTTCTCCGTTTCCCCTGACATCATCCTCAGCAGCTGGCTGTTCATTCTAAGTTCGATCCGCTTCAGCATGAATTCAATTTGTGTTTTATCCGGTAATGCTGAATCTTCTGAAGGCAGTTGACAACTTGATGAAGAATTTACAGCGTCCTGAAGCAATTCACTGAACTTGGAACCGGAATCGGAATCACTCCGATTCAAGCTCTCAGCTTTTTCTCGAAAATCACCGGGAAGGATTCGATTCTCTTCACGGTTACTTATTATGGAATACGGTGTCGACATGGCCTATTAAACGACATATCAAGAATTTTCATGATGATTTTTTCATTTTAAATGCTTTGCAAAAAGCATTCAACAAGGTGAGAATCGAATTGTGTATTCCCGTTTTTCCGGAGCTCACGAATCGCAGAATTTACAGACATTGAATTTCGATAAGGGCGATTGGTGGTCATTGCATCAAATGAATCGGCAATGGCCAGTATCCTGGACAAGAAGGGGATATCGTCCCCGGAAAGCCCGCTGGGATATCCTTTCCCATCGTAACGTTCGTGATGGTGCAGGATGATTTCCCGTTCCCGGTCCAGAAGCATGACTGATTTCAGGATATTTTCACCAATTCCGGGGTGACTTTTGATGACCTTATATTCATAATCCGTGAGTTTGTCCGGCTTGAGCAATATTCTATCCGGTATGGCAATCTTGCCTATATCATGCAACATGCCGGCGATCCGGACACTTTCAATCTCCTCCGTCGAACACCCCATGTTTTTCGTCATGTTGATGACTTTCTCCATGACTCGATAGGAGTGTTCCTCTGTATAAGAGTCACGGACCTGAATCGATGCAACAAGGGATTTAAACGTATCAATCAGATTGCGATAAAGGCTTTCGTATAAAACCTTGTTTTCAACATTCAGGGATGCCCGCCTGGTGAGAGTCTGGATATAATCCAGTTCTTTCTTTGAGAACTGGATGCCGCATTCTTTTTTCCGAACCGTCAATACGCCAAAAACCTGGTTCCGGATCATTAACGGTGCACAGATCACAGAGGGAAATATCTCAGGGAGTTCAGCCGAGTTGATAATAACGGACTCACGGCTATGGGCCACTTTCTCCAGCATTGTTTCAATCTGCGGAAGGATCTTTACACAATACGTCTCAGAATCTATCCCCTTGATGATATGCGGTACAAATTGACGTCCTTCCGCATCATAAAGCAGCAGTTCGCAATCCCGCCCCCCTACAACCTTCAAGGCCAGTTCAACAACATCTTTAAAGATATAGTCATTATCGCCAAAAGAGTTTTCAATGGCATCATAAATATAATTTCGAAGGGATAAATCCTCACACTCATCCTGCAAGCGGAGGTTTTTTACATTCTTCGCCAATTCCTCTTCGGACAAAGCCTGCCTTTTTCTCAAGGATAAATTGACCTTAAAGAGCAGTTCGTCGAGATTGAAAGGTTTTCGAATGAAATCAACTGCACCTTTTTTCATTGCGGAAACAGAGGTTTCAACTTCCGGGTACGCGGTCATCATGATGGTGACGACAGTAGGCTGAACTTCTTTGATGCTTTCCAATAAATCAAGCCCGCCCATGATCGGCATCATTACATCGCTGATCACAATATCATAGGTCCTTTTTTTCAGAAGCTTTAAAGCCTCCATCCCGTTTTCCGCTTCATTTACCTCATAATTTCCCTCACTCTCCAGGGCTTCTCGAATAAGATTTCTAATTTGCGGATAATCATCAACAACCAGGATTCTTTTTTGATCCATTAAGGAATTTTGCATTTGAACGGCACTGTCCATATCCATAGCAACCATTTCCGATATCGTATCAACGTGATAGTTCATTAAAAGAGACCGTCAAATAGCTCATGATCGCATCATACCTCTCCTGCGCTTCTAACAATAATATCGCGAATATTATAGGATATTTTTTCAAAGGTTGCGGCTTTGTGAACTGGTGAACGAGAGAGTGTTACACAATCACGATAGCATGAATTATCAGCATCATCGACTGCAGTAGCATTTTTGCTGTCTGCTTTCGTTTTTATATGCTTATTGTATGCCTTAATTACGCTATCAACTTGATAAACAGATATCGTCATAGCGAACCCTCTTCTTCTGATTTACTGTTAACCCATTTACTGAATCGGTAGAAATCTAAAATTCTTTAGGCATAATTTTTCGTGTAAAAAAGAACCCGAGTTTTCCGTAAAAGAACAATTTTTTTTATTTCTGGAATTTTTCTTGCTATTACCCATACATAAACCTTGCTTTTTAATATCAGGACCGTCTCTTGGGGGATTAAAGATGAAAGATACCATTAATCGTGAAGAAGTTGGTCGAATAGAAAAAAAATTAAATGAAGCCAGATTACTTCTTCAGCAGGACAAATTGCACCCCTCTCTGATCAAATTTAAAGATGCTCTGGAAAGTTTGCTGAGGACAAAAATGCTGCCCTCCGATGCTAAGGATCTAAAAGAAAAATTTAATATTTTTCAGGATCTTATGTCGAATACCCCGAGTTTTATAGAAGCGTATGGCCCTGTGAAATTCCGTGATAATGACGCCGGCACAACGTTGGAATTCGTCAACCAGCTGCTCATTGTTAAAGATCAGGAGATCAAGGGATATATGGAAGAGAAGGCCGTTCTGTCGGAAGAAAATGCTCAAGGAACAGATCTGCCAGCGGAGACGGAAGATTCCAAGATTGAGATTCGCGCAAAGGAAGCAAAAAGCTATCTTGATAATGATAATTTTGAAGCTGCAAAGGAAATAATAGGCAAGAACGATGAAATACTCTGGTGGCTTCTCCAGTCGTATAACACTTCAGGCATTGAACACCGCCGACAGGGAAATCTCCATGAGGCCCTTTCCGACTTCAAAAAAGCACTCTCCCTTCAACCAGACGATGAGGGATTGTACTACAACATCGCCCGTATCCATATCGAAATGAATGAGTGGAAAGAAGCATTACAGGCTATTTCGGAGGCTTTGAAAATCAACCCCGAGTTTTCTGAGGGGAAAAATCTGGAATCCTTCATCCGGAAGACTTCAAACAAGGTTTAACGATCCTCTTTGATCCGGAACCGGCAAGAACCCCGCAGACAGTCAGGAAGTATCCTATTTGAACATTTCCGGAAAGCGGTTTCCGGCATCCTGAAGCCACTTCTCAAGGGTTCGGGCATCACGAATATCAATAAGATTTTTCAGTTCCTTCACCGTTTGTTCATAAGACTCCAGAATGACAGGCAGATAGGGATTCCGGGTGAGGATTTCCGAATACATGCGGGCATTGTGACTGAACACTTCCTTGATGATCCGGATTTTCTCCTCAAAAATCGGGGTCATATAGGGTTTAAGAACCTCGATATCCGTCCCCAGCGCAGCCATGGCAAGTCCGAAGGTCATGGTGTTGAAATGGTTCAACCCCTGGATGATGCTCATGAATCGATCATGCTCTTCCGGAGAAGTCTCCACGAGTCGCGCCCCATTCTTTTTTAAAAGCGTAAGCAGCCAGGAAAGCCATTTGCCGCTGCCCGGCCGAACCGGGCAGAGAACGAAGGAATAGCCATCCATTGAAGGCACTTCCGGACCGAAGAGAGGGTGCGTTCCAATCACGTCGCAATCGGCACAACGCAGCATGGCCTCTACCGGCTCCACCTTGAGGGAGGTGATGTCCATCAGCAGGGCATCTTTCCCCATGACAGGTCCGATCCGTTCGATCACCTCCGTCGTAACGCTGACGGGCACACTCACGAGAACGACGGAACATCGCTTCCCCATCTCTTCCAGACTCATTCCTTCGTCTTTATCTGCAATAATAACCGAATATCCCTGGTTCTCGAAAAATCTTCCGAACCACCGGCCCATATCCCCTTTGCCGCCGATAATGCCAACTTCCATAGTATCTGTCGCCTTCCTTCTTTACCTCTTTCCGGTCATAAAGTGCCGGCCTTCTGCCGCAGCAGATGATCGGCCAGGACGATCTGCACCATTGCCTCACAGACGGGGACGATTCGCGGGATAACACAGACGTCGTGCCTGCCGCCGATGGAGAGCATCGTAGAATGCCCCTCCGTATCGATTGTCTCCTGAGTCAGGGAAATGGAGGGAATCGGCTTACAGGCAACCCTTAGAACGATTTCTTCTCCGTTGGTGATCCCGGCCAGAATCCCGCCGGCGGAGTTGGACAGGAATCCGTCGGGACTCAAAGGGTCGTTGCTTTCCGATCCCAACAGGTCTGCCACGGCGAAACCCGCCCCGATTTCCACGCCTTTAACGGTGCCGATGCTCATGAGCGCCCCGGCCAGATCGGCATCCATCTTGTCGAAGACCGGCTCTCCCAGCCCGGTGGGACAGCCCCGCACAACGATTTCCACGATCCCTCCCAGAGAATCTCCCTGCTGGCGGACTTCTGCCAGCCGCTCCGTCATCCTGCGCACGGCTTCGGGATCGGGACAGAACAAATCGTTCTCCAGGAACTCCTTATGGAACCTCTCCCCGCTCCGGGAAATGTGGATACCCCCCAGGGCTACCGTATAGGCCAGGACCTCAATCCCCACAGTGCCTGTCACCTGGGCGGCCACGGCCCCTGCCGCCACGCGGGCCGCCGTTTCCCGTCCCGAGGCCCGCCCTCCCCCTCGATGGTCTCGAAGGCCATATTTTCTGTAATAGGTGAAATCTCCGTGTCCCGGACGAAAAACCGTTCGCAGATGCTCGTAGGCACTGCTGTCCGCATCACGATTGCGGATGAGCAGCGCAATCGGCGTCCCCGTTGTTTTTCCCTCAAAGACACCGGAGAGAATTTCCACGTGGTCCGCCTCCTGCCGGGGAGAGGCAAAGCGCTGCCCTCCCGGCTTTCTTTTGTCCAGGGCGGTTTGAATCTGCCCTTCGGAGAGCAGAAGCCCCGGCGGACAGCCATCAATAACGGCGCCGAGCGCGCCGCCGTGAGATTCGCCCCAGGTGGTCACCCGAAAGACGGTTCCTATGGTATTCCCTGACATCCCTACCCTCCCTTCTCCACAGAATCTGACCCGGTAAACCGACCGACATCGCCTCTTCTTACCCGCCTCGGGACCTCGATCAATCCGAAGCGGCAGCTTCTTTTGAACCATTCCGAGAGAAATGATAAAGGATCTCCTCGACAATCTCCTCCAGCGTTGCCGAAGAAGTGTCGATAACCAGATCGGCCAGGCGTCGATAGATCGGCATGCGCTGCGTCAAAATCTCCGTTGTTTCCCTGATTGCGTCCTGTTCTGAAAATTCCGCGGCATCCTTTCCCGAAAAGGACGGCCTCTGCCCGTGACTTGCCGGGTCATTCCTCATCCGTCGGACAAGGATCCCTTCCTCGGCGGTCAGCAAGACGATCCAGCCCATCGCTTTCAGCACCCTGACATTTTCCGGATCCAGGACGGCTCCGCCCCCGGTGGCCACGACACAGCGGTGGATCGTCTCCAGGGAACGAAGGGCCGCCTTTTCCCTTTCCCGGAAAAAGGCCCATCCCTCCTGATCCACCATGTCCTGGATAGACCGGCCCTCGCGGGCTTCAACGAGGACATCGGTATCATGAAAGGGACGGTTCAGCCGTCGGGCCAGTTCCCGGCCGACAGAAGTCTTTCCCGTTCCGCGATATCCGATGAGGATGATGTTCCGGTCATTTGGAAGCATTCTTTTATGCCCTATCGTGTGCCTGGCTCCAGTTTCTTCAACTCTTCCCAGAATCCGGGAAATGATTTCCTGACGCATCCCCGGTCCGCAATCCTTATCCCCGGAATCGCCAGACCGGCGATGGCAAAACTCATGGCAATCCGATGGTCGTCATAGCTTTCGATATCCCCTCCATGGGGATCGCCGCCATCGATGATCAAACCATCCGCTGTTTCCCGGGCGGCAATACCGATTCGCCCCAGTTCAGCTACGAGGGCTGCCAGACGGTTGCTTTCCTTGATGCGCAGATGGGACGCCTCCGTGATAACGGTGCGTCCCGACCGGAATACCGCCAGGACCGCCAGCGACGGGACCATATCGGGGATATCCCCCATGGCGAGTTCCACGTCTCCGGGATGCAGTTTTTCCCCCGCTACTTCAACGCCCCCATCCCTCCAGGTCACCGTACATCCCAGGTCCTCTATAATCCTTAAAAAACGGGCATCTCCCTGTACGCTCTCTCCCGTAAGATTCGGCACCCAGACTCGCGCCAGTCCCAGGGCTGCCGCCAGAAAAAAGTAGGAAGCGCTGGAATAATCCCCCTCGATCACAAAGGAGCGTGCCGTATAGGATTGACCGGCCGGGACAAAAAAGGTGTTGTCTTTCTGCCTTTCAACAGCAACCCCGAACTGCTCCATCACCTGGAGAGTCATGTCGATATAAGGTTCGGAAACGGTGCGGCCGTCAAGTCGAATCTTCACATCGCGAGCCGCGTATGGACTGCTGAGAAGCAGGGAGGAAACATACTGGCTGCTGTCCAGATCAGTGAAAATGGCGCGTCCTCCGGGAAGCCCGCGTGATTTGATCATAAGGGGGGGACATCCTGGATTTTCGGGAGTTTCGATCGCTACCCCCATGCAGCGCAGAACCTGCAGCAGCGGCAAAACAGGCCGCTCGCGAAGACGGGGAGTGCCATCCAGGAGAAAGATTCCTTCTCCCAGACAAACCAGGGTCGTCAAAAAACGCAGTGCCGTTCCGTTGTTTCCCAGGAAAATCTTCTCCACGGGTGCTTGAATCCAGCCTCCCGTTCCGGCAATCCGGATTTCCTTTTCCTCGATGGAAATTTTTGCGCCGAGAAGTTCCAGGGCCTTCATGAGATAATGGGTATCTTCCGCCAGCAGGGCATTCTGCAACCGTGATTCCCCTTTCGCCAGGGCGGCAGCGATTAAAGCCCGCTGGGTGATGCTCTTCGAACCTGGGACCTCAAGGGTCACCTTTCGGATGGATCGGCCATCAGAACTCATCAGCGCTCCTTTTCCCTTCTTTCCAGTTCCTCTCGCACAACCTGCCGCATTCGATCCACCGGGGGCTCCATTGCGGTCCACAGGCGAAACTGTGCCGCGCCCTGTTCCACAAACATCTCCACCCCGGATAACACCGCACATCCAGCCTGCTCAGCTTCCCGCAACAGCCGCGTCTGCAGGGGATTGTAAATCACATCGGCGACAAGGCGAAAATGGTGGAGCACTTGGGCGGGAACGGGAGAGGCGTCCGTATTCGGCATCATACCGACGGGCGTGGTGTTGATCAGGGCCTCGCCTTTCAGCTCCCCAATGGCTGCCAAGGGATAAAAGGGGCAGTTAAACTCCGCGGCAAGAGTCCTGCCATGTTCTTCCGTCCGGTTAACCAACACCGGGTTCCCTCCTTCAGAGAGAAGGCCGTACAAGGCCGCCCGCGCCGTCCCGCCCGCGCCGAGGACAACGACCCTCTTCCCTCGAATCTCCATTTTTTTCCGCAGCGCCCGGAGCAGCCCTTCCCAGTCGGTGTTTGTGCCCAGAAACCGCTCCCCTTGACGGATCAGCGTATTCACGGCTCCGATGGCACGGGCCTGATCATCGAGATCTTCCAGCAAGGCCATCACCTGTCTCTTGAACGGAATCGTCACGCTGGCTCCCCGATATCCTTCCTTTCTGAGCTTTTCCACTGCCACTTTCAGATCGGACACGTCCCAGGCTTCATAAGAGCCGGCGAGGTTGAGAAATTTCAGAGCGGCCGCATGCATGAAGGGAGAGAGGCTGTGCCCTACGGGATGGCCGAGAAGGGCCAGGCGAACCGGTTCACGGAAGTTCGTCGGCGACAGGGTCTGTTTGAGGGAGCCAGTCTCGGGAGGAAAGATCATTTTCCCTTCTTCTCTTTCTCTTCAGAAAGGCCTTCCACTGATGCACCGGATTGATTTCCCTTTCCCAGACCGCTTCCAGCCAGAATTTCCAGAATTCGGAAAAGCTCCGCAGCCGTCAGTTGACCCGGCGCCGTAGCGGTCTCCTTTTCCAGCGAAGCAAAGGTAAAATGGGCTCCCAGCAGCGGGGCCAGAATCCGGCTTATTTTCCCCAGTTCCCCCATGGAAAAGGCGACGATCTCCTGCCCTTTCCCCAAGGACCAGGGGATGAGCCGCAACACCCGCAGGTTATCCGCCATGGTGCGGGCAAAGGTCACGATCTTGATGACCCGGGCGCCGGCTTCCCGGCAGGCCCTCCAGAGATCCTCAAGGGCCGCGTCAGAGGGGGTCGAAGAAAAGTTGTGGCAGGACACAATGAGTTGCGTCCGCCCAAGATGTTCACCGATGAGACTTTTCAATGTCTCCCGCAGGGCAACCGGCGAGCTGAGTTCAATATCCACATAATCGACCCCCAGGAGAATGGCTTCCTGCAGAACGGCGAACCGCTCCCCTTCCCTCTCCGAATTTTCGGTGACCGGCGAAAGCCCGCTTTCTTCCCCCTTTCGATGGGTTACCACAATCTTGACGGGAAAGGGATTCCGGCGGATTTCCCCAACCAGATCCTTCAGATTTCCACCGCTGATCAAATCCATTCTCAATTCCAGCAGATCCGCCAGGGGCGAAGCCGCCTGTATCTGCTTATGCGCCTCGTCACTCCCTGGTCCCACCACCGGAATGCAGACTTTAACCCTGCCAAGTCCCTCCCGGTCTTGACCGGGCAGAAGGGCCGTCATCAGGGTATTCTGCAGATAGCGGGAGGCGGCAACCACCTGGCCGAAGATGGTGGAAAGGATTGAAACCGGCATGGGGCCGTTATTGAACCGGGCCAGACGGCCATAAACCTGCTCCTCCTGCACCGGGTCATAAATTTCCATCCCCAGGTCGGCTTTTTTCCTGCCGATTTCCAGGGCAAGGGCCGCCCTTTCATTGAGCAGCTCAACGATCCGGGTATCGGTGCTCTGAATGGATTTTCTCAGTTCTTCCAGCGATTGTCCGCTCACGGCGTCATTTCCCCCAGTATCTTCTCCAGAAGGGACGGTTCGACTTCCTTACTGATAAAGGGTATGCCGATTTTTTTCAACAGGATAAAGGGCAGTTCACTCCCTTCCTTCTTCTTGTCCATCGCGAGCCTTTCCAGAGCATCCGGCAGGGAAAGACCCTCCGGAAGCCGGACAGGCAGGCCAAGTTCCCCGATCAGGGCCTCGATCCGGTCTCTTTCCTCCGGAGAGAGGAAGCCGGCATAGACGGAAATCCGCGATGCGGCGATCATCCCCAGGGCAACCGCCTTTCCGTGAGCCAGGGTAAAATTCGAAGCGGCTTCCAGGGCGTGGCCGAGCGTATGACCAAAATTCAGGATGCGCCGGAACCCCGATTCCTGCTCATCGATCTCCACAACCCCTTTTTTGATCCGGCAGGATCGTTCAATGACCGCCTCCAGGATCTCCCGATTTCGAGCGCGGAGGGCCGGGACTTCCCTCTCAAGCTGCTCAAAAAATCCCGGTTCGTCAATCAGTCCGTATTTGACAATCTCCGCCAGACCGTTAAGATATTCCTCATCGGAAAGGGTTTCCAGAAATTTGAGATCGGTGAAAATCCGTTTCGGCTGATAGAAGGTCCCCAGGAGGTTTTTCCCCTGGGGGAGGTTGACGGCCGTCTTCCCGCCGATGCTGCTGTCCACCTGGGCCATCAGTGTTGTGGGGATCTGGATAAAGGGAACGGAACGCATGTAAATGGACGCCACAAAACCCGTCATATCCCCGACCACGCCGCCTCCCAGGGCAATCAGCAGGGAATGGCGATCGAGGCCCAGTTTCAGCAGCCGCGAGGTCAGCTCCAGGGCGGTCTCCATGGTCTTCGATCCTTCTCCTGCGGGAAATTCCAGAAGATCGACGGTCAGTCCCAGCTCCCGGAGGATTTCGAGGAAAGCCTTCCCGTAAAGCCGGGAAACATTGGAATCGGTCACGATCACATAGCGGTTTGCCGGAATATCTTTCGCGATGAGGAGGCCGATTCGATCCTGGAAATCATAGCCGATGCAGATTTCATGGGATTCCGAAAGACGCTTGTCGAGATGGATCTTGATCCGGTTCATACCAGCACCCTTTCCGTAGCTCTCAGGAGATATTCCATCCGTTTCAGTTCTTCCATCAATTCGTAAAACGTCTCCGGTTTCAGGGACTGCGCCCCATCGCAGAAAGCCTTCTCCGGCTGGGGATGCATCTCCACGATGATTCCATCGGCGCCGACGGCCAGGGCCGCCCGGCTCAGGGGGATGACATATTTCCAGTGACCCGTCGCGTGACTGGGATCGATAACAACGGGCAGGTGGGTCAATTCTTTCAGGACGGGCACGGCACTGATATCCAGGGTATTGCGGGTGGCCGTTTCGAACGTTCTTATTCCCCGCTCGCAGAGGATCACCTGCTCATTTCCCGCCGACAGGATGTACTCCGCGGACATGAGCAGTTCTTCGATGGTGGTCATCATCCCCCTTTTCAGAAGAACGGGTTTGCGCGACTGACCGATTTTCTTCAGGAGGGCGAAGTTCTGGACATTCCGGGCTCCCACCTGGAGGATGTCGGCATAGGCCTCGACCAGATCCACGTCCGCAGGATTCACCACCTCCGTGACCACGGGCATCCCCGTTTTTTCCCTGGCTTTTGCCAGCAGTTTCAGACCATCCTCTTCCATACCCTGAAAACTGTATGGCGAAGTTCTCGGTTTGAAGGCCCCTCCGCGCAGGATCTGTGCTCCGCCCTTCTTGGCGATGTAGGCGCTTTCCAGCAGCTGTTCCTCGCTTTCTATGGAACAGGGACCGGCCATAACGGTGAATGTTCCGTCCCCAACTCTCACATCGCCGATACGAACGATGGTATCCTCGGCCTTGGCCTCCCGGCTGGTCAGCTTGTAGGGTTTGCGGATGGGAACAACCTTCTCCACGCCGGACAATGCCGCCAGATATTTGAGTTCCTCACCGCCCCGCTCTCCTCCGATAGCCTTGACAACGGTCTGTTCCGTACCCTTGGAGGGGTAGGCCTTGTAGCCGATGGACTCCACCCAGTGAACGACATGATCGATCTGAACTTCCGTTGCGTTTCTTTTCATGACGATAATCATGATTTATTCTCCTTTACCTGCCTTTTCCGCTGCAAGCGGGATTCGGCATCAACAAAAATGGCCATGGTGTCTGCTGCCACCATGGCCATTAAAGAAGAAAGCCATGGGCGGCGCTTTCTGATCTGCCCATGGCTTGGTGTTTTAATCCGTTAGTTCAACCCACCCGAAGCAATGGACAGATCTTCAGAAAATAATACCAATAATAGCTAAAGCTAAAATAGTTGGCGTTCATATTTCTGCTTGTTCCGTCCATTTCTTCTTCCTGTAAAAATCAACCATTTAATTCAAGTTGACGAGGATAAAACCACAAAGCCGGCCTTCTGTCAAGAAGAATGTGTTTCCCCTCCCATCGCCTCCTTGATTTCCCGGGCAAGGGCAGATACCTGCGGCATCAGATCAGGACTCTCCGCAAATTCGGCAATCAACCGCACAAAGGCGCTGCCGATAACGATTCCATCCCCAAGAGGGGAAAAAACCCTCGCCTGCTCCGCCGTCGAAATGCCGAAGCCCACAACCAGGGGGAGATCCGTAAGGGTCCGAATCCTTGCCATATCTCTCTTCACGTTTTCCGTATCGGGTTTTGCCGTTCCCGTCACGCCGGTGATGGAGATGTAATAGAGAAAACCCCGCCCCTGGCGGGCAATCTGGCGCATCCGTTCCTCGGAAGTCGTCGGCGCAATCAGAGAAATGAAATCGAGCCCTTGCGCGTCGGTTTCCCTGCGGAGCTCCCCGGCTTCTTCAGGGGGTAGATCGACCACGAGCAGGCCGTCGACGCCGGCAGCCTTCGCCCGCTGGGCGAAACGCTCTATTCCATAGGCATAGATGGGATTGTAATAGCCGAAAAGGACCACCGGTGGCAGATCGGTTGATTTCCGGAGGTCTTCGATCATGTCGAGAATTTTCGCCAGTGTCGCCCCCTTTTTCAGAGCCCGCTGGGCGGCTTCCTGAATGACAGGGCCATCGGCGGTGGGATCGGAAAAAGGTACCCCGATCTCCAGGATGTCCACCCCTGCTTCCTTCAGCCCGACGAGAATCTGCCGGGTCTTTTCGAGGTCGGGGTCGCCGGCCGTCACATAGGCCACCAGGGCCTTTTCTCCCCTGCTTTTCAACAACTGGAAGGTTTGTGCAATCCTGCTCGTCACTTTACGATACCTCCATCCTCTTGGCGATTTCTTCCGCATCCTTGTCTCCCCTGCCGGAAAGATTGACCACGACGATCTGTTCCCTTTTCAGCGTGGGCACCACCTTCAGGGCGTACGCCACGGCATGGGCGCTCTCCATGGCGGGAATGATCCCTTCATAGCGGGAAAGGGTATGGAAGGCTTCCACCGCTTCTTCATCCGTCACCGTGACGTAGGACGCCCGGCCGATATCGGAAAAATAGCTGTGCTCCGGACCGACGCCGGGATAATCCAGACCGGCAGCGATGGAATAGGCATCTCGGATCTGTCCGTGCTCATCCTGAAGCAGGAAGGTCCGGTTTCCATGGAGCACCCCCACACGGCCGCCGCTGATGCTCGCCGAGTGAAGTGTTGTATCCATCCCCTTTCCTGCCGCCTCGACCCCGAACATAGCCACGCTCGAATCCTTCCGGAAGGGATAGAACAGCCCCATGGCATTGCTCCCTCCGCCCACACAGGCGATCAGGATATCGGGCAGCCTTCCCTCCTTCTTGAGGATCTGGCGCTTGGCCTCCCGCCCGATCACGCTCTGGAAATCCCGGACCATCATGGGATAGGGATGCGGTCCGGCCGTCGTTCCGATCACATAAAAGGTGTCCCGGACCGCGGAGACCCAGTACCGCATGGCCTCGTTCATGGCGTCCTTGAGGGTCGCCGTCCCCGAAGAAACGGGGATCACCTCCGCACCCAGGATCTTCATGCGGAAGACATTGGGCGCCTGCCTGCGGATATCTTCTTCCCCCATGAAAATCCGGCATTCCATTCCGAAAAGCGCCGCCACCGTTGCGGTGGCCACTCCGTGCTGACCTGCCCCCGTCTCCGCAATGACTTTCCTTTTGCCAAGCCTTCTGGCCAGGAGTGCCTGTCCCAAGGTGTTGTTGATCTTGTGGGAACCGGTGTGATTGAGATCCTCCCGCTTCAGGTAGATTTTCGCTCCCCCCAGGGCCTCCGTCAGCCGCTGCGCAAAATAGAGCGGCGTGGCCCTTCCCGAATAATCCGCTAAATAGCGGGCATATTCCTCCCGGAAGGTCCTGTCCCGCCGGGCCTGGCGGTAGGCACTTTCCAGTTCGATCAGAGCCGGCATCAGCGTCTCGGCGGCATAACGCCCGCCGAAAATCCCGAAATGCCCGCGTTTATCCGGTAATGTACCCTTCATATCTTCACCATTTTTCACCTTAAAAAAATATCGCGCTGCTGCAAGCGCGAAAAGATACGGAATGTCTCCGGTTCTTTTCCCGCCGGATACTCCGTTCCCATGACCGCTGAAATCCGGCGGACCTCGGCAATCGCGGCCTGGATCTTATCCGGGTCCTTGATCCCGGGAGCGGATTCCACTCCGCTGTTGATGTCCACGGCATGGGGAGAGACAGCCTTGATCGCTTCCCCGATGTTGCCGGGATTCAATCCACCGGAGAGGATCAGAGGGAAGCGCTTTCGGATCCGTACCCCCAGCTCCCAGTTGGAAAGCCGCCCCGTACCGCCATAAAGTTCCCCTTCCCGTCTGTCCAGCAGGATTGCCCGGCAGGGATACGCCTCAAGAAGGGTCAGGTCCTCTTCGCTCCGGGGGGAAACCGCCCGGATCAGCCCGGAGGAGGGAAACTGCCGGCAATAGTCCGGAGATTCATCCCCATGAAGCTGGAGGAGATCCAAAGCACAGAAGTCCTGGATTTCCTTTACCATCCCAACGGATTCATTGACAAAAACCCCCACCCGGATCACTTCCGGCGGCAGTTGGCGAATCAGTTCTCTGACCTTTTCCGGGGAAAGATAGCGGGGGCTTCTTGGATAAAAGATAAATCCAAGGGCATCCGCGCCGTTCTCCGCCGCCACCAGGGCATCGGCCAGGCGGGTCATCCCGCAGATTTTGATCTCCGTCATGATACCGGAACCTCTTTTCCCAGTAGCTCCCGCAACTTCTGCCCGATATCCGGGGCCGTCATCAGGGTCTCGCCGATGAGAAAGGCGGAAATGCCGGCCGACATCAGCCGCCGGATATCCTCCCGGGAGCGGATTCCGCTCTCCGCCACGACGATTCGGTCCCGGGGGATGGCTTCGCTCAGTTCAAGGCTGATGTTCAGATCCGTGACAAAGGTCTTCAGGTTCCGGTTGTTGATCCCGACAATCTCCGCCCCGGCCGCCAGGGCCCGCTCCAGTTCCTCCCGGTCGTGCACTTCCACCAGGGCCGCCAGCCCCAGCGTTCCGGCCAGCTCCAGATACTCCCGCAACTGATTCTCCTCAAGCATTGCAACAATCAGGAGGATTGCGTCGGCCCCCAGCATTCGCGATTCATAGATCTGCCAGGGGTCCAGAATGAAATCCTTGCGTAAGAGGGGCAGGCCGACGGCACGGCGGATAATGTTGAGATAGAGCTTTTCGCCCCCGAAGAAGTTTCGATCCGTCAACACCGAAATCGCCGACGCCCCGTTTTCCTCATAGCTTTCCGCGATAAAGACTGGATCAAGATCCGTCCGTAATTGCCCCTTGGAGGGAGAACGGAATTTAACCTCGGCAATCACGGCGCATTCCCGCACGGCCAGGGCGGCTTTGAAATCCCGGCACGAAGGTGCATCCTTCACCATTTTTCGAAGTTCGTCAATAGGAAGCGATGCCTTGAGCTGATCGACATCCGCCTTCTTCGACTCAAAGATCTGATCAAATATCGTTGCCATCCTGTTTTTCATTTTTTTTATTCCGTTTATTGCTAGCTGTTGCTCAACTCGATGAGTTCCTGCAGTTTCTTCGCCGCTTTTCCACTGTCGATGCACTCTGCGGCAACCGCCAGTCCCTCCGGAATCGTTCCCGCTTTTTCACCGGCCATGATGGCCAGTGCAGCGTTGAGGAGGACGATGCTGCGACAGGCCCCATCCTTGCCCGTCAGGACATCCCGTGTAATCCGGGCGTTGGTGGAGGCATCTCCTCCTGCCAGTTCCTTGCCGTCATAGGTCTGGCCGAAGAGGTCCAGCGGATCGATGTTGTAGGTGGAGATCAGTCCCTCCTTAAGTTCGGAAACCCTTGTCGGGCCTGTAACCGTTGCTTCATCGAGGCCATCGGAACCGTGAACGACGAAAGCCCGCCGCGTCCCCAGATTTTTCAGCACGCCGGCAAACATCTCCGTCAGTTTAGCATCATAAACCCCGATGAGCTGGGCATTGGCGCCGGCCGGATTGGTCAGGGGCCCCAGCATGTTGAAAATGGTTCGGATCCCAATCTCCCGGCGGGGACCAATGGCGTATTTCATGGCTCCGTGCAGCTTCGGGGCGAAGAGAAAACCGATTCCGAGCTGCTGGACACATTCTTCCACAATCTCCACCCCGGCACTGATATTGATCCCCAGGGCCTCCAGCACATCGGCGCTGCCGCAGGCGCTGGACACCGCCCGGTTGCCATGCTTAGCCACGGTTATCCCGGCCGCTGCCACAACGAAGGCCGCCGTTGTGGAAATGTTGAAGGTATTCATCTTATCGCCGCCCGTCCCGCAGGTATCCACGATGACCGGTGCCCGGGCGTCAATGCGCGTCGCTTTCTGGCGCATGCTCCGCGCAGCCCCGGTGACTTCCTCCACGGTCTCCCCCTTCATCCGGAGTGCCGTCATGAAGGATCCGATCTGCGCCTCCGTCGCGCCGCCTTCCATGATTTCATTCATTGTCGCCGTCATCTCCGCTTCGCTCAGATTGACGCCTTCAACCACCTTTGCAATGGATTCCCTGATCATATAATATTTCCTCCCTCTTTTTAGGATCTGTTGAATTTCTTATAATTTTATTGTCTTCCGGTCACCGGATTCTCAAACACAGGCGGCTGACGGCAGCAGAGTTTCAGAAGGGTTTTCCGTCTTTTCTCCAGAAGCTACCCGATTGAGGAAATTTCTCAGAATCCGCTTGCCGTTGGGCGTGAGGATGGATTCGGGATGAAACTGAATGCCCTCCACGGGAAACTCCAGATGCCGAATCCCCATGATTTCACCGTCTTCCGCTTCCGCCGTTATCTGAAAACAATCCGGCAGGGAATCCCTTTTTATAATCAGGGAATGATACCGGCCTGCCGTGAAGGGGTTCGGCACGCCCTTGAAGATCGTCTGGCCGTCATGAAAAACCTGTGAGGTCTTGCCATGCATGAGCTGCTCGGCCCGGACAACCTCGGCGCCGAAGGCATATCCGATGGACTGATGTCCGAGACAGACACCCATGATGGGAATCTTCCGATAAAAGGCCCGGATGACATCCACCGTAATCCCCGCTTCTTTCGGGGTGCAGGGGCCGGGGGACAGAAATATGGCCGCCGGCTTCATCTTTTCGATTTCCTCCAGAGAAATCTCATCGTTCCGATACACCCTCACCTCTTCGCCAAGTTGTCTCAGATACTGGACCAGATTGAATGTAAAAGAATCGTAATTATCGATCATTAAAATCATTGTCTCTACCTCGTCTTTCGAATTCTGGTTTGGTTAAATTTTTTTAACGCCAGATGAATTCTGGCGGATTTCAAATCCTGATAAAGCCAGTTCCACGGCCTGGCGCATCCCGGCTGCCTTGTTGACCGTTTCCTGATATTCCGCCTGGGGATCGGAATCTGCAACGATCCCTGCCCCCGCTTGAATGTACATCTTTCCTCCCTTCAACAGGATCGTGCGGATGGTGATGCACAGATCCATGTTTCCCGAAAAGCTGAAATAGCCGACGGCGCCGCCATAAGGCCCCCGCCGTACCGGCTCCAGTTCATCGATGATCTCCATGGCCCGGATCTTGGGCGCCCCGGTCAGCGTCCCGGCGGGAAAGACCGCCTTCAGGACGTCAAAGGCATCCAGGCCTTGATCGAGCTGTGCCTGGATGGAGGAAACGATGTGCATGACATGGGAGTAGCGTTCAATCACCATCAGTTGCGTGAGCTGGACACTGCCGGTGCGGGCAATCCGCCCCAGGTCGTTCCGTCCCAGATCCACGAGCATGACATGCTCCGCCCTTTCCTTGGGATCTTCCAGAAGCTCATCGGCCAGTCGCCGATCCTCCTGCTCGGTTTTCCCTCTCGGCCGGGTCCCGGCAATAGGCTTGAGTTCCACCATCCCCTCTTCCAGACGGACCATGACCTCCGGAGAGGATCCGATCAGCGCCATATCCTCCATTTTGAGGAAGAAGAGGTAGGGAGAGGGGTTGGTGTAGCGGAGGGCCCGGTACAGATCAATCGGGTCCGGATGAACCTCTCCGGAAAACCGTTGAGAAAGGACTACCTGGATGACATCCCCGGCGCGGATATATTCCTTTGCCCGCTCCACGCTGTTCCGGAATGCCTCGGGCGTCATGTTCGAGGTGAAATCCGCGGAAGCCCCGGCCGGATAGGAGCGAGCAGTTGGAAGAGATGGAGTTTGCAGCAGGTCCACCATGGCATCGATTTTCCGGATGGCCTCCGAATAAAGCATCTCCAGGCTCTGCTCTCCGTTGATATGGACGCAGGCCACCACTTTGATTGTATGGCGAACCCGGTCAAAGAGGATCAAGGTATCCGTCACGAGAAAGACGGCCTCATCGGTGTGCAGGTCATTCTCCGCCGAAGCCGGAAGCCGCTCAAAATAATTCACCATTTCATATCCCAGGAAACCGACGGCGCCGCCATAGAACCGCGGCAGTCCCTCTACGGATACCGGGGAGTAGCGCTGAAGAATTTCCTTAAGAAACCCCAGAGGATCGCCGTTATGCTCATGACGGGAGGTTATCCCCTCTTCCTCAATGACCACTTCCGGACCTGAAACCCGGAAAATCAGACGGGGATCCGCCCCGAGAAACGTATACCGCCCCCACTTTTCCCCTCCTTCCACGCTCTCCAGCAAAAAGGCATAAGCTGAATCGCGCAGTTTCATAAAAACGGAAACGGGGGTTTCAACATCAGCGAGAATTTCCCGGTAAAGGGGGATAAGATTCCCTTTCCCGGCAAGTTTTTCAAAATTTTCATAATTCGGTGCATACATGATCCCTTGTTCCCCTTTGTCAAAATGAAAAAGGCCGTGAATTCCTTCACGGCCTTTTCTTCTGCCTGATCCTTCAAATTAAAAAGCCGCGGAGGTCTCTGGGAGCTTCTCCACGGCTTCAGTTTTTTATTCTATAACTCTCACCGGCGGTCAACCCCCTGTTTTGAAGGCTGCCACCACCAGTTCATAGTCGATAATTGCACTTTCAACATTTCTCTTTATGCCTCGTAATCGAAACCACAACTTTCTTAAAGTTTTAAACTTTGTAGCAGGAGAGAAGAACTCTTGTCAAGAATATTTTCTGAATTCCCGGAAAATTATTTTTATTGCCCCATCTATGCAGCTCTCGAACAATTCTTTCGATAATTCAGTATGTTCTTGACACGGTCAGCTTTTCATATAAGATACCCGGGAGATCAGATCCGGCATTTTTCAGAAACATTCAAGATTCAAAGAAGATTATTATGCTGCCTCGCATCCTTTCAATGCTCAAAAGTTTCCAGGTTCAGGATATCTTTGATATCGCCATCATTGCCGTCATGATCTCAGCCCTTCTTGTCTGGTTCAAAGACCGGGCCTCTCGATTCGTTCTCTTCGGCATCGGCGTCCTTGGCCTCATCTATATGCTGGCCCGCCTTTTCCAACTTTACCTCACCACCCTCGTTCTTCAGGGATTTTTCGCCAGCCTGCTCTTCGTCCTTGTCGTTATTTTTCAGGAAGACCTCCGGCGTTTCTTTGAACGGCTTGCCCTCTGGGGGCGTTTTAAAATAAAACTCAGTGATGCAACTTCTTCAACCTCCTCGGCAGAGATTCTTGCCCATACCGCAGACAATCTCGCCCGGCAGCGTATTGGCGCCCTGATGGTCATTGCCGGCAAGGATCCCCTGGACCGGCATCTCACGGGAGGCGTCCGGCTGGATGGTCTGCTGAGCGAATCTCTTCTGGAGAGCATCTTTGACCCCCATTCCAGGGGGCATGACGGGGCGGTCGTTATTCGCGACAACCGCATCGAACAGTTCGGCTGCCATCTTCCCCTGACCAGCAATATCCACCCCAAACGCCGCTACGGACTGCGTCACACCGCCGCTCTTGGTCTGTCGGAACGTTCCGATGCCCTGTGCATCGTCGTTTCGGAAGAGAGGGGCGCCGTGTCCGTCGCCCGGCGGGAAAAATTAAACGCGGTTGCCAATGCGGCCGAGTTGAGAAATATTCTGGAAAAATTTTTCGCTCAAACGGCACCGGCCCGACCCCATCATCCCTTTTTCGCCTGGCTGAAGAAAAATCCCAAGGAAAAAGCCCTTGCCCTTCTTCTCGCCTTTATTTTCTGGATAACCTTCGGGTATCAGCGCGATTCGGTTCGCAGGGATTTTACTGTCCCCATCGAATATGTGAACCTCGCCCCGGATCGCGTCCTTGAGGGCTCCCGGGCTACGGAAGCCATGGTCACTCTGACGGGACCGTCCCAGGCGTTCCAGCTCCTGAGCCCGCATAAACTTCGCGTTTCCATTGATCTGGAAAAGGTTGAAACAGGAAAGCAGGACATCCCTCTAACGGGCAGCATGGTCACCCTGCCGGTCGGTCTGGCGGTGAACAGCATCAAACCGGAGCACATATCGATATCGGTATCCAAGGTTATCTCTGCAGACCTTTTCATCGAGGCCGTCATAGACTCTCCGCCTTCCGGTTGGACCGTGCAGCAGACCTTGATTTCACCTCCTTTCGTAAGGATCCTCTTTCCCGATAGGTTGCGATCCAAGCGGCTTCACATCAAGACGGAACCGATCCAGGTGCGGCCCACAGCAGAATTGCAGGTTCATAACGCCAAACTTGTTTTACCGGCAGATGTCCGGATGGAAGACGGCAAAATCCCCACGGTCACGGTCACGGTGAAACTTCAAAAGAAAGTATGGAAATCTTCCTCATCTTCCCGGAAATCATCTCCGGAGGCTTCCGAAAATGCCCCGAACTAAGAAAAGCCGTTCGGCAAAAGTGGGTCTGCCGCCGGGTTCCCTGGTTCATGTCGGGGAAAAATTATCAGAAAAGTCAAAAATCTCGCTGATCCATTATGACGAGCAGTCCCTTCAGGAAATGGAGATCCAACAGATTTCCGGTTGCGCTTCTTTCCTGAAGAAAACCGGCGTAAACTGGATCAGCTTTCAAGGTTTGCCGGAAATTCCCGTCCTGGAAGAACTCGGCTTGTCTTTCGGCCTCCATCCCCTGACCCTCGAAGACATTCTCAATACGGACCAGCGCCCCAAGATGGAAGATTACGGGGATTACCTCTATCTTGTCCTGAGAATGTTTCATCCTGAGAGCCCGGATCGGGGCGAAGTCAATTCGGAACAGATCAGCATCCTTTTCGGTGCCAATTTTGTCCTTTCTTTTGAGGAAAAAGACACCGGCGTATTTGAAACCATCCGGGAGCGGATCCGCAATACCAAGGGGAGGCTGCGGAAGAGCGGCCCGGACAGCCTGGCGCACGCCCTCATGGACGCCGTTGTGGATCACTACTTCCTCATCCTCGAAAATCTTGGAGAAAGAATTGAACTGTTGGAAGAGGAACTTGTTAAAACCCCTTCGGCCGGATTGCTCAGTTCCATCCAGGGGTTAAAAAAAGAGATGATTCTACTGCGAAAATCCCTCTGGCCTCTCCGGGAGATGATCACCAGCCTGGAACGCTCCGAATCTCCTTTGATCAGCAAGTCCTCTCTGCTTTATTTCCGCGATATTTACGATCACACCATCCATATCATCGATAATCTGGAAACCTACCGGGACATGCTGTCCGGCATGCTGGATATTTATCTCTCCAGTATCAGCAACCGGATGAACGAGGTCATGAAAGTCCTGACAGTCATCGCGACGCTATTCATGCCCCTGACCTTCATTGCCGGGATTTACGGGATGAACTTCAAATATATGCCCGAATTGGAGTGGCGGTGGGGTTACGCCATGGTCTGGGTTCTTTTGTTGACCATTGCGGGAGGCATGCTGCTGTATTTTCGCAAAAAGAAATGGTGGTAACGGAACAACAAGAAATGCTGTCCGTGAAAAAAGCGTCCCCCGGCCAAGGCTAGGGCCGGGGTGCTCATTCGGGTAAAGTCAATCCGGCATCAGGATTCAAAAACCATCTTCTGGACTTGAAGTCCCTGTATCGCCCTCAGATTCCCTTCGAGATCTCCACAGGCCTTTTCTTCCCCGAAAAGTTCAAGGATCAGCAGTCCGGAGGTTGAGCACATATTTTCATCCACTTCATGAAGACCGAGTCTTGTCTTGATGCTGCACCCATATTCCGTGAGTACTTTCTGGACCTGCTGGGCGTTCTCAACACGATTTGTAACCATGATTCCGAGTACGGTTCTTGCTGCCATGATAACCTCCTTCAGTAATAAATTTAAACCTTTCCGGCGTTTATAAATTCAGGGAATATAGCCAAGCAGGGCCTTGGGCTCAAGAAATGCCTCGAAGCCGAAGTCTCCGCATTCGCGGCCGTTCCCCGAGTGCTTGAAACCACCGAAAGGCGCCGTCAGATCAATCAGATCCAGCCCTGAACCGTTCAGGTTGATCTGGCCGGCTGGAATGCGGTCGGCAAGGGCACGCAGTTCTTCGATGTCCCCTCCCTGGAGATAGGCGGCGAGACCGTATTCCGTGTCATTGGCCAGTTCGACAGCCTGCTCGATCGTGTCGTACCCCTGAATGACCAGAACCGGCCCGAAAATCTCCTCGCGCACGATGGTCATCTCCGGCCTGGTGTCGGCAAAAACGGTCGGCTTCACAAAGTAACCCCTGTCGAAGCCTTCGGCCCGTCCAGGACCGCCGACCACTACAGTCGCTCCTTCGGCAATGCCTTTCTCGATATACGCCTGGATCCGGTCATACTGATTTCTGTTGACCACAGGCCCCATGAAGGCCCTGCTGTCCGGAAGACCGGGCTGAAGCTTCCCCACCGCCTCTCGGGCGGCCGCCTTCACCTCTTCCAGGCGGTCATTCGGCACGATCATGCGCGATGGGGCACAGCAGGTCTGGCCGGCATTGAACATCAGTCCTTTCACGCCGCGCTCGACCGCACCGGGAAAGTCCGCCGACGGCAGGAGGATGTTCGGACTCTTGCCTCCGAGTTCCTGATGCACCCGCTTGACTGTTGCAGCTGCGTTGCGCGCCACGTCGATGCCGGCCCGGGTCGATCCGGTGATGGATATCATGTCGATGCCGGGATGACTGCAGAGAGCCGTTCCAACCGTCGGACCATCGCCGTAAATCATGTTGAACACTCCTGGGGGAATCCCTGCATCGTGTAGGACTTCGGCGATGATCTGCGCGGAGAAGGGTGAATACTCCGACGGCTTCAATATGACCGCACAGCCAGTGGCAAGCGCCGGCAGCACCTTTGTCATAACCGTTACGGCCGGCCAGTTCCACGGGGTGATCAGACCGCAGACGCCGATCGGAATCAGACGCACCAGGGTATTGCCCCTCAGCTTATCGAATTCAAAGGTCTTCAGCGTTTCCAGGGCGACCCGGGTATGGTGAAGAGCCCCGGCGACGTGTGCCCGGCGTGATACCCATTCCAGCGCCCCCATCTCTTCGGTGATCGCCTTGCTCAATTCATCCTGACGCTGCTGGATGCCGGCAGCAATCCGCTCCAGCAGGGCCATCCGTTCTTCCCGCGAGGTGCGGGAAGAACTCTCAAAAGCCTTCCGGGCGGCAAGAACCGCTCGATCCACGTCTTCCTTCTCGCCAAGACGAATTTGACCTGCAATCTCTTCGGTTGCAGGGTTGATGACGTCGAAGGTGCGATTTCCACTCGGTTCGGCCCACTGGCCGCCGATGTAAAATGTGCGGTGGTTTCTCATGAGGCACCTCCTCCTTAGGAAAATCAACATGGGAAACTTGGGCAAGTGATTCAATATCTAGCGAAAGTATATGAAGCCGGCCTTCGATGTCAACAAGTAAGATTTCCGATGATTCAATACATTCTGTATCCACATGGCTTTGATGCGCCCAATCATCAGTCACCCGGATGTTTGCTTCCGGAGTCTTGTCCTGGACAAGCCTCTCTTACTGATGTCTCATGCCTGACGTTCTCCGCCAAGTTTGAGGACATGCTGGATACAGGGGATCATCTCTGTTTCATGATGGGTGACATAGATCATGGCCGTTAAGGGCCGCCGGCCGATCTCCTCAATCAGAGCCAGGACCATTTCCCGATTCGAACGGTCCAGGCCCTGACAGGGTTCATCGAGGATCAGGAGTTCCGGAGATTTGATCATGGCCCGGGCGATGAGGACCAGACGCTTTTCTCCGTAAGAAAGCAGGTTGAATGGCCTTTCAGAACGGTCATTCATGCCGATGCAGGCAAGCCACGAGTCGGCAAGGACTTTCTGATCCGCACTGAAGTTACGATACAGGCCGATTGAGTCAAAGAGTCCGGAAAGGACAACCTCTCGGACGGAGACGGGCTTGCGATAGCGAAGCTGCAGCTCCGGGGAAACCAGACCGATCCTCTGGCGGATTTCCCAGATGCTTTCACCGCAGCCTCTTTTATGGCCGAAGAGACGGACATCATTGGCATAGACCTGCAGATTGTCGCCGGTGATCAGGGCCAGCAGGGTTGTCTTTCCCGAACCATTGGGTCCGACAATGGCCCAGTTCTCCCCTCGTCGGACACTCCAGGTCAACCGGGCCAGGACGGTCACCTTGCCAAAGGCGACATGAACGTTTTTCATATCAACCAAAATATCGGCCGTCGGTCTCGCCTTATCCAATGCCGAAGGAATCGGCCGGGGAAGGGCCGGGAGGGAGATCCCGCTTCCGGAAAAGGGTTGCAACGCTTCCGGCGTCATGACCTGTTCCCGTCGTCCAGCTTGGGCAATCTTGCCCTCCCGGATGATCAGGACATGGGAGATGCCGGGAATGATTTCCTCCAAGCGCTGCGTAACCAGGACAATCTGTGTTCCCTTGGCCATCAGCACGGAGATCGCCTGACCCAGGGATTCCCGGCTTGCGGTGTCGAGGCCCGCAAAAGGCTCATCCAGAATCAGAAGTTTCGGACGGGAGAGCAGGGCGCGGGTGATCAAAACCTTTCGGATCTCCCCGTTGGACAGAACCCGGATGCTTCGGTCCAGCAGGGGGCGAATGCCCAGGATGTCGTCGAAGGAATCCATGCAGGCGCCGTTTTCAGCCCCGATTCCCAGCATCTCTCCCACGGTGAGGGTACGCCCCCAGCCGCTGAAGGCATGGGCGTCCTCGAAGCGATCTTCGCGCAGCAGGATCTCTTCCAGGAGTTCAAAAGAGAGATAACCGATCCCCTCTACTGCCGCTTCAGGCACATGGCGCATCAGTTCTCCCCGGACAATCGGCACATCCCCTTTAAGGGACCTCGCCAGAACGGATTTCCCCGATCCGTTCTCCCCCAGGATTGCCCAGTTCTGCCCGGTGCGAATTTCCCAGAACGTTCCGGGCAGGAGAAGGACGTCCCTTTTACGAAACGTCACATCTTTCAGCGTGATGAACCGGGTTTCCGTTCTTTTTCTTCTCTGTTTCATGGAACGATATCTCTCTGAAGTCAGACAGGACGACAGGCTACTTTATTACCCCTCCTATCTCCCAGTCGAGATTCACAAAGGGGGCAAGATAGACCCCGGAAATCCGGGTCGTACCGTCCATCAGCCAGACCTGGTTGTTACCCGAAATCCTGTTCCGCCAGAGGATATCCGTCTTGCCGTCGTTGTTGAAGTCTCCTGTCCCCCCGATCTCCCAGTCGAGATTCGCAAAGGGGGCCAGAGTGACCATGGATGTCCGGGTCGTACCGTCCATCAGCCAGACCTGGTTGTTACCAGACTTCTTGTTCCGCCAGAGGATGTCCGTCTTGCCGTCGTTGTTGAAGTCCCCGGTTCCCCCGATCTGCCAGTCGAGATTCGCAAAGGGGGCCAGATAGGCCCCGGAAATCAGGGTCCTACCGTCCATCAGCCAGACCTGGTTTTTACCTGATGTCTTGTTGCGCCAGAGGATATCTGTCTTGCCGTCGTTGTTGAAGTCCCCTGTCCCCCCGATCTCCCAGTTGAGATTCGCAAAGGGGGCCAGATAGACGCCGGATGTCCGGGTTGTACCATCCATCAGCCAGACCTGGTTGTTCCCTGACGACTTGTTGCGCCAGAGGATGTCCGTCTCGCAGTCGTTGTCGAAATCTCCTGTTCCATGGATCTCCCAGTTGAGATTCGGGAACGGGGCAAGAGTAATCTCAGAAGTCCGAATCATGTCGTCCATCCGCCAGACCAGATTGTTGCCCGACGTCCTGTTGCGCCAGAGGATGTCATGAGATGCCGCAAACCGCTCGATCGCTCCCAGGCTTGGTGCGGCACATCGAAAATCGGCAAGGACGAAGATCGGGGCGGGTAGAGCAGAATCAATGTAGGTTTTAATGCCTTTACCGATGCAGAAACTGTCCGAGTTGAGTTCATAGGTGACCTGGTTCAGTCCGGGATCCTGGTCAAGATAGTTATTCCCGCCATCGACAACGTCAATCATGGCGCCACTGGGGGTATTGTAGGTCAGGGTATAATCAACCTTGCCTTCGTTGGCTACGTGCTTGATCCCCCTGGGGGTGTTCATAATGATGTTATTGATGACAAAGGTATGATCGCCACCCGTGATGCCATATTCGCGGGTATTCAGGATGGTATTGTTATAAATGTAGACCGCTTCATTCATCCCGTCGGCGCCTGCAAAATCCTCACTCGTCTGGGCATTGTCCAAACAGCCTATTCCAACCTCTATCAAGTCATTTCCATCAATGACATTTCTGAAGATATTGATCCTTCGGCTGTTTTCTGAAGCGTCCTGGTCAATCAGCTGAATCGCGTCACCGGTGCCGCTGGTGGCCCCCTTGAATCTGTTATGGTGAATGTCGTAAACCAGAAGGGGTTGGGAATTTCCCCGCGCATAAAATCGGATCTCAATTCCGTCATCCCTGGTTCCTTCGATGACGTTGTCATGAATGCGGATAAAGGCTCCTGCCGTCAATGATTTACTGTCTACATCAATGGCATCATCCCCGGCGTTTCTAAATTCGCAGTGATGAACTTCTCCATAGCCATCAAATTCAAAGCTGAAAATATCCGTGGTGCTCTCATCCCCTTCGAACAGGCAATACCCTACCTCAAGATTACCTAATAAATTGCTTAGAGTGTTCTCACCACCGATAAACTTCATGCCCAGAATTGTCACCTTACCGGATGAATTTTTTGTAACAAAAGCTCTAATGGCTGATCCGTCACTGGCATTCAGGATGACATCGCCAATCTTCAGTTTATCCCGTGTATCAAAATAAGGCTTGCCGGCAATCAATAACGGTTTGTTCACAATGATAGGATTACCCTTGTAAGTGCCCGCCTTCAACAGGATCGTATCTCCTGCACTGGCATTGTCGATGGCAGTCTGGAGGGAATCACCCGGCCCAATCACAACGGTTGCGGCAAGTGCCGCATTTAGAAATGTGGATAAGGTCAAACTCAGAAAAAATAATATCTTTGGAAATGTCATCTTCGAAAAGCGGGATTTACTTTGATTTAAAAAATCCATTCTCATGTTATTATGCATTTCATGCTACATTTTATTAATTCATAACTCATGTTATTCAGGATTTCAAGCCGTATTTCTTCAGTTTGTACCGCAGCATCCGTTCGCTCAGACCCAGCATTTCAGCGGCCCGGGTCTGATGGTAGCCCGCTTTCTCCATGGCATCCTGGATCATCTGCTTTTCAAGATGCTCCATGGCGCTGCGAAGCTTCCCTTCTCCTTCTTCCGGGATTCCGCCGCCGGAAGAGGCAGCCATGACCTCCTCGCGGAAGGGAAGGTCCTCCAGGGAAAGGACTTCATTCCGGGCGATGACCACGGCCCGCTCGATAATGTTCTCCAACTCCCGGACGTTTCCCGGATAGTCGTATTTCATGAGAAGGTCCCGGGCCTCACTGCTGATTCCCGCAATGTCCTTGCCGTTTTCCGCGGCAAAACGCTTCAGGAAATAATCGATCAGGATGGGGATATCTTCCCGGCGTTCCCGGAGGGGCGGAATAGACATGACCACCACATTCAACCGGTAAAAAAGGTCTTCCCGGAATCTCCCCTCCTTGACCATCCCTTCCAGGTCGCGGTTGGTGGCACTGATAATCCGAACATCGGCGCGGATGTTCGTGTTTCCCCCGACCCGCTGGAATTCCCGTTCCTGGAGAAAGCGGAGAAGCTTGACCTGAACCGGCATCGTCAATTCCCCGATTTCATCAAGGAAGAGCGTCCCGCCGTCCGCCTCTTCAAACCGTCCGATCCGTCGGGCCGACGCCCCGGTGAAGGCCCCCTTTTCATGACCGAAGAGCTCGCTTTCGATGAGGCTTTCGGGCAGGGCGCCGCAATTAACCGTAACGATGGGCTTCGATGACCGGGGACTGAGCTGGTGGATCAGGCGGGCGAGAAGTTCCTTTCCCGTACCGCTCTCGCCGTTCAGCAGAACCGTGGCCCGGCTGGAGGCGACACGGGCGGCCATGCTGGTGAGGCCCGCCATTTTCTGACTGCCGTAAATGATCGAATCGGTCGTGACTCCCTGGTCTTTCAGTTGTCTTCGGAGGATCTCATTTTCCCGAAGGAGGGTCCGCCGCTCCGCAACCCGGTCGATCAGGAGAAGCAGCTCATCAAACTCAAGGGGTTTGGTGATGTAGTCCACCGCACCGGCTTTCATGGCATCCACGGCGGTTTCAATCGTCCCGTAGGCGGTGATGATCACCACATCCGTTTCCGGATTGAGCCGCTTGACCTCCTGGAGGACCTGCATGCCGTCCATTCCCGGCATTTTGTAATCCAGCAGGACCAGATCAAAGGCCCCGTTCATGACGGATTGCACCGCCTCTTCTCCGCTGGCCGCTTCCGCAACGGTATGGCCTTCCTTGCGGAGAAAATCGCGGAGCATTTCCCGCTGCGACTGGCCGTCTTCTACGACGAGGATATTCAGATTCTTCATGGCGCTCTAAGCAGATCTTATTTTATACTCTGGGATTTGCCGGATTCTCGTTCTTTCGCTCTGCGGGGAGAATCACTTCAAAAGTTGTACCCTCATTTTCCCGGCTCAAAACACGAATTTCTCCGCCATGCCCCCGGATGATCTCATGGGCAAGTGACAGTCCAAGCCCCAGTCCTTTCTGTTTTGTTGTATATTCAGGGTTGAAGATTTTATCCAGCTCTTCCGCCGTTATTCCGCAACCGGTATCGGATATCCGGATGACCCGGGAATTGCGGTCATTGGCCTTAAGGGAAATCGTAATGGACCCTTCCCCGGATATGGACTCCATGGCATTTTTTACCAGGTTGAACAGGGCCTGCTGAAGTTTATCCACATCCATGGGAATAATTTCGGGATTATCGCTCCACTGTGTTTTCAGGGTAATCCCCCGGGAGGAGGCCTCCTCCCGGATCAGATCCGTCATTTTCCGCAGGACCTCGGTAATGGAGTAATCGCGCATCTCGAGGCGCCGGCTCTTGGAAAAAGTGAGAAACTCCTCGATAATTCCGTTCAGTCGACGGATCTCATCCCGGATGACGCCGGCCATGTTCTGGAATTCCGCCGCCTTTTCGGGATCAGCCGGCATGAATTCCCGCTTAAGCCGCTGACTGGCCATGCTGATGGCATTGAGGGGATTGCGGATTTCATGAGCCACCCCGGCAGCCAACTGGCCAAGGGAGGACAGCCGCTCCGCCTTTTCCAGACGGCGCTCCATTTCAATAATCCCCGCCAGATGCTTGTTCTGATTCTGATAGAGGAGCCACATGGCAAGGATCGCAACGATAAAGGTAAAGAGCAGAGAAACAAACATGTTCCGTCGGTTCTCGGAAAGGATTCTTTCCGCGCTTTCCCGTTTCAAACCGATGCGGGCAACGCCTCCTGCCCGGTCACTGATTTGGAAGGGTGCGGTCACATCGAGAATCGGCTGTTTTTCAAAAGTCATCTTCCGGGTTTCTATGTTTTTACGGCCCGATAATACGGAGTAGAAGGCGGAATCAAGTTTTTTCCAGGGTCCGGGAAGTTTTCCCGCCTGCCCCAGTATTTTTCCCTCCTGATCCAGAATGATCAGATAAAGGTGTTCCTGTCCCTCTCCGAGTTTTTCCATGGCCTTCAAAACGGAGACCCTCATGGCCCAATAGCGGAGGGCATCCTTCTTCATGGCGATCACAACCGTGCCACTTTCGTCTTTGCGCCGAAGGGCAACAAAGTTGATTCCCTGTTGCTGAAGGAAAGAGATCAGATTGGCGCCGCTGGATGCAGGAGGGGATAGATCTTCTGCGTTTTTCCCCTCAACCGGAGATTGGACGGGTCGGCCGGAAAAGACAATTTCCCCCCCTTTGTCTATAACCGCGATAAACCAGAGATTTTCACGCAGAGCAATCTTCTGTAGATACTCATTGCTGATCTGCTTTGATTGCCATTTCTCATCCACATCCCGACCGATCACAGCCAGGGCGGAGGTCAGCCAGTTCTGGGGGGAAAAGGATTCTTCTTTCAATGGTGTAAAGGCGGGGGCATTTTCATGCTGGGAGGCCTGAATCAGATTTTTCAGGTTGTCCTCCGCCATCTTTCGCACAACGCTGATCGTCGCCAATCCCTGATTTTCCATGAGCCCGGTCAGTGCCCGGTCGCTTCGCCGGATGTCCATAATACCCATGAAGAGGAACAAAGCGACAAAAACCACGCACGCAATGGCCACGGAAATAGGCTGTAGAAAAGAACGGTCATGGCTGGACACGGAGTCCTGCCAGATAATTTTTTCTTCATGTTTCATTTTGGGTTCCCGCTGACGTTTTTCACAAGGCAGCCTTTCGGCTTTTCAACTCTACTACGAACGACATCTTAGGTTGATGTATAAAAAAGTCAACCCCTTAAATTCCGACCGTCTGCAACAGGGTAATGACACACAATCTGTCGGCTGAATTTTCCTTCCCTGCAACATTCTGCTTGATAAAATGTTTATAACGCAGTTTTATTCACATTCTCTGCGTTCATGCAAAGGGCACATCCAATTCAGGCACGGTGCAGGAAAGGTGGGTTATGAAACAGCTGGCTTTTTTTATCGCAGGTCTGCTGGTCTTGATGGTCTCAGCCTGTTCCTCGGGCAATAAAGCCGATCAGACGGGCCCTCCACCCATACCGGTAAAAATCGGGAAACCGCCGCTGCAAGAGGATTATGAAACGGTGTCAGTCAGCGGAACCATATCTTCCCCCGACGAGCCCTCCCGGATTTCCTTTCTCGTCTCCGGGAAAGTGATCAAGGTCGTCCCCCGGGAAGGGGAATACGTCCGGAAAGGGGCATTACTGGCCGCCATCGACCAGACCGATTACCAGTTGGCTCTTACAGCAGCCACGGCGCAGACCGCCACGGCCCGGATCGCCTTGGAACGGACCGAAGATGAACATCGACGCATGAAAATGCTCTACGACTCGAAGAGCCTGGCGCCGAACGATTATCAGAAATTCAAGACCGCCTGGGAATCCGCCGGGAAACAGTACCGGCAGGCTCTGGCATCTGAACAGATATCCGGCAAACGCCTTGCCGACGCGATGCTCTATGCGCCGCTAAATGGATTTATTTCAAAGCGCTCCATTGAGCCGGGGGAAACGGCAATCCCGGGGCAACCGGTTTTCGAAATCGTTCAACTCGATCCCGTCGAGGTCAGTGTCGGCATCCCTGAGACCGATGTTGCGCTCGTTCATGCCGGGCAGAAGGCCCCGATCGTCTTGCCGGCCCTGCCGGGGGAATCCTTCGAGGGGACCGTGCGCCTCGTCAATGTTTCCGCCGATCCCAGCACCCGGACCTTCATGACGCGCATTCAGGTTCCGAATCCGAAGCATCTTCTCCGCATAGGGATGGTTGCCCAATGCCAGATTCGCACAGACAGAAGGGTCAAAATGCTCACCCTGCCGATTGGGGCAATTGTGCGTGATCCGCAGGGCGCCACGATCGTCTACCTTTACTATCCCGACCAGCAGCGGGCGTATTCCAGACGGGTTGAAACAGGCGTTCTGTACGGTACGGGAATCGAAATCAAGCAGGGTCTCAATGGAGAAGAATCCGTCATCCTTGCCGGCCAGGAGAGGCTTCGGGACGGCGCCGCCGTTTCCGTGACGATGACCGATGCTCAGGAGCATAAGGCAGCAGCGCCTGAGAAAGGTTCGCGGCAATGAATCTCATCAAGGTCTCATTGCGTTATCCGACGGTCACGGCCATCCTGACAGCCATGCTGGTCTGCGTCGGAATTCGCGCCTATCTCGAGATGCCCCGGACGGAAGATCCAACAATCACAATACGCACCGGACTCGTCCTCGCCCTGTATCCCGGAGCAACTTCCGAACAGGTGGAAAAGCAGGTCACGAAACCCCTTGAAAAGCATATCTTCAAGTTTCCCGAAGTCAGGAAGGAAAAAACCTACTCCACAAGCCGCCTCGGCTTTGTCGTCATTCATGTCGAGCTCGAAGACTTCGTGAAAAATGCTGACGTATTCTGGGCCAAACTGCGCCATGAACTCAATGAAACCCGGATGACCGAATTGCCCGAGGGGATTCGCGGTCCCGTGGTGAATTCCGACTTCGGCGATACCGTCGCCATGCTGATCTCGGTGCAGGGAAAGCGTTACGGTTACAGGGAACTGCGCGATTATGTGGACCGGATTCAGGATGAACTCCGGACGGTCTGCAACGTCGGAAAGCTGGCCACCTATGGCGGTCAGAACGAAGAGATCTGGATTACCGGCAGCCTTGCGCGGCTTGCGCAGTATTCTACCGACCCCCTTCGGGTTGTTCAGGCCTTGCGACAGCGTAACATGATTGAGGAGGCCGGGAAGTTTGAGGCCGATCATGACAGGATTCCGATGAGAACGACCTCTTATTTTACAACGGAAGATCAGATCCGCAATGCCCTGGTGGATGTGTCCCGTTCCGGACAACCGGTCTATGTCCGCGACTTCGCCGATGTGGAAAGGAGGTATCAGGACCCGACATTCCTGGTTCGCTACGATGGTCAACCGAGTATCCTGATTTCCGTCGAGATGAAGAAAGGTCGAAACATCGTGCAGCTCGGGGAACAGATCGACACGGTGTTTTCCCGCCTGAAAACGATCCTGCCGCCGGATATCCGTCTTGATCTGATCGCCAATCAGCCGGCCGTCGTGAAGAACCGGATGTCGACCCTGAGCCATGAATTTCTGCTGGCACTCGGCTCCGTCATCCTCGTGACCGTGATCCTCCTGCCGATCCGTGTTGCCGTGATCGCCGCCCTGGCAATTCCCATCACGCTCTGCATAACGCTCGGGGTCATGAGCGCCCTGGGAATCGCTCTCCATCAGGTTTCCATCGCCGCCCTGATCGTTGTCCTCGGGATTGTGGTGGATGATGCCATTGTCATTACGGACAACTATGTGGAGCTTCTCGACAGGAAATATCCAAAGGCCGAGGTTGCCTGGCGCTCGGCCTCCGAGGTGCTTGTTCCGGTTTTCACCGCAACGGTGACGATCATTTTTTCCTTCCTGCCTCTCCTCATCCTCAGCGGGTCGATTGGGGAATTCATCACGGCGCTTCCACTCACCGTGGCGATTGCCCTGACGGTTTCCTTTCTCGTGGCCGTGATGCTCACGCCGATCCTCTGCCGTTTTTTTATCAAAAAAGGACTGCACGAATCCAGAAACGGGGAAACGGGGAAGGAAAAGAAAAAATTCCGGGTCCTGGACAAACTGCAGGCCGGATACAAAGTTTTGATTGTCTGGTTCATGGCCAGAAAAAAGCTTGCCGTAGGGCTGGGAATCGCAGCCTTTGTCGGTGGGGTTGTCCTTTTTGCGACGGTTCGGGAGCAGTTTTTCCCCTTCGCCGAGCGGAATCAGTTTGTTATCGATGTGTGGATGCCACAGGGGTCCCGAATCGAGAGCACGGATTCCGTCATGCAAAGAATCGAAAAACACCTTTCCGGAAAAAGCGGCATCGTTCATTTTGCCGGTTTCGTCGGGCAGAGCGCCCCGCGTTTTTACTACAATGTCAATCCCCAGCAGCCGGACCCGGCCTATGGCCAATTTATCATCAACACCACTTCTGTTGAGGAAACAAGCCGGCTCGTCGGCGAACTCCGGCCCGACCTGGCAAAACTGGCGCCCGAAGCGCTGGTCATCGTCAAAGAGCTGCAGCAGGGTTCGCAGATGGAAGCTCCCGTCGAAGTCCGCATCTTCGGAGAGGACATCGCCGAACTGAAGCGCCTAGGCTCCCAGGTCGAAGCGATTCTTTCCGCCGTCCCGTACTCGCGGTATGTGCACAGGGATTTTTTCAACGACTCCTGCATGCTGGATGTCGACATCAACAACGAACTGGCAAACCGGCTCGGCATAACCAATGCGTCTGTGTCCCGATTGCTGAAAGGCGCCTTCGACGGTCAGCCGGTCAATACGTTCTGGGAAGGTGACCGGCCGGTCACTCTCATGCTTCGTCTTGAACCGGAGTCCCGCTCCACTTTCTCAGATATCCGCAACGCCTACATGACCTCCCATCTTACCCATGCCAGCGTTCCACTCCGCTCCATCGCCGTACTCGAACCGGAGTGGCAAACCAGTCGCATCGTAAGACGTAACGGCATGCGGACCATGACCGTCCGCAGCTTTGTCACGCAGGGGAGGTATGGATCCGACCTGCTGAAAGAGGTCAAACCAAAAATAGAGGCGCTCCGGCTTCCCCGGGGATACCGGATCGAGTATGGCGGAGAAAAGGCCAATCGTGATGAAACCTTTCCCCAGATGACCGTTGCCCTCGGAATCAGCCTGCTGGCTATTTTCCTGGTTCTCCTCATCCAGTTCAAATCCGTCTCCGAGCCGCTCGTTGTAATGTCGTCCATTCCGCTGGCATTGCCGGGCGCCGTACTCGGACTGGTGATCACCCATAATCCCTTCGGATTTACCGCCTTCATGGGAATGATCAGTTTATCCGGCATCGTGGTGCGCAATTCCATCATCCTGGTGGATTACATCAAAGAGAAAATCGCCGCAGGCCAAACCCTCGAACAGGCGGCAACCGAGGCCGGCGAACGCCGCCTGCGCCCGATATTCCTGACGACCATGGCCGCGGCGGTCGGCGTAACCCCCATGATCCTCTCGGGATCGAGCCTCTGGAGCCCTCTGGCCAGCGTGATCGCTGTCGGCTTGATCTGCTCCATGTTTTTCACGTTGCTGGTGGTGCCGGTCCTGTATGTCCTGGTAAAATCACGAAGGGGAAGATCTTCCCTGACCATAGTGGTCTTGATTGCAGTAAGTCTTCTTGTCTGGACAGGGCAGGCATCAGCGGAACCCTTGAAACTTACCCTGCCTGAAGCCGTGAATCTGGCCCAGAGACAAAATACGGTCCTGAAGATCTCCCGGCAGAAGGTCCAGGAAACAAAGCAGCGCATGATCTCTGCAAAGTCGCATTATTTCCCCCATCTGTCCAACACGACATCGTATTTTGGCCTCTCAGACACCCAATTGGTTACCATCCCCAAAGGCAGCCTGGGAAACCTTCCCGGCATGGGGCCATTTCCGAGTCATGACACCGAAATTGATCAAGGAGATGATTCCCTGCTGCTGTGCAGCACGACTTTGAGACAACCCCTGACCCAACTGTTCAAAATTCATGAAGCCCATAAAATTGCGGAAGCAGACCGGCAAATCGCGGAATCCGACGTTCGAAAGGCTGAACAGGAGCTTATTTTCAGCATCCATCACCTGTATTATGGCTTGTTGATCGCTCAAAAGCAGAAAGATGCGGCACAGGCCGCAATGAGCGCAGCGCAGGGAGGATTGCGCGAAAGCGAGGATGGAGTAAGGGCCGGAAATCTCCTTGATGTTGCAGTAACAGGAAATCGGGCAAAACTCCTCCAGAGCCGGCAATTCCTGCTGGCGGCGGAGATCCAGATATTCGATCTGACATCTGAAATGAATGATCTTCTGGGACTGCCTCTGAATACGGAGCTGGTTCTTGAGGATCTCAACGATCCCTGCCCTGCCCCACAGCCCCTCCCCCAGCATCTCCAGGAAGCGCTCTCCCGGAATCCCGACCTGCAGGCGGCAAGGGATACCGTGGCGAAGTCCAGGCATGCCGTCAACGCCGCCCTTGATGAGTACATTCCGGACTTCAGTCTCTTTGCCCGCCACGACTATCAGGATGGCGCCCCGTTTCTTACGCACAACATCTTTACCTTCGGCGGCCAGATAACCTGGAATATCTTCGACTGGGGAAACCGGCGCGGCGTCGTCGGCCAGCGAAGGTCACAGCTGATCCAGGCCGAAGAGAATTTGAAACGGCTGGAACAACGTATTTCCGTTGATATCACCAAAGCCCACCGGAAACTGGAGCTGGCCGGAATGATGATGGAGGTCGCCCGGGAGGCGCTCAAACTCCAGAGGGAAAATCAGCGTCTCAGTATGAACCAGTTGGCCGCCGGGACCATTACGGATGTCCGCTATGCCGAATCGGTTGCCGCCGTCAAGAAGGCCGAATTGGACGAACTCCAGGCCGCCCTGGGATATCGGCTTGCCCAGGCAGACCTGGAGCGAATCGCCGGTGCGCTGACTTACGGAATGGGTGAAAGGCGATAAGGCTCAAGACTTTCAATGACTCTGGTTTATGCCTACTTTTTATTTCAAGAAAGGAAGAAAACCCGTCGAAAGACATTCCTTTAAAGGGTGCACGTTAAAGAAGGACTAAGCCATACGATGAGAGAAATCTAGTGGAATACTTCCTGTAAAAAATAGAGTCTGCAAAGGATTACAGCCATTCCGGTAAAAAAACAGAAAATATCCTATTTCAGAATCAGGGCATTACCCGATTGCCAAGGGAGATAAATTTTATATAATGTTCAAAAGTGCCTGTATGCTTTAAATTGAAATTTGGTGAAGTGTAGCAGGGATCAAATTATTAAACTCAGGAGCAACATGATGATTAAGGGGGGAATTATGAGTGCTTGGATAAAAAGAATCCTTTTGATGTCAGTCGTTTTAGTCTGGGCATTTGTCCCCGCGGGCGCCATGGCCGGTGTGATTGCCCAAAGCACCTTTGATGCAGGAGACGAAGGCTGGACCGTCGGAGATTTTTTTGCGGCAACCGGTGCATCAACGCCTACCTATGTGGCAACCGGCGGCAATCCGGGTGGTTTTATCCGTGCAAACGACTGGTACGGCTGGAATGGTTTCCATGCCCCGACAGCTTTCCTGGGGGATCAATCAGCTGCTTATGGCGGTGTTATTCATGTTGAACAGAGGGTGTTGTCGTCCGACGGCGCCGCCTATCCCATGGTTGTGATTTCCGATGGCATTACGTCGCTTCAATATCGCACAACCCCTCCAGGCACAGGGTGGACCTCTTATGATATCGCTTTGACGGCTTCAGCAGGATGGGAGATCATGAACACCAGTGGCAATCCCGGAGCTCCGGCATCGGAGGCACAGCTTCAGACGGTTTTGTCAAATCTGGTCTTCATGAATTTTGAAGCGGACTGGCAGACAGGCTCCGATCAGGTTGACCTCGACAATGTTCGACTTGAGTCTCCAGGAACCCCGGTTCCTTTGCCTCCTTCCCTTCTCCTTCTTGCCCCGGGTCTTGCCGGCTTCGCTGTTATGAGAAGAAGATTTAAAAAATAGCTTTGTTTATTTCTTTATTTATGGGCAGGATCAGAAAAGGTCCTGCTTTTTTTTGTTGTACACGAAGACAAACCGCCATCTTCGACAATATTGTCGAAGGGCGACATTAAGATACAACGTGGCATCTATTTGTTTATATTCACTATTTTTTAAAACGTTTTTATTCGCTGTCGACATTTATTGCCTTTGAAAAATGGCTTTTTAAAACAGTTCTTGAATTCATCTTCGATAATTTTCTTATAATATCTTATACTTATACAGCGTCAATCCTATTGGCACAATCAATGCTTTTAAGAGAGACAAAAGACGAAATTCCGGCGAATTCAAACGGGCAGAAGGAGCCGGATCCCATACAGAGAAAAATCATTCCCAAAATCGTCTTATCCTCCTGGACTGAAGGGGAGTCAAAATGGCTCCCCTTCAGTCTTTTTGTATCTCCTCGAAACAATGTACCCTAATTTTACCCTTCCCGGAAAGTTTCTCCAGCACCTTTATATCCCATTGAAGAAAGACTCTTTCCTATGCTAAATTCCCGCCATGACTGGAAGAGCTTTTGCGGCTCTTTCCTGGAGGTTCCATCATGATTCAAAGCGAGCTGGATCTGCTCATATACGGCAGCCTCCTGTTGACGATGTCCAAGGAAGAAGCCGTTATCGAAAACCCCGTCCTTGGCATCCGAGACGGGAAAATCGTTTTTGTCACGAAGAAAGATGCCTTTCCGGAAGACGCCTATCGCGCAAAAAAAATCCTGAACAGGCGCAATACCCTGATCATGCCGGGGCTGGTGAATACCCATACGCACCTGGCCATGACGTGCTTTCGCGGCATGGCGGACGATCTGCCACTGATGACCTGGCTCAATGAGCATATCTTTCCCGCTGAAGCGCAGCATGTCAACCCGGAGATGGTGTACGCGGGATCGCTCCTGGCCATGGCGGAAATGATTCTGTCCGGAACGACCACCTTCAGCGATGGTTACTTCTTCGTCGACTCCGTTACCCGGGCGGCAAAAGAGGCCGGCATGCGGGCTGTCATTTCTCAAGGGTTTATTGATTTCCCCACTCCGGACACCCCGGACATTTCCCGTCAGATGGATGCCGTGAGTCGGCTGCTTGCTGACCAGAGATTCGCTTCGCCTTTGATTCAGCCTGCACTCTTCTGCCATTCCCCTTATACCTGTTCCCCGGAGACCCTGGTCCGGATCAAAGAGGCGGCACGGGAGGCTGACATCCTCTACATCCTGCACCTTTCGGAAACCCGTGAGGAAGTGTCCCTGATTCAAGACCGTTACGGCAAGCGGCCGGCTTTGCATCTCCGTGATCTGGATGTCCTGGATTCGAAGACCCTTGTCGTGCACTGCGCCTGGCTTGACGAAGAAGAGCAGGATATCCTTGCCCAATGGAATGTCAGAGTTTCCCATGCGCCTCAGAGCAACATGAAACTGGCTGCTGGAATTGCACCCATTCCGGCAATGCAGGCGAGGGGAATCACGATTGGCCTTGGGACGGACGGCTCCGCGAGCAACAACGATCTGGACCTTTTTCTGGAAATGGATACCGTCGCAAAGATTCACAAAGTCGCCGCGCTGGATCCGACCGTCATGAACGCCCGGCAGGTCGTCCGAATGGCGACTCTTGACGGGGCCAGGGCCTTAGGGCTGGAGGACCGAGTCGGTTCAATCGAAGTCGGCAAAGCCGCGGACCTTATTATTCTCGACCTGAATCAGCCACATCTGACGCCTATGTACAATCCCTACTCTCACCTCGTCTATGCCGTTTCCGGCGCGGATGTGCTCACTTCTATCATCAATGGAAAGGTGGTCATGGAAGACCGGAACCTCTGTCATCTTGATCTGGAAGTGATCATGAAGGAAGTCAATGAGATCGCGAAAAGGATAAGAAACAGCCGCTTGAAATAAGGTTTTTCCCCGTTGAGGATCAGGGATACAGTCAGCTCTTAAGTTTTCAGTTTAAAAGGTTGATGACAAGACTCATGACAACTGATCGTCAAGATGAACGATGGAAGGGTTCCTGCCGGAATGGCCTGCACGCCCTTCGCGGCGATGGTGCATAGGCATTCACCACAGGGCGAAACTATGTCCATCGGCAGCGAATTCAAGACTGTCAGGAAATATGAAGAAGCGATGCCTCAGTGGGGCAGCCGATTGGTCGCGATGCTGATGTTCGTTGGCATTCCCGGCTGATGGCATTTATCCGCAAATACTTTCAGATACTCCGTGATTGCATCCAAGTGGTCTCTGTCTATATCCCCACTTGCCTCTATCTGCCGATATACCTTCCCCAAGATATCAAACATGGCATTGATGTCTTCATGCTCGGTGATTAGCGCTTGAATTGCTTTCATATCCGCCTTCCCTCCTGATCAGATCCAGTCATCGCAATAAAATTATTCTACACAGCAGATTGTAGATTTTCATTTAGCTATGCCTTTTTGAAAATATGTAAGGATATTCAGCAGGCGTTAATGATCTCATGGGTAGAAAATATACTAAATATTTGATTTTTTTCACTACTGGATGACTACGGATTGTATACCAGTTAAAAACTGCAATTACCTCATGAGGCGATTCCAGTACCTCCAATTGACAGGAATTCGGAAAAAAGTTAATATAGTTAGAAATGTTGACATGTTGCTGAACCCTTAATCAAGACAGGGAAACCCCATGAGCAACCCTTTCAGAACAAATCAGGAACTCCTTCAAGAAAATGCCGCCCTGAAGCAGAAAATCCGGAAGCTGGAACAATCGGCAGCTCTGCAGAAACAGGTGGAGGAAGAGCTGAGATGCTCATGGCAGCAATTACGGCTGCTCATCGACGCCGGACCGGATTTTTTCTTTCTAAAAGACCTTCAATTCCGCTATCAACTGGTCAATTCCGCCAATGCCCGATTCTTCGGACGTGATGAGGCGGCAATCCTGGGCAGGACAGACTTCGAACTTATGCCCGAGGAAGCCGCCCTCGCCTGCCGGGAAAGTGATGAACGGACGATTCGCGACAGGACGCTTGTGGTTGCCATCGAGCCCGTAGGGGACAGATTCTACGAGACCCATAAATTCCCCCTCCTTGTGGCCGGCAAAGTGGTCGGAGTCGCTGGAATCGTCCGCGACATCACCGACCACAGACGGGCCGAAGAAGCGCTACGGAAAAGCGAAGAACTCCAGAATACCATCCTGAGCCATGTCGGCGCCCATATTTACCTCAAAGACAAACAGCACCGCTATACCTATGTAAACAATAAAGTATGCGAGCTCTTCGGCGTAAAAGCGGATGAAATTATCGGCAAAGACGATTCCAGCTTTTTTTCCGCAGCCTCCGTCGAAGAAATCAGAAAAAGTGACCATCGCGTTCTCGAGCATGGTGAAACAGTTTCACGGGAAGAAACCGACCTTACGTCATCAGATCTGGTGCCGCATACCTACTGGAGTGTAAAGCTGCCGCTCATGGATGACAGCGGCAATATCTATGGCCTGTGCGGCATATCCACCGACATCACCGATCTCAAGCGCGTCGGGGAAGCCATGAAACTGAATGCCGAGCGAACGGAAATATTACTGCAGCTGAACTCAATGACAACCGCCTCGCTCAAGGAAATAGCTGATTTTGCTTTGGAAAAAGCCGTCGAAATGACGAGGAGTACGATTGGTTATTTGACATTTTTAAATGAGGATGAAAGCGTTTTAAATGTATACTCGTTGTCCCGAGCCTCCCACGCCCAATGTAAGATAAAATATAAACCGAGATATTTTATCGTGGCCAATACGGGGCTCTGGGGAGAAGCTGTCCGGCAGCGCAGACCCATCATTACGAATGATTATTCTTTGCCCAATCCCTGTAAGAAGGGGTACCCGGAAGGCCACGTTCCAATTCTCCGGCACATGAATATTCCTGTTTTTTCAGGATCTCACATTGTGCTGGTCGCCGGGGTGGGAAACAAAGAGGAAGAGTATAACGAGACGGATGTAAAGCAACTCACTCTCTTGATGGAGGGAATGTGGCATCTCATCGAGAGGAAGAGGGCCGAGGAGGAATTGAAATCATCTCAAAGCCGCCTTGCCAGCATTATCGAGTTTCTTCCAGACGCCACCTTTGCCATCGACCTGGAGGGAAAAGTCATTTCCTGGAACAGGGCCCTCGAAGAGCTTACCGGCTATGGCGGCAAAGAGATGCTGGGCAGGGGGAACTATGAATACGCCATCCCCTTCTATGGAGAACGACGCCCTCTCTTCGTCGACCTGCTGCTTTCGTGGGATGACGAGATTGCCAGGAAATATTCCTTTATCAAAAAGGAAGGCGACACAGTCTATGCCGAAGGGGAAGTGCCCTTCGTCCGCGGGCCTAGCAGGATGATGTGGGGCAAGGCGAGCCTCCTTCGCGATGAAAGAGGAGAGATCATTGGAGCCATCGAAACCATGCGCGATGTTACCGACCGCAAGCTTCTCGAATCCCAGCTTCTTCAGGCCCAGAAAATGGAAGCGATCGGCACCCTTGCCGGCGGTGTCGCTCACGACTTCAACAACATCCTCATGGGGATAGAAGGGTATGTCTCTCTGATGCTGCAGGAGATCGACCCGTACCATCCTCATCATGAACGATTGAAGCATATTGAAGAACAGGTTCACAGCGCATCGGACCTTACCCGGCAGCTCCTGGGTTTTGCCCGTGTCGGCAGATATGAAATACAGCCGACAGACCTGAATCAGCTCATCAGGAAAAGTTCCGCCATGTTCAGCAGGACGAAGAAAGAACTCACCATAACCAGGAAATACGAGAAGAATCTCTGGACCGTGGAGGTTGACCGGGGTCAAATCGAGCAGGTCCTCCTCAATCTTTACGTGAACGCCTGGCATGCCATGCCGGCGGGAGGGAAAATCTCTCTCGAAACCAGGAATTTAACCCTTGAGGAGAGTTTCACGACATTACATGCCGTTTCTCCCGGAAACTATGTCATGGTCCGAGTCTCCGACACCGGCACCGGCATGGACGAAGAAACAAGGAAGCGGATATTTGATCCCTTCTTTACCACGAAGAAGATGGGGAGGGGAACAGGATTGGGGCTGGCCATCGTTTACGGGATTATCCGGGGGCATGGCGGCTTCATTTCCGTCGAAAGCGAACCCGGACGCGGTACGGCATTCACCATCTATCTCCCTGCATCGGAGAAAGAAGTCCTTCAAGAGAAGCCAGCGGAAGCGGAAACCCTCAGAGGCACTGAATCCATCCTGATTGTAGATGATGAACCGACGATTCTTGCCGTGAGCAGAGCAATGCTCGAGTTTCTCGGATATACGGTCCATGAGGCAACCAGCGGGCCGGAGGCGATCGCCCTCTACAGGGAAAAGAAAGACGACATTGACCTCGTCATTCTTGACATGATCATGCCGGAGTTGTCGGGGGGTGAAACCTTCGACCGTATCCGGGAGCTGAATCCTTCGGCAAAGGTAATGCTCAGCAGCGGTTACAGCCTGGACGGTCAAGCGCAGCAGATTATGAGCCGGGGATGCCGCGGATTTATCCAGAAGCCGTTCAACATCGACAGTCTTTCCAGGAAGGTCCGGGAGGCGCTGGGGAAATAAGCTGCATCAAGGGACATCGAGATCATCATTCCGCCGACCATCCTGCCGGGCCTCCCTCAATAGAACAGATCTTGAGGCGGCACGTTGTGAAGCCTGCGAATGTGAGAAAAAAGGGTATCGGGAAGATATCGGCCCCAGAGGTGAATGGGAATGGGGTCTACTTCAATGCTCGGGCTGAAGCCCACGGCGAAAAGATACTCCACCAGGAATTCGATGTTGAGCGGGATGTTCCCTTTATAATCCTTATTGTCCCGCTGGGTGATGATCCGTTTTTCGTGAATGGAATTGCCCAGCTCCGATTCAACCAGATCGGGAAAGGTGGTCAGGATGACTTCCAGCCTGATGGTGTCCGCGGCATCCCCGAGCAGAAATTCCAGGCCGCGGCTCAGATACGCCTCCGAAAGCCCCCGATATCCGACATGCTTCCACCATTTTTTCTCTTCGTACCGTTTACAGACCTGTTCACGATTCCACGGGACTTCCACGATCAGGTTCACGGCGTTGTAAAGCCCTTGAAGGCTTTCCCTTTCCACAACTTCACAATTCTCACACCGGGAGAGCAATTCCTCGATTCTCGCCAGCTCGTCCGGTGAACCGACAATCTTGATGCCGCCGACATCGTTTATGGTAAGGGGACCTGGTTCGAAGGAGATTTCACCAGAGATGAACTTGTGGGAGATGATCTCTTCAGCCCGGGCGAATTCCTGCACCATTTCCTCTTCAGGGGTCAGCAGAAGGCTTAAGGGGACTCCCATCCGTCTGGCCCGCTTTTTTGCCAGCTTCTTGGCTTCGGACTGCACGATGCTGAAGAGCCATGATGCAATTCTACGATTGGCCTTCTCGGCCACACGGCGGGGGCGCTTGATCCGGAAAACGGCAAGCAGCTCCCCCGAGTTGCTCAAATACATGACGCCGTTAATGGGAGCGTCCCGGTAGTAATAATCAGGATTCCGGGAATATGCCGAAAGCAGTTCCCGAATTCGGGGGGTAAGGCTTTTGCGGGATTTGAGGAGCGTGCTTCGAAGCTCTCCCTTGAGAGAAATGCGTTGTTCCCTGTAAGCTCCGGGCTTCTGATGAAGCTCGTGAACAAGAAAACGGGTAAGGTCTTCCAGGGTCTCCCCCAGAATGAAGCCGTCGGTAATGAGGATTTCCGTCAGTCGCCGGGCGTCGCTGGACTCCGGCTGACCCCGGAACCACCGCTCGGCAATCTGAAACAGCTCGTCACGATGAACAAATCCGCTGAGATACATGGCGACCTCCGTCTCCACTCCGTAATTTGATCAGTCCTCCTGCACAAACCGCTCCACAACGGCTCTAATGACGATACTTGAAGTCTGTTCATATGCTGGTAAAGATGATAATATAAATACGCTTAATTTAAAATGAGGGTTTTTCCTTTCTTTTTAACGGTTCCCTGTTTTTCATTCGACACAGGTAAAAGCCGGCAAGGTGAGGCATATGGATGATATGGACGCACAAGACAAGGGAAATCGGGAACTTCTCGAAGAGATCTCCCTGTTAAAAGAGCAGATTAATGAGCTGGAGCGGTTCAAAGCGGAGCATCAGCGTTTGGACGAGGCTCTTCTGGAAATCGAAACGAAATATCGTTTCATTACGGAAAATACCGCAGACATCATCCGTATCATGGATATGAATCAGCGCTGCATCTATTTGAGCCCTTCTATCTTGAGAATCCGCGGCTTTACCGTCGAGGAGGCGTTAAACCTGACTCTCGACCAGGATTTACCTCCGGAATCCCTGCAACAAATCCGATTGATGACCGAGGAAGAGATGAAGCTGGAAGCTTCCGGAACGGCCGATCCGAACAGGACTCGGACCCTGGAACTGGAAGTGTACAAAAAAGATGGCTCTCTTCTCTGGATGGAAATCAAGTTTACTTTTTCGCACAATCGTGAAGGAGAGCTCACCGGGATCCTGATCGTTTCCCGGGATATCAGCGAACGGAAGAAGGCGGAACAGGCGCTGAAAGAATCGGAACAGGCCCTCCGCACGATGTTTGACAACTCCTACGACGCCATTTTTGTTCATGACCTCGAGGGACGGGTCCTGGATTGCAACCAGAAGCTGCTGGAGATCTACGGCGTCACCCGGGAGCAGGCGCTTTCTTCAACCATTATCGACGATTTCTCGGCCCCGGACAATCCGCTGGACTCCCTGGCGGGATGGTGGAACCGGGTCCTGGAAGGGGAAGTGATCACCTTCGAATGGAAGGCGAAACGGCCCAACGATGGCTCCTTCTTCGACGTGGAGGTCGCACTCAAAAAAATCGTCCTGGGCAACCGCGAGGTGGTGCTTGCCAATGTCCGGGATATCACCCGGCGCAAGGCCGCAGAGGCTGCTTTGAGGGAAAGTGAAGAGAAGTTCCGCACCCTGGTGGAGAACAGCTCTGACGCCATCTTCCGCATTGACCGAAACCATCACTACCTTTATGCCAACCCTGTCGTCCAAAAACAGTCCGGAATCCCTCCCGAGGCATTTATCGGCAAGACCTTCGAAGATATGGGATTTCCCGAGGCGGTGTGCTCCCAGTGGCACGAATCCATTGAGCAGATTTTTACCTCCGGGAAGATCAGCCGCAGTGAATTTCAGCTTCCCAATGGGACGTGGATTGATCTGTTCCGGATTCCGGAGAAAGACGACACCGGCAAGGTCAAGGCCATCATCGCCACCGGGCGCGATATTACGGAACAAAAGGAGAACGAAGCCCTTTGGAGAATCCTCTTCCAGGCCGCCCCTCTCGCCATGTGCGTCGTCGACAGGGACAGGGTCATGACAAAGGTCAACGATTACAATTTTCCGATATTCGGTTATCTTCCAGAAGAGATGATCGGTCGTTCGGCCCGTTTGCTCTATTTCAGCGATGAAGAATACCGGGCCGTCGGTGAGGCCCTTTATGCACCGGACTTCACGCCAAGAGAGTTTCGGTTGAAGCGGAAGGACGGGGAAGCCGTCCGGGTGCTGATGGGCCGATCCTATCTGAACGGCACGGACCCTTCCGGCGGATCGATTATCGTTTCACAGGATATCACGGCCCTCAAGGCCCTTGAAGAGCAACTGCGCCAGGCCCAGAAGATGGAGGCCATCGGCCAGCTGGCCGGGGGGGTAGCCCATGACTTCAACAACATTTTACAGGCCATTCTTGGCTATACCAATATCGTTCTTTGTTCACTCGATCCGGACGACAGGCATTACGGCAAGTTGAAGGAAGTGGAAAAGGCCGGGGAAAAGGCGGCGGCGCTGACCCGTCAGCTGCTCGCCTTCAGCAGGCGTCAGGTGCTTCAGCTCGGTCCGGTGGACTTGAATTCTACCATAGAGGACCTGATGAAAATGCTCCGTCGCCTGCTCGGTGAAAACATCGAGTTGAGCATCCTTCCCGGCGCTGCACTATGGAAGGTGAATGCCGACCGGAGCCAGATGGAACAGGTGATCATCAATCTCTGCGTCAATGCCCGGGATGCCATGCCGGACGGCGGTCGCCTGTCCATCGAGACTTCAAACATCCGGCTCGATTATGACTATTGCGCGAACCATGATTGGGCAAAACCGGGCAGGTACGTCCGGCTGAGCATTACCGATTCAGGTTGCGGCATGGACCCGGAGACGATGGATAAAATTTTTGAACCCTTTTTTACCACAAAGGAGAAGTGGCGTGGAACGGGCCTCGGCCTAGCCACCGTCTATGGCATCGTGCGGCAGCACGAGGGGATGATCCAGGTTTACAGCGAGATCGGGAAAGGCTCCCGCTTTCATGTCTACCTGCCGGTCAACGAAAGCACCGAGGAAGAAATCCTTACGGAAGAACAGGTCCCGCCACCGGGAGGTCATGAGACCATACTCATTGCGGAAGACGATGAACCGCTCCGTTTTCTTACTGAGGAAATTCTCAAGATGGCTGGCTACCGTGTTCTTGCCGCCGTCGATGGCGAAGACGCCTTGCGCATGTACCAGGATCATGCCCAGGAGGTCGATCTGCTGCTCCTGGATGTCATCATGCCCAAAATGGGCGGCCGCTTTGTCTACGATGAGATCCGCGCCGTTCATCCCGACATCCGCTGTCTCTTCATGAGCGGATACAGCGAAGACGCAGTCCATACCAATTTTGTCCTCGAACAGGGGCTCAAACTCATCCAGAAACCGTTCAAGAGTCTGGATTTACTTAGCATGCTGCGCCAGGAGCTGGATCGTCCCCAGCGAAATCGATAACAACCATAAACAAGAGAGACAGATATGGCGAAAGATCAAAATAAGAATCGCGATAACAGAACCGGCAAGCAGGGCCTGCTCTTCATGGATCAGGAGCTATCGGAAGGCAATCAGGGCGAGAAGGAGCTATGGAATACCAATAGAATATTTCATGACATCATTGATTTTCTTCCCGATGCCACCTTCATGATTGATCGGAGCGGAAAGGTCATCGCCTGGAACAAGTCCATGGAACAGATGACGAAAGTTCCCAAAGAGGACATGATCGGCAAGGGAAATTATGAATATGCTGTTCCCTTTTACGGAAAGGCCCGACCGCTTCTTGCAGATCTTACTTTGCTTCCTGATGATGATTTTGAGAAGATTCATTATGAAGGGGTTTATCGGCAGCAGGGCGATACGCTGTACGCCGAGGCCTATGTGCCACAGACATATGGGGGAAAAGGCGCCTATTTGTCAGCCACCGCTTCAAGATTGCGTGATGCTTCCGGCAGGATCATCGGCGCCATAGAATCCATTCGCGACATCACCGAGCGCAAGCGCGCTGAAGAGGCCCTCCGGAACAGCGAAACGCTGTTGAGGGATATTCTCGATGGTTCGCCGATTCCTCAGTTTGTAATCGGCACCGATCACAGGATTATCCTATGGAACAAGGCCATTGAGAAATATACCGGCGTCAAGGCCGCGGAGATCGTGGGCACGGATCAGCAGTCGGTTCCTTTCTACAAGGAAAAGAGACCCACGATGGCGGATTTTCTGGTGGATGGATCGATAGAGAAGATTCCCCGCTGGTATGCCGGGAAGTATGCCAAATCCCAGCTGGTGGAGGGAGCTTACGAAGCAACGGATTTCTTTCCTGCCCTCGGAAAAGACGGAAAATGGCTCTATTTTACGGCAGCAGCGATAAAGGATTCCAACGGAGATATCATTGGCGCCGTGGAGACTCTGGAAGACATCACGGAACATAAGCGGACGGATGAGATGCTCATGGAAAGGGAGGAGTTCCTGTCCTCCGTCATTGAGAATATTCCGGACATGATCTTCATCAAGGATGCCAGGGACCTGAGGTTTATCCGGTTTAACCGGGCCGGAGAAAACCTTCTGGGATTTAAGAGAGAGGAGCTGATCGGCAAGAGCGATTACGATTTCTTCCCCAGGGAGCAGGCGGACTTTTTCACTAAGAACGACAGGGAAGTCCTGGATAGCGGACAGCCATGCGATATCCCTGAGGAGCCCATAGAGTCGCGGTCAGGGAAACGGATATTGCACACACAGAAGATACCCATCCCGGATAAAAACGGGAACCCGGCGTATCTCCTGGGGATATCGGAAGACATCACGGAGCATAAACGGGCTGAAGAGGAACAGGAGATGTTGCAGGCGCAGTTCGCCCAGGCCCAGAAGATGGAATCCATAGGAAGGCTGGCCGGCGGTGTCGCCCACGATTTCAACAACATGCTGGGAGTCATCATCGGCTATACGGAGATGTCTTTTCGCCAGGTGGATCCGTCCCATCCGGTCTTTGCAAAATTACAACAAATCCGGAAAGCCGCCGAACGATCCGCTGATTTGACCCGGCAACTGCTCGCTTTTGCCCGCAAACAAACCATTATTCCCAAGGTGCTCGACCTGAACGAAACCCTGGAAGGCATGCTCAAGATTCTGCGCCGCCTGATCGGCGAAGACATTGATCTCACCTGGCAGCCGGGAAAGAGCCTCTGGCCGGTCAACGTGGACCCCTCCCAGATCGACCAGATATTGGCCAACCTGTGCGTCAACGCCAGCGACGCCATCGCCGGTGTAGGGAAAATCATCATCGAAACGGGAAACACTTCCTTTCAAGAAGCCTATTGCGCTCACCATCCGGACTGCGTTCCCGGCGACTATGTGCTGCTGGCTGTGAACGACGACGGTTGCGGCATGGGAAAGAAGGTCCTGGATAACTTGTTTGAACCGTTTTTTACCACCAAAGAAACGGGGAAAGGCACCGGCTTGGGCCTTGCCACCGTCTACGGCATCGTAAAGCAGAACAACGGTTTCATTAACGTGTACAGTGAGGAGGGCATTGGATCTACTTTCAAGATCTACCTGCCCCGTTATCAAGGCGAGATTGAAGAGACCAAGGAGGAAGGCCTCGCAGAACCGGCCCGGGGGAATGAGACGATCCTGGTGGTGGAGGACGATCCACTCATCCTGAATATGACCATCATCATGCTCCAGGGACTGGGTTATACCGTGTTGTCTGCCTCCAGGCCGGACGATGCCATCCTGATTGCCGGCGAGCATGCCGGCGAGATTCATCTGCTCCTGACCGACGTCATCATGCCCCAGATGAACGGCCGGGACCTGGCCAAAAGCCTGATTTCCCTTTTCCCGCAACTGAAATGCCTTTTCATGTCGGGCTATACGGCCGATTTGATTGCACATCACGGCGTGCTGGACGATAACGTCGATTTCGTTCAGAAACCCTTTTCGATGCACGCCCTGGCCGCCAAATTGCGCGAGACACTGGATAAAAAATAAGGGAAATGAAATAACGCCAACCGTTTTTTACCTGGCTTCAGAGGGGTTTACCGTTGCCACATTCCGGCCTGATGCCGGGATAACCGCACATCCTGATCTGATCTGACTCCAAGAATTGCCGGCAGATAGCTTCGTATAAACGCGGTGGCCTGTATCCAATGAAGAGATAAGGGTCTTCATGCGGGAAATACGTTGATCAAGATCCGGATGGGTAGAGAGATATTGAGGAATTTTCAACCCTCGATTTTTTTCTTTCATCATCATATAAAATCGGATCGCCGCTTCCGGATCGAGATTTGCCGCCATCAACATTTTCAACCCCTCGGCGTCAGCCTCATCTTCCTCATGCCGGCTGTAACGGAGCATGGCAAGATTGCGGGCGATTTTCATTCCGTAGAGCATTGAACCGGTCACATCACCGGAGAGCGCAGAGATCATAATCCCCGTGGAAGAATCCTCAATGATCCTCCGGGTTACATGCCGCTTTCTGATATGCTGCATTTCGTGAGCAAGAACAGCAGCGAGAGATTCCGGCGAATCCATTTTTTCCAAAAGCCCGCTGAATACAATAATATTCCCGCCGGGAAGGGCAATGGCGTTTACGATGGGAGATTTTACAACGACGACCTTGAAGTCAGAGGGACTTGAGCCGTGCGGATGGAGTCTGACAACAATCTCATCGATTGCCTCCTGCAATGCCTTATCCCTGCAGCGGCTCTTTTCCGGCGCCAGAACGCCGAGTGCGGACCGTCCCATGCCTTGCTCCCATGCAAGGGGAATATGTGGTGCAAAGACTTCAGCCGCAAGGGGAATTCCCCATAGATAGACAAGAATGCCGACAGCCATGAGTCCGATGGTCGCATACAAAACGACGCGCAACCGGAAACCGCGTAAGGCCGGATTATGAAACCGCTTTGCCGCTCCGGGTAGAAACTGGTGCAGGCTCGTTAAGAATTCCTGATCTGAAAGAATGAGGATTTCCGGACTGATTTTTTCCCGTTCCAGTTTGACGGGCTCATTTTTATAGAAACCCTGTGTTTGCGTGATTTCCTGGTATGCCCATAAAAAGATGTCGCCGGATTGCGTCGAAATCCTCAATCCTTCCCTGAGCAGTTGTATCTCCACAGGTTGTTTGTCGGCAGTCTTTCCATTCAGATAGGACCCCTTCCAGTTTGTTTGAATCGACAAACGCCCCCCTTTTACCCCAGATCAAATTCCAGGGCGAAGAAATCCCCAACTTCCTCCCCGAAGGCCGATGATTCACGGGCCTCCTGAACAATGTCCATCAAATTGACCCGCCCTTCCAGGGTAAGATGTTCCAGGTAATAACGCAATGTGCGGACTTTTGCCCAGGGAGCGCCAAATCCAAGCGTACAAATCAATATCAGTCCATTGACCAGATACAATCCGACAATGCCTCCGAAAGTAATGGTGGATTGAAACAATGCCGACTCGAAGGATATATGGTTCCAGATGTACTTCTTTTTCTTATAGCCATACCAGACGAAAGAAAGCAGCAATGTCGGGACGGCCAGAAGTACGGTAATCACATAGCTCCCTAAAAGGTCTTTCCCTTCCCCGTAAAAGCTGAATTTTTTGTTACCGAAGTAGCCTTTTTCAATAAGGAAATCCTGACAGCGTATTTCAAAATAAGGCCGATAGAATCCAAGAGTTAAAAGCATCCAGGGGAGGCAGCCAAAGAAAATTTTAGCGAATTCCTGCCATTTACCACGAAACGAAAACCGAATACCGCGCAGAGATGTTCTGCTCAGTCGATAACGGCGTGCGCCGACCGTGGCAACGGGAATAAAAATCATGACGAGCAAAGAAGAGGCAAGACCACCTGCTATGATCACCGGCTCTGACGCTCCGGTGATGATGGGAATTTTTTTTAAGGCGAGGAAGGGAATTCCCAGAAAAACGGCTGCTTTAAGCCAGCCGATTAAAACCTCTTTGCCCGTGCCGTGGTAAGCGAATCGATCTCCACAGCAATCGACCTGACTCCAGGTGTAGCTGCGCACCCTTGTCTTTGCCCAGAAATAATAAACCCCCAGTGTAACGACGATGAGCAGAAAATTGACAATCTGAATACCGAAGAGCGTTCCTCCGTCACCCTGGAAACAAAACCGATATGTCTTCCGTTCATTGACATGGGTTTTCGATCCGTCTTGTACAGGAAAATCCACAGCCGTCCATCCCCTTTCCTCAAATTGAAGGCATCTTTGCATGAGACCTTCTCGGCGCCATGCTTTTTATGCAACGTTTACACCTGTGTTGAGGAGCCAATCCCCCGGCGGATGAAGAACGCTCTTTATATAGGAAAATGGAATAAGGGTTAGCTCATTTTGGGAGGGGGGACAGGAAGAACGATCCTATTCAGGAAATCAGTGGGACAAGGGTGTCTTGCAGGCATCTCCGCAATGCCTTACTTTTTTGAGATACCCGGCTCCCGCTGTCTCGTCTTTTCCAGATATTTGCGCCACTTTTCGAGGCGATCACGAATCGTCCGCTCGTAACCGCGGTCCGTTGGACGGTAGAAAGGCGGCGTTTTTCCAGAGAGGGCTTCGGGAAGATAATCCTGAGGAACCAGGGCGTCTTCATAATCGTGGGCATAGCGGTAATTTCGACCATACCCGAGATCCTTCATCAGACGCGTCGGGGCATTGCGGATGTGCAGGGGGACGGGAAGCGTTCCCGTGGAAGCGATGGTTTCCTTCACCCGGCCGTATCCGGCATAAAGGGCGTTGCTCTTCGGCGCCGTCGCCAGATAGACGGCCGCCTGGGCCAGGGCCAGTTCTCCTTCGGGCAGCCCGATGAAATGAAAGGCCTGCATGGCGGTCACGGCGATGTTCAACGCCATGGGATCGGCATTGCCCACATCTTCCGAGGCGAACCGGACCATCCGCCGGGCGATGTAGAGGGGGTCCTCTCCCGCGGAAAGCATCCGTCCCAGCCAGTACAGGGCGGCATCGGGATCGCTGCCCCGGAGACTTTTGTGAAAGGCGGAGATGAGGTTGTAATGTTCCTCTCCGGCCTTGTCATACTGCAGAGCCTTTCTCTGCAGGGCTTCCTCCACCTGATGGCGGGAAATCCGCTTCGGCTCCCCATCTCCGGAAGCCAGCAGAGAAGCGAAGGCCTCCAGGCTGTTCAGCGCGGTCCGGGCATCTCCATCGGCAATGCGGACGAGGTGCTCCAGGGCATCCGGATCAAGGGTCAGCCCGAGGTCTCCCAGCCCCCGTCGGTGATCATTCAAGGCGCGGTTCAGAATGCTGGCAAGGGCCTCGTCCGAAAAGGGCTTAAGGACCAGAACCCGGCAGCGGGACAGAAGCGGGGCAATGACTTCGAAAGAAGGGTTCTCCGTCGTCGCCCCGATGAGGGTGATCAGGCCGCTCTCCACATGGGGGAGAAAGGCGTCCTGCTGGGCCTTGTTGAACCGGTGAATCTCGTCGACGAAGAGGATCGTTTTCTGCCGGGAATTCCGCCACAGGCCTTCCGCTTCCTCCACGACCTTCCGGAGTTCCTTGACCCCCGAAAGTACGGCGGAAAAGGAGGTGAACCAGGCCTTGGTCTCCTTGGCCACAATCCGGGCCAGGGTGGTCTTACCGGAACCGGGCGGCCCCCAGAAGATGACGGAAAAGAGCCTGTCTTCCTCGATCGCCCGCCGCAGCAGACTTCCCTTCTTCAGAAGATATTCCTGGCCGAAATACTCATCCAGAGTCTCCGGCCTCATGCGATCGGCAAGGGGCCGGCGGCCCTGCTCCGCCGTCCGTTCGTTTGAATTCAGGAGATCCATGGCAGATCTACATTTCCTCCCGGCTGTTTAAAGTCGGAACAGTTCGGGCAGGACCGCCCGTCAGGGTTTTTCCTTCCCTCGTTTTTTGGCCGCCTCGATCAATTCAATCAAGGAAGATACTTTGTCTTTGGATTCCTGCCGGCAAAACCGCTCCCACGCTTCCGGGGGCAACGTTTTTCGCAGGAAATCCTCTGCCGGGATACGGGATTGCCAGCACAGGAGGACCCGGAAACAGGGGAGTTCTCCGGCTTCCCTGCAGCAGTAGACAAAAGGGACTTCATGCCCCAGTCTGGGACATCGTATTTGCAGATCATCAAAAGATTCCATAAAGATCAAGACTTTTTCAAAAGGGGTCCGTGAGGTCGTTTCAACAGGAGATCGGAAAGGAGATCAAGACGGTAAGGTGAAGGAGAACCTTATTCCTCCACCTTACCTAGGATTATATCAAAAGAATCAGGGTTTCGGCATGTTTTCCACTGCCTGCAGAACGCGCTGGATCTCTTCCTCCGGCAGCTCATAGGGGACCAGAGTGCCTGACAGATAGGCGTCATAAGCGGTCAGATCGATCAACCCATGGCCGCTCCAGTTGAAGAGAATGACCTTTTCCTTGCTTTCCTCTTTGGCCCGCCGTGCCTCATCCACAACGGCGGCAAGGACATGGCAGGTTTCCGGCGCCGGGACAAAGCCTTCCGAACGGGCCCATTTGACACCGGCGTCAAAGGTATCGAGCTGATGGAAGGCGCGGGCCCCGATCAGACCCAGTCTGAGCAGTTGGCTGACAATGGGCGCAATGCCATGATAGCGGAGTCCGCCGGCATGAATCGGCGCCGGGACATAATCGTGACCGAGGGTATGCATCGGCAGCAGAGGGGTCATTTTGGCCAGATCACCGAAATCATAGGCAAAGGGTCCCCGGGTCAGGGTGGGGCAGGAGGAAGGTTCGGCACCGATAATCTCCACCTGCTTTCCTGCGATCTTGTCCCTGACAAAAGGCAGGGATATGCCGCCGAAATTACTGCCGCCCCCGCAGCACCCCATGACGACATCGGGATAAACCCCGATTTTATCCAGCTGCTTCTGAGCCTCCAGGCCAATGATGGTCTGATAGAGCAGGACGTGGTTCAACACGCTGCCCAAGGCATAGCGGGTGTTTTCCGAGGTTACGGCGTCTTCGATGGCTTCGCTGATCGCGATCCCCAGGCTGCCCGGCGTATCGGGATGTTCGGCCCGGACCTGCCGCCCGACCTGGGTCATCTCACTGGGACTGGAAAGACATTCGGCCCCCCAGGTATTCATGAGCATCCTCCGGTAAGGCTTCTGCTCGAAGCTGACCTTGACCATATATACCCGGCATTCGAGCCCGAACATCTGGGATGCCATACTCAGGGCGCTTCCCCATTGCCCAGCCCCTGTCTCCGTTGTCAATCGTTTGATCCCAAATTGCTTATTATAGTAGGCCATGGGAATGGCGGCATTCGGCTTGTGGGAACCAGCCGGGCTTACCCCTTCATTCTTGTAGTAGATTTTCACCGGGGCATCGAGGAGTTTTTCGAAATTCCTGGCCCGGTAGAGGGGCGAAGGTCTCCAGAGCAGATATTTTTCCAGAACTTCCTCAGGAATATCGATCCAGCGCTGCGAACTGACTTCATGTTCGATGATATTCATGGGGAAAATCGGGGCCAGATCCTCTGGACCGACAGGCTGGTGGGTTGCCGGATGAAGCGGAGGGCTGAGGGGTTCGGGAAGGTCCGCCAGGATGTTATACCACTGCCTGGGGATCTCGTTGTCTTCCAATACGACCTTTAGTGGTTCCATACACTTTTCTCCTTTTTTTTCCGATTGATCAATTTCGAAAGTTCCTTGCTGCAAAGACAAAAATCATTAAAAAAAGCCATGGGGGTTTCCCATGGCTTTCTGTTTTGCGTCAGAGACATGGGGAAGGTTCCTTACACCCACATCTCAAAGAAATCATTTCTGATTATTGTGGGCAGTGTCTATGTCGCCACCACCAGCCCACCGGTTGATCAGCAAGATATGTCGTCATTTCAATAACCTGTTTTAACCTTACCGCCGCTGAAATTGATTGTTTCCGCTACCATAAGCCGCCTGATAAAGTCAAGTTCTTATTTAAAGGAAGCTTCTCCCCTCATTTCTACTTATCCAGATTGGCAAGGATTCCCTTTTCCCGCCGGTACCACAGATTGGGCATGAGGTGGTATAGAAACCGGGAGACCGGCCCGATATATTCCTTGACTCTCCGGTCGAGCTGGCAGGACTGGATGAGCAGTTCCTGCATCTTCGCCTTGCTCCCGCCTTCATTGAAAATCTGGTAGCCGCATTGAAACAGCGGGCTGTACATATTTTTCTTTTCCAGATAGCGATGGACATTCTTGATCGTGTTGGGACCCTCCGGCGTACCGTCAATCCGGGACAGGACATTCAAATTGGTTTCAATGGGGTTGCCGTTGTACTGTTCATAGAAATATTTCCCATAACGATAGTTCTTGCTGGCGTCGGAAGAGAGGGTCACATACATGTCGCCCACACCGGCCTGACTGTAGAAGGCTTGGAAATCGCCTCCCAGGAGTTTCGACAGGGATCGGATTTCCACGCCGGAACGGGCGAAGATGGTGCCGGGAAAGGAGTCGCCCAGAGTCAGGGAATCCGCAACCCCCTTGATATTTGCCACGATATTTTTCAGGGAACCGCAGGCCTCGACGCCCACGATATCGAAATTGTAATAGGAATTCAGCTCCCGGCGATTGAACTGGAACAATTCCTCCCGGACAAAGCGGCATATCCGTCTTTTCCCGGCGATCGTCACGCAGACGGGACGCCCCAGGGCGATGTCCACATCAAAGAAAGGCCCCCCGATGCAGACCACCTGATATTTATGCTTCAACCGGACAAGATGGTTGTTGATCAACTGGGACGGCGTGATGAGTTCCTTGGTCAGCTCGTCGGAGGTCAGTCCCTTGATCGGGGAAATGATGCAGGTATCCCCCGCTTTTTTTCCGATCAGAGGTTCCAGATAACTCAGCAGTTCGGGGAGACGGTTCGTGGTGACCGACAGCATGATCACATCATGATCTTCCACGATCCTTTCCAGGTCATTGGTCGCCACGACATGGGAGGACAGCCTGGGCACCTTGTCCATCCCTCCTACCCGCCGGGCAAGATCCTCGGTCAAATGTTTGGGATTGAGATGGTCCCGGTTGATGGCCCGGCAAACGTCCGCGTCGTGGTAATAAATGGCAACTTTTTTATTGTCCCGGCCAAACTTGTATGCGAAGGATGTCCCCAGCCGCCCCGGTCCGATAATGGCGATCCGGCTTGCATCCAGATTAAAATTCAGCATGAGGTGGTTTCCCTACCTGTTTCCGGCTCCGTTACTTCCAATTTCATACAACCTTGTCTCTTTCCGGGGTTTCCTATACGTAATATTCGGCGCTAATGCAACAGAGATGTGAAAATAACCCCGGCATCAATCGCACAGGGGGAGGATCTTGCGATCCCGCAAACGGACGTATCCCTCATGGGTAATCCGCAGATGGGGGATGGAGGCCGTCGTGAGGGTATCCAGCGTCAAGACGGGTTTTTCCCAACGGGTGCCGGCATTCCGCAGGGCTTCATCCAGGTTTCTCATCTGACCGGCCAGGGTTTTCAGGGGCGCAAGGGAAACAACGCCGCATAAGGGAAGCGGACATTCCGCCACCACCGTTTCGCCGATGGCGAAGACGGCCCCCCCGCCGATTTCCCTCAGGCGTTCGATGACGGTGCGGATCGAGGTCATATCGGCACCTACACAGATCATATCCACCGTATCCCAGCACGAGGTCGTTCCGCAGGCCCCCTGCTTCAATCCAAATCCCTGCAGAAACCCCGTAAAGGATTGCCTTCCGCCGGTCCGGTCCAAGGCCACGCAATAAAGAACACCGTCCGCCTCTTCGGGATTCTCAAAGTCGATTGTCTTTTCCCGGGTCACCAGGCGGTTGACCAATTCCATGGCTCGGCGCTGTCCTGTTTTCCGCGGTTCCTCCAGGGAATAACCCGATATGTTGATGGTGGAGAAGAGCGATTCGGGAAATTCAATGGCCCTCGGCTCAACGAGCGTCTTCCCCTCCGCAAAAACCGTCCGGCCGTTAATCAGGATTCTCCGGGGCTCATACTCCGCCGGAGAGGGGATCAGGACGACATCCGCCGCCTTTCCCGGAGACAGAGATCCCAGCTTGGAATCCAGACCGAAGTGCTCCGCCACATTGATCGTCACCATCTGATAGGCCTGTGCAGGTGGAATGCCGAGTTTCAGGGCCGAGCGAAGGGATCCATCCAGGTACCCCTCTACCAGGAGCTCCTGGGGATCCACGGCATCGGTACAGAGAGCCATCCGCCGGAAATCCAGTTTTTCCCGGAAGAGGCCGGCGATCTCCGTCAATTCCTTCCGGATGGAACCCTGCCGGATCAGGACCCAGAAGCCCAGCCGCAGCCGGTCCAATGCCTCTGCAGCCGTAATCGGTTCATGATCGGAAGAGAAGCCGAAACCGGCATAGGCCTGCAGACTCTTGGCGGAAGCCCCGGCCGTATGGCCTTCCACACGCTTCCCCAGCTGGAGGGCCATTTGGGCCAGTTCCTGCACCCGGTTTCCCTGTCTCCCTTCGAGAAAAAGATTGCTCCAGTAGATTTCCCCCACCCCCAGACAGTCCTGCTCCAGGAGGTAAGGAAGATAGGCGGCGTTGTCCGGTGCTGGATTTTCCTGTGCTGGAGTCAGGGCGCACAGGGGTGGCAGGGTATAGTAAAAGCGGAGGGGCTGATTCTTCATCGCCCGGACAAGGGGCTCGATTCCCAGCATGCCGACGAAGGAGGCAAATTCGATCAGTTCCGTAACGACTGTCGTGGTCCCGCCGGGAAGAACATAGCGGATGAATTCTTCAAGGCCGGAACGCATCAGGATATGGGTGTGACTGTCAATCAGTCCGGGCAGGAGGGTCATCCCTTCGGCATCGATGACGGACGTCCCTTCATCCCGGAGATAATCCGTATCCGGACCCGCGTAGGCAATCCTGCCATCGGCGATCCAAAGGGACTGTCCCGGAAGAAACTCCCCGGTAAAGGCATTGAAAAGTGTTCCGTTCTGAATAACGGTTTCCGGTGGCGTCTTTTGTCGCGCCACATCCATCAGTCGCCCGGATCGCCCACCCTCTTCCACCAGATTGATCAGGCTGTTCATCCTCTATTCCTCCCTTTTCGGCCGCACCGGTTTTTTAGAAATGAATCAAGATGACTTTAACTCAGGATTATTAAAGGATTTTAACTGTAGGAGGGTTGCCTTCTTTTGTCAATGCCAAATTCCCCCTGCTTTCATCAGAAAGGACTGAATTCGACGACAACCCGAAGGGCTCAGGAAAAGAAATTGAAGAATCCGGCCTCTTCTGGTAAGGGGACCATTCCAGACTTAAATGTTTAAAGGAAAATCGCGAGACCATGAGCAGCGCCGCCATCCATACCATTTTGGTCCCTCTTAGCGGGTTGACCCTCAGTTCAAGGGCTGTCGCCTACGGGATTTATACGGCAAAAAGATTGACTCTCCCTCTGATCGGATTGTATGCGGAAAGGCCCCTGGAAGGCTCCCCGACGGAGGAGATTCTTCTCGGGAACTTTCAGGAGGACTGTCGCCGTTCCGATATTTTCCCCGGCCTCCGCAAACTTCAGGATTTTTCTGCTGAGTCGATCAAGGCGGCGACAAAGGACATCGACAGTCCTCTCCTTCTTCTCCCGCGATCAGGCCTGGACGAGGGGCAAAATCTCTTGACGGCCGCCCCTGAATTTTCTCTCCGGACTCTGACGGACCACTTGATGATTCTTCCTCCCCAGTTTCTGGAAATTGAAAGCATGGGGCTGATCTATGACGGCCGTCCTGAATCGGACCTTGCCCTGGCTCTGGCCGCCACCCTCTCCCGCAGCGCCGTATGGCCGCTGACGATTCTCCTTATTTCGGAAGATCAGCGGCAAATTGCCAGCCTGAGCGAGCAGTTGGAGGATTATTTCGAACAAAACGACAATGAGGGTCCCATCGACTGGATTGTCGTCGCCCTGAGCGGGCCGGAGGACGAAACGGCGCTGCAGTTTATACGGGACGGGTCCATCGAACTGCTCGTTATGGCCGTAACGGATATGGATTCGCCCTGCCGAAGCCGCATTCTTCAGGAAAGCAGGATTCCTCTGATCGTGACCCGCTGAGGGTTTCTCTACTCGAAGCACTCGCACTTCGTTTCCGGAAAGATCCGATCTTCCTGGGATAAAAGCGTTTTCAAACCGTCAATCGCATCATAACGGGTCATGTCGTTATAAATGGGGGTGATGGAAATCATTCCCCGGCTCAGAGCACTTCCGTCGGAATCCACCTCTTCCTGCTCCGATAACTGGGTTTCTCCCGCCAGCCAGTAATAAAGCCGTTCACGGGGATCAACCCGCTTGTCAAAACATTCGATCAGCCGAGCCTTTCCCTGTCGCGTTACGGCAACCCCCTTGATCTCGCTTCTCGGCAGGGGCGGCACATTGATATTCAGAGCGACGCTTTTCCCGGCAAAATATTTCATCATGAAGCGGGTCATTGTCCGGGCGAAATCGGCGGCAACGGTGTAATCGGCATTGCGCAACGTACCCAGAGAGACGGCCAGGGAAGGAACCCCAAGAATGGCCCCTTCCGTTGCTGCGGAAACTGTTCCGGAATAGATGACATTGATGCCGACATTGGCCCCGATGTTGATTCCCGAAACAACGAGATCCACCGGCTTTTCCGAAAGCTCCTTGATCCCGATCTTGACACAGTCCGCCGGTGTGCCGGAAACGGCGTAGCCTAGAAAATTTCCGTCCTTGTTCGTGCGCCGGACCATGAGGGGGCGGTTGAGCGTGATGGCATGACCGACGGCGCTTTGCTCCACTTCCGGCGCAACGATGAGACAGTCGGCCTCCTTGGACAGTTCCTTATAAAGGGCACTCAGTCCCCTGGCATAGATCCCGTCGTCATTGGTCAGCAAAAACCTCATTTCCCCTCCCTTTCCTTTGGCATAAACAAAGATGCCCGGAAATCAAATCCTTTGAAATCCAGGCATCTTCATGGTTCTTACGAACTCCGGTTTATTTCACTTCTTCGAAATCCGCGTCCACGACGTCGTCATCCTTTTTCCCCGCTTCCTGTGTGCCGGCACCGGCTCCGGGTCCCGCTCCAGGCTGAGGGCCTGCACCGGGCTGCTGGCCGGACTTGGCGTACATCGCCTCTGCCAGCTTGTGGGACGCCGTCGTCAGTTCTTCCTGGGCGGATTGAATGGCAGCCAGGTCATCGCCTTCCACGGCTTTGCGGACCTTGGCAATCGCCGCTTCAATCCTTGCCTTTTCCGCGGCATCCACCTTGTCGCCGAATTCCTTGATGTTCTTCTCCACACCGTAGGCCATGGCGTCGGCGGAATTCCTCGCTTCCACGAGTTCCTTCTTCTTTTTATCCTCTTCGCCGTGGGATTCGGCTTCCCTGACCAGTTTCTCGATTTCCGAGTCGGAGAGGCCGCTCGACGCCGTAATCTTGATGCTCTGCTCCTTACCCGTTCCCAGATCCTTGGCGGAGACATGAACGATTCCGTTGGCGTCGATGTCGAAGGTCACCTCGATCTGCGGAATGCCGCGGGGCGCGGAGGGGATTCCGACGAGATCGAATCGGCCCAGGGTCCGGTTATCCCCCGCCATGGAACGTTCTCCCTGAAGGACATGGATGCTCACTGCCGGCTGGTTGTCCGCCGCAGTGGAAAAGGTCTGGCTTTTCCGGGTCGGAATGGTCGTGTTCTTCTCGATGAGTTTGGTCATGACGCCGCCTAGGGTTTCAATTCCCAGCGACAGCGGGGTCACGTCGAGAAGGAGAACATCCTTGACTTCTCCAGCCAGGACGCCGCCCTGAATGGCCGCGCCGACAGCCACGACTTCATCGGGATTGACCCCCCTGTTGGGTTCCTTGCCGAAGATTTCCTTGACTTTCTGCTGGACTCTCGGCACCCGGGTCATACCCCCGACGAGAATGACTTCATCAACGTCCTTTGCCGCCAAACCGGCGTCCTTCAAGGCCATCCGGCAGGGTCCCTCGACCCGGTCGATCAGTTCTTCCACGAGGGCCTCCAGTCTGGCCCGGGTCAGCTTGATGTTCATATGTTTGGGACCCGAGGCGTCGGCGGTGATGAAGGGCAGATTGATGTCCGTCTCCATCGCCGAGGAGAGCTCCATCTTGGCCTTTTCCGCCGCTTCCTTGAGGCGCTGCAAGGCCATCTTGTCGCTTCGGAGGTCGATTCCCTGATCCTTCTTGAATTCACTGACCAGATAATCGATGATCCGCTGGTCGAAGTCTTCCCCACCCAGGTGGGTGTCGCCGTTGGTGGACTTGACCTCGAAAACGCCTTCGCCCAGTTCGAGGATGGAGATATCGAAGGTCCCTCCACCCAGGTCGAATACGGCGATCTTCTCGTCCTTTTTCTTGTCCAGTCCATAAGCCAGGGCGGCCGCCGTCGGCTCGTTGATGATCCGAAGAACATTCAAACCGGCGATCTTACCCGCGTCCTTCGTGGCCTGGCGCTGGGAGTCATTGAAATACGCCGGAACGGTGATCACGGCGTCTGAAATCTTTTCTCCCAGATAATCCTCCGCGGTCTGCTTCATCTTGACCAGGACCATCGAAGAGATTTCCGCCGGGCTGTATGCCCTGCCCCTTACCTCAACCTGGGCATCCCCATTGGGCGCCTCGGAAATCTTGAAGGGACTGATGCTCTTGTCATACTGGACTTCCTTGGAACTATATTTCCGGCCGATGAGCCTTTTAATGGCATACACGGTGTTTTCCGAATTGGTTACGGCCTGGCGCTTGGCAACCTGCCCCACCAACCGCTCGCCGCTTTCAGTAAAGGCCACGATTGACGGCGTCGTTCGATTGCCTTCCTGATTGGCTATAACAACGGGGTCTCCCCCTTCCATGATGGAAACGCACGAATTGGTCGTTCCCAAATCAATCCCGATAATCCTTCCCATAGAAATTTCATCCTCCTTAATGTCTTATGGTGTTGCTGTATTCCAGTTTCATAAATTCTTATTATTTATTTCTCTTTTCGTTTACAGACGGAAACCTTGGACGGCCTCAGCAATCTTCCCTGCAGAAGGTATCCTTTCTCGTATTCGTCAACGACTTTGCTTTCCTCATGGGAATCGCTTGCGACCTCCAGCATGGCCTCATGAACATTGGGGTCGAAATCCTGTCCGCAGGCATTGATCGGCTCCACGCCGTATTTTTCCAAGGCGCAGAGGAACTGGTTCCGCACGAGGGTCATTCCCTCCCGGAAGGATTCCATATTTTCGGAATTGCAAGCCGCATCCAGCGCCCGGTCCAGACTGTCCAGGATCGGCAGAAAGTCCCGGAGCAGATTTTCGTTTCCATATTTGATGAGATCGGACTTTTCCTTGGCCGCCCGTTTTTTATAATTCTCAAGGTCCGCCAGGGCCCGCAGATAATTATTATAATTTTCGGTGACTGCTTTTTCCTTTGATTCCAGTTGGGCTCTCAGTGATTCTGTCTCCTCGTCGGTAGCGCTCTCTTCCTTTAACTCTTCATAAAGACTCTCTTCTATGGATTCCGGAGCGATGTTTTCCTGATCTTTTTTTCCCTTCTGTGTCATGCCGCAAAGTCTTTCCTTTCCCAATAGTTTTCAAAATTTTCACATCCGGCCCGGAGCCTCATTTATGTTCCGGCCGCTGAAAAAGCTTGAAGTCGATCATCTCACAGATGACATGACCGATGGCAATGTGCACTTCCTGAATTCGAGGCGTGCTGTTGGAAGGGACATTCAGAAAGTAATCCACTTTCCTGGCGATATCCCCGCCATCCCGCCCGGTCAGTCCCACGGTGATCAAACCCATCTTCCCGGCCACTTCCAGCCCCTTCAGAACGTTCGGCGATTTTCCACTGGTGCTGATCCCCCAGGCGACATCCCCAGCCTGCCCCAGCGCCCGGATCTGTTTGCTGAAGATCTCCGAAAAATCATAATCATTGCCGATGCTCGTGATGACCGACGTGTCCGTGCTCAAGGCGATGGCCGGCAGAGGGGGCCTTTCGATGACAAAGCGGTTGATGAACTCCGCCGCCAAGTGCTGAGCGTCGGCAGCGCTGCCGCCATTTCCGAAAATCAGGATTTTATTTCCCGCTTTCAGGGCTCCGGTGATGGCTTCAATGACATTAACCAGCCGCCCCAGATTTTCGTTGAGGAATATTTCCTTTAACTGAGCGCTTTCCTTAAATATTTTAATAATATGATCTTCCATGGAAATCCTACGACCCAATCCTTCCCGTCATACATCTCAGCGATTTCGGTGGTAATATATGAATCGACTCAAGGCATGTCAAGGGTGCGGGACTGGATAAATTCCAAGTTGGATTCACAGGGATAAGAGGACGGAAAGGTGAAGGCGACGTGATTGAATAAGGCATCCCGGCGTCTGGAAACGTAAATCCGTCATCATGAAGATTAAACGGAAAGGCCTGCATACACTTTGATATCGCGGCCAAGACAGCCAAACCTCTGCTTCGGAAATCTGGTCATTGTCCAAGCTGTGCTGTCCGAGCTGCTGGATTCCAATCACCTTTTTTCAATCGGGACGCTGGTTTCTTCGGCTATTGCTCCACTCTTTAAAGGTGACTTTTTGCTAACGGACATATGATCGTTCTGTTTCGATTACCGCAAGCGTTAACCATAAACATCAAAGATCTCATATAAAAAGATGGAACGCGGCTTTCGGGATGTTTTATTTAATCCCGGTTGAAACTTACACCGATTTGCCAGGCAGTTTCCAGCCTGTTTCCACCCTGTTTGCCTTATAACCATCCTTCCTTAGAAGTTAATTAAACGTCATCTCACGAGAATGCATCTTTCCAACCTGTAATCGTTGATGACGTTAATTATGCTGCCTTAGCGATATAATAACAGGTTCCAAAAAATCAATAAACCTTAACAGATAATGTATACTTATATACACAGTCCGCGAATTATGATTCTCACCTTTCGCTAACATTACAAGGCAATATATCATTATTATTTATAACAGTATAATACTACGCCAGATTATCACCAGGTATACATTCTGCTAAATGTCATCCCGTAAGCATCCGCAATTCTGGGGGTATCCCTATGGCTGAGCAAAATTCAACACCTACAGAACTGGCAGAAAAGGAGTTGCTCGAAGAAGGTGACCCCTGGAAACTGGCCTCATTTTATGCAAGAACAAATCGACATCAGCTTGCTCTCTCATATCTTGAGTACCGTGTGGCTGAATTTGAAAATCCCGACAACAAAACTCTTTTTTATATGTTGACAGCTTTAGCAATGGAGGGGATTAATGATTACAAGGCGGCTATTCTTTATTACTCAAAATTATTCTCTTTTAAATGTGAATGGGAACCCCACATGTATTTCAGAAACAACAACATGGGTTTCTGCCTTAATCAGTGTAAGCGGTACAAGGAGGCAGAACCATATTGCAGAAATGCCATAATAATCAATCCAATGCGTTTTAATGCTTATAAAAACTTGGGGGTATCCTTAGAAGGACAAGGTCAATATCAAGCAGCGGCAGAGCTTTATATGAAGGCAACAACCTTTTGTCCGTGTGATGCTCGTGCATTATCCCATCTTGAAAATCTTATAACTATACACAAAGAAAAACTTCTCAATATGCAATATCTAGATATCAAAAGTAATTGTTGATATAAAGCTCTAGTTTATCTATGAATAGCGAGGTAGAGAGGAATTGAATAATGACAACATATGTTCAAGAGATTACTTAAGATAACATCACCATGCTGCGGCTGTTTTTTTTTAAACAGGGGGAAAATGTGAAATTGCAATATTTGGGTGATTCTCGCGACAGCTTTAAATGGGACTATCACGACTATTTAACCGGAAAAATGGATTATCCGTTATTTAATGTAGCACTCATGATGACACCTGATGACAATACAAAGAATGGTTCTACAAAACCCCATATTTATCAGTCGTCAGTTGGAATAATTAATTTTTGTTGCGATTTAAAGAAATTCAAAGGAATTGAACTAATCAAGAAACTTCCCTCATACACTGGCTCAAATTATCAAGTTGCACTGCACAAATATAACACGCAGATTTCGAACAAAAATAGGCTAGAGTATTTTTCCGACATCAACATCGTGGATAAACAGATCTTCTTTCTTGACCCGGACAACGGCTTTGAACCTGAAAAGAGATACAGTGCCAAACATGTTCTATGTTCTATATGCCGACATTGAACACATATTAAATCAAATATCAGAACGATCAGTTATTTCAGTATTTCAATATTTTCGCAGACAATCCTTCGTTACTGATTTTGAACGCATAAAGCAAAGGTTAATCAACGGCCACGCAACAGCTATCTATTGGCATTCGCTAATGTTTGTAGCTGTCAGTAAATCTGAAAATACAATTAATAAGGTTCGGTTAGTGAATAAAGATTATTCGCATGTGCGGCAAGTTGTAAAGGTACTCGAATGAATAATAAAAAGACTTAACAAGAGGGAACAGAAAATTAGAAAAGACAGAAAAGGGGATAGATTTATTTTTTACCTTTGTCCCAGGAACCTCACAGGCTGCATGGATTTTGGGACTTTCAACTTGCCGGTCATTTACGCTACCTCTCTGCTCTTAGAAAATCAATGCCGAAGCACCCGGGTGCTTCGCGGACAACATAGTCAAGCGCGATATCCAGTGACATGGTGACACCGAAATCTCCGATGTGATCCCATCTGTCGCGATGGCTGTACCACATAACCTCAATGCTTTCACCGTTCCCTGTCGGGACAGAACGGGCTATCGGTGTCTTTCCTGTTATTGCATAGATGGAGAGACCGCCTTTGCTGTATCTGGTTTCAACAGGAATCCCCTGTGTTGCAAAATATTCTGCTATGTCCTCTCTTCTCTCTTTGAGCATGTCAATCCTGTCCGGCAGCAGGTACCTCAACATTAAGACCCTGCCGGCGGCACCATTCAAGGAGCGATTCTCTGGTGCGCTCATTTTCAAATGAGTACCATTCCTCCAGCATATTTTTCTCGGCCAGTAAATCCTTGTACCGCCCGTATGCCCCTCGGCGCGAAAAGATGGACTGCACCCGGTCGATCAATTCAGGACACCGGCGTTGGACAAACTCCATCACCAGTGGTTTTCCAAGATCAAGATCGTTTTTATGGGGGATGCCAATATAATCGTCACTGTCGTCAACATCCTCCGGAATTTCGTCCTGGTCGATGTTGATCGAGGCGAAGAATGACTCACCGGTGACCCTGTTGACAACCGCGCAATGTTCACCGGGAGCGGCGCTGCTGACGAAGTAAAAGGCATCCTCAATGGTTTCAAAGGTTAAAGCTTGTTCCACATTCACCCCCCGTGCTTCGAGTTTTGGAAAGGTAAGATTCTCCCTGGCTGATGGGTCTGCTGCCATAGAAAATTTTCATTCTCGCTTCAATCCCAGTCGCTCCCAGAGAAAGGTAACGTCAAAGGGTTCTCCGCCGGTCTGATCGATACGGCGCGCCTCAAGCTGATCGAGGGATTTGAGCAGTTCGACCACAGCCGGACGCAGCTTTTTGTCTTTCACCGCCTCAAGGGGGGATTTCCCTTTCAGTGCAGGCAAAGCAATTTCCGGCCAGGTTTCGTAGTGCTTGGCAAGGTACTGGTGGATGAGCTGGCGCTGAACATCCTGCGGGATGTCAGGCTCCGGCAGAGGTTTTGCTGCATCACGGGCTTTTTCCGAACGGGGATCAACGACTTCGCGGATTTTGTAGGTGATGGCACTTCCGGCAATTTCTTCCAGCCACTGTCGTGCTTCGTCGGCCAATTTCGGTGTACGGCAGAAAACCTCCAGGGTGTCCGGTCCCTTCGGCGCCATGGCGGCTCGGGAGCGACGCCGCCCGTCTTCCAGTTCTTCAAAACGGTTCCAGCCTTCTTCGCGATCGCCGTCGACATCTTCCTGTGCTTCAAGTATCCGCTCAAACGCTTTCCAGTCTGTCACCCGGTAATGATCGGTGGTCAGCAGGATTTTGTCTCCTGTTGACATATCAATCAGTTCGGGAAGGGCTCTTGTCTCCAGGATGGAGTCAAGCCAGTAGTCAATGATGGCGGTGGTCGTGATGTAACGATCAAGCGCGGGATCACCAGCTTCATGCTCCCGTTCGCTTTTGATCTCAGCCAGACAGTCAACCGCCGTTTCCCGCTGCATGAGATACATCGCACCGCTCATGACAAAGCTGTCGTCCTGCCAGATCAGACGGGTTCCCAAGGTATCCCATGGCACCAGAAAGCCGGTGGCCGCTTTTTCTCTGACCTGTACCGGCGGTTGATCGGGATTGAGCATGTCTGTCAGAACCAGGCCCTCGTCCTTGATCACCTCTTTCACCTCATAGAGCGACAAGGGGCGTTTTGCCAGTTCCATAATCCACTCCCTGCCATGGGAAGTCAGCAGCGGCCCGCCTTTGCCGAGAATCAGCTCGTGCGCCTTGACGTCCTTGCCGTTGACATCCAGTACCGCATCCGCCAGCAACCACTCGCCGATATTGATGGATAGGGCCTGCACAAGTTGCGGTGACAAGTCATCAAGGGCGTCCATTCTCCCTTCGTCAGGTTCATCCATGAAATCAAAATGCACGGCTGCGCTGGCTTCTTCAGGATAATGCTCTTCCAACCATGAAAGGGCTGTTTCTATGGCCTGTTTTTCGTCATGACGACGCGACGCGAGCTGGTCATTCTTTGCCAGGCAGCACTTCTTGTATTTTTTGCCGCTGCCGCAGGGGCAGAGGTCGTTACGGCCGATTTTATTCATATGATTTCAACCTTGTATGGGAAATGTCTTTAAAAAGCGACCGTTCCCTATTTTTAAACGCTGCGGAAGGGATACATCGCCTTGTCTAGCATCAACCAGCTTTTTTTCCAAGAGGGATCAAGAAACGCCAGTAACAATAAGGGCGTCCCGGAAACCGCACGCACCTGGCCCGACAAGGATGGACAATACCGTATGATAGAAAATGGGTGCTGTCTTTATCGGACGTTGCTTCCTACACCGACATAGAGTAGGTCGTTGCAGGAAGGAAGTTGCCGTGTACGACTCAATTGCAAGCCAAAGGCGAAGTCCGTCTTGGCTTCGTTAAATTTACCACTTTGAGGACTGTGACATGAGATAATTGCGAAGATCCCTGAATTTTAACCATCGCACTTATGCCTTTTTGCCGTTTTTTAGCAAAATCGCCATTCATCTCCCACGGCTAAATCTTTCACTCTGGATTCAGGCTAATTCAAGTTTATTGCTTTTATGGGATGTGAGGTTTATAAATATGAGAAAATCACTCAAGAAAGGGGAATTAAAAATGAAATTGCGAATTTTTATGGCTAGTTTCCTGATTGTCTGCATTTTATCAACTGGCATCGCTTTTTCTGAGGATCAAACCCCGCCCGTTCAGTCTGGGCCATCTACTGGGGCTATTGTTGGTGATCTTTGCATGCGTCCATTTGCAGCGATAGGCGCAATAGCCTCGACGGGTATTGGATTCGCCACCATGCCAATTGCTTTTATGATGGGCGTCGGTGAACAGTGGGCTAATATTACTATTGAAGCTCCGTGGCGGTTCGCAGCAGAACGACCATTAGGGGAATTTAATACGTACTATGACGGTCAACCGATTACTACTCTTCATCGTTAATAAAAGGGGCGGTGATGAGCCGCCCAAGTTACTTTGCATTATCCTTGATGTCCTCCTAGAATTTAACACTTCTTAAATTAGCCATGCTTAAGTTTCCCAGGAATGCAGAAGGAAAAAGCGTTTAAAAATTCGAGCTGCTGCGATAATAATCCTTCAATTCCGCCAATTTGCCCTTGTTCCATCCGGATATCAGGCTGTAATACCGGGTGATCCGGGCCAGGCCCTTCACGGCTTTTCCCCCGCAGTTGGGACAGGTCTCATGAAATCCACGGGACGTTTTTCGGCAGTCTGGGCAGGTGGTGAAATCGGAGGAAAAAACCACTCCGGCGCTCTGGGTTTCGAAGAAAACCTGGCGGACAAAGGCGGCCAATGCTTCTTTCGCAGGCCTTTCCTCCGCCAGCCTCAGGTTTGTCAGCGCCGATCCTTCGAGAAAAGAATGGAACAGGCCTTCCTGACGAACGCGCTCCAGGGGCCTCATCTTCGCCGAAACATCGAGATGGGTGGAATTGTTGTAGTACAGTCCCCCCCGGACCACATCGCCACGGATATGGCGCCCCGCTTCGGGAGAAAAGTAACGGAGATCCAGGCGGGCGAAACGATAGGCGGTTGTTTCCGCGGGGGATTGTTCCAGGATCAGCCGTAGACCATATTTTCGGCTGAATCTGTCGATTTCCTTTTTCATGTGCCCAACGATTTTCAATCCGAGTTTCAACGCAGTCGAGGATTCGTGAAGGTGCTTCCCCGAAGAGATCCGGACCAGTTCATTGAGCCCCACCATCCCCACGAGATAAGCCGTCCGATCGGGACGGAGATAGGGATGACCGTCCCGGTTCATGGTCATCAGGGATAAGGGTCCAGAATCCCCGTAGTTCAGCAGCTTCTCAATAAAGACCTTTTTTTGAACGTGGGCCTCGACCGCCAGCTCCAATTGGGCCGTCAGCAGTTTCATCAGGCGGCGGGAGTCTCCCTCGGCACGGTATCCCAACCGGGGCAGATTGAGGGAGATGTTCTGCATGGAGGCGTTCCGCATTCTCTCGGGATTCTCCACATCGTCGCAATAGGAGGGGAAACGCCCCAGAGGAAGAGAGCCGCATTCCGAAAGCCTCAGCAGCCCTCCCCGGTCAAAGACAAAAAAGGGATTGCCCTTGTCGGCGGCAACGTCACAGAGATGTTCGAGAAAGGCTTCCCATCCGGGGGTCCGGAAGAAGGCCTCCGAAATATGCACGATCGGTCGGGGAAAAACGAAGGGTTGACCCGCGGCATCCCCTTCCCTGTAGACATCGAAGAGGGCCCACAGAAAACGCTGCGCTTCGGGGAGATATTCCCCATAGCGCTTCCCCGTTTTTTCTCCCCCCGGTCCGATCGCCTGGACATCGGCCAGATACTCCGGCGCCTCCCAGGAGAGATGAATATCGGTAAAGATAGATTGGCCCCCCGTGGCCGAGGCCAGCTGGGCAAATTCGTAGACGAACATCTGGGCGAGCTGCCGGATCGATTCCTCCGTCATCCCCGCCAGATAAGGGGCGAAGAAGTAATTCACCCCATGCCAGGCCACGACGCCGGAGAAATGCCCCTGAAGAATCGCGGCATAGCGCACCATGTGGGCCAGAAGCACATCCCCATGGCGGGCGGAGCCGGCCACATTGACGGAATGGGGCAGATTTATCCCGAATTTCTTGACGTACTCCAGGGAGGAACAGATGCTGTAGGGCCGGTCGATGTAACCGAGGGCATGGATATGGAGATCTCCCGCCGCGTGGGCGTCGCCGACCTCCCGGGAAAATACCTCGTGAAGGCCGTAGGCCCGTTTGATGCCCTCCGCCAGGATCAGGTTGGTCGCTTCCGGATTGTGGGGAAGATTGGCATTTCCCCGGTGGGGATGGAGGATCAGTTGGCCGACGTCATAAAGGGGAAATCCCAAGCGGGCATGTTTCCCCCGGGCATGTTCCAGTCCCCGCTCGATGAGTTTGGCATCGACCATTTCGCGGATAAGGGTGGAGGTGAGCAGACTGATCCCGGAATTCATGAGTTGCTTCTCCACTTCCCGGCTCACGGCGTCCGCCGTTGCGTCATCGATGTCCGTCTCCCGGATCAGGGCATCGACGATCCGCTGCCGGTTCCAGCGGACGACTTCTTCATCCGATGTGCGCACGAACAGCGTCAGATCCACTGTATCCCGGTTTCCCGCCCTTTCCGATTTCTTCAATGCCCTGCCCTGCCTTTCAGGAATATTTTATTCGGCCTTTACCTCATTCGTCCTTAAAGATCAAACGGCAATAAAAGGCACAATTAGTGCAAATCGATCTGTCCAGTCATTCTTAAAATATTTTCAAGGAAAAGGATTCTTTTGCATGGGAACCGACAATCTTATATTTCTGGAAGTACTGGAATGGTTTGATGAATCGGGAAGAGAACTGGTTCATCGGATACCGGAGGCAGGATCTGGGGAAATCAAGTGGGGCGCCCAGTTGACCGTTCGGGAAAGCCAGGCGGCCGTCTTCTTCTATAATGGCAGGGCCTGCGACGTCCTCGGTCCGGGGCGGCATACCCTGAAAACCGGAAACCTGCCCATCCTGACGAAAATCCTCAGTCTCCCGTGGGGGATGAAGAGCCCCCTTCGGGCCGAGGTCTTCTTTGTCAACAAAAAGGTCTTTCCCAATCTGAAATGGGGAACGCGCGACCCGGCCGCCTTCCGGGATGCCGAGCTGGGGCTCATCCGCCTGCGCGCCTTCGGCATGTTCAACATCCGTGTCCTCGATCCGCTGCGCTTTATCAACGAGCTGGTCGGCACACAGGGCGTCTACACGACGGAAGCGATTGGGGAGTATCTGAGTTCCGTCATCGTCTCCTCTTTCAACGATTACATGGGCGAGAACATCGACACGATCTTCAATCTGCCCGCCCGCTACTCGGAGATGGCCGAAGCGCTGCAGAATCTGCTTCAGGGTGAGTTTTCCCGTTTCGGCCTGGGTCTTGACGAACTTTACATCAACGCCATCACCCCGCCGCCGGAGGTGCAGAAGGCCATTGATGACAAAAGCCGCCTGGGCGTTTTTTCCGATCTGAATTCCCTGATGAAGATGAAAGCGGCCATGGCCATGGAAAACGCCTCTTCGGCGCAAGGCGAAGCCGGAGCGGGGATGGGCATGGGCGTGGGACTGATGATGCCGGGTCTGATCGCCGAGGCCTTTCGGCCCGCCCCTGCAACTACCACGGCACCGTTGGCACCCGTCCCGGCAGGGTACTGTCCGGCCTGCAGCCGTCCTTTTCCTCCGGAGGCCAGGTTCTGCCCTTCCTGCGGTCATGCCCTTCCGGCGAAATCCCTTTGTTCGGCCTGTGGCGCCTCCGTACCCGAAGGCGCGAAATTCTGCTCCGCCTGCGGCGTTCCCATAACAGCCTCTTCGTTCAGGAACTGCGCCAAATGCGGAAGCGCGAACCCCTCTTCCTCGACTTATTGCAATCGGTGCGGTGAACGCCTCTAAGTGGTCCGTTGAATATACTTGTCCGCAGTGCGGTGGACCGATCTCCCTGGAGGAAACGGACCGGCTGGTCGCCTGCCCCTTCTGCCGGACACGGGTCTATCTTGTGGCAGAAGATTCTTTCCGGTACCTTCTGCCCGCCGCCGAAGGGATCGCGGAAGAGCTGCTCTATCTGCCCTACTGGCGCCTGAAAGGGCTTACCTTTCTCTTTTCGCCCGACGGAATCACCTCCCGCTTTACCGACACGAACCTTCTGTCCCTGCAGAAGAAAGGGCTACCCCTATCCCTCGGCCTCCGGCCCCAGGCGATGAAACTTCGCTTTGTCACCCCCCAGGTTGCAGGCCGTTTTCTTTTCTCGGACCGGACGGTGCAGGATCTCCTTCCCCTACTGGCTGCCCAGGACGGACAAAACCCGGCCATGCGGGCCTTCATTGGGGAAACGGTCAGCCGAATCTACGCCCCTTTCTATTTCCGGGAGGGTCGTCTTCATGATGCCCTGCTGAAACGGCCTGTTCCGGCTGCATCCGGCATTAACGAATCGCTCCTCGCAAGCGCCCCGGAGACCCCGCCCTGGCAGATCTCCTTCGTCCCCACCCTGTGTCCTTCCTGCGGCTGGGATCTCCAGGGTGAAAAAGACACCCTCGTTCTCGTCTGCCGGAATTGCCGGACGCTCTGGCAATGCCGGGGAACCAGGCTGGAACAGATTCCCTTTGCCGCCCTGGTCGATGGCCCGGAACCCCGCCATTACCTCCCCTTCTGGCGGATGAAGGCCCGCATCGAAGGCCTGGAACTGGTCAGTATGGCCGATCTGATCCGGGTTGCCAATCTCCCCCGGGCGATTTCCCCGGAACTGGAACGAACGCCCCTGTATTTCTGGTCGCCTGCTTTCAAGATCAATCCGGCTCAGTTTCTCCGCTGGGGTCGGCAGATGACGGTCGCCCAACCGTCCGGAGAAACTCCCGACCAACTCCCGGAAGGCCCCCTCTATCCGGTAACTCTGCCCCTTGCCGAGGCGCTGGAAGGAATCCGGGTGACGCTCTTCAGTATAGCAACCAACAAACGACAGGCACTGACCTTTCTCCCCCGTATCCGTATTTCTGCTGAAGAGACCCTTCTGGTCTACCATCCCTTTTCTCTCGGGCCCCGGGAACTCGTTCATTCCCGCATGGGGCTGACCGTCGACCGAACCGCCATGACCTTCGGCTCCCAGCTCTAGGGTCTGTTCCTAACCTTTCGCGGCAAATCGGCAAAAATCCGAATTCTCCTTTTTTTCAACACCTTCTTGTACATCCTCAGAACTTGTATTATAGATGCCTTTTAACACCGTCTTGAGGAGGCAGTCATCTTACCATGAGCCAGGATCCCCACAAAGTCATCTACTCCATGATTGGAGTCACCAAGGTTTACGACAAGAAACCGGTTCTCAAGGACATTTCCCTGTCCTATTTTTACGGCGCCAAGATCGGCGTTCTCGGCCTGAACGGCTCGGGAAAGAGTTCGCTCTTGCGCATCCTGGCCGGGGTCGATAGGTCATTCAACGGCAAGACCATCCCCTCGCCGGGATATTCCATCGGTTTTCTGGAACAGGAGCCGCAACTGGATGACGCCCTGACCGTCCGGGACATCGTGGAACAGGGCGTTGCTAAAACGGTGGACCTCCTTGCGGAATACAACCGGATCAGCGAGCAGTTTGCCGAGCCCATGTCCGATGAGGAGATGACACGCCTGTGCGACCGGCAGGCGGAAGTTCAGGACCAGTTGGATGCCCTGGATGCCTGGGACCTCGATGCCCGTCTAGAGATGGCCATGGATGCCCTGCGCTGTCCGGCGGGAGATACCCCGGTAAAGGTGCTCTCCGGCGGGGAACGACGGCGGGTGGCACTGTGCCGTCTCCTCCTGCAGAAACCGGACATCCTGCTCCTCGACGAACCCACCAACCATCTGGACGCCGAAACGGTGTCCTGGCTGGAACACCACCTGAAAACCTACGAGGGGACGATCATCGCCGTCACCCACGACCGCTACTTCCTGGACAATGTGGCTGAATGGATCCTCGAACTGGACCGGGGAGAGGGAATCCCCTGGAAGGGCAACTATTCCTCCTGGCTGGAACAGAAGCAGACCCGACTACGCAATGAGGAAAAGAAGGAAACGGAACGACAGAAAACCCTGGAGCGGGAACTGGAATGGATCCGCATGAGTCCCAAGGGCCGCCACGCCAAATCCAAGGCCAGGATTTCGGCCTATGAATCGCTCCTTGGCCAGGAAGGGGAAAAACGGGGCGGCGAACTGGAAATCTACATTCCGCCGGGACCGCGCCTGGGCAAGGTCGTCATCGAGGCGGAACACCTCAACAAGGCTTTCGGCGAGAAGATCCTCATCGAAGACATGTCCTTCGCCCTGCCGCCGGGCGGAATCGTCGGCGTCATCGGCCCCAACGGTGCCGGCAAGACCACCCTCTTCCGGATGATCACCGGCCAGGAACAGCCCGACAGCGGCTCGCTCCGCACCGGCGACACCGTCACCCTCGCCTATGTGGATCAGAGCCGGGACATCCTCGATCCGAACAAAACGATCTGGGAGACGATCTCCGAAGGGCTGGAAACCCTTTCTCTGGGCAGCCGCCAGGTGAATTCCCGGGCCTATGTGGCCCGCTTCAACTTCTCGGGAACGGATCAGCAGAAAAAAGTGGGGACCCTCTCCGGCGGAGAACGGAATCGCGTCCACCTGGCTAGGATGCTGAAGGAAGGGGCCAACGTGCTCCTCCTCGATGAACCGACCAATGACCTGGACGTCAACACGATGCGCGCCCTGGAAGAGGCCCTGGAAAACTTCGCCGGTTGCGCCGTCGTCATCAGCCACGACCGCTGGTTTCTGGACCGCATCGCCACCCACATCCTGGCTTTCGAAGGAGAGAGCCGCGTCGTCTGGTTTGAAGGCAACTATTCCGAATATGAAGCGGACCGGCGAGCCCGTCTCGGATCTGCCGCCGATCAGCCCCACCGGATCAAATACCGCCAGTTGACCCGCATCTAAAGAACGAAAGTTTAAAAAGCCGGGGGTTGCCTTTGGGATCGTTTAGGAATAGGATGGACGCAGGATAGTAAAAGGAAATGCGCCCGCTTTTTCAGAAACGGCCTGGACCTGAAAAGGAGAAGGAATGGAGCTTTTAACGAAGGATGACGAATTTCTTTCTGCCATCCGTGAAATGTTTGAGGAAAAACCTCCCTTTCATAAAATCCTTGGCGTTAAAATAAGATCGATCAGCTTCGACCGTGTGCAGCTTTTTCTTAAAATGCGCGAGGAGTTCATCGGCAACTACATTCAAGGAAGCCTGCACGGCGGTGTGATCTCATCCCTCATTGATATCACCGGCGGACTTGCGGCCTTCATGGGACTTCAGGGGAAACTCTCCGGCGAAGCCCTGGAGAAAAGGCTGGCGCGGATCGGCAAGCTGGGCACGATCGATTTGCGTGTGGATTATCTGCGTCCCGGCCGGGGGAAAGAGTTTGTCTCCACGGGGTATAATTTAAGGACGGGAAATAAAGTTTCGGTAATTCGGATTGAACTCCACGACGAATCGAATGCGCTGATCGCCGTTGGCATCGGCTCCTATAACATAGCCTGACGTTCCACCCAACGATCGCCTTACTCTGCAAAAATCCTGACTGGGCCTGCTTCTGAAAAAAAGCCCAGTCTCAAACCATCTAGAGAAAGGAAAATTTCCGTGAGCGTCTTATATCTACTGATCGGCAGTATATGTGCTTTTGCCCTGGCTTACCGGTATTATGCCGCTTTCATCGCTGCCAGGGTCCTCCAACTGGATGACCGGAACATCGCCCCTTCTATTTTATGCAATGACGGGCAGAACTACGTTCCCACCAACAAGTGGGTCGTCTTTGGCCATCATTTCGCCGCCATTGCCGGAGCAGGCCCGCTGATAGGACCCGTCCTGGCCGCGCAGTACGGATGGGGGCCCGGCTTTTTCTGGATCCTTCTGGGCTCCGTTTTTGCCGGCTGCGTCCATGACATGATCATCCTTTTCGCCTCTTACCGTCACGAAGGCCAATCGCTGTCCGTCATTGCGGAAAAGGATGTCAGCAAACTCACGGGCGCCGTTACGGCAGTCGTCATTCTCTTCATCATCCTGGTAGCCCTGGCCGGGCTGGCCGTCGCCGTCGTCAATGCCCTGTTCAACAATCCCTGGGGGGTTTTCTCCATCGCCATGACGATCCCGATTGCCATGGCCATCGGCGTCTACATGTTCAAGATTCGACCGGGCGCCATTCTGAGCGGATCCATTGCCGGCGTCACCCTGGTCTGCGCAGCGGTTTTCCTGGGCCCCTATATCGCCGATTCGAGCATGGCCGGCTGGTTTACCTTCGACAAGAAGCAGATGTCCATCCTGCTGCCGATCTATGGCTTCTGTGCCGCTGCCATTCCCGTGTGGCTCCTTCTCGCCCCCCGGGATTATCTCAGCACCTTCATGAAAATAGGCGTCGTCGCCGCCCTGGCCGTCGGCCTGCTCTTCGTCAATCCCACCATCAAAATGCCCTTACTGACAAACTTCATCCACGGCGGAGGCCCCATCATCCCCGGCCCCTGGTGGCCCTATGTTTTCATTACCATTGCCTGCGGCGCCATCTCCGGATTCCACTGCCTGATCGGCTCCGGAACGACCCCGAAAATGATCGAACGGGAAACGGAAATTCCCATGATCAGCTACGGCGCCATGCTGACGGAAGCCTTCGTGGCCATGATGGCCCTCTTTGCCGCCGTAACCCTGATCCCGGCGGATTATTTCGCCATCAACACCGCTGCCGCAGTCTTCAAAAAATTGAACATGGAGGTCGTCGACCTGCCGTCCCTGAGTAAGCTTGTCGGACTGGATGTGGCCCACAGGCCCGGCGGCGCCATTTCCCTGGCCGTCGGCATGGCCCACATCTTCTCCAATATCGGCGAAGGGCTCCGGCATACGATGAAGTACTGGTTCCAGTTCATCATCATGTTCGAGGCCCTCTTCATCCTGACAACCATCGATGCCGGCACCCGGGTGGCCCGCTACATCCTCCAGGACATCCTCGGGTATGCCTACAAACCGCTGAGCAGAAAGGACTGGATACCAGGCGCCGTTCTAACGAGCGCCCTCGTCTCCCTGGCCTGGGGCTATATGCTCTATACCGGGGACGTTTCCTCCATCTGGCCCATGTTCGGGGCCACGAACCAGACCCTGTCCGCGTTGGCTCTGGCCATTGGAACCACAATCATCCTGCGGATCGGCCGGAAAAAGGTCTACGCCCTGATCACCTTCGTCCCCTGTGTCCTGATCACGATCACGACCCTTACCGCCGGAGTCATGAACATCCAGACCTATGCATCCAAAGGTCAGCTGCTGAATCTCTGGCTCAGTGTCGCCATTATTGCTCTCGTTTTGATTATCATCGCCGACAATATCCGGGTTTGGCTGAAGCTCCTTCGCACAGACTCGCCCATAGGAATGAACGACGACCGGAAGCAGATCTACTGCCCCATCGTTCCTGCGGGTGCCCCCCCGGATGCCAGGCCATAAGGATGGGTTTTTGTTTGCTGCAAGATGAGAAAGGGATGGGAACAGGATGAAGATTCTGGCCATCGTGGGAAGCTACCGTAAAGGCGGCATTGTAGACAGGGCTGTTGACGAGATTCTCTCTTCGGCCGGCAAAGAAGGCGCCGAAACGGAAAAGGTTTACCTGATTGACCAGACCATTAAATTCTGCACCAATTGCCGGTCCTGTTCGCAGCAGCCGGGACAGGATCGGGGACGGTGCATCCTTGCCGATGACATGAATGCCCTTTTAGAAGGCATCGAAGGTGCAGACGCCATTGTCCTCGGTTCCCCCATGAATTTCTGGACGGTTACAGCCGTCATGAAAACATTCATTGAACGTCTGATCTGCTTTTCCTATTGGCCCTGGGGCGCCCATGCTCCGCGCATTCGAGACAAGCGGAAACGAAAACGCGCCGTTCTGGTCGCCTCTTCCGCCGCCCCTGCCCTGCTGGCCAGATTATCGAGCAGGATGATCAAACTCCTCAAGATTGCCGCAGGTCTCCTTGGCGCCAAAACGGTCGGCATCCTCTTTATCGGCCTCGCCTCCGGGAAGGAACATCAGGAAATAGGCGAGCGATACCAAAGAAAAGCACGCACCCTTGGGATAAAACTGGCCTCATCCTGATGATTCCAACCTCCTTGATCCATTGAATCGCTCTGCCCTGCAGGGCGAGAGGAATTCAAGGTGCAGGGATAACCCTATCCGCCATTTCAAAGGCTCTATCGGACAATTCCACCGTCAATAAGAACTTTCCCTTCCAGATTTCCTGACAGATTCTCCCAAGAGACATAGCCCTTCTCCATTTCCATGGATAAATTGTGTGACCAACTCCTGGTCCTGAAAATATCATACATCATTTTTATAATTTTCCGCTGTAAATGAGTAGCATTCATATTTATGAATTATATTTACACATCTATATCTAGCCTATATTACACATAAATAGTCAATGCTATTACAAGCATACTCCTTCACAATCCCGTATACCTCCTCTTTCATCTAATCAATTATGAGCAACATTCATTTTTTTCTTGACTATGCGGTGTTTATACTGTAGCCATATAAGAAACAGATCGTAAGAGGTCATTATGTTGCTCAATTATTTGCCCGTCGCCATTTACCTGCTGGTCGCAATCGGCTTCGGCGCCGTCGTTGTTTTTTTGTCTTCGCTCCTGGGACCGAAAATGCCCGGCAAGGTCAAACTTGAGACCTACGAATGCGGGATGGAGCCGATCGGCCCCAATCGGCTCCGCACTTCCATAAAATTCTATGTCATCGCCATGCTTTTCATCATCTTCGATATTGAGGCGGTGTTCCTCTACCCCTGGGCGGTGGTTTTCAAGGAGCTGAAAATTTTCGGCCTTGTGGAAATGGGAATCTTTATCGCCATTCTGTTCGCCGGCCTGGCCTACGTTTGGCGGAAGGGGGCGCTGGAATGGGATTAGAAACGGCTTTGGGCGATAAATTCGGGGAAGGGATTGTGATCACCTCCCTGGAGAAGGCGATCAACTGGTCTCGCAAGAGTTCCCTATGGCCCTGCTCTTTCGGCCTCGCATGCTGCGCCCTGGAGATGATCGATGCCGTCCTGTCGCCTTATGATCTGGCCCGCTTCGGCATGGAGGTCTTCCGGCCCTCGCCCCGCCATGCGGATCTCATGATCGTGGCAGGAACGGTCACGAAAAAGATGCTTCCCGCCGTATTGAGGATTTACGAGCAGATGGCGGATCCCAAGTGGGTCATTGCCATGGGGGCCTGCGCTTCCACGGGAGGGGTATTTCGTACCTACTCCGTGGTGCAGGGAATCGATCAATATCTTCCCGTCGATATCTACATCCCCGGCTGCCCTCCGCGTCCGGAGGCGCTGATCGACGGCATTCTCAAACTGCACGAGCGGATTCTGCGGGAAAAGCCCCTGCATTCCAGCAGAATTCCCTGCAGGGAGCCCTAACCTATGACGGATACAGTGAAACTTCAAAACAACTTCCCAAACGAAATCATCAATATCGAGAAAATTCGAGAGGAAGTCAGCGTAACGCTGAAAGGGGAGGCTTTGCTTCCCATATGTACGTTCCTGAGGGAAGATCCTGAATACGCCTTTCACTTCCTGGTGGACGTCACCGCCGTTGATTATGAAGACAAGAGGCCCCGCTTCGTCGTGGTTTATCACCTCCTGTCCCAGGAGAGAAAAGAGCGGATGCGTCTCAGGGTTCCCCTGGAGGGAGAGAATCCGGAAATAGAAACCGTTACGACCGTCTGGCCGACGGCCAACTGGCATGAGCGGGAGACCTACGACCTCTTCGGAATTAACTTTCTGCATCATCCCGACCTGCGCCGTATTCTCCTGCCGGACTCCTGGGACTGCCATCCGCTGAGGAAGGATTATCCCCTGGAAGGCAGAGGCGAATCGTAACGGCGCCGCCGGCAGTCAGTCAGGCCAGGTGGAATCGAAAACACAGCAACAGAAAGAGATAAACACAAAAACAAAAACGTCATCAATCCCCTGGATGGACAGGGTATAAGGAGCAAAGCTATGAATATCACCGAACAATTGGGAAGCAAGAGCATCGAGGAACTGCATGAAATCAATCGCCAGCTCACAACGCTCATTCGGGATAAGGAAAGGGAACGGGAAAGAGAGGCGCGAGGGCAGTTCGCCATTGGCGACCGGATCTGGTTTCGTCGGACAAAAAGCAGCGAGATCATTCATGGAATCGTAGAGGGGATCAACCAGAATACCTTGAAGATAAAAAAAATCGGCTCTCACGTTCGCTGGGCCGTATCTCCATCCCTGTGCCACAAAGATTTTGAGGGCCTCTTTCGCATTTCCGACCAGATTCGATCATGGTAGAAACGGACAGCAAGCTCCCCGAAGAGAGACTATTAAGGGGAAAGACTGAAACGATGGAAGTGAACTTCGGGCCTCAGCATCCATCCACACACGGCGTCTTCCGGGCGGTGGTGGAGCTGGACGGGGAAACCGTGGTCAAGGTGGTTCCCCATCTCGGGTTTCTCCATCGCGGGATCGAAAAGCTTGCCGAACATCGGACCTATTCCCAGATCATCCCCTTGACGGACCGGCTGGACTACATGGCCGGGGCGTCCAACAACCTGGGATACTGCCTCGCGGTGGAGAAACTCCTCGGGATCGAAGCGCCCCCCCGCGGTCAGTTTATCCGGGTGATTCTCACCGAACTCAGCCGGATCTCCAGTCATCTCTTCTGGGCCGGGGCCAACGCCCACGATCTGGGCGCCATGACCCCTTTCTTCTATATGTGCCGGGAACGGGAGCAGATCCTCTTTCTGCTGGAACGGGTTACCGGCGCTCGTCTCACGCCATCCTTTTTCCGCATCGGCGGTGTGGCGCTGGACCTGCCTCCCGAATTCCCTGAGGAATGCAGAAATTTCGTGGAAGCCTTTCCCGCGCGCGTCGATGAGTACGAAACCCTTCTGACGGAAAACCCGATCTGGAAGAGCCGCACGCAGGGCGTAGGGTGTCTTCCGGCAGAGTACTGCATCGCCCTGGGCGTTTCCGGTCCCATGGCCCGCGCCTCGGGCATCAACTGGGATCTGCGGAAAGACATGCCCTATTCGGGCTATGAGAAGTTTGACTTCCAGGTTCCCGTCTATTCCGGTTGTGACGCCTACGACCGCTACCGGGTCCGCATCATGGAAATGCGCCAGAGCTGTGAAATTGTCCGCCAGGCACTGGAAGGATTGCCCGAGGGGGAACACAGCGTCCCCGTGAAGGCAAACCTGAAGCCGCCGGTCGGAGAAGTCTATATGGCGATTGAGGCCCCGCGGGGCGAACTCGGTTTCTATCTGGTCAGCGACGGCTCGGCCTCCCCTTACCGGCTGAAGATCCGCCCCCCGACCTTCGTCAACCTCCAGGCCTACCCCAGGATGAGCGAAGGCGGACTGTTCTCCGATATGGTGGCGGCCCTGTCCAGCATCGATCTGGTGCTCGCCGAAGTGGACCGCTGAACTAAGGCTGTCTTTAACAGTTTACTCTGTTGTTTCGTCGTCGCCACCTCGACGGCTTCTCAGTACAACAGCGTCATCCTCCTCCCGCCAGGTTATTCTTTCTTTAAGGAACCCTGGCGGAAGACGCTGTTTTTTTAGGAAATGTCATGCTGTCTGACCGGATGACGGAGAGAGCATAACTTTCTCCATGATAAACACTCAAGGAAGGAAGACTTTACGATCATGACGGAATGGAATGCAGATCTGCTGGCGTCAGGGATTCTTCTGCTGGCAAAGATCGGGGTGTTTTTTCTCCTTTACATGCTCTCCGTGGCCTACCTCACCCTGCTGGAGAGGCGTTTTCTGGGTCTCTTCCAGGAGCGCTTCGGTCCGAACCGCGTGGGCTGGCAGGGGCTCATGCAGCCTCTTGCCGACGGCATCAAGATGTTCTTCAAGGAGGACATAACGGTTTCGGGGGCCGACAAGGCCATCTATATCCTGGCGCCCATCGTTTTCGTCGCCACGGCCCTGATGACCTTTGTGGTGATTCCCTTCGGCAATGTCATCTGGCCGGCCACCATGGAAATCGGCGGGCGTTTATATGATTTTACCCTGGCCAATGCGAACCGGGGCGTCCTGGCCGATGTCGATGGAGCGCTCCTGCTGATCCTGGCGATTTCCTCCATCGGGGTTTACGGCCTCATGATGGCGGGCTGGGGGTCCAACAACAAGTATGCCCTCCTGGGCGGCGTGCGCGCCTCGGCGCAGATGATCAGCTATGAACTGGTTGTGGGACTGGCTCTCGTGGGCGTTCTCATGACGGCCGGCTCCCTGAGCCTGATGGAGATCGTGAAGGCCCAGGAAGGAGCCTGGTTCGGTTTTATTCCCCGCTGGTTCGTTTTCAAGCAACCCCTCGCCTTTCTCCTTTTTCTCGTGGCGATCTTTGCCGAGACGGTCCGCACCCCCTTCGACTTCACGGAATGCGAAAACGAACTGGTTGCCGGTTATCAGATGGAATACAGCTCCATGAAGTTCGCCCTCTTCTACCTGGCGGAATACGGACACGTCCTGGCGGCCAGCGCCCTGGTGACGACCTTCTTTCTCGGCGGGTGGCAGGGGCCCTTTATCGATCTGCCCGGATGGAAGTATGTCCTGCCCACGGTCTATTTCTGTGCCAAGACCTTTGCCGTGGTATTTCTCTTCATATGGGTCCGGGCCACCTTGCCCCGTTTCCGCTACGACCTGCTGATGAAGCTGGGATGGAAGGTCCTGCTGCCGGCGGCCCTGGGAAATATCCTGCTGACGCCCCTGGTCATGAAACTCTTTGGAGACCTTTAAACATTTTAGATACGGGAAAGACAATGATCAAAGCACTGGCAAAGGGAATGGCCCTCACCTTCAAAACCCTCTTCCGACCGCGGATAACCCTCCGGTATCCCGAGGAGAAGAGAGTCATGTACGAGAGATGGCGGGGCTGCCCCTATCTTCCAACGGGAGAAGACGGACGGGAACTCTGCGTGGCCTGCGGAATCTGCGCCAAGGGATGCCCGGCGCAGGCGATTCGCGTTGAAGGGGGGAAGCGGGAGGACAACAGCCGGTATCCGGTGATCTTTGAAGTGGATCTGGGACGCTGCATCTTCTGCGGCTTCTGCGCGGAATGCTGCCCGAAGCACGCCATCCGCCTGGGCCATGCCTATGAACTGGCGACGGAGGACAGGGAAAAGCTGTTGTTCACGAAGGAAGATCTTCTGCGCCAGGAAAAAGAGGAGACCATGTGATGGAACTGTTCCTGTTTGTAATTCTCGGCGGTCTGGCCCTGATCTCCGGAATATTGGTGGTATTCCAGCGGAACCCCCTCTATTCGGCCCTCTTTCTGATTCTGACCTTTCTGGCCATGGCCGGCCTCTATCTGGTGCTGGGCGCGGAATTTATCGCCCTGGTCCAGGTCCTGGTCAATGCCGGCGCCGTCATGGTCCTTTTCCTTCTGGTGATCATGCTGATCAATCCGGAAAAGGAAAAGGTCGAGGCATGGAAAGGCCATCGGAGACAGAAGTTCTACGGATTTCTCCTCGTGGCCTTTCTGGCGCCGCTGATCGGGTTGGGGATCTCCACGCCGCTGCTCTATGACGCTCCCCAGTTTGGCGCCCGGGGAAACTATTCCCCGCAGATGGCGGAGAAGGCGCGCAATACGGTGGATGTCGCCTCCCTGCTCTTCACGAAGTATGTGCTGCCCTTCGAAATCACCTCCGTTCTGCTCCTGGTTGCCATCGTCGGGGTGGTTTATCTGGCGCGGCACAGAAAAAACAGCACGCCTGCAGGAGAAGGAATTGAAAGCCATGAACGCTAAAAGAACGGAGGGGGTCAAGCGATGCTTCCCATGAGTTGTTATCTGGTGCTGGGCGCCCTGATTTTCGGGGTGGGAGTTCTCGGGGTGCTGATCCGGCGGAATGTCCTGGTTATTTTCATGTCGATCGAGCTGATGCTCAGCGCGGTCAATCTGACCTTCGTCACGCTGTCCCGTTATCTGGAGACCCTTCATGGCCAGGTGTGCGTCTTTTTCGTCATGACGGTATCCGCCGCTGAAGTGGCGGTAGGACTGGCGATCATCATGCTGCTCTTCCGCAATCTCGGAACGACCAACATCGACGAAGTCCGATTGATGAAGGAGTAATACCCGATGCATAAGTACGTATGGCTGATCCCGATATTCCCCCTGCTGGGGGTGCTGATCAACGGCCTTCTCAGACGCTGGGTGCCGAAGAAGGCCGTAGGGCCGATTGCCAGCCTGGCCGTTGGATTGTCGGCGATCCTCTCTTCCCTGATTTTTTTCGAAGTCCTGGCCCTCGCCCCCGAAGGGCGGATTCTGCCGGACATCGTTTGCTATCCCTGGATCGCGACCGGGTCCTTTCAGGTCGATATCGGCTTTCTGGTTGATCCCCTTTCCCTGGTCATGCTGCTGGTGGTGGGCTGGGTCAGCCTGCTGATCCACATTTACTCCATCGGCTATATGCACGATGATCCCGGTTACCGACGTTATTTCACCGAGCTGAACCTCTTTGTCTTCTTCATGCTGATTCTCGTTTCCGCCAACAACCTCCTGCTGATGTTCGTGGGCTGGGAAGGTGTGGGGCTTTGCTCCTACCTCCTCATCGGTTTCTGGTACGAGAAGAAATCCGCGGCGGATGCGGGGAAGAAGGCCTTTGTGATGAACCGGATCGGGGATTTCGGCTTTCTGCTGGGAATCTTCGCCCTCTTCTTCTATATGGGCTCCCTTTCCTTTCAGACGGTTCTGGCCAAGGCCCCGGCCGTGTTCGCCTACGGCGGCCTGGAGGTCACCCTGATCACCCTCGCCCTCTTCCTGGGCGCAACGGGGAAATCGGCTCAGATTCCCCTCTATACCTGGCTTCCCGACGCCATGGAAGGCCCCACGCCGGTGAGCGCCCTCATCCATGCCGCCACCATGGTCACGGCCGGCGTCTACATGGTGGCCCGCCTGAATCTCCTCTTTCTGATGGCGCCCCTGTCCCTCCTGATCGTGGGAATTGTCGGCGCCCTGACGGCCATCTTCGCCGCCACGATCGGCATGACCCAGTTTGACCTCAAGCGGGTCCTGGCCTACTCCACGGTGAGCCAGCTGGGATACATGTTCCTCGCCTGCGGGGTGGGGGCCTTTTCCGTCGCCGTCTTTCATCTGATGACCCACGCCTTCTTCAAGGCCCTCCTTTTCCTGGGCGCCGGCAGTGTCATGCACGCCCTGGCGGGGGAACTGGATATGCGGAAGATGGGCGATCTGCGCCGGCATCTCCCCCATACCTATCGGACCTTTCTGATCGCGACCCTGGCGATCGCCGGCATTCCTCCCCTGGCCGGTTTCTTCAGCAAGGATGAGATCCTCTATAAGGCCTTCAGCGGGGGAAGTACGATCTGGGAATCAAGCGGTGTCGCGCTCTGGGCCATCGGCCTTGCGGCCGCGCTGATCACGGCCTTTTACATGTTCCGGGCCGTCTTTATGACGTTCTACGGTCATAGCCGGGTGGAGCCTTCTGTCACGCGACACCTCCACGAGTCTCCCCCGGTTATGACCCTTCCCCTCTGGGGCTTGGCGATCCTGTCGGTCGTCGGCGGCTGGATCGGGATCCCCTGGATCGAAAGCCTGAACCTCTTTCCCCAATGGCTGGAACCGGTGATGAAAGGGCAGGAAGTCGCGGCGCAGCTCTCCGGAGGCATACCCGCCCACGTCACCCATTCTTCTCTCCGTTTCGAGCTTCTGATGGCAGCCCTTTCCGTGCTGGTGGCCCTGGCCGGCATCGGGATCGCGTACCGGTTTTACCTGAAAAGCCCCGCTACGCCGGCCCGCCTGACATCCGGCGGGATGGCTCCGCTGTACCGGTTGGTTTGCGATAAGTACCGGATCGATGAGCTCTACGATCTTCTCTTTATCCGGCCGATCCTGTGGGTGTCCGGAAGGCTCCTGTGGAGAGTCGTGGACGAGAAGGTGATCGACGGGACGGTCAATGGCGTGGCGATTTTCGTCAAGTACTGCGGCAAGGGGATTCGACACCTGCAGACCGGCTATGCGCAGAACTACGCCCTGGCGATACTGATCGGCCTGGCATTGATCGTATCCTATCTCGCCTGTTGAGATGTTTTTTTGGAAGGAGCCGTAAACATGCCTTACCTACTGACCATCCTGACTTTTCTACCCCTTTTTGGGGTGGCGATTCTCCTCTTCATGAAGAAGGAGCAGGGAAAGGCGATGAAGACGCTGACCCTGGCCATCACCCTGGCAAACTTTCTGATATCGCTCTTGCTGTTGAAGGATTTTGACCTTGCGGCGGCCGGAATGCAGTCTGTGGAAAAGTACCCCTGGATTCCCGACTACGGCATCTCTTACTTCCTCGGCATCGATGGCCTGACCCTGCTGCTCGTGCTGCTCACCACCTTCTTTACCCCGATCTGCGTCCTGGCGTGCTGGGAAGACATCCAGAAATCGGTTCGGGAGTTTCTGATCTGCCTGCTCTTCCTCGAAACCGGCATGATCGGCGTGTTTCTCTCCATGGACCTCTTTCTCTTCTATGTCTTCTGGGAAGTCATGCTGATTCCCATGTACCTGCTCATCGGCATCTGGGGCAATCCCGCCCGTCGGGTCTACGCCGCCGTCAAGTTCTTCATCTACACCATGCTGGGGAGCGTCCTCATGCTGGTAGCCATTCTTTACCTGGTTTTCCAGTATCATGCGGACACGGGAATCTACACCTTCAATCTCCTGGAACTTTACAACGCGGTTCTGCCCCGTTCTGCGCAGCTCTGGCTTTTCCTGGCCTTTTCCCTGGCCTTCGCCATCAAGGTGCCGGTCTTCCCCTTTCATACCTGGCTTCCCGACGCCCACACGGAGGCGCCTACCGTGGGAAGCGTCCTGCTGGCGGCAGTCCTTCTGAAGATGGGGGCCTATGGATTCCTGCGCTTCTGTCTGCCCCTTTTCCCCAACGCGGCCCTGGATTATGGCACCTGGCTTTTCCTGACCCTGGGCCTGATCGGAATTATCTACGGCGCCTGGGTCTGCATCGTCCAGAAGGATCTGAAGCGGCTGATCGCCTTCTCCAGTGTAAGCCATCTGGGCTTTGTCATGCTCGGCATCTTCGCCTTCAACGCCATTGCCATGAAAGGCGCCATCCTGCAGATGATCAACCACGGTCTTTCCACCGGCGCGCTCTTTCTCATCGTGGGGATGATTTATGAGCGGCGGCATACCCGGCTCATCGAGGAGTTCGGCGGCCTTGCCAAGGTCATGCCGGCCTTTGCCACCCTTTTTCTGATCGTCACCCTGTCATCCATCGGCCTGCCCGGCCTCAACGGTTTTGTCGGGGAATTCCTGATCCTGCAGGGGACCTTCATGAACTATAAATTCTTTTCAATCCTCGGGGCGTCTGGTGTGATTTTCGCAGCCGTGTACATGCTCCGGATGTTCCAGCGGGTCATGTATGGCCAAGTGACCAACCCGGCAAATGCCGTCCTGAAGGATCTCTCCCGAAGGGAATGGACGGTGCTGCTACCGGTGCTCTTCCTCATTTTCTGGATCGGCTTATATCCCTCTCCCTTTCTGCGCACGACGGAAACATCGGTAAATTCGCTCCTGCAACGGATCGAAAAGAAGTATGAGTATGTCGTCAGTAAAGAAAGACTCTATGGGCATCAGGTGGCCCAGAGGGAGATCGGCTCGCCGGAAATAATGAAAGCCCAGCCATCCGGCGGCCCTGCCGCAAAAATGTAAAGAAATTAAGCTGGAAATTTTCTTGGAGGAAAAAATGGATATCAATCTTCCCGTTATCAATTGGGTCAGCATTGCCCCGGAACTGGTCCTCTTTCTTACCGGACTGGCCGTGCTTCTGCTGGGGGCGTTCTTCCCCGGATTACCCGGAGGGGCTGTTGCGGGAATCAGCCTGGCAGGGGTATTCCTCGGCCTGGTCACATCCGTCGCCCTGTGGGGAAAGTCGGAACTGGCTTTCAGCAACATGCTGGCGCTGGACAATTATGGGCTTTTCTTCAACATGATTTTCCTGATCGGCACCGGCCTGACCATTCTGGCGTCCATCAGCTACCTGGCTAAATATAAGGAAAATAGCGAGAACATTGAAAATGGGGAGTATTACGCTCAACTCCTCTTTGCCTGTGTGGGCATGATGTTCATGGCTGCCGGGACGGATTTGATGACCCTCTTTCTCGGCCTGGAGACTCTCTCCATCGCTACGTATGTCCTTGCCGGCTTTATCAAGAAGGACCTGAAGGGAAACGAGGCGGCCATCAAGTACATGCTGCTTGGAGCCTTTTCCACCGGGTTCCTCCTTTACGGGATCGCCCTGATCTTCGGGTCGACCGGCTCCACCAATCTGGCGGCGATCCACCAGTATCTCAGCGGGACGACCGGCGCCCCCCCTCCGATGCTCCTCTTCGGCATGGCACTCCTGATCGCGGGATTTGGATTCAAGATCGCCGCGGTTCCTTTTCATATGTGGACGCCCGATGTTTATGAAGGAGCCCCTACGATCGTGACGGCCTTCATGTCCGTCGGCGTTAAGGCTGCGGCCTTTGCTGCCTTTCTGCGGGTCTTTCTGTCCGCCCTGCCGTCCCTGCAGGCGGAGTGGACGCCCATTCTCTCGATGCTGGCGATTGCGACGATGACGCTGGGCAATCTGGCGGCGCTCGCGCAGGAAAACATCAAGCGGATGCTGGCCTATTCAAGCATTGCCCATGCCGGTTACCTGATCGTCGGCATGGTGGCGGCCCGGAACGTCGCCAGCGACATGGGAAGCTCCAGCATCCTCTATTACCTGCTGGCTTATACCTTCATGAACCTTGGCGCCTTTCTGGTTGTCCTTCTCTATGGAAGGCGCGCGGAAGACAATCTGAACATCCGCGATTATGCCGGGATGGGTTATCGCTACCCGATATTGGGGGCTACCATGGCAATCTTCATGTTTTCTCTGGCCGGGATCCCGCCCACCGCCGGCTTCATGGGAAAATTCTATCTCTTCGCCTCTGCGGTCAAAGGCGGTTTTCTCGGTCTGGCAATCATCGGCCTGCTCAACAGCGTCGTTTCCGTATACTACTATTTGCGCGTTACCGTCATGATCTACATGAAGGAGCCATCCACGGCTATGCCGCGGATCGAATTCGTCGGGACGTCGCTTCTGGCAACGACTCTCGCAGCCACGGCGACGCTTGTTCTGGGAATCTTCCCGGAAAGGTTTATTTCCCTGGCCCGCCAATCCGTTTCGCTGCTTCTGGGTTAAAGGCCTGAGAAGCGAACTCTTTTCAGGCCGGTGACGGAATGGGGAATTCAAGTTCTCATTGACAGAAGGGGCCGTTCTTCCTACTATGCCAAAAACCCTTAAAATACTTTGTGTTTACTATTCCTTCAGCGGACAGACCCGGAAATTGGTTCAAGCGCTGACGGAGGGTTTTTCCCAGGAAGGCGGCGAGGTTGTGATGGTCAGGCTCCATCCGCTGAAAAATATGACGTTTCCCTTTCCATCCCTTCTGTCAACCCTGTGGATGATGTTCCGGACCTGCTTTCGAGTCCGGGACAAGGTTGCGGAACATACGGCGCTGGATGAGGACTTCGACGCGGTGCTGATCGGCGGCCCGACCTGGTCTTACAGCCCCAGCGGGCCGGTGCTGGCCTGGCTCGACCGGGAGGGGCGCAGCGTATTGTCGGGCAGGAAGACCCTTCCGCTCATCTCCTGCCGGGGCTACTGGAAGCTCCATTACCGGGCGCTCAATAGGGCGATCCTCGCCATGGGCGGAAAACCCTTGAGTCCCCTGATCTTCACCCATCCGGTCAAAGAGCCGTGGCGCTCGATCGGGGTGTTTCTGTCTCTGATCGGGAAACAGCCCCAGAAGATGCCCGTGATTGGGAAACGCTACCCGAGATACGGTCACTCGCCGGAACAGATCGAGGATGCCCGAAGACTCGGAAGCACCTTTGCCGGTATGCTGCGGAAATCGCAAAGCCGCGACACGATCAGCGGCTGGCGTGGACGGGTGGACTGAATGGAACGACTTCAGAACATAGAACTTTTTCGCGATTTAGCCCCAAATTCCCTGGCCGAAATTTCCACCGCAGCTCTATACCGTCATTTTTTGGCGAACGAGGCCATTTCCTTCCCTGAGGAAATCGGGAATGGAATTTATCTTCTTATCAGTGGCAGAGTCCGGCTGGTTTCACACCGTGAAGACGGCACCGAAATCGAATTTGACACCTTCAAGGCCGGGGAGATTTTCGGAGCGCGAATCGCCCTTGGGGAGATGAGCCCCTCCTCGAACGTCTATGTTGCCGACGAAGACTCGCAGACCGCGTTTTTTCCGATGACGTTTCTGGAGAAAATGATGACCCGCGAGCCGTGTTTGGCCCTCAATCTTTCTCGACTTCTCGCCAAAGGGATGATCAAGATAGACCGACGGCTAGCCCGCACGGAAGATAATTACGCCCAGCTTCTGGAGGTGGTCGGCCGGGTCTACAGGGAGACCGATCTTCTTCACCCGAATTTCGAACGGACGAAATTCTACCGTCGCAGCGAAAAAGAGATCAAGGCCCTCGCCCAATCGGGTGAATCGCTCCTGCTCTGGGGGGAAAGCGGCGTGTTCAAGACACAGTTCGGCCGCAAGATCTTTCACCTCTCCGAGCACTTCCGCTCCGTCTATCTGATCGTCAACTTCTACCGCGAGGAAAACCTCTATCTGGGCGGAAGGAAAGAACCCCTGACCCCGATGCAGGTCCTTTTCGGGTGGGAAGAGGCAGGCAGGCGCAAGGCCGGCATGCTGGAACTGGGACGGGGTGGAACGATCTTCCTTCTCGGCGTGGAGCGCCTCGATCCGGAGACGCAAACCAGGCTCTGGCGGCACATTCAGGACCAGCAATCCCCCGACAGGGCCGGATTCGAACCGGGGGAACATGGCCCCAGGATCATCTTCGCTTCGCGCCACAGCCCGAAGGATCTCGGAAGACAATCGAGGCTGATCCCTGAACTGGCGGCGTATTTCGAGAAAAGGTCCTTCCATATCCCCCCTCTTCGGGAGCGAAAAACGGACATTCCCGACCACGCCCAGTTCTATCTGGAGAAGTACTCCCGCAAGCTCGAAAAAGGGAGCACCTCGATCAGCGACCGGACGCTCAAGGTGCTCCTGGACCACAACTGGCCCGGAAACGACGCCGAACTTGCCGAAACGATCAAACGCGGCCTGGTCCTGGCGCAAGGCCCTCTTCTCGAGGCAGAAGACATCTTTCTCGATTTCCGGAAGGTGAAGGCGAGAGGGAGGGTGGACATCCTTCGCTTTGACGCCATCTTCAAGCTTTTCCGCTCGCCCTGGTTTCCCTCCGTTCTTCAGGCGGCCGTCGTCCCCCTTTTTCTGGCTCTGGTTGCCGCTTTGATCTTTGGGCCTTCGATCCCCTCTTCCAACCTGGGAGCGGTTTTCAGCTGGGCACTGGGCTGGCCGATGCTGGTGATCGGCTCTTTCTTCTGGGCGCGTTTCTGGTGCACGATCTGTCCGATGGGAAGCCTCGCCGAGGGCCTCAAGCTTCTGATCAGGAAAGAGCCGCAGCGAGCGCTGCCGCAGGTCCTCCGGCGATACTCCAACTGGATAATCATGGGGGTGGCGCTTCTGGTCATGTGGGCCGAGATGACCTTCCAGATGCGCTATATCCCGGCCCGGCTAGGGTGGCTTCTCGTCGGAATGACGTGCTTTTCCCTGTTCTTCGCCTGTTTTTACGAGAGGCAGGGTTGGTGCGCTTATTTCTGCGGTCTCGGCGGCATCATCGGGCTTTTCTCCCGCCTTTCACCCCTTGAAATGCGGGCGGACAAGAACGTCTGCGCCGCGCGCTGCACCGATCATCCGTGCTACACGGGAACAGCCGGGCGGAAGGGATGTCCCCTTTTCCTCCTTTCCCCTTCCGTCGACTCGAACTTTTTCTGCAGACTGTGCGGAACCTGCGTAAAAAACTGTCCGCACCGTTCCCTGAACATCAATCTGCGGGTACCGGGTGGGGAAATATGGGAGACGCGGGGCAGGACGGACCTGAGCTTCTTCACCTTCGCCATGCTGGGGGCCCTGGCCTGCGAATTGCTCGGCTGGGAGGGGGCCAAATCTGTGAGCTTAAACCATGCCGTCGGAATGACCCTTCTCTTTGTATTCTATGTCTCCGGCTTCCTTTTGGCCCTGATCCTGCTTTCGTCGCTGGGGAGGCTGGCAGACGGCGATACGCTGAGGGGACACCTGGCAAGATACGGCCAGGCTTACCTGCCCATCGTCTTCATGGCCTTTCTTTCCTATCACCTCTACTACCTGCTGACGCTGTGGGCTCCTCTGATGGACCTCGCCGGGACGCATCTGGGACTGGATCAACTACAGCTTCTGCAGTGGCAGGCTCATCCGGACACCATACGGTTCCTGATGGCCCTGATTCTCTGGTGCGGCTTTTTCTGGACATTGCTGCTGCTCAGAAATGTCGCGAAGCAGAAAAAAGGCTTTCTCCGGACCTTTTCGCTTCACTGCCTGGCCGCCTTGGGAATCACCCTTTTCTTTCTTGCGGCATTCGACTTTCACTTCTTCCATCTCTCCCCCCTTTAGCGGAATCGCGGCTTCTGCAGGGGAAGCGCAACGATACTCCCCGCAGACCGTTAATTCCAGTTGATTTCCTGAGCTTTTCCTGCGATATTGTACGCGATCATTGAATATTGGCATTTTGAGATGTAAAGATCGGCACGTCCCTTTCCAATGCTCGAGGAGAAGCCTCTATGGATGTTCTGTCGCTCAGTCGGTTGCAGTTCGCCATGACGGCGGGTTTTCATTTCATCTTTGTTCCCCTGACCCTGGGTCTTTCCCTCCTCGTTGCCTTCATGGAAAGCCGGTATGTTATCTCCGGAAATCCTCTCTACCTGCGCATGACGCGCTTCTGGGGCAGGCTTTTCCTCATTAATTTCGCCCTCGGGCTTGTCACCGGCCTGACCCTGGAATTTCAGTTCGGCATGAACTGGGCCGCCTATTCCCGTTTTGTGGGGGATATCTTCGGCTCCCCCCTGGCCATCGAAGCCACGGCCGCCTTCTTCCTCGAATCCGTCTTCATCGGCCTCTGGATTTTCGGCTGGAATCGCCTCTCTCCCCGGCTGCACGCCTTCGCCATGTGGATGGTCGCCCTGGGAACCAACCTGTCCGCCCTGTGGATACTCCTGGCCAACGGCTGGATGCAGTTCCCCGTCGGATTCGTTCTTCGCAATTCGCGGGCGGAGATGGTTGATTTTATAGCCCTCTTCACCAGCCCTTACGGCTGGCTCAAGTTCCTCCATACAATCACCGCCGGGTATGTCACCGCCGCCTTTTTCGTTCTGGGAATTTCCGCCTGGCATCTCCTGAAAGGGCGTGAGGTTCCCTTCTTCAAGGCCTCTTTCCGCATGGCGGCCATTTTCGGCCTGGCAAGTTCCCTGGCAGTGGTCGGCATCGGCGATTTTCACGGGGCAGAAGTGGGCCGTGTGCAACCGGTAAAACTCGCCGCCATGGAAGCCCTCTGGGACACGCAAAGCTCCGTCCCCTTTTACCTCCTCATCATCCCGGATCAAAAAAATGAACGCAATCGCATCGAGGCCATCGGCATTCCCTACATGGTCAGCTTTCTCGCCTATCGGGATATTCACGCGGAAGTCAAGGGGCTGAAGGACTTCCCGAAGGAGGACCGTCCGCCGGTCGGTGAAGTCTTTTTCAGTTTCCGTTTCATGGTTGCCGTGGGGGGCCTCTTTATCCTCCTGACCGCCGCGGCCCTTTACCTCAGCGTCCGGAACCACCTGGAATCATTTCCCCGCTTTCTCCGGCTGATGCTGTTTTGCATTCCCCTTCCCTATCTGGCCAGTCAGGCCGGATGGATCGTGGCGGAGGTGGGACGGCAGCCCTGGATCGTTTACGGCCTGCTGCGGACAAAAGATGCCGTGTCCCCCAACATCGCCGCCGGCCAGGTGATGTTTTCTCTTATCGGCTTTTTACTCCTCTATTCCCTCCTGGGACTCGTATGGCTCTATCTGCTGATTCACCATGCCCGCAAGGGACCGGAACCCGAAATTTCCGCGGCGAATCCGACCCTTTCGACAGCAAAACCGGAGGTTTGACGTCATGGATTATCCGCTTCTATGGTTTGTTCTGCTGGGAGTTCTCTGGGCCGTCTATTTTGCAACGGATGGTTTTGATCTGGGGGCGGGCATGCTGCTCTTCAGTCTCGGCAAAACAGAAGAGGAGAAACAGGCCCTCCTGGAAAGTTTCGGCCCACTCTGGAACGGCAACGAAGTCTGGCTGGTCACGGCAGGCGGGGCTACCTTTGCGGCATTTCCGGCGGCCTATGCCGCCACGTTCAGCTCCTTTTACGTTCCTCTCCTTCTGGTTCTTTTTGCCCTGATTGTCCGGGGCGTCGCTCTTGAATTCCGTGAAAAACTCGAATCTCCAGGCTGGCAGGCTATCTGGGATGCAACGATTTTTGTGGGAAGCGCCGTTCCGGCCCTACTCTTCGGCGTTTTTTACGGCAATATCTTCCAGGGACTCCCCATGGACCACCGGGGTTTCAGCGGACCGCTTACGGAACTACTCAATCCCTACGCTTTGCTGGTCGGACTGCTGTTCTGCGTGCTTTTCGTGGTGCACGGCGCTCTGTGGATCGCCTTCAAAACAGAGGGAGATCTTTCCGCACGGGCAGCCGATCTGGCCCGGCGTTTCTGGCTGCCCCTTGCCGCCACGGTCGTACTGTTCATCATCGGGTCCGGGTTCAAGACCCGTCTCTTCGTCAATTATTTCTCGAACGGGGTCCTGCTGGTTTTTCCAATCCTGGCCTTCCTGGCCCTTTTCGCATTGAGTTTTTACCTTCAGAAATCCTCCTATTTCAAGGCCTTTCTTGCCTCCGGACTGCATATCCTCCTCTTGATCGCCACCGGGTTTGCCGGTCTCTATCCCAATCTGCTCCCCTCGCGCATCGATCCGGCCTTCAGTGTCACGATTTTCAATGCCGCTTCGGGCCTTTACACCCTGAAGCTCATGACCGGCGTGGCCGCCATTTTTGTTCCCCTTGTCATCCTTTACCAGTCCTGGGTGTACCGGGTTTTCCGCGGGAAAATTTCGACCATCAGGACGGAGAAGGACCTGTATCTTTAGCTCCAAATTTTCGAGTTTTTACAGACAGAATTGTTTTTATTCAGGATATTATTAGACAGACATGATTTACTTAAAGACTCAACTTACGGGAGGGATGAGCAATGTTTAAAGAATTCAAGGAGTTTGCATTAAAGGGCAACGTCGTGGACATGGCGGTAGGTATTATTCTGGGTGTCGCTTTCGGCGCCATCATAAAATCCCTGGTTGATGACCTGCTCATGCCTCCACTGGGCCTGATTCTTGGGTCGGCAGACTTTACCAACCTGTTTCTCATCGTAAAAGAAGGCGCAACGCCGGGTCCCTTTGCAACCCTGGCGGATGCGCATAAAGCCGGGGCCGTCACCATCAATTATGGACTTTTCATCAATACGATCGTAAATTTTCTCATCGTGGCCTTTGCCCTCTTTCTCGTCATCCGAAACATGAACGAAATCCGTAGAAGGATGGAGAAACCAGCGGCGGAGGCAGCACCCACGACCAAAGAGTGTCCCCACTGCCTCTCTTCCATCGCCATCAAGGCTACCCGCTGCCCGAACTGCACGTCAGAACTGAAAAGTTCCTAGATATGCCTTGAAATCACGCCTCTGCGACTTCTGCAATACATGCCTGCCTGGACCCGGCTGGCATGTATTGCAAGTCCGGCCTGCTCTCGCCGATGTCACGGCTCAGGCATTCATCGGCATAAACCACACGATTCCGTCCCCCGGCTTTTGCCCGGTAAAGGGCCGCATCCGCTGAAGCGAGAAGGCTGTCAACGGTACTATCCTTTTTTACCGCTGCCACGCCGATGCTGACCGTCACGGAAACAGGCCCTGATTCCCCTGCGATCTCCATGGCGGCGACCTGCTCACAGAGCCGTTCATAGAGTTTCCCTTCGGTCGGATTCCCTGGTACAGTGGAAATCAAAAGGAATTCTTCGCCGCCATACCTGCCCAGGCAGTCGTACTTGCGTATCTTTCCTTCAATGCAACGGGCAAAGGAAACGAGCACCTGGTCTCCCATCTGATGGCCATGGGTGTCGTTGATTTTCTTGAAGAGATCGAGGTCAAACATTCCGATGCTCAACCCTCCCTTTTCCCTCTTTGCCCTTTCGAGCTCATCCGCGAGCCTTTCAAGAATGGCCCGGCGGTTTAAAACACCCGTCAATGGGTCGTGCATCGCCAGTTGCCTCAGGGCCGCGTGGGCCTCCACAAGACTGGCCTGCAACTCAAGCATGCGTTTCCCCACCCGGATGCGCGCCTGCAATTCTTCAGGATCGTACGGTTTGACCATATAGTCGTTGGCGCCGGCATCCAATCCCAGGACAATATCGCCCTTATTATCCCGACCGGTCAGTAAGATGACATAGGGGGGATTTGATGCGCTCTGCTCTTTGAGACGACGACAGATTTCCGGACCTTCCATTTTCGGCATGTTCCAGTCAAGGAGAAGAAGTTTGGGCGCATCCGGTTGCTGCAGAACATCCCAGGCAGCCTGTCCATCTTCCGTGACGACCGGGTCATAACCCCATTTTTTCATGATGGCCGCCAGTATTCGACGTGAGGTAGAATCATCTTCAGCAATCAGTACCTTCATAAGAGTTTTTCCTCCATGCGATTTTTCAAAATGTCGAACTGTCGTTCCATCTCGGACATAAGGGGGAGCAGTTCATCCCACCGGTCATCCCTGGCGGCTTTTTCCATCGCCAAGGCTGCAGCACTGAGTGCCATGGCCCCCACATTGGCCGCCGCTCCCTTCATGGTATGGGACATCCTCTCAACCAAAGGGCCGTCATTCCGGTCGATGGATTGTCTCAACATCAGGATCTGTTCCGGCATTTCTTCCAGATAGCCTTTACAGATTTCCTTGACCAGATCCTCGTCTCCCAGCAAACGGTCCAGAAGGGTTTTAAGATCGAAAACGACGGGACCTTTCCTCGATTCCTCTTCCGTCGAAGGGACAGAAACCGCCGCCTGAGATTCCGGGGCGTGAGACAACCACTTATCCAGCACCTCGGCCAGCCCTTTGGGCGTTATGGGTTTGGGAATATAATCACTCATACCCATCCCGATGCAGCGTTCACGGTCTCCCTTCATGGCATGGGCGGTCATGGCGACAATCGGAATTTCCGGATTGAGGACCTTGCTCCGGCCTTCGCGAATCGCTCGTGTTGCGGCAAACCCGTCCATAACCGGCATCTGAACGTCCATGAAGACGATATCATAGGGCGTTTTTTTCAAGGCTTCGATGGCTTCCCGTCCATCGCCCGCAATATCGGCACAGAAACCCAGTTTTTCCAAAATGTGCATGGCCACCTTCTGATTGGTCAGATTGTCTTCCACCAGGAGGATGCGCGCCTTTCTCCGTTGCGCCTCATTAAGCGTATGCCGGGTTACCAGTTCAACCTCCCCCGTCATGACCGGCTGGGAACTTCTGCCCAGAACGGTTGTCAGGCAGTCGAACAGCTGGGATTGCTTGACCGGCTTGGTGAGATAGGCGGAAAATCCGACGGCCTGCAGTCGTCGAGCGTCACCCCGCTTGCCCATGGAGGTCATCATGATCAGGAGTGTGTCATTCAACAGTTGATCTGCCTTTATCGCCTTCCCCAGGGACTCCCCATCCATGCCGGGCATCTGCATGTCTGTCACGACAATCCGGTAGGGATCGCCTTTCTTGCAGGCTTCACGAAGCATGGACAGCGCATCCGGTGCATTGTTTACCTCGGTATGCCGCATTCCCCACGAGGCCAGCTGTTCGGAGAGAATGATCCGGTTCGTGGCATTGTCGTCTACCGCTAGAATGCGCACCCCGCGGACATCGGCCCGAATGGGTGACACTTCGCCGCCCTTGTGCGGCGGCTGCCTGGTGAAGACGGCGGTAAACCAGAAGGTTGTCCCCTGCCCTTCAACGCTCTCCACACCAATTTCACCCCCCATCAATTCCGCCAGCCGCTTCGAAATGACCAGGCCGAGGCCTGTTCCTCCGTACCGGCGCGTCGTCGAGGCGTCCACCTGCTGAAAGGCATTGAACAGAAGACCGATTTTTTTCCTGGGAATGCCGATGCCCGTATCTCTCACCTCGAAGCGTACCTTGATCCGGTCGCCAACCTCCTCCACCGGAGCCACATCAAAAGCCACTTCCCCTTGTGCGGTGAACTTGATGGCGTTACTTCCCAGGTTGATCAGGATCTGGCGCAGACGTCCGGGATCACCCCGCAGGTAAGTGTGCAGAGAGGGTTCGATACGGCAGGTAAACTCAACATGTTTTTCATGGGCACGTGTGGCGAGGAGTGCCGCAGAATCTTCCACGGTATTCCGGATGTCGAAGTCCAGTTCCTCCAGTTCGATTTTCCCCGCCTCAATTTTTGAAAAATCAAGGATGTCGTTAATGATGCCGAGCAAAGCCTCTCCGCTGGACTGGATGGTCTGGCAGTAAAGGCGCTGTTCATCTGAGAGATCAGTATCGATGAGCAAGCCGGTCATCCCGATGACGCCATTCATGGGGGTGCGGATTTCGTGGCTCATGTTGGCCAGAAACTGGCTCTTGGCGATATTTGCCGTCTGGGATTCAAAGGCCATCTCGTTTGCCCAGCTGATCGCCTTTTCAAGCTCATTGTTTACCTGCGCCAATTCCTCCATTGTACTGCGCAGGGTTTCCTCAGCCATTTTATGATCGGTTATATCCCGCAGAATGCCCACGGCATGCCATTGGTCCTTGATCCGGACGGAAGAAAGCGCAAGCGCCACGGCAATCTCCTGGCCGCTTTTTCTGCAAGCCAGCAATTCCATGGTTTTCCCTACGACAGATCCGCAACCGGTATGCTGAAATTCCCGAAAAGCGGACCGATATGCCTCATGATAGCGTTTCGGGGCAATGCATTCATGAAGATTCCGGCCGATCGCCTCCGTCCGGGAGTATCCGAAAATACGCTCTGCCGCAGGATTCCAATAGGATATTTTCCCTTCATGGTCCATCATCGTGATGGCATCCTGAGCGGAATCCGTGATGGCCTTCATCTTGGCTTCACTTTCCAGGAGGGCATCTTCGGTCTGCTTCCGGGCAACGATACGCCACAAACCATCCATCAGGAGCTTCAACTGACGGAGATCGCCTATGCCGTAATCCGTAGCCTTGTTGCCGACTCCGGCCACAGCGACGATGCGATCGCCACTGAAGATCGGCAGGTTCATATGCCGGACAAGAGGAACATGTCCCTCCGGCGTCCCCTTCTTGTATGGACTGGGCGCGGCGTAATCGTTGGTGATGACGGCTTTCCTGCGCCGGACCGCTTCACCCCAGAGGCCCGTCTTTTCCATCTGGTAGACCAGGGGTTTGTCCCCCATCCTGCAGGCGGCATGGGCCGAGCGGGACCAGTATTTCATGGTCAGTTCCGTCTCTTCATGATTGAGAACTGCAAAGTAGCCGATTCTGCTGTGTGTAAGACGGATGCTCTGTTCAACGGCAAAAGGGATGATGTCCGAAATCGGTTGATCGGACATTGAGTTCAGGGTCAGCAGCGATTCCATCCTCTCCGCATCCTGGATCAGCATCTCCGCGGCTTGCCCCTGCTCGGTCCTATCGTCTACGGTCTCAATAACTGCCGTTATTTTGCCATCCGAGGTGGAGATGAGCGGTGTTGAGACGATATGCAAAGACCTTACTCCGTCAGGCTCCCAAACTTCCATCTTCGCTTCATGAGATTGCCCATCCTCCAGGGTTTTGACGACGGGGCAGTTCCGGCAGGCCTCCTCCCGTTGATGGAAGCGAAAGGCCAGGTAGCAAAGCGGTTGCGTCTCGATATCGAGTTCAGGATACCATTCCCGAAACCGGTTGTTGATTGCCAGCACCTTCAGATCCGGGCTGATCATTGCTACACCAAGAGTATGGTTTTCCCTGCCTTCGGAAGATAGCATACCGATGATTCTCCTTGACGATTTTTACGGATTTTACGGATACGTTTATGCAATCGGGAAGCCTCGCACATCATTTATTTACCTTTTGATTCATTTTTATCCCTTTTTCTTTTCCACCACGCCAGAAAGGGACTTTCAGAACAGCCAAAACATCAACAGGTTGCTCCTCGATGTTCGTGCGATGAAAGGAACGGAGCGTTCTGTTGACATTCTCTTTTTGAATTCATAAATTTGAAACATGATAAATCATCCGTCTTGCAGAACCAGAAAGTAACTTTTTTCGCTGACCAAACCTTAGTCGATCAAGTTTAAAGGTTTTGTGTCAGACTTTGAGAGATCCAAACAGTCAAAAAACTTATACAAACCATAAGATGCAAAAATGGAGAAAAAAAAGGAGGTATGATTATGTCGATCAACTGGATGACATCTTTTGAAGAGGGGCTGAGGAAAGCCCGTGCGGAAGAGAAACTTCTCATGGTTGATTTCTTCAACCCGAATTGAATCGGCTGCAGGCAAATGGACGCGGTCGCGTACCCGGATGCTGCAGTCATTGAGTTTGTCAACAAGAATCTCATCCCGATCAGAGTTCCAGCGGACGATCCCCTGCTGGCTCCCCGTCACCTCGTTAAATGGACCCCAACCACCCTGATTCTGGATAGAGAAGGCGTCGTTCACGACAAGAATGTGGGATTCTTCTGGCCGCAGGAATTGATCCCCTGCCTGCTGCTCGGCATGGGAAAGACTTATTTCGATCAACCGGACCGGACGAAGGCCCTCTCCTGTTTTGAACAGATTCTGACTTCCTATCCCAGCTCCAGTCAGGCACCCGAGGCCATCTATCTGTCAGGTGTTGTGCGTTATATTGAAGGCCACGATGCGACAAATCTGATTGAAATCTACGATCGGCTGAAATCGGAGTATCCCGACAGCCAGTGGCTCATGCGGGCGGATCCCTATCGCCTGTTAAAGAAGAAATAACCCTTGATGACCTTGAAGGAGGGCTTACTGAAAGCGCCCGCCGCTTTTGCCTGGACGGCGGGCGCTTTCTTGGTTCCCATCAGAAAATGGAAGTTTTTTGTTCTGGTGATACTCTTCTGACTTCATTGAAGATGGTAAAGCGGGTTTACTGCTGATTTTTGTCATGTCCATATCCATGGCCATGACCGTTATCCCCCTCGCCCTCTCCATGCTTTTCCTTCTGCTGGCCGGGGGGGAGTCCTTTGCCTTCATGGGGTTGCGGCTGATGCGGCGGCCCGTGCATTTCCCGTTGTTCAGGTTGGGAAGGGGGCTGGACGGATCGACGGGGCGGAGGCGGGGCTCCTTTCCTGGGCTTCATAGCCGGAACGCCCCAATGTTGCTGCTTTTCCCAGTGTTTGTTCTTCTCCCAACCCCGCCAGTTCGATGGAAGCTGCTGGGCGGGCACTCTCTGGGAATTCCAGGGATGCCCCTGCCAATGGCGATCCCGGTAATTCTCCCGCCATCGCGGGGGGACATGTCCGTAAAATGAAGGCACGCCTTTATAATAAGCCCAGCCTCTGTCATAGTGGGGTGAACGATACCAGCGCCCTTCCCAGGGACGCCACCACCAGCCGCCGTAGAAAAAGATGTCCTGGGGAACGTCCGGCACGGCATAGACATAGGTTCCCGGGATCACGACGGTCACCGGCGGCACGGAAAATACGATCGCCGGAGGCAGGGGAATGCCGACATGGATGTTCACATCGACATCAGCCTTCGCTGAAAAGGGTAGGACGGTCAGCAACGACAAAAGCAAAATCCCAAAAATAATTCTTTTCATTACTCCTCCTTAACTTTGTTCTTTCTTTAAAGCGCGGGCGCCATTCTATCCCTTCGTTTCCTGCAAATCAACGAGGATATTTCATGTGCCGCCCCCGGATGCGGCGTCTTCCTGAATCCCCCACGGAATTGACCCGGAAGCGCAAGGCCGGAAGGAAGAAATTTCCGGATTCTTGAATTTTACGCACAGGCTCTTGCGTCCTCGAGTCTATCAACGCCTCCGATTGTCGACAAATTGCTTGCTTTATCAAAAATCATGATATAGAAGGCTGTGTTATTTAAATTTCTAGTTGAAGGTCTCCTTATCCGGGCTTCGATGTCCGGGTTTTAGAGCCGAAAGGAGGAAAAACATTGAGAAGGTATGAAACAGTCGTCATCGCCCAGGCAAATCTTCCTGAAGATGATCTGACGGGTTTGATCGATCGGTACAGTTCCATCATCACCGACCGGAAAGGCGCCGTCGTCAAGGTGGACCGTTGGGGAGTGAGGAAACTGGCGTATGACATCAAGAAACAGACGCGGGGAACTTATGTGCTCTATGACTTCGCCGCAACGAGCGATGCGGTGGCGGAAATGGAGCGAAATCTCAAGATCGATGAAAATGTCCTGAAATTTATGACGATCATGACGGATCCGGAGACATCGCCTGAAAAAATCATGAAGGAAATCGCCGCTCTGGCGAAAAAAGAGGAAGTGGGAGAAAAGGCAGAAGCTTCGGCAGAACCCACATCCGAAACATCAGGCAGCGCTCCGTCGGCAGAAGCCGGTGAATCCGCCGGGAGCAGTGCATCACCGGCTACCGCAGAAGAGAAATAAAGGAGGCATATCTTATGGCAGCATACGAAAGACGCCCCAGGCCGTCAGGACCCCGGAAGAAGTTTTTTCACCGTCGGAAATATTGTAAATTCTGCTCGGATTCAACAATCAAGATCGATTACAAGCGACCGGATCTCCTTCACGATTATGTCACGGAGCGCGGCAAGATCATGCCTCGCCGGATTACGGGAAGCTGCTCCAAGCATCAGAGGGAGTTGACCCAGGCCATCAAACGGGCAAGGACCATCGCCCTTCTGCCCTTCGTCGTCACGGAAGGCCGGTAATTATAGAAATCCTTATGTAAGGGCATTTCTTCTCTTCGGGGAAATGCCCTTTGTTTTTGGTTTTTCTCCACAGGATGGCAATTTGGTGGCGGGTTTGTTAAATATAAAGGGAGAAAGGAAGGATATCATCGGCAGGGATTTTCTGGTGGGCATTGTCGTATCGTCACTGGTATTTCTTTTAGCGGCAGCCTTCCCCTTTTCCGGCTCCTTTCTCTTTTTTCTTGCACCCCTGCCCATCATCTTTTATTATTCCAAACTCGGCAGGCTGCTTGGCCTGCTTATGGTTGTGGGAACTCTGTCCGGCGTCGTGGCCGCCCTGAAGGCGATGGGTGCCGGGGAATACGCCCCGCTTTTTGGTCTGCTCGGTTTTCTGGGAGTTTCGATTGCCGAGGTTTTAAGAAGAAAGTTCTCCATCGAACAGGCGATCCTCGCTTCCCTTGCCGCCATGAGCATCCCGGTCCTGAGCCTGATCGCCTACTCGATCTTCAGAACAGGCGAAGCACCCTGGTGGATCGCTGAGCCTTACCTTGTCCAGACCATTCTGGAAAATGCAAAGCTCTACGGGGAAATGGGCGTTCCTGCCGAGCAGATCAGCCTGATCCGGGACAATGCGCCACAGATCGCCCGTTTGTTCATCAACATACTGCCTGCTCTAAGCCTGATCAGTGTCGCTCTTTGCATCTGGCTGAACATGCTGGCCGCCAGGGCGATTTTTTACCGCCAGAGTCTTTATTTCCCCGATTTCGGCGACCTCGCCAGATGGAAGGCACCGGAAAAGCTGGTATGGATAGTGATCGGAAGCGGAGGGACGCTGTTGATCCCCAACGACACAGCCTTCTATGTCGGGCTGAATGTTCTTCTTATCTGTCTTTTTGTTTATCTGCTTCAGGGACTGGCGATTGTCAGTTATTTCTTTCGAACAAGGAACATTCCCATTCTCCTGAGGTCCATATTTTACGCCTTGCTCATTTTTCAGCAGGCTCTGGTTCTTTTGGTCATCGCCCTTGGTCTCTTCGATCTCTGGTTTGACTTCAGAAAATTCAACAAAACGATGAACGGTTCCACGGCTTGAGAATCGATAGCATCCGTAAAAACCGTTTTTTTAATTCAGGAGGGTTAGCTTCATGAAAGTCATTTTGAAAGAAAATGTCGAAACGCTTGGAAAAGCAGGAGATATTCTAAAGGTTGCCGATGGTTTCGCCCGCAACTTCTTGATTCCCAAGGGAATGGCCGCAGAGGCGAATGTGCGGAATATCAAAGCTTTGGAACACAACAAGCAGAACATTATCCGCAAGGCGGAAAAAGAAAGAAAGCTCCATGAAGGCATGGCCGCGAGCCTTGCCGGCGTTACCTGTACGATTTCCCGCCGCGTGGGGGAACAGGATAAACTTTTTGGATCCGTTACGGCAAAGGATATTGAAGAGTCTCTGCTTGCCCAGGATATCAAGATCGACCGGAAAGCCCTCGTCCTTGACGAACCGATCAAGGCAATCGGCGAATTCCCCATCGTCGTCAAACTGGGCGGCGGTGTTACCGCTGAAATCAAGGTCAACGTGATCCCGGAACAGGCATAGGCGCCGCGGCAGGGACAGGGTCAAGCAATGAAAACCAGCGACATCGACGTTTCTCTCCATCGCATTCCCCCGCAGAATCGGGAAGCAGAGCAGTCCATTCTGGGGGGAATTCTCCTGGACAACGAGTCGCTGCACAGCGTGCTGGAAATCCTGAAAATTCCTGATTTCTACAGCGAGGCCCATCGCCGGATCTTTTCCGCAATCCTCGACCTTTACGATCGGAACGAACCCTGCGATCTCATCACCCTGAGCAGCATCCTCAAGGATAAAAACCAGTTGGATAACGTGGGAGGCATGGCCTATCTTGCCTCCCTCGTTGATAACGTCCCCTCCTCGGCCAACATTACCTATTACGCCAAAATTGTTAAGGAAAAGTCCGTTCTCCGGTCTCTGATCGGCACCGCGACGGAAATCCTGAACAAGAGTTACGATTCGGCAAACGAAGTCGAAGAGGTTCTGGATTCCGCCGAACAGGCCATCTTTGAAATTTCCCAGCACAAAATCAAGCCGGCCTTCTCGCCCATGCGGGATATCATCAAGGAGAGCTTCAAAACCATTGAACAGCTTTACGAACGTAAAGCCTCCATCACGGGGGTTCCCACGGGTTTTGAGCGGATCGATGACATGACCTCGGGCCTACAGAATTCGGATCTGATTATCATCGCCGGGCGGCCCAGCATGGGGAAAACCGCCTTTGCCCTGAGCATCGCCTCCTTTGTCGCCATGGATGCGGCCATCCCGGTCGCCATCTTTTCCCTGGAAATGTCCAAGGAACAACTGGCCCTCCGCATGCTCGCCTCCGAAGCCAAAGTGGATTCCCAGCGTCTACGGAAGGGCTTTCTCGGCGAAACGGACTGGCCCAAGCTGGCCAACGCCGCCGGACGCCTTGCCGACGCCCCCGTCTTTATCGACGACACCCCGGCGATCACGGTTCTGGAAATGAAGGCCAAATCAAGGCGGCTCAAGGCGGAGTCCGGTCTGGGACTGATCCTGCTGGATTATCTGCAGCTGATGCGCAGCGGAAATTCCCGAGAATCCCGGGAACAGGAAATCTCGGAAATCAGCCGCTCCCTCAAGGCCCTCGCCAAAGAACTCCATGTTCCGGTTGTGGCCCTCTCGCAGCTCAATCGCAAGGTTGAAGACCGCTCCGATCGCCGCCCCCAAATGGCGGACCTCCGGGAATCCGGGGCCATCGAACAGGATGCGGACGTCATTGCCTTTATTTATCGGGATGAAGTTTATAACAAGTCGGAAGACAACCCGGAAAAGGGCCTTGCGGAAATCATCATCGGCAAGCAGCGAAACGGCCCGACAGGCACGGTCAAGCTTGCCTTTATGGAAAAATATACCACCTTTGAAAATCTTGCCCGGCCCGACGACCTGGCTTCTTAATTTCCCGTCCCCAGCAGCTTCTGCTCCTCCCCCAGGTAAGGCAGGGCGAGGCGGAGTTTCTTCAAGGCCTGCTTTTCAATCTGCCGCGCCCGTTCCCGTGTGATGTGATAGAAATCGCCGATCTCCTGAAGGGTTTTGGGATCGTCGGCCATAACCCGATGCAAAATGATGTACATCTCCTTTTCGTTCAGGACGGAAAGGGCGCCTGAGATGTTCTTCTGCACCATCTCCGTTTCTTGCTTGCGAATCAGGGCGGTTTCCTGGTCCTCGCCGGTATAAGTCAGATAATCCATGTGGGACGTCCCCCCATCCTCGCTGATGGCCATATCCAGGGACAGGTCCCGGTTGCTCATGCGGACATCCATCTCTTCGACCTCATCTTCCCTTACGCCAAGAGAGTCCGCAATCTCCCGGAATTCAGGATTTTTTAGAGATAACGCCTGGATATCCTTCTTTGTCTGATTCAGTTTGAAAAAAAGTTTTCTTTGGGCCTGAGTCGTCCCGATCTTGACCAGACTCCAGGTTTTAATGATGTAATTCTGAATATACGCCCGAATCCACCAGACCGCATAAGAAATCAGCCGGTAACCTTTGTAGGGATCGAATTTTTTAATCGCGTGCATCAGGCCGATATTGCCCTCCTGAATGAGATCGGCCAGTTTGACGCCATAGTTCCGATATTCGTGAGCAATCTTCACCACAAAGCGCAGATTGGAAACCACCAGTTTTTCAGCGGCCTCCATATTCCCATTTTTCTGCCAGTCAATGGCATACCGGAATTCCTCTTCCACCGACAGGACGGGGAACCTGTTGATCTCCGCCATGTAAACTTCAAGGGTGCCGGCAATCGCAGGCAGTTTCAAATTAAGACATCCTCCTAGAAAATTAACTTGCCAGCCTTGCATTTTAATTATTGTCCCCTGATAGTCAAGAGCTTTTCCGGAAAGGATATTTCGGAGCGGATGAGGTTGACAGACCTTTCCCCCATGTTTAATTTACCAATGAAAATTGGACTCTTCCAGCAACTGGTTAAGAAATACGATTATTTACACAAGCGAACGTCATCCCTGAAAAGCAGGGAAAGAACGTTCCAGGAGGAATTATGCGTTTCGACAAATTTACCTTGAAAGTACAGGAAGGCCTGCAGGAGGCGCAGAACCTGGCCGGTAACTACGGCCATCAGGGCATTGAAGTGGAACATCTGCTGCTGGCTCTGCTCGCCCAGCCGGAAGGCATTGTAGGCAATATTCTGAAAAAGCTGGGCGCGGAACCGGCGCGGATCGAGCAGGAACTTAAGAAGTCCGTGGAGCGGCTGCCACGGATATCGGGTCCCGTACAAGCCTATCTCACGCCGAGGTTGAACAAGGTTCTTGACAAAGCCCTGGAGGAAGCGGCCCATCTCAACGATGAGTATGTCAGCGCGGAGCATGTGCTCGTCTCCATGGCCGATGAAAAGGAGGGGGAAGCCGGACGTATTCTCCGCTCCGCCGGGATGACCCGCGACAACATCTTCAAGGTTCTCGTGGAGATCCGCGGTAATCAAAGGATCACCGACCCCAATCCCGAAGAGAAGTATCAGGCCCTGAAGCGTTACGCCAAGGACTTCAACGAACTGGCCCGGAAGGGGGCCTTCGATCCCGTTATCGGCCGAAACGATGAAATCCGGAGAATCCTGCAGGTCCTTTCCCGGAGAACCAAGAACAATCCCGTTCTGATCGGCGAGCCCGGCGTCGGCAAAACCGCCATTGTTGAAGGACTGGCGCAGCGGATCGTCAACGGCGATGTCCCGGAGACCCTGAAGAACAAACGGGTCATCGGCCTGGATATCGGCGCCCTGGTGGCCGGGGCCAAGTATCGCGGGGAATTCGAGGACCGGCTCAAGGCCGTGCTCAAGGAAGTCACCAGCGCCCAGGGGGAGATTATCCTTTTTATCGATGAGATTCATACGGTTGTCGGCGCCGGGGCGGCAGAAGGCGCCATCGACGCCTCCAACATGCTCAAGCCGGCCCTCGCGCGGGGCGAGTTGCGCTGTGTCGGGGCGACAACACTGAACGAATACCGGAAGCACATCGAGAAAGACCCTGCCCTGGAGCGTCGCTTTCAGCCCATCCTGGTCCGGGAGCCCAGCGTGGAAGACACCATCGCCATTCTCCGGGGTCTCAAGGAGCGGTACGAAATCCACCATGGCGTCCGGATCAAGGATTCCGCCATCGTCGCCGCGGCAACGCTTTCGAACCGCTACATCAGCGACCGGTTTCTTCCCGACAAGGCCGTGGACCTCATCGATGAAGCGGCGTCCCGACTGAGAATCGAGCTGGACAGCCTGCCGGCGGAAATCGATGTCCTGGAGAGAAAGGCCATTCAACTGGAGATCGAACGCCAATCCCTGAAAAATGAGACGGACAGCGCCTCCCTGGAAAGACGGGACAAGATCGAGCGGGAACTGGCCGATCTCAAGGAATCCATGGACGGCATGAAGATGCACTGGTCCGAAGAGAAGGAGGTCATCAGGAAGATCCAGACGATCAAGAGCGATCTGGAGAACTTCAAGAATGAAGAGCAGAATGCCATGCGGGAGGGAAATCTCGCCAGGGCGGCGGAAATCCGCTATGGAAAACTGGTGGAGCTCAACCGGGCACTGGAAGAGGAGCAGAATCGCCTCGAAGCGATCCAGAAGGACAGCAAGATGCTCAAGGAGGAGGTGGACGCCGAGGATGTGGCCGAGGTCGTCGCCAACTGGACCGGCATCCCCGTCGCCCGGATGATGGAAAGCGATGTCCAGAAGCTGATCCATATGGAAGAACGCCTCGGCAAGCGGGTGATCGGACAGGCGGAAGGCATCCACGCCGTCTCCAGCGCCCTGCGCCGGGCCCGTTCCGGACTCCAGGACCCGAACCGGCCCATCGGCTCCTTTATCTTTCTCGGCCCAACAGGCGTAGGAAAGACCGAGCTGGCCCGGGCCCTCGCCGAATTCATGTTCGACAACGAACAGGCGATGATCCGCATCGACATGTCGGAATTCATGGAAAAGCATTCCGTCGCCCGCCTGATCGGCGCCCCTCCCGGCTATGTGGGATATGATGAGGGGGGGTATCTGACGGAAGCGGTCCGCCGTCGTCCCTATGCGGTGCTCCTCTTTGACGAAATTGAAAAGGCCCATCCCGATGTCTTCAACATCCTGCTGCAGATCCTGGATGACGGCCGGCTGACGGATGGACACGGGCGGACGGTGGATTTCAAGAACACGATCGCGATTCTGACTTCCAACGTGGGCAGTCAGTGGATTCAGGATATCACCCTCTCTCCTGAAGAGAGGCGGCTGAAGACCATGGAAATTCTGCGGACCACCTTCAAGCCCGAGTTTTTGAATCGAATCGACGATATCATCATCTTCCGGGCGCTGACCATGGCGGATATCGAGCGAATCATCACAATCCAGCTTGGTCTTCTCCAGAAGCGTCTGGAGGATCGCAAACTCTCCCTGGAATTGACAGAGAGGGCCAAAAATTATATATCTCAGGAGGGTTACAGCCCGGTATACGGCGCTCGACCGCTGAAGCGGGCCATTCAGAAACTGCTTCTGGATACCCTCTCTCTGAAGCTTCTGGAGGGCGTCTTCGTCGAAGGGGACGCCATCCTCGCGGATATCGACGAGCGGGGCAGTATCTCTTTCACGAAGAAAGGCGACCACTAAATACGCCTCTTCCCCCTCTTCTTTCTTAAAAAACGGAAGAGGGGGAAACCAGGCGGCAATAAACATATCGAGTTGACAAAAAAAGGAGTTGGAAAATGAATACAGTTAAAACGGCCCTGCTGCTGGGCGCCCTGACGGGACTTCTCATGCTCATCGGTGGGGCGGTCGGCGGAAAAAATGGGGTCATGATTGCCTTTATCCTGGCCATGGTCATGAACTTCGGAAGTTACTGGTTTTCAGACAAACTGGTTCTCAGCATGTATCACGCTCAGGAAGTCTCGGAAAATCAGGCGCCGGAACTCTACCGGATGGTCCGGGACCTGGCCATGCGCGCAAACCTGCCCATGCCCCGGGTCTACATCATCCCGGAGGAAACACCCAATGCCTTTGCTACAGGGAGGAATGAGCAGCATGCCGTCGTGGCGATCACGGAAGGCCTGCTGAGAATTCTGAACCGGGACGAACTGGAAGGCGTCCTCTCCCACGAGCTGACCCACATCAAAAACAAGGACATGCTCATCGGCTCCATCGCTGCCACCCTGGCCGGCGCGATTGTTATGCTGGCCAATATGGCGCAATGGGCGGCCATGTTCGGCGGCCTCGGCGGCCGGGACAGCGAGGAGGGGCAAGGAGGAGGGGGAATCATCGGCATGATCCTGATGGCGGCCCTGGCGCCCATCGCCGCAACAATCATTCAGATGGCCATTTCCCGCTCCCGGGAATATCTGGCTGACGACGGCGGGGCGAAAATCTCCGGTAAGCCCTACGGACTGGCCGGCGCCCTGGAAAAGCTTTCGCGCGCCTCGGAAATCGTTCCCATGGACGCCAATCCTTCAACGGCCCATATGTTTATCGTCAATCCTTTGACAGGGCGGTCCCTGATGAATCTCTTCAGCACCCATCCCCCCATTGAGGAGCGGATTGCCCGGTTGAGGAGCATGAGGCCGGTTTGATCGAGAGATATCCATCGATCAGCATTTTCATCAGGGCTGCGTTGAAAAAATAGATCAGCCCGGAAATTCAATTGCAGGAGGGTTTTTATGGAAGAGGAGAAGCAGGAGAAATCCTTTGTGGTAAAAGACAAGCGGATGTTCAGCGAATCGGGGGAACAGCGTCAAGCGGAACCGCAACAACCGGAAGCTCCCCCAAGGGCTTCAGAAGAACCGAAAGCCAAATCGTCAGAAAGCAAAGCGGCGGAGGAAGAAGACCAGTTCCTGCCCGAAGTTAATTTTCTGAATTTCATCCTGTCGCTCAGCACGACGGTCCTGTTTCATTTCGGCGACTTTCCGGATCCAGTCAGTCATGAAACCCAGAAAAATCTCCCTGCGGCGAAACAAACCATTGACATCCTGTCCCTGCTCAAGGATAAGACGAAAGGCAATCTTGACGATCACGAGAAATCTCTGCTGGACGAGATTCTCTTCGAACTGAAAATGAGATATGTAAAAGAAACTTCCTGACCCCTATGAAAATATTATCGCCGGCGAAAGTCAATCTCCACCTCCGGGTATTAAGAAAAAGAGAAGACGGCTACCATGACTTAGCAACTTTAATGCAGAAAATCAGCCTCTTCGATGAACTGGAATTTTTCCCTTCGGACCGGGGCATTGAACTTCAATGCCCCGGTACCTCTCTCCCCGAAAACGAAGACAACATCATCATTCGGGCCGCAAAGAAAATCTTCTCCTTCGCCGGCTTCTCCTCCGGCGTAACCATTACCCTCCGCAAGAAAATCCCCATTGCCGCCGGCCTTGGAGGCGGCAGTTCCAACGCAGCCATGACGCTGCTGGCTCTGAACAAATTATTCGGCTTTAACTACCGTGCAGAAGAGCTGAGAAGACTCGGGGTGACCCTCGGCGCCGATGTTCCCTTTTTCCTGTTTCCCGGACCGGCATGGGCCTTCGGCATTGGAGACCGCCTGGAAGCAGCGCCGGATGTCCCTTCTGTCTGGTTTGTCCTTGTAAATCCCGGCTTCGAAGTCTCAACAAAGGTGATTTACCAAAACCTGAATTTAGGATTGACAAACCAGATAATACATTATAGCATTCCGCGGTTTTTGGCCAGAGAGGACTTGGTCGCAGGGCTGCACAACGATCTTGAACGTGTCACCTTGAAGATGCATCCGTCCCTGCAGGAGATCAAGGAACAGCTTCTGTCCAAAGGTGCGGAAGGTGCCTTGATGTCCGGTAGCGGACCGACTGTTTTTGGCATTTTTGAATCGAAAGACAAAGCAATTAAAGCAATAAACGTGCTAGAAAAGTCGACTTCGTGGTCCGTATTCCTCTGCCGTTCCATCGACTGAACGATTGTCATTAAAGGATTCGTTGCCTGGATACCCTTTCAGGTCCGAATCAGAGAGGGTCTCAAATCGGCAGGGCAAAGACGGCAGGCAACCGATTCTTTTTCACAGACAATCCGATGGGGCGTCGTCAAGCGGTAAGACACAAGATTTTGGTTCTTGCATACGGAGGTTCGAATCCTCCCGCCCCAGCCAGTTCTTTTATTTTTTACACCAGGAAGGATTTGAATGCTCGAACGAATAAAGGTTTTTACAGGGAATGCAACCCCTGATCTGGCCGCCAAGATTTGTGACAGTCTGGTGATTCCCCTTGGCAAGGCAAATGTCACCACCTTCAGTGACGGCGAAACAAGGGTGGAGATCAATGAAAATGTCCGGGGTATGGACATTTTCATTATTCAGTCCACCTGCACCCCCGTGAACGTCACGTTAATGGAGCTGCTGATCATGATCGACGCCCTGAAACGGGCGTCTGCCGGCCGCATCACGGCAGTCATGCCCTATTACGGATATGCCCGGCAGGACAGAAAAGTCGCCCCCCGCGCGCCCATTTCGGCAAAGCTGGTGGCGGATTTGATTACCGCGGCAGGCGCAAGCCGCGTATTATCCCTTGATCTCCATGCTGGGCAGATTCAAGGCTTCTTCAACATCCCCGTCGATAATCTCTTTGCCACACCCGTTCTTCTTGCCTATCTCAAAGAGCACTATCAGGACAATCTGGTGATGGTTTCCCCAGATGCCGGCGGTGTGGAGCGGGTCCGGGCCTTTGCTCGCCGTCTGGACGCCAGTATCGCCATCATTGACAAACGCAGGGAAGGTCCCAATGAAGCCCAGGTGATGAACATCGTTGGATCGGTTGAAGGGAAAAATGTGGTGATCCTTGATGATATGATCGACACGGCCGGGACGGTGGTGCAGGCCACGAAAGCCCTTCGCAATGCTGGAGCCAATGAAGTATCCGTATGCTGCACCCATCCTGTTCTTTCCGGACCGGCGATGGACAGAATAGAGAATTCCGAAATTCGAGAAGTCATCGTTACAGACACGATCCCCTTGCACGAAAGGGCGAAGGCAAGCAACCGGATCAGCGTTCTCTCTGTTGCAGGATTGCTCAGCGAAGCCGTTCGGAGAATTTATTATAACGATTCGGTAAGTTCACTTTTTATACCCTAAGATCACTTTTTAGATAGAAATAGGAGGAGTAGATGGAAGCGCGTGAGTTAAAGGCCACCCTTCGCGAGAAATCCGGCAAGGAATCCGCGAAACGGATGCGGCGTAAAGGATTGATCCCTGCAGTTTTATATGGTCCCGGAACAGAGACCCTGTCATTGTCAGTAGACGCTTCCGATCTCAAGACGATAAGAAAAGGTCATGAAGACCATATGTTCATCAAACTTCTTATCGACGAAGCGGGAAAACAGGTTGAAAAAAATTCCCTGATCAAGGAAATCCAGACGGAACCCCTGACGGGCGATGTTTTTCATGCGGATTTCTATGCAGTCCGCATGGATCATAAAGTGACGTTTGAGATTCCCATCCATTTTGTCGGTCAGCCGGTGGGGATCGAAAACGGCGGGGAATTGCAGCATCTTCGCAGAGAAGTCAAGATTTCCTGCCTCCCCTCTGCACTGCCGGAGTTTATTTCTCTGGATATTTCCGGACTCGATGTGGGCGATTCCATTCTGATCCGCGATCTTTCTCTGCCGGAAAGCATTTCCTGTGTCGATTCGGAAGATATCGCCGTGGTTGCGGTCAGTGCTCCTCATGCCGCGAAAGCGGAAGGGGCAGGTGAAGAAGCAGGAGAACCTGCCGAGTAGGACTCGGTTCCTTAAATAGTGATTGTTCCTTAATATTTTCTTTTCTGTGAGGTCCTTTTGAAGCTGATTGTGGGACTGGGAAATCCCGGTACCCGGTACCAATTTACCCGGCACAACATAGGATTTCTTGTGCTGGATCGGATTGCTGAAGATCAGGAAATTCGGGTTACGCAAGCAGGGTTTGACGCCCTGTGGGGAAAAGGATTTATTGCCGGACAGAACGTTTTGCTCGCCAAACCCCAGACGTTCATGAATCTGAGTGGAAAAGCCGTCGGGAAGCTGACGGGTTTCTTTAAAATTGCCGTTGAAGATGTTCTAGTCGTTCATGATGATTTGGACCTGCCTTTCGGTACAATCCGGCTCAAGGCAGGGGGAGGCCGGGGAGGTCATAAGGGATTGATATCCATTTATGAAGCCCTTGGCGGACCGGGATTCCAACGGGTCAGACTGGGTATTGGAAGACCGGTTCAGAAATCAGCAGTTGAGCGGTATGTTCTCGAACCATTTTCCGAAAGTGAGTTGCGGTCTCTGCCGAAGATTCTTTCTACAGCGGAAGAGGCAATCCTTGAGGCGGTTTCATCAGGGATCGAGGCAGCTATGAACAAGTACAACGGCTTGATGAACACCAATTTATTTAAGGAGGTTTGTTGATGTTTAAGGGTAAACGTAGTCTTTTGTCACTCGGCTTGATTGGCACCATCCTGTTTCTTTTGGCGCCAATGGCCTTCGCAGGGGAAGCGGATATTAAGCTGCCGGATCTGACCGCGGTGGTTTTTAATGTTTTCGGCTCTCCTGTGGGGGGACTTACAATTCTTAACGTTGGTCTGGTTGTTTGTCTTATCGGCATGGGTTTCGGGTTGATGCAGTATACGCAGACCAAAAATCTGCCCGCCCATAAGGCCATGCTGGACGTCTCCAACACCATCTGGGAAACCTGTAAAACTTACGTTTTGCAGCAGGGCAAATTCCTGGCAGCTCTCTGGGTCCTTATCGCCGCCTGCATTCTTTATTACTTTGTCGGACTCCAGGGCAAGAGCATCGGCGACGTCATCATCATTCTCGGCGCTTCGATCTTCGGTATCCTCGGCTCGTATGGCGTGGCCTGGTTCGGTATCCGCATCAACACCGTGGCCAATTCCCGGGCTGCTTTTGCATCCCTCAGCGGGAAGCCTCTCAATATCGTAGACATCTGCCTGAGGTCCGGAATGAGTGTCGGCCTGGTGCTGGTCAGCATCGAACTCTTCTTCATGCTTGCCATCCTTGGCTATATCCCGCCGGAACTTATCGGACCCTGCTTCATCGGCTTTGCCATCGGTGAATCCCTGGGTGCCAGCGCCCTGAGAATCTGCGGTGGTATCTTCACCAAGATCGCCGACATCGGCTCCGATCTGATGAAGATCATTTTCCATCTTCCTGAAGACGATCCGAAAAACCCTGGCGTTATCGCAGACTGTACCGGTGACAATGCCGGTGACAGCGTCGGCCCGACGGCAGACGGTTTCGAGACTTACGGTGTTACGGGTGTCGCCCTCGTCACCTTCCTGGCCCTGGCTTTGGCCGGAAACCCGGAAATGGGCGGCAAGCTGGTTATCTGGATCTTCGCCATGCGCATCATGATGGTCATCACGTCCCTCATTTCTTATTTTGTCAACGATGCCGTGAGCAAATCGCTCTATGCCGCCAAGAAGGAATTTAATTTCGAGCATCCCTTGACAAACCTGGTCTGGATTACCTCCATCGTTTCCATTGCCATCACCTTTTTCGCCAGCCATGCCCTTTTGGCGGATCTTCCGTCCGTCGGCGGGATCTCCCTCTGGCTTGCCCTTTCTATTATCATCAGTTGCGGCACCATAGCCGGCGCTTTGATCCCTGAATTGACGAAGGTTTTCACCAGCACCAGTTCCCGCCACTGTGCAGAGGTTATTGATGCTTCCCGCCAGGGTGGTGCTTCTCTGAACATTCTTTCCGGTCTTGTTGCCGGTAACTTCTCCGCTTTCTGGGAGGGTCTGGCCATTCTTTCCCTGATGCTGATTGCTTATCTGGTTTCCCAGAGTGCTTGCATTATGACACTCATGCCCGACACCTTCAAGTTTGCGGCGCCTGTCTTTGCCTTTGGTCTGGTCGCCTTCGGGTTCCTAGGTATGGGTCCTGTGACCATTGCCGTGGACAGCTTTGGCCCGGTATCGGACAACGCACAATCGATTTATGAACTGTCCAGAATTGAAGTGCGCCCCGATGCGAAGCAGGTGGTGAAAACCGCTTACGGGAAGGAACCGGATTTTGCCCTAGCCAAACATTTTCTGGAATCCTGTGACGGTGCGGGAAATACCTTCAAGGCCACTGCCAAGCCGGTGTTGATCGGCACGGCGGTCGTCGGTGCCACCACCATGGTATTCGGCATCATCATCCTACTGGAAAACATGTTCGGCGGCGCGATTGCCAAATTAAGCCTTGTTCAGCCGGAGATCATCCTGGGGCTGCTCATGGGCGGCGCCATCATCTACTGGTTCTGCGGCGCCTCAACACAGGCCGTCGTCACCGGAGCCTATCGCGCTGTTGTTTTCATTAAAGAAAACATCAATCTCGACAAAGAGGAAGCCGACATCAAAGACAGCAAGGAAATCGTGAAGATCTGTACGATCTATGCCCAGAAGGGTATGATCAACATCTTCATCGTCATCTTCTTCATGGCTTTGGCACTTTCCTTCTTCAACCCCTACTTCTTCATTGGTTATCTGATCGGTATCGCTTTCTTCGGTCTGTACCAGGCTATCTTCATGGCCAATGCCGGCGGTTGCTGGGACAACGCCAAGAAGATCGTCGAAGTCGATCTGCAGGAAAAGAACACCCCCCTGCATGAAGCCAGTGTTGTCGGCGACACCGTCGGCGACCCCTTCAAGGATACTTCATCCGTTTCCTTGAACCCGGTTATTAAATTCACGACCCTGTTCGGACTTCTGGCTACGGAAATCGCGGTCACGATGACCAGCCACAGCATGAAACTCGGCTTGGCAGCGGTGTTTTTCGCCATCGCCCTGATCTTCCTCTACAGATCATTCTACGGAATGAGAATCGCTGAAAAGGGTTAATCAGGTTAGATAGAATAGCCTTTTACATTAAGGGGCGCTCCCTGTTAACGGGGAGCGCCTTTTTTATGTGCGCCTGGCCGTCATGGAGGCAATAAAAAAGCCGACTGGGTATCAGTCGGCTTTTTTGCAAGATGAGCCTTTCGAAAGATGCGAACTTTTTTCAGAGAATCCCGCTTTTTTTCTGTTCCCGAATCAGCTTGTAGCGCGAAATATTAAGGAGTTTTGCTGCTTCCGATTTCCTGCCGCGACTCATTTCCAGAGCCCTTTCCAGGATCTTTCCTTTGATTTTGTTGGTGATTTCTTCCGTCATTGCCGTGTAATCCATACTTCCCGAGGTGAGATTGGGGAGAAAAGTATCCATGGAAATCCGATAATTTCCTCCTTCATCCGCGGCTCTCATTTCTGCGGGAAGATTTTCCGGCAGAATGGTTGTTCCGACATTCTGCAGAATCATGACCCGCTCCATGATATTTTTTAATTCTCGAACATTGCCCGCCCAACGGTAGGCCAGCAGGATCTGTTCCGCCTCTTTGCTGAAACCCCTGACCTTCTTACGAAATTTTTTGTTGAATTCCCTCACATAATGCCTGGCCAGCAACAGGATGTCTTCCCCCCTCTCTCTCAGGGGCGGCAGAACAATCGGGACGACACTGATCCGGTAATAGAGGTCCTCGCGAAAAAGGCCGTCATTCACCATTTTACTCAGGTCTTTGTTGGTGGAAAACACAAAGCGGACATCGATGGGAATGTTTTCCGTTCCGCCCAGGCGACGGATGTGTCCTTCTTCCAGAACGCGCAGGAATTTAGCCTGCAGGGGAAAACTCATGTCACCGATCTCATCGAGGAGCATCGTTCCCCCATTTGCATAATCCAGTAAACCGATCTTTTTCTTCCGGGCATCGGTAAACGCCCCGGCCTCATACCCGAATAGTTCGCTTTCCAGAAGCGTCCCCGGGATCGCGGCGCAGTTGACATCCACAAAGGCCCTGGTGTTCCGGTTGCTCTGCCGATGAATGGCGCGGGAAATCAGCTCCTTTCCCGTGCCGCTTTCACCTTGAATCAGGACCGGCGTGTTATGACCGGCAACTTCCTTGATCACGTGAAAAATGCCGGCCATTTTGGTGGAGGTCCCGATGATGTTGTCAAAGCCGAGAAGGAAATCCTCACGCTCCTTGAGCTTCTCAACTTCTGTTTTCAAGGACTTTGCCTCACGGGACAGCAGGGAATGCATGATTGCGTTGTCATAGGCCGTGCAGGCATTTTTCACCAGGATATCCAGGACATTGATCTGATCCGGCGTATACTGGCTCCGCTCTTTTGCGAGATACAAAGCCCCTCTGAACTTGTCCCCGATATGCAGCGGAATGGCCAACTCCGAATCAAGCCCGTCAAATATTGGAATGGCGCCATCCTCTGTAATAGGAGGCTGCTTTACGACAATCGCATTCGATGAAATGGCCTGGGGAATGATGCTTGGTTCAATCCGTGAATTCCGGAGCTGTTTTTCTTCTGTCGCCATCTGTTGCCCGTCATGGATAAGGAACCGGTTCTTGTCATCATCGATGATATAAAATAAGGCTTTGGATGCAGAGGCGATATCCAGCGCGGCTTCGGTCAGGACTTCCCTAATATGATTGTCCAGGACATAGCTTGAATTCATCTCGGACACGGCCTTTCCCAGAACGGTCAACTGACGGATTTTTTCGGCATTATTATCGAAAAGTTGCGCATTATGAATGATGATGCTCATCTGATTCGCAAAGGTCAGAAAGAGATCCATCATTTCCGGAAAGAAGCTTGTTTCCTGACGGCACCAGGTTGCCGTAATCCCGAAGACCACCTTTCCAATCTTCAGGGGGGCGCAAAATATGGACCCCCGATCATTGAGTCTCGTCAAGAGACGATCCGTCTCCGTCATCCGCGGGTCCGTCGACACATCCTCGATGACCATCGCCTGTCCCGTTTTATAGACCTTGGACGCAACACAGTCATCACTCAAATTGATGGCCACGGAAAAGGCCCTTTTCGCTTCTTCGGGTTTATAATTTTTCACAACCCGTGTTTCCAGAAATTGTCGGGAACCGTCACACATTCGAATAATTCCCTGATCAAATCCCAGGGCATCGACAACATCGTCGAGAATCTTCTGCATGATCTCTTCGACATTGGACGGATTTGTGAGCAGGGAAGTGATCCGAAGGAGTGTCTTCAACAGTTTATCCTTATCCGCCAAAGGCATCGCTGATGTTAACAAAGCATCCACGTATCGAGATGTCGTCACCATTTAAGCTTTTCCACCCTTTATTGAATAAAAGCGTTATATTGACTTAAAATCTCCCTGGCTGTTCCGGTCGCCCTTTTTCAAACGGAAAAAAGGATATCACGATGTAAATCAGATTGCCAAAAAACTTTCGGCCCTCAACAGGCGCCACAAAAAACCTTTTTAAAGATATCGCCAGTCTTTTTTTGAAAATTTCTGTCTGCTATGTTAGCATGATAATTCATGATGTTAAGTTATGCTGATTTTACTTCGGGATAAGGAGGCGGGAACATGTCTGAAAGTATTGATGTCATTATTGTAGATGATGAGCCGGTCGTTTGTTCCGTCATTGCCGAGACGATAGAAACTTTCTACACCTGGGGGGATGTTTTCTCCTTTACCGATGTTGACGCCGCCATTGCACACTGTCGGCAGAAAAAAGCGGGGGTGGCCATTTTTATCCTGGATGTTTTCCTCGGTCAGGAAACAGCCTTCAGCTTCCTGGATGCCATAGCCGACAAGTTTCCCATGGCCTATGAGGATACAATCATCATCACGGGCAACGCGAGTTCCAATATCGTCGACATGTGCATTGCATCGGACATTTCCTATCTCATCGAAAAACCCCTCCGCACCTTTACGCTGCAGCTCGCCATCCGGGCCATTGTAGCCAAGTATATCCGCTTTGCCAAAAGGCTGCTTGAAGATCCGGTTCTTGCGCAGACCGTCGCCGGACTTTAGAGGGCAAATACCCGATTCTCCATCATCAGGAAGGAACTCCGACTTCGGAAGACATCAAGTCGATGTATATGTTTTGGCCAGGTCGCTATCGATGACATAAATACAGATTTCTTTTGCCCCCTGCTCGGAATATCCGTATTTCCCCATGAGATTTTCAATAAGGAAACGAACTTCCCTGCGGATTCTCTTGTCATAGGCATTAAAGGCTTCTGCACCGTAATCCTTGATGGCTCTGCGGAAGTTGTCGTTTTTCATGAAGGGATCCATCACTTTTTCTTTCAGGTTGTGAACATAGCGTTCCCGCAGGGATTTGTAGGCATCCGTCTCCGTAATGAATTTTCCTTCCAGCAGGATGTCCTGGGTCAATGTCTTGGATATGTACTGGCTCTGGACTTCTTTCCTGAATTTTTGCCTCTTATCTGCATCAGCTTGATGTCCAAGGATCCGACGCTCAAAGGCTTCAAAATAGTCGTCCGAAATATCGATGATTTCTCCAGTGTAAATGCATCTTTCGGTACGTCCCGTCTCGAAATTGACGGCAAAGAGGTAGTTCTGAATATCCTTGGCAATACGCTCCTCATTGTAATCGTACAAGCATTCCTGGACTTCCTGAAGCACGGTGTAGTTATAGGAATTTACGAGAGAATACAAAAATCCGTCCGGGATGGAAGCCGACAGCTCCTTTCTATGTTGACGGAAAAAATTACAGACCATGGCCATGTTGATCAGAGTTCCTTCCTTGGCATAGGAAGTATAAAATTCGTTGAAAATCTTGATGGAATCACGGCCTGAAAATCCCGCGTTCCCTTCCATCTCCGAGTCGGCAATGATGCTCTGTCTTCTCCTGGCGGTAAAAGATTTTCGATCTTCCTGTGTCAGCCATGCGGGGATGACTCCGGTGTAAATGTCCATTTTCAAGAGTTGCAGGTTGCTGTCACAGTAAAGCTGGTACTTTTCCGGATCGCCGATCCAATCCAGCAGACTGACGGATTGCTCTTTCAACCGCGTGGAAATGATCACCTTGGCAAAATTCTGCAGGACCCGGGGAAGAAACATCGTTTCGATCTGGCTGCCGAAGGTGTTTTTATAGATCTTCACTTCCGTATTGTAATCCAGGACATAGGGAACGAGGATAAAGCTGATCCGATCGATGAAGGACTGGGTGCCGACAATATTTCCGCGATCCTCAGGATTCATGAGGGCAAGAAAGAGTGAATTCACATTTTCCTCAATATCTTCAACCTTGTGAACCCCTTCACTGATGATGCCGTGCAGATTTGCCAACCGCTCCTTGTTGTGGTCCTTGACATCCATAATCGCGTAGATTCCGTTATTTGTGTTTGCGTACCGGGAAAAAATGTATTTTACACGGTTACTGTCCCGGAGCAGATTGTTCAATTGACTCTGCAGCAATTCGTTCGTGTGGATGTTGGTTCTGGCGATCTTGTCTCCAGGATTGAAAACGCTGATCCCCTGGCCCAGCCGTCGATTAAACTCATAGGGCCGGGCAAAAACCATATCGAAAACCTTTTCCGGAGCATCAAGGAGATTCAGGAGCGTCTGATAAAGAGAAATGCAGATCGTGCAGGGATTATCCCGGAATACCCATTGATACTGTTTCTCCGTAAAGAGTTTTTCCTTGAATTTCCGGTCGGTGATCAGCTGATCCAAAACCTCCTTGCGATACGCCTTGGGGATGATCAGGAGAGGATGGTCATGGCTCGGGCAGGGAACTTCGAGATAGTTCTTCATGGGAAGCGACAGGACACCCTCGCGGGCATGCTTCTTCGGTATCAGCGTTTCATCCGCCAGATTCCGCAGTTGGCTTAGAATGACCGGGATATCCTGTTCCGGCGCATGTCCGAGATCCTTCCAATTCAATCTCCAAAGGGTTTCATAGGTCAGACCGTCGGGGGTTTTCGTGTATTGCTCAAATTTCATGAGCAGGTTGTTCAAAAAGGTGCTCTTTCCGCAGCCTTGGGGCCCTATAAAGATATAGATTCTGTTCTGTTGGGTTCCATGACGGAATGCCGAAAAAAGATTGATCAACCGGTTGGCGAAAATGCGGTCGGCGAAAAAGGGATGATCCGACCCTTCAACGAAGAGTTTCGTGCAATCATAATAAACATAGTGAATCGATTCCGGATCATCGGGATATTCATCAACGCCCTCCCCGACATTGCTTTTAATCATGTCATAGAGCATCTGGAAAATGTTTCGGAACATAAGACGCGGCTTTTCGGCGGCGACATTCAGAAAATCCTTCATCGGCATGGCCGCCCGATGTTCGCGTTCCGTAATTTTCTGGGAAAGGTGATGAATGATGTTCTTATCGGCTTTCATCGTAATATCCTACAGCAGCTCCCTGCTGAGCTTGCGGTTATCCATGGTATACAGGACCCTCCTGGGTATCATCTGCTCCGTCGTTTCCTGATCTGCAAGAATGTATCTGGGTACCTGGTAGGCCTGCTTCCAGTCTTCCTCCTTCGTTTCCTTGACCAGCTCCGTTGTTTCCAGCATGACCTTCCCCCCCCACAGGTACTCGATGCCCAGGAGGGTATTGGCAATGTATTCCTTAACCAGGGGTTTCCCTTCGTATTGATGGTTCAGATACAGGGAACCGCCCTCTCCCTTGTCCTCATCAAGGATGACATGGGGCGGATGGTAAAGGGAATTCAGGAGCATTTGCTTGTAATCTTCAGCTTTCCGGCTTTTGACAAAATATTCCCAGACGCCCCTTTGCCGGTTGAGTCTGCGTCCCGCCACAAAAAGCCGGTGGGCATCTACAAACCCCTGGTCCACAAAGGTGTTGATAAAGTTGAAATCCGTGAAGTTTTCCCGAACGTCAAAAACAAAGGAGCGGCCCTGACCGGTATGAAGATCATACTTCCGGCGCTGATCGGCGTCCTTCAAGCGGTGAAATTCGTAAGAGACCCTCCCCTTTTCCGCAGAATCCTCAAGATAGGAAAAAAGTCTCATTCCCAGGGCGTAGGGATTGATTCCCAACCGGCTCAAAGCGGTGACCTTGGCGTTCACCAGGGCATAAGAAACCTCATTGCCTTTAATGCGGTCATCACTCCTGAAGAGGATGTCATGCCAGTAACTGGCCCATCCTTCATTGAGGATTTTCGTCCGGATCTGGGGCTGAAAGTACAGAGAAGTGCGCCGGACAATTTCCATAACGGTCTTCATCCAGATATTTTCCGATCGCTGCAGAAAGGGGGAAGACTCCTGCAGATATTGGATCAAGTCCCGGGGAGGCGTCTCCTCTTCCCGTTTCTGCTTTCCATACATGGCCTCGAATTCCGGATATTTCTTCGCCGTATCGGAGAAAAAAACGGATTCAGCCATTCCGCCGTACTCTTCCAAGGTCTTGTTGTAGCGTTCGATCTCCTTCAAATAGAACGAGTATGAGACTTGCTGAACCGTCTGCAGGAAAACATCGAAATAATAATTTAAACGGCTGGAGGCATTGATCTCAGCGGGATAATTCAACAGGGACAGCTCTCCGAAGAGATCAACAAGATTGTCGATCCCGCGGGTAAACTCGATGACGTAATCGACCCAGCGCCCTTTTTCGGACCGGAGGAGGGCAATGTTCCGCTTGTCCGCCAGGGCCTGGCCGGTGAAATCCTCGTCCCAGGTGGACCGAAAGAGCAGATTGTTCTGGAAGAAATCGATATGGGCCAGGACATGATAGAAAATCATGACATTCAACCAGTCCGGATTGTTGTCATTGTAAAAAGAGATGGCCGGCTTGGTATTGATGACCGTTTCATAGGGATTATAAGGGTATAATTCATATTTTCCCTTTTCATGGAGGACCTCCACATCATGGACCCAGTAGTCGTAAAGGGTGGAAATCATATTCTTCGGCCCCAGTTCAAGGAGGTCTTTATTGGTCACGATATATTCAAGCGTCTCACTGTTGAACCGCAGTCCGGCGTCGCGGGCCCGCTCCTTACAACCCTCCATGATCCCTTTTGTATGTTGATTGATGAGTTCCATCTTCTTATGTTATGCAATCAATTTCTTGATGCCGTCGATGAGCCTGGATTCTTCCGCATCCTCCGAAATCACATCGAGCTTTATCTCCTGCGGAAATTCATCCAGAACTTTTGAATCCCGAAGATACGCTTCCGCCCAGGTGGGCCCCGTTGCCGATGGAACAGCAGTGATGGTGATTCCGATCCGGCTGCAGTAACGAATCATCTTCTGTATTTCCGGAATCGTCTCCTTGCCCTCCCGGTCCCAGTCGTCCCCATCGGTCCCATGGAAAACATAGATATTGTAATCACGATCCAAATTGTCCTTTTCCACGATCGAATTGATCAATCGGTATGCCGCACCCATTTTCGTTCCTCCGGCGATTTTCAGGCTGGCATAGGCATGAAAATCAGGAACTTCCTTGGCCTCCGTATCATGGAGAATGAAGCGCGTGAGCAACTGCCGGTCATATTGGTACAAAAGCCAGCTGTAGATGAGGACATGCTGCGAAACGACCAGTTCCGTAGGTTTTCCCGACATGGAACCCGAATAGTCCCGGACGAAGAATACAAGCGCCTGTGATTCCAGATCCTTTTCCTGGGAGAGGATCCGGTAGATGCTGTCCGCCGGTGAAACGATCAGGCTTGCCAGGTCGATATCCATGACGTCGGGAATGTTTTCGAGGGCGATATTGGTCTCGATAATTTTTCTCAGGGTGGCTTTCTTATCCAGGACCTGCCCGAATCCTTCATTCCGGTCCGTCAGATCATAGGTGACTTTTTTGAGAGAGCGCTTCATCCCCTTGTTCTTGAGGTTGGGAAGTTCAAATTGCTCCGTCAGAATACGCCCCAGTTCGTAAGCGCCGGCCTCCATTTCATGCTCGACGCCTTCCCCCTGGCCGCCTGAACCTGTTCCGGCCCCTTCCTGCCCATGAAGCGGTTCCTGCCCGATGATGTCCCCTTCTTCCCCTTCGCCTGAACCGCCTTCGGCGTCCGATTCTTCTTCCGGTTTCGGAGGCCTCGTATCATGCATCAACTTCTCTTCGACGGTCGTGGGAACGACGACAATCTTTTCTTTTTCTCCGCGAGCGGGCTTGAAAAGACGTCCGATCCGGATTTTCCGGGGAAAACCGTCCTTCTCCCGCTGGATGTCCCGTTCCAGGAGGTCGCCAATGGACGTCATCCGTTGAGAATAGGGAATCTCGGCTGGACCGATATCCTGCATCTCAGACATATCGCAGAGATTATAAAGCTTTCTCGGCAGAGTCATGACAGGAACCTTTCTCCGGCGTTCTTCTTTAAGACGGTCTTCACTGTTCGTCGCTTTGCGTACAGAAATATTCGATCGTCTTCTGGGCGCAGGTTCTACAGTAACCAAGCTTATTGAGCATGGTGTCGATCATCCGATCATAGAGTTTCTGGTTTTCTTCGTTTGTTCGATTCGCCAGGGCGCCGATAAGGCTTCCCGCTCCGGCAATATCCGATTTCAGGCGGACATCGGTCACGGCCTTCAGGAGTTCAACATTGTCCATAAAATCATAATTCGTGTCGATGGACATTTTCTGCCCATAAATCTTGCGGATCGATGTCCGGAAAGATTCGCGCTGTTCCTTTGTTTTCAGACCGAGCCGCTCTTCCACGCTCTGAACGTAGCGCTCGTCGATCTTCAGCGCCCTCAACTGCCCGGTCTGTGGATCCTTGTATTTCCACATCCTGTCCGGACCCAGGTTTTCCGCATCGATGCCGATAATCATATTTACATAATTCATGACATCCTTTTTCACGGCGAGCGGCTCGTCCATATAGGCGTTGAACATCTCCGTCATGATCCGTTCCCGGTAAAGCCCCCTGGCAATCTTGATATCCTCGAAATATTTTGTGCGTTCGTTGGCTTCCGTAATATAGTCCAGAATGACCTTTTCGATCGCCTTGAAGATATCCTCGGCAAACATGCAGCGGCCTTCGTTTGTCTCCGATGTTTCCATGAGCAGTTGCAGGGCCCGTCCGAGTGATCTCTGTCCCAATCCCTTCTGCCCGAATCGTTTCGTGATATCCGGTTCGTGATTGAGTATGTCGATCACCTCTGAAAGGGTTTTGATGCTCTTCTCCCCGGCCACTTCCCCTGCCGCGAGCCTCAGCATTTCCAAGGGGGTCAGTTTTTCCGACCGCGGCAACCGGGAGAAAACGACGACCAGGGAAGCAGCGTAATTCAGATTCGGATCCTGGTGGAGCTGTTCCTTTGTCAGAGTGGTCTTCACTTCACTGCCAAGGGCATAATCGGTGAGATATTTCTGCAGATGGTAATTCGTGTTATGGGCAACGTAGCAGATCCGGCAACGATCGACGATGGGCGCCTCTTCCTTTTCCGCGAGAAATCGATTGAACTCGGAATTGTTGCTGGTAGCGATGATCAGGGTGTCGATGGGCCAGCGGAATCCGTCTATTTCGATATTCCTGTTCTGAATCACACCAAGATAGACCTGCACCAGATCCTTCTTGTTCTTGAAGATTTCATCACTGAAATGAATTCCCCCTCCGGCTACCCTGGCCAATGCGCCCCTGCGAAGATCAAAGCGATAGGGGTTGTTGGGGTCGGCCAGGTGAAGAAGTCGCTGGATGGATTCTTCTCCCAGGAGATCCACAGCGGAAGAGGTTATTTTGTCCTTGGCGGAGTATTTTCCCGTAATGGTTCCCAGGCTCTCGCTGAGCGGTACGGGAACGACTTCGAAGAAATCGAGCATGTCTTCGATCTTCCCGTTGGTTGCCGTTCGGATGTCATTGAAGATATAGTCGCTGCACGCTCCCAGGGGTTTGTAGTTGGCAAAATATTTTTCCAGGTCTCTATCCGAGAAACCGAAGGTCCTGGACAGATAGTCCATGCTGTCATTTCTGGAGGGGAGAAGACTCATGGCCAGAATCATCGGATCTTCAAAGGTCTGTGATTGGATCATCCGGATTTTCCCGTAATTTTCCAGTTGATCGATCTTCTTGAAATTGAAGGTATAGCGGCGGTTTCCCTCCTGGGCAATGAATTGCCGGTAAAGGGCGCATACGGAATCGACAAAAAAAGTTTTCCCGTTTCCCGGTTCGCCGACGAGGACAAAGGCCATCTCCCGGGAAGACCCTCCTTCCGCGGCATCCTTGACAAAGGAAACGAAACTGTTGATTTCATCAAACATGCCGACAACGTGTTTCGCTCCCATGCGGAATACTTTGAAATCATAGGTACTTTTCCCGTTGACGACAACCTTTTCGATTTTGTCGCTGTCGTCGAGGATCATCCTGGCGACCGATTCAAAGGCGGTTTCAAATCGCCTCCGTCCCTCTTTTACCTCCTGTAAATGGAATTCCAGTGTTTTTTGGCCGTACGCATTCATTTTAACCTCCTCGACCAATAAGGATTCCTTAGCTAATCTTCAATTGAGAACGGCTTAATGCCATATCAACAGAAAAAATACTTTAATCTCGTGGAAATAGAAATACTTGCGGTTAAATATCAAGGGTTGGATAGAAAGGTTAGGATTGATCGCTTCTGTTTACAGGTATCGATAATTCTGTAATCTCAGCATAACTGCGGGGAAGGAATGACTTTAGAGCCGGAACGCTATTGTTGAAATTAAATTACTACAAAAAATATTTTTAATCAACTATAGGAAGATCAGCCTTGGTCATAGGTAAAGAAGTGCATTGTGAAAATCGCCCTGCCCTGTGTCGCAGAACGAAGATCCGTGGAATAACCGAAAAGGGCCTTCAAGGGAACCCTGGCCCGGATTTCAGACATTGCCCCCTTGGGCGTGATCTCCTGGATTTCCCCCTTTCGGGCGTTGATATCTCCGATGACGTCTCCCATGAATTCCGCCGGGGTGATCACATTTACCACCATAATGGGTTCAAGGAGCACGGGATCCGCTTTCGTACATCCATCTCTTAACGCCGAGGTCGCCGCAACTTTATAACCGATTACCGAGGATTCACCCTCCTTCAGAAGGACCTCCGCAACGCTCACTCGAATGTCCACAACCGGATAGCCGGCGACCGCGCCACTTTGAAGGGCCTCGGTAATCCCCTCCTCAATCGCTTTCAGATATTCCGCAGGGAACAAAGCCGGATCGATTTTCCAGTCGACTTCGACGCCGGCGCCACGCTCTTTAGGCTCCAGAACCAGACGAACATGGCCGAAATGTTTCTTGTCTCCCAGTTCCCTTTCGAAATGCCCCTCGCTGTCAACTTTTTTCCGGATTGTTTCCCGATAGACAACCCTGGGCTTGCCTACATTGACATGGGTATGAAACTCCCGACTCAGCCGGTCAATAATGATATCGAGATGCAACTCGCCCATCCCGGATATGACCGTTTGTGCCGTTTCTTCATCATATTTCACCCGAAGCGTCGGATCTTCTTCCACCAACTTCTGCAAAGCGAGTGACAATTTCTCCTGATCGGCAGGTGTTTTGGCTTCAATGGCCTGTGAAATGACCGGCTCATAAAACTCCATGGATTCGAGCAGGATGGGGTTTGCCTCATCACAGATCGTATCGCCCGTTGTCGTTTCCTTCAGTCCCATGACCGCGACGATATCCCCGGCTCCGGCCTGTTCCAGGCGTTCACGCTTGTTCGCGTGCATCTTCAGCAACCGGGACGCCTTTTCCTTCTTCGTCTTACTGGCGTTGTAAAGCTCCTCACCCGCTTTCATCTGCCCGGAATAGATGCGAAGATAGGTCAGCTTCCGTCCTTCATCCTGCATCACCTTGAAGGCCAGAGCGGCGAGGGGTTCCTTGTTGCTGCTTATTCTTGTCGATTCTTCCTTCGTGACCGGATGAACGCCCCGAACAGGCGGCACATCCTCCGGGGAAGGCAGAAAATTGACCACGGCATCCAATACCGGCTGAATCCCTTTATTCTTTAAGGCGGTGCCGCACATTACCGGCACTAGCTTGACGGCCAGGGTGGCCTTCCGAATCGCCTGCAGGAGTTCCTTTTCAGAGATCTCTTCTCCTCCCAGGTACTTCTCGGCGATGTCATCATCGGCTTCCGCAACCGCCTCCAGCATTTTTTCCCGCTGCGCTTCGACCTCGGTCATCAAATCCTCGGGAATTTCGCTGAATTCATACTTCGCACCTTTAGAGCCCTCATCCCAGGTAATGATTTTTCTGGAAATCAGATCCACAACCCCCCGGAACTTTTCCTCCTGCCCCCAGGGAATCTGGACGGGAAGAGGGAGGGAACTGAAGCGCTCCCTCATCATCTCGATAACCCGGAAAAAATCTGCACCGACCCGGTCCATCTTGTTCACGAAGGCAATCTTGGGAACGCCATATTTATCGGCCTGATGCCAGACGGTCTCAGACTGAGGCTCCACGCCGCCCACCGCACAGAATACAACCACGACCCCATCGAGGACACGCAGACTGCGCTCGACTTCAATGGTGAAATCCACATGCCCCGGCGTATCGATGATATGAATCTCAGAATTCCCCCAATTGCAGGTGGTCACCGCCGAAGTGATGGTAATGCCTCTCTCCTGCTCCTGCGGCATCCAGTCCATAACGGCTTCCCCGTCATGAACTTCACCGATCTTGTAGGACTTCCCTGTATAGTAGAGAATTCGTTCACTGACCGTTGTCTTGCCGGCATCAATGTGAGCGATAATTCCGATATTTCGAATTCTGGACAGCTTGGACGCTGGAGGCATTGGAACACCATTCTTTCAATAACTCTCCTGCCATAAACAGGCACGAAGAATGATTAATACATTTAATTCTATGAAATAATTTGTATTTAACCGAAAGGTATTATTGAGCCTTTACATCCTGAGCCAGATACTCTCGATTAAAACTGAAAGGCTGCTTCAGGCTGATATGTCCCTTGAGGGAATCGACTTCACGACCTTCGATTAAAATTTTTACGGCTTTGATTTGAGGGATATTGGCAGTCAGAGAATTGGTCAGCGAATATACCGTTGCCATTTCACTGGCGCTTCCACCCGGGTGGTTCTGCACAAGATTTTTACTGAAACTGACAGAGATTGTCGAATTATTTTCGATTTTTGCGTCTTTAAGAATCACCTCCGGTGGGAAGGTATTCACTTTGCCGGTTTTTGAACCTTCCAGGAGAGCCTTCACGATTTCAGCCGCCTGCTGAGCAGGGCTCTCTTTTTTAGGAACAAACCGTTTTTCCGGAACAAGGAAACGTTCATTCGCATCAGAAAAGTAAAGCGTTATCGCCTGTTTCTCCTTTGATCCCTTCTCATCCGTTCGACCGCCTATTGGCGGATAGATGACATTAAAGAGCGTCACAAAAAAGAAAATCAGGAAACCAACAATCGCAAGTCCGATAATTGCAAGAATCAGCTTCCGAGTACTTTTTTTCTTTTTTCTGTTTTTCAGTTCTGTTAAACGCTTTTGTTTTTTTGTAGCCATAACCGGTCATACCCCACTGTAACGAAAAAGTTGCCACAATCTATGGTATTTTCAGGACAGTGTCAAGGGAAGAACCGTACGGACAGATTTCAACCGGACAACAGTGGTAAAAAAATCATGATGGAAGCCCTGACGAAAAATTCTCAAATCTCCGAACTTGAAAAAAAACTGCTCCTGCGCAAAAAAATGCAGGACATCACCAACCAGATTCACGCAGCTCAAAACATCAAACAGATTCTTGTTGACCTCAAAGAATCCATTTTGAACCTCTTTGATGCTTTTTCCATAACGATTTACGTCGTTGATCGTTTAAAAAACCAGATCTATTCCCTTCTGCTCGCCGGCGCCCAGATCCGGGAAATTCGTGTGCCCATCAACAATAAAAGCATCTCCGGTTATGTCGCCAATAACGGGAAAACCGTCAACATCGCCGATGCCTATGATACCTTGGAACTGAGAAGAATTGACCCCGAGTTGAGCTTCGACGTGAGCTGGGACAAGAAGACAGGCTTTCGGACTCGGCAGATCCTTTGTTCTCCCATTTTTCACAGCGGCAGTCTTGCCGGTGTCATTCAGATCCTGAACAAGAAGGGAAAGGGTAATTTTACCGAAGAGGAAGAAGGCTTCGTTCAGGAAATCGCCGAAGTTCTGGGCGTCGCTTTTTATAATCAGGAGCGTTATGCCCGGCGGAGGAAAACCCGCTTCGACTACCTGATCAGCAGGGATCTTCTGAAAGAGGAGGACCTGGACAATTCATGGGAAGAGTCCCGGGAACAGAAAACACCGGTGGAAACCTTCCTCATGAACAAATTCGGCATTTCCAAGGAGGACATCGGGAAATCGCTGGAGGAATTCTATCGATGCCAATTCATCAAGTTCGATGACAAATTTCCCATCCCGGGCGATTTGCTGAAAAACCTCAAACGGGAATACCTGCTCCGGGAATTATGGGTTCCTCTCAACAAAATAGACGGAAACATCCAGGTCATCGTCGATGACCCGAATAACATCCTGAAACGGGACATGATTGAAAGCCTTTTAAAGACCAAGGCCGTAAAATACGATGTCTCCTTTCCTGAAGATATCATCAAATACATCAACTATTTTTTCCAGACGCCCGCCAATGAGTCTTCCTTTGCGGAACTGCTCGGCAAACTGGACGACGATGAAGATACCTCTGAAGAAGACGGGGAAGTCGTCACCGAATCGGACAGCGTGATCATGCAGCTGGTGAACAAGATCATCAATGATGCCTATACCCGGCGTTCATCCGATATTCATGTCGAACCGAACATCACCAAAAAAAACGTGGAGATCCGTTTCCGCATCGATGGCGACTGTGGTCTTTATCAGACGGTTCCCTTCAGTTATCGGGCGGGACTGGTATCGCGGATCAAGATCATGTCCAACCTGGACATTACCGTCAAACGAATCCCCCAGGACGGAAAGATTAAATTCCGGAATTCAAACGGCGAAGAAATAGAACTCCGTGTGGCCACGATCCCCACGCAGGGTGGTGTGGAAGACGTCGTTATGCGCATCCTCGCCAAGGGGGAAACGATGCCTCTTGAATCCATGGGAATGCTGGAGCGCAATTATGGGGAAATGCTCAAGATCCTGGAAAAGCCCTATGGCATGATCCTCGTTGTCGGCCCCACCGGATCGGGTAAGACGACCACGCTCCATGCGGCCCTTCACCACATCAATACCCCGGATCGTAAGATCTGGACGGCAGAGGACCCCGTCGAAATTACCCAGTACGGGCTGCGACAGGTTCAGGTCCAGCCGAAGATCGGCTTCGATTTCGCCGCGGCCATGCGCGCCTTCCTCCGTGCCGACCCGGACGTGATCATGGTCGGGGAAATGAGAGATTTTGAAACAGCCAAAACCGGTGTTGAAGCCTCCCTGACCGGCCACCTCGTCTTCAGCACCCTGCATACCAACAGCGCCCCGGAAACGATCACCCGGTTGCTCGACATGGGTATCGATCCGCTCAATTTCGCCGACGCCCTGTTGGGCATCCTGGCTCAGCGACTGGTCAGGACCTTATGCAAAAAATGCAAGGAAGCCTATCATCCCACTCAGAGGGAATACGACGATCTGGCTGAAAGTTACGGATTGGAAGCCTTTTCCAAACTCAATGTTCCCTACACGGATGATTTCACCCTGTATCGCCCCAAGGGTTGTGATGCCTGTGATCGGACCGGATACAAGGGTCGAATGGGTATCCACGAACTGCTGATCGGTTCCGATGGGATCAAGCGGCTGATCCAGAAACACGCCGATATTGAAACCTTGAGGAATGCGGCCATATCGGAAGGAATGACGACCCTGCTTCAGGACGGCCTCCAGAAGGCGATTCAGGGGCTGACCGATTTCAAGCAGGTCCGTCGGGTCTGTATCAAATAATCCCCGTTCCTCCGTTTTCCTTGAGCCGTTCCTGCCAGCGTTGGAGCAGGCGGAGGGCATCCTGCGGCGCCAGAGAGGAGAGGTTCAAGACGGATAGTTCTTCGACGATCCTTTCCCTATCACTCATGAAAAGATTCAACTGCCCGGGGTTGCGGACCTTCTTTTTCCTGCTCCGGGCAATTTTCGGCATGCCCACTTCATCCATTTCCCCTGTTTCAAGATTATCGAGGATTTCCCGGGCACGGCTGATCACCTCTTCCGGGACTCCGGCAATGCGGGCGACCTGTATCCCGTAACTCCGGTTCGTCCCCCCGGGAACAATCTTTCTTAAAAAGATGATCCGGTCGCCCCATTCCTTGACGGCGATATTGAAATTCTTGAATCCTGTTCCGGCAATGGCCAGTTCGGTGAGCTGATGGTAATGGGTCGCAAAGAGAGTCCGGGCCCCGATGCCTTTTCTGTCGTGGAGATATTCCGCCACGGCCCAGGCAATGCTGAGACCGTCGAAGGTGCTGGTCCCCCGCCCGACTTCGTCCAGAATCACCAGACTGCGGTTCGTGGCATGACGAAGGATCTGGGCAACCTCATTCATTTCCACCATGAAGGTGCTCTGCCCCCGGACCAGGCTGTCCGCCGCGCCGATCCGCGTGAAAATCCGGTCCACCACCCCGATCCGCGCCCGGGACGCCGGCACGAAACTCCCCATTTGCGCCAGTAGAACGATCAGCGCCACCTGGCGGATGTAGGTGGATTTTCCTGCCATATTCGGCCCGGTAATCACCAGGAACCGGTTCTCGTCCGTATCCAGGACGACATCGTTGGGGACGAAACCATCCTTGAGGGGCATCCGCTCGACCACGGGATGCCTTCCCACATCAATCTCAATCCGGTCTTCCCGGTCCACGGAAGGGCAGCAGTAGCCATACCTCTCAGCGACCTCTGCCAGCGAGGCCAGGGCATCCAGAGAAGCCAGCCAGGATGCGGTTTCCTGAATCCGTGGAATTTCCGCCGCCGCCGTCTCCCGGACCGCAACGAAGAGATCATATTCCCGTTCCCGGCATCGCGACTCCGCATTCAGAACGGTCGTCTCGTACTCCTTGAGTTCCTGGTTGATGTAACGCTCCGCGTTGACGAGTGTCTGCTTCCTCACATAATCTTCCGGCGCATTTGCCGCGTTGGCCTTGGAAATCTCGATATAATACCCGAAGACATTATTATAGCCCACCTTCAGCGAGGAAATGCCCGTCCGCTTCCGCTCCTTCTCCTCGAGCGCCGCAATCCACTGCCGGCCATCCCTCGTCAGGGAGAACAGGCGGTCCCTTTCCTCATCATATCCCTCCTTGATGATTCCCCCTTCCCGAAGCGTCATCGGGGGGGAGTCCGTAATCGCCCTTTCCAGAAGGTCATGGAGATCGGGCAGTTCATTCATGCCCTGATGGATTTTTCCCAGGAGAAGAGACGTCTTGTCGGCGAGGAGGTTTTTGAGATCCGGAAGCTTTTTCAGGGAATTCTTCAGGGCGATCAGATCGCGGCCATTGGCGACTCCCAGGGCAATTCTTCCCGCCAGGCGCTCCATGTCGTAAACCTTGGACAGGATCTGGCGCAGATTTTCCCGGAACAGATGATTTTCGCGAACTTCCGCGACGGCAGCCAGCCTTTCCCGGATTTTTTCCGGATCGACCAGGGGGTAGTTGAGCCACCAGCGGAGACGGCGCCCCCCCATGGCGGTCAGGGTTTCATCGAGCATGGAGAAGAGAGAACCGGAGGACCGGTTATCCGAAATCGTTTTGAAGAGTTCGAGATTCCGTTTCGCCGTTTCGTCGAGAAGGAGATAATCGGCCGTGGAGTACCACTGCAGCCGATGGATATGCCGCAGGGTATTCTTCTGGGTTTCCTCCACGTAACGAAGAATGGCGCCCGCCGCTCCAATCACCGCCGGATGGTCTTTCAGCCCCGATCTCTCGAGGTTTTCCCCCGGAACGGCGGCCTGCAGGCGCCTCCAGGCCTCTTCCCGATCAAAATAATCGGAGGGAAGTTCATCAAGACGACAGAGATCTTCTCTCCCGGCAAAGGCCCGAAGAAAACCGTCTCTCCGAAGACCCTGGGGAAGAAGGACCTCCCGGAATTCAAGGGACGCCATTTCCGCCTCGAAAAACTGGGCATCGTGGAAATCGCTGACCCGGAATTCTCCAGTGGAAATATCGAGGAAGGCCAATCCGATGGAAGCGTCCCAAGAATAAACCGCCGCCAGAAAGTTATTTTCCTTGGCGTTGAGATTCTCGGCATCCACGACCAGGCCGGGGGTGACAATCCGGACGACCTCCCGCTTAACGACCCCTTTGGCCAGTTTTGGATCTTCGATCTGTTCGCAGATCGCCACCTTGAATCCCTTTTCAATCAGCTTCGGGATATAAGTGGACACGGCATGATAGGGAAAGCCGCAGAGGGGGACGCTGTCCTCTTTTCCCTTGTTTCTCGAGGTGAGGGTGATCTCCAGAATTTTAGAAGCGATTACGGCGTCTTCAAAAAAGATTTCGTAAAAATCCCCCATGCGGAAAAGGACGATGCAGTCCGAATGCTGGTTCTTCACCTCCACATACTGCTTCATCGCCGGGGTCAAGCTGGTCATTTCCATGGAACTGTTCATTCCCAACGATCTCTGCCCCGTTTTCTCAAGTCGATGAAGTTCCCGCCGCCACCTCCCCCGTTATTTCCCTTGCTTAGCAAGGCATTCAGAAGCCCGTTGGCGATACTGATCAACAGAGCGCCGAACACGGCCGTCCAGAATCCCTGGACCTCGAAACCGGGGATGATGCCCGAAGCCATCTTGAGGATCAGGGCATTAATCAGAAAGGTGAACAGGCCCAAAGAAAGAAGATTGACGGGCAGGGTCAGCACAAGAAGAATCGGCCGGAAAAAGACGTTGAGGAAGCCGAGCATCGCCGCGGCCATCAAGGCGGAAAAAAATCCGCTGACCTTGATCCCTTCCAGCAGATAAGCCGCCAGAAGAACGGACAGGGTTAAAATGAGCCACTTGATGAGAAATCTCATTCCTGAATACCTATTTCAATCTTCGCTATTCTTCATAATAGTCGGGAAGGAACTTCGACTCCGGAGCTGTGCAGATCGGGCAAGCCCAGTCCTCCGGGAGTTCTTCGAAGGGTGTTCCTCGAGGGACACCGTTGTCGGGATCACCCAATCTTGGATCATAAATGTATCCACATCCGGTGCAAAAAAATTTATCCATTTAAATCTATCCTCCTGCGAGTAAAATTTCTTTATGAAAATAGCTGGTGTTTCCTGCTTGAATACATCGGCAGAACGCTTTAAAAGATTCCCTTCTTAAGGGTTGACATTCATAGGATCTTATATTATGAAGCCAGCTCAAATCCGTCTACGTTCTTTCCTCAGTAGCTCAGTCGGTAGAGCAGATGGCTGTTAACCATCGGGTCCGTGGTTCGAGTCCGCGCTGGGGAGCCAATACATGTCGGAACCGTCCACTTTCCGGAAGGGAGTGGACGTTCCGAATCCCCCATCCAGCAAGTCTGCGAGGGCGGCATGGCTTTCCTTACAAATGCACTTTTTCGGCGCTCTTCAATTTCCGTCCATAGGGCATTCTCTCTTCTCAAACTGTTCCGTGAGCTTATCCGCATAACTCGATTTCCTCAAGTTCTTTGGAAAAAATTTTTGGCTTTCCAGATTCTTTTTCAGCCGGTCTTATCTCATTAGGGGATATTCTGGTCAACATTTTTCTGAGTCATGATTTTCCGCAAAGCGGAAGCCGAAGAAAGTCGAATTTCAACCCGCTTCTCCGGCTTCGAGTGTTACTAACAGCATAAAAGTGCCTCTTGATTTTGTATTCTAAATGGCATAACGGAAAAACCCGAAAAGGTTAATCAGGTAATAAAGCAAATAGAGGTGGGGTTACATCATTCATCGTCCGATGCGATGGTTTCTCTTGGAACCTGCCGAATGCTTTTCTTCGGGAGTCTTTCCCAGGGAATGAGTCATATAGAAAGTCCGTCATATTTTTTCTATCTCTAAATAAGGGGGTTTTATGGGTGAAACGGATTTCAGGAAAACGGTGAAGCAACAGTATCAAGAGTTATTGGAAAACTGCAAGATCCAGATGGACCGCTTTGACAGGGAACTTCCCCCTCCCCGGGAGGATTTTCAATCCCTGCTCAAGGAATCAGGGGTATCCCGAAGGGATTTCCTGAAATGGACGTCCCTCATGACGGCAGCCCTGATGCTGCCCCCCGTCTTCAAACCCATGGTGGCCAAAGCGGCGGAAAATTTCAGCCGTCTTCCGATTGTCTGGCTCCACTTTGCGGAATGCACGGGCTGCAGTGAGTCCCTGCTTCGCTCTTCTCATCCCGATGTAGCCAGTATCCTTCTGGATACGATTTCCCTCGAGTATCACGAGACGATCATGGCCGCTGCGGGCGACCAGGCGGAACAATGCCTGGAGAAGGCCCTTCAGGATTTCCCCGGCAAATTCATCTGCGTGATCGAGGGGGCGATTCCCCGGGGACTCAACGGACAGTACATGCGCCTCGGACCAAAAGGCAAGACGGGCCTGGAAATCGGCAAGGAAGTCACCTCCAAGGCTGCCGCAACCATTGCCATCGGGGCCTGTGCCGTCAACGGGGGCATCCCCGCGGCAAACCCCAATCCCACCGACGCCGTCGGCGCCGGGAAAGCCCTCGGCATCTCCACCGTCAACATCGCCGGGTGTCCGCCCAATGCGGTCAATTTCGTGGGAACCCTTCTTTATTACCTCATGTTCGGCGCCCTGCCCCCCCTGGATTCCCAGGGACGGCCGGTCTGGGCCTACGGCAAGCGCATTCATGACGTCTGTGAACGGCGTCCGCACTATGACGCCGGCGAGTTCGTGGAAGAGTGGGGCGATGAAGGCGCCAGGAAAGGCTGGTGCCTCTATAAGGTGGGATGCAAAGGCCCCTATACTTATGCCAACTGCGGTCATCTGCGGTTCAATCAGGCCGTATCATGGCCGGTCATGGCCGGACATGGCTGCATCGGCTGCACGGAAAACGGGTTCTGGGATAAGATGGCGCCCTTGGAGAAACCGCTCGAAGCAGCGACCATCGGTGGCGGAGAAAAGACGGTCGATGATGTGGGTATTGCATTGACGGCCCTGACAGTCGCAGGTGTTGCCGCCCACGGAGCTTTTACTGCAATTCGCCACGCCGGCTCTGAGAAAAAAGAACCCCCCACTCATTCCGAAGAGTAGAACCCTGGAGGTAGATAAATCATGTCAAAGAGAATCATTGTTGATCCCATCACGAGAATTGAGGGACATCTTAGAATAGAGGTTGAAGTTGACGAGCAGAACGTCATCCGGGACGCCTGGAGCAGCATTACCCTGTGGCGCGGCATCGAAACCATCCTGAAAGGCCGTGATCCCCGGGATGCCGGACTTATCGTCCAGCGTTTCTGCGGCGTCTGCACCTATGTACATTACGAGGCAAGCATCATGGCCTGCGAGGATGCCTTCGGCATCAAACCGCCGCCCAATGCCAGAGTTATCCGGAATCTCATTCAGGGAATCTGGTACCTCGGCGATCACATCATGCATTTCTACCATCTCCACGGACTGGACTGGGTGGACGTGGTCAGCGCCCTTTCCGCCGACCCGAAGAAAGCCGTCGAACTTGCCAAGAGTGTTCACGACAATCCTTACAACTGCTCCGAAACCGGTTACAAGGCCGTCCAGCAGCGAATCAGCAAGTTCGTCCAGTCAGGCCGTCTGGGCCCCTTTGCCAACGCCTACTGGGGCAATCCTTCCTTTAAACTGCCTCCGGAGGCCAATCTGGTCATTCTGTCTCATTATCTGGACGCCCTCAAGGTTGCCCAGGTGGCCGCCCAGGCCCAGGCCATTTTCGGCGGTAAAAACCCCCATCCGCAATCCCTTGTCGTGGGTGGCGTGACCTCCGTCCTCGACATGATGAACCCGGATCGGCTGGGAGAATTCCTCTTCCGCGCGAAGGAAGTGAAGGATTTCGTCGAACGGGCCTACATTCCCGATGTCCTCCTGGCCGCCCGCTATTACAAGGACGAAGGCCTGGCCGGAATCGGTGGGGGGGTGAAAAACTACCTTGCCTACGGAGGATTCGCCCTCGACGACGGCTACAGCAATTTCCTCTTCCCGAGGGGCGTGGTCACCAACCGGGATCTTGCCCATCCGCAGAAACTCGACGAGGAAAAGATCACCGAAGGCGTCACCCATTCCTGGTACGAAGGCGACAAAGCCCTTCATCCCTACAAGGAAACCACGATTCCCAAGTATACGGGATACGATGCCAGCGGCCACCTCAAGGGCAATGAAAAGTATACCTGGTGCAAGGCGCCCCGTTACAATGACGAACCTTACGAGGTCGGCCCCCTGGCCCGCATGGTCGTGGGTTACGCGCTGGGCGACAAGCGGATCAAGCCCCTTGTCGAGTCCACCCTGCAGGCAACCGGTCTTCCCGCCACCGTTCTCTTCTCCACCCTGGGCAGGACAGCGGCCCGGGCCATCGAAACCCGTCTCGTGGGAGAACAGCTTGAGGGCTGGATCAACGAACTGGTGGCGAACATGAAGAAGGGCGATGTCCGGACCTGGACACCCTGCACCGTCCCGAAAGAAGGACAGGGTCGTGGGATGACGGAACCGCCGCGAGGGGCCCTTGGCCACTGGATCCGGATTGAGGATCATAAAATCGCCAACTATCAGGCCGTCGTGCCCTCCACCTGGAACTGTTCGCCCCGGGATGAGAAGAACAAGCGCGGTCCCTACGAGGAATCGCTTGTCGGGACGAAACTGGCAAAGGTGGATCAACCTCTGGAAATCATAAGGACCATCCATTCGTTCGATCCCTGCATGGCCTGCGCGGTTCACGTCATCGATCCGCAGACGAAAGAGATCCATAAGTTCCGGATCGCCTGATAGGCAAGGAGGTTGTCATGGAAAACATTGTCGAAAAAAAGCACTGGTCCGTGGCGATACGCATCAATCACTGGGCCATGGCGATTGCCATTTTTGTCCTGATCGGAACGGGATTTCTGATCGCGGAACCCTGCACGATCCTCGGCGGCGAAACTTCCCAGAAGTTTTTCGTGGGGGAAGTCCGCTTCTGGCATATCCTCTTCGGGGTCCTGCTGGCCTTTCTGTTCCTCTGGAGGATCTACCTGGCCTTTTTCTCCCAGTTCAAGGCGGACTGGAAGGACTTTCTGGCCTTCACCTATATCCCCTACACGATCCAGCAGCTCAAGTTCTACCTGCTCATCGATAAGAACCCGCCTCCCCATACGGGGCTTTATGGTCCCATGCAGTCCATCGCCTATCTGGGACTCCTGGGCATGGTCTTTCTCATCGTGATCACCGGGTTCATTCTCATGGGGGCCGGCTACCACGCGGCAGGATTGACCGCCATCATGGCCACGATCCTCAAGCCCGTAGAGAATCTGCTGGGAGGTCTGGCCACGGTGCGCACCATTCACCATGTCCTGACCTGGGGATTCGTCCTCTTCATCGTTGTGCACATCTACATGGCCTTCTGGTATGATGCCGTCCTGAAAGAAGGAACCCTTTCCTCCATGGTCACGGGAAACATGTTCCAGAAGGGGAAGCACTGATTTGAAGGCTGACGGCGTCAGCGCCGCAGCAGACTGAAAGCGAATACGAAAGGGGAAGGATTTCCTTCCCCTTTCTTTTCTTGATCAAATGACGGAAAAACAAGAGATCACCATTCTTGGGCTGGGTAACATCCTGATGAAGGATGACGGCTTCGGCGTCCACTTTCTCCGCTGGTTCGAAGGGCGATGGGCTCTGCCCGATTCGGTCCGATGCGTCGAAGGCGGGGTGATGGCTTATGCCCTGCTGGAGCCGGTCTGCAGTTGCCGGCATCTCATCGTGGTCGATGTGCTCAAGGTTTCCGACGAACCGGGATCGGTCTACCGGTTTACTCTGGCGGAGATTGAGCCAAAACTCCCACCGCCGACCTCCGCCCACGAGGTGCAGTTTCTCGATGTCCTCTGCAAGGCGGAACTTCTCGGTGAAGCCCCGGAGGTCGTCTTTCTCTGCATCATCCCGGCCGATTTCCAGGAGATGGACCTGGAATTGTCCCCCCTGCTGCGGGAAAAGTTTCCCCTCATGGAAAAACTGCTGATCGATGAGTTACAACGCCATTCCATTGCCCCGGTAAGAATTCATGCATGAGCTCTCTCTGGTAGCATCGATCCTGGACATTATCGAAGATTATGCGGTTCGAGAGGGTTTCGACCGTGTCAAATCTCTGCGGCTGTCCTGCGGAAAACTCTCCAGTGTGGTTCCCCAATGCCTACAGTTCGCCTTTGAGGTGCAATCGAAAGACACCCGGGCGGAAGGGGCCGTTCTTCATCTTGACATCCAGCCCGTTATCATCCATTGTTTATTTTGCGACAAAGATTTCGAGGTGGACCATTTCGAGACCTGCTGTCCGGAATGCGGCGGAGAAGACGTGCTCCTTACCGGTGGGACAGAGGAATTGCAGCTTATTGAACTGGACGTGGATTGAAGGCGAACCCCGAATCTCATCCAAAAGGTTGTCCCGATTGATCCTTTCGTAGAAAGGCAAACCAGAGGAGTTTTTGCATGTGCATCGCTTTTCCCGGCAAGATTCTGAGCATCGATGAAAACAACTTCGCCATCATTGACATCAGCGGCACAAGGCGTGAGGCCTGCCTGGATCTCGTGGATGAACCCGTCACCGTAGGCGATTATGTCATCTGTCACGCCGGATACGCCATCCACCGGATTGATGAGGAGGTGGCCCGGGAGAATCTTGCTTTCCTGAAAGAACTCATCGATCATGAGATTTATTGACGAATACCGGGACCCGGAACTCGTCCGGAAGCTGCTTGACGCCGTACACGCTCTCGCTGCCAAAATCGGACGGCCGATCACCCTCATGGAAATCTGCGGGACCCATACCCATGCCATCGGCCGCTTTGGGATCCGCAGACTGCTTCCCGAAAACATCCGCCTGATCTCCGGCCCCGGTTGCCCCGTTTGCGTCACGTCGATCTCCGATGTGGATCGGGCCCTTTATCTGGCGGAACGTCCGAATGTCCTCTTCGCCACTTTCGGGGATATGCTCCGCGTCCCCGGCACAGGAGGACGGAGCCTTCAGCAGATGCGTGCTGCGGGTGCCGATGTCCGCATTGTCTCTTCGGCCCTGGACGCGCTTTCCCTTGCCGAAGCGAATCCGTCACGGGAAATTCTCTTCCTGGGAATCGGTTTTGAAACGACGGCGCCGACGGTGGCCTCAACGCTCCAAAGCGCCCGGCGGAAAGGACTGATGAATTTTTCGGTCTTTTCCGTTCACAAGACCGTTCCCCCAGCGATCCAGGCCCTCCTCGATGATCCCGAACTCAACATCGACGGGTTTCTCTGCCCCGGCCATGTCAGTGTCATCACCGGAACGGAGGCCTACCGTTCCATCCCCGCAGCGGGACGCTCAGCCGTGATCACCGGTTTCGAACCTGTCGATATCGTCGATGGAATTCTCATGAGCCTGCAGCAGATCCGGGAAGGGCGTTACGACGTCGCCATCCAGTATGCCCGAGGTGTTTCGCAGGATGGCAATCAGCGGGCCCGGCAATTGATGGCGGAGGTTTTTGAACCGGACGATGCCAATTGGAGGGGGTTGGGCCTCATTCCGGGAAGCGGCCTTTCGATCCGCCGGGAGTATGCGTCCCTGAACGCCCTGAGCAGATTCCCCCTGCCGGAAATCCCTTCGGTCGAATTTGAAGGGTGCCGCTGCGGCGATATCCTCCGGGGCGTGATTTCGCCCCCGGAATGCCGGCTTTTCCGTAAAGCCTGCACGCCAGTCAACCCCATCGGCCCGTGCATGGTCTCCAGTGAGGGAACCTGCTCGGCATACATCAAATATGAAGTTTGACATATCCTTAACTTAAGATCGCGGAGGAAAGAATAGATGAAGGTAGCCGTTGTTAAAAATGTTCTCGATGCCAACGAACGGATCGCCCAGGACAATCGAGCGCTCTTTGACAGAAAGAAGATTTATGTGATCAACCTCATGAGTTCGCCGGGCGCGGGAAAGACATCCCTGGTGGAAAAGACCATTCTGGCCCTGAAGGACCGCTACCGGATCGCTGTCATCGAGGGAGACATCCAGGACACCCAGGATGCCGACCGGATATCGGCCCTGGGTATCCCCGCGGTTCAGATCAACACGGGCGGCGCCTGTCACATCGACGGCAACATGATCCGGGAAGCCCTTCCCTCCCTTGAACTGGACGGCATCGATCTCCTCATCTCCGAAAACGTGGGAAATCTCGTCTGTCCCGCGGAGTTCAAAATCGGAGAAAACGCCAAGGTGATGATCCTGAGCACCCCCGAAGGAGCCGACAAACCCGCCAAATATCCCCTCATGTTCGAGGAGTCCGCAGTGATGATTATCAACAAGATGGACCTGATGCCCTATGTGGATTTCGACCTGGAGAAGGCTAAGAAAACCGCCCTGGCCATCAATCCCAAACTGAAGATCTTCGAGGTCTCCTGCAAAAACGGGCAAGGACTGGATGGCTGGTTCAACTGGCTCTCCGGTCAGATTGAGGCCTTTCGCACCCCATGAACCAGGAAAGAAGGCGCATCCGGCTTCTGTTTTCCGGTATCGTCCAGGGAGTCGGATTCCGGCCTGCAATCTATCGAATCGCAATAGAGAAGAACCTCGGCGGTTTCGTCCTCAATACCCCGGAAGGGGTTGTCGTCGAGGTTGAAGGAACGCCCCTGCAAGTCGAAGGTTTTCTCCCCGCGTTCCTGAACAACCTTCCCCCCGCCGCGGAGATAGCCGACGTCTCGCAGGAGGATATTTCCCTCTGTGACGAACGGATCTTTAAAATTCGCTCCAGCAGGGAGGAAGGCGATAAAGACGTCCTCATCTCTCCCGATCTTGCCGTCTGCGAGAACTGCCTGCGGGAGCTGAAGGACCCACAGGATCGGCGGTACCGTTATCCCTTCATCAACTGCACGGACTGCGGCCCCCGCCTGACCATCATCCGGGATGTCCCCTACGACCGGGGGAACACCTCGATGGCCTGCTTTCCCCTCTGCCCGCAGTGCCGCAACGAGTACCAGAACCCCGCTGACCGCCGTTTCCATGCCGAGCCCAATGCCTGCCCGCTCTGCGGGCCTAAACTCTGGATGACCGATGAAAACGGCGTTCCTTTGCCGGACGGTCCCCCGGACCCTGTGAAAGCGGCAAGGAACCTGCTGCTTGAAGGGAAAATTCTGGCCATCAAGGGGCTCGGAGGTTTTCACCTTGCCGTGGATGCGACCAATGAGGAAGCGGTGCAGCGCCTGCGCACCCGGAAGTACCGGGAGGAAAAGCCCCTGGCCATCATGGTTGATCATCTTGACGCAGCCAAAAGAATCGCCGAAATCGGTCCCGCGGAAGAACGTCTTCTCCTCTCTCAGCAGCGCCCCATCGTCCTGTGCCGAAAGAAGCTCAGCGGCGGGATTGCGCCCTCTGTCGCCCCGGGGGTTCCGGACCAGGGCATCATGCTGTCTTACACGCCGCTGCACGCGCTGCTCCTGGAGGGGAATTTTCCGCCCCTCGTGATGACCAGTGGCAATCAGGTCGATGAGCCCATCTGCCAGCAAAACAGGGAGGCCCTCTTTCGCCTGAAAAGGATCGCCGATTTCTTCCTCCTTCACAATCGGGACATCCTGGTGCGCTGCGACGACTCGGTTGCCGCCGTAATGAAGGGGAATACAGTCATGATCCGCCGGTCCCGCGGCTATGCCCCGAGGCCGATTCCTCTGCACCGCTCCTATCCGGAGGTCCTCGCCCTCGGTCCGCAGATGAAGGCGACCCTGTGCATTCTCAAGGGAAACCAGGCCTATCTGAGTCCCCACATCGGGGATCTGGAAACCCCGGAAGCGCGGGAATTTCATGCTGAAAGCAGGGACCTCATGGAACGGATCGCTTCGTGCCGGCCCGAGGTGCTCGCCTGTGATCTTCACCCGGCCTACTATACGACCCGGCTCGCAGAAGAACTTCCCCATCGGGAGATTTTCCGCGTCCAGCATCACCACGCCCATATCGTAAGCGCTATGGCCGAAAACGGCCTGTCGGAAAAGGTGATCGGGCTGGCCATGGATGGAACGGGTTACGGCACGGACGGGACGGTCTGGGGTTGTGAATTTCTTCTTTCCGATGAAGGAGAATTCCAACGGGTCGGACACCTTGAACCCTACCCCCTTCCCGGCTCGGACAAGGCAGTCCGTGAACCTTGGCGAGTGGCGGCCAGCCTGCTGCGGGAAAGTTATGGACAGGAATGGCCGGACATCGCGGGCAGTTTATCCCTGCAGGACTACGCGTCCCACTTCGAACTGATCAATTCCATGATGGATGCCGGAATAAACAGCCCGCTGGCCTCAAGCCTTGGTCGCGTATTCGACGCGGTGGCGGCTCTCCTGGGAATCCGTCATACGGTGAGCTACGAGGGTCAGGCAGCGATGGAACTGGAGGCCATGGCGAATGTGCCCTATGAAACACACTATCCCTTTCTGCTTCGTTACGAAGATGGCCGCACCCTTCTTGATCTCCGACCCCTTATCCAGGTCCTCGTCCAGGAACGGATCTACGGAATAGATCCACACATAATCACTTCCCGTTTCCATGTTTCACTGGTCAAAGCCCTGACGGCCACGGCAGGAGATATCCGCGAAAGAACCGGCATCGAAAAGGCCGTCCTCAGCGGCGGCTGTTTTCAGAACCGCATTCTCCTGAAAGGGGTGCTCCATGCGTTGGAAAAAGAAGGCTTTGCTGTCTATACCCATCGGCATCTGCCCCCCAATGATGGCTGCATCGCCCTCGGTCAGGCCGTGATTGCCGCCACCCGTCTGGAGAGAAACGGATCTTGAGGAAAGAACTTGTTCCCGTTCAAAGACAGATCGTGATAATCAACATCCCGGATTTATTTTCATAGAAAAGGAAACAGGACCATACCCCATGAACAGAGAGCGAATTCTGTTGGAACATGGCGGGGGAGGACTCCTCAGCCATGAACTCGTTACCGAAGTTTTCCTCCCCTTCTTCAAGAACGCCTGCCTGGAGCGGCTGGAAGACAGCGCCGTCGTCACTTTGGGAGACAGGAAATTCTGTTTCACAACGGATTCCTATGTGATCGACCCGATCTTTTTTCCCGGTGGAGACATCGGATCGCTGGCCGTCCATGGAACAATCAATGACCTTTCCGTCTGTGGCGGAATCCCGCTGATGTTGAGTGCCGGATTCATCCTCGAAGAGGGGTTCCCCATGGAGGACCTGAAAAGGATTGCCCGCTCCATGGCAGACGCGGCAAAAACGGCCGGTGTGTCCATTGTGACGGGAGACACCAAGGTTGTGGCCCGCGGGGCCGCCGATGGTCTCTTCATCAACACCTCCGGCATCGGAAGGATTGAATACCCTCACCCCCTGTCCGTGGAAAGCATCCAACCGGGTGATGCGATCCTTGTGAGCGGCACGATCGGTGACCATGGCGCCACCGTCCTTTGCAAACGCAAGGAGCTGGGACTGATTTCGGAGATTCAGTCCGATTCGGCACCTCTTAACGGTCTCATTGCCTCAATCCTGGCGGCATCTCCAAATATCCACTGCATGAGAGACCCGACCCGCGGCGGACTCGGGGCCATCCTGGCTGAGATCGCCGGTCAATCCGGGTTGTCCCTTTCGATCCGGGAGGCTGAGCTACCCGTTCGGGAAGAAGTGAGAGGCGTCTGTGAAATCCTGGGATTTGATCCCTTCTTTCTGGCCAATGAAGGGAAAGTGGCCATTTTCTGTGCGGCACCGGATGCAGAGCGAATCCTGGAGACCCTGCGGAAACACGAATATGGCCGCGATGCCAGAATCATCGGCGCTGTGGGGGAGCGGGATGGAGGGGGGCTGATTCTGCAGACGAGCATCGGCGGTTCCCGGGTGGTCGATCTGCCGCTGGGGGAACTGGTTCCAAGAATCTGCTGAATGTTTTCATCCCCTCAAAATATGGAATGCCCGATCGATGGCCGGGCTGGCGTGGATGCTGCAGTTTTCCCTGTGCCTAAAATCCTGATCTGCGAAGGAAGCCTGTCGCCATGACCCGAAAAATTGCGGAGGTCCTCTCAAGAAGCAAATATATCCGGGATGCTCTCGATCATCCTGCGGATCTCTCGGAATTCCGGGAACGTCCCACGCCCCGGTTGATTGCCGGATTGACCCTGATGGGGTTCAGTTATATCATCGGCTGGCCCGCCGTGGCCGCCCTGACCATGCTTGCCGCATATCTGCAGGAACCCCTGATCGCCGTGATCGGCTGTCCGGCAACCTACGGGTTTTCCTACGTCGTTTTTTTTGCCGGCGCCTGGCTCGCCCGCGCCCCCCATTACATGGGGGTCGTTACTCGATATGCCCTGGGGAAGCTCTTTATGAAGTTCCTCCGCTAGGGATCCGTCATAATGATGAAGTCCTTTGAGGAAAGAAAGGTCATGGATCGTGCTGCCGCACAGGTCGCCGGTAAGGATTCCCCTTCCGGTTGGGATTTTTTCGACCGCATCTATTGCATCTCTCTGGAAGAACGGGAAGATCGGCGACAGGCGGTTTCTGCCCAGTTCTCAAAAGTCGGGCTGAAGGGAAAAGTTGAATTCGTTCTGGTCAAGCGCCATCCCTTTGACGTCGAACAGGGCATCTACGAGTCTCACATGACCTGCCTGCGTAAGGGTCTGGAAGTGGGGGCGGAAAACATCGTCGTCTTTGAGGACGACGTCCTCTTTGACCGGTTCGATCCCGAACGTCTTCAGCGATGCACCCGGTTTCTCTCGAACCATCCCGACTGGAAGGTCCTGCTCCTGGGGGCGCTCATCTGTTCCAGCCGGAAGACCGAGGAACCAGCCATCCGGAAAGTCAGATACCAGAGTCTGGCCCATGCCTACGCCCTGAACCGCCCTTACGCCGAAACCCTGGCCTATCAACCCTGGCAGGGGATCGTCAATGATACCCTCTTTCGCCCTCTGACCGACGGCGTTTATGCCGTCAAACCCATGTTCGCCTTTCAGGGCGATGCCGTCACGGACAACAAATATCTTGCCCTCGACCGGTTTCGACGGATCTGCGGCGGTTTTGAACGTATTCAAAAAGGCAATGAATTCTACTGCAACCACAAAATCGGAATTATCGTTCTTCACGCCTTGATTGCCCTGTCCCTCCTGGCCTTTTCTTTCCTCTTTTAATTCTCGGAGCAACTCATCGTAATCAAGGACCAGAAGAGCATCATTGCCTCGGCAAGGGACGGAATGGTTTGAATAATGCATGCCGATCCGGGAGTGAACTTTGACCTGTTTGGAGATCAGATTTGGATTATCAGATAAGAAAAGGCGATTCGATTGAAAAAGTAACTCGTTTGCTCGGTGTAAGCTGGGATGAATTCCGGCAGCTCAACCCCAATGCCGTCAGTCGCTCCAGCAGGACGGGACGCTTGTATATCAAAGAAGGCGCTTCTGTCCGCAATTCCAATTCCTTCCAGGGAGCGTTGGCCAATGCTCAGGCATCTGTAAAAGAAAATTCTTCCCCGGTCAAAGATGGCGCAGGGAATAACAATCGTTGGATTTCTTATAAGGTCAAGGAGGGAGATACCTTATCCGCTCTGGCAGAAAAGAAGTTTAATGTGCCTGTTGAAGATATCATAAAGGATAATGGCCTGCAGAACCCCTCTCTGTTGCGCGCCGGCCAGGAGATACAGATCCGCCTTCCGAATTCCGAGAAAAGGCAGGTGGTAACAGCGAGCTGGTATGGGAAAAACCATCAGGGTAAAAAAATGGCGAACGGCAACGCCTTCGACATGAACGCCGCAACGCTGGCCCATCGCTATCTGCCCTTCGGAACCCGTGTCGAATTGGAAAACCCCGGGACAGGTCAAATGGTTAAAGCAACCGTTACCGATCGCGGCCCTTTTGTTGCCGGTCGAGATGTGGATCTTTCCTATGGCCTCGCGAAAAAACTCTCCGTCGTAGAAAAAGGCGTGAGCAAACTCCTTATGCGTGTGATTTGAGACTCATCAGCCTTCGCCAATACAACGATCAGCCCTGCACCTCCTTTTTCTTCAAGAAATAGTTCTTCCTTTTCATGATCCTACGGAAAAGATAGACTTACCCTCAGTCATCTCCTTATCCAGATCTACGGATTTTTTCATCTCGTTGTAAGACTTTTAACGGCAATAAATCATTCTAGCCCTGATTGCACGACTCCTGATCATCTTGTATTCTTTATCCAAGTAATACCAAGTTGCATTCAAAAGGTTAACAAGGCGGCAAGGAGGAGGCGACGCAGTCGTATAGATGATACGTCGAGGAGCTGACAACGAAGCCAACGCCGTTAGCCGAATGAAGGCGACTTGGTATAAGATTCAATCCCGCAATGCAAATTTGTGATGCACCATTCTGTAAAAGTCATTTAACCATTGACACAGGAAGGAGTACGGGCAATGAACTTTTTGAAGCGTCTTACGAAGCATCCGGGTGTTCTTGGCCTGATTGCACCGGAACTCGTGTGGCTGCGGCGGAACCGCCAGAAGCTCAATGGAAGCAAGGTGAATGAGAACATTTTGAAGGAAGGATATTGTCGATTGATTATCCGGAAAGGATAAGGATCAAAGATTAAAAAAGGACCTGACCGGATCCGGTCAGGTCCTTTTTTGCAGGGCTTGTCTCTTTCAAGAACCGAACGTTCACCCCCTCAGGAAAGAGGTCAGGAAGGCGTGGCGCAGGCCTGTTTTCCCGCCTCCCAATAGGGCGACATCTCCCGCAACCGCCCGATAATATGCGGCAGGTTCTCGATGACCAGATCGATTTCCTCTTCATTATTCTCGATGCTCAGACTGAAGCGGATCGACCCATGGGCCATCGTAAAGGGGACCCCCATGGCCCGCAGGACATGGGAAGGCTGAAGGGAGCCCGAGGTGCAGGCCGATCCTGATGAGGCACAGATACCGTAGCGGTCCAGCATGAGCAGGATGCCCTCCCCTTCCACGAATTCAAAGCTGATGTTCGTGGTGTTGGGAAGACGGTCCATCCGGTCGCCGTTGACCCGGGAGTTGGGGATCCTGGCCAGCAATTCATTCTCCAGTTTATCCCGCAACTGTCGTACCCTGGTGTTTTCCTCGTCCATGTTCCGGGCGGCCAGTTCACAGGCCTTTCCCAGTCCGATGATGCTCGGCACGTTCTCCGTCCCCCCCCGTCGTTCCCGCTCCTGGTGACCGCCGATCATGAAGGGGGAAAACCGTGTTCCCCGCCGCAGATAGAAGACGCCGATCCCCTTGGGGGCATGGAGTTTGTGCCCGGAAAGGGACAGCATATCGATGGCGCTTTTCTGCAGATTGATCGGGATCTTCCCGACGGCCTGAACCGCGTCGGTGTGAAAGAGGATGCCGCGGTCATGGGCCATCTGGGCTGCCTGCTCCACGGGAAAGATGACGCCTGTCTCATTGTTCGCCCACATCAGGCTGGCAACGGCCGTATCCGGGGTGAGGCTTTTTTCATAGATCTCCATATTGAGAAGGCCTTCACTGTCCACGGGCACTTCCGTTACCCGATACCCTTCCTTGGCCAGATGCGCACCGAGGGAACGGATGGCTGGATGCTCCACCCGGCTGGTCACAATGTGCCTTCGGTCCGGATGGGTGGCCAGCGCCGAGCGGATGGCCGTGTTGTCGCTTTCCGTCCCGCAACTGGTGAAGATGATCTCATCGGGTGAAGCCCCAAGGAGGGCTGCAATCTGTTCCCGGGCTTCCCGGACCTTGATGCCGACCTGGCCGCCGAAGGTATGCATGCTGGAGGGATTGCCGTAAAAATTACCGAAATAGGGAAGCATGGCCGCCAGCACTTCCGCCGCCACCTGGGTGGTCGCATTGTTGTCCAGATAAATCGTCGTCATGCCGTCACCTCCTCCACGATGAGATCCGGTGAGACCAGTTCCCGGAGTTTGTATTCCACAAACCCTTTCAAGGTCTGCTGAGATGCCCGGCACACGGCGCAGGCCCCCCGGGTCGCCACCAGCACTCGATTTCCAACCACATCGATGAGTTCCACATCCCCGCCATCCGTCTTCAGAGAGGGCCGGATTTCCTTATCCAGGACTTCCTCGATCATGCGGATCTTCTGAATGTTCGTCATTTTCGGCCGCACAGGCTCCCGGACCTCGGCCCGAACCCGGTCGATGATCTCCTGAATCCTGCCATGGCAATTCCCACAGCCGCCTCCCGCCTTGGTATAGTTGGTCACGTCTTCCACGGTCGACAGGTTATTTTCCTTGATGGCCTTTTCGATTTCCCGATCCGTCACGCCGAAACATTCACAGACGATCTCTCCTTCTTTTGCCTCCGACGCCGACGGTCCTCCCCGGTAATAAGAGATCGCCTTTTCCAGGGCCTGCTGACCGAGGACGGAGCAATGCATCTTTTCCTCAGGAAGCCCCCCCAGATAAGCGGCAATATCCTGATTGGAGATCTTTTCCGCCTCTTCGACGGTAAGCCCCTTGACCATCTCCGTCAGGGCCGACGCGGATGCAATGGCGCTGGCGCAGCCGAAGGTCTTGAATTTCGCTTCCTTGATGCGCTTGTTCTCATCCAATTTGAACGTCAGGCGGAGTGCGTCGCCACAGGCAATGGAGCCGACTTCCGCTACCCCGTCGGGATTTTCCACTTCTCCCACGTTGTGGGGTTCTAAAAAATGCTCTTTAACCTTGTCCGTGTACTCCCACATATGTCTATCCCCCTCTATTCAGGTCATTTTATTCTGATTCGCCTACTTCGTATTTGCCATGATTCCGATAGGAAATGCAAGCTATGATTTATCTGGACTTTGCGATCGAGGCAGAAATATTTGCTCTGTGACGAAGCACAATCAGGGCGATCGTCGCCAGCGTGGCAGCGAGGGACCATGCCGACCAGTCACAGCGAACCAGTACTCCCGCGGCAAGGACGGAGACCATACCAAAGGAGGCAACGAAGGGAGTCCGCACGCATCGAAAAACGGCCACCCACAGCAGGGCTGCAATGAGAGCCGCCCATGGGGACAGAAGAAGGGTAAACCCGAGGTAAGCGGCCACCCCCTTGCCGCCGCGGAAGCCATGAAAGCAGGGAAAACAGTTACCCAGTACAAGTGCAAATCCGCTCCAGGAAACCATCGGCAAAGGTAGAAGGGAAAGGGCGATCCAGGCAACCAGCATCGCCCTCCCCACATCCAGAAGAAGAATCAACCCCGCCCAGCGCCATCCCGTAGAACGGAAAACATTGATAACGCCGGCATTGCCGCTGAAAGCCTTACGGGGATCTTCTTTTCCGGCCCACTTCATCAACAGAATGGCGAAGTTGATCGACCCGATCAGGTAGGCGAGCAAGAGACTTCCCGGAAATGCCGTCATGATGCCCCGTCCCGCACCCAGAGGGGCGGCTTGATCCGCCCGGCAGTCACGTCCTTCATCTGCAGGCCTAAAACGGCCTCGCAGAGAATTCCGCCTCGTTCGTAGATCCAGAGATCGAAGACCAGCAAGTCCCCCGTCGTATCCACGGGATACACCCTGCAGAGATAAGACCCTTCCGACTGGAGATCCTTCCGGAAACAACGCCGGCGGAAGCCGACGGGGAAAACCACTCGGCCCGCGTAACGCTGCCCCCAGACGCAGGCGGCCTGAAAGGCGGCATCGGCTATCCGCGGCACTCCCGGAAAGCAATCGGGATAAGGATCGGAACAGAAATGATTATCGACCGCCAGCAGGGCCACCGCCCCCTGAGAATTCAGCCGGAGAGGCCCCCGGATATTCCGATAGGACGGCCCGAAGGGGATCAGCTCTTCATAAATTCTCTCCGCGGGAATGTCGAGAATTTCGCCCGCCAAATCCGACGCCTGGTCAAAGGCAGACGGTAAAAGATCCGTCGGGTTTCCTTTTTGAAACCGCACCTGGAGATGTTCCCGCAGACGGGAAATGGCCCCACTCCGGGACTGGAATCTGGACAGCAGCCTGGCCGTAATTCCGCCATCGGAGTGCATTTCCGTCTCCATTAGAACGGGTAGGACTTTGTGTTCTTCCGGCGGCAGGAGCAGAAAGTGGGGGAAAAGGGCTTCGGCCTGCTCTATGTTCTTCAGATCAGGAAAATTTAACGCAACCTGCACCGCGCTCAGGGAGAGCAGCTCGGCGGCGGAAAACATGACCTTGCCATCAAAGGCATGGTCCCGCATGGAAGGGAAGAGGGGAATTTCCAGGGGAAAAGACGCCATGACGCTATCTGGGAAAGGAATTCCAGAGCTGGACGGTTTTGGAATCAATCTTTACGGGATTCCCGCAACCGTTCAGGGCGCAGTGGCGGGTGAACCCAGTACAGATGACCTCTTCCGTTTCGCTGCGGGTGATGAGGTAATCAAACTGAAGCTTGACCCGCTCCAGGGCGGCAGGCCGGGTGTGTATCCACATGGTGTCATCGTAGAAAAGGGGAGAATAAAAGGCAGCCCCCATTTCAATAACGGGGTAGACATGGCCGCCCGCCTCGATTTCCCGGTACGGATAGGCTGCGTCCCGCATCAAGGACCCCCTGCCGAATTCAAAATAGCGGAGATAATTGGCGTGGTAAACCACCTGGGAACGGTCGGTGTCGGCATAGAGGGTCCGATAGGAACAACGGTGCCAGACCAGCCCCGTGGAGACATCGCGGACATAGATCGCCGTGCCGTCGGGATGCTTTCCCTGGAAAGGTTCCCCATGAAAAGGTGAAGGACGCATTTCAGCTCACTCCGCGAAAAATGAGGCAGCAGTTTGTCCCCCCGAAGCCGAACGCATTGGACAGGGCAAGCTCCACCTGCCGGCGGCGCGCTTCGTGAGGAACGAAATCATAGGCTTCCAGTTCGGGATCGGGAAGGTAATTGATCGTCGGCAGAAGAATCCCCCTCTGCATTCCCTCAATCGTCAGGGCGGCATCAATGGCGGCCGCCGCACCGAGGGTATGGCCGATCTGGGACTTGTTGGCGGAGATGGGAATGTCTTTCAACCGCGTCCCGAAGACCTCCTTCAGGCATTCCACTTCGACCCGGTCCCCTTTGGGCGTCGAAGTGCCATGGGCATTGACACACTGGATGTCCGCCACCCCGAGGCCCGCATCCTCGATGGCCTCGCGGATCGTCCGGACAATCGTTTCCGGGTTGGGTTCCGTAAAATGCCAGGCATCGGACGCCCAGCCCACCCCCAGGACTTCCGCCCGGGGACGAAGGCCATAAGTCGCCAGTTTTTCCTCCGCGGCAAGAACCACCACTCCGGCCCCTTCCGACAGGACAAACCCTTTCCGGTCGATGCTGAAAGGCCGGGAGGCCAGGGCGGGATTCTGCCAGGCCCGATCCCGGCTGCTCACCTTGACCGTGGCCGTCATGTTGGCAAACCCGAGGATGATTTCGGGAAGAAGGGGCATTTCCACGCCTCCTGCCAGGGCAAAATCGCAATCCCCGTCACGGATCATCCGGGCGGCCAGGCCGATGGCGTGATTTCCCGAGGCGCAGGCCCCCTGCGGGGAAAAAATGGGCCCTGTAAACCCCAGCAGGATGCCAGCCTTCCCCGCCGGGACATTGGCGCACAGATTGGGAAGCAGGTAGGGACTGACATGGCGGGGCCCCTTCTGCTCCAGCCGGTTTACGGCTATCCGGAAGGCATCAAGGCCGTTGAGGGCGGACCCGACCAGGCAGGCCGTCCGCGGGGCGGTTCCTGAATCCATGGGAAGTCCGGCATGGCGGAGGGCTTCCTGGCAGACGGCCATCGTCAGGATCACAAAGGCGGCGTTCCAGTTATAAAGCTCCTTTTCATCGACAAAATCCAGGGCGCGGGGATCCCAGTCGGGAATTTCCCCCACGACGTCGGAAAGAGTCCGGACCTCGCAGCGGGTCACTTTCCGGAAGCCGGCCTCGCCCCGGACCGCCCGCTCCCAGCTTTTCGCAAACGTCGCCCCCAGGGGCGTCGCCGCACCATAACCGATCACATAGACTCTACGATTTTTCGGAGCTTTCATATCCCTGAAACTTCCCGCATCAAATCCAGGACGGTACCGTTATTCCGAAAAATTCCATATCCTTTTCAAGGAATGCTCTTCGCCGACCACGTTATCTGTTAAGCGATTTCCGTTCAGAGGACCTGCGTTACCGTTCAGCCGCCTTGCTATCATCTTTAAGAGAAAATTGAAATAATAACTTATCTTATCATGATTTACGAATCGAATGTTTTTTTGGGTTTATCCGGCCGAGGTGTTTTTTTAAAAAATTCTTTTCTTCCTTGTTTGTTCTTTTGCCGTCAGCACGATTTCTACATAGTGGGAACGCAGATTCCTTGGTATTTGCTTGAATGCCGCTTGTAACTTACATTTGTGCAAGCTAATTTTCGAGAGATCTGCCATTACAACAATCCTTCCTGTAACTGAGCAACCGTAGTTTTCTACGCACATGCCAAATTTCAAATACAAAGCAAGACACGGGATGATTGAGCCAAGCAATTGAATACTGTTTGAAAGCGCAGGAAAAGCACGGCATGAAGACAGCTTAACGTGGTCCGATTATTGGCGAAGGAGTCACCAACGCGTTTCTATTTGCGACTCCGTCCGAGAATTTACAATAGAGAAGGCAGGTTTATCAGTTTGGGAAGATAATCAAGGTGACTTAACTGAACTGCACTGCACTATAAGTATGTTTCTAGTATTAAATATACATTATTTATATCTTTATATATTAAAGAACACATGTTTTATAATAATTAATTTTTACTATTTGGGCATTGTTTAAGCTTGATTTGAAAGAGATCTTCTTTAGAGGAAACTCGACTTGTTTTACCCATCTGGAAGTCATGAGAGTTGCGAAGAGGAGTATAGGATGGACGAATTTTCTTTAGAGATAGCAGTATTCGGGTTGATATTTGCTTTATTAGCGTTGTGATTAATCTATGTCATGCGGAAAAAATAAACTATGCGTTCACACTCGAGACCAGATTTCACAAAATATGGATTTGATAATAATGAATGATAATCGAACGACAGAGGCTATAGCTGGTGGGCAGGCGATTATAGAAGGGGTGATGATGCGCCACGGGGACAAGATCGCAGCGGCAGTCAGAAAGCCTAATCAGGAGATCATCATACAGGAAAGGCATTATGTGCCCCTTACCAGACGATATAAATTATTGGGATTTATGTTTGTGCGCGGATCGGTTTCTCTGATTGAAATGATGATTATTGGCATGAAAAGTCTTTTATTTTCTGCCGAGCAGGTCTTAACGGAAAATGACGAGAAACCTAAGGGATGGGAGACGACCGTTTCGATGCTGATCAGTTTAGGAACTGGCATTTTCTTTTTTATCATCGTTCCTGCTTACTGTTTTTCTCTGTTGAAGGGAGTCATATCAAGCACATTCCTTCTGAATATCATTGAAGGTTGCATCCGCCTGGGGTTGTTTCTCACTTTCCTTGGTTCTACTCTATTGATGAAGGACATGCGGCGTGTGTTTATGTATCATGGTGCGGAACACAAAACGGTGTTTGCTTGGGAGGAGGGACAGGCATTGACCATTGAGAATGTTCGAAGATACTCAACCCGTCATCCACGCTGCGGAACGAGTTTTATTCTGGTGGTCATGATTGTCTCTATCCTGGTATTTTCACTGCTTGGCCGTCCTGATTTTTTGCATCGCATTCTTTACAAACTTATGCTCTTGCCCGTGGTTTCCGGCATTTCCTATGAGGTGATCCGGTTTTCCGGAAAACATAGCAACTGGGGATGGGTGCGAATATTGAGTTTCCCGGGATTACTTCTGCAGAAGATCACAACGAGTGAGCCTACTGATGATCAAATTGAAGTTGCCATTGAGGCGATGAAGAAGGTGGTTTCGTAAATTTCAAATTTAAATACATTCACAACTTTTCAAAAAAAGATCCAAAGGAGTAATCATTATGTTTGGTGGCATTGGCATGCCGGAATTAATCCTTATTTTGGTCATTGCCTTAGTTGTCTTTGGCCCAGGTAAACTGCCAGAGTTGGGCAGTACAATCGGCAAGGCAATCCGGGGATTCAAAAAGGCTATGGACGAACCAGATAAGAGGCTTCAAGGTCCTTCGGAGACTGAGAAATCAGACGGGGAACGGGAACATTTATAGAAAAACGCCTATTTTGTGAGCCGGAGTACCGGACAAGGTTTTGTCCTGGATTAATTTCTTTCAGGCAGTTAGGCATAACACTCTTTGCATCCAGGCCCTCCGAGAATAAACCGAGATGCCATATTTATTGCCTAATGCTAGTAGATCGATTATAAATTTTCATTATCCGATAAACCGCATAACCAATATAATCCCTTGGTTTATCCTGCCCTCGACAGACGTATGCCGACAGTTTCATTCCTTCCTGCAAGATGCAGTGGGACCTCACTCTAAGTGAACTCCATCTTTTGGCCTCTAAGAATGATCTATAAATATGTCCAAACAACATTCAAATAAGGAACTTGAAGAAGACGTTTGCATTCACATTTTCACAGTCTCTTCGGCTATGGTGGGTGTGTGCTTGACCGTGATAGGGTTACTTCGTGTTTTGATAGCAATGCGGGAAGCAGACACTCTTGCTGATGATTTTCTTACAGGCGATGCAATATTGTTTCTAATATCCTCCCTATCATCGTACTGGGCGCTCCGAACACGTAATCATCGCAGAATGCATCGATTGGAGCGTTTCGCCGATTTCATATTCATCGTTGCCATGTTTGTGATGGTTGGCATCTGCATATTCATTACCTATGCAATCTCGTTCTTCTGCGGTACTTAATCTTATGACGTAATAGTAAAAAAGGATGGAAAGGATGAAAGGATAAATCCCTGGCCCCCATCTAATGAGGAAAGCATTCTTTTGTTCTTGGCCGGAATGGAGGCGGGGGTGGATCAAAACGACTGTCAGCTTGCCTGTACATGCCTGCTTCTGCCCTACGCAAAATTTAAAAAGAAAATCGCAAAACGCCATCTGAGCGTATAAAATATCCGAGACGAAGGTGTTGACATGTCCTTGCATCCGATCGCTTAAAATAGCCGTCAAAACCCTTGCCTCACGGGCACCTCTTTGGATCTCATTGCAGGTGATCCAATCCCCGTTGATTAGCTGGTGTGGCGGATCGATCAGGCGCATCTGTGGTAAAGTATTTCTTTCTGAACTCGTTCATATTTGTTTTCCGACAGGCAGGCAAAACTACGAATAGAAGTTTTGAAGGGGATTTTAGAGTAGATAATTGAATTCTGGTTGAAACATGAAGCAAAATGTGGAACACCCATTCTCATGGGTCGTGAAGCTATTCGATGTCAACAAAGAGGATGGTACTTATGGGTAATCTAAGAGAGATGTTGCATCCTGAATCAGTCGCTCTCATCGGAGCAACCGAGAAAGAGAACTCTGTAGGCAGAATCGTCCTCTCAAATTTCCTTAAAACAGTGAATCGTCCTCTCTATCCTGTGAATCCCAATAGGCAGACCGTTCTCGGAGTTAGTTGCTTCCAGTCCATCAGGGATGTACCTGTCCACGTCAGCTTAGCCGTCATCGCCACCCCTGCTCCCACGGTCCCCCCCATCATCGAGGAGTGCGGAGAAGCAGGCGTGTCCGTCGCCATCATCCTGTCCGCAGTTATCACAGACCCCGAGAAGACGGAATGCGAGAAGAAGATTCTTGCGGTCCGTAAGAAATATGGACTGAGGGTGATCGGTCCCAACTCCCTGGGAATCATCCTCCCCCACATTGGTCTGAATGCAACATTTCTTAAGAATATCCCCAAACCAGGTAATATCGCCCTGATTGCACCGGTTCTCGGCGATGCCATTCTCGATTGGGGTGACACGGTCGGCATTGGCATCAGCATGTTCGCATCCCTGGGCTCCATGATCGATGTCGACTATGGAGACCTCATCGATGCTCTGACTTATGACTACAACACCAGAAGCCTTATGATTTACATGGAAACGGTGGGCAACGCCAAACGATTCATCAGCGCTTCCCGTGGCTTTGCTTTTAGCAAACCCATAGTCGTGCTTAAGCCTGGCCGGTCGAAAGCCATAGCTTCCCTTCTCGGCATGAGAGGGAAACAGACAGGAGAGGATCGTGTCTATGATGCCGTTTTCCGGAGAGTCGGCATCGTGAGAGTGGCCGAGGTACTGGATCTCTTCAACATGGCGGAGGTCCTCGACTCACACAACCTTCCGAGAGGCCCGAGAATCGCTGTTATCACAAATGCCGGGGATGTAGGGATCATGGCAGCTGAATCATTGGCTGAGCTTGGGGGTAAACTTGCAAGAATTTCCGTAGGCAACATCAATAGGGAAGATGTTTTCCTGCCGGAGCAATGGCACGAGTACCAACAGGTTGATATGGAGGGAGATGAGGATATCCGGCGGTATATGAATACCATACAAGTCTGCATAGGCGATGACGGGGTAGACGGTATCCTGGTGATCTATACCCCGCGGGTTTTTTCCGGGACAGTTGATCTTGCACAGGCCATTATCGAACTGTCCAGAAAGGCGTCAAAACCGATCATCGTCACCTGGATCGGAGGCGCGCATGCAGCCGAGGGCCGACTTATCCTTCTGCATAATAATATCCCTGCTTATGCGACTCCGGAAGAAGCAATCAAAACCTATTATTACATGTACCAATATCATCGAAATCTCGAATTGATCTACGAGACGCCCGCAGAGGTCCAGACCGGCATCCCTCTCATGAACTATCTTAAGACGGTCATCCAGAAGGTTTTAAAAGAGGGGAAGCATATCCTTCCCGGCCAATACACTCTCGATCTCTTCCAGAACTATCGGATCGACATGATCAGTACAGTTGTGGTGAAGAATGTCGTCCAGATTCACAAAGACATACAGAATGTGGGGCTCCCCCTGTCCTTTTCAATTCGTTATATTCATGAGGACAAAGAAGAGCAGGTGCTTACACTGACTACTGAGGAAGATGTTGACGTTGTTTGTCGGGAGGCCAGGCAGAGATTCGGTACGCAGGATGTGGAAATCATCCTTCAGAAACAACCGGAGATGAGTTTTCAAAGGTTGAAACTTGAATCGAAAAGAGATCCGGAGTTTCGCACCATATTATGTCTCAGTTCAGATGTCGAAGCCCCGGAGGATCTCAGCATAGGCCTGCCTCCTCTTAACCAAACCCTTGCCAGGCGTCTTCTTGAAGGAGTGGCCATTTATCCCACTCTGAAAAAAAATGGCGATGCAGGAGATCAGACCCTTTCAAGGCTTGAGTATACCCTCCTGAGCTTTTCGAACTTGGTCACCGATTTCGCTGAAATCGAGAGCATAGAACTCGTTCTGTCAGTCGGGGAATCCAAGGTGCTTGCTGGAAACGTAAAGGTGAGTCTTGCCAGCAACCTTGATGAATATGAATCATCGTCATATCCTCATCTCATAATCACCCCTTATCCCTCGCGCTACATTACGACGTGGAACCTTCCAAATGGAATCGAGGTCCTACTGAGGCCAGTCCGTCCGGAAGACAAACTCATGTATGAGGAGATGCTCGCCACTTTATCAGAGGAAACGTTGCGGACCAGATATTTCGGGGTTCGGGAGATAACCAACGACCTCGTAGTACGCTCCTGCAACATGGACTATGACAGGGAAATAGCAATCCTAGCTGAGATCAGGGATCACGAAAAGAAGAGGATGATCGGGACGATTCACCTTATCCATGAACCAGACACAAGGAAAGGCGAGTTTGCCATCCTTATTGACGATGATTACCAGGGCATGGGGTTCGGTGCAAAACTGATAGATGTCCTGATCGGCATTGCTCGGGAGAAGCAGTTAGAAGTGATTGATGGTGTTGTGTTGAGCGAGAACGAGAAGATGCTCAGCCTATGTCGAAAGTTGGGATTCAAAGTGAAACCTGAACCCGATGGCGTATCGGAGGTTAGCCTCTTCTTTTAAAAGCGGGGAGAAGTCATGCCGGGCAAGGCACCTCTTTTCCATAAAAATTTATCTCTTGCTTGTGCCGAGAAGCAGCTAACTTTGAAAAGAGTGCACCCTTGCAAATGAAAACTCAATGTCATTTATTGAACTTGAGCCCTCAGGAATTGTGGGACTGCGAACCAATATAATGGAAATCTTGCTGGGGATTCTTCCTGTGAGCTATTCTGAAATCAACCCTTCAGTAGAAGCTTTTGTATGTTAAAAACAAACAGGGCACAAGTCCATTTCCGACTGAGGCGGGACAGTTCTTCTTTGTGGGAGGCTATAGTTCAGGGAATGACGGATGTGAAGATGGGTACATCAGCGCTTACGTCTGGTCGCATAGATCGATTTATGCGGACCACCGAATGATAAAAAAAGATCAGCTAATTCAAATTGTTTGAAAAGCCACTGGGAGTCCGACAATCCAGAGGGTCATGGGAAATCTCCGTCTTCCCCTTGACTTTACTTATCATGGATGTCACCATATTTTCCTCAAATTCCCCCTAAATTCCCTAAATTCCCTGGATGTCCCCATATTCCCTCATATTCCTATGTTGTCAATGATCGCCTTAATCGGGCCACCGATTTTCGCCGTAATGAAGCCAGCAAAAAGGGCTGAAAAAGGGTCTTCGGACCCCCTTTGAATTAGGCGATTTCACCTCCTTTCGAAGCTTGTTTTTCTGCTCTTTGACAGCTTGTTTTTTGGATTCCCGGTTCGGGTGCAGCAGCTCGATAGCTCATCCCGGTGAGAACAATTTTGTAAGCGCCATGGCGGAGACGGTCGATCGTGGCGGCGCCAAGGATGCGGTTGGGGAAGGCATCGGGCCATTCCGGGATGTCAAGATTGGAAGTCACAATGGTACTTCTGCGCTCGTAGCGTTCTGAGATGACCTCGTGGAAGTCTTCGTCCTGAAGACCGGCCAAGGGCTTGAGGCCGAAGTCGTCGATGATCAACAGATCGCAACTGATGAGTTTGGCAACCTGCCTTTCGAAGCTATTTGTTGCGCGGGCGGCATGGAGCTGAGCGAGCATCCTGGACGTTGTGGTAAACAGCACGTCATGTCCCTTCCGGATGGCAGAGTGGCCGAGAGCCTGGGCGATGTGGCTTTTCCCGGTGCCGCATGGACCGACGATCAGGACAGAGACCTTTTCTTCCATAAACCGGCAGGAGGCCAGCTCCATGATCAGAGCGCGGTTGATACCGGGATTGAAGGAGAAGTCGAACTCCTCCAGAGTCTTCTGGTTGCGGAAGTTGGCACGGCGGACGGCCGATACCAGTCGCTTCTGCGAGCGACGGGCAATCTCATCCTGGATGACGATGGCCAGGAAGTCCATGTAGGAAAACTTTTCTTCGATGGCCTGTCGGTTTCTGGCTTCGATGGAATCCAGAATGCCGGAGAGCCGCAACTGTTTGAGCATGGGAATCAAATCGGGCATCGGGTTCATTCTCTCCTCCTTTCTCAATGCAGTTGTAGAGCACCGGCTTGGCGGAGAAAACGGCCTGTTCCGGTATAGACGGAGGAAAGAGCTTCACTTGGGACTTCGGGAAAGGGCGTTTGATCAAGTCCCTTCTGCAGGATGGTCTTGACCGTCCTGTATCTAGGATTGTCAAAATGCAGCGCCCGCTGACAGGCGGATTCCAGACGCTCAAGACCATACTTCTTCTTCAAACCGACAATCCCTTGAGCCGCTCGCAGGTTGTCCAACACCCGGTCGCCGAAGAGAATCCGGATCAACCGATGGCAGGCCGGTCCGATTTCCTCGGCCTGACGCAGACACCATTGAGTATCCTGGAGTTTATAAGCGATTGCCTCCGGCGGCATATGCTCATCGACGGTGGAGCGGAGGCCCGGTTTCTTCAGCCGGGGATGCACGGCCACCAGCTTCAGGTCATGGTAGAGTTTGACGGTGCTGTCCGTGGCCTTGAGCCACAAAGTCTGGTGAATCAGTGGGAACGGTGCGGAGTAGGACGACTTCTCAAACTGGACATGGCAGTTGCCGTGCAGCTTCACCTTGCACCAAGTGGCAAGCTCCACCGGAAGGTCGGGCAGCGGTTTCAGCAGATGCTTTTCCGCTTCGGCAAAGAGGGTCAACGGCTTTTGCCTTGTGGTTCCATGGATGCGGTTCCCTGCCGTTTCCATCACCCATTGGCGCAACTGCCCGTTGGCATCAGCCAGGGAGCGAAACTGCCGTAGGGGAACAAACCGGTTTTTGACATACTTTACCCCCGCCTCCACGCGTCCTTTCTTCTGGGGGTCCCCAGGGGGGTAGGGAGAGATCAGAAAACCGTAGTCCTCGGCCGCCTCTCCGTAAGACCGCTGCACTTCCGGATCATGGAAACAGGCCTTGGTGATGGCGCACTTGGGATTGTCGATAATCACTTTGGCCGGCACGCCGTTGAAGAACTCGAAGGCCCGGCGATGGCAGGAAAGCCAGGTGGACACCTTTTGATCGGTGACGATCTCGGCATACTGATGGCGGCTGAAGCATAGAGTCATGACGAAAATCCAGGTCTTGAACAGGTGGCCGGTAAAGGCGTCGGTGATGTCTGGCCCCTTGCCGAAATCCACCTGCGCGGCCTCAGCGGGGGCGAAATCCAGGACGCAGGTCGCCTCGGGTTGGTGGAGCTTCAATCGTTGCGCCAGACGGCGAACAGAGGAGTAGCTCCCTTTAAATCCGAATTGATCCACCAGGGTTTGGTGGATCGTGGTCATGCAGATCCTGGCATTGACCCACTGTCGGATCTGTTCTTCATAAGATTGGCTTAAAGATTGATGGGTGGGATTATTTTCATGGGGTTTCTGTTCCAGCACTGCTGCCAGAGTTTCGTCATCGGGAAGGGGGCTATTGCCGAGCCACCCGTTCTGCTCGGCAATAGCCCGGACCTGGGCACACTTGCTGCGACCGATCAGCTTCGTTTTGGCAATGGTGCGGTCGCTTTCTCCCATGCGCATTCTATGGATCACTTGACGGTATTGATACATCTCGAACCTCCTGTTACTCATCTCAGATCATATCCTCCCAGCGTGAATGTTGCCGAGAGTATACGAAAGTTGATTCCATGGTCCGAGATCCTTTTTAACCCTTATTGAAAAATCGCCGCCGGGTTGTCAATGGGAAAGTAAAAGTGTACCAGTTCTGGGAAAATAAAAATGTACCACCCCTTTATGCTGGCACACGGTTCATGATGACAGGTCGTTCACGGAATCACCTCCTTGCTGGTTGTAAATCTGTTTGCTGAAGGCATGTTCTTTTAAGCGGTAGCTATGCCCCTTGATGTTGATCACCTTGCTGTGATGGAGAAGCCTGTCCAGGATGGCAGAGGCAATCACGGGATCTCCGAAGAGTTCCTGCCAATCGATGAAGCTCTTGTTTGAGGTGATGATGGTTGAGCTCTTCTCATAGCGGTAAGAAATGAACTGGAAAAGTAAGCGTACGACAAAGTCATCTTGGAACTTCTTTCCAGATAAGTTATTGATGTATCGGTCAAGAGAGATAAGCCGCGGTTCTTTGAAAAAGGGATAAAGCAAGGGGTGGAGCTGAGAACGGAGTAAAAGACAGCAAGGATCAGTCAGTACTGGTCAGACTTCAGCCGGTAGGAGCAAACCACGTTCGTCCTTGGGCAGCGGTTTCCATTGATCGGGGAGCAGTTCCCTCAAGCGACTGACTGGATGGCTCATGATCCTGCGGAGTATGTCATCAAAGTACTCCCAGGGATTGACGTCACAGGTTTTACAGGACTGGATGAGACTCATGAACAGGGCCGCCGCCCGGCCGCCTCGTTCGCTGCCAACGAAAAGCCAGTTCTTGCGGCCCAGGGCCACGGGACGCATGGCATTCTCCGCCAAGTTGTTGTCCGGTCGAAGCCGTCCATCTTCCAGATAACGGCACAGAGCCTGGCGTTGATTCAGGGCATAGTCCACCGCCTTGCGGATGGGTTCCGACGGAATCGACTGTTGCTTCAGCTCTTCAAGCTTGGCAAAGATTCCGGCAAGGATCGGTGCAGCATGTTCCTGCCGACGGCGCTGTCTCTCTTCTGGTTTCATATTGGCGCAGGGAGTTTCCACCTCATGATAGAGACGGGCAATGCGGGCCAGGATGTCCGTCGCTTCCTGGGGACGCGAAGAAACTGCTTCATCGAACTTTCTCCGTGCATGAGCCCAGCAGCCTACCTCGATGATCCCCTCTTTACGGAATAGTTCATCGTAGCCGCTATAGGCGTCGGCATGGACATAGCCTCGATAACCTTCAAGATAATCGATGGGTCGCCGCTTACTGCGATCAATGGAGAAGTCATAGGCAACAAGCGGGGGATCGGTTCCTCCCTGCACATAGATCCACAGCCTGGCCTTTTTGAGCTTTCCATTCCCTTTGACTTGCAGGGGAATGGGTGTGTCGTCGGTGAACAGGATTTCCGCTTCCCCAATGACGGCCTGCCTGAAGGCCTTTTCCAGTCCGGAGATGCTTTCGTAGGTCTGCATTAGCCAGCTGGCCTGGGTCGCTCGGGGAATCGGCACCCCTTCCCGCTCTAAAATGCCGTTCTGCCGGTACAGGGGCAGATGATCGGCGAACTTGCTGACGATCAGATGGGCAATCAGCCCCACATCGGCTTTGCACCTTGCGACGGGATGATCAGGCATCGGCGCGGAGAGGATGCCGGGGGTTGCTTCGTCGTCCTCCGGCAGGGCGTATTGGGGGCGCTTATAGACGTTGACGATGAGCTTGCCGGGGCGGTATTCCAGTTTCTCCGAAACTTCGACGTTGATCACCTTCAGGGGCTTGCCCGTTTCGGGGCAGGTCTTCTGATCTTCGGGGATGTCCAGCAGGATTTCCACCCGTTCCAGGTGTTCGGGAATGGGAACCCGCCCATGATGCTGGGAGACCTTGCGGGTTTTTGTCTTGACTTCCTGTTCCACAGGCGCTTCCGGCTTTTGATCTTTTCCGGTCTGTTCCAGCGATTGGATTACGATGGAATCGAACATCAGCTGGTTGGGGTTGAGCCGCTCGGACTTTCGGCCATAAAGGCGCCGGAGCATCTGTTCCATCTGATGCTGCAGGGTGGTCAGCTGGCGCTGCAGAGATTCGATCTTTCGGGATAGTTCCCCGATCTGCGCATCCTTCTGAGCGGTCAGTTCTGAAATCTGGGCATCCTTCTGCGCAAGGAGTTCCAGGGCCTGAGGAAGTGTCGAAACCATGGGAGGGTATGTAGCACATTAACCTAATAATGTCAAGTATTTATATGCCTATTTTGTATCTATTCCCCACTTTTTTCGGTACGATTCCTTCCAGCAGCATGGTCAGATCCCGACGCTCGATCAGACCGTCTTCGGTCCACCGCTCCGGAAGGATGAAGCAGCCCCGTTCCAGGCGTTTGTACCAGAGAGCCAAACCATCCCGGTCCCAGTAGAGGAGTTTGACCATGTTGCGACGGCGGTTCACGAAGACGAACAGAGATCCAGACAGGGGATCGGCCCCCAACTCGGATCGGATGAGGCCGCAGAGACCATCGAAAGATTTGCGCATGTCGCAGCGGCCGCGATACAGATAGATGTGGGTTGCCGCCGTCAGACCGAGCACGGGGAGAGGCTCCGAAGCGTTTCAACGACGGTGCGGAGGGTGAAGGGATCGAATCCCCGATCCACCTCGATGGCGAAATTCTTGTCTGGATGAATTCGGATGCCGGAGCCGGTTTCGACCGCTCTTCCGGGAATCAGTTCCAGAAAACCTCCTGTGCAAGGTTCTTGTTCCCGGAGTCGGCGGCGCCAGGCATGAAACTGATGCCGATTGATCTGCTTTTCACGGCAAAATGTGGTGATGTTCAAGCCACTTGCTGCCTGGTCTTCGATGATGGTGCGCCAATGGGCTCGTCGTTCCGCTCTGATCATCATATTTTGCCTCCCAGAAAGAAATTTTTCTTTGTGGGAGGCTATAGCTCAGGGAATGACGGATGTGAAGATGGGTACATCAGACGCTTACCTTTTGACGGTCTTTCTGTGGACACCGAGAGTCTCGGCTATTTTCCGAATACTGTAACCTCGACGGTGCAAATGATAAATGTCCATAAATGCCTCGCTGGAAATCATCGGTAACCCCTCCTCTCTTATAAGGAGATGTTACCAGGATTAGGAATTCCAGGTGGTACACTTTTCATTCCCATTTCTGGTACACTTTATCATTCCCGTCGACACCTCATTACGGCGATCACGAAGTGGCTCTATAGCACCGACAATTAACATATGTAAAGAGAGCAGCCTCCTGCAAGTGCGTTTATTAATCCTTATGAGCGCGTCATGGATTCGATTTCTCTTAGGCGTAACACTTAGATAAATTCATGGTATCTCTGTATTGAAACAATAAAAGAATTAAATTAATCTGAATAAAGAGAAAATTTAAATGAATGAAGGAGGATGCCTATGAAAAAGATCATTATGTTTTTCATCCTGACTGTGGGAATAATCTTTTTTGGTTTTACACAAAACGGCATGGCAACGACCCTTACCTACCATGCGACTGCGGATAATGCGTTTTATCTGTACATAAGCACCAGCCCTACCGTTGATGGAGATCAGATAGCGTATGGCAATAATTGGGGGGCCACTTATTCGGGAAGCGTTAACCTGACGGCGGGGAATACTCTTTATCTCCACGTATATGGAATCAATTGGGGCGGTCCCGGAAGTTTTATAGGGGATTTCACACTGAGCGATACCGGATTCACCTTTGCAAACGGAAGCCAGAAACTTGTGACCGACGGCACGTATTGGACGGTTACAACCTCTCCGGACTGGACAACAGGATCGACGGCGGCGAGCACTTATGGCTATAATGGCGTTGGCCCTTGGGGTTACCGCTCGGGGATCGATTCGAACGCTCAATGGATTTGGACAACCGACTACAACGGTAGTCCTGCATATCTCAGCACGACTTTGACCGCATCAGCCGTTCCGATTCCCGCTGCCTTTTGGCTCCTGGGTTCCGGTCTTGCGGGGTTGGTCGGCATGCGCAGGCGGATCACATCTAAACTCAGTTAATTCTTCATCTTCTTTATTCATTCCTGAAGAGCCCAGGGACGCAAGTCTTTGGGCTCTTTTGTTGATACGACCGGTCCTGATATTTTCTCTATTTTCCCCTTCCTTGACTGCACTCTGCAGGGAATCAGGCGGTTCGCTGAAAGACGATGCAGGAATTGCAGCCGCCGAAGCCGAAGGCGTTTTTCAATAGGAATTCCTGGGGCACGAAGATGGCCTTGTCGGCAATCGACTCCAGGGGAATGTCGGGATCGGGCACATAATTGATCGTCGGCAGCACGGTATTTCGCCGCATCCCCTCCAGGGCCAGAACGGTTTCGATGGCACTGGAGGCCCCCATGGCATGGCCGAGCTGGGACTTGTTCGCCGTTATCGGTGGAAGGGTTTGTCCGAAGACCCGGCGCAGGACGTCCGCCTCCACCTTGTCTCCCACTTTGGTCGATGTCCCATGGGCATTGACCGCCTGGATATCCGCCGGGGAAAGACCGGCCGAACGGATGCTTTCCTCGACGCACCGCTGCACCGTTTCCGGATTGGGCGCGACGAAATGAAAGGCATCGGCCGTCATGCTCCACCCGGCCATCTCCAGGGACCAGGGCAATCCATGGGCTCTCGCGAAGGCCTTCGTAGCGAGGACGATGCAGGCGGCCCCTTCCGCAACGACAAATCCCCGGCGATGGAGAGAAAAGGGACGGCTGGCCCGCTGCGGCGGCTCCTCCCCTTCCCCGCTCTTCGGTCGATACGCACCGTTCATCGTGGCGAAACCAGCCACGATCGGCTCCACCAGGGGGAAATCGACCGCTCCGCAGATGACCGCATCGGCCATGCCCTGCTGGAGGAAGAGGGCGCCGATAATCAGGGAGGTCGCCCCCGTGGCGCAGGCGGTAATCGTGGCCGATATCGGCCCCGTCGCCCCGGTCAGAATGGAGATCTTTCCCCCGACCATGTTGATGCAGGAGTTGGGATTGGTGAAAGGATGGGGAAGTTTGTTTTCGGCCTGGAGAAGGCGATCCGCGGAAAGCACGGCATCGAGCCCGCCGATGGCCGAGCTGAAGGTGATCGCGACCCGGGGCGCAATGTCCTGGATTATTTCCAGGCCGCTTTTTTCCAGGGCCCGATGGACGACCAGGAGGGCATGGCGGAAAATCGGCGACGTCCATTGGGCCATGTCGCGGGGATTGAGGAAGGAAAAGGCCGCCTCGTCGATGTCTTCGACCTGACCGGCGATCCGAACGGGAAAGTTTCTGCGCAGGGGAAAGCGGGTCAGGAACCCGATGCCGCTCTCGCCACGGAGCGCCCGATGCCATGCGGATTCCAGATCCGCCCCCAGGGGTGAAACCGCGTCATACCCCAGAATAACCGGCCGTTCCTGATTCATAAATCCCGTCCGGAAAAGAAAATTTTGGAAAAATTTGTCAATCGCGCCGGGGAGAGAGATAGGCCTATTCGCCTACCAGGGGATGAAGCGGTAGAGTTTGGCAAACATCTCATAAACTTCGATCCAGTTCTGCAGATCTTCGGCACTCTGCAGATGCTCCCGCTTGTTGACCATCACCCAGCTCATGTGGGCCGCGCCGTCTTTGCAGGTCGAACAGTCGCGTGTCGCCGAGGTACAGCAGCGGTGCATGGTCTTCAGATCCGAGGCCCAGCGGATGAAGCGGATCAGCCGCTTGGGGCGGGGATTCCGGGAATCCATGGGTTCCGTGACCGAGGGGCATTCCGCCCAGCCGAAGGGACGGCCGAACATCTTCCCCGTGGTGATGATCTCATGGTAATATTTTGATGAGATGACCGTTTCCGGAAACTGATCCAGTGCGCCGTCCATCTCCAGGCGGACCTCCCGGAGCTGTTCCTCCGTCCAGGAAAACCCGTCCACGCCTTCGTCATTGGACAGGAGCTGCATGTGTACTTTGAGCCCCACATCGCGGATGCGCCGGATGGTCGGCTCGATCTTGCCCACCTGCCGGGGGGTGATCGTGAAGAGGTAATAGGTCCAGGGGTCTCCTTCGTAATTCCGGCTGGAGATTGCGAAGGTGTCCTTCCCCCGCAAGCGGATTTCATCGTCCGGATCGCCCCACAGAGAGATACCGATCATCAGATCGGGGAAACGCTCCCGGGGAACGCGGATGAGGCCGTTGGTGGCGCAGTAGGTCGGCAGCCTTTTATAGAAGGCCTCGATACGGTCGAGAAAGAGAGTCGGTTCGCCGCCGATCAGGATCGCCAGGTTCACGCCCCGCTCTTTTTCGTTCTCCACAAAGGTTTCCCATTTTGAAAGATCCTCTTCCTCCCGGGCCGCCTCATGTTCGCCCGATGAAAAGAAGAAGCACCCCTTGCAGCGGAGGTTGCAGCGGTTTGTCACGTCATAGATGGAACTGCGGATATTGAGATTGGAGATCCGCCGGTATCGCGCATACCATTCTTCATCCAGCAGGGAACTTACGGTTTTCATAAATCCTCGACTTTATAAATTTGCGGGGGGCGCAATCAGCTCGTTACAGAGATTTTCCCCTTTTTCATACCCCATGACCCACACGGCAAGATAGGTATCCACATAATCCAGCCAGGACCGGAAGGTCAGTGGATCGGTCACGTGACGGTACAGCCGTGCCGTCACCACGGCGCTTCCCGCGGCATAATGACGGCAGTCCGCACAATCCGTGTCGGGAACGCAGCAGGCTGCTTCCCGGTCCCAGGTCAGGTCTGTCCGGTACTGCCGGAAGGATCGGCCCAGACCGATCTCCGTCGACCTGTTTCTCCGGGGATAGGAGCACGAAAAGAGATCGTGGAGGCTCGCTTGCTGGGTGTGCGCCACGGCATTGTAACAGGAAAAGAGCACATGACGGGGATGGCGAAACAGCAGGTCCCTCATGACGGCGCGGACGCGGTCAAGGGATTCCCGGTCGTGACGCAGCGGCCCTTTATACCCGACGGGCGCGGAAAACATGTTGAAGGTTACCCTGCAATCACAGGAGGCCAGGATTTCCACGACCGGATAGGCCTCTTCGATATTCTCCTTCGTAAAGGTGTAGACAAAGACCGCCCGGGGATCCCCCCGGTAATTTTTTATCTGGCGCTCCAGCAGGCCACCAGCCTGGCGGACGCGGGCGCTGGTGTCATCATTTCCCCAGACGGAAACATGAATTTTATAGCCGATCGCTTCGGGAATGGGGAGAAATCCGTTGGAGGCAATGCATCCCAGGGGCATTTCTTCATAGCACACGGAAAGAAGTTCCGGAACCAGCGACGGCTCCGCACCGGCGAGGACCACGTAGGTAATCCCCCTGGCCTTTTCGGCCTGCATGAGCTTGCGCCAGGACTCCGGGTCCCGGTTTTCGACCGCAAGGGGTTTTTCCCCTTCATAATAGTAACAGCCGTCGCACCGCAGGTTGCAGCGGTTGGTCATGTCAAAGGTCGACTCACGGAGGAAGAAATACTCGCGCACCTTCTCCCAGCGTTCCCGTACCGGGGGCTCCGCCAGGAGTTCGGAAAATTTCCATTTCCTGTCCCGAGGGGAATTCGGCTCGTTCTGAAACGCCGAATGTTTATCCGTTTTCAAGGCATCCATAAAAGGGTTATTCAGTTCGCCGACGGGTTTCCGGTCAGCCTTTTTTCAATATAACGGGCGATGAGGGAGATCGTTTTCAAGCCGGGATAATCGTCTTCATCGATTTCGATATCGTACTCATCCTGCAATGCCAGGGCAATCGTGGCCAGATCCATGCTGTCGATCCCCAATTCGTCCACGAGATCCAGTTCCGGATCAAAGGTGTCCGCCGTCACCTCCTGAAGCTTCAATTCAAAGATGACAATTTCGGCCACGCGCCGAATGATCGCATTGATGTCCAGATCTACCGACATTTTGTAACTCCCTCCCTAAAAACACGTAATTTCAAATCGACCAGCTCTTCAAGACTCCGACGTACAGGAAGCCTCCGCAATGCCGTTTCCCGCCATCTCCCCCTTGAAGTGTATCTTGAAGGAAGCAACCAGTTTCCCCTCTGAAACCCGGCACAGCAGCGAGATTTCAAAGGCATCGCCCGGTCGTATGGGCAGGGTGAACCTTGCTTTGCGAATCCCGAAATGCTGGAAATTCAGTTTCTGTTTTTCACCAAAATAACGGATGCCTCTTTTTACCAGAGAAATCAGGGCAATGCCGGGCAGGATCGGCTGTCCGGGAAAGTGACCGTCAAACCACGGCGAATTCTGCGGCGCCCTGGCCTGAATAATCACGCCATTCGGCGGCTGAAAAGTCATGTCTGCCGGAATATCCCAGGTTTCCATCCTCTTCTTCCTGTCGGCCGATGATCCGAGACTGCAACTGGAAACTTCATGTTTCTACATCGAAGTTGTCGTCTATACCACTGTTTTAAGAGTCAGGCAAAAATTTTTTTATGCAACGGAAATGCCTTTTTCCATAACCGGGATGCCGGTCAATTCCTGGAGCGGGACAACCTTATATCCACTTCGGGCGATCCCTTCCAGCAGGGCATCGATTTCCGTAATCCATTGTCGAATGTCCGTCTCTGCCGAGGGCCGAAAATCATGAATCAGGAGGATGCTGCCCGGCCGCATTTTTTTTAGAAGTTTGCGGGAAATCCCTTTAATCCGGCGGTTGCCGGCATCCAAGGCCCGGCAGTCGAAATTCACACAGGACATTCCCCGCCGGCGGAGAACCGGACCGAGGCGGGGGTTGGTGATCCCCACCGGCGGCCGGAAAACGCGAGGACGGATGCCGAAGGAAGATAGGACCTCCTGCAGCCGGTCGATCTCTTCCGCCAGACGCCGTGATGACCGGAGCATCAGCAGGACATCATGGCTGAAAGAATGGTTGCCTACCGTATGGCCTTCCGCAAGGATCTTCCGAACCAGTTCGGGATGCTTCAAAACCTGCCTGCCCGTCACAAAAAAGGTGGCCTTCATCCCCCGTTGCCTGAGCAGATCCAGGAGCCGGGGCGTCATTTCCGGATCGGGACCGTCATCAACGGTCAGGGCAACGCCCCGCGTGTTCGAAGGTCCCCGGCTGATCACCGGCAGGAAATAGCCCCAGCGGGGGAAAAAGGGCGCCAGCAGACAGGAGAGGACAAAGAGAAGGAGCGGAAGAATGCTCCAGCGGGGTTCCAGGGGGAACAGGGCAGCCGCGGAGAACAGGGCAGCCAGACCGGCCCAGAGCGCCGGAGTTTTCAGAGAGGGGAAGAATCGCTTCATCACCGGCGGGGGATCAGATATTCCCAGAGGGGACCGGAGTGTCCTCGGCCATGGAGACGGGAGAGAATTTCCCCTGTTTTCTCGCCGCCGGACCCCACAACCCAGGACGGACGCCCCCCTGCCCTTTCCTGCAACCGCCGGTAAATTTCCGCACTGCTGATCTCCGGAGACTGGTAGAACGTCGGTTCCAGCAGGGAAGAATCCGGGGCAATCTGCCCTTCGCGAAGAGCCACATCGTAAATTGCCGTACCGGGGTAGATTCGCAGGCCGCAGAAAAAAAAGAACACGGCCCGTTCCAGTTTTTCCGCCCCCTCCAGGGTTTCCTCCAGGGTCTCCCCGCTCTCGCCGGGACCGCCCAGAAGAAAAAAATGGGCCACATGCACGCCTGCCTTAAGGGCCTGCTGGTGAGCCCCGTAAACACCGGCCGTCCGGAAGGGCTTCCGGTACGCCGCCAGCATCCGGTCCGAGAGGGATTCCGTCCCGAATTCCACATGGGTCAGGCCGGCATCGGCAAGGGTCCGATAAAAATCCTCCCGGGAAGGAACCGGGGCAAAAAAGCCGCCCCAGGGGATGGAAACGCCGGCCCCGATCAGGGCCTTTGCCACGGCCAGGCTGTGGCCTTCATGGCTGTTGAAGACGGAATCCGTAAAGTAGAGAAACTTCGCTCCGCCGTCCTGAAGGGCGCGAGCCTCCCGGGCCACCGCCAGGGGATCATGGAACCGGAATCGACGGCCTTCAATTTCGGGATAGGTGCAGTAGATGCACTCGTAGGGGCAGCCCCGTTTGCTCTGAAGATTGAGGATTCCTCCCCGCTGCAGGTAAAAGGACACATGGGCGTTTGCTGAATCAAAGGCCCGACAGGCCGCCTCCGGCCAGGGTTCCGGCAGGGATACCCTTTGCCCCTTCAACACAACACATGGGAGGGAAGATACGTCCCCGCCACGTTCAAGGACATCGAGAAAGGCACGGAACCGTTCCCCTTCGCCGACGATCCCGAAATCGGCCTCCATCCGGCTCATCAGTTCCGCCGGAAAAAGGGTAAATCCGCAGCCCCCCAGCACGACCGGCGCGGAAGAAACGGACCGGACGGACCGGATGACCTCCCGGCAGCCGTCAAGAGCAGAACCGGAATTGCAGATATCCGTGGTGTCGATGTTCCGGATGGATATCCCGATCACCTCCGGGGCGGCCTCGCGCACCGCCTCGCAGAAGGTCTCCGGATCGGCATAGAGATTCCGGTCCAGGATCTTCACCCGATGCTTCGGCTGCAGCGCTCCGGCCACATAATCCAGTCCCAGCGGGTAGATTGCATAGGTCGAGGTCATCGTATTGGCGGAAATCAATAAAACGTTCATTCCGGTCCTTCCCGATCAGCCCAGAATCTCCACGGCGGAAATTTCGCTCCCCAGACCGAGGACGAGAATCCCCCGACCATTCAGGGGAAAGGCTTGACCATTGTTCAGCGCCGCAGGGATCTCCCCTTTCCGGAGAAAAGACACGCCCAGAACCGTGGCCACCGCCGACGCCGATGCAAATTCCCCGATCACCTTGCGATAATCGAGCACAGGACCGGAATATCCGGTCCGTTCGAGGAACTCTGTCAGCCGTTGCCGACCCTCCCGGTACTGCGCGGCGGGAAGTCCGGCCAGAACCGCACCGATTCGCCGGCAGAATTCCTTTCCTCCACCGAGACAGTCCGCCAGATTTTCTACAACCCGGTCGTTCCGTTCCCCCGATCCCAAAAAGACCGGCAGGATTCTCAATCCCTCATTTGAAGCCGCCCTTTTCAACCAGAGCGCTCCGCCGCCATCTGAAGGCGGGCCCATAACCGCCGAGAGATCAAAAAGGGGCGTCCAGGCCGGGGAATATTCATCCGCCCCCACCAACAGCAGCGTCTCTTCTCCTCCGCAAGCCAGCAGTGCTGCCCCTTCCAGAGCCTGCTCAAAGGCCGCTTCGCCGCCGGTCAGTGTCAGGTTCGGCCCTTTGGCCTGAAATTCCATCCCCACCTGCCCCGCCGGTGCATTGTGAACGGAACCGATAAAATCAAAAGGACTGGCAAAACGATCTCCCGATTCGAAAAGCTGGGTAAGAAAATCACGGGTCTCCGACAGGGGCCCCCAGCCCGTACCGAAAAAAACGGAACTCGGCTGGTTACCCGTAACCCGATCAGGACAGGCGGCCTTCGCCAGGGCCAGGACCATGCGCGGCAGCCGCTTGAGGCGGCGGACGGCCCGGGCATTCAGGGACCGGGAAATCATCGCCGTATCCTGTTGACCCGAACAGGATCTGCCTGCCTCCAGAGCGGCAAGCGTCTCGGCAAGATCCCCGACGCCGGTGAAACAGGCCTCTCCCTGGATGGAAAAGGATCGCATCTTGTCACCTGCCCGATGCCTGCCCGGAGATTCAAGATAACGAAAGATGAGTGCGGCATTGTTCCCGCCGAAGCCGAAAGAGTTGGACATCACGGTGTTGACCCTGGCCTTGACTGTTTCGTGAGTCGGGCAAATCTTCAAGGCCGGATCGGCTACCTCAAAACCAACCGTCGGAGGGATCTTTCCCGACAAAATCGTCGCAACGGAAATCACCGCTTCCAGGGCGCCGGCAGCGGCCAGGGAATGTCCCAAGGCGCCCTTAACGGAAGCCACCGGCGGCACGCCGTCTCTAAAGAGCTCCCTAAGGGCCCGCGCCTCGGCGGAATCATTGTCCGGCGTCCCCGTCCCGTGAAGATTGACGTGATCGACTTCAGCCGTAGAGATTCCGGCATCGTCCAGTGCCTTTGCCATGGCTTTCAGGGCTCCGGCCCCCTCTGGTTGCGGGGACGAAGGGTGCCAGGCATCACAGGACAATCCGGCTCCTGCCAGTTCGGCCAGCGCCCCTTCCGGCGGAAATTCCGCCGCGACCAGCAGCAGCATCGCCGCCCCTTCCCCCAGGGACAATCCTTTCCGGGAAAGGTCGAAGGGGTGCCCTCCCCGGGGATCGAGAACTTGAAGGCTGGTAAAGCCGAAATAGGTCAACCGGCACAGGGCATCGGCACCGCCGGCTAGAACCCGCTGAAATCGGCCATTGCGGAGCAGTTCCAGGGCCAGGGCCAGGGCAACCGCCCCGGAAGAGCAGGCAGTGGAAATCGTCCAGACCGGTCCCCGGCAGTTGAGTTTTTGTGCGATTGTTTCGGCGATTGATGAGGTGGCGTGATAACGGTAGGCGGCGGGAACGGTCACTCCCTGCCTCAACCTTTCTTCCGTCAGCGGCATCCCCCCGGTCGTGGTTCCCACGATCACACTTTCCGGCGGTTCAGACTGGCCCTTGACCGCCTCGCAGGCGGCAGCCAGGGCATATCGATGCGTGGCGGGCATTGGTTCCGCCGGCGGCGTTCCTTCCGGAATCTCACCGACGGGCAGAAGACAGGGAGCCGGAAACCTGGTGAGGGGTTTGAGGCCCGAATTCGAACCATGGAGAGCCTGCAGGGTATTCGGCACATTCACCCCGAGAGGGCTGATCATGCCCATCCCCGTCACAAAGATCCGCTTTCGGGTCAATCCGTCGTCTCCACGCGGTTTTCCTGGACGTACTGAGCCAGATTCCTCAGCGAGGCAAATACCTTCATCCCCAGCTCCTTGCTGTCCACAACGACGCCGTAGTCCTTTTCCAGCATCATGACAAGCTCCAGCACATCGATGGAATCGAGCCCCAGTTCCGTACCGATCAACGGATCATCCAGGGGGATATCCTCGGGAGGAACATCCATAAGGTTCAACGTTTCAATGATCTTATTCCTCAGTTCACCAATCAATTTCTCCATGTACAACCTCTATAAAAAATTGAAATCCGCAGCCCGGCACCTGAATTTTTCTTATATATACAACCCGCTCCGGAATTCTGGTTCTATTTTTCACCCAAGGGGAGTCCTTTCCCCGTCTATTGGTCTCATACAAGGATCGATTACCTGAGAAAGTCCCTCCTGTCAATCAGGCTTTTGGAACCTTCCGACGAATGAAAGGTAAAGGGTTTATTCCTTTCTTGAGTAGGTATGATTGCAATACCGCCCTCCTGTCCCGATCGTCTGTTCTCTTGAAAACGTCCAATATTCCTTGTTCTCCTTTGCAATCTCCCAATCTCCCGCACAGGAATACCTGCAGAGATCCGACAACCCGAAGATCTTGAGCATTGTTGAAACGGGACAGAACTGAAACCGAAATTCAATTTTATCCAGCGTTTCGTTTTCAATTCTTAAATGATAGAGCTTCCCGATGAAGAGGAAATTCCTTTTCACCTTCTCCTTGAACATTGAATAATCCCGCTTCGAATTTATGCGTGGAATCAATATTTTCAGCCCCAGGACGGCCGTCGATGTCAACTGCCTTCCGACAATGTGAAGGGCTTTTTTTCGCCCGAGAAAGGGGATCAAGGAATAGGTCTGTAACACGAAAGGCAAGGTGAATAGGAAACCGAGTGACAACGACAGTATTTTCATCATTATTTTCTCGGAGGAGCTTCTTGGCAGCATTCTAACCGTCAAGGACACACGGCTGCCTTCAGGGTTTCAGTTCCAACATCCTAGAATTGAAGAGGCACTGAGGCTTGCATTGAGAAGTCAGGAGGTGGGCAGCCTGGATCATCCCAAACTCCAATTCACTTTCTATCTGTTTAGGGATTATGGGAGGGATGGTTGGATTGCCCGATTCCTTATTCCCACCCGATGACTTCGTATCCCCTTTCCTGCAAACACCGAATCATGAAGTTCTTGAAAATGGGGCTTGGTTCCGAAGCCTGAATGATGCCGTGCACCAGACCCGCAGCGGCGCCGGTGGCAGCGCCAACGCCAAGACCCCGTCCCAGGTTGCCCGTCACGGCCCCTGCGGCGCCCCCGATGACTGCTCCTCCCGCCCCGCCGATGGCCGTACTTTTGGCCGCCGCCAGACCTGCGTCGGATTTGACGTAACGATCGGCAAGAACCTCGCATGCCGCGACATCCTTCTGGGCCTGCGCTTCCCCGACCTTCTGGAGGTACGCATTGGGATAAAGAACGGGTCCGCCGGCACAACCCGTCAAAAAAAGCATCAAAATCAAAAATAGTTTCTTCTTCATCTGCCCTGCCTCTTCGATATCATCCTCGTTCTGTGTCCAAACCGTTTTCGATTAACTGCAGCTTTTTCTTCCGGGACAATTTCTTGATCTGCCCTTCCCGTTTCAGCACCTCCGACAGGCTGGCTAGCCTCTCAACATAGACCAGCTTGACCGGCCGCCGGGAAGAGGTGTATTTCGCCCCGTATCGGCTGCTGTTGTGTTCCTGAACACGCTTTTCCAGGTTATTCGTCCAGCCTGTGTACAGGGTCTTGTCGGAACATTCCAGGATATAGACGTAGTGGCTGTTCATCCTTTTATCGAAAGCATCTCCTCCATGGCCGCACAAAATGAATGCCGGTCGATATAGAGGAGCGCCTGCCAGCCGCTCTGTCTGGCCCGTTCAACGTTTCCCGGGTCATCGTCGACAAAGAGGATCTTTGCCGGCTCTGTCTTCAAGAGGCGGGAAATGTCATCGAAGAGGGAACGATCCCGCTTGCCCTTTCCGATATGGTAGCTGTTGAAGACGAAATCAAAGAACTTGAAGAAATCGAACCGCGCATTCAGCTTGTCCAGGATGTCCGTCTGATCGCTGAGAATGCCGACCGTCCGCTGTTCCGCCTTCAATCTTTTCACCAGATCGAACATCCATTCCCGGGGAAGAAACCGGGAAACAATCTCGAAATTCAATGCGGCGTCATTCCCTTTGACGCCTTTCTGCTCTCTCATCGCCTGCCAGAAACTGCTTTCAGAACCCCTTCCCGTTATGTAACCGGTCGCATATACCGTGTCGCCGGCTTCCCGGACCAGGTCCTCTCCATCCAGCCCGTTCGCTTCCGCAATCACCCGGAACCCCTGTTTCCAACCTTCTTCGGCAAGCACGCCGCCGAAATCGAAGAGAACCACATCAATGCTGTTGCCGTCTTTATTCGCCTGTTCCATAAGAGTTCTGATCCACCAATGTCCATCTTCCGTTATTGAAATCTTTGATTGAAAGTTGATGCCGCAAAGAGCATTTTGTGTTTATACTCTTTCTGCGCGATATCAGCCTTCGAGGATATTCACCTTAAAAACTGCCGGAATCGGCCTGAGCACCGTAATTTTATAAGTTATGCGCCCGGAAAAGTAAAGGAACACGTAAGAAGCTTCATGACCCTGCATTCTCCTCCCCATCGACGAATCCTCCATATCGACATGGATGCCTTCTTCGCCGCTGTCGAAGAAAAAAGGAATCCGGCGCTGAAGGGCAAACCCGTGGTCATCGGCGGCCGCGGCGATCCCTCTAAAAGGGGCGTGGTCTCGACGGCCAATTATGAGGCACGGAAATACGGCATTTATTCCTCTCTTCCCCTGAGGACGGCCTATAAACTCTGCCCCCAGGCGATCTTCCTCCCCGTGGATTACGAAGCCTATGCCGCCGTCTCCCGCCGGTTCAAGGCAGTGCTCCGGGACATATCCCCGATCATGGAGGATGTCGGTATTGATGAAGCCTATCTGGACCTTTCCGACAAACCGGAGACCAATGAAGAAATCTGCAGGAAGATCAAGGACGGCATTGATGAAAAAACCGGTTTGACCTGTTCTATCGGCATTGCCCCGAACAAGCTGCTGGCAAAGATCGCCTCCGACATGGAGAAGCCCGACGGGGTAACGATTTTCAAGGAAGGTGACATCGAGGTCAAACTCTGGCCTATGCCGATTCGAAAGCTCTACGGCATCGGACCGAAGACGGAAGAAATTCTTAAGGCGATGAATATTGAAACGATCGGACAGTTGGCAGCCTTGCCGCTTGAAATCCTTGTTCAGCGGTTCGGTCCTTCCTATGGTCACTATCTCTATGAGGCGGCACGGGGCATCGATGAGAGCCTCCTGATCACCTCCTGGGAGCCGAAATCCTTCAGCCGGGAGACCACCTTCCAGGTGGACGAGAAGAACTGGCAGGCTATCGCCAGGACGCTTGCCGAACTGACGCGGGAGGTAGTTTCCGATCTGACCGCAAAAGGCTACGCCGCCAGGAATGTATCCCTGAAGATCCGCTACAGCGACTTCCACACGGTGACCCGGGCCTGTTCCACCCCGGAAGCGGTTCAGAAGGAAGAGGAAATCCGGCGTCTCGCTTTTTCCTGTTTGAAGCGGGTTGAGCTGACAGGCCGTAAGGTCCGGCTGGTCGGCGTTCGGGTCGGTTCACTGGAAAAAGTTGCAAAGATTTTTCCCCCGGTATAAAGCAGGGCATCATATTCCTTTAGATCCGGAGAGAGCGATCTATCAAGGGTTGAAGGCGGTCTCAGATTTATGAAATATCGACGGAATTTCTTTCTTTTGCTGTTCGCGGTCATCGTGGCTCTTGCGGGCTGTGCGCGAAAAGGGACGTATGTCCCCGGACCTCCGCCGCCTTACCGCTCGCTTACGGAAGGAACGGCGCAAGGCCTGGACTTTGAAGACGACCTGGATGCCGCGTCGCTCCTGCTGGCCATCGACCGCAGCCTCAACTATTATAACGGAACCGTGCGGGAGCGGATGTTCCAGGTAGCGGACAGGAAGGTCAGTGCGCAGCAAATGAAAGAATCGCTGATCGCCTTCCGCAGCATTGTTTCATCCAACGCCAGCCCTGAAGAGAAGAAGAAGCAGATCGCCGACAAATTTGTTCTGCTGAGGGCCTCGGGTGAGGAGGGCGACGGCGCCGTCCTGTTTACCGGTTATTATCAGCCCCTCCTGGAAGGCTCTCTGACCCGGACGAAGAAGTACCGGTATCCTCTTTACAGGACGCCACCGGACCTCGTCGTGGAAAAGGACACAGGAAATAAAGGAAAGATTGGCCGGAAGGTGAACGGCCAGCTGGTTCCCTATTATTCGCGCCGCGAAATCGACGTGGAGGGTGTTCTGCGGGGCAAGGGGCTGGAGCTGGTCTGGGTGTCCGATCCCGTCGAGCTGAATTCTCTGCACACCCAGGGTTCGGCAAAAATCAGGCTGGAAGACGGAAGAATGCTGACGGTCGGATATGCCCGGAACAATGGCCGGCCCTACCGCTCCGTGATTCAACATCTGCTGGATCAAAATAAAATCGCGAAAGGCGACACCTCCTACCGCAACTTCAAGGCCTGGCTCAAAGGAAAAAGCGACCAGAAAATTTATGAAATCCTCAGCCATAACGAGCGGTATATTTTCTTCCGCTTTCTTGACAGAGAACCCATCGGCGCCCTGGGTGAGCCGGTCACGCCGGAAAGGTCCATTGCCACCGATCCGGATTATTTCCCTCAAGGGGCGCTGGCCTTTATCCGCCTGCGCAAACCGGTTCTGGATGCCGAGGGGAATGCGTCCAGGCGCATCGCTTTTTCACGCTTTGTCCTGAATCAGGACAAAGGGTCGGCCATCAAAGGCCCGGGCCGGGTCGACCTGTTCTGCGGATTCGGTCCAAAGGCGCAGACTACCGCGGGCACCCTGAAAGAAAAAGGGGAGCTTTATTTTCTGATCAGCAAATAGTTGTGGTGGATTCTTATCAAAGCTCTTTCGCTACCGGCTGGTCCGGCATTTCAATATTGACGGCAACCGATTCAATGCCCTGCTTATTGCGCTTCAGCCTCAACCCCTTGACCTTGAGCCCGGTCTTGCGTTCAAAATCCTTGATTTCCTGAAACAGCCCCACGCTCAGACGCCTCTGCTCATCGGCCAGTTCTTCCTTTTTCCATTGCCGCTGAATGATCCCCGCGATCCGTGCGCGCCGATACGCCTGAACTTCACGCGGCACAGGATGAGCCTTCAAAAATTCAAGCAGCCTTTCCAACCGTTTTGTCCCGTTCTCTGTCGTCATCCTTCCCAATCCAAGATGTCCATTATGTAAAATTTCCCACAAGATACCGGCACAAGCCTTCCGTATCCATCACATGGGCAAAGGCAAAGGCCATATTTTTCAATGTCGCGAGATGCAGTTCCTCATTTGCCGTAGCTGTCGCATCCGAAACGAAGAAGACCCGATAATCCCTCATGAAGGCGTCACGGGCCGTGGTTTCGCAGCAGCAGTTCGTCATGACGCCGGCAATCATCAGCTCTTCAATACCCTCGTCTCTCAAGAGTTCATCGAGCCCGGTTCCAAAAAAGGCGCTGTAGCGGTTTTTATCGATCACCGGTTCCGTTTCGAAAGGCGTCAGGGCGTCCATGATTTTCCAGGCCGATGTTCCCTGAAGAATGCAATCTCCCCACCATTTCAGCAGCATGCCCCCATCTTTTTCAATATCCCGATGACCATGACGCGTAAAAATGATCTTGATTTTTTTCGAACGGCAGGTTTCCAGGAGAAAAAGCACCCTGTCGACAATCGGCGAGGCCACGGGGAGGAAGTAATTTTGCATGTCGATGACCAGCAAAGCGCATTTCCCCTGCCGCGGCCAGGCCCGGCGGGAATTATACGCTTGAACATCGTTGAGATAGTTTTGCATGGTTGATCTCTCCACCCAAAAAAATATTGAGCAAAAATTTAAAAACATGCTGCCATCAATAAAGATGGCCATGCTTTATAAGCCATGCCTGGAAAAAAGTAAAGGGAGGTAACCGTTACAACGTAAGCGTACGACAAAGTCATCTTGGAACTTCTTTCCAGATAAGTTATTGATGTATCGGTCAAGAGAGATAAGCCGCGGTTCTTTGAAAAAGGGATAAAGCAAGGGGTGGAGCTGAGAACGGAGTAAAAGACAGCAAGGATCAGTCAGTACTGGTCAGACTTCAGCCGGTAGGAGCAAACCACGTTCGTCCTTGGGCAGCGGTTTCCATTGATCGGGGAGCAGTTCCCTCAAGCGACTGACTGGATGGCTCATGATCCTGCGGAGTATGTCATCAAAGTACTCCCAGGGATTGACGTCACAGGTTTTACAGGACTGGATGAGACTCATGAACAGGGCCGCCGCCCGGCCGCCTCGTTCGCTGCCAACGAAAAGCCAGTTCTTGCGGCCCAGGGCCACGGGACGCATGGCATTCTCCGCCAAGTTGTTGTCCGGTCGAAGCCGTCCATCTTCCAGATAACGGCACAGAGCCTGGCGTTGATTCAGGGCATAGTCCACCGCCTTGCGGATGGGTTCCGACGGAATCGACTGTTGCTTCAGCTCTTCAAGCTTGGCAAAGATTCCGGCAAGGATCGGTGCAGCATGTTCCTGCCGACGGCGCTGTCTCTCTTCTGGTTTCATATTGGCGCAGGGAGTTTCCACCTCATGATAGAGACGGGCAATGCGGGCCAGGATGTCCGTCGCTTCCTGGGGACGCGAAGAAACTGCTTCATCGAACTTTCTCCGTGCATGAGCCCAGCAGCCTACCTCGATGATCCCCTCTTTACGGAATAGTTCATCGTAGCCGCTATAGGCGTCGGCATGGACATAGCCTCGATAACCTTCAAGATAATCGATGGGTCGCCGCTTACTGCGATCAATGGAGAAGTCATAGGCAACAAGCGGGGGATCGGTTCCTCCCTGCACATAGACCCACAGCCTGGCCTTTTTGAGCTTTCCATTCCCTTTGACTTGCAGGGGAATGGGTGTGTCGTCGGTGAACAGGATTTCCGCTTCCCCAATGACGGCCTGCCTGAAGGCCTTTTCCAGTCCGGAGATGCTTTCGTAGGTCTGCATTAGCCAGCTGGCCTGGGTCGCTCGGGGAATCGGCACCCCTTCCCGCTCTAAAATGCCGTTCTGCCGGTACAGGGGCAGATGATCGGCGAACTTGCTGACGATCAGATGGGCAATCAGCCCCACATCGGCTTTGCACCTTGCGACGGGATGATCAGGCATCGGCGCGGAGAGGATGCCGGGGGTTGCTTCGTCGTCCTCCGGCAGGGCGTATTGGGGGCGCTTATAGACGTTGACGATGAGCTTGCCGGGGCGGTATTCCAGTTTCTCCGAAACTTCGACGTTGATCACCTTCAGGGGCTTGCCCGTTTCGGGGCAGGTCTTCTGATCTTCGGGGATGTCCAGCAGGATTTCCACCCGTTCCAGGTGTTCGGGAATGGGAACCCGCCCATGATGCTGGGAGACCTTGCGGGTTTTTGTCTTGACTTCCTGTTCCACAGGCGCTTCCGGCTTTTGATCTTTTCCGGTCTGTTCCAGCGATTGGATTACGATGGAATCGAACATCAGCTGGTTGGGGTTGAGCCGCTCGGACTTTCGGCCATAAAGGCGCCGGAGCATCTGTTCCATCTGATGCTGCAGGGTGGTCAGCTGGCGCTGCAGAGATTCGATCTTTCGGGATAGTTCCCCGATCTGCGCATCCTTCTGAGCGGTCAGTTCTGAAATCTGGGCATCCTTCTGCGCAAGGAGTTCCAGGGCCTGAGGAAGTGTCGAAACCATGGGAGGGTATGTAGCACATTAACCTAATAATGTCAAGTATTTATATGCCTATTTTGTATCTATTCCCCACTTTTTTCGGTACGATTCCTTCCAGCAGCATGGTCAGATCCCGACGCTCGATCAGACCGTCTTCGGTCCACCGCTCCGGAAGGATGAAGCAGCCCCGTTCCAGGCGTTTGTACCAGAGAGCCAAACCATCCCGGTCCCAGTAGAGGAGTTTGACCATGTTGCGACGGCGGTTCACGAAGACGAACAGAGATCCAGACAGGGGATCGGCCCCCAACTCGGATCGGATGAGGCCGCAGAGACCATCGAAAGATTTGCGCATGTCGCAGCGGCCGCGATACAGATAGATGTGGGTTGCCGCCGTCAGACCGAGCACGGGGAGAGGCTCCGAAGCGTTTCAACGACGGTGCGGAGGGTGAAGGGATCGAATCCCCGATCCACCTCGATGGCGAAATTCTTGTCTGGATGAATTCGGATGCCGGAGCCGGTTTCGACCGCTCTTCCGGGAATCAGTTCCAGAAAACCTCCTGTGCAAGGTTCTTGTTCCCGGAGTCGGCGGCGCCAGGCATGAAACTGATGCCGATTGATCTGCTTTTCACGGCAAAATGTGGTGATGTTCAAGCCACTTGCTGCCTGGTCTTCGATGATGGTGCGCCAATGGGCTCGTCGTTCCGCTCTGATCATCATATTTTGCCTCCCAGAAAGAAATTTTTCTTTGTGGGAGGCTATAGCTCAGGGAATGACGGATGTGAAGATGGGTACATCAGACGCTTACGTTACAACTGCTTGGTCAGGATCTTTCGTCAAGAAAAGATTGCAAAGATTTCTTTGTCGTTATAGAAGATGAAGGATTATGTCTCTTCAGCGAATCTGCGAAAATTGTGAATCAATCCTTTTCCCTATCCAATCAGTCTTTACCCTGATCTGTTCTAAGTATATTTCTAGCCTAGCGTAAGGATTTAAGAGGCAAAAAAATCCTGATAGACCCTATAGCGGTGTCTTATATTTTGTTGTATTTACGATGATGGAGACACGAAAAACCGACAAGAACAAACTTGTGTTCAAAACGGCCTGCGCTGGATCGTTTCAACCGCAATCAGGCCATTGCTTCTGCGGCAAAGATGGGGATAGAAGAATCGCATGACAAGGTCAGGCTTATTGAAAATCATCCTTTTTTTATGTCCGGTGTTTCTTCTTTTAAGCTCGCTCCCTTTATTGGCGGAGCAGCCCGATCGCTTACTCCGGACAGAACAAAAAGCGTCCCCCGGACAGACCGTCCTTTCCACGATGACCGGGTCGGCAGCAGATCTCTACATTTTCCACGATGGGGATGTTCCCGCGAATTACACCCCTGTTTCCCCTTCGGACCGAAATCTGGCGGCGTTCAAGAATTTTTATTCCGGAAATAACGCCGCTGCCTTTCCCAAGGCCAGGCAGTGCGGCGGTTCGAAATTCCGATTACAACAAGGCAATCAAATCCGCATGTAAACGCTATACCGTGGATCCCGCCCTTGTCAGGGCTGTGATCATGGCGGAGTCCAACTTCAATCCCGAGGCCATATCTCCCAAGGGCGCCATGGGATTGATGCAGCTCATGCCGGATACCGCCCGCCAAATGGGCGTTTCCAATCCATTCAACCCTGTGGAGAACATTCATGGTGGCGTCCGGCTATTTAAGCCGTTTACTGAAAAGCTTGAACGGCGACCTTTCCCTGGCCCTCGCGGCTTACAATGCAGGACCTGAACGTGTGAAAAACTACAACGGCATCCCGCCATTTCAGGAAACATGGAGTTATATCAAGCGGGTCCTGGATTACTATCAGTTCTTCAAGGGCGTAAAATAATGAGACGGTTCTTCAGCATCCTTGCGATCACGCTGATTTTGCTTGGTTCCGCACCTGTCCTGTTCGCCCAGAGCCGGGTGCCTGCCTGGGAAAGCCTCAATCAGGAGGCGATGGACCTTTACCGGTCCGGCAAATACGACCGCGCCGTCGAAGTTGCAAAAAAGGCTCTCGAAGTCGCCCAGAAGAATGCCGGCCCCCAGCATCTTGTCGTGACCGGAATCATGAACAACCTCGCCGAGATCTATTTCGCCCAGGGTGAGTACGCCCAGGCGGAGACGCTCTACAAAAAGTCCCTGGCGATCCGGGAGAAGACCCTTGGCCCGGAACACCCCCTTGTGGCCGGAACCCTGAACAACCTGGCCTTGCTCCATCGCACCCAGGGCCACTATGAACAGGCCGAGACGCTCCTGAAACGATCCCTGGCTATCAGCAGGAAGGTTCTGGAACCGGATAATCCCCTTCTGGCCGGAATCATGAACAACCTGGCCGAGCTCTACACTCTCCAGGGGCAATACGCACAGGCGGAGTCTCTTTACAAAAAATCGCTGGCAATGCGGCAAAAAAGCCTGGGCAAGGACCATTCCCTTGTGGCCGCCAGCCTGAACAACCTCGCCGACCTCCATCGCAGCCGGGGTGAGTATGAACAGGCGGAGACCCTCTACAAACAATCCCTGGCGATGCGGCAGAAAAACCTGGGCCTGAATCATCCCGATGTGGCAGCCAGCCTGAACAATCTGGGCAGACTCTATTTCATCCAGGGCGAATACGTCCAGGCCGAGACACTGTACAGGCAATCCCTGGCGGTCTGCAGGAAGGCCCTGGGTCCGGATCATCCCGACGTGGCAGCCAGCCTGAACAACCTTGCCGAACTCTATCGCACCCAAGGCCAGTACAGCGAAGCCGAGTCGCTCTTCAAGCAATCCCTGGCGGTCTACAGAAAGACCCTGGGGCCGGATCATCCCGACATGGCCGTCAGCCTGAACAACCTTGCCGAACTCTATCGCACCCAGGGCCAGTATGCAGAGGCCGAGTCGCGCTATAAGCGATCCCTTGCTCTGCGCGAGAAGGCCCTGGGGCCGGATCATCCCGACGTGGCGGCCAGCCTGAACAACCTCGCCGAGCTCTATCGCAGTCAGGGCCAGAATGAGAAGGCCGAACCACTCTATAAGCAATCCCTGGCAATATACAAGAAGTCCCTGGGCTCGAATCATCCCTTTGTGGCCATGAGCCTTGAGAATCTGGCGCTGCTCTATAAAGCGGAGGATCGCGCTCAGGAGGCCGATGGTCTGGCAAAACAGGCGAAGCGGATTAGATCGAGCAGGCAATAAAAAAGATAAGGGCAGAAAAATTTCCTACCCTTAATATCTTTCCAAGTCCAAATCGCGGATACATCCCCCAGCAGCGTATTTTGAATAAGCGTTATTCTTTGGCGAAGCTGTAGAATAACGCTTATTCAAATCACCATAAAGTCAGCATTCGTTAGTTCCGGATGGATTGTGCTGCCGATGACGGCAATTTTCACGGCAGCCGTCGGTCCAGTGCCATCTGCATCGTAATACAGGGCGCCTGTCGAGATATTGTAGATGATCCGGTCATCGGCTTCCGTGGCAATGGTGACCGTGCCACTATGAAATGCACCGGCTGCCAGCTCTTCCGTCGCTGCTCCAAGACCGGGCATGATGTTGTTCTCCAGGCGGATTGTGTCGTCTACTGCACTGAAGTCGGTGATGGTATCTTTATTGGTTTTCGCATTGAGCGCATTGGTGAAGTCAAAATAATCTGCTCCGTCCCCTCCGGTCAGTATGTCATTGCCGGAACCGCCGTTGATCCGGTCGTCGCCGCTGCCGCCGTTCAGGATATCTCTGTCTCCCAATCCATAAAGCATGTCATCACCGTCTAACCCATTGAGGATGTTGGCGTTCCTGTTGCCCAAAATTTTGTTACTCAGCTCGTTACCGCTTCCATTGATTGTCAAGCCGTAAAGAGTCAGATTCTCTACATTAGCCTCCAGGGTATAGTCGACGTAAGCCTTCACTTTATCCGTTCCGGCATTCAGAGCCTCGAAAATAGTATCACCTGTGCTATCGACACTATAGGTGTCGTTGCCCTCCTCACCATACATAAAATCATCGTGACGACCCCCGTCCAGGAAGTCGTTGCCCGTCCCGCCATACAGGTAATCACTGCCGCTGCCGCCATCGAGCATGTCAACACCTTCATAGCCGTAAAGATGATCAGCGCCCGCTTCCCCGGAAAGGTGATTTTCGTACGAGTTACCGATGATGATGTTATTAAGGCTATTGCCGGCGCCACTAGCCGCTGTGCCATGAAGAGAGAGATTTTCTACGTTGTCATCAAGGTGATAATAGCTGTAAGACTTCACCTCGTCCGTTCCGGCATCCAGAGCCTCGTAAACCACATCACTCTCGTTCTCGACAATATAGGTATCGTTTCCCTTCCCGCCATATAGGTAATCGCTGCCTTTTCCCCCGTCCAGGAAATCGTTGCCAGCCTTCCCGTATAACCTGTCGTTACCACCAAGCCCAGCCAGGGTATCATTGCTCCCGGTGCCAAAGATATCGTTATTAAGATCGTTTCCGGTTCCTTTCCGCGCTGCGCCGTACAGATAAAGTTTCTCCACATCGGCATTCAAGGTATAATCGATATAGGAATTGACTTTGTCCGTACCGGCTCTTAGTGCCTCGACAATGATATCACCTGCGCTATCGACATAATAAGTATCGTTGCCGGCACCGTAAGCGTCTGATGTACCCATCTTCACATCCGTCATTCCCTGAGCTATAGCCTCCCACAAAGAAAAATTTCTTTCTGGGAGGCAAAATATGATGATCAGAGCGGAACGACGAGCCCATTGGCGCACCATCATCGAAGACCAGGCAGCAAGTGGCTTGAACATCACCACATTTTGCCGTGAAAAGCAGATCAATCGGCATCAGTTTCATGCCTGGCGCCGCCGACTCCGGGAACAAGAACCTTGCACAGGAGGTTTTCTGGAACTGATTCCCGGAAGAGCGGTCGAAACCGGCTCCGGCATCCGAATTCATCCAGACAAGAATTTCGCCATCGAGGTGGATCGGGGATTCGATCCCTTCACCCTCCGCACCGTCGTTGAAACGCTTCGGAGCCTCTCCCCGTGCTCGGTCTGACGGCGGCAACCCACATCTATCTGTATCGCGGCCGCTGCGACATGCGCAAATCTTTCGATGGTCTCTGCGGCCTCATCCGATCCGAGTTGGGGGCCGATCCCCTGTCTGGATCTCTGTTCGTCTTCGTGAACCGCCGTCGCAACATGGTCAAACTCCTCTACTGGGACCGGGATGGTTTGGCTCTCTGGTACAAACGCCTGGAACGGGGCTGCTTCATCCTTCCGGAGCGGTGGACCGAAGACGGTCTGATCGAGCGTCGGGATCTGACCATGCTGCTGGAAGGAATCGTACCGAAAAAAGTGGGGAATAGATACAAAATAGGCATATAAATACTTGACATTATTAGGTTAATGTGCTACATACCCTCCCATGGTTTCGACACTTCCTCAGGCCCTGGAACTCCTTGCGCAGAAGGATGCCCAGATTTCAGAACTGACCGCTCAGAAGGATGCGCAGATCGGGGAACTATCCCGAAAGATCGAATCTCTGCAGCGCCAGCTGACCACCCTGCAGCATCAGATGGAACAGATGCTCCGGCGCCTTTATGGCCGAAAGTCCGAGCGGCTCAACCCCAACCAGCTGATGTTCGATTCCATCGTAATCCAATCGCTGGAACAGACCGGAAAAGATCAAAAGCCGGAAGCGCCTGTGGAACAGGAAGTCAAGACAAAAACCCGCAAGGTCTCCCAGCATCATGGGCGGGTTCCCATTCCCGAACACCTGGAACGGGTGGAAATCCTGCTGGACATCCCCGAAGATCAGAAGACCTGCCCCGAAACGGGCAAGCCCCTGAAGGTGATCAACGTCGAAGTTTCGGAGAAACTGGAATACCGCCCCGGCAAGCTCATCGTCAACGTCTATAAGCGCCCCCAATACGCCCTGCCGGAGGACGACGAAGCAACCCCCGGCATCCTCTCCGCGCCGATGCCTGATCATCCCGTCGCAAGGTGCAAAGCCGATGTGGGGCTGATTGCCCAGATGATCGTCAGCAAGTTCGCCGATCATCTGCCCCTGTACCGGCAGAACGGCATTTTAGAGCGGGAAGGGGTGCCGATTCCCCGAGCGACCCAGGCCAGCTGGCTAATGCAGACCTACGAAAGCATCTCCGGACTGGAAAAGGCCTTCAGGCAGGCCGTCATTGGGGAAGCGGAAATCCTGTTCACCGACGACACACCCATTCCCCTGCAAGTCAAAGGGAATGGAAAGCTCAAAAAGGCCAGGCTGTGGGTCTATGTGCAGGGAGGAACCGATCCCCCGCTTGTTGCCTATGACTTCTCCATTGATCGCAGTAAGCGGCGACCCATCGATTATCTTGAAGGTTATCGAGGCTATGTCCATGCCGACGCCTATAGCGGCTACGATGAACTATTCCGTAAAGAGGGGATCATCGAGGTAGGCTGCTGGGCTCATGCACGGAGAAAGTTCGATGAAGCAGTTTCTTCGCGTCCCCAGGAAGCGACGGACATCCTGGCCCGCATTGCCCGTCTCTATCATGAGGTGGAAACTCCCTGCGCCAATATGAAACCAGAAGAGAGACAGCGCCGTCGGCAGGAACATGCTGCACCGATCCTTGCCGGAATCTTTGCCAAGCTTGAAGAGCTGAAGCAACAGTCGATTCCGTCGGAACCCATCCGCAAGGCGGTGGACTATGCCCTGAATCAACGCCAGGCTCTGTGCCGTTATCTGGAAGATGGACGGCTTCGACCGGACAACAACTTGGCGGAGAATGCCATGCGTCCCGTGGCCCTGGGCCGCAAGAACTGGCTTTTCGTTGGCAGCGAACGAGGCGGCCGGGCGGCGGCCCTGTTCATGAGTCTCATCCAGTCCTGTAAAACCTGTGACGTCAATCCCTGGGAGTACTTTGATGACATACTCCGCAGGATCATGAGCCATCCAGTCAGTCGCTTGAGGGAACTGCTCCCCGATCAATGGAAACCGCTGCCCAAGGACGAACGTGGTTTGCTCCTACCGGCTGAAGTCTGACCAGTACTGACTGATCCTTGCTGTCTTTTACTCCGTTCTCAGCTCCACCCCTTGCTTTATCCCTTTTTCAAAGAACCGCGGCTTATCTCTCTTGACCGATACATCAATAACTTATGGTTCATCCGGTTAATGAGTACCTCTGAGTATGCAGGTGATAGAGGCGGAGTTTGAAGTACTCCATATCCCGGAATCCATAAGCCTGCCTTTTTAAAGTTTTAATCTTGTTGTTTGTGCCCTCAAGGGCGGCATTTGTAATATGATGCTTGAAATAATTGAGGATCGCAGTTCTGTATCCGGAGAGCGTTTTGGCTACCTTGACGAGTTCTTTGATTCCGGACAGCATGGCGTCCTTACACCAGGTGTCAAGGAAGGTAATTGCCTGGGAGTACTCCGGTATTTCCCAGAAGAGTCTGAGTTGTTCCTTCATGGAATGCATGACGAATAGAGGTTGATTGGCCTGCATCAGTGCATCGAGGCGCTCCTTATGGTCCGGCTTCAGGGAATCATAATTGCGTAAAAGGAGAAAGCGGTTTCCCTTGAGGGTTTGCTTCCCGAGATCATCAAGTTCTTTCTGTTGATCTCTGCGTAAGTTTTCGATGCCTTGGTTCATCAGAGCCATAATATGGTAACGGTCGAAGACAATATCTATATTAGGAAGGGCTTCCCGTACGGCAGAGAAGAAGGAAATTCCCATGTCCATTGCAACCGCTCGCAGTATTTTCCCTTTGCGTGCAAGTTTTTTCAGGAAGGGCAAAATCCCTTCTTTGCCCTTTCCCTCAGCGGCAAAAAGGATCCGCCCTTCAGAGAGATCCATCACCGTGGTCATGTACTCGTGACCCTTCCGGATACTGAATTCATCGATGCCGATATACCTCACTTTATGAAGAGGAATGTTCCGATAGAGGCGCTGCAACTTCAACTTATGAATCTCTTTGATCATATCCCAACCCACGCCGAGGTAATCGGCAACCCAGCGGATCGTGCCGAATCGAAGCAGATCCAACACAATAAGAGCAAAGGATCGAGCAAATCTATGTTTTCCCACCATAAAAGGCAGACTGGGCCACCAAAGGGTGTCGCAAGAACTGCATTTTATCCGATGGAGGGAAAGTACAAGGAAGCACATCTTACGGCCAATAGGTCCCAGATGAAAAATCCGTGTTTTCTGTCCCTTAAAGGTAAATTTTCGCTGCCCGCACTTTGGACAGCGAATGTATTCTTCTTTCACATCTGCAAAATATTCGATGACGTCACCCGTGAAGCGTGTTGCTCTATAAGTGATACCCTTCAGATTGAAAGCATGGTAAAGAACCGATGTGGACATGGTTTGGAGCCTCCTTTTGTTGTTCGATTGGTCTCAAACAACAGGGCTCTTGCCATGTCCATGTGATTTTATGCAATACCAAAGTACTCATTAACCGGATGAACCTAACTTATCTGGAAAGAAGTTCCAAGATGACTTTGTCGTACGCTTACCCGGCACCACCATTCATGGTATCGTTTCCTGGACCGCCATCCAGGGTGTCGTTGCCGCCATAGCCATAAAGAACATCATCGTCACCATAACCATAGACAAAATCATTTTCTTCAGTTCCGTAAAGTGCATTTGATGTATCGTCTCCATAGATAAATGCCATGATCTCTCCTTTCATTAAGTTAGCTTGTTTACGAAAAAAGCTACTCTTTTATAAAGCAATAAAGGACGTCTATTTTTGATGGTCAAATCACTCATGACTGCCTCGGGAAAGCCGACAGTTCTACTGAACCTGCTTAAAGATCTTTTGTAAGGGTAGGGGCACTGTTAGCTTATTAACTTTTTGTGGGTTAGGGTTGTCAATCAGTAAACGCAAACCGCGTCGCATGAGATTCGTAACTTGAGCTGGGGTTATTTCATAGTCTTTTTTCAGCCAACAATTAATTCAAACATCCCGAAAATCTGAATCCATACGTTTTCATTTCACTTTTAATATTTAGGAACAACATAGTCAATAATTAAAAGAAGAAGAATGAAGTCGAAAAGCACACTTTAACCGGATGAACCAATTTTCAGAGACTTGCCACTATGGCTTACATGACTGGCTCAAAAACGGTGATATCCTCTCAGACAATCACGGACAAATTATCGAAAGGCCTGCCTTCAGCATGGGCTGAACAGGAATGATTCCATTCGTTGAAAATCCAGGCAATCGTGTTAAGATAACCCTGCACTGATCACCGTCATCGGGAAGGGAGCATTCAGCCATGACAATCTCCAGGAGAATTCGCAAAGTATTCAAAAGCAGACCCATCATTCAGGGTGCGGGTGTTCATCTGATGCAGGCCTTCGGGCATCGAGAAATGCCTCTCTTTGATCCCTTCCTGCTCCTCGATGATTTTCGCTCTGACAATCCCGAATTCTATTTGAAGGGATTTCCCTGGCACCCCCATCGGGGCATCGAGACCATCACCTATGTGCTGCAGGGGAGTGTGGAGCATGGGGACAGCATGGGAAATTCCGGCAGCATTTCTTCGGGAGACGTCCAGTGGATGACCGCAGGGAGCGGCATTCTTCATCAGGAAATGCCCAAGGGCAACGCAGAAGGCGTTCTGGAAGGTTTCCAGCTTTGGGCCAACCTGCCGGCTGCACACAAGATGATGAGGCCACGCTACCGGGATATAAAATCAAGCCTTATTCCCGTCATTCAGCTCGATAACGGTTCAACGATCCGGGTCATCTGCGGAACCGTGGGCAACACGAAGGGACCGGTGACCGATGTCGTCATCGATCCGGAATACATCGATGTCACTGTGCCGGCCCATACGACCTATCTGCACCCGACAAAGGCCGGGCACACGGTCTTCGCCTATGTGATTTCCGGAAAGGGATATTTCTGCGAAGAGAAGAAATCTTTTGCCTACGAGGCGGAAGGACATAACGACTATGATCTGGATATGCCGCCTTATTCAGAAAACTGGACTTTGATCCTTTTTGAAGACGGGGAGCAGATCCAGACCTCCACGGAAGATGAACCGGTCCGGTTTCTCCTTGTTTCCGGAAAACCCATCGGGGAACCCATTGCCTGGCGTGGCCCCATTGTCATGAATACCCAGGAGGAACTTCGCACCGCTTTTGATGAACTCCAGCAGGGAACGTTCATCAAAGAGGGCTCGAAATGATTCGGAGAGGATTCTATTGCAAAACGGCCCATGATCCTTTAAAAAAGACAACTTCGAATGTTTTTTTCAACCTCGCATCATCAAGTACATACGTCCCTTCCGGAACTTCCGGGTGAGGGCTATGAAAGGGGAGAAGAAAATGCCCGTTCCCATAAGGATAACCATCAATCAGGTTGAACTTGACGGAGAACTCTTCGATACGGCCTGTGCCCGGGAGATTTCCGCAATTCTGCCTTTTGAAACGGCTCCCGAGGATTGGGGTGACGAATTCTATTTCCGCATTCCAGTAAGTTCCGGCCTCGATGATACGGCAAGTTCCAAGGTAAAAGTCGGGGATATCGGCTATTGGCCGCCCGGCAATGCCCTGGCCATCTTCTTCGGTCCGACACCGATGAGCAAAGGTCCCGATCCGGTTCCTGCCAGTGCGGTCAATCTGGTGGGCAAGATTACCGGCAATGCGGCGATTCTCAAAAGGGCCATCGGGGCGGAAAAGATCAGGATTGAAAGGCGTCCGGGAGGGGTTGAATGAAAATTTCTTTGGAAACGATTTCTCTCAACACGAGTGGGTTCGGCGATACGATCAACCTTACGCCCCAGGTTCTGGCAATTGTCAGCAAGTCGAAAATAACCGATGGGCTGGTCACGGTTTTCTGCCCCGGATCGACCGGATCGGTGACCACGATTGAATACGAATCCGGCGCATTGCAGGATCTCAAGGATGCCCTCGAAAGGATTGTCCCCTCTAATCTGCCTTATGAGCACAATCGCCGCTGGGAAGACGGCAACGGGTTCTCCCATGTCCGGGCCGCATTGATGAAACCTTCGCTGACAATTCCCCTTGTCAAAGGGAGACCGATGCTGGGAACATGGCAGCAGATTGTCTTTCTGGACTTTGACAACCGGGGAAGGCATCGGGAGATTCTGGTTCAACTCATCGGCGATTAACAAATCACCGGATTTCTGATAAGACAGTCCTGCTGGAGAAAGACATCCTTTGCAGCCAATCTCGGAAATAACACGGTAAATCATGATAACGAAAATCATCTCAGGCGGTCAGACCGGCGCGGACAGGGCCGCTCTCGATTTCGCCATTCAGCAATCTCTTCCTTACGGCGGTTGGGTTCCCAAGGGCAGAAAGTCGGAAGACGGGGCCGTTCCAGAGGCCTATCAGCTCCAGGAGATGCCGACCAGCGACTATTCCCCGCGCACGGAACAGAATGTCCTGGATTCTGACGGCACCCTGATCGTCTCCCATGGCATGCTGACGGGCGGCTCCGCCATGACGGAATTTTATGCAGAACAGCATCAGAAACCCTGCCTGCACATCGATCTGGACCAAATGTCAATAGAGGAGGCAACCGTTCGGATCAAGACCTGGATCGAAATACATACGATACGAGTATTGAATGTCGCCGGACCCCGGGCAGGTAAAGATCCGAAGATTTATCCATCCACTTTCAAACTTCTGGCGGCTTTGTTTAAGAGATGAGTATCCGTATCCTTGCCACATCCCCCTTGGTGGGCCCGTATATCGAGGATCTGGGGCTTCGTTTTCCGGAGCTGTGCGTCGTCCCCTTCCGCTCCCCTGCCTGGGCGGCGGGGCTCGCCACTGCGGAAGCCCTCGTTGTTCTGCTCTCCGAACCCCTGGCGGAAGCGGATCTTGAGCTTTGTCCGAACCTGAAGGTCATCGGCACCTACTCCGTTGGCATCAACCACCTTCCAAGCGCCTATTGCCGGCAGCGGGGCATTCGCATCGTCAACACGCCGGGGGTATTGACGGACGCCACGGCTGATCTGGCCCTCACGCTTCTGCTCGCCCTGACCCGCCGCGTAAGCGAAGGGGAGGCGCTGGTGCGCTCCGGCCAGTGGAAGGGATGGGCGACCGACCTTCTCCTGGGAGCGGGCCTTTCCGGAAAGACCTGCGGGATACTGGGCTCCGGACCGATCGGCCGGGCCTTTGCGAGGCGAGCCTGGGCCGTCGGGATGAAGGTCTTCTTCTGGGATCGGGAAGGCAACCAGTCTCCCGTGGATTTCGGTGTGGACATCGCCCCGCGTCTGCCCCTGGATGACCTGCTGCGACAGAGCAACGTGCTGTCCCTCCACTGCCCCTTGACGGACTCGACACGCGGCTTGCTGAGCCACGAAAAACTTACCCTACTGCCCCAGGGGGCCTTTCTCATCAACACGGCCCGGGGCGGAATCTTCGACGAAGAGGCAGCCATGGATCTGCTCAAGCAGGAGAAAATCGGCGGGATCGGCCTGGACGTTTTCGAGAATGAGCCGGCCCTGAATCCGCAGTGGCTGCAAACGCCGAGGACCGTTCTCCTCCCTCACCTGGGGTCCGCGACGGTCGAGACACGGGAAGCCATGTCGAAGTTGCTCTGCGACGGAATCGAGGAGTCCCTGCGGGTCTCCGGCAGATCCGCTTCTTAAGGGACCTAAGAATGGATTTTTGAGACCTGCCGTGAAAAATGTCTTTCTCATAACGCCCAGTTCTCTGATCAAAAAGAAGCGCGATTTTTCGGGCGGCACGCAATCGCTCTTTAGGCTTGGGTTCAACGTCTTGAATCCGGAATTTCCCACAGCCCTGCCCTCGCCACGAGAAAAAGCGGCTCAGATCCATCGGGCCTTTTCCAACCCGGATATCGAGATGATCCTGGCTCAGCGGGGCGGCTATGGCGCAATGAAATCCCTGCCCTTTATCGATTTCGATCTGATCCGAAAGCATCCCAAAGTCTTTGCGGGTTTCAGTGACGTCAGCGTCTTGCTTAACCCCATTTTCGAACGGACCGGACTGGTCACCCTTCATGCCCCGATGGTAAAGAATCTCAGTTCGCCAACCCCCTTTACGTTGAAGTCCTTTATAAACGCCGTTAGCGGCTTCCCGGAGAAAAACCTCTTCAAAGGCGCACCGGTTAAAGTCTTTCACCCCGGCATTGCCCGAGGCGTTCTCAAGGGCGGCAATCTCATGACCCTGAACGCCCTGATGGGGACAGACTGGGAGATCGATACGGAGCATTCGATTCTTTTCCTGGAAGATGTCGACGAAAAGAGCCATGCGATCGACCGCTGCCTGACCCAGTGGATCCTTGCCGGCAAGTTCCGGGATGTCCAGGCGATCATCCTCGGCGATTTCCGCGAGATCAGAAGCAGGCAGGTTTTTGAGATGATCGCCTCGCAGATGGAAATAAAAATTCCCGTGGTTTCCTGCTCTTATATCGGCCATGGGGACAACAAGATGACGCTGCCCGTCGGCGCTTTGGTGGAGCTGGATACGGATCGGAAGCGTCTTTTCATTCAAGAGATGTCCCTGCCGGGGGTCATTCCATGAACGTCCTCTGGCTGATCCTCCTTTCCGTCAGCATCGTCTTTGCCGTCTTTACAGGTAAGCTGGAAGCCTTTACGCAGGCCCTTTTCGACGGCGCCAAATCGGCGGTGGAGATCTCCCTGTTCCTGCTGGGCATCATCTCTGTCTGGCTGGGGATTACGCGCATTCTCGAAGACTCCGGGCTGATCTACCGGATTGCCCACATGTTCCGGCCGATTCTCTCCCGGCTCTTCAAAAACATCCCCAACGATCACCCCTCGCTTACGGCGATCACCCTCAATGTCCTGGCGAACCTTTTCGGCCTGGGCAACGCCGCCACCCCGCTGGGGATCAAGGCCATGCAGGAACTCGATTCCCTGAACGAAGATAAGGGAACCATCACCTTTGAAATGATGATCTTTATTGTCCTCAATACCGCCAGCATCCAGTTGATCCCCTTTTCCGTCATCGGGATTCTCGCCGCCTACGGCGCCGAAAATCCGGCCGAGATCGTTCTGCCGGTCCTGATCGCCACCCTCGTTTCAGCCTTGACCGCGCTGACAATTCTATTCTCTTTCAGGAAGATCCTTAAATGATCCGGCATCTCAGTACGATATCCCTTCTGATCATCCCCCTCTTTCTTCTCTTTACGATCCTCTATGGAACGTTCAAAAAGGTCCGCGTTTACGATTCCTTTGTTGCCGGGGCAAAAGAAGGTCCGGGAATTGTTCTGAACATCTTTCCCTATCTGCTGGCAATCTTCGTCGCTATCAAAGGCTTTCAGGCATCCGGCGCTTTTGACTGCCTCCGGAATCTGTTTTTCGGACTTTTCGCTTTTCTCGATCTCCCCATCGAAGTCATTTCCATGGCCATTGTCAAGCCTCTCTCCGGCAGCGCCTCGACGGCCCTGTTTACCGATATTGTCAAGACCACCGGGCCGGACTCGACAGCCACCCGGATGACCGCCGTCATCATGGGAAGTGCGGAGACCACATTCTACGTCCTTGCCGTTTATCTTGGGGCGGTAAGCATCCGGAAAACCCGCTATCTGGTGCCGGTGTGCCTCGTTGCCGATTTTATCGGAATCGTGGTTGCGATTCTTGTCGTGAGGTGGTTTTTTTGAAATGTGCAGACTGCTTGGCATAAGGAATTTCGACTTCGCAACGCATCGGCAGATCATCGAAAACTTCTGCGATCTCGCCCGTACCGGCAACGTGATGGCCGGTGATCCCCCCGGACACGGGGATGGCTGGGGAATGGCTCTTCATCTCAACAGCCGATGGGAAGTTCATAAAAGCGGCAGAAATCTTCTTGAAGAAAGGGGACACGTCCTGAATCATCTCAGCAAAGCGGGAAAATGCCCCGTTATGATCCTCCATCTGCGCAAGTCCGCCTGGAGCAATTCCGCCACAACCCGGCACGCCCATCCCTTCCAGTACAAAAACACTGTCTTTGCCCATAACGGCACGATCTATAATTACCAGGGATTGATTCCCGGCATAACCGTTCCAGGCCTCGCAGAGGACGCCCTGGATACCGAAGTCTTTTTTCTCCGTATCATGAGCGATCCATCGCCTTCCCTGGCTGAGGCCTTTCTGAACACAGTTTCCGTCATTCAGCGGGACTATTCCTTTTCCGCCCTCAACTGCCTCTTCAGCGACGGACGGAACCTCTTCGCCTATCGGGATTATACCAAGGAACCGGATTACTACTCCCTCTTCAAAGCCTCTGACAAGAACTCCTGGTTCATTTCCTCCCAGCCTCTCACGGAAAATCTTTTCTGGGAACTGATGAAGAAGAAAGAACTTCTCGTGGTATAAAAGGGACGTGAAATTTCACAGCATAAAGGAGCAATCATGTTTGGTATTCTCTTCAGAATTGAAGCACAACCGGGAAAGTATCAGGAACTTGTTGATTTTATGAAATGGGACGGGGAAGTATGCAGAGATCGAGAGACAGGGACCCTGAGGTTTGAGTTTTACCGGGATCCAAAGGACGAAAATGCCCTGTATGTTTACGAGGCATACCGTGACACCCAGGCGTTCGAAGCTCACAAGGACAACGCTCCTTTTCAGCGCTGGGTATCCGGTCTGCAAAACGAGTTGGGAACCAATCTCAAGATCTTGTTCAGGGGCGAAGCGGCATGGTCTCCTGAAGACTGATGGGTGGTGAATTATGGAATTTCTGTCTTTTGTATACAGGTACGGCCTCTGGATATCCGCTCCGGCATTTATCCTGGCTGTTTTCCTGCTCGTCAGGTGCATTATCGGCGTGATCCGGACGGGAAGAGAGGCGCGGCTGTTGAGTGTTCCCCTGGTCGACCGCCAGGAGGTTGAATTTTTCGAGACGGGCCGGGTGGTCCTCTGTATAGAGGGACCGATCCTGAGCAGGCGCTTTGCAAAGCTGAAGTACGAACTCACCGGACCTGACGGAAGGGCGGTAAAGAACCGCAGAATCCTGTTCAGGATGACGACGTCGGGTTTCAAGAAGGCGATCATGGAACTGAGGGTCTATGACGTTTCTTTTCCAGGTCGCTACGTGTTCGAGATCAAGGGCCTGGAGGGTGAGAAGCCAAGAGACGCGGAGCATCGGATGGTCTTTACGCGACCCCATAGGGCGCGCAGCATGGCCTATACGTTCGGGATCATCTTCGCGGCATTTTTCACCATCTTGAGCCTCGTTCTCTTTTTGATGCGGCTGGTAGGGGTTGAATGACAAGGGAGCGAAATCGTGTTCTTCCGGATTTCATGTTCCCGATACCAATGCTTTAAATTAGCATTTACCATTTCCTACCGATAGAGTATCCTCTCATCAGGTTTTTTCTTTCGACTCAAAATAATTTGTTATGATCGTTTGGGGATTGCATGCTGACAGGAAAGCAGAAAAGATTTCTACGCAGAATGGGACATGATTTGAAACCCGTCGTACTGATCGGGAAAAGCGAAGTGTCCGAATCCGTCCTTCAGGAAACGGATTCGGCACTGGAGCATCATGAATTGATCAAAGTGAAACTTCTGGACAGCAGCCTGACGGACCGCAGGGAAGCGGCTGAACAGATGGCCTCGAGTCTCAACGCTGAAATTGCCCAGATCCTGGGAAGGACCTTTCTTCTCTATCGGAAAGCCGAACAGCCGAAAATTGCCCTGCCTTGACAGAAAAAAGGGAAACAGGATTGCGACATGATAGACCTCCACTGCCACACCACCGCCTCTGACGGTTTGGTGAGCCCGGCCGACATCATCCGCATGGCGGCGAAAGAGGGCATTTCCGTGCTCGCCATTGCCGATCATGATACGGTAGAGGGTCTGGACGAGGCGGCTCAGGCGGCGCAACACGAGGGGATACGCTTTCTGCCGGCCATCGAGTTATCCGTTTCCCATCCGACAGGAGAATTTCATCTCCTGGGATATGGAATCCACCATCAAAACAGGGCTTTTCGAGAAAAGCTGGCGCAATTGAAGAGCATCCGCGAAGACCGGATTCTGCGGATCGTTGAGCGGCTGAATCGGGTTGGGGTCCTGATAACGCCCGAGGACGTGGCCAATGAATCCAACGGCGCCGCACCGGGGAAACCCCATGTCGCGCGCGCCCTCATGAAGAAGGGCTATGCCCCCGATATTCATTACGCCCTGCGCACCTATCTCGACAAGGGTGCGCCGGGGTATGTACCCAAAGAAAAGCTTTCGCCGGAAGCGGCCCTGAATCTCATTCAGAGCGTCGGAGGCCTGCCGGTCCTGGCCCATCCGAAGTCTCTCAAGTTAGGTGATTACAGGGAATATGATCGGACCATTCAGGGATTGGCCGGTCAGGGCATAGCCGGTATCGAGGTTTATGCGACCATGCATGACACGCAGGATGTCAAATTCTTCAGGGAACTTGCAAGGCGGCATCATCTGATTGAAACGGGGGGAAGTGATTTCCATGGGGATAACGGCGGAAGGCTGGGATACTACGGTTTCCCCAGGCTCATTCCGGAAAGTTGCTCCCAGGCGCTTCTTCAATTTACCGACATCTGAAATCCGCGCAACAAGAGCATACTTGCCGGAAAACAGGTTAAAACGGAGGAGACGATGGATAAAAAAAGGCAGCAGTACAAGTGCGCAATCTGCGGTTACATTTATGATCCGGAAAACGGGGACCGCATCGGCGGCATTCCGGCAGGCACCGCCTTTGAAGATCTCCCCGACGACTGGACCTGCCCGATATGCGGCTCGGATAAATCACAGTTTAAACCCACGATAAGCCGACCCATGTACCAGCCGCCAAAATGACCTTTTTTGCCGGACTGCCTTTCTTCGAATGACCGGAGCGGCTTCGGTTCCCCCTCTTTGAGGAAGCCTAGACAAGGCTGAATCACCTCCTGCCGGAATGACCCTGTCAACCTCTGCAAGGCCTGATTGATCTTAATCCGTGGCCTTCAGCGTTTTGATCAGGAACTGGCGGAAGATCTCATAGTCGACAGTCATCGGTAGAGGTTCACCCGACCTCCGGTCAATATCCCGCATGCTGGCCGGCAACTCGGGACTGATCCCCAGCAGGGATTCGATTTCTTCAGGAAACTTCGCCGGATGGGCTGTTTCCAGGGATACGCAGAGCGAAGACTTTCCAGCCTGCGCCAGGTAATGTTCCAGCCCCCGCCAGCCCACCGCCCCGTGAGGCTCGAGGAGCAGCCGGTATTGCTCGTAGGCCCGGCGGATCGTCTGCCTGGTTTCCTCGTCGGATACGGCCACGGAGAAGATGTTCTTCCTCATGGTCTCCAGATCCGGTACCCTGTGTACAAATCCTGTCCGATCAACCGTCCCTCCGTATAATTCAAATAACCGGGCCAGATTGCTGGGATGACCGACGTTCATGGCATTGGATAGGCAGGCGCGGGAAGGAGAAATCTTTTCGTAGATGCCGGTTTCAAGAAAACGGGGGAATTCGTTGTTTTCGTTGGTGGGCATCACCAGGCGGGATACGGGCAGTCCCATGCGTCGTGCATATTCGCAACCCAGGGCATCCCCGAAGTTTCCCGAGGGCACGGAAAAGACGATTTCGTCTCCAGGCTCGGCAAGCTGGGCATAGGCATAGACATAATAAATCATCTGAGGAAGAATCCGGCCGAAATTGATCGAATTGGCGGAGTTCAGGTTCAACCCGGCAAGGTCCGGATCTGCAAATGCCTGCTTGACAAGATCCTGGCAGTCATCGAACTTGCCTTCCACGGACAATGTGCGGACATTGCCGCCGATGGTATCCAGCTGCTTTTTCTGCCGGCCGCTCACTTCATCCCGGGGGTATAGGATATAGACATCAATGCCGGCAACGCCTTTAAAGGCCTCCCCCACGGCACTTCCGGTATCGCCCGACGTGGCCACCAGGACATTCAGACGCTTCCCGGGATCGCGGAAATAGCTCATCAGGCGGGCCATCATCCGGGCGGCAAAATCTTTAAAGGACGCAGTCGGCCCCCTGTCGAGGCGAAGGACATACAGGCGGTCCACGACTCTCTCCAGGGGAACTTCATAATTATAGGAAGACGCAATCACCGCAGTCAGGGTTTCCAAGGGAAGATCCGCTCCCAGATAAGCCTCCGCCACCAGTAAAGCGGCCTCCGTATAGGGCCGACCTTTCAAAGCATGGATATCGCTCAGGGACAAACGGGGAATTTTTTCAGGCATGTAGAGCCCCTCATCGGGGGCCTGCCCCACCAGCAGGGCTTCCCGAAAAGGAACGGAATGCGCTGGCTTTTTGTCTTCCGCGGAACTGAGATAACGATTTGAACTATAATAAAGAATTTTTTCTCTCATGATGATCCCCTTAAAAAGTTTGTTCCTGATGGATTTTATAATTCCGAATAAAATCCAGGAAAATCTGATGGTGGCGCAGCAAAGCAAGCTGGCGGCGGTAAATCAAATAAAATGAACGCTCGATGCGGCAATTTTCCACGGTAACTTCATTGAAAAGACCGGCACGAAGTTCACGGTTGACGGCATGGACGGAAATCATGGAAATTCCCAGCCCCGCAAGAACCGCTTCCTTGACCGCCTCCGAGCTCCCCAGTTCCACAATGATCCGCAATCGGGAAAGTGTCCATCCTAAAACATTCCGGAGGTAGTTTTCGAAAACCTCCCGGGTTCCGGATCCCTTTTCCCGAACCACAAAGGGCTCTTCCGCCAGTTCCGCCCAGGAGACGGTTCCCCTGCCGGCGAAACGATGTCCCTTGGGTACGGCAAGAACCAGCCGGTCTTCCCAAAGGGTTTCCACTTGGAGTTTCGGATTCTGGGGTTTTTTCCCGATGATGCCGATTTCCGAACGTGAATTCAGGATCGCATCCATGGATTCGTCACTGTCGGCCATCTGGACATTCACCCGGATGTCCGGATGGAGTTTACTGAAACTCCCGAGAACATGCGGCAGAAGATAGGTTGCGGGGATCGTACTGGCCTGCATGTCGACCACTCCCGCCGCATTATCCTGTATCCGGAGCAGTCGTTCCCCGGCCTCTTCCCGCAGATGAAGGACTTTCCGGGCATAGTCGTAAAGGACCTTGCCCTCCGGGGTCAGGGAGACACCCGCACGTTCACGATTGACGAGGCGGACATCCAGGACCTCTTCCATGTTCTTGACATGTTTCGTCAGGGAAGGCTGGGTGAGACAGACCCGCCGGGAAGCCCGGCTGAAGCTCCGTTCTTCAACGAGAGCGACCAGGGTTTCAAGCTGCTGAATGGTAATGTTTCGAAAACCGTCGTATGCCATAATTTTCTCTGCTATCATAACCAGAAGGAATAATCAATCCCGTTGAAGTCTCCTGATGAATTTGACATCCATATCCCTTTCTTCTATATTCGTACCGGCGAGTCTAGTTGATGCCTTACCGGACCACGGTCCCGATAGACAGAAGGACTCGATCGAAACAAATTCAAGATTGGAGCTGTTGGAATGGAAGATCCGAGGAAACCCAGACTGACCGAAACCGTTTCAGGAGCCGGTTGAGCCTGCAAAATCGGTCCGGGAGACCTGAACGAAGCCTTGCGTGATCTACCCCTGATCTCCGACCCCAACCTGATCGTCGGGATGGAACATGGAGAAGACGCAGGAGTGTATAAAATCCGGGAGGATCTGGCCCTCATCCAGACGTTGGATTTCTTTACACCCATCGTGGATGATCCCTATACCTTCGGCCAGATTGCCGTGGTCAATTCCCTGAGCGATGTGTACGCCATGGGCGGTATCCCTTTGACGGCCATGAATATTGTCTGCTTCCCAATCAAAACCATGGAAATCTCGGTCCTCCGACAGATCCTCCTCGGAGGTCTGGAGAAGATGCGTGAAGCGGGGGTGGTACTGGTGGGTGGGCACAGCGTGGAGGACAAGGAATTGAAATACGGTCTTTCCGTAACCGGGACGGTCCACCCCGACAAGGTCCTGCTCAATACCGGTGCCCGCCCCGGAGACCGGCTCATCTTGACCAAACCCCTGGGAACGGGGATCGTCAGCACGGCTATCAAGGCCGGAATCGCCGAAGAAGCCCTCATCGCCAAATCCGTGGTCGCCATGGCCGCCCTGAACAAAAGGGCGGGAGAAATTGTCCAGGCGACCCCGTCCGTTCACGCCTGCACGGATATCACCGGCTTCGGACTGCTCGGCCACATCGCAGAGATGATCGAAGGACAGGACGTCGGCATCCGGATTTTATCCGATCGGGTTCCCTTTTTCCCCGAAATCCGGGAACTGGCCGAAATGGGCATCCTTCCCGAGGGCCTTTATCGCAACAAAACCTTCCGCATGCCCTTGATTGATATGAGTCCCGCCTGTCCGGAATGGCGATCCGACATTCTTTTTGACCCGCAGACCTCAGGAGGCCTGTTTTTCGCGCTGGCTGCAGACCAGGCGGAAGCCTGTCTCGCTCGCCTCCACGCCGCCGGCGTGGCCGAGGCAGCCATCGTCGGCGAAGTCTTTTCCTCCCCATCCAGCCGGATCATCGTGGAATAGGAGGAGACAACCCTCAACCAATCCGGTCCTCCCGGTAAGTCTAATCCTTACCCACAAATACGGATTTTCAGGTATTGATTAATTCGGTATCTTGGTGTGTATTTTAACATCATTTGAAAAGTCAAAAAAATCAGGAGGAATGATTTATGAGGAGATTTGGCCTGCGAAGATTCTTTATACTTGTCTTGATCTTAACCTTGCTTGTGGCGCCATCGATCGCTTTGTGCGCCACGACCTATGACCTTGCAACCAATTGGAGCAAGATCGATAACCCCAACGGAACCTGGGCGGTATGGAAAGGCTCAGAGCTTCTACAGCACCAGGTGGGCGATGGGAGCCCCATGACGGCCGGCATGGATTTCTTTGCAATGGGTAATGAATGGGGGAATTTCCTGCCTGCATGGTGGCAGGACACGAACAACAACATCTACACGCATAGTTGGGACAGCGCCAATGGCGGAACATCCGGTGAGTCGAAACTCACCTGGACCGCTCCCGAAGCAGGAACCATCAGCCTTTCCGGGTACATCTGGTATGACCACGCGGGCATATCCAGGAGCAACGACTTTTCCCTCTATCTCGGAAGCACTCTCCTTGCAACAGGCACGATCAGTTATGCAAGCCATAACGGCGAAGCGAATGCCCTGACTTTCTACGATGCCCTGGTTACCGGCCAGACCCTCAATGACCTTGCGGTCAACGCAGGCGATACCGTGAGTCTGTGGATCGTTCAGTCCCAGGGTCAAACCTACGGCTCCGTAGCAGGCGTGGAGCTGACCGTCACGGAAACGGCGGCCCCGGTGCCTCTTCCCGGCGCACTCCTTCTTTTCGGACCCGGTCTCGCAGGTCTCGCAATCGTGAAAAGGAAACTGAATAAGTAAAAAAGGGCCACTAACTAAAAGACAAGGCTCTTCAGAAAAGCCGATCGCTCAACAATAAAAAGCATCTAATATTAAGATATTAGATGCTTTTTATTGTTTGGAACTTCCCGATGTTAAAAAAAAGGGTTTTGGAATTGCGAATAACTCTGTACGGTCTCTCTATTCGGCGGCTTTGCAGCCGGCGCAGCAGGATGAATTGCCTCCGCTGCAGGTCGGTGCGTCACTGGAAGAACTGCCGGTCGCCTCTTTCTGCCTGGAATCCAGAGCGCAGGACTTCTTTCCGCCGTAATCCGTCACATACCACCCCGAACCACTCAGGTGAAAGGATGAAAGGGAAATCATTTTTTCCACGCTTCCCTGGCAGTATTGACACTGCTGTACCGGTGCATCGGTGATTTTCTGAAAGACTTCGAACTCCCTTCCGCATTTCCGGCATTTGTACTCATAAATCGGCATACCCTAAACCTCCATCTATTATATCTTAATGGTATAAATCTCCAATTTTGTATTGATTACTGAAACAGTCCAGAACAAGGTTGAGATCATGATGCACCACCGGCTGCATAATCTGCCGGGTGATGGCATGAACGATTTCCTCTTCCCGGTTCTTCTCTTCCTGGGGCGCCTCGAAGTCGAAAAGCCCTCCGTCGAAACGGATGACATGCACCAGTTCATGCGCTGCGATGTAAAGCATCAGCGGTGCAAACTTGATAAAGGAATTCGCCCGTTCCACGGCATCCAGAATCCGGTTGTCCTGAAGGCAGACGCGGTAGAAGTCAATACTTCTCTTGATGTCCGGGAAACCTTTTTTCTCGTACCGATACCGGCAGAGGTGCGCGAAGGCCCCTTCCTGGATTTCATGGACATCCAACTCAGCAAGGGTGCGGATATCATAACGGTAATCTCGAAATGCCTCACGCCCGAAGCGGTAATAACGCCCCACGAGCTTTTCCGCGTGGTCAAACGCGGCTTTCGCCAGAGACATCTGCGACGGATTGAAATACCTTTCCCCCATGATATCCCTTATCTCCCTCAAGCTACTTACGAATTTAATAAAATTATAAGCATAATTTTCAAGATGTCAATACGGTAATGCCCGTTCCTTTTTATTTTGTCCGGTTCGTCCGTATTACATGTACTTACATAAAACAGTTCTCTTTCTCGCTTCGGATTTGCAATTATCTTTCCATGGCATCCATGTTAGTTGGCCAATTTTATGATCTTCGTGATCAGGTCTTTATAACTGATGCCGGCACTTTTCATCAGCATCGGGAACATGGAAATATCGGTAAAACCGGGCAGCGTGTTTATTTCATTCAAATAGACTTCGTTGTCAGCGAGGAGATAATCTACCCGGGCAAAGCCTTTGCAGTCACAGAGATGATAAACCTTTTCCGTGATCTTCTTAATTTCTTCTCTGGTCTGCGCTTCAAGATTTGCCGGGATGGCTACCTCGGTTCGGTTCTTCGTGTATTTTTCCTCAAAATCATAGAATGCTCCCTCCAAAACAAGCTCCCCCGGATCGGAGATGGTCAATTCATCATTACCCAGCACGGCAACTTCAATTTCTCTTGGGTTGACAAGCCCTTGCTCGGCCAGAATTTTATCGTCGTGCCGGGCAGCTTCCCTGACAGCTTTTTTCAGATTCTTGAACTCGGTCACTTTCGTAATTCCGACGGAAGAACCGGAATTTGAAGGCTTGATATAAACCGGCAATTCAAAATTACTTTCGACCTGTTCAATCCAGTTTTCAACATCGCTTTGTTTCTTATCCCGCAGATCGATAAAGTCAAACTTGACCTGCCTGATAGAATGGCCCGCCAGAAATGTTTTGAAGACAGCCTTGTCCATGCATAAGCTTGAACTCAAAACCCGACAGCCGCAATAAGGCACCTTCTGGATTTCCAGAAGTCCCTGCAACGCGCCGTCCTCCCCATATTTGCCATGGGTAATCGGCAAAGCGACATCAAAGAGCTTTGAAAATTCGCCAACATGGATTTCTTTTTTGCCTGAAAGATCGTTCACTTCATCGGCGTTTTCCAGGATATAAAACTGATTATTCTTGTGCCAGTAAACCAAAACCAAATCATATTTCTTATAATCAAAGGCTTTAATGATATTTTTGGCCGAGATTACGGAAATGTCCGCCTCATTACTCAAACCTCCAAAAAACAATCCCACCGTTTTCTTTTTCATAATAGCGCCTCTCTTCCTCTCGGAGAAATCTCTGATGTTATGTTTTTAAAAAACAGCAATCTTTTAGGACTTTTTCGTGTATTTCGATGGATCATCATCCCACATAAAGGTGACTCCGCTGTTGGGAAAGACCCATTCATCCTCACGAATGCTTAGAGAAACGGAACGTCCCGCATCCCGGGTAATTTCGGGATAGGGGTGCTTGCCGGCAAAGAAACTGATTTCCCGAACGGAAGAAATTGACGTCCCCTCATAATAGAAGTTAATCTCCAGGCCACGGGTGGGATAAACGAGATAGACGGGAAAGAACCTGCTGCTGCGCGGCGTACGGGTGACAATTTCCAGTTCCACTCTGACCTGACGGTTGAGTTTTTCCCTGAGGGACTCTCCACCACACCAGACTTCATAACCGTGGCTTGTATTTTCCCTTCGGATCACCGGAATGTCCTCTTGATCGATTCGGACCCGCTTCACCCGGAAGTCCTGATCCGCAACGGTAGATACGCCATTTTGAAGGAGCCAGCGATACTCACAGAGCGGATCTTCAAAAAATGCGGACAATTGCTCATTATCTGCGGCACAGCCGATGAGAAATACGGGATTTCGAAAGACCTTGGAGTATTCGATATGGGTCGTTACCCGGAACTCATCGGAGTCCAGGGCCGGCCTGACCTTCCCGGTCTCTTCCGCCGCAGGATCGGATAGGGTGATATCATACCGGAAATCCGACCGCAGTTCCAGTTGCCGATCACTTTTACCGAAGAGCGCCTCGAACATTTCATAAAATATGGCGTCTCCCAGTTCCTCGCTTCGCGCCCTGACCTGGAAGCACTGACGGATCATCCCATCGATCCTCGCCAGAGACCGTTCTTCCTGGGGGATAAAGATCCTTCGCAGTCGCGGGGCAACAGTTTCGGCCTTTCCCTGCTGCAGGAAGATCCGGGGGGCCCTCTTGCCCAGCGCACAGAGAATGTCGTAACTGATGGTTCCGATCCGTGTAGCGATATCGTTGGCGGAAATTTCTTCTTCCCCCTGCCGTCCCAGCAGGACCGCCTCATCGCCGATCCGGCAATCGGGAATGGAACTGACATCGATCGTAACCATGTCCATGGAAACCCGCCCGACAACAGGCGCCCGCTTTCCCCGGATCAGCACCTCACCCTGATTGGAAAGGATGATTCCGTATCCGTCGCCATATCCGACGGGAAGGGTGGCAATCCGGGAAGGACGGTCCGTAAAATAGGTCCGGTTGTAACCGATGCTTGCCCCTTTGGGAAATTCCTTACAGAGGACCACCCGGGTTTTGAAACTCATAACGGGTCGGAGATCGGCCTTGGCTTCCGTTTGAGGGGCCGGGTGAATCCCGTAAGACATCAGACCGGGGCGCACCATGTCCAGATAGAACTGGGGATAATTGAGGATCGCGCCGCTGTTGGCCATATGCTTGAGAGGAATCGAAATCCCCTCTGCAGAAAGCTTTTCGATCAGTTCCTGAAAAAGCGCCCCCTGCTGGTTGTTGTAATCGACGCAGGTCTCACTGGAAGCAAAGTGTGAAAAGAGCCCCTCAACCACGATGTTCGGGAAACCGAGGATTTTCTTGATCATCGCAGGGGCTTCGTCCCAAAGCATGCCGCCCCGGCCCATTCCCGTATCGATTTCGATATGAACGGGGGCTGAAACGCCCGCTTTTTCCAGATGCCGCTGGAAGTCCGCTGCGAAGAGGAGATCGGACAGAGACGGGGTCAATCCGTATTTAATGATCTCCCGGATCTCCCCGCCCGTGGAGGGACTCAGAATGACAATCGGTGCGGTAATGCCGCTGACCCGGAGTTGCACACCCTCATCGGCATTGGCCACCCCGAGACAGGCAGCTCCATTCTTCAGCGCCGTATGTGATATCTCGATGGCGCCATGGCCATAGGCATCCGCCTTGACCACCTGGAGAACCCTGACCGCAGGCCCGACAAGCCGCCGCAGTTCCTTCCAGTTCCAGGAAAAGCTGTCCAGATCGACCTCAACCCAACTTCGATAAGACTGATCACTTAAGAGTGACATGACCTCAAATAGAATGCTTTCTGTAAAATGGATTAAAGTTGCAGGATAATATCAAACCGCCCCTAAATGTCAAGACCGGCCAAACCTGATCAGAAAGCCGACCATAGGTTTTTGGGGCTGGCCGTAAAAGGTGTCAATGGATATGAATGAATATCAGGACAAGGCAGAAAGGGAGGCGGTTTTGTCGATTTTCAGAAAAGAGTGGATTTTGGACGTAGTCCGCCTGAATTTGGATGGAATTGGAACAGCAAATACAGCCCGGGGTATTCGAATCAGAACGCGGTTCCCCATGTTGCCATCCGGCCGCTGACGCAAGCATCATTCTCCGGCAGATTTTTCCGGAGCCTTCGAAGTGGCCATGGTGATTTCTCTGGTGATCTCAACCCCTTTCTGCGGATTCAGAAAACCCCAGATGGCGCCTGCTTTGTCACGCTTCATGTGCATGGTGATTCCTGCCGCCGTTTTGACATCCAGTTTCTCCAGCATGGCGCCAGCTCTCGCCGGGGGTGCGGCTTCATATACTTTGGCCAGGTCTTTGAATCGCTTGGCCTCGGCTTCCTTATTGGCCGAAAGCGTGGAATTGAGTCTCTGTTCAAGGCCGAGGAGGGCATCTATTTTTTCGGTAATCTCTTTTTTCAGCGACAGCAGTCTTGCCTCTTCCGTCTTGAGGGAACTTTCCCTGTTATCAAGATCCTTTTGCCGGTCCTGTAAAGCGGTATATAAATTCCTCGACTGGGTCAGCTCATCATCCAAAACATCTTTGACAACTGCGCCCGAGGCTCCCTGCCGTGTTGGCTCCGCCAGGGCACGACTCTCGGAAAACAGAGAATGTTGGGGAATTTCCAGGAACTTCAGCAAACCGCAGACGGTTGCAATCTTGACCAGGAAAATAATGACGATAAAGGCTTGAAAGATATAAAGGGCCTTTTTCATGACTTGACTCCCCCAAATCGGGTTATTCCCATTTCATCCATGACTTTGCGATCATAGTCGGCCAAGGACCGCTGATAATCCTCCAGATTCCTGTCTTTCAACTTCTCAATCATTTTTCTTTTTTGAACAGATTCCAGAAGATCTTTGCGCTTTTCCTCCACTTCCGCAGCTATCTCCAAGATGATGTTCCTTTGAAGATTTTCCTTTTCCTGCAAGGCTTCGATATACCGGACCAGCATTGTAATTTTTTCCACAGGCGTCGCGTTTTCCTGCAGGTTCTTCAGGGCGGCGACCAGATTGAATCTTTCCCTTATCAGCAGTTCCAGCCGGTTTTTTTCCTCGTCCAACCGCCGCGTTGCTTCCGAAAAGCGGAGCAGCATCCTCTCTTCAAGGATCGTTCGATATTCCAAAACCGTCTGCAAGCGAAATTTAAACATGATTTTCTTCTTCCTTTGAGAAGAGTGTTTCCATCATCCCGATGGTTTGTTCAAAATCAAATCGTTCATGAATATCCTGCTTCAGGAACGCATTGACCGGATGGATCATCCGGATGGCATAATCAATCTCCGCATTGCTTCCATGAACATAGGCGCCGATATTGATCAATTCCTCCGCTTTTTTATGCGTCGCAAGAATGTTCAGAATCCGACTTGCCATTTTTTTGTGTTTCTCACTGACGATGTCGATCATCACCCTGCTCTTGCTGTTCAGAACATCGACACAGGGATAATGGCTTTTGCTGGCAAGATCGCGGGAGAGATAGATGTGCCCGTCCAGGATCGATCTTGCGGAATCGGAAATCGGTTCATTGAAGTCATCGCCTTCAACCAGAATGGTGTACAATCCGGTAATGCTGCCCCGATCTTCAACCTTTCCCGCCCTTTCCAGGAGTTTGGGCAGCAGGCTGAAAACGGAGGGCGTATATCCTTTTGTGGTGGGAGGCTCTCCCACGGACAGGCCTATTTCCCGCTGAGCCATGGCGAATCGTGTCAAGGAATCCACCATCAGCATGACATTCTTGCCCTGATCCCGGAAGTATTCCGAAATCGTCGTTGCCACATAGGCCGCCCGCATGCGAATAAGCGGATGCATATCCGATGCCGCTACCACCACAACGGACCGGGCAAGCCCCTCCTTCCCCAGATTTTTTTCCAGGAATTCCCGAACCTCCCGGCCCCGCTCGCCGATCAGGCCGATGACATTGATATCCGCGTTCGTATTGCGGGCGATCATTCCCATCAGGACGCTTTTACCGACGCCCGATCCGGCGAAAATCCCCATGCGCTGCCCTTGGCCGCAACTGAACATCCCGTTGAGAACCTTCACGCCAAAATCGATGGGCTCGGAAATTCGCCCCCGCAAAAGAGGATTGATGGGCTCTGCATACAGCGGGTACTCTTCTTCAGTCTCAATGGGTCCCTTGTTGTCGATGGGGTTTCCCGATCCATCGATCACCCTGCCCAGCAGACTGTCTCCGACTTTCACGGCGGCTTTTCTGCTTAAGGACTTGATGGTGCATCCCGGTCCCAATCCCTGGATGTTTTCCAGGGGCATCAGAATCACCTTGCCCTTCTTAAATCCGACCACTTCGGCAATGACCGGCTTTTGACCCGGCGGGAGGAGGGCACACAGTTCCCCAATAGAAGCCGCCGGTCCGTGACCTTCAACGACAAGACCAACAATTTCACTGACCTTGCCATAAACTTTGATCGGTGAAATCCGATTCAGGGCGCGCTGGTATCTGGAAAAATCCAGGCCATAATTTTGAGGGGTCATGTGAGGAAGATCAGGCAGCATTTTTCAAACATTCCAAATGGGACGAGGATATTGCTATGAGGCGAGATTCATAATCCCGGACTTTATTTCATGAAGTTGCTCGGAAATGCGGGCGTCCACTTCGCCGGAATCAGTCTCAATCACCGCTCCGCCTCGTGAAATGCTTCCATCCTCTTCAAAGAAGACATTCCTGACGCCATCCATGCTGTTTATGAAATCACTTTTAATTTCAACCATATATTGAAAATCAACAGGATTTAACCGGACTTTTATATTTTCCCTTTCGACGATATTGCGAAAGGCCTCCTTTAAGACACCGACAATCACGCCTTGGTCCGTGGATATTTCCTTATGAACAACCATTTCAGCAATCGAAAAACAGAGATCCAGCACCTGTTTTTCCGATGCTTCGAGTGTTTTTTCCTTGAAGATGCGGATCTCTTCCGTAAGGGCATGCAGCGTATTCACGACCGTCAGCATTTCATTTCTCTGCGTTTCGGAACCCTCCTTGACTCCCGCGGAAAATCCCTCCTCATAGGCGCTCTTTTGAACCTCTGCAATCTTCCGCTCCGTCTGCTGAAGGATTCTTTCAATTTCTTTTTGCTTTTTTCTTTCTTCAGAAGGGCTCTTCGTTCCCTCCTCCTTCTCCTTCAAATTCAGGGGGATAAAATCCCTCGTCATGCCGGATGCCTCAGAAACAAAAGAAACGTCCTGCGACTTTATGACCCTGCTCGGCCTATACATACTCATCCTCCGCATCGCCCCTTGAAAGGACAATACGGCCTTCCGCCTCCATCTTCTTCGCTATTTCAATAATCGCCCTCTGGCTCACCTCTGCCTCAGAGACCTTGATGGGAGGCATGATATCGAGTTCTTCCTTCAGCATCTCGGCCCCTCTCTTGGACATATTGCGGAAAACCTTTTCTCTCAACCCTTCATCCACCAGTTTCAAAGCTTTACCTATATCTTCACTGCTGACTTCTCTGAGGATCTCCTGCAATCCTCGATCGTCCAGTTGAAGAATATCGTCAAAGGTAAGCATCAAGTTGCGTATGCCGGCTGCCAGCTCCGGGTCCGTATCCTCCAGGGCCGTCATGATGGCATTTTCACTGGCCCGGTTCATCTTGTTCAGGATATCGGCCATCACACGGACGCCTCCGATATCCTGACTGGCCGTCGCACCCGTGACAATCTCTTTTTCCAGGGTTTTCGCCACTTCATCGATGTACTCCTGGGGGACACTTTTTAAGGTAGCCATTCGGCGGGTAATCTCAAATTGCATTTCGGGTGTGAAATTTTCCAGAATCTGCGCTGCTTTTTCAGGTTTTAAATGGGCAAGGATCAAGGCAATCGTCTGAGGGTGTTCGGATCTTGTAAAATCCATCAGGACCTTCGGGTCCACGTCCCGGAGCTTTTCCGTAATCGGGTTGTCATCGGTCCGGATACTTGAAACTTCACTCAGGATATTCTCAGCTTCGGCTTCACCAACCGCTTTCAAGACAATATTCTTGGTAAAGTCTTCTCTAACGGAAATGAGTCGCCCCTTCTCTTTGGCAAGGGAAAAAAATTCCCTGGAAATGGCCGTTACCATCTCCGATGAAATCGTACTGACCCGGCTCATGTGTTTTCCAAGACGCTTTATTTCTGAGGCTTTCAGGTGTTTCATCACCTCGGCGGCGGCTTCCTCCTCCAAGGACAACACCAGGATGGCAGCCTTTTCTTCATTCGATAAATTTCCCATTACTCACCGTCCAGACATTCGATTTAACGACACCCATTTGCCTTCACTTTCTTTAATTGACGTTGCTCGTCTCTCATTTCAACCAGTTACGCAACAGTTCAGCGAAAGCCTTGGAATCCTCCATCGCCAGTTTTCTTGCCAAATCTACCTCCGATAACTCTTTATCCGGAACGGGCATCAAAGCCAGAGAGGAAGGATTCCCTTTTAATTCAATAACATCTACTGGAAGCGCCTCATTCCCAATGGCCTTTTCAGACGTCTGTCCGGCTATTCCCCGAATGAGGGGACGAATGACGAAGAAGAAGGCAAGAACCACCACAACCAAAAGGAGCAGATATTTAATCAGAGAGGAATATCGTTCCAGGCCATTTCCAATCCAGGCCGTTCCGCTTTCGGCATCCTCCGAATCCACTTTTTTGAACGGCATATTGGTCACCGCGACCTGATCTCCGCGAGAAGCGCTGAATCCTGCAGAGGTTCGAACGAGTTGTTCAATGGATTCAATTTCCTTTTTGTCTCTTGGCGAATAACTTTCTACGCCTTTTTTATCTTTGGTATAAACACCGTCGACGAGAACAGCGATGGAAAGCTTTTTAATCTCACCAGTAGGCATGACGGTTTTCGTGACGGTTTTATTGATTTCGTAATTGATGATTTCATCCAGCCTTTCCTGACCGGCACTCGAGTTGGCCGCGCCGGAATTGGCCGCTTTTTCGGATTGTTTCTGAGTGCTCCTCACCACCGGGGACTCGGGATCATAGGACTCTTCCGTTTTTTCAGCTACGCGGAAATCGAGATCCGCCGCCACTCGAACCACGGCCTTCCCCTGCCCGACGACATTTTCCAGAAGGGACTGAATTCGGACAGCCGTGTCTTTTTCAAGATTGCGCTGGAATTCAGCCTGAGAACTGGACAACCCGGAAATCCTTGCTTCTCCTTTTAACTTGGATAAGATACTGCCTTTATTATCGACAATAATGACGTCATCGGCATTCAGGCCTTCAACGCTACTTGCCACCAGATGGGCGATTCCTTCGATCTGCGATGCGCTCAGGGAACGGCCCGGCTTCAGTTTGAGGGTGACGGAAGCGGTCGGCTTTTTTTCTTCACTGACAAAGAGGGATTCTTTCGGCAGGGCAATATGGACGCGGCTGGATTCTATTTCCTCCAATCCCTTGATCGTCCGTGCCAATTCGCCTTGAAGAGCGCGCCGATAATTCATTTGCTGTTCGAATTCCGTAACACCCAGGGTTTTCTGATCAAAAATCTCAAAGCCTACCCCGCCGCCCTGAGGCAAACCAGAACCCGCCAGTTCCAAGCGAAGCTCTGACACTTTTTCAGCGGGCACAAGAATCGTGTTTCCCGATGAGGTTACTTCATAGGGAAGTTTTTTCTCCTTGAGTTTCGTTACAATCGCTGAGGCGTCTTCACTGGACAACTGGGAAAAGAGAACTTTATATTCGGTGCGGTTTGCCAGATAAACCATCGCCGCCAGAACGGACAACGTAACCCCTGCCGCAATGAGGAGGGACAATTTCCTCGCCGGCGTCAGTTCCATAAAACTTTGCCGGATTTTTTCAAAAAACTGTAAAAAAGGTTTCATGCTGAAAAACGCTTACCCTTTAATATTCCAAGGAAATATGACAAAGCTCACACCTGCATCCTCATGACTTCCTGATAGGCATCGATGATTTTATTTCTGACCTGCATCATGGTCTGGAAAGAGATACTCGCCTTTTCCAGGGCGATCATGGCTTCATGGATGCTGCCCGTATCATGAACCTGCACCTTTGATATCGCTGAATCGGCGTCATTCTGCAGTTTATTGATATCATTTATGGTATTCTTGAGGACATCGCTGAAAGAAGATGTCCCTTCGCTTTTTCCCCCGCCGCTCTTCGTCTCTGTAAGAGTTGAGGGCGGCGTTAACTTGCCCTGGATTGTTAAATCGTTCATTGCTTCACCTCATATGCCCCTACTTCCCGATATCCAGGGTCTTGAGCGCCATGTTCTTCGTCGCGTCAAAGGCCGTGACACAAGCCTCATAGGCCCTGCTTGCCGTGATCATATCCGTCATTTCAGTTACGACATTGACGTTGGGCATGGCGACATTGCCCTGTTCATCGGCATCGGGATGGGATGGATTATAGACTTTCCTTGCACTTTCCTTGTCTTGAACCACTTCCTTCAGGGAGACCTCCTTTACGGCATCCCTGAGCTTGTCGCCGAAACTGAATTTTTTATTGACATTTTCCGACGAGAAAACCGCTGTTTGCCTTTTATAAGGCCCCCCCTCGGGCGTGCGGGTGGTGCTGACATTGGCCAGATTACTGGAGATAACATCCATTTTTGCCCTTTGAGCGGCAAAGCCGGAACTGCAGATGCGAAACGATGTCAGAAAATCCATATTATTTCGTCTCCTTCAATACGGTGTTTAATCCTTTGAACTTACGCGCCAGCATTTCAACCGATAGATTGTACATCAAGTGATTTTCGGCCAGAGAGGTCATCTCTTCATCCATCTTCACCTTGTCTCCGGTCTCCACAACCTTGAAATTCTTGTCTGAAATTTCGTCCTGAACTGCCGGCAGATGATTTTTATCCGTTTTCGCCAGAGCAAGACTATTCTGGTCTTCAATGGCCTTATCCAGATCACTCTTAAAGACATAATCCTTCGGTTTGTAATCCGGCGAGTCCATATTGGCGATATTGGACATGATCACCTTGTTTCTCTGGGACCGGTATCCAAGCATCCCGGACAGCATTCCAAAGGTCTTGTTGAACAAAAATTCCATATTTTTCCCCTTACGGGCAAGTCAAGCAAGGCGTGTACCATCTGAGAGGACAGCGCCCAGGAGAAGTCATCCCGAGACCTTCGACGAATATTCCTGAAGTTTGTTTCGCATGGTCCTGACACTGATTCCCAGTATTTCCGCTGCCTTCGTTTTGTTTCCCTTGACTTTGTCCAGGGTACTGAAAATGAGCTCCTTCTCCATCTGCCAGATCGTTCTGTCCCCGGACAAATTGAGTTCTGGAATTCCAGATAAAACCTCTTGTGGGGAACAGGACATTTTTTCCGCGGATAAATCTTCGGACGGGTTATCCTCCAGGTATAGGTGTTCCGGCAGCACTTTATCCCCCGGGCAGATCAGCACAGCCCTTTCAACGACATTTTCCAGTTCCCGGACATTGCCCGGCCAATCATAGGCCAGCAGACGTTTCAGGGTCGCGTCGGCCAATGACGGCAAGGGCTTATCGTTCAGATCGGCATATTTCTCCAGAAAATGCCGGCTCAGAAGTTCAATGTCGCCTTTCCTTTCCCGCAGGGGGGGGATTTTCAGCGGAATGACATTGAGCCGGTAATAAAGATCCTCCCGAAAGGTTTTATCTTCAATCGCCTGCCGGATATCGGCATTGGTCGTGGCGATAATTCTCACATCAACAGTCAGGGGCATCTTCCCACCCACGCGATCGATTTCTTTCTCCTGAATCACCCGAAGCAGTTTCGCCTGCAGATGCGGGCTCATTTCAGTGACTTCATCGAGAAGCAGCGTTCCCCCGTTCGCCAGTTCAAACTTCCCGATTTTCCGTTGCATCGCCCCGGTAAAGGCCCCTTTCTCATAGCCGAACATTTCGCTTTCCAGGAGATTCTCCGGGATGGCAGCGCAATTGATCGCCACAAAGGGCATGTGTTTCCGATCGCTGTGGCGATAGAGAAAACGGGCGAACAATTCCTTTCCTGTTCCACTTTCCCCCTGGATCAGAACACTGGATCTGCTCTTGGCAACCGTTTTCAGAAATTCAAAGATGGACAGCATCTTCTCATCCCGGGTAATGATTTCCCGACCCGCAATGGACGGTTTTCTTTCCGGCCGGCTTTCCTTCTCTTCTTTCTCGCCCTGTGTCGCCAGAACGTTCTTGACGACAAACTCGATGTCCTCGAGAGAGAAGGGCTTCATGATAAAATCGGACGCCCCTTCTTTCATCGCTTCAACAGCGGTGTTTACGGTCCCATAAGCGGTTATGAGGATCACGGGGCTCTCGGGAGAGATCTTTTTAATGTTCTTCAAGACCTCCATGCCGCCCATTCCCGGCATTCTCATATCCGTAATGACCGCTTCGAAGGCACCCCCCTTGAACTTCGTCAAGGCCTCGAAACCATTGGCCGCTGTCTCAACAAGGTATCCGCAGCTTTCCAGTGTTTCGCAAAGGGCCATTCTCATGGAAGTATCGTCATCCACAACGAGTATACGCGTTTCTTTCATTTTTCATCCCACCCGGATCTTTCTAAGTATCTATCCAAGCCTCTGTCAGAGCCTGCCGCTCCTGCTAATTAACCAATGGTAAGAGAATCTGCACAACGGTTCCTTTCCCTTCAACACTTTCCACATGGATGTATCCTCGATGCATTTCGATGATATTGTGGACAATCGCCAATCCCAGACCCGACCCCTCTTCTCTGGTCGTAAAGAAAGGATCAAAGATCCGGGGCAACATCGCCCGTGGAATTCCGCTTCCGGAATCGCTGATCTTTATTTCGATAAAGGGTTCGTCCGTCTCCTGATCCTGGCCGGGAGGGTAACATGTTTCAAAACCAAGGCTGCCCCCCTTTGAATCCAAAGACTGCAGGGCATTGAGAATCATGTTGAAAAATGCCTGTTTCAGCATTTCGACATCCCCTTCGATCCAGGGTTCATCCTCGGCATAGGTTGCGGCAATGAAGATTTTTCCCCGGTCAATCATGGGTTCACAGAACCCAAGAAGCTCGTTCAAAAAATTATGCAGAGGAATCCGCTGTAAAATCAGATTTCTGTTTTTCGTGAAAAGGAGGAGATTGGATATTTTGTTATCCATCTTTTTAACGGAGGAGATGATCCGGGAGATACGATCCTTTTCCCGAACGCCCTTTAATTCCTTCATTAAGAGAGAGGCATACAGTTCAATGCTTCCCAGGGGATTGCGAATTTCATGAGCGATATTCGCCGCCATTTCACCCAGGGCGGCAAATTTCTCCGATCGTTTCGCCATGCTTTCCAGTTTTTCAATTCGCGTGATGTCCCGAAGGATAAAAACGGTCCCTGTCTTCCGTTCTCCCGATTTGATGGGAGATCCTGTTATTTCCAAAAGACGGTCTTTAAAAGTCAGACGGGCGCCTCTTCCCTTCTGGCAGGATTTGTTCAGAAAAATATCCATCCACTCGGACGAGGGAAGATCGCAAAACAGGACACGAAGATGTTTCCCGATCACCTCATCCTGGGGTTTGCCCAGAAAGCCTTCCGAGGCATGATTCAGGACCTGAATCTCATCTTCGAGATTGGTGACCAGAACGCCGTTCGTCAGACTTTCCAGGATATTCTGAAGATAACTCTTCATTTCCTCTTTTTCGGACAGCGTTCTCAGCAGCTCTTCATTTTTTTCTTCCAATTCACGGTTCAGGCTGTCGAATTTCTTCTCCAGACTGGCAAAGGCCTGCTGGATATGCAGTGTCGCCTGATTGAACCCTTCAAAAGATTTCTGCAGGGAGGTGATGTCGTTCATGATCAAAGTCTCGCCTTTTAATTCTTTTTTAAATACTCGCTGTTGTTTTTGGACCACGCCTCGTCGGCAACCCAGTAGTCAACGACTTTCGGCCAGAATGCATCGCCGCTTTTTTCCTTCAGCTGGGCAAAGGTCTTCCCCGCCATGGCCGAATCATTCATTTTCCGGTAACTCTGTCCCATTCGGAAAAGGGTCCACATCGAACTCTCCTTTTCCTTTATTCCCGGAAGGGCCTGTTGATACATGGCAAGATTACGTTCATAATCGGCAGCCTCATAATAACAGTCCCCAAGACCTGCATAGGCATCGGCGATAAAAGCCGAATCGCACTTCTGGGGGTTCTCCTTGCACTTATTGATAATTTCCTGATACCGGTTGATGGCGGCGGAACACATCCTGTTATTTTTCAAGGCATGGGCGTAATTTCTGGATACCGGCAGGAGATCGGAACGGCCTTCCCCTTTGAGCATTGCCTCATATAAGGGGATCACTTTGTCGTACTTACCCTTCCCGTAGAGATAATTCGCCAGATTCCGCCTCGCCATGTTTGCTGTTTCGCCGTTATTCTTCGCAAGCTCTGCCAACAGGGCCTTCCATTTTTCCTCTGTCATCTCTCCCTGGCTGTAGGTGCTCTCCATCATGACGAGATCTGAAATGGCCCGCTGTGCCTCGTTCCCGTTCGATTTCAGGCGATCCAGAAGAGCGACGGCATCGGCTCTCAGCCCCAGTTTCCAGAGACAATCTCCTATTTTGAAGAACATCCCGGTCGCTTCAGAGGAGAGAGGAACTTTATTGCGAATCTTGTAATAAAGGTCGGCAACAGCGAGGAAATCCCCTTTTCCATAGGATTCTTCAATCAGGCGCTTTGCATTCAGCACCAGATATCCCCTGCTTGCCTGCTGCAGACGCCCGTGGGGGAAGGAATCAAGGAGCAGGCAGTAGACGTCGAGGGCCTCTTTAGAGCGACCGGCCTTCCACAGGGCATACCCTTTCTGATACAGCAGCCATTCTTCCAGGCTGCCGCCGGGAAATTTTGCCCTCATCCAATCGTAGGTTTCTATCGGATTTTTGAAATAGTCCCGCCCCGTCATGCAGGCATTGAAGTCCGTCTTCGGGTCGATAACGCCGATATTCGCCATAAAAAGGATACCTTCATTCGCTTCCAGCGTTCCCGGATAGGATTCCAGGAGCAGGCTGAATACCTTCAATGCATCCGAAAAACGATTCCAGAAATAATAAGACCTTCCCAGATTGAACAGGGCGCTCCTTCTCCAAGCATCGTCCGGATGGAGGTTGAAACAGAGGTTGAAAATGTTTGCGGCCCGAGGGTAATCCTGCTGCGAAAACAGGTAGAGCCCCAGGTCATGAAGGATCTCGGTCGGCAATTCCTCAAAGTTATTCCATTTAGTTAACGCATTCCGATACCAGGCATCCCCGTCCGGCTTCTGGTTTATTTGTCGAAGACAGTACCCCAGAAGGAAATATGCCTGGAAAGCGGAAGGGCCATCGGGATAGGAAGTCAGGTAGTTCTTCAGTTTATCGACGGCATAGTTGAAACGTTTTGTCAGATAAAGAATTTTCCCCACCCGATAAATGGCTTCCTGCCGATAGGGGGAATTGGGATATTTTGATAGGACATTCTCATAGTCCTCATAAGCTTCCTCGTAACTCCCCATCTGTTCCAGGCTGTCTGCCAGCCGGAAATTGGCGGCATCGTTGCCGTTGCGCACATCAGGATAGTAACGGAGAATATTCTTATAAGACTCGACGGCCTGCGTCCTGAAATTTTTGCTCTCACCTTGCCCGAGGAAATAATAGCAATCAGCGAGGAGCCGCAGGCTGCTCTCATACTGTGCGGCATCATTCTGCTTCCTGATCAGAAGGGAAGAGAGGATGCCGGCGGCCTGCTCATAGCGGCGTGCATCGAATGCCGCTTTCGCCGACTCATATTCGGAGGAAACGGGGCTGCCCTTGGCAGGGAGTTGAGACGATCCGCTGTCGCCCTTGGTCTCTGATGCCGGCTCGTATTTTCCGCCCTTCTCTCCGGGAAGGACATTTTTGCTGAAAGCCCCTTGCGATTTTCCGGAAATGGTATCCTTGAGCATCCGTTCTCCTGCTTTTCCCGGATCCGTCTTCTGGAAAGGAGGAACGGTCTCTTTAACCTGGGAAGTTGGGGGATTGGTTGCCGGTTTATCCGGATTCGGCTTTTGGGGAGGAGAAACGATCCCTTTTGCCGGAAAGCTTGAAGGATTTGGAGCCGGCTTTACATTTGTCTGCGGACTTTTTTTCTCCTTGACGGGCGTGCGGCTCCTTACCTGTGGCTGAGATTCTGCGGCGAAGACCCTGTACCAGGTCCCCTTTCCGGGAATTTCGACCTTCTTGTAATACGCCTCCAGACCTTTTGACTTTAGTCTGTTCACATCCTGAATGGCACTCTCCGCCTTTTGATAGGAAGAGACCTGTTTGACCCGACGATTTTGTTCATTCGCCTCTGCCCGGCAGGCGGCATGCTCCCATAGGACGACACATGAAAGGCAGAAGAAGATGATCAGAAAGCGGATGCTTTTGTTTCGAACACCGTTTGGTAACGTCATAATCCTTTTACTCCCGCTGGAGGGAAGAGTATGATTGCACTTTCGGAAACTTCCGGAACAGCAAGGCCGCAGATCCCGGATTTTCGTCAGATAATTCAACATTTTTAAGAACCTGCACGACTTATAGCAATGGACATACCAGACATGATTTCCCCATATATCGCCTTTCCCATCCCGGGGCCAGATGCCGATTCAAAAAGGTCTGCTTCCTGACAGGTTAAGCGTTTACGCATATCTGACATGCGAAGAGCAGACAAAACCTGAGATCTTCCTCCCTCGTCCCGGCCCCCTGTTCCTCAGGGGAAAAGCCATTCTCTTGACGCTTCAGGAAGATACTCTTCCTGGATGACCGGAAATTCCATGGGAAATAGAAAAAAGCTTTTCCGCACTCTGACTGGTTTTTAAACAGAAAGGCACAAAATCCTGGATGTCAATTGACTGACATGACCCGAATCGAGTCCTGGATGATCAATGGAAGTTCTTTAAAAGACGTGCTATATTGAGGGCGCTCATTGAGCATCATTCTTTAAAACCCGAATCTCCTTTTCGGAAAGAAGAATCCCAAGAGGTTCCATGCTGAAGAAACGCCTCATCCTCATTATCCTGATCGTCATCGTGATTGCCGTCAGCCTGCTGGTTTATTTCGGGCAGCGGCAAAACAGCCAGAGGGAAGCCTATTATTCCGGCACGATTGAAAGTACGGACTCCCAGCTTGCCTTTCAGACCGCAGGGCGCGTTGCGGTTGTGTATGTCCGGGAAGGGGAAGCCGTCCGAACGAACCAGGTGTTGGCCGAACTTGATCCCTCGGAATGGAACGCCCGCTTCGAGCAGGCCAGGGCCAACGTGGAAAAATCGGGAAACAACGTAAAACAACTGGAGATTCTTCTCAATCTGTACAGAAAATCTCTCCCCGAGGAAGTAACGAGAGCGGCCGCTCAAGTGGAAAGTCTGAGATACACCCTCAGCGATGCCGCAAAAAACAATGCCCGTTACGCCCAGCTTTTTCAGCGAGGCGTGGTTTCGGAAAAAGAGCGAGATGCCGTAAAGCTTCGCTACGACAACGCCAAGGCCGGCCTGACGGAAGGAGAGGCGATGCTCCTGCAGGCCCGCAGCACAATGCAGAAGATTGATGCCACCCAGATGGAGCTGCAGGCCGCCCGCTCCCAGGCAGAAGCGGCCCAGGCAGTCCTCAAGGAGGTTAAGATTCAAAGCGCCTATACGACCCTGAAAGCCCCTTTCGCCGGCATCATCTTGAGCCGGAATGTCGAGCCGGGTGAAGTCGTTTCTTCAGGAAGGGAAGTGCTGACCCTTTCGAATCTTGCCACCGTGGATCTGAAGATCTTTGTCGGGGAAACAGAGATCGGGAAAGTCCGGCCGGGTCAACCCGTCGATGTCAAAGTGGACACCTTTCCCAACCGGATTTTCAAGGGCAAGGTTTCCTACATCTCTCCGGAAGGGGAGTTTACCCCTAAGATCATCCAGACGTTCAAGGAACGGGTCAAACTGGTTTATCTCGTGAAGGTGACTCTTCCCAATCCCGATTTTGCCCTCAAGACAGGAATGCCTGCGGATGCCTGGCTCCGATAACCCGATCATCCAGGTCGAAAAGGCCTCTCTACAGTTCGGCGCCGTGAACGCCGTCCGGGAAGCCTCCTTTTCTGTGGCCGCAGGTTCGATGTTTGGACTGGTCGGTTCGGACGGTGCGGGAAAGACCTCCCTGCTCCGCATGATCGCCACGATGATTGAACCTTCCTCGGGAACGGTAACCATCGCCGGCCTGAATGTTTTGACCGACAGGAAGCGGATTCGGGATCTTATCGGCTACATGCCCCAGCGGTTCGGACTCTATCAGGATCTCACCGTTGAGGAAAATCTCCATTTTTTTATGGATATCTACGGCATCAAAGGAAAAGAAGCGAAGCTGAGAAAAGAACGCTACCTGGGGTTTTCCCACCTGCTGCCCTTTACCCGCCGTCCGGCGGGTCAGCTTTCGGGGGGAATGAAGCAGAAACTGGGTCTTGCCTGTGTACTCGTCCATGAACCCAAGGTCTTGATTCTCGACGAGCCGACCAACGGAGTCGATCCCGTTTCCCGGCGGGAATTCTGGGACATGCTCAAGATCATGCAGAACGAGGGGATGACCATCCTGACCTCGACGGCCTATCTGGATGAAGGAGAGAAATGCGACCGGGTCGCCATCATGCACCAGGCTTCGATTCTGGAGATCGCGACGCCGGATGCCCTGCGCGCCCGCTTTTCCAGCCTGGAAGATGCCGTGATCGCCCGGATACAGGAAGTGGATGAGGAACTCCGGAATGACTCCTTCCAACGATAAGGCGATTCTCGTCAAGAACCTGGAAAAACGCTTCGGGTCCTTTGTCGCGGTGGACCGGATCTCCTTTGAAGTCCGGAAAGGGGAAATCTTCGGTTTTCTCGGCCCGAACGGCTCCGGAAAGTCGACCACCATCCGCATGCTCTGCGGCATCCTTGCCCCCACGGCAGGGGAAGGATATGTAGCCGGCCACGACATCGTCTCCCAGCCTGAAACGGTCAAGCAGGCGATCGGCTATATGTCCCAGCGTTTTTCCCTCTACGAAGACCTGACGCCCTATGAAAACATCCGGTTTTATCTTGGCGTCTACAACGTCTCCCCCGACAAATGGAAAGAGCGGATGGCCTGGGTTCTCGAACTGACGCGCCTTAAGGAGGTTCGCAACGCCCTGACGCGAACGCTGCCGCCCGGCTGGCGACAGCGCCTCGCCCTGGGTTGCGCCCTGCTCCACGCTCCGGAGATCCTCTTTCTTGACGAACCGACCTCGGGCGTGGATCCGATCACGCGGCGGCATTTCTGGGATTTTATCCGCCAGCTCGCCGGGGAAGGCATCACGATCTTTATCACCACGCACTACATGGATGAGGCCCGGTACTGTGAAAAGATCGTCATGCTCAACGAGGGCCGGATTGTCGCGGCGGACAGCCCGGAAAACATCATCCATCAGGTCTGTCCCGAAAGGCCGGAAGCCACGCTGGATGATGCCTTTGTGGCCTTGATGACCGGGGAAAAGGGGAAACCGGCATAAACAGGTTTCTCCTCCGGAACCGGAGGAAGCACGGGAACGAAGATCGATTCTAAGCCGGTTTCTGAAACGATACGACAGCAATTGACTGGAGGGATACAATCTTGAAAAAAACCTTTCTCATTCTCTATTTGCCCGGTCCCGCCTGGATTTCGGGCCGTCCGATTTTTGAGCAGCCACTGGAAGCCCATGGAAACTATGTCCGGAACTATTATCGGGAAGGAAAAGTCCGGATGGCGGGTCCCTTTTTGGACAGCAGCGGCGGGGCCTCTCTTCTCGAGGTGGAAGGCGGAGAAGCGGAAGCCCGGTCCATCGCCGAAAATGATCCGGCAGTGAAGGCCGGCATTTTCACCTTTACGCTTTACCCCTGGCATCTCATTTCGTGGGAACAGTATGGGAAACAGTCCGCGTAGTCCTCATGTTCAGCAATTGGGCAGAATTGCCGTCATGATCCTTCGCCGGGGGCTCTCCACCATCCCGGGCATCGGAACCGCCGGGTAGGAGAATATTCGTGAATCCGACAAAGGTCGAAGCGGTTGTCCGCAAGGAATTCTATCATCTGCTCCGGGATGTCCGCAGCCTCTATCTAGCCTTTGCCCTCCCCCTGCTTCTCATCCTCCTCTTCGGCTACGCCCTGAGCCTCGATGTCAACCATGTCAAGACCATTGTTGTAGATCAGAATTCCACCCCTTCCAGCCGCGACCTGATCCGGAAGCTGGATTCCTCCTCCTATTTTGACGTCGTCGCCTTTTCCCGGAATACCAAAGATGTCAATACCTACCTGGACGAGGGATGGGCCACCTTGGCCATCGTGATCCCGCCGGACTTTTCCGAGAATCTCCACAAGGACCGGGATGCCCCGCTGCAGGTTATCCTTGACGGAAGCGATCCGAATTTTGGAAATATCTCCAGAGGTTACATCAACGCCTTTCTGGAAAGTCAGAATCGTTCCCAGCTTGATGCCTTTCTGAACCGTCAGGGAAGAGAACGGATCTTACCTCCCCTGGAAGGCCGGATCCGCGTCTGGTTCAACGAGGACCTGGAAAGCCGGAATTTCATCATCCCCGGCAATATCGCCGTTATTCTCATGATCGTCGGCGCCATGCTGACCTCCCTCGTCGTGGCCCGGGAATACGAAAACGGCACCCTGGAAACCATCAAGTCGCTCCCCCTGAATACGGGAGAATTCCTCGTTGGGAAAGCCATTCCCTACTTTGTCATTGGAATGATCGATGTCCTGATTGCCGTTCTCATGGGCCAGATCCTCTTCGGCGTGGTCATGAAATCAAGCTTCTGGCTGATGATTCTGGCTTCCGCGCTCTATCTGGCGGTTGCCCTGACCCTCGGGCTCCTGATTTCCAGCGTTCTCAAGTCGCAGCTCGTCGCCAATCAGGTCGCCGTGCTGGTTACCTATCTTCCCTCTCTGCTGCTGTCCAACTTCGTCTTTCCGATTCTCAACATGCCAAAGCCCCTTCAGATTCTGGCTCAAGTCGTCCCGGCAACGTACTATCTTCAGATTCTGAGCGGCGTTTATCTCAAGAACCTTGGATTTGCTCAGCTCTGGTTCTCTTTCCTCGTCCTGCTGATCATGTTTCTGGTATTGGCCCTGCTGAGCTTCTTGGCCTTGAAGCGGGAGGGAATCTAAGATGCGCTGGCTGCGGATAAGGGAATTGGTCCGCAAGGAGTTCATCCAGCTTTTCCGGGACAAACGGAACCGTCCCCTATTGGTCGTCACCCCGATCATTCAACTGCTCATCTTCGGGTATGTGGTCAACTACGATATCCGGGACATCCGCCTCGCCCTGATGGACCAGGCACATACCCGGGAAAGCCGTCTTGTTGCCGATGCCTTCAGTGCCAACCGGATTTTTCGAATAACCCATCATCCGGAAAACGAGAAGGCCCTGGAACAGTTGCTCCTGGAGGGGAAGATCGATCTTGCCGTGAAAATCCCCCCGAATATCAGTTCCGAAATCCGAAAAGGCAGGACAGCCCCCCTGCAGATCCTGGCGGACGGCAGCATGAGCAATATGGCCTCCATCCGGATCGCCTATACAATGCTCGTTCTGGACCGGCTGAATCGGCAGCTGATCTGGGAGCTTCACCCCCAGCGGATGGATTATGGCCGGATCGATGCCAGCGTTCGAACCTGGTACAATCCCAACCTGGACAGCCAGAATTTCTATGTCCCCGGCATTGTGGCCTTCGTCGTCATGCTGATCTCCCTGCTCTTCACCTCCATGGCCATCATCAAGGAAAAGGAGGCGGGAACCATGGAACAGCTGATGGTGACGCCGATTTCGCCGGTCGAACTGATCCTCGGCAAAACGATTCCCTACATCCTCATCTCGCTTGCCCAGATGATCATCGTCTCTGCCATTGCCATCGCCTGGTTCCAGGTCCCCCTGGCGGGGAGCGTCGCCCTTCTCTTTCTGGCCGCCTGCCTCTTTCTGCTCAGCACCCTGGGGATCGGGCTCTTTATTTCCACCATTTCCGGGACCCAGCAGCAGGCCATGATGACAACCTTCTTCGTAATTCTGCCCTTCTTCATGCTCAGCGGCTTCGTCTTCCCCATAGCAAATATGCCCCTGGCAGTTCAATGGCTGACGATGCTGGATCCGCTTCGCTATTTTCTGGTGATCATCCGGGGGGTTTTTCTCAAGGGGGTGGGTATGGAGATCCTGTGGCCCCAGTTTGTCGCCATGGCGATCCTGGGACTGGCTGTTTTCATCGGTGCCGTCGTCCGCTTCCGGAAGCGCCTCGACTAAGCCCGAACCCGACAATCCATTCGAGTATCAATATTTCCCAAGCCTCCAATGTTTTTTATGGCTTATTCGGTTGATGCGTACTTTTGATTTATAAAAAGGAGAGGAAGACCTGTTGTCCATTACATTCCCCAATGCATCCCTCACTCTTCCGGCATGGATGCCTTCCTTGCGTCTGATTTCTGCTGAGTTTAATGTTCTGAAAATATGCACATTATTGACAACGTATTTTTGATCCAAGATGTAATTTTTCGCACAATTATTATTTATTTGCATTTTATTCAATAAATAGTTACAGCTTGAGTAATTTTATTGTGCACCGAAAGGTAAAATGAGGAGATTTCATGAAGATCATCATCGACGGCAGAGAGATAGAGTTCAATCCCGGACAGACGGTATACCAGATTGCGAAGTCTGCCGGTATCTATATCCCCGTACTGTGCCACCAGGAACAGGTCAAACCGGTAGGCGCTTGCCGGATATGCATGGTTGAGGTCGAAGGCGCACGCTCCTTGCTGGCGGCCTGCTCCCTGCCCGCCAGCAACGGCATGGTGGTGTCAACCAATACCGAACGGGTTCTCAATGTCCGCAGGATAATCGTGGAGATGCTCATGACCCAGGGTCACCACAACTGCATCACCTGCGAATCAAGTGGAAATTGCGTGCTGCAGGATCTGGCATATGAACTCGGGATGGAAGCGCCGCGCTTTGGCGAACCTTCAAGCATGCTTGCCAGTGAGACAGGCAATGAGATGATCGTGCGTGACATGAACAAGTGCGTACTCTGCGGTTTGTGTGTACGGGCCTGCAACGAGATACAGGTCAACCTGGTTCTTGATTATACCGGAAGAGGGTCGTACTCAAAAGTCGGTCCACCGTTCGGTCTAAGATATGAGGAATCGAACTGCGTCTTTTGCGGTGAGTGCGTCCGAGTCTGTCCCGTGGGGGCCTTGTATGAAAAACAGGGCCGTTTCCGAGGCCGCTTCAAGGATTTGATCAAGGTTCGGACCACCTGCAGCTATTGCGGAGTGGGCTGTCAGATGGATGTGTGTACCAAAGACGACAAAATCATCAAGGTGACCACGGATCGCGACGGCATGCCCGCACCGAATTTCGGCAGCCTGTGTATCAAGGGCCGCTTCGGCTATGATTATGTGCAGCATCCCGATCGCTTGACCAAGCCGTTAATCCGCAGGGACGGCGAGTTGAAAGAGACAACCTGGGACGAGGCCATCGCGTTTGTGGCCGAGAAACTGAGATCCATTAAAGAAGAACACGGGGCTGATGCAATCGCGGGACTGGCATCGGCACGATGCACCAACGAAGAAAATTATATCTTCCAGAAATTCCTTCGCGCCGTGGTGGGAACCAATAATGTGGATCACTGCGCACGTCTCTGACACAGCTCCACAGTGGCCGGTCTGGCCGCTTCCTTTGGTTCCGGAGCCATGACCAACTCCATCACCGATCTCATTGAAAGTGATTGTTTCCTGATTACAGGTTCCAACACGACGGAGAATCATCCTGTCATTGCATCCGTCGTCAAGCGGGCCATCACCCAGCGCGGCGCCAAGCTGATTCTGGCCGACCCACGCAATATCGAGCTGGCCAAGTTCGCCACGGTTTGGCTGCGCCAGAAACCGGGTACTGATATTGCCTGGATCAACGGCCTTTTGAACATCATCATCTCTGAAGATCTCTTGGATAAGGAATTTGTCGCCGAGCGCACCGAGAATTTCGAGGCCTTAAAACTTGCGGTGGCAAAATACACGCCTGAATTCGTGGAAAACATCACGTCGATCCCCGGTGGCGATCTTGTCAAAGCCGCCCATTTATACGCAAAGGCCGGGGCGGCTTCCATCCTCTACGCCATGGGGATTACCCAGCATATTACAGGTACCGATGCAGTCAAATCCCTGGCCAACCTCGCCATGCTGACTGGAAATATCGGACGGCCCGGCACGGGTGTCAATCCGCTCCGGGGTCAGAATAACGTCCAGGGCGCCTGTGACATGGGCTGCCTGCCGGGAAACTTCACCGCCTATCTGCAAGTGGCCGATGAGGAGCATCGCAGAAAATTCGAGGATGCCTGGGGAGTAAGCCTTAATCCCAAGCCCGGTCTTACCATTCCCAAGATTATCGAAGGTGCGGATACGGGCGCCATCAAAGCCCTGCTCATCATGGGAGAAAATCCCATGATGTCCGATCCCGATCTGGCGCACGTTGAACACGCTCTTTCAAAGCTGGACCTGCTGGTTGTTCAGGATATCTTTCTGAATGAAACCGGTTCTTTGGCAGACGTGGTCCTGCCTTCATGCGCCTGGGCTGAAAAGGAAGGCACTTACACCAATACCGAGCGACGGGTGCAGAGAGTGCGCAAAGCTGTAAATGCACCCGGTGAAGCCAGAGACGACTGGCAGATTCTGACCATGCTGGCAAACAAAATGGGAACAGACTGGAAATACGTTCAGGCAAAGGATATCATGGAGGAGATCAACAGCGTCACCACCTCGTACAAGGGTATCACCTACGAACGGATCGCCGATACCGGCATCCAGTGGCCCTGTCCCACGCTTGAGCATCCAGGGACGCCCATCTTGCATAGTGCTATCTTCACCCGCGGCAGCGGCCTCTTCTCCGTTACGGAGTACATTCCCCCTGCCGAGCAGACCGATGACCAGTACCCCTTTGTACTCACGACCGGGCGCATCCTCTACCAATACCATACCGCCACCATGAGCCGGCGTTCGCAGGGCCTTGTCTCGCGCACACCGGAGGCCTTTATGGAGATAAACCCCGCTGACGCTGGTGAACTGGGTATAAAGACCAGCGAGAAGATTGAAGTGTCCTCGAGACGAGGCTCCATTACTCTGAGAGCCGATGTCAGAGATCGGGTTGACCGAGGGGTGGTCTTTATCCCCTTCCATTACAGCGAAGCCGCTGTCAATCGGCTTACCATTACAGTTGTCGACCCGATTGCCAATATCCCGGAGTACAAAGTTTGCGCGGTTAAAATTCAAAAATGCAGCTAAAGAGGGATAGATTTATTTACGAATCGTTTTTTTATTAATATTTGGGAGGAATGAATAAGTGAGTAATAAGAATTTAGAGAGCAAGCGATGGATTATTGCCGGGGCTGCCATTGTCATGCAGCTGTGCCTGGGGACTGTCTATGCCTGGTCGGTCTTCAAGAAACCTTTGATGACGGTTCATGGCTGGAGTGAACCCAGTACACAGGCGACCATGATGATCCTGATGGCCGTGATCGGCATTTCCGCCGCCTTCGGCGGGATGCTCGTGGACAAGAAAGGTCCCCGGTTCGTCGCCACCATCGGTGGAATTCTTTTCGGCATTGGAACGCTGATTGCGGGCTACGCCGATCAGTCGGGAAGTCTTCCTCTATTGTGGCTCGGCTTTGGTGTCGTTGCCGGTTTGGGGAATGGCTTCGGTTATGTGACCCCCATCGCCACCTTGATTCGCTGGTTTCCTGACAAGAGAGGCCTGGTGACGGGGCTGGCCGTTATGGGGTTTGGCGCCGGCGCATTTTTCATGGGGAAAATCGCCCCCGGCATGATCCTCTCCATGGGGATGGCCAAAACCTTTTATGTCTGGGGCGTCATCTTTCTGATTGCCGTTACGAGCGCCGCCCAGTTCTATAAGAACCCGCCGCCGGGATGGCTGCCCAAGGGCTTTTCACCGGCTGCGTACGGTGGTGTTTCCGTCGCAGATTCCTTCTCCTTCGACCAGGCCATTAAGACCCCCCAGTGGTGGATGCTCTGGGGAATGCTCTTCCTGAACGTGTCCGCCGGTCTGGGGCTGATTTCCCAGTTGTCTCCGCTGGCTCAGGATGTCATTAAGAAGGCGACGCCTGGAATCACCCCTGAAGCGTTAGCCATTGGCGGGGGTTCCATTGTTGCCATTTCCGCCATCTTTAATGGATTGGGACGCCTCTTCTGGGCATGGACTTCCGATTTCATCGGTCGAAAGGGGGTCTTCATGACCATGTTTGTCACCCAGGCCGCCCTTTATATCTATCTGCCGCAGGTTGCCAATGTTACACTTTATACGATTGCCGCCTGCTATCTCCTGGCCTGCTACGGCGGTGGATTTGCCACCATGCCGGCCTTCGCTGCGGATTCTTTTGGACCGGCAAATATCGGCAGGATCTACGGCCTGATGCTGACGGCCTGGGGTTGCGCCGGCGTTGTCGGGCCTCTCGTTTTCTCCAACCCCGCGATCAAACCGGTGGCCCTTTATGTGGCGGCAGGACTCCTGATTGGCGGTTTTGTTCTGGCCATCAGCTACAAGAAGCCTTCCAAGGCATAACTGTTCTTGTTCTATCAGGAGGAATAGCTCCTTTGAGTGCCGCTGTGCTCAGCGGCACTCTTTCTTGTTCACTCCGCATCCTGCTCTGGACGCCTTTTCAGAAGGACCTGAATAATGGCATTCAGCATACGCTTTTAACCGAGGGATAAAACAATGACTCAGGACGAATACAAGAAGATCATTTCCCATGCAGTCGAACAGGAGTGACATATGGATTTTCGACAAGCACTTGATTTTCATTTTCCGAAAGCCGTTTCCGAAGATGACTTTGTAAGAAGTTCTTATGCATCCTTGTCTCCCCACGGGTTCAGCACCCACAATACGATCGCCTGTGTCGGCGTCTGCCGGGACGAGATCACAAGACCCCTGAGAGATCAAATTCAAAAATACTGGGGAGAGGCCTTTAATTTCTGCAGCCTCGCAGGGCTGTTGACTTCGGGAAAGACGGGTTTCTCGGCCGCCGAACATCACGCCCCTATTGAGCATGAACGTGAGCGCTACGTATATTATGCCATGCCGCATATCGCGATCGATGAAAACGGTGAGATCGGCGTATGCAGCCGTCCCGGGCGACCTGGCCCTTCCGGAGCCTGCGGTGCGTTGATTGCCTTCCGGCGGGAGATGCTTGAGGGGACCCTGAATCTGGAAAGCGACCCGGATGACGTGGAGCAGAGTCTGCTGAAACAACGTCTGTTCAAGAAAATCCGGTATGGAGACATCCCGGATCTGGTGACGCTGACGAAGATAACCTACCAGGAAATCTTGGAAGAATTAAGGCACATGGTCGAAATAACGGTGAAGACGGCGCACAGCGATTACGCCGTCTTCACCGGCATTCAGATCCATGGGCCTGACCGGCAGGAATTTGTCTGGCCCGGCGAGATGTATGCCATGGTCAGGGGGCAGCGAACGGAGCTGTTGCTGACCAATCCTTAAATAACCCCCGGGAAGGAAAGCGAAGGGTGTGCTGGAGGGGGATTGAGACGACATCTTCCGTACATTCGGGAGTTTAACCCGGAATGTACGGAAGATGTATTTTTTACAGATCGGGACCGAAATCCTTCTTGAAGGCCTCGACAAGCTCGGCGCCCCAGTTGTCAATGGCCTTCATCTTGCCGAAGAAGAAGCGCAGGATGGGCGGTTCCTCGTAAAAGATCAATCCCTTGATCAGATCTTTGTGATTTGCGAGCCAGACCACTCGATCAACGACATAATCGATCTGCGCCAAGGTATAGGTCCGGCGCGGCACGGCGAGCCTCAGGAGTTCCAACTCGGAAAAAACCTCACTGCCGTCCGGATTCCGCTGCTCGGACATAGTGCCCCGTTCCATTCCCCTTGCCCCGGAGACGAGGTAGACCGCCGCCGCCAGGGAGGCGGCAATGTACTTGGAGGGGGGCATGTCCGGAAGAAAGCGGCGGGCATCAATATGACAGGCCAATCCCCCCGGAGGCGTCACCACGGGAATGCCCCGGGCTTTCAGTTGTTCGGCAAAATACTGGATCATATCCGCCGAGCTGCCCGCCACACTGTATTGGGTCATTTCCCGGACGCCCACGGCCATTGCCTCGATCTCTTTGGTGGACATGCCGCCATACGTTGCAAATCCTTCATAAACGGGAAGCCAGGGAAGAATTTCATCAAATATTTCCTTACGTTTCGTGGCGATAAACCCACCCCGGACGGCACAGCTCTTCCGTCCCGACAGGTAAACGATATCGGCGATGTCCGCCAGTTCCCAGATGATCTCGGCAACAGTCCGATCCTTGTAGCCCTCTTCCCGCTCTTTGATGAAATAGGCCTGTTCGGAAATCAGACTGGCGTCGAGAACCATTTTGATGTTGTTTGCTGCGGCGATTTCCTTCACCTTCTTGTAATTGGCCATGGAAAAAGGCTGCCCGCCGAGCAGATTCGTCGTGGCCTCCATGCGCACGAAGGAAATCTTTTCTGATCCGTAGGTTTTGATCACTTCGAGGAATTTATCGGTATCAATGTTGCCTTTGAAGAGCTCTTTGCTGTCCGTATTCATGGCCTCATCGGTATAGATTTCCAGAACGGTCCCACCGGCCAGCGTGAAATGGGCCTTGGTCGTAGTAAAATGATAATTCATAGGGACTATATCGCCCGGCTTCACAAAAACCTTCGCCAGCAGGTGTTCCGCTGCCCGCCCCTGATGCGCCGGTAGCAGATAAGGAAGACCGAAGATCTCCTTGACGGAATCCTGCAGCTTGTAGAAGCTTTCACTGCCGGCATAGGCGTCATCGGCCACCATCATGGCGCCCAGCTGATTGTCGCTCATAGCATTGGTTCCACTGTCGGTCAGCATATCCAGAAAGACGTCGCGGCTCCTGAGCAGGAAGGTGTTGTAGCCGCCCTCCTCCATGGCCCTCAGCCGCTCATCGGCGGACGGCAGTCGCGTCTGCTGGACAATCTTGATCTTGTGCATTTCCACGGGAAGCATTTTCCCATTGGACAGTTTGATATTCATAAAATCCTCCTTTATTAAGGTTAGCAGTTGATTTTTTTATATTGCCACCGCCAGTCTGGAGCAGAACAACGGTCGATCTTTCAAAAACCCGAAGAGAAGCTCCAACATGTCCCAAAAGCTCAAAAGGCCATGGGCTTTGCGCCCATGGCCTTTCTTAACTACCGAGAGAAGGCACACAAGCGCATCCCACCGTAATAATAATAATAAAAATAATAGGTGCTGGAGTTCCCGCCTGTGTTGTTCATAAAAAGATTAAACGGATAAGTGACCATGAAAAATATCCCTAATATCCAGAATGTCCAGGTTCTGTTCTGACCCTCTTCTCCGGAAGACATCCCTTCCGGAATATGACGACGTTTTTAAAGAAAGTACCTTAATGTTCGCTATGTAACGATCTCTTAACCTGACGTGATTGTGTCCCCTAGCACATGAAGATAACCCTGTCAAAGCATTTTTATTTCTGGAATATACAACGCTGTGTTCATGGAGCTCTGAACACGGCCCATCATGCCTTCATCATGGTCTGGGCCGCTCGATATACATCCTCCACGCCGATGGATTTCATGCACTGGAAATCCGTGGGACAGACTTTTTTCAGACAGGGGCTGCAGTCGGCTTTTCCGCGGACAACGATGGTCCTTTTGCCGGAAGGGGAAGTCGTCACCGGATTGGTTGACCCGAAGATGGCCACGGTCGGAACCCCGAGGGCGCCGGCTACGTGCATCAGTCCGGAATCATTTGATACAAAGAGACCGCAGCGGGACATAAGGACTATTGCTTCCCGCAGGGAGGTTTTTCCCGCCAGATCCAACAAGGAAAAGCTGGAACTGCCCTGAACCTCCTCAATGGCTTTCCTGTCTCCGGAACTTCCAAAGAGAAGGACCCGGGCGTTCAATTCGGAAATAAGTCGATCGGCCACTGCCCCAAAGCGTTCCGGAAACCACATCTTAGCCGGTCCATAGGCCGCTCCGGGGGCCATCCCCACCAGGAAAGATCCCTTCTCCAGGGCATAATCGGACATCAGCCGCTCCGCAAGTTCCTGATCCTCGGCTCCCGGCCTCAGCATGACCCCGATATCCGTCAGCTCACATCCCAGGGCCTGCACCATGGCGCGATAATATTCGACCTGATGGACCTGCCGCACTTCCCGGGTTCGCCGGACGGCATGGGTCAGCAGTGCTCCCCGGGCATCGCTGTTGTAACCGGCCCGGATCGGAATCCCCGCCATGCGGGTCAGAATAGCCGCCTCGATGGCATTCTGCAGCAGGATCGCCGCGTCGAAACGGCGCTCCCGCAGTTCACTGGCCAGACGGACCTTTCCCTTCATCCCGGCGTGAATTCCCGGGCTCTTATAGAGCAGAATTTCGTCCACATTCGGACAGAGGCGCAGGATATCGGCCACCCAGGGTTTGACAAGAATGGCGATATGGGCATGGGAAAAGGTTTTACGGATGGATGCAATGGCCGGTAGGGTCATCACCACATCGCCGATCCAGTTGGTGCCCCGGATCAGGAGGTTCCGCACTCCTTCAGGCTGGAGGCGCTTTCCGCCGCGAACGCTTAAAAGAGGAAAACCTGACAACGAATCTGCCTCCGCTTTGTCCGGAAGATCTAAAAAATGTTCCCGATTTATCGACATATCCGATTTTTCCCTCTTATGCCGGGATCCATGCACCATGGATCAGGGTCTATTCTTCCCGCAACCGCACTTATTCTCTTACCGGCGTTTTCTGTGCTCTTGCTCCGGCCTCATACTGACACGCCTTTTCTTATAAGAAAAAGAAAAAATAATCCACCGGCAGAACATCCCGGCTAGAAAAAACTTTGCCAATGCTTTCGTTGAAGCCGCATCAATTTTGGTTCCTTTACAAAACTTAATATGATATGTGTATTATGTTTTTTTATTTCCAAGACTCGACAGGTTGATAGAAAGGAGGTTGGCGGAGGAAGAGCGTTGTAAACTGTAATGATGAATAGTCTTTTTATTGGGTCAAACAAAAATTTCGGGAGGATCATACAATGAAGAAGATATTTTTTGGTTTGTTTACACTTCTGTTTTTCTTTAGTCTTACCGTTGCTGCCCACGCGGGAAGCGTGGCGCTCACCCTGAAACGCGTCAATATGAATAACGTTACAGATGCCATGGGATCTTGGCAGCACGAGGGGGGGACCGTCTGGAAGGGAACGACCCAGATCGGATATTATGCGGCCCACAGAAGGGTCACCACGGGTGGAACGATTGCTCAAAATACAGCCATGTGGACATGTGAGATTTTCTTCACCGGCACACTTCCTCCCGAGAATATCGTAATCCAAGGATCCCACTATTTCAGCACGGGTGTCTTTAAGGGTTCCGTTAGCGCTGCATCGTACAAGTATGCTTGGCTTCGGGACACTTCGAACTATGTATCCGGTACGGCAGGAACGACGACCACTTTGAACATCTATTGGAATGGTTCGACGTCTCTCACACTGCCGTAATCAAAAAGAGGAGCACCGATCCCGAAAGGGACCTTGTAATCGGTTGTTAATCATCACAGCCTTGGGGAATCAATTTGCAACGGCTTCTCCAAGGCTACCTCCATCGACGGTCCAGTACCATCTTTGAAAATCTGGTAAAGGCATAAGAAGAGCCTCCAGAATGGCCAACTCGGGGAACATATGAAGCGAAAACAGCATAAAAATAATTATTTCTTTTTTGTGTGCGGTTTTATAATCCTTTTTTTGATTTCGGCGATCAATATATCACACGCCCAGTTTATTAATGTGAGTCAATCTCAGGAAAGCATCATCCAGGATCAGAATCAAGAAGAAGGCGTTATACAGGATTCGGATCAGGATCAGGGTCTGGGACAAGAAGAAGGCGTCATTCAAGATCCGAATCAGGATCAGGGCCAGGAAGGCGTCATTCAGGATCCGAATCAGGATCAGGGCCAGGAAGGCGTCATTCAAGATCCGGATCAGGATCAAGGTCAAGACGGTGTCACACAGGATCAGGACAATTTCGAAGGGTAATTTTTTGATTCGTTCTTCTTATCTAAAATGTTCGAAAGGGTATGCGTATTACGGGAAATTTACTATAACCTTAATAAATTCATGGCTTTCAAATCATTGAAACAAAATTTCCGCTCCCGGTTCTAATTTCCTTGACACAGACTGACCTTCCATTTATAGTTCCTCAACTTGAAAAATATTAGCCATCAAAAGGTACCGTCCGTCTCCAGGGAACCGGTTTGACCACGTTGCCCTTGCCGAAGCAGAAACGCAGACTATAGATTCCGGAATCATCGGCCCGCGGGATGTTTACGAGATAACATGTCCTCACCTGTTGCACATACGCCAGTTTTAGAGTTGAAAGGCAACCTGCTGTCTCTGATGGTATTGTATCTCTACGACAGCGACAGGGAACGCATCGAACAACAGTTCACCGAGAAAATCGCCAAGGCAAAGAATTTGTTCCATAACGCCCCTCTCGTTCTTGACCTGAATGCGCTGCAGAATCCGGAAACCCCGGTCGATTTTCATCACCTTGTGGATTTGTTTCGAAAACACGGTTTGGTGCCCGTCGGCATTCGGGGAGGCAACTCCCAACAGCAGGAGACGGCGCTTCGTCTGTCCCTGGGAATTCTTCCCGACACCAAGCCCGTCGTCTCCAGAACAGAACCTCAGGAGGAGCGGACGCTCCCTGTAACGAAGGACAAAATCGTCTCCCAACCCATTCGCTCCGGGCAGCAGGTGACAGCCCTTCAGGGGGATCTGGTGATTTTGTCGGCGGTCAACCCCGGAGCGGAAGTTCTGGCAGGAAAAAGCATTCATGTGTACGGAGCCTTGCGGGGGCGGGCCGTCGCGGGAATCCACGGATATTCCGAAGCCCGGATTTTCTGCCGGCATTTCGATGCGGAACTGGTTTCCATTGCCGGACAATATAAGCTGAACGAAGACTTTGACGATTCGGTGAGAGGCAAAGCCGTCCAGATTTATCTTGAAGATGATCGTTTGAGAATCCAACCCTTTGAAGGATAGCCTCGATCAAGGTCATGGAGGGATTTGGATTTTGGATGGGACCCTGCTTATTTTAAGTTTTTGATTGTTGAAAGACCGCATTTTGTTTTTAAGGAGATTTTCCCTTGGCTAGAATCATTGTTGTTACCTCCGGAAAGGGTGGCGTGGGAAAGACCACGACCAGCGCCGCTATTGCTACAGGCCTTGCATTGCGTGGGCATAAAACGGTTGTCATCGATTTTGACATCGGATTGCGTAATCTGGACCTGATCATGGGTTGTGAACGTCGCGTTGTGTACGATTTCGTCAATGTCATCAGGGGTGAGGGAAATCTCAATCAGGCATTGATCAAAGACAAGCGCGTCGAGGACCTCTATGTCCTCCCCGCATCCCAGACCCGGGATAAGGATACGTTGACCGTGGAAGGGGTCGAAAAAGTTTTTGAAGAACTTAAGGAACGTTTTGATTTCATTGTGTGCGACTCGCCGGCCGGGATCGAACACGGGGCGATTATGGCCATGTATTTCGCCGATGAAGCCATTATTGTAACCAATCCGGAGGTATCCTCCGTTCGCGATTCGGACCGGATCATCGGCATTCTGGCCAGCAAAACCAAGCGGGCGCAGAATGGAGACGCCCCGGTCCGGGAACATCTGCTGGTAACCCGCTACTTCGCCAAACGAGTCAATACCGGGGACATGATGAGCGCCAAGGACATTCAGGAAATCCTGGCAATCCCTCTGCTGGGGATCATCCCGGAATCCCCATCGGTTCTGCAGGCCTCCAATTCCGGCATTCCCGTTCCCCTGGATAAAAACAGCGACGCCGGGCAGGCTTACCTGGATGTTGTTGCCCGTTTTCTCGGTGAAGACCGTCCCGAACGGTTTCTGACCAAAAAGAGTTTTTTTGCTCGTTTATTTGGAAATTAGCATGAATATCTTGAATTATTTCAGTTTCCTGAAACAACGAAAAAGTGCAGCGATCGCAAAGGAGCGTCTGCAGATTATCGTGGCCCACGAGCGGAGCACTCTTTACCATGGTTCCTTCGATTTCCTTCCGATCATGCAGAAGGAGCTGCTGGACGTCGTCAGAAAATATGTCAACGTCGCCGATAACCAGATCAAGGTTAACGTGGAAAAGAACGGCAATTATGAAGTCCTGGAAGTCAATATCGCTTTAGCCGATGCAGAAGGCCGTTTCAGTCTCCCATAGTTTGCTCCTTTCCTCATTAATTCCGATTTCTCAAGAAGAAGACCTCTGCGATAAGCAGAGGTCTTCTTCTTGAGGACGTTCGCATTGTCATGAACCCAAAAGCCCATCCTGTTTTTGAACAGGTTTCCTTATTCGATGATGCCTATACCCTTTACAACTGCGGCCTTGCCGATCTTATTGCGCTGAATCTGCAGGCAGCCCGGGATTCTTTCGAGTGTTACGGGGAAATCTACCGGGCACGGGACCAGGTGGCAGATTTCCTGAAACTCATCGATTTCCTGGAGAAGAAATTGACGCAGATTCCCGCCGGCGACGAGGAACCGGCTCATCTCTATGACCTTTTGAACGCCTTTGAAACCGATCCCGACACAGTTGCCTGCCTTTCAAAGGACATCCGGGACGGAATCCGCGCCTCTCTCCATCGCAGGATTCTCCAGGCGCTCAAAGAGCATCATCTTTGCGGCACCCCTTACCTCTCCAACTCTGTTCCCACGGGATACGTTTACCTCCAGACCGGTCATCCGGACGAGGCCATAACGGCACTGCAGGCCTGCCTTCCCCTTTCGCCCGGGAATGCCCTTATTTGCGGCTATCTCGGCGACGCCTATGCGATGCGCAATGAGTTTGCGGCAGCCCGGCAGTGTTACCTGAACGCCTGCCTGAACGATCCGAAGGCAGTGGATTGGAATTTTCTGAAGGATTCCGAGCTCGTCTCCTTGAAGGACAGACTCGTGGACCGGTATGGAGAAGAATCTCTGGCCCTGGAATGGCTGCCGGTCCATGCCATGCTTCTGGATCTTTTCAAACCGAGTTTGCTGGGTTTCTACGAAGGGTTGAAGGATCTGGTGGAAGACTATCTCGCCTTGCAGAAGAAATTCCAACAGGCTCCGGGGCCCGAGCTCAAGGCCAGACTGTTTCTTCGCGCTCTTCTTCTGTGTAATCAGGAGCCCCATCTGAGATTTATAAAAACCGTCAATTTTATTGATCTTCGCAAGATGATGAAGAGTCTTGATGCAGGATTGTTCGCCAGATATCTGAAGTGGATTGAAAAGAGAAAATCCAACCCGCAGTGAATTTTCAAGCGGAAAAGCAGGAGATTTTACAAGATGGCTCAACCGACTCTAATGTTCATGGGAACCCCCGAATTTGCCCTGCCGTCGCTGGAAAAGCTGATTGAAAAAGGTTATGAAATCGTTGCCGTGGTCACTCAGCCGGACCGTCCGAAGGGACGGGGCAAGCAGCTGGTGCCGCCGCCCGTGAAAGATGCGGCCATTCGCGGCAACATCCCCGTTCTCCAACCCCAAAGGGTCAAAGATCCCTCTTTTATGGAGACCCTGAAACAGTTCTCGCCGGACCTGATCGTCGTTGCCGCCTTCGGACAGATCCTGCCCAGGGAGGTCCTGAATTTTCCACCCCTGGGCTGCATCAATGTCCACCCTTCCCTGCTCCCCAGATATCGTGGCGCCGCACCGCTCAATTGGACTCTGATCAACGGGGAAACCCGGACGGGTGTCACGATCATGTATATGGATGAAGGACTGGATACGGGGGATATCCTCCTTCAGGAAGAAACCCCCGTTGAGCCGGAGGAGACCTTCGGTCAGCTTCACGATCGACTGGCCGCCCTTGGAGCGGATCTGCTGATTCAAACCATTCAACTCCTGGAAGCCCATAGGGCGCCCCGCAGACCTCAGGAAGATTCGTTGAGTTCCTATGCGCCGATGCTGAAAAAAGAGGATGGCTTGATCTGCTGGGACGAAGAGGTATCGGCCATCGTCAATCGAATCCGGGGTTTGTCCCCTGCCCCCTGCGCCTACACCTTCCTCGACGGCAAGACTCTAAAGATCTTTGCGGCTGCAGGTATCGAAGGGCCCGTCTCGGGAAAACCCGGCCAGGTCGGGGACGCGACGAAGCAGGGCTTGCAGGTCACGGCAAAAAACGGCTATGTCCTTTTGAAAGACATTCAGATGGAAAACCGGAAGCGGATGAGCGCTTCGGATTTCCTGCGCGGCTACAAGCTTTTCCCCGATACGATCTTTGGCTGAAATGAAACCCTCTCCCCGCAGTCTGGCCGTCGATCTCCTGGATCGCATCGACAGAACAGGGTCTTTCGCGGAGCCGCTCCTCGACGCCTGTCTCGGCAAACAGATCCTTCTCAGCGCCCCGGACCGCCACCTCCTGACCTCTCTGGTCTACGGCGCATTAAGGATGAGAGGCCATCTGGACTGGATCATCCAGCAGCTTTACAAGGGGAATTTCGCCTCCATGCAGGATGGGATCAAAAACATCCTGAGGACGGCCCTGTATCAATTTCTGTTCCTGGAGAGGATCCCCGTTTTTGCCCTCGTCAATGAAGCCGTTGAATTGACCAAGCAGCGTTATCCCGGCCGGGAAAACCTGGTCAACGCCCTGCTGAGAAACGCCGTGCGCAGAGCGGAGAACAACGACTTTTCCTATCCTGACCTCAGGAAGGACCCCGAAGGACATATCGCCGTTCTGCATTCTCACCCCCCCTGGCTGGTGCGCCGCTGGATCAGGATTTACGGCCCGGAGCGGGCCCTTTCCCTCTGCAGGGCCAACAATCAGGTCCCGCCGGTCGCCGTTCGAGTCAATACGATTAAAACAACACGCCCCTCCTTGAAGGGATTGTTGGAAGAGGAAGGATTTTCCGTCACCGAGTCGCTTTTCTCCCCCGACGGATTGCTCATTTCCGGCTCGTCCGATGCCCTCCGCTCATCTGCCACGAGCCGCCAGGGCCTCTTTATTCTCCAGGACGAGGCCTCCCAGTTGATCGCTCGTCTTGCCGCACCGGAAGGAGGAGAGGAAATCCTTGATCTGTGCTGCGGCGCCGGGGTCAAGACGACCCATCTGGCCGCCCTGATGAAAAATACAGGACGCCTTCTGGCCGTGGATCTTTATCCGGCAAAGCTCGAAGCCTTGAATCGCCTGAGCGCGAAGATGGGCATTTCCATCGTCGACACCCTCCAGGCGGACGCCTCGCAAGAACGGGGAGAAGCGTTCCGGGGAAAATTCGATCGCATTCTCGTCGACGCACCCTGCTCAGGCCTGGGAACCCTGCGCCGAAATCCGGAAATCAAATGGCGTCTGCAGCCGCAGGAACTTCCCTCCTATGATCGACTTCAGGCGCGCATTATGGAGCGCGCCGCCGCGCTTCTTCGCCGCGGTGGCCGCCTGGTTTACAGCACCTGCACAATGCTTCCCGAAGAAAACGAGCTTCTCATCGGCAAATTTCTCTCCCACCATGATGAGTTTTCTCAAGATCCGCACCCCGACGTTCCCATTCTGGACCCGACGCTGATCGATGAAGACGGCTTCTTCCGGACGGCGCCCGACACCTCCGGCATGGATGGCTTCTTTGCAGCCATCCTGGTCAAACATTGATGCCTCTGCCCATGCCAAGGCATAGCTGCTTATTTTCGCCTGCCTGGAATGCACCATTCTTCTGAATCTCGGCATTGCCTTGATTGCCGAAGTAAGATACGATCCATCTTCAACTTAAAACTCTAACATTGCCAAGGAGATTTGGAATGAAGAAGACCCTCATGGTCATGATGCTTTGCTTGATATTGAGCGGCTGCGCCAATTACGAGAAGTATGCCAAACTGTCAGCCGGCGTCATGGATTGCAAGCCCGAACAGATCGACATCGAAAATGAACCTTTAATTCCCTTCTGGAGTGAGGAAAGCTGGGAGGCGATCTGCAAGGGGAAAAGGTACATCTGCAGCTATGATCCCCAAACAGGCGTGAGCTGTACGGAAATGATCAATCCCTTTGCGAAGTAATTTAAGGTGATTTGCAAAGGTCATCCGTTTAATCCTTTTTCCGGATATAACCGGTGATCCGGGCCCGCAGTCTTTCCATATAGACATAGAATACCGGCGTAACGTACAGGGTCAGCGTCTGCGAGAAGAGAAGCCCGCCGACGACGGCCAGTCCCAGAGGGCGGCGGGATTCCGCGCCCGCGCCGAATCCGAGGGCGATGGGCAGACCGGCCATGAGGGCGGCCATCGTGGTCATCATGATCGGCCGGAAACGGATCAGACAGGCCTCGTAGATGGCGTCATGGGGATTCTTCCCCTCTTTCCGCTGGGCCTCGATGGCGAAGTCCACCATCATGATGCCGTTTTTCTTGACAAGTCCGACCAGCATGACGATCCCCACGAAGGCATAGATTGACAGCTCGGAACGGAAGGCCATCAGGGTCAGCAGCGCCCCGAAACCGGCGAAAGGAAGGGCGGACAGAATGGTGACGGGATGGTAGAGACTCTCATATAGAATGCCCAGGACAATATAGATTACCACAATGGCCAGGAGCAGCAGGATTCCCATGCTGGCAAGGGAAGACTGGAAGGCTTTGGCGGTCCCCTGGAACTCGTAAGTCATCCCCGAGGGCATGGAGGCGGCCGATATGGCCTGGATCTTTTCCACCGCCTGACCGAGCGAGATGCCGGGCTTGAGGTTGAAGGAGATCGTCACGGAGGGCAGCTGTCCGGAATGGCTGATGGACAGCGGGCCGACGTCTTCGCGGAGCGTCGTGATGGCCTTCAGGGGAACCAGCTGCCCCGTGGAGGAGCGGATGTGAAGCATGGACAGCACGGAAGGATCGGTCTTGTACTGGGGCAGGAGCTCCAGGATGACCTGGTAATCGTTGTTCGGGGTATAAATCGTCGAAATCTGGCGTGCTCCGTAGGCGCTGTAAAGGGCGTCCTCGACCTGCATCGGTGTGACGTTCAGGATGAAGGCCTGATCGCGGTCGATATCGACGTGCACCTGCGGATTCTTCAACTGCAGGTCGCTGCTGACATCCTGCAGTTCAGCCATCCGGCGCATCTGCTCTTCCATTTTGGAAGCGTAGCTGAACAGTTCACTCGTATCGATCCCCTGAAACGTCACCTGATAAAGGCTTCTGGTCGTGCGGCCTCCGATGTTGATCGGGGGAGGGTTGGTCGGAAAGGCCTTGATGCCGGGCACGGAGGCGAGCTTCGGCCGGAGTTCCTCGATGACCTGATCCGCGGAGAGGACTCTATCCCGGCGGGGTTTGAGAACGAGAAACAGGTTTCCGGTATTCGTGGCGCTCTGGCCGCCGCCTGAGGCCACATTGCACATGAAGCGGGAGACGTTGGGATCCTGCTGCACGATATCGAGGAGCGCCAGCTGGTGCTGCACCATGGCATCGAAGGAGATGTTCTGCGCCGCCTCCGTCTGCACCGAGATCTGGTCCCGGTCTTCAGAAGGGATAAAGCCCTTGGGAATGGCATAAAACGAAAAGGCTGTTGCGGCGAGGATAAGACCGGAAAAGATCAGAGTCGCACGTCCATGGGATAAAACCCAAAGCAGGGTCCGGCCGTAAAACTTGAGCATTGCATCAAACCCCGTCTCGACGAAGCGGTAGGCCCGGCCATGCCATTCTTTACCCGGGGCGTGCAGAAACCGGCTGGAGAGCATGGGGGTCAAAGTCAGGGAAACAAAGCCGCTGACCAGAACGGCCACGGCGATGGTCACGGAAAACTCGCGGAAGAGACGCCCCACGATCCCCCCCATGAAGAGGACGGGGATGAACACGGCGGCCAGCGAGAGGGTCATGGACACGATGGTGAAGCCGATTTCCCTTGCCCCGTCATAAGCAGCCTGCAGGCGGGGTTTCCCCATCTCCATGTGCCGGACGATATTTTCCAGCATGACGATGGCATCATCGACGACGAATCCCACCGACAGGGTCAGGGCCATGAGGGACAGGTTGTCGATGCTGTAATCCAGGAGGTACATGACGGCAAAGGTACCGATGAGGGAAACGGGGAGGGTCAGGCTCGGGATGACCGTTGCGGAGAGATTGCGCAGGAAGAGGAAAATAACCAGAACGACGAGGACCAGGGTCAGGTACAGGGTGAACTGCACATCCCTCGCAGATTCCTTGATGGGGAGACTGCTGTCGCGCAGCACAACAAGGGATACGGACGCCGGCAGCTTTTCACGGAATGCGGGCAGCAGGGCCTTGACGGCGTCGGCGACCTGGATCGTGTTGGTCCCCGGCTGCCGCTGAATGGCCAGGATGATGGCGCGGCTGCGGGTTGTCGGTGTGGCGAACCATGCCGCCACCCTGTCATTTTCGACGCTGTCCCGAACATTCCCGAGTTCCTGGAGGCGCACGGGCTGGCCATTGCGATAGGCCACGACCAGAGGAAGATACTGGCTGGCCCTGGTGAGCTGGTTTTCGGACTGGAGTGTGGCCAGGGTCTGCGGGCCGCTGAGGGTTCCCAGGGGATTGTTGACATTGTACTTGCTGATCACCGAGGAGATTTCGTCGATGCCGATACCTCGGGAAGCCAGGGCGTAGGGGTCCAGTTCGATCCGGACGGCATACTTCTGCGAGCCGTAAACGGATACCTGGGCCACGCCGTTGACCCGGGATATCTGCTGAGCCAGTTGCGTCTCCCCATACTCATTCAGGACATACATGGGGAGGGTGGGACTGGTCAGCGCCAGATAGAGGATCGGCTGATCAGCGGGATTGACCTTGCGGAAGGACGGCGGTGTCGGCAGATCCTCCGGCAGACGGCGGGCAGCACGGGAGATGGCGGACTGCACATCCTGGGCAGCGGCATCGATATCGCGATTGAGATCAAATTGCAGGGTAATCCGCGTCGAACCCTGGGAGCTGGTGGAGATCATGGAGTCGACACCGGCGATGGTCGTGAACTCCTTCTCCAGGGGTGTGGCCACGGTGGATGCCATGGTTTCAGGGTTTGCACCGGGCAGCGAGGCGCTCACGCTGATCGTGGGGAAGTCCACAGTCGGCAGATCGCTCACCGGCAGGAGAGAATAAGCGATCAGTCCGGCAAGGACGATGCTCAGCATGCACAGCAGCGTCATGACAGGACGGCGGATGAACGGTTCCGAAAGGTTCACGAACGTACTCCCAGCGTTTTACCGGCCTCTCCAGCGGCCGTTCTGATCTTGATTCTGGCACCGGGGACGAGGCCCAGCTGACCATCGGTGACAACCCGCTCGCCGGCCTGCAAACCCTTTTCAATCACCGCCTCCGTCCCTGAGGTCATCTGGACCGTAACCGGGCGGACCTCAACCGTATCGTCCTCCTTGACGACAAAGACGAATTTCCCTTCCTGACCTGTCTGGATGGCAACAGCCGGCACGACGAGGGCGTCTTTCCGGACGCCAAGCACCAGGGTTACACTGACGTACTGGCCCGGCCAGAGCCTTTCTCTTTCATTGCTGAATATCCCCGCAAGCTTCACCGTTCCGGTGCCCTTATCGATTGCATTGTCGATGAAAAAAAGTTCTCCCTCCTCAGGAGGGTTGCTGTCCTGCGGCAAGCCGGCTTTGACTTTCAGAATTCCTTGAGTCATGGCCCTGCGGATTTCGGGAAGTTCCGCCTGGGAGACACTGAAAAAGACCTCGATGGGCTGGATCTGATTGATGGCAACCATGGGAACGTCATTGGCCTTGATGAGCGTTCCTTCATGAGTGAGGAGATCCCCGGCCTTGCCGTTGATCGGGCTGCGGATGGAACAGCGTTCCACTTGAAGGCTGGCACTGGCTATGGCGGCCCTGTTGCCCCGGACGGTTGCCGACAGGGCCGCGGCGTCGGCCTGAGCCTTGTCGTTGTCACTCCGGGAAATTAATCCCCGCTTGAGAAGTTCCTGAAACCGCGCCGCATTGACCCGGGCATTCTCTTCCAGTGCCCTGTCGCGAACAAGGTTGGCCTTTGCCTGATCCAGCGCCGCCTGATAGGAGCGAGGATCGATGGTGAAAAGGAGATCGCCCCGCCGGATATTCTGCCCCTTGCGGAAGTGAACTTTGGCGAGAATGCCATCGACTTCCGACTTAACCTGGACACTTGAACGGGCCTGGACATTTCCGAATGTCTTGATTTCTATCGGGACTTCTTTAAGGATCGCACGGGTAACCGTTACGGGAACCAATCGCTCCCCGCCGGCTTTTGCCTTGGTGGTATCCTGGGATGTTTTCGAGCAGGCTGAAAACAGACTGACTGATATTAAAAAGGCAATGCCCGTCAGACAGGCGATACGCTTTGTCATGATTGTGCCCTTTCCGCCTATGGCATGAGGTGAAAGTATGGCAAAAATAGGCCATGCAAAGAATGCCGTCAAGATTTAATTGGGGAGGATTTTTCGTTTCAGAGGGTCCTGTCCGGGGAAGGCGGCGACACCTTTGCATTGAAGTCCTTTGCGTTCGCCTTGCTTTCCGGGGGCGGAGCCTGTCATCCATGAGACGGTCAAAGGATCAGGAGGGTTTTTCAAATAAAAAAGGCAGGGTCCGGCAACCCCGCCTTTTTTTTATTTGAAAACGAATGCCGTTTTTACTTACCCATCTTTCTTCGAATGCCGGCCAGACCGATGAGGCCGGAGCCGAGGAGCCACACGGCGGCCGGAACGGGAACAGCCGATGATGTGATCGTTACATCAAGGGGTGTGTTTCCGTAGCCATAGCCATAATTTCCCACACCCACCACAAACTCCAGGATGTCGCCGCTGGCAACCGTTTCGGAAAGAGAGAAGGATTCGGTATTGCCGTCATTGTACTTTTCGAATAGGACAGTCCCATTGAGAAGAATGTAATAACTCATGGCCCCACCATCTCCGGCTCCGAAATATCCTTCAATGGAAATCGTGTCGGCAGTGGATGCCGTCCATCTCACGACGGAATAAGAGTTATCCCATCCGGGATGCAGGGATATCTCTCCAGGAGCGACACCATAGGAGGTTGAAGAACCTCCATTTTTCCAAAGACAGGGGGTCAAATCACCGGAGTGATGATCATAGTCATACCACTGGGTTCCATTTACTGTGTCATAGAGAGTAAAGGCACCACCGCGGGTTGCTTCCCACCCGTACGACCATTGACCGTTCGGGTTGGAAGAAGTTGAATAGTCGTCGCTGAGGCTCCAAGTGGTGGCAGCCAGGGAGGAACCTGCAACCCCTATAACGAAAACCATCACCAATACGGCTGCAAAAAATGCTTTTCTCATACTTCTCTTGTTACCTCCTATCTGGTTTTAATAGTAAAACACGCCCTTAAAATACCAAAGGCTGCAGGAAGAGTAGGACAGATTCCTGAATACTCCCTGGAGAAAGGATTTAAAGCAGCGCCCCAGATCTGTCAATACAGGATAACCCGTATTCTCTCTAAGGAAAAAAGGAATAAATGGTCAAGATTTGTAAAGACCCGACAAGAAGAAAAGGATTTTGAATGATACGGTTATGCACCAGGAGCTTATGGTGGGGGGGAACGGACACGGATCTGTCACTGTGATGCCCGAGGTTCCAAGGTTTTACAGATCGGGGCAAAATTTCATCGGGAAGATCATCGAAGGGAGTCATCCTGGGTTATTCCCCAGGATGCGGCGACGGGCACTGTCATGCCCGTCGCCGCAAACACTTCAAATCGGGAAGCGAGTCATACCGGAGAAACCTGCTTATCCTTCCGGCACAGACAGCATAAGCCTGACGAAAACCGTCAGAGGATTGCTTCCCCAGCCAAAAGGCGATGGATTAGAATTTACCAGAGAAAAGTGAGGGGAATTTTCATCGCCCCATGGACATCATGATGGATGACGACAAAATCATCTTGAACTTCAAGAAGATGGGCATTCCTCTGAGCAAGGTTTGCTTCATTGAAACGAAGCTTGTAATAGGAACTGTTTTTAAGCATGTCATAGGAACCTTTTTCGGGGATATCGAGGGTTCCTCTCCTCCCAATCAACGTTTTCAAATATTCTTTGTAATTCATAGCTTTCCCCTTCACATGGTCATACAATTCATTTCTTGTTGAAGTACCGGGTTACCAGATAGAACATGGAATCCTCATCAGCTGAGAGCTCCCTTTTGCTTCTTGCACCGTGCGATTCAGGTGAATGTTTGTATTTCTCAGGATCGAATCGCCTAACGGCAATTATAGTGCCACAGTTTAAGAGAAAAACAATACTGATCGACTACGGAACATATACCAGCAAGAACCTGTAACATTCAGACGCCGCCCTGCGTCCACTCAGGAAATTGATTTTCTGATAGGACTTTGATATTGTTTTTTCACTAATTTCAGGAAGGGTTCCTTGATGGGTGAACAACCATGAATAAACATTTGATATCGTATTTCCTGATTGTTTTTTCTTTAATGCTCCCGGCCCTCAGTGAAGCGGATTATCTTATTCACCTTCACAACGGCGGCCATTTGCAAGCCACTTTTTACCGCGAGCAGGGCAATGAACTTTATCTCTTCGTCCCTCAAGGGATGATCGGGATCAGCAAGGATGAAGTTCAGAAGATTGAAGAATTAAAAGAGGGGTCGAGGACATCGGATGAAAGTTCGTTCCGCAGAACCGCCGAGCAGAAGGTCCCGAAGGTGCAAACCTCACCCGAGGAGCAAAAAACCGGAACGGTAGAAAAAGAGGAAGCCGTTGATTTAAAGGCCTATAAGGACAAGAAGGATCAGATGACAGCCGAGCTGGATCGACTGCTGGAAAAACAGAGACAGGCTACGAGCGCCGGAGACAGCAATGCCAAAGAAAAGATTAAAGAGGAAATCAGAAAGATTTCCGAAAAAATCTATCAGCTTACCGATGAGGTAACCCAGAAGAACAAAGGTAAGCTGCCGGCAGGATGGTGGGATAAATAAACTCAGAGAGACCTATTGTCCCATCAATTTCCAACTCAAACGCTTTAGAGGCTGATTAACCGTCTGGTCGCTGATTGCGGAACTGCAATAAACAATATTGGCATTGCCGCCGACGAGATCCGCATCCACGGAGCCCCCGGCAATAACCGCCCCGGTAATGTTCTTATTGCCGCCGCCGGCATAAGTAATGGAACCAGAGACAAGAATGACGCCGTACCAGGTGAAGTTACCATGAATCTCCAAGTCCCCTTCGACAACGAGGACCCCGCAGCCGGAACTGCCGCCGGTCAGTCTGATGTCTGTGAAGTTCGTGCCATTGCTTGTGTTGTAATAGACCACATTGCTGACACTGCACGACGATGCATTCTGCAGGGTCGCTCCTAAGGTCGGCGTTCCCCAGTTCATCCCGGTGTCCGTTGCACTGACTTTATTGTAGACATAATTGGCCGATCCTTTCCAACTGTCAACGATAGACTGGACATCCATATTGGTGGCGCCACCCTGGACGCTCCAGGTTGTAGAAGTCGAACCGGATACCGTCGGATTTCCCGTTTTACTGACCGTCGATGCGGCCAAGGTCGTGACAACACCCGGCACATTGGCGCCGCCGCACTGATCCAGGCCGATGACATTGGTGCTGGTTCCCTGGATGGTCGTCGTCGCCTCGACATAAAGAGCGCCGGGAGCCGTTATAGGCGGGACCCTGGCTATTTCCGCTTCGATCGCTCTTTGCGCCCCGGAATATACCCCATAACTTCTCACCAGATAGATATTCCGGCCGGTTGAAGTGTTCCTTTCGCAGCTTCCATCGCCATCGGTATCTCCCCAGTACAGGATGTTGCCCGAAGAATCCGTCTGATGTTTGATGGCTACCGTATATCCCAGAGATGTCTGGAGGCTTGCCGTGCGCGAATGCAGAGTGTTGCCGCTGTTGAATCCCAATGCCTGGCTCTTGCTCTCGGTTCCGATAAAATACATCCAGCCTGTATCCGTCGGATTCGCATCATCAATGCGACTCGAACTGGTATGATTGGCCTTCATCCGGCCCCGAGCCTCTTCAAGACCGGCTTCCGCACTGTAAAAGGCCTTATCGCTCTGTTTGCTGACATTGCTGATCTTGAGATCCGTTGAGGTCGTCATGAGCGCCGTCGTTCCCAGAATAATCAGGACCGCCGCAACCAATAACGCAACAATGAGCACCATCCCTTTTTCATTGTTCCAACATGCCATCAGAGGATTGTTTTTTTTCACGTAGATACTCCTGTTTTTGACTTAATAAGCAAGATTTCTGGGAATCACGAAACAACTCAACGTAAAGGTTCGATAACCGTTATTTACTGCGTAAGCCGGATCTTGGCGGGAGGTTCGGCTGCGCATTGCTATTTTAATTTTTTTTATATTGGCAGGGGTTGTTGTTGTCGCCCCATTGGCATCATAATAGGAAAAATTCAGGGCCTCGACATTTTCCGCTAAAGAGACTGCCCCACTCCCCGTGTTTCGGGTAATCCGCGAATTCGCAGAATCATAGCTGTAAGTAATATTTTCATTAGCTCCAGTAACATCTCCGTTTCCATTCAGATCCTGCTTGAAGGTGATGGAATTGGCGGAAGCGCTTGTTATGCCGATTGAAGTGGAAGACAAATTTGCCGGATTATAACCAGCCATGCAGAGTTCCGTTTCCATCATATCCATGGCGGCACGTGTGCTCTGCTGCATTTCAACAACCCGCTCCTGGACGCTGTAAGTCTTTTGCTGAAACGCAAAGAGATCGTAAAGTCCGTAAAGGACAACCAAGCCGATGACCAGGGAAACGAGCAATTCTATCAGCGTAAAACCTCTTATCCCTTTCCGATCGCCATGAAATTCTTTCAACATATCCTTTGTTGCATTCCCCATAAAAAATCTCTTTTCTCATCCTCAGCGGCTGACAATTGTTGAAGTTGACACGTTGTGACTTGTTCCGTTCATTGACCAACCGACCTGCACCGTGACGTTTTTCATGTTTACCGCCGGTGAATCATCGACAACGGTATAGGTTCTCGTATAGAATGTGCCCGTCTGCGTTGAACTGACGGCACCGCTCGTCGTCGCGTAATCGGTCACACTGCCGGCGGAAAGGTCGTCATAATTATAACCTTTCAATTCTTCTATCTTGCTTTTTGCCAGGCTATTCGCCATGGTTGTCATCTTACTGAAAGCATTTCCCTTCACGACTGAAGTGGTTAAAGAGGGCAATCCCAGCAGGGCCGTCAACAGAAAAAACATTGCAACCATAATTTCGATCAGGGTAAATCCGCGTTTATTGATAATTGACGATGGCATTATTGTCATTCCCCCTATGATTCCGTAGGCTTTAAAGTTTTATTCCCGAAATTGCATCAATTCGCGATCTTGACATAGCCGGTGATCTCGACATTGACATTTTTCGAACCGGCAGAATTCGAAACCGTGATCGTGGCCAAGTTGGCAGTTCCCCTGCCGGAAAAAATCACGTTTGCCGTACTGTTCAAAGTCACGTCGTAATAATCCGACTGGATATCTTTTGTCTGGATAGATTCACCGGTATCTGCGACGCCATCGTTATCGTCGTCATCCAGGATCGTATACTCGTGATTACTGGGGAAGCTTATTTTGAACGCATTTTGCTGGCTGACCGCCTGCATCCTCGCATTCATCAACTCGGACATGATCTGGCGGGCAGCCCCGTTCAACCTGCGCTGGACCATCATGTTCATGAAGTTCGGAGCGACAAAGGCCGCTATAATCGCCATCAAGGCAATAACGACGACCACCTCAATCAGCGAGAATCCTTTTACCGTACATTTTGTCATTCTATTTCCCCTGAACGCAGCGGTTTTTTCGTTCCTACAATGAAGATTCTTTTATTCAATGGCATAGACACCCCTGTGTGCCTGGGAGCGTCAATTATTTTTTAAAAAATTGACCCAGCGTCAATTCTTATGACTGGAAGGCGAGAAGTAACTGGAATCGAGCGGTAAATTCAATCGAAGCGAGGAGGCGAAAAGCGTCGAAATATTCCGCAAGTAATTACACCTTCTTCATTTTAGCTTGAACATCAATTTGCAATTTGTACAGATATTATAAGCAAAGCGAATACCAGTATGGCTTATATTCCTGTGATTTAACTTACTGTACTGTAACGAATACCTTTATCACCATAATCTAAAAGGGAATTTGTTGTCTGCATGCTTTCTTTGTCAGAAGCGATGCTATGGCGACAAACGTCTGATTTCGAAGAATAAAATTCGACTCAGTGGATTCGACAGATATTGACAGGAGGAGGATGTTAGGAGTGTGGTCCTGACCGTAGTGGCTGGCTACGGTCAGGACCACCAAGAAGATGAACGATGCTTGATCTAGTTCCTAGCAAATGCCGTACCAGCTTACAAACCTATCGGAGCGATCCTCCCGGAAAGAACGCTTATTAAAAATTCACCCTTCCTTTTACACTGATTTCATGTATAAAATTCTTAATCTGATTACATGAGATTCGGTAAACCGCCGAAGGATGAAACAAATACGGACCGGGACATTGAAACCGGCGATTTTTGAGAAGTACGAAACCGTCAAGTATCCGTCCTATATGGCACGAAAAGAGCGCTAACAGGGAGGAAAGATATTGATTTCAAGGATCGACCATGTATCCATTGCGGTAAGAGACCAGAAGAAAGCGGAACATTTTTTCCGGGATCTCCTGGGAGCGGTTGCCTGCGTCGGCTCAATGGGCCCCCCCCAGATGAAATACTTCTGGCAACTGTTTTCCCTGGGTGACTTGTCCCGTTTGGAGATTATCTCCCCCACAGGAAGGGGAAGTTTTCTCGATGGTTTCCTGAAGAACAAGGAAGAAGGAGGGGTTCACCATATCACCCTCCAGACGCCGGATCTCCACAAAACCATGAAACACCTGGAGGGAAAAGGCATTCCCTTCTTTGGTCATAACGAGTATTACGGAACGATATGGAAGGAGATCTTCATCCATCCCCGCCATGCCTTTGGCGTCCTGATCCAGATTGCCGAATTTGATCCCAGGGACTGGCTGTCCGAAGCGGTAAAACTCCCCGAGGAAACGAAGTGGCAGGTGGAGAAAACGGACATCGGCGCAACCCTTGTCTTTTCCCATCCCGGGGGCGGAAAATTCAGACTGGACCTGGATCGTGAGGAACTCAAAGAGTTGATGAAAGAAATTGATAAGGTGGCGTTGGAGACCGAAAAAGCATGACAACTGAAGAAAGAGAAAAGATCAAATCCCTTATCAAGGAACTTCCCGCCAACATTTCCGATTTTATGACGGCCTTTGATATTGTGACCGATGGAATCGATGATGCCCTCCAATCCTTCCTGACCACCGATGACGAAAAAATCTTTTTGCGCCAGTTGTTGAGCCGTCTGCACGGCGACCGCGATCGAATGATTCTTGAAAACTATATCGTCAATCAAACCTCTCCGGATTGTTTTTCCTGATCTTCGTCCGGCGTCGCCTTTCGGGCGCACTGTTCCACGATAGAATCCGGGAGGGCGGTGGATGCAGCTTATCTCACGATTTTGACCTTGAGGACCCGGGCGGCATTTTCAAGCGAGCCAAGATTGACGACATCTTTGTATCCCTGTTTTTCAAGGGTTTCCTTGGCGATCTGTGCCCGCCTTCCGGTTCTGCAGTACAAATAGATCTTCCGAGATTTGTCTTCGGTTACGGACCCGATTTTCTCTTCGATCTGCCCGTAGGGGATCAACACCGCACCTTCAAGATGACCGTTATTCCATTCTTCCTCCGTCCGCACGTCAATCATGAGAGGCGTGATCATATCCCTGCCGAAAATCGGCGTTACAAGACCGGCAACCGTTATCATCATCAATGCCAGGAAACGAATTTTTTTCATGTTTTCCCCATTTTTCGGTTATAATTATTTCAATAAGGAATGGATTTATCTCAAAACACGGCCAGCAGAATTTCCCCATATCACAAAGACAGGCAACAGAATTTTTATCATTATAGGATCAAAATATTCTTGACACATAACCCTATTTCATATAAACGTCCGCGAACTATCGTTTTTATCACGATCAAGTCCATATCAATTCCCGCCTTGATTGAAAGCAAGGAATTCATCACAGAGTTTAAAGACGCAATCAAGTATTTCACTAGACTGAGCAGGTGGCAAGGAATTTGTTCCCGTGCGCTCCAGGTGCGGAAACAACATGACAACCTGTAACTCGTCCCTTGCCATTCGGAAAGGAAGCGTCCCATGCATCCCGGCACCCCCTTTGTCATCGAGGTCAATCCTCATATCCCGCCGCGTTTGTCCCGACTTACCGAGCTGGCGGATAATCTCTGGTACAGTTGGGACCAACCCACCCGCACCCTGTTCGCCCGCCTCCATTCCGGCCTTTGGGATAAGGTGAAGCACAATCCCAAGGCGTTCCTTAAACGGGTGGATGAGGAACGGTTGAACGAAGCGGCGGATGATCACATCTTCAGAGGCAATTACAACCGCGTCCTCTCGGCCTTTGACACCTACATGAGAGAGCCCCAGTGCCTGGACATGCCCCTGGACCTCAAGCCAGGCGATCTGATCGCCTATTTCTGTGCCGAGTTCGGCTTCCACGAGAGTTTCCCCGTTTACTCAGGAGGGCTGGGCATCCTGGCCGGCGACCATTGCAAATCCGCTTCAGACCTGCGCCTGCCTTTTGTAGCGGTGGGACTGCTGTACCGCCAGGGATACTTCTCCCAGCGCATCGACAGCGACGGCCATCAGATCGCAACCTATACCGATTCCGATTTCGAAGATCTGCCGATTCATCCCGCCCTGAACGAGGAGGGCAAGGAACTCTGCATCACCATTGAACTGCCCGGCCGCAAGGTGGAGGTGAAGGTCTGGGAGGTATACGTCGGCCATGTGCGCCTGTTTCTGCTGGATACCGATCTGCCCGTCAATCGGCCCGAAGACCGCGATATTACCCACCAACTCTATGGCGGGGATAGAAGCACCCGCATTCAGCAGGAAATCGTGCTGGGCATCGGCGGGGCGCGCGCCCTGGAGCAACTGGGATTGAAGCCCACGGTCTTCCACATCAACGAAGGGCATGCCGCCTTTCTCATCGTGGAACGAATCCGCCGCAAGGTAAAGGCGGGACTCTCCTTCCATGCCGCCCTGGAGGTGGTGGCGGCCAGTACGGTGTTCACCACCCATACGCCGGTACCCGCTGGTCACGACCACTTCGCCGAGGACATGATCTGGGACTACTTCCGGGAAGTCTGCAACGATCTTGGAATCCCGCGCGAAGAATTCATGAAACTGGGCGGCGCCGGCTACGGCAAGGAATTCAACATGACTCGACTGGCACTGAGCGGATCGCGTTACCACAACGGCGTGTCCCGCATCCATGGAGCCGTATCCTCGCGCATCCTGTCCGACATGTGGCCCCAGATCCGCCCGGAAGAGTCGCCTATGGACTACATCACCAACGGCATCCATGTTCCCACCTTCCTGGCCGAGGTCTGGCAGGATCTATTTGATCAGCAGTTGGGTTACGAATGGCGCCGACACCGAACGGATGTCGCATTCTGGGAACAGGTCGCGGCTATCCCGGACCATCTTTTCTGGTCCGCACACCAGACCCTGAAGTCCAAGATGCTGCATTCCGTACGCAGTCTCGTCACCAATCAGCACCTGCGCAATTACGGCTCCGTGGCGCGTCTGGAGCGTATGCTCAAGTTCACCAATCCTCTTGATCCCAATGTGCTGACCATTGGCTTTGCCCGCCGATTCGCCACTTACAAACGGGCGACCCTGCTGTTTGAGAATATGGACTGGCTCCGTACCACGCTCAAAGATGCAGATCGGCCTGTGCTTTTCATCTTTGCCGGCAAGGCCCATCCAGCGGACAAGCCCGCCCAGGAACTCATCCGTCGGATCTACGAGGTGTCCCACTGGCCGGAATTTGAAGGCAACCTGCTCATGGTGGAAGCCTACAACCTAAGCCTGGCCCGCCGCCTCGTTTCCGGCTGCGACGTGTGGCTGAACACCCCGATCTACCCCCTGGAAGCTTCCGGGACCTCCGGCATCAAGGCGGCCATGAACGGCGTGATCAACCTGTCGATCACCGACGGCTGGTGGGACGAGGGCTACGACGGCAGCAACGGCTGGGCCATCAAACCGGCCCCGGAATCGTTCGATGATACCCGCCGCGACCAGGAGGACAGCCGCGACCTTTACGAACTGCTGCAGGACCAGGTTATCCCCATGTATTACCGCCGCAACGAACTGGGGTTCTCCAGCGAGTGGGTACGCATGGCCAAGCGTTCCATCATCACCCTTCTGCCGAGTTTCAGCTCGACCCGGATGGTCATGGAATATGTGAACAAGTTCTACGGACCCGCCTCACGCCAGTGGCGGCGTTATTCCGGGGGCATCTTCAACATAGCCCATGACCTCGCCACCTGGAAGGTCAAGGTAAGACAGGCTTGGCATGGTGTCCGTCTGAACCGCCTGAACGAGCCCGAAAAACGGATTCTTTTCGGAAAAAGCACCCCCCTCGCCGTGTCGGTCACCCTGAACGGCCTGGCCCCGGAGGACATCCGGGTGGAGGTGCTCGTGGGCCGCGCCTCCAAGAATGGGCAGGACAAAAACCTGCAGATCCTGACTATGAAACCGGGAAAGATGGAAGGCCGGGAGTGCCTCTTTCACCTGGAGTTGAACCCGCAGATGTGCGGTAAACTGCTCTACCGGGTGCGGGTCTATCCCTATCACGAGTCTCTGACCCACCCCTTCGAGATGGGGTTAATGGTCTGGCTGTAAATTCAATAAGGACGAAGAATCGACAGAAATGATAAAAAATTCTATTTTGAACCGGTTGCAGTTGCCCGAAGAGGTGGCTGAAATCCTTGCTGAGTGCAAAAGCCTCTCGTGGGCAAATTCCATCGAAGATCTTCAGACCTTTTTTGACGGCCTGGGCGATAAACCCCAGGCTGTCGAATACGACATCGCGGGTAAGGGCGCCGTGCAGGAGGCCTTCGTCTGCAGAGTCAAGAATGGCATCTCCGTGAATTACTGCGAATCGTACATGCGCCGGCGGGATCCCGACAGTATGCTGATCGGCGACGATCTTCCAACCGACAAAGTGAGATTTCAGGACTTATATTCTCAGGATTTTTCTTCCTTTCGGAAGGAAACATTTCACTGGTTGAAGCAGCAGGATCTGGCAGCCTTTGTCTTTCTGTCCGGACAGAGAGCATATGGCATCCCGTCGATTGCCCTCGTGCCCGCCAACGCCTGGTTTTTCGTCTTCGGTCTGGCGTTGCTGCAGGGCATCGTCGATCTTTCGGAATCTGAAAAGAAATTTGTCCCGCGGTGTTTTCTCTATGTCGCTCCACCCTTTCGCCATCTCCGTTTCGACGGAAAACAGAGGGTTGTCCATTGCCGGACCCGAAACACCTATGAGATTTTCAGCTACAATCTCTATCCGGGACCCAGCGCCAAGAAGGGTGTTTACGGCGCCCTGCTCCATTTCGGCGAACAGGAAGGGTGGGTCACCGCCCATGCCGCAGTCGTCCAGGTCGTGACGCCCTACAACATCAAAGTGACCATTATGCACGAAGGCGCCAGCGGCAGCGGCAAGAGCGAAATGAACGAGCACATTCACCGGGAATATGACGGGTCGATTTTGTTCGGTACCAATCTCGTCACCGGAGAGAAAATGCACTTCGTGATTCCCAAGGGCTGCAATCTCCGACCCGTTACGGACGATATGGCCCTGTGCCATCCCGGCATCCAGAAAAACAATGGAAAACTGACGGTTGTCGACGCCGAAAATTCGTGGTTCATCCGCGTCGATCACATCAAGGGATATGGGACGGACCCCGATATTGAGGCGCGTTCCATTCATCCGACCGAACCGCTTCTTTTCCTCAACATCGACGCCCAGCCGAACAGCACGGCCCTGCTTTGGGATCATGTCCTGGAGGAGAACGCCAAGCCCTGTCCCAATCCCCGGTTCGTTCTGCCACGTAGGACCGTCCCCGACGTTATTGACCAACCCGTCAGCATTGACATCCGCAGCTTCGGCGTTCGTACGCCTCCGTGCACCCGGGAAAAGCCCAGCTACGGGATTATCGGCGTGTTCCACATCCTTCCTCCGGCCGTTGCCTGGCTGTGGCGGCTCGTCTCTCCGCGGGGTTATGACAATCCCAGCATTATTGATTCAGAAGGTCTCTGCTCGGAAGGAATCGGTTCTTTCTGGCCTTTCGCCGCGGGTTTACAGACCAATTTCGCCAATCTCCTTTTGAAGCAGATCGTGAACTCGCCAAAAGTTCAATATATTCTCTGCCCCGTGCAGCACATCGGTTCCTGGAGCGTCGGTTTCGTTCCGGAATGGATCGCCCGTGAATATCTGGCCCGGCGCGGCGGGGCCCATTTTTCTTCAGACGAGATCAGCGAATCTTCCGTTCCCCTTCTTGGTTATCAACTGGAAAAGCTCGTTGTCGAAGGATTTTCCTTTCCGAAGTACTTCCTGAATCCGGCCCTTCAACCCCAGGTGGGACGAGAGGCCTTTGATGAGGGAGCCGGAATCCTGAACGATTATTTTGCCCGGGAATTGAGCCCCTTTCTTTCCGATGCCCTCGATCCCCTGGGCAGAAAAATCATCGACTGTTTTCTTACAGGAGGAAGGACGACTGACTTCGAAGCCCTCATTGATCACGAGAGCCTCCTGACGGAGGACTGATGACCGTCCTTATTTTCTCATCAGCCGACGGGTCCGTTCCGTGACGTCCATCCTATGGATGCCACATTCAGATCGGATTTTCCCGGCATTCAGAAAATATCCATCCCTTTTTCCTTTTGCTCCCGGCAACAGACGAAATGTCACAAAAAACTCTTAACATTTGGGATAATAGGCATATACTGGATTTGAAATACGGGAAAAGCTTAGTAAAGAGGAAAATAAAATCTGACGGAAGAAGATAGAAATTCGTTTCCGGATGAAAGACCGTTCGGTTTTGAAGCCGGACGCCCCGCTCATTCCTTGACGGGAACAGGAGCGTGCCATGGAAATCCCCAGGGAAGAATACCTGCTCAAGTGCACGGCCGCCTGCGCCGGATGCAGCGATTCGCTGACCTTGCGATACGTGCTCAAGGCTGCGGGTCCTGATTCGGTTCTGATCGTCCCGGCCTGCTGCACGAGCGTCATCCAGGGCGCCTATCCGCACACGTCCTTCAACATTCCCGTCTACAATATCGCTTTTGCCGCTGCCGCCGCCTGCGCCTCCGGGATGTCGAACGCCTTTCGCGTCCTGGGGAAAAAAACGCACGTCATTGTCTATGCCGGGGACGGCGGGACCCTCGATATCGGCCTCCAGTCGCTGTCCGGCGCCTTTGAACGGGGCACGGATTTCCTCTACATCTGTTACGACAACGAGGCGTATGGAAATACCGGCATGCAGCGGTCCGGCGCGACCCCTTTCGGCGCCCGCACTCCCACGACTCCCGCCGGAAAAACGCATCAGAAAAAAGACATCGATGCCATCGTCGCGGCCCACGATCCGCCCTATATGGCCACCGCCTGTCCCGCCTATCCCCGGGATCTCTTTTCGAAAGTTCAAAAGGCGCTGACTTTCCGGGGGCCATCCTTTCTGCACGTCCTCGCCCCCTGCCCTCCCGGCTGGCGCTTTTCTCCGGAAAAATCCGTTGAGCTGGGAAAACTCGCCGTAAAAACCGGCATGTGGGTGCTCTACGAACGCCAGCACGGCAAACTGTCCCTATCTGCACAGTCCAGAGCGGCCCTGAAAAAGCCGGCACCCCTGGAAGAGTATCTGGCCCCGCAGGGCCGTTTCGAAGGAATAGACACAGCCGCCATTGAGATTCTCAAGGGGCATATTGCAGAGAATCTGCGGAAGCTGGCGGCTGAGGAGGGGGCGGAATGAAGATTCTCGCAACGGGAAACAAGGCGGTCGCCGAAGCGGTGGAGCAGGCCCGGCCAGCCGTCATCGCCGCATATCCGATTACCCCCCAGACGGCCATCATCGAGCAGATTGCCGAAGCTGTCTCTTCCGGAAGGTTGAAAAGCCGGTTCATCCCCGTGGAAAGCGAACACTCCGTGATGGCGGCCTGCATCGGCGCAAGCGTCGCCGGGGTTCGGACATTCACGGCAACCAGTTCCCAGGGCCTCCTGTACATGCATGAAATGACGAACTGGGCTGCGGGTGCGCGCCTGCCCATTGTCATGGCCAATGTCAACCGCGCCATCGCCCCTGGTTGGAACATCTGGGCGGACCATACGGATTCATTGCAGGAGCGGGACACGGGCTGGCTTCAGATCTATGCGGGCTCCGTGCAGGAAGTTTATGATGCCACACTGATGGCTTTCCGCATTGCCGAACATGAGGACGTGCTTCTTCCCGTCATGGTCAATCTCGACGGATTCTCCCTGAGCCATATTTCACAACCGCTGGAAACGGTCGAGATCGGCGATTTCCTTCCCCCCATGCGTCTCCCCCATGCCATCGATCCCCGGAACCCCGCCGGCTACGGGGGCCTGACCGGTCCGGAGTCGTACTTCAAATTCCGCTGGGACATCGAGCGGTCCATGCGCGACTCGGTCAAAATCATACAATCCGTACAGGAAGACTTTGGGCGGCGCTTCGGCCGGAAGTACGGCTTTACGGAGGACTACCGCTGCGAGGACGCGGAGGTGGTCGTGATGGCCATGGGGACGCTGGGAAAGGAGGCCGAAATCGCTGTCGATTTGCTCCGCACAGAGGGAATCAAAGCCGGTTCGATGCGCCTGCGCTGGCTGCGCCCCTTCCCGGAATTGGATCTCGCCGGCAGGGAGGTCGTCGTCCTCGACCGCGACTACTCCTTCGGCTTCGGGGGCATTCTCGCCACTTCCATCCGGTCCCGGATCAAAGAAGAGGTTTACAGCGTCATTGCCGGGCTCGGCGGACAGGAAGTCACCTATCACGATATCGCCGGGTTCATCCGGCTGCGTCGCATCGGTCAGGAAGTCTGGTTCGGGGTGAACGATCATGTTTGAGATCCGTATCCATTCCAGGGGTGGACAGGGCGGTGTCACGGCGTCACGGCTCGTTGCCCTGGCCGCGATCCATGACGGGAAGGATGCGACCGCCTGCGTGTTCTATGGGCCGCAGCGCCGCGGTGCGCCTGTCATCTCCTTTGTCCGGATGGACGATTCTCCCGTTCGGATCTACAGCCATGTTCAGGAGCCCGATCTGGTCGCGGTCCTCGACACAAGCGTCATGGAAATGGTCGATGTTTTCCAGAAGTTGAAAAAAGGGGGAAAGATTTTTATCAACAGCACGGAGGCAAAGGATTTTCCCGGTCTCTCCACCCTCCATGCCGACCTGAACGGAATCGCCCGGAGGGAAAACCTCATCCTAGCCGGCTATACGATTTTGAGCACCCCCCTGCTGGGAATTCTTGCGAAGCTGGGAATTATCTCCTTGAATTCGGCAAGGAAAGCGATCCTTGAGATGTTTCCCGATCCGCGCAATATCCGGGCTGCGGAAGCGGCCTACAGGGAGATGAGCCTATGAGCCGGGAACGTCAACGCCTCGCCATAAGCAGACCAAAAGAGGGGGCAGCCGGGAAGACCGGTTCCTGGCGGCTCTGCAGACCGGTCGTGGACAAGGAAAAGTGCAACCGCTGCGGGCTCTGTGTGTTGTACTGCCCGGATTCCGCCATGGATGCCGATATCGAGATCGATCTGGAGTTCTGCAAAGGCTGCGGCATCTGCGCCAACGAGTGCCCGCAGAAGGCCATTGTCATGGAACCGGATTAGAGGAACTTCAGCGGGAATTTGCCGGCGGCAGGAAAAATTGAATCTCCACGCGGCGGTTTTTCAATCGATTCTCATCCCCATCATTGGGAGAAAGGGGGTGATACTCCCCGAATCCCTTTACGGACAACCGGGAGGGATCGACTCCCAGACCGATGAGGGCCTTGGCCACCTGCGTGGCCCGGTCCACGGAGAGTTCCCAGTTGGAAGGGTAACGGGCGTTGCGGATCGGCTTGTCATCGGTGTGCCCCTGCACCTCCAGGACAAGATCCGTCCGTTCCTTGACAAAGGCGGCCACCTTCTCCAGCGTTGCCTGACTCGAGGGCTTCAACTGGGCATAGCCCGGATCAAAGACAATTCCCTCGGGAAAGGTCAAGGTGACGAGGTCGGCTTCCCGCTTCACCGTGACTTCCTGATGGTTCTGCTCCCGGTTCAGCAGGGCGGCGAGATCCTTCTCGAGAGAAGCGGACCGGCTCTGCGGGGAGGGAGCCGTCGGGGTTGCCTCTGCCTTTTTAACGATTGGATTCTCTTTTGACGCGGCCTTGGCGGGAAGCTTCGGGGCATGCTTCTGCAGCTCCATGCTGAAAAGGATCACGAAAAAAATGACGAGGAGCAGAAGGAGATCGCTCAGCGTGATCAGCCAGATGTCGGCTCCCCTGTTCGTTTCCGCGCTGGAGGGAGAACCCAGGGGCTTCAAATCCACCCTCTTCAGGGGAAGCGGTTCGGTTTGATCTCTCTGGGGAAAGGGCCTCACCTGTAAATCCTCACGATGATGCGCCGGCAACTTGAACCTTGGGGTTCGTCAGGACGACCATCTCAGGTCGGGAGAGAGCGGGTGTCTGCCGCATGGTTCCCGCTGCTCCCAGGGATGAGGAGGAAAGGGACTCCAGCTTGTATTTCATGGCAATTGGATTTTCCATATCGTAGAGATCCAAGATGCCTTCCTGAATCAGGTCGAGCCGGACAACTTCCTGGTCCATGAACTCCCGGAGCCTGTTGGACAGGGGCATCAGGCAAAGGTTGGCAAGGACGACGCCGTAGAAGGTGCTCAGAAGGGCAATCCCCATATACCCGACCAGGCCCGAAGTATCCGTTATGTGGCCGAAGGTGCGGATCAGGCTGACGATCGTTCCCGTCAATCCCAGCGCGGGGGCAAGTCTCGCCATGCTGCAGAGAAGCTTGTCGGAGGCCTCATACCGGCTGTACAGGATATGCGCCTCCTTTTTCAGGATCTGTTCAACCTCCTCCTTCGAGTACTGATAGCTGATGTATCCTACGGCGGTTTTAAGATAGCCGTCGGGAAGCTTCTCGCCCATATTTTCCAGGGTTCGAATGCCGCTCTTCTGATAGGTGCGGGCCAGATTCACGATGGTGTTTCGAGTCCAGTCCATTTCGTCTTTCGCGGAAAAGGCCTTTTTCAGGAGTTCGGCGGTCCAGAGCAGCCTTTGCCAGGGATAGGCAAGCAGGGTGGCGGCAAGTGTTCCTCCGAAGACGATTCCCAGGGCGCTGAGGTTGGAAGCGAATCCCACGGTTTCCAATTCAAGGTGAAAGGCCACGAAAAAGATGGCGATTGAAAGAAATATGGAAAAGATAATCTGTGGAATCATGAGCACCCTCCAGGCAATCCCGTGGATTGTATTTGGGGAGAGACCAAGCAGAATACATGCCACTCGCCCCATCGGGTGCTCATATCCTTAACGATGCGTTATGATTGAATAATTATTGTCATCCTGTTCAAGGTGACAAGACGGCAGGGCGGGCACCCTGCATTATTTTCCTATTCGAAATTCGTCCGATTCTTCCCGTACCGGTTCCGGAACGGGGTCAAGTTCGGCAGGCAACAGCCCTTCCGGCTCTTCGACCTCTGTAACCACCTCCGGCGCGTAATCATCCAGGCGGTTCTCCCAGAGATATTTCCGCGTCTCGGCCACGATGACGCCATTCAGGAGAAAAAGGGAGAGCAGGTTCGGGATCGCCATGAGGGCATTCATCGCGTCGGCCAGATCCCATACCATCGGCACGGTCGCCACCGATCCAAAAAAAACGGCAAAGACCCACAGGTAGCGATAGGGACGGATGCCGCCCTTTCCGAAAAGGTATTCCACCGCCCTCTCGCCGTAATAAGACCATCCCAGGATGGTCGAAAAGACGAAGGTCAAGAGCCCGCCCGTCAGTACGATGGGACCGATTACGGGGATATGGGCGAAGGCCGCCTTCGTCAGGCTGGCGCCATTCAAGCCCTCCATCCCGGTAGGCATCCGGACAATGCTGCTGACCACAACCAATCCGGTCAAGGCACAGATCACGACGGTGTCCCAGAAAGTGCCCGTCGCGGAAACCAGCGCCTGACGCACCGGATTACGCGTCTGGGCCGCGGCCGCCACGATGGGTGCCGACCCCAGACCCGATTCATTGGAGAACAGTCCGCGAGCGATGCCGAAGCGCGCGGCCATCATGACCGTCGCCCCCGCGAACCCGCCGCCTGCCGCATTGGCCGAGAAGGCATGGGAAAAAATCAGGCTCACCGTCTGCCCCAGGTAGGAGGCGTTGATCGCCAGGATGATGATGCAACCCAGGATGTAGAAGACCGCCATGAAGGGCACCAGCAGCGTGCATGCCCGGGCAATGGAGGAAATGCCGCCGAGAATGACCATGGCAGTGATGACGGCCATGACCAGTCCCGATGCCACAGGGGAGATATTCAGCGTTTCCTTGGCAAGGGAGGCAATCGAATTCGCCTGGACCATATTGCCGATACCGAAGGCGGCCAGGGCGGTAAACAGGCAGAAGAGTACCGCCAGCCAGTTCATGTTCAGGCCCTTCGCCAGGGCGTACATGGGACCGCCCAGCATGGTCCCGTCCGATGTCTTGACCCGGTACTTGACCGCCAGCAGGGCTTCGGAATATTTGGTGGCGATGCCGAATACCCCTGTCAGCCACATCCAAAGCACCGCGCCCGGCCCACCCAGAGCCACGGCCGTGGCGACGCCCACGATATTGCCGGTGCCGATGGTTGCAGCCAGGGCAGTCGCCAGCGCTCCAAACTGGCTGACATCCCCCTCCCCTTCCCGGTCACGGCTGAAAGACAGCCGGATAGCCGTCCCCATGTATCGCTGGAGAAACCGCAGCCGATAGGTCAGAAACAGGTGGGTGCCGAAAAGCAGGGCCAGCATCGGCGGCCCCCAGAGATAGCCGTTCAACCAGGTAATAAAGGCATGAAAAGACTCCATGGGTGGAACTCCTCCCAAAAACCGTTACGGGGAATGTTGTTCAACGTTCCCCGTTTATCATGTTATCGTGTGTTTTTGCCAGTAAAAGGATCGCAACCCCGGCGCCGACAAGGCAAAAGAACATATCGGACTGTGTGTCCCAGACATAGCCCTGGGTTCCCAGAAAGGCATCCCCCTTGCTTCCGGTCAGAAGAGAAACCCACCATTCAAAAAATTCATAACAGGCACTTGCGGCAAGGACGACTGAAATCGAGAGGAAATTGGCCCATGACTTCCCATTGACAATCGAGTTCCGGATCAGGATTTCCCTGGCAACCAGGACGGGAGCGAATCCCTGCATGAAATGCCCCACCTTGTCATAATTGTTTCGGGCAAAGACTCCCACATCCCTCAGCCAGTTGAACAAGGGGACTTCGGCATAAGTCCAATGCCCGCCGATCATGAGAACAAGGGAATGGACCAGGAGAAGAAAATAGATGAGATTTGTAAAACGGAATTTCTTGAACGTACCAGCCAGGATGCCGAAAGCGATCAGCGCCGGCAGGACCTCCAGGAACCAGGTGAACCGGTCCTTCGGGGATATTCCCGAGATCACGAGGGCCAGGGAAAAGACGATGATATAGATGATCAGGGTTCGGTTCTGTTTTAACATCCTGCAAGCTCTTTCAATTCTGGATTCCCGGAATGAGACTATCACAAAAACAACCATCTCCCGGTTTTCAACGGTCAGCTCAAAGGCCTCTCCTTATCTCACAGTTCAATATAAAATTGGTTCATCCGGTTAATGAGTACCTCTGAGTATGCAGGTGATAGAGGCGGAGTTTGAAGTACTCCATATCCCGGAATCCATAAGCCTGCCTTTTTAAAGTTTTAATCTTGTTGTTTGTGCCCTCAAGGGCGGCATTTGTAATATGATGCTTGAAATAATTGAGGATCGCAGTTCTGTATCCGGAGAGCGTTTTGGCTACCTTGACGAGTTCTTTGATTCCGGACAGCATGGCGTCCTTACACCAGGTGTCAAGGAAGGTAATTGCCTGGGAGTACTCCGGTATTTCCCAGAAGAGTCTGAGTTGTTCCTTCATGGAATGCATGACGAATAGAGGTTGATTGGCCTGCATCAGTGCATCGAGGCGCTCCTTATGGTCCGGCTTCAGGGAATCATAATTGCGTAAAAGGAGAAAGCGGTTTCCCTTGAGGGTTTGCTTCCCGAGATCATCAAGTTCTTTCTGTTGATCTCTGCGTAAGTTTTCGATGCCTTGGTTCATCAGAGCCATAATATGGTAACGGTCGAAGACAATATCTATATTAGGAAGGGCTTCCCGTACGGCAGAGAAGAAGGAAATTCCCATGTCCATTGCAACCGCTCGCAGTATTTTCCCTTTGCGTGCAAGTTTTTTCAGGAAGGGCAAAATCCCTTCTTTGCCCTTTCCCTCAGCGGCAAAAAGGATCCGCCCTTCAGAGAGATCCATCACCGTGGTCATGTACTCGTGACCCTTCCGGATACTGAATTCATCGATGCCGATATACCTCACTTTATGAAGAGGAATGTTCCGATAGAGGCGCTGCAACTTCAACTTATGAATCTCTTTGATCATATCCCAACCCACGCCGAGGTAATCGGCAACCCAGCGGATCGTGCCGAATCGAAGCAGATCCAACACAATAAGAGCAAAGGATCGAGCAAATCTATGTTTTCCCACCATAAAAGGCAGACTGGGCCACCAAAGGGTGTCGCAAGAACTGCATTTTATCCGATGGAGGGAAAGTACAAGGAAGCACATCTTACGGCCAATAGGTCCCAGATGAAAAATCCGTGTTTTCTGTCCCTTAAAGGTAAATTTTCGCTGCCCGCACTTTGGACAGCGAATGTATTCTTCTTTCACATCTGCAAAATATTCGATGACGTCACCCGTGAAGCGTGTTGCTCTATAAGTGATACCCTTCAGATTGAAAGCATGGTAAAGAACCGATGTGGACATGGTTTGGAGCCTCCTTTTGTTGTTCGATTGGTCTCAAACAACAGGGCTCTTGCCATGTCCATGTGATTTTATGCAATACCAAAGTACTCATTAACCGGATGAACCATAAAATTCAGCGTTCTAATATTATGAATGATCCGTCTCTCTTTCGGCAATTTCTTTTCTCTCCTAAAATGTTGCATCCCATGATTTTGATCAGCATCAACAATTTCATATTATAATCCATGTTGGAGGATTGCTGATTATTGACATTGTTTAATCATCATGAAATATTAGCCAACGCTTCTATGAAGCAAACTTTCAACTTAAGGCAAAGCATTAAGCGTTTAAAATCTTTTAACCGAACTTTAAAAGGCTAACGGAGGAGCATAATGACTTCAAAAAAGAAAAACTCAGGCGGGAGAATTTTTGTGGGTCTTGCCCTGGTGGTTACCCTGGCAATGATCATCTTTGTCCCCACCCAATCGAAAGCAGACGTTCTCGCAGCTTCTACGAATGTTAACCAGAAAGTGTACACCGATTCTGCCAAGCATTATTTGCCTATCAACGGATCGCAGACCACTCTGACCTTTACGACAACCACAGCAAACCAGCGAGTCGTGGTGCTCTTCAACGCAGAGTGCTCCGTGAAGAGCAGCGATCACTATACATATGTTGATACGGATATCATGATCGACAGCGTGATTGCTCCCCCTTCAGACAGTGATAATGCCCTTTGTACCTCCGATGGCAGCAACCTGCCGGCCAACTGGGTAAGTGCCTCCACCAACGTCGTCCGGGTCGTGCCGGCGGCTGGAGTTCATACACTCAAGGTCAGGGTATCCCTCAAGAATTTTACAGCAGGAGAACAATACTGGATTGATGATATTTCAGTGATCGTGATGAAATAAGAAGCAAATTGCCTTGAAGCTTGCCGAAAGGCCGTGTTGCGATCGATAAAAGGCTGTACGCTGTCCGTACGGCCTTTGTCTTTTATAACATCGACTGACAACACTACGGATTCGATTTGGAAACGTTGGAAAATGTAGAGTTGTCTTCGAAACTTTCCCAAGACTGCTTTGACGTTTTAGATAAACAGGCAGAGTATTCATCTGCTCGTACACCGGTGAAATATATTTCGTCGCCTGGCCGAATCTTTACTTTTGCAAAGAAACCTTAAGGAAAACTCTTAGGAGAAAATACCCACTTTCCCCAATTGTTTATTTTTTAATAATGAACTAGCCTCTTTTTCCAGGGGAATTGTAAACTTAAACTCACTCAAAAACTGATTGGTGTGGAAGAAGTCACCTGAAGATCGAGAAAGGGGTAATGGAAGCTAAATTTTGGGAATAGGCTCAACAATTTTTATTTTAAGATGTCGGACGGTCTCGTTTTTTTAATTCTGTTTTTTGAAAGGCAAGATTTGACAAATTTTTCATGACATATTTTTAGATAGGGAGGAAAGAAGATGAAGAAGTTGAGGTGTAAAACAACAGACAAAGGGAGGGGGGTTATGAAACTCTGCATAACAGCTATTGCAGCACTTGTCATTGCTTTTAGTTCAATGGCAAATGCAGCGATCATCGACAACGGAATATATACGACCGATACAAAACTCGGCCTTGATTACCTGGACGTTGGACTTGTTTTCGGTGAATATCCCTATTTTGATGGTGGTGCCGTCTACAATGGGAGAACCTGGAAACTGGCAACGGCGGACCAACTTGCCAGTACGTGGTCCGATGCCACAGGCTTGGTTCTTACCACTGCCAATATTTATTCGAGCGACAATGACATGGGTTCCGCAGCGACCAATATCCTGATCAACCTTTTTGACGGAGTAACGACGGATAGAGGGGATACCGGGGAAAGAGTTATTGGCGACCATTCCAAGGTCTGGTACTACAACTTCATCTACGACGGCAAATTAGCCGTGCATGACCAGTATGACGACTCTCACTATCAGAGTGGCACGGACGGATGGCGAAGCGCCTGGTTGGTAAGCAACGCAGCTCCCGTTCCTGTACCTCCCTCCGTCCTTCTTCTCGCCCCCGGCCTTATCGGGCTGGCGGCTATGAAGCGAAGATTCAAGAAATAAAAGCTCTTTCTGCATGTAAAGGCAGGGCCGAACAGGCTCTGCCTTTTTCATTTCTTCCAAACGCAAATATTCTCTTGGCCAGCTTTTCATCGGCATAGATTTGTTGATGCCATCATCCCAGCGTGGCATTTCCCCAAACAAAACATCCCCTGCAATGCGATTTTAGTCGGGAAGGATGGCTATGGTGCCCCTGCGCCGACACCATTGCAGAAAGGGGCTTGCAGGCACCGTATAACCGATAGCTCTTGACAGTATCCGGAAAAAGGGGAAGAATTGCCCGTCACAGAATCACAGACTGCCGGGTGCGGTCTCAGTCATGACGGAGGCCGCCTTGCCAAATCTCTTACAACCTTTCCCGACCATAAGAAACGGATGTCTTGCAGCCGAGCGCCAGGCTGTGGAACTCATCCGTCAGTCACTTTTGAGGGGGGATCTCATCGGCAGTCAGAACGGATCTTTTCTGAAGAGAGGGTAGCGTATGAATCACGAGGAATGGACAAAATCCGGGTGGCGGACATTTCCAGCAAAGCAGCAGCCTGTCTGGCCGGATGCCGCGGTCCGCGATAAAACACTGGAGGAGCTGTCGAAGCTTCCACCTCTTGTTTTTGCCGGGGAAAGCCGGACCTTGCGGAAGCTGCTTGCCGAGGCGGCGGAAGGCAGGGCCTTCGTCCTGCAATGCGGAGACTGTGCCGAGGATTTTTCCCGCTGCACCGGCCCGGATATCCGGGAACTGCTGAAGGTCATCCTCCAGATGTCCGTGATCCTTACCTATGCCGGGGAGAAACGGGTCATCAAGATCGCGAGGTTCGCCGGTCAGTATGCCAAGCCACGCTCTTCAGACACGGAGATGGTCAACGGCGAGGAGATCCCGAGCTACCGGGGAGACATGGTGAACAGCCCCGACCCGACAAGAGAGGCCAGGACCCCGGACCCGCGGCGAATGCTGGAGGGGTATTACCGGGCCTCCGCTACACTGAACCTCGCGCGGGCCTTTACCCGCGGGGGGTATGCGGCCCTGGATTCCGTCCAGTCCTGGCATCGGCAATCCCTGGATCTGCTCCCATCGAGTCAGAAGTACGAGGAACTCGCCCGGCAGATCAGAAAGACCATCAGCTTCATGACCGCCATCGGGTTCGACACCAATACTCCCCAGTTGAATCAGGCAACCCTCTACACTTCCCATGAAGCCCTGCTCCTGGATTACGAAGAGGCGCTGACCCGTCAGGATTCGACATCCGGAGACTGGTACGACTGCAGCGCCCATATGCTCTGGATCGGCGACCGGACCCGGCAGGTCGACGGCGCCCACGTGGAATTCCTTCAGGGGGTCCATAATCCCCTCGGGGTCAAAATCGGCCCGGATTACGACATCGACGACATCAAGCGACTCGTTTTGAAGCTCAACCCGGGCAATGAACCAGGACGTCTCACCCTGATCACCCGATTCGGCACGGAGAGGATCGAGACCTGCCTGCCGCCGTTGGTCAGGGAGATCGGACGGGAAGGGTTCAAGGTCGTCTGGAGTTGTGACCCGATGCACGGCAATACCTACCAGAACAGCTTCGGACAGAAAACACGCAATTTCGATGACATCTTGAACGAAATCCGTTCCTTCTACCGCATTTCCTCAGCCGAGGGGAGCAATGCCGGCGGGGTTCACCTGGAATTGACCGGGGAGAATGTGACGGAATGCACCGGCGGCAGCCGGCAACTTCTGGACTACGACCTGCGCCTGAACTATCAGACCAACTGCGACCCCCGCCTCAACGCGGAGCAGAGCGTGGAACTCGCCTTTGAACTTGCTGAGCTGCTCCTTATGGACCCTGAGTCCTGACCCCTACGGCGGTAACGATGATAACCATCGGGCAATGAAACGGGAGGAGGTTTGATTTTATGACCGGGATGGATTCAAGCAGCCTGGAACCTTTTGAAATCTGTACGATTCGGCCTCCCACGGAGAACACCAGCCTGACCTTCCGACTAACCCGCAACTGCTACTGGAACAGGTGCAAATTCTGCCCCATCTATAAAACTGGCGCCGTTTTTTCCCGGCGATCTCTCGATGAAGTCAAAAGAGACATCGAACGGGCGAAGGCCCTCGATGATCTGATGCTGGCGCGGGGGATCGGCATGCCCCGCTATACCCGGGCCGATTACGGCAGACTGCCCGGCCTTGCCGACGAAATTCTCCGCACCCGGAAAAAGACCGCTCCTGAAGTCCAGATTCACGAGTCTTCCGCCGAGCTTCCCGACGATGTCGACACGCGGCTGGCGTGGTTTTTCTCCTGGTTCAACGATCAGCCTTCCCTTGAGGACAGCCTCGCCCATCTTTTGACCTGGCGCCTGGCCGGCGGGAAAACCTGTTTTCTGGGTGATGCGGACGGGCTGATCCTGAAACCGGAATTTCTAACCGCGGTCCTGGGCGAAATAAGATCCCGATTCCCCACTCTTGAGCGCTTTACCATTTACGGAAGGACAAGAACGGCTGCGCGACAGCGGAGTCTCGCCGATCTGCAGGCGATGGCCGCAGCCGGATTGAACCGGGTGCATTTCGGCCTGGAAAGCGGAAGCGACCAGGTCCTGGCCTTCGTGAACAAAGGGGAAAGCAGCGCGGAGCACATCGAGGGCTGCCTGAAGATCAAAGAAGCCGGGCTCTCCTGCTCGATCTACATCATGCCCGGCCTCGGCGGGGCAGAGCTCTCGGAGGAACATGCCCTGGAAACGGCCCGGGTCATCAACGCCATCGCCCCGGATTTTGTCCGGCTCAGGACCCTGGAGATTTTTCCGCAGACACCCCTGGAAAAGGCTCTAAAAGACGGTGCCTTTGTGGAATGCCCGGAAGAGCAGGTCGTCAGGGAACTGAGATCCCTGATCAGCCGGATCGAGGCAGAGACGGAACTCTTGAGCGACAGCGCCTCCAATCTCCTGGACTTATATGGAAAGCTTCCCGATGACCGGAACCGGCTCCTGAAGATCATCGATGACTACCTGGACCTGTCGGAGCGGGATAAGCGGATCTTCAGTTTTCATTCGCGGCTTTCGTCCTTTCTCGGTCAATATGGAGAACTTCCTGAAGACCTCTACGGAATCCTGACCCCTTATATCCGAGGCGAGAGCATTGACATGAGCCGCTGCCCCGACGATACCCTGGAAAATATCACCCGCACGATCCGTTCCCGGCTGATGCCCTGAAAAGGGGAACAATCAACGAATTCGAGGCTTTTTCAGCTATCCTGGCGCCGTTCCTTGAATTCAATTCCCAGGAGACTCACATCATCCTGAAGTTTTTCTCCCTGGGCAAAATTCTCAATGCCCTGGACAATCCCATCCAGGAGAGCGCCGATGGGCAGCCCGTGCAGGCTTTTCACCAGGGCATGAAACCGCTTCTCCCCGAACAATTCCCCCTTGCTGTCCGAAAATTCAAATACCCCATCCGTATAAAGGAGGATCTTGTCTCCTGCCGAAATCGCTTTCTCCTCCTCTTCGAAAGGCAGGATTCCCCCCAGGCCGATGATGGTTCCTCCCTTTTCCAGCAGCTCAAAGGTTCCATCGGCATGGAGCAGAATGGGCGGGGGATGGGCGGCGTTGCTGTAGATCAGACGGCCATGGCGGACATCGACAATGAGATAGATGACCGTTAGAAACTTCTCAAAGCGCTCCCAGGGATATTCCGAATCCAGGGCTTGCAGAACCTCACCCGGAGTCACAATTTCATAATCGGGAGAGAAGCCCGGTTTTTTCCGAACGGTGTAGCCCATCTGGGGCTGGAGGGTCTGAGAGATGGAAAAAGTCACCAGGGCGGGGGGGACCCCGTGTCCGCTGACGTCGATCATGTAAAACCCGAGGTGATCCTCATCGAGGTGGATCACGTTGAAAATATCGCCCCCAATCGTTTCGGAAGGCGTAAATTTCCACTCGATCTCCAGATTTTCAACCTTCGGCCGTTTCTCCTCTTTCTGCGGCAACAGACACTGCTGAATCCCGGCAGCCGCCTTGAGATCTTCGTCGAGTTTCTTCTGCTTTTCAATCAATCTGGCATTGGCCATATTCAGGAAATAATCGCTGAAGGCAAAGATGGTGCGGCTCAGACAGGCATTGAGACTCAGCAGAGCGTCGAGCAGGTCTTTGCCTTTCAATTCCTTTAGAAGGATCGGAATCAGGATCGTCCGATACATTTCAAAGGCCTTCTGGACTTCCGAAAGAGAAAAGCCGCCTTCCAGCCTCAGCTTGCAGACCCTGACGATAAAGGCGTCTATTTTCGAGAAGTCCCCGTGAGCGATCGCGGCAAAATTCGCCTCGCTGGCCTGCGAAGTGGTGTCTAAAAGCTCATCGAAAGGGCGGCTGGCATAACCGTTGCTGACCTCGTCATGAAGACGCTCCGCCCATTGCAGGGCCACCTGATCACTGTACATTTCAAGAATTTCAGTCAGATTCATAAGTCTAAATCCTGAATTATGATCCTTCCCGAGAAGATCAGGTCAAATCATCACCCCGCACATCCTGACCTGTTCCTAAACGGGAGCATAGAAACATCGTTTCGGGGATGAGATCTTCCCTTCCTTCTTGAGCTTTTCAATGATTTTGGAAACTTCGTCTTTGTCCATTTCCGCTTTCTTTGCTATGTCCCCCGGCCGCATGGGTTTGCCTTCTTTTGTCATCGTCTCCAGAACGGCTTTTTCTTTCGATTCCATAAATTCCCTCCAGCGTTGTGTTCGTCAATTTATCAATCCAACAAACCAAAATCCATAAAATATTTTATTTGCCTTTGCTTGCGCTACTCGACAGGACCCAATCATCACCCCAGCTTCATTGTGACCTCTTCCATTTTCATCCCTTCCGCGGGAAAGGGCTTCAACAGGGACAAGAGTTTTTCCTTGCCTTGATGCTCAGGGTCAATCCAGATCGATGCGTTGTCCTTCGTCAGGATCACCGGCATCCGGTCATGAATCGGCGCAATGAGTTCATTGGAATCCGTGGTGAGAATTGTACAGGAATCAATCCTTTTATTATCCGGCGACAGCCAGCTTTCATAAAGACCGGCAAATCCGAACGACCTTCCGGATTTAAGACTGAAATGAAAGGGCGTCTTAATCTTTCCCAGTTTCTGCCATTCGTAGAAGCCATCTGCAATGATCAGACATCGTCGTTTCTTGAACGCATTTCGAAAACTGGGCTTTTCCGCTACGGTTTCCGCCCGGGCATTGAACATCCTGCTGCCGATCGACGGATCTTTCGCCCAGGAGGGGATCAATCCCCAGCGGAAATTGACAAGACGGTTTTTCCCCTCATGAACAACGGCCGTCACTTGTTGCCCGGGAGAAATATTGGTCCCCGTCCGGTAATCGCAGGCAAACTCCTGAATGTCGAAGTATTCCGCAATATCGGACAAATCCGTCAAGAGGACAAAGCGACCGCACATAGGTTGTTTTCAACTCCAGGGTGACGGGCCGGATTGGGGAGACAGGGGAAAGAGGATGCGGATGGCGTCTACCGGACAGACGGCGGCGCAAAAACCGCATTCCTCGCAGAGCGTCTCATCGATGCACGCCTTTTCATCGACGAGCTCGATGGCCAAAGGTGGGCAGACCTCGACACAGCGCCCGCATTCCGTACAGATCGTCCTGTTAATTTCCGGTATCATTTCCTATTTCCATTCCGAGTCGGTATCCGTCGTGAATTGCGTTGTGCAGTCGACGGGGCTTTCGGGCATCCCCGATCACATGGACCTTCACGCCCTGTCCTCTCCCGGCCGGGTCCGGGAAAGAACCGCCGGCTGCCTCGGCGAGAAGAATTCCTTCTCCCGGCAGGAATTTTTCTTTCCCGCCGGAGCGAACCAGTACCCCCTCGGTGCGCACCTCCGCCAGAGTCGTCCCGGTCATCAGGCTGACCCCGCTTTTTCGCAGCAGGCCAAGATAACGCCACAGGTAAAAGGGACTGACATCCCGCCCAACCTTTTGGTTCCTTTCGAGAAGGGTCAGTTCATAAGCCCCCTGGCGGGCAAGGAAGACGGCCAGGGACAGGCCGGTGCCGGTTCCCCCGACAATCACGGAACGACGGGGCGGGGTTTTCCCATGGATCAGGATGTCTTCCGGCGTCAGAACAGGCAGGGGGGACTTCAGGGAAAGAGGCGAAAACGTGGCGCCTGTGGCGATCACGATTTCATCGGCGCCCAGCCCTTTCAGCATCTCGGGGGAACATTCCACCCCCAGCTGAATATTGACACCGGCCAGCCGGCATTCCGTTTCCAGAGTGCGGATCGGCCGCAGAAGTTCATCGGACCCTTCGTCGATCCGGGACGCCATGCGCACCGCCCCACCGAGGACCTTTTCCTTTTCGTACACCATGACCGAATGTCCCCTCCGGGCGGCCACTGCGGCGCACTGCAGTCCCGCGGGTCCGCCACCGACAACCACAATCCGCTTGGGGTTGGCTGTCTGCGAAAAACCGTCATACCCCCATGCCTTTTCCCTTTCGTGGCCAAGACTCGGACGGACGGAACACAGAATCGGCTGATGATGGTAAAGGCGGGAAAAGCAGATGTTGCAGGCGATACAGGGAATGATCTCCTCTTCCCGGCCCTCCGCGATCTTCTTCGGCAGCTGCGGATCGGCGATCATCGGGCGGCAGACCTCCCAGAAGTCAAGAATCCCATCGGCCATGGCCTTTTCCGGAATAGACGGCACAAACTGGCGGAAGGCCATCATGACGGGAATGCCGACGGATTCCTTGATTTTCGCAGCCACGAAAAGCCAGTGTCCCATGGGGACGTCGCGCGTGATGACCGGAAGGGAGGATTCATGCCAGCCGATGGTGACACTGACATAATCCGCTCCCGCCTCTTCGGCGAGACGGAAGCTCTCGATGCTTTCCTCCAGGGTATTTCCTCCGCGGTCTTCCAACAGCTCCAGTCCACAGAGCCGGATTCCCACGGGATATTCCGATCCCACCTCCGCCTTGATCCCCTGGATGATCTCCATCATGAGACGGCAGCGTTCCCGGATCGTTTGACCGCCGAATTCGTCGCTTCGCTTGTTGGTGTAGCGGGAGACAAAGGTGGAGATCAGGTAGCCGACGATGCCGGAGAGTTCGATCATGTCGAAGCCGGCCTCCACCGCACGGCGGGCGGCCTGGACATGATCCTCGATGGCTTGCTGAATCTGCGGGACCGTCAGTTCCCGGGGCGGTTTGAAATAGGAAAGGCGTTGCGGAACGACGGAAGGCATAAGGCAGTAATCGAGATCCACACCGCCTTCCCGGCCGCAATGGAGGATCTGCAGGGCGGAAAGGGCTCCATGGTTCCGGATGACCTCCGCAATCCGGGACAATCCGGGGATAAAGCGGTCTTCCGCGATGCTCATCATGCCCCGGAAGCCTTTCCCCTCCCCTCTCCGGTCCGGATAAGCCCCCTGCGTCGTGACAATTCCCGCCCCACCCCGAGCCTGGGCCTCCATATAGGCAATTTCCCGGTCACTGACGAAGCCGTCGGCATAAGGGAAATTGGTTTCCGTCGCCGCATACTTGATCCGGTTTCTGCTGACCAGCTTTCCGATCCGGCCGGATGAAAAGAGATGAGGATAGAAGGCCATCTTTGAGTTCCTTCATTTTCCTGCGCCTTTTGGCAGATTCATCGGAACACGCCAGCCAGGAATGATTTCAATATTGCCTGCTCAGTCGCAAAAAGTAAACTTTTTTTGGGCGTAAAAAAAGGCATGGGGGGGTATTTCCCTCATGCCTTGCCGGAGCCCTGATTTTAACTTCAACAAACTATTTTGCGGGGGCTTCCGGAGCCGGAACCGCTTTCTTCTCTGCAGCCGGTTTTGCGCATTTCTTTGCGGCCTTCTTCTTGGAAACCTTCTTCTTGGGGGCCGCCTTCTTTACTTCTTTCTTTGCCGCTTCAGGTTTCGCCGTTTCAGCCTTGACCGGCTCCTCTTTCACCGGCGCGGCAGCTTTGTCCGCTGCAAATGCGGAGGTGCAGAACAGAAAAACCAAACCGACCACATACACCATTGCCTTCTTCATAATTCTTCTCCTTTTTTGCTTTTTTAATTTGCCATCTCCTCAAGGAGTGGTATTAATATTTTGTTGTCTTTATAGCATCGGATGTGCCATGCTTGAAAAGCATCTGTGAACTTATGGCAACATGCTGTAATCACTAGAACAATACAAAAAGCACATACCGTGGTTCGAAGTGGAAAAAGGTGAATAACCGGGTTGTTTCTCCCCATACGCTGGGGAATACTGAATCAGTTTTGCACGGCCTTTCATTTTAACAAGTCGATGAAAACAATCTTTTGTCTAAAAGGAATTTAACGATGGGAAAGTCAACAGAAACAAAATCCGGCATCGAGCAGGCAGCGGAAGATCTCTTCAATTTCGCCGTGAACCGGGAAGATGTCAAGGCACTGATGGCCAATCTTCATGAGGCAGCAGACATCAAGCGCAATACCGTTGAGTACGAACTGCAGATATTGAAAATCATCAGTGTGGGTTGGGCCATCCCCTATTGCCTGGAAAACGCCCCGCAAAAGGATCTGATCAGCGCCTACTACTGGCGAGCGATTCAGAATTTTTCCCAAAGCTTGTCCGAAACGTTCGATCTGATGGTCGGCCATTCCATCGATTATTTTCAGGTTCTCAAAGACCGCCTGGACACATACGTAAGCGCCCTCCAGCAGCAATCGGATGCACCGGAGCCGGCGGTGGTCATCGGGCCTGAATTTGCCAAGGCCTGCGGCAATAAGGATGACGTCTTTACTGTGATGACAGGCTCAAGGATGTTCCTCGCAACCATCGCCAGCGTGAAGCAGTACCTTGAGAGTGTTAATTTGAGCGACCAAATCGTGTGCCATTGAACGATCCGGTTCGATTCTTACCCGGAATAGAAAAGGTCAAGCGATAAGACAATGAATTCCCGGTGGGGAAATCAAGGCCGGTGATTGAGTATGAGCACCATCCACGTTCTTTCCGACTTTTATTCCTACCCCGAGGAGATGGCCCGGACCCTCCGCATCTACATTCCGGACGCTTACGACGGCCCCCCCGATTCCAGGTTCCCCGTCCTTTACATGCTGGATGGACAGAATGTCTTCAACCACCCGGCTTCCGCTCTCTACCATACCTGGTGTGCCAACAGCACCATGGATCGCCTGATTTCCGAAGGCAGCCTGAGGCCTTGGCTCATCGTGGCCGTGGATTCTTCACCGGGGCGTTTCGCCGAGTATTCACCCTGGGATGAGCCGGCCGTAGGTTCCAAAGGGCGGGGCTGGCTCTTTGCCGATTTTCTGGTCCATCACCTCAAGCCCTTTATCGACAGAACCTACCGGACCTTGCCGGAGCCTTTCTGGACAGCGGTGATGGGATCCAGTATGGGCGGCCTCATGAGCCTTGTGCTGGGAAAAGCTTTTCCCGACATGTTCGGCAGGATCGGGGCCGTTTCCCCGACCGTCATGTGGGCCGAGGGAGAAATTTATCGGCTTTGGAATGCCCCTACGGGTTGCTGGTGCAAGATTTACCTGGACGTTGGATCTCTGGAAAGGTACTGGTATTACGATATTTTTCTGGATTTTGTGGAGGCCGCCGGACACTTCCATGACCATCTCAAGGGGATCGGCCTTCAAGACCATGAGCTGCGCTACGTGTTGGAACCGGGCGCTTCCCACAATGAGCAGGCCTGGCAGGCCCGTCTGCCGCAGATCTTCTCCTGGCTGCTGGAGGATGCGCGCGGAGTCTGAATCAAAAAATCATCCTTCCCGAACCGGATTCTAGGATTTACGTTTAGGCATTACTTTGTATTGACCTGCCAGATCGACCGCCACCGACCAGGAGCTTCCCTCCGGCACCACCCGAACGACCTTGCCGATCAAGTCGATCCGTCCGCCATTTGCAAAGTTAGCAAAAATGGTTACAATATCCCCTGCGGTATAAGATTGGTCGGAAATCACGCACAAGCCGCCCAGAGAGAAATCCACCAGACGGACAGGCACACCATCAAGCTTGATATCATCCTGGAGATTTTCACTTTCTTCGCTGCTGATCATATAGCGTTGATAAATTCGCTTATCTTTCACACCGCCCCCTATTATATTTAAATATTCGATATAATTACGAATATTCAAATCCCAGCAACAAAGTATAGGTGTGACAGGAAGGGTTGTCAAGGCAGAATTGTGCAGCGAAAGAGATTTATGGAATTCCTATCTAGCAAGGAATGGATTCCCCGCATTGCATATGGCGGGATAAGGCCTCTGATTCTGTATTAAAATCAATTTCAGATGCTTGATTCTTTTCATTTTTCATTGTATCGATTTGGAGTGGGAGATTTATCGGACCGCTAAAATTCTCTTGACATCAGGCGGTAAGCCTATTAACGAAAACAGCAAAAATTCAAGGAGGATTCCATGGGGACAGAATTTCATGTCGGCGTGATTCCGGGTGACGGTACGGGACCGGAAGTCGTTGCAGAAGGCATCAAAGTGCTCAATGCCGCAGCCGAGCGATTCGGTTTCGGCCTGAAATATACCACCTACGACCTGGGGGGGGAACGCTACAAGAGAACGGGGGAAACCCTTCCGGACAGCGTGATCCGGGAGCTGAAGCAGCACAAGGCCATCTTTCTAGGCGCAATCGGCCATCCCGAAGTTGCACCGGGCATTCTGGAGAAGGGCATCCTGCTGAAGGCCCGCTTCGAACTGGACCAGTACATCAACCTGCGGCCCGTGAAACTTTATGAAGGCGTGGATACGCCCCTGAAAAACAAGGGGCCCGCGGAGATCGATTTCGTCGTCGTCCGGGAAAACACCGAAGGGCTCTATGCCGGGGCGGGCGGCGTCCTGAAGAAAGGAACCGCCGATGAGGTGGCCGTGCAGGAATCCATCAATACCCGCAAGGGTGTCGAGCGCTGCATCCGCTACGCCTTCGACGTCACCCGCAAGCGCAACATGGGAAAGAAGCTGACCCTGTGCGGCAAGACCAACGTCCTCACCTTCGCCTTCGATCTCTGGGAAAGGACCTTCTACGAAGTGGCCAAGGAATATCCGGACATCACGACGGACTACGCCCACGTGGACGCCACCTGCATGTGGATGGTCAAGAATCCGGAGTGGTTCGACGTCATCGTCACGGACAACATGTTCGGCGACATCATCACCGACCTGGGGGCCATGATCCAGGGGGGCATGGGCATCGCCAGCGGCGGGAACATCAATCCCGAGGGCGTCTCCATGTTCGAGCCTATCGGCGGTTCCGCACCCAAATACACGGGACAAAACGTCATCAACCCCCTTGCCGCCATCATGGCCGGCGCCATGATGCTGGATTTTCTCGGCGAGGAGCAGGCCGCAGCCTCTATCGAGGCGTCCGTGCAGAAGGCCATCACGAAGGATCTCCCCTCCCTCGAAGCCGGGAAGATGGGCCGGGGCACAAAGGAAGTGGGCGACTTGATCTGCCGATACGTCCTGGAAAAATGAGGAAAATCATTCCTTGACAACGGCCGTTTTTTATTTTAGGAAAGTGGACGTTTTTTTTGGAAGGACTTAAACCCTGTGGAAAATAGAAGAAAGGCCGATATCCTGTTAGACAGCCTATTGCTTTTGGGCCTCGCCCTTCTGCGCCTTTCTTTCAACCGCCTCGGGTTTTAAGGTTAACCGTAAACATAAAAAAGGAAAAACCTAAAGGCCATGGGCGGCAAGCTCATGGCCTTTTTCAGTTCAGGAAAGGAGTCTTTATGGAATCGACAGGAAAGAGGATCTTTATTTTTGACACCACGCTGCGGGATGGCGAACAGTCCCCCGGCTCCAGCATGAACCCCACGGAGAAGCTCCGGATCGCCCGGCAGCTGGAAAAAATGGGGGTGGATATTATTGAGGCCGGCTTTCCCATCGCTTCCGAAGGCGACTTTCTTTCCGTTCAGCAGATCGCCAGGGAAATCCGGGGTGCGCAGATTGCGGGTCTCGCCAGGGCCAACAACGAGGATATCGATCGGGCCTGGGAAGCCATTCAGGAGGGCGCCAATCCCCGCATTCACACCTTCATCTCCTCTTCGGATATCCACCTGAAGTATCAGCTCCGGAAGTCGCGGGAACAGGTCCTGAAAGAGGCGATTGCCGCTGTTGAAAGGGCGCGGAGTTATACGGCCAACGTGGAATTCTCGCCCATGGATGCAACCCGCACCGACCGGGGTTATCTCTGCGAAATGGTGGAGGCGGTCATTGCCGCCGGGGCATCAACGGTCAACATCCCAGATACGGTTGGGTACGCCATCCCGAATGAGTACGGCGCCTTGATTGCCCATCTTGTTGACAAGGTCCCCAATATTTCTCAGGCGGTCATCTCCGTACACTGCCATAACGACCTTGGCCTGGCCGTGGCCAATTCCCTGGCGGCCGTCCTGAACGGGGCCCGGCAGATCGAATGCACCATCAACGGCATCGGTGAACGGGCGGGCAACACGGCCGTGGAAGAAGTGGTCATGGCCCTGAAGACCCGGAAAGACCTCTTCGGTTTTTCCACGGGCATCAACACGGAAAAAATCTACAAATCCTCCCGACTGCTGACCCAGATCACGGGCATCCCGGTCCAGCCGAACAAAGCCATCGTCGGGGCAAACGCCTTCGCCCACGAATCGGGGATTCATCAGGATGGCCTGATCAAGGAAAAGATCACCTACGAGATCATGACGCCCCAATCCGTCGGCATCTCCGAATCCCACATCGTGCTCGGCAAACATTCCGGGCGTCACGCCGTTTCCGAACATCTGAAAAAATTGGGGTTCAACCTGACGGATGGGGAGCTGAAAAAGGTGTTTGTCCGCTTCAAGGAACTGGCGGATGCCAAGAAGAACGTCTTCGATGAAGACCTGGAGGCCATCGTCTACGAGGAGGTCTTCCGGGCCGAGGATAAATACAAACTGATCTACCTCAACGTGGTCTGCGGCAACGTCGCCATCCCCACCGCCACGATGGAGATGGAGGTGGACAAGAAACTCGTCCGGGATGCCGGCTTCGGCGTCGGCGCGGTGGATGCCGTCTTCCACGCGATCCGAAAGATTACCGGAACCAACTACCATCTGCTCCGGTATGCCGTCAACGCTATATCCGGGGGGACGGACGCCCAAGGCGAGGTGACCGTGCAACTCAAGTTCAACGGCCGCAACGTCGTGGGACACGGCGCCGACCTTGACGTCATCGTGGCTTCGGCCAGGGCCTACATCAACGCCCTGAACCGCCTGGAGTTCCTGAAACGGGACCCCAACAAGATCAAACCGGAGTATGAATAAGCGAAATTTGTTCGGCTTGAATAAAAGCGCATTTTACGATATCAGAAATTGCTTAAAATCCTTATATGGGAGAGACAATCATGGGAATGACCATTACGGAAAAGATCCTTTGCCGGCATACCGACCTCACCGAGGTCCATCCCGGGATGCTGATCAACGCAAAGGTGGATATCGCCCTGGGAAACGATGTCACGGCCCCGCTGGCCATTGACGAATTCCGCAAGGCCGGGGGAAAGCAGGTCTTTGATCGGGACAAGGTGGTCCTCATTCCGGATCACTTCACCCCCAACAAGGACATCAGTTCCGCCGCTCAGTGCAAGATCATGCGCGACTTCGCCCGGGAACAGGAGATCACTCATTATTACGAAGTCGGGGAGGTGGGTGTGGAACACGCCCTCCTGCCTGAAAAAGGCATCGTCCTGCCGGGAGACCTCGTGATCGGCGCGGACAGCCACACCTGCACCTACGGGGCCCTGGGCGCCTTCGCAACCGGCGTGGGCAGCACGGATCTGGCCGCCGCCATGCTGACGGGTGAGGTCTGGTTCAAGGTTCCGGAAACGATCAAGTTCGTTCTGTCCGGGAAGCTCAATCCCTGGGTCTCGGGAAAGGATCTGATCCTCTACATCATCGGAAAGATCGGTGTGGATGGCGCCCTTTACAAGGCCATGGAGTTTACGGGGGAAACGATTGCTTCCCTGACCATGGCGGACCGGTTTTCCATCGCCAACATGGCCATCGAGGCGGGGGGCAAGAACGGCATCTTCGCCCCCGACGAGGTCACGGAGGCCTATGTAAAACCCCGGGCCAAACGCCCCTATACCTATTACAGTTCCGACCCCGATGCGGTCTATGCCCAGGAAATGGAGATCGATGTCGGCGGAATCGAGCCCCAGGTGGCCTTCCCCCATCTGCCCTCCAACACGCGGGGGATCAGCGAGGTGGGCAATGTCCCCCTCGATCAGGTCGTCATCGGCTCCTGCACCAACGGCCGGATTGAAGATCTGCGGGCGGCAGCCGCCGTTCTTAAGGGACGCCAGGCCGATCCCAGGGTCCGATTGATCGTCATCCCGGCAACCCAGGAGATCTACCGGACCGCCATGAAGGAAGGTCTCTTCGACATCTTTCTCGACGCCCATGCGGCCATCAGCACCCCGACCTGCGGCCCCTGCCTGGGCGGCCACATGGGAATCCTTGCCGCCGGTGAACGGTCCCTGGCAACAACCAATCGGAATTTCGTCGGCCGGATGGGACACCCCCGCAGCGAGGTCTATCTGAGCAACCCGGTCGTGGCCGCCGCATCCGCGGTTCTGGGAAGGATTGCCGGTCCCGACGAATTGACATAAAATCACCTCGCCCTGAGAAACCTTCGTCCAAGCTCCAATAACAGCGGCGGTTCTCAGGGCGATACAGACCCGGTAAGGACAAGACGAATGAAATTTCAAGGAAAAGTATGGAAATTCGGCGATAACATCGATACGGACGCCATTATCCCGGCCCGTTATCTGAACACCTTCGACCCGCAGGCCCTCGCCGCGCACTGCATGGAAGATGCGGATCCCGACTTCCCCCGGAAGGTGGGACGAGGGGACATCATCGTGGCCGGCGAGAATTTCGGCTGTGGCTCCTCCCGGGAACATGCCCCCATCGCCATCAAGGCGGCCGGCGTCTCCTGCGTGATCGCCAAGAGCTTTGCCCGGATTTTCTACCGGAATGCCTTCAACATGGGACTGCCCATCTTCGAGTCGGCCGAACTGTACGACCAGATAGCAGAAGGACAGTCGGTGACCGTCGACGGAGATTCCGGAGTCATCCTTATGGAAGGCGCAGAAGCGTCCCCCCTGTCCATCCAGCCGATTCCCCCGTTCATGCAGGAATTGATCGCCGATGGCGGGCTCATGAAGCACCTGGCCCGCAAAAGCAGGGGCTGAGGACTTCTGCGGGCAAAAGCCGCGGCTTCCAGGAAAAGCAGAAGAAAATGATCGAGATCGACGGCAGCCGGAAATCCGGATCGGGGACCATTGTACGGGATGCCGTTTCCCTTTCCGCACTGGCTCTACAGGACCTTTCCCTGACCAACATCCGGGCGAAAATACTGCCGAAGCCGGGCCTGCGGGCTCAGCATCTCCGGGGAATCGAGGCCATCGCCGATCTCTGCCGGGGCCGCCTGGAAGGCGCCTCCATCGGGGCCAAGGCAATCCGATTCTTCCCCGGGCGGACGATCCGAGGAGGGCGATATGCCTGGGACATCGGCACGGCCGGTTCCACCACCATGCTTGTCCTGTGCGTCCTCCCCCTTGCCCTGTACGCGGACAGGCCTTCCAATTTCCATATTACGGGAGGGCTCTTTCAGGACTTCGCGCCATCGGTTTATTCCCTGCAGCACGTCCTCCTCCCTCTTTTGAAACGGATGGGCGCGGAAATCGAGCTGCGTATCCTCCGCCCCGGTTATGTTCCCCAGGGACAGGGACGGATCGTCCTTGACGTGAAGCCATTAAAGCGTCCATTGGCCCCTCTGAACCTTACCAACCCCGGAAAACTGTTGTCCATTCAAGGCATCGCCCTGTCGTCACTGCTGAAGGAACGCCGGGTCTCCGACAGGATGGCCGATGAGTGCCGAAAAAACCTTCAGGCCCAGGGGTATTCCGTCTCGTTGGAACTTCTTTACGACACGGAGGAAAGCCCGGTTTATGAAAAGCCTGCCGCCCAGGCAGGGGCAGCCCTGGCGATCTGGGCACAGACCGACACGGGATGTGTGCTGGGCGCCGACTGCGCCGGTGCGCCGCGCCGAAGTTCGGAATACATCGGCAGGAAAGTCGCCCGGAGCCTGACGAAGGCCCTGCAGTCCGGCACAGCCCTGGATGTTCACGTGGCGGACCAGATCATCCCTTTTGCCGCCCTTGCCGAGGGCGAGAGTTCCTTTTCGATTCCGGAAGTCACCGACCACGTCGAATCCCGTCTCTGGCTGGTGGAAACGTTTCTGGGGGCAAAAACGCAACTTTCCAATTCCACCCTGCGGATCCGGGGAATCGGATACCGCCGGAATCCCGCCTGAGGAGCCGCCGATTTTGACCGCAAAAGGAAATTCCAACGCCCGAAATGCCGCCCGGATCGACTTTGAAGTCCTCCGGATCGATCTGCCCAGGGAAGCGATCTACCGGCGGCTGGGCTACCGGCGGGATGCCACCCGGATATCGCCCCAGCAGACGGCAGAGGTTGAAAGCTACATGGAGGAGGCGCAATCGCTGATCTCCCTGAAAGGGACCGTCCTGCGCCTTCCGATCTCTGAAATCTCCCCGTCCCGCGTCGTTCTGGGCGAGAAGGTGATTTTTGAAAGCCGTCATCTTGCCAGATTTCTTGACCGCTGTCAGGAAGTGGCGTTGATGGGGGCCACGGCGGGTTCGGAAATCATGGCGTTCATTGCCGAAGACGCCGCCGGACGGAACGTGACCCGGGCCGTCGTTCTGGACGCCACGGCCAGTGAGATGACCGACGCGGCCCTGGATTGGATTTTGAGTTATCTGCGCCCTTCCCTGCGCCGGGAAAACAAGATGTTTCTGTCCCGACGGTACTCCGCCGGTTACGGGGATTTTCTCCTGGAGAATCAACGAACGATTTACCACCTCCTCCAACTGGACCGTTTCGGGGTTACCCTGACGGAAAGCTGCCTCCTGATCCCCGAAAAATCCGTGACGGCCCTCACAGGAATTCTGGATGCGGTCTCGTAATGCCAACCATTCTATTTCCAGATCAAAGGCGATACGAAAGCGGCAAGGCAGAGGCAACACAGCCGCTTTTCGAATACGCCGAGAAGCCGACGACGAAGTCAACGAAATTTGGACTAAAAAAGGCAACTCGGCATAAACCGGGTGCATCCGGTTAAAGCAAACGTTTATAAAATTTCTTTCTTCCTGTACTATGGCACCAGATAATTTGGACCGTCATACAAAGTTTTGAATTATGTTCCTCACAATAAAGACTGTATTCACAGTATGCGAAGATATCCATCTTCACACAAATATTAACTTTGATATCTTGAAAAAAGAAATTAAATAGTTGAATAATCTCTGTAAAGGGATCTATAAAAATTAAAATGACTTATATCAGAATAGGAAAATCGATTAGCTTATAAGAAATACAATAACTGCATGGTTATTGCGCCTAGTCTTCTGAAGATTCCAGATCAAACTGCAGACACCTAGAAACTTTGTAATAATTTGTTGGCCCGAAGAAATTAAGAGAAATAAGCAACACACCGCGCTAATTAAACCTCAATCCAAAAGGGACAGACATTATTCTTACGATCGAAGAGGTAGACATAAATGTGCATTGCACAGGAAGCCGCTGGACGGCAGACGATCTCAACGCCCTAGCCAGAATAATAGCGATCATCGCTATGGGCCAAGCAGTGCATGCTGCTCAGATCATAGCAGAACTGCTTCCGGCTGAACCTGCAATAAATAACAAAGACCTTAGGGAAAACGCAAAACAAGCACTATCGATTAGGGGAAACACGGAGAGTCAACGTGAGGTTTCCCGGTATCACAGGGACGGGCTGATATTTGAGGCAATTTCATGGGCCGCAGCTAAGCAATTGACCCATGGCAAAGCGTTGCTGCGAGACCCTCACGTCAAGTCCACAACACAAGGACTTGATGGTCTCATGATCGAGCTTGATGAAGATCAATCTGTGATCATCCGCGCGACCATCTTCGAGGACAAATGCTCTAAAGACCCTCGCAGCGTATTCCGCGACGAGGTCATGTCCGCGTTCCTCAATTATCATAAAGGGTCAAGAGCGAACGACCTTCTGGCCGCCGCTGCTGCCTTACTTGAGAAGACGGGGCTGCGCGGGACGAGGATAATCGAAGCAGCAGCGCGAGTTCTTGACAGAGAGTATAGAGCCTATCGTGGGTGCTTGGCCACGACTCTGGAAGACGATTCCCAGAGACGTCGCAATCGCCTTTTTGCAGGCTTCGAGGAGTTGGATGGGATCGCCGCAAGTCAGCGGATTGGCGGCGTTCTCGTGACGGGCCATGATCTTAGAGGATGGTTCGATGAAGTTGCCAAGCGCGCCATCGCCTACATTGATCATATTGGTAATGGAGAAGCCTGAATGTTTGATCCTGTAACGGCAGCATTTCTCAGGACTGCACCAGTGCTACCGGGACTCGATCCAGAGGAACTGCCGCAGATCTTGACCGCGCACTTTGCCGAACTCGTTGCGCGCCGCCTTCGACAAGCCGATGGTAAAATAATCGCGGGCGAAGAAGATGATACTTGGCCACTGACTCGGATCGCTGATACATACGAACTCGTCGCCTCTGTAAGCGAGGATCAGAGCATAAAGCGTGCAGCCGCGTTTGTCGCAGGGACAGCACAGCAAATACTGGCGCAGGAAACCACTTTAGTGCAAGAAGGCGTACGTGTACCCATTCTCGACAGGGATCGCGTTGATCCAACAATAGCCGCTGCGCTCCTCTTCCTCGCGGCCGAACAATATGCGGACGCCATAGAGGCGGCGCAGAAGATTCACATTGTGGAAGGACAACAGGGTTTTGTCTCTAAGCTGCTGGCAGAAAACATCCGTGATCTAGCCGCTGGCAAGCTAAGCAGCATACTTGATCGCGCGAGAAGACGCCCAGAGCATTTCAGAACGCTGGGCGGTTTGGAGGCTCGCAGCACAACAGCACTCTTCGAAAGCTTACTCATGGGTATAGAGATATTTTCTGCCGATGTATTGGGTGAGCCGGTTCCAGACAAGGCAGCGGGACGCTTTGACACTGCTCAATCAGCCTTTTCGCAAGTTCTTAATCTTTCCAGTCGCCAGTTCGAAACACATAATCCCGTTGTGGGAACTCTGCTGACGACATATCCTGGTCCGCGTCATCTAGCGGCTCTCCTTCTAGCGGCTTTTGACGGAACGGTAGAGGCCGCGATCACCAAGATCGCTCCGCCGCCTGACGTCGATGAAAACTTTTGGAATGCATGGCTCCGTCATAGGGCGGAAGCAGCACCCTTTATGTGGCATAACCATCGAGAAGCCATTGCGAAACACTTCCATCACAATGGCAACTCCGCCGTGATGGTCTTACCAACAGGTGCGGGCAAGACTACGGTATCTTGCCTCAAAATAGCGAGCGTTTTGAGCAGAGGTAAAAACGTTGTCTTTATCGCCCCGACACACGCACTCGTAGAGCAGCTAACCGTCGACCTCCAAGAAATATTTCCTAAGGAACTCCTTGGTTCTCTCGTATCAAGCGACTTCGACCGGTTGTTTGCCGTAGGGACGTCACTGAGAAAAATCGAGGTGATGACGCCAGAGCATTGCCTCGCCCTTCTATCCTACGCCCCGGGAGCTTTCGAAGCAGTCGGACTAATGGTCTTTGATGAGTGCCACTTGCTCAGCCCGGTATCCGGTCTGCGACGCGCTCTCGACGGTATGTTCTGTGTCCTTGCTTTCAATAGCATAGCCCCAGATGCAGACTTTCTCTTCCTCTCTGCAATGATCCAGAATGGCGATGAGTTTGCTGACTGGATCGGTATGATCACAGGACGGGATTGCATATTTGTTGATCCGCTTTGGAAGCCGAGCCGGCAGGCACGCGGAATTGTCTTCTATGAAAAAGATACACTCGAAAGAATTTGCCGGGCAGCGATAAGGGCTCAACAGGATATAGACCGTGTGCGGGGAAAACCTGCAAAGGGATTGAGAAAGGCTGCAGAAAATTTACTAATGGCCGAACCCTTCGCCATGTTTGGTCTACATCACAACTGGCTCCACGAGAAAACAGTTGATTGTAGAATTGCAAAGCTCTCAGAGAGCCCAGTCAAGCTAGGAGGGCAATTGCGCGGCCATGGGGATGCCGTTGCGCTGAAGCCGAACGTGAACACTGTTGCTGCCCATATTGCAGCCTCATCAGCCCTCAATGGATTGAAGACAATTGTGTTCGTCAATGTAAAGTCCCACGCAGTTTCGACAGCACGCCAAATTGCGGAAAATATGAATATTGAAGTTGAGGAAGCGCCGGAAGAAAATGAGCGTTGGCAGGCGCTAGATTCGGAATTGGGCGGGCGCGTGCATTCTCTGCTAGATGGACCGTCAGGCGCAGTGCCACACCATGCAGAGATGATCCGTCTCGAACGCGATTTAGCAGAGCGAATGTTCCGTAGGCAGAACGGTGCGCAAGTGATCGTTGCCACACCGACGCTCGCCCAAGGCCTGAATCTTCCAGCGCATTTGGCAATTCTAGCAAGCGATATGCGCGCAGACTTGGAAGACGGAGGCAGAGAACCGCTTGAGGCACATGAAATACTCAATGCAGCCGGAAGAGCTGGCCGCGCCGGTCATCTCGCCAATGGCGTTGTGTTATTGATCCCAGAGGAGGTTTTGTCTTTCACGGATGATGCGCCGCTAAGCCTAAATACCGTGAAGAAATTGCAGGCAGTTCTGCCGGAAGATGACCGCTGCCTTGCGATAACAGACCCCTTGCAGGTGATCCTTGATCGGATCAGCACTGCGTCCTTACAAGACCCGGATGTCGAATACGCCCTGAACCGGCTGTCAACGGCCGTTGCTCCGGAGGGCACTGATACCGAAGCTACGACGCACTTCTCGGTATACAAGTCATTCGGGGCCTATCGTGCGGCACAGCGAAATGCCTCAGATCAATTCGAGAAGCAGATAGAGCATCTCAACGAGCTGCTTGCGGAGAGAAACACGTGTGCAGAGGATACAATTCTTCTTGAACTCGCTGCACAAAGCGGGGCACCGGTCTCCGTTTTGAGTGCCCTCCGAACACGACTTTTGGCTGACCTTGATACGCTGCCTTTTACAATACCCGGTTGGGTTTCCTGGATTTTTGAATGGCTTGCCGAGGACGATAACGCCCGCCTCGCGTTGTTGGGACGAGACCAGTCAACCATCCTCGGTGCTGTGGGTCGGAAAGTGAAGGAACCGTTTTCTGCGGATGCTATGCGCGAACTTTTAGCAGGTGTTTTGGCGTGGCTATCCGGTCAGCCGCTTCGCGCAATTGAAATCGCGCTGGGCGGAAATCCAGATGAAGTCAAGGAGCGGGCCTGTCCGCATGCGAGAAAATTGGTTTCCAGCATAGTTCCTATGGGACTGACTTTTGTATCCGGGCTGGTTGCCCGAACAGCGGTAGAGTTATTGAAGATTGCCGAGAGCACAGTTATTCCACGCTCTGTGCTGGAAAGCCTTCCAACCGCTGTCCGGAGGGGTTTCGATAGCCCTTCAAAGCTGGCATTCACCGAAATCAGGACCGGCTTATTAAGCCGAGTCCAGGCTCACCAAGCATTTGCAGAAATGATCGGGGCAGAGCCAGAGATCGAGGTGGCTATTGATTATGGCACTCTCGTTTCACGTCTTCGAAAACAACTTTCCTGACAGAAACATAATTCATTTCATCATGCCCGCATCGAATCGCCGTATTCGTTTGTTTATGAAAGGTCTACAGAATCTTGAACCGTACATGGGAAGCTTTCCATGAGATGACGAATGGCTAATATAAGGTCTCACATTTCCTTTGTAAATATGCGATACGACCAGTCACGCTAATTTATTGCTAATTAAGATGTAAGCGAGGCCAACAGCGATTCATTTCATTTCTTTTTTATACATAAAAAGTGTTTATCACCCGCATAAGCCATAATCACTATTGACAGGGTCTCCCTCCGCAGGCTAAATATAACCCCTCGAAAGATGACATAATCAGGGAATCGATCCCAACATTGGAAAGGAACTTCATGAAGTCCAAGGAAGCAATCCGCCGTCTTTTAAAAAAGAAAATCCTCATCCTGGACGGCGCCATGGGAACAGAGCTGCAGAAACGGGGCATGCCCGGCGGGGTCTGCCCGGAACTGTGGTGCCTGGAAAATCCCGATATCATTGTCGATATTCATAAGGCGTATGGACAGGCCGGCGCGGACATTGTCTATTCGGGCACCTTCGGGGCAAACCGCTACAAGCTCGCTCAATATGGCAGCGCCGATCAGGTCCTGGAAATCAACCGGGAACTTGCCCGGCTGGCCCGCCGCGCGGTCGGTCAAAAAATACTCGTTGCCGGAGACATCAGTTCGACCGGCCATTTCGTGGAACCCTTCGGCGATCTCCCCTTCGAAGAGGCCGTCGCCGCTTTTTCGGAACAGATTCGGGGGTTGGCGGAAGGAGGCGTCGATCTTTTCGTCATCGAAACGATGATGGACATTCAGGAGGCCCGCGCCGCGCTTCTCGCCGTCAAGGAAACCTATCCCGCCTTTACGATCGTCACCCTGACCTATGAGAACGGCGGCCGCACCCTGAACGGAACCGATCCGATTTCGGCCCTGATCACCCTCCAGAGTCTCGGCGCCGATGCCGTCGGCTGCAACTGTTCCACCGGCCCGGAAGCCATGCTCGCCTTTATCGAGGCCATGAAACCCTACGCCACCGTTCCCCTGGCGGCCAAGCCCAATGCGGGCCTGCCCCGGCTCGAAGGGGAAGAGACCTTCTTCGATATGGATGCGGCCACCTTTGCCGCCCACGGCCCCGCCTTCGCCGCGGCGGGCGTCAATCTGCTCGGCGGTTGCTGCGGGACGACCCCCGATCACATCCGGTTCCTGGCCGAGACGCTGCGCAACGCCCCTCCTCGCCCGCCGGTCCGCACCGCCCTGAGTGCCGTCAGTTCCGCCCGGAACTACCGGCTCTTGGAACGGAACAAGCCCCTGGTCGTTGTCGGCGAACGTCTCAATCCCACGGGGAAAAAGGCCCTGCAGCAGGAACTCCTCGCCGGCAGGATGTCCCTGGTCCGGCAGATGACCCGGGAGCAGGAGCAGCAGCAGGCCGATCTCCTGGATGTCAACGTCGGCGTTCCCGGGATCGATGAAGAAAAAGCGATCCGGGACGTTCTTGCCCTACTGGCCACGGCCACGGAGCTCCCCCTGGTCATCGATTCGGCGAAAGTGGAAACCATAGAGACGGCGCTGCGCCTCTATCCGGGACGGGCCCTGATCAATTCCATCTCCGGCGAAAAGGAGAAATGCGAGCGTCTCCTTCCCCTGGCTGCCCGCTACGGCGCCATGTTCATCCTGCTGCCCCTGGCCGACGGCGAAGTCCCCGAAACCGCCGACCGGCGGATCGCCATTGTCCGGGAAGTCTATGGGAAAGCCCGGCGGTTCGGCTTTTCGAAAGAGGATATCGTCGTTGACGGCCTGGTCATGACGGCCGCCACCAACGCCCAGGCACCGGCGGAAACCCTGAAGACGATCTCCTGGGTCGCCAACCGCTTCCAGGCCGGGACCATCCTGGGCATCTCCAACGTCTCTTTCGGCCTTCCGGAACGGAACTGGCTCAACGCCTCCTTTCTAGCCATGGCGCAACTCTCCGGGTTGACGATGGCCATCGCCAACCCGTCCATGGAAGAACTCATGGCCATCAAGCGGGCGGCAGATGTGCTGACGGCCAAAGACGCTCAGGCGACAGCCTATATCGCCCATTTTGCCGGAAGGGCGGGAAATCAGGGATTGGCAGCCACTCCGGCAAAGACAGTCTCGGCGCCCCAGAACCCGGAGGAAAAACTCCGTGCCGCCGTGCTGGAAGGCAATCGGGAGGATATCGCGGATCTGGTGGAAAAGGCCCTGACGGCCGGCCAGGAGCCACGAAAGATCGTCGATGACCTGCTCATCCCGGCCATTGTCCAGGTGGGAGAACTCTTCGACCGGAAAATCTACTTTCTCCCCCAGCTCATCGCCAGCGCCGAGACGATGAAGAAGGCCCTGGCGGTTCTGGAACCCAGATTACAAAGCGAGGGAATTCCGGAAAAGGCCAAAGGGACGATCGTCATGGCCACGGTCCAGGGGGACATCCATGATATCGGGAAAAACATCGTCGTCCTGATGCTGAAGAATCATGGCTACGAGGTTCTCGATCTGGGCAAGGACGTCCCGACGGAAACGATTCTGGAGATCATCCGGACCAAAAGCCCCGATGTCGTCGGTCTGTCCGCCCTGATGACCACCACCATGGTCTCCATGAAAACGGCCATCGAGGAGGCCAGAAAAGAAGGACTGGCCTGCCCCTTCCTCATCGGGGGCGCCGTGGTCACCCGGTCCTACGCCGATGCGATCGGCGCATCTTACGCCCGGGACGGCGTGGAGGCGGTCCGGGTTGTCGAACAGCTCCTGAAGAATTCGAAGCAGAAAAATCTGAGTTAACCGGTTCCAACCGGATTGTTCAACAAAACACAACGCGGTACAACTTATGCTTGGAGGGTAAAAATGAGTACGCCGGAATCCCGAAAACAGCGCCTGATTGAAATCATCCTGGAAAAATCCTTCAAATACAGCGAAGATCCGCCCTTCACCCTGGCCTCCGGAAAAAAGAGCGCTTACTACTTCAACTGCAAGCCCACGACGCTGAACCCGGAAGGCATGAACCTCATCGGCGGCCTGCTGGCGGATATGCTGGCCGATGCGGAGGTCACCGCAGCCGGAGGACTGACCCTGGGAGCCGACCCCCTGGCTGCCGCCCTGGCCGTCATCTCCCACCAGCGGGGGAAGCCGATCAAGGCCTTCATCGTCCGCAAGGATGTCAAGGGTCATGGGACGAAAAGCGCCCTGGAAGGGGACGTTCAGGCAGGAGAACGAGTGGTCGTTCTCGATGACGTCATCACGACGGGTGGCTCGACCATCACCGCCATCGAGCGTGTCCGTGAGGCGGGATTGGTCGTTGACCGGGTCATTGCCCTGATTGACCGGGAAGAAGGCGGCCGCGCCAACATCGAGGCCCTGGTCCCCCGCGTCGATGCCGTCCTGACCCGGACAGAAATCATGAAGTCCTATTCGGGGAAATAGTGCTGCCCTGAGCCGTCGCAACCTGCATTGACCAGGCGATATCGTCCAGGTAGCGCAGTTTATCCGCGGTTTATCCTTAAGAAAGAATCTGTCTCTTTATGGAGAGGAGGGTATTATTGAAATCCAGAAAAGGAATCGGCAGTCTCTGTCTTCTTTTTGTCCTTGTTTTTCTCCTGACCGGATCGGATCCGGGACTTTCGGAAAAAACCGGTTACATCCCTGCCGCCCGCTTCACCGGCTATCCGGTGAAACCCGGCGTCCCGCCCGGATGGGTTCTGGACCGGACAGCCGGCAGTCCCACCCTTTCCCTGATGAAGGATGGAGATGCGGTCTTTCTTCATCTCATCAGTGAGGGGCATTCCTCTTTCGGCATTAAAAAGGAATGCCGGGTTGATATCCGTCAGTACCCCTATCTGACCTGGCGCTGGAGGGCAAACCACCTCCCGAAGGGCGGCGACGTCCGGCAAGGCAGCCGGGATGACCAGGCCCTGCAGCTCTACATCGCCTTTCAGCCCCTCGGATTTCCAGCAAAGCTGAAAACGCCCGTGATCGGCTACATCTGGGACAACGAAGCCCCGAAAGGCTGGATGGGTAAGAGCCCCAAGATCGGCGCGGACAAGCTTCGCTATGTCGTGAGCCGCAACCGGACCGACCGGCTGGACACCTGGTATACGGAAAAACGCAACATCTACGAGGACTATCGACGCCTCTTCAAGGATATCAACGGGGGAGAACCGAATGGAGTCACTTCGGGAATTGCCCTCTACATTGACTCTCAAGATACAAAGAGCCACGCGGAAGGTCAGATCGGAGAAGTCTATTTCTCAAAACGCTGACGGCTCTTCTTTATAAAGACAGTATCATCAACGGTTGTTCTTCAAGTCAACAAAGCATGCCCCTGGATAGGGAATTGAAAAAGCCGGACAAAGGCGGTTGGAGAGGATTCGACTCTTGCGGGAAAGGGAAAAGACGTTGCGAAAAGCGGGATCATCGGGAGAGAGGACCGGCAAGGGGGATTCGCCGCCGGTAAAATACAAGCTGACCCTGGAATATGAAGGCACAGGATACAGCGGCTGGCAGATGCAGAAAAATGCAAAGAGCATCCAGGGCACGCTGATCCGGGTTGCGGAGAAGCTTCTCGGAAGCCCGGTCGATATCCAGGGGGCAGGCCGGACGGATGCCGGGGTCCATGCCTTGGCCCAGGTGGCGCATCTGGAAACGACCCGGAAAATGCCGCCTCGAAAGCTGCTGGAAAATCTGAACGACGCCCTTCCCTCCAGCATCAACATCCTGCGGGTGGAAGAGGCAGATCCCCTTTTTCACGCCCGTCATTCCGCCCAACTCCGCAGCTACCTCTATGTGATTTCCGGCCATCGCACCGCTTTCGGCAAGCGCTACGTCTGGTGGATCCGGGACCACCTGGAGTTGAAAAAGATGCAGGCTGCAAGCGAGCTCTTTTCCGGCTTCCACGATTTTTCTTCCTTTGCCGACAAACGTCTTGATCGTCAGGCGGCCACGCGGGTCAAGGTCGAGGCCACGGAGCTGCAGGCTTCGGGCGATCTGATCTTCTTCCGGGTAACGGGTTCCCATTTTCTCTGGAAAATGGTCCGTCGGATGGTAGGGGTTCTCGTTGAAGTGGGACGGGAGAATCTTTCTCTTTCGGATGTTCGGCAGATGCTGAAAGGACCCTCGGATGAACCGGCTCGCTTGACAGCGCCGCCTTCGGGCCTTTTCCTGGAGCAGGTCTTCTATGAAGGCGATGCCCCAAAGCCCCTTGCCCTTCCGATTGTGCCCTGGTTCACCATCGGCCAGCATCCCTTCTGATACCAAGTCGCCTTTCTTCGGCCAACTGCGTTGGCTTCGTCGTCAGCTCCTCGACGTATCATCTATACGACTGCGTCGCCTCCTCCTTGCCGCCTTGTTGTCCTTATGAAATGCAACTTGGTCTAAGTTACTCTTCTAAGGCAACATGCACACCTGATTGAAACGGTTGACATCTTCATCCTCCCCCAGGGCGATGAGGCGATCTCCCTTTTCAATGACATAACCGGCCGGGGGATTGAAGATCATCTTCCCGGAATCTTTTTTTATGGCCACAATGATGAGCCCGTAGGATTTCCGAATTTCCGCCGCCTCCAGCGATCTGCCGATGATGGCCGAATCATCGCTGAGAGGCATTTCCTCCATGCGGAGTTCCAGACTCTGACGCCGGCTCGTGATTTCGATGAAATCCATCATGGCGGGTTTCAGGATGGCCATGGCCATCCGCATGCCGCCCATTTTATAGGGGGAGATGACCCGGTCCGCACCGGCTCGGAGCAGGCGGTGTTCCGAGACCTCCTCCTCACAGCGGGACAGGATGTAGATCCCGGCATTCAATTCCTTGGAGGTCAGGATTACATAGAGGTTCTCCGCATCGGAGGAAAGGACGCAGACCACCCCCTGGGCCCGCTTGATTCCCGCCCGGAGCAGAGACTTGTCATCCGTGGCGTCCCCCTTTAGGTAGACATACCCTTCATCCTCGATCCGCTGAAGCACATCCGGATTTTTTTCGATGACCACAAAGGGCGCCTTCTCCTCGGCCAGTTCCCGGCAGATAAGACTTCCCATGCGCCCGAAACCGCAGATAATATAATGATTTTTCATCCGTTCAATCCGGTTTTCCATGCTGCCCCTTCCCAGAACTTTTTTCAGCCGGTCTTCCACCATCATTTCCGCAAACATCGATACCGAGTAAAGCATGGTGCCCACGCCAAAGAGGACCAGCAGTACGGTAAAAAGACGGCCCTGCCAGGTGGCCGGCGTAAAATCGCCATAGCCCACCGTTGAAATGGTCGTCACCGTTGTGTAAAAGGAGTCGATGATTCCCCATCCTTCGATCAGTACATATCCCACTGTACCCAGAACTATGATGAGGAAGAGCAGAAAGGAGGCAATCAGGAGTTTTTTCTTCAGCAAGAGGCCAACTCCTGTTCAGCTAAACAATTTTACAAATTTTTCAAAAAGATCCTGTTGGAAATGGCCGATCATTTCCTCTTTCATGACTTTCAAAGCCTTGAAAGGCGCCAGGGGTTGCTTGTAGGAACGCTGCGAAGTCAGGGCGTCATAAACGTCGGCAATGGAACAGATGCGCGCATAAATATGAATTTCATTTTCCCGCAGTTTCGCCGGATACCCATTCCCATCGGTCCGTTCATGATGTTCCAGGACGACAAGTTTGCATTCCTCGCTTAATTCATGTGCCTTATGCAGGATATTGAACCCATAAATGGGATGTTTCTTCATCTGCTGCATCTCTTCATCCGTCAGCTTTCCCGGCTTGTTGATATAACCGGAGTCGATGTTAACCTTGCCCAGGTCATGAAGAAAGAAAGCCGCTCCCAGTTCCCGCATATTGTGAAATCCTGACCGGTTGAAGAATGCCTTGCACAGGGACACCGACAGAATACCCACATTGACGGAATGGGTGTACGTGTAAAAATCATGAGAGTTGATGGCAAGAAGATGCTGCGCCGTTTCCTGCTCCGAAGCGATGAGGTCCACGACATCATAAATGCCCTGCTTAGCCGTGTGGATATTTTCCGCCGTCGGGCTTTCCAGCAGACGATCCATGAGAATGAGGCAGGATTTCCTGACAATGCCGGCCTTTTCCGATGGGGGAAGCTGGGAATTGCCGATTGCTTCCCGCAGTTCGGAGGGAATCAATTGTTCGGGACTCCAGGCCGATGAATCGGATGAGGCCTTTTGCGCAGGGGTGGACTTCCCCGCCGCGGGCGATGCAGACGGAAGATCTTTACTCAAGGCCAAGTCCACGACAACTTCCTCGATCCCTGTTTTAATCAGGCGCTGGATATCTTTTTCAGAGGAAAGGCTAAAGGAGTTTCTTAAAAAAGGATGGAGATGCCAAGGCATGTCCAGAAGTACATGCATGCCCACTTTCAGATCCCGCGTTTTGAACTGCTTGTGCATCCTATCTCCTGGCGTCCAATTTCAACATGACTTATCCCTTGCTTGATTGTGCTAATGCACGGGCTATGCCGCCGGTTATTTTTGGCCTATCAGCCGCAAGAATCGGCTGCGTCAAGTCCCTCCTAAGCGTCCTGCTATTCTTTAACATTCAAATCGGCATCAGCAGGCAGCGGAAAGAGTTTTTCCCAATTCGCAGCCATAAAGATTTGTTTTTTCAGAAGAAAGAATATTGGCGGACTGCAGTTCCTCGTCCGATTGCCATTTACCTTTGCTCAAGGTAAGGAGTTCCTGATCGGAAAGAATCAGAAACATCGCTCGATTGGTTTGTTTTGCCTTTTTAAAACGCCAGCGGTAAAGCCTTTTCAAACGCTCCTGCTGATCTCTCGTCAAAGTGTCATACCCCTTGATTTTCCGATGGCCCAGCGAATCGAGAGTTTTCTCCCGCCAACTGACGGCGGTCATCTCCTCAAAAACCTTCCGGGCTTGATCCTTCATGCCCCTTTGACACAGCCTCTCATCCAGTTGACGATACAGATCGGCCAGATAGACGGTATCCTGTACGGCATACTTTAATTGACCTTCCGAAAGGGGCCTCAGTTCCCATTTCGACCGTTGCATTTTTTTTGTTTTTTCAATTTCAACACCCAGATAACGCTCCACTATATGCGACAGGGCCAGGTACCTGCAGCCCAGGATATGGGCCGCCCGCTGGGTATCGAAGAGGTTATTGAATTCAAAATTGTAATCGCGCTTCAAAATCCGGATGTCATTATCCCCTGCATGGGTTATCTTAAGCAGCCGGGGATCGGCTAAATAAGGTCGAAGAAAGGCAAGATCGATACCGTTGAGAGGATCCAACACATAGGTCCGCTTCGCTGCCCGGATCTGAACCAGACAGAGTTTTTCGCGAAAATAATGAAGGGAATCATATTCCGTATCCAGGGCAATCAGCAATGATTGATCCATGTCCTCCATCGCCTCTCTCACCTTGGAAGCGCTGTCCACCCACAGCCAGGAATCCGCCTTCATAACCAAACAACTCCTTCTCTTTTCAATGCCTTTCCCATTCAAATCCTGTGCACCTTCTTGATATTCATACAGAGAATTTAATTGACTATAAAACACAATTAACCGAAATGTGCAATAAAATCATAAACTACGGCAGGAAAAAAGATATAAAAAAATGTGGATATTTTTCCCGAAGTATAATAGTCATAAAGCTTTCATTTTAACTCTCAAGAGAAGGGGTGTTTATGAGACTAGATATTGCCAAAGGCGGAACCGGATTGGTTTATGAGATCCGTAATATCGTCAATGTCGCTAACCGGCTGAAGGAATACGGGATAGACGTGATCTGGGAGAATATCGGCGACCCCATTCAGAAAGGGGAGCAGATCCCTGAATGGATGAAACAATCGCTCACTGAGATCATGCAGGAAGATCGGTCCTATGGGTACTCGCCGACGAAAGGTATGCTCGAGACCCGCCAGTTTCTCGCAGAACGGGTCAATTCGCGGGGAAAGATACAGATCACCCCGGAAGACATCCTTTTCTTCAATGGACTGGGGGATGCTATCGCCCGCTCATACAGTTCCATCCGGGTCGATGCCCGCATCATCATGCCGGAACCGACCTACTCCACCCATTTTCTGGCGGAGGTGCTGCACGCATCCTTTCCACCCAATACCTATCGGATGAATCCTTACCAGCACTGGCATCCGGACATCAAGGAACTGGAGCAGAAAGTCAAAAGCTTCCGGTCCATTGTCGGCATCCTGGTGATCAACCCCGATAATCCCACGGGATTTGTCTATCCGGAAGAGGCCCTCCGGGAAATTGTGGAGATCGCCCGAAAATACGACCTCTTTCTCATCGTCGACGAGACGTACCACAACATCGTTTACAACGGCAAGATAACCGTTCCCCTCTCCGACATCATCGGGGATGTGCCCGGCATCAGCCTGAAGGGAATATCCAAGGAATTTCCCTGGCCGGGGTCGCGGTGCGGCTGGATGGAGTTCTACAACGCCGACAAGGATGAACGTTTCGCCAGCTACATGGCCGCCATTCTGGATCAAAAGATGTCCGAAGTCTGCTCCACGACTCTGCCACAGATTTCGATCCCGAAGATCATGACTCATCCGGAATATGAGGGATATCTTAACCAGCGGATCCGCCACTACGAACGGTTTTCCAACCTGGCCTATGAATTGCTGAAAGATGTTCCCTACATCATGGTCAACAAGCCCAACGGGGCCTTTTATCTCACGGTCGTTTTCAATGAGGCGGTCCTCAATGGTCGGCAGAATCTGAAGATAGAAAACCCGAAAATCCGCCAGTTCATCGAAACGATGGTGGCTGAACCCATAGAATTTGACAAGCGCTTTGTTTACTATCTCCTGGGCGCAACCGGGATCTGTGTGGTGCCTTTGACTTCCTTCTTTACCGCTCTTCCCGGCTTCCGGATGACCCTTTTAAGTCAGGACGAGGAACAGTTCGAATATACCGTTCGAACGATTGCCCAGAAGGTTGTGGAATACATCGAGTCGGGGAATAGCAGGTAAAATCATTTTCCGTTCATTTCAGGGGGATCTTAAGGCGGCGGGAAGGAACCGATGCAGGCGTCTCACGGACCCATTAAGGGGCCGAAGACGAAACCGGTGCAATCAGCGAAATGAAGCGAACCTGGGATAAAGGCAAAGAAGGGTTTGAATCGTGAAGGCAGGATTCCAGCTCGATATTGTTCTGGAAAGCGACTTGTACAATGACCGGGTTGTTGCGAGGAAAGCCATGGTCTATGATGTTCTAGACCAGCGTTTCATTATTTCCCAGACATCACCGCCCCTTTATCGAAGACATATCGGAGCAAGGGTGAACGCCAGCTACCTTGTCAAAGGGAGTGAGCCGGAAACAAGACAGGTTCTCCGTATGGGGATTCCGGCCACTGTTGTGGAATACCTGGAAGCCTATCCCCTCTCTTCGTCGAATCTCGTCCCCGCCTTTGTTCTTCAGCAGAAGGGAGAACCGTCGCAAATCAACCTTCGGACACACTATCGGGTGCGTCCGACATCCGGCAGCGATCTCACGATCCTTGCCAACGGCGAGAGGGTCAATCTCATCAATCTCTCGCTGGGCGGTATGCAGTTCAGCCACCGGCGGAGCAACCCACCCATGGAATACGGCGATGTCGCCCTGACGCTCTCGTCCGGCGGCAGGGCGCACAAGATCGATGGAAAGATCATCCGGATCAGCAGTAATTCTGCTGCGGCAACGGGACGTATCCAGGATTTGGAATACGTCACCGTGAAGTTCCTGAATATGGATCGTGACGTGGAATTCTTTCTGGGGAAAAAAATCCTGATGATTGAACGACAATTGATTTCGGATGGAAAGAGCACCGATTAGTTTTCATTAATCGGCAGCCGTTAGGAGGGATCTTCACACTGTCTTCCCTGCGGCAGCGGAACATGGCTAAAAGCTGAAGGTGGCCTCCAATCCCACATAATGGTTGCTCTGGCTTTCGTCCTTGACATTGTCGACGTTGTCAACCTCTTCATAGGCGTATGAAAGCTTGATGTCTGAATGATCATTGAGCCGGTACCCCACCTCGCCAAAATACTGATTTTTGGTCTGAGCATCGTCTTTGGTTTGAATTCCGCTTCTTTCCCGGTCAAAGCCCAGTTTGTAAAAGATTTTTTCAAAATCCTGAGACCACTCGAAAAAAAGATCCTCGGCGTCACTGCCGGCGTGATGGCCAAAGACGCTTCCCCGGTAATACATGGGATAGTACTGGTGATTATACCAGGCATTGGGCACGCTGTTGGGCGACATCCTTGCGTACTCGACATGAAAGGCGGTTCTTTCCAGATCAAAGAGTTTGTAAAGCGCCAGGCCGGTGACATAGGCCCTTCGATCCGGCGGCAACCCCGTATCCTCCCCACCCCATTCAACGTAAAGCTTCAGCCCGTCGGCCAGGAAAAGATACTTCTTGACGTTGGGAACGGTCAGCGCCGCATCCATGGCAAACTGCTGGTTGCTGTCCGTCTTCGAATTAGACCTGTTTTCGTTGCCGTATAAGATATTGATCACATCGCTGATACTCAGGGAACGCCGGCCCTCACCGCTGAACAGGACCAGATGGGATGCGCCAAGCTCAAGATAGGGATGAGGTTTAAGGCCAAGACGCCCACCATAGAGGAATGGATTCTCCAACTGATTTTTTTGACGGTCGTCTTTAAGTTCAGAAAAAATCAGGTTGAACTGCACAGGTCCGAGGTAAGAAAAAATCCAGGGGAGAAGGACCGGCTCCGGGTTGGATAATTTCATCATATCAAAGGGATGGGCATTGTTGGACATGAGCAGTGCGCCATGATAGGCAGGCCCCCACCAGAGCGAATCCCTTCCCACCAGCAATTCAAGATTGAAAAGCGTCATTTTCCCATATCCCTTATGCAGACGGACGTCGATGTTACTGCTTTCATCATCGGTCCATCCATTGGGTGGCGCTGCATTGGGATTCGGGTTCGACTGAACACTGTGAAGGCCGGTATGCTGATTGTATATAACCATTGGCTGCACAAAGAAGGAAAACACGCGCCAGAGCCTTGCCTGCGACTGGAGTTGGATCATCACGTTCTGGCCGTCGCTGTATTGGACGCCCTCCTGATTGTAAATCGAGAAGGGGCCGTCCAGATACTTATAGGAAAGGGAGAAGGTTTCCACCGGCTTAAGAAACGTATTGTTCATATGATCTGGAAAACGTGCCTCATCAACCTCCGCCTTAAAAATTTCCCCATAATGCTGCTGGATCCGTTTGCAGGTTGCGGACGGCGTTTTCATGGCATTGCATTTATCCAGTGCTGAAACGAGCTGGTTGCCGACTTCGATTCCCGCAAAGGGCCGGATGGAATTCAATTGGCTCTGGATGAGACCTTCCGCCGCCCAGAATTCCATCTCGGAATAAATATCGCGTTCCAGTGAAACATTGGGCGATGAGGCCGCATGGACAGGTGCAACGGGCGCCAGTGTCAGCAGCAGTGCGGCCAGGATTTTTGCCATAGAAATAAGGCATTTTTTATGGTCAGGCATTGTCTCCGGATCTCTCCATTCTTGGTTCTTATCCAGACAGTATGGACATCTTATTCATCGCTTATCATCAGAAGACTTTGATCACGACACCGGCCGTGACCGCCAACTGCATGAGAATGGCAGTGATATCACGGAATTCCCGAAGCCAGGCAATCCGCTCCATCTGTTCGGGAACCACGATCTGATCCCCCGGTTCAATCCCGCCGGAATTGCCAAGCTGCCAGCGCGATTTCATGGCATTCCAGTAGAGGAAGCCGCTGTCCACCTTCCGGGCGCTGCCATCCGACTTTATGACGTAGACATTCTTTTTATCGGCATAGAGCGAATATCCTCCCGTCATGGCAATGTAATCCTCGTAATCTTTCTTGCTTTCATAAATAAAGCTGCCGTTTGTCATCACGGAGCCAACAACCGTGACCACTCTGTTAACCTCGGGAATGAGAAGGCTGTCCCCATTCTCCAGCTCGATGTCATATTCGCTTCCTTTCTGTTGCCACAATTCGGCCCGGACGGTCATCCGCCCCGTTGCCTTCAACTCTTTCAGCGACTGGATAAACTTCGCTTTCTGCTCAAGTTCAGCCTGCTTTGCCTCGACTTCTGCCGTTGAAAGGGCTGTGGCGACTTCTTTTGACCCCCCGGTTATCAGATCCCTTTCCAGGCGTGAAGTCAAATCTTCCAAACTCTTCTGCTGAAGCTCCCGAACCCTTTCCCTCGTAAAAAATGCCCCACGAAGGTAGGCCTTATCCGTAAAACCTCCAGCCCTCTCGATCAGAGAGGACAGCTTTTCCCCTTTACTGATGATATAGCGTCCAGGAAAGCGGAATTCTCCGGAAAGCGTCACATAACGTTCCACATCCCAGTCCGGGATACGTTTCACAAAGAGCCGATCGCGATTTTTCAATTGGACATTTTGGAGAGGATCCCCTTCCAGGATTTTCCTTAAACTGAGCGTTTTCTTTTCCAGGCGGGCTCTTTTCCCTCCATCGACCACGACGGTGGACAGCTCGGCTTCATCCAGATAAGCCGACTCCATCAAATGCCCGGCTCGGAATACAAGGTCCTTCACCGTCATTTGATCGGTAAAGAGGTAGGTTCCCGGTTTCTTGACTTCGCCATCAATGGAGACACTTTTTTCTTCCACGTGTTCCCAGATGGAATGGAGAACAATCCTATCCCGGTTCTGAAGAAGAATGTTTTCTGCAGGATCATTGGCCATTGCCTTTCCCACATTGAAATACAGCGTCTTATAAACACGCCCCTCACCAATACGGATAATTTCACCACGATCCGGATAGGCTTCCAGGGTCGGGCCGCCGGCCTTCAAGATGGCATCCCGAACCCGCATATTTTCACTCATGGTGACCCGGCATTCCGTTTTCAACGTCTCGGCGGCTTCCCTGACCTTATCCGCCAGTCCATAAAGATTCTTTTTCTTCAGTTCTTCCTGAAGATTCAGAATTTCCCGGGTTGCCGTTCTCTGATTCTGAATCAGCGTTTCCTTGATGACCCTGATTTTTTCCAGCAGGGAGTATTTCTCATAGTCACTCAACCGCAGGAGCCGATTTTTCTGTGGGGGCTGCTCTCTGCCAGCCTGAAGGCTCTGCTCACTCCCACTCTGAATTTGCTCTCTGCCACCCTGAACCGGCACATTCTGATCACCCTTTAACTCATTCTCAATAGCACGCAATTGCATAAGGGCTGAATCGACATTATCTTTGCGGATCTCACAAAGCGTAGCGGCTGCCGGAACCGAATCGATTGGGGTCACATCCTGAAGGGGCGACGACTTCATTCCCAGACCGGCGTCCGTCCAGGCATTCTGATTCTGAGCCCGATTCCACTGGGATTCCGCGCCGCCCGGCGCATTTGCAGCCGGAAAAGCTCCCTGGGAATCCTTCATCATCTGACTGCTTCTACTCAAGCTGCTCCAATCACGGTCGCGTTGGAAAGTTCCGTTGAATTTGAGTTGATCCTTTTCTTCTTCCCGAGCGATACCGGCGGCATCGTCGGGGAATAATGCCTGTCCCCTGATTTCACCTTCCACGGAAACAAAAGGTTTATCCATGAAGAGCCAGCGCGAGAAGATATAAATACGATCTTCCGGACGAAGTTCCACGTTGTTTGCCGGGTCACGCCGGGTGAGCATCTTTCCGAGATTGAAAGACACCAGTTCCTCCTTCCGGTCGGGCGGAACGATCCGTTTGATCAGGGCATAGTCCATGAAGGTTTCATCCAGCAGGTCGGCTGAATTTTTAATCACATCGCCAATCCGCATGCCGACCTTGTACTGGTATTTCCCCGAACGCTTCACATTCCCTTCCAGATAAACGGCATTGCGATCCCGGTCCACAATGCTGAACACCTTGACAAGATCCCCGTCCTGAAGCTTCACCGTTTTAGACCTGTTCAGATTTTTATCATCGATGTCAACGACAACCTGCCGGTCATTTTTCTGAATGCGTGACACTTGAATCTGCTGGGTATCCGCCGTAGGCAGGATGCCACCCGCCAGTTCGAAGAGCCCGCCAAGATCATGGCGGTCCTTGAACTCATAGATCGCGGGCCGCTTCACGTTGCCGGCAATGCCCACCTGCGGACCGGTTACGGGAACAAAGATGACATCTCCTGCACGAATGACGAGATCCCTGGACCTGTCCCCTTTCAGGAGAAGATGATATAGGTCAAAGGTTGTCACCAGACGGCCATTCCGCTTCAACTGCACATTCCGCATGGACCCGATGTCGTTCGGTCCACCGGCAAGAAGGAGGGCATCGGTGATCGTGGCAAAGGACCCAACGGTATAGGAACCAGGCCGTCGCACATCTCCCAGAACGAGAATGGGGGTGGTTTTGAGGGATCCCATGGCAATGTCGATATTTGCCCCCACCATCTGCTCGGCCATCTTGATGATTTGCTGGGACATCTTTTCAAAGGTCATCCCGGCGACGGCAATGGGGCCTATCTGAGGGATGGTGATCCTCCCGTCCCTGTCCACGATCAGGCTATACTGACTGTTGACGCGCCCCCACAGCATGATTCGGACTTCATCACCCGGCCCGACCACATAATCAATGGGAACGGGAATATCCTTTCGATCCGAGAAAACCTGCACGGAGGTCTCCTGGAAAAACTCATAACCAAAACGACGCAGATTCGTCGAAATATCCTGATATTTCCCGGGAATACGAAGCCGATCAAACATGGGCTTAGTTGTCTCGTCAATGACCACAGGGCCTTGGGCTGAACCGGGAACTGCCCCCCCGGTATTTTTCCATGAGTCAGAGGTTGTTGCCCCTCCCGTGAAGTCTCTGCCCGGCTGGATGGCCGTCGGTGTTAATGGATTATTCCCCCCCTGGTTCTGATTCATGGTTCCCATGATATCCGAAGGAATCTGCCCACCCAGTGTAGACAGTTTGGCCTTCAGGCGCTGACACTGATCCGCGGTAAGATTTCTCTGCTGGCAGATGTCATCCGCAGTAAGGGCATGTCCGGTCCCCGAAACAAGCATCAAAGCAATAGTCCAGATGAAAAAGATAAACCGTATCGTCATTGCCGATCTCCCCTCATTGTTTCCGATTCTTCTCCTTGGCTGCTGATTCTCACTCTCTCAAGATATTCCATAAAAAAGGCGGTAAAAACACCCATAAATAGAGCCGCCACAAAAGACAGCACCACCATGAGTGCCCGTCTCGGTTTGATTTTTCTGTCAGGCACTTTCGGCGGATCGATCACCTTGAAGGCAAAATTCTCCTTGACTTCCGACATCATGGCCGTTTCCACCTGCTGGGCGATGAGGTTGTAGATTTTCTGCCGGATCAGGGGATCCGCCGTTTTATTGAGCTGTTCTTCCAGATAGGTCCGGTTGATGAGGGCCACCCGCTTCGCCTCGGCGCTCATGTGCTCCGTCAGCGCTTCGAGGAAGTATCCCGCCAGCTTCGCTGCAAGTTCGGGATTCTCGTAATCCACAGTCAGGGTAATCGTATTGTTTTTTACGTCATTATCGATACGGACAATGCCATCCAGAAAGCGCAGGCCATCCCAGAGGCTGGGGGCATTTTCATCCTTTTTCTTTTGCGAGGCCTTCGGATTGTCCCGCCGCACGGCATCGGCAAGTTTCGACAGCCAGTGGGAAGGGTTGAGGTCGATTTTCGATTCCCGCTTCCAATCCCTTTTCCTGCTGTCCCACTGTTCGTGAAAAAGAATCGGCATCAACCCGTAACGCTCAATGATCTTTTCCCGCAGGATATTGGAATTGAGCAGGCTGACGATTTCCGTAGAGGAAGTCGAGCCCGGCATTGATATGCCCGGCAAACTTCCGAACTGCTGGGCAACAACAGAGAGGGCGCTTGTCCCGCTGCCGGTGTCCTTGTTGGTTACCGGGATAATGACCGCTGAGGACTGATAAATATCCGTCATAAAAAGTGAAATAACAACAGTTGCAAGTACAACAATCACCACGAGTGCGCCGATGAATTTTTTCCGTTTCCAGATCACCTGCCAAAGATCCATCAGGTTGATCGTGTCTTCCTTCACTTCGGTGCTCTTATTGACTTTCGTTGAGTCAGGGGACTTCTCTATCATCGCGATCTTTCCTATTTTTTAAATGGAATTTTAAAGACACTTCACAATTGAGCGTTGACTCACAGAGATTTTGTTGCTTTTTAATTTATGCTGGCTTTGAAATGCAATCAGATTTTTCTGGAAAGGCATTTTGGTGAGGTCTTTTGGGGGTATGATGGGTAAGTTTCAAAATCTTAGCGGCCTTTTCCGCATAAATAGGGCCAGCCGGGATCGCCGTTATCCGCCGTTTCGTTATCCCGTCAGGTCTTGCCTGATTCTGAAAGTTTTCATAATTTCAGTTCCGCTCTTTCCGGCATTTCTTCATAATGTTTGACGTAAGTCCTGAGAAGTTCCCGAACGCCTCCATCATCATAAAGGCCCGGCGTTTCTATGGCCCGGTGGAATTCCATAAGGATTTTTTCAATCTCAGTCAAGGAATATTCTCCGCCGTTGCGAGCGATAAAGATCTTTTCGTGGCGGCTGGCATCAGTCCCCTCCTCCGCCGTCAGGATTTCTTCAAAGAGTTTCTCGCCCGGCCGCAACCCCGTTACTTTGATATCAATATCCCGGTACGGCTCCAAGCCGTGGATCCGAATCAGTTCTTCCGCCAGGTCGCTGATCTTCACGGGTTCACCCATGTCCAGGACGAGCACCTCGCCACCATCTCCGATAACGGAAGCCTGCAGCACCAACGTCACCGCCTCGGGAATGGTCATGAAGTAACGCTTCATCTCTCGATGGGTCACGGTAAGAGCTTGTCCGTGTTTCAACTGGTCTAGGAAAAGGGGAAGCACACTGCCCCGGCTTCCCAGCACATTGCCGAAGCGGACGGAAACAAAGCGTGTCGGCCCACACCCCAGGCCGTCACAAGCCCGGCAAAGATGCTCCGCCATGCGTTTTGTGGCCCCCATGACGCTGGTGGGTCTGACGGCCTTGTCCGTCGAGATCATGACAAACTTCTCCACACCGTATTCGACAGCTGCCCGGACCAGGTTCCAGGTCCCGAAGATGTTTACCTTGACGGCTTCTTTGGGATTATACTCCATCATGGGCACATGTTTGTATGCTGCCGCATGGAAAATGACCTCCGGTCGGAGTTCCGCAAAAACCTCACGAAGTCGCAGGACATCCTTCACATCCCCGGTAATAAAGTGAATCGATTTACGTAGCGAAGGGAAAAGCCGATTCAAAGTCAAGGCCAGGTTGTGGAGTTCCGTTTCGTCAATGTCAAAAAGAATGATCTTTCCGGGCCGGAAAGAACATACCTGCCGGACAATTTCCGAACCGATGGAACCGCCGGCCCCGGTTATCATCACGGCCCGACCCTGCAGAAATTTTCCAATCTCTCCAAAATCAACGGTCACAGCCTGCCGCCCGATCAAGTCTTCAATGCTGATGTCCTCCAGGGCCAACATATTTATTTCCGGCTGATCGAAATTATAAAGTCTGGGCACGACTTTGATTGTCTCTACCCCGGCCTTCCGGGCCGTCTCATAAAGCATGGTCAGCTTTCTGTGATTGAGGGATGTGATGGCGATGATGACCGCCTCTACGGGATGCCGGGAAATCAGTTCCGCCATCCGATCCGTCTCTCCCAGGATCTTCACTCCGTGGATGTAACGACCCACCATATCTGGGCTGTCGTCCAGAAAACCGATGGGGTAAAAATCGGCGAAGCGCTGGCGCATCATATCCCGCAGGATCATCTCGCCGGTATTGCCGGCACCCACAATGAGGGTCGTCTTCCCATGGGAAACCCGGCCCTGACGGCTGAGAATCTCCAGATACATTCGTTTGGACAGACGCAACTCCACAACAAGGACGAGAGAAATCAGACCATCCATAAAAATGATCGGCTTGGGAAGGCCGCTGAGGGCTATTTCGGAAGGAAGGATGCCGGGATGGCTCAGGAACGCCAGCAACAGTTCAGCCAGAATCAGTGCAACGGTCAGGTTGACCATATCCCTGATCCCCACATAACGCCAGGTCATTCCGTAAACCCGGAATAGATAAAAAGACCCCAGTTTGAAGGCAAGAAAAAAGGGAAGAGCTCCCTCTACCAGGGTGGCCGTTTGACTTGTTACGACAGAATCGAAATGGAAAAGAAAGGCGAGGTACAAAGACAGGGTAAACAAGACCGTGTCACAGAGGAGAAAAAAGAGTAACCGCTTCCGGGAAGAAGGCCTGATAAGCGCACCGATGAACCGATGAACGGCAGATGTTCCTTCCTGGTTCCGATAAGGATCGACCTGAGCTGAACCCGATTTAATGTCTTTGCAATCACGGTTTGTATATATTGATGCGGTTTCCGCATTCATCATAGTTTCACCTATCCAATAAATTCATCATTTATTTTATAGTGCCACTTTTTTCATAATACAGGTTTTTAACCGCTTGCACAATATCCTTCGCCATCGGATAATATACTTCTTCAAGATTTTTACTGGCCGGCGCAGGACAGTCCGGTAAGGCTACCCGAGAAAGAGGCGCTTTCAACGCATCAAAGGCGCTTTCCGCAACCATCGCCGCAATCTCCGCTGAGACTCCGAATGATTGCCATCCCACATCAACCACCAGCAACCTTCCGGTCTTCTTCACAGAATCGAGGATCAATTCCCGATCAAGGGGTTTGATGGTCCTTGGATCGATAACCTCCACATCCACACCCTCGGCGGCCAGTGCTTCAGCCGCTTTCACAGCCTCGTGAACCATGAGTGAAACCGCCACAATCGTGGCGTCTTTTCCTTCTCTGCGGATACAGCCTTTCCCAAGTTCTATGCTATAGATCTCTTCCGGTACCTCTTCCTCGAGGCCGTAAAGCAACCTCTCATCGACAAAAACGACTGGATTTGGATCCTGGATGGCAGCAACCATCAGCCCTTTCGCGTCATAGGCTGTGGAGGGCATGACGACTTTAAGGCCGGGAATGTGGGCAAACATACCGTGAATGGCCTGAGAGTGCTGGGCCGCCTGTTCCCCTCCCCGATTGATGATCCCCCAGAATACGACGGGAACAGAAGCCCTGCCGCCGTTCATATAAAACCAGTTCGCCGCCTGGTTGATGATGGGATCCAGCGCAAAAAGCATGAAGTCCATCCGGGGATGGACGACAACGGGTTTCATGCCGGCGATTGCCGCCCCGACAGCCGCCCCGGTAATTCCATTCTCGGAAACCGGCGTATCGATGACCCGCGTATCCCCAAAGCGCTGCAAAAGCCCTTGAGCCGTATTACCCACGTACCATGGGCTTTTAACACCTTGCCCGATGAGAAAGACGGACGCATCCTTTTCCATCATCTGATGAAGCGCCTCGTTGATCGCTAGACTGTATTGAAGTTTTCTATGCAAAGACATATTTCATCAGTTCCTCCCGACCCGGACTTGTACTGTTTTTCGCAAAAGCCTGCGCTTCCTGGACCTCTGCCGTCACCTGATCCTTGACAACCTGCATTCTGTCTTTATCCAGCAGTTGGTTTTCGATCAAATACCGCTCAAGTCGCTTGATCGGATCTTTACTCATCCAAAGGGCGATTTCTTCTTTCGGCCTTATGTCCGTATGGGCGCCCTGAATATTATCATCCGGTCCCACATGGCCTCGCAGACGATAAGTCATGAACTCCATAAACACCGGACCGTTTCCCGTCCGGCAGGCTTCCACGGCCTGGCAGCTTGCATCGTAAACCCGCAGCACATCGTTGCCGTCCACGGAATGAATCCCTATGCCGAAAGCCTCCGCAATCCTGCTGATGGGCTGATTTACACGGCACTCCCGGATGGGCATGTGTGTTGCGTAGAGATTATTTTCGCAGGCGAAAATGACGGGCAGCTTCTTCAAAGCGGCAAAGTTCAGGGATTCATAAAAAACACCTTCGCCGGTGGCGCCGTCCCCGAAAAAACTGACAGCCACCCGGCCGTCTCTGCGGATGGAAGAGGCAAGCGCCGCCCCAACCGCAAGCGAGATCGTCCCCGCTACAATCGGTGCTGACCCCAGCATTCCCACATCCGGATCGATCAGATGCATCGAACCGCCCCGTCCTCTTGAACATCCTGCATCCCGACAGTAGATTTCCGCCGCCATCGCCTTCATCGACCCCCCTTTGGCCAAAAAATGACCATGAGACCGATGGTTTCCGAAAACGTAATCCTCTCTGGACAGGGCCGAACATAGGCCAACGGCAACAGCCTCTTCGCCGCTGTATAGGTGGCATGGCGTGCAGACCTCATTGTTCAGGATGGGATCCACAAAACTTTCCTCACAGAGACGAATACGGAGCATGGTTGTATAAAAATACTCTAATAAATCCGATGGGTACGTCATATTACCTCCTACAGGACTCCGTTACGGTATCAATAACGGCCAGATCTTCTTCTGTTAGCTTCCATCCGTCGGCTCCCAGATTCTCCCTCACCTGGACGTCCGTTTTTGCGCCAAAAAGCGAGCAGGTAAAATCCGCAAAATCCAACACCCAGCGGAGGGCAAGCTGAGCGATCTGGCGCCCTGCTGAGGCAGCAGACTGCTCAAGCGATTCCATACATTTGACATACTGCAGGAAGGCATCGCCAGTAAATTCACTCATCCGGCTGCGGTGGTCATCATCCGGAAACTTCTGGCTTGCCTTGAACTTACCGGTTAACAGTCCGTCTGCAAGGGCGCCCCAGGCCACAAAGGTAACGCCATGCGTTCTGCAAATATCCAGTAAGTCCTTGCTCGCATCCCTATCAAAAATATTGAATCGGACCTGAACCGCGGCGATCGGTGCAACCTGCAAGGCCTCGATCAGTTGATCCGCAGAGAAATTTGCAATGCCAATCGCACCGATCTTACCTTCTTCCCGCATGCGTTCAAGGGCGGCAACACTTTCCGGGATAGGCGTGATCCCATCCGGTTTATGAATATAGTAAAGGGGAATACAGTCCAGTTTCAATCGTCTCAAACTGTTTTCAACGGCAAGCCTCATGTAGGAAGGTGAGATATCGGACCAGACTTTTCTGCTGTCGTCCCATCGGACCCCCCCTTTGCTTGCGATCACAACTTTGGTGCGGTCTGAACCAAGGACATCGGCAAGCAGTGTTTCAGATTTCCCCAACCCATAAGCATCCGCCGTATCAAAGAAGGTGACACCGTTTTCCAAGGCACACCTGACAGCCTGAACGGAATCCTCCTCGTTCACCTGACCCCAGCCATGCCCCCCTACAGCCCAGCATCCCATGCCAAGACGGCTGATGAAAAACTCCGTTTGTCCCAGAGGCATTATCTCCAATGTCCTCATCGGGAAAGAACTCTCCTTCCTACCCGGCAAAAAGTCGCCCAGAGAATTCTGAAATCTGATCCGAGAGACCACTCCTTCACATACCTGACTCTTAAAGCTGTCTTGCGGGGCATGATATGTTCGCGAAAATACTTGTCAGGGTCGATGTTCCCCACCCGATCATCGAGGTCTGCAAACTCTATGGACGCATAATCCGTGATGCCGGGTCGCATGCAAAGGATGCATTTTTCTTCACCTGTGTAAATAGCGGTATATTCCAACACCTCCGGACGCGGACCGACAAGGCTCATCTCACCTTTCAAGACATTAAGAAATTGAGGGAGTTCATCAAGTTTGGTGCGACGAAGCAAAGCGCCGACGCGCGTTACACGACGATCATTGGTTCCGGTCGTCGGTCCCCCCAGAGATTCCGCATCCCTGACCATTGTTCTGAATTTAAGGATCTGAAAAGGCTTCCCCCATAAACCCGTCCTGACGCCCCGGTAAAAAACCGGGCCTGGGCTGGATAACTTTACAGCAACAGCGACAACGGCAATCAACGGCCATATCAAAAGGAGCACAAGCGAGGAAAACAGCACATCAAACATTCGTTTTAGAAACAGCGCCCAGGGAGGATGAAGAATGAATGTCTGCAATCCTCCTGAAAAACGCGTCTGAGCTTTTATGGATCCGACTTCGTTCATTTAATCGGGCGACTGTACTTCATGACGGCGACCCATGCCATGCAGCGAACAAAAGGTAGAGATAACAATGCCCGATCCAGCATATTGAAAAAACCGAGCAGCGCTTCAAAAAGGAATGCCTTGCGAAAAGGCACCGCCGCCAGGGCGGCAAGATGAAATGTTCGAAGATTCAGGGAAGTGAAATACCTTTTCCCCCTCTTGATTTCCGGAAACCCCAGGATGTGTTCGACCTCCCAGCCTGTCCTGAGGTGGGGCGTAGATTTTCTGTACCAATGGATCAGTGGGTTGTGGCGCAAGGCTTCCGTGCAGATCAGCCTTCCCTCCGGTTTGAGAATCCGGGAAAGTTCCGTAAATGCCGCCGGCAGATCCAGGTGGTGCAGGGCGCCATATTCATGAATGACATCGAAGGTACTATTGTCAAACTCCGTATGTTCGGCATCCATTACCCGGAACTCACAGACGGCATCAACCCCTGCTTCCTTGGCCAGTGCGCCGGCGTTTTCTACGGCAACCGGGCTTATGTCGATCCCAACCACCTTCGCTGCGCCCCGCTTCGCCATTTCGATGGCAATCTCACCGTTTCCGCAACAATAGTCCAAGGCGACGGCCCCCTTTATGTTTTCATATAAGAGGGCATCGCGGTGGGCGAAACTGGCCCCGGCGATGCTGTAAAATTTCATGTTGCTGAAATGTTTCTCAAACTCGTTTTCCTTGTCGACATATTTATCATCCAGTTGATCCATCGATGCATCCGTACGATATTCATAAGCCCTGACAATCGACCTTCGCCGGTCAGAATGCTCTATCTCTTTGATTTTTCTATCCTCAAGTTGCATTGACTTTCTCACTTTTTATTCTGATTTATGATACCATGAAATATTGTTGAAGTCATCAAAGGACTCAAGATTAGGCGCAAGATCCACCGGAGATTCCGTAAAGCTCAGACATAACCCGGCTCAAAACCATCTTTTCCCCGAACTCATTTTCCGCCTTCAACCGCGAATACTTGCCAAACTCAATTCTCATCCGCTCGTCATCCATGAGACGATCCAATGCTTCAACCAGGTCCGACCTGCTTCGGGAAGGAATAAGAAAACCATTTTTTCCATGCTCCACTGTTTCCCGACAGCCCGGACGGTCTGTTGTTACCAGGGGCATCGACATGGCGAGCCCCTCAATCAGAACCCGTGGCACTCCCTCGGGGTAGAATGATGGAAGCACCATAATATCCGAAATGGCTTCAAAAACTTTTATGTCATGCCGGAAGGTGTCTATGATCCGCACCGTTTCAACGCCTTCGAACTGCTTGATATATTCCGGGGATACGGCGTCCGGCGTCCCTGCATCGATGGGTGCGACCAGGACAAAAAACCAGTTGGGGTGTTTTTTCCTGAGAATGGCCTCGGATTCGAGGAATTCACAGATCCCTTTACTCCGAATCATGCGCGCCACAGCCATAAGCACACAGCGAGCGCCACCGGGGATCCGGAGTTCTTTTCTCAGCGCTGTTCGTTCATCCTCAGAAACAGCCTTTTGGCTATACTCTTCCATATCCACGCCGCTGCCGCGGATAACCACTCCTTTATTCTTGGAAATCATTCCCTGTTGAAGGAAATAATCTAAATCGTCGGGGTTTTGGAACCAGACCTTGTCACTCATTTTGAGCGAACATTTATAAAGCAGGATGACAAACCACCGGAGAAGCTTTTGTTTCAAACCCGGGAGATCGGCAAAGGCAAACCCCGTTCCGGAGAGGAGACACACGACCCGTTTCACACCTGCTAATTTTGCTGCGATTGTCCCATATACATTCGGCTTTATTGACATGGTATGCACCAAGTCAAAGCGGCCTTTTCTTAAGACGCCATAAAGGCAGGACAACAGGCGGATATCCGACAGGGGAGAAAAAAAACGATTGATCGGGATGCAGAGGCATTGCGTGCCAAGCGCCTCAATTTTACTCACATATTTTCCATCGGGAACGACAACCGTTACTTTCATTCCCTGCCGCAGGAGTTCTTTGATTAATCCCGCTCTCCAGTGATAAACGGCTAAATCACTGTTGGCAATGAGCGCTATTTGCAAAATGGCCTCCGATCATTCTCAATCTTCTTTTCCTGACTAACAAGTCCAGGAACCACACGGGCACAACAGGGGCTGCATCCGTTATTTCTCTACCGACCCCTTATGAGGCAATCCCAGGCAATCGATTTCAGATTCTTTAATACGCTGTCATAATCCCGATTTGCATCTACCAAGAAAACGCGATGCGCACGGAAGTCCAACCCCTGGTTATCCCTGTGGCGAAAGGCAATCTCATCATCGGTTTCCTTGTCTTTCTTGATCCGCGCCCTGTTTCTGTTGATGGCCTCCTCCTGGGAAACATTCAGGAACGCCAATCCATCCGCCTCGGGAGTCCGGTTATAAAGCCGCTGTTCATAAGATCGAATTTTCTCGACGAGCTTTGAGCCACCGGGCCCGATTCGCGGAGAATCCATTTTCCCTGAAGAGTTGGTCGGATAACGATCGCAGATGATAATTTTCCCCTTACCCGCGAGGTCTCGGGCAATACGGGCGAGCCGGCACCGCTCATAGGCCAGGGTACCATACCTGACGGCCCAGACAAACCCATTCTTTTTTTTGACGGCATCATTATTGCCGGAATCTTCGGTCAACTCATCATAGTTGGCTTTATTTTTACCTTTGAGAAGCCGGTACACAAATAACAGGGGCCTGAGGGGGTAGGTCAGAAGCGCAGGAGACGGTTTGCCCAGATGAAAGACCTTGACATCCAGATCTCTGGAAAACCACTTATAGAGCTCATTGACCATACTGGATTTTCCTGAGCCGTCCACTCCGGAAATCGCCAGCAAAACGCCGTTGTCCACTCGCTTCTTCACTCGGAAGAGCTTGTAGTAAAGCCGAACGCCGAGATTGTAAAGGCTCTTCCACACTGCCTGCCAGGCATTCATTCTCCGGAAGCTGGCTATGGCCGATATTTTTTTCCTGGCCTTTCGATATCCGGAAAGCCCCGTCCCCATATCAAGGTTGTAAAAATTGAATTCCGAAGATAACTTGTCCCCGGCAGGGAGAGGATTCCTTCCCTCTAATGAAGCCAGGCCATTGCTGATATAGGCATATTCAGCAAGGTAATCCTTTCTTTCGTACGCCCAAAGGAGAAAGCCGACTAAACTTGCTCTTTTCATGTAGTGACGCAGGGAGTAAATGAGGGCCTGATCCCTGTATGAACAAACATAGACCTTCATCGAATTCAAAAACCTGTTGTTGATTACTTCTTTTTCCAGGGGGATATGGTAAGACTTCAAGTGCGTTTCGCCGGTTACAAGTTGATAATAAACGTTCAGATGACAGATCTTCCCCGTTTCTTCATCGAAACCATAATAGTGGGTCACAAAGGGGAATTTCAGCGTATCAAATTCAGCGTGCACAAAACCGTGATCGTTTAACAGCTGCCGGAACTTGCCCTGATAATCGAGGTCCACCAGTAGATCGATATCCCCTTTTCCCTCCAGGGCCGATTCCATGTCGTGACACGCCTTCCATACGACACAGGGTATCTCCTGATTCAGCCGTTCAAAAAGGGTCCTGTATACCTTTAACAAATTCTCATCCTACTTGAACGTAACGTCAAAATCACCATCAAGGAGCACCTGCCTGTATTGCGCTGCGATCCTGCTGTTTTTGCCGACAAATGCCTCTGCATCCTGTGCTGATCTGACCCGCTTATGCCCACGGGTGGAGATTCGTTCTACCAGCAATTCTTTCGGTGGGGCTTCAATGAAGACGATGGCCTTTTTTTCGAGTTGATCGCGGAATACGCTTACAAAATCATTGATTTCTCTGCCTTCCAAACCGAGGATGAAAGGGATATGGCTCACACCTTCATCTACGATCAAGGTCGCTTTCCCATGAGCATCGAAAAAACCATAACCGAACTTGGTCATGCTGTTGCGAAGGGCATTGACCCTGGCAAAGAGCGTCTCGTCATACGTCGCGGCTTTCTTCACCAGCCACAAGATCTGTCCCAAGCTTATTGCCCCGGTTACGATCGCATAGAGTGACAAAAAAAGGGAAGCGAGGACTCTTTGTGTTGTTCCATAAGAGATCGGCATTCCACCCAATAAAACAATTTTATCCGATAAATCCTTTTCTATGAAGGTTGTTTTTCCGCTGCCTGGGGCTCCTGTGATCTCAATGATGTCCCTATGAAAATCATCCACCATTACTTCTGTCGTTTGAATCACTTGTGTTATCTGCGCGCCATGGGACTGATCGACAGCAATCTCATTTCATGACCTGGAATAGTCATTCTCTGGCCAATGGATCCCCTCGAAAAGGTCCCTAACCTGTTCTGCATTCCCTTCGAATCGATCTGGATCATTTCGTAGGAAACCGATGGGGAAAGGGCGTATTTTTCAAGCGGCAATTGGAAATCGAAGGTCGCCGGCTGTTCCGAAATATTGATGACGAATATCCCCAAGGTTCCATCCGTTGCCCTGAAAACTGCCGTCTGCAGGGCATCCAAGGCAATTACGCCGCTTTTCTTATGGTGTTTCGGCTCGCTGTAAGAAATATTTAATGTTTGAGCCTGGCTGCGAGGAAGAGGCGGCATGAGATGGCCATAGGATAAATATTTACCGCCCACTGCCCCACGCCGGTAGTCTGAAAGCATCTTGAGAAAAGCAAGCTTTTCCGACCTTTGGCTCGAGCTTTTAACGCCTGTGAACCGTTCGTTTTCCTTCACGGGAAGTCGTCCGATCATGCAGCCTTCGAGATACTGAAGGGCTGACTTCAGATAAAAGTCATCCGAACTCAGGGAGACATCCATGCCGTATCGGACAATATAATCCCCGTAAACACTCGCAAACAGCGGGATCGCCGTTGAGCCTTCAGGTATCGTATCTTTGTACATGAAGCCATCCAGGAGGCCAATGGCCGTTTCGGAAGGATTTTCCCCGGTCATGACCGCGTTTGTATCCACGCCCTTCATCTCACGCCTTACCCGGGAAGCAATTGCCTTTGCTCCAAGATAGGAATGATTTCCCCCGCCATAGCTGTGACCGTGGGTCGTATCGAAACATTGCGTATAACCACCCCAGAAGGTATCGAAGTAGATACCGGAAGCTTTCTCATTTCTTATCAGTCCAACTGCGGTATCCGCCATCCGTTTCTGCCACCACGGCGTGTTGAAACACATTCCCCAGAAGGTTCCGCTGACCAATGTATCGATTTCACCGGATACCTCCTTGCGGGTATTCGGTTTCGCCTCTCTCGCATAGGGAGCGTTCTCTCTTATCCCCTGATCGTAAATCTGGGCGCATACGTACGGGAGGACATGCCCCCCTACCTTTGATATTTCTCTGTTTGCAGGAGAAAACGATGAGAGGGCCGGCAGGGTGGGATAATTTCCATCGTGAATATTGCTCTTGGGGTATGGCCCTTCATCATCATCCTCTGAAGACGATCCGGTTTTGTCATTATAGGCAGTGAGTGAGGGCTCATACTTCTTCCATGTGTACCACAAAATGGGGGTCTCTGTACCGACAAAGCCAATAAAGTCCAATATGCCTTTACTCAGAGCGGGCACCTGCTCTTCGCCTTTCATAGAGGTCACTTTAAGCATGACCGGAGCCTCTTTAAACCAACGCGGGATATCCCTTCTATATGCCAGAGGACCCTCTTTGCACCATTCCTGACGAATGCCCCAATTGCGATATATCTGGGATGCTGCGTACCAATCGCCCGTAAAGGGGCCGATCATCACACTGTATGGCATTTTATAGTTTTCTCCGCCATACCCCATATTATCAGGACGGGACGTAACCTTGTACTGTAAATAACCGGAATTTTTATTGGGTTTGAAACTGAAGCTCTTTTGGTATCCCCCCCCATCATAGGCCGCAAGATAAAGCCCTCTCTCTAAATTGTCATATAAACACTGAAACTGGAGATTCATGGTTCCCGGCCAATGTCCTGCCTGGGTCTGCCCATAAAAGGGATTTGCTATGAGCATTCCCCTTGATTTACCGATTGCCAGGTAGTTTGATCCCGGGTTACCGCCGATGGGCTTAAGATTGATGATCGGAAAATCTATGCTCCAGAGTCCGTAAGATCTACTCCGGTTGTTTACAAAAATGCGCCAGAATGCAAAGGGCTCATCCGATTTCACCGTCACATTCACTTCAACATCGAGGGCTTCTCTTTCTCCCCCGATACTTACCTTTTCCCATCTCAGCACCAGGGTTGTATCTTTCTCCTGTCTCTTAATCGAAGAGAAAGCTCTTCCATCGGAGGAAAGGCTCGTAATGACGGTGCTGTCTTTACTCCTGCCCCGGTTTTTTTTAAACTCCAGAAACCAGAGTTCCGATGGAACAGAGGAGAGAAAGTCGACCTGTCCGTTAAACCCCGACATTTTCACAAGAGCAATTCTGCCCCTATTCTTTGAAAAAGTAACTTCCGTATAGGGATTGCTGATCCTTAGGAGATCATTGTTCTCTTCCACATTGACCTGTTGCCTTTGAAAGGCCGTGCTCTGTCTGGCTGTTGCTGACAATGAATAACCTGCAATGATACAAAAAACTAACAGTGAAAAAACAAGAAAGAGAAGATATTGTCTTAACTTTTTCATCATTTTCAGCCCTCCCTGCCTTTGCTTGATTCATCCAATTTTTGCAGCACGTCATCCCACAACGAAATCCTTTTCCGGGCCAAAGACGCTATGCCGAAGTTTTGCTCCGCATAGGTTTTCGCATTGCGGGACTGCCCCTCTCGTTCGCTGTCCTCCATCTCCAGCAGATGCATAACAGCATCGACGATGCTGTCTTCATCACCGATTTTAACAAGCGCCCCGATCTTCTCCCTTTCAAGAAATTTGTTATCCTCTACATCAAAGGCGATCACAGGAAGCCCACAGGCCAGGTATTGGGGAATTTTCTGGGAATACGATGCATTAAAAACTTCATTCCCGATTTTCATGGCTACATAGGTCAAATCCACCGCGACATCAAAAGAGCGCATATAGCCGGGAACCATGCTGTAGGGTATGGCCCCGACAAACCTGACCTTATCACTTATCCCCATTTGCTCTGCAAGGGACTCAAGGATTTTTCGATCCGGACCATTTCCCACAAGGACGAGTCCGACATTTTTTGTCCGGTTAACTTGTGCCAGGGCACGGATTAAAATATCGACATTGCGGAGGGTGCTGAGAGCGCCCACATAGCCGACTATAAAGGGGAAACTCTCCAGGCCAAGCTTCTTCCTCTCATCAGATTTGTTGCCGGGAGAAAAGGCGGTCAGGTTTGTGCCATTATAAACGATTCCGATCCTGTCAGGTTTGACCCCGAATCTATGCACCAGCCAACGGACATAGTGAACACTCACCGTATCCGATGCAACGGCCATCCGGGCGACACTCCGATAAATAGGGAAAGCGAACACCGCTACCAGTTTCTGCTTCCAATCCCCTAAGTCTGAAAACCGGGTATAGCCGGCCAGAGTTTTTAAAATAACAGGGACTCCTAATACCTTGGCAAGCACCCATGGCTCCAGAGCGATCAGATCCAGCCGAAAGACCAGTGCACTGAAATGTTGCCTCCTGTGCAGCCGGATAACCCTCAGTATTGTTGATATCATATATACCAGATACAGGAAAGGATTGTAACCACGATGATTGACAACATACTCAATGTCTTGGTCGAAGTAGTTTTCAGGTTGGGAAGGTTGCGGGGCCACACAGGTTACACGCCCTCTGAACGAAGAGAGCAGTTCTTTTACAAATTCCCTTTCGTTGATCCCGGGTCCGTTATCCACAGAAAGATCTGCTCCTGTTACGTAGATAAATCTATAACGATCTGGCATATGGTGGTATTTCCTTAACAAGATCTATTGGACTGAAGACGAATCGCCGATGACGCATCTCAATCCGTTGTTTTTCTGCAAGCTATTATAAATTCCGATCAGTTTTTTGGATGTAGCGCCCCAGTTATAGCTGTCGATAACCGCACGATAACCCTTTTCACTCATTGTCGTGCGAATGCTTTCATCCCTCAAACGCAGAATCGCGCGGCACAAATCCTCGCTATCCCCGGCACGAAAGACGACTCCACTCCCAATTTCCTCCACGACACGTTTCAGAGGTCTGCAGGAGCTCACAATGACCGGCTTTCGCATCAACATGTACTGAAAAAGTTTGTGAGGACTGGTCGCCTCGGTATGCGGATTAGAATGGTGTGGCACAAGGCAGACCGAACTTGCAGCTATATAAGAGGGAACCTGCTCAAAAGGAACCCAGTCGATGAATGTCACCTGATTCTCGAGAGAATATTGGGCAACCATTTCCTTCAGGGTAGATTTGATGGATCCCTTTCCTACCAGCAACAGTTTTGCCTCAGGAATTTCCTTCACTACCAATGGCATCGCCTGTACTGCCGTTGTAAGACCTCTATGGTCGCCTCTGCCGCCAAATCCCCCGATATAGAGAACGACAAAATCCTTTTGATATTTTTTTATGATTGACAAATCCAAGGGTATTTTTTTGAAGTAATCCACATCCTCTGTATTCTCAATGACCGTAATCTTTTCGGCTGATATGCCATTTTGTACCAGACGTTCCTTTGCCTCCTCTACGACAACAATTACCCTGTCTGCCTGAGAGGCCCGGATTTTTTCGTATTCTTCCCACTTTTCCGGATTGATGACATTCCTTGCAAAGAAATGCATCCCTCCCTTCCATCCTTCCACATAGGTCCTTAATGAAGCAGGATAGTTCTCATGGAGATCCATGATAACCGGGATCCCGATTTTTTTCCCTACAGTCACTGCGGCACCGGCTTTCGGCAAGTCATGGATATGGAGCACATCAATCTTTTCCGACCTGACAACTTCAGCGATAAACCGACTCCACTGCCCATCAAGAAAAGCGATCCATCCCGGTATGTTGTTGAACTTTTCAAAAAGGGTGGGCAGGTCAAGGCGTTTTCGACGAAGAATTGTCAACCCTTCCCATTCTTGAACCGAAGCGTTCGATTTGACCTGATCGCAAAGAATAAAGACCTTGTGGCCGGAATCCCTCAGCGCTCTTGCTTCTTTCTCCACTCGAATATCAGGGGGAAAATCTTTTCCAGCTAGGATCATACCTACATTCATTAAATCTTTCCTCTTAATTGCCTATTTATAAACGTTGCGACTTGATGCCCTAAGCGGTAAGCATATTCTTTTTAGGTGCTAAGGACTTTGATCTCTTAGTAAAGACTTGCAGAAACGATAGAATAAAATAATTTATACCCGTGAAGATAATACCTAATGCAATCATCTTAAAATCGGTGGCAGAGAAGAAACTTTGCTGGTTGCAGGAAATAACTCTCAACGAAAGCACGATCCAGGCGCACAGGAGAAATACGTTGTGTCTCACAAACTGAAAAGAATAAACGAGAAAAGAGAGCCACAGAAAAACCAGGAAGACAAAAATCAGAACCCCGGTAAAACCGAAATTGACATAGAATTCTCCGGCAGCGGGCATCGGCGCATTCCCCAATAAGTTCCCATACAGATACCACATTGTAAAGGCTGAAAGATCAACCTGGGTAAAATTGAATATATCCGCTGGGTTGGGAAGGGTTGTTCCATAAAAGAAGGAAAAGTCCGAGGGAAAACGTTCCAAGCCGAATTCAAGGTTGAAGGAATAGCTGCTGAATACGCGCCTCACGAGCATCATAAGGATATCAGCGAAACTGAAGCGATTGTCCAGACCATAGAAGAAGATGAACATGCCCAGGATGCTTGCTGCAACGAGAGAGATCGCAATAAGAAAAGATCGCGCCTTTATTTTCTTCAACAGCATTCTCAGCAGAAGCAGCTCGATAATGATGTAAGCCGGACCCTGTTTGTGAAGAAAGGCGATGGTCAGAATCATGCTGCCTAAGATGGAGATGATATTCCCTATTGAACCGATCTTACCCCTGAGGTGCAAATAGTCGCCCACAATCACGACGAGAAGAGGCATGCTGTAAAAAAAGACCTTATACGTTCTGAACTCGGGGTTATAGGTATAGGCCTTACGCACATCTTTCAGATCCTGAGCATCCCCGATGATATCGATTATCGACATATCAAAGATCGGCGGTTTCCCGACATTGATGATATAAGCGAGAACTCCGCAGAGGATCATCAGCCAGAGCGCGATATAGGTTGTCATTGCCGCATTGGCCCGAGCTTTATTGCAAAGATCGATTTCGATGGAGACCCTTGGAAAAACGCGCCGAAACATTCCCAGGACGGCAAATGCATAGAGGGGAACACAAACGGCTAGAATAACGAGGAAATATTCCAGACCGCAATGGATTGTACGGTCAAACTTATTGCTTTGCAGGGGTATGCCGAGGATCAAGAAGACCCAGAGTGAAACCCCGTATATCAATACCGGCAGAAAGGCTGCATTCCGGACATACCGCATCATCAGGCAGATTGGAGTCAGCACGGCACAATTCAGGGTTAGCCAATAGATAATTTCGAGCAAGATCAGTATCCTACAATGCGGCGTCTTTGGACGATAAAGTGATAAAAGAATGCATGAAACGCGACCTTCCCTTACCCTTTGCAGAGATCGGGATTCATTCCGTAACACAAAACGAGACCACCCGACAAGGCCGGCAGAAATGCGTTCGACAGCGAAGAGAGTGCTTTCCCGATGATGCGTCTGTTTGTGAACGGCATGCCGTAGCTCGGCATGAACCGAGCGTTATGGACAACCGAAAGACCACATTTATTGAAAAGATCCTGCAAATGATCCGTCGACAGAGGCATTTGCCAGCCATATTTCTGCAGGGTCTTTTTTGCCTGCATTCGTCTGGCATTCCAGATCGAGCAGGCAGGGACAACAATGGCAACCCTTGGCGCCAGGGAAGCATGGACCTCGACCACTCTCACCTGCTCCTCGCCCTTGAAATGTTCCAGAAGGCCTACGGAAACCGCAAGATCATAATGGCCCCGGGCTTCAAAAAGGTCCTGTTCGCGCCACTGTGCACCTTCGAGGGAATCAAAGAGAGATTTTGAATATTCAATGGCCTTGGCGGACCGGTCGATCATCGTGACAGAATTGGCCTTGCCGATACTGCGGATAAGATAACTTAATATACCGCTGCCCGCCCCTAATTCAACAACATTCAGGCCTTCGAGCTGGACGATTTGGGACAGAGTGCTGAAGATAAACCTGTTATGCAAATTGGGCCGGAATCCGCCGGGCCTGACGCCCATCTTGGAAAACCACAGGCTGTCCCACGTGGCCCTGCTGTCTTCTTTTATCTCCTGCATCACCAATCAACTCCCCCATTCTCAAGTATGAGCAGCGCCTCTGCCAGCGCCTTGTACATCCATGCATCAGACCACCGGATGTAAGGGACATCCACCGTCCAGTGCATCAGCGACAAGAAATGGGCCCGGCGGTAGAAGAAGTGTCCCGAAACGCGATTCTGCATATGTTCTATCGCCCATCGAATAGACCTCGTCCATGCCTCCTCACAGTCAGGGAACAGGGTCGTCAGACGTCCAAGGCAGAGAATGGTCTCGGCACACCCGTGAATATCAACCATCGTTCTACCGGGTTGAACCCATGTTTCTCCCTTTGGCCCCACAAAGCATTTCAGATAGGCGTCCAGCCCGGAACGTAGGGCTTTATACAGCTCTTCGGAAGGATAGAGGCTGTTGATTCGAAAGAGGCTCCTCAGGATGAATCCATTGTGATAGGCATCCACGGCCTTCCCTGCAGACCCCGCCTCACGCCCCTGGTAAGGGAAGGTGCCGTCGCTGTTCATGTTCCCGAGACAGTAGGCGACAATTTTCCTGCCTTCTTCCAGACCTTCCTGCCAATCCCAGAACTTCCCCAGAAGGAAGAGTTTTTCCGCGAGAAAAAGGTTCCCGTTTAAAACCCGCAGTTGATCCTTCGCCGTATAACCGTAGCAGGCAACACTATCCGGAAGATCCGTATGCCGGTAAAGGCTTTTCAGCAGGGCGGCACAGGTTTTCATCGGTATCTCCCGGTAAACATGGTCCTGAAAGAGAGTTTCCCAGCGCCAGAAGGGATCAACGCAGATGGAAGAAACGGAAGCAATGGGAGTATTGGCAGGAACCTTCTTACCCTTGCTGTTCCAATCAAAGGGCACTCCCCAGCAATACTCCGGATACTCCGGCGAACGGTTTCTCAAGAGCCACTCCATGCAGTTATGGGCTTGTAACTTATAGTTCTCACTGCCCGTCACCCGGTACATGTCCAGGTAGGCATCGGCAAAAAGCCCCATCGCCTTGGCATGGATCAACTTGGGGGGAGCCAGGATCTTCAGCAGGATTCCCGGAAAGTAATTGCTCGCGAAATTGTAGGACCGTTTCGACAGGCGGGGAACAATACCGGAACCTTCCAGAGTGACCGCATTGTGCAGCGAATACTTATCGAAGCCCTTGTACTCGTTCTCCCGGGCGTTCCGGTCAACCGCGTTGAGGGACGCTTCAATGAGTCGTTTCAGTTCAGTTTTATTCATGCGCGTGCCCGGACGGCCCTTTTCTCCAGTCTCGTGGAGGATTGAAAGATGTAATAGGTCATGACGGCGAGCACAACATAGGAGAGTGACATACTGTAAGAGAAGAGCGTTACCGCCCCGAGGGGATTCAGGAATATGCCCCCTGTGACCGTGGCGAAAGCACAGAGGAGAAACCTTATCCACTCCCACAAGGTATAGATCCGCTGCTTTTCCAGAATGCGAAATATGATAGCCAAGGGGGTGAAGGCGAACTGAAGAAGGAGATAGAAAGACATCACCGCCGTATAACGGCCTGCGATCTCCCACTTGTTACCGAAGATAATGACAAAAAGCTGAGGCGCAAAGAGATAGAGAATGAGGGCCGGTATCAAACCAACAATAATCATGCAGGCACTCATCTGAAAGGTTTTCTTCCTCAATTCGGCAATATCCCTGGTGGCCAAATCCTGGGCCTTTCTCACGAAGGTGGTAGAGATGTTCGAACCGATCAGGCTCATTGGCGCCTTGATGACTCGCTGCGACAAGGCATAGAATCCAACAACGGCAGGAGGGAAGTACCAACCGAAGACAAAGATCGGAATATAAGGCGTTGTTCTGTTCAACAAACCGGCCAGAAGCATGTATTGCGGGAAATCCTTGTAGCGCTTGGCCATTCCGAGCATATTCCGCAGATTTATATTCTTCGAACGAAAGTCTTTCCTCCACTGTTTCGGCAACAGAACAACAAGAGCCAGCATTTGACCGGCGATTTGTCCAAAAATAAGCCCCATCACTCCGATGCCTGAAAAGAAGGCAAGAAAAATCTGAACCGCGGCAGTGAATCCGACATGAAAGACGGAAGAAATCGTGATTCTCCGAAATTCCCTGTTTCTGATCCCCCAGTTTCTGTACAGCTCATAAAGGCCGAGAAGCAGCAACCCTGCCGGAATGAATAACACGATGTAAGGGTTATCCTGCATCCCCATCCATGAGGCGACATACTGTTTTCCGCATTGCACAAAGACGAGACTGACCACGCTGAAAAAAAACACGATGCCGACCGCGATCCTGAGCAGATCTGCCGCTTGATTTTCCTCTCCGGGCAATACCAGGGCAAGATCGTATTTCGCCGTAATCAGCCCCCCGCCAATCGCTACCACGGCCGCGTACGTGGCATAATAACCAAATGCCGCAGGCTCATAGAGTCTTGTCAGAATGGGAGCCACCGCAAACTGTATGATCTGTGATAAAGCGGTGCCGGACATGAGAAGCATGGTGGTTCGAGCGAAACTACCCTTTTTCACAAAACTGGAGGTTAATGCGGTGAAGATACCGGCAAGAGAGTCGACGACATCCCTTCTTATTTTTAGCAGGTTATACGGCATCGATCCTTTGCGCAATTCCGAAGACAAGCTTCAAGATGGCTGGTTGAAAAAGACTATTCCTTACAGGATTTACTTGGTGATACCTGATCATCCTCATGAAAGCCAAGGCACAATCGGCTGAAGAATCGTAAATGGGAAAGACGGTCAAAGTTCTTGCGGAGAGAAGAGACCGCTCAGCAGAGGAGTTGAAGAATGGCTGCAGCAGAGTTTCCCTGTCCATATTCTTCTATGATTTTGCCAGCATGGGCCTGACGGGCTGCGTCAAGGATTCTCTCGGCATCCGCACCGACCACCTGGTTCCAGCCCGCCTCGACCGTTTCGACCCATTCGGTCTCATCTCTCAGGGTGATGCAGGGCACCCCATGAAAGTACGCCTCTTTCTGCACGCCGCCGGAATCGGTGAGGATGCAGCGGGCATGCTTCTCCAGTTGCACCATGTCGAGGAAGGAAACGGGATCGAGAAAGCGGATATTGCGGATTCCGGATGGCAGAATATCGGGATTCAGCCTGGCCCGGGTGCGGGGATGGACCGGGAAAACAACCTCTTCGTCGATTCCGGCAAAAGCGGAAAGAATGCTTTGCAGGCGCAGTGGATCATCGGTATTTTCGGCCCGGTGGACGGTTGCCAGGGCGTATTGACGGGGCGCCAGGTCGAGGTCTCGCAGGATGGTGGAGACGCGTCCGGCGATCTCTCCGAAGGTCAGCGCCGCATCATACATGACATCGCCTACATGGTGAACACCGCGGACAATGCCTTCCCTTTTCAGATTGTCCATCGCGGCATGGGTCGGGCAGAACAGGAGGGTAGAAACATGATCCGTCAGAATGCGGTTGATTTCCTCCGGCATGCGCTTGTTGAAGGAGCGGAGCCCGGCTTCCACATGGGCCACCGGCACATGAAGCTTGGCTGCCGCCAATGCTCCGGCAAGGGTCGAATTGGTGTCGCCGTACACCAGGACCCAGTCTGGTTTGCGGATCACAATCTCCCGCTCGATCTGGGTGAGCATCCGCCCCGTCATCTCCCCATGCATGCCCGTTCCCGCATGGAGATTGACCACCGGTTCCGGAATTGCCATCTGTCGGAAGAAGATGTCGCTCATATCCGCATCGTAGTGCTGACCGGTATGAAGGATTTCTTCTACAAACGTCGGAGCTTTTCCCAGGCGGTTGTGTTCCACAATCGCGCGGCTGACCATGGCCGCCTTGATGAATTGCGGACGGGCGCCGACGATGGTTAAGATCTTCACCATCCTTTATTCCACCGGCGAAACGCGCCTGGTTCCCTCTTCCTTCTCTTTGCTCAACCGGTAAGGTTTTCCACACTCCCGGCATTGCCCTTTGCTGCCGTGGAAATCAATCCGGTTTCCGCAGATGCACATCCAGCCCTTGACCTTCGCCGGGTTGCCTGCCACCATGGCATAATCGGGCACATCCTTCTTGACCACGGAACCGGCTCCCACAAAGGCGTACTGCCCCACGGTGTTCCCACAGACAATCGTACAGTTGGCCCCCAGGCTGGCCCCCTTTCGAATACGCGTCGGCCGGACTTCCTTCATCCGGGCAATGGGGGAGCGGGGATTATACACATTCGTAAAGACCATGGAGGTCCACAGAAAACGTCATCTTCCAGGGTGACGCCCTCATAGACGGAAACATTGTTCTGTATTTTTACGCCGTTGCCGATTTTGACCTCCGGCGACACCACCACATTCTGGCCGATGTTGCATTTCTCGCCGATGCTTGCCCCTTTCATGACATGGGAGAAATGCCAGATCTTCGTTCCTTCGCCAATGGAAACCCCGTCATCGATTACCGAAGAGGGGTGGGCAAAGAAGGAGGGTGTGGACTGGGGTGTTGCTGTTACCCAGATCTGGTCGGCGGCTTTTTCCTTCTCTTCCAGGGAACGCTGGCTGACCTCCAGGATGCGGAGAACCCGAAGCCCCTCTTCCCCCGAGGTTAACGGCGGCTGCCCCGTCTCCATGGCCGTCAGAAAGGCGCGACACTCCGCCTTTAAGGGTTCTTCCCACACCGGAGACAGATCAACGGCCTGACTCTCCGCTTTGACCGGTACCGGCGCCCCATCCTTCCAGTTGATCGTATGGGGATAAAGGACGAGTTTTTCTTCAACGGGAAGGGAATCATCAAAGACCAGCATCCCTTCGCTGCCCACGACCACCAGGCGCTGCTCCTTGAAAGGATTCAGCCAGCTCACGAAGATATGCGCCCCGATTCCGGAGGGAAATTTCATATTGGTCAAGGTCACATCGGCAATCCGGGCATGGAGGAAATTGCTTCCCACCGAATCGACATAAATGGGGTCTTCCCCCACAAGCCCCAGAATGACGGAGATGTCATGGGGCGCGAAGGACCAGAGGATGTTCTCCTCCCTGCGGATTTTTCCCAGACTCAACCGACGGGAATAGACGTACTGTAACCGCCCGATGCTCCCTTCATTGACCATGGCCTTCAGGCGAATGACCGCCGGGTGGTAGTTCAGGATGTGCCCCACAAAAAGGATTCTGCCGCACTCCGCCGCAAGCCGGACCAGGGCATTGCCGTCTTCGTAGGTCAGCGACAGGGGTTTCTCTACAAAGACATGCTTTCCCGCAAGGAGGGCGGCCCGGGCCAGCTGAAAGTGCTGCGCCGCCGGTGCGGCGATAACCACTCCCTGAATATCCGCATCTTCCAGGATAGAGCTGAAATCATCGGTAACAGCCACATCCGGGTAATCCTTCGAGATCTGCTCGCGAATGGGCGGTTCCGCATCGCAGACCGTCTTGAGCACCTCCAGTTGCGAAAAGTTCCGCACCAGATTCTTTCCCCAATATCCGGCGCCCACAACGGCGATATTCTTCATCATCCTTCCAGTCTCCTCCTCTAAATCCCGTTGATTACAGCGGCAATTCTTTTCTGGTCGTCTTCCTTCAGGTAAGGATGCATGGGAAGGCTGAAGATCCGCTCCGCACAGTCGTCGCTGACGGAAAAATCGCCCGGTTTGTAACCGAGGGCGGAAAAAGCGGTCTGGACATGCAGGGGTTTCGGATAGTAAACCGCCGTCGGAATCCCTTCCTTCTGAAGGGCGCCCTGTATCGCGGACCTTTGAGCGGCGTCGCGGGCCAAGAGAGAATATTGCGCCCAGACGGAACGATAACCCTCGGGAATATAGGGAACCACGAGCGAGGCATTTCCCGCCAGCAGAATCGAATAGCGTTCGGCGACCTCCTGTCGGAGAGTCACTTCTTCGGGAAAGAGGGAAAACTTGGCCAGGAGAATGGCCGCCTGAAGCGTGTCGAGTCGGCCGTTGATTCCGATCCGGATGTTGTCGTACTTGTCGCTGCCCTTTCCGTGGATCCGGACGGAAATCATGGAATCCGCCAGGATGTCACTGTCGGTAAAGCACATCCCGCCGTCTCCGTACCCTCCCAGGGGCTTTGCCGGGAAGAAGGAGGTACTGGCAATATCGGCCAGCGAGCCGGCCTTTTTCCCGTGGTACTCCGCACCGAAGGCTTGAGCCGCATCCTCAACGACAAACAGGCCATGCTCCCTGGCAATGGCCCTTATCCGGGCATAATCGGCCGGCAGTCCGAAGAGATCCACGGGGATAATCCCCCGGGGCGTCAGCGGCTGCGAATTTTTGGTTTTCGGCAGGGGGTAAAGCTGCGGATTGTTCTCTTTCACCGCGGAAATGGCCAATTCCAGTTTCTCCGGATCGATGTTGTATGTCCGGGAATCGATATCCACAAAAACAGGCGTGGCACCCAGCAAAGCAACCACTTCCGCCGTCGCGATGAAAGTGAAGGGCGTGGTGAAAATCGCATCGCCCGGCCCGACACCGTAAGCCATCAGGGCCATCAGGAGGGCATCTGTCCCCGAAGAACAGGAAATGGCATGCTTCACACCGGTGTAGGCAGCCAGTTCCTCTTCCAGTGTCTTGATTTCCGGCCCCATGATGTACTGGCCGTGATCCATGACTCTAAGTACTTTTTCTTCCAATGTTTTGCGGATTCGCTGCTGTTGAGCAGCTAGATCAATGAAGTCCATGAGATACCTTTTTTCGTTTCGCTTGAAATGTTTTCAAAGAGTTAAAGATTACAGGATATAGCTCCGCCACCTCGATTACATAATCGAAATTTTCCCCGGCATCAAAACAAGGCTTTTCGGTATATATTTCAGCACTTCTTCTCCAATCTCCAATTATATGCCGTTACTGAAGAAAGGATCGGCAAAAAAGCACAAACAGGGCTTATACAGGAACTTCCGGAACAATTCAACTGTTTGGGTGCTCATAACGATTTCGATTCTATTCGGAGTAAAACTTTCTTCAGATATTTTTCAATTGATCCTTCAACCGTTTGATATGGCCGCGGCCCAATCCCTTGACTTCACAGCCGAGGGAAAGATAACGGCAGATCCTGCTGTCATCCAGGATGCCGAAGCAGTCCACCACGGCAAAGGGTTTGCCCACTTTTTCCAACAGGTCATCCGGTGAAAGAGCCAGGTAAGTCTGGTGGCGGACGGCCAGCACCACAGCGTCCGCACCCTTCAGCGCCTCTCCCAGATCCTGCTGAATGCGAAGTTCCGTCAGTTTTTCCTGGTTGCGGAAGAACCTGGCCCAGGAATGGCCCGGTGCGGGATAGGTGTCCTGTTTTTCGAACTCCCACCAGTGCTGGACATAGGGATCATGGACGGAAATCTCCCCACCCATTTCCGTCAGCTTGCGCACGAGCATCTCCGAACCGCTGTAACGGGTATCGCCCACATCCTCGCGATAGGACGCGCCGAGAACGGCGATTTTTGAAGCGGCCACAATCTTTCCCATGTTGCGCAGGGCGTCGCGAACCAGTTCCGCGGCATGGAGCGCCCGGGTGTCGTTGATGTCGATGGCCATGGGCGTCAGTTTGAAAATATCATCCTCAAACCCCATTAGGGTTCGGTAGGCCCACACGCCCAGTCCGCCGTCCTTGGGAAGGCAGTAACCGCCGATGCCGGGGCCCGGGAAGATCATGTTCGAGTGCGTGGGACGCACCTTGATCGCCTGAATGACCTTGATGAGATCCACGCCGTTACGTTCGGCAAAGATGCTCCACTCATCCAGAAAGGCCAGGAGGGTTGCCCGGAAAGAGTTTTCCACGATCTTGCAGGTTTCGCTTTCGATGGGCCGGTCCAGCACGGTCAAGGGGAATTTCTCTACATTCAGAATATCCGAGAGGAATCGGGTCACCCGCTGCCGGGCCGTATCGTTCACCCCGCTGCAGACCCGCCAGAAATCGCGGATGGAGGCCACGTATTCCCTGCCGGGCATGACCCGTTCAAAGGAATGAGCCAGCAGGGGCTCAGCGGAATTAAGGCCACGCCTTTCAAAGGCTTTCTTGACGATGGGATAGGCAATGTATTCCGTGGTGCCGGGGGGGACCGTCGTTTCGATCAGGACCATACATTCCGGCTGAATCCTGTCGCCGATGATCCGCAGACTCTCTTCCAGTGCGGCAATCTCCGCATGACCCGTTCGGACATCCCCGAGGTCCTCCTTGAAGTAATCACACTGCACATCCACGACAACGACATCGGCAAGGGAAAGGGCATCTTCCGTGAAGGTAGCGATCAGGGTCTTCTTCTCTTTGACACAACGGCGGATGAGCGGAACAACTTCCGGATCCTCCGCCTCGACAGGAGAGATTCCCCGGTTGAACAAGGGGATCTTCCAGAAAGATCGCATTGATGGCCTCTGCACGCCGATCACGAACTTGTTCGACTTGCCCGTCGATTTGTCGACGGCATCGGCCACGACACCGGCCATGACCGCACCGACAAAACCGAGGCCCATCACAACGACGATTTCCCGACCCAGGTCGCGTTGCGCCTGGACTACCTGTTTCAATCGCTCAAATTCCCCGGGATAATCTTCCGGTAGAGGCAGGGCAAAGATTTCACCACTCGGGCTGACAGACTGCAATCTTTCTTCAGGGCTCATAAACCTTCCTTTCTGCAGTAAAATTTAGATTATTGCATTTCTATTCAACAATTCTCTAATGATTCTTTTCAAAACCGAATCGTTCATAATCCGAGATTTTTGTCATTTTTTCTCTTTTGAAGAAGAGTTGTCCTGGATAAAACGGGACGGCAGGCAGGCCTTTTCAAATACGAAGGTCGTGAAGGGCTCAGAATAAATTCCCGTTTCTTGGGAACGACCGCTGATTTCATGAGGTAACATCCGGTATCAAGAGCGGCGCGACTGAAACAAAGATGACCCAGGACGGTTATAAATCATTGTCAAGATATCGTCAGAAAGTTGTTTCGCGAGCCGAAATCCAAAAGCATGTATTCTATAAAGGACGGCCATCATGTTCAAGATAAAAACGCCAGCAGACACTAGTAAAAACCATCGGGAAAGTCAATCGCTTTTAACCTTTCCATAGGCGTGATCTCAGTCATTGCCTGCAAAAGATGAGGGATGTATTGTTCCGGCCTTTGTTTGACCCTGTCATTATCAGGAAGTGTCGAGGGTTATGGCGCATCAAATAAAAATTGTTTTCCTTGCCCGTCCTGATGTGATAAAGCAGCGCATCACTTTTGGGGGATTGAAGCTGATTTAACAACTTCCGGATCAGATACCGCTTTTCGCCTGCATCGGATATTCTCGACTTTCTCTTGTTTCGGGAAAAAATATCTTCGTGGTTATTGTATTTCGGTTTTATCTTAACCCTTTTGAAAGAGGGAGACGGCAGGTTCTGTCCTCTCTACGTCTCGGGTCCCCCCCTGGAATAATGATTTGAGGAGTTTTCATGTCTTCCGTTGGCGATCTGATTGATGCTTACTGTCTCCGCTGCAAACTGACCTTGTCCCATGTGGTCCTCTTCGAAGTGAGAGGAATCATCCAGAAGGTCAAATGCAGAACCTGCGGTGCAGAACACAAGTATCGTGAAACAAAGCCGGAAAAGCAATCCGGTGTTACGCTCCTGAAACGAACGAGTGCAAGGGACAGGGCAACGCCCCCCTCCTCCTCGAAGCCTGAAAAGGTAAAACCGGTGCTCAAGGAATGGACGCAGAAGATCGAGGATCTAAAGGATGAAGGGGAAGTCCGGATCTATTCCCTTCAAGAGTCCTATTCCCGCGGCGATGTGATCCGTCATCCGAGTTTCGGGATTGGCTTTGTGGAAAAGATCATTTCCGAAACCCGGATGGATGTCCTTTTTAAGGATGCCCTGCGGCGCATGGCCATGAGCCTGAAGGCGCCCTGAGCTATCCTTTCAGTTTTTTGACCAAGGTGGCTACCCGTTTGCCCAGTTTGGCCCCATTGGCCCTGGCTGCCGCATCCGGCTCACCCACGCAGGAAACGCCGTAATGCCCGGTCGCATCCATGGGATCTCCCACAATGACCATCCCATAGATCAAAAGGGCCTGCAGGAGAGAGATCAAGGTCGTTTCCTTGCCGCCGGAAAGGTCTCCCGAAGTGGCAAAGGCGGCACCGACCTTATCGGCCATTTTCGGGCGCACTCCGACGAAGGAATCCAGCAGGGCCTTCACCTCCCCGGCCATTCCGCCGAAATAAACGGGGGAGCCGACGATGATTCCATCAGAACGGACAAAGTCTTCCTTGGTAACCTCGGCAATGGGCTTGAGCAGGCAGTTAACCGAATCCACCTCCCCAACGCCCTGGGCGATCGCCTCTGCCAGCAACTTCGTGTGTCCCGTCCGGGAAAAATACATCACCAGTACCTGCATCTCGACACCTCCTGATTTATAAAATTAAAAATATTTTCTGTCCTCAATCGAATCTCTATCTCTGCATCGCCTGGATTTGCTGTCCGTTATCCTGCTTGCTCCGGGAGGGAAATTAATTCCAGAACGGCTGCCGTCATGGCGGCGATTCCGGTCTGGATCGTCGGTTTCGGGACCGGGGCCAGATAGGGACTGTGAAGCGGTGGCATGCTTCCCTGCGGATCCGCCATCCCCAGCCCGAAAAAGCAGAGGGGAATCCGCGGTTCCGTCAGCCCGAAATGGGCAAAATCCTCCGATACGGTCAAAACCGGCATTTCAAGAACCCTGGAACGGCCAAAGGTCCGGTGGAACCGGCGAACAATTCTACGGGTAAGATTCGGGTCATTGTAAAGGGCCGGGGTGTAGCCCCGCACAGAAAGCCGGGGGAACCGGTCCTCTGGAAGTCCGGCCGCCCAGGCGATCCCGTCCGCAGTCCGTTTGAGTGAGCGGATCATCCGGTCGTGCTGTTCACGGCTCAAGGCCCGGATGCTGATCTGGAAAAAGGCCTTTTCCGGAATGATGTTGTCCCTTGCCCCGGCGTGAATGGAGGAGACGGTCAGAACCACGGTCTCCGCCGGATCGGTTTCCCGGCTGACCAGGGTCTGAAAGGCCAGGATCATCTGGGCCGACAGAACGATGGGATCGATCGCTTCATGGGGACGGGCGGCATGCCCCCCCTTTCCGTAAACAGTCAACTCCACGGTCGACGAACCGGCGAACCAGTATCCTTCATGATAGAACAGAGTTCCCGCCGGTTCGGGAAGGACATGGAGTCCGAGGGCAAAGTCGGGACGGGGGAATCGGGAAAAGAGGCCATCGGCGATCATGGCCGCGGCGCCGCTGGCGTTTTCTTCCGCCGGCTGGGCGACCAGGATCAGGGAGCCCTGCCAGGCGTGACGGAATCGCCCCAGCAGACGTGCCGTACCGGCAAGAACGGTCATGTGAATATCATGACCGCAGGCATGCATGACGCCGACTTCCGAACCTGCTTCCGTGAGCGTCCTGACCCGGCTGGCATAAGGAAGGCCGGTCTTTTCCTCGACAGGCAGGGCATCAAGATCAGCCCGGATCATGACGGCTGGACCGGAACCATTCTCCAGCACTCCGACCACACCGTAACCGCCAATGTGCGACGTCGTCCGGAATCCGGCCTCTTCCATCTCCGCCGCCATCCGGCGGGACGTTTCCTCTTCTTTTCCCGAAAGCTCCGGGAAACGGTGAAGATCCTGATAAAGGCTCTCCAGAAAGGAGTATTCGTTCTCCTGACAGGCCAGGATCATTTTCAACAGGTCTTTCTTTTCAAGATCGGGGCGTTTTCCAGACCGCATGCGGGATCCTTGTTAACGTCTGGGCATCTTCGGCATTCCCGGCATGGCCGGCATGGACATCTTCGAATAGCCTGCGGGAACTTCAAAGAGACTGTCGGCAGCGGTTTTCTTGATATTGAGATATTCCGTACTCCAACTGCCATCGACTGCGGCGGTCTTTACCGGGATTTCAAACCCTGTGGCGATCCACTGAAAGATCCTTTCCGTTTTTCCTTCCGTTTTGACGGTGACCTCGTATTTCTTTGCCGGATAGCCGTTAACCGTCTCCGAACCGATCAGTTTTCTGGAAACTTCGGCTTTTGGCGCATTTCCCGCCTGAACGGCCTGATTGGGGTCGTACTTCATCTCCATGTAGGAACGCTGGCCGGGCATGACCATCCAGGTGACTCTCTTGTCCGGACGAACGATCGTGTAGGAAGGCTGTCCGGTCATCTGAGTCCGCATTTTTTCTCCCTTCATGGCCGTATTGCCCGTCTGTTTTGAATTGCCGTGCTTCACGATCATGTCCGCGGTAAACTCAAGAGAATAGGCCGGCAGGGCAAGGGCAAGAACCAGACAGGCAGCAGCGATCAAGGTAGTACCGTATTTCATTTTCGTCCTCCTCAAAGGGATATGTTTTAACTTCTGCGGCCGGCAATGTGCAAGGCCAGCCAAGGGGTCAGGTTGAACAGCCAGATCCCGATTTTGAACAGCGCCATGCCAGTATAATGAATCGCATCGAAGGTCTCAACCGATAAGTGAAACCATCGCCCATGAAGGGAGTACATCTCGCCATGGGCCAGAGTAAAGGCCGAGAACCAAACCAGCAGCAGACAGAGATTCATCAAGGTGCACCAACCCAGGGCACTGCGGATTCCTTGCAGGGTCATGTTTCTGCCTCCTTGGGCCTTAGCCGGGTTTTTTGCTTCAGGAAAGTTGGCGAACGGCCCCGAATACAAGATAGATCCCCATCCCCATGACAAAAATCCCGAAGGCCAGTTTCAGATAGGGAGCCGGAAGGCGATTCGCGAGGATCGCCCCCAGCCAGCCTCCCACAAAAAGAGCGGCGGCGACAATGAGCGCGGCTTTCAGATTAACCTGTCCGTGGCGGTAATACTCCAGGACGGCGGCAAGTCCCACAGGGGGAAGCAGGATGGCAAGGCTCGTACCGATCGCGGTATGTGTAGAAAATCCCGCCAGATAGATGAGGGCGGGAACGATCAGCACGCCTCCTCCGATCCCAAAGAGACCGGCAACGATTCCGGAAAAGAGTCCAATGAGCAGTAAGAGAGCCGGTAAAGGAAGATGCATGAAATCACCTCAGAATTCCCGGCATGGCGATTGGACGGTTAAAAGGAGCACGGCCCCCTTAACCCCGCTTCCATACTGCCGGGAAAGGACCAACGGTTGAGATGCAGACGTTCAACTTTGATAACTGTTAGAATTAATTAATGATTTTAAAGACATCCTGCCACAGGATGTCTTCCGTGTCAAACAAAAACAGCAGAGCTGATCATAAATTTAATCACGAGAATTGCATTGGCCAGAAGACAAGAGTCCTCGCTGACCAGGCGACAGAATTTGTCCATTAGATATTGCTATCTTCCGCCGAATTTGGTTTATTGGCCAGAGCAAAGAATAAAGACAACGGGGCTATCTTTATGGCAAAGCACTCCCATGAATTTGTGGAAACCTACGATGGTTTTGTGGGGTATGGCCTGGACAGGCAGACCGATGAGAATACGGTGCAACTGTATCTGCAGAAATTTTCAGATGACTCTCTGATGAATACGATTCTGAAACGGATGACCGACGAAGATCTAGCGGAGATATTTGATACAGCGGGTAAAATGCTGAAGAAATATCTCACGGAACCTGAATATCACCAGTTGTTTCTCAAAGATGACGAAGGATGAATCGCAAAAGCCCTTTTGGATGGCTGCACTGGCTCATCAAGAGGTCTGCCGGCTATTGGATAAGAAAGAAGATTCGCCATGTTAATGGATCTTGTTTTCACACTTTTCCTTGGTTTTTTGATCGCAGAGATCGTTGCTCTGCGCCGCTGGAAAGGGAGATGGAGGATGGCGGCGCTGATTCCCCTGTTTGTTGTAGGTTTTATTCTGATACGACTCGCTCTCGATCCGGCCCAGCATTATCTGTTGGCCTTCGAGGCTCTGGTCTGGAGCTCACTGTCACTGTCCTTCCTCGGGGTATTGGCCTTCATCCGCTGGGGAATTGAGTTTTCGCAACGTCGCCGTGCACGGTAACGGGCGTCCATAATCCATCACCCGAATGGCGGTGAGAAGAAAGCGGCCTTCGGAATTGACAATATAGACCGTGCGGTTGACCGCCGGCATTCCCCTCTGCCTGTTTTTCCAGAAGTCCGGCAGGATGCGGAGACAACCTGATCGAAAAGGCTCGATCCCTCCCTTTATCCTCCAGCAGACAGGATTTGTTCCGCGATTCCGCTGAAGATACGACCGGTTTCGGAATCAGGCGAAGAGATCATCAGAGGAACGCCCGAATCGCCACCTCTTCCGAGTTCCAGATCGATGGGAACCTTGCCGAGCAAAGGCAGCCCGTACTCTTTACTTAATTTTTCCCCTCCACCCTCGCCGAAAATCGCTATCGGTCGATCGGATGAATTCGAGAAGAAATAGGACATGTTCTCCACCAGACCGATGATGCTCATCTCGAATTTTTTGAACAGATCAATGGCCCTGCGGACATCGGCCAAGGCAACCTCCTGGGGCGTTGTCACCATGAGAACGGCAGCATCGGGAATGGATTGCGCGATCGTAATGGAAGGATCTCCCGTTCCAGGCGGGAGGTCCACCACCAGATAATCCAGTTCGCCCCACATGACCTGCCCCAGCAATTGCTTGATTGCTTTGGAAACGAGCGGCCCTCTCCAAACAACGGGCTGACCTTTTTTTGTGATCATGCCCAACGACATGATCCGGATACCGAATTTTTCTGTGGGGATGATCGCCTCGTTTTCCTCTTCCGGTGAATCCTCCACGGCCAGCATGACCGGAATGCTTGGCCCATAAACATCTGCATCGAGAAGGCCGATCCGATGGCCCTTTTGGGCCAGGGCCAGGGCAACGTTTACCGCAATGGTTGTCTTCCCTACCCCGCCTTTGCCGCTTGCAACAGCCAATACATGGCGCACTTTCTCCAAACCGACCAGAGGATGTTTCGGAAACAATTGCGCCAGTTCTTCCCTGTTCAACGTCGACAACTTAACATTTACCCCGGTTACCTCCGGCAGGTTTGTGAGCACCCGCTTGATCTCCTCCACGATGGCATCCTTCTTGGGGCACTTTGTCGTGGTGAGCGCCAGGGTCAGACAAACCTGCCCCTTTTCCACGAACACATCCCGGATCATTCCCAAGTCCAGGAGACTCTTCTTCAGTTCAGGATCCAGGACGACCTTGATCGCCTCTTGAATGCTCCGCTCATCCATCGCAAGACATCCTCTGTCTGAATTCCCGGTTTTTACAGCCCCGCATGGTGTGTCCGGCCCACCTTTGCTTTAAAGCTCTATGCCACATAAAACAAAGCATACGGAAAGCGGTAAAGGACTTTTCCAATAATATTCAGCAATGTAAACAAATTACAATATTGAACGAAAAAAGGACAGAAAATATGATTGCGAGGATGCAACCCTTGTTTTAAAAGAACGACATTAAGGAAAGGACAGAGATTTTTTATGGAAGGGAAAGACGCAATGGACCGGAAAGAAAGGATGATTTCGCAGATTGTTGACGGATTGAGACTTACCCTCCTTCACTATGGCTTATGGTTCAAGGAGGTTGAATATCAGCTTGGGTTACAGACCGCCATGGAGTTGGAAGAAGAGACCTGGCAGACCGCCTTTCCCATTTTGATGAAGCGCATGGGGCGGATGTTGGGATTCGAAGTCGATTCCCGGGGAATCCCAAGCCGGCTGAAGGAGAAATCCGAGGAGGAGCTGCAGGAAATTCTCGCGGCCCTTTCCATCAACTGGCTGGCTGCCGACGGGGTCTGGTTTCAGAGTGTGGAAAAAAATTTCGATATGTTTACGGCCAAAAGATGCACCGACATCTGCTGGAGCCGATTTTCCCCCCTGGAGGCCTTCCACATCAAAACCCTGATCGACCTTCCGGAAAGTGGAGGCCTGGATGCCCTGGAAGAGGCGTTGAAACATCGCCTCTATACGAACATCAATGAGCATGTCTTTGAACGACCCGATGAGCGGACGCTCATTTACCGGATGAGCCATTGCCGGGTACAGGAAATCCGGAACCGCAAGGGCTTGGAGGACTATCCCTGCAAGTCGGGCGGCATCATTGAATACGCAACCTTTGCCCGGACTATTGATCCCGCCATTGTTACGGAATGCCTCGCCTGTCCCCCCGATCCGCATCCCGAGGGCTGGTTCTGTTCCTGGAAATTTACCCTGCCTTAGCCATCTCGTCCTGCCGCCCACGGCCTGTGTTCTTGATGAAGTTGAAAAGTTATCTGCGAATCAGGCCAATGAGCCTCTATGACAAAGACAGATAGGATTTCCGGCTGAACCTCTGGATGATCCTTGTTCCCACGCCATGACGGACGGCTTTGAGCACCCGGTCCTTGTCAATCGGCACCGTGCCGGCCAGCATGTGCACCGGCAGGTGCGAAAAGACTTCTCCGATCATGGGCGTACTGGGACCAAGCAGAACGGCTTTTACCCCTTTGCCGGTATATTGGAAAATTTCTTCCGTCGAATTGTTTAAAATCGAAGTCGAGGTAAGAATCATCACCTGAGCCCAGTTTGTGAGCTTGTCGTAAAAATCATCCTTGTTCCCGATGTTCCTGGCGATATCGATGACCTCCAGAAGAGCGCCCCTATCTCTCAGAATCCTGGCCACAGGGGCGAAGTCACCGACCATGGCGACCCTCGTTTTCTCCCTGATCTGAAAGCTTTCCAAAAGAAACGAGTTATCCTTATCCTCCGGCAGGGAAAGGGCATAGGAATAATTGAGGGCATTCACAAGGGCGAGGGCCATGGTCTTTTCGAGGGGATGAGGACTCTTGATTTTCTCCAGAAGCTCCAGGGCGGGTTTTCCCTCGAAATCATAGTATTTGCCGATGAAGGTGCAGCTTCCCTTGGTGAGAAAATAGGTATAGGCGATGCCGATCCCCCCGTCAGAGGTGGTCACGGCCGAATAACCGAGCCCCAGGGTCACAGTTTCAACAAGAACAGCCCGGGCTCTGTCCTCAAAAAAACGGTAAATTCGATCATCCAGTTCCATAAGAATAACCTCAAAAGAAAAAATAAAAGTGAAATCAACTTTCTTATCTTAATCCAGACGTTTGAATTTTTCCGGATAGGCCTTGGCGAGATCTACGTAGAGCTGTTTGCCCCATGTCCAGAATTCCTTATGTCGGGGAAGGACGTCGCCGATCACCTTCCCCGGCACGCCCCCGACGATTTTTTCCTCAGGAATCTTGGTGTCCATGGGAATCACCGCACCTTCACCGACAATGGCCCATTTCCCGATCACCGCATGCAGGCTGATTACCGCCCCCATGCCGATGACGGCGAAATCTCCGATTCGGTCGCCGTGGACGATCGCCCCATGGCCGACCGTCACCCGTTCCCCAAGGACACTCAGCCCGTCAGGCCGGATGTGAACCACGGCATTTTCTTCGATGGCAGTGCCTGGGCCGAGCCGAATACTGCCATAATCCCCTCGTAAAATGACGCCATGTCCGATGTAACACTCATCTCCAATTTCGACATCTCCAATCACCCGGGCGGAATCGCTGACATAAACATTCTTGCCGATTCTGGGCACCCGGTCACCGTATGAATAAATCGCCATCTAAAAACGCCTCCTGTCTCTGCTTGATCCTTTTCTACCCACCGATGCGGCTCATCGGGCGAACGCATTTGCGGGGATTGTTCAAGTCCAGATTGTGACCCTTGGGCTTATTTAAAATCGTCTCCCGAATAAGATCGGATAAATAGCCGTCGTCTTTTCCTTCCCTTAAAGGGGTTTTGAGGTCTGTTTCCTTGTCTGAAAACAGGCATCCCCGCAGCTGTCCGTCCGCGGTCAAGCGGAGCCGATTGCAGGTCGCGCAGAAGTGGTGGCTCAAGGCGCCGATAACCCCGATCTTTCCCTTGGCGCCTTCCAGGGCGTACATTTCTGCCGGGCCGGCCATCATTTCGGATTCCAGACGGTGGAGAGGACCCAGGGATGAAATCCGTTCCAGAATCTCCTGGCTGGAAAGAAACCCTTTCATCCGGGCATCGGCGGCCCCGATGGGCATCATTTCAATGAAACGCACATGATAGGGTTTTCGGTAGGTCAGGCGGGCGAAATCCAGGATCTCATCATCATTGAAGCCCTTCATGGCGACCACATTGAGTTTGATGGGGGCCATTCCAACGGATTCGGCCTCTTCAATTCCCTCCCATACCCGTTCGAAGAGGGGTCGCCGGGTTATTTCGTTGAATTTCTCAGGTTTCAGGGTATCCATGCTCACATTGATCCGGCAGATACCGTACTTCCGGAGATCACGGGCGAATTCTTTCAGGAAGACGCCGTTGGTGGTCAGGGTGATTTCTTTCAGCTTTTCGATCTTGTTCAGCTTTTCAATAAAACCGATAATGCCCCTGCGCACGAGAGGTTCTCCGCCGGTCAGCCTGATTTTCCGGATTCCATTCGCGACGCAAAGCTTAACGAGACGGAGCATTTCTTCATAGGTCAAAATTTCCCTGTGGGGCAGAAAGGATATCCCCTCTTCGGGCATGCAGTAGACACATCTCAGATTGCAGCGGTCTGTGACAGAAAGACGCAGATAATTGATGGTTCGGTGGTATCCATTCAGAAATGGCGTCTCTTGCTTTGCAGGCATTACGTATGGTCATCCTCTGGATCTCGATCATTCTTTTCTACCACGTCATTCAGGAAGTCGCCATAATTACTTGCGTCTTTTTTAGCGTAAGTTTCTCGCATCACGGCCTCGTGATACAACAATAAGGAGCTGCTTGTATACAGGGGGGATGTAACTTAAGGATGGTGAATAAGAGAGACGGAATTGCTTATATGCTTCCGGACTGAGTGGATATGGATGCAAACATGCGTCCACACCTCTCACTGCATGGAGTACAGCCGTTCGATCCTGAAAAAAATGGTCCTGTTTTCTTCAATGGACGGAGATAGGGAATCTTGTGGATGCCGTCAGGGTCATCTGATTTCCGGAAGCTGCACCATGATGGCCTCGCCTCTGGCGCGGATCTCGTCTTCCGCGGATAAAATGGTGCTGACAATGATCTTCCTGCTTTTAATTTCCAGGATCTTTGATCTCAGGTCGATGATCTTGCCCATCGGTGTGGGTTTGAGAAAATCAATCTTCAGGGATGCCGTGACAAAGCGGGAGAGGGGTTTGTCGCCCAGAGCGAAGCCTTCGGCACGCAATTTTGCCGCCGACGCCGTTGCGGCGCTGTGACAGTCGATCAGTGAAGAGATGAGACCTCCATAGAAATATCCCGGAAAACCGCCGGTAAAAAAGGGTTCCGGCGTATAACGGCAGACACTTTCTTCTCCGTCCCAGTAACTCTTGATCTGCAATCCCGCTTCATTCAGTCGCCCGCATCCGTAACAATGGGCGAACTCATCGGGGTAGAAATCCTGAAAGGCTTTGTCCGTCATTCTTTGTTCCTTCCTCTCCAGCCGCATTAACTGAGGCGCTGGCTGTGCTCCATCGTCTTGTGCATCGTGATGTCGGGCCATTCCTCCATGGTGTTGGAGAGGCGCCACACACTCATAGCCAAGTATATCAGATTTCCTTCGGAATCGAGAGCAAGATTGTTCCGGTATTTTTTTTCGAAGACTGCCAGCTTTTCCCGATCCGCACAGGTGACCCAGCGGGCGGCGGCGTAATCCGCCGGCTCATAATCCGCTTCGACGCTGTATTCGCTCAAGAGGCGGGCCATGGTCACGTCAAACTGCAGAACGCCCACCACGCCCAGGATGTAGTCATTGTTCGTCAGGGGACGGAAAACCTGAACGATGCCCTCCTCCGAAAGCTGGGTGAGTCCCTTTTGAAGCTGTTTGATCTTCAGGGGGTTCTTCAGCCGGACCCGGCAGAAATGTTCCGGCGCGAAGTTGGGAATGCCCATGAATTTCAGTTCCTCCCCTTCGGAGAAGGTATCGCCGATCCGGATGGTTCCATGGTTGTGAATGCCGATGATGTCTCCTGGATAGGCCTCCTCCACAGAAGCGCGATCCTGTGCCATGAAGATGGTTGCATTGGCCAGTGTCACCTCTTTACCCAGCCGATTGTGGCGGACCTTCATTCCCCGGGTGAACTTTCCGGAACATATCCGGACGAAGGCGATACGGTCGCGGTGGGCTGTGTCCATGTTCGCCTGAATCTTGAAGGCAAAACCGGAAAACTGCTCCTCGGAGGGCAAGACCTCACGGGTGGTCGCCAGGCGGGGACGGGGGCTGGGGGCCAGTTCCACGATGGCATCCAGGAGTTCCCGCACACCGAAGTTGTTGATGGCGCTGCCGAAGAAAACCGGCGTCTGGTTTGCCTTGAGGAAATGCTCATAGACAAAGGGATTGGCCGCTCCTTCCATCAGGTCGATGTCCTCTCGCAGTTCGGCAGCCTGGGATCCTAGCCGTTTGTCCAGTTCCGGATCATCGAGATCCCGGATGACAAAGACCTCCCCGCTCCGGGTTTTTGCCCCCGGCGTAAAGAGTTGCAGTTCCTTGCGATAGAGGTTGTAGACGCCCCGGAAACTTTTGCCCATCCCGATGGGCCAGGACATGGGGACGCACTCGATCTGCAGTTTCTTTTCGATATCGGCCAAGAGGTCCAGGGGCGACAGAACGTCCCGGTCCAGCTTGTTGATGAAGGTAATCACCGGGGTATTGCGGAGCAGGCAGATCTCCATGAGTTTTTCCGTCTGGGGCTCCACGCCTTTGGCCCCGTCAATGACCATGACCGCGCTGTCCACGGCGGTGAGAACCCGGTAGGTGTCTTCGGAGAAGTCCTGGTGCCCCGGTGTGTCGAGGAGGTTGATTTCAAAATCCCGGTAATGAAACTTCATCACCGAGGTCGTGACGGAGATGCCCCTTTCCTTTTCGATGGCCATCCAGTCGCTGGTGGCGTGACGGGTGGCTTTGCGGGCCTTGACCGTCCCGGCCAACTGGATCGCCCCCCCGAAGAGGAGCAGTTTTTCCGTCAAGGTCGTCTTTCCGGCGTCCGGATGGCTGATAATGCCGAAGGTTCGGCGCTGTTCAATTTCTTTCTGGTGCATCGCTGCTTCTGAAATCCTTTCTGCTGTCTTTGAAATATTAAAAAAAAAGCGGGCCTGATGAGGCCCGTTTCATCTTGATTGTATGATAAGGCACTACTTTTATAGGGCTGTAGAGTAAATAAAAGAAACTTGAATGTCAATCAAATTATATGCCTGCCGATCAGAGACTCTCCAAAAAAGCCTTTGGCTCTATCGTAAGGATTTTAGAAGCAGAAAAATCAGGGTATCCCCGATTGAATAAGTTAGCAACGTCCTGTATTATTTCCCAAATTGTTTTTAAATGGAAAGGAGGCATACCATGTTTTCCAAGTCTTTTAAAAGGGTGTTTATCGCAATCTTGATGCTCCTGCTTGGCTTGTCGGCCATGGAAGCGGGCGCCGCGTCGGTTTATGTGATCGGTGCCGGGAATTCTGCTGAAAACACAAGGGTTACAGATGTCCTGACCGGTTTCGGCCATTCGGTCACGATCGGGGATGTTTACTCCAGTTTTAACAACTCAGCGTCTCTGGTTGGGTATGATGTTGTCCTCCTGATGCCCAATTACAGTTGGGGCAGCGACATGCCGAATGATGGCCAGCTGGCCTTGAAGAATTTCGTAAGCGCCGGCGGGGGGCTGGTTACCTCTGAATGGACTCTCTGGATCATGGGGCAAGGAAGATTTTCAACGCTTGCTGAGGCGATTCCGGCAACCTCTTCCGGCTATTACACAGGCGCATCCCCAACCATCTATTTCCAGAGCGAGACGGATTCCGTCATCAATTACAACCTTTCCATGACATCTTATACGTTCGCCCTGACCAACCTGTCGGGAACGGAATCGCGATTAACGGCAAAGGCAGGAACCCATACCTTCTATACTTCCAGTTATGGAGGGGGGAGCAATACCGGTTATTCCGGACTTGTGGGTTGGGATTATGGCTCAGGCCGCGTGATCAGTTTCTCCACCCTGATTGCGGAAAACGAGTTGGGGAATGCCGATTACCGTCAGCTCTTCAGCAATGCAGTGAACTGGGCGGACCAGGCCACGCCGGTTCCCCTTCCGGGAGCGGCGTTCCTCTTTGCTTCCGGCCTTTCGCTGGCCGGTTTCCTCCGCTTCAAATTAGGAAATAAAGCCTGAACATTTTCAGAACTGCAAAGGGGGCAGCTTTTTGAGCGGCTCCCTTTGCCATTTCAATCGAAATCCGGGGCACCGAAGGGTTCGCAAATTGAAGTCATGAGAACCTGAAAACCGGCATCAAGACCATCAAAGCAAACGATCATCACAACCAAGGCTGAGAGAGAAAGGTGCGTTCGCACTACTTTCCCTCCTAGCTCTTCGCCGGGAATCCGCGTTTAAGGAAGGGACGATAAAGGGGATCGCCGATAAGGACCTGTTGCCATGACCAGAAGGGATTTGACAGGCCGTAGCATTCCGCAAGAGGTACTCTGCCGTCGAGAAGGCAGCCGAAAAAGACCTCGGGAACAGGGAAGGACTGAAGATAGGGCTCCGAAACCGGGCCTACCGTCGCGGCGACTCCCTTTTCGAGCATGACCTTGCACCAGACCGTACTGTCCGGCTTCTTCAGGGTCGTGCACTCGGCACTGGCCACATGGTATCCCACCGCTCCCCTGACCCAGGTAAAGGCATCGATGTACTTCCCAAGGCTGTACCAGCCACAGTAAAGGGCGGCACCCGGCGCTTCCCCAAGTTGAAAGAGTGTCGGACGGTCATCGACGACGACGGGAAGTCTCCCGCTTTTCTCGACGATCCTGGCCGTGTTGTGGATGGCCTGGTCATACTGCTCATAGGCGGACAACTTCTGGTCTTTCTTCGGCTGGATCTTTTCGGGCCATCGCGTATCGAAATAGGCCTTGCCGGGCAGACCCTGCTCTTCGGCATAAAGGCTGTCATCGATGATGCGGCGGACAATCGCAGGGGTCGGTCCATCCAGACGACTCACCAGAATGGCTGATTGCGGCATATTCTTTATTGTCTTGCCCCGGAAGCTGACAAAAAACCTGTTGGGCAGCCATCCTTCCAGGTCATAGGATTTTTCTCGGACAAGGGCCAGCTCGGAGTCGACAGAGGCCCTCCAGTGGGCCTTCGTCAGGACCTGAATCTTTTTCTTCAGTTCAGCCGATTTTTCCTGGAACTCTTTGGATTTTTCCGGTGGCTTCTTATCGGCGGGATTTTCCTTTTCCGTCCATTCCTTCAAAGTCGCCTGAAGCTTCTTGAGATCAGAACTCTCAACCTGACTCAAGGGCGGCGGAAGAACCCGCAGGGGCATGCCGTACATGAGGACGATACACTTGAACCGCCTCCCTTCAGGATCGTTTTTCTCCAGATATTTTCTCACCGGATTGGCGATTTGCTGATCGTACTCGTTTCTTCCTATCTGTTCGTTAACGGAGGTCTTGACCATAAGGAGGTTCGCTGACGGCACCGCTCGCTTCTCCATGTAATAGCGGGCAAGTCCAACCCCTTCCGGAACGGCGCTGCTGGCTACGATGAGAAGTTCATCGGCCACAAGGGCTTGACCATCAAGACGGAAGGCGAAAAAAGTCAGAATGACGAGAAGAAAAATCCTTAAGAAGTGCGCTATTCTCCAGCTCCGGCATGGGTCTGTGCAGCCCGGCACGGAAGGAAAGAATCTATTGTAGGAATTGCTGATCTTGATCATGAAAAAGGCCTGCGATCTGTCCAAGGACCGAACCACCCCTCACGAAAGGAAGGTGGCCTTTATTTTACTGAGCCCGCCTGTCCGCCAGCCACCTGAGACCATAAAATATCATGGCAATTGTGCAGAGCGTATAGGCAAGCTCGACATCGAGGACCCACTCGAAGATCCTCCAGGTCAGCCCGGCATGGCTGGCAAAGGGATGCTCTGAACCGGGGAACAGGAGCAAACGCGAGGGAATTTTTTTCCAGGCGCTCTGCGTCAGCCAGAGATAGACCTGGTAGCCGTAAACACTCAGGCACGCCCCGTTAAAGAGCATGTAGAGGATGTTCACAATCTGCCCCGCCACTCCCCTCCTCCGGAAAGTTGACAGTTCAACACCTGATGGAGCTTTTCTCTCTTCGTTCATAATTTCCTTTTCCATATTCCTCATATCATCCCTATTGTTTTTTCAGCAGTGATTTCGAGTCCGCCTCACGATCAGCCGACCGTTCCACCCAGTTTACCAGTTGCAGGAAATAAACCAAGACGCCCTCAAGGAGGGGCGAAAATATTTTATAAATCAATCTTAATATCATTACAATCAGGAAAACCCTTATTTTTAAATTTTTCTATTGACAATTTGAAATGATTATTTTAAATAGCCAATAGAATTTCAAACCACAAGAGGAAGATCATGAAAGTTCCGAGAGAAGGCGCGGCAAGAACCCGCCAGAAACTCCTGATATCTGCCGGCGAAATCTTCGGGGAAAAGGGCTATCGGGAGACCACCATAGCGGAAATCTGCGAACGAGCCGGGACCAACATCGCGGCGGTGAACTATCACTTCGGCAGCAAACAGGCCCTGTACATCGAATCCTGGCGGCATGCCTTTTCCGAATCCATCAAGGCTTATCCCCCCTCCGGCGGGGTCAGTGACGATGCGCCGCCGGAGGAACGGCTCCGAGGACAGGTGACGTCCATCCTGCAGCGAATAGCAGACAAGAACAATCGTGAGTTCCTGTTCATGCAGCGGGAGATGGCCAATCCCACTGGATTGCTGGAAGAAGTTCTCCGCGAGGAGATCGGCCCCCTGCAGCAGAGGACGGCAGGACTCGTTCGTGAGCTTCTCGGCCCCCTGGTTTCTGATCAGGAGGCAAAATTCTGTGAACTGAGCATCATCAGTCAGTGCATGAATCCCATCGTGGCCGGAAGAGGACCGGGAACAAGGAATGTCGGGAAAGACGGTCCTCCGGAAATCGACGACATGGAAGCCTACGCGGATCATGTCGTAAAATTCTCTCTGGCCGGAATCCAGTCCCTGCGTAAAGTCTTCGATGAACAGGGCAACGGTTCGAAAAAGGGGAAACCGTCCACCTCTCTCAAAAACGGAGGTCGCAGGTCATGAATTTTTCCCCTGTGAAAACCGGCGGCAAGCGGATTGCCGCAAACTTCTTCGTGGTGATGGGGATCGTCCTGATCCTTGCGGGTTGCGCCACGGTGGGACCCGATTATGTTCGCCCCAAAACGGATCTGTCGGGCAACTGGCATACCCCCCTGAAGGATGGCCTGACCGCAAAAGAAGAAAATCCCGCAGTTCTTGCCGAATGGTGGACGACCCTGAACGATCCGGAATTGTCGAGCCTGATAAAGCGTGCCGTTGCGGGCAACCGTGACATGAAGAAGGCCGAGGCGCGGGTCCGCGAGGCGCGGGCAAATCGAGGAATCACTCGGGCCGGACTGTTTCCGACGGTGGATGCCTCTGGTTCCGCCACCCGGAGCCGCAGCAGCGAAGAAACGGGTGCCGGTAAGACCAGCAACTTTTACGTGGCGGGTCTCGATGCCGGGTGGGAGCTGGATCTCTTCGGCGGTGTCCGACGCTCCGTGGAGGCGGCTGATGCCGATCTGCAGGCCAGCCAAGAGGATCTGCACGACGTCCTGGTTTCCCTGCTGGCCGAAGTGGCGCTCAATTATGTGGATGTCCGCACCTACCAGGCCCGGCTGAGTGTGGCGGAAATCAATCTGGCAACCCAGAGTGAAACCTTTGACTTGACCTCTTGGCGGCAGCAGGCCGGCTTAAGCGACGACCTCGCCGTTCAGCAGGCCCGTTACAATCTGGAAAGCACCCGCTCGCAGATACCCACCCTGCGGACGGGGCTTGAGGAGGCCAAAAACAACCTGGCCGTGCTGCTGGGTGAACAGCCGGGAAAGATCCATGGAGAGCTTGAGGAGCGCAAACCCACTCCGGCCGTATCTCCGTCCGTTGCAGTCGGCGTCCCCGCAGATGTCCTGCGGCAGCGTCCCGATGTGCGCCGGGCCGAACGCCAGTTGGCGGCTCAGACTGCACGGATCGGTGTGGCCAAGGCGGAACTCTATCCCAAATTGACCTTGAGCGGCTCCATCGGTCTGGAGGCCCTTTCTTCCAGCAAACTCTTTTCCTCGGGGAGCAAAACCGGCAGCGGCGGGATCGGGGTCACCTGGCGGATCTTCGATGCCGGTGCGATCCGCCAGAACATCGAGGTTCAGAACGCCCTCCAGGAGCAGTACCTGATGGCTTATGAAACAGCGGTTCTGAACTCCCTCAAGGAAGTGGAAAATGCCCTTACTGCCTATGCCGAAGAGGAGCAGCGCCGGCAGGCGTTACAGGCCGCGGTCCAGGCGGCCCGAAAGGCGGCGGAACAGGCCGGGTACAAGTACCAGACCGGCCTGGCGGATTTCGACAGCGTTCTTGAGGCACAGCGCTCACTTTTGAACTTCCAGGATGAACTGGCCCAGAGCGACGGAACGGTTATCTCCAATCTGATCCGGCTCTACAAGGCCCTGGGTGGCGGATGGACCTCCCTGGCTGCCCCCAATGAAAAATAACAGCATCATGCAAGGAAAAGAAGAAATGAAAGAGAAACCCGACACAACCGATGAAACCACTGAAATTACCCGGACACTCGAGATTGAACCATCGCCGGGCCGCTTTTCCAACTGGAAAAAATGGCGGATTCCTCTCCTGGCACTTGTACTGGTGACAGCTGTTGCCGTCGTTATCTTCTGGAAGGGAAGAGATACGTCCGGGGCGGTACGCTATGAAACCCAGGAGGTAAAGCGCGGAAATCTCACGGTAGTCGTCACGGCCACGGGCACCCTGCAGCCCACCAACTCCTTAGAGGTGGGCAGTGAGTTGTCCGGCACGATCAAGACGGTGGAGGTTGACTACAACGACCGGGTGAAGGTCGGCCAGATTCTCGCCCGGCTGGATACCTCGAAGCTGGCGGCGACGATCACCCAGTACCGGGCCGCCCTGGAGGCGGAGAAGGCGAAAGTCCTTCAGGCGGACGCCACCGTTGCGGAAACCCGGGCGAAACTGGCTCAGTACAAACGGGTATGGGAACTCAGCAAGGGCAAGGTTCCCTCGCAGACGGAAATGGATGCCGCCGAAGCGGCCTTTACCAGGGCCCAGGCCAATGCCGCCAACTGCCGCGCTGCTGTTGCCCAGGCCCAAGCCACGCTCTCCGCCAGCGAAACGGACCTGTCCAAATCGACGATCCGTTCTCCCATTAACGGCATTGTCCTGACCCGCAGTGTGGAGCCCGGTCAGACGGTCGCCGCCTCCATGACCACCCCCGTGCTGTTCAAGCTCGCCGAAGATCTGGCCCAGATGGAACTGCAGGTGAATGTGGACGAGGCCGATGTGGGAAAGATCCGGGAAGGACAGGAAGCCACCTTTACCGTCGATGCCTGGCCGGACCGCACCTTTTCGGCGCGGGTTGTTCAAGCCCGCTATGGTTCCACGACTACGGAAGGCGTTGTGACCTATACAACCGTCCTCAAGGTGGACAATTCGGATCTGTCCCTGCGCCCCGGCATGACGGCTACGGCGAGCATCACGGTCAACAGTGTGGAGAATGCTATTCTGTTGCCCAGCGCGGCCCTCCGCTTTACGCCGCCGGTGGAGCAGGAGAAGAAATCCTCCGGGGGACTGGTGAGCATGCTGCTGCCGCGCCCGCCCCGTTCTTCGTCCACGTCGCACGAGGCCGCCGCCGATAAAAAACAACAGAATGTCTGGATCTTAAAGGATGGACAACTTCAGGCGATTTCCGTCACCGTCGGCGCCACCGACGGCGTCATGACGGAAGTGCTGAAGAACGACCTGAAACCCGGAACCGCCGTGGTGATCGATTCCGTGAAGGGGGAAAAATGAGCGACGCATCAGGACAGCCCGTGATTGTTCTCCGCGGGGTGACCAAGATCTTTGGACAGGGACAGGCGGCGGTAGAGGCCCTTCGCGGTATTGATCTCCGCATTGACGCGGGAGAATTCGTCGCCGTCATGGGACCGAGCGGATCAGGCAAGTCCACCTGCATGAATATCCTGGGTTGCCTCGATACGCCCACGGCGGGGAGCTATCTCTTCAAAGGGGTTGAAGTCGGGGAATTGAACCGGAATTCACGCGCCCTCCTGCGGCGCCACTATCAGGGTTTTGTCTTTCAGGGCTTCAACCTTCTGAACCGCACCTCGGCGCTCGAAAATGTTGAGTTGCCGCTCATCTATCGCGGCACCCCGACAGGCGAAAGGCGGAGGCTCGCTTCGCAGGCCCTGGAAACGGTTGGGCTCAGGGGCTGGGAAACGCATACCCCCGGTGAGTTGTCGGGAGGGCAGCAGCAGCGGGTCGCCATTGCCCGGGCCATCGTTACCGGACCGGAGGTGCTGCTGGCCGACGAGCCCACGGGAAATCTCGATACGGCACGCAGCCGGGAGATCATGGAACTGCTCACCCTTTTAAACCGGGAATCGGGGATTACGATCATCATGGTGACGCATGAATCGGACATGGCCGCCTACGCGAAGCGGGTCATTTCCTTCCTGGACGGTCTGGTTGCATCGGACAGGAACAACGGGAGGAAAAACTGATGTTGGGAAATTCCATTCTGCTTGCCTTTCGGGAAATTCGGCGAAATGTCCTACGTTCCTTTCTGACCATTCTGGGAATCGTCATCGGCGTGGCCGCCGTCATCACCATGGTGACCATCGGTGGTGGCGCAACCGCTCAGGTCTCACAGCAGATCTCCAGCCTGGGCAGCAACCTGCTCATGGTGACGCCGGGCAAAAGACTGGGACCCGGTCAGTCTTCCGACACGGTTCCCTTCAAGGTGAGCGACGCCGAGGCGATCACCAGGGACATCCGCTCCATTGCCGCCGTGGCCCCCGTTTCGTCCCAGAGCCTCCAGGCCGTCTCCGGCAACGAAAACTGGTCCACGAACGTCACCGGAACGGACAATTCTTATTTCAAGGTGACCAACCGGTCCGTTCGGACGGGTAGAACCTTCAGTGAAACGGAACTTCGCTCCGGGGCTGCGGTCTGCGTCCTGGGGGAAACGGTCCGCAAAAAGCTCTTCGGCAATCAGGACCCGGTGGGGGCAAAAATCCGCCTGCAGAAACTTTCCTGCAAGATCATCGGCCTCCTGGAAACCAAAGGCCAGAGCACAATGGGGCAAGATCAGGACGATCTGGTGGTCATACCACTGCGCACCCTGCAGCGGCGCGTCACCGGCAGCCAGAACGTCAGCCTCATCCAGGTTTCCGTGCAGGATGGCGCGTCGACGGAAAAGGTCCAGCAGGACATTGGGAAACTGATGCGCGAACGTCGCCACCTTGCCGCCGATGAAGAGGACAATTTCAACGTGATGGACATGAAGGAGATCACCAAGATGCTGACAGGGACCACGCAGATGCTTACGGCCCTGCTGAGTGCCGTGGCGGCGGTCAGTCTGCTTGTCGGGGGAATCGGCATCATGAACATCATGCTCGTTTCGGTCACCGAGCGGACCCATGAAATCGGCATCCGCCTCGCGATCGGTGCCCTGGAACGGGAGGTGCTGATGCAGTTCCTCGTGGAGGCGGTCGTTCTCTCCTCCTTCGGCGGTCTTCTCGGCATCGTCCTGGCCCTGGCCGGTTCCCTCTGGCTGTCCGGTCTGCTGAATGTCCCCTTCGTCTTCAATGCGGGCATCGTCATTGTCGCCTTCCTCTTTTCGGCGGCCGTCGGAGTGATCTTCGGCTATTTCCCCGCCCTCAAGGCCGCCCGCCTCGACCCCATCGTGGCCCTACGGCATGAATAAGAGCGGATGGCAGGTAAGCGTCTGATGTACCCATCTTCACATCCGTCATTCCCTGAGCTATAGCCTCCCACAAAGAAAAATTTCTTTCTGGGAGGCAAAATATGATGATCAGAGCGGAACGACGAGCCCATTGGCGCACCATCATCGAAGACCAGGCAGCAAGTGGCTTGAACATCACCACATTTTGCCGTGAAAAGCAGATCAATCGGCATCAGTTTCATGCCTGGCGCCGCCGACTCCGGGAACAAGAACCTTGCACAGGAGGTTTTCTGGAACTGATTCCCGGAAGAGCGGTCGAAACCGGCTCCGGCATCCGAATTCATCCAGACAAGAATTTCGCCATCGAGGTGGATCGGGGATTCGATCCCTTCACCCTCCGCACCGTCGTTGAAACGCTTCGGAGCCTCTCCCCGTGCTCGGTCTGACGGCGGCAACCCACATCTATCTGTATCGCGGCCGCTGCGACATGCGCAAATCTTTCGATGGTCTCTGCGGCCTCATCCGATCCGAGTTGGGGGCCGATCCCCTGTCTGGATCTCTGTTCGTCTTCGTGAACCGCCGTCGCAACATGGTCAAACTCCTCTACTGGGACCGGGATGGTTTGGCTCTCTGGTACAAACGCCTGGAACGGGGCTGCTTCATCCTTCCGGAGCGGTGGACCGAAGACGGTCTGATCGAGCGTCGGGATCTGACCATGCTGCTGGAAGGAATCGTACCGAAAAAAGTGGGGAATAGATACAAAATAGGCATATAAATACTTGACATTATTAGGTTAATGTGCTACATACCCTCCCATGGTTTCGACACTTCCTCAGGCCCTGGAACTCCTTGCGCAGAAGGATGCCCAGATTTCAGAACTGACCGCTCAGAAGGATGCGCAGATCGGGGAACTATCCCGAAAGATCGAATCTCTGCAGCGCCAGCTGACCACCCTGCAGCATCAGATGGAACAGATGCTCCGGCGCCTTTATGGCCGAAAGTCCGAGCGGCTCAACCCCAACCAGCTGATGTTCGATTCCATCGTAATCCAATCGCTGGAACAGACCGGAAAAGATCAAAAGCCGGAAGCGCCTGTGGAACAGGAAGTCAAGACAAAAACCCGCAAGGTCTCCCAGCATCATGGGCGGGTTCCCATTCCCGAACACCTGGAACGGGTGGAAATCCTGCTGGACATCCCCGAAGATCAGAAGACCTGCCCCGAAACGGGCAAGCCCCTGAAGGTGATCAACGTCGAAGTTTCGGAGAAACTGGAATACCGCCCCGGCAAGCTCATCGTCAACGTCTATAAGCGCCCCCAATACGCCCTGCCGGAGGACGACGAAGCAACCCCCGGCATCCTCTCCGCGCCGATGCCTGATCATCCCGTCGCAAGGTGCAAAGCCGATGTGGGGCTGATTGCCCATCTGATCGTCAGCAAGTTCGCCGATCATCTGCCCCTGTACCGGCAGAACGGCATTTTAGAGCGGGAAGGGGTGCCGATTCCCCGAGCGACCCAGGCCAGCTGGCTAATGCAGACCTACGAAAGCATCTCCGGACTGGAAAAGGCCTTCAGGCAGGCCGTCATTGGGGAAGCGGAAATCCTGTTCACCGACGACACACCCATTCCCCTGCAAGTCAAAGGGAATGGAAAGCTCAAAAAGGCCAGGCTGTGGGTCTATGTGCAGGGAGGAACCGATCCCCCGCTTGTTGCCTATGACTTCTCCATTGATCGCAGTAAGCGGCGACCCATCGATTATCTTGAAGGTTATCGAGGCTATGTCCATGCCGACGCCTATAGCGGCTACGATGAACTATTCCGTAAAGAGGGGATCATCGAGGTAGGCTGCTGGGCTCATGCACGGAGAAAGTTCGATGAAGCAGTTTCTTCGCGTCCCCAGGAAGCGACGGACATCCTGGCCCGCATTGCCCGTCTCTATCATGAGGTGGAAACTCCCTGCGCCAATATGAAACCAGAAGAGAGACAGCGCCGTCGGCAGGAACATGCTGCACCGATCCTTGCCGGAATCTTTGCCAAGCTTGAAGAGCTGAAGCAACAGTCGATTCCGTCGGAACCCATCCGCAAGGCGGTGGACTATGCCCTGAATCAACGCCAGGCTCTGTGCCGTTATCTGGAAGATGGACGGCTTCGACCGGACAACAACTTGGCGGAGAATGCCATGCGTCCCGTGGCCCTGGGCCGCAAGAACTGGCTTTTCGTTGGCAGCGAACGAGGCGGCCGGGCGGCGGCCCTGTTCATGAGTCTCATCCAGTCCTGTAAAACCTGTGACGTCAATCCCTGGGAGTACTTTGATGACATACTCCGCAGGATCATGAGCCATCCAGTCAGTCGCTTGAGGGAACTGCTCCCCGATCAATGGAAACCGCTGCCCAAGGACGAACGTGGTTTGCTCCTACCGGCTGAAGTCTGACCAGTACTGACTGATCCTTGCTGTCTTTTACTCCGTTCTCAGCTCCACCCCTTGCTTTATCCCTTTTTCAAAGAACCGCGGCTTATCTCTCTTGACCGATACATCAATAACTTATCTGGAAAGAAGTTCCAAGATGACTTTGTCGTACGCTTACGATGGCAGTCAAAAACAGCATGCCTTATCCATACCCTCAATTGAACGCAAGAGGAGCAATTATTGAAGGTAAAATTTTCGAAAGATAAGATTGTTTAGCAGGTTTCTTCAGGAAATGTTCAAAAACGATCTGTTGAAAAATGGTATTTGCTGGTGAGCGACAACATCTACCTATACGTAACAGAATTTTGGTCACACCATCGATTTTGGATTGAAAGATTGTACGCACTGTTAGGGCGATTATATTCTTTTATCTCAAGGCATGAGGCTTAGTTCCAATTGGCGTGCCTCACAAGCTCTTTTAAGTTGTGGCGCAATTGGGCTGAGACGGCAAGCGAATCGCCTCGTATTTTTTGTTAGCTGTTTATTGTCAATGGGAAAGTAAAAGTGTACCAGTTCTGGGAAAATAAAAATGTACCACCCCTTTATGCTGGCACACGGTTCATGATGACAGGTCGTTCACGGAATCACCTCCTTGCTGGTTGTAAATCTGTTTGCTGAAGGCATGTTCTTTTAAGCGGTAGCTATGCCCCTTGATGTTGATCACCTTGCTGTGATGGAGAAGCCTGTCCAGGATGGCAGAGGCAATCACGGGATCTCCGAAGAGTTCCTGCCAATCGATGAAGCTCTTGTTTGAGGTGATGATGGTTGAGCTCTTCTCATAGCGGTAAGAAATGAACTGGAAAAAGAGGTAGGCTTCCTTACTGTCTACGGGAAGATAACCGGCTTCATCAACGATCACGAGGCTGGAGTTCAGATAGGCCTTGCCCTTACTCTGACTTTCCTTGAGTTTGGCAATCAGGGTGTGCATGGTGGTAAAGTAGACCTTGAATCCGTGACTGCAGGCCTTGATCGCCAGGGAGATGGCAAGATGAGTCTTTCCCACCCCTGGAGGTCCCAGAAAGATGACGTTCTCATGCTTGGGGATAAAAGAGAGATCGAAGAGCTCCATGACGGCCTTCTTGTCCAGATGAGGATGGAAAGAGAAGTCGTATTCCTCAATGGTTTTGGCAAAGGGAAGGCCGGCGATCTTCAGGGAGGTTTCGATCCGTCTCTTTTCCTTGGCGGCCACTTCCTCTTCCAGGAGGTGATCAAGGAAAGAGAGATACGAAACCCGATCTTCCTCTGAATGAGTTACGATGGCGTCCAGGACCTCTGCGGCTCTGGTCAGCTTGAGACGTTTGAGATTGTCCTGGAGGCGTTCATGGGTTAGTTGTTCCATAAGGCACCTTCGGAGGCATACCTTTCATATTCTTTAAGGGGCCTGTAAGCCACATCGATGTAGAGGCTGCCATTGATCAGGCCGCGGGTGGCCTTGCCCTTGCTCTTGCCGTACTTTCTTTTTAACTGCTCTTTGTCATGTTTGAGTTCTTCGCCGAAACGGGGATCGGCAATCAGATTGTGCTTTGTCCCAGGTTCTTCGTAGGTAATCAGAAGATCCTGATCATCGTAAATGCGGATCAGGCCGTTTTTGATCTTCAGCAGGACCTTTTTTCCGACCATGCGGTGGGGGACCTGGTAACGATTTCCGTTGTAGGAGATCTGGCAATCCCGGTAGACCTTGCGGAACGTCTTGATAGACGTGTCGTAATCCGCCGGAGGAAGCTGTCCCAGTTTGAAGATCTCTTCTCCCCATCGTTCCTGGATGCATTGATGGTGGGTGCCATGGATTCGCTGGTTTGCCGTTTCGTTGAGCCATGCCAGGACATCCTCGTTGGCCTTCTCGATCGTGGTGAAAGTGTAACCTCGCCAGAAGCGTTCCCGGATGAAGTTCATCGGCCGTTCCACCTTCCCCTTGATCCATGGACTGTACGGTGGCGCCGCCATGGGTAGAAAACCATAGTGATGGGAGAAGTGGAGGAACTCGTGGTTGAAGACCACTTTTCCCTCCTGTCTGCCGATGACGACGTTTTTCATGTTGTCATAGAGGACTTCTGCTGGAGTTCCCTGGAGATATTTGAAAGCGTGGATGTGACAGTCCATGAAGATGTCCATCGTGCAGTGCCGGACAAACTCGATATACATGGCTCTGGAGAAACCGAGAACGATCACGAAGGCGTAAAAAGTGGTAGTCTTTCCCTCGGCATCGACGACTTGGAAATCACCCCAGTCACACTGGGCCTGGAGTCCCGGTTCCGTTTCGAACCGGAGATAGGCCAGGCGAGTCTTCTGCTCTTTGATTTTACTGACGTACTGCTTGACCGTATCGTAACCGCCGGGATAATCCATCTTTTTCAGGCGATCGTAAATCCAGGTTGCCTGGTAATCATCCTCGTCCAGAAAATCGTGAATCGTCTGGTAGTAGGGTGTCAGAATGGATTCCCTCCGTTTATTTGTTTTGTATTTGGGGAAGGAATTGCTTTCAAGGTGTCTTTTGACGGTCTTTCTGTGGACACCGAGAGTCTCGGCTATTTTCCGAATACTGTAACCTCGACGGTGCAAATGATAAATGTCCATAAATGCCTCGCTGGAAATCATCGGTAACCCCTCCTCTCTTATAAGGAGATGTTACCAGGATTAGGAATTCCAGGTGGTACACTTTTCATTCCCATTTCTGGTACACTTTATCATTCCCGTCGACATTTATTCGGCCTGATAATATTTTGAAACCTTGAGCTATAGATGTAAGCTTTTTTAAAGCATCACAGAAAAATATTTCGTGATTCATTAACGCAAGAATGGCGAGTTGCAATGGAATTAACGGCGGTCCCTCTCCTTTAGACATCCGTTTCAAGCTATCCTCAAATGATTCACCCTCAAGTGCCCCCGATTCTTCAATGTCCGGCCAGCCGGCCTCAATTGTTTGTGGATCAATGTATTTCTGTTCCCAACTTCTAAGCTCTTTCGGCGTATTTCGGCCAAGATATTTGTCTGCGATGGGACGTCCAAATATATACGCTGTGAAATCAGGCAATGTTAACATGGCATTTGTTTGACTACCCCTGAAAATCGGATTTTCCGTAATTCTTGATAGTAACTTCGCTGCTCTTAATGCACGATAAACGTTTAATTGTGATAGAATTTCACCTTCCCTTCTCTGATCAAAGATCAACAATCCATAACCGTCAAGTTGCGCCAAGACTTGTTCAATTAGGAGAACTAGAAATTGATATCCGAATACATATGGCGAAAATGGAAAGGTTAGATTTTCTTGAGTGGCATCATTTGCTCCGCCGGTGACATTCTTAATGTATATCCCATCTACACCGTGTGTCTTTCTGGTGCCTAATGCAGTTTTAGGTATTGGCAGCGATACGTACTTTGTATCATTAGCTTTTGCAATATCTAGAATACGTTCGATCCATTCAAATATTTTGGGGTAGCTTACTTGATCAAACGGAGGCTTACGTTGAACCATCTCATAGAAGTGGAGTCGATCAATACTGGCCCCTGTAAACCTATTTACTTCATCAATCGTGTTTACAATTTCCCTCTCAATTGCCTGCCACTTGCCACCTTCTACTGAAACAATCGCAGCTTGAAGTAGCAAAAGGGGTTGCTGTGGGTCTTCCAAGTTAAACCCTGTATCACCGTATTCATCAATGTATATAAAGTAGAAACTCATGTCTAGATATGTGAACGGCAAATAAGTTGTTTTTCTTCTTAACGACCGATGCTGATCTCTTGAAAACTTTAGCAATATTGCATAATGATTAATTACAAACAATGAATATCATTTAAAACTGTGTATGACAGTCTAAATTATGAGACGATACATTTCAGGAAAGAGGAAAGCGAATGCATGACCTGAAAATTGGCTGACAAGGCGTTGCATGTTTGAAACGGTTGAAACGGCATTCAATCAACCTCTCCAAAATCTGTTCCATACCTTATTTTTATTAAAGAAAATAAATCTTTCCCCTTTTCCCTCCTCATTTGACCGCAAGATGAGCAATTATTGAAGGTAAAATTTCCGAAAGATAAGATTGGCTAGCAGGTTTCGAATAAGCGTTATTTTGCTGCGAAGTTGCGGAATAACGCTTATTCGAAATGATGAAAAAGGCAGAGCCAATTGACCCTGCCTTGAATGTTTATTGGTTAATTTTTGATTATTACTTAAATTTCCTTCTAAGTCCTGCCAACCCCATCAAACCAGAGCCAAGGAGAAGTATTGCAGGTGGTAGAGGAACTGCAGTGTACTCAAAGTTACCGCCGAAATATCCAGTGTTTCCCGAGCCTGCCAGATTCGGAAATACCAGTGATCCACCAGAGGATGCGTAACGACGTGAGTCATAAGTTATTCCCGGACCAGGAACTAATGTCGTTGGATCCTGTAACCATGCATCATTGTCATAGCCGTAAACTGCTCCCACATAGTAAAGGTCATTTGCGTTGAGTGTCACGGTTGGAATACTGACAAAACGGAAATTATTAATCATTGATGCCCCCGAACCAGCAGGTACGGTCGCGGAGGCGAGTAGATTGCCTCTGGCGTCCCAAAGCCCAACAGCGTGTTCTACATTCAGTCCATCACCGAGATGATCATAAGCTCCCAAACCTATAACAGATATTGCAGAATCTGCTTTGAACGAATATCCCAACGTCCAAACTCCGGTATTTGAAAAAGCTCCATCATCACTGACCGTAACACCAATATTCGATGCCGCTGCAGTATTAAAAGTAAATGCCACTACACATACCACTAGGATCAAGAATGTAATAAGTTTCGTTTTCATATGTTCATTCCTCCTGTTCGTTTCATTATTCCTGTTTGCTCTTGTCTGTCTTAATTACTCGCACTCTAAATTGAATTAGCGCTGACTATCACCCCCTTTTTCTTCCTTAAAGAACATATCGCGCATTTCAAGAATAAATTTGTAAAGATAATGAGTTAGACAATTTATACGTTCTTATGCTCAGATATATTTAACAATTAATTCAATAAATTCCCCAATTATTAGTTATTATACATAATAAAATAAAGATGTGAAAGTGTCATAAAATCTGATTTTAGTACCTCTACATTTCTTACTATCGGATAAAAGATGGATAAAATGGTAAGGTTTTGGATTAATCCATAATCTTCATCCCTTCGGATATTCTGGTCATTAAGGAACGACTCTTTCGTGGACTTTTCTTTTGGCAATCCGCGATATTAGTGATAGGAAGTCACTATGGGTTAAAATAAGGGTGAATTTCCGGATGGTCTATAGAAGTGCTTAAAGCAGGGAATGAGTCAATAAAATACAAAACGTGCATAAACAGGCATGCTCCTGAACCGAGGTGAAGTTATGGAAAAAGAATGGCAGGATGTCCTCGACCGGTTTTCTTACGGTATCTATCTCGTCACCGTTTCATCTCCGGAGGGATATAACGGCATGATCGCCTCCTGGGTAACTCAGTGCTCCCATGAACCACCACGCATTGCCCTGGCCATCAGGAAAAACAGGCTCTGTCACGAACAGATCCGGCAGTTAGGGAACTTCTGCATCAACGTCCTGCCCAGGGAGGCGGCCGATAGAATTGCACAGTTCAAAATCGCGGACTGGAAGAAAAAATTCGACAACTGCAAATGCAGTCCGTCGCCATCCGGTCTTCCCGTCCTGGACGACTGTATCGGATACCTGGACTGCTCGCTGGATCATACGATCGGCACAGGCGATCACACCCTCTTCATCGGAACGGTTAAAGCGGGCGGTCTGGTCAAGGCGGACAATGTTTTTCCCCTGTCGACAGCGGACTACAGCGGGGTATACCGGGGATCACGGTAAGGAGATATCCACGTCTTCCATCGTTCCTTCATAAACGCTCCAAAACTTTAAAGAAATCTTTTTCAGTCACTGAAAGATCATAAAACCTGACCCATGAATCGGATTCTGATCCTTTTTGCCCATCCCCGTTTTGAAAAATCGCGCGTGAACTGCGCCCTGTTAAAAGACATCAGGGAAAATCCGGCCGTAACGTTCAATGACTTATATGAACTGTACCCGGACTTCAATATCGACGCAGAACGGGAAAAGGCGCTGTTGACGGAGCATCAGGTCCTTGTCTGGCAGCATCCCATCTATATGTACAGCGCTCCGGCACTGCTCAAGCAATGGATCGATCTGGTCCTTGAACATGGGTGGGCCCATGGCGAAGGGGGGAATGTCTTAAGGGACAAATGGATTTTTAACGCCATTACGTCCGGAGGAACGAGGAACGAGTATGCGGCAGAAGGGTTCAACCGCTTCACCATGAGGGAATTCCTGGTTCCCTTTCAGCAGACAGCCACCCTCTGTAGAATGATCTACCTGCCGCCCTTTGCCGTACAGGGAACATATCGGTTGAAGAATTCGGATCTGGAGCATTATGCCGCACTGTATCGCACCCTGCTGGACCGGCTTGTTCAGGGAAACCTGGACATCGAATCCGTCCGGACCTTCCCCTTCCTGAACGACTGGCTGATTTCCGAGACGGGAGGCAAGCCATGACCAGCATCCTTCTCCACGACGCCCTCATCTATCTGGCGGCGGCGATCGTCTTCGTTCCCATTGCCAAAAGACTCGGGATGGGATCGGTTCTGGGGTATCTGATTGCGGGTATCATCATCGGCCCCTTCTGTCTCGGCTTCGTCGGCGGCGAGGGGAAGGATGTGATGCATTTCGCCGAATTCGGCGTGGTGATGATGCTCTTTCTTATCGGCCTTGAACTGGAGCCCGTCTATTGCTGGAGGATGCGCCGGCTCATTCTGGGGACGGGAACGCTGCAGCTCGGCTTGACCACCCTCCTCTTTCTGGCCTTGTTCCTTTTTCTCGGATTTTCCTGGCCGGCATCCCTGGCCTGCGGATTGGCCCTATCCATGTCGTCCACCGCGATCGTCCTGCAGACTCTGAGGGAAAAGGGTTTGTCAGCGACACAATCGGGGAGATGCTCCTTTGCCGTGCTGCTTTTTCAGGACATTTCCGTCATCCCCATTCTGGCACTCCTGCCGCTTCTGGCGATTTCTAAGATCCCGGTTCAGGGAGGAGAATCCGCCACATTTCTGCAGGGACTGCCCGGATGGGCTCAGACGATCGTCCTGCTTCTGGCCGTCAACCTGGTAGTCGCCAGCGGCCGGTTTCTGATTGTTCCCTTTCTACGCTTCATCGCCCGGCTCCATCTTCAGGAGCTGTTCACCGCTTCCGCCCTCTTCATCGTCATTGCCACCGCTTCCCTCATGACCCTGGTAGGCCTTAGCCCCGCCCTGGGAACCTTTCTGGCAGGGGTCGTTCTGGCCAACAGCGAATACCGGCATGAACTGGAAAGCGACATCGCCCCTTTCAAAGGGGTTCTTCTCGGCCTGTTTTTCATCTCCGTGGGAACAGCCGTCAACTTCAACCTGATCCTCAACGAACCCCTCAAAATCCTGACTCTTGTGTGTGCGGTGATCGCCGTCAAGTTCGGGGTTCTCGCTCTGACGGGAAAGCTGGCCCGGCTGAGTTTTGATCAGAATCTCCTCTTCAGTCTCGGTCTTGCCCAGGTCGGGGAATTTGCCTTCGTCCTTTTTTCCTTCATCAGCCAGCTTTCGATCCTGTCGCCGTCATGGACGGACACGATGATGGGAGTGACCGCCCTCAGCATGACGGTCACTCCGCTGTTGCTGCTGATCAATGAACGCCTGATCCTTCCCCGATTCGGCACACTGGAAAAGGATGAGACTGCCCCGGATGACATCGATCTCCATACCCCGGTCATCATCGCCGGCTTCGGTGATTTCGGCAGCACGGTGGGAAGGTTCCTCCGGGCGAACGGGATTCAGGCCACCATCCTCGACAACGATTCCGACCGCGTGGATCTTTTGAGGAAGATGGGATTCAAGGTTTTTTACGGAGATGCCACCCGCATCGATATACTCAAGGCGGCCGGCGCCGACCAAGCCAGAATCCTGATCGCAGCCATCGGTTCGCCGGAAATCAATTCCGATCTTATCGAAAAAACCCGGGAACTCTTCCCGCATCTTTCGATCATGGCCCGAGCCGAAAACAGGCTGGACGCCTACCATTTGATGGAGACGGGCATAACGGACATTTACCGGGAGACCCTTGACACCTCCGTGCGCCTGGGAATCGATTGCCTGGTCAAGCTCGGCTTTCGAAGGTATAGCGCCCTGCGCTCGGGACAGAATTTTATCCGTTATGACGAAGCGGCCATGCAAAAACTTGCACTGCACCACCATGATAAGGAAACCTATATCGACAATTTCCGGGAGGAGATTCAGAACCAGGAAGAACTGCTGACCAGCGACAGGGAAATCAACCCCACCCAGAATGATCATGCCTGGGATAGTGAGATTCTCCGCGAAGAGTTTGACCACCGGACATAATTCAAGTTTACAGAAGAGTTGAAATACGGCAATGACAGAACTTCTCCACACTGTGAAGCGCCGTCATCCGGCGGAAGGTGAAAGGGATGCGACCTATTGCTGGCGGGTTATGGCGAAAAGAAAAATATCCCGTAACTCTTCCATGAATTTCCTGTCTGTCTCCGTAAGCAGGGTTTCACGCATTTTCCGATCCCCGTAGAACATGCCGATGCATCCCCTTGGAGAAATCAGAGGATAGATAAAAAAGGATGGTGCGGCGATAAGGTATTGATACCAATCCGGAAGTATTTTCAATATGTTGGGGTTGGCAGCATTATCGATGAGAATGCCTTTCCCCTGGGCGATTACAATATTAAAGAGATCCGAAGACCGGCTGATCCTGAAATGGAAATGCCTGACGATCTCGTCGATATTCTCCCCCAGCCCAAAACGGGCCACCATCATTCCCTGCTTTGCATCCCGCAGGCAAAAGATGACGCGGCTCAATTCAAAACCACGATACATGGTTTCGAGAATCATGTAGAGCACATCGTTCAAGCGGTAAGTACCCTTCATGATCTCCTTGATCTCCCGCAAACCATTGGCCAGGACATTGCCCTTTGATTCCATACCCGCTATGCCGGAAAGTGCAGCATCCGGAACCGGTTCTTTCGGAAGAACTGCATTTTCTGAGGACCCTGCCGTTTTCGTCTTCCGGACTTCAGGGATGTCCTCTGGTGCGGACTGGAATAAATTTTTAAATCGATTGGCAGTCTGCTTATCAGCTTTGACAACGTCCGTATAAGGGTGGACTTTCGTAACGGCCGATTCGAGAAGGGATTTCATCTCATCCTGGGGAATCGGGATCCTCTTCCGGTAGCGCTTCAGTATGGAGGAAAGGACTTCTGCCCGCTCAGGGGATGGCGCTTTTATCAGGTTGGAGAGTAATTCATTGGAATAGCTGGACAGAACCCGAAGGTTCCCCAATTCCGTTTTCGGTTGATCAAGGAACTGTTCGGACAAAGGTTCCATACTGTTGACAATTTTATCCGGAAAATTCCAGGATCGCGAAACCGCCATCCCCAGATCGTTGTAGGAGATGCCCAGGACAGATCTTGATGCCGTCATTTCATCCTGTCTCGTTTCGGCCATACGCTTCTTGATCTCCGCATATTCTTCAGGGAAATAGCAGATGACCAGCATCTTCCCCAGGTTGTACAGCATGGCGCAGATGAAAACCTCTTCCGTCCCTCCCAGCTTCATCTTTTCGGCAATACTTGTAGCGACCATGCCGCTCATCATGGAATTCAGAGCGATTTCCCGCAGCTCCTTTGCCTGGGATTTGTTCTCCAGATGATCAAAGATCATGAGTGTGGCCGCCATGATCCGGATTTTTTCGATACCGAGAAGAAACAGCGCCTTGGAAATTGTGGTCACTTTTCCGGATTGAGCCGCATAAAGGGCGGAATTAACGATTTTAAGAAGTCTGTTGGTAAGAGAAAAGTCTTTCAGGATAATCCCAGCCAGATCCCCGGCTGAAGAGAAGTTGACCGATGTCAGGGAAGAGAGTTTGCTGTTGATCTCAATCATGTGACTGGAGAAGGCGGGAAGTTCACCCTTATGGTGCATGCGCCTCATGAGGAAATCGACGGTCCCGTGAACGGCCTCCGCTCTTTTCTCGCGCCCTTCAGGCTCAAGGCAACCCTCAACCGTTGATTTTATTGCCTTTGGTTCATGATTCCGGTCTTCCGATTTGTTCTCCAATGTTCCTACCTGACATGACATGCCTTCAGGATGCTGCCACCTCGACAAGGCTTAAAAAGCCAATGACTCAACTTCATGGCACTGCATCTGCGGCGAATAATACGAATCCATTTCTTTTCGCTCGATAATACGATATCGCTGGCTGCCCAATTTCGCTGATTCATTCCCGTTTGTCTTCATTCCCAGTGTCCAGAGAAGGTACTGATTCCGGCCTTTCTCCTTGGCCTTGTACATGGCAATATCCGCATTTCTAATGAGGATATCCGCATTTTCGCCATCCGTCGGATATATGGCAACCCCAATGCTGGTCGTCAGAAAATAATCATGGCCATTCAGTTTAAAGGGCTCCCGAAAGCTATTCAGGATCTTTTCTGCAACCAGTCTAATGGATTCAACATTTCCTTGATTGCCAATCATGATCACGAACTCATCTCCACCGATTCTGGCAACAACATCCGATTTTCGCACAATATTGACCAACCGGTTGGAGACCTCCTTCAACAGCTGATCTCCTACGGCATGGCCCATCGTGTCGTTGATCATTTTAAAGCCATCCAGGTCCAGAAACAGAATCGCGAGCTTATTTGCCATACGGCTGGATAAGGATACCGCATGATCCAGTTGCTCCTTGAAGAGCAGCCGGTTGGCCAACCCCGTCAGGTGGTCATGATAGGCAAGATGTTCGATTCTGTCTTGTATCTGCTTGCGTTTGACGATTTCCTTCTGCAGGCATTCATTGGCCTTCGTAAGTTCTGACTGGATCTGCTTTCTTTCTGAATTATCCACGATACTCTCGATCAGATAATTCTTCCCTTCCAGGGTCATGGGAACGGCCGTTTTTATGATGGACAACCTTGTTCCATCCGCTCGAACGAGTATTCGTTCCGAGTTATCCACAGACTGCCCCTCTTCGGTGATGGGGCAGTTTTCTGCCTCCGTCGGGCACAACAAACCATGACAGGCATGACCGATAAGGGCCCCCTCAGAATAGCCGCCAATGCCATAAATCTTTGAATTAGCATAAACAATGCGATGGGTATCTGCATCCACAACGACAACACCGAATCCAAGTGCTTCAAAAATGACAGGCGAAAAATCACTGATGCCGTTTTCCTTAGGATTAATCGAATGTAGCTGAAAAGAGTTCCCGATTCCACTCACCACAAGAAGCGCCCTCCTACGTCATTATTTTTTCAGACCGGACCTGAATTTTTCTCTGTTAAAAACGACCTCCGCATTTCATGTTGATTATAAGCAAATTCTGATTTCCATGATCCCGGAAAATGCCCGGGGAAGTTCCCGTAGACCCTGGAAATTTAACTCTCGCAAAATACATACCAGCATTAGTGCCGCTTCTGGCACGCCGGTTCAACCTTTTCGATTCCTGAAAAATTCAAAGTAAAGGAGGGGAATGACGATCAGGGTGAGACCTGTAGCGGCCACTGCACCGAACATCATGGCAATGGCCAGTCCCTGAAAGATGGGGTCGAAAATCATGACGAAGGAGCCGACGACGACGGCGGCGGCGGTGAGCACAATGGGCCGGAACCGGACGGCCCCGGCGGTCAACAGGGCGGTTCTGAGGTCCTTGCCGTCCCGTTCCTCCTGTTCGGCAAAGTCCACAAGGAGGATGGAGTTGCGCACGATGATCCCCGAAAGGGCGATAAAACCGATCATGGAGGTGGCCGTGAAGAAGGCCCCGAAAATCCAGTGTCCGGGAAGAATTCCCACCAGGGTCAACGGGATGGGCGCCATGATGACGATGGGCGTAAAAAAGTTTCGGAACCAGGCCACCACCAGAATGTAAATGATCACCATTACGGCGGCAAAGGCAATGCCCAGGTCGCGAAAGACCTCGAGGGTAATCTGCCACTCGCCGTCCCATTTCATCGCATAAGTATTCTCCAGCCATGGCTGGACGGCATCGTACTGCCGAAGTTCGTAACCCTCCGGGAGTTTGAGCTTCTTCACGGCATCCTTCATCTTCAGAATGGCATAAACAGGGCTTTCCTCAGTGCCGGCCACATCACCCAAGACATAGGTCACATTCTTCAGATTCTTGTGGTAGATCGTTTTTTCACCCAGGTCCTCCCGCATCCTCACCAGTTCCGCCAGCGGGACCTGGCCTCCTCCCCGTGAAGGCACGGAAAGGGATGTCAAGCTCAAGAGATTAGCCCGTTCTTCCAGGGGCATCCGCAGGAAAATTTCCACGGGCTCTTTCTCTTTTTCCAGATGGACCAGCCCGGCCACCGCTCCGGAAAGGGCGATCCGCATACTCTGGGCAAGCGACTCGCTGGAAACGCCGCTTTCCGCCGCCTTCGTGCGGTCTGCCTCAAAGACGAGCTTCTTCTGATCGTCCTCCACATACCAGTCCACATCGACCACGCCGGGCGTCTCCTCAAAGATCTCCCGGATCTGCAGGGCAATCTCGATCTGCCGCGCCCTATCCGGGCCATAGACCTCGGCCACCAGCGTGCTGAGCACGGGGGGACCCGGCGGGATTTCGGCCACCTTGATCCGGGCGCCGTAGCGGTCGCCGATTTCCTTCAGATTCGGTCGGAGACGTTTGGCAATGTCGTGACTCTGGGCCTTGCGGTCCCCCTTGGCGACGAAATTCACCTGGATGTCGGCCACGTTGGCCCCCGTGCGCAGGAAATAGTGACGCACCAAGCCGTTGAAATTAAAAGGCGCCGCGGTTCCCGCATAAAGCTGATAGTCCGTCACCTCGGGCACCTGCCTCAGGTATTCACCGAGTTCCCGGCCCAGGGCCGCCGTTTTTTCCAGTGAGCTTCCCTCGGGCATGTCGATAATCACCTGCAGCTCGCTCTTGTTGTCAAAGGGGAGCATCTTCACCGTCACCAGCTTCAGGGGAAGGAGCGCCATGGCCAGCAGGAGGAGGACGCCCACGCCGGCGAGGGCCAGGCGCCGCTTTCGAGCGTTGTCCAGTAGGGGGGAGATGATCCTCTCGTAGAAGGGATAGAAGTCCTTCTCCGGCTTCTCATCTGACTTCCCACCCCTTTTTCTCAGAACCTTATAGCCCACCCAGGGGCTTACGATGAAGGCCACCAGGAGGGAAAAGACCATGGCGGCAGAGGCCCCCACAGGGATGGGACGCATGTAGGGGCCCATCAGGCCCGACACGAAGGCCATGGGCAGGAGTGCGGCAATGACCGCCCAGGTAGCCAGGATCGTCGGATTGCCCACCTCGTCGACGGCCTTCACAGCCGTGTCCACGCTTGCCCCGGAATGCCGAAAGTGCCGGTGGATATTCTCGACGACGACAATGGCGTCGTCGACCAGGATGCCGATGGAGAAAATGAGGGCAAAAAGGGTCACCCGGTTGAGGGTGTAGCCATAGAGATAATTGATGAGGAGCGTCAGGGCCAGCGTGACCGGGACGGCCACGGCGACGACAACGGCCTCCCTAACGCCCAGGGCAAGGGCGATGAGGACAATGACGGAGATTGTGGCAATCAGCATGTGATCCAGAAGTTCATCGGACTTCTCCTTGGCCGTTTCCCCGTAGTTTCTCGTCACCGTGACGTTTACATTCGAGGGGATCAGACTCCCCTTGAGGGCATCGACCTTGGCAAGAGCCTCGCGGGCCACGATGCTTGCATTGGCCCCTTTTTTCTTGGCGATGGCAATCGTGACGGCTTCGTTCTGACCGGTCGGGTTTCCGGAAATCCCCTTGAGCCGGGCGGCGGGACCAAGCCCCATAAAGACGTAATTGCCCGGTTCCTCCGGCCCATCCTGGAGCGCCGCCACATCCCTCAGGTAGACGGGTCTGCCGTTCCGGACAGCGATGACGACTCGTCCCAGTTCGTCGATACTGTTCAGCAGCCCGCCCGTATCGACAAGGGTTTCCCGATTTCCCGAAGGGTATGAGCCCGAAGGCAGGGAATAGTTGGTCTTGCTCAGGGCATCCATGATCTGGAAAGCGGAGGCAGAATAGGCCTTGAGCCTTGCGGGATCGAGGGTAACCCTCGCCTGACGGCGCTGGCCGCCGATAACGGTGAACTCCGCGACGTTCTGGTCCTTCTTGATCTCCGTGCAGAGTTCCAGGGCCACCCGGCGCAGTTCATAGCCGGAGATGGAGGGGGACTCGCTCCAGAGGGTGAGGGTCAGAATGGGGACATCGTCGATGGACCGGACCTTGACCATCGGCTGGGAGACGCCGGGAGGGATCCGGTCGTAGTTGGACATGAGCTTGTTGTACAGCTTGACGAGGCTGTTCTCCATGTCCTCGCCCACATAGAACCGGACGATGGTCAGGTTGAATCCCGGCTTCACGATGGAATAGATGTACTCAACCCCCTTGATCTCCCAGAGGAGCTTCTCCATGGGGCGGGTGACGCGCTCCTCCACTTCGCGGGCCGAGGCACCGGGGTAGGTCACGGAGACATCGATCATGGGAACGGAGATCTGGGGTTCCTCTTCGCGCGGCGTTACCAGGACGGCAAAAAGACCCAGCAGCAGCGAAGCGATGACAATCAAGGGGGTAAGCTTCGACGTAATGAAAGTGCGGGCGATCCGGCCGGAAATCCCGATGTGGTCGCTTCCCGGGCTGCTCATCGAGCTGCCCCTCCGGAGATCTGGCCGCCGTCGACCGCCTTTTCCAGCCCCGCCGAGATGATCCGCTCACCGGCATTGAGGCCTGAGAGGATTTCAATGCCGCCCTCATAGGGCTTCCCGGTCCGGACCAGCCGGTAGGTCACAACCCCTTTCGCATCGACTGCATAGACTCCCGTGAGCTGGCCCTTCTCCACCAGCGCCCCTTTCGGAATCAGAAGGGCCTCGCGCCGCCCCAAGGGTAGACGCACCCGCGCAAAAAGACCGCTGCGAAGCCCCCTGCCGGGGGAAAGGGAAATCTTGACTAGAAACGTCCTCGTGGCCGGGTCCACGGTAGGAACGACCTCGCTGATCTTTCCGTTGGTTGTAAGACCAATGGCATCGATGGAGATTCCGGCTGGCATCCCGACGGACAGCTTTCCCGACAGGGACTCATCCACGGCGGCTTCCAGGAGAAAATTACCCTGGCTCTCGACCGTGAAGAGGTGCATTCCCGGAAGGGCCATGCTGCCGGGGTCGATCCGCTTGTCCGTCACGATGCCCGCCGCAGGCGCCACGATCCGGGAAAATCCCAGCTGAACGCGGGCTTCCTCTAGCCCGGCCCGGGCCTGCTCGTAACCGGCATCGGCCACCCTCTTCGAAGTTTCGATCTGGTCGATCTCCTGCCGTGACAGGGCCTTTTCGTCATGGAGCCTCTTGTAACGACGATAGGTCAGATCGGCCATGACCCGGCCCTGTTCGGCCGCCTTCAGGGACTGCTCGGCGGCGCGCACCCTCTGGACGGCATCGCGGTTATCGATGATGGCCAGAAGCTGCCCGGCCCTGACGGGCTCGCCCGCCCGGATATAAATGGTCGTAACGGCGCCCATGATCCGGCTGGCAATGATGCTGGAAATCCCGGCCTTCACCGTGCCCGATGTTTCATACTCGTCAGCAATGGCTGAGGGCTGTACCATCGAGACGGTCACCCCGGAAATCGCCTGCCGTTTCACCTTCACCGTGCCGGGCGACACCTTGTCACCACAGCCTGAAAAAAGGAACAGCAGAACCAAAACCGCAATCGTTCCTCTTTGCCGCGTTACTTTCGCTTTCATCGGAGTCCTATCTCATTCTTCTCCTCAACCGCGATGCCGAGATCCCGGAGAATCGTTCCACTTTCCCAGCCCAGATTGAGGACAGCAATCCGGTACTCGTTCTCCCCGGCAACAAGGCCAGCCCGCGCCCGGTCGAGGACCACCTGGGTATCCAGAAGGTCCACGATGGGGGAGAAGGCGTTCTCGTAACGCATCTGCACGAGGCGCTTTCCCTCCTCTGCCGTCTTGAGGGCCTCCCGGGCCAGCTCCAGGTTGGCCTTGGCTTCTTCCAGGCCGAGCTGCGCCTGATAAAGCCCGTAGGCTACCGCGTTTTTCAGTCCCTGCAGTTGTTCACTGGCCTGTCTGGCCTGGTTCTTTGCCTTCGATCGTTCATATTCACGCCTGGTCCCGTCGAAAAGGTTCCACCGCAGGAAGGCCATCACCTGCCAGCTGTCTCCCTCGCCGCCGAAAGCATGGGAAGGGTCATTCCACTGCCAGCCTCCCCCGACGCCGACGGTGGGCAGATAGTCCGATTCCGACAGCCGGATATTCTTCTCGGCGTTCTCGCAGCGAAGCACCAGTGAGCGCACATCCTCCCTGGTCTGGGAGATCTTTTCATATTCCGCCATTTCGTGGACCTCAAAATCGGGAATTTTCCCCGTCACATCCACTGCCTCCGAAAGGCCCAGCAGCAGCCCGAGCATGCGCCGGGCCAGGTTGAACTGCTTCTCTGCCGTGACCCGGTGTTGCATCGCTTCGGCAAGGGCGGTTCCAGCCCGCAGCGTGTCGGCAACCATGCCGAGATCGGCTTCGTAGCGCAGTTTGGCGATCCGGAAATGTTCCCGGGCATCGGCAACCCCCTTCTCGGCCACGTCGAGCTGCGCCCTGGCCGTATGAACATTAAGCCACGCCCGGCAGACCTGAAAGGCGATCTCCTCCTTCCTGCGGGTAAACTCGCTGCGGCCGGCCTCGTGCTCGCGCTTCGAGAGGTCAAGGCCGATCCACGCCTTCGGCACGAAAAGGGGCTGCTCAAAACCGAGTTGGGTCTGGTAGTCGTCCACAGGGCTGGGATTGTTCAGGCTGTCGATGGCGAAGTCCTGCTGGGTAAAGCGTCCCTGATTCAGCTTGGCCATGAAGGCGTAAGTAGGATTATTGGTGCGCAGGTACCGCTCCTCGAAATATAATCTGGGCAGGAGGTTGCTCCGCGCCATGCCCACCTCGTCCTTCTTGGCGGCAAGAGAACTCTCGGCGGCCCGGATCTCGTAGTTGTGACTCAGGGCATAACGGATGGCATCGGAAAGGGAAAAAGACTGTTCCCGAGCCTGGACGGGAAAGGCCGTCAAGACGAGAAAAAAGGTCAAAATCAGAACCAGCGTGGGACGGGATCGACTTTTGATGGAAGCTCTTCGTACCATGAGGCCTCACTTTTCCTCTTGAGGGCAACTTTACGCACATTATGGAAAGGATGGGTCATTATAGGGGAAAGCCTCTACCTTCAACAAGAAAAAGTTTTCCGAGTCCAATGCGCCTTTCTTGTTTTACCATTTCAATGCCTGGAGTATTACACTGCCAGACGCCGTGAGAAACGCCCTCAGCACGGGTACCGTTTCCCGCTGGGCTGAAGAGGCAAACCGTTTCCTGGTGATGGGTGACCAACTGGCTGCGGAGTGTGGGGGTATTGCGGGAATCGAAACAATTCTGAAATCCGCCAGGAAAGCCTCGCAGGAAGCGGCACAGGATAATCGCACCATCGGACTTTTAGGACTGCTGAAGGTGCTGAAAGAACCGGAAATACAAAAGGGAATCAAGTTCCTGCTTCATTTTGTGAAAAATCTGGATCAGTGAAGCGATCCTGTTGTTCCTGGACAGGCTTCTGCTGCAGGCAATGCATGAAACGTTTCCCCGTGATGAATACAGGTTAAACGACTGATCTTGGCTGCAATCGGTCGCTTACGGCATGAGGAGTAAGGTAAGACAACCCTGTTCCGAATGAAAACGTGCAAAGACCGTTCGTCAGGCGTTGTAGATCAATCCCTGCTGCTGACGGTACAGGTCGAATACGGCGCGCGCCTCGTCGGCCAGAATCCCATGGACAATCTCAATACCGCGGGCTTCCAGGTAGAGATAAGACTCCGGAAACACCGGACCCTCTTCAAATCCAAGTCCGGATGCATCTTCACGGCCGGCTCCGCAGACAATTCTACGCGCTCCGCTCCATAATGCGGCCCCAAGGCACATGGCGCAAGGCTCGCAGGTGGTGATCAGTTCGTGATAGGAAGATCCCTTCGTGCGAAGGGAATAGGAATGCAGGTGCGCCTCCGCCAGCATGATGGCCATGACCTCGGCGTGAAGAATGGCATTCTGCAGACGCTCCACACTGTTGATGCCGACGGCGACCAGATGATTGCCCGGTTGATGAAAGATGGCCGCACCAAAAGGCCAGCCGGTTCCCTGCAGGACATTCTCGCGCGCCAGCCTGATTGCCAGCCGCATCTTATCCTCATCGGTGGAACACGGGGCTGATGTACCAAGCACCTCATAAACCCAGGAGGGCAAGTCGATGAAAATTGAACAAGCCTCCTTCTCTCTTCGTTGATTACCCATGTAATACCCTCGCGCTTTAATCATTATCAATTCGTTCCCCAAATATCCCTGATCGAAAAGGACCGCAGCAGCAACATCAGCCCGAGTTTTGTCGTATTCCATCATGTTTTCGGAAAGGGGGGAAGGATTCCCATCTCCCGGTAAATAGGACTTACAATTTTGCGGATATCCGGAAGTTTTCTGTAAAATAGAGCCGCTCCGAGCAGGCAGCAGGTCCCGGAAAGGGCAAGCGTCGATGGCGCCCCGATATGGGTTGCCAGCGAACCCGCAAAAAGGCTTCCGAAGGGGAGATGCCCATGAAGGAAATGGTGAAGAAGCTCATGATCCTCCCTCTCTTGTCCTCCTCGACAATCGTCTGCAGAATCGTATTGCTGGCAGCCATCTGTACCATAAGGCCGAACCCGATGCCGACCAGTAGCAGCAGAGAAAGTGGAAGCACTTTTGAGAAGGAAAAGAGAAAGACTCCGATTCCAAAGCATCCCGAGGAGAAGGCAATCAGCCTGCCCAATCCTACTACGGATTCCCGTGAGGCAAGAAAGAGCGCCCCCAGCATGGCCCCTGCTCCGGCGGCCCCCACCAGGTATCCCAGGGTATGGGGTCCGCCTCCAAGGATATCCCGGGCAAAAACGGGCAGGAGAACGGCATAGGACATTCCCATGAAACTCATCAGGGAAAGCTGCAGCAGGATGTAGCGGATGGCAAGAGAGCTGCGAACATAACGATACCCCTCGGCCAACCCTTCCTTCAGCGATGTCCGGCGAGATCCGGTAATTCTTTTGTGAATATGCATGGCCAGCAGGGCAGGGATAACAGCAAGGTAGCTGAGCGCATTGATGAGGAAACAGATACCTTCCCCGGTGATGGCGATGATCATGCCTGCCAGAGTCGGTCCAACCAGCCGGGCGCTATTGAAAAGGAGGGAGTTCAGCGCAATGGCATTTCCTAGATCCTCTTTCCTTTCCACCATTTCAATGACGAAGGATTGACGGATGGGAACATCGAAGGCGTTGATGATTCCCAGGAAGAAACTCAGCAGAATAAGATGCCAGATGGTTACGACTCCGGTCAGCGTCAGGACCGCCAGTATCGACGCCTGAATCATCGCGAGCGATTGGGTAAGGATTAGAAGCCGGTATCGATTCCAGCGATCCGCATAGACACCCGCAAGAGGAGAAAACAGAAAAGTGGGAATCTGGCTGGTAAAACCGATGACACCCAGGAACAAGGGGGAATTCGTCAGACGGTATGCCAGCCAGCTCAAGGCCAATGACTGCATCCATGTGCCGATAAGTGAAATACCCTGCCCGAAAAAGAAAAGACGGTAATTACGATAACGTAACGCCCGCAGAATAAATTTCATCCGGGAATTGGATATCATCTCATTCATTGTTCAAAATTCCCCTTCTTTGGATCGGCTTCTGAAAAGAAGCGGCATCAGATAATGGACAACAAGACCGGCCAGAAAGCCGTAAGCCATGTTGGCCAACAGGGAAATCACCAGTGTCGTTCCCAAAGGGATCAGATCCTTTCCGATGCGGACCTCCCGGGCAAACTTCATGAGTTCGATCCCCACCATAAACATCATGGCGCCGACAATGGCTCCGGGGAAAAGGGAGAAAAGGCCGGCGATGGACGCGGAGAGGAACAGTCCAAGAGAAATTTCAATCATTCCTTCCAGAATGTTGGCACCGCCGGTGCGCGCCCCGAAATAGTACTGTCCGGCCAACCCGCCGGCGCCGTGGCACATCGGCATCCCCCCCAGGAAGGGCAAAACCGTATTCATAATCCCCTGATTCCAGGAAAGTTTCCTTACCGTCACCGGCCGATCCGGCCAATAGCTGGAGAGGAGTGCGGCGGTGGCGATGGCGGCGTTCGTAATGGTCAGGGGAATCTGCGCAAAACCTGCCAGGAGCAGGGCATCCCAAATCTCCCGAAGGGTGAATGTCGTCAATGGCGGCAGACTGAAACCGGGAGCGGCGATGTGATGGACTTCCCCTTTTGCAAACATGACGGCGATCCCGAGGGCCATCAGGACCATCGCAGCCGGCGCATAGCGATTCTTCCGCAGGGCCAGGACGATCATCAGAGAGATCAGGCCGAGGGTCCAACCCGCCGACAGCAGCTTCACCGCTTCAACCGTCAGCATGACCCCGAGCGCCGTCTGAATGCCCCGAAGTACGGAGGGAGGTGTCCATCTTGCCAGCCGATCCACCAGACCGGTGATGGAAAAGAGAATCCAGATCAGGCCCATGCCGAATCCCGAGGCATAAACCATGGAAGGCGTCCAGTGCTGGGCAATGGCCACAATGGCCAGCACTTTCATAGGTTCGATGGGCATGGGCAGCCGGTACACGAGACCGGTAACGATGTTGGCCAGCCCCATCATGACCAGAAAACCGGAGGGGTTGAGGCCGCAGACATAGATATAGCCGATGGCCAGAGGGAAGAGGGTTCCGAAATCCCCCATCGCCCCTCCCAGTTCCCGCAGGCTGAATTCAAAGGATTTGATCTTCATTGTTTCAAGCGGAACCTTACCGCATCAGCATCAGGAATGCAGTGCACTCTCTCCAGCAACGATACAAGCTTCTCTCCAGACAGGGCCGCCGGAAACTAGAACGCCCTAAATTTCACCCCGCACTTTAAATCTCTGCTCAAGAAGCTTCATCTTTTCAACAATCCCACCATATTCCAATTCACTGTAGGGAAGCATCGCCGCTCCCGAGAAGCCCTGAGCCCGCATTTCGGTTGCCTTCCTCGAAACCCTGCTGCGGATGTAGTCCCAGTAGGGATGGTCGAAAACATCGGCGGGTTCCGTGAATTTTCCCTTGTGGACACAGAAGCCAAGGCAGCAAACCACCGGCGGCCCATCAAAAAAGGAGATGCCGGAATTCATTTTTACAGGCATCAGCGGTCCGGTGTGGCTTCCTCTCATAAAGCCGGCCACGAAATGGCCGATGCTGTAAGGGGCCAATACTTCACCCGTCGCCGGAAAGGTTCCCTGGACTCGAACCAGCATCACCGGATCGTCTTTTCCGGTGTACTTGCCCGCAATGTTGTGAAGCCTGGTGGTGCTCACGGATACGGAGATGTCTCCCGTGTTGCGGGAAAAGATCGACTCGACGACAAAGCGCTGGTTGTCTCTCAGCAGAGCGGCGATATCGTATGTTTCCTCCGGTGCGTTCAATTCAATGACCCGGTCGCCCTTCGTGTATTCAACATCCATGATGACAAACCGGAACCCTTTGTTCATCGAAGGACTGAGCATCAATCCGGAATTGTACATGGGATCTGCGAAGGCAAGATAGAGGGGCAGGTTATAGGCGCCAGGATCCGTTTTATCGGCGGCGAAAAAAAGGAACGGCTCATTCGGCCGCTCCTCGAACTCCATTTCAGCCACAGCAGGCCCCATTCCCCTCACGTTTCCGGAAAAGGAATCCTTCAGCAAATCCTGCCCCGCCCCATAAAGACCTTGCTCCTTGGCCACCTGCGTCCCGGTCACAAAGGCCTCCCAGGCCAACTGATGGATATTCCCATCGCCCTTGCCCCGGGAATGGGAGAAAAGAAGGGCGATGTCGTCCCCCGTATGGCTGAGGAAAAAATCGGAAATGATCCCCTTCCCTTTCGTCGTGACATAATCTCCGACCGCCTGTATCAACCGCTCGCTTGGTCGGATGTGGCCGCCGATGCTTCCCACGTCGGCCTTGATAATGCTCAGCGTCGTTGCCATTTTGCACCTCCTCGGATGTCTAAGGGTTACACCACTGAAATCAGCGGCAATGCAGATGCACTCTCCGGCGTTACAATAACCGCATACTTATGAAATCCCGCTGCTGGCGGGGGCAAACGATGAGACTTTTTATGCCCTGACAATACTGAACAGGGTATCTGCGGAACTTATGTCAGGGAAAAACTTCTCCATCCGCAGCGTTGCGATTTGGCGCGTTTGACAAGGAACTACCTCCTAATGAGGGAAGTATAAGACAAGCAAGATTTGCCCGTCAATGGCAAATGGCTCGCAGAAGAGGAGAAGAGGCGATGAGAATTAAAAAGAAAGATGTCGGATCAGACCTGTATGGTTTGATTCGAATTTGCGGGACGCCAGACCTTGATCCATGGTATGATCCCTGAGGAATAATAAAGACTCTATCAAACTACACGGGGTTATCTATGAAAGAATAATCCCGAAGGAAGCAAGAGACAGAAGATTCGACATTCTTGACAGGCGGGGGAACAAAATGACCGGAAAGAGACAGCGCGTGATCATTATGGGTGCGGCGGGAAGGGATTTCCACAATTTCAACATGGTCTACCGGGGCCATGCCGACTTCGAAGTCGTCGCCTTCACCGCCACGCAGATTCCCATGATCGGCGGGAGGACCTATCCGCCGGAGCTTGCCGGATCGCTTTATCCCCAAGGCATCCCGATCCGTCCGGAAGAGGAGCTGGCAACCCTCATTCGGGATTATTCCGTCAATCAGGTCATTTTTTCCTATAGTGATGTCTCCCACGAGTACGTCATGCACAAGGCCTCGCTCTGCCTCGCCCTGGGCGCGGATTTTCTCCTCCTCGGTCCGGATCGGACCATGCTGGATTGTTCCCGGCCCGTGATCTCCGTCTGCTCCGTCCGGACCGGGGCCGGCAAAAGCGGGATCACGAGATACATCGCCGGCCTTCTCAAGGGGATGGGCAAAAGGCCGGTCGTCCTGCGCCATCCCATGCCCTATCTCGATCTGAAAGAGGGTCGGCTGAAACGGTTCGGCAGCATGGCGGATGAGGAGAGCTGCGATTGCACGATCGAGGAACTCGAAGAGTTCGAACCGCTCATTCGCGCGGGAATTATCGTCTATTCCGGTATCGACTACGCCGAGGTCGTTCGGAAGGCCGAGGAGGAGGCGGACATCCTGTTGTGGGACGGGGGGAACAACGATCTTCCCTTCCTGCGGCCGGACATCGAGATCGTCGTCCTCGATCCCCATCGGGCCGGCCATGAATTTTCCTTCCACCCGGGAGAAGCAAACCTGAGGAGGGCGGAAATTGCCGTCATCAACAAGGTGGACACCGCAGCAGCGGAGGCCGTGAAGAAGGTCGAAGAAAACATCCGCCAAGAAAATCCCCGCGCAAAAATCATATCCACAGCCTCTCCGATTTATCTTGATGATGCGGAAAGCATCCGGGGAAAATGCGTGCTGGTGGTTGAAGACGGCCCCACACTGACCCATGGCGGAATGCCTTACGGAGCCGGGGTCCTCGCCGCCCGGAAGGCCGGCGTTGCGGAATTTGCCGATCCGAAGCCTTACGCCCGGGGCTCTCTTCGGGAAACCTTCCGGGCATATCCTCATATCGGCAACCTCCTGCCGGCGATGGGCTATTCCCAGCGTCAGAGAGAGGAACTGAAGGAAGCCATCGAGGCAACCCCCTGCGATGCGGTCGTGATTGCAACACCGGCGGACTTGCGCAGGCTTCTGAATCTCAGGAAGCCCTCCGTCCGGGTCACCTACGAGATTCAGGAGACGGAGGGAGAACTTCTGAAGCATGCCATCGAGGACTTTGTCGGACATGGGAAATAGGATCAGCATCATCTCTCTGGGAGGAAACGCCATCCTGAGACGGGGCGAAAAGGGAACCATTGAGGAACAGTTTCACAATGCCGATTCCTGCATGACCGAGGTGGCCGGGATGCTTTCTACCGGGCACAAGGTGGTGATCACCCACGGGAATGGGCCGATCGTGGGAAATATTGTCCTGCGTGGCGAGTGCGCCCGCAACACCATTCCTCCCATGCCCCTTTATTACTCCGACGCCGATTCCGAAGGGGGGATCGGTTTTATGATTCAACAGACCCTGTACAACCGGCTCATGATGATCCGGGAAGTCAAGGATGTGGTGACGATCATTACCCAGGTCGTCGTCGATGCGGATGATCCGTCCTTCTCCCGGCCGACAAAACCCATCGGCCCCTATTATCGGGAAGAGGAGATCGAGTTCCTGAAAAATGAGAAAGGCTGGGCTCTGGTCAGACAGGTCGGCGGTTACCGGCGGGTTGTCCCCTCGCCGATGCCGAAGCGGATTATCGAGAAGAACGTCATTCAACGTCTTGCCCTGGAGGGGGTCGTGGTGATTGCCGCGGGCGGAGGCGGCGTGCCCGTCGTGGAGACTTCGGAGGGGACGCTCCGGGGCATCGATGCCGTCATCGACAAGGACCTGACGACGAGCGTGCTGGCCACGGAAATCGGGGCGGAAGGCATCATCATCCTCACGGATGTGGACCGGGTCTACCGGAATTTCGGCAGACCCGGGCAGGAGGGTCTGGGGACCGTAAGCCTCGCAGAGATCAAGAGTTTTTACGCTGAGGGACATTTCCCTCCGGGAAGCATGGGGCCGAAGATCGAGGCGGCGATCCGGTTTCTCGAGTCCGGCGGAAAACGCGTTGTCATCACCCTTCCCGAGCTGATGAAAGAGGCGCTTGCCGGAAGAGTAGGGACGACGATACTCCCTTGAATTTTCCAAACGAGCCTGAGAATGCCTCTTCCAATAAAAAAAGAGATCGGGGCTCGTTTGCAGCCGGGATCTCTTTTTTTATTTTTTTGCTCTTGTTACTTGTTAATCCTATTTCGCAACCCTTCTCCGAATACCGATCAACCCCATCAAACCGCTACCCAGGAGCCAGAAGGCGGCAGGAACCGGAACAGCGCTCGTAACGTTGGCATCAAAACTTGACAACACAACGCCGGCGCCATGCGTGATAACAGCTTCAATCGACGTTACGGATCCAGTCGATGTCAGAGACGCGATATCCGTACTGAAGGACGGATTACTGGAAGAATAAGTCGCAACCAGTGTGCTGTCGTTGTACACATTAAAAGTTACGGAACCACCGGTCGTTCCTCCAACATGGAACGAAGACAGATTACTGAAATCCGTATCTGTCAGGGTAACGGTCAATGTCCCTCCTGTTGCACTGGAGGATACATTCAAACTGACTAAATCCATTATATTATCGACACTGACACCGCCGGAAAAGTTCATCATCCAGTTACCGATCGCACCATTGAAATAGACATCATCATCGGTATCGGTCACAGTTTGAGTGTTGACGCCATCACTCAGTTTTAACGTCAGCGCTGCCTGTGCTGAAGACTGAGTTCCCAGAACCAGTATTGACAAAACGAATAAAGCAATTGTCAGTTGCCTTGCAATAGAAAGATACTTTTTCATTTTATTCCCTCTTCTTTAAAAAATTTCAACAAACTCTTACAATTATCTTCTACACCGATCTCTTGACCGGTAACCATGGCACAACTCATCTTCAAATAACCCGCCGCCGCTGATGATCCCTCCTTCCCAACTGCTCGAATTCACTGCGACCCGGTTTCTCGATCAAGAAAGACGTCGAATCGGCAGTCTATGGCGTCTTGTACTTTTTTGAACATCCTTTTTTTCAACCAGATCGTGGGGGCAAGATACAGGATGAGGCGGTGACGGACAATCGGGACTTGCCTGATTTATCCGTGTAAAAACCCTTAACTCGTTTTAAGAGCCATAAGGGTTTTCATCGATAGGAAGTTTTACAAGGAGGGAATAGTGCCATGCTCAAAATGGTGATAGTCGCGGATATGCTGGAAGTGCCCACCCCAGTGCCAGCCTCTTTGCAGAAACGCCTGGACGACTAAGGATGATTCCGTAAGGGTCCCAGGTGCCTCCTGCTGATAGGCTGCCCCGGAAGGCAGAATCTGCCCATCTTCGTAGATTATAGGATTCTGGCGTGGATTAAGGTCGACAGCCAGTCCGAGGGCGTGGCGGGAAAGCAGGTTTGTCCCGGCGATCAAGCGATAATTGAAGGCCGAAGAATTGTTGGCCTCCATGGAGGCTTCGTCCGACCAATTGTACCGGACAATGGGAACGACCGCATTTACGGGAAAGCACACTTCCCGGATGAGAGAAAAGATTTCGCGGACGTCTTCTTCTACGGCACAGGAGACGACAAGCTGCCCCATATGGAGCCTGCCGTCAAAGCCGTAATAAGTCACCTCCACGAGGCGGAGAGTGGCGAGTGTGGCATCTGGAGCCTCAGAGCCGGAAACTGCCTCGGCGAAAGTCATGCTGCTGTCGATAATGACAGAAGAATTGATGCGATCTTGATTCTTCATCACCTACCCCCGGAAGTTATTCATTCCCTTGTTACATTCCATTGAGGAAACGTATCTTCAATACCTTTTTCCGGCGCAATCTTCAAGCAAACCGTCAGGCAGAAAATATTCTCAAATAGTCTTAAAGTTTTTTTCCCGGGCTACCGATAAGAGAAACAAAGGCAGAAAACAGACAGTCAGGAAGGAGGATGCCATAGAAGGACTGCTCGGATGCCAAATAAAAAAACCGATTCAACCGGCAAACAAAAAATTCGGCAAGAAATGCCGACCAAAAAACCTAGAAAAGGAGTTTTACCATGTCATTAAGTGATATTTCATTAACATCCGGAATGAGGTCCAATCTTTTAAGCCTTCAGAACACCAGTGAACTTTTAGACCGCACCCAGAATCGCCTGTCCACGGGAAAGAAAGTTAACACAGCCATCGACAACCCCGTTTCCTTCTTCGCAGCGCAGTCCCTGAACTCCCGCGCCTCCAAAATTGAAAGTTTGAAGGACTCCATGGGACAGGCCATCGAAACGGTCACCGCCGCCGACAAGGGAATCACCGCCATCAACTCCATGATTGAACAGGCCAAAGCTGTTGCCCAGTCGGCCCTCAGTGCGGACAACGCCGAAGGGACGGACGGCGTATCCTTCGTCGTAACAGCTTCCAGTTTGTCAACATCCGATACGATCGCAATCGGTGGTTTGACGCTGACGGCAGGTACCGATTTTGATATTGGAACCGGCAGTACCGCTAACGCCGACACGGCCCAAGCGATCGTTGACGCGATCAATGCCAGCTCCACACTGTCTTCTGCAGGTTATGTAGCAAGTGTCGACGAAGATGACGACAATAATGTTGTTATTCGGAAGGCGTGGACGGATCTCACTACTTCCAGTATTACCGCAAGTGGAAATTTTGGTACGGAAACCAAAGTCGATAAACAAGATACCGAATTGACCAATCTCCAGGAGCAGTACAACGAACTGCTCACTCAGATCACGGAGTTGGCGGAAGACTCCGGATATAAAGGAAAAAACCTTCTGTCCGATGATAATCTTGCCGTGAAATTCGAGGGTAACACCCTGACGGTGGAAGGCTTCGATGCGAGCGCAACGGGACTGGGCATCAGTGAAGTGGCCGATTCCATGGAATGGAGACTGAATGGCACAACCACCATGGAGTCCTCTCTGAATGAACTGGACGATGCACTGGACACCTTGGCCATGAACTCATCCAAACTGTCCAGCAACCTGAGCATCATCACCACTCGAGAGGATTTCTCGACAAACATGGTCAACACGCTTACCGAAGGTTCGGATGCATTGACGCTGGCCGATACCAACGAGGAAGGCGCAAACATGTTGATGCTTCAGACCCGTCAGTCTCTGGCCACCACCGCCCTGAGCCTCTCGGCGCAGGCGGCCCAGTCGGTTCTGAAACTTTTCTAATAACAGGTAACGAATAGGTAGCAGTCGGATGGAGAGGAAGAATTCCTCTCCATCCGACTGCACCTTACATGGGTAGCATTATGAATATCCATAGCATTGGAACATTACAGGGGCTGCAGAATGCGGTACGCCCTGCCGGCGAAGGAAAATCCGCACCATCCAGCGGAACCCCGACCAAGGTTGCACTGCCCGACAGCAAAACTTTGTCTGAAACGTCGACTGCTCTCGAGGAGCAGTCGACAGAAGCAAGTTCACCTGTTTACGACAGGCAGGAAGATCCCGAGTCGGATCCGACCGTGGTTCATTATCCCCCCTTTTTCCCGATAGCGACATACCAGCGTCCTGATCTCATCACGAAAGCCGGGAGAATGGATGACACCCTCCAGGACTCCTCGCAGGATGAGGGCATCCCGTCGACGGCCTCCGACAATAATATCTTGAAGGATAAGACATGCGGTACTGAGAGATCTAAAGCCAATGGTGAGATTTTTGCTTTCCATGATCAGTCAGCCGGGAAGGAACAGCTCTCTCTAAGTGCCAAGCAACCCGGTTCAATCCTGGATATAGAGGTATAAGTTTCCCATGGCGCTTAAAATTCGTCTTAAACCACAAGAAAAAATGATCCTGAACGGTGCAGTCATAACCAACGGGAAAAGTCACTCGGAATTCGTCGTCGAAAATCGGGTGATGATTCTGCGGGAAAAGGACATCCTGCGGATTGATGAGGCAAAGACCTATTGCAGCCAGATTTATCTGGCCATTCAGATGATGTACATTGACGGAGGCAAGAACCTGGCGGACTACCACAAGACCTACTGGGACCTGGTCAGGGAACTCGTCAAGGCCGTACCGAGTACCGTCAGCCATGTCGGCGTCATCAGCGAACATCTTCTTAAAAATGAATATTATCAGGCCCTCAAGGCTGCCAGAAAATTGATGGACTATGAACAGGAGGTATTGAATCGTGTACGCAGCGCAACTTGAAGTATACAAGGCGGCTCAGAAAGAATCCGCATCAGGAAGGGAAATTGAAGCGCTGGCGCTCACCAATGCGGCTTTGAAGCTTAGGAAATGCCAGGTCGACTGGGATTCCGATGACAAAGACGGAAAACGATCGAATGCACTTAAGGTCAACCAGCGGATTTGGTCGATTCTTCAAAGCGAACTTGCCAGGGAGGACAACCCGCTGCCGAGCCAGTTGAAAAAGGATCTACTGACTCTGAGCCTCCTGGTCGACAAGCGGACCTTTGAGGTCATGGCCTTTCCGTCACCGGAGAAGCTGGACATGCTGATCAGGATCAACCTGAACATCGCTGCGGGACTTCGTGGCAACCCGGTGGAGTGAAAGCTCCCTGTTCGTAGCCCGTTTGCTTGAACAGTTGTTGCAGCACGGATCTTACATTTCGGACAATAACTTAAGGATGAGCGCAGCCTCATCCTTTTTTCCATAAGCGGAAAGCTTTTCACTGACTTTCTTCAATGGGGATGAAATCGGAATCCCCTTCAATCTTAAGCGCTGGAGGAACTCCTTCGCTTTTTCATTTTTTTCTTCCAGACAGTAACGGACTGCCATCAGAGACACCGCCGGGGGGTAGTCAGGCATTGACTGAAGCAGCTCATCCAATGCGGAGGACGCCTTGTCCAACGAACCGGCGATAATTTCGCAGTAAGCATAAACATGAACATAGGCGGGAAGCTTTCCCCTGGCATCCCCCATCGCTTTGCGTGCTGCCTCGAGAGCGTCCTCAAACCGATCAAGCATCACATAAGCTGAAGCAAGTTGAATATAAATCTCCGGCAACGGGTCGCCGTACGATATGGCGGCAATGGTCTTGTAGCCCGGTGATTCCGGATTTTCCCTCAAAAGAGCGAGGAGTTCCAGCCACAATTGCACGGCTTCTTCATATTTCCTCAGCTCCTGAGCTTGCTTCGCCAGTTCATAGATATATTTCATGTTCGTCGGGTCACTTTCATACTTCATCTTTCCCAACAGATAATACGCTTCGCTTTTCAGCAAATCCCGCCCCGTGTCCAATTTCCCATAGTGATGGACAACGATGTTGGACTTCAGAATCGGGATTTCTGCTTTTTGCAATGAGTCTTCCACCAGTTCATGAACCGGATTGGAGAAAACAATATCCCCTCTTCTTTTGAAAAGTCGAACTTTTGCGCTGGCAATCCAGCCGCCGCCCGCCTCCTCGGGATATTGACCCACATTCTGCGTCCAGCCAATGATACCGGAATTGTCAATGTAATTTCTGGTCATGATTAGATAAGCGGCCGGCGAGGCGGAAGGCTTCTGAATTAATGCCTCCAATTCCGCAAAGTCCCGTGAGGAAATGCCCTCATCGGCATCGAGGATCAGAATCCAGTCTCCCGTTGCCTGGGCAAGGGAGTGATTGCGGGCCGCGGCAAAATCTCCCTTCCAGGGGAAATTGAAAATCTTTGCCCCGAAAACCCTGCCGATATCTGCCGTTTTATCCGTCGAACCGGTATCCACAATAATCATTTCATCCACGACGTCCCGGACACTTTTCAAGCACTTGGCGAGGTACTTTTCCTCGTTTTTCACGATCATGCAAAGAGACAGCGTGCTTTTCTTTGTCTTATTCCCAATCTGGCGGGGGCCGATCTTTTCCCGCACAACCATGGCCGCATTCAGCATGCCCTCATCACTGCCGAACAAAGCGAGGGCGTCTTCGATCTTCGCCATGGCCTGATCAAGCTTGCCCTGCTGGATGAGAAGATCAATATATAAAAAAACGAGATTTTTATTGTGGGGATATAAATGAACGGTTTCCCGGAAGTCATCCTCTGCATGGCTGAACATTCCCAGAGATGAAATAACGGTATAATAAAGGGAGTTGGCATCCGGCAAGGTTGGGGAGAGCATAAAACCCCTGTGCAGATGGACAAGGGCTTCCTCTTTTCTCTCCTGACTCCAGCACAGAACGCCAAGATTCGTGCAAACCTCTCCATAACCCGGATCTGCGTCGATGGCCTTCTGGAAACAATCCGCAGCCCTTTCCTTCTCCCCCTTCTTATAGGCCAGGACGCCTTTCAGATTCAGGGCCGCAGGATGGTTTTCGCTCAGGGACAGCATCCTGTCTGCATAGGCAGCCGCCTCGTCATCCAGCCCCAAGCCTTCCTTGGCGTAACCGGCGTATTCAAGACCCTGCAGGTCAGTTTTCACGGCCTCGGGCATGGTTCCGACAACTTCCCAGGCCTCGGAATATTTCCTGGATTCAATGAAGATACGGGCCAGTTCACAATAAATTTCTTTCGCTTCAGGGGTCAGCTTGATGCAATCGATGAGCGTTTCGACGGCCTGGTCGATTTTCCCTTTTTGATACAGATCATCGGCCAACTCCATGGCTTTCAGGACCGCCAGCTTCTTCCCCTGGAAACTGGCCACCCCGAGTTCCCACTTCTTACCGATGGTTTTCCGGTTACCATGGGATTTTTCCTCCCCGAAATGGTGGATAAAAACATCACCGGCAATAAAATTGCGATAATCTTCCAAGGCAGCTCTCAGGCAGTAATCTTCATCCTCGAAATGCCCGCTCTCGAAAGTTTCATCAAGGAGACCGACCTTTTCAACCAGCGTGCGCTTAAACAATTGGCAGAATCCGGCAATGTTCCGGCAGGGAATTCGCCGATGTCGGTAGCGTTCCATGAATTTTGCCGCGTATTTATCCAGATAATCGACGGATCGATATGAATCGTCCAGCACCTGCTGGATGCCGCTGCCGCTATTGGTCATGGGTCCGACGATGCCGACATCGGAACCGCTGTTGAGGCATTGCAGCATGGAGTCCAGCCAACCCTGACTGACAATGACATCGTTGTCCAGAAGAACAATATATTCACCTTCGGCGACATTCAGTCCCTGATTGCGGCCTTTTATAAGTCCGGCGTTTTCCTTGTTCTCAATCAGGCGGGAGCCCTTGTTTTCCTTGACCTGACGTTTAAGCCATTTGACCGTGCTGTCCTTCGAAGCGTTGTCTACAAAAATCAATTCATACGGCTGGCGTGTGTGCCGGCGGATGCTGTTGACGCACTTCTTTGTAAAATCCAGTCGATTTTGGGTAACCAGGATTATGGAAACTTTCCCTTTGATGGTTTCACGATGTGTCAGGGATGTCGTTTCTCCGCTCGTGTCCTTTTCAAAAACTTCGGGCCGCTCTTTAAATTTCTCCTCGTACATGGATACGATTTCCTGCACCTCCGGGTGACCCGGCTGCTTGAAGTTGGCCTGACTCACAAAGGCCTTGGCATTTTTGAAATCATCTTGTTCAAGAAAAATCCGGGAGAGAAGCACCAGGGAGAGAATATGGTGAGGATCTGCGTTTAATGCCTGGTGGGCATAATCGACCGCCGCTTCCTTCTGCTGCTGCTCCTTCGCAATAGAGGCAAGCTGATAGTAGGCCTCGGCAAAATTCGGGTCTTTATGGAGATCCTCCCGGTAAATGGCGATAGCCTCCGCGTATTTTTTTTCCTTTACCAGTTGCTCCGGAAGCGGTCGGGCATCGTAAGGATGCTCAAGCACCGGTAAACTGCCGTTGACTTCAAGAGCATTTGCCTTGGCAATAAAATAGTTTTCCCCCCGGATTCGCCGCTGCAAAAACCACAGCCATTCCTCTTCATCCTCACGTTGGGCAAGTCCCATGCGCAAGGGGCGGACAATTTTGAGGTTGATGGCACATAAGGACAGGTCCGCATAAGGAATGATCTCAACACCTTTGTCCGACACCGCTTTGTGCCTGTGTGTGGCGGGGGCATAGTTCCCGACCGGGACCAGGATGGCAACATCCGGATAGCACAGGGCGTATTCCGCCAACGCGGAAACAATTCCCGGAGACGGGACAAGCCGGGAATCGATCAGCACCAGGAAATCGTATTCTTTTTTCTCAAGGGCTTTCAAGATCAGGGATGAAATCTTTTCGCCCCTGTTCGGGACGATCTGCCCGTTGTATTTCCGGGCCACGGCAGCGTATCTGCTTTCTTCGCCGGGTATTATGGAAAGATCACCGCCCCTCTCGGCAAAACATATCCGCGGGGTGCGGATGATTGTCCTTTCCTCGATGGGAATCACGTCATCCAGCTTGTACGGTTTGAGAAGAAGCTGCCCTTCCGTTCCCCGGGCAATCCGGCGGTTCTTCTCGATTTTCTTATAGAACTTTTCTTTGTTGATATTCTGGGGTGCGCCGAAGAGATCCGGGCGATGTTGCGTTACCGTCACACTGCCATAGTGGTGGATAAAAACATCATTGGCCACGAGGGACCTGTATCCTCCCATGCGTAACCGCAAAGAATAATCGTCGTCACTGAATCCATACCCGCCATCCCTGCCGTTGGTCGGCAGATCCGGATCGCCGCCGCCAATCCGCTCATAGACCTCTTTCTTCGTCAGGGTACACATTCCAACCATGCGCTCTATGGGGAAATTTTCACCCCGATGTTCTTTGCTCCATTCGGCTGCAAAGGTCTGGTATGCTTCGAGGGTTTTATAGTCTGCGGGCACGGCCTGAGGACCACTGATGTTGTTCGAACGGGGTCCAACCACCGCGATATCAGGCGCTGATTCAATATGCTGAATAAAATTCTCCAGCCATCCTTCATGAACGACCGTGTCGTTGGTTGCCACCGCGAGGTATTTGCCGCGGGCGACGGCGAAAACATGATTGCAGGTCTCTTCTATGATCCGGTTCTGGAAATATTTGATGACGCGGGTGAAAGGATGAAAACTCTTCACCCAGCGAAAATACTCATAGGTCCCATCGGTTGATCCATGGTCAATCAGGAGCAATTCGTAAGGACCTTTGGTATAGTGAAGGATGCTCTCGACGCATCGTTTTGTGTACTGAAGCTGATTATACGCCAGAACCCAGACAGTGGCCAAAAAAGGATCCTCACCCGCAGAGCGGCCCGAGCGTTGCTCTGCACCGGCAGTTGAAAGATTTCCTGCCGTCTTGGAGGCCTCTGACAGCCTGACCGCATGCGTTACGCTCTGTGGAGAAGGGAGAGCGGTGGCATTAAATCCAAGGTGTCCGAAAATGTCGGTCAATCTGCGCGTCCAGGTATGATCGGCCAGGGTGCGCTCCCATCCGCGCCGGGCAATGTCCTTCCGCTCACTTTCGTGGGCGAGATAATATTGGCATTTGTCGATCAGCTCCTCCATCGAAGCCGCTGTAACGATCTCTTTGTCCGGTTCGTAGTAGGCTTCCAGATTTTCCGCAGGCGTTGTCAATAGAAATCCCCCGCATCCGGGAACTTCGAAATGCCGCCGGCTGATCGGCTGTGCCGTGGCCCAACCTACATCCCCCAGATGCAGATTGATACGGGACGAACGAAAGATTCCCAAAATGTCGGACAACGGAAGAAACGAGTCGTTTTGCCAACCCGCCCCAAAGAGGTCAAGAGACATACCACTCTGTTTCACAGTATTGAGAATATCTAGACGGTCGCCTTTTGCCGCCCCGCAGAAACCGATATCCCGGATTTCGGGAAAGGGTTGGCCGGCGTAGGTAAAGGGATTGAATCCCCATTGACTCTCAATGATTTTTTTGCCGTAACCGGCGGCTGTATACTGCCTTGCCGTCTCGGGAGAGAGCGTAAGGATGTAATCGGCGCACGACACCCAGAGATTTGCCTTCTCTTTCTGGGATTCGGTATGATTGATCCAGATGACGGTCTGCGTGTCGGTGGAATCGGTGATGGACTGCAGAGTTTCCGGAGGGATGTCCACCTGCGATCCCAAAGGTTCATACCAGAGGAGATCCGGCTTTTCGGCGCCGACGATTTCTTGAAGCCGCTCCGCCATCCCCGGTACGCCCAGCATCTGCGCCTCGGTAGCGACATCAAAAAATGACGTCGATATATTTTCAAAACGGTTCAATGCGTCAAAGAGGTTCCACCACCCATAGTCATAGCCGCGCCGCGCGTTACCGGATAAGAATTTGTTGCCGGCAACCAGCACTTTAATGGATGGTTTCTTCAGGGATTTTACGACCAACGGTTTCTCCTCCACGTCAATTTGCTCTGAGCTGTCGATGATATTCAAGAGTCAGGCGAAGCGCCTCCTCAAGCGAGGTTTTCACTTCAAGTCCGAGTTCGCTTCCAGCCCGGGACACATCCGGCACATAGCGCTGTGGCCGGGAGGTGGAAATCGGTGATAATATCTTGATGTCATTGGCTGTTCCGGAGATTTTCCGTACCCTTTCAGCCAGCTCGCGGATTGAGATCTCATCGTCGGAGCCTACGTTATAAACCCGTCCGGGTTTTCCCTGGAGGAGCAGCGTCCAGAGCCAATGCGCCAGATCCCCGGCATAAAGGTACGTCCGAACAGGCGTGCCGTCCCCTTTAATGACGATCTCCCGGTTCTTCAGACAATCATCAAGAAAATTGCCGATGGCGAAATGGGCCTTAAGAGGGAGATATTCTCCGACAAAGGCGAAACAGCGGGCGATGCTGCAGGGGACTTCCGAATCGAGGCAAAGCTTCTCTGCTTCGAGCTTCGCTTTGCCGTAAACCGTTTCTGGTTCACAGGGATCCTTTTCCTGCAGCGGAAGGTTGTCTCTGTTCCCGTAAACGGCGCCGGAACTGATATAAAGCAGTTTGGAAAGATGCCTGTTCTGAGCGGCGAATTCAAGGACACGCCTTGTCCCGTCGATGACCACGGAGTGCATTTCATCGTCGGGGATGATTTTTCCCGAGGTTGTCGCCGCATGGAGGATATAGTCAAAGTTCGTTTCGGGAAAGGCAAAGTCCCGGACATCGCCCCGGATGAATTCGATCCGTTTTCCCTTCAGCAGGAAAGCAAAGTCCCTTTTCAACTCGTCGACGTCAGGCGACAGGAGAACAAAATCATTCTCATAAAATGTCGTGCCGTGATGGAGCAGACTTTTCCCGAAAAAGCCGGTGCCGCCCGTAATGAGTATGCGTTTGTTTTTGATGGGAAAACCTTTCGTATCCGTCATAAAAACAGGGGCTTTCTTTCCCTCGATTTCTTCGCTGCCCGGTATCACCGGTTTTGCGGAATGTCCGTGAAAGTCAACGCTCTCGTCAAGTCGATCTCCAGGAAGGGTTTGTGTTTTTCATTGTGGAGAAAAAAGAAATTCGTTTCGACGGTGGCATCCGTCACAGACTCACAGGGCCGCAGTCTTCCGTCAGCGATGAGATAACAGGAGTAATTCTTCTCCTTGAACAGGCCGATAACGTCGTTAGGGTGATAATTGAAACATTTAGACCATTTGCGAAGAAGCTCCGTCATGACGAGTGGCCTGGCCTCTGACAGCGTTTTTTTTGCGCCTTTGAAGACAAGAAGTTCCGCCCCTTCGACGTCGCATTTGATAAAATCGGGTTGCATGCCGTTTTCCTGGCAGTAATCGTCCAGTCTGCGAATATCCCCTTTGACTTTTACCTTATCGGGGGTTTGGTACGTATCGGCGAGGGATGACGCGGCCAGCAGGGATGGGCTGACGTAGAAATCGGCGGTGGCGTTTAGATCCGCAAAGCCGAAATTGTTGACCTTTATTGAACCGGATTTGTTCAGGACCATGTTTTTCAGGAACTGTTCGTAAGTGGCCCCAACAGGTTCAAAGGCAAAGATCTGCAAATCCTTGAACAGCTTATCGAAATAAAGAGAATACCAGCCTATGTTCGCGCCGATGTCAAAAAATACGGCCTTTGAAGAACTCCCCTCTTTGCCTTTCAGAATTTCCCTTAAAAGAACCGTCATCATTTCCTGTTCGATATTCTCCGTCCCAGCCAGAATCAACTGCCCGAGTGCGGAAGTCGTGTCGCCTTCGGGACAATTCAAAAGGATTCCTTCTTTTCTGGTCCTGATGACGACGGAGCCGTCCTTGATCGATATTTCGCTCACATTGGAATTTTTCAGGTCCCTGGCGAATTCGAAGAGGGTGAAATAGTATTTTTTATACAGCTCCCGGGAAATATCGGTCTTGAGCATTTTCCGGTCTGACAGGTGTGTCCGCTCCTGCTGCAATAACATCGTTTTCATCCTCTTACTTGAGATAAGCCTTGATGGTTCGCCGCAAGCCTTCCCGGACGGGAACCTTCGGCATAAATCCCATGTTGCGCAGTTTCGTTATGTCCGGCACGGTAATCTGCTGGGATTGAAAGGGTGTATAACCGGACGGGATTTTGCCCGGGTCAAACTTGACGGAACTCTTCCCGTTGGGGGACAGTTCGCAGGCCGTTCGGGCAAATTCCCGGATCGTGCAACCGGCTTCGTTATTGGCGATATTCCACGCTTCCCCGCAGACAGAGCTGAAAAAGACCCGGAAGAAGGCCTCCGTCGCATCCGTTATGTAACACCAGAAACGCGTTTCTTCTCCCGAGGAAAGGAGCACGATGTCCTCCCCATTGACCGCGTTCTTCACAAAAGAGGCAAAGGCCCGCTGGTCACTGTACAGATCCATTCCCGGGCCATAGGAGCCGAAGTAACGCAGCAGCTTGACGGGGATGCCGTATTGTCTCATGAAGGCCAGGCAGATGGCTTCGCCTGCCCGTTTGCTTTCCGTATAACAGGCGGTGGGGCTTGTGCATGAGCTGGAAAAGAACATGTCTTCGGATATCGGAAGGTCGGATTTGATGTTCTCCCCGTTGACGATTCCCGAGCTGAAATAGAGGAATTGTTCAAAATCCGGGAGTTCCCGGGCAAGGTTAAGAAGGTTCCACGTCCCGAGGACATTCGGCGCCATTACATCGACAGGGCTCTTTCCGTCCGGCCGCGGGATGCTCGCCCCATGGATTATCACCCCGATGCCGGGGAAATCCCCGGCTTCAAGACCCCGGCAGATATCCTCCGTCGAAATTTTGAAGTTCGGGCTGTTCAGATAGCGGGAAAACCTTCGTTCCGCCTTGTCCCTGTTTCTTACCAGGGCCGTTACAACCGGCGGTACGATGTCGAAATACTCCGGCAGGAGGAGGAGCGTCTCGACGACATAAGCCGCCAGCATGCCCGAGGCCCCGGTGACCAGGACCCTCTTGCCGGATAACAACTTCCAGGACAGTTCCGTTTCAAGGATTTCCTCAATATCTTCCCTCACCTCTTCGGGATTTGGCGGTTCATACATGCTTGGCGTCCCTCTTTACGCTCTCTTCGGGTTTAAGGCAGAGAGTCGAATCTCTGCAGGATATCGTCCGCGTAAGCGTCGATGATGTCCACATTGCAGTATTCCAGGGTCACGCATTTCCCGCAGAGGGGATGCGCCCCCCTCTTGCCTTGCAGGTGCTGTCTTCGCAGGGCATTGATTTTTTCGCCGTTCCACAGCTCGCGCAGACTCTGCTCCTTGACATTTCCAAGTGTCGTCACGTGAGCCCAGTCCAGCGGGCAGGGCGCCATGGCGCCGTCAAAATCGATGTTCAGATTATAGAAAATCGTCGGGCAGATCTTGATCTCTCCGGGATATACCGGCTCCCCGTAATAGCCGATGCCGTCGTCTTTCTTCACGGAGGAAATATCGAAATCAGGCCAGGTCGGGATGATGTGTTCGACGAACATCTCATCGACATGACGGTCAAAGAGTCGAAAGAACTGTTCCTTTTCAACTTCGTTCACGCCGATATCTGGCACTTTGATATAGACTTTGCACTGTCGGCGGTTTCGGCAGAAATAGAGGATGTTTTCAACCAAGTGATCAAAATCCACATTCACATCGGATATCCGTTTATAGGCTTCCGCATGTACCCCCTGGAGGGAAATGAAGATCTTGTCCAGGCCGGCGTCGATGATGGCATCGGAAAGCTCCGGCGTCAGAAGGGTCGCGTTGGTCGTCGTATCCACCATCACGGAGGGTTGCTTTTCTTTCGCGTAGCGAACCATGTCGGCAAACCTCTTGTTCAAGAGCGGCTCCCCTTCTTTGACCAGGCGCAGTATTTTGATTTTCTGAGGAAACGCATTGAGGTCGTCGATAATCTTGGTGTAAAGCTCGAAGTCCATGTTCCCTTTCCTGACACGGTTCTTTTTCAGCAATTCAGGGGCTGAACACGGACAGTAGCCGCAACGGAAATTACAGAGGTTTGTAACCGCCAACTGCACTTCAAAAGGGGTATCCAGAGGAATGACGGTTTCAAGTCTGGTCCTTTGGGTCTCCTGCTTGCTTACGATTTCAGCCATGGGGAAAGCACCTCTTATCTGATTCTTCTTCCGAAACGATCTCAAGCCCGCCGTTTTTGAAAGTCGCTATGGAATGAACAATGGAATCATATTTCTCTTTGAGTTCCCCTACAATCTCGGCGGAATACTCCGGGCAGAAGATCAGGACCGCACTTACGGGATCTTCAAACAAATGGGACGGGGAAAAAATTTCCAAACCGGAGGGAGGGGCGAATCTGCCCTGTTTAAAAGTCGCGGAATCAACGATGTAGGAAATCCTGTCCTGCATTCCCGCTGCGGAGAGAATGCTGAAGGCGAGATGGCTGGCGCCCCAGACCGCGACGCGCCCGCCGCTGTCCAGGATCGAATCCAGGTAATCGTTGATCCTTTCGGTAACGTTATCGTATCGGCCTCTCGGCACGGAAAGATCGCAGGGTCTCCGGCGCTGGAAATAGGCGGTGACGACATTGAGTTTGTCGCTCCTGAAGAGGTCAATGACCTCAAAGCCGTTGAGAATCAGAATGTTGCGCAGGGAGTCGGATGAAAAATAGGAAAGATGATCGCTCATGAAGCTGAAGAGATAGTTGTCCCGCAACTCGAACTCGAGATCGGGGACCGCAATCATTCCAATGGCGGTTTCAGAAACGAGATTCGCACAGGAACGCAGGAAGGCGCCGGGCTCGGGGGCATGTTCGAGAAAATTGATGGAGACAAAGGCATCGAAGACGAGATCCGTCAAGGGGCCGGTCAAGTCGGTCGGATATCCGGGGAAGGTCTTCAGCCCTTTTTCATTGGCCGCCTGGATGTATTGCGCGTTGTGCTCAAGTCCGAAGGCCCTGACGGGCAGTTCCTTCAGAAGAGCGAGATATTCCCCCCGGCCGGAACCGATCTCGAGGATATTTTTCCCCTGCAGGGAAAAACGTTGGACAAATCTTTGAAATTCATTCAACTGCCGCGCTCTCATGGAGGGGGAAAAGCTTCCCGCCCGGATCACGTCCCGGTAATAGGGAACCGGCCTGTTGGTCAGTTGGACGAGCCCACAGAAGTCGCACTGTCGAACGTCCAGGGCAACGCCGGAAGCCATCGCTTCCTGCCGGTCAACAGGTAAATTCTGTACGGCTCCCGGCATACCGGAAAGGCCGAGCAGACTTTCGTTGCCAAGGACATTCCCGCAGGCGCGGCAGTTTTTCCCCTCAGCCATTGACCGTCACCTCCTGCACTTGCTGTTCTGCCGGAGTCAGCTTCAAAGAATCGCGAGTGTTCCCGTTGCAATGATCACAGGCGCGGATAAACCCGGTCTTCTGGAAAAAGGCTCTCAGTCTCTCCTTTAAAAGGTCATCGCCTATGGACAAGTCCAAAACATCGATAAAGTCCGAGGCGTATTCCGGGATCATGCCTGTCTTTGTCCCATGCGAAGACCGTGGGCAGCGGTGCAGTTTTCCGTCGAGCAATTCGCTGCAGGAACTGAAATTACATTCCTGAAACAATCGGGTCAGGCTTTCTTCGCCCCGGTGGCGCGGCTCGAATCCACCCAGGTCAGCCCATGCCCAATGCCGGTTCTGCCGGTTCCGGACCCCGGCTCGATTCAATGCATCGAGCAATGCCTCTTTTTTCCTGGATACGGGCCCGTAGTCATTCACCACGACACAGATGGAATCGTGTTTCAGGCACTCCAGCAGATCAGGCCGAGGCATCAGCGTCCCGTTGGTGATGACGTCGATCTGGAAGATCCGGTCCTTCTGCACCAGTTTCTCGATGATGAGAGGCAAATCCTTGTTCAGCAGCGTTTCGCCCCCGAGAACTTCCAGGTGATAGATGAAATCGACACAGTTCAGAATCCGTCCGATCGACTTCTGGAGCAACGAGGTGTCGCAATCCCGGGGATTCTCATAGAAGGGCATGAGGCTGGAGCAATGCCGGCAGCGCAATGTACAGCGCTGGGTCACCACGATGTTCAACCGTTCCAGATGCAGAGCGTCCTTCGGGATGTTTTTGATCCGTGACAGGTGGCCCAGTTGCGCCAGCCGCCAGAGGATTCCCTTGATCCTCTCGAACGGAACCGAAGCAAAGTCAATCCGGTCGATGACATCCGCATCGCTGTAGATCTGCCGATAACCCTTTGAGAAAACCTGCTCATAGATCTCGCCGTAATATCGTCCCGCCCCGATGACGATGACCGCATCGGGATATTTCCCATGGATTTCCTCCAGGCCGCATACCGGGTACCCATGGAAAAACTTCTTTTGTTTCTCCCGATCGTTGTCGCCGAAACAGACGGGGCGCAATCCGCACACCACCAGCGCCTGCAAGGCGACTTCGCCCAGAACCGATGCCCCGAAAATCACCACCGGGCGTTGACGTTCCCGGCTGTCCTCGTAAAATCCCATCCCTTATCTTTCCTCCAAAATTTGGGGAGAAACGCCGTCCAGATCATCCAGGACATACTCTTTATTTGCTAAAAACGTGCAGTTCCGGCAGCTTTCATTTTCCCAACGCCGGTTTTCCAGCTGCATTTTCCAGAAGTCGCACAGGGCTTTGCCGTTCCAGATGTCTTTCACAGTCTCTTCCAGCGCGTTTCCTACTTTCGTGTTGTTTTTCCAGTCCGGGTCACAGACGATGACATCGCCGTTGCAGCGGATACTGAGCATCTTGAAGGGCTGCGGGCAGATGGCCTTTTCCGCGGAAACCTGCACAGGGGCATTGTCGTTGCTCAACCAGGAATGGGGCTGCTCCAGCGCGACTTCATCGGCAAGATCGGCATACCGGTCAAAGAAACGCCGATTTTCCTCCTCATCAAAACTGTCCAGCATCTTGACATAGATAAAGGGCTTTTCTCTTTTCCGCACATCGCGCAGACGGCGTAACTGAGCAACGTTGGAAGCGATTTTCTCAATCGCGATTTTGCTCCTCGTCACGGCTTCATGCCGCTCTTGAGACACGGCATAAATGGAAATCCGGAGATAGTCCAATTGGGCATCAATCAACTGCCGGCTTACCGCCGGAGTCAGCAGGGAGCCGTTGGAAGTGATTTCAATCCGGTCTGCCACGTCAAGCCGCTTCAGAGTCTCCACCATTTTTCCGGTGTCTCTGTTGATCAGGGGTTCGCCGAATCCAATGATCCGAATGACCTTGATTTTTTCCCCTTCCCAGGATGCGAGGTCCTCCGCGATCTTCTTAAAATCCTCAAACTTCATCACCCCTTTCGGCATATGGGAATACACGTCAGGGTTATTGTAATAGCAGCAGATACAGCGGAAATTGCAGAGACTCGCCGGCTCAAAGAGGAGCGTAAAGGGCTTCCTCAGGGGAATCGCACTGCCCAGGTCAATCCGGCTGGTCTTCAACTGAGAATATCTGGATAAGGCTTGCACAACTTAATCCTCAACAAAATCATCGTCATCAAAGATTTCCCGGTAATCAACGGGCAGGGGCTTGCCATAAAAGCGCGTCATGTACTTGTCGATAAAGTTCCGGTCTTCCCCGGACAGACAGAGCGGGGAAAAGTTTCTGACATATTTGATCCTGTTGCCTCTGGCGACAATCGTCTCCAGGGAATCCTCAAAGACATTGCCGATGCTGATATGCATGAAGACGCAGATCAGCACGTCGCCATACTGGGTAATGTGAAAGCACTTGTTCAACGCCCCGCACCCGCCTTTCATGCCGTACGAAGGAAAGACATCCCGCCGCGCCGCCGGATACTCCTGGTTGAGCTTGTGCAGGAAAGCGGCGTCATCCCTGTCGATCAAGACCTCGTGCTTCCCTTCCCACTGCCCGATTGCCTTGGCGATCACCAGATCCAGGGAAAAACCATTTTCCTGGGCAAATCTGGCCAGGTTAACCGTATTTTCGCTTTGGGCGTTCTGATGCGAGACGACGTGCTGAATGATCGTATCCAGCCCGCCCGCTTTCGCATTCCAGATGGCGCTGATGGCCTTTTCATAGCCCTCCTTGCTGGCACGGTTTGCGTTGTGAAGATCCGGGTCGATGCTGTCCAGGCTGATCATGACTTTGTCCAGGCCGATCTCTTTGAGATGTCGCGCTTTTTCAAGTGTCAGGAAATAACCGTTCGTACTGATCCCGATATGGAACTTTTCCGGCATCAACGCGGCGAGGACCTCGTCAAAGTCCTTCAGAATCAGCGGTTCTCCCCCGGAAATGTTGAACTGGCACCAGCCCAGGGCATCAGCCTGTTCGGCAATGTTGCGCATATCGGCAACCGTCAATGAGCGCGTTTTCTTTTGGAACTTATTCGCCATGCAGTGTTGGCAGGAAAGATTACAGGCATAGTTGTAACCGATGTCAATCCGGCAGGTTGGCTCCCCTCTCTTTTCCTTGTCCGCCAGTTTGATAATCTTTTCATAAACCTGAGGCTTTTCCCTTCTGAGCTTTTCTCTTTTTGTGTTTTCGATTTCTTTTTTCGTTATCGTTGCGATTTCCATAAGCTACCTCTATCTATTCATCCAATGGGGGGACGATCATGTTTGCCAGAAATTCCTCCCGATCCAGAAAAGGCCACATATCCTCCAAAGGCTTGGAAGTCATCGAACCATCGGGCTTCTGAACGGAGGAAACCCGCGGGGCCCGGATCTCGTCAGGAATAACGGCCACATCGCAGACCAGCGGACCTTCCTGGTCAAGAACACGCCGGATCTGCTCTCTCAGATTCCGCGGGTTGGCTATGCGGGCCGTTTTCAGGCCATAGGCCGCCGAGATTTTTCCAATGTCGGGAAGGGTCATGCCGCTTTGCGCATCCGCACCCGTCAATCGTCCGAAATAACCCATCTGCGACGAACGGATGGAAGCATATCCTTGATTGTTCATGACAAAGAATTTGATGGGCAAGTTCAGACGCCTCACGGTTTCCAGTTCCTGAAGGTTCAATTGGAAGCCTCCATCACCGTCGATGCAGACCGTCGGCCTCCTTCCTCCGGCAAGACAGGCCCCGATGGCGGCAGGCTGGCAAAAACCCATGGCGCCGGTGCCTTTGTTGTGGAAAACGCGCTGGCCGGCTTTAACCTTGAAGGCCGTTAGAAATAACTCGCTGGAATTTCCGGCATTGCCTGGAAGGATGAGATGCTCTCCGTTGAGTTCCTCAGAGATAACGTCCGAAAAGGCATACACGCTGATGCCTGCCTTGCTTTCGTGGTGCTCGGGAAGAACAAAGGGGTACTTGTCTTTCCATTCCCGGCACCGTTTGTCCCAGTTTGAACGGTTGCGGGGTTGAATTCGCGTGGATTGTTTGCAGAGTTGCCGGATAAAGAGTCCTGCATCCGCAGGGATGGGGATATCGATGATGTTCCCCACTTTGTGGATTTCGGCGGGATCGATGTTTACCATGACCTTTTTTGCGGCTCTGGCCAGATTTTCCGGTGCGTAGGCGATCAGGGCCATGTCCAGCCGCGCCCCCAGGATGAGCAGACAATCGGAATTCTGGAGGATGAAATTGGAAGCACGCGAGGCGATGGAGCCGGGCATGCCGAAGCACAGTTCATGAGATGCCGGCAGCAGATCCACCCCCAGCCGCGTTGTCAATACGGGCGCTCCCAGCAGATCGACCATTTCCCGGAAATCAGATTGCGCCCCCGAAAGAGCTATGCCGTTTCCAGCCAGGATCACCGGTCTTTCCGCGCGTTTGAACAGATCGATCACCTGCGAGACCTGATGCTCAATTTCCAATTGATGAGAGGGAAATTCGATTTCTTCGACAGCAAAGCACTCCAGGGCTTCCGGATCTATCGTAGAAGCCTGGACATCCAGGGGGATATCGATCCAGACCGGGCCGGGCCGACCCGATTTGGCCAGATAGACGGCCTTTTCCAGGTGATAACGGATCTTCAAGGGATCCATTACCGTTACCGCATACTTGGTGATGGATCGGACGATGGACACAATATCGATTTCCTGCACGCCGAGCTGTCGGACGCCGGTGTCCCCCTTCATGTCGGCCCGCTTGACCTGTCCGGAGATAAAAAGACAGGGCGTTGAATCCTGCCATGCACCGGCCACGCCTGTTAACGCATTGGTCCCTCCCGGACCGGTGGTCACGACGGCGACACCGAGATGATTGGTGACGCGGGTATAGGCTTCCGCGGCAATGGCTGCCGACTGCTCATGGAGCATGCAGACATATTCGATCTCTTGATGATGGCCGATGGAATTGTTGATATGCATGACTCCGCCGCCGGAGAGCAGAAACACATGACGGACCCTCTGATCTGCGATGAACTGGACAACGTAATCGGAAAGTTTCATGACGATTCACCTTCTCCGCTGGTCAGGATCAAGTCGATCAACTCTCGAACGGCGCCCTGCCCCCCGCCGCACTTCGTCACCAGGTTCGCCTTCGCCAGGGCTGTCGGATGAGCCGTCGAAGGCGCTGCGGCCAGCCCGGCCAATTCCATGGCTGATAGATCATTGATGTCATCCCCCATAAAACAAACCTGCTGAAGGGGAAGGCGGTACTTCTGTGCGAACCCTTTTAAAGCCGAAGCCTTATCCTTACATCCCTTGAAGACATCGACGATCCCCATTTTGCCTGCATAGCGGTCAAGAATGGGATTGTCTTCGCCTGAAATCAGCGCCAGGATCAATCCGGACTTTCCCGCCAGGGAAATCCCCATGATGTCCAGAAAGGAAAATTTCTTGTATTCTCCGCCATCGAACCCCCAGACAAATGTGCCGTCGGTCAGCACGCCGTCTACATCCAGGGCGATGGCCTTTATGTTATGCACAGGCATATGCATAGACTTGCCCCTTACGCCGCAGTTTCTTGATCACCGGCAACTCACGTTCAAAAACCCTTTTGACGCCATCCCCCATGGACATTTCGATGAGGCGAATGCCCTGCACCATTTTGATGATCCCGCCGGGACCCAGAGACGCGGCCTGATCCGATCCCCACATCGCTCGATCAAGGGTGATGTGCCGTTCCATCACACAGGCGCCCAGGGCCACTGCAGCCCCGGATGTGGGGATGCCGGTTTCGTGGCCGGAATATCCCACGGGCACGCCCCACCGCTGGCGCATTGTTGGGATGGCCGACAGATTGAGCTCCGGATATTCGGCAGGATAGGTGCTTGTTGCGTGTAAAATCACCAGATCCTCCTTGCCGAGCACCTCGATGGCGTGATCGATCTGCGCTAACGTGCTCATCCCCGTTGACAGGATGATCGGCTTTCCCTTTGATCGCGTGTAACGGAGCAGATCGTCATCCGTCAGAGTTGCCGAGGCGATTTTGTAACAGGGCACATCAAACTGGTCGATGAAATCGACAGAATCTTCATCCCAGCAGGAGGCAAACCATATAATGCCCTTTTCTCTGCAGTAGCGGTCCAGCTCCTGATATTCTTCGAGTTCGAACTCCAGGCCGTATTTCAGATCACCGTTGGTCCTTCCGAAGGGACTTTCACGACAGGCAGCCAGTTCTGCCGCCGTATAAACCACCTCTACTGTGCGTTTTTGAAATTTGACGGCATTGCATCCCGAGAATTTAGCGAGATCAATCAGTTTTTTGGCAATATCGATATCTCCGTTATGATTGATGCCGATTTCAGCAATGATGAAGCACGGATGACCATCGCCAACCAGGGTGTCTCCAATTCTTATCTCTGTCATGTCAGTCCTCTTTTATGTTGTTAAATAACTTTTGCGGTTCCAAGAGTTCGTCTTACCAACTCTTCCAGGGGGCGCTATTCACTTTCCACAGCGATTCCAGATACTGGCGATCCCGAACCGTGTCCATGCACTGCCAGAAGCCTTCGTGTCTGTAAGCGTAGAGTTCTCCATCTGCGGCCAGTTTTTCCATCGGGTCGTGCTCCCACATGACATCCTCATCGATGTACTTCAACGCTTCGATATTCATTACAAAGAATCCCCCGTTGATCCAACTTTCATGGAGGGTGGATTTTTCCTTGAAATGGGAGATCCTGTTTCCTTCGAATTCGAGAGCGCCGAAGCGGGCGGGAGGCCGCACAGCGGTCAGGGTGACCAGGCCTTTGTTTTCCCGATGAAATTTCAGCAACGCCTCCAGATTTACGTCACTGACGCCGTCGCCATAGGTCATCATGAAATTCTCCTCACTGATGAGGGGGGCCAGTTGCTTGAGGCGTCCGCCCGTCAGGGTGAGTCGCCCGGTGTCGATGAGCTGGACTTTCCATGGTTCACACCGATTACGGTTGAGGCTCTGAACCGATCCGTCAACGAGCGACACCGTAAGATCATGATTCGACGTGTAATAATCGAGGAAGTATCGCTTGATCATCTCGCCTTTATAGCCCAGGGCAATGATGAAATCATTGAAGCCGTACCGGGCATAATGCTTCATGATATGCCATAAAATGGGACGTTCGCCGATTTCGATCATCGGCTTCGGCTTTAAGATTGATTCTTCGCCGATGCGCGTGCCCATGCCCCCGGCTAAAATGACGACTTTCATGACTTCCACTCCAAAACATCTTCTCTAACGCAGAATCCTTGCCTTCTGAGAAACCGGCCGTCGAGGCATGACCACAGGGGGTCCGGACTGATTAAGATACGATTTACAAGACCCATTTACGAGATACGCTCCCCGGCCATGAAGCGATCGAACACGGCCTGGATAAAATTCAAATGCCGATCGTCGATTCCCGGATAGACACCGATAAAAAAGGTGTTGTTCATGACGAAATCCGTGTTCGTCAGGTCCCCTGCAATACGATGGGGAATGTTCTGATAGGCGGGGTGACACAGGAGATTGCCGCTGAAGAGGTTTCGGGTCTCAATGCGGTTGGCTTCCAGAAAGGCGGTCAAGTCATTGCGGGAAAAACCGGCTTTCTCTTTTACGGTGATGATGTAGCCGAACCACGAGGGCTCGGAATGTTCGGTGGCCCTGGGAAGGAGAAGGCTGTCTTCATAGGCCTGCAGCCTCCGGGTCAGGTCCAGAAAATTCTCTCTGCGTCTGGCAACGAACTGTTCAAGCTTCTTAAGCTGGGCACAACCGATGGCGGCCTGCATGTCGGTCACTTTCAGGTTATAACCGATGTGGCTGTATACATATTTATGGTCATAACCGAAAGGCAGTGTCCCGAATTGCCGGCTGAAGCGTTCCCCGCAGGAGTTGCTTTTCCCTCCGGCACAGAAACAGTCCCGCCCCCAATCACGATAGGATTGCGCGATGCGGGCCAGGTCATCGTCATGGGTCGCAACGCACCCCCCTTCGCCCATCGTGATATGATGCGCCGGGTAGAAGGAGAAGGTGGAGAGGTGGCCGAATGTGCCTGTCAACTGTCCCCGGTAGGTTGATCCCAGGGCGTCGCAATTGTCTTCGATGAGCCAGAGCCTGTGCTTCTTCACGAGATCCATGACGGCGTCGAGAGAGAAGGGAACCCCCATGGTGTGCGCCATCATGATGGCCCTGGTCTGAGGACCGATCGCTCCCGCAAGTCTTTCGGGAATGGCGGTATAGTCACGGAGGTTCACATCGACGAAAACGGGAACCAGTTTATTCTGCACAATGGGATTGACGGTAGTGGGAAAGCCGCAGGCCGTGGTTATGACTTCATCGCCCGGCTTAAGCCGGAGATCTTTGAGCTTGGGCGAAGTCAGGGTGGTCAAGGCCACAAGATTGGCCGATGATCCGGAATTCACAAGCAGGGCATGGGACAGTCCGAGATAATCGGCAAACTCGGCCTCAAAGCGCTCGGCATAACGGCTGGCCGTCAGATAGAAGTCCAGGCCGGCATCGACCAGATTCACGATTTCCTGTTCATCGAAAACACGTCCGGCATAATGGACCATCTCCCTGCCGGGATTGAAGACTTTTTGGGAAAACTTCGCCGAATGGTACTCCCTGGTGAGGGCGAGAATTTCAGAACGAATATCTTCAGCAGTCCTCATGAGCACACTACCGCCTTCGGGGTGGCAATTTTAACGCCCAGGTCCAGAAGCCTCCCTTCGGCCAGATCCATGTAGTCACGGATCTGTTCGATGCAAAGGTTTGAAAGATCGCGGCCCTGACTTTCCCGGTAATATTTCTGATACCATTGAGCCGTCATCTGCAGGCATTCACCGATGGTAAGAACGTTGTGCCAGTTGAGTCCAGCATGGGCTTTGTCGCAATTCAGTTTGAGAAGCTTCGTCTCATGCGGCGACTGGGAATCGGAGATATCCAGCCGGGCGCCCTCTCCCCAGTATTTAATCAGAAGGTCCGTCAAAGCGAGAACGGTCAGATGACTGTCGTCGTCGGGACCAAAATTCCAGGCGCCGGAATATTTTTCAGGATTCTGCGAAAGATGGGCGCCAAGAAGGAGATAGCCACCCAAGGCTTCCAGGACGTGCTGCCACGGTCTGACGGAACGAGGGTTGCGGAGAAAGATGGGTCGATGACGGCTCAGGGAACGAATACAGTCGGGAACCAGACGGTCCGCCCCCCAATCCCCGCCTCCGATCACGTTGCCTGCACGCACGGAGGCGGCGCCGATCGTCCTGCCATGGACAACGCTTTGAGAAAAATACGATTTCAAATAGGCATTAAAAACAAGTTCCGCACAAGCTTTAGAAGCGCTGTAGGGGTCATGGCCGCCCAAGGGATCGTTTTCCCGGTACCCCCAGACCCGCTCCCTGTTTTCATAGCATTTGTCGCTGGTCACATTGACCAAAACTTTGACGCTGGAGGTTCTGCGAACGGCCTCAAAAATGTTGACCGTCCCACCGACATTCGTGTCAAAGGTCATCTTCGGTTCATTGTAGGAGCAGCGGACAATCGGCTGGGCGGCGAGGTGAAAGACAAATTCCGGCTGATATCTCGTGAACGTTTCCAACAAGCCGTCGAGATCGCGGATATCGCCCTGAACATCCGTCATTTTCTCCCGGAGATTCGTCACCTCAAAATTGTTGGGCTGGCTGGGAGGAGCAAGCGAATAGCCGATGACGTTGGCGCCCAGTTCTTTGAGCCAGAGCGCCAGCCATGATCCCTTGAAGCCTGTATGACCGGTGATCAGTACGGTTTTGTTTTGGTAGATATTATCGAACAATGCTTCGTTTCCCCGATTATATTGGTTGATAAGAAGACTCAAGTTAAACCGCTTGCCCGGAACCTCGGGTTCGCACCCCTATCTGTGAAAAATATCACTTAAGCTTTCACCGAAATTTAGCAATATTAATGCCACTGATTTTTCTCAAGTGTGCCGAAATTTTTCCGATATTGTCAGCATGGAAATACAAACCGCTGCCGAACAGACCACTGCCGATATTCTTTTTTCATCCACAACGCCGACATCGTCGATGATCGAATATGTCTCCGGACAGGCCCTGTCCCGCGGCATCGACGCGTATTCAGACGGCGATTATGAGAAAGCCATCAAGGAATTCAAGCTCGCCATTTCCTTTGATCCCTATTCAGACAATGCTCTCGATGCCTTTGATTACCTGGGAAGCGCCCTTGAGGGCAACGGGGATACCGAAGAGGCGATGAGGACCTATCGTCAGGCGATCGGCTTATTCCCTACTGAAGACGGTTTTAATACGAGCCTTGGGAATCTGCTCTTTGCCGATGGCCAATACGACGAGGCCTTGGAGCAGTACAAAGCCGCCGTCAGCAAAAACACATCAGACAGTGAAATATATTACTCCCTTGGTCAGGCATATCTGACCCTGGAACAGTATGATAAGGCGGAAGAGCAATTTAAGAAGGTTATTCAGATGTCTCCGAATGAGTCCGCCAGCTATTACGCCCTAGGACAGACCTACCGCGAGGCGGGCAAGTACAAGGACGCGGAGATACAGCTGAACAAGGCTTTGGCTATCGAAGAGGATTTCGCCAGTGCCCATTATGAACTGGGGATGCTCTATGCTGATACGGAACAGATCGACAAGGCGCAGACGGAGCTTGACTTCCTTGCCGAGGAAGAAGGGACAGATTCGGAGTCCTATTCGAACCTGCAGTACACAATCGACGAGAATTCCGCACCAAGATTTATCGCGGCCTATCTTGCCAATCTCAACCTCGCCTCCGGACCGGGCACCAAGGTGTCCACTCTCGATACCTCTCTCGCAGAAGCCGGCGCCAGTAAAAATTATACCATGACCTTTGCTTTTGATAAGGAGATGGACACGGCCTCCGTCCAGAACATTCTTAACTGGAACATCAGCCGATCCACCAGTTACACGACCGGTGGTTACTACAACTGGGGGAAGAAAGTTAGCTCAACGGAAATCAGCCTGTCGGCAATGCCGATCAACGTCATTTATGATTCCGAGACGCTGTCCGCCAAGGTTAGCTTCAAGATCAGCCAGAACGCTTCCGCCAATGGCACCATCGACCTTTCCCATCTGGTGTTCAAGTTTCAAGGCACCGACATCTATGGAAACTCCATGGATACATCGGCGGATCAATATAACCGTTTGTCACTTATCGTATAATTCCTGTTTATAAAGTTAATCCGTTAAGGGAAAAATGTGCCCTTAGAGGAATATTTTGCCCATTGCCGGTAGGCGTGCCTCATCTCCAGGTGATTCCGGGTTTTAAGTTGAAGAATATGAGGACATGATTCACTGAAAAGTGCAATTTCACAGTGAATTTCATACTTTCCAGAAGACGTTACTGCGGTCCCTGTCCTGTTTAACTTGCCTTGAAAGCATATCTGCGATTCCTTCCCGGACCTGAAATTTGTTTTGGCATTCCTTTTGCTCAAAGCACCCTCAGAACAGGTTTAAGGAAAGACAGGAGGGAAAAAATGATTACGAGTGCCGTCAGCTCATCGGATTCATCAACGACAACCGTCACCAATTCCAATGCTTACAACATGGAGACAAAGGATTTTATGAATCTTCTTCTGACCGAACTTCAGAACCAGGACCCGATGGATCCGGTCAGCACCAGCGAGATGGCTTCCCAGTTCGCCACTCTTACTCAAGTGTCGCAATTGAACAAGACCAACGATTATCTGCAAACCCTCAGCCATACACAGGCCGTTGATTATCTGGGAAAAACGATATCCTATGCCGGTGAAACAAATTCCGATGGGACCTCTACGGAAAAAACATCCCTGGTTACCGGAGTCGTCTACAAAGACAGCGTCCCCTACCTGGTGACGAAAGACGGGGATCAAGTTGCTCTAAGTTCCATAACAGGGGTTTCATCATAGCCTACACAGGCTATCAGTTCCCAATAGATCAATCTTTTTAGTTAGTTTAAGAAGGAGAAAAACCATGAGTTCATTTTACACGACGCTTTCGGGATTAAATGCCTTTCATTCCCAGATAGAACAAATCAGCAACAATATGGCGAATGTGGAAACAACGGCATACAAGTCCAACAGCATTTCTTTCGAAGAAGTCCTGACGAATACCATGTCGCTGAATTCCGCCTCATCCGTTGTTGCCGGGAAGGGTGTGCAAATAATGGGAAGTGCAACCTGCTGGGAGCAGGGGGATCTTACCGAAACCGGCAATACCAATGATCTTGCGATTTCCGGAGAGGGATTTTTCATCACGACTAATGAGTACGGGACATATTACACCAGAGACGGCAGTTTTAAATATGACGAGGATGGTCTCCTGATCAATGATTACGGGATGGCCGTCCAGGGATATGCCATCAATGAAGACGGCACCCTTGGAAGCTTGGGCAATATTCAACTCTCCACCGACCCTATCTTGCCGACAGTCACTTCAGAAATTACGACGAAGCTCAACCTCAATTCCGGGACCGAAACCGGCGAGGATTTTTCAACGACAGTTTCTGTCTATGATTCCCTGGGAAATGAAATTCCCCTGGAGATAAACTTTACTAAAAACGCCACGGCCAATGAATGGACATGGACGGCCAGCATCCCGGCTGGAACAGGAACGACGGCCTCGACTGGGACAATCACTTTCGATACAAGTGGTAATTTAGCGGCCAGCACGAAAACCATCAATTTAGCCTTGACCAACGGGGCACTTACTCCACAGGCGATCACCTGGGACATCGCGGCGACCGATCTGACGCAATATGCCTCCGACTCCGCACTTTCGGCCTCGTCGCAGGATGGAAACGCCACGGGGACTCTGGCTAAGATTTCCGTAGGCGATGACGGCATCATCACTGGAACCTATTCCAACGGCGAGATCCGGGACTTGTACCAGGTTGCCCTTGCCCAATTTTCCAACAATGATGGCCTGGACAAGGTGGATGACAGCCTTTACGTGGCGACTGGTTCTTCAGGAGCGGCTGTCGTTGGTGCAGCAGGAACAGAAGATTACGGAAGTGTTACGGCTGGAGCTCTTGAAGTTTCCAATGTCGACATGGCGGGAGAGATGGCCGACCTGGTTATCGCACAACGGGCCTACGAGGCTTGCGCAAAACTGATGACGGCAGAAAGTGAAATCATGCAGACCACCGTGAATATGACCTAACCGAAACTGATGGATAGGGGAAATGCTGAAAAATAAAAAAGGAAGATGACCTATGAACTCGATATCGGGATCGATCTATTCTGTCTTGAGCGCCTTGAATACCTATTCCACGGCAATCGATGTGACGAGTACGAATATCGCCAATGCCGAATCTGCCGGTTACTCGAGACAGACAGCCGTCATCACGGAGAAACTCTCCGGAGATGGAAGCGGATATGGCGTAGATGTTTCAACCATCAAACGGGCATACGATTCCTTTCTGACAGCGCAGCTTCACAAAGCCAATCAGGATCTCGGAAAATCAAACGTAGAATTGGAGACATTCACAGCCATCGAACAGGTATTCACGGATTCAGGGGATACCGGTCTTTCCACGGCCATGAGTGACTTCTGGAACGCCTGGCAAAGCGTGGTCAATGATCCTTCAAGTTCAACGGCACGTTCCGTTCTTGCGTCTGCTTCCGATACCCTTGCGGACACCTTCAATAACGCAAGCTCAGAGCTATCTGGAATATCTGAGAAAATTGATGATGGCATCAATGAAACAGTGGGAAAAATCAATGAACTGGTACAGCAGATCTCGGACACCAATCAGAAAATCGTTGGGATGGAAGCTGACGGACTGAACGCCAACACGGCAAGAGACAATCTGGACTCCCTGGTGCAGGATCTGTCTTCCCTTGTAGACATCAACATTTCCAAGAATGATGCCGGACAGATCAATATTCAGCTCGCAAACGGAAAGCCCCTTGTTTCAGGGACCACAACCTGGACTTTGGCCACCGAAAAAAATACGACAACGGGTCTTCTGGATGTCACCTGGGTGGACAGTGAAGGGAACTCGGCCGTGATCAACGAATCCATATCGAGCGGAGCGTTGGGGGGTTATCTGGAGGTCCGGGAGGAACTTGCCTCGTATCAGGATCAGCTGGACGAATTGGCGGTAAATATCATGGATCAGGTCAATACGATCCATGAAAAGGGGTATGACCTATACGGTGTTATCGGCGATACCTTTTTCTCCGGTACCGGTGCGGGAGACATGAAGTTTAGTACGGCTATCATGGATGATCCGGGAAAGATCGCTGCGGCATCGACAGGCGGCGGCACCGGTGACGGTTCGAATGCCGAAGCCATTGCGGAACTTCAAACCAGCTTTCTGATGAACGGAACATCAACTTTCAGCGATTACTACAATGCCATGGTGAGCAAAATTGGTTCAGCGGTCCAATCCGCCGATACAAATAATGAAAGTTTGTCGAATGCCCAGACGTTCTATACGAATCAATGCCTGTCTGTTTCCGGGGTATCCGTAGATGAAGAAATGGCCAAGCTTGTCCTGTATCAGAATGCTTATGACGCGGCGGCGAAGCTTATGACCGTCTTTGACGAAATGATGCAAACGCTCATCGCCACGATGGATTGATATGGACGACCTTTCAATCGCTAAGAGAACCAAAGCAATGGGAACGACTGATGTACATCCGAAAACTGGAGGAAATGTGCTTAAAATAGACGGGAGGAAGTCATGAGAATCACCCGCAGCATGATGGTGAACAACATGATCCACTGGACGGAGCAACAGATGGATAAGCTCAACGACATATCGAACATCGTCGCCTCCGGCAAGCAGATCAACAAACCCTCCGATGACCCCTCCGCCACGGGACAAATCCTGTCGGATCGTGCAACTTTATCCCTATACGGCCAGTATGAATCGAACATCACCCAGGCAAAGACATGGATCAAAACGAGCAGTTCAACCCTCGAGACGGCCAATAGTTTTTTAGCGGAAGCGCAGGAGATCATGTGCAACCTGTCAACAGCGGATCAGAAAACAAAGGAGGGTTACCTGGATGTACTGGAAGATCTGTATGACCAGGTCGTGGATCTTGCCAATTCAAAATACGGGTCCGGTTACATGTACGGTGGCAGCCTTTCCGATACCCAACCCTTTTCAGCGGATTTCAACACAACAGTCACGGCTGGGACTGGGGAGGATCTCGTTTTCGATCTGGCAGCTGACGCTTCGAATGTGACGATTGAAATCTTAGATTCCAATGACAATGTGGTCCAAACGCTCCCTTCCCAGTCAGGTGTAAAAGGTACAAACACGGTTTCGTGGACTCCCGTTTCCGGTCTTGATGGAGATTACAGCTTTCGAGTGACAGCGACCGACGGCGTGGGCGACGCCGTGGCAGCTTATGCATCCTACCAAGGAGACGATCAGGAGAAGACGGTGATTGTCGGTGAGGGAAGCAAACTCACACTCAACAGCAACGGAGGGAGTATTTTCAGCAACGCCTTGTCAGTCCTGAGCCAGGCGATTACAGCCACCAATGAATCCATCACGGATCCGGATTACGAAGTGGATCTTGGGGATGCTTTTGAGCTGGCATTCTCAACGCTGGAAGCTGAAGAGGTTTCTCTGGCAAATTGCAATTTGCAACTGGAGTATAAAAGCGACCGGCTGGAACAACTCGTGACAAACGCCAATAACAGAATCTCGGAGACGGAAGTGGGCAGCACGGAAGAAGCCGCCATCAAGCTTCAAACGCAGCAGACGTCCTACGATGTGACCCTGGAGGCTGTCGCGAGCGTCCTGAAAATGACAAAACTATCAGATCTGCTCTAAGTTCTCTTTTCTTCTTTCTCTGCCATTATCAATCATTCAGTGTCATAAGAATCCTGGCATCGGCAAGGGAGATTCCCCGGCCGGCCGCATGGACAAAAACGGGATTCAGGTCGATTTCGGCGATCTGGGGGGCATCGACAAGCAGTGCGGCAACCCGGCAGATCAGATCCGTCAGGGCTTCCACATCACGGGGCGCCTGCCCCCGGCGTCCCTGGAGTATCGGCCAGGCATGGAGTCCGCGCAGCATGTCCCGGGCTTCATTGGGTGTCACCGGGGCAATGCGGACGGCGGAGTCCCGGAAGATTTCCAGAAAAATCCCCCCCAGGCCAGCCACCACGACCGGTCCGAAAACCGGATCCTGCCGGCCGCCGACAAAGAATTCCTGGCCTCCGGAAACCATTTCCTGCACCAGAAATCCTTCTACAGACACACCTGGGGCGTGTTCCGAAACCGAGGAGCAGATCTCCGACAGGGCCTGCGCCAGGGCATCCCGATCCGGCAGGTTCAACCGGACCCCGCCGACATCCGACTTGTGGGACGCCTGACTCGAAAGAAGTTTCACCGCCACGGGGAAGGAAAGCGCACCCTCCTCCAGATCCGAGATCGAGTTTATTTTGATGCTGCGAACGAAACTCAGACCCGCAGTCCTCAGCAGGTCGATGCATTCATCGGCCAGGGGATGACGCTTTTCTTCGATAAACCCAGCCAGACGCCCCTGCAGTTCCGGCAGGGCAAAGGAATAAGCGGCCCCTTCGCCCCGGGCGTCCCGCAGTTCCTTACGCTCCGCATAGGTTGCGGAAAGGTTGAGGGCTTTGACGGCCGCCAGGGGACTGGTGTATACGGGAAAGCTTTTCATGAGTTCCAGGGTTTCCGCCGCATCGGTAATGACAGTCACGGCGGCGGGTTTATTGTATTTCCGGACCAGGGAGTCCAGCTCTCCCAGGAAGGTTTTCGACATGTCGGACTCGTAATGGGACTGGTAGACGTGATTGAAAAGGACGCCATCGACGTCATCGAGTTTAAGGGCCTCTTCCATAATCCGGGCATAGATCCGGTAATCGAATATTTCTCCCAGATCGAGGGGGTTCTGCGGGGCGATGACCCGCCGCGTATAGAGGGTATTGAGTCGTTCAAAGAAACTTTCGGGAAAGGGAACGAGATCGAATCCATACTGGGAACAGGCATCTGCAGTAATGACGGCGTGACCTCCAGAACGGGAGAGAACGGCTAACCTTCGGCCCCGCATCAGGGGCTGCTGAAGAATCTTAACGGCGGAAATGGCCTCCTGTTCGTCTTCCACCCGGATGACCGCCGCCTGACGGCAGAATCCATCGACCACGTCATCGCTTGCGGACAGCGCGGCGGTATGGGAACGGGCGATGCTGGCACTCAGGGGATTGCGGTTGGATTTCTGCAGGATGATGGGCTTGGATGAGGACAGGGCGGTCTGGAAAAAATCCCTGCCCCGTTTGAAGCCCTCGAGATAAACGACCACCATGTCCGTCGCTTCGTCTTCCAGAAAGTACTGGAGAAAATCTGTTTCATCGATCTGGAGCTTGTTGCCGACGCTGACCATCTTGCCCGGCCGGACGGCGTTTTCCGGCAGGGTTTCCAGGTAGATGTGGCCGAGGCCGCCGCTCTGGGAGATCATGCCCACGCGGCCTCCGGGCAGACTCTGTTTATAAAGGAGAAAAGGCATGACCAGGTTGAGGTCATAATTGACAATCCCGATGCAGTTGGGCCCCACGAAACGCATGCCGTAGCGTTCGGCGATTTTCAGGATTTTTTCTTCCAGGGCATCGTTTTCGTCCCGGGAAAATTCACTGAAGCCGCTGGATTCGATCACTACACGGCGGATTCCCCGTTTTCCGCATTCCTCCAGCAGGTCAGGAATGGCCGCTGCCGGGGTAATGAAGAGGGCGACATCCGGTATTTCCGGAAGGCTTGGAAAATCCTTGTAGACGTGTATGCCGGCGATCTCGCCTTCCTCGGAACTCAATCCGTACAAACGTACCTTGCAGCCCAGACGGACGTTGTTCAGAATGATCAGATGTCCAAGATTCTTCTTTCGGGGAGATGCCCCCACCACCACCATGCTCTCTGGATAAAAAAAAGTCCTCATAAGATTCTCCTTCCGGCCCCTATCCTCTGTCATCAGTGATCTTCGCGATAAAACAACAAAAGTATTGGAAGAATGGACTTCAATGTCAAGCAAAAATCGGCAACAGGATAAGTTTTCCCTTGCGCCGGTCCAGGAAAATTAAAAGTGGAGACAAAATTAGGTTGCGTTCGACAGATTCAAAGGGATAATAGGTCCGTGCTTTTGCCGGATTGCTTTAACTCCGATAGGTTGCGGGTATTTAAAAAAGGAAACAATGAAAGACAGGGCCAAAAGAGAAGAGGACATCCTTCATGCTCCGGAAGATCCCGTCCTTTTTCGTAAAATCATTGAGAACATGGTGCGTCTTCAGGCAAAGGGGCTTTCCCCCGAAGCGGGTGTTGCAGCTGCCGGCCTCGCCTTTCTGGGCCGGCCGTACGGAACAAACACCCTGGAACGGAAAGGACCGGAACGGCTGATTCTCAATCTGCGGGAACTGGACTGCTTTACCTTTCTGGAGAATGCCGTGGTCCTGGAGCGGCTGGTCCGAACAGGGGCGACGGACTTTGCAGATTACGCCGCAACCCTGAAGCGACTGCGCTATCGGGAAGGGATTTTAGAGGGTTACGCCTCCCGTCTCCATTATTTTTCCGACTGGCTCGGCGATGCCGAAGCGAAGGGATTTGTCCGCAACATGACGAAAGCCCTCGGGGGGCAGCGCCTGGAAAAGCCGATCTCCTATATGACGCACCATCGGGAAAGTTTTCCGGCTCTAGAAGATGCACAGACTTTCCGGCAGATACGGGATATCGAGGAACGGATCACAGCGGGGTTGAACTATTTCCTCCCCCGGGAAAAGCTGCGTGATATCGAGGGCCAGCTCCAGGACGGCGACCTTCTGGCGATAACGACGAGCGTAGACGGTCTGGATGTGGCGCATGTGGGAATCGCCCTGCGTCAACGGCGCCGGGTTCACCTCCTCCATGCCTCTCGACTTGCCGGAAAGGTGCTGATCAGTCCGGAGACGCTTTACGGATATCTGAGAAAAAAGAAGGAACGCACCGGGTTGCTGGTGGCACGGGTAACGTAACCGGTGCATTCGTATTCTTTTTGTGCCGGATTCTCAGAGCGACATCACGGTTTATCTGGATATCGATTATTCCTGCTTTCCCCGAATCATGATCAAAAGCATCTTGAAGGGCTTCTCTGCCATCAGGGCATGCGGGACATCGGCGGGCATAATCAGCATATCGCCTTTGGAAACGAGGTTCGGGTTCCCGCCGATGGTAATCTTCGCTTCTCCGTCGAGGAGATAGACCATCGCATCAAAGGGCGCGGTGTGTTCGCTCAATCCCTGACCGGCATCGAAGGAAAAAAGGGTGACCGTCCCGGCGAGACTGTTGAGCAGCGTTTTGCTGACCACGGAGCCGTCGGCGTAGGCAACCTCATTTTCCAGGTTGAAGGGAATCCCCTTCTCTTTCTCTTTGATCTTTTCCATGATACCCCCCTTGCGAAATATCTTTAATTTTTCCCTGTCAGTGTCCATTCTTTTCTCCTCAACATCCCCGCCTTTCCTTCTTCTTAATTAAAGACAGACAAGCTTCTTTCCCTCGTCGATTATTTTCCCCTGGCGGCTGATCACCACGATATCCAGGGGAATAATTTTGCCGGCAAGATCCATCGCCCTCCTGACAATGCGCGGCAGCCCGGAACAGCAGGGAACCTCCATGATGGCCACGGTAACGCGCTTCACCCCGGCATTCCGGAAGATCCCGGCAAATTTCTCAACATAGGCATCGGCTTCATCAAACTTCGGACATCCCACCATGACTGCCCTTCCCGGGAGTAATTTCCCATGGAGATCAGGAAAGGCAACGGGGACACAGTCCGCAACGACGAGAAGATCAGAACCCTGCAGAAAGGGGGCGCCCTCCGGAACCAGCCGGATCTTGACCGGCCAGTGGGAAAGAGTGGACGGACGGGATTCCGCGGAAGGGACAACCGAGGGAAAACTCACGACCACCTGCGATGACGGACAGCTTTGGGCCATTTCCACGGCCTGGAGATCAAACTCGTCGGCCTCCCGCTCCACGATTTTCAGGGCTCCCGTAGGGCATTCCCCGATGCAGGCGCCAAGTCCGTCGCAGAGATTGTCGGAGACGACCCTGGCCTTGCCGTCCACAAGGGCCAGCGCACTTTCCGCACAGGCGGAAACGCACTGTCCGCAACCATTGCAGAGTTCCTCGTCTATTTCTATAATCTTACGCTTCGTTTTCATTTTTGTTCCTTACACCCGGGACGTTCCCGCAAAGAAGACGCTCCTGTCCAATCTTTAAAATCCAAGCGGTCCTGCCCTAAAACAGCCCCGCCACTTTACGGCCGAATTCTTCGCTAGCCTTTATGGCTTCTTCATCAGGATTCCAAAAACAGCGGAGCCCCTCGTCGACGATTTGAAATCCAGCCTCCTGCAGCCGCTGGTTCAGAATTTTTACCGATTCGCCGCTCCAGCCATAGCAACCGAAGGCTGCCGCTTTTTTCCCCTTGAATTTCAGGCCGCTGATCTCCTCCAGGATTCCCGCCACCGCGGTCAGAATCCCCCGATTGATCGTAGGGGAGCCGGCCAGGACGGCCTTGGACTTGAAGACTTCCGAAATGACATCATTCTTGTCCGTATGGGCAACATTGTAGAGTTTCACGTTCACCAGCGGGTCCGCCAATCTGATCCCCCGAGCGATATGTTCCGCCATGATCCGGGTGCCGTTCCACATGGTATCGTAAAGGATCGTAATCTGGTTCTCCTGGTAATCGTTGGCCCATTTGAGGTACTGCTCCACGATCCGGAGGGGATCCTTGCGCCAGATCACACCATGACTCGTACAGATCACATCTACGGGAAGACCGAGGGACAGGACCTCCTTGATCTTCCTGTCCACCATCACACTGAAGGGCGTGAGGATATTGGCGTAGTACTTGATGCATTCCGTCATCAGCTCATTTTGGTCCACCAAATCATTGAACATGAATTCCGAAGCGTAATGCTGACCGAAGGCATCGTTGCTGAAGAGGATGTTGTCTCCCGTCAGGTAGCAGAACATAGTGTCCGGCCAATGGAGCATGGGCGCCTCGATGAAGATCAGTTCCTTGCTCCCCAGACTCAGGCGGTCCCCCGTCTTGACGGGGTGAAAGTCCCAATTCTTGTGATAGTGCCCTTTCAGGGACTTGACGCCGTTTGCCGTACAGTAAATCGGTTTGTCGGGGATGCGGCGCATCAATTCCGACAGGGCGCCGCTGTGGTCAGACTCCGCATGGTTGGCGATGACGTAGTCGATCTTTTCCAGATCCAGGACCGCCTCCAAGTTGGCCACATATTCTTTGGCAAAGGGAAGCCAGACCGTGTCGATCAGGGCGATTTTTTCCTCCTCAATCAGGTAGGAATTGTAGGTCGAGCCACGATGGGTCGAATACTCGTCGCCGTGGAATTTCCGCAGTTCCCAATCGATCTTTCCCACCCAGGAAACATTTCCCTTGATTTTAAACGCCATGATATCCTCCTGTTGCAATCGTGGTGACTAAGACCATATGCCCCTTATTGAATTCCTTTTTCACAGCGATGTTCCTCTTTTGCGTTCCGTTGATAATAATGTACCTTCTCAAAAGGAGGCCAAAGGCCGGATTCTTTTCCGTTAGTGCCCCCGCAGAGACGGGGACACTAACGGTTTAGATGTCGGTTAACCCAGAATCGCCTTCAGATCCTCGTCCGGCGTCGAGATGGGCATGATGTTGAAGTTCTGCACGAGGACGTTCAGGATGTTGGGCGTCACAAAGGCGGGAAGGCTCGGCCCCAGCCGGATGTCCCTGATCCCGAGATGGAGCAGGGTCAGGAGAATGGCCACCGCCTTCTGCTCGTACCAGGAAAGGACCATGGAAAGGGGCAGATCGTTCACCCCGCAGCCGAAGGCATTGGCGAGCGCCCCGGCGATGGCGATGGCCGAATAGGCGTCATTGCACTGGCCGATGTCGAGCAGACGGGGGATTCCGCCGATGTCTCCGAGCTCCTTGTCGAAGAAGCGGAACTTCCCGCAGGCCAGGGTGAGGACCACGCAATCCTGGGGGACCTTCTCCACGAATTCCGTGTAGTAGTTCCTTCCCGGTTTGGCGCCGTCACAGCCCGCCACCAGGAAGAAGTGCCGGATCGCCTTGTTCTTCACTCCTTCGATGACCTTATCGGCCACGCCGAGGACGGCGTTCCGGGCAAAGCCGACCATCACCGACTTTCCGGGCACATCTTCCAAAAAACCGGGCAGCGCCAGGGCCTTCTCAATCACCGGGGTGAAGTCCTTATTGGCAATGTGGGTGACGCCCGGATATCCCACCAGGCCGGTGGTGAAGATGTTGCCCTGGTAGGAATCAGCCGGTTTCTGGATGCAGTTGGTCGTCATGAGGATGGCTCCGGGAAAGGCATCGAATTCCTTCTTCTGGTTCTGCCAGGCCGTTCCGTAATGGCCGTAGAAATGGGGATACTTCTTCAGTCCCGGATAACCGTGGCAGGGAAGCATCTCCCCGTGGGTGTAGACATTGATCCCCTTTCCGGCCGTCTGCTGAAGGAGCAGATCCAGGTCTTTGAGGTCGTGTCCGGAAACGAGGATGGCCTTTCCCTTCTTCGCCCCCAGGGGAACGGCGGTGGGAACGGGATGACCATAGGCTTCCGTATTGGCGGCATCGAGGATTTCCATGGTCCTGAGATTGACCTCCCCACACTTCAGGACGAGGGGAACCAGATCATTCACGCCCAACGCGGCATTGCGGGTGGCCGCCAGGCCTTCGTAAAGAAAGCGGGTGATCACATCATCGGTTTTTCCCAGAATCCGGGCATGATCGGCATAGGCCGCGACCCCTTTCATGCCGTAGGTCAAGAGTTCTTTCAGGGCCGAAACATCGGGATCGGCCTGAGGATCGGATTTGACGCCCACCTTTTCGCCCTGGGCGACCAGGCCTGCCAGCGTCGCCTCCGGTTGGAAAAGCGCAGCGGCGTCGGATAGTTCAACCTTTCCGCCGGCCTTCCTGACTTTTTCCGCCAGCCCTTCGCGAAGCTTTGCCGTTGTATTCAGAAGGAGAACGAAACGGTCCGGATCAAAATCCACATTGGTCAGAGTCGAGAAGAGGGCTTCGACGGTGAAGCGATCGACCTCATCATCGCGGACCCCGACTTTGTCCGCCTCCAGGGCAACGAGAGCCAGCCCTTTCAACGCATAGAGAAGAAGATCCTGCAGCGCCGCCACTTCCGGCGTCTTTCCGCACACACCGCCCTTCGTACATCCTGTTCCACCTGCCGTCTGCTCACATTGAAAACAAAACATGTTCTTCCTCCTTTTCCTTTTGGAATGATATTTTGAATTTCATCAAGGGAAGACAGAAAAAACTTTGAAAGATCTCCCTTGATTACTGGAGCCATTACCTCATAATGCGTTTATTTTCGCCTTGACTTAGGTCAAGGGCAAGGAAAATTTTTAAAAAAGAGGGCAAATATGCACAATATGTTGAAAATTCTCAGGTCAATCCCCCTTTTTCAAGGGCTTTCCGAATCTCAGCTCGGTCAGATCCGGGATATCGCCCGGGACAAACTTTACGATAAGGGAAAGGAGATCTTTGCCGAAGGAGAGGAAGGAGATGGCTTCTATGTGGTGGCCTCCGGACAGGTCAAAATCTACAAGCTTTCCCTGGAAGGAAAGGAACAGATTCTCCACATCTACGGCCCGGGAAACTCCTTCGGCGAGGTGGCCGTGTTCTCCGGAAAGCGCTTTCCCGCCAATGCAAGCACGCTCCTGAAGAGCCATCTCCTCTTCTTCCCCCGGACAGCCTTCGTGTCGCTGATCTCCGGAAATCCATCCCTCTGCCTGAATCTCCTTGCCGACCTGTCCATGCGCCTGCGGCAGTTTACGGTCCAGATTGAGAATCTGACCCTCAAGGAGGTTCCAGGACGACTGGCCTCCTATCTGCTCTACCTCAGCGATGAAGAGGAACAGGGGGATCGTCTCTCCCTTGGCATTTCCAAAGGGCAACTGGCCAGCCTGCTGGGGACGATCCCGGAGACCCTCTCCCGGATCCTTTCAAGAATGAGCAGTGCCGACCTGATTGAAGTTAAGGGAAAGGAGATTACGATTCGAGACCGGGATGGCCTGCAGGAACTGGCGGAAACAGGAAAACTGGGCGGTTAATCGCCCATCCGGAAGAACTGATCCGTCCATTCTTCCAAGAGGGCCGGCTCTACGGAAACCTCCCGGTAGATATGACGCACAAGATCGGGATTCAGCCTCAGGAAGTCCCTCTCGACGGGCGCAACCAGCCATCCCCCCATCTCAACGCTTGCCGGGCTGATCAGGATTCGCTCCGGATCTTCCCGGTCATAGAGATCCGGCCGGCCTTTCTGTCGGGGAAAGAGCAGAACCCGCCATTTTCCTTCTTTAAAAGAGGCGAAAAGATTCAACATCGGTTCCGTTCCCGGGACAGCGGCAGTCTTCATGACCGTAAGGATCTTCCTGATGGCCCCTTCCAGGGGTTCAGCATCGAGGCCCTCGACCACCAGCACGGCCCGCCCGAATCCTTCTGCTCGGAAGATCGTGGCGGATACACACGTCGATACCAGCGGAATCGGACGGCCGTCATCCAGTTGCCCTTCGATGGGCAGGCTGCCTGTCGGGCAGGCCTGAAAGTGCAAATGATCCGGCGCCGAAGCCCCGCAGAGAGGCCCGTTATAGAAAACAGCCAGGGGAGGAGCCAGATCCCGGGCAAGGAGAAGAAAAAGATCCAGATGGTCCTCCAGGGATTGGGGGCGGTGATTCAGGTCGCTGATTGTATAATGCTGAGGGAAGATGGGAAAGGGGTTGCAGAGGACCAGGAAATGACGTCGATAGAGAATCCCCTGCTGGGCTTCCGGAAGGTTTGCCGGGCACAGAAAGCAGGGCCGCGCCGAGATGGATGCAGGATCCACGCGGGCGCTGCTGCTGACGATCCGCTGGGGATTGAACTGAAGGACAACGGAAAAATCGCCGCAGTCGATGGTGCGGAAACGGGATTGCGAAACCGCTTCATACCCGGCTTTCAATTTCGGCCAGTCTGCCTTCTGCCGACTCAGGAGCTGCCCGCATAAATCAGGAAGCCTTGGGCCGGCTTCAGAATCTCTTTCCGGATCAAATTCCGCAAAGATTCTGGAGGCGGATAACGGATTTCGCTCCATGTATTCTTTACCTCTTGTCGATTTTCAAACAGCCGATCAAATGGTCCACGGTTGTGTCCCCCATGGTAAAGGGCATGGAAACAAGAAAATCGAATCCCCTTTTCTGATACCAGGCCAGCGCCCGGGTATTCGGAACCATGACCCCGAGCCACAGGTTGTCGAATCCGCGGCGTCCGGCTTCATTCAAGACTTCCTGAAGCAGGATTCCGCCCAGTCCCCGGCCTTCATATTCCGGCAGGAGGTACAGGGAAGCAAGATGGAAGCGATCCACCCCCAGATGGACTCGCGTCCGGGCGTAACCACAGAGAATTCCTTCCTGCTCGACCACGAATCCCGATACATATTCATCCGCGAAGAGGAGCTGCAGGGCCTTCAACGTGTAGTGCGTATCAAAATAGGTCCGCAGATCTTCCCGTGGGATGAAAGCGCTGTAGGTCACCAGCCAGGAGCGCCAGATCAGGGTGCGGATTGCGGGAAGATCGGCGAGCTGCCAGGCGCGGACGGAAACCGGCGTCATGGGAGCCTTCCGTTTTGCCGCTGCCGGGCCAGGATTTCCAGTGTCCGGATCCGATCCTTGAAAAAGTCATTGCGGTTGCTTTTCTCGATGGGCAGGGCGGCGTCGGTGTTGTCCATCCAGCGGCGGCAGAGGTAGAGACTCTCGTAGATCCTGCCGATTTCATACTGCCGGGAGAGGCGCAGGGCCAAGGCATAGTCCTCTCCATATCCCACATTGAGAAAGCCGGTTTTCCGGATCAGCTCCGTGGAAAAGGCGCGCGGCGCGCCGAGTCCATTGATCCGCAGGGCGTTGTTGCGTCCATTTTCCTGCGTCCATTCCCGATGATCGACTAAGCCGGGAGGAATCTCCTCCAGTCGTTCATTGACGAGGGTATAGGATCCGATGACCATGGCATAACGCTCGGTCCGCAGGAGATCCACCATCTGCTGCAGGGCATCGGGACGGCTGTAAAGATCGTCTGAATCGAGCTGCACCGCATAGCGTCCGCAGGCATTGTCCTGGATGGCGACATTCCAGCAGCCGCCGATATCCAGATCATTCCGTTCCGGAAGGCGATGTTTCAGAACGGGACAGTCCTTCGCCCGCTCGGCCAGGAGTTCGCTGGTCCCGTCGGAAGAAAAGTTGTCCACGACGATCACGTTAAAAGGAAAATCCATTTTCTGGGAAAGGGCGCTGTCCACGGCTTCGAGGATGGTCCGCCGCCGGTTGCGCACGGGGATAATGACGCTGGCCTCCACGGGAAATTCCTGAACGCTCGGGGGCAGGGCTTCGAATTCAGGGGCAAGACAGGCGCCGAGGCGCTGAAGATGCTCCGTCGCCACGGTTTCCATTTCCCGCTGAATCTTCTGTTGATCAAGACGGACGTAATCGAAGAGTTTTTCTCCGCTGCTGCGGGCATCGATCTCCGTCCGGGTGCAGAGAAATTCCGGAAGATGTAAGAAAGCAGAGTTGAGGGACAGCTTTAGTCGGAGGTCGTAAAGCCCGGCCGCTTCCAGAGAGGGGATCGCCCCCCGGGAATTGAGGGCCTGAAAAATGGCCGGAACGGAAAAGAGCATCAGCGGACCGAAATCGAAAATATCCCGGATGCTGCCCAGCTGATAATCGAGGAGGGGATGATCCTTAAGCCGTCCATCGTTCGTGCGTTCCCGGAAATCGGCATAAACCAGACCAGCCCCGGTCAGTTCGCCAACCTCCAGCAGGCGCTCCAGAGACGATGAGGGGATCTCCAGCCCCTGGGCGTCCGGGATCACCAGAAACCAGGGCGTATCGATCCTGCTGAGCAGGGAATTCAGGAAATCGCCGGAACTAAGGACCGCCGGGGGAGCTGTCCGGCACTTGGGGGAAGCCGGTTGCCGTGCCGAAGATCCGGAAGAGATCCAGATGGTCTTGACGAGAAGGGAATCGTTAAAAAGACGCAGCACCGGTTCATCCGCATCCCGGATGTCCGGCATTTGAAGAAGAACAGTCAAAACAGCCACCAAGTAATACTCCTCGAGAGAAAAGTCATGATAAAGCATCCGGGCCGTGGTTATCCGGAACTCTCAGCCTGTGCTTATATCTCATCAGACAGGCTTCAGCAAGACAGGATTCTTCTTCCTGCTCTCTTCTTAACATCTCCGGCTAAAGCATACGTGTAAAAATTCCTTCCTGAAACAGAGCGTCTCGGCATTTGTTTGTTTATCGAAAATTTCAAACGGCTATAAATGATGAATAATAAAAAAAGCAGGGCCATTTCTGACACTGCTTTTCCGTGAGAAACCGATTATGTATTTCGTTACTTCTGGAACTTTTTCCTGACCCAGGTCAACCCCACCAAACCAGACCCCAGAAGAAGCATAGAGGGGGGGACAGGGACAGAAGAAGGAGTTAGCGTCAAAGTGACATTGTCAAGACAGGTGTCGAAATATATGTTGGTTAACGAGGCAAAAGTCAGGGTATATAAGCCGGGAGCGAGGTCGAAAGACAGACTGTTGCTGGCCCAGGAACCACCGTAGTAAGGGCTATAGCCAGGGGTAAACGTCGTTGTGCTGCCATCAAAGGTCACCGAGTATTGAGTGACGAATTTGGAGGAATATGATGTAGATGAGGCAGACCACGCAAGTTGGTACTGTCCCGCGGTTGTGATGTCAATGGTTTGAGACAAGGTGTAGGCACTCGTATTGCCAAGATCGTAAAACTGGATTCCATTCGCCGGCGAAAAACCGAAGGCCGTCCCGTTAACGACACAGCCTGGGTTAGAACCTGTTGTCCATGAGTCAGGGGCTTCTCGTACATATCCGTTCGTCGCAATAAGGGGCAGCTCGAAGCTTCCGTTTGTAATCAGATTGGCATTAGCGTTTGTAGCTGCGCTAAACGTAAGTAGTACAAATGCAAGTCCGATTAGGGCTTTTATCTTTTTCATTAACACAATTATGCCTCCTGTTTGTAAAGGTTATTATAATTTGCCATGGCTGTGGATGAGATGTCATCAAAATACATCATGGCCTGACCGGTAACGCCACATACCAGCGTTACGGCTATGAGATGTTCCTAACACCTCCTTTGTGAATGTATTTTTTCAGTCTGTCGTCATTTCGCTTATAAAATAATTATAAATATGTCCATACGGATATACCATGAATTTATCTAAGCATTACGCTTAGGGAAATCGCTTTCCGTTGGCGTGAACGAGGGAAAACGGAAAGGTGTAAGGGCATGGAGGGGCTGCCGTTAAAAGGTGCACAGGTAAAGTTCCTGATGATGTTTAGGCTGTTATTCATTCCTCAGCTTCGCATCCGGCCACCACTAAACCACGCTTAGTCGAAGCACGTACTTTCTTAACTGGGTGTACCCCGACACGATTGAGTCCGTCTATCTGACTTGACTCTGGAATTTAAATTCCGTCGATCACCGAATCTTTTTCATCATAATGCCATGATATCTTGCTAGTTTTTTAGAATTGGTGTATCAAGTGCCCATCAATTTCTTCTACTGATCTTAAAAAAGCGATATCCGAAGCAGGAGACAGGCTAACCATGGACAATCGATTCTTCGAACAGCCTATTCTCAACTCCCCGTATGAATACCCTTCCCGGCACTGGGAACTTGATAGGGAAATATAGGAAATATAAGGAAATATAGGGAAATATAGGGACGCTTCCCGTATTTAAGTTTGAAAACTGGTGCGGATCAATGTAGACATTTTTCATGCTGAGAATTGACCGTATCATAGCGCCCCATTATATCCACACAGGCACCCTTTGGGAAGCAAAGACTTCTTTTCGGAATTGGAAAATAAACTTTGCCGAAAGATATTGCCATGCAAGACGTAAGCGTACGACAAAGTCATCTTGGAACTTCTTTCCAGATAAGTTATTGATGTATCGGTCAAGAGAGATAAGCCGCGGTTCTTTGAAAAAGGGATAAAGCAAGGGGTGGAGCTGAGAACGGAGTAAAAGACAGCAAGGATCAGTCAGTACTGGTCAGACTTCAGCCGGTAGGAGCAAACCACGTTCGTCCTTGGGCAGCGGTTTCCATTGATCGGGGAGCAGTTCCCTCAAGCGACTGACTGGATGGCTCATGATCCTGCGGAGTATGTCATCAAAGTACTCCCAGGGATTGACGTCACAGGTTTTACAGGACTGGATGAGACTCATGAACAGGGCCGCCGCCCGGCCGCCTCGTTCGCTGCCAACGAAAAGCCAGTTCTTGCGGCCCAGGGCCACGGGACGCATGGCATTCTCCGCCAAGTTGTTGTCCGGTCGAAGCCGTCCATCTTCCAGATAACGGCACAGAGCCTGGCGTTGATTCAGGGCATAGTCCACCGCCTTGCGGATGGGTTCCGACGGAATCGACTGTTGCTTCAGCTCTTCAAGCTTGGCAAAGATTCCGGCAAGGATCGGTGCAGCATGTTCCTGCCGACGGCGCTGTCTCTCTTCTGGTTTCATATTGGCGCAGGGAGTTTCCACCTCATGATAGAGACGGGCAATGCGGGCCAGGATGTCCGTCGCTTCCTGGGGACGCGAAGAAACTGCTTCATCGAACTTTCTCCGTGCATGAGCCCAGCAGCCTACCTCGATGATCCCCTCTTTACGGAATAGTTCATCGTAGCCGCTATAGGCGTCGGCATGGACATAGCCTCGATAACCTTCAAGATAATCGATGGGTCGCCGCTTACTGCGATCAATGGAGAAGTCATAGGCAACAAGCGGGGGATCGGTTCCTCCCTGCACATAGACCCACAGCCTGGCCTTTTTGAGCTTTCCATTCCCTTTGACTTGCAGGGGAATGGGTGTGTCGTCGGTGAACAGGATTTCCGCTTCCCCAATGACGGCCTGCCTGAAGGCCTTTTCCAGTCCGGAGATGCTTTCGTAGGTCTGCATTAGCCAGCTGGCCTGGGTCGCTCGGGGAATCGGCACCCCTTCCCGCTCTAAAATGCCGTTCTGCCGGTACAGGGGCAGATGATCGGCGAACTTGCTGACGATCAGATGGGCAATCAGCCCCACATCGGCTTTGCACCTTGCGACGGGATGATCAGGCATCGGCGCGGAGAGGATGCCGGGGGTTGCTTCGTCGTCCTCCGGCAGGGCGTATTGGGGGCGCTTATAGACGTTGACGATGAGCTTGCCGGGGCGGTATTCCAGTTTCTCCGAAACTTCGACGTTGATCACCTTCAGGGGCTTGCCCGTTTCGGGGCAGGTCTTCTGATCTTCGGGGATGTCCAGCAGGATTTCCACCCGTTCCAGGTGTTCGGGAATGGGAACCCGCCCATGATGCTGGGAGACCTTGCGGGTTTTTGTCTTGACTTCCTGTTCCACAGGCGCTTCCGGCTTTTGATCTTTTCCGGTCTGTTCCAGCGATTGGATTACGATGGAATCGAACATCAGCTGGTTGGGGTTGAGCCGCTCGGACTTTCGGCCATAAAGGCGCCGGAGCATCTGTTCCATCTGATGCTGCAGGGTGGTCAGCTGGCGCTGCAGAGATTCGATCTTTCGGGATAGTTCCCCGATCTGCGCATCCTTCTGAGCGGTCAGTTCTGAAATCTGGGCATCCTTCTGCGCAAGGAGTTCCAGGGCCTGAGGAAGTGTCGAAACCATGGGAGGGTATGTAGCACATTAACCTAATAATGTCAAGTATTTATATGCCTATTTTGTATCTATTCCCCACTTTTTTCGGTACGATTCCTTCCAGCAGCATGGTCAGATCCCGACGCTCGATCAGACCGTCTTCGGTCCACCGCTCCGGAAGGATGAAGCAGCCCCGTTCCAGGCGTTTGTACCAGAGAGCCAAACCATCCCGGTCCCAGTAGAGGAGTTTGACCATGTTGCGACGGCGGTTCACGAAGACGAACAGAGATCCAGACAGGGGATCGGCCCCCAACTCGGATCGGATGAGGCCGCAGAGACCATCGAAAGATTTGCGCATGTCGCAGCGGCCGCGATACAGATAGATGTGGGTTGCCGCCGTCAGACCGAGCACGGGGAGAGGCTCCGAAGCGTTTCAACGACGGTGCGGAGGGTGAAGGGATCGAATCCCCGATCCACCTCGATGGCGAAATTCTTGTCTGGATGAATTCGGATGCCGGAGCCGGTTTCGACCGCTCTTCCGGGAATCAGTTCCAGAAAACCTCCTGTGCAAGGTTCTTGTTCCCGGAGTCGGCGGCGCCAGGCATGAAACTGATGCCGATTGATCTGCTTTTCACGGCAAAATGTGGTGATGTTCAAGCCACTTGCTGCCTGGTCTTCGATGATGGTGCGCCAATGGGCTCGTCGTTCCGCTCTGATCATCATATTTTGCCTCCCAGAAAGAAATTTTTCTTTGTGGGAGGCTATAGCTCAGGGAATGACGGATGTGAAGATGGGTACATCAGACGCTTACTGCAAGACCGGTCGTCCCGTAAAGCAGAAAGAAATTTAATACGGGAAGTGTCATTCTATTTCCCCCTCTATTTCCCTCGTCTATTACACTGTTAAATGTAATCATGAAGAACGAGTATAAAGTTATAGACTATACGGATCTTGGTTTACCTAGCATTGAGGTTTTTGGGGACAGATTTCACTATCAGGACCTATATGAGTTGATTGGAAAAAATCAATTCATGACTACGTTCAATCTTAGGAGGGGAAGCGAGTCATTCAATGAATTTGGCGACTCAGTTCTAGGAGTTATTTATTACGATAGAAAAAGCTTAGATGAATTAGCAGAATCTAATATATCCGGACGAGAGATAACCATAAGCAAAATTCGCGTTGATTCTCCGCATATCGAATTAACGAAAGAAAAAAAGGGCGATTTAAAATATAGCGGCATTAATGTTGGTGATATCGAAAGTATGTCTTTTCTTCCGTATAAACGGGAACCCGAAACATATGAAACAGGGGTAAAGAAAGTCCCTGATGTTATTGAAATAGAAGTTGATAGCGACGGGGTTGATGTAGACGTTCTAAATCAAAATTACTTGGTATCAAAGCATAATTCAGGCACAGCATTGATTCAGTATGAGAGGGAGCAGCTCATTGGAATCACTCTAGCCTTCAACAACGGAAGGATAGATTCCCGAATACTTAATGAATTTGGTTTCTCTGAAGATGACCTTAGCACGAACCTTAACATTTGGATGAGCTTGTATAAAGTAAAGGAAAGAAGAAACCAGTTAACAGATGTCGATGAGAAGAATTACGATGAGATTAGAAGCATACTCTCGTTAGAGAAATTCACAAAAGTACTTAAAGAGCTAGGCAGTGCGAAAATGCCGAGATCTTGGGGTGATTCTGAAACACTTATACTTAAGAATATATTTAAATCAGTTGAAGATTTCACTCCATCAATTCTAATGCATGGTAAAAAACAAATTTATTGGGATTTAGACTCGTATATTCATATCGCCTTGAGACATCTGAAAGATCAACAGTTAGGTAGTTTTGTTTTAAAAACACCCTTTCCATACAAATCGAATGATTTGAAAATATTAATCGAAAAAGTGTTGGGCAGAATAGAAGAAGAAATAAAGCAATACTTAATATCAAGCCCTGAAAGTGATTTTACACGACATGGAAAGATGGCTGTTTTTTATAATGGAGATCACTATAATTTAAGAATCAATCCAGAAGGCAGGCTAACTCAATTTCACATGGTATGATCAACATTTAACAAGTCAATTCAGCCGACAGCTAACGCGTCGGCTGATTGAAGCGTTATACTATTTCAATTCGAAATCGCCAGTTCTGAAAATATATTTACCTCATACTTTGTAGATGCAAGGCCAAAAACGATTCCCTTTCTTTTTAAAAATCAAAAGTACGCATCAACCGGGTGAATCGAAAAGGTTCTTCCAGTCCTATCCGGCCAGAGGGATGGTATCGGGGCATCGGCGAAGAAGATTGGTTCCGCCACCATCTTTTAGAAACTCTTAAGGAATTGAAAATAGCTCTATCCTTCGCGGCCTGCTGGCAAGTTGAAAATTTTCCTTCAATGTGGGACGGGCCGTCTTCTTCAGGAAAACATGAATACTCCAGAATATTACCGCCTTATCTGACTCTTTTCTTCAATTCAGGGAAAGATTGGAAAAAGATATGACATATGCACTGACGAGGGCAAAGAAGGCGTAGGCCACCAGTGAACACAGGACAAGCCGCCTGAGGAGCGGCGGCAGCACCGGGCAGAGACTTTCAATGCGGCGAAAAGGAAGGAGCGCGCCCACGGCCATTCCGGGCACCGTCCCTCCCATCAGAAAGACGTAGAGAAAGTAGCCGACATAGGCGTATTCCCGCTGCAAGATGCAGAAGGGGCAGTGATGGGTCGGAAGCTCGTAAATATAAGGTGAGATGAAGGATGTCAGGGCCGCCAGAGATAAGAGAAAGGCGACCGGACAGGAAAGGGAGAAAGCGGCCCCGGCCCAGGTCCGTCCTCGATGAAAAAGGATCCCCGAACTGAGGGTGATTGCCAGGATTGCGATGAAAGCCGTCCCCAGCGCCTTCGGAGAAAGGTCGGCGAGCCAGGCGGAAGGACCGCTGGCTTCCGGTCCGAAGAGACTTCCGCAACACGAAGTGATCACATCGGCCTCCAAACCCGCGAAATAGGAGCCCTGGAGGACCGCCTCCAAGAGGAGCAGCGGAGTCAGCACCAGAAGAAAGAGGTATTTTTTGCGGATGAGGGGATAATCATAAGCCCGGTTGTCGACATAATTGACAATCAGCCAGACTCCGCCCAACAGGGCGTTGCCGATTTTCAGCAGAATCGTCGGATATCCGAACTTGTTGACGTTGAGGGTTCCGGCGGCGCACATGGCGCCTACGAAGAGCTGATGAAGGTCTTCCGCGGTGAAGATGAAGAGGAAGAGAGAACCGATCTGAAACGCGAAAGCGCAGGCCATCAGGGTCGAGATCAGGTAGGTGCGCTTTTCGAACTGGAGCTGCTGCTCGCTCCCACTGGCGAGGTCCCATTTCCTGATGATCCGGACGCCGAGGACGGATGCCTGGATCGCCAAGAGTGAAGTGGCCGCCGCTCCCAGCGAAAGGGCGAAGACGGGCGGGCTCAGGATCATGCCCCCTCCCCTTCCGAAAGGATCCTTCCGTCGCGCATGTCCAGAACGCGATCCACCGTTGCGGATTCGTAAATGAGGGGATCGTGGCTCGTTACAAGGATTGTCTTGCCCTCCGACTTGAGCCGTTCCATGATGTCCATGAAATCGCGGGAAAGCTTCGTGTCCAGGTGAGCCGTGGGCTCATCGGCTATGACAATGGAGGGATCATTGATGAGCGCCCGGGCGATGGCAACGCGCTGGGCTTCCCCGCCGGAGAGCCACTCGACGGAGGCAGTTGCCCTTGAAGAAAGCTCCAGGAGATCCAGCAGTCGCTTCCCTCTTTTCTTGAGAACCGCCAGCTTTTCCCCGGAGGGATAGGCCGGCAGGATCACATTTTCCAGGGCGCTAATGCCCCGGAGAAGATGAAACTGCTGAAAGATGAACCCGAAGGTATGGCGACGGATGTCCGTGAGAAAACGTTCCGGCAGGCTCGTGACTTCCCGTCCCTGGACAAAGACACGCCCCATGGTAGGCTTTGTCATGCAGCCGACAACGGACAGCAGGGTCGTCTTCCCCGAACCGCTCGGCCCCCTGAAAACACTGAGCCTGCAGGGTTCGATCTCAAGGTTTACCTTGCTCAAGGCGGTGAATTCGTCAGGTCTTCCCCGGTTGAAGATTTTGGTGATGTCTTGCAGGGCAATCAGGCTCATGGCGTATTTGTCCCCTACTGCCGCATGATGGTGTCGGGATCGATTGTTGCCGCCCCCCAGGAGGGAATGACGGTAGCCACCGTGTAGGGCGCCACAGTGAGAAAGAATAGCGTGGCGATCTGGTACGGGTCCAGGAAGGGTACGGGACAAAAACGGGGATAGAGAACGGCCCAACCCTTCAAAACCGGCTCAAAAAGGGTTCCCGATGCGAAAAAGACATGGACGTAGGCCAGGGAAGTGCCGATCAGGAAGGCTGTAAGGGAAACGGCGATGCCTTCCCATGACTTCATGGCAAGAACTTCCGCTGTTTCCCAGCCGACGGCCTTTAAAATACCGATCTCCCTCCGCTCATCGAGGGATAGGCTTGTTGCCTTGTCCCAGGTGAAAATAAGAAAGGCCAGTCCAGCGCCGGCAAAGATCGCCAGGACAATTCCACCTCTCCAATCGAAGAGGGCCTCGTAGGTCCTGAGCATGTCTTCGCGGAGAATCGGTCTCGTGTCGGGCAGGAGTTTCCGGATCTTGTGGGCTACCGTGACGGTTTCCTTCGGATTTCTCACCTGAAGCGTTATATCCGTGTACGAACCATGCGGCAGGCCGAAGAGAGAGCGGAAATCCTCTTCGGAGAGTTCGACAAGATCGGCTGAGACAAGTTCCGATGACGAAGGGAAAATCCGTGCCACCTCGAAGCTCACATAGGAGCCGTCATGGACCCGAAACTCGATGAAATCCCCTTTGTCCGCATGGAGCGTCCGGGAGACGCCGGCGCCGATGGCGATTATTCCAGGCCGACGGGCCGCCTCGGGAGTGACCACGAGGGTATAGTTAGCCCTCACCGACGGTTCGTAGTAGTAAGCCCATAGACGACCCTTCACGTCGGAGACGCCGGTTATCGATCGGAGCTTCTCCAGGTGACTCCCGGAAACGAGGGCATGCCTTCCGGCAACGAGGCGCTGCACAACGACATCCGGCGCTCCTTCGAGGACCAGGAAGGCCTCCCGCTTGAGGGCTTCAATAAAGAAGATAACCGATGCGATGATGAAGACGACCAAGGTGTACACGAACAGAAGGGCCACATTTTTCTTCCAGCGCCTCAGGAGGGAGGACAGGGCAAACTCAAGGATGTTTTTCTGTTTTTCGATCACGTTCAGAGTCTCTTAAATGGGGAGGAATCGGCAGAATCGAACCTGAGGGGAAATAATCCAGGGCAAGGGGATTGTCCTGGAAGGCTGAACTCCTGTCGGCCATCGCAGGGTTTCGCGTATATCGGGCATCGGTGAACAGGCAGATGTCGGTCAGCCCGATGGTCTCCACCATCTCTTTTTTGGCAAGAAGAACCGGTCCCTGCCGCTGCCGTTCAGTCGCCCCATGGGTAAAAAGGAGGGCAAGGACCGCCAGATTGAAAAGCGAAAAGAGAAGAAAGGCGTTTGCCTTGCGGATCTGCATCAGTCGATTTTCCCGATCAGCTCCGGCGAAATTTCTCCAAAGGTGAGAATGCGTTTGCCTTTGTGGTCTCTCAAAAACTCCCCGGCTTCATTTTTCATCTGAAAGGGGATCAGTTCTCTCCCCATGGGCCCATAGACATCGCTTCCGATCACATAGAAAGCCCTTCGGCCGTCGATCGGCGCCATGCTGTAGTAATCCGTCACATAGACGGCGATCATGTCTGAAGGCTTCCGGCCCGGACTGTACCTGTCGGGGCGGAAAATGAACTTCATCATGTCCTTGACGCCATCAAAGAAAAAAACTTTCCCATCCTTGAAGACGGTCTGGGCAAGAAAATCGGGATACTTCGCCACAAACATGCCGCAGACGGGGCACTTTTCCCGGGCTTCAGGCTTCGACGGGGCCGGAGGTCCGGCCCAGGCGGCAAAGAAATCCGACAGCAGGATCAGGAAAACACAACAAACGGATAGACACGATTTTTTCACGAAGGAGGACTCCCGTTATTTGTGCTGTTCCATGGGCGCCACCGGCGCCGCGGACTTTTTCATCATTCTTTTCATCCTGCGTTTTTCACGGATCATCTTTGTATCGGAATACATGTCCTCGTAGGAGGCCTTGATTGCCTCTTCGAAAGTGGCCGGTATTCCGCCGTTTTCTTTAATGAAGGCATCGGCGTCCGCCTTGTTTTCGAAGGCCCACTTGGCCCTTTTGGTCATGACGCCGGGTTTGCCGCCACCGATGACCCAGGTTGCCTTCTCGGCGTCGATCATTTTCTTTGTTCTGTAGTCGCCCACTTCCAAGCTTTTTGGGGTTTTGTCGATATTGAGAGCAAGCTCGACAGCGAGGCAGTGCAGGCTGCAGGTGCTTGTGGACAAACCGTCATCGTAAGTGACGAGCATTCTGCTGTGGGCGTAAACATTGAGGTTCATGCCGCAGTACTTACAAGCGGTTTGATCTTTTCCCTCGTTCTGTGCCGAGGCCGCCAGGGGGACCAAAAGAAAGGCAGCAAGACAGATGACGAAGATGGCGATGGTCTTTTTGTTCATGATATTTTTTCCTTTTTTGTTTTATCCGCAGCAACTCGGAAGTTCTTTCATTCTCCAGCCCTTATCAGATCTTTTGAATGGGGCTTTAATCGGTTTTTCCAATACCCGGGTATACCGGTCGCATTTTCCGCCGGCGCAAAGCTCTGAGTAGAAAGGTTCAAGCGGTTCAAAAATCAAAAGATATTTTACAACCGCGGAATCATTGCTTCTGTCATTGAGGACCTCCGTAACTTCTTTTATCCTTTTATAGCCGATCGTAATATAGCCGCCACACCGGGGGCCGTAACAATAGATCTCTCTGAAATATTTTTCACCTTCTTCCGAAGGGTTATAAAATTTACCCGCACCAGGACACGAACCGGTGGAACTTGCATACCGGGATCTCAGACGCCGTATTTCCCGGTCCGTTTCCGGACTTCTTGGATCCGAGCTTTTTAAATGGACATAAATAGGTCTTGGTTTAATCTGGTCCTCGAGAATTTTCTTAGCCTCGATCTGGCTTAAGTCCGTTGACCCACAGGATATGAATAATAAAAGGACAAGCAAAAAAAATTTCTTGCTGATCTTGACTCCTCCTATAATTCTTCTTTCATCTCCGAGACAACGGGATGAAAGACACCAGATTTTTGTTCTTTTCACGTGTTCTCATCCGGGAAGAATGTACCCTTCTTATGACGGGAACATTCTCCCCTGGATAGTTACCGATTCTTTCTGTTTTCCGGGTGCCTTCTACGGTCAGTTATTGATGGTCCAATGCAGAATTCGATGTTTGATCTTATCGAAGACATACATGATGGAAACCAGAATCAGGGCCGTAAACAAGAAGCCCAGCATGACCAGGTCAAACCTGGCAAAGTCGGAATAGTATTGAACAAAATAGGCCATGCCCGAGCTTGCACCGAACATTTCGGCAACCGCCAGCATCATGAACGACAAAGTTAAAGCGATGGAACAACCCACCAGAATGGCCGGAGAAGCCGCCGGCAGAATAATCTTGAAGAGCTTTTCCATACCCGGTATTTCCAAGGTTGCGGCATTTTCCAGATAGCGCTTGTCAATACTCATCACGGCGCCGATGGTCGTGCCCAGAATGACCCAGAAGGCAGCCAGCCAGATCAAAAAGATGGAAGCGGCCTTGAATGTGGGGAATAAGTTGATCGCATAGGGCGTCATGAGCGGTACCGGAATCGCACTGAAGGCATTGATATAGGGGGTCAGGTTTTTGCGCAGACCGCTTTTCAGCCCAATCAATGTGCCCAGGGCAATGGCGCTGACAACGGCCAGAACATAAGCCGTCACCAGCAGATACAGAGAACTTTTCAAACCGATAAGCAATTGGCCGATGTAGTCGGGAAACTGTTTGACCACATCAAAGATGCTGGGGAAAAGAAATCCGGATAATACGCCAAATCCATCCGTCAGCAAAATATAGCCAATCAAAATGCCAACGCCGATGGCGATAATGCTTCCATAGCTTCTCACATATTTTTCCATCTGCTAAAATTTCGCTCCTTACTTACAAAGTGCATGATCCCTGAAGACGTCAGCTCATTCTCCTATACGTTGTATTTGTTGAATACCTCCAGCTTCTCTTTGAAGAATTTGCTGTTGGGATAATCTCGAATCAAAGAATCCAAAGCCTTTTTGTAAATGGCCGTATTGATATGATCTTCAATCTGGACTTTGGTATCAGTAATGTAACCGAACTGGTGCATCTTATCCCACATCTTGACAACACTGTTTTTGTAGGGGTCATTGTCGTATTTCATATGGGGGCTCTTGACAAAGCTTTCCACGGTTGCTTTGTCAAGGTCGAGTTTTTTCACGACCAGACCGACGACTTCGTCATAGTTGCCCTGCATGGCCTCTTCGGCTCTCAGGTAGGCACGGATCAGACGATAAAGGGCTTCTTGATTTTTTTCATCTTTCATCCAGGAGCCCTTGGCGAGAACACGGCAGCAGGAATGATTCTTCCAGTAATCATCAGGCCACATCTTGACTTTCAAGCCCAGGTCCTTAGCCTGCAATTCATATCCCGTTGCGGTTGCTCCGAAGTCCACTTCGCCGCTGGCTACAGCCTGCAGAACTTCCTGGTTTTTCTTGAATTCAACAAAGGTTACATCCTTTAAAAGACCTGCATCGTACAATACGCCTTTCAACACGACATCCGGCGTACCGAACCGGGTGATCCCGATTCTTTTGCCGCGGAAGCTTTCCAGGCTGGTCCATTTGGTTTCCGGTTTGCCGAAGCAAGGTGTTTCTCCGGTAACCATGTAGCCGCTGAAAATGGTGATGTCCTGACCGTGAGAAATTTGAATGAGCGGACCGCCCGTACCGTAGGTGGAGAGGATGTCAACCTTTCCACCTACGAGAGCCTGAAAGGCATCCGTCCCATTGTTGATATAAACCATTTTAACATCAACGCCTTCTTCTTTCAGGAAGTTACGTGCTTCAGCCATGTACTGGAACACTTGACCGGAGTTGTTCTGGGCTGCGACGGAAAGGGTTAAAACATCGGTTTTGGCGCCGGCGGTTCCTTTATCCTTATTGGAACTGCATCCGACAAGAACAAGTAACATAACGAAACAAAGAGCCATTAAAGATACTGTTTTTTTCATAAATCAACTCGCCTTCCTTCTTAAAAAGAATAATGATTTTTTCGTATTGGCTTTGCCGCCAAGGGCATTGGCCTTCTCTGCTCTCAAGCGCTGCGCTTTTTCAGCAATTTCATCATTGATGATTTTGTATAAAAGGGTGCGCAGATCCAGCACGGCGGGATCCGTATACAACGCTTCCCGTCTGGGTTTTGTTTCTTCCGTAAATGAGTGCGTATAAATGATTTTGCTTGGAGCCTGTCCCATGACCACGATATCCGTTGCCAGCAGCAGGGCCTCGTCCACACTGTGCGTCACAAAAAAAATCGTCTTGCGGTTTTCCTTTTCCTTTTGCCACAAGTCCAGAACGGTGTCCTGCAACAGGGCTGTCGTAACGGCATCCAAAGAGCCAAAAGGCTCATCCATCAAGAACAGCGGCGCATCAAGCGCAAAAGCCCGGGCGACTGCAAAACGTTGACGCTGACCGCCGGAAAGGTTCATGGGCAATTTTTCATAAAGGTCTTCATCGAGACCTAAATTGTGAACCCATTCCAAGGCCACCTCTTTTCTTTTGTGTTTGTCCCACTCCTTATACTTTTGCTTCAATGCAATGCAGATGTTGTCGCCTGCCGTCATCCATGGGAACAAGCCATAATCCTGAAATACCATCGGTCTGTCCAGGCTCGGCCCATTGACAGGCTTGCCACCGACGAGCAGTTGATGGGGATCTGACTTTTCCAGACCTGCAATCAATCGCAAAAGCGTGCTCTTGCCACAACCCGATAACCCCAGAAAGCAAACAAATTTACCGGCTTTGGCTTGATAATCAATGCCGCCCAAAACCAGCTCACGATCATATGCAAAGTGTAAATTGTTTGCCGATACCTCTAACATATTGACCCTCCATAATTCTTTCTTCCCCTCCCTGATCTATCTGAACTGAAAAATCAGGAATCCTGCCTGCAGGCTGATTTTCAGTCCTTGTAAGTTCCCCCCCTTCATCATGAAATTTTGTGAAACAACATTCCTTTGCAGCCAATCATTGGCCTAAAAGCTGAGACAGTTGACAAAGACCTTTTCGAACGCCTCAAAATTAGCCAATTCCAACACGTCAACGGCTTTCGCCACTTCTGTCATTTCCCGTCGATAGGCTCTGTTCAGCAGAAAGGCCTGACCTCCTGATTTGGACGTATTGCCGATGAATTCGATCCGGCCCTCAAATTCCCGGGGCAAGAGCCCGATGCTGATTAAACTTTCGGCTCTCAGGTGATAGCCGAAGGCCCCGGCGATCAAGACCCGGTCCACATCCGCCGCCCTGATCCCCCGATGCTGCAGCAGGATCTCAACGCCCGCCCGGACAGCGCCTTTGGCTAGCTGCACCTGCCGGACATCTTTCTGGAGGAGATAGACGCCGTCGGACACCCTGAAACCGGGTTTCCCGTTGTATCGGACGAGCCTTTCCTTCAAAGCCGGCGGCAGGAAATCGGCCTTCGGATCGACAAACCGGCCGTTTTTCCGGATTACACCGTGGGCAACCAGTTCCCCCACGATGTCCACCAGGCCGCTTCCGCACAGTCCGACCGCCTTTGAGCGGCCGATCGTTTTTACGGTAACGGAACCATCCTCCCCGACAGCGAAGCGCTCTACGGCGCCTTCATCCGCCCTCATGCCGCAGGTAATGTTCATTCCCTCAAAAGCAGGTCCTGCCGCGGTTGAGGTCGCAGAAAGCCTGCCTTCAGAAGCGAGCACCATCTCCCCATTGGTCCCGATATCCACGAAGAGCGCAACGCCCTGTTGCTTATGGAGCCCGGAGGCGAGGATCCCGGAAGTGATGTCCGCCCCCACATAGGCGGAGATAACGGGGGGCAGATACAGGAGGCCGAAATCCGAAATATCCAGGCCAAAGTCCGCCACCTTCAGGGAAGTTCCACCGCTCATACGGGGGGTGTAGGGATATTTCCCCAGCGAAGAGGGAGAGATTCGGGCAGCCAGATGGAGCATGCAGGTATTGCCGCTGTAGACGACCTCATAGAGGTTCTTCCTTTGGATTTCCAGAGACCGGGCGGCCTGGTCGATCATCCGGTTGATTTCCGCGGTAAGCTCGGAATGGAGCAAAGCCAGACCGTGTTCCTCCGAGGCCATTGCAATCCGGGACAACACGTCCTGGGCATGACGAACCTGGGGGTTCAGCGAAAAAACGGATTCCAGTTCTTTCCCTTCACGGATATCGACAAGCGAGGCCACTAACGTCGTCGTCCCGATATCCACAACCATTCCATAGGCCCTGTCCGCCGTATTTCCCGTTTCGACGCCCAGGACTTCGTCCCCGCCGTAAATTCTGGTCAGGTTTTCAGTCTCGCTGAATTGTTTCCTTACAAAGCCATCCAGCTCCAAGGTCATGGCCTTGGCGTAGCCTAATATCGCCAGGGTAGAGCTTTCCTTACGGTCCGATTCCTCGACGCATACCGAGAGGTCATCCTTGACCTGCGCCAGACAGGACAGGACAACCCCCCGGCTTTTTTCCGTTTCCGAAAGATGCCGGTCATTCTCGTAAGAGATGCCATTCAGGAATTCCGGCTCAATCCTGACCTTGCATTTCCCGCAGGTGCCAAACCCGTTGCAGGGGGATTCAACGACGACCCCCGCCATCTGTGCCGCTTCCAGGATACTGGCGCCTTTCTGCACCTCCACGGAGCGATTGGCCGGCTGGAAAGTCACTTTGGCCAATGTCCTAATTCCCCTTCACCGCTCCAGTCAGAGCCCTGATATGATTCAAGGTCGTCGAGGTGCTTAGACCGCAGGCCGGAGAAATGATATCCACGCCGTCCCGAACCAGTTTTTCCGCCGTTCCGGCAATTCTATCGGCCGGACCGAACTCCAGAAGATACGTGCTGATGTTTCCCATGGTGGTGAGTTGCGGATAGGTCCGTTTCAGGAGGGGCAGATTGACCATGGCATCGGTGCTGATGGCGTCGCAGCGGATGCGGGGGATCAGATGTCCCACCGAATTCATATTGCCGCAGATGTGCAGGATCACCGGCACATTCAGGGCATGAATGCCAGCGATGATCTTGTTCAAATAGCGGACGGCATATTCCTCAAAGATTTTCGGTCCCACAATTTCTCCCGATGCCGTTGGATCGCCGATGCAGATCAGATCTACACCGTTGTCAACCAACAACCGCGCGTACTCGATGAGAAAATCACAGATGTAATCAATGACCCGGTGGGCATGATCTTTGTCTTTTCGGAGTTCCTTGAGAAAGGAGAGCGGATCGACAATGGAGGCAGCCGCTGTAATCGGTCCGGTAAGATTTCCGATAACCGGGATATCGGGGTGGCTGCGGGACAAGCGATATCCAGCCTGGACAATGGTGGAAATGCGGCTGGAATTCATCAGTCCGCGAATATCCCTGCAGACAACTTCTGCAACGGAAGAGAAATGTTCCTTTACCACCTTGGGTTCGCAGGATAGAGAACCGTAGCTGATTTCACTTCCCAAAACATCCGCTTCGGCCGTCACGTCAAAGGGAATGCCGATATTTTCGAACCCGGTATGGATGTGCACTGCGTAGGCAAGCTCCGCCATGAGTCGCTCGTCGAAATGCGCTTCCGGGAGGGTCTGGCCGGTCCGGCTCATGATCTCAACAATGGCGGCGTTCATCATGCCGCCGGAACAGGCCACGGGGGGCCGATCCATCTTTTTTTTCTGCAGAACCCCCAGGAGTCGCTCTTTTAAACTCAAGGATGTCATGAGATCATTCTCTTGCCGGCAGATCCGAGTCCGCCGGGTCGCCGATTTCTCTGGCGGTATCCATCATGGCCTGGATATTTTCAAAGGGGGTATCAATCGGAAGACTGCAACCGGAACAGATGATATACCCCTTGGGATTGTTATAAGCCTGCCTGACACATTCCAGGGTGGCTTTCCTCACCTCTTCCGGGGTTCCGGCGTACATGACCCCGGAGGGATCCACATTCCCCATGATGCGCACGCGATCCCCGACCTGTTTTTTGCAGTCAGAGAGACTGGCCACATCGTCGATGCTGAGGCAGTTCGCTCCGGCATCGGCCATCGCCTCCCATATCTTGTCGGTTTTTCCGCAGATGTGCAGCGTAACCGCCTTTCCCCGGGAATGGATGAAATCGATGAGGCGTTTCAGATAAGGGAAGGAGTATTGTCTAAAATGTTTCGGACTGACAATGGTGCAGGAGGACAGCGGTTCCGAAATGGTCGGCGTGAGCCCGATCTCCATGAAGGCATCGGCATAGCGTAGGCTTGTTTCCAGGGAAACTTCACAGAGCCGATGCACCGCTTCGGGATTCCTCAACAGGAGCCGGGTCATATATTCCACGCCGACTAGGAAAAAGGCCGTGGTAAAGGGCCCCACCACACCCCCGGAACAGGGGACCTCTTTGCTGACTTGATCGATGAGGATCTTCGCCGCTTCCAGGTGAGAGGGGAGACGTCCGTCCTTGAAGGGATCTGCCGGCTGAATCCTGTCTATGTCGACAACATCCTGAATCGCCGGTGTGTCGAGGTCTGCGGTGTCGTCCAGGGGATAACGGACTTTAGCCCCCATCGCCTCCGCCTGGACGTAAAGATCGGTGAAGACGCGAACCCCGTCATAGTTGAACTTCCGATAGGCCTGGATATGGGCTTCGGCCATCAATCTTCCGTTGTTTTTGAATTCGGAGACCTTGCAGCCGATCACCCGGGCGGCGCCATTGGCGATATTGGGATTGCAGGGCAGACGATCTATTCTTTCTCCCTTGTTGTAGGCCGTTATTCTTTCCAGGGAGGTCATTTGATCTTTAGCCATTGATCAAACCCTCCACTAATTTCCTGGCCAGTTTTGCCGCCTCCGAGGCGTTGGCGGCATAACCGTCCGCACCGATCCGTTCGGCAAAACCCTGGGAAATCGGCCCGCCTCCGACCATCACTTTGAAGCGATCCCGAATGTTTTCTTTTTCCAGGAGGGTTATGACTTCTTTCATGCCCGTCATGGTTGTGGTCATCAAAGTTGACAAGGCAATGATCCTTGCGTCGATCTCTTTGGCCTTTTCCACAAAATCTTTCGGCGGAACGTCTCTTCCCAGATCAACCACGTCAAATCCGGACGTTTCAAACATGATCTTCACCAGATTTTTTCCGATATCGTGTGTGTCGCCTTCGACAACGCCGATAACGACTTTCTGCTTCACCGCTTCTTCATTGACTTTGAGATGCGGCCTCAGGACATCGAGGCCGGCATACATTGCATCGGAACAAAGCAGAAGTTCCGGGATGAAATATTCCTCTTCTTCATAAAGTATGCCGGCCCTGTTCATGCCGTCAGAAAGACCGTTTTCTATGGCTTGATAGGCATCCATCCTGCTTTCGACAATCGTTTTTGCAATGGATACGGTTTTTTCTTCTTCCATATCAAGGACGGCATCTGAAAGATCCTTGTGAAGTTGATCCTTTGATCGTGGCATTTTTCTTCCCTCCGTCATGGCCGCAATCGTGAAAGTTTAATCCAGTTTAAAGGCTTCAACCGATGAATCCCTATAATCCTGAAATGTTGAGTCCAATAAAATTAAAGGTTTAATATTACGATCTTTATCTGTTTTACGTTTGCTGAGTTCATATATATCAATTATTAATATGTCAAATTCATAATAGTAATAAATTGCCGGCTTGTATCAAATTATCGAATTTTTGATGACGATTGCATCGATCTTTTTTTGGACTTCTTCCCCTGTTTATTCTTGCGCAGACATAGTTCTTCATAAGTTTTCAAAAAATTGCTTTGACAATGTATGAAGGACCTGATACGTATCACGTTTATATATTTAGTAACACATCTCATTGCAAAAGAAGCGTCGCCTTTTGAAACGGTTTTTTTGAAAAAGTGCTGTGTATTCATGAAGATCGATACAGACAGAGGTCTTTGAGTTTTATTACGAAAAGAGAGCAACAGTCTGATCAGGCTAAAGGAGGAAGAAAAGAAAAACGGAGGAAAGAGATCAAGAGGGCTAAAATTTTTTTTGCTCAATTGGTAACACAATTCAAAAGATCATAATATTTCAAGTTCACGAGGAAAGTGAGGTCTCATGAAGCGCATATGGCCAGTTCTAGTGCGAATGTCGAAAAAATTTCTTTTTCCTTTTATTTTGTTCTTGTTGATCTGTTTAACGGCCTCGATACCGGCAGCATTTGCAGCCATTCCTCTGATCACCGATGACACCGGAACCCAGGGAAAGGGAAAGTTCCAATTGGAGGTTCTCGGGGAGTATGATCATGACAGGGAAGATGGGGTTAAGGGAGAGACGCAGGGTGTCACGGCATCTCTTACCTATGGCATCCTTGATCCGGTCGATATCGTTCTCTCTGTTCCCTACGAATTCTGGCGGGAAAAAGACGGCGGGTGTACGGAGGAAGAAGACGGGCTGGCCGACCTGGCCATTGAAGCGAAGTGGCGGTTTTTCGAAAAGGAGGGGTTCAGCCTGGCCTTGAAGCCCGGCTTGACCCTGCCCACCGGAGACGAGGATAAGGGACTGGGAACAGGGAGGGCAAACGGATATCTTTTCCTGATCGCCTCCAAAGAGGCAGATCCCTGGGCCTTCCATCTGAACCTGGCCTACATCCGGAACGAAAACAAGTATGATGAGCGGAGGGATTTATGGCACGCTTCATTGGCATCGAGTTATGAAATTTTCAAATCCTTGAAGCTCGTTGGCGACATCGGAATGGAGAAGAATCCGGACCGCTGTTCCAGTGTTGATCCGGCCTATCTCCTCGGCGGCGTCATCTATTCGCCGTTGGAGAATCTGGATTTCGGCCTCGGAATTAAAGGCGGTCTGACAGACACCGAAGCGGACGTTTCCGTCCGGGGCGGAATCACCTGGAGGTTTTAACAATGCATATTCCTGATGGATATTTAAGCCCACAAACCTATGCCCCCCTCTGGGGCGTATCCCTTGCCTTCTGGTCCGTCGCCCTGAAAAAGGTGAAGAAGGAGGTCTCGGCGAAACAGGTTCCCTATCTGGCCATGGCGTCAGCCTTTTCCTTTCTGATCATGATGTTCAATGTTCCCATCCCTGGTGGGACGACGGGTCACGCTGTTGGAGCCGGGATCATCGCCCTCTTCCTTGGCCCCTGGACGGCAGTCATCGCCGTTTCCGTCGTTCTCATCCTCCAGGCGGTTGTCTTCGGCGATGGTGGCATCACTGCCATCGGGGCGAACTGCTTCAATATGGCGGTCATCATACCCTTTGTTTCCTATGGGATGTTCAAACTGCTCAACGGCAAAGCCGGCTCCGGGATGCGCACTTCACTGGCTGCCTTTTTTTCCGGATACATTGGGCTTTCCGTGGCCGCCCTCGTCACGGCGGTGGAATTCGGCATCCAGCCGCTTATCGCCCACAGCCCGGATGGCAGGCCTCTGTATGCCCCCTACCCCTTATCCATCGCCGTTCCGGCGATGGCGATTGAACATCTGGTCCTGTTCAGCATTATCGAAGGCGTCGTTACAGTGTTACTGCTCAAGTATTTCCTGAAAAACGAACCGGCCCAGATTTACGCCCTGCACGAGAAGGAGGACTGAGATGGGAAAAGAACAGAAAAAACTCTGGATCGGCCTGATTGTTCTTGCCTTTCTTTCACCGCTGGGTATTATCCTCCCCGAAAAGTTTAACGCCGGGGATGCCTGGGGGGAATGGGGAACGGACACCCTTCAACAGCTTCTCGGCTATGTTCCCGCAGGGCTGCAGAAATATGCGGAGATCTGGAAAGCCCCCATCCCGGATTACAACTTCTGGGGAGACGGGGCCTCTCTGGGCATGCAGATCGTTGCCTATGTTCTGTCGGGACTCCTGGGCATTTTACTGACTATTTCGATTGTCTATCTCCTTTCCAAGGGAATTTTCCACCGTGAAAAGTGACATTCCTCCTTTTTTATTGAGTCCGCCGCCTCCGTATCCGGTTGAGTCCGCCGGACCTGTATCCAGGGCAACCTTTCTGGACAAGAGTCTGGCAAGCTTTGCGGCCCTCATCAAAACGACCTGCATCCAGTGGGATACGGCGCGGCGGAGGGGGTTCTTCCAGAAGCTGGACGCCCGGGTGAAGGTGTTTTTCCTCCTTTTTTTTGTCGTTCTGGTCAGCATCAAACAGAGTCTCCTTCCGGAGGTGGGCATTGCCCTTTTTGTCTGTCTCCTCGCCGGGCTGTCCCGTCTTGATCTGTGGTCCTTCTACAGCCGGGTCTCGTTTCTAAGCTTTCTCTTCGGTTTCCTCGTAGCTCTGCCCTCCTGCCTGAATGTCATTACTTCCGGCGACGTGATCCTTCCCCTGGTTCATTTTTCTAAAGAACGCTGCTTCTGGATCTGGTGCATCCCGGAAACCGTCGGCGTGACGCGGCAGGGACTGGAGGGCGTTCTCATGCTGACCCTTCGGGTTTTCAATTCCCTCTCCCTGTCCTTCCTGGTCATTTACACGACACCCTTTTCTGAAATGATCCGGGCCCTCAAAAGCCTGAAGGTTCCGGATCCTTTTCTTTTGATTGTTGCCCTTTCCTATCAGTACATTTTCCTTTTCACGAAGACCCTGGAAGATCTCCATCTCGCCAGGAAGAGCAAGGTGATCGAGGGAGATCCCGGCGAGGCGAGAAACTGGGTGGTGGGGCGGATGGCCTTTCTTCTCCGCAAGACAAAGGGACGGTGCGAAGAGGTCTTTGCCGCCATGCTGGCGCGGGGATTTTCCGGCGAGGTTAAGCTCTATGCCCCGAGAAAAATAAGGAAGGCCGATCTGGCCTGGACTTCTCTGCTGTTTTTCCTTGGGGTTTTATTTCTGATTTTTTAAGGACGGTTTATGGGCGATATTCTTGCCGTAAAAAATATCAGCTACCGCTACCACAACACGATTCCCGCCCTAGTGGACGTCAGTCTCAAAATCGGAGAGGGAGAGAGATACGCCGTCATCGGGGCAAACGGCTGCGGAAAATCAACCCTGCTGAGGATCATGAGCGGTCTTCTTAATCCGGATCAGGGTAGCGTGACGTTCCAGGGGCGGGAAGTATCGGAAAAATCCCTGAAGGATGGAAATTTTCTTCGGTTTTTCCGGGCAGGGGTGGGCTACATCTTCCAGGATTCCGATGTGCAGCTTTTCTGCCCCACCGTTTTTGACGAACTGATCTTTGGTCCCCTGCAGCTGGGGATCAGCAAAAGGGAATCAAAAGACCGGGTCGAGGAGGTCATGAAGATGCTCGGCCTTGAAGGACTCCGGGACAGACCTCCCTACATGCTGTCCGGGGGGGAAAAAAAGCGGGTTGCCCTCGGTTCCGTTCTGACCATGAATCCACAGGTCCTGCTTCTCGATGAACCGGCCAGCGGTCTCGATCCAAGGACGCAATGTTTTCTGACGGAGCTGATCTTTGAACTCAGTCAAGCGGGAAAGACGATCCTGATCAGTACCCATGACCTGACCCTCGTTTCTGAATTCCAGCCCACCGTGGCCGTCCTCTCCGAGGAGCACTCCATCGAGACGATCGGTTCCGCCGAAAAAATCCTGCAGGATGAGGATCTGCTATTGAAGGTGAATCTGATCCACGAACACATGCACTACCACGGAAAGACCTTGCACACCCACCGCCATTCCCATTATGTCTATCACCGGCATACCGATACGGAACATTAAGGGATGATTTTTAATTATCCTGATGAACCCTTTCTTTCTTCAGTCGGTTCAAGAATCTCAACCGGGGAATAATTTCCCTGTGTATCTCGCAGAGAACCGATTTTCCCGCCCTCGTACCGGTCAGGAGCAGTTTATCGTGGGGACATCCTCCCTGACAGGCCGTTTTGACTTCACACTGTCTGCACTCCTCGGGAATGTCCGGTTCTGAGGCATCGTAGTAATAGAGAGAACATTGGATGGCTTTTAAAGGATCCGGGTCAAAAATGGACCCCGAAAGATGAGAATGTTCCCGGATACAGGACGTTACCGTCCCATCGGGATGGACGGTGACGAGTCTTCTCCCGCAACCATAAGGAGAAGGATCGATCTCCCACTCCGGAATCAGAAAATCCAGCAGGAAGGTCGTCTTGAAATCGTATCCCCTAACGATACAATCTTCCAGCAGGTCACATAGTTCATGATATTTCTTCAATAATCTTTTTCGGTAGGACCCGTCCAATCCCCTATACATATCCCTCTGGAACCGCAACCGATATCCATTTTCCACACCGAATCTAGACAGATCGAGAAGCCTCTCCATGTTATAATCATCCAGCGTTGCAACGACCGTCTGTCCCATCACGTTGGATCTCTCGCTGACGATCTTCATCCTCCTCGACAATTCTTCAATCGGGGTATCCGCGGCATTGGTGATGATATACTGAATATCTTCCAGATCCTCCCAGTTTACGGAATCGACAAGATCCCCGTTCGTATAGAGGGAGGCCTGCATGCCATCCGTTTTCTCAAAAACAGAACCCATCACTTTCCTGATTCTGTCTGTTCTCAATAAGGGTTCCCCACCGAGAAAAATTACGGAATTTACCTTGATATTATTCATTTTCCAGACTTCCGGAATCCAGTCCAGTAATCGTGATAAGGTTTTTTCATCCATTTCCAACGGACTTTCATCGCCGACTTGGTTGAATGCATAACAATATTCACATCTTCTTGTACATTTATACGACATGAATAAGTGGAACCAGAAGAGAGGGAATTTCGCCCATCGGCCTGTACCCTGCACTCTTCCATCCTCCAGAGAATACATCCTCTCTAATTTTTCGGCATGTTCCGTCTGTTTTCTCATGATGATGCGGCTTCCTCTTTCTCTCAGACCGGAATGAGGACTCTATCTCCGTATTAATCGTGGCCTTCGATCGCCCGGGGGCCCAGGATCTTGCAGTTAGGAATATCCGCATTAATGATCCGGACATGTCCGAGAAATACCTCGACGGTGACTTCTCCGGATACTCTGGACTGGATGCTGCGGGCAAGGTCTGACAACTCACGGCGGTTTGAGTCATACCAGCCTCCACGATAGACGATTTCCGCCCAGCACTGGTCCATGTCCCGTTTCAGGACACGTTCGGAAAGGGTCAGAACGGCGTCCTCGATGAATTGATGGGCGGCATAAAGAAGTGCACTGGCCGGTGATTCGTATACGCCCCGTTCCTTGTATCCGAGTTCAGGGATCGTGTCCTCGAAGACAACAATCCTGCCTACCCCATGTTTTGCTCCGATTATTGCGCACTGTTCGATGATCTCGTGCAAAGACATCGATTTGCCATCGATGGCAATGGGTAATCCGTCCGCGAAACGAAGGGATAAGCGATCGGGAGGGAGAGACGATGACCGAAAGTCCTGTGTTACATGAAACACCCCCTTTGCCTCGACATCGTTGAGATCATTGAGTGGCCCCCCTTCCAGGGCCCGTCCCCAAAGATTCTCATCTTCGGCAATGCCGGCACTCTTTCCCGGTGTCATGCCATATTGCTGGAGGATTTCGATTTTTTCCTGACGGCTCATGTTTCGATACTTAAAGGGGGTCACCGCAACAAAATGAGGATGCAGGGTACAATGTTTCTCGATCCGGTAGCGTGTATTCTGGTATCGTGTACAGCCGTTGATCAGGTAGTGTGTTTCGCTGCCTCCAAAAGTGAGGAATGCAGCCGCCGCTTCGACGATGTATGCCCGTGAGAGCGGCGTGATCAGTGGATATCCCCAGTAGGAACCGTTCATCAAAATCGCCTGCGATAAGAAATTTCGGGCGAAGTCGGCTCGGCCATCAATGGCGGTGTAGTCCAGACCGAGGACCTTCGCGCGTTGCTCGGCCCTGCTCTTTCGGTTGGCAAAACCACCTAAGTCGACATAGAGCAAGAGCATCTCTTCCCGCTGGAGGCCGAGGTCTTCTAAAGCAAGAAGCGGAGCGACCGTCGAATCGACCCCTCCGGAATAGAGGGCTACTGCACGATAATCTTTTTTAATCACATGGCTCTCCTGTAAGAAGTTTTATCGCATCATCCGTGCACACGACCTTGGAAAACATCCACCCCTGGATTGCGCAAACCACCCCATGGATGACATCAGCCGATAAATCCCCTATTGAAAGCGCTGCTGTGGCGTCACTGACAAAGATCACTTCGTACCCTCTCGCATGAGCTTCACGGGCTGTCGTGTCCACGCACATAAAGGAGAGCAGACCGCAGAGGAATAGACGCGTGATTCCAAGGGACTGCAAGTGGGCATCCAAAGCGGTTTCATAAAAAGCGCCCGGCCGGGATTTTGTAACGACAGACTCCCCATCCCGGGGAGAGACATCCTCGGGAAACGCCAGAAATTCGCTGTTCGGTGCGAAGGTAACCGCGCCAGGCTTCCGGCTCACATGACGCACATGCACCACTGGCGTTCCGATATGCCGAGATTTATTGACGAGTTTGGCCGTGTTTGCCAGGACGAAAGCGCCGTCCGGCACCCAGAGCGGCCTTCCGGGATCAAAGTACTCTCGCTGAAGATCGATACAAAGGAGTGCAGATGACTGATGACTCATGGACTTCCATTATCAAACGGAAGAAACTATTACAAGAGATATAATCCGACTATTTTTGACTTATAATAACATTTGATAACGAGCGTGCGTCTATCTGATCAACTTAAATGGCAGGCAGGCGGTACGAAGAGTTGATGACTTCAAGAACTTACTTTTACGCTGGGAAACAGTGAGCGCAGGAGTGCGCCCATGCTGGGCTTGCGCAAAGAAGGACTTAGCCCGGCCGGGCTAAGTCCTTCCTGAAAAGTGGGACTGGGGCAGATTTTTTCTGCCCCAGTCCGAATTCAATATTTTATTCCTTTGTTATGCTGTCGCTCCGTTGCCCCTTTTGACGACGTTCCGAACCGGCCGATTTCCCTTTAAAAGTACAAACCGGGTCCAGAGTTCATCGATGGCGACCGCTTGAAGGCGGCCAAGAACGTTTAGCCTTCCTTCTCAAAGCTAGGGCCGTAGCCGGGGAAGGGGCGACGTTCGTAACGACTATACTTGGATTTATCGCAGCCGCACCCTGGGCAGCGCCAGTTATTCGGGACATCCTTGAATTCTGTGCCTGCCGGGATGCCCTGTCTTTTGTCCCCACGTTCCGGATCATAAAAATGATTGCAGTTTGCACACTTGTATTTATCCATTTTCCACTCCTTTTTATCTTGTGTTATCCTGGTGCCGGCTTTCCTTCAGCGCTGAAATTCATCGTGAGCAGGAAGGCAGAGTGGTATGACGCTCCCTCTCCTTTCCTTGCAGGATAAATTATCAGCTGAGCTTAAAAATTAAATAACGTATAGCCTTTCAGAAAGGACTTGACCGGAAAAGGCCAAGTCCTTTTTTTTAAAGATGGGCTGGGCAGATTTTTTCTACCCGAGCCCGGAACCAATATTTCCTACCGTTGTTATGCAGTCGCCTCCTTGCCCTTCTTGACGACGTCCCGCTGACCTTCCGGCGGAGGCGGGGGAACGGGTTCGCCTCCCGCCAGCTTCGTGATCGCGCTGAACTGCGGCGGGCAGGCGGCAAAGCAGGCTCCGCAACGGATACACTTATCCTGCTCGATGATATGAACCTGCTTCTTCTCGCTGATGATCGCATCCATCGGGCAGCGCCGCGCACAGGTCATACAGGCCTGGCACTTCTGCGGGTCTATATAGTATGAGAGCTTCTCGCTGAAGAGCTTCTCCACTTCTTCCGTGGTGAACAGATTCTCCACTTCCTCGTGGCTGTACACCGGCGTCCCAAGCTTGGCGTTCGTCATCACCTTGATATAGGGAATCTGCTGGTAAAGTTCCGCCAGACGGGCTTCCAGATCTTCCTTCCCGATCCCCTCCATCACGCCGAGAGGACCGATTTCCTTGATCTTCTTGACAAAGGCGTTGACGCTGTCTGCATAAAGGTTCGCTTCCGCACCCGACATGAAGTTCAGCCGCAGGCGCTCGGAATTCATCCCGATGCGCTCCAGCAGTTTCTTCGCCAGGGCCACCATGTTCTGCGCATGGTAATTGCCGTTCGTGATGTAGTTGCATTCCCCGAGGTGGCATCCGCCAACGAACACCCCGTCGCAACCGTCCATGAAGGCGCGCAGCACATGGGTCATATCCACCCGTCCCGTGCACATGACACGGACGAGCCTCATTTCGTGTGTATATTGCAGTCTGGAAACTCCAGCCAGGTCAGCGGCACCGTATGCTCACCAGTGGCACACGAAACCGATGATCCGGGGCTTAAATTTTTCGGCCATTTCTCTCTCCTTCCTAAATTCTTGATTCCTCAGTCGACTTCCGCTGCTACCCGCTCCGGCACGATCGCATCGATCTGGGCCATGAGCTCATCCTCCGTGTAGTGCTTCAGGTAAATCGCACCCGTCGGGCACATGGCATTGCACAGACCGTCGCCCTTGCAGAGGACGGGATTCATCGTCGCCTTCTTCCCCTGCTTCGTCTCCCGCATCTCGATGGCCCCATAGGTACAGACCGTCGCGCAGGACCCGCAGCCCATGCACTTCTTTTCATTCACCTCGCAGACCGAGCCGGAGGCGGTGACCGTATCTCGGGACAGCAACGTCAGGACCCGACCGGCACAACCATAGGCCTGGTTGATCGTTTCCGTGATATGCTTGGGATACTGAGCCAACCCGCAGAGGAACACGCCGTCCGTGGCAAACTCCACCGGACGAAGCTTCACGTGGGCTTCCTTGAAGAAGCCGTCCAGGCTCAAGACAACCTTGAACTGTGCGGCGACTTCCTTCGTCGCAGAAGAGGGAAGCGTGGCGGCGGACAATACGAGATAGTCGGCATCCAGCGCCATATACTGACCTAGAATCGGATCGGGAACGGTCACCCGCAAAACGGGGCGCCCTTCCTCGACCGCCGGCTCCACCTGGGGGGCATCTGCCGGCTCGAAGCGGACAAACTTCACATCTCTTTCCGAGGCTTCCCGGTAATAATCCTCGGAGAACCCATAGGTCCTCATATCCCGGAAGAGGATGTAGATATCCATCTCTGGATTCTTATCCTTCAGCTTCAGGGCGTTCTTGATGGCATGGGTGCAGCAGATCCTTGAACAGTAGTTCCGGTCCTCGTTTCGGCACCCCACGCACTGGATCATCACCATGCTCTGGGCATTGGCGATCGCCTCGTCTCCCCCGGCGATCTTCCCCTCCAGCTCCAGCTGTGTCATGACCCGTTCGTCCTGGCCGTAGAGGTATTCCGTCGGTTTGTATTCATCCGCGCCGATGGAAAGGACGGACGCTCCGTGTTTGATCTCCGTGGTTCCCCGGGGAGACTTCACCGTCGTGACGAAGTTCCCGATATAACCGGCAGCCTCCAGAATGGTCGCATCGTTATAGACGTGCACCAGGGGGTTCGAGTAGATCTTCTGCTTCAGATCGCTCAGGTAGGCCTGAACGTCCAGACCCTCCAGGGTGTAATGGACCCGGTTGGCGTTGCCGCCCAGATCCTTCGCCTTTTCGATCAGGTATACCTCGTGCCCCTGTTCGGCGATGGAGAGCGAACAGACCATCCCGGCGATCCCGCCGCCCACAACCAGGGCGTTGTTGTTCACCGGCAGGTCGAATTCCTGCAGGGGCTGCAGCATGCGCGCCCGGGCCACGGACATCCTTGTGAGGTCCTTCGCCTTCTGGGTGGCCTCTTCCTTTTCCTTCTGGTGGACCCAGGAGTTGTGCTCCCGGATATTGGCCATTTCATAGTAATACTGGTTGATCCCCGCCTCCCGGACCGTGTCCCGGAAGAGCGGCTCCAGGGTTCGCGGCGAACAGGCCGAGATGATCACGCGGTTGAGCCCCAGTTCCCTGGTCTTGTCGGAGATTTCCTGGGCGGAGTTCGTCGCGCAGGAGAAGAGCTGCTCCTGGGCGTAGACCACGTTGGGCAACGTCAGAGCGTATGCGACGACCTCGGGGACATTGACGATCCTGCCGATGTTCGCCCCGCAGTGGCAGACAAAGACGCCGATCTTCGGCTCTTCCGCCGCCACATCCCTCTCCTCCGGATAGATCCGTTCCGTGGACAGATTGCCTCGACGGTAGTCGAGTAGCTCGCCGATCTGGGAGCCCGCCCCACTGGCGCTGAAAACCGACTCGGGAATGTCCAGCGGACCCTGGAAGCCGCCGCTGACAAAAATCCCCGGCTTCGTCGTCTGGATGGGATTTGTGAGATCCGTTTTGGCGAAACCGTGCTCATTGAGTTCGATGCCGTACTTTTCCGCCATCTCCAGATAATTCTTGGGCGGCGCCAGGCCGACGGCCAGGACCACCATGTCGAATTCCTCTTCCTTGACCCCTTCGTCGGGGGTGGAGTACCGGAGAACGACATTCTTCGTCACCGGGTCCTCGCGGACGATGGAGACATAACTGCGGATGAACCGGATGCCCTCCAGGGCCTGGGTCCGGTCGACATACCGCTCGAAGTCCTTCCCGTAGGAGCGGACATCGTTATGGAAGATCGTGCACTCCGCCGTGGCGTCGTGGTCCTTCGTCAAAATCGCATGCTTCTGGCTGTAGGTGCAGCAGACCATGGAGCAGTAGCTGTTCTCCCCTTCGGTGACCCGGCGGGAACCGATGCAGGAAAGCCACGCGATCTTATGGGGATGCTTCAGATCCGAAGCGCGCAGGATCTCGCCGCCGTAAGGACCCGTGGAACCCAGCAACCGCTCGAAATCCATCCCGGTGACCACGTTGGCGAATTCGCCGTAGTGGTATTCCTCTTTAACCTTGGGATCAAAGGGCTCCACACCGGCCGCCAGGATGACCGCCCCCACCTTGATGTCCACAAACTCCTCGGTCTGCTTCAAATCAATGGCGTCCGCCTTGCAAACGGCCTGGCAGATCTTGCACTTCTCTTCCTTCAGATAAAGGCAGCTTTCGTCAATATAGGTGATCAGCGGAATGGCCTGGGCAAAATACACATGAATGGCCTTGTTCTTCGAGATCTCCTGGTTGTATTGGTCGGGGTAAACGACGGGGCAGTACTCCACGCAGACGGTACAGCCCGTACATTTATCCTCGATGATGTATCTTGGTTTTCTCCTTAATGTTACTTCGAATTTCCCCGCTTCTCCCTTCACACGATCCACTTCCGTGTACGTCAGGACCTCTATGTTTGGATGCCGGCCGACCTCGACCAGTTTGGGTGCGAGAATTCACATGGAGCAGTCGTTCGTGGGGAACGTCTTGTCCAGCTGGGCCATGTGGCCCCCGATGCTGGGCGAAGTCTCCACCAGGAAGACCTTGAAACCCGCAGTGGCAAGATCCAGAGAGGCCTGAATGCCGCTGATCCCGCCGCCGACGACCATTACGTCGCCAAAATTGTTCTTTTCTTTTTCCATTTATATTACCTCATCGAATTTGATGATTTCTAAATCAATTCCGCAATCACTTCCGAAATCTCTTTGATCTCGATCTTCTCGTCCATACCCATGGTCACCCGGCTGTCCTCGAAGTTCGTGATGCAGTACGGACACGCCGTCACCAGCACCTCCGCCCCGACACCCACCGCCTGGTCGATCCGCAGGTCGCAGAAGCGCTCGCCCTTGACCGTCTCCATCCAGATCCGGCCTCCGCCGCCGCCGCAGCACAGACTCGCCACATGGTGCTCGGGAAGCTCCGTGAACTCCGCACCGGGAACCGCCTGCAGGACTTCCCGCGGCTCATTGTAGACGCCATTGTGGCGGCCCAGGTAACAGGGGTCGTGCCAGGTGAGTTTCTTGGCATACTCGCCGCTCAGGGTCAGCTTCCCCTCCCGGATCAGTTCGGCCAGGAACTGGGTAATATGGACCACCTCGAAGTTCACCTTGAACTCGGGGTACTCGTTTTTGAAGGTGTGGTAGCAGTGGGGGGAGGACACCAGGATCTTCTTCACCCCGGCATCGACAAACGCCTTGATGTTTTCCTTGGCCAGGCGCTTGAAAACCTCCTCTTCACCCGCCTTGCGGATGCTCTCGCCGCAGCATACTTCCTTATCGCCCAGAATGCCGAAGTTCACCCCAGCCTTCTGCAGGACCTTCGCCGTGGCCACGGCCACCTTCTTCATCCGCGGGTCATAGCTGGCGTAGCAGTCCGGGAAGTAAAGAATATCCATGTCCTCGGTAAATTCCGGAACATTCAGGCCCTTGGCCCAGTCTGCCCGCTTGCTCCGCTCTTCGTTCAGGGGGTTCCCCGAACCCACGAGGCTGCCTCGAATAGACTTGATGGGCAGGACGGAGTGGGGATACACCCCGTATTCCGTGGCGATCCGCCGCAGGGCTACGCCGGACTCGATCTGTTTGACGTCTCTCGGGCACTGCTGGGGGCATCTCCCGCAGGTGGTGCAGCGCCACATATCTTCACTTTCTATATCCGTCAGGCCGAAGGTGGCCTCCCGGACCAGCTTGCGCATGCTGAAGCTCGTCACCCGGTTCCAGGGACAGACACTGTCGCACAATCCGCATTGGAAACATCGCTTGAAGGCGTCTCCACCGTGCGATTTCACTTCAGCAATAATCTCTTTGTAAGGAGCTATAGTCTCCATCGATTCCCTTCCTTCTTATAATCCTGTTTTCAACTTCCTGCTCCGGCAGAAAATCAGAACGCTTTGCCTGCCTTTCTCCCGGAGCCGACCGGATAATCCTGTTGGATGGTCTCTATTAACGAAGGTGTAAAATCTTAGTCCTTCATCTGCATGCGGGCGAAGGCATCCTTCATCTTGTCCCAGCCGTATTTGTCCACCATGGCGGTCAATCCTTCTTCCACATCCTCCATCTCCACCTGCTCTTCGATTTCCTCTTCCCTTTCCTCGTAAGTTAAGGCGTCATTCGGACACCACTTGACGCAAAGGGGTTCTTTCTGAGGGGGATCGTCTTCACACATGTCGCATTTGAGGGGAAGACCGGAATCCGGTTCATGGAAAAGATCCCGAGACGGGCAGGCGGCCCGGCAGAAGTCGCACTCATCATATTCCTTCCCGTCGATGATATATTTATCCCTGCCCATGCATTCGGCCGCCACATATGGGCCGGCATACATGGGAAGATACAAGTCCCTAATTGGATCACGGAACAGCCGGACGCGGCCTCTCTCGGGATTCATGGTGCTGTATTTCGGTACCGCGTGAAAGGCGGAGCAGATCATCTCGCAGGCCCGGCAGCCATTGCATTTGGAAACATCGACCTTGATTGTCTTGATTATCTTTTTTATCGTGGCCATCTTATAAAATACCTCTCTTCTCAAAATCTTCAGCAACGTAACCCAGGTCCAGTGCCAGCAAAGTCTCTTTGGTGGGAATCCCGTCCATGTTCCAGCCCTTGAACGCATAGTAGGCATCGAGGAGCTCTTTTTCATACTCGGGAAGCCGCTTTGACCAGTGGTCCTGAGGCGGTTCATCATCGGCCCTTCTCCAACCTCTGCGGACATTGTTGGCCCGGACCAGCTGCCGTTCCCGCTTGGTAAAGGTGATCAGCTTCTCCTCGTCCATCTCAAGACCCGTTGCATTGGCGATAATGCCGGGATAGTTGTGGATATGATAGGGCGGTTTCAGGTGGAATGCCGAGATGCCCGTGCAGACGCCCGTGGCGTCGTCGATGTAGTGCATCATTTCCATCCAGTTCACGATATCGCAGCACTCCTGGATGCCCGGATAATAGGGCATGGAGAATTCCCCCTTGGGCTCCCATTTCAGGAAGTACCCCTTGAACTTTTCCTCGGGAACCTGGAACCAATCCTTCACATAGGCCTCCCGGTCCGCCACATCCTTGTAGGGCATCTGGGGCCACTGGCCTTCAATCTGGGTAATGTTCAGCTTTTCGTTGGTGGCATACATCAGATAGTACAGGGGATTGACCATGCCGAGTTTGAGGGGTGTCTGTTCATGCTTCCGGATACAGTTGTGATCGTACTCTTCCGCACCCTTGCCGATTTCCCGGGCCGCCCAGTAAACACCGTTGGCCAGGATATTGCCGATGCCCTGACGGCGGACGATTCTGTCCAGCAGCCAGTTGAATCTGTCGGCGTTATCATCCAGCGGACAGGGCGGATATTCCTCCGTTCCTGCAAAATCTTCCTTTGTCAGAATCCCCGCGTCCAGGAGCTCCCAGGCAAAGGCGATGACCTGGGGAGCGGAGAACCCGTCCAGACCGTACTCCGTAGCCCGCTGGGCCGTCCTCAAGCTGAACTCCAGAGAGTCTACCATGGCGCCCAGGGCATAGGTGAGTTTGGTAAAGCACTTCATCATGTAGGCAGCCTGGCCCGGAATGGTGATCGTCGCCCCGCACTTGATGGGACAGTTGTAGCAACTGATCAGCCGTGTCCGCACGCTGACCTGAGTCTGCGTCCAGGCTTCCTCGATTTCCGGCGTCCAGAAATCCTTTCTTCGGGTCCGGGCATTTCCCCACACGAAATTCTCCGTGTGCCACTTCTCGTCACATTCCATCATTTCCTGGGGCGACCCGAGGATGGCCATGATGGGCATCATCTTGGGGATCGGGTTTTCCTGCCGCCACATCATGTATTCCATCATCCATTCGCATTCCTTGTACAACTCGGCTGGACGATATACATTGATATCCTTGGTGCCCCGGACTGCAATCGCCTTGACTCCCTTGTCTCCCATGACGGCGCCCAGCCCCTGACGGCTGGCGCTGGAGCGGCCCTGCTCGATGGAAGCAAACCAGACCCTGTTTTCACCGGCCATACCGATCGCCGCCACGTGGGCCCGCGGTTCATCCAGTTCCTTCCGAATGAGATCCTGGGTTTCCACGGCGCCCTTGCCGGACAGATGGGAGGCATCGCGAAGCTCCACCTTGTCGTTGTTAATCCAGAGGTAAACCAGCTTCGGGGACTTGCCGCGAAGGATGATCTTGTCATAGCCGGCATACTTCAATTCCGGTGCAAAGAATCCCCCCATCATCGAATAGGCCATGAACCGCGTCTGGGGAGAAACCGTCGTCACGATGGTACGATTTGCCCCAGGACACATCGTGCCGCATAATAGGCCAGTGCCGAAGATGAGCAGATTTTCGGGATCGAAGGGCTCGACTTCCGGAGGAACCCTGTCCCACATAATTTTGGCGTTGGTACCCAAGCCTCCAAGCAATGCCTCCGTGTCTCTCGGGTCCGTTTCCACCTTCTCTATGTTTCCGGTGGTCAAATCAATTTCCAAATTGTACCCAGTCTCTGCGTACCTCATGTCTTCACTCCTCTATATATGTTCATTACAATTAGTGGTGCTACCTTTATCATAACGTAATCACTTGTCAAGTATAATGTAGCTCCTTTTTAAGACTAAATGTCTTTCATTTTATCCTTACTGGTTCAGGGGATAAGTTTAAAACCTTTTAAAATTGAAAATTTATAATATTAACTTCACCGCAAGCATGCATCCAGTCGCATGAAAATTACAAAATATATCTTTTATTGACAAGACATACTTTACATCATTTATCATTACATATTATCCATGCTATATTTAACGTAATGTAATCTCACATGAAGGTAAAATTAGTCTAATTTGTTTGTTTTTGTCTGTACAAGTGATTATCAAGGATAATTTTCAGATTATGATCCATGCCTGACACCTGGAATGGATTGGCGGAGCAACTCTTCTTTATGCCCATCCCGGATTAAAAGAGAATCGCAAGAGAAAAGGTAGAAATGATGCTGGCTGGCTGAGAAATTGATCCCGGCACCGTGGAAGCAGGATCTTTACCGGGGATTTTCCATGGGGAGTTTCTGGCAGTGCGGAGAGATGCAGGGAAAGCCGTGGATGTGACTCAAGCTGCCGATATGATCGAAAAGGAAATCAGCAGAGGTTCTGCAGCTGCCATGAGATGGTAACATCCACGGCAAGATGCTGCAGGAGAAAGATGTAGAAAATAAAGGTTACGGATTCGCCCCGAAAACGCAAACCCGTTTATCCCTTTCGAATGATCGTTCCCACCGGTTCGCCGTTCAGGGCGCGGGTGATGTTTCCTTTCTGCTGGCCATTGACGATCTGAATGCTGTTGAGAACTTCACTGTTCTGCAGAATTTCGAGACAGGGCCGTTCCACGATCAGATCGTCAAAATCCCGGGCGAGGAGTTCGGAAGCGCTGATTTCGGATATGAATTGTGCGTCGGAATTCTTTTTGGGATCATCGGTGTAGAGCCCGTCTTCATCCTTGATGTAGATGCAGCTTCGCGCACCGATCAGGTCCGCCAGAATGATCGTACCCACGTCCGTTCGGTGCACGGGGATACGCCATCCCTTTTCCGGAATGGCAAAATAATCATAGGGGGGCATCCCGTGCATCACGGGGATGCAACCCTGGGCAAAATAGGTCGATAGTTTGATGACTTCATCATGGCCGATCTTGATTCCTCCCTCGGAGGAAAGCAGTGTCGACACCAAAAGGGCGTTCTGTTCCGAAATGGAGCTGCCGAATTTGGCAATGATGCCGGTGGGCATGCCCAGCTCCAGGCCAATGGAATAGATATGCCGGCTTCGGGTGCCGCCTCCAGTGGTGAGAAGCATCTTATGATCCTTCTTGTTCGCGACGATTTCTTCAATGATCGGGGGAAGGGCCTTGACACCCCGGTCACAGATGGACTGTCCGCCAATCTTGATGACGTTCACATCGGGGAAAAGCCGCTGCTGCGGGGCGACATCCAGACTTTCCATAAATGACCTGCTGACCAGGCTTTCCCCCATCAGTTTACTCTTTACATGCAGACGCCGTCCGTCCCGTTCGCGCCAAAGGCCCATGAAAATCCCCCTCCGTTTATTCCTTTACTTCCACTTCCTCTTCTTTTTCCTTCTCGCCATGGGTTAAGAGAACCAGTTCCGCACCCACGGCCGCCGCTATCTGCTCCAGTTCCTGTTTGCGCATGTGTTTCGGGTAGAAGGTTAGATCGATATCCGCTACCGCAACCAGAGTAAACCGAGGCTTCTTTTCTCCTTCGCCGACCTTCCTGCGTTCCCGGTAAAATATTTTACCTGCCATGATCACACCTCCTTAATTATTTGTTGTTGTTTTTTCTTTTTCCACCCAGACTTTCCCACTGGCCTTTGCCCGTCTGAACCACAGGCAAAACTGCCCTCTGTCCCCAGAACCTGGGCCGCAACCATCCTTTGGTAAAAACCGTATCATCCGGATGCGGCATTATGGCGTCTCTGTCCAGGGAAACGACGGAGATGCCGCATCGCGTTAACGTCGATACGGAAACCAGTTCCGGATGCGTCCTCAGATTTCCGAACTCGATGAATCTTCCACTCCATCCCGATGCTGATAACCCGACGGCAGCGGCAGCCCCAATAATCCCGTCATTCGTCCCACCATGACCGGAAAGATGAACTCCCTTGGCCGCTTCCAGGGCCTCTCGCTGGGTGACGATTCTTTCCGTGCATCTTTGACCGAAGGCGATCAGACCGGGGAGGTCGGGATGCCCTTCCGGGGCCAGACACAATCCCGGATCGCTTCCCGGCAGGGATTCCTTCTCAATGTGCTCTGTTGCCCGTTCCAGAATTGCCTCAACAAAGGACGAATCCGGGATATCGAGAACCACGCAGGCCGAACTGTTGTGAGAGGTGTAAGGGATGCCGGGATCGACGAGGAGCTGTTGTCGAACCACACCCCATACGCGGCATTTTTCGGGAAGCAGTTCTTCAAAGTGACGTGCCAGCTTTCCCGTGCCGATGGTCGACTCGGCATTGTCCGTGTCATCAAATCCAATGTACAATCTCATAATTTTACTTATCTTATCCTTTTTTGTTTATTTTTTTCAACCTATTTATTTTTTAACTTATATTATCATTAATATAGAATATTTCTTCCCGGCCATACTCCTGGAGGTCCCTTTGATCGATATTCCCGACAGCAGACGAGACGGAGAAAGTGCATCAGGCCGATTTCCGGATGACATGGACGGCTGTGGCCTTGAAAGAGGCCTTGACTCTCTGCCCTTCACGGAGTTCCAGATTATCAAGGGATGTGCGGGTGATGTAGGAGATGAGGTCAAAACCGCAGTTCAGATCAATGCGGTAGAAAAGCCCATGGGGCGCGATGCGGATAATCCGGCCCGAAAAATTGTTCCGGGCACTGCTGGGATCTTCCGGCGAGTCCGTGGATAGGGTGACATTCTCGGGACGAATGAAGCAAAGCACTTTTTCTCCCGAGGGAAAATTTCCCACGGCCTCGATCTCCCGGCCGCCGACGGCGATGATCATCCGGTCCCCCTCGAGGATTTCCCGAACCATTCCGGTCAAAACCGTGTCCATTCCGACAAAGGAGGCGACGAATTCGTTGATCGGGTGGTTCATCACGACTTCCGCGGAACCCGCCTGAGCGATCGTTCCTTTCTGGAGCACGGCAATGCGATCGGAAAGGCGCAGGGCATCCATCTGATCGTGCGTGGCCATGACCGCCGTGGTGTCCGTCTCCTGAAGAAGCCGGTTGAGATCCGAGATCAGGGCTTCATGGGTGGGCGGATCCAAGGCGGAAAAGGGCTCATCGAGAAAAAGGATGGCTGGGCGGACCGCAAAGGCCCGGGCGATGCTGGTTCGCTGGGCCTCTCCCCCGGAGAGCTTGGATGCGGAACGTTTCGCCAGATGGGCAATGCCCAGACGCTCAAGGTATTCTCCCGCGATCCGCGAGCGTTCGCGTTTATCCAGTCCTCTGATTTTCAGGCCGGAGGCCACATTCTCCAGCACCGTCGCATCAAAGAGAAGGGGGTCCTGAAACACGACGGCAATCTGCCGTCGATAATCCAGTTCGCTCCGGCGATTGTCGATCTTCTGTCCATTGAAGATCAGTTCGCCTTTGAAGAGTTTTAACAGACAGGACAAGGTCAACAGGAGCGTGGATTTCCCGGAACCGTTCGGTCCGATCAGGGAGAGCACCCCCCCCTTCCTGATCTCAAATTCCGGAATATCCAGAACGGTAATCCCCCCTCGTTTGACCAGAAGTCTTTTTCCCTGCAGGAGCGGAGCGGATATTGTCATCGGGGCCGCTCCCGCTGCTGGATCCGCGTCAGCAGGTAATTGATCAGATAGGCCAGAAGTAAAAGGATGATGCTCAGGGCAATGGCCGTATCGAAGTTTCCCCTGCCCGTTTCCATGACGGTGGCCGTCGTGAGCACCCGGGAATAGCCCTTGATGTTTCCACCCACCATGATGGAGGCCCCAACCTCGGAGATGACACCGCCAAAGCCGGCCATGACGGCAGCCAGGAGGGGCAGGCGGGCTTCCCGGGTGAGAAGCCAGAGCATCTGAGTGCGGGTCGCCCCGAGGGCCAGGATCTGGAGGCGCAGGTTGGGGGGAAGATTTTGAATGGCAGCCAGGGTGATGCCGGTGACGATGGGGGTGGCAATGACTGCCTGGGCAAGAATGATGGCCGTGGGCGTGTAGAGGATTTCCAGGAAACCCAAAGGCCCGTTTCGCCAGAGGAAGATCGTGACAAAAAGACCCACCACGACCGGTGGCAGCCCCATACCGGTATTGATCAGGCTGACCACGATTTGACGGCCCGGGAACCGGGTGAGGGCCACCGCGGTTCCCGAGGAAATGCCGAGAAAGAGACTGATCAGAGTAGCCGTTCCTGAAACCTTGAGCGACAGCAGGGTAATCCCCAGGACTTCGGGATCCAGGGTCACAAGCAGTTTTATGGCCTTCAGGAAGCCTTCAAGGATCAGCTCCATTTACTTTCCGAGATCCTCCACCTTCTTGCCCGCATCCGGGAAGAACAGCGGAGCGCCATACTTGTCCACGCCGAAGCTCTTGATGATCTTCTGGGTCTGGGCGGAAACCATGAAGTCGGCGAAGGCTTTGGCCCCGGCGGCGTTGACTTTCGGCCACTTGGTCTGGTTGACTTCAATGACGTGATAGATGTTCAGCAGGATGGGGTCTCCCTGCATGAGGATGGGGAGGCCGAGGGTTTTCTGCAGGGAAAGCCATGTGCCCCGGTCGGTCAGCGTATACCCCTTCTTCTCGGCGGCCACGTTGAGGGTCTGGCCCATGCCCAGCCCGGTCTGTTGATACCATTTCTGGCCTTCGGGGTTAAGACCGGCGGCTTTCCAGATGCCTTTTTCCTTGGAATGCGTTCCCGAATTGTCGCCCCGCGACACAAAGAGGGAGCCGCTACCGGCGATTTTTTTGAATGCTTCCGGCGAGGTCTTGGAGCCTTTGATGCGTGCCGGATCGGCTGGCGGTCCCACAATCACGAAATCATTGTGCATGACCAGGCGGCGGTTGATCCCGTTTCCCGCTGCAACAAATTTCGCTTCCGCGTCGGGGGAATGGACCAGCAGGACATCCGCTTCGCCTTTCTCTCCCATGGCCATGGCCTGCCCGGAACCGACGGCGATCGTCTTGACGAAATAGCCGGTTTTCTTTTCGAACATCGGGATCAGGGTGTCCAGCAGGCCGGTATCCTGCGTGCTGGTCGTGGTGGCCAGAATCAGATTTTTCTGGATTGGTGCCGCCGAAGCGGTCGGAGCGGCTGCAAGTCCTGAAATCAGGCACAGGAGCAAAAGATACCCAAGATAATGGAAAACAGTTTTTTTCATTTTTATCCTCCTCAATATTTGTTATCCAATTCGATCATAATAATATAAAAAATATGCACATTCAATGGATTCATCGACCTTGTCCTTGCTGATCCTGTTTCAGGCATTCAGGATGCTGAGGATATTCGGATTTTATTTCCCCTTTGTCTTCTGCCAGGCTTCCGAATTGGGGAAGAACAGCGGGGCGCCGTACTTATCCTTGCCGAAGTCCCGGATGATGATCTGCCCTTTTTTCGCGTCGGTCAGCCAGTTGACAAATCGCATCGTGTCCGTCGCATTGACAGTCTTGAACTTTTTCTGGTTGACAGGGATCAGGCTGATATAGTTCAGCATGGCTTCGTCGCCTTCAACGAGGATGACCAGTGAAATCTGGTCCTTCAGGGAAAGATAGGTCGCCCGGTCGATCACGGTGTACGCCCCTTTCTGATTGGTGTACTTCAAAGTGGGCACATTGCCTTCGGAACCCTTCTCATAAACAGTATACCAGGGGCCGGATGGTTTGAGGCCTGCCTTTCCCCAGAGCTCCAGCTCAGCCACGTGGGTTCCCGACTTGTCTCCCCGACTGATAAAGGGCGCGCCCTTTTCCGCAATCCGGCGAAGCGCTTCAGCCGCTGTTTGCATTCCTTTAATTCCAGCCGGATCGGCGGCGGGACCGACAAGAACAAAATCGTTGTACATCAACGGAATCCGCTGTGTCCCGTATCCTTCCTGAATAAACTTCTCCTCCAGGGATCTGGCATGGACCATGACGAGATCTACAGAGCCCTTCCGGGCGATATCCAGCGCCAGCCCGGTCCCGGCGCCGACGTGTCGCACCCGGATGCCCGTTTCCTTTTCAAAGGAGTTTTCCAGAACATCCACAATGCCGGAATCGATGGGGCCAATGGTTGACGACAGCAGAATGAACTTGCTGTCGTCAGCTGCATTCGCCAATCCCGGCAATCCTAACACGAGAAACGCCGACAGATAAAGAAACAGCTTCTTCATGGAACTTCTCTCCTTTCCTTTGTTCATATGTAATAAAATCATTTCCAAACATTTGTCCAAGACTGCCAACAACGGTACGGCTATTGTCAGCATGACAGGACATGCATACATTGATTAAAAGTCTCAGGAAGTCAATATGTTATAAATAACACGGATAAGATGGAGATGTGAGGTCAAAAAGCGAGGAGGGGATGTTGGCGGAGGAAAAGCGGACCTGGTGACTGATGACAAGACCCGTGGAATGGCTGACTGCTTTGCTTCCTCCTTGCCACCTTGTCAACCTTTTGAATGCAACTCGGTATCAGGTGGTGGAATAGAGAATCCGTCCGGAATCGGAAAAGTCGTAACGGCTCATTCCTTCAACCCGCTGACGGAAGGATGGATCGTGAAGGACGTCCATCAGGGCCTGCACGGCCTTTTCAAAAAAGATATTCTGATCCAATACCATATCAAAACGTTCCCGGGTGATGGGCACAAAGTCCAATCCCAGAAAGTTGGCAATGGCGACGGAGGCGATCCCAACATCCGACTTTCCCGATAGAACGGCAAGACCGACTTCGAGGTGGGTGCATACTTCCTCTTTATAGCCGGATATCAAACTTTTATCAACGCCGATTCGATCCAGATGAATATCCAGAAGCACCCGGGTTCCAGCTCCGGGTTGGCGATTAATGAAGCGGAGTCCTTCTCGAGTAAGGTCGTCAAAGCCTTGAATACCCAAGGGGTTTCCCCTGGCGGTCAGAAATCCCAGTTCCCGGTAGAACAGGTTGACCACAACGCCTTTGCGGTCGGGAACATATTGAGCGAGATAGGGGATGTTGTACGAGTCATTCTTTGGATCCCATAAATGGGTCCAGGCGATATCGGTATAACCGGCGTTGAGGGCCAACAGCCCGTCCCGGCTTCCCGTACTGGCCGAGAAGATATAAAATTCCGGATGGTCCTTGCGCAGGGTGGCTTGAAGAATGTCCAGCATGGGATCATTGCTGCCTGCAGCCAGGAGGGCGCCTCCCATTTTCCGGCTTCTCTGCCTTGCCTCGCTCAGTCCCGTTCGGGCATTTTCAAGCAGCCATTCATCGATCAGGTCCTTGGGGAAAAGCCATTTTCCTGTTACCCTGGTTGCCGGTATCCGCCCGGATTTGATCAGTGCATAAACCTGCTTTTCATTGATATCCAGGTATTCCGCGACTTCCTTCGTATTCATGAGCGTATTCGACATAATCGGCGCTACCATCTTCAGGCTTTATTTTTAAGATTTTGCAATTATTTATAGTCAGATAAACCTGTCCTTGCAAGGGAAAAATTTCACAGGAAGAATTGGAATGACTCTGAAGCTGGTCGGGACGCGTTGACTTTGACGATAGACTAAAAATGTAAATGTGCTATAAATAATACATATTGACAAAAAAACAGATACGGGTGAGAGGAAGAAACAGGTGCAGAACAGCTCAAGAACCATCAGCTCTGTTATCTGTATTCCCCTAAACAGAACATTGGCATCGACCGCTGCGGTCTCACAAGAACAGCTCAGGGTGTGTTATGGACAGCAAAATCCTGGAAGAGGTATCGTGTATCCGTGCTGACGGGGAGATCATCCCCACCCGCGAGAGAATCATCAGGGAGACGGCGCTGACCGTTTTTGTGGATGGTCGGCATTTTGCCACAGCCATGATCATGGCTGCGCTGGAGAAGGAGTATGTCATCGGCAATCTCTATGTCCAGGGGCGAATCGAGAACGCCGCAGACATTGTCGCATTCGAGCTCGAAGATAATATCGCCCAGGTGGAACTCAGGAAAAGTATCGAGCCGCACCCCCTGCCCCGGGAAATACGCTCCGACCTGAAGATCCGCAGTGAAGACGTCGCCGATTGCGTCCAGGCCATCCTGACCTCGCCGATATTCGAGGAAACCGGGGCCGTTCATTCCGCAGGGCTCTTTCTAAATGGTAGAGAAACCGTCTCCATCGCCGAAGATCTGGGCCGACACAACGCACTGGATAAGGTGATCGGTGCTGCTTTATTGAAGAATATCGATTTCTCCAACGTCCTGGCTACTTCCACGGGTCGTCAGCCAACGGAAATGATTTTGAAATGCCTCCATGCAGGCATCCCCATCATTGCCACGAAGGGTGTGCCCACCTCACTGGGCGTGGAGCTGGCGGAAAAAGTGGGGATCACCATCGTGGGTATGGTCAGGAAGAATTCCATGATCGTGTACTCCCATCCGGAAAGGATCTTATGTCCATGACGACGCCTGGATTAAAACCCGCTAAAGTCCACAAGCTGGAACAAGGACAATTTCTCTCTACCGATGTTCTCCTCATCATCGAAAAAGAACTGCCGATTATCGTTAACGGTGAGCATCTGGCCACCGCTTCGGTGACTCCCTCGATGGAGAGGGAGTTCGTAGCCGGATATCTCTTCGGGCAGGGCTTTATCGAAAGCGCCGAAGAAATATCCTCATTGGAAATTGCGGAAAAAGGCGCCTTCGTTGTCCTGGCCAATGCGGCTCCGCTCACGAAGCGCAAGGAAAAGACCAGCTACCGCATCGTCTCCGGCGGCGGTCGGACGGCCTATTTTGAAACCTCCGATCTACCCCGTATCGATTCCGATTTTAAAATCGCCAAAGAAGATATCTTCCGGGCAATGGATCTCCTCTTTGAAAAGGCTTCGCTTTACCAGCAGACGGGGGGGGCGCATTCCGCGGCCCTTTTCGATGGAGAGTGCAATTTCCTCTGCGTCATGGAAGACATCGGCCGGCACAATACGCTGGATAAGATCATCGGTTACGCCCTCCTGAACCGTATCGACTGCACTCAGACCTTCATGGTCTCCACCGGCCGCATGGCTTCGGAAATGATCATGAAAATCGGACGAGCCGGAATTCCCCTGGTCGCTACCAAGACAGCCGTCACCGACAAAGGGCGTGAGATCGGGGAGAAATGCGGATTGACTGTAATCGGTTCCGCCCGCAGCGTCGGTTCAAGATTGTACAAGGATATGGGAGTCAGCCATATTACCGAGAAGGCAGAAATGAAGATTTATACCTGTGCGGACAGAGTCCTGTAACACGCCAAAAAATCAGCCGTAAGATAACAACTTGCAATAATGTATTAATCACCAATTCGCCTTGAGGCAAATGCGGAATGGCTGAATTCGATGCTAAACTTCCGAAAAGCCTCTCCTTCCTTCTCTTGCCCGCAGAAGTGTCGTTGATAGCATTGATTGCTGCCACAGTTCAAATAAATCATCTGGAATTTCATGATATCATTGACAGTATGAATTCGGAGATGTAAGGAAAATAAGGTGACAGTCGGGAAATAGAATACTTCCAGGCTGCTCATTTTTTTGGATCATCGTCCGCCAGCATCAGAGACATCTTGCAGCCAACTATCCGTCGACTGGCCAGACGACCCATTACGCTTCAACGAACTCGCAACCAGGAAATCCATATGTTCTTTGGAAAAAAGGAAAACATCTCAACGCTGGAAGAGGTGCTTGAATCAAGCTGGAAACTTCTCCATAACGGCGTCCGTGACTTCAGGGAACCGTTTCACCAGTTCACCCTTACTACGATGAAAAGCGATAAACCCCAGGCACGGATCGTCATCATCAGGGCATTTTCTGAAAAAGACCGGACATTGATTTGCCATTGCGATGTTCGAGGGTCCAAGATTTCGCAGATCCGGGATAATCCCAATGTCGGCTTGCTGTTTTATGATGCTGAAAGATGGCTGCAGTTACGCTTTTCCGGAACCGCCTCAGTTCATACCAACGATGAAATGGCTGATTCCCAATGGGAGCAGGTACGCCTGTCTCATCGGATCAACTACTGCGCCGAAATCCCACCCGGTTCACACACCGAAAAACCGACTTCGGGCATACCGGATTTTATCCGAGATAAGGTACTGAAATCGCTTGATGTTCCAGCGGCCCGCAAAAACTTTGCCGCCATTGTCTGCCGCTTCGATGAAATGGACTGGCTGCTGTTGAAATTGACGGGACACATCCGGGCAAAATTTCAGTGGGGAAATGATTCTACGGTGAAGGCATCGTGGGTGATTCCCTGACCTGTGATGCATAAACAGCGATGCGGGAAATAATCTCGGACGGAAAGTCAGTCCTTCCTGTGATTTTTTTTTGATTTCCAGGGATTGATGATCTAAGAAAAAAAGGATTGTTCTGAAGAACCGGATTATTAATGATGGAGCGATACCCGTATTTTAAACAGAAAGGGATGGAACCGATGCAAACAACATCATTTATGTGCCCCCATTGCAAAAAAGAGCATGGTGTCCGGGAAGCGTCGCTATGGGCGGCTGATTCAGACCAGGTCCAGATCAGGACTGAAATTGAAGAGGCGGATTTCTATGACACGGAATCATTGAACATGCAGCCCAAAATCAAAGCAGAACTGGAAGAGGAATACGGACGTTCCGTGGATTTTGTTTTGGGACAATACTCCGGCTGGTGCCTCCGACCGAAGGAAGAATAATGCAATACTCGCAGAGGACGCCTCTGAAGATCGTATGAAGCAAAATCCTATAAAAGTACGCATCCATCGAGCGAACAATAAATATTTTTAGCAAGGAGATCTCATGCCGGAAATGTTCACGGTGCTTCCGCCCGCGGAGGCGCTCAAAGTACTGTTCGATCACCTTCCCCTGGAGATCAGGAAGGAAAGCATTGCAACAGCTGAAGCGCTTGACCGTGTGCTGGCCGGAGAATTGACTGCTCCATCCTCGCTCCCGTCTTTCCCCCGCAGTACAATGGATGGTTATGCCGTACGCGCCGAGGATACTTTTGGCGCGACAGAATCATTGCCCGCATATCTTACCTTGATTGGCGAAGTCCCAATGGGTCATGCGCCCGCACTGGCGGTCGGTTCGGCTCAGGCAGCTGTTGTCTTTACAGGCGGGATGATTCCACCTGGGGCTGACGCCGTCGTTATGGTGGAACGGACGCAGAAGCTCGATGCGGAAACGATCGAAGTGCTGCGGACCGTTGCGCCGGGAGAGAACGTCATTCATATCGGCGAAGACATACAGGAAGGAGAGCCGTTGTTCGCCGCGGGGCATATCCTCCGCCCCCAGGATCTCGGCGGATTGATGGCACTGGGCATCACGGATGTCCGGGTGGCGGCCAGACCCCATGTGGCGATTGTCTCCACCGGCGACGAAGTTGTCCCACCGGAACAGGAACCCGGCCCCGGCCAGGTACGGGATATCAACACCTATACCATCGCCGGCCTTGTGGCCCGCGCAGGGGGAGTTCCCGAGATTAAGGGGATCATAAAAGACGATTTTTCCTCCCTTCTTTCCGCAGCGCGTTCGGCCCTGGAGGCTGCGGACGCGCTGGTGATTTCCGCGGGGTCCTCCGTTTCGACGCGCGATCTTACATCAGACGTCATGAACGAACTGGGCAAACCGGGCGTCTTGGTCCACGGCGTCGCTGTTCGGCCCGGAAAACCGACCATCCTGGGGGTCTGCAACGGCAAGCCCGCCATCGGCCTTCCGGGCAACCCCGTCAGTGCAATGGTTGTGGCCGGGCTGTTCCTGACACCGCTGCTGCAGCGGATGCAAGGCCTGAAAAATCCGCCTTCCCGGCGGAGAGAAACGGCCAGACTCGCTCACAACATCTCTTCCGTCCCGGGACGCGAAGATTACGTGCAGGTCCGGCTGGTCGAACGGGAAGATCAACTCTGGGCCGAACCGGTTTTCGGCAAATCGAACCTGATTTACACCATGGTAAAGGCGGAGGGGATGGTATGCGTACCGCTCGATTCCAATGGTCTGCACCAGGGCGAGCAAGTTGAAGTGGAGTTATTCTGACCATGCAGGATCATGACGGGAGAGGGAAATGAGCAAGAACAGGAAATTTTATCTCGAAGACATTCCGCTGGATGAGGCATGGCGTCGGTTCATCGCCGCCATGGAGAGTTCCGGCCTGTGGAAGGCGCTTCCCGGCGAGGATCTGCCTCTGGAGGAAGCGCTGGGGCGCGTGACGGCAGTACCCGTGTGGGCTACCCTTTCTTCTCCCGGGTATCACGCCAGCGCCATGGACGGTTATGCCGTCCGTTCGGTGGACACCCTCGGCGCCACCGAGACAGCACCGAAACGTTTGCGTATCGGCCCCGACAGGCAGGCCGAATACGTCGATACGGGAGATCCGCTCCCTTCCTGGGCCGACGCCATCATCCAGATTGAGCATACTCAGCACATCGACGAAGAAGCCGGTGAATTCATCGAGATCCAGGCCAGCGTTGCCCCCTGGACGGCGGTTCGGCCCATGGGGGAGGATATGGTTGCCACTGAACTGGTGCTGCCGGCCAATCATCTGCTCAAACCGGTGGATCTGGGCGCCCTGGCCGGGTGTGGACACGCAACCGTCAGCGTCCGTCGCCGGCCGCTTGTGGCGGTTATCCCGACGGGCACGGAACTGGTGACGGTCGAACAGGCCGCACAGGAAGGTCTGAAGTCCGGCGACATCATCGAATACAACTCCCTCGTGCTGTCTTCCCAGGTGCGCCAGTGGGGCGGCGAACCGACGCGGTACCCGATTGTTGTCGACGATTATGAACGCATTCGGGAAACGGTCCGCGAAGCGGCAGCCACCCATGACCTCGTTCTCGTCAATGCCGGCTCATCGGCGGGGAGTGAAGACTTCACGTCAAGCATTGTCGAGGAACTGGGAACCCTTCTCGTTCACGGCGTGGCGATCCGTCCTGGGCATCCCGTTGTCCTCGGCACCGTGACGGACCATAAAACGCCCATCATCGGCGTACCCGGCTATCCCGTTTCCTGCGCCCTGACCGGGGAAATATTCGTGGAACCGCTGCTCTCCCATTGGCTCGGGGTGCCCTCAAAGGAAAAGCCCAAACTCAAGGCAACCATCAGCCGCAAGCTCCTCTCGCCGATGGGTGAGGACGAATGGGTGCGGGTCACCGTCGGCCGGGTGGGCGAACGAACCGTGGCTGCGCCCCTTTCCCGTGGGGCAGGGGTCATCACCTCCCTGGTCCGTGCGGACGGAATCGTCCGCATCCCGCGTTTTTCGGAGGGAATCGAGGCGGGGCAGGAAGTCAACGTCGAGCTGTACCGGGATCCCTCCGATATCGACCGCACCATCGTCCACATCGGCAGTCACGATCTCTGCCTGGACATGCTGTCCCAGTACCTGGCGGATGCCGGCCGCCTCTTCTCGAGCGCCAACGCCGGCAGTCTCGGCGGACTGATGGCCCTGCGCCGCGGGGATGCGCATCTGGCCGCGTCCCATCTCCTGGACCCTGCAACGGGCGAATACAATATTTCCTATGTGAAGCAATATCTACCCAACATTCCCGTGGTGCTGATGACCTTCCTGCATCGCGAGCAGGGGCTGATCATCGCGCCGGGCAACCCCAGGGGAATCCAGGGACTGTCAGACCTGGTGCGGGACGATGTGCGCTATGTCAACCGCCAGCGTGGGGCCGGCACCCGGGTCTTGCTTGATTACCATCTGAACAAACTGGGAATTGAACCTGAAAGGGTAAAGGGTTACCGCCGCGAAGAGTATACCCACCTGGCCGTTGCCGTTGCCGTTCAATCGGGAGCGGCAGACTGCGGACTTGGCATTGCGTCTGCGGCGCATGCCCTTCAGCTCGATTTTCTCCCTTTTGAGAAGGAACGCTACGATCTGGTCATCCCCCGCATTTATTACGAGAGCGATCTGCTCCAGCCGCTCCTCGACCTGATTCATGGTCCGGTCCTGCGGCGGGTCGTGAACGAACTGCCGGGCTATGACACGACCTCCATGGGGACCATCGTTGTATGAGGAAGGTCAGCATGAAATTTATGTCTATCGGTCTTAAAGAGGCCCTGCATTTAACCCTGAAGAGCATCGTTCCCCTTCCTGCGGAAGACGTGTCGCTGATTGACAGTGTTGATCGTGTCGCGGCCGCCGATCTTTATGCCCGGGTGGATTCCCCTTCCATGGATTCCTCTCGTAAGGACGGTTATGCGGTCATTTCCCATGAGGTCGCCGAAGCGACAGTCGAAAATCCCGTCCGGCTGCAAGTACTGGGTTTCATGGCTGCTGGCGGAGAGAATGACATTCAGGTCAAACCAGGGACAACGGTGAGGGTCTTGACAGGAGCCCGCATCCCTGACGGAGCCGATGCCGTGGTGGCCGAAGAATATGTTAAAAAGGGAAACTCGGATGTGATGATAGAATATATTGCCGAACCCAAGAATATTTTGAAACGCGGCAGCGATGTAGCAAGGGGAAAGTGCATCCTCCAGACCGGCCAGCAGATATCGCCTGTGACAGCAGGTCTCCTGGCAGCGGCAGGACATAGCAGGATTCCTGTCTTCAGGAATCCTGTCGTAGGAGTCCTCGGGACTGGCGATGAAATTGTCAAACCAGGGGAACCCCTGACGGAGGGGAAACTCTATGCAAGCAACATCATGACTCTTGCGGGATGGTGTCGTCGCCACGGGATGAAAAGCCATGTCGATATCGTCAGGGATGATCCCGTGTCCCTTTTCCGCGCCTTGACAACTCTGACCGATGAAACAGACGCCATAATCACGAGCGGAGGGGCATGGATGGGCGACCATGACCTGGTGGCACAGGTCCTTGAAGAGCTCGGCTGGGAAAAGGTCTTCCACCGGATTCGCATGGGACCCGGGAAGGCCGTCGGTTTCGGAATGCTGAATAAAAAACCCGTATTCCTTCTGGCCGGTGGACCGCCCTCCAATTTGATGGGTTTTCTGCAGATCGCTCTTCCCGGCATCCTTGCCCTTTCCGGTCACACAAACCCGGGCCTGCCGAGAATTTCTGCCACGCTTGCCTCGGATATCACCGATGGGGATTCTGATTGGACGGATTTTTTCTTTGGCACCCTTGAATGCAAGGAAGGTTTGCCGAACTTCAATCCAATGGGGAAACGCAGCCGTTTGAACTCCCTGGCTGAAGCCACTGCAGTGGCCTCCATACCGGAAGGACAGGATGCTCTTCCAGCGGGATCCGTTCTTCCCGTTCAGTTGTTAATATAGGAAGCAGGATAATCCACCTTCCGGCAGACCATCCTGCTCTCAGCTGAAAAGGATTAGCGTCATGGAACCTCTTTGATCATGATGGATGAATCCGGACATTCCTGATGAGGACGGGACGAATGAAGCTGGAACGGCCTGCCGGGAAGGGTGCCGCGATCATAAGGATATTTAATTTGACAGGTTGTGCAAAGCTCTGGATCGGAGCATGTTGCAGTTAACAAAGGGAAAGGAGATCGGGAATAATGAAATTGGGATTAACGGAAGAAGAAAAAGATTATGTAAAAATTAGCTATATTTCTAACCACTTTGAGGTAAATTTCGGCAAAGACAGGACCAAGTCAAGAGAATACAAAACTGTGGAAGAGATGATGGAAGAATTTCAAGAGAATAAAATTGAAAGAGCAGATTTCGATGATAAAGCTCATCTTATGTTTAATCTTGCCTTTGGCAAATAAGGATCACGAAGGATATCCTTCTAATCTTCTTTGATTGTTCCTAAATCGAAACTGTCTTTTTCCTCGATATTCAAAAAAGGGGACTTGACCTGACCCGGCCAAGTCCCCTTTTTTCCGGTCAATTTTCTTTCCTGTTATGCCGTCGCTTCCTTGCCCTTTTTGACGACATCCCGCTGACCTTCAGGCGGAGGCGGGGGAACAGGCTCGCCCTCCAGTTTCGTAATCGCACTGAACTGCGGCGGACAGGCCGCGAAGCAGGAACCGCATCGGATGCACTTGTCCTGCTCTATGATATGGACCTGTTTCTTCGCGCTGATGATCGCATCCACCGGACATCTCCGCGCACAGGTCATACAGGCCTGGCACTTCTGGGGATCGATATAGTACGACAGCTTCTCGCTGAACAGCTTCTCCACTTCTGCCGTGGTGAAGAGATTCTCCACTTCCTCGTGGCTGTACACCGGCGTCCCCAGCTTGGCGTTCGTCATCACCTTGATATAGGGGATCTGCCGAGTCAGTTCCGCCACCCGGACATCCAGATCTTCCTTGCCGATTCCTTCCTTTACGCCAAGGGGACCGATTTCCTTGATCTTCTTGACAAAGGCATTGACGCTGTCCGCGTAAAGGTTCGCTTCCGCACCGGACATGAAGTTCAGCCGCAGACGTTCGGGATCCATCCCGATGCGCTCCAGCAGTTTCTTCGCCAAGGCCACCATGTTCTGCGCATGGTAATTGCCGTTCGTAATGTAGTTGCATTCCCCGAGGTGACAGCCGCCGACGAACACTCCGTCACAGCCGTCGGAAAAGGCTCTTAACACATGGGTTAGATCCACCCGCCCCGTGCACATGACACGGACGAGCCTCATTTCGCTTGTATATTGCAGTCTGGAAACTCCAGCCAGGTCAGCGGCGCCGTATGCTCACCAGTGGCACACGAAGCCGATGATCCGAGGCTTAAATTTTTCGGCCATTTCTCTCTCCTTCCTGAGAATCTTTACTTCCTGCTTCTATCCCAGGTCGCCCTTTTAAGGCAACCCGATCTTATTCGACTTCCGCTGCCACCCGCTCCGGAACGATCGCATCGATCTGGGCCATGAGTTCATCCTCCGTATAGTGCTTCAGGTAAATCGCACCCGTCGGACACATGGCGTTGCACAGACCGTCACCCTTACAGAGAACGGGATTCATCGTCGCTTTCCGACCCTGTTTGGTCTCGCGCATTTCGATGGCCCCGTAAGTGCAGACCGACGCACAGGAACCACAGCCCATGCACTTCTTCTCATTCACCTCGCAGACCGAGCCGGAGGCAGTGACCGTATCGCGGGACAGCAGCGTCAGGACCCGACCGGCACAACCGTAGGCCTGGTTGATCGTTTCCGTTATGTGCTTGGGATACTGGGCCAGACCGCAGAGGAACACGCCGTCCGTGGCAAACTCCACCGGACGAAGCTTCACGTGGGCTTCCTTGAAGAAGCCGTCCAGGCTCAAGACAACCTTGAACTGTGCGGCGACTTCCTTCGTCGCAGAAGAGGGAAGCGTCGCGGCGGACAGAACGAGATAATCGGCATCCAGGGCCAGGTACTGACCCAGAATCGGATCGGGTGCGGTCACTCTCAAAACGGGCCGCCCTTCCTCAACCACCGCCTCCACCTTGGGGGCAGCCTCAGGCTCGAAGCGGACAAACTTCACGTCCTTCTCCGAGGCTTCCCGGTAATAGTCCTCGGAAAATCCGTAGGTCCTCATATCCCGGAAGAGGATGTAGATATCCATCTCTGGATTCTTATCCTTCAGCTTCAGGGCGTTCTTGATGGCATGGGTGCAGCAGATCCTTGAACAGTAGTTCCGGTCCTCGTTTCGGCACCCCACGCACTGGATCATCACCATGCTCTGGGCATTGGCGATCGCCTCGTCTCCCCCGGCGATCTTCCCCTCCAGCTCCAGCTGTGTCATGACCCGTTCGTCCTGGCCGTAGAGGTATTCCGTCGGTTTGTATTCATCCGCGCCGATGGAAAGGACGGACGCTCCGTGTTTGATCTCCGTGGTTCCCCGGGGAGACTTCACCGTCGTGACGAAGTTCCCGATATAACCGGCAGCCTCCAGAATGGTCGCATCGTTATAGACGTGCACCAGGGGGTTCGAGTAGATCTTCTGCTTCAGATCGCTCAGGTAGGCCTGAACGTCCAGACCCTCCAGGGTGTAATGGACCCGGTTGGCGTTGCCGCCCAGATCCTTCGCCTTTTCGATCAGGTATACCTCGTGCCCCTGTTCGGCGATGGAGAGCGAACAGACCATCCCGGCGATCCCGCCGCCCACAACCAGGGCGTTGTTGTTCACCGGCAGGTCGAATTCCTGCAGGGGCTGCAGCATGCGCGCCCGGGCCACGGACATCCTTGTGAGGTCCTTCGCCTTCTGGGTGGCCTCTTCCTTTTCCTTCTGGTGGACCCAGGAGTTGTGCTCCCGGATATTGGCCATTTCATAGTAATACTGGTTGATCCCCGCCTCCCGGACCGTGTCCCGGAAGAGCGGCTCCAGGGTTCGCGGCGAACAGGCCGAGATGATCACGCGGTTGAGCCCCAGTTCCCTGGTCTTGTCGGAGATTTCCTGGGCGGAGTTCGTCGCGCAGGAGAAGAGCTGCTCCTGGGCGTAGACCACGTTGGGCAACGTCAGAGCGTATGCGACGACCTCGGGGACATTGACGATCCTGCCGATGTTCGCCCCGCAGTGGCAGACAAAGACGCCGATCTTCGGCTCTTCCGCCGCCACATCCCTCTCCTCCGGATAGATCCGTTCCGTGGACAGATTGCCTCGACGGTAGTCGAGTAGCTCGCCGATCTGGGAGCCCGCCCCACTGGCGCTGAAAACCGACTCGGGAATGTCCAGCGGACCCTGGAAGCCGCCGCTGACAAAAATCCCCGGCTTCGTCGTCTGGATGGGATTTGTGAGATCCGTTTTGGCGAAACCGTGCTCATTGAGTTCGATGCCGTACTTTTCCGCCATCTCCAGATAATTCTTGGGCGGCGCCAGGCCGACGGCCAGGACCACCATGTCGAATTCCTCTTCCTTGACCCCTTCGTCGGGGGTGGAGTACCGGAGAACGACATTCTTCGTCACCGGGTCCTCGCGGACGATGGAGACATAACTGCGGATGAACCGGATGCCCTCCAGGGCCTGGGTCCGGTCGACATACCGCTCGAAGTCCTTCCCGTAGGAGCGGACATCGTTATGGAAGATCGTGCACTCCGCCGTGGCGTCGTGGTCCTTCGTCAAAATCGCATGCTTCTGGCTGTAGGTGCAGCAGACCATGGAGCAGTAGCTGTTCTCCCCTTCGGTGACCCGGCGGGAACCGATGCAGGAAAGCCACGCGATCTTATGGGGATGCTTCAGATCCGAAGCGCGCAGGATCTCGCCGCCGTAAGGACCCGTGGAACCCAGCAACCGCTCGAAATCCATCCCGGTGACCACGTTGGCGAATTCGCCGTAGTGGTATTCCTCTTTAACCTTGGGATCAAAGGGCTCCACACCGGCCGCCAGGATGACCGCCCCCACCTTGATGTCCACAAACTCCTCGGTCTGCTTCAAATCAATGGCGTCCGCCTTGCAAACGGCCTGGCAGATCTTGCACTTCTCTTCCTTCAGATAAAGGCAGCTTTCGTCAATATAGGTGATCAGCGGAATGGCCTGGGCAAAATACACATGAATGGCCTTGTTCTTCGAGATCTCCTGGTTGTATTGGTCGGGGTAAACGACGGGGCAGTACTCCACGCAGACGGTACAGCCCGTACATTTATCCTCGATGATGTATCTTGGTTTTCTCCTTAATGTTACTTCGAATTTCCCCGCTTCTCCCTTCACACGATCCACTTCCGTGTACGTCAGGACCTCTATGTTTGGATGCCGGCCGACCTCGACCAGTTTGGGTGCGAGAATTCACATGGAGCAGTCGTTCGTGGGGAACGTCTTGTCCAGCTGGGCCATGTGGCCCCCGATGCTGGGCGAAGTCTCCACCAGGAAGACCTTGAAACCCGCAGTGGCAAGATCCAGAGAGGCCTGAATGCCGCTGATCCCGCCGCCGACGACCATTACGTCGCCAAAATTGTTCTTTTCTTTTTCCATTTATATTACCTCATCGAATTTGATGATTTCTAAATCAATTCCGCAATCACTTCCGAAATCTCTTTGATCTCGATCTTCTCGTCCATACCCATGGTCACCCGGCTGTCCTCGAAGTTCGTGATGCAGTACGGACACGCCGTCACCAGCACCTCCGCCCCGACACCCACCGCCTGGTCGATCCGCAGGTCGCAGAAGCGCTCGCCCTTGACCGTCTCCATCCAGATCCGGCCTCCGCCGCCGCCGCAGCACAGACTCGCCACATGGTGCTCGGGAAGCTCCGTGAACTCCGCACCGGGAACCGCCTGCAGGACTTCCCGCGGCTCATTGTAGACGCCATTGTGGCGGCCCAGGTAACAGGGGTCGTGCCAGGTGAGTTTCTTGGCATACTCGCCGCTCAGGGTCAGCTTCCCCTCCCGGATCAGTTCGGCCAGGAACTGGGTAATATGGACCACCTCGAAGTTCACCTTGAACTCGGGGTACTCGTTTTTGAAGGTGTGGTAGCAGTGGGGGGAGGACACCAGGATCTTCTTCACCCCGGCATCGACAAACGCCTTGATGTTTTCCTTGGCCAGGCGCTTGAAAACCTCCTCTTCACCCGCCTTGCGGATGCTCTCGCCGCAGCATACTTCCTTATCGCCCAGAATGCCGAAGTTCACCCCAGTCTTCTGCAGGACCTTCGCCGTGGCCACGGCCACCTTCTTCATCCGCGGGTCATAGCTGGCGTAGCAGTCCGGGAAGTAAAGAATATCCATGTCCTCGGTAAATTCCGGAACATTCAGGCCCTTGGCCCAGTCTGCCCGCTTGCTCCGCTCTTCGTTCAGGGGGTTCCCCGAACCCACGAGGCTGCCTCGAATAGACTTGATGGGCAGGACGGAGTGGGGATACACCCCGTATTCCGTGGCGATCCGCCGCAGGGCTACGCCGGACTCGATCTGTTTGACGTCTCTCGGGCACTGCTGGGGGCATCTCCCGCAGGTGGTGCAGCGCCACATATCTTCACTTTCTATATCCGTCAGGCCGAAGGTGGCCTCCCGGACCAGCTTGCGCATGCTGAAGCTCGTCACCCGGTTCCAGGGACAGACACTGTCGCACAATCCGCATTGGAAACATCGCTTGAAGGCGTCTCCACCGTGCGATTTCACTTCAGCAATAATCTCTTTGTAAGGAGCTATAGTCTCCATCGATTCCCTTCCTTCTTATAATCCTGTTTTCAACTTCCTGCTCCGGGAGAAAAGCGGGACGCTTTGCCTGCCTTTCTCCCGGAGCCGACCGGATAATCCTGTTGGATGGTCTCTATTAACGAAGGTGTAAAATCTTAGTCCTTCATCTGCATGCGGGCAAAGGCATCCTTCATCTTGTCCCAACCGTATTTGTCCACCATGGATGCCAAGCCGAACTCCACATCCTGCATTTCCACACCCTCTTCAACTTCCTCTTCAACTTCCTCATATGTGAGAACGTCACTGATGCACCACTCGACGCATTTCGGAATTTCCAGAGGCGGATCGTTTTCGCACATGTCGCAGCGCAGCGGAAGACCGGAATCCGGCTCCTTGAATCGATCCCTGGCGGGACATGCAGCCCGGCAGAAGTCGCAATCCGCGTATTCCTTGCCGTCAATCACATAGGTTTCCCGGCCCATGCATTCGGCTGCCGTGTACTCACCGGCGAATACCGGAAGCCAGATGTCCTTGGTGGGATGGCGGACGATCTTGATACGGGATCTTGCCGGATTGATGGTGTTATATTTCGGAACCGAGTGAAAACCGGCACAGACCATCTCACATCCCCGGCACCCGTTGCATTTATCTGCATCAACCTTGATTCTCTTTATTTTTTTAGTTATTTTCGCCATCTCTCAAAATCCCTCTCTTAATTAAGTCTTCCGCGACGTAATCCAAATCTAATTCATGGAGCCTTTCCTTCGTGGGAACACCATCCAGATTCCAGCCCTTGTACTGATAGTACGTATCCAGAAGTTCGCTTTCCAACTCTGGGAATCTTCTCTTCCAATGGTCTTCCGGCGCCGACTCGTCTTCTCTCCTGAAGCCGTATCTAAGGTTCAGCGCCCGGTGCAGATTCCGGTTCCGGTTGACGATCTTCTTCAGTTTCGCTTCATCCAGATCCAGTCCGGTCGCCGCGTTGATGACCCTCGGATAATTGTGGATATGCCAGGGGGGCTTCAGGCAGAAGCCGGACATGCCGCAGCAGATGCAGCAGGAGTCGTCGATGTTGTGCATCATCTCCATCCAGTCGACGATCTCACTGCACATGTAGGGCGTGGGGAAGAAGGGAATCGATTTTTCTCCCCGCGGTTCCCAATCCAGGACATACTGCTTGAAGTGATCATCGGGAAGCTGCGGCCAGTCTCGAACGAACTCCTCTCTCATCTCCATCGTGGGGAAGGCCGCCTGGGGCCAGTTCCCTTCGATCTGGGTGATACTGATCTTCTCGTTCGTCGTATACATGAGGAAATAGATGGGATCGAGCGTTCCCAGCTTGAGGGGGAGCTGCTCGTGCTTCTTGATCGTATTGTGGTCAAAGGCTTCCGCACCCTCGCCGAGCGCTCTTGCCGCCCAGTAGACGCCGTCAGCCAGGAGGTTGCCGATTCCCTGCCGGTGTGCGGTCCGGTCCATGAGCCAGAGGTATCGCTCTCCCTTATCCTCCGGGCAGGGCGGATACTCATCCGTCCCGGCCAGGTCATCGCCCTTTATGATGCCCGCTTCGATACACTCAACGGCGAAGGCGAAAATCTGCGGCGTGGAGAAGGAGTCAAAACCATACTCCGTCGCCCGGTGCAGGGCTCTCCAGGACCAATCCAGACTGTCGATATAGGCCGCCATGGCGTAGGTCATCTTCCCGAAGCACTTCGCCATATAGCGGGGCGTGTCCTTGTAGGCGATCAAAGCGCCGCAGTGCTGGGGGCAGTTGAAGCAGCTGATCAGCCGCTTGATTCCCGCCAGCTGGGTCTCCGGCCATTCCACCGAGATATTCTGATCCCAGAAGCCTCTTCTCCGGGCGCGGGCATTCCCCCACATGAAGTTTTCCGTGTGCCACTTCTCATCGGTATGGACCATCTCCTGCGGAGACCCGATCCCCGACAGAATCGTCATGACCCCGGGGATGGGGTTGGCATTGCGGTAATTGATGTAGGCCATCATGTCCATCATCTCTTTCATGAAGGCTTCCCCATTGTACAGGTTGATGTCCTTCGTCCCCCGGACCACGACGGCCTTGACCTTTTTGTCTCCCATCACGGCGCCGCCGCCGAGCCGGCTGGCGCTCGACCGGCCCTGCTCCATCGAAGCGGTGAAACACCTGTTTTCGCCGGCGGGACCGATGGCGAAGACCTGGGCGTCCGGTTCGTTCAACTCCTCGCGGATCAGGTCCTGAGTTTCGTAAGCGCCCCTGCCGACCAGGTGAGAGGCATCCCGCAGTTCCACCGTGTCATTTTTTACCCAGACATAAACCCATTTGGGCGACTTGTTGTTTAGAATGATTTTGTCATAGCCGGCGTACTTCAGTTCTGCAGACCAGAACCCACCTGAAAAAGGATACGCCAGCATCCCCGTTTGCGGTGAGATGAAGGTGACCAGGGTACGATTCGCGCTCCAAGCCGGTGTGGCGTTGAGAAGACCGGAGCTGAAAACCATCATGTTCCCATCGTCAAAAGCCTTCGTTTCCGGAGGAACCCGGTCCCAATGCAGCTTGACATTGGTCCCCAGCCCCCCAAGATGGGTTTCGAGCAGTTTCGGGTCGGTTTCGACTCGCTCAATGTTTCCTGTCGCTAAATCAATCTCCAAATTATACCCAGTCTCTGCATACCTCATATCTCTACCCCTTTAAAATATTGGTTACAATGTGACCGTTTCATAGCACAGCCCAACCGATTGTCAAGGAAATTTTGTTATAATTTGTCATCTAATATTATTTTGTAATTTTATGAAATAATTGTCATTTCTAAGTTATTTGTAACATAATGCTGCATGTGATCACCTTCCTGTAAAACCTTGCTTCCTCTCATCTTATGGGATTTAAGGTTTTTTCAATTATCTTGTAAAATGCTGAATTAGAAAAAGAAGTTGAAATTATCACCTTGAAGATATAATGCCTGCCCTTCGGCAACCGAGGGTTCTCCCACCGTTTCGCTATGTAAATGATTCTGTTATTAGAAGAGAGAAAATTGGATATTTTTCTTGACAATCAATCGGGCTGTGCTATGAAACGGTCACATTGTAACCAATGTCAAAGGGATCGAGAGACAAGGATTCTTAAATTGGATAAACCAATTCATATTTGAAAGATCATGAGCAAGGAGGAACAGGATATGTCTTTAGAAGCAGGAGTCCGTGAAACCTATATCACCCCCAAACCCTTCACCCAGCAAATTTTTTTGCCGAACCCCACGCAAGACTCTTTGTTAAACACCAGTGAAGCCCTTCGTTTCGCCAAAAAGGAACTGCACTATGCAACGGTAGGAGATCCTGGTTATGATCAGGCAATCATCAATCAAATCCTCGCCGTGGAGGAGGCTATAGATGCCTACCTGGCACAGGTGCTGAATACCCGGAGAATTGCCAGGAAGGATCTTTTGGCAGAGGCCGTTGTTAAGCTGAAGGAACAGCTTCCCTCCCTCAAGGCGACCGGCGACCAGCTCAAGGGCTTAGCAGCCAATACCGGCAAGCCCGAATGGGTTAACGTATACCTGAACATGGCATTAGCATCCGTGGCAGAGGCTGAAACTCGCGTAAACGGACTGTCTTAACAGGGAGTCTTTGTGTTGAAGAGAATGGAGTCTTATAAAAGGGGAGAAATAGAATGGAAGAGATCAGTAAAGAAAAACTCAGTTTAAAGGAATTCGAGAAGAAACCGGATGGTTCCTGGGTTTGTGTTCAGAATGCAGATTTAATGACCAAATCTGGGAAGGTCATCCGGGTGTTACCCGGCACCGTTTTTAGAAAAGGTTGCCCCCTCTGGGGATGTGAGGTTGCCGAAGCACTTGACGAAGTCAGTGCGATGCAATAAACGTTTCAATCCGTCTGTTGATGGCTGTTCTTCGGCAGTCCAACACTACGTGCACGCGGCTGGCAATTCCGTAAAGCGGAATTGCCAGCCTGCGTTGATGCGGTAACCATGCCAGGCACTTTCTCACGCCCGGGCTCCCACACTTCACATAAGAGGCGATGGCTTGGATTGCCTCCCCTGCTTCTGCGAACGATAATCAAAACTGATATTTCTATATCGAGGAAAGTGCCGTGAAATCGATGTCTCTTGGCCTGAAAGAGGCCCTGCGTTTGACCCTGGAGGACATTACCCCTCTTTCCGCGGAAAATGTTTCCCTGGTTGACTGCGTCGATCGCATCGCATCCTCTGATCTTTACGCCCTGGTCGATTCGCCTTCCATGGATTCCTCCCGCAAAGACGGCTTCGCGGTTATATCCCCTGAGGTAGCCAATGCAACGCCAGAAAAACCTGTCCGCCTGCAGCTGCTGGGTTCCATGGCAGCAGGAGGCGAGAAAGACATTCAGGTCAAACCGGGGACAACGGTCAGGGTGCTGACGGGAGCCCGCATCCCGACCGGCGCTGACGCTGTCGTGGCTGAAGAGTATGTAAAAAAAGGGAACTCCGATGTGCTGGTTAAAAGCTTTGCCGAGCCTAAAAATGTTTTGAGGCGCGGCAGCGATGTGACTATGGGGAAATGCATCCTTCGAACAGGCCAGCAGATATCGCCTGCGATGACAGGACTTCTGGCCGCTGCCGGACACAGTGTGGTTCCCGTCTTTCGTAATCCCATCGTAGGAATGCTTGGCACCGGCGATGAAATCGTCGAACCGGGCAACCCCCTGACGGAAGGCAAACTCTATGCAAGCAATATCATGACCCTGGCAGGATGGTGCCATCGATATGGGATGAAGAGCCGTATGGCCATCGTCAAGGATGATCCGGAAGCCCTGTTGTGCGCCCTGAAAAACCTGGCGGACGAAACGGATGTCTTAATCACGAGTGGAGGGGCGTGGATGGGGGATCATGACCTGGTGGCACACGTCCTTGAAGGGATGGGATGGAAGAAGGTCTTCCACCGTATTCGCATGGGACCCGGCAAGGCTGTCGGCTTCGGCATGCTGGATAAAAAACCCGTCTTCATCCTGGCCGGTGGACCGCCGTCCAACTTGATGGGGTTTCTGCAGATCGCTCTTCCCGGAATCATGGCCTTGTCCGGTCATAAAGATCCGGGCCTGCCAAGGATATCTGCCCGGCTTGCTTCGGAACTGGCCGAGGGTGAATCCGATTGGACGGATTTTTTCTTCGGCACGATTGAATGGATCGACAGCCTGCCTGACTTCCATCCCATGAACAAACGCAGTCGCTTGAACTCCCTGGCCAAAGCAACGGCAGTGGCTTCCATTCCGGAAGGAAAAGATTATCTTCCGGCAGGATCGGTCATTTCTGTACAATGGTTAAAGTAGGCCGTTCATCCGTCAGAATAAAAACCGAAATCCATGCTCATTCACTCGATCCCCATAAGCGGGGATTACGTGCATATGAACATGCCTATATTCCTTTCCCGAATCTGAGCCTTCATTGAACCCCATGGAAAATCCCGAAGGGGCAAGGTGCGATTCCTCCCGGAGATACTCAATGCCGGAATGGCATCTTTCGATGACCCTTTTATCGGATTTTTCCGCCAAAGCGATATAATGCTCATACCTTTCAATAAAATTAATCCGATGAAACTGATTAAACAGAACCCTCCAGGCAACCTTTCGAAATTGGAGATATTCTTCGTCTGTCAATTCAAAGATGCTTTCAACGTGCCTTAAGGGAACAATCAAAAAATGCCCGACATTTTTAGGGCAGATCTCAACCAATGCCGCCAGTAGTTGATCGCGATAAAAAATATTATGCGCATTCGTTTCGATCATTTCGCAAAATTGACAATAACCCATGGTGATATATGCCTTTCAAAACATTCCTACTTATCTGAATTTATTATACAATTATTCTGCTCTCCGATATGGATCTAGTGATCTGTCCGTTGACAATCTTCAGCACCCGGTCCGTTATGATCCTTATTTCAATGAGAAAATCCTCTTGAACATTTCATGGGTAATTTCCAAAAATGGGACCTAATCTGATTTTTTGTCCCATATCATTTTCATGAGTAAACATAAAGTTACAAATAATAACCTTACATAACCTTAAACTCTTGATTTCGATTTATCGCCATGATAGGGTCGGGAAAATTTTGACAGGTTCTATTGCCTGGCATTGCTTCGGGGGATAATGGACTCTGAAACGGTTGTCATAAGTGATACGAAAGTTATTGTTGTTTCTGGCGCACGCTCCAATATCGGGAAGACATGTCTTGCTCGTGCATTACGCAAACTGCTGCCTGGCGCCGTACGAATAAAAATCGGCCATCATCCACGAAAGCCCGGCTATGATGACGGCTGTTTCTATCCAATGGGAACCAGCTTTTCGACAATCGCCTTCGAGCACGGCGATGCACATTTTCTGATCATTGAAAGCAACCGCATCCTTGAAGAGATCAGGCCTGAATGTGCGATTTACCTCCCGGCAGACGATCCCAAGCCATCGGCTGAAATGGCCAAAAAAAAGGCGGATATCATCCGCGGGGAAGACCTTTCGATTTCAGACATGTCCATTCTGGCCGAACGGTTGGGGTGCGATGAAGCAGTCATCGAGAAAATTGCCGAATTGTCAGGGGCGCACAAAGAACAGGGTTGACGTTCCTTAATTCTCACTGTCTGCGATGGGAATATTGTCTTTCCTTAACAATTTCAACAATCAACGAAAAGTTCTTTCGGCCATAAATCCCGATATTCCTTCCCAGGCAAGAAAGCTTCCGGATCTCACCGCTCAAATTCTTCCCAAGGCGAGCAGGAAATCCGGATTATTGAATCTATTATGACCGCTTCCGGGGATGAAAACAGAAGGGTCTTTTATTTCAGGAATAATTACGAAGAGGAAGAAAATGAAAGAAGAAAAAAAAGAACAGAGCAAAAAGATGGCGAAGATCATAGCCAGGGCCTGGAGTGATGAATCGTTTAAAGAGCGTCTCGTCTCCAACCCCAGGGCGGTTTTGACGGAGGGTGAGATTTCCGTACCGGCAGGAATTGAAGTAAGGGTCCTTGAGCAGACAGACCAAGTCATGTATATCGTCTTGCCGTTGAAGCCGGGTGACGAATGGCTGATCAAACCAGACATGAGTGAAGATACCGACGAGATAGCCTGCGCCAGATGCGTTTAAGCGGAGCATTCCAACCATGTTGGCTACTGCTAACCCCCTGCTCCATGCAATCCGAAATCAGAAGGATAAACGATTGTGATTTCTTCCCTGGCGCCACGCGAACTGAAGATCGAAATCACGGATGCCTGCAATTTGAACTGTACGTTCTGCTACCTGGGCGGAAAGATCCGCTCAGGTGTTTCGTTCATGCCGGAGCAGGAGGTGCTGTGCTGGATTGACTGGACGGTGGACAACGGCATTCCGGGCGTCCGCTTCACCGGAGGGGAGGCCACAATGCACCCGCAGCTCGAAATGTTCTGTTACTATGCCCATCTGTGCGGACGCACGATTATCCTGAATACCAACGGAACGGGGGATACCGAACGCTACCAGCGGCTTTTTCGGGTGGTGGATGACCTTCGAGTCAGTCTGCCCACCCTTGACACCAGACACATGGACAAGCTGACCGGCGGTTCGGATGTGTTGAGGCGGAAGCAGGAAGTGATCGAACTGGCATTGGAGGCAGGCGTGCCTCGAATCTGCCTGCTGACCCCCCTGACGCCGGAACTGCACGGCGCCTTGGAGCCCTTTGTCCAGTTCGCGGAAAAATCTCCACGACTTTTCTGGCTGCCGCTGCGCTACGAATCAACGCCGATCCTGCCCCGACCCTGGACACAGGCGGATGCCCAGGCTTTCGCCGAGGAAATGGCGGATTTGATGGACCGCTACCCCGATCAGGCGCAAGGGATTTTTCTGGCCATGCCCTTCTGCGGGGTCAGGCCGACAGAACTGGGGGCACGAGTGTTTCATGGCCGGACGCAGGATTGTGGTCCTTTCGTGGCCTTGAACGTCAATGCCCGCGGCCGGATGCAGGCCTGTTTCGAAGTGAGCGAAATGGAGGGAGTCCGTAGTCTCGCAGAACTCCAGAACTGTCCGGAAATTCGAGATTGCGCATCGGTCGAGGCATTGCCTGCAGAATGCCGGCAATGCCTCTATTTAACCCCTTGCGCCGGCGGTTGCCGCAAGCCCTATGGCCTCGTTCAGCACAGCCAGCAGAAGATTGATTATCTGGCGGGGTTTCTATAAGTTTTTCTCATGAGTACTTTTAAGATCAAAGAGGGGATCGTTGCAATCCCCGATGGAAACGGCCGCTGGCTTCTTCTGGATGAAACAGGATCCGGCAGGATTACCTCAGCCTTGTCTTCAGAATTGATTTCCATGATCCGCCGGGGTCTCGGCGACGAGGACGATCTCGCGGCCGCGCTGGAAGATCGTTTTCTTCCCGAAGAGGTCTATTACACTCTCATCCGTCTTGAAAAGCAGGGGGTGATTGTTCAGGAGTCCGTCCAACAGGAAAATCAGGCGGATTTGTTCCGGACCCGGATTCTTGGCCGGGAACGAAGCGGTTCTCCGCTAGCCCCGATTACTCCCCTTGTTGTGCGCGTCTTCGCCATTGGCGGGACGGATTCTTCCGTCGACGCCCTTGCCGCGTCGTTATCGCGTTCAGATGTGCTGACCGTTGAACGGCTTCCGGACGGGTACAGAAAAGAAATCAGAGCGGATGCCGTTTACCTGGCCGTTATCCCGGACGCCCTTGAATCGGAACTGGAAGCCTTCGGCCTTTTCGCCCAAGAACGCGAACTCCGTTGGGTCATCGTCAAGCCCGAGGGGGTTGTTCAACAGATCGGACCGTTATTTCTTCCGGGGGAAACAGGGTGTGTGGCCTGCCTCCTTGACCGGATCAGGGGGCATCGGAGACTGGAATGGGAAAAAATCCTTAGAGAGGGAAACGGCGAGTCTTTGCGCCTTTCCGTGGGTCAGACCGTTTTTTCATTGGAAACGGTTGCAGGGTTGCTCGCGGGAGAACTGGAAAAACTGGCCACAGGCGGTGTGTCGGAACTGGCTGGCAGCACGCTGACCCTTGACTTTCAAAATCTCCAACTGGATCGACATCCCCTGACAAAACGTCCCCAATGTCCGGTGTGCGGCACCCGGACATTGGGGAATGTTTCAATCGACGCCCTGCTGAAGGAACCGCTGCAACTGCAGTCAAGAATCAAAGCGGATTACCGCGATGGCGGCGAGCGGATCTGCTCGGCGGTGGAGACCCTGGAGAAGTATGCCTGCCTGATCAGTCCGATCACAGGCGTGGTGAGTCAGCTTACTTTGCTCAAGAAGAGCCCGCCCTGCTTCGGTCATGTCGTTCGTAGCGACTGGATTATCCGGAAGGCTGGAAAAGCGCTGCAGGAAGAACAGAATTCCCGTCTGACAGCTACCGGTTTCAGCACGGGCAAAGGCAGGACCGTGCCGCAGGCGAAGGCCAGCGCCCTGGGGGAGGCCATTGAGCGTTACTCTTCACAGTACGAGGGGTATGAGCCTTGTGTCCGGGCCTCTTTTGCGGAGCTGGGCGATCTGGCGATTTCTCCTGTCGATCTGATGGGGTTCAGCCAGCAGCAGTACAGAGACCGTAAAACCTGGCGGCAATGGGGGAACACGGCGTATGTTCCGGATACTTACGATGCCCGGCGCCCGATCGACTGGACGCCGGCCTGGTCGCTCACACAGCAGCGCTGGCGTCTGATCCCCAGCGCCTTTGCCTATTATTTTTATCCGCAGGAAGGCGGCGGCGACATCTGCCGGAGTTGCAGCAACGGCGTGGCCGCGGGTAACTGCCTTGAAGAAGCCGTCATGCAGGGATTCTTCGAACTGGTAGAACGCGATGCCACAGCCATGTGGTGGTATCACAAGCTGTGCAGACCAGCCCTGGATCTGCACAGCTTCGACTCGCCCTTTGCAGCCGCCGTGGATGCGGCCATGAACGAGATGGGCATGAGGCTGGAGGTGCTGGATTTGACCAATGATCTGGACCTGCCCGTTTTCTCCGCCATTCTCTTCACCCGTCAGGAAGGCGGCCGTTTTCATTCAATCGGGTTGGGCTGCCATCACGATCCGCTGATCGCCCTGGAACGGGCCCTCTCGGAATTGGGACAGTGCTGGGGGCTTGCAGACAGAGACCAATACAGTCTTCAATTTCAGGACGCTCCCCTGAGCCGGGAACATTTCTTACAGGCCGCCCCTCTTCTTGCCCGGAAGTCATTTTCCGATTTCTCCGGAAAACAGCAAAAGGATTTCCTCGCCGACATCGACGAGACTGTGCGACTGCTGGGTGCGCGAGGGCTGGAGATGCTGGTCCTGGATCTGACCCGTCCGGATGTCCGCTTTCCCGTGGCGCGGGTGATCGTTCCGGGATTGCTGCATTTCTGGCCTCGCTTCGGCTGCCGTCGCCTTTTCGACGTGCCCAAGGCATTCGGGTGGATCGACGAGGACGCTGATGAAGAAGGCCTTAACCCCGTACCTTTTTTCCTGTAAGACCAATGGCGAATTCAAAGGCTAAGCAAGGCCGATCTTCTCCAACAATCAACGTTCCCTCGTTTTTCGTGAAGTTCCGAAAGGACCTCACGTCGGTTCCGCAGAAGGACGGGTGTATCGCCCTGTTTCGAAACGGGGGAAAAGTTCTGGACGTGCCCGACATCCCGCTTATTGAAGAGCTGAGAAAGAGCTGGATGACAGAGGAATCGATTGACCGCCTGGCGGAAATCTCCGGTAATGCACCGGCCCTCTATTTTCTCACGGAAAAGTTGTTTTCTCTCGATCTTCTGCAGATGCAATGCAGAGTTGGCAGGCAAGCCCTGTTTACTTTTCAGCCCGCACCGGAATGGCAGACCTGGAGGGAAATTCCACCGGCACCCCTCCGGCGGCTTTCTCCTTTTCTCTGCCTGCGGCAGGAGGGGAATAGCTTGATGCTGGAGATGCCACTTTCACAGAGGACGTGTCTTCTTCACGACGAAACCTGTCTGCTCTGGCTGATGGAGATGATCCGGGAGGGAGGCTTCCCGCCCGCTGAAGATGAGGCCCGCAAGGCCTTCTATCGGGCCTTGTATCTGATGAACGCCCTGGAAGAGAAACCGGCCCAGTCTATCTGGGAGTTTCACGATCTGTTGTTCTTCTCCGCCTCAAGCATCGGCTTTCATGACGCCCCTCTCGGCGCAACCTGGCCGCTCAAGGATCACCTTCCGCCGGCGCCGCTTTTCAAGCCCTGTAAAGGGGAGTGTCTTTCCCTGCCGGAACCTGATGGACGGTTTAAAGATCTGCTGTCCGCCCCCTTTGCCAAGGTCCTTTCCGACCGTCGCAGCGGTCGGATCCCCGGCAGCCGGCCGATTTCCCTGGAGGAACTGAGCGCACTGCTTTACACCTCCGCCCGCTTTCAGGACATCCTGGATGAGGCTTTCCGCCCCTTTCCGGGATCGCGACGCCCCTCTCCCAGTGGCGGCGCCCTGCATTCCCTGGAAATCTATCTTCTGGTGCATCAATGCATCGGTCTCTCCTCCGGTGCCTGGCGCTATGATCCGGAACAGCATCGGCTGGAATCCATCGCCGCGGACAACAAACTGCTGGAGGCCTACCTTAAGGACAATCCCCATGCCCTGATCCAGAGCGCAGGGCTGCCGCACATCCGGCTGGTGATGACCTCCCGTTTTCTGCGCAATTCATGGAAGTACGAAAAGATTGCCTATCGCCTGGTTTTACAGGATCTCGGCTGCCTTTATCAGACCCTCAGCCTTACCGCCACGGCCCTGGGACTGGCTTCCTGTATTCTTGGCACGGTCGAAGCCCGACGCCTCGGGGATTTGTTGAGCCTTGAACCGCTCGTTGAACCGGTGATCGGCGAGATGACCTTATCTTCTCAGCCGTGACCGGATACTGGTAAGTTGCTCTTTCAATCAAAAAAAAGGGCGCGTAAATGACGCGCCCCGTGAGCTGATCCTGGAATCTGCTTAGGCTGAGTAAGTAATGTCAGAGGCATCCAGCAATGATGCATAGGTTCCCGGAGTTCCGACCAGGGTACAGATCTGCACGGAATCTCCGGCGTCGCCGGACGTGGGATTGTACCAGAGATTACCGGTCTCCGTATCATAATAGATTCCACTGTCCTCGGCCCCGTTACCCGTGACCCCGGCGCCTTCGTGATACAAGGCAGCATCCAGCACATTGCCGGTGAAAGTTAGGCCCTCGATGGAACCATCGCTTACACCGTCCAGGAAGTCCTTCAGCACGATCGTATCATTCTGATCATGGGAAAAGTCATTGATCGTGTCGTAATTGGCCGCACCGGACTCGCTGAAGACGAAAGAATCCGAACCGGTTCCCCCGCTCAGGCTGTCGTTGCCGGCGAGCCCGGCCAAGGTGTTGGCGTACGAATTGCCGTAAATACTGTTATCCAGCGCGTTGCCGGTCCCGCTCGTCGCTGCCGAACCGGACAGGTAAAGGTTCTCCACATTGGAAGCCAAGGTATAACTCGCCGTGGCGATGACTTTGTCGGTGCCCGCCCCGGAAGCCTCGTAGACGACGTCACTCGCACTGTCGACGTAATAGGTGTCGTTGCCTGTTCCACCTGCCAGGTAATCATCGCCGGCACCACCATTCAGGGTGTTGGCGTAGGAATTGCCGTAAATGCTGTTATTCAGTGCATTGCCGGTGCCGCTCGTCGCCGCCGAACCGGACAGGTAAAGGTTCTCCACATTGGAAGCCAGGGTATAGCTCACCGTGGCAATGACTTTGTCGGTACCCTCCCCGGAAGCCTCGAAGACGACGTCACTCGCACTGTCGACGTAATAGGTGTCATTGCCTGTTCCACCCGTCAGGTAATCATTGCCGGTGCCGCCATCCAAGACGTCATTGCCGGCCTTCCCGTAAAGGCTGTCGCTGCCGGCCTTCCCGTAAAGGCTGTTATCATATGCAGTGCCATAAATGCTGTTATCCAGTGCATTGCCGGTGCCGCTCGTCGCCGCCGAACCGGACAGGTAAAGGTTTTCCACGTTGGAATTCAGCGTATCACTCACTGTGGCGATAATCTTGTCAGTGCCCGCTCCAGAAGCCTCGTAGACGTCGTCACTCGCACTATCGACGTAATAGGTGTCGTTGCCTGCTCCGCCCTCCATATAATCAGCGCCGGTGCCGCCATCAAGGACATCATTGCCGGTACCGCCATACAGGTAATCATTTCCCGCGTCGCCATAGAGGTAATCGTTGCCGGATTCGCCAAACACCCTGTCGATGCCGGCATTTCCCCAAAGGTGATCGTCTCCACCCCGCCCATAGATATAGTCATCTTCTATTGTTCCAGTATAGTTGTTCGGATTGTTGTCTCCAGTGTATACTGCCACGATATGATCCCTCCTAATTTTATTTTAGAATTTAATACGTTAATCCTTTTAAACCCTTTACTAACCAGTTTCAATCAGGAAATCCCTTAAATTTGACTTCCAAAACCCTTAATCTTTATGTTGACAACTTAGTTGAGATGCGGAAGCAAAAAGGTCGTTTCACGAAACACGAGAAGCATACATCGGATTAGAAGGATTTATCCTTTTCAACCCTTTTGTAAGGAAAAGGCAAGGCTCTATCGTTCCTTGAAAGAGACGGCAATTCGATCAAAGAGGGGTTTGACAAGGTAACCCATGAGCGTCCTTTTCCCTGTTTTAATGACTACCTGTGCGGGCATGCCGGGCTCAAGGTTCCGGTTGCCGAGTTTCCGAAGACCCTCTTTCGTCAGTTGAACCCGGCAGAGGTAATAGGGGATCTTGGTAGCCTCATCGGTGAACCGGTCTGCGGAGATCAGGATGACCTCTCCGTCGATCACCGGCGTCTTTTTGACGTCGAAGGCAGGGAACATCACATTTACCTTGAGTTTTTCCCGCACCCGGTCTCTATCCGTCGTCATCACCTTTGCCTCGACAATGAGTTCCTCGTTTACCGGAACGATGCTCATGACCGGATTTCCAGGCATGATTACCCCTCCCGTGGTGTGTATGGCCAGACCCACCACCGTCCCTTCCTCAGGCGCTCTTATCTCCGTCTTCTCGAGAATATCCTGAGCCGCCGCGTACTGGTCCTTCAGGGCCACCAGTTTTTTCTGAACCTCGCTGAGCCTTGTCTCCACGTCCTGCATGAACTCCTGTTCACGGCGAACGATGGTGAGTTGATATTCACTCATGGTCTTTCTCGCCCTGGCAATATTGCCGAGATCTTCACTTCTTTTTCCGCTGAGTTCAGCCAGCAGCCTCTCCGTTTCCAGGATTTTAGTCCGGGGATAGTAGCCTTGATCCGCCAGCTGCCGCAGGGAATTCATCTCCCCATTGAGGAGTTCCATCTGCCGGGTGCGTGACATCTGAAGTTCTTCAAGCCTCCGGATGTACTCCCGCATGCCGTCGATATTGTCCTTGAGGATGTTGATTTCCGTCTGAAGGGCACCCCTTCTGGCATTGAAAAGCTCCCGCTGCGTCCTGAAATGATCCGCAATTTCGGGTGATTGACTCATGGTATTGACTTCAGGGGGAAAGGCGATTGTACCCGCCTTTCTCCTTTCTGCCAGCAGCCTCGCTTCCAGGGCGAGGGTTTGATAGTATTCGCCGCGTATATCGGCCAGATTCGCCTTGGGCTGGACATTATTGAGCCGGATGAGCAACTGTCCCTTTTTTACCCGGTCGCCTTCCTTTACCAGGATCTCCGAGATGGTACCCCCATACTGATGCTGGACTGTTTTTTTATTGGACACCACCGTGACCTCGCCATGGGCAACCACTCCCTCATCCAGGGGTGCAAAAGAGGCCCATGCCAGGAAAGCCCCCAATCCGAAGATCAGCCCCAGAAGGGCTACCAGAATAATCGGTCTCGTGTTGGTCTTCAGGGGCAGCTGTTGCTCTGTATCCAGACCCTGTCCTTCCTTGCCGTTCATAATGCTCCTTAAAAATCCACTCATCTGATCTTCTGCACTGCCTGCACGACTGGCTGCGGCTGAGGCGCCGGACCCTTTTTCAGACGAGCGATGACTTCGTCTCTTGGGCCATAGGCCTGACTGATGCCATTAACCAGCAGGAGAACTTTATCTACAACCCGAAGGATAGAAGTCCGGTGCGTGATGACAAAAATCGTCTTTTTCGCCGCTTTCAATTGGACAAGGGTCTGGAGGAGGGCCAGCTCTCCCGTTTCATCAAGGTTGGAATTCGGTTCATCCAGGACGAACAGCACCGGATCGTCATAGATTGCCCTCGCCAGGGCAATGCGCTGCTTCTGCCCTCCGGACAGGAACAGCCCCCCCTCGCCCACAGGGGTGTCGTAGCCGTCGGGAAATTGCAGCACCATCTCGTGAATTCCCGTCGTTTTCGCCGCCTTGACCACCTTTTCGGAATCGATCTCGCCAAACCGGGCGATGTTCTGGGCGACGGTGCCGTCGAGAAGTTCGATGTCCTGAGGAAGATATCCGAGGTACGGCCCAAGCTCCGCCTTGTCCCACTTGGAGACATCCGCGCCATCCAGCCTCACCTCGCCGGCAAAAGGGGGCCAGATGCCCACGATCATTCTCGCCAGGGTTGTCTTCCCCGAGGCGCTGGGACCGATGACGGCCACGATGTCGCCCGGATTGGCCGCAAAACTGACGCCTTTCAGGATCTGTTTGTTGGTCCCCGGGGGACCGGCAATGAGGTTTTTGACCGTCAGGACGCCGGTCGGGGCCGGCAGGGTCATCTCTTCCTCACGCTCGGACAGGATGCCCAGGATTTCTCCCAGTCGCAGATAGGATGTCCGGGTGGCGAGAAACTGTTTCCATGTTCCGATGGCCATTTCTACAGGCTGCAGGGCCCTTCCCAGCAGGATGGATCCGGCAACCATCATGCCGGCCGTAATATCATTTTTAATCGCCAGATAGGCGCCCAGGCCGAGGATACTGGACTGAAAAGTCAACCGGGCAGCTTTGGTGATCGCCGAGACAACACTGGCACGCTCGCTGGCCATTGCCTGAAGTTTCAGAAAGTTCTCATGCTTCCGATACCAGTATTCCCGGACGCGACCCAACATTCCCATGGCCTCGATCGCCTCGGCATTTCTCAGATTGGCGCCGGCATAGGAACTGGCGCTGTTGTAAAGTCTGTTGGCCTCGGCAAGGGGTTTTCTGCTGACAAGCTCCGTAAGGGCAGCCATAATCAGAAGAAAGATGGCACTGAGGATAGAAAAAATGCCCAGCCACGGATGCATGAAAAAGATGACGACAATGAAAATGGGTGTCCAGGGAAAATCAAAAAATGCAAAGAGGCCATTGCCGGTGAGGAACTGACGGACACCGGTTAGGTCATGAAAATACTGGGTGGCGTTGGCGGAACCGAAACGCAGGGACTTCTCAAAGGCCGCCTGGAAGACCTTGCCGCTTAAACGCTGATCCATGCTGTTTCCCAGACGGATCAGGACCTGGGATCGAATCCACTCCAGAAAACCGATGCCGATATACATCAGGACCATGATAATGGTGAGCATCACCAGGGTATCCTGGTTGCGGCTCGTCAGGACGCGGTCATAGATCTGCAGCATATAGATCGCCGGCACCAGAAGCAGCATATTAACCACAAAGCTGAAGAGGCCGACGGCCAGAAAGGTATTTCTAAAGGATAACAAAACGGTACGAAGTTCATTCCTTTTCTTCTCAACCGTCGGCATTGGTCGCCGGAAAATATTGGGCATGCCTCACCTCTTCTGTTTACTTCGCAGCCGCTGTCTGCAGCCACCCGTTGATCTCCTGGAGATCCTTTTCGGAAATGGTTCCTGCGTAAGCTTTCAGTCTCACATTGTTCAACAGGCAATCGTATCGCGCCTGAAGGAGCCGGATCCGGACATCCTGGAGATCCCTTTCGGCGTTCAGGACATCAATCGTTGTCCGAACGCCGGCCAACAGGGACATCTTGTTGGATTTCAGGGAGGTCGACGCCGATTTTCTTGCCGTTCGCAGCGCATCGATTTTTGACATATTGTCCCGAATGCCGAGAAAGGCTTCACTGAGTTTCTGGGTGATATCGGCAAGGGCATTGTCGTACTGCTTCCTGGCCTGCCCCAAAAGCGCCCTTGATTCCTTTACCTTTGCAGTCGTAAACCCTCCGCTGAAAATCGGCAGACTGACCTGGACGCCAATGCTCTCGTAAGCTACCCGGTTTGTCTGTACTGTATTATTCGTGTTGGTCTTGTTGTATCCGCCCACGAGATCAAGACTGGGCCAATGCTGCCCCTGGTTCTTCCTGAGTTCCGCCTCCTGATAGGAAATCTGATAGGCGTAAGATTTCAAAAGGGGATGATTTTCCTTTGCCTTTTCAATCCAGCTTTCCAGACGCTGAGGTTCCGGGATACCGAGGGGGATGTCCTCCATGAGGAAGTTCAATCCGCCCGGTTCAATTCCCACCATTTTTTTCAGGGCCAGCATTTTAACATCACGGTTGCTTTTGGCCTCGATCTCCCTTGCACGAACAGAGTCGTATCGCGCTTCGGCATCGTGGACATCGGTGATGGTCGCAACCCCTGCCTCGAACATCCGCTTCGCCTGTTCACACTGCTCCAGAACTGCCTTCTTCTCCACATCGATGAGTTCCAGTAGATTTTCTGCAGCCAGTTCATTGAAATAGGCTTCAGCAACCCGGAGCATCAAATCCTGTTCAGCCGAGACAAACCGCACATCACCGATATTCTTGCGGACATTGTGCTGCCGGAATTCATAATACCTAGGGATATTGAAGAGCGGCTGTTTGAGGGACACACCCACGGACTCACTGTTAAAGTCACGATAGTAGGAAGGTGCGCTGTCGTAATTGTATTTTGCCTCGGTGCCATAGGCCGAAATCTGGGGAAGAAGATAGGAGCGTCCCTGCGCCGGTAATGTTTTTGCCGCTTCATGCTCATAGAAGGAAGAACCGAAGAGTGGATCATTTTCTTTGGCCCTGGTGTATGCCTCCACCAAATCCATGGCGGCAAGAGGAGTGGGTAAGGAAGATTGAAGAATACTCAGAGAAAGAAACAGAAGAAGAACGGCAAGGGCAAGGGAAGCGTGTTTCCTTTTATCATCTCTTTTGAAATTCATCGGCATTCTCGGATATTATTACTTTACGCGTAAGACATATCAATTCCCAGCACTATAGACAACCACATTTTGTTGTCTTCAATGGCGATGGAAATCATTCTAATCGGTTTACGGCATTTTCGACTGTCAAGCAGTATTTGTGCCTTCTCTTCACGAAGTAGCGGCTGGAAAGCGGAAGGACGCCAAGCCATCCAGTCAGGATGATCTCAAACTTTCCAAAGAGAGTCCATCCGCTGCTTTTACTGGAGCGAATTTCCTGCACCTTAAGAACATATTCCGGGCAAAGCAAGCTTTTCCCATTGACATATATTTCAACTATTTTATACTGAAATCAACTTATGTAGAAGCGAGGGTGTCGCCAATCCTTAAATCCAGTCCCACTTGGACGGCTTTCCGGATAATGTGCTGAAGCATCCCGGACTTAATCGACCACCCTGCCCCACAACGTTTTCAGGAAAAAACCTCGTAAATCTTCGCCAACCCAATAGAAAGATCAGGAGTATCTATGGGAACCGTTACCTTGAAGGATATCCGGATCGCGGATATGAATCTGGAAACCCTGCCCTTATTGAACTCGCTGAAGAAACAATGCCTTTCCGCAAAGGCGGAAGTCTGCATCGAAAGGGCGAGGCACATCACAACCTTTCTCCGGGACAAGGCAGACGACAGTGAGCCGATGGAACTGCGCTATGCGAGGGCCGTAAACTATTTCCTTTCCAACAAGCGCCCTCTTTTTCCTGATGACAACCTCCTGGCGGGAACCACCACCGCCAAGACCTTCGGCGCCCCGGTCTACCCGGAACTGACAGGGATTTACATCTGGCCCGAACTGGACACGATGAGCACCCGGGAGAAAAATCCGCAGTTTCTCTCCCGGACAGATGCGGACGAGCTGAATTTCAACATCTTTCCCTTCTGGATGGAACGCAACATCCTGGAGGCGACCCGCGCCCGGGAAGGCAATCCACCGTGCATGAAGCTTTTCGAGCGGACTGTCTTCTTTATCGCCAGCAAAGCCGGAACCATTTCCCATACCGTCCCCTGTTACCGGATCGCCCTGGAAAAGGGTCTGGAAGCGATCATCGCGGAAGCGGCGCAAAAAGAACAGGGACTGACGGAGAAAGGGAGCCTCTCCCCTGATGAGGCGCAGCAGCGCGACTTTTATCGGGCCCTACAGATCGCGCTGTCAGGAATCATCGCCTATGCCACGGACCTCAGCGCCAAGGCCGCGGAACTGGCCCAGCAGGAGAAGGACCCGGTCCGCAGAAAGAACCTTGAAGCCATGGCATCGGTCTGCGCACAGGTGCCGGCAAAGCCGGCGCGAACTTTCCGGGAGGCGGTCAACGGCCTGTGGATCCTCCAGATCGGAATCCACGCCGAAAATATAAATATGGCCATGAGTCCCGGCCGCCTCGACCAGATCCTCTATCCCTGGTATTCGAAAGACATGGCCAACGGTAAGCTGACCCTGAAGGAAGCCATGGAACTGGTCGGCTGCCTCTGGCTGAAACTCAACGACAACACCAACCTCGTTCCCGAAACCAGTGAGGAACTCTTCGGCGGCGCCGGCACCGTCCCGGCAGTGACGGTCGGCGGGATTAGCGAAGAGGGCGTGGATGCGGTCAACGACCTGACCTACATCATGCTCCGGATCACGGAACTTCTGAAGACCCGCGATCCGAGTCTCAACGCCCGCTACTACATGGGAAAGAACAGCGTTGCGTACCGAAACCGGGTGGCGGAGGTCATCGCCAATACAAGAGCGGTTCCGGCCTTCTACAATGATATCGCTGCCATCCGCACGCTGGAAAACCAGGGGATTGCCACAAAGGATGCCCGGGATTACGCCATCATCGGCTGCGTAGAGCTTTCCGCCTCGGGCCGCAGCTACGACGCCTCCAGTTCCATCATGCTGAATCTGGTCTCGGCGCTGGAACTGGCCCTTTACAACGGAACGAGACCCGTCACCGAAGAGGAGCAGATCGGACCGGCCACCGGCGCCGCCGAATCCTTCCAGACCTTCGAGGCGTTCTGGGAGGCCTTCAAGACGCAGCTCGGCTGGCTCATCGGCGAAGCGGTGCAGCTCAACGAGATGATGGGAAAGACCCACCAGGAATATCTTCCGACCCCGCTCCTGTCGGCGCTCTTCGAGGGCCCCATGGGAAAGGGCAAAGACCTTATCTTCGGCGGAGCGCGCTACAACTCTTCCGGGGCGACGCACATCGGCTTCGCCGACACGGTGGACTCCCTGAACGCCATCGAAAAAGGGGTCTTCATCGACCGCCGGGTGACGTTTCCCGAGCTGATTACCGCCCTGAAGAGGGACTTCGAGGGAGACGCGGCGCTCCATGCCTATCTGGTCAACCGGGCCCCGAAATACGGCTCCGAAGACCCGATCGCCGTCAAGAACTCGCGGAATCTGCTTCAGTTCCTCTATGAGACCTATCAGGGGTACACGAACTACCGCGGCGGGAAATACCGGCCCGCCTACTGGACCATGACCAATCATGCAGGCCAGGGAAAGCTTTCCGGCGCACTCCCCAATGGAAGAAGGGCCTATCGTATCTTTGCCAGCGGCATCACCCCGGTCTCCCAGGCCGCGGGGGAACTGGCCGCCTGCCTCAACGCCGTGGGAGACATCAATGTGCTGCACATCCCCGGAGGAGAGGCCTTCAACCTCAAGTATTCAACCATTCAGAGCGAGGAGGATCTGCAGAAGTTCAGTGCGGCCATCGAGGCCTATTTCCGTAGCGGCGGCCTTCATATCCAGTTCAACATCATGTCCTACGAAATGCTTCTTGACGCCAAGGCCCACCCGGAGAACTACCCGGAGCTGCTGGTGCGGGTATCCGGATATTCGGCCTATTTCAAGGACCTGAACGAAGCCATGAAAGACGAGATCATCACCCGCACCGCCTATGACCTGAAAACCGGCAAAGCGGCACACTTTCCGGAAGAGCACAAGGGGATGCTCCCTTCAACATAGAAGAGATCCGTTGCGGGAAATGTACAGCTGTTCATTCCCCCTTCAAAGGAGAAACGATGCCGGACAATGATATCCTTCAAGCCACTTTGAAAAAATTTTCGGACTGCCTTACTTCGGAATTTGCCGAAGATTTTCTGCAGCTTCTCCTGGGCCTGATGTCCATTGTTTTTTTACTCAACCCGGACTTCCGGAAGAATATCGAAGGATTCAACGGGCGCTACCAGTTCAAGAGCAAGGATGGCTGCATCAACGTGTCGGCCCTCTTCGAGGACAATCACCTGAAGGTCCGGGAACAGGACATCCCGAACCCGAACATCACAGTCTATTTCAAGGACGGCAAGGCTCTCATGAACTATCTCCTCACCCCGAAGCCCGACATCCTCGGTTCCATCCTCCGTCAGGAGGTATCGCTCGACGGCAACTTCAACTATCTGTGCAAGTTCGCCTTTATGGCCAAACGGCTGCAGTTGATGGCCACCGGGGCTCTTTGATGAAGGAACTGCTTCCCCTCATCTTCGCCATTCATCGTTTTGCCCTCGACGATGGGCCGGGCATCCGGACCACCGTCTTTCTGAAGGGGTGCCCCCTGTCCTGCGTCTGGTGCCACAACCCCGAATCGATGCGCGCCGAAGGGGAGATGGCCTTTTATCCGGACAAATGCATCCGTTGCGGACAATGCCGGGCGGTCTGCCTGGAAGAGGCCATTGTGGCCGGACCGGATCTGAGGATCGACCGCAGCCGTTGCTCCGCCTGCGGCAGATGCGCGGAAAACTGCCCCACCCTGGCCATTCGGAAAATGGGGCAAACGTATTCCCAGGAGGAGCTGCTGGAGATTCTCCTGCGGGACCGGCACTTCTTTTCCGCCTCCGGCGGCGGGGTGACCTTCTCCGGCGGGGAACCGACCCTCTGGATGGATTACGTGAGCGCCCTCCTCCAGGCCCTCAAAGGGGAAGACATTGCCACAGCCATCCAGACCTGCGGTTTCTTCGACTATGAGGCCTTTTCGCGGAAGGTTCTTCCCTACCTCGATCTTATTTTTTTTGACCTTAAGCTCATCAACGCAACGGAGCATAAAAAATATACCGGGCAGGACAACGCCGCCATCCTGGAGAATTTTCGGCGTTTGACGAAGGAGGCCGGCCATCGGCTTCTTCCCCGTGTGCCCCTGGTGCCGGGGATCACGGCAACGTCTGCAAACCTGCGGGCCATCGCCTCCTTCCTCGCCGGTCTGGGACACGCCCGGTGCGAACTGCTTCCCTATAATCCCGCCGGGATCGAAAAGCGGCGCATTCTGGGGAAATTCTCCTCTCCGCGGCTTCCGGAGTCGCCCCTTGATCCCACGGAGGAAGAGCAGCTTAGGCAGCGATTCCGAAAACGGCTTTTATTCCGCGATCAGAGCAAAGCGAATCACGAGGCGGCATAACGAAGGCGGCACAGGAGAATGTACGTTGGGCAGCCGATCATGGAATCAATGCAGAGAGAGCACAGATTCAAAATTGGATTCATAACGGATCGGCCCGTCGGCCGACCAGCGGGGGCAACGCCCCGCAAAAATCAACTTCATAGTGAGGAAGACCATGCAGATCGATTTTCATCACGCGGTAACCTACGTTTCGGCCCGACTGGCCGGGTTTTCACACAAGGATGCGGACGTCATCGCCTATGCGGCTCAATATGTGGATGACGCCACACACGGCGGCATCGTCTGTTTTGACAACAAGGCGATGTACGAACGAATCAGTTCCGCCCACAAGTCGATTGATCCGACCAATCTCATTGACCTGGAAAATCAGAAGGTCTGGATGCCCTTTCACTTCCTTCCCGGAAATGGAACGATCCGGCCGGGCAGGAATCCCAAGGGAACGTTCATCCAGAAGCTGATCGCCCTGCCCGACAGCCCGGTTGCCCAGGAGATGGTCCGGACCGCGATTCTCGATCATGACAAGCCTTACGCCCTCCACAGGCTCGGAATCACCATGCACGTGTACGCCGACACGTGGGCGCACCAGGGATTTGCCGGTGTGCTCCATGAAATCAACCAGGTCACCGATTTCGACGAAATCGGCAGCAGCGGTGTTTTCGAAGGGGGGTTGGGAGACTTTATCGGCCGGATCTTTGAAAAAGCGATCCCCCCCCTGGGGCATGGTCAGGCCAATATTTTCCCCGATATGCCCTTCCTCTCCTGGCGGTACAAGAACGGTTTCGGCCAGGTCATTGAACGCAACAACACGGAGGACTTCTGCAGGGCTGCGGATGCCCTGTGCAGGGCCATGCAGGAATACCGCCGCCACACGACACCCACGGTTCAGATCACCGGTATCGGCGCCGAAGACATGAATAAAATCCGGACGCTCTTTACGGATTTGAAAATCGAGGACGGAAACGAACGTCATTCGGCATGGCTCCAGGCCATCAGCGGCCAGAACGGCAAAGGCTTCAGTTTCGGCAAGGCCGCCGTCTCCTATGACGAAAAGGGGGAGAACTCCTGGAAGGCTCAGGCGCTGGGTGATACGGAGGAGCACGAATCCCTCCATGAATATGCCTACTCGGATAATTTTCTGACGAGCAACTGGAAGTTGTTCCACGACGCCCTGCAGCTTCACCGGATCACAATATCCCATGACATTCTTCCGAAGTACGGAATCTGCGCGGCATAGAACTCATTTCATCATTCATTCGTCTTTCCGGAGGTCCGCCATGAACGAATACCTGAATCCCCAAAATTTCCCCTGCACTTCCGGGGAAGAAGAAAAAAGGCTCGCTGAACAGCTGGAATCCGTCCTTGCTGAGGATTACCAGGGAAACATGTTCCGTATGCTGGGGAAATACCAGCGCATCCTCTCAGACAACCGGCAGCGGAACCTGTGGGAAGGGATCTTCGAAAAGTTGAACATCCTTTTTATGTGCGGCCGCAATGCCGTTCTTGACGGCCCGATGATCGGCGTTTCCATGGCCATACGGGACAGCGATTACTTCCGTTCCACGGCCCGTCTCTTCAACCGGGACCGATCCGCCATCGCCGCGCTGGAGATGATGGCGACCTGCTGGAATGAAACCTTCGCCAATACCGGCATCTGGATGGGAAAGACCTTCGAGCCCGTATCCCGGGAGGTCGCCGCATCCCGGACCGAAAACGATCCCGAAACGCTGAAACAATATACCCCTTCAACCACGAGGGGAGGACGCAACTTCTTCCGGCATCCACCGGATGCCAACCTGCTCCAGAGCCTGGGGCTTCCCGTCCTGACGAATCTCTGGAGGCTTCAATCCCGGCCTTTGGACTGCGCGGCCGCCGGCTTTCTCGGGGAGCTTCTCCCGGAGAACCTCGAAAAGGAAAAGAATATCCCTTACACCATGACCGGCGGGCTTTTCCTGGCACAGCCGGGAAATTCAGTGGTTCCGGAGATGAAGGGCAAAGGGGTCTACCAGCTCAATTACCGCTGGCCCGCCCTTGAACCGGTGTACCCCATGACCCGCCTCGTGGATGAACTGGTCCAGATTGCGGATGGCATTTATCTCGGCCAGTTGGTGATGGCCACCGGCCATTACAGCCTGGGGGCCTTTCGGGCGACCCTTCCCGGCCTGACGCAATCGAGATGGGAAATCGGCGAGCCCTATTCCCCCGGTCAGGCAACGGTCGATTACGGATACCAGAACAATGGATTTTTCCTGATGATCGATCCCCTCTTCGCCCGGGAGGCTTATCATGACGAGGCCTTTCCGGACCTGCGGCCTCGATCGGGCGAAAGCGGATATCGAGAACTCTGCTACGATCAACCCTCTACCAGTTCTTCGACTGTCACCCTATCCGGAATAAAAGGGGACCGGGCCGAATCTCCGAAGAGTCTGGAAGAAATTTCAAACTGGCAGGGCAATGACGCCCTCCGCAGAAAGTTCACCACCTTCTGCCTCGGATCCTCACCGAGGGAGGATGGCGATGTCCGGGATCTCCTTCGGGACGGGGAATCCATTCTTCAGATGCTCGCGCGGATACAGAAGGAAATAGCAGCGCAGAGCTGTCTTGATGATTCGCTCCGCCACTTCGAAAACCTGAATCGGCTGTTCCGGAGCGGCATTGCGCCGCGCGTTTCCAACGGGATGTTCCAGGGTCAGGGAAAAGGGTTTAATGCCCGGTTTGATGCGCCGGAAAGGCTCCTGTGGTATGGGCAGGAAGAACCCTGCCGGAGTTTCGACTACTATCATGGCGCAACGCTCAACCTGCATCTGGGATTCGGTGACACCCTCAGGCAGGGGATTGAAGAAAAGCTGGAATCAAGCAGCATCTTCCCCAGCGGACTGGCCTGTCTGCTTGCGAACGACCTGCGGGGACCGAATGTCCTCAACGCGGTATGGGCATCCATCGGGCGATTCATCTTTCCCTGGGCGGGAAAATCCTTTGAACGGATCAGCGGACGCAAGCTGAGCATGCTTCTCGATGAAAGCAGCAATCTGGCCGAGCGTTACCCGGAGCGGGTTGCCGAGCTCCGGAACCATCCCGCAAGCTGGCCCCACTATGATCTCGTGAAAAAGAATCGCGACCGTTTCTGGACGGAAGAAGGGCCCTACGCCCGATACCTAAAAAGCGGCTCCTGGGACTCCGGCATGACCGAAGAGGATAAAACCTTCTGGAACCAGGAAGCGGAAAATTCCTGGGTATTCGGCAACAACATCCAGGATTCCCGTATCCTTGCGGCAGATGAGGGAATGCGGATGCTGGACATGAATTACTCCCCCCCGATTCCCTCCGTCCAGCAGCTGACGGATGCGGGTCCGTCCCCTTTTGTCCGCCAGGGATACATCTTTTTGGGAGTCGCCGACCGCGAGTCGATTCTCCCCATGAACAACCAGCGCGGGATAAAGAAGCGGGTCTTCCAGTTCCATTACCGCTATCCGCTGATCGGCGGCCCGGCGCCCATCGGGTACTGTCTGGACGAGTTGGTCGAGATCGCCGAGGGGCTTTTCCTCGGCCAGTTGATTTACTCCACCGTCCCGCAGATACCCTTTCATTCCTCCGTGGACCCGGCTGAATACAAGTATCAGTTGTTCGGCTATTTTCTCCTCCTCGACAATGCCTGGGAACGACATCGCCAGGCCATCGGATTCGACATCAACAGGCCTTGAACAATTCACCCAGTGAAGGTGAATTGACCATTGAGCAAAAGGAAGTTTGAGGATGTAACAGAATAACTATTTTCTTAAACACAAGGAAAGGAAGGAGGTAAGTGTTATGGCTCTAACACAGAGAATGGGATGGCGGCCTGATTTTCCGGATTTTCGGGATTATACGGCGGAACAAGACGAGGTGGCTCCCAAGCATAAGGCACAGGGGCAGAAGGATTCCCTCAAGGCCATGTTCACTAAAATGGGATTGGGTAAATCCAAGATAAAACTCCCAGCAGACAAGGATCTGCGGCAATGGTGCTCTCCTGTCGAGGATCAGGAGGATCTCGGCTCCTGCACCGCCAACGCAGGGGTTGCCGTTGTCGAATATTTTGAAAGGAGGGCCTTCGGGAAACACATCGACGCTTCGCGCCTCTTCCTGTACAAGGTCACGCGCAACCTGATGAAGGAAACAGGCGATACAGGCGCCTATCTGCGCTCAACCATGGGGGCATTGGCGCTCTTCGGCGTCCCGCCTGAAGAGTACTGGCCATACAAGATCAAGGATTTCGATGTCGAGCCGACGGCCTTCTGCTACGGGTTCGCCTCGAATTATCAGGCGATCAGGTACTATCGCCTCGATCCTCTCGGCACGTCACCCGATGTCCTGCTCAACCGGATCAAGACAAACCTGGCCGCCGGTCTGCCGTCCATGTTCGGGTTTACCGTCTATTCGTCCATTTCCCAGGCGGACGCCAATGGCGGCAAGATCCCCTACCCGGCTCCCGGAGAGAATATTGAGGGTGGTCATGCCATCGTTGCCGTTGGTTACGACGACAACATGAAGATTAAAAATACCAACAGAAACGGCATCGAAACGACGGGCGCACTCCTGATCAGGAACTCCTGGGGGAAAGGATGGGGCGACAGCGGCTATGGCTGGCTGCCCTATGAATATGTCACGAAGGAACTGGCCGATGACTGGTGGTCCCTGATCAAGAATGAATGGGTGGATACAGGGATGTTCAAAGTGTAAATAAATGCGGATAAGGAGGATTTATGAAAAGCTTGCACAAAAAAGGATTTTTTCTGATCTCTCTCGTCTGTCTTTTCTTCCTTGGAGCCACCGGCCTGGTTAATGCGGCAGCAACCGCACCCGGCATGCTGGTGATGAAACTTGCCAAGCAGGATGTTTCCGTTGCTTCGGGAGATTCCAGGACCGCCGTTTCCGGGGAGGTTGTCTACCGGATGACCCCCAAGGAAACAGGCATGGTTTTCGATCTGACTTCTTTCTCCCTGGTAGGCTCAAGCGTCAAGACCAAACAGGGCGACAGCGGGCCGCTCTCACTGGTTCTCAAACCATCGAGTGCCAAAAGCACCTACAATCCGAGGACGCGGATCATCAAAAGCCAATTCCTTCTCGAAGTCCATTATCCCCTCATTGACAAGGTCAAGGGATACATTGAGCCAAAGGAAGGTCAACGGGAGATGGATGACTATCGCTCCTACACCGAAACGTTTGCAGGAAGTATGATCTGTAAACTGAGTGAGACACCCCGTATCGGCCGAACGGCCATCAAGATGAAGGAAGGGGCGACCCTCTCCCTCAAGATGGAACCCAGGGAAAAGGTCCTGGGAGAGGTTGCGGCCATCACCGGTGAATTCAAGGTTGTTGATGTGATCGTCTGGCCCAAGTTCTACATCAAGAAGACCATCAACATTCAACCGGTCTTTGTCCGCTACACCCCGGCAGACGGATGCTTCGGAGGAACGACGACGGCCACGACCGGCGGCAGTTTCCCGACTCTGCGGGACAAGGCCATCGAGATGTGGAACCGGTGCTGCATCGGCCTCAATTTCCTTACCCCCGTTTACATCGATAACGACAACTACCGCATCCTTTCCTCTGCAGAAGAGGCCGGCATCAAAGCTGCTTACGATGATCCCAACGCCATCGAGGTCTACTTCGTGGAAGTCGGCGATCCCGTGGGAATACACGGAGGCGGGGTCTGTTACTCCAGCGGCACGGCCAATGCGAAGGTGATCACCTACGACACCAATCTGCCGATCAACCTCTATAACCTTGCCCATGAACTGGGGCACGCCCTGGGTCTCATGCATCCTCCAGGAAATTCCTCTTCCGGTTCGCTCATGGAACCCAGCGGATTCTGTGCGGACAACCCGGCCCTCATGAGCCCGCTGAACTGCGACAACGCCAGCAACCCGCTCCTCGTCACCCCCGCTACGATCAAGCTCTGCACGAGGAACACCAATATGCCCTAACCAGTTGATCCCAAAATGGGGACGTCCTTAAGGATTGCCATTCCCTGAGCGCAGGGGCCGGGTCCTTTAAGGACGTCCTTTTTTTTCGCTCTGGATACTCACGTCCCTGCTCCGTTTAGACCATCTGGTGAAGGCCCTGCGACATCAACCCGAAACATCCGGGGGGTTGGGATAGATTTGGACAAACAAAAAGACTTCGGGGAGAAGGAAATGACGGAAAAAAGCCGCTCGGAATTCATTCTTGAGGCGATCAAGGTGCTCATCTGGCCGATTTTGATCATCGCCGGCGTTATCTGGCTGGGAAATGACTTTAAAGACATGCTTCAGAGTCGCACCTTCAAGATTGGAGGGGTCCTGGAAGTAGGGGATAAAGTAAGCGATAAAGTGACCGTCCTGCAGGACTCACTGCAGCAGGAGCTCCTTGACCAGAAGGCATCTCTCCAGAAAATCCTCACTCATTCCGCCGATCCCGCCAAGGTTTCCGATTTTGCCAGGGAGGCATTGAACAGGATCGACAAGGCCCAGATCGCGGTTAAAAAAGACATCCAACAGATTCAGCAGACCATTCCCCAGGCCGGTCCGGCGGAACAGGGCAAACCGCCGGAGCCGCAGGCCCGGCCGGAAATGGGCACAAAAAGTCCCAAGATAGCCAAGGAGTGGGAATCCCTTGGGTTTCAGCGCCTCGTCTCCTGGGATGTCGAGTCCTCCATCCAGGCCTTCTCAGAGGCTGAGAAAATCTGGCCGGATTATCACAATGTGGCGGAGATCCGGCAGCTCCTCGTCAAAAGCAGGGAGGAGCTGAAGAACAGAGAGAGCCCCAAGTGGAAGGAAGTGTGTCAAAAGATTCTAACCGACTACTCCTGGGGCATGCCGCCGGAAGTGAGAAGAGACATGGAAAAGGCTGTGGCGCGATAACTCACAGGCGCGCCTTGAGGCGTTTTACCGCCTGCTCCAGGCCGTTTTCCGTAAGCTCGAACATGGGAAAGATCTGCCGGATCATATGGATGGAATGGGCACGGTAGTTAAAGCGCTCATCCCATCCGGCCACCGGGATCGGGTTCAGCCAGACGGCGTGCTTGAAATGCCGGGTCATCCGCTCAAGCCAGACCAGTCCCGTTTCGTTGTTTTGATGGTCCCAATCAATGGCCCCGTTTTCCATGGTCAGTTCCCCGGGGGACATGCTCCCGTCGCCAACGACGATGAGCCGGTATTCGGGATCGAGACTGTGCAGAAAATCATGCGTTCTGACGGCATTCTGCCAGATGCAGGCCGGTTGCACGTAAATATTCTCATAAATGCAGTTGTGGAAATAAAAATATTTCAGATCCTTCAAGTGGGACGAGCGCTGAAAGGCACTGAACAGTCGACTGCACAGAGCGATGTGCGGGTCCATCGAACCGCCGGAGTCCATGACCACCACGATTTTCAGATTATTTTTGCGCGGACGTTCCCAGACGATCTTCAGTCTGCCCGCATTCCGGCAGGTCGCGTCGATTGTGCCTTCCAGGTCCAATTCGTCCTTCGAGCCTTCATGATTGGTCGTCAACTGGCGGAGGATGCGCAATGCCGACTCAAACTTCCGGACCCCGAGGACGACATCGCTGCGGTATCCCCGGTAGATGCGATCAGCCGCGACCTTGACGGCCGACCGATTGCCCGGTACGCCGCCAATGCGCATTCCCTTCGGGTTAAAACCGCCGTGCCCGAATTTTGACCTGCCGCCTTTGCCGGCCAACCGCAAACCCTCGTCGTTGCGCTCCCCTTCCTGCCTTTTCGACCGTTCTTCCAGTTCCTGCCGCAGCTTCTGCAGATCCACGTCCTGCAGCAGGGCCAACTCTTCGGGGGTCATTCCCTCGGCAGTCAATCCCTGACTCAGCTCTTCCATCGCCTGCTCGATCAGGGCCTCGGAGGATTCGATGCCCTTGAAGTAGTTTTGGAAAGCCAGATCGTAATGGTCAAAATGGGCTTCGTTCTTGACCAGGATCATCCTGGCCAGATAGTAGAACCCGCTCAGACTGGAAGAAGCCAGCCCCTTGCTCAAGGCCTCCATCAAGGTTATCCACTCCGTCAGGGAAACGGGCACGCCCGCCTTTTTGAGCTCATAGAAAAAAGAAACAAACACGGAGGGTCACCCGGCCACAACTTGGACTTTTGCTTTGGACTTCGCCGGGTCCTGGGCATAAAGCCTTTTCAGGATCATGTCGAAATCCTGGTTCTTCTTGATCAGAACCCCCAGCAGGGGGATTTCCTGCCGGATTTTTTCCAGAGGCACGCCGCCCACAACGAGGGCCTGCACCCAGTCGAGAAGTTCGCTGGTGCTCGGTTTTTTCTGCAGCCCGCTGACGCTGCGAATCCAGTAAAAGGCGTCCATGGCCTCACGGACCAGCCGGTCTTCCAGGCCGGGATGGTGCACACGGACAATATTCAACATCATGTCCGGATCGGGAAAAGAGATGTAATGAAAAATGCACCGCCTTAAAAAGGCGTCCGGCAATTCTTTCTCGGCATTGCTGGTGATAATCACGATCGGCCGTCGTTTCGCGGCAATCGTTGTTCCTGTTTCCGGAACAAAGAAGCTCATCATGTCCAATTCCCAGAGCAGGTCATTGGGAAATTCCAGGTCCGCCTTATCGATCTCATCGATCAACAGGACAACCGGCTCTTCCGCGAGAAAGGCCTCCCCGAGTTTTCCCATGCGAATGTACTGGCTGATATCCGAGACGTCCCGGTCTCCGAATTGACTGTCATAAAGCCTCTGGACCGTATCATAGATATACAGCCCATCCCTGGCCTTGGTCGTGGATTTGATGTTCCAGACAATCTGCCGGAGTCCCAGTCCCTCGGCAATGCTTCCGGCCAGCATGGTCTTGCCGGTGCCCGGTTCCCCTTTGATCAACAATGGCCGTCCCAGCGCCACGGACACATCGACACTGTTGCGGAGATCCTCGGAAGCGATATAATCCGCTGTCCCCTTAAACTGCTGCATTTCTACCTGCATGAATACCCCTTTCAAGCGCATTGCGCCCAAAGAACTTTCGTTTTTGTCACGAGAGTATATAAACGCAAATTTTAGTAGTCAAGGTCTATTGACTACTAAAATGAACTTCATTCATTACCGGTTACCATCAGGATTTATCAGCATGCCAGGTGTGGTAATACGAAGTGCGGAATGGATAAATTGAAACGATGATCAGAAACCGTTTGCTGAGAAGTTTCCTTCTTTTGTCTTGACTTTCAACTTTTTAACCAGCAGAATGCCTTTGCGCTTATGCGCCAAAATCAAAAGGATGGAGGTTACTATGGGAAAGCTGGTACGTAGTCTGGTCTTGGTCGGAATTTTCATCTTTGCAGCAGCCTTTATTGCCAATGCAGCGACACTTGATGATGCTAAAGCGTTGGCCCAGAGCGCCGCAGCCTTTGCCAAGGATAACGGGAAAGACAAGGCGGCGGCGGAGTTTGGCAACCCAAAGGGCCAGTTCACAAAGGGCGAACTCTATATTACGTTCGTTGATTTTAGCGGAGTCGTCCTGATGCATGGTGCAAACCCGGCGCTGGCGGGAAAGAATCTTCTGGAATCGAAAGATCCCGTCACGGGCAAGTTCTTTGTGAAAGAGCAGATTGAGGTCGCAAAAACCCAGGGAGGCGGCTGGACAAGCTACAACTGGACGAATCCGGCCACCAAAGCGATGCAGTTGAAGAAGTCGTGGGTCCAGAAAGTGGACGGCATGGACGCCTACGTTGTCTGTGGAATATTCCAATAGGGTTTTCAATCCGTTGGACTTGAATCCAAGGTCCATCCGGTAAGCCATTGAAAACGGGGACTTGACCTGATACGGTTAAGTCCCCGTTTTTTCTTGATCCCTTTTCACGGCCGGGATGCGGCTCCGCAGGTTCAGATACCGGCCACGAAGTCGCACGCCGAGGGCGTTCCTGTATAGGACTTAATAGTTTTCGACGAAGAGCTCTTGATAGGCCTGTTCATGGTCACAGGCCGGGCATTTATCGGGAGCTTCAGCCCCCTCGCTGATATAGCCGCAATTTCGACATCGCCACTTTACGGAGGCATCCTTCTTGAAGACCTTCCCTCCCTGAACATTGGCCAGGAGCTTCCGGTAACGGGTTTCGTGACCCGTCTCGGCCTCGGCAATTTCCCTCCACACGGTGGCGATTTCCGGAAATCCTTCTTCCTCTGCAACCTTGGCGAATTCGGGATAGAGATCCGACCATTCTTCATATTCCCCGGCAGCGGCCGCGGCCAGGTTTTCCGCCGTAGAGCCGATCACCCCGGCAGGATAGGACGCCGTGATTTCCACCATCCCTCCCTCCAGGAATTTGAAAAAACGCTTTGCGTGCTCCTTCTCATTGTCCGCCGTGTCGGAAAAGATGCAGGAAATCTGTTCGTAGCCTTCCTTCTTGGCCTGCGACGCGAAGTAGGTGTAACGGTTTCGTGCCTGCGATTCCCCTGCAAAGGATTTGAGCAGATTCTGTTCCGTCTTTGTTCCTTTCAACGATGCCATAGATGATTCCTCCTTACTTGAGATTGAATTGAAATGAAGCGCCGGGTATTGCGCCCGGGGCAGGTTCCGCTTGTTTCGTCCATTCCGGACTTTACAGCCCTCCGTAAAACAGTTTCGCTGCGGGCCACTCTTTTTAAACTTTTCTGACTTTACGCGAGATCGTCCGTCGCCCCATCACCACGTTCTCCCTGCATTGCGGACAGACCCCATAGAAATCGACATGATTGGCCCTGATTTCGAAACCATTCAACTCGGCTTCCGGGACATTCAAGTCGAACTCCACAAAAATATCTACGATCTTTCGGCACTCTGTACAGATGAGATGATGATGACGAACCGTGTCCGGATCGTATCGCTTCTTGCCGCCGTCAATGGCCAGTTCGAGGACATGGTCTCTGTCTTTGAGGGCCTTCAGCGTGTTGTATACCGTGGCGAAAGACATGGTGGGGAACTTCTCCGAGACAGCCGCATAGATATCGGCGGCAGAAGGATGTTCCCTGTTGTCCTTCAGGTATTCCAGGATAGCCAGACGCTGCGGGGTCAGCTTTAGACCGATGGATTTATATTCTTGCATGATTTTCCAAATTAGAATCATTATCACTTTATAATTTTTATAATCTATATCTAACGATGGAGCTTTGGTCAAGATATTTTTTTCAAAAAAAATTAAAAATTTTCCCCCAATGGATCTGTTCCGCTCTCAAAAATCAGATAGTTAGGAACAAATGCCTGTTTTATCCTTGAGAATCTTCTAAATAACGGTGGGGGTGGGACACACCGCAGGCCGCATCACGAGCTTGCGGATCATTGATTTAAAGCGGGCATTGCAGAAAGCGCGATTGTAATAAACTACCTCGCAGCAAGCTACGAGGTATCTAAACATCAAGGAACGAAGCAAGCTTCGGGGAATTCACCCTGAGAGATTAAAGATTTTTTTTGGCACGTGCCCTACCGCATTAATCCATCATTGACACCGACAGAATCTATGCTAAAACTTTATAAAATATCCTTTATTATAACTGAATGGAATAAAGGGAGGTGATGTCAATGAAGGCTCAGGATAAAAGAACCCTGGAAAAGGAAGCAAAATTCTGGAAATCACTGAAAACTCTCCTTGAAACCTCGTCTGCAAAAAAATGCCACAAGTGAAAAAGTTGAAAGAGCTGAAGCTCAGGTTGCAGGTCTGCAACAAAAAAAGCAACGGGCAGGCAAAGTTGTCCTTATTTTGTCTGCCCGTCTTTATTTCAGGGGTGAAACATGAAGGCAAATAGTCCCTTTGATTTTTTCTTCCAGTGGCATCTCACCGAGCGGTGCAATCTGAAATGCCTCCATTGCTATCAGGAGGGAAAACCAACTCATGAAATGAATATCGAGGAAATCAAGAGAACCGTTGCCATCCTTTCCGAGACAATCAACCGATGGTCTGAGCTTTATGAAATCCCCTTTGCGACCAGTATCAATATAACGGGCGGCGAGCCATTTATCCGCTCAGACCTTTCCGAGATCCTGACTGCTCTTCGGGAACATGACTTTAATCTGTACATTCTCACGAATGGGACCCTCGTCCATGAGCGAGACGCCGCCCTGCTGGACGAAAGGAAGGTCAAGGGCGTTCAGGTGAGCCTGGAAGGTCCGGAGAAAGTACATGATCATATCAGAGGAAAAGGTAGTTTCCAGTCCGCAATCCGTGGGGTAAAACACCTGCTTTCCAGGAACCTGCCGGTCACCCTGAATCTCACCCTCTCTGCCCTGAATGTCGGTCACATTGAAGAGATGGCAGTTCTGGCTTCATCCCTCGGCGTCCAAAGATTGGGGTTCTCACGGCTTGTCCCGTCAGGTAGAGGCATGGGGCTTCTTGATAGCATGCTGAGCAAAGAGATGCTCCGCGAGGCATACGATAAGATCCATTCTCTGGAAATTGATGATTTGGATATTGTCACTGGTGATCCCGTTTATTCCTGGGCAATGGACAAAGTTTCCCCGGAAGACAGTGCCATAGCCTTTGGTGGATGCACTGCCGGCGTTTCCGGACTAACGATCCTTCCGGATGGAACGCTCGTCCCGTGCAGAAGGCTGAATATTCCTTTAGGCAACATCCTGACCGACGACTTAAGAACAGTCTGGGCTGCGTCCCCTGTTCTCGATGGCTTGAGGGACAAGGAGAAATACCAGGGGAAATGCCGCACCTGTGTCCGCTGGGCGCAATGCAGGGGATGCAGGGCAATCGCTTATCAATATTCACTTTTGAGAGGAAAAGGCAATTATCTCTCCGAAGACCCGCAATGTTTCCTCAACGAATAAGCCTTTAGCGCCTGACCTTTCCCTGGATATCAATGAACCTGTTCTTACCCTTGATAAATTTAAGGGAAATATCTATAAATATTTCAACTTTAAAAACATCTTTGAGAGGAGCGGGCAATGGCAAAGTGGAAAATCGATCCTGATCATGTTTCGGCAGGTTTTGCTGTTCATCACATGATGGTCACAATTGTTCACGGCCTTTTTACGAAAGTCAAAGGAACGATCCTTTTCGACCCGACGAAGCCAGAGGATACGTCTGTTGAAGTTGAAGTGGATGTCGCCAGCATTTATACAGGGGTAGAGCGGCGGGACAACCATTTGCGAAGTTCGGATTTCTTTGACGTTGGAAAATATCCCCAGATGCTTTTTAAAAGCACTGCCGTCGAGGTCGTGGGAATGAATGCCTTAAAAGTTGTCGGAGACCTTACAATACACGGGATTACGAGGTCTGTTGTTTTTGATGTTACCTATGTGGGACCATCCCATTTTATCGACGACGACAAGACCTATACGACTTATGGAATCAATGCCACAACCTGTATTCAAAGAGAGGATTTCGGTATGACATGGAATGTGGGGATTGAAGATGGGGGCTTTATGGTGGGCAAATGCGTGGATATTACTTTCAGTGCTGAAGCTGACCTTGAAGAATAACCTCCTGATAAACTATGGTTTTTAATTGGGCAAAACACGACTTGGCTTTACCCGCGTATCGGCATGTAAATAAAATCAACCCCTGGTTACTGGTTGAAATAAAATGACTGAATAAAAAAAGTGGACTTTGGCCAGAGGCATCCAGCCCGGGTCAAGTCCACTTTTTAATGCCTTGAAACAGAAATATTTATCGGTTCACAAAGTTTTTATTCTTCAACATTAGCCTTATCTATTGCCCGATGCCGATCTGCCTCATGTAGGTAGCATTATCCCAGAACAGCCATTCTTCAATCATCACCCCGTCCTTCCAATGCCCCACGGTGCACATGGTTATGGAAAACTTCTTGCCCGTGGGCTGGATGAACTTCCCATCTCCAAGCGGCATAGGCTTGGTGAAGGTCCCGGTCATTACGCCAATCACGGAAGTCCATTCGTTTGATCCGAACTTGACCGGGTGAACCTTGATGCTGGTATCAGGCGCATAAACGAACATCGCCTTGAGATCTTCAATATGTCGCTTGATGCCGGTGGTATAGTGACCATCAGGCCAGTTGACTTTTACATCCTCGGAGTGGCTTTCATGCAATCGTGTCCATTCCTGATTGCTGAACACGACAAAGTCAAGTTCGTCAAAGGTCTCCAGGTTCTTGTTGAGTGTTGCCCTTTCATCATTGAACTTCTTGAGTTCCTTTTTCACCTCCTCGATCTTCGCCTGCATTTCCGGTGAGTAACATTTATCCTTGGGGCTTTCGGCAAACGCCGGAGACAGGAAACCTGACAGCAGTAACGCAACCACACAAATACCGATTGTTATGTTTTTCATCATACTGCTCCTTTCATCCACTTTTGAATAATTTTCCGCGTCGCTGCTTATTGCAGAGAATGATGAATGCTACCTTTAAAAACCAGAAATTTCCACCTAAAGCATCGGTAGTGACGCTTAAAGAACATTTTTTTCACAGAGATCGAGGTCAACATGGAGCCCTTGACCTACCCTGAAAGCGCCCCCCTCCCATCGACAGATCTTAATCCGATTGTGCTGGAGATGGGTTGGTCAGAGGGATCGCTGTGAAAACGATCCGTAATTTAGAAGATGAATCATGAAGGGTTTTCGGGTATAAGGAACGCAAACAATCTCGGATTGCTCTGATTTGAATTGATCGACAACAGCACTGAATACAATTTGGGTCATTTAAAAGGTTGTCACAGGAAAGGACGGATCAGGCCCATGAATGATGGACCTGCCGGAAAAGACCTGAAAATAATTTTATTCAAGGAGAAGCGTATGAAAAGAAAGTTGACCCTGTTCGGATTGACCCTCGTTTTCCTCTTAACCGGCATTGCCCTGGCCTCATCAGGCGGCCCCTCCGTCTCGGCCGATGAAGCCCTGCAGAGATTGATGGACGGCAACAAGCACTACGTGGAAAACAAGATGACCAGCCAGTCCACCTGCGACCCAGCTCACCGCGCGGCGCTGGCACACTCCCAGAAACCTTACGCCATTGTCCTCACCTGCTCCGACTCCCGCGTCCCGCCCGAAATCATCTTTGACAAGGGATTGGGCGAGATCTTTGTCATCCGCGTTGCCGGAAACGTCCCTGATCCCGTCGTCATCGGGAGCATCGAGTACGCCGCGGAGCATCTCGGTTCTCCGCTGATCATGGTTCTGGGTCATGAACGCTGCGGCGCCGTAAAAGCCACGATCGAGGCCAAGGGCAAATCCACGGGCAGCAAGAACATTGATGCCATTGCCAAGACGATTGCCGCTTCCATCCCGGATGCGACCAAGGCTTGCGAAGCCTGCAAAACCGACAAGAAATGCACCGAAAGCAAAGCCGCTGCATTTGCTGAGTGCCTGACCGACGCCAATGCCAAAAACATCGCCGCCAACCTGACGAAATCGTCACCGATCCTCAAGCACCTTTTGGAAAAGAAAAAGATCAAGATCGTTGCCGCCAAGTACGATCTGGATGACGGTCTGGTTACCCTGTTCAAATAAGAGAATCTCAGGACGCCATCCGACCCGGATGGCGCTCCCCTCCCCTGTCTTCAATAAATTGTTTGCACATTCCACTATTGCAACGGTATAAATAGAAGGCGGCAAATCTTGTCTTAGGTAGTCTTGCATGAATTCAATGTGGTTTGAGATACTGCTGATCGGCCTGCTTATTCTCCTGAACGGGGGGCTCGCCTTATCGGAGTTGGCCCTTGTTTCAGCAAGAAAGGCACGGCTGGAAAAACTGGCGAAAGAAGGCGATACGAAGTCGCGCATCGCTCTGGAACTCGCCGAGTCGCCGGACAGTTTTCTGTCCGCCATCCAGATCGGCATCACCTTTATCGGCATTCTGGCGGGCGCTTATGGCGGCGCAACGGTAGCGAAAATTCTTTCCGAATACCTTGTCGTTTTCCCCCTGCTCGCCCCGTACGGCAAGACGATTGCTTTCGCCGTCGTTGTCGTTACAATCACGTATTTATCCGTGGTCATCGGTGAACTGGTCCCGAAGCGGCTTGCCCTCAACAACCCGGAAAAGCTGGCCCGTCTCGTCGCCGGTCCGATCAAACGCCTTTCCCGGCTGACCCATCCCCTCGTGCTTCTGCTGAGCGGTTCGACCAATCTGATCCTCCACCTCTTCCATGTAAAACCCTCCACAGAGCCAACCGTAACGGAAGAGGAAATCAAGCTGCTCATTGACCAGGGGACACAGGCGGGGACGTTTCAGGAATTCGAGCAGGACACGATCGAACGGGTCTTTCGCCTGGCCGACCGGAAGGTGGCCTATCTGATGACCCACCGGGCGGACATTGTCTGGCTCGACCTGAATGAAAGCCAGGTGGAGACAAAGCGGAAGATCGCCGAGCATAAATATTCCTTCTACCCCATTGTTCAGGATTCCCTGGACAACGTCATCGGCGTGATGCGGGCCAAAGAACTGCTGGCCCTGACCATGGAGGGAAAGCCCATCAATCTGAAGGAAATATGCCGGAAGCCCCTTTATGTCTCCGAGACGACCCCGGCAGTCAAAGTCATGGAACTCTTCAAAAAATCAGGGATGCACATCGCCCTCGTGGTGGATGAATACGGAGAGGTCCTCGGTCTGGTCACCTTCGATGATATTCTGCGCTCCGTCTTCGAAGACATTGAAGACGCCCCCGCAGGAGAGAAGGAAATTCTGGAGCGTGAAGACGGCTCATGGCTCATCGCCGGGAGTCTCCCCCTGGATGAATTCATGGATTACATGGAAGTCGGCGAGATTGACGAAGAGGATCAAATGGGGATGAACACCGTGGGCGGATTCGTCATGGCAAAAATCGGCACCGTTCCCGCGGAAGGGCAGCACTTCGAATGGCGGGGATTGAGATGCGAAGTGGTCGACATGGACGGCCGTCGGGTCGACAAAATCCTCGTGTCACGGATCGAAGACTAACAGATCTGCTGCGTCCCGCAGGAGAGAATCTGATAATCGCGGCTCTTGTTCCGGAAGACGGTCACGCCCTTCAGCCCCATCCGGTAGGCCTCCAGATAGATTTGCAGGATGTCGTCAACGGTGGCGGTTTCCGAGAGATTGATGGTTTTGGAGACCGCATTGTCGACGGAATTCTGGAAAGTCCTCTGGATGTTCAAATGGGCAAGGGGATGTACCTCGTAAGCCTTCCGGAAAAGCCGCCGTCGTTGCTCCTCCGCATCCGCCCTCCCCTTGACCTCCCGCCAGAGCGGATCTTCCACCTCAACTTCGATTCCGCCGAGCAATATTCTCTTGTAGCGAATGTCAAAGATCGGTTCGATGCCGCTGGAGGTTCCCGCAAGAAGGCTCAAAGTGCCGGTGGGGGCGATGGTCGTGGTGGTTGCGTTTCGCTGCAGGAGGTTCTTCCCATCCCAGACACTGCCCTTGAAGTTGGGGAAAGGACCGCGCCTTTCCGCCAACCGGTTCGAGGCGATCTTCGATTCCTTTTCAATAAACCGCATGACTTTTTCGCCGGTGCGGACCGCATCGGGAGAATCGTAGGGAATGCCGAGCCGGATCAGGAGGTGCGCAAATCCCATAATCCCGAGTCCGACTTTGCGGTTTCCCCGGGTCTGATCCCGGATCTCACCTGAAGGGTAAGTCCCGACATCAATCACATCATCGAGAAAACGGACGCCCAGATGCGTCAACTCGGAAAGCCTTGCCCAGTTTATCTTACCAGCCTTGACGAGCCGGGAAAGGTTGATCGAGCCGAGGCAGCAGGATTCGTAGGGAAGGAGGGGCTGTTCACCGCAGGGGTTGGTTGCTTCGATCTCTCCGAGAGAGGGCGTCGGGTTTGCCCGGTTGACGGCATCAAGAAAAATCGCTCCCGGCTCCCCGGAAGCCCAGACCGATTCGGCGATCAGCCGCAGCAGCCTTCGCGCTTTGACTGTCCTGGCCACCTTTTTCGTCCTCGGGTTGATGAGGGGAAAGTCTCCGTCTTCCTCATAGGCGTACATGAAATTATCGGTAAAAGCGACGGAGAGGTTGAAATTGGTCAGTTCCGCCGGGTCCCTCTTGACCGAGACGAATTCCTCAATGTCCGGGTGATCGATCCGCAGGATGCCCATGTTGGCGCCGCGCCGGGCACCGCCCTGCTTGACCGCCTCAGTCGCACAGTTGAAGACGCGGATAAAGGAAACCGGACCGCTGGCCACTCCCCGGCTCGACCGGACAAAATCGTTTTTCGGCCGCAGGCGGGAGAAAGAAAATCCCGTTCCACCCCCTGTCTGATGAATTTTCGCAGTGAGCTTCACGGACTCAAAAATAGAATCGAGGGAGTCCTCGACGGGCAGGACAAAACAGGCGGCCAACTGGCCGGAAGGATGACCTGCATTCATGAGGGTCGGAGAGTTGGGAAGAAATTCCAGATTGGCCATCACTTGATAGAAGGCCTCGTTCATCTCCTCCCGGCGACCCTCCCGGTCGTTGTCCTCACCCCGGGAAACGGCGGAAGCGACCCGGCGGAAGAGTTTATCGGGCGTCTCCAGCAGGTTTCCCGCTTCGTCCTTAAGGAGGTATCGCTCTCTGAGAACAAGCAGAGCATTCTCATCGAGTTGCATAACTCTCCCCTTTTCGGCATTCGAGTTAACGATCGTCCCAAACGGCAGGACGCTTTTCCAGAAAGGCATTTAGCCCTTCCACTGCATCATGGCCCGCCATCAGATCTTCGAGATACATCTTTTTGACCGCGTCCAGCTTGATTTTTATGCGCTCATTGACCGTTACGCGGGCTGCCCGAACGGCAAACCTCACGGTACTGGCACTGAGCGGGGCCAGAAAGTCCTGGAAATAGTCCAGCGCTGCCTGTTGGGGATCTTCAGCCACGCGGGTCACCAGACCGATGCGATACGCCTCCTCCGCATCAATGCTACGACCGGAAAAGAGAAGATCTTCGGCCCGGGATTGACCGATTTTTTCCGGCAACAGACAGGAGGCAGGGGGAGCAAACACGCCCAGCCTTACTTCGGGCTGCCCCAGCGACGCATTTGGAGCAGCGAAGATCATATGGCCCGCCGCCGCAACCTCCAGTCCGCCCCCCAGGCATTGGCCGTGTACCGCTACCAGAATGGGCACTTCGTATTCCAACATCTGCCAGATCAAAGAATGCATCGAAGAGAGCATCTCCGCACAAGCTTCCGGCAGGTGCTCCTCCACACTGGCGCCGAAACTGAAATGCGGCCCTTCCGCATCAAGCAGCACCGCGCGAAGTCGGGTATTGGAAAGATTCTTGTCGAAAGCGTCTTTCAAAGCCGCAATCATGGCGGCATCGATAATATTTGCCTTGGGTCGAAAAAGGCGCAGGCGCAACAACTGTTCGCCCTGTTCCAGCCACACATGAAGAGGGGATTCAGCCATTTTCAGATACCTCCGTCATTATATTCAAATCAAGGTGCACTTTTCCCGTTCCGTTCATCTTTTTTAATAAGACATTGATTTTTAAGAAATTTTTGTAGAAAAGTTTCATTTGGATGTCAATCACTTTCCCCGCATGAATTTGAATGATATTTCAAGAGTCATGTTTTATAATTTTAAACTTCCGACTCGCAGAAATTTTTCTGAGCAGGAATTATAACTCTTCATTAACCGGATGGATACAAATATCGGTCGTTGATGGTGGGAAGAAGAATTATTTCCGCCTGGGAAGCAGGATATGGAATACGAAAAAATCCAAGTGCAATGCCGCAGCGGTTACAAGGTTAATGAATATCCCCTTTCTTTTGCGTTTCAGGGAAACCATTGGGAAATCACGGAAATTCTGGATCGCTGGTATGAAGGAGGGAGAGAACCAGAGCGACCTGTAATGGATTATTACAAAGTCAAAACACGACAAGGCAGAGTTTTTATTCTCATCTATGCAGGTCATCTCGATGAATGGTTCATCCGTTATTGATTTCCTGCCTTTTCTTCTATCATCAATACATTTATGTACGATTTTTTCCACAACGGACAATTATGTATCGATTTTCGATGGATACAACCATGTAACCTATTGTATATTTAAGCGATTTTCGCACAATAGAATGGCAGGATCATTGCCTTTACGACAAAAGGAGCTAGACATTAGCGTTTTTACACTGAGGGGTCGTCTAAAGGTAGGACACCAGGTTCTGGCCCTGATAATCGAGGTTCGAGTCCTTGCCCCTCAGCCATTTCACCTCTTAAATTGCGCCCTTTCTAAATGACACCTTGTTGTCCGCAGTGAGTTCAATTGGTGGGTTGATCAACAGACGATAGGCAAAACCATTCATGATATTAGATCGCCTGGCCTTTGGGCTCCGGAATCGGACAAGCTCTTTCAGGAGAGAAGAATGAAGATATCGCTTAAAGAACTTGAGGAACTGACGCGCAGGGCAGTGAAGAAATACGGTTACACCGATGAAGAAGTTCAGGTCATTGCCGATGTAATGCTTTACGCCCAACTGCGGGTCAACAATCAGGGAGTTGTTAAACTGATCGACAAGGGCATTCCCAAAGACCCGCAGGCAGGGGAAATCGTCATCGAAAAGGAAACCCCGATTTCTGCACGGATCAACGGCAACAAAAACCACGCCATGCTGGTTGTCGGAAGGGCCGTGGAAATTGTGAAAGAAAAGGCAAAGAAAAGCGGGTTTGCCATTGCGGGGACATTCAACACCAACACCTCTTCCGGAGCCATCGGTTACTATGCTTCCCGCCTGGCAGCAGAGGGGCTGATCGGCTTTGCTTCGGCCGCTCACCACAGAGAGTTGCCGTTTATGGATCATATGAGCCTGTCTTCGGGACCAACCCTTTGGCCATCGCCATCCCCAGCGACCAGGACCCCATCGTGCTCGATATGTCGACCGCGGCGACGTCCTATTTTGGACTGGTTGAAGCCCAGACGGCAGGCAGAAGCATTCCGGCTGATTTTGCCTATGATAACGAGGGTAATCCGACAACAGATCCGCAAAAGGCCATTGCGGGCGCGATTCGTTCCTTTGACCGGAGTTATAAAGGATCCGGTCTGGCTCTGATCGGCGAGATACTTGCGGGACCGCTGGTTGGCGCCGCCTTCTGTGGCATCGGCGACAGCAAAGGCAACTGGGGGCATTTGATTTTTGCCATTGATCCGGAACTCCTGACGGAACGCGACACCCTTGTCAGTCATGTTTCGGAGATCATCCAAAAAGTCAAGTCCACGAAGAAACTGCCCGGGGTGGACGAGATACTCATGCCGGGAGAAAAAGAAAGCCGTCTGGCCAGGCAGTGTCGGGAATCCGGCCTTATCGAAATAGAGGACAACCTCCTTGCCGAACTGCGCAAAGTGGCCGGCGAGGCCTGAACGGAACAGACTTCACGGGCTATTCGATAATCGTTCCTTTACCGGTCTTCTGATACTCAAGTGCGACATGGTTGGCAAACGCCGTTCTTCCCCAGGCATCAGCCTTGAATCCATGCGCATTGCACCATGCGGAAAAGGTTTCCGGATTGATGTCTGCGCGAATCGCGATATTGCCGCCATTCTTAATCAATTCGCACTGCCTTCCGACAAGCGCTTTCCACTTTTCAAAAGTAGCGGGCATATTTTCAGGATCGGTAAAGATCTCCAGCGCTTCACGGTATGTAAGCTCATCCCTGAACCACGCAACACCAATGACATCGTTCATTCTGACTCATCCTTTCATCTAAGAAATGCGCTCAAACCTTGCAAGATTAAGATTGAAGATTAATGGATTGCCTTACACCTTATCCTTAAATAAAATACCAAGTTCAATGTATTGACTTATTGGTAATTTTTTCTATCATCAAATTTATCGATACATTGCGTCTTAAAGTCAAGTAATAAATACTGAAAAAGCAACCATTGTTAGACCAGAGCGCTGGAATTCAAGGAGCTGAGAATTTCGAAAGCCGGCAGGCAGGTCAGACAGACTTTTTAAAACACAAAGGGGGAACATTTATGAAGAAGCTTTTTTTGCTTGCATTGGTAGCACTGGCATGTATCGCTCCATCCTTGTCTTTTGCAAACATGATTGTGAATGGAAGCTTCGAAACGGGGTTCAGCAATTGGGCCGGACCTGTGTGGGCAACCTATTCCTTCACAGGATGGACGGTCACCAAAGGGTCGATCGATGTGTCCTATGCCCCCTCCGGTAACTGGTGGCAAGCCGCTGATGGCCAATTCAGCCTTGACATGAATGGCTCTTCCGTTGGTGAGATCCGGAGTGACGCTTTCAGCACGACCCCCGGACAGACCTATATCGTTCAGTTTGCGATGGCGGGCAACCCTTCTGGACAGTACGGACAAACCATGACCATGGACGTATCCGTCAACGGCGGCACCCCCCAGACTTTCTCTCATCTGGTCACTGAACCAAGTTATTATGCAGCTATGCCCCTCTCATGGGAAAACAAGTCTTTCACCTTTGTCGCGGACTCTGATTGGTCCTACCTCACCTTTACCAGCACCTATACCGGTTCCATATATCAAGGGCCTACCCTTGATTATGTGAGAGTGGATGCAGTCCCTCTTCCCGCATCTCTTCTCCTTTTCGCTCCAGGGCTTTTGGGTCTTGCGGGCCTGAGGAGGAAATTCAGCAAATAAATAAACGGGATAGGTTATTCGGGAAAACAGCTTCGAGGAACAGCGTCGTTTAACTCAATAAAAAAGGCAGGATCAGGAAAGATCCTGCCTTTTTTGTTCACCAGGCACTGCTCGAATTCCCCATCATGAATGACAGGATCATCTCCTGCTTACAGGGACAGGATCAATTGTATTTTCATCTTCTAATGTCTTCGGCAACATGCTGAAACATGGCCGCGTAAGTGCAACTGATCAGAATGATCGTGCAGCCCAGGATAGATCGCAAAGTCAGTGGTTCATGAAAGAAAATCATTCCCAGCAGGACATTGATCACGGGATTGAGCATGCTCAGTAACGACCCCTCCGTTGCATTGATGAATTTGTAGGCATAGGTCATCTGTAACTGGGCAATCGTGGCAACAATTCCAATCGCAAGCAGGGTAATCCAGGATACGGGGGAAAAAGAATAACCCTCGATCTGCGCCGGCGCGACAACGATAATCAAGCCGAAAAAACATTGGGAAAAAAGAATGGCCCGTGAGGTATCCGTTTCGTGAAGTTTCTTGACGGAGAGAATTGCCCAGCCGGATAGGATGCCGCCTGAGAGCGCGAAGAGATCCATCCATGAAGTTGCTCCCAGACCCTGTGATGGAACAATGATCAAGTAGAGTCCGCCGAAGGCAGCCAATATGGCCATCCATACCCCCGGTCTCATTTGATCTTTCAATAAAATGGGGGAAAGGAGCCCCGCCCAGATGGGATAAGTGTAGGTGTAGATTGTCGCTTTGGCGATACCGATCTGTGTGATGGCATAAAAGTAGATACAGACGGCAGCACCACCGAACAGCCCGCGAGACAAGAGCCAGGGACGGTTTACAAAACGCAGGGGATCCCGCATCCAGATCGAGATGACCAGGATGATCACGATGCCCATAACAAAACGAATTTCCGATGTCTTCCAGGCACTGATCCCATATTTTTCAGCGGCGATTCGCACCAATACCGACATGAGGCTGAAAAAGATCGCCGAGGATATCATCCATAAAGTGCCTTGCATGCCTAAAGCTGAAACTCTCCTGCAAACAAAAGTCGCCGTTTGATATAGCGGTGGAATATACAGTCTCTCATTGTTCTTCGGTCGCTAAATTGCCAGGCCCAGGCGGAGACTGATCATCCTTGCGACGGCTCCTATGGCATTCGTAGGGAGAGCATGGCCCTTAACGACCAATACGACGGGTGGTATCTTCCCCTTGACAAGGGGCATATATCGAACGCCCGGTATGTTCTCGGTTGCCAGTTCAATGAGGCTTTTGGGGTGATCTTCGAAGAGGCTCAACTTTCTCTCAATCTCCTGAAAGACCGGAGACGCTGCAATCCCAATGGAATGTTTCCATTTCCCTTCACCATGGATATAGATGGAACAGAAATCCAAGGAAAAGATATCCATGACGCCTTTGGCAATCAGCGGCAGTGCAAGCTGGTCATCCGGTATGGATGAGAGCCATTCCCCAAATTGTTCCAGCTGCAACACCGTTTCATTGAGTTCAGTTGCGTTTGTCTTGCTTTCAGATGCAGATGCAGTAAGCCGGCTGATGATCACAGTCGCCAGAAGGAAAGCCACCAGCGAAATCCAGTCGGGGAATGCATAGACATTGAAGGTTCCAACAGGAGCAAGGTAGAAATAGTCAAAACAAAGCGTAGCCACAAGTGATGTGCTGATGGCTACGATCAGATCTCCGAAGTATGCAGAAAGCAGCACGATAATGATAAAACCGAATGCTGCTGTCGGCTGACTGGTTAGTGCGTCGAATTGAAGGGTGAGTTTCGTAGTCGCCAGTATGGCAGCACAGAACAAGAGAATCTTACCTGATCTTATCAGAACAGCTCTATTTTTGGCTGTAAAGCTCATGGGGAAGAACCTCCGAAATACTCGTAATACTATTCCTGTCCAATCTCTTCAGCCGTCTTCACGATAAAATCAAAAGCTTCCCTGATATGCCTCTCCGTTGTATCGGTCTGCGCCACAACCAGCCGCAGAGCAAACTGATCCCGGAGTTTCGTGTGGGTCAGATAGAGTTTTCCCGAACTGTTCAGACGGTCGAGCAGTCCGGCGTTCAATTCATTGAGATCACCTGCATAGTTGGACGGCTCGTAGTGGAAGCAAACCGTATTGAGCGCAACGGGAGCAAGCAACCGGAAATCTTTCCGACTGCCCAGTTTTTCGGCAAAAAGCCGCGCCAGCCGCAGATGCTCCCGAATCTTAGCCTGCAATCCGGCTTTTCCGTAATTGCGAAGGACAAACCACAGCTTCAAGGCCCGGAATCTCCTGCCCAGAGGGATGCCCCAATCGCGGTAGTTATTCACCTCCTCATCCCGCTTTGTTTTGAGATATTCGGGGGTAATCGAAAACGTACGGATCAACGCCTCAGGATCTTTGACGTAGAAGGCGGAGCAATCGAAATTGGTGAACATCCACTTATGGGGATTGAAAACAAAGGAATCGGCAAGTTCCAGGCCATCGGCCAGATGGCGTATTTCGGGAAGAATCAACGCCGTGCCGGCCATTGCGCCATCCACATGATGGAATAGCCTGTATCTGGAAGCAATACCGGCAATCTCTCGAATGGGGTCGAATGCCGTCGAGCCAGTCGTCCCCATGGCCGATACCACGGCCAGAGGAAGAAAGCCGGCTTGCAGGTCCTTCTGAATCCTGGCCTCCAGTTCGCCGGGAATCATGGCAAAATCCCCGTCCACGGGGATCTTCACCAGGTTTTCTTTGCCGAATCCTGCGATCTTCACGCCCTTCTCGATGGACGAATGCGCCTCTTGGGAACAGTAGAGCCGGAACCGTTCGCCGGAAAAGCCTCTATCGTTGATGCTGTAGTTTGATGCCCGTTCGCGCGCCATGAGCATCGCTGTCAAAGTGGCCGTTGAAGCACTGTCCTGAATCACCCCGGTAAATGTTTCCGGCAGTCCGATCAGGTCACGGAGTTGCGACATGACATATTCCTCAAGTTCAGTCGCTGCGGGGGACGTTTCCCAAATCATGCATTGCTGGGCAAGCGCAGCGGTAAGCATCTCTGCCAGGATCGACGGAGGGCTGGTGTTTGCGGGGAAATAGGCATAGAAGTTCGGGCTCTGCCAATGCGTGATTCCGGGAAGGAGGATACGCTCGAAGTCTGCAAGCAGCGTCTCCGTTTCCGCCTCCTCGAAGCAGTCCATTCTGCTCAATTGTGAAAATATTTCCCGCGGCTGAACCTGCGATTTTACGGGATAGCCGTCCACTTTTTCGTAGTAATCCGCGATCCAATCTGCAAACCGGTGCAACTCTTTCCGAAATGTGTCGTTATTCATTTCTCATTCCTTTCCGGGGCTGGCTTCCGCATCTATCCGCTCCTGCTCAGAAAGTTGAGGTGAGATGCGAGATAGAACGATTAGTTACCAGTTTGCCAGCGTTTAATCAATATCGAGTTATTGTTCGAAGCTACAAATCCCTGGTTGTGGCCACTCTTGACACCCAGGGGGAGATCAGGTAATGAGCCATAGGCAAAGGGGTATAAGATTAAGATAACATGAAAAACGCGCGACTGCTTCTTGTTTTGTGGCTCATCTTCTGGGGTCTATTTGCCTGTTCTCCTCAGCAGATAATCAGCAAACCGGAGTTTATAAAGATCTCTGATGTCGAACTCTTAGACATCAATAAAGAAAATGTCACGCTTCGGGTCCGGACCCTTTTCCACAATCCCAACGCCTTCGGCTGCTCGGTGGAAAACACCACCTTCAACACCTACATCGACGGTCAGCCTCTGGGGGCATCCCGCATTCAGGGGACGCTGAACATAAAAGGCAATGAAAACTTCGAACTGCTCCTCGATTCCCGGCTGTTGCTTGCATCCCTCCCCAAGGTATTGTTTTCCATCTTCCAGAAACCAAACGTGGAGGTAGAAGTCATAGGCCAAACAACCCTGGTAACATCATTGAGTAACATGACTTTTTCCTTTCATCCCAAAAGCAGGGTCGCGGTCAAGAACCGGATGAAGAACATGATCCGCACCAAGATCCTCTCGCGTTTGACGGAATCCGGATCGATCTCTTTTCCCTTTTCGGTTTCCGGCCAATAGAGTCAATTCCGGAAAAAACCGGGAATCGTTAATTTTTGGCAATAGTCTTCACTCTTTAGCTTTTTCGCCCATCTTTGAAGGCCGTCTTCATTGTCCCTCAGATAGTCCTCCACACACGCTTTAAATCCTTAATAGCATTAAGTATGGCATAAATTTCGGGACTTAGTTTATTGGAAAAACATTTGTACCAGTTTACTTATGGGATATTTTCCGTAACCAAGCCGTATTGTTTTAATTCTGGATTATCGTATTCTTTCTTATTAATGTTGCCTAAAAAGTTGGCAATCTATAAAACCACATTTAATTTTTAACAGTTCGGAACCTCTTTCCACAAAGATCGATGAAGTTATCAACAAGACCTGTGGATATACGTCAATAACATCTTGAATTATTGGGTCTTTCTCTGCAAACATCTTCCTTTTTCAACCATCCGTTTTATATTTAAAGGATTATTTTTAACACCGGAATCCAGATAGCTCCGCCCGATCGCCATGATCAATACAGATCCGCTCTGGTAGGCGGTAGGCCAGAAGGGCCACTGCGGCGCTTGGAGGCGAGCGTTTGGTACAGGAACACGCTGTTACGCTCGAAGGCGATTGAACAGGCGGCGAGATAGATGAGCCACAGACGCGTCTTCGGCTCACCGACTTCCGCGACAGCAGCATCATAGTTGGCAAGCAGTCGATCGTGCCAATGCCGGCACGTACGTTGATAATGCTCGCGCCAGTTCTCCACGTCGTGCACCTCGAATCCGTACTGCTCCATCATCGTGATCGTGTTGCCGATGTGGTCGAGTTCGCCGCCGGGGAAGATGTGCTTGGTGAGTAGCGCAAACTCGGGACGCTTGTGGCGGAAGGTGCGCATGTCTTTCTTGGCCGGGCGGGTGATGGCATGATGCAGAAACAGGCCGTCACGTTTGAGCACACGCTTCACAGTGGCGTAGTAGGTGGGATAGTTGTCGATGCCGATGTGCTCATGGAAGCCGATCGACGTGACTTTGTCGAACTTGCCCTCGACGGTGGAATAGTCCTTGAGCTCGATCTTGACCCGCCCCTCCAGGCCCAGTTGCCTTACCTTCTTCTGCCCATAAGCGACCTGCTGTTCCGAAAGGGAGACTCCATAGGCCGTGACGCCATAGTGCTGCGCTGCATAGCATGAAAGCGCACCCCAGCCGCAGCCCATGTCGAGCAAGTGTTCTCCCTGCTTGAGGCGGAGCTTGCGGCAGATCATCTCCAGTTTGTCCTGCTGCATCCGGTCGATACCGTTGTCCCAGTCGGTGCAGTACGCGCAGCTGTAAACCATCTCGCTGTCGAGCCATAGGGCGTAGAACGCATTTGACACATCGTAGTGATAGGAAATGTTTTCCTTGTTCTCCGCGGGGCTGCCGCTGCTCGGACGCTCGTTCGGCTGGTGCTCGAGAGGCCACGGATCGCCGCGTGGCACCAGCAGGAACTTGGATGCGACCTGCAACACCAGCCACTTATCCAACGTCCGGATGAACTGCTTGGTGTGCACCTTCGGCCGCTGCTGGATTAGGTCGAATATCGTGCCATTGACGAGGTCGATACGCCGCGCCACCCATAAATTGGCCAGCGTTTCTATTGCGGGCCGCCGGATGAGCGCCGCCACCACACCCTCGTCAGCTATGCTTATTGCAAAGGAATCCGCGGAATAATCGTTCGGAACGTGAGAACCGTCCCACAGCACGAAGCCGAAGCCGAGGCCGAGACGTTCTCGTACATGCGCGAGCAGAAGCCGCAGATGGTCAAGACGCTGTTGTAAACCCAAAAAATCCTCCTTCATGACTTGATTCGAATAAACTGTTTTCTTACGACTCGGCAGGTTGATGTCTGCTTTCCCCACTTGCCGTCTGACTTTTCAGAAGTTCCATGAAAATATGTAAAAACAACCAATTCCAAATGCACTGTTGAACCACTTGTTCTACGCAGAAGCGTTGACTGACATTTAGATCACCATACAGTCAGCATTTGTCAGCACAGGGTGGCTTGTGTCGCGAATGACGGCAATTTGTAATGCTTCTGTGGAACCTGTTCCATCCTTATCGTAAAAAAGCGCACCTGTCGAGGTATTGTAGATGATCCGGTCATCCGATTCCGTGGCAAAATCAACAGTTCCACTCTGGAATGCACCGGTTGTCAGAACTCCCGTCATTATCCCCAGGCCTGTCATGATGTCATTACCCGCCCCGCCATCCAGTATGTCATCGCCATCATGACCGTAAAGGGTGTTGTCATTGCTGTTGAGATATAACCCAAAGTTGTGGACAGGATAGAAAGAAGGCGTATCCTCCAAACGTTTAAACCCATAACGTGCCCCCTTAGGAGAGGGGGAGGAAAGGATACGCCCATGGAGAATAATGACCGCGATTATTGGGAAAAGCAAGTTAAAGAAGAAGCAAAGAGTGCCTTGGAGCTGATTATCCGAGAAGGAGCCTGCCGAATGTTGCAGGCGGCGATCGAGAACGAAGTCACCGAGTATATTGAGCGCTTCAAGCATGAAAAAGACTCACGTAATAGACGGTTGGTCGTGAGAAACGGTTCCTTGCCGGCAAGAGAGATTGTAACGGGTATTGGCCCCCTGAGGTTAAAACAGCCCCGGATTCATGACAAAAGAGACGGCCTGCATTTTACCAGCAATATTCTGCCAAGATATATGTGTCGGATTCCTTCAGTTGATGCCTTAATTCCGGCCCTATATCTTAAGGGGATCTCCACAGGAGATTTCAGCAAGGTGCTGGAATCCATATTGGGGAAGAATGCATCGGGGCTTTCCGCCACCAATATCGTCCGGTTGAAGAGGCTCTGGGAGCGGGATTATCAGGAGTGGGCCGGACGTGATCTTTCCGGCAAGAGGTATGTGTATTTCTGGGCAGACGGCATTTACTTCAACGTTCGTTTGGAAGATGCCGAGAATAAGCGGCAATGCATCCTGATCATTATGGGGACATTGGAAAACGGGAAGAAAGAACTCGTCTCCATTCTCGATGGCTATAGGGAAAGCAAACAGGCTTGGCAGGAGATGCTGCGCGATCTCAAGTACAGGGGGCTCAAAGCAGGTCCCAAGTTGGCGCTTGGTGACGGCAGCCTGGGATTCTGGGCAGCCCTGCGGGAGGAATTTCCAGAAACGATAGAGCAGCGTTGCTGGGTTCATAAAACGGCTAATATTCTGGATAAGATGCCGAAAAGCGTCCAACCGAGAGCCAAGGCGCATATCCGGGACATGTACATGGCGCCGACCAAGGAGGAAGCCTTCAAGGCCTACAACCACTTCCTGTCTCAATACCAGGCAAAATATGAAAAGGCCTGCAACTGTTTGGAGAAGGATAAGGACATTCTCTTTGCGTTTTATGATTTTCCCGCGGAACACTGGCGTCATATCCGGTCAACCAATCCTATTGAATCGACTTTTGCCACGGTCAGGCTCCGCACAAATCGGACAAAAGGCTGCGGCTCAAGATTGGCAACGCTGACCATGGTTTTCAAACTGGCGATGGAAGCGGAAAAAACCTGGCAGAAAATCAGGGGACATCAACTCATCGGTAAAGTCATTGAAGGTATCTGATTTGTGGATGGCATAATCATGAAAGAGGCTGCTTAATTATGGCTGGGATGGATACGCTGAGAAAAAATATCATCCACAACATTTGACAATATCTCATTGCTGTTCCCGGCAATACGGTTGGCAAGAGCGTTGCCGTAACCGTTCTCAGCATTGCCAAACCCCTTCATTCCGTTCATAATGATCCATTTTAAAAAATGTCATTCTCCAATGATCTTTACAAGCACTCTCTTTGTTCTCCGTCCATCAAATTCACCGTAGAATATCTGTTCCCAAGGCCCAAAATCAAGTTTACCATCAGTGATAGCAACAACAACCTCTCTTCCCATGATTTGCCGCTTCAAATGAGTGTCTCCGTTGTCTTCACCTGTCCGGTTGTGCTGGTATCTTGAAATTGGTTCATGCGGTGCGAGATTTTCCAGCCATTTTTCATAATCCTGATGCAAACCAGGCTCATCGTCATTTATGAAGATTGAGGCTGTTATATGCATTGCGTTAACAAGTATAAGGCCTTCAGACACACCGCTTTCTTTCAGGCATTGCTCTACTTGGTCGGTAATGTTGATAAACCCTCTTCTGACAGGAACATTGAACCACAATTCTTTCCGATAAGATTTCATGAAGCACACCTCCAAATTTTTATTTTATGATGTCAACCAACAAGGAAGGAGTCTCTCATCCTTACATTTCATATATTTTTGAAGGTTTCGGAAAATTTAGAGAAGTTCTATGGCTCGCATTTTGCGTTCGTCATGAAGCAAAAAGCCAATAATGCTGTCATCCTGAGCCGCATCAATCTCGATGTGAGCAACGGAAGGCATAAGAACTACGGGCCATACCCCGATCCTACGGGTGGAGTACGATTCGGGGAATTTATAAAAATGTTGAAGTTTGCACCGATGCTAACCCGGTGTATGCCTTCCATTACGGGATCTATTTTATCAATCTTCTGTATAAAATGAAGTTGACACGAGCGATGTGCGTAGACAAGAGTAGACACAAAAAAAGGGATTACCTTTTGTAACCCCTTGATTTTGGTGGGCGATGCGCGATTCGAACGCGCGGCCTTTGGTTCCGGAGTTTAAAGTTTTAATTTGATACTATTAATGATTTTTAATTTTATCGTAGAGAGTAAACACATAACATCATAAAATTATTTAGACTTACTGTAGAGAATTAACTTTTTTCATCTGGCTGATACATATTTTTTTCTGACTATATTTATTCCGATCTTCAGTAACTTCATCTTGTGTTCTTATGGATCAATCAATGTTAGGAACCAAACCCAGTGAACAGGGATAAAATGGGAGGAGAGAATCTGTGTTTCATCTAATGCCTATGAGCATGGTTCGTAGAGTAGATCCTTCTCTCACAGCTTTGTTCTGTAACTCGGACGGTATCAGAAACCTTCTCAAATGGGAATGAGTTTGTACTTGCAAGATGGATTCGAACGAAGCTCTTTTACCAATGGTCACAGTTATCATTACAAGAGGTTATATTTATGCCATTATCTGTAGTTCTTGGAATAGATCTGGCCAAACAGAAATTTGATGCTGCCCTTCTTATCGATGGGAAATCCAAGCATAAAACCTGTAAAAATTCGTTAGAAGGGTTTGAGGCACTGACTCTATGGCTTGAGAAACAGGGGGTTGAAAAAGTCCATGCCTGCCTGGAAGCCACTGGCAGCTGCGGAGATGATTTAGCGGTCTATCTTCATGACGCCGGTCACATCGTCAGCATTGTCAATCCTGCCCGAATCAAAGGCTTTGCCCAGAGTGAAATGATTCGTACAAAAACAGATAAAATGGACGCCGCGCTGATTGCCCGGTTCTGTCTGGCGATGAAGCCCAGGGAGTGGATTCCGCCTTTACCGGAAATTCGATCCTTGAAAGCCCTGGTCAGACGGGTTGATAGCCTGATTGACATGCGCAGTCAGGAGAAGAATCGGATCAGCACAGCGCATGAATCTGTCACGTCTTTGATCAAAGAGCATATTGCTTATCTGGATCAGGAAATTGAAAAAATTCGGAAGCAAATTGACGAGTTGATAAAGAAAAATCCACATCTCAAAGAGAAGGAGGAATTGTTGAAATCTATTCCCGCCTTGGGCAAAGCAACGATCCCTCGAATCATAGCAGAATTGGATGATCTGGATAAATTCAGCCATGTCCGTCAAATGGTCGCCTTCATCGGATTGGCACCACGCGAGAAGCTGTCCGGATCGTCTATCAAGGGGAAACCAAGATTATCCAAAATTGGAAATGCCCGGCTCAGGAAAGCCCTGTACATGCCGGCCTTGGTTTCTATTCAATGTAATCCTGTCATGATTGATTTCTATAACCGCCTGAAAGATAAAGGCAAGAACGGAAAAGTTATTGTCTGCGCTATTATGCGAAAACTGGTTCATGTTATTTTCGGCGTCCTGAAATCTGGGAAGAAATATGATCCAAACTTTCAGCCAATTTTGGTTTGACAAGAACGGTATCTACAAGTCCGCATCATTCATTGCTAATCAACATTATAGATTATTCATTCAAAGTTAGTTTACAGCTTTTTCAAAATTGAAATTAATTTTCTGATTGAAAGGTGAGGATACTAGGAATGAAATTCAAGATTATTGATTCCAAAACCGTTGCCCAATGGTCAAATCGTTTTCTTGACTTTTATTGGTTTGTTGGCATATTAGCAAACAGGTGGTGATTAATTATGATTACATTTCTTGAAGCAGAAATAAGAGCAAAAATCATTAAGGCCATGGCACATCCTGTCCGGCTGATGATTATCGATGTTTTAAAAAATGGCTCATGCTCTTTTTCAGAGCTATTTCAACTATTTAAACTAGATAAATCCACGGTTTCAAAACATCTGCTCGTTTTGAAGGAAGCCGGTATCGTTTCCTCGCGGAAAGAAGGAATGGATATGATCTATACGCTGGATGTTCCATGCATAACTGATTTTTTTACCTGTGTTACGGCTGTAATTGAAAGCAAGGTCAAAAAGCATGAAGTTTGTTTATGCAAACAATAATTTTTATCGGCAATCATTGGTATTTTTGCCAACTTGCCATCACTAATACGAGCTTTTATCAAGGAGGTAGCAACTATGGAAATCAAGATACTAGGACCTGGATGTACCAATTGCCACAAGGTGGAAGAAATGGCAAGGAAAGCAATAAAAGAATTGGGCATAGAGGCAGAAATTACAAATGTTTCCAATATGCAGGAAATCATGAAGTATACCATTTCAACACCCGGTCTTGTGATCAATGGAAAACTCAAATATTCTGGAAAGCCTCTGCCAAGCTTTGAGACCATCAAAGCTCTCATTAGGGAAGGAATTTAATCAGCCGAGGAGAATTTAAAGTGAATACAATAATAAATAAAACTTGTGATTGTTCTTCTTCAGCTTCATCTCTGAAGGAAGAAAAACCTAACAGTAGTTTATGGCGGTCTCTCTCCTTCCTCATACCAGCTTTGATTTTTTGGGGTATCCTCTATCACTTTCTTATACCAATAGCCAGTTGGTTGACTTATTCTGTGTTGGGGCTGTCGAGACAGACCCATCTCGCATCGGCTGTGGAATTTTTTATATTTGAGGCCCCGAAAGTTTTAATGCTTCTTACGCTCGTAGTATTCGGTGTAGGTATAATTCGTTCTTTTTTTACCCCTGAGCATACGCGCAAGGTGCTGGCTGGAAAGCGAGAATTGTTCGGCAACATCCTGGCCGGAGCACTCGGCATCGTAACTCCTTTCTGCTCCTGCTCTGCCGTGCCTTTGTTCATCGGCTTCGTTACTACTGGCGTCCCACTCGGTATCACCCTTTCTTTTTTGATTTCCGCTCCAATGATCAATGAAATTGCGTTAGTACTTCTCTATGGGCTTTTCGGTTGGCAAGTGGCAGCTATCTATTTGAGCACCGGTTTGCTTATTGCCATTATATCTGGTTGGGTAATCGGCAAACTTAGTATGGAGAAGTACGTTGAAAATTGGGTTTATGATATGCCGGTAGGAATAGCGGAGGATGATGATCAAAAATTATCAGCTGTAATGAGGATAAGGTATGGACAAGACGCTGTACGAGAAATCTTAAGCAAAGTCTGGCCTTACGTTATTGCCGGAATTGCAGTGGGTGCAGGTATTCATGGTTACGTTCCAGAAGGTTTCATGGCAAGTTTTATGGGAAAGCAGTGGTGGGCAGTTCCTGTTTCGGTTCTACTTGGGATTCCCATGTATTCTAATGCAGCTGGGATCATTCCAATTGTTCAAGCTCTACTTGGCAAAGGTGCTGCACTCGGCACAGTGTTAGCTTTTATGATGGCCGTAATTGCTCTTTCGCTGCCTGAATTTATAATTCTGCGTAACGTGCTGAAGCCACGCTTGATTGCCATAGTAATCGGTGTTGTCGGTGTTGGCATCATGGTAGTCGGTTATCTCTTCAATGCCTTACCCTTGCATAATCTTATTTAAACAGGATCGGAACCTATCATTTTGTCCGACACCCAGTCAACTTGACCTTTATGAACTATTTTGTATTATAAAACGCCTATTTGCTCCAAAGCCGCACGAACCTTGTCCCGTATCACATTCCGAACCTCACGAAACTCTGCTGCATTCATATTCTTTGGATCAGGGATTGACCAGTCCTCTCTTATGCGAGCCCGAATCAAAGGACACTCATCGCCGCAACCCATTGTGGCGACAAAGTCATACTCCATTTCCGGTAGATTAGATAGCGCTTTTGACTTATGTAGTGACAGATCGTACCCAACCTCACGCATTGCCTCAATTGCCTTTGGATTAACGATTCCAGATGGCCTTGATCCTGCGCTGTAAGCCTCAATCGAATCGCCAGCGAGGATTCGAGCAAAGGCTTCTGCCATTTGGCTTCGATTCGAGTTTTCTACGCAAACAAAGAGAAGACGTTTTTTTTGAGTATTCATTGGTCCTCCTGAGACAGGTTATACATTATGGGATTCTTCTAAAGAATCGTAATAATCAAGTTTGCATTTGAAATCTACCTAAAGCATGAGAACACCCGGCTCAACACTTTCAGGAAGAACTTGATGAATTTAGATGGAACGTTTTTCAAAAAATATTTGGCATTGGAAAGTGCGGGATCTACGAGTCCTCATCAATAGCAGGAACTCAAAATGTTGATTTCCAATTATAACTTAAAAAAAGGCAGAGCCGATTTGACGAGCCGATCGCGTAACGTGTTGATGGACCGTTACAATGTGAAAGAAAATCGCACAATTATAAATAGTTAAACGATATACTGTATCAGGAAAATAATTTTCTTAAAGAAAAGGCCTCTAATCCAAAGAGATTAGAGGCCTTTTGCATCATGATAATGCTGTTTTCAACACGTTAAGCGATCGGCTCGCCGATTTGACCCTGCCTTTCCGTAATAAACTAATTATGTGTTTCGTTACTTCTGAAACTTTCTCCTAAGTCCTACTAAACCGACCAGACCTGTACCAAGAAGCCAGAAGGCAGCGGGAATGGGAACGGGGTTATTGCCTCCGTCAATCGTGATTTCAGCGATATCAAAATAATCACGCATGAAGGTGTAGGAGTTGTCACTGCTAAAGTCTGATAGCACAATCTGGCTAGTCGACAAGCCGTCTAAGACACTCCCAGTTATGGTGAACAGGTCGTTAGAGTTACCAGAAGGTGTGGTAAATAACACCGCTGAGATGCCGCCAATTGTTACCTTTAGGCTGAACAGGTTGCCTGGAATGCAATTGTTCACCATATCTCCGCCATAAATCTCAATGCTGTTGATAGGTAAGCGTCTGATGTACCCATCTTCACATCCGTCATTCCCTGAGCTATAGCCTCCCACAAAGAAAAATTTCTTTCTGGGAGGCAAAATATGATGATCAGAGCGGAACGACGAGCCCATTGGCGCACCATCATCGAAGACCAGGCAGCAAGTGGCTTGAACATCACCACATTTTGCCGTGAAAAGCAGATCAATCGGCATCAGTTTCATGCCTGGCGCCGCCGACTCCGGGAACAAGAACCTTGCACAGGAGGTTTTCTGGAACTGATTCCCGGAAGAGCGGTCGAAACCGGCTCCGGCATCCGAATTCATCCAGACAAGAATTTCGCCATCGAGGTGGATCGGGGATTCGATCCCTTCACCCTCCGCACCGTCGTTGAAACGCTTCGGAGCCTCTCCCCGTGCTCGGTCTGACGGCGGCAACCCACATCTATCTGTATCGCGGCCGCTGCGACATGCGCAAATCTTTCGATGGTCTCTGCGGCCTCATCCGATCCGAGTTGGGGGCCGATCCCCTGTCTGGATCTCTGTTCGTCTTCGTGAACCGCCGTCGCAACATGGTCAAACTCCTCTACTGGGACCGGGATGGTTTGGCTCTCTGGTACAAACGCCTGGAACGGGGCTGCTTCATCCTTCCGGAGCGGTGGACCGAAGACGGTCTGATCGAGCGTCGGGATCTGACCATGCTGCTGGAAGGAATCGTACCGAAAAAAGTGGGGAATAGATACAAAATAGGCATATAAATACTTGACATTATTAGGTTAATGTGCTACATACCCTCCCATGGTTTCGACACTTCCTCAGGCCCTGGAACTCCTTGCGCAGAAGGATGCCCAGATTTCAGAACTGACCGCTCAGAAGGATGCGCAGATCGGGGAACTATCCCGAAAGATCGAATCTCTGCAGCGCCAGCTGACCACCCTGCAGCATCAGATGGAACAGATGCTCCGGCGCCTTTATGGCCGAAAGTCCGAGCGGCTCAACCCCAACCAGCTGATGTTCGATTCCATCGTAATCCAATCGCTGGAACAGACCGGAAAAGATCAAAAGCCGGAAGCGCCTGTGGAACAGGAAGTCAAGACAAAAACCCGCAAGGTCTCCCAGCATCATGGGCGGGTTCCCATTCCCGAACACCTGGAACGGGTGGAAATCCTGCTGGACATCCCCGAAGATCAGAAGACCTGCCCCGAAACGGGCAAGCCCCTGAAGGTGATCAACGTCGAAGTTTCGGAGAAACTGGAATACCGCCCCGGCAAGCTCATCGTCAACGTCTATAAGCGCCCCCAATACGCCCTGCCGGAGGACGACGAAGCAACCCCCGGCATCCTCTCCGCGCCGATGCCTGATCATCCCGTCGCAAGGTGCAAAGCCGATGTGGGGCTGATTGCCCATCTGATCGTCAGCAAGTTCGCCGATCATCTGCCCCTGTACCGGCAGAACGGCATTTTAGAGCGGGAAGGGGTGCCGATTCCCCGAGCGACCCAGGCCAGCTGGCTAATGCAGACCTACGAAAGCATCTCCGGACTGGAAAAGGCCTTCAGGCAGGCCGTCATTGGGGAAGCGGAAATCCTGTTCACCGACGACACACCCATTCCCCTGCAAGTCAAAGGGAATGGAAAGCTCAAAAAGGCCAGGCTGTGGATCTATGTGCAGGGAGGAACCGATCCCCCGCTTGTTGCCTATGACTTCTCCATTGATCGCAGTAAGCGGCGACCCATCGATTATCTTGAAGGTTATCGAGGCTATGTCCATGCCGACGCCTATAGCGGCTACGATGAACTATTCCGTAAAGAGGGGATCATCGAGGTAGGCTGCTGGGCTCATGCACGGAGAAAGTTCGATGAAGCAGTTTCTTCGCGTCCCCAGGAAGCGACGGACATCCTGGCCCGCATTGCCCGTCTCTATCATGAGGTGGAAACTCCCTGCGCCAATATGAAACCAGAAGAGAGACAGCGCCGTCGGCAGGAACATGCTGCACCGATCCTTGCCGGAATCTTTGCCAAGCTTGAAGAGCTGAAGCAACAGTCGATTCCGTCGGAACCCATCCGCAAGGCGGTGGACTATGCCCTGAATCAACGCCAGGCTCTGTGCCGTTATCTGGAAGATGGACGGCTTCGACCGGACAACAACTTGGCGGAGAATGCCATGCGTCCCGTGGCCCTGGGCCGCAAGAACTGGCTTTTCGTTGGCAGCGAACGAGGCGGCCGGGCGGCGGCCCTGTTCATGAGTCTCATCCAGTCCTGTAAAACCTGTGACGTCAATCCCTGGGAGTACTTTGATGACATACTCCGCAGGATCATGAGCCATCCAGTCAGTCGCTTGAGGGAACTGCTCCCCGATCAATGGAAACCGCTGCCCAAGGACGAACGTGGTTTGCTCCTACCGGCTGAAGTCTGACCAGTACTGACTGATCCTTGCTGTCTTTTACTCCGTTCTCAGCTCCACCCCTTGCTTTATCCCTTTTTCAAAGAACCGCGGCTTATCTCTCTTGACCGATACATCAATAACTTATCTGGAAAGAAGTTCCAAGATGACTTTGTCGTACGCTTACGTTGATAGCATAGGAACCGCCCAGATTCAAGGTAATTACCGGAGAGGCCTGAATGGAAAATAGATGCGCTTCTGACTCTGAGGTACCAATCACTCCGTCGTTAATCGTGCCTGACCCACCATAATAATTGTAATAACCACCACCGTCGGAAGTAATTGTTCCGTTATAAGTGTGATACCAACCCTGCCAGCCAGACTCCGGAGTGTGTTGTATATCGTAGCTCGCAATAGCGACGGTGCTCGCGTGGGCCGATACTGCAAGGCCAATCATCAATGAGCATATTGCTAAAATAACTAAAATATTCTTTCTGTTCATTGAAACATGACTCCTTTCAAAAGTTTATTAAATGACGTTCTCGTGGTAGTTATGCAAGTTAACACTTTTCTTCCTCATTACGATGAGAATGATTGCTACGAATATATCGATAGCAAACTCAGCATCCTCCTTCTTTATGAGCTTATTATTACAAAATCTTTGTGTCTGCATCACCTCCTTATTCAAAGCCCCACTTTGTCTCAGACAACGAAATTGCAGGTTCCATTTTGATTCTTTATGTGTCTGACAGGTCAGAAAAAAATTATCTCAACCAGAGTGAGTTGGGATTTTCATGGTTCCTGAGTAACATTGTGGAAGCTATGCTAGTGAATAATCCATGAACACTGGGCGAGATACACATATGCTATATTTAGCCTTATGTCAAGGATTGCATAGTAAAAATTTTGTACGAACTAGGTTTTGCGAAAGGAGGATAGAGAGAACGGTCTGAGTTCTCGTATGGGATGCATTGTAAGGGACTTTTCTAGACGTTCACCTTTCCGATACAGTGGGGCTCGGTTTGGCTTTTTTACTTGTAAAAGGGCTTTAAACACATAATCAGTGCAAAGGATTCCTGTGGCAATTATGTATGCTAATCATGCCTTGATATAGTCATGCCAGGAATATTCTGGTCATGATAAAAAGGGGACAGCCATTAAATTCCGATTGAAATGATGCATGATTGGGCTGATTGAGAAAATCAATAGGAGGAAGGAATTGATAAATTTAATCTGAACAATTATTTTTCAAATGATAAGAAATCCCTCCTCTTTCCTATCCTGCTTTTTCTCACACAAAAAACTAATATGGTGTCCCCCGATTTTGATTTGGGATTTTGATTTGGCGTTGACTTGTTGTCATGCCAGGCTCAGATATCTGGTCTGCTCTGATCGCTTTATATCCACACTGTGCTACCGCCGTTGATATGTTTCAAGATTTGATCTGAACCCTTGCGTGTGCGAGAATCAGGCTCGCCTATAGGAGTAATTACAAAGCAATTCCTTTCAGCCATTTCACTACCTCATGTCATCGAATGATCAAATTTAATGCCGAGTTCACGAGAACATAAGCGATGGTGAGGAACGTTTTGTTGGTCATTCAGCTAGGTACCAAGTATGAGTTTCTTATCCCACCAACGTTTGCAGAGCCTTGGGGCCATTGGGTAACGTTGATCTCTTGGTTCTATGTCTGGGGCATTTAAATAGTAATATTTCTTTAATTCAATGAATGCATCTATTCCCCTCATGTTCTTTTCTTGCCAGGCACGTGCGGACTCGTATTCCCATGCCGGTATCCTGAAACCCATGTGATTCAAAGCGTGCTGGAATTGTTGATTGTTTATTAGGCATGGGTGTGTGTCATCACCGTTCATCCCTACAAAGTTCCATCCGAGTATCCAATACGGGAATGTAACGCCCTGCCCCTGATAGAACAACACAAAAGCTTTTTGAACAGCCTCAACGAAGTGGGTAGGGGGTGTTTCGTCCAGTTCTTTATACAGGGAGTGATCCAAGCGCTTTCGGTGTGTAACTTCATTTCGTAGGTCGAGGAAATCTAACAAGACGTCTACATCGCACCTCTCCAAACTGACCCCAAAAGCTTCAGCAGGCCATGATTCAATCTTTTTCCTAAGTGTCGTATTCCTTAACCGTTTAAATATCTCGTTTTCTGGTACATCTGATGCCTTGAGATACTTACGCATGCTTGCATTCATGAAAGACTCAATTGAACATCCACCGAAAAGCAGACATGCAGTCAGATGATGGTAACGAACAATGTCGTTTGTCGCCTCATTGGCATGGAACATTTCTTGGAACATGGACGAGAAGCTTTGCCAGACATCGTCTACGTTCCATCGCCATACACCATCAGAAGACACTATTCACCTCAAATGCCCTTAACACCCAACGAAAAAATCAACCGGAGCATAGCGATCGGCTGCATTGATTTTGTTTGGCTCGTTCGTAATTTGCCATAAATCACAGTAGGAACGAAAAATAAATATGTCCCCTTTGCTCCCTCTTTGGTTAACGTTAATGTTTCCTCCAAGGATAAGTGTTGTCAAATTTGGTCTTCAACTCTCGCAATTTGTTCTCTGCCCAGTCGACTGCTTCTGCCACAGCGATCTGCGGAAACCGAATGTCATAAGGTTTTTCGAGGATGACATTGCTGTGATGGGAAGCGCCAGCTGTCATCCAAGATCCTACAGCACCACCAGCACGCAGAAGGATAGTTACCCAGTTACTCTGCTTGCATAGTTCAACTTCTAGAAGGTGACCTGACTTTGAAGAATCATCAATAACCACGAAACGCGAAATCGCCGCTACCGCTATCACTTTTTGTCTTAGATCATAATGAGGATGATCTGGGATATCTTTGATCAAGATAGGTTCATAAGCAAGCGGTTCAAGTGCCTTACGTATTCCATGCAGACGTTGTAGTCCTTGTTCATCGTAATCCCCAAGTACCAAAACTGTCTTCTTCTTAAAAGTATCTATATACTCATTTATGGAAAGGTGTTTCTCTTCGGCTCGTTTAGCCTCTACTAAAGCTGCCAGGATTTCATCTTTGGCTCGCGATACAGCTTTTTCAGGAGACCAGTTGTCGCGCAAACGGTTACCAAAGACTTCAGCATATTGAATGATGCGCTTCCAAGCCCCAGCTTCAAATGTCGCATCAGCAATGGTTACGCTTGCATCCTTTCCAACAAGCCTGAAAGGAAAGGCTCCAGACAAGGTTGGACCATAGAGACCTATATTCTTGCGGGCTATGCGGATCATCGGGCCAGTGCTACTAAGTCTTGAAGGAGCTTGTACTAAAAGATCTTCAACTCTTGCGCTGCCTTTACGAACCGTTATTGATGTACTATTGGCTGGCTCATACTCTATAGCCACACCATACTGAGTTGAAACATACCCCACAATTCTGGCCGGAAGAAGTGACAGATGGAGCAGCTTGTCTCGTAAATCCTCTCGAAGGTATTGTGATGCTGTTGTATCAAGGGTGGAGTAGAAAAGGTCAATGTATGCACTGAATCCTTCTTCCGTAATGTTCATCTTGAGTTACGCCGTCAATAAAAAATCAAAATAAAATTTACTCTGAACAAAAAATAAATTTGTCCCCTTTTCCCCAACCCGCAGCACAGCCTTTTGCATTAGCTGGATTTATTTGTTGGGTTCAATCTTTTCAATGCATGCATCTAGAAAGAGGCGGCCAAAGGCAGTTAACTCTACTAGTGCATACTCATTATTAGAGATGTAAGCCTCATAATCACCATATCGGTTATATCCAGCTGGTTCATATTTAGCATCAGTTCCTGATATGTGATGTAAAATTCGTAAACGTACAAGGTTATCCATATAAGCATCTGATCTGCCTATTTTGGTGACACCAGCTTTTTCACACCAATTTTTAAATTTTAAACTTATAGATAATTCTTCATATCCTTTAGCAGCAGAGTTTTCACTCAGAGATGGCCATTTTCCATCAAGCTGAGCTATGTATTTAAGTATCCTTGCTTCATCTGGTGTCAACTGTTGTATGATAAATACAAACGATGGATGAGCTGAGGTTTCCCTTGGATCCATTGCTGAGGATAGTAGTGAAGCATACAGCTCTTTGAGCTCAGGTTCATCCTGGGCAAAAATCAACTGAAAAACTAGCGGACCAGCTATTGACAAAGGAGGCTTCTCAATTTTTTTTATTTTTCTATCAGCAATAATCCGCGTTACTCGTATAGAAAGCCACTCCTTGATTTGCTCGTATCCCCATATCCCAGCTTCCAATGGTGCCAGTGATATTTTTACTGCTTTCGCAATTGTGGAAAGTCCATCTCCAAGTTCCCGAGCAGCGGGTTGCAACATATCGCGATAAACTTCAGGAAGCAGTTCGCTAAGTCCAAGAGCTTTAGCCGCATCAATTATCTGTTTATCTTCATCATTCATATTTCTTAGCCTAGCAATTAATATTCGAGCTTCGTTTTTTCCATTTTTTTATTATCAACATGAAACATTTCAACTTTTAAAAAGTACATCAAACGGATGAACTTTAAACTTTTTCCTGCAACAGCGCCGTTCCAATCGCGTGTCCGGCTTCACGCAGGTGATCGAGGGCAACATGGGTATACCACTCTGTGGTATCGATGTCTGCGTGGCCAAGCATCTTTTGAATGGTCCTCAGATTGATTCCACTGCCCAACAGGTGTGTTGCGAAACTGTGGCGGAACAGGTGCGGGTTTACATGCTTCGCGATTCCTGCCTTTTCACAGGCGTTCTTGATCGCCTTGCGAATGTTGACGATCGGCTGACCGGATCGCTTGCTGACGAAGATGTATGCCCCGGATGGGATATTCTCCGGCTTGATCACATTCAATGCTTCTATCAATGGTTCGCTCATGGGAAGGATCTTGAATGTGCCGCCCTTCTGCCTGGTCCTGACTGCTTTGTTCTCAAAATCAATATCATCCCATTTCAAATGAGCCGCTTCTGAGAATCTCAAGCCAAGAGTATAGAGGCACAGAAAGACTGCCCGGTAAAATGGGGTGGTCGCCTCCAGGATCCGAATCACTTCCGCCGGAGAAAGGACGATCGGTATCGGCCTGGCGTAGGGAAGTTTTTTCATTTTGACATCCCGGACGGCGATGTTCTTCTCTTCCCGGCACCATTTCAGGAAGGCCATGACATAGTACAGTTCTTTATTTATGGTCTTGTTGGATACGCCCTCTGCGTTTCTGGTTTGCTGATACATGGAAATGTGACGCTGGTTGAAATTGAGGATGGGGACGGTGCCGAGGATGCGGTTGATGTATCTTGTGGTGTACTCCCGTTCCCTGTAGGTTCCCTTGGTCCGGTTAAGACGGACCCATTCAAGATAATCGGGCGTCAGATCCTCGAACGTGGCCGACAGAGGAATGATATTGGCCGTATCGGGTGACCGCCCCTCCAAGGCTGCGGCCCGCACTTCCCGCTCGATCAATTTTGCAATGGCTATGTCATTTACATGGATGCGCTGTTGTACCCTTTTCCCGCCTCTTCCATCCGGGAAATAGTCAACATAAAAATACCTCTCCGATCCCCCGAATTTCGGACAATCCGGTTCGTCCTCTTTAATTCTCGTCCAACAGGATGGGCAACGGATGATAAGAGACATGGATAAATTCCAGTTATTGATGCATTCTTTTTAAATCAAAATACATTGTTCTCGTTTCTTGGTTCTCATCAGTATTGCTGAGAAAAGCGAAATCATTCTTCTGATAGAAACTTATAACCTCGGGCCTTTTATATGCGTCAACGGTCATAAATCTGCATCCCGTTCTGTTCTCAAAGAGAAAGAACTCCTTAGACATATTCAACATGTGAGAACCCAGATTTTGATTATGGAATTCGGCGTGAACGCCTAGTCGTGCTATTTTTACTGCGGGATAATTGTGGTAGCGTTTTCCTGCAGGGAATATCCTGTTCTTTACCCTATTTTTAATGGGAACGGCATCATTGCAGAAACTGATAAAAGCGACAGGGGTGTCTTGTTGGTCTTCTAAATGGAGTGAATATGTTTCAGCCAATAAATGATCGCCATGCGCTTCGGCATCATTTCGAATGAAATCATTTAAATCATCATCTCCGCATTCAAACTCCTGAAATACGGAGAAATCATCTACTTTTCTTAGAGTAAGCCCTTCACTACAAATGCTGCTTCTTTCTATCGAGAGCATGCTTCCTGATCAACTCTTTCGCATCATTAAGCTTAGGCGTTGGCGTTAATTTGGCGGGTTTTTTTAAGCCCTCTTCTACTTCTTTAAAAAAGCGCTTTGCATCCTCGCCTTTCAATACTGGAGTTGGCGCTATTGGCAGTGCCATTTCCTTTCCCCTTTCATCTCCTAAAAAGTAAAGCCCCATGGTCTGGTACGGTGGTCTTGATTCGTTTCCGGACATCTCATGAGGCAATATAGTTAACTAATTTATGGCTCTTAACTAGGCCTGTTAACTAAACTTGTCAAGAACTATTGTGAATGCTTACACAACTGATCCCGTCAAAAGCCGCATGCAATAAGCAGGTCACTTACCTGTCATTCATCACAGCTTTACAATTAGGACATAATCAGGAACTTCCAGTAAAATTTTCTTCACATACAGACCCGCAGGCTTTTCAGACATTAAACGGTTAATCAGACTCTCGTCCGAGTTCCTTGCGTGTCTACCTACCCAACTGGCACCAGCCGGGGAATTCTCTGTTCATTCTAAATGAGCTATATCATTGCTGAATTTATTATATACACTCATTGAATGCAATAATTTATCCGATTCCCCGTAACCATATGTGAATATTTACACTTTTTATATGTCAAATATGGCATAGAAATCAATACAATTTACTGGACGCGATAGGATTTTTTATATCTAAATAGATTATTGTTCCGGCTGCATTCGCTAATTTTCCGTACCATCTCCCCCGTCTGTACCGGTATGGACGGCAAAACCCTTATGGCTGAATTTCTTCTGATGTTCGTTGATTTGATTTTTGATTAACTTGGCAGCCTCTTCCCTGAACTCCTCCCTTAATTCTTCTTTTATTTCCTCCCTAAGGCGCTTTTTCAAGGAAGCGACATCTTTTTCCGATTCTTTTTCTTTTTTGACGGCGGTGTATAGAGCATTGATACTTTGCTGAAGTGTATCCGCATAATCGGTCCCTGCCGTCAGGATATCCTCGAGCTTTTTATGCATCTCGATGAACTGTTCAGAAAACTCGATACCAAATACACCCTTAGGTGTACTTTCTCCGGTAAGAAGCCAATTAAGGTCGCATCCGAATTTTTCGCATATCGTGAATATTGCTTCAAGATTTGGCTTAACTTCTGATTTTTTCCATCGGGTATAAGCGTCCCTTTGGTCGATGCGTGTATTGAATTCTTTAGCTACACCATTGCAATACGCATTGATTAAGTATTCAATATTTTTAATAAATATATCTTTGTTCCAACTCATACACTAAATTTTGTATTTTATTGTTTGACAAAGTACACCTTTGTGTGTATTATCCCATCAATGCAGACAACAAGCAATATCTCCGGTGAACTTAGCAGACGGAAAATCACCCAGGCGGCTCTGGCAGAGCACATCGGGGCACATTATTCGACCGTCAGCAAGATCCTGAACGGGAAGCGAAAACCCTCAATCAAGAATGCCGAGGCCATCTCCAATTTTTTCGGCTTCCACCTGCAGGATGCCTTTCCGGATGCTTACGAGAAGAAAATGAAACGTGAAGCCATCGCAGAAAAGAAATCGTCCCGGATGGTGGCTCCCCAGGCGCTTAAAAACCTCCGCATAGAGGTTAAAAAATTAATGGTCGATCTGGACAGGGACCGTCGCGGCTCCCTTCCGGAACTGTCCGCTCAGATATCAGGCCGCCTTCACCGGCGGATCAACAGAAATTCGCTGTCCATGGCGCTGACCGGCTACCGCGCGACGGCTTCGTCCCGGAACATCCTGGAGACCGCCCGCGACATCCTGTCTTCTGAAATAGAGAACCGAAATGAAAGAATCTAACACCCTCCGCAAGGAGGTTAAAAAATTAATGATCGATCTGGATATGGATCTGCCCGGCGAAAGAGAAATCCTGGCTGATCGGATATCCAATCGTCTTGGGCGGCGAATCAAGGCGAATACGCGGTCCATGGCGTTGACGGGATATCGTGCGACGGCGGCGTATGAGGAAATACTGAAGACCACCCACGATATTCTGATTATGAAGCGGTGAAATTATACACCTTTTCAAGGATGAGGCAAGGGGCAATGAGATCACAGAAAAGGAATCACAAACAATGGACGGAGAGGAACGCTGGGAGGACATGACCGTGGAAGAGTTACAGGATATTGACAAGCTGGAAGTCAATTTCACGTTGCGCATTCCCGAAGTCACGAAAAGGCAGCTTGAACGTCTGCCGGCAGCGATGAAGAAGAAGCTCAACAACAGGATTCTTTTGACCATGGCCCGTACACTCCATGATGCGGATTACGATCCGCGAAAGTATTTGAAGTCGGAACCAGCATAAGGATCTCGCGGAAAAACTTCAACGTAAGCATTGCTGAACATTGTTGGACAATGTCAGGCAATGTGGGGCAATGCCCGCTAATGTATCACAAGGGATTATCGAACGGAATCGGCGCGGGGAAGGAGCATGGGAAAAAGTAAATCAGATGACAGGCTGGACGGCGGGATCGAGACGTTTTTCACCGTCATAGAAAATGTATCGTTTTATGGTGGCCTGATCGCTTGTGGTGTTGCGATCCTCTATATCATTCTGCCGGCACTGCATCAGATCGTTTTCCATTGCCCTTGAATTTCTAACTTCCAGGGGCCAACCCGGAGCCTCGGCGGAAGCGGAATCCGGGCATTAACCTAAAGCGCATACCATCGATTACGCATATTTTCTCTTCTCATAATCAGGCTGGCCGGAGCCGCCTTGTGGAATCCGGCCAAAACACTGTCGATGACCCTTGAAGATCGCATAACGAGGATCGAAGCAGCCCTGGCTTCTGCTGGACTGCTGGAACTCTATCCCGTAGCGACCAAGGATGAGATCATCAACGATCTGAAAGCTGGCGATGTATCGTCATTGCGGACCATGTTGCGACGCAACAAGGGAAAGATAACCGATGAATGGCCATTCGGCAGCAAGAAATCACATACCAAAAAAATACATCAAAAAGAAAGGGAAAATAATGACAGCACAGATCACGGAACCCGTCTCGGAACGAATCAAAATCCCCCTTCAGAAATCGGCAAGAACCATGAAGGAGTTGATCGACGATTCCGCCGCCAAGCTTCGCGAAGAGCTTAGCCGATTCCCCGATAAAATCATGGGCCAGCATCGGCATGTCACCTACTGCGGAACGATCAACTATTCCGCAATCTACCAGGTCTATTATTCACCTTTGAAAACGATTTGATCCGGAGGAAATTATGCTCGGAGCGGACGAAGTCAAAATTGAACTTTTGAAGCTTGCCATTAAAATGTCCGGCAAAAACTCCCCGAAAAGCGAAAACCCGGGAGAAGTTTCCATAGACAAAGTTGAGAGTAACTTCAAGAAGCTGCAGTCTTTCTTTTATCCTTTTTGCTCTCATCAGCAATCTGATCGGCGATGGCAACTAATTTTTTATAGACACGCTCCAGGACTTCTTCGATTGGCCCAAAGTCATGTGCCTTTGATAAAGCGTAATCTCTGGCAACTTCAACGGAAAGGCTCAAAGCGTGAAGTTTTGTTTCTTTATTAGCCATAATTTGTATCTCCTTTTAGATAAATAACAGGGGGACTGCTCAAGCAGTAATGCATGCCTCATACCTCAAGGCCCTTTATTAAGACGTTCAATTCAAGAATTCTATTCATTTAGAGGTGTACCCATGTTGTTCACTCCTAATTCAAAAAAAGCTTCCCCTCCTGCAGCAGAAGTCCCTTTCTCATCCGAACAGACGGCAAATTCGGATGAAGATTCGGATACTGCGGCCCAGGAAACGCTCAGCCGGATCAATGCCATGCTGAACCGCAAGAGGGAGACGGATAATCCCGTCGGCCAGATCCTGGCCATCCTTGTCGCAAACATGGCAGCCAATCGCCGGCAGGGAGAAATTCTCTGATGGAGAAACCGCAAGGAAAATTTGAAGAGATTGGCGCCAAGGTCGGCAAGCTGGTGGACAAGAAGCAGAAGGCCTATGGCCGCTCCTTCGACCGGTCCGGAGATATCATCAAAATTCTTTACCCACACGGGATCCGCCTGGAGCAATACGACGATCTCCTGGCCATGATCCGGGTGATCGACAAGCTCTTCCGCATCGCGAACCAGAAAGAAGCCTTCGGAGAGAATCCTTGGCAGGATATCGCCGGCTACGGCCTATTGAAATGCAGCGAGCCTGAGTAGGGGGTATTGCCTTGGGAATCGCCGGGAAGCATCTTTCGGAATCACAGCGGGCCGCCATCGCCAGGACGCTCTTCAAGACGTCGCCGGGCAAATCATCCGGCGGCGAGATCCACGGCTACTGTCCCATCCACCAGGAATCCGAAACCTCCCCGAGCCCCTCCTTTTCCTACAACTTCGAGAAGGACGCCTATCACTGTTTTTCCTGCAGCGCCGACGGTGATCTGCTCAAGCTCTGGACGGAGGTTCACGGACTCGGCCAGAAGGAGGGTTTTAAGGCCTTCTGTGATCAATACGCCATCCCCTACGGTAACGATGTCCCTGGGGGCGAACAGCATGGCCAGCCGGGCGGAAAAAATAAAAGGCCCGACGTGGAATTGACCCTGGAACAGACCCTAGGGCTGATGCGCGAAGCCTGGGAGAAGCTCCCTTCCCTACCCTCAGACTGGATCACCAGGTTTGAGAAGGAGCGTGGCTGGTCTCCAGAGATTATCAAGAAGCTCGATCTTCGTCTGCAGACCCTGCGTCTGGACAAGAAAACCGGCAATCTGAAAGAGATCAAAAAGCCGGAAAAGATCGCCATTCCGATCTTCGACGCCAACGGCTACCTGCAGAACATCCGCCTGTATCAACCTGGCGCGAAGCAGTTCAAGATCATTTCCTTCGCCCAGCTGACGGGTGAATCGAGGCTCTTTCCCCCTAAACCCGACCAAGTGCTGCAGGATGGGCCAATCCTTCTTTGCGAGGGAGAATCGGACACGATCTGCGCCCTTTCCCATGGCTTCAACGCAATTACTCAAACCAGCAAGCTGAAGAACTGGCCGAACGGCCACAGAGGACCCTTCCGCAACCGCGATGTGATCATCGCTTATGATGCCGACAACGCCGGCAGGGTGTATGCCGATTATGCCGGCGAATCCCTGCGGGAAGTCGCCCGGTCACTCAAGGTGATTGCCTGGCCGGAGTTCATGGGCGTCGGTCCCGACGGATCAGTCCCCAAGGATCACGGCCAGGACCTAACGGACTTCTTTGTCCGCCACGGCAAGACGGCGGATGATCTGCGCGCCCTGATCGCTACAGCCAAGAAGTTCGAGCCTCTCATCCCCCCGGAGCCCCCAGATGATGACGAACGCAGGAGCGATGGAGTCTACCGCTTCTACGATTACGGGGTGAACAAGCGCTATTCCTTCCGGCCCCGCCTCCTGGCCGAGCAATTGATCAAGGACATGTCCCTGATGTATGAGCCGAATACCGGCTTAACGTACAAATGGAACGGCCGCTTCTGGGATGTGCTCCACGAGGACTACATCAAGACTGCCTGTGTCAAATACCTGGAAAACGAGGCTCAGAAAAGCCGCGTCGAAGACGCCTCCTTTCAGGCCCGGATGCTCTCAATGATCCCAGAGGGACGCCAGATCAACGATCGAGACGGCTTTTTCTGCGTCGAAAATGGGATGTATTCAATTGATGAGGACATCCTCTACGATCATGCCGTGGATTATTATGCCACGTATATGTTTCCCGTGATTTACGGCCCGGATTTCGTCCCGATCTGCAAGCGCTGGTTGCGTTTCCTGGAAGAGACAATCCGGACACCCGAGGTAATCGCCCAGGTTCAGGAATTCTTCGGCTACTGCCTGACGCCCTCCACAGCCTTCGAGAAGTGCCTGTTGTGCCTGGGACCGGGAGCGGACGGAAAGTCCACCCTGCTCAAAGTCCTGCGTGCCCTGGTCGGCCCGAAGAACTGCGCCGCCGTCAACATCGAGGACCTGGACGACCAGTTCCAGCGTTCTTCCCTCTATGGGAAGCTCCTGAACATCTCCACCGAGGTCGGATCAAAGGCCATGGAGAGCAAGATCTTCAAGGCGATCGTATCTGGAGACACAATCCAGGCCGCCTTTAAACATGAGAACTCCTTCGAGTTTGAACCGACATGCAAGATGGCCTTCGCCGCGAACCGCTTCCCCCGGGTTCTTGACAACAGCGACGGCTTCTTCCGGAAGATCCTTCCTATCCAATTCAAAAAGCAGTTCCTGACCGGCGGCGACAAGGGCCTGCTAGATACCCTGAAGGGAGAACTTTCCGGGATCTTCCACTGGTCCCTGATCGGACGGAAGCGCCTCTGGGAGAACAAGGAATTCACCCACAGTGACGAAACGGATCGCGTCATGCTCGATTACCGCCGCAGCAACAACCCGGTTCTCTGTTTCGTAGAGGATGAATGCGAGATCGGGGACGCCTCTGACACCACCTACGAGGTATCGAAAAAGGAAATCTATGAATCCTACCAGGATTACTGCAAGGAAAAGGGCTACCAGAAGTTCAGCGAGGAAAATTTCTTCCGTGAGCTGAAGGCTGCCAAGAACAACATCGAACAGTACCGGCCTACGATCAATGGCCGGCGTGAACGCTTCCTGAAGGGCATCAGGATCGCCACAAAGGTTCCGGAGGGCATGCGATGAGGACAGTCGCCGGCCTTCCTTTCATGTCTTTTCTGCACCCCGCGCCCCCCGCCGGGTTCGAGCCCACCCCAAGGCTATCAAACCCGCCGCTGAACGGTCCAGGCGGTCCAGGTGCGGTCCAAGTGAAAATGGTTCGCTTGGACGGGCTTTTTCTTTATATATACCGACAGTTACACAGTGCCGTCCAAGCAGTCCAGGCAAAACGCAACATAATGCACGTGCGCGCACGTGCGCGCGGTAAGTTCATTTTCTGTAACATATTTTTCTTTTTATTAAAAAATACCTGGACCACCCGGACCAGGTAATAAAAACGGCTACTTGACCTGGACCGTGACATGGACCGCACCTGGACCGCTTGGACCGATTTTTTACCGAGGAGGGCAAAATGGGAGGACTCGCAGCAATCGTTGACGTCTACAATCCCTTGGCCAAAAAGCAAGCGCTCGATGCAGTGGCTGAATTCCCAGTCAAACCCATCCAGGATGATTCCGCCACGATGTCCAATGCCAACGGCGCCGCAGCCGTAGTCAAGGTGATCCGCTTCGAGAAGCTCCCCTTGAGATCCTGGAAGGACAGCCCGCAAGTCGCAGCCTTGTCATCCTACTTGAAGGAACCGGCTGGTCACGGGATCCAGTTGGTTGTCGAGAAGAACTCCTTCAGCCTGAAGTTCAAACCAGGGCTCCGCTCCGAACGGGATCCGGAAAGATGGCAATCCGCCACGAAAGCCTACGGCCTGCTGCGCGACGCCCTGGAAGATCTGATCGAACTGAAGGAGCTTGGCCTGATTTCTCCCTCCAGGCCCTGACCGCCAGAAAAAAACCGCGGGTCCTTCCCGGGACACCCTTTTCTTACGGGACGCGGACCCGCGAAAACTCTCTACTTTTGAGATTCAAAAAGGTGTGGAAAAATGGAAGTGATTGATAATACGGCAAAACCTGAAAACGCCACCATGCCAGCCTACCGGCCCTCAGTCTTTGGCCCGGTCGATGTGGGCCAATCGCGGCTTGCAAAGTTCCTGAATCCTGACTCTTGCAGGGAGTGGGTGCTGAACCGGTTGCATCCCAATGGGCCTCGATGCCCGGGTTGTGGGGAGTCGATTACCAGCTATCCCTCTTTGCGAAGTTTCCGGCTGGGGGCCAGGGTTCGATGCTGCCGCTGTGGCAAGTACTTCACAGCCTTGACGGGAACCTTCCTTTCCGGGTGTCACCTGTCGCTTCCCCAGGTGATCCTGATTGCCATCCTGATCGATGCCGGTGCCGATGACACCCGGATCGCAAGACTCATGGAGGTCAGTGCCGAAGGCGTCCGGGGATGGAGACTTAAATTCAACCATGTGGCTGATCCTTCCCATTCTGGCCAGGGGACCGAAGAGTCAAGAGAGGCCGCCACGGGGGGAGCGGGTGCGGCCGGTGAGGTGTCTCCATGATCATCGAGATCCGCCGCATTGATGATCTGCTTCCCGCTGAAAAGCACCCCCGGAAGATGCTCAAGCCCGGTGATGAAACCTTCGAAGCCCTTCGTCAGTCGATCGAGACCTTCGGGTACGTGGATCCCATTATCTGGAATTCACGTACCGGCCATATTGTGGGTGGCCACCAGCGCCTGGAGGTCTTGAGGTGCCTGGGCCACATTGAGGCGGAAGTCTCCATCGTCGATCTGGATCCCGAGATGGAACTGGCCCTGGACCTGGCCCTGAACAAGATCTCCGGGGACTGGAACATGCCGAAGCTCAAGGATGTCCTGATCGAACTGGAAACCATGCCCGTCGATCTCAACCTCACCGGATTCTCGGCGAAGGAAGTCGAGCTCCTGCTGAAAAAGGACATCCTCGAGGATGACTTCGACGTCGCTGCAGAGGCGGAAAAGATCGAGTCAGCCACTTCCAAGTGGGGGGATATCTGGCAGCTGGGCCGTCATCGCCTCATGTGCGGGGACTCAACGATCGCCGATGAAGTTAAAGAGCTTATGAACGGCTTACGGGCGGACATGGTCTTCACGGATCCGCCCTATAATGTCAACTACGGCTCCTCCCTCCGCGATCGTCAAGGGAAGAAAGCGGGAAGCAAGAATGCCGGCCGGAAGATCCTCAACGACCTCTTCGCCAAACGGGAAGGCTTCTATGAATTTCTCCGTGATGCTCTGGCTGCCTTACGCCCACATGTCTCCGGAGATGTTTATATCGCCATGTCTTCATCAGAACTGGATAATCTCCAGCGAGCTTTCCGCGATGCCGGCGGACACTTCTCCACCTTCATCATCTGGGTAAAATCCCAGTTCACCATCGGCCGGGCCAACTACCAGCGCCAATATGAACCAATCCTCTACGGATGGTTTGAGGGATCCACCCACTACTGGTCGGGTGTCCGCAACCTGGCCGATGTTTATGGCCAGGACAAGCTCCTTCGGGATACCGATGGGGTTCCACTTATCCGGGTGGAATCCTGTGCGATCGATAGTGACGTCTGGGAATTTCCCAAGCCGGTGCGCAGCGACGAGCACCCGACGATGAAGCCCATCGCTCTGGTCGCCCGGGCCTTGCGTAACAGTAGCAAGCCCGGCGCCCTGGTCCTGGATTCCTTCTCCGGATCCGGCACGACGATCATGGCGGCGGAACAGACGGGGAGGACCTGTTACGCCATGGAACTCTCCCCGGTCTATTGTGATGTGGACATCAAGAGATGGGAAACCTTCACGGGAGGGAAAGCGGAATTGATCCAATCAGGCAGTAGCTGAAGGGGGTAGAACGATCGGGGCCTTCCGGGAGACGGCAAGAATCCCGGATTCCGTGCTCGCAACACGGACAGGCCGCCGACCGCAGAGGGCTTATAACAAAAATTCTTAAATGACGGCAAGAAAAATGGAAACCGATCACGGAATCGACAGCGGTGAATTGGGAGGGTTGCTCCTGTCCGTTGTCACGGATATCAAGATGGATAAAGCGCGTTTGGACAAGCTGATCGAGGCGGCCGACGACCAGGACAAGATCACCCTGAAGGTCCTCTACAATGCCGTCGTCACCAACCTCACCGCCTATAACTCCCAGAAGACGAGTGCCAGGTTGAAGGATTGGCGGCAGGCGGAGTCCGCCCTTTTAAAGTCCATCTCGGAACTGGAGTCCAAATACTTTCCCAAAGACCGTCCCCTGCCGAACCTCCTGGCCGTTGCCGACTGGCTGAAGCACCATGGCTGGAAGATCTCGAAGTCGAAGCTTTATGCCGACGCCAAGACGGGAAAGATCGTTTCCGATTCCGGCGGGACCTACCCAGTCAAGAGTATCGAGAAATACGCCGGCCAATACCTCAGGCAGAAGGGCGCCCTGGGAAAGCACGATGAGGCCCTCAGCAGCATCGCGGAACTGAAGGCCAGGGCGGAGGCCGACAAGCTGAGATCCCAGGCGGACATGGCGGCCATCAAGTTGAAGATCGCCCAGGGCCAGTACGTCGAGAAGGAATATTTTGATCGGGAACTGGCCAAGCGGGCGGCGTTCTTTCGGAACGACCTAGAGAGTTTCTGCCGGAGTCGGTCTTCGGAGATCATCGCCTTCGTGGAAGGCGACCACAACAAGGCACCGGACCTGATCCAGTATCTCCTGCTGTGCTTTGAAGAGTTCTTCGGCCGCTATGCCGAGGACCAGGAGTTTTCCATCCCGGTCGCCATGTCTCCAGCGGAGGATAAAGACGACGAGGAGGATCCCGATGATGAATAACGCAGCAGCCGATTTATCTTTCTTCCGCTTCACCCCAGGCGAGATCCGCGTCTTCCGTCCCCGGGAGAGGCTCAGTGTTTCTCAGTGGGCGGAGCGCCATCGCGTCGTCACCAACGGCCCCATGACCGGCAAGTGGCGAAACGACATCACCCCCTACCTCATCGAGCCCATGGACACCCTGAACCTTCCCTGGGTTCGACAGGTCATCATGCAGTTTGCCCCCCAGACAGGCAAGACCCAGGTGGCCTTCAATTTCCTTTGCTATGTCATCGACCAAGCGCCCGGCCCGTGCATGTACGTCATGCCCGATGAGAAGGTCACTAAGCGGATCGCCCGCCGGCGGATTCTTCCCATGTTTCGGAGCTCGCCCCGTATCGCCGAACTTATGAGTCTCCGTTTTGATGAGACAACGACTTTAGCCGTTCATTTCCAGAACGGGATGGATTTCATGATGGCCTGGGCGACCTCTGCGGCGGAGATCTCCTCGGAATCAGTCCAATACCTGATCCGCGACGAGATTGACAAGTTCCCCAGCTTCTCCGGAAAGGAAGCCGATCCCCGCTCTCTTTCCGATATGAGGACCAACGCCTATCCGGAAACGAAGAAGATCCTCGACCTCTCTACACCGACAGACGAGTCGGGCCTCATCGGCAAAGCCGTCGAGACGGAGGCCGATGAGCTCCGGCATTATTATGCGGTCTGTCCGATCTGCGGCGAAGCTCAGCTGATGGAATTCGAGCGGTTCGCCTGGCCGAAGGCAGTCATGGAGCCCCGGGAGATCGTCCGGAAGCGCCTGGCTTCCTACCAGTGCTGCGCCTGCGGGATGCTCTGGAACGACTACCTCAGGGACCAGGCCGTCCGCCTGGGCCACTGGCGACCAGAAGTCTCTATTGACCGTCCCCGCTGCGTTGCCTTTCACCTGCCTTCCTGGTATTCCCCCTTCGTCTCCCTCTCCAGCGTAGTGGCGGCCCATCTCCGGGGCATGGAGGATCCCGCGAAGAAGATGGTCTTTGTCACCCAGCATGAGGCCAAGGTCTGGAAGGAATCCATCACCCCGCAGAAGGAAAGCCGAATCCTGGAGCACCGCTGTTCATTGCCGGCACTGACCGTTCCGAAGGAAGCCGTCGCCCTGACCTGCGGCATCGACTGCCAGAAGTTCGGATTCTGGTTCGTCGTCCGGGCTTGGGCGGAGGATCTCACCTCCTGGCTGATCCAGTACGGGTTCCTGGCCACCTTTGACGATGTGGAAGCCCTCCTTTTCAACACCTCCTACCGGGTTGAAGGCTCGGACGACTCCATTGAGATCTGGCGGGCAGCCATGGATACAGGCGGCGGCGATACCGATTCCGGGGAATGGACCCGGACGGAGGAGATCTACATGTGGCTTCGCGAAAAAGGCCGCGGCCGCGTCTTCGGCACCAAGGGGGCCTCCCATTCCCAGCTTCAGAGGGTCCGCGCCACGGTCATCGACAAGCTCCCTCACAGCAGCAAGCCGATCCCCGGCGGTCTGGAACTGCGTCTGGTCGACGCGAACGCCTTCAAGGAGCTTCTCCATTGGCGCCTGGAGCGCGGCGCTCCGATCCTGGACGATCAGGGCAACAAGATCGGTGAAAAGAAGGAATCCCAACGTTTCTTTCTCCATGCGGAGACGGAAGAGGATTACGCCTCCCAGATCCTGGCCGAGGAACTCTGCCGGGACAAGAAAGGAAGAAAGTTCTGGAAGCGGGTCAGGAAGTCGAATCACCTCCTCGATGCGGAATGTCTCGCAGCCGCCTGTGCCGACAGTTCCTGGCTGCCGTCCCTCAGGATGCTGGCGGAATGGATGAAACAGGAGGCAAAACCTGCAGTCTCTGCCACGAGGCCTTCGGTGGAGGTAGCACGATCCCGGTGGATGGAGCATAGTCGATGAAGGAAATGGTGACGGACCGGTTCATCTCCGTCCAGGCTGTGGCTGATATGCTCTCCTGTACGGAACATCACGTTTATGATCTTATTCGGGATGGTAGCCTCCAAGCCATCAAGATCGGCCAGCGGGCACTTCGCGTATCCTGGAATTCCCTCCAGGATTTCATCGCAGCTGCTCATGTTGATCCCGAAGATTACCTTGCACCGGAGGAACCTGATCAGGAACCTGTCCAGACACCAAAAATCGCCAGGTCAAAATGGATGAGCCGTTGAAGCTTATTACCGACTTTATTTAATGTGCTCCTAAGGAATGAGTTCTGCTTAAATGAAAATTTTGCACGAAATACATAAATTGATCTGCTGTACAAAACGTCGGTTTTTTGACATTAAACCATCAGATGCTGACTTACGTCGCTTCATACTTCAATCTATGAATGATTTCTATCGTCATGTCCTGTTCTGCAATTCAAAAGAGCAGATATCTTGTAGCAGATACCCAAACGTGAATGTTTTTCGTTATATTTTTCACAACTGTTTTTTCGAGCAGCATTCTTCCTCGACCGTGGAAAGTTGAAATAGAACAAAGATGTTCCATGGCTTGGTTATTGCTCGATTAGGTCAATCCTATCAGCAGCTCTATGTTTCAAAGTGTTGCACATCCTTTAACGAAACGAGGACATTGACCCGCTGAAAGGTATTAATTGAGTTAGAGATGAGATTAAAGGATGAATGCAACACTGAATCTTGACAGGAATTCTAAAAAATGAAGGATACAGAAACCTCGCCAAACATCGAGGTGGGCTGCGGTGTGGCGTCTGGCGATGATTCCTATACGGTTGGCCTGGAGGCTGCAAAACAGGCGATGGTCAGCATTACCACACACCCCTTGTCTGCAGTGATTATCTTTGCCTCCGTATCTTATCAACTCAACGAGATGCTTTCCGGTGTCCAGAGTATAGTGGGTGATGTACCCTTATTTGGTTCCAGTTCTGCCGCAGAAATCTGTAATCGAATTTCCTCCAACAGTGTTGTGGTTATGGCGCTTGCTTCTCCCTTTCTCAAGGTCAAGGTTGGCTTTGGAAAACGGGTATCGGAAGACTGGCAGAAGGCCGTGCAGGAAGTTATCAAGAATGAAAGACTGGCTCCCTTTTTTTCTCCCCAGTACGATAATGTTTACAACGAGATAATCAAGGAAGGTATATCGTGTTTTGGTCTCTTATTTTCACCAGGAAGTACGCTTGATACCGATTCAAAAAGCCCGGAAATTCTGGAAGAACTCAAACGTCTTTCTAAAGGACGTATTCCTTTTTTCGGCGGAGCTGCATGTGACGACATGCGGACGGGCGGGGAAAGCAACTACGTCTTTTATGGGAATAAAGCCTATCGTGACAGTGTGGTCCTTGCAGTCTTTGAAACAAGTCTTCAGTTCGGAACTGCCATGGGCCATGGTTTTCATCCTACTAAAAACAAAGTCATCGCCACCAAAGTCCGAGATTGTGAGATTCTGGAAATGGATAGGAAACCTGCTGCCGATGTCTTTGCGGAACTCCATGATCTCAAAATGGAATCTCTTGTAGGTAAGGCTTTGTTTGAACAGCTGGCGAAACCATTTGGCATGCGGCATATGTTGGGGCAGTACACTCTTTTTGTTCCTCGGTACATCACCCCCGAGAAGGGCATTCTCCTTGCCCATCCTGTCCCTGAAGGTGCTCAACTCTTTGTTATGGAAGCCTTTGAGGAGGAGGTGATTGCAGCGGGTAGGGACACCCTGCTGCGGGCCATGTCTCAGTCAGGGATTGGTCGCCCGGCCGTAATCCTTGTCTGTTCCTGTTTCCTGAGGATGCACCTTCTGGATGGAAACATCGATAAGGAGATCTCTTCGATCAATGAAATAATGCCCGGTGTTCCCGTGGTAGGATTCTACTCTGCCGGCGAACAGGGGATCAATGATGATCATGTGAGCCATCATAACAACGAAGCTATCGTGATCCTTCTGCTGGGGAATGAACTTTCCTACGCCGCCCAGGTAGCAGAACAAAACCGGAATCTAAACCGGATCATGGAAGAACGCATTGCGGAGCAAAAGCGCCTGGAAAGGGAGTTGGTAGAACAAGTCCATTTTCTCCAGACTCTGATCGATAACATTCCCAATCCCGTCTTCTTTAAAGATCCTGAGGGCAGGTACCTGGGATGCAACAAGGCCTTTGAGAAATACTTAAACGTTCGGCGGGAGAAGATCTTGGGAAAGGGCGTTCAAGATATCCCGACGGCAGACTTAATAGAACTTCACCAAAAAATGGATGCTGAATTAATCTGCAAAGGCGGGAGTGTGGTTTATGAATCCAAAACACATCCCAAAGACGGCAATGCACATCATGACATCATTCACAAAGCCCTTTTTCACAAAGCCGATGGCTCCCTGGGGGGTATTATTTCGGTCATAACTGATATCACGGAACAGAAGCATACCGAGGAGGCATTAAGAACCAGCGAGGAAAAGTTCATGAAGGCCTTTCAGTGCAATCCCACCATGATGGCCATCACCAAAATTTCAGGTGAAATTATCGAAATTAACGAAAGTCATCTGAAAGACTTTGGATTGACACGCCAGGAGGTTATAGGGAAAAAAGCATTGGAGTTGGACCTTTTTGTTCATGCTGAACAATATGATGTTTTGCGCAAAACGCTTAAAGAAGAAGGTTTTGCGCAGAACCTTGATCTCACGTTGAGAACAAAAGACGGAAATATTCGTCATTGCCTCTTTTCGGCGGAACGGATCGAACTACAGGGAACGGAACATCTGCTAGCGTTGCTGCAGGACATAACAGATCGGAAGCGTGCGGAGGAAGAACAGTTTCACCGAATAAAATTACAGAACGCCCTGGAAATGGCGGGAACGATTTGTCATGAATTAAACCAGCCAATGCAGGTCCTTTCCGGTTACACTGAGCTCCTAATGTCTAATCTTCCCCAAGATGAAAATTATCTAGGGAAATTGCGTATAATCAAAGAACAAACAAAACGGGTGGGAATAATCACCGAGAAACTTATGGCTCTCAAAGACTGTTCTGTTAAGAATTACGCTGGCATTAGTGAAATTATAGATATTTACAGAAATTGATTAGAGCAATCATCAGAAAAATCGGCTGATAAATGGAAAAAGAAAAAGTGGACGAAAAAAAAATTCTTATCGTGGATGACGATGCACCGATTCGTTATTTGCTGGAAGAGACGTTCAGGCTGCAAAACTATACAGTGAAAGCAGCGGAAAATGCGGAAGATGCTTTGGATATTCTAAAAAAAGAAAGTATTATGGTCATGTTTCTGGATCTTCAGCTTCCGGGAATGAGCGGTATTGATCTTTGCCGGAGGATCAGAAAAGACGATCAAATAGCCGTCATCCACGCACTGACCGGCTATACCAACTTATTCGGGCTTTTGGAATGCCGTTTGGCTGGATTTGACGATTTACTCACGAAACCTGCCGGACTTAAGACACTTATTGAGGCAGCAGAACATGCCTTTAATAAAATCGAGCGCTGGAAAGTATTTGAATATGAACTGATGTGATCTTACGCTCTATCCAGTTCCCTTCTTATAGCTAGTCCAATTTTTTCCAAATTGTATGGCTTTCTGACATACTCACCTGCACCGAGTTTCTGGGCTGTTTTAACCCGTTCGGTTTCAGCAAAACCACTTACAATAATGGCCTTCTGATCGGGTTTGATTTCCTTTATCTTTTTGAAAGTCTCCAATCCGTCCATTCCGGGGTCCATAATCATATCCAACAGCAGGAGATCTGCCTCATTACTCCTGAGATAGTCAAGCGCCGCTTCTCCACTGGGAACGGCTCTAACATTATAATTCAGATTGCTCAAGATCGTTTCGGCGAGATCCCTTTGAAACTCCATATCGTCAATGACAAGGATCGTCTCGCTCAGCCCCATATACGAAGAAATATCTATTTTCTCTTGATCCCGCATCAATTCCTCTCTAGTCACCGGAAAATAGAGTGTGAAAGTGGTTCCAACTCCCTCATCACTTTTTACTTCAATATAGCCATGGTGATCTTTAACGGTTCCCCACACCACGGCTAGACCCAAGCCTGTCCCACTACTTCCCATTACTTTTTTTGTATAAAATGGTTCAAATATTTTTCCCAAATCACTAGTCTTCATTCCTTTTCCCGTGTCAGAAACAGCCAGAATAACATATTCGCCTTCCTGAACATTGTCATATCCGCTGATTGCATAATCCACGTATTGGTTCTGTGTACTGATTGTTACAGTTCCTAGATCAGAAATGGCTTCCACAGCATTAGAAATGAGGTTCATGATTGTCTTCCCTAAATGGATAGGTGATCCCTTCATATTAAGCAGATCATCAGAAAGGTCTGTCCTGACTAGAAGATTCCGATTATGAGACATAAGCTTCTCGTGTTCAGGAGATTTCAAATAGTCTGCTACAACTTTATTCAGGTTGACAACTTCTGAAACAGCTACTACTCGTCTTGCCATAGTTAAAAGGTCTTGGATGATCGCTGCCCCTCTTTCACTGGATTGTAGAATTTGTTGTGCATATTTTGTTAAAAGACTATCATCAGGTAATTTTTCAACCAATAATTCTGAGTATCCGACCATCACACCCAGGATGTTGTTCAGGTCATGTGCCACACCGCCGGCAAGATTGCCCAAAGCTTCCATCTTTTCAGCACGATTTAAACGAGCCTCTATCTGTTTTTGTTCTGTGATGTCACGGACACATTCTATTGCTGCAATGGCCTCTCCCTTGGAGTCGTATAATACAGTCGCAGTTGCCGAACAAAACCGATCCCCAGTTGACAGATTCGTGGCAATACCTTCTCCATAAAGGATGTGTCTACCCAAACGAAGATCTTTGTATTCCTGTTTTTTCTTCTTCTCGCTCCTGGCAAGAACAAGATCGGCAAGAATGGGTCTTCTTTGTCCATGAAAAGGTATGGCATATTCGTAATCGCCCTTGCCGAGCATTTCTTCCACCTTAATGCCGGTCATCGCCTCCATTGCTCGATTCCAAGCTACTACTTTTCTATCATTATCAATAATCAGAGTTGCCTCTGGGAAAAATTCAATAATATCCGCAAGTCTTCTCTCTGATTCCTGTAATATCGCCTCCGCGTGTTTTCTGTCTGTGATATCCAAAAGGGAAGCGATGCTTTTCTTGGTGCCGGGAATCATATCAACACAGACAGCCACGTTTTTTATTTTTCCATATCGATCAACATACCTGAATTCATATTGTTTCAGGGCCGCACTGCCATCCTTCCTACGTAAGTTATGCTGTGTTAACATTCTTTCCAAATCTTCTGGAAAGATAGCATCCGTCCAACTTAGTTTGCCCTCGACCTCATCTTTGCAATAACCTGATAATTTTTCATATTCTGTACTGGCAAGGCTGATGGTTGTATCTTCTTCGATAACAATGGTTGCTGTTCCTGTATTTTCGAATATCGTTCGGTATAAACATTCAGACTGTTTTAGTGCCTCCTCGGCCTGTTTACGTTCTGTGACATCGCGGAACCCCCAGATCCGCCCATAGTGGTGCCCCTTCTCGTCCAAAACAGGAGCTGAATACCGGTCCAGAACCATTCCGCTCTTAAATTTAATCTCGTCAAAACTGGTTTCGTAGGGATGATCGTAAAGGTAGTTAACTTTTTTGATGAATTCCCCAGGATACTTGACTATGCTGGCGGCATAATTGAGCAATGCCGCGTCATCTTCATCTTCCAAGATATATTGAGGAATATTCCAAAATTCTATGAGTCGTTTATTTGTTATAATCCTTTTATTATTCTCATCAACCACCAGTATGCCATCAATAGAGGTGTTCAACTGCGCTTCAAGTAAGGCTGTCTTCCATCGTAGATTTTCCTCCGATCGTTTTCGATTTGTAATATCTTCGGAAAAACCCTTATAATAGATAGTTTGACCTTCAGGGCTGTGTACAGCTCGAATACTCTGGAATACCCAAAATGTGCTTCCATCTTTCTTACACATTTGCGTTTCAAAATCAGCATGATCATTTTGTTCAATAATCGAAATCCATTTTTCTCGAATTTCTGGATCCGCGTAAAGCTGTTTGACATGGGTTAATGAATTAATCATCTCCTGCGGAGAATTATATCCATACATGCGAGCCAATGAAGGATTGGCATCAAGAATAATTCCGTCAGGTGTCAGACGAAAGATACCCTCAATGGCATTCTCAAAAATTCCTCGATATTTTCTCTCTGCTGTTCTTAATTCCTCTTCTACTCGCCTACGTTCAGTAATATCCGATCCAGAGGCGATGACACGTATTATTTCCCCTTTTTCGTTTTTCAATTCCGAATTGTGCCATTCAATCATTCGTTTCTCACCTGAACGGGTCAAAATCGAAGCTTCAAAATTGGGAATGAATTTAACTTCTCCAGAAAGTCTACTCTCAAAGAGAGCCTTCATTTGTTCACGATCTTTTTCCAGAAGGAAATTTTCAAACCAGTTTTTACCAAGTATCTCTTCTGCTGGGTATTCTAAGATCTCACATCCCTTTCTGTTAACGAAAGAAACGGTCTGATCCGTTTCAACTGCAATGAGTAAGACTTCTGCCAAGTCAAGGTATTTTGCGTTTAGTTCTCGTTCTGTTTCACGCTGCATTTCTTCCGATTCATGCTCAATGATTCCTTTTATCATCTTTTCCCTCTTATCTCAGGTTCGCTATAGTCTTGTCTCAACATTTATACATTCAACATTAAGTAGTCGATCTTGAATTTGGATCTAAGAGATGATCGAAAGTTGATACTGAATATTCTTATAGGAATTAAGAATTTAAACACATTAACAATACTCTATTTTTAAAAATAATAATTACAAATATTATCAAAATATAAATTTTCGAACAAACAATTTAATTTATAATTATCGTTATAAACATTATTTGTGCCATTGTGAGTGTAATGAATTTTTTAATCGCCCATTAAACGAATTTGAATCAGTTCAAGTTAATCTTGTTAATTCACATTTGAATTTTTGTGAACGGAGTGTACTGGAGTATATCTGCCTGTCTTTAATCCCCAGCCTTTTTCTGCAATGATCCCCCCAACAAGCAAATCTATTTAGAGCGCTCCCAACGATCTTCTCAGACCCAAAGGCCGGAAGCGCCGCAACTAGGACGCCCATGGCCTACAGCGAAACCGATCTGTCCAACCTCGAAACAGCCATCATCGCCCTGGCCACAGGCGCCCGGAAGGTTCGTATGGCCATTGGCGACAAGATCGTGGAGTTCAGCGACACCGACCTGGACAAGCTCAGGTCACTCCGCAGCGACATGATGGCCGAACGCGCCGGCAAAGCCAATTCAAGATACTTCCTCACCACCACGGGAAAGGGCCTGTAAATGGAGCCATGCCTTCGCATCCTGGACAGCCGGGGAAACAGAATACCCCTTTCCGCCGTCGTGGATCCGCCCTTCGAAGGCGCGGCCACCGGCCGCCGGATGAACACCTGGGGAACCTCAACCGTCGGCCCCAACACCAGCCTCTATTCCTCCCTCAACCGGCTCCGTTCCCGTTCGAGGGAACTCATCCGCAACAATCCCCTAGTACAGGGCGGGGTGGACAGCTACGTCGCAAATGCCATCAGCGCCGGCATCTTCCCCCGCTGGCAGCTTGAAGACGCTGTTCTCAAGAAGGACATCCAGGATCTCTGGGAGGAGTTCGTCCCGAAGGCGGACTATTACGGTTCCTGCAGCTTCTACGGTCTGCAGTCCCTGGTCTTCAACGGCCTGATCGACGCCGGGGAAATCCTCTCCCGAAAGGTGACCCGCAGCATGTCCGAAGGCCTGCCGGTGCCTCTGCAGATCCAGCTCATCGAGGCGGACCATCTCGATGAAACGTACAGCACCCTCTCCCCGAACGGAAATGAGATCCGTATGGGCATCGAACTTGATCCCGGGAATCGCAGAACCGCCTACTGGCTCTGGTCGGAGCATCCCGGAGAGTCCTTTTTAACGAGCCGCAATATCAACCGGAGGATTTCCGTCCCGGCCCGGGAGATCGACCATGTCTACCGGCCGGTAAGAGCCGGCCAGATGCGGGGCCGTCCGTGGCTCGCAAGCATCATCGTGAAGATCCACGAGTACGATATATATGACGACGCGGAACTGGTGCGCAAGAAAGGGGCGGCCATGTTCGGAGGATTCATCGAGGAGGACGCCGGCCAGATCGACCCGGCAAACTACTTCGGGAAGAAAAAGGAACCGGACAGTGACAACAGGAAGATCCTCGCCTTGGAGCCGGGGACCTTCCCCATCCTCCCCCAGGGAAAGAAGGTCCACTTCTCCGAGCCCGCCGATGTGGGGGCCAGCTATGAGATGTGGACCCGGCAGCAGCTCCGCCAGATCGCCACGGGTATGGGGATCACCTACGAACAGCTTACGGGGGATCTCACCGGAGTCAACTACTCCTCCATCCGGGCTGGACTCCTGGAGTTCCGCCGGAGGGTCCAGCAGCTCCAATTGGAGATCCTGATCTTTCAGTTCTGCCAGCCCGCAGCGGAAGCCTTCCTGGATGCCGCCGTCCTTTCCGGTGTTTTGAAAATCCGGGACTACTACCGCAACAGGCGGAAGTACCTCAAGATCCAGTGGCGCCCCGATGGGTGGCCCTGGGTGGATCCGGTCAAGGACCAACTCGCCGAACAGATGGCGGTTCGCAACGGCTTCAAGAGCCGAGCCCAGGTCGTGGCGGAGCGGGGCGGAGACGTGGAGGCGGTGGACAAGGAAATCGCCGAGGACAACGCCCGGGCGGATCGCCTCGGCCTAGTCTACGACAGCGATCCCCGGAACATGACCAAGTCCGGCGTGATGCAGAAACTGGAGGAAACCCTCGTCACCGGTTCGGTACAGACGGAGTGAATCTTTATGAACAGAGCAGCCTGTTTCGTCCATAACCTCTTCAACAAGCCCCTGCTGATCTCAACCGCCTTCGAGAGCACCCTGATCCGTTCGGCGGAGCTATTGTTAAAAGATGCATCCTTCCCCCAAGCCGGTCTTCGCCTTGAATCCTCAAAACAGGGAACAGGCAGGCATAATGAGGGCGGTGTGGCCGTCATCCCTGTCTATAATTACCTCTCCTACCGGTACGACGAGGTCATGGACTACTTCTACGGAAATACCTCCTACGAGCAGATCCGGACGGGATTTCAGGAGGCCCTGGCCGATCCCGGGGTTAAGACTATTGTCCTCGACATCGACAGCCCTGGCGGCGAAGTGGACGGCCTGTTTGACCTGGTGGACGAGATCCATTCGGCAAGAGGGACAAAGCCGATCTACGCGGTCTTCAACGAGTCGGGTTTTTCCGCGGCCTTCGCCATCGCCTCGGCTGCGGACAGGCGCTACATCTCCCGCACCGGATCCGCCGGCTCAGTGGGAGTGGTGGTCATGCACCTGGATCAGAGCGGCTGGGACGAGAAGATGGGCCTGGTCTACACCCCGATCTACGCCGGAGCCCGCAAGGTAGATTTCTCTCCTCATGCCGTCCTGTCCCCGGAGGCCATGGCCGTCGCCCGGGAGAGCGTCAACACCGTCTATGACCTCTTCGTATCCACCATATCCCGTAACCTCGGCCTGAGCCCTGCGGATGTAAGAGCGACTGAGGCGGGGATCTACCAGGGGAAGAAGGCCGTCGAGATCGGCTTCGCAGATTCCGTCCTCTCCTGGAATCAGTTCATAACCAGAATTTCAAACCGTAAATATGGAGGCAATATGAAAGCAGAACTGGAACAGCTCTTCAACGACATGCGCGAACGCCTGACGGCCCTGGTCGGCGGCAGCCAGACGGAGGCCGTAACGAAGGCCGACACGGAGAAGCTGGTTGCTGCAGCGGAGGAAGCGGCAAAGAAAGAAGGCTTCGCCGCCGGCAAGGTCGAAGGCCTGGAGGCCGGAAGACAGGAAGCCCAAAGCCGGGCTATGGAAATCCTCGAGGCCTGTACCCTGGCCGGCCTGGAGAAGGAAGCCCTCGGGTACGTTCGGGACACCAAGCTCAGTGTTGATAACGTCCGGGGAAAGATCGTCGAAACCCAGGCCGCCGCCGCGGAGAGGACCAGAATTTCCAGCACCGTAAGTGCTACATCGACAGGAGAGGTCAATCCCCTCCTGGTCAACGCCCGGCAGCGGGCCGAAACAGCGAACGCCGCAGCCGGAAAACGATAGGACCCGGACACTAAACCAGAAAGGAGATTCTTCATTATGGGCAGTCAGACACAGGGCAACACCCTTCAGGATATCCTCAAGTGGGAGCAGGAAAATCAATTCTCCCGGGAGGTCGTCACCGTCCTCTCCGGGCAGAACCTCTCCCTGGGGGCCGTCATCGGCAAAATCACCAAAAGCATCCCCGCCTCGGGAACACCCGACAGCGAAAACAGCGGCGCCGGCACCGTCACATCGGTCACCGGAGGAGCCAGGACCAAGCCGGGGACCTACACCCTGACCTGCAAAAGCTACACGGCAAGTCCCCTGGCCGCCGTCATCGAGGTGAAGGACCCCGACGGCAACGCCCTTCCCGATGCCGGGATCGGGGCCTACACCAACAGCCAGATCAACTTCACCGTGGCTGACGGCAGCCCTGTCATCGCCGCAGGAGACATCTGGACGATCGCTGTGGCGGATGGATCCGGAAGTGTCCGGGCCTTGAATCCCGCCGGCGTGGACGGGTCCCAGGAGGCTCACGGATTTCTCATTGCCGATTATGACGCCACCGATGGAGCCCTCTCCGGGGTGGCCATCGTCCGGGACGCCGTCATCGTCGCCGACGACCTGGTCTGGCCCACGGGGATCACCAATGACCAGAAGGCGGCCGCCCTGGATCAGCTGGCCGCCAGGGGCATCGTCAGCCGCCAGGAAGCATAAACACCGAACAACTCCCAAGGAGGTAATCCAACCATGATACTCAACCCCTTCGATACCGACGCCTTCAGCATGGTGTCGCTGACCAGCGCCATCAATATCCTGCCCAACAACTACGGCAGGGTAAGAGAACTCGGCCTCTTCCCCGGAAAGGGCGTAAGGACCCGGACCGTGATCGTCGAGGAGCAGAACGGGATACTCAATATGCTGCCCACTCTCCCCCCGGGCGCTCCCGGGACCCAGAACAAGATGGGGAAACGCACCGTCCGGTCCTTCACCATCCCCCACATCCCCGTGGACGATGTCATTCTTCCCCAGGAATACGAAGGCATCCGGGCTTTCGGGACGGAGTCGGAAGTCGCCGCGCTGGCCCAGGTGATGAACGACCACCTGCAGACGGCGAAGAACAAGTTTGCCATCACCCTGGAGCATCTCCGCATGGGGGCGCTCAAGGGGATCATCCTCGATGCCGACGGGAGCACGATCTACAACCTCTATACCGAATTCGGGATCACCCAGAAGACGGTCAGCTTCGCCCTGTCGAGCTCTTCGACGAACGTCGCCTCCAAGTGCCGGGAAGTCACCCGCCATCTGGAGGACAACCTCAAGGGCGAGGTCATGACGGAGGTCCGCTGCCTGGTGGATGAAGGCTTTTTCGACGCCCTCATTGCCCACGAAAGCGTCAAGGAGGTCTTTCTGAACCACTCCGCCGCCGTTCAGTACCTCGGCGGTGATCCCCGCAAGGAGTTCAAGTTCGGCGGCATCACCTTCGAGGAGTACCGTGGCGTCGCCACGGACCTGGAGGGTAATTCACGCCAGTTCATCGCCGACAACGAGGGGCATGCCTTCCCCATGGGGACGATGAACACCTTCCAGACGCTCTTTGCCCCGGCGGACTTCAACGAGACGGTCAACACACTGGGGCTTGAGCTCTACGCCAAGCAGGAAGAACGGAAGTTCGGACGGGGCGTCGATCTCCACGCCCAGAGCAATCCCCTGCCGATCTGCTACCGGCCCGGGGTCCTGGTGAAGGTGACCAAGGGCTGATTCCCTTAACTTTTGAAAGAGGCGGACATGGGCGAGGCACCGTTTATCCTGAAAGAGAAGGACTGGGAGAAGGCGACTCCCGAACAAAGGGACTGGTACATCTACAACGCGATCCTGGCCCTGAGCGCCCGTGTCGACGCCGTGGAGAAGGGGGCCTGGTTTCACCGGGGGGCCTCCTTCATAGGCGGACTCGTCGGGGGAATCGCCGCCGCCCTGGGTGTGAAACTGTCTTAGGAGATTTCAATGAAACCTTTTGATTATGCTTTCGAGCAGACCCTCTGCCTGGAGGGAGGCTACAGCGACGATCCCGCCGATCGGGGTGGAAAGACCAACTGGGGGATCACCGAGGCGACGCTCAAAGATGCCTGTACCCGGGGGATCGTTCCCACCCGGGATGTGGCGTCTCTGTCCAAGGATCAAGCACGTCTGATTTACAAGGCGGACTACTGGGACGCCCTGAAGCTCGATTTGGTCCTTTCTCCGGCCATCGCCGCGGAAATATTCGACACGGCGGTCAACATGGGCCGGTCCGCCGCAGTCAAAATCATCCAGGAGGCCCTCCATTACCTGGGCGAACCCATTGCCGTGGACGGTGTCATGGGAATGAAGACCCTGGGGGCGCTCAACAAGTGGTCCTCAAAGGATGAACGGGCTCTCTTCGTCTGTCTCAACGGCTTCCAGTTCATGCGGTATGTGGGGATCGTGGAAATGAACGCCACCCAGAAGCGCTTCGCCAGGGGCTGGACCAAGCGGATCCAGACCTACAAGGAGGGATGATCATGGCTTTTGATCCTTTGACCGCTATTACGAGCCTGATTCAGACCGGACTGGACAAGTTCCTCCCTGACAAGATGTCCGAGGCGGAGAAGGTCAAGCTGCAGAACGAGATGACCATGTTCGTCATGAGCCAGGCGTCCGGCGAGGACAGCAAGTTCCGGGAGTTCGTCCTGGCCTACGAGGGGGATGCGGCGGCTCTTCCGAAGCCCCTGCTCTATCTGCGCAGCATGATCCGCCCGGCCTTCACGATCCTGGTGGGCTATCTTGACTTTGTCTATTTTACCGCCGCTTCGCCATGGACAGGAGATCGCGGCGACCTGTTGAAGGCAGTCAACATGATTATCCTCCTCTTCTGGTTTGGGGAGCGCGCCATCACCAATTCAGGGATCCTCGACATCCTGAAAAAGAAAGTGGAGAAGTAAGGGACATGCCCGACGAGATCGACCAGGCACAGCATCATGATGAGTTATTCCGGGAGCAGGCGTTGAGCTCCCATTATAACCGGGCTAGGAAGAACGCCGGCCTGCACCGCAGCCTTGCGGGCGGGACCGGCCCTTCGGAATGTGTCGATTGCGGGGAGCTGATCGAACCGGCACGGTTAACCGTCATGCCGAATGCGATTCGCTGCCTGGACTGCCAGGCGAGGCATGAGCGCCTTTATGGGAGGTGCGCATAATGGGACTTAGAGAAGATATGGACGCCGCCCTGCCGGAGATGTTCGAGGTCCTGGGTGAGGCGGCGACCTTCAGCCCTTCGGGTGAAAATCCGGCTGCCTGCCACATCCTCATCGACTTCAATGTCGATCTGCAGCCGGACGGATTCCAGACAACCGCCTGGCAGCGTTCAACGGTCATCGAGGCGGTCCTGTCGGAGATCGGAATCGAGCCAAACCGGGGCGATGTCTTCAGGTACAACGGCACGGACTATACCGTTCAGAAGATCACCTTCAATGACGGCCTGTCCGTGAAAGTGGCGGTGATCCCGTGATCAGGATCTCCATCGACCCCATCGACCAGGCCAGAGTCCGGACCATCCTCTCTGGGATGAAGAACATCGGCGAAAGGGTCCTCTCCCGCAGCTTGAACAAAACAATTACCGGCGTCAAGACGGACGCCTCGACGGAGATCCGCCAGGAACTCAACGCAAAGAAGTCCGCCGTGGATGAAACCTTTACCTTGAACAAAGCCACACTCAAGAAATTAAGCGCCTCCATCGTCAGCACCGGCAAGCCCCTGGCTCTGATCGATTTCGTGGGAACCAGGCAGAGCAACAAGGGTGTCTCCGTCCTGGTCAAGAAGACCGGCGCCAGGAAGATCATCCTGGGAGCCTTCATCGCCACGATGAAGGAAGGACACAAAGGAGTATTCTGGCGAAACTGGCACGGCGTGAAAAGGACAAAAAGCACAAAGATCAAATACGGCGCCCTGCCAAAAAAATACCGCTTGCCCATGTCCGAGCGCTTCGGCCCCCGGGTGCCGGATATCCTGGGCAACGATTCCGTCATGGGAGCGGTCCTTAAAAAAGCTGAAGAACGCCTCCACACGAACATCAATCATGAGCTGGAATACGAAATGGGAAAGCTCAAATGAGTGACACGATCCGCGAAACCATCATCAAGGACTTCATGGCCCGCCTGGCCGTCATCACGATAGCCAATGGGCACAGCACGGACATCGGAGCCAACGTCCTGCGGGCTCAGAAGACCGTGGATCCCGAGGATCTTCCCTGCTGTGTCGTCTGGCCGCAAGCGGAAACAGCCGTTCCTTCCTACGGGGAAAACGACTGCTCGATGCCCATCCGCATCGAAGGCTTGGTCGAATTCGGCTCGATAAATCCTTCGGTCGTCTCCGAACAGATCCTGGGCGACCTGAAGAAATGCATCTTCCAGCCGAGCAACAACTCTTCGAGGACGCCTTCCGGATGGGTCCGGTCTCCCGACTACATCGACTCCCTGGCCTATTCCGGCGGCGGGACGGATTCTTATCCCGATGAAGGACAGAAGACCGTAGGGGCCTCCATCCTCGTTGAGGTCAGATATACGGAAAGAATCGGAGACCCATACTCGCAATAAGAATTTCTGGAGGAACAAATGCCTGGCTGCATTCGCGTGGAAGCTGCGATCACGATCGTTGAGGGTGGGACCTTCGACCAGATCTTTCAATGGAAGTCGGGAGATCCCGCTGCTGTGGTGGACCTGACGGGCTATTCGGCGAAGATGCAGGTGCGCTCTTCGGTCAAATCCACAACTGTCCTGATCGACGTTCCCAACGCAATGGCAACCTGGGAGGCGGATGGAGACACGGGCGTCTATATCTTCGACGACTCGGAAAGCCCTGCATCGGGGAACTGGAAGTGGCGGATTTACATCAATGAAACGGACACCGAAGGGATCTGCGCGAGCCACGCCGACGTCACGGGTGTCTACGACCTCTTCCTCTATAACGCCGAGGGAGAGGCCGTCCTGCAGCAATATGGGACCGCCTACCTTATGGCGGCCTGCACGAGGAGCGCATAGCGGTGGCTGACGAGCAGTTCATAACGACTACCCAGGAAGTAGAGATCATCACCGAGACGCCGGCGGAGGCCCAACTTGTCGAGACGAGTGTGGAGAAAACCTATTCCTTCACCGCATCGGAGTCCTCGGCATCCGTGATCGAAACGGAAGCTCCCGCGGAAGTGATCCTGGAAACGGACGAGGCCGACCCTCAAATCATTCAGATCGAGACGACCGGTCCCCAGGGAGCGCCCGGCGAGAAAGGCGAAAAGGGAGACAAGGGCGATCCGGGAGATCCCGGTCTTGTCGCGGGATCGACTGAGGGGGATTTTCTCCGATATGACATCGAGACGCAGTCATGGCTTCCGGAAAGCGCAGCGGACACCCTCGCGGAGTTCAAAGCGGATCCGGAGATCGCAGGCGCCGTGTCCAATACCCACGCTTCCGGATCGGACAACCAGGACATCTCCGGCTTGATGGCCAAGAACGCCAATCTCTCCGACGTCGCGGATGCGGCAACAGCCCGGACAAATATCGGCGTGCCGACCCTCGCCGAAGTCAAAGCTGACTCCGACATCACCGACGCTCTGGGCAAGAGGCACTCCAACTCCCTCGATCATGCTCAGGGAACAGACCAATACCTGGACTATGGGGGATCAAACCAGGTCACAGCCTCCCAGGTGAAGACTGCAGTGACTAACGCCCACGCCCCCGGATCTGACAACCAGGACCTCTCCGGCTACATGACGAAGGGGTCAAACCTTTCCGATCTGGCGGACGCGGCGACGGCAAGGAGCAATCTTGGTGTCGCCATCGGCTTGGATGTACAGGCATATGACCCCGATCTGGCACTCAATTCGGAGGTCAATCCGGCGATATGCGGCAGGGATATCGGCCAGCGCCTCAATTACGGACGCAATGGTTCACTGCCGGCATTAAGAACAACGGATTTTGCGGCCTTGGCTTTAGGGACGAGCTTTGATTTTTCCATTGTCTGGGAAGGGTCGCAGGACGACTGGGCATCCGGCACAGTTCGGCACTTCTTGCGAAAACACGACGGCTCAACCGGCATTATGTTCGGCTTGTATACGGACGGGACGTTTTTCCTCACCATAAACGGCTCGACGTATTATTCGACGGCTGCCGTGTCTTACGGTCCCGATGAAACGCACAACTGCGGGGTGGCGATACAGCGTCAGAATGCGAGTGCGGCGGGGATCGTAAATTTCTACGCGGACGGGCGGAAACTTGGGGATTCAGTCGAGATCGTAGCCGGAACGCCGGCAACGCTTACGAATACCGACAATCTGTACCTTTCCTCGAGTTCAGCGGACAGATACAGCGGGTCCACAAAAGGTGCAAGCCTCTACAACCGGTTTCTCAGCAATGCGGAAATGTGGGCGGCGCATCTCAACGGCGTGAGCGGTTGGGACATGTGGGGTTCCTGCGTCGCGAAGTATACAAGCGACTTCAGCGCCGGCGCGGATTCCTGGAACGGAACGCGATGCACGAGAACCGGAAACGTCGACGGGATACTCGGATTCAACGACTGCCTGTCAGCCTATGCGTCGGCGGACGCGGGAACATCTCACTATCTGGGAAGGTCCGGCACCATAACACCATACAAATGGTACAGGATAACCCTGGATTATTACATCCCCACTGGGAATACCCACGTCGACGGAATCCGCATTGCGAACACAGCAGGCAACTGGGAAGTGACAGGAGAATGGACATCGGTATCCAAGATCTTTTATTACACCAATACCTCTGTAGTAATTTATATGTTGTCCAATGGCACTTACTCCTTTACCGGGTCTGGTTCATCTTCGGACGATCTCATTTACCTCAAAAATATCGTTATCACGGAACTGGGGGCCATCGCCGGTTACGATTCGAACGGCTTGCAGCCCGACGGGACCCAGTGGCTCGACAGCACCCCGAACAAATGTCACCTCGTGCAGCCGACGGGGACTGCGGCGGGGTTTCTTCAGAAGTATAAGTGCAATTTTGAAATTCGCTGGACCTGCACCTGGAGCGGCACCCACGAGGCCCAGTACATCGGAGGATTCAATCAAGCCGTTCTTCCGGCAAACTGTTACGTCACGGACATCATCGGGGTTATATCCGGAACGGTGATCAACGACATCATCATTGGCGACGGCTCCGACACGGACCGGTGGGTTGCGATCACGTCCGGTCTGGCTGTGGGGATCGTATCCTTGACCCTTGCCAATCGGGTCAGCGACGGGACCAATTACAAGATGGTGGTGGATCCCGATGCGAACTTCACCGGGTCCATCGCCTTTACGATCCGGGGCATTATCATGGAGGCATAGAAGCTTATGAAGATCATCATTGAGAATGAAGAGATAAGGATTGAGGCCGTCGACTTCGAGCATGGCCGCGTCGACTGGAGAAGGACGACGGGGGATTATCTGGGAATGTGCACCTCGGAAATTGGGGAGGCCGATTTCGGCTCCGTGGAAGCCAACATCCGGACGGCTATCGGGGCCGAGCTCAGGGGAGAAGATAATCCCCTGGCAAAAACGAATGAATAAAAAATATGCCTTAAAGGAGGGCTTCAAGAATGGCTAAAACCAACAGCGCAGCCAACGCGAAACTGCAGTACGAAGCCGGCCAGGAATACAACGCCATGGCCGCCATGACCGATTCCGGGGATCATAAGACCTTTGCCCTTTCCGGCGTCAATCTCTGGTCCCAGCGAAGCGGCTATGAGCCGGAAATCCGGCCCGACGGGCTGGCCACGGGAGGGGCTGTAACGCCGGGCTCATCGAACAATACCGTCTCCGTCGCGGCCCTGACCTGCTACCTGGCCGGGGTCCTGACCACCGTGGGCGCCGATTCCGAGGTGGCGATTTCCCGCCCTTCGAGCACCCACAACATCAGCTCCGTCACCATCAACAGCTCAGGGGTCATAACTGTCGTTGCCGGAACGGATGGAACGTCCTTTTCCGCGACCCGGGGCGCAGCGGGAGGGCCCCCACTCATCCCGGTGGGGAGCATCGAGATCGCGCAGGTCAGGCTCTCCTCTTCGACTTCGGCCCTGATTACAGCGGCGGAGATCTTCCAGATCATCGGGACGACCTGCGAACGGTGGGACTACCCCGTCTGGAACGAAGACCCCTTCAATGGCGAGATCACCTTCGCATCGGCGCTCCAGACAAGCCATACGGGAAGCATTGCCAAAACTGTCCATGCCCAGGTCTACGAACCCCTATTCACCGACCTGGAGCCCGTCATGGATTTCGTCCCCCCGGAAAACAGCCATTCCGTCAGTTCCACCCAGGTCTACGGCGGTACCGTCGGATCGTCGAGCATGTCCCTGGGCCAGGGCTCCTTCAAGACCTTCCTGAAGGACGGGATCTCCGAATCCTTCATCAGCCTGAAGGATGAAAGCCTCTTCTTCAAGTTCTTCCCTGACAGGAACAAGACCCCGTACCTGATCTGCAACGGGAAGCTCGGGATCTCCCGGTCCTATCCCGCCGGGGACAACATCTCCGCCGCCTGCACCATCTCCGCGACGGAAGCGGCCGTGGAGGTCACCGCCTGATGCCCGGGTTTGATCTGAGAAAGTTTCGGAACGCGAAGTTCGAGCCCCGTTATGAAGATGTCTCCGTACCAGACCTGAAGGGGTTCTTCGAAGAAGGAATAGAGCCCCTCTGGCGGGTGAGGAACCTTACGGGACATGAACTCGGTAAGGTCAACGAGGCGGCGGAGCGCAATAAAAGCATCGCTTCCATCCTGGAGGCCCTCGTCTCCTGCAGTGCGGAGGAAAAGGGGGAATATGTAAAGCGAATGGTGGGTCTCGGCGATGAGACGCCCAATGACGTGGCCCGGAGGCTGGAGATGCTCGCCTTGGGCAGCGTGGATCCGGCGATCGATCACGAGGCGGCTGTCCGGCTCTGCACCCATTTCCCCATCGAGTTCTATCTCCTGACGAGCGCCATCACGAGGCTGACCGGCCTGGGCTCGGAAGTAAAAAAAAAGCAGAACGGCTCTGGAGGAGTCCCGACGTCAGAAACAGTTTAGCCCTCTGTTATGACAAGAAGGCGTTCCTCTTTGAAGTCAGGCCCGACCTGATGCCCTACGGCTTCCTCTCTGATCTGGAGCTGGAGCTCTGGGGGCGATACTACGATGAAATGAACTCAAGGATTATGAGCCATGGCTGATCTCTCCAAAACCGTAGCCATCATCTTCGAAGGCGACGACCGGGTCTCCAAGACGCTTGGAGAACTGGACACCAAGTTCGGCGCCTTGAGCACGGTGGCGAACAACATCTCCGGTCCCCTGGCCTCGGCGGCGGACGCCGTATTGGCCATTGACGGCGCCCTGGCCGCCCTGGCGGTGGGGGGACTGGCCTACGCCTACAAGAAGTCCGTGGAGTTCGAGACCGCCATGGTCGGCCTCAAGAAGGTGGCCGGGGATTCCGAGGAAACCCTGAAGGCGGCCAGGACCTCGGCCTTCAATCTTTCCGCCCAGTATGGGGAAAGCGCCGCCAAGGTCCTCAACTCCACTACGGACTTCGTCCAGGCCGGCTACAACGTCCAGGAGTCCATGACCCTGACGAAGGCCTCCATGGACCTGAAGATCGCCGGGGACGTCGAGGCGGCTCAGTCCAGCGAGATGCTCATCTCCATTCTCAAGGGCTTTAACGCCCCCGCCGCGGAAGCCACCCGGGTCATTGACATCCTCAACGAAGTCTCCAACAAGTACGCCACAGACGTGGAACAACTGGGACTGGGCATGTCCAAGCTGGCCCCCATCGCCAAGACGATGGGGTTTTCCTTCGAGGAAACTGCCGGGATGCTCACCCCGGTGATCGAAGTCTTCCGGTCCGGACCCGAGGCGGCGGACGCCCTCAAGACCGGGCTTTTGAAACTGGTGGACAACACGAAATCCGTACAGGACGCCCTGGCCTCCATCGGGGTGGCCCAGACTGACGCCAACGGCGCCCTCCGTTCAGGGAAAGATATTCTTAAGGATGTCTCGACGGCCTTCCAGAACCTGGACCAGAACCAGAAACTCTTCGTCACCCAGCAGCTTGTCGGCATCGAACAATCCGCCAGGATGGTGCAGGTCTTCGACAACCTCGGCAAGGTGGCAGAGATCACCGGCGTCGCCATGAACTCCGCAGGCTCCGCGGCCAAGGAAGTGGCGGCCCGGATGGCGAGCTCCGAGGTGCAGCTCGACCGCTTCAAAGTGGGCTTCGAGAACCTGGGCATCACCATCGGCGACAAGTTCCGGGAATCGGCGACCAAGGCGATCGCCGGAGGCAACGAGATCATGTCCGCCTTCTCCGGTCTGGTTTCCTCCGGGACCTTCGATCCCGTCTTCGATGCCCTGTCCGGATTCAGTACCAAGCTCTATGACTATCTGAAGATCATCGCCAAGAATCTGCCCGCTGCCTTCGAGAAGGTGGACTTCGACGGTCTGCTCGATGCCCTGGGGGATCTCGGCGACGCCTTCGGGTCCTGGTTTGAAGGGATCGACCTGACCACCGTGGACGGCCTGGCGGAAGGGCTCCAGACCCTGGTGGACATCATTGCCGGGTTGGTCGAACTGACGGCGGGGATGGTGGAAGGCTTCAAGCCCTTCGTCAGTGCGGTGTCGGAGTTTCTTGTCTCCCTGGGAAAAGGGGATGAGGAATCCCAGAAGACCCTGGGCACGATCCTGGCCCTGGCCAAAATGGTCGAACTGGCAGGTTTGGGTTTTGTCGCGGCGGTCACCGCCGTCGATCAGTACAAGCTCAGCATCGCCGGCCTATTCAATGTCGTGGGCGGCGGAGCCCAGGTCCTCTGGAACGGGATGCAGCTGATCGCCGACGCCATCCAGGGCGTCTTCGTCCTTGCCGAAGGGGCGATCCTCTCCTTCATCAATAAGATCACCCTGGGCCTGGCCTCCCTTTTTCCCGCCTTCAAGGACGCCCAGGCCATTGTCGAATCGTCAGGAAAGAAGATCAGCGCCAACATCGATACCGACGCCGCCGACGCCCGGAGGGGCCTGGACCGGATGATCGAGGGGTTCAACCAGCTGGCCTCCGAATCGGGAAAGTCCTCCGCCACGGTGACCTCCTCCTTGAAAACCATCCCGGATAAGAAGACCCTGGACCTGGACATCTCGAGCCTCACGGCCAACGCCAACAAGGCCACAACGGAGCTCTTCAAGATCCCCGACAAGAAGGAGACGACTGTCACCGCCAAGGCGGATACCGTACAGATGGAGCTGGTGAAGAAGCTCGTCACCGAGACCTTGCCCGACGGAACCGTCTCCATCCACGAGGTCTTCGTCAACGAGCCGAAGCTGGCCGCTGCAAAAAAAACCCTCGATGAAGCCCTGCCCAAGGAGAAGAAGATCGACGCCTCCATCGAGACGGCGAGGATCAAGGCCCAGGCGGACATCATCTCCCAGGCCATCGAATGGAAGGCCAAGGTGGACATCTCCCAGGCGGAGCAGGCCACGAAGCAGTTGGAGTCCATGCTCAAGAGCATCGACACCGGGATCGACTCCACGGGAGACACTCTGGCCAGCCTCTTCAAGACGATGGAGGATACCGGTTCCAACTGGCAGCTCTACGACGCCATCGAGAAGGAAAAGGAATACCGGGAGCAGGAGTTCGAGCTACAGAAGAAGCTCGTGGAGCAGCAGTTGAAGCTCCAGGAGGCCAAGACGAAGGCCCTGGAATCGGGGAATCAGGTCATCCAGGTCGAAGCCGCCGGACTTCAGCCCCACCTGGAGATGATCCTCTGGGAGATCCTCTCGGCCATTCAACTCAGGGCAAATGAGGAGGCAGCGGAATTCCTGCTGGGGGTGAAGACGGCATGACCTCTCGACTCTATAAGATAGGACTCGCGTCCCGGCTCTATGACTCCGCCGGCGCTTTGATGGTTGATCCCCTTCCCGAGGACACGCAGATCCGGGAGAACACCAGGCGCTTGACCAGGACGAAAACCCTGGACGGAGGTGTCGTCATCACCGACAGCGGCTTCTCCCACGGCGACCGCACCTTCGATCTGGTGATTGCCTCCACGCCGGCCTTGTGGTCCGTCCTCTGGAGCCTCTTTCAGAATTCATCCTGGATCACCGTTGCAACTGAGGAATCCTGTTTTCTAGCCAAGATGGAAGACCTGAAGGAAAGAAGCGGAAAGATAACGATGAAAATCCTCGTCAGCGAAGTTCTGACGGAATAGGAGGAGCCATGGCGATTACCTGCACCCTCTCCAACCATTGGCGCTATCAGCTCGGCGCGAAGGCCGTCGATGTCGCCAACGACACCTTCAAGGCCATCCTGATGGATGACACCTTCGTCTTCGACAAGGACACCCATGCGACTCTGGCGGATGTGACCGCCTCCCCGTCGACAGAACTCCCTACGGGCAACGGCTACACCCGGCAGAACAAGACCCTCTCCGGAGGCTCCTGGGCGGAAAACGACACCAGCGACAAGGGCGTCCGGACCTTCGACAATATCAGTTGGACGGCCTCGGGCGGGGCCATCGGCCCGATCGGGAGTCTGGTCATCTACGACGACACCACCTCCGACGATACCGTTGTGGGCTGCATCGACTTCGGGACGGACTACACCATCCCCGAGGGCTCCACCTTCCAGGTCCAGGCCCCGGCGATCGAGATCTAGGGGAACCCATGGGCTGGCTTACAGGCTGGACATACCGGAAGAGCGTTACCCTTTCCCGGCCCTCCGGGGCGCTCACCAACTATCCGATGAAGCTCTTGGTAGGCGAGAGTTCCGGATCATCCGGAACGGATGTACACTGCGAGGGGCACGTTCTTTCCTCCTTCAACGATCTGCGTTTCACCTCTTCCAATGGAACATCCCTCCTGGATTGCTGGATTGAATCCATCTCCGGAACATCGCCCAACCGGGTGGCGATTGTCTGGGTTGAATTCGATTCCATCGGAATGTCGGCAAACACGTTCTACCTTTACTATGGGAACTCCGGAGCGTCGGCGGTCAGCACTGGAGTCAACACATTTACCAAGTTTGACGATTATGAGTGGGGCAGCGACGGCACGGACCTGGCAACAAGCGGAGGATCGATCACCTACCAAACCCCGAACAACGGCTCAGCCATCTCGACGGATCATGCTTGCGGCGGAACAAGGAGCGCAAAGCTCCCCTACCATGCCGACTACTCCTACCTGGGGTGTTCCATATCAGCCGTCGATGCAATGGCCCTTTCCTTTCGCTGGTACTCCGCCCAAGCGGTGAATTATACCTGCTTCGCCTTCGGGAACGCGACGAAGCGGATCTGGGTGGACATCGTCGAGGGAAGCATTTCCTACTGGGACGGCTCTTCTCATGACACGGGCCATGACATCGGCGACGTGGCCTGGGATCTCTTCGAGATAAGAAATATCGATTGGACCGCCGGGACTTACAGCCTATACCTGAACGGGACCCTCATTGCCGAAGGCGCCATGGAGACGAGCTCCGACAGCGATGATACCTTCCAGGCCTGGGGATCCGACACTTCAGGGGATAACGTCTGGTTGGACAACCTGGTGGTGAGAAGCTGGTATGCCGTAGAGCCTTCCTGGGGAGCCTGGGGCACTGAAGACGACGGTTCGGTAAGCCTTTCCGGGGTCGCCCTGGCGGCATCCCCCGCCCTGGCCGCCGACCTTGAGATCGATCTTTTTCCACCCGCCCTGGCCGCCTCTCCGGCCCTCTGTCTCGGCGGGAATCTCGCCGTCTTTGTCGATGAAAATTACCGGATCACCTATCGCTGCCTCTTGACAGGTGCGGCAGATGGTTTAAGCGACCAGGTCCTTCCCATATCTTCCTTCCAGGGGCGTTTCCGCTCCGGTGATCCATCGTTCCTCTCCGTCGTGGTCCCCGGCCTGGACTATGCGGAGGCCATCAATGCCCGATCCAACGGCGACCTGATTGTCTTCATGGTCAAGACCTACCCGGCGGGAGCATCCATTGCCGAGGCGATCTGCACCGTGGATCTGGAGGACATCCGTCTTGACGAGGGGACCTCTTCCCAGAGCATAACCCTTGCCGGCCACCGGACGGAATCCTGGCCGGCAAAGTCGATCTCTCTGAGCGGCGTATCCTACCGGTGCGTCACGAACGGGAAGTTCCGCTGCCGGTGCGTCCCGGATCTCTATGTCCGGCCGGGCGACACCGTGGAGGTGAACGGCGATACTTTCACCGCGGACCTGATCACCTGGACCGTCGGCGCTGGCATCGAGTCCATGGAAGTTTCGGAGGAATAATGGGCAAGGGGATGATTGTCAGCGGAGGTAAGGACGGCAGGTACCAGGTGAAGCTTCTCTTCGCCCGGGACCGGATCACGAAGCGCATCGCAGCTTTCAATCAGCAGATCACCCTCCTGACGGAGCAGATCGCCGCCCTGGATTCGGAGATCATCGAGCTGGAATCGGAGATTGCCTATCTCAAACTGGAGGCGCAAATCCTTACCGAACAGGACCGGGAGGGCAACAATAAGGAAATCGAGAAAAAGAACAACGAGCTCACCAAAAAGATCGAGGAGCGCTACGCCAGGAAAAGGCGGAAATCCGCCCTTGAGCTTATGAAGACTTCAGTCCGGAAGAAGATCGATTACCTCAACGACAACATGCCGGCGGATGAAACCGTGGAAGCCTGGTGCGCAGATCTTTCCCGGAATCTGAAAGGGGAAGTGGGAACCGTCGAGATCCCGGGAGAGCGGGCGATTGTTTTGATCCAGCCGGGCTACAGCAACGCCTCCGCTTACAGCGCAGCGAGGGACGGGATTCTTGAGCCTACCTTGGCGGGGACGCCTGCAGGGACGTTCTTCAACTGGGCGCTCCTGCCGGGATGGCAGAAGTGGAAGCCGACCTACCGTTCCGGTTACATCACGGCCAAGGACGGGGTGCTCTGCGATGTGGCCCTCGATGAATCATCGAGCAGCATCAAGGACCTGGATGTCAACGCCGTTTCCTTTCTGCAGAATGTTCCCATGGTTTACATGGAGTGCAACGAGGTCGCCTTCCTGGTGGGGGATCACGTCGTTGTTCAGTTCGAAGGGCAGAGCTGGGATCATCCGAAGGTCATCGGCTTTGTTGAGCACCCGCGGGGCTGCTACTGGGAGCCCTGGAACGGTCCTCTGATCACGACGGACAATCCCTGGGTGATCACTGGGATCGAAGAGGGCTATACACTGCCCACGGATCCGGAAAATCCGAAATATGGGAGGCTGTGTCTGGATTTTTCAGCCGGATCGTCGAGCATGAACACGGTGATCGCGGTGGAAGGGGTGGCAATCCCCTTCACAAAAAAACAGTTCTTTATCAAAGTTTCCAGTTCGTATGACACAACAATGTTTGACTCGCATGGTGCGTTTATCACGCTGACCGGCGATACAGAAAATTCCTATACCCTGCAATTCATCAACACGACCCCAACCAGCGGAACATACGAGAACGACGGCCTGACTCCGGTTGATCTGACGGATTATAACTTGGGAAGTTACATCACAGAAATTCAAATTAACGCTTATGCCAACCCTGGACATACCTTTCATTACGAGATCGATTTCATCAATTTTCTGTAAAGAATAACCTCTACAAAAATGTTACATCTACATTCAACATTTTTGATAAGATTTTATATTGAGAATTACCGCATGAAAGGGAGCAACGAATGATTATCAATATTGATACAGCCCAAAATATATTATCATTCCGCCGGGATTCGTTCCGATTCCGTACCATCTTCCCCGTCTGTATCCCAAATCCATGTCCGAGAAATCCAACTTATCCAGCACCATAGCCCAAGTAATGATCAAGCCACACTGACATCCACCATGTCTGCCGTTACCAGTTTTTTAAAGGTATATATTCCGTAATTAATCCGTATTGCTTAAATCGAAATTTCTGGCATTTTACACTGCTTAGATTGCCTGCGTTGTAGTCAATCTAATAAACTGTGTTTAATTTTTGCCACTTCAAAATGACTTTCCACAGAAATCTAAGAAGTCGTCAACATGTTCTGTTGATATGTTTGAAATAACCAGCGGATATATTTTCTAAGAACGAAGGATTATCCCTGGACTGAAAGCCTATAAATATTCTACCGGTTGATGATCATGAAAGCTGAGAATAAGACCAAAGTACAATTCATCAAAGATTCGGAAAAGATGAGACAGAGAATTACTGAATTTAAAAATACAGAAGGACTTCAAAAATCGTCTGATCAAGAGAAGGAACCTTGGTATATGAGCATACTCTCTCCAGAAGACAGCTCAGGGAAAATAGAGCTTGCCGAGATTCTTGATGTCCCTACAGTCCAGGTCGTTATGGACAACTTCTATGAACTCGCACACATTCCCATGAGTATTATTGATCTCAAAGGTAAAGTTCTTGCTGGTGTTGGATGGCAGGAAATCTGTACAAAATTCCATCGAATCCATCCAAAAACCTGCAAGAATTGCATTGAGAGTGATACCAAGCTCACCGCTGGTATTTCAGCCGGAGAGTCTAAACTATACAAGTGCAAAAACAAAATGTGGGATGCCGCAACACCCATTATGATGTGCAATGAACATGTGGGCAATGTCTTTTGCGGACAATTCTTTTTCGATGACGAACCCATTGATTATGAGATGTTCCGATCACAGGCCAGAAAATACGGTTTTCCTGAAGAGGGGTACATTGCTGCTTTGGAGTCTGTTCCTCGATTGAGCAGAAAAAAGCTGGATATGGGAATGGCTTTTTGCGAAAAGGTTGCCCAGATGTTTTCACAGTTGAGTTATAGCAGAATAACGTTGGCTAAATCATTGACGGAACGGGATATCCTGCTGAACTCACTACAATCAGAGGAGGACATAAGGGAGAGATTCCTGGATAATATTAAGGTCAAGGTTCTTCCCTATCTTGAAAAACTAAAAAAGACATCACTTGATGAAGGACAAGAGAGTCTTATTAAAACAGCAGAAGCTCACCTTGACAAAATTTCCTCACCCTTTGTGCAGAAACTAACATCAAAATATTTAAATCTGACGAAGACAGAACTTCAGATTGCCATACTAGTGAAAGAAGGGAAAACGTCAAAGGAAATAGCCAAAATCCTGAATTCAAAGAAAAGAGCGATTGAATTTCACAGAGAAAACATCCGTGAGAAATTGGGCTTGAAAAATAAGAAAGGTCGTCTTGTCACGTTGCTCCAATCCTTTTCATAAAATAATTATCATTATAAGTTTGAAGAGCCATACGGGCGGATTGAAAATTGATTGGCAATGTGCTTTCCGTTACATCTACAAGTCCTCGCCTTTGCCCATGGGTGGATAGATGAAGATTACGGAAAGAAACTAATTGATAGCTTTACAATTTTTATTATTATAATGCATCCACTTGAATAACCACTGTGAAGTTGGTCGGACCATTACTGGCCCCGTTTCTTACCTGAATTGTTTGTCCTGCCGTAAACACGATTTCTGGGTTGAATTGCAACTGTATGGTGCTGCTTCCTGGTACGGTAATATAGCTGGTTACGTCGGTTCCGCTCCGGTATAGTCTTTGGTCATACGCAGTATTCGCGCCTTCAGTGGAAATTATCACGCTCGTGACTTTTGCTATGTAGCCGGAAGGCACTGTATATAACGTCTTCGTCGTTAGGTTAGCAACCTGGTTGGCTTTTAATGTTAAAGCGTAAGCATTACTGAAAAACAAAACACCTATTAATCCAACGATGACTGAGAATACTAAGAGTTTCCGATTATTTCGATACATTTATATACTCCATTTGCTAATGATTTCAAAGGTCAAGATAGGTTGTAAGCCTTTTACTGACCATTGATGATTAAAGTGATTATGGATTTATGTTCTGAATGTCAAGTACCAATTTCCTGATCGGAGTAAAACGTTAAGCGCTGCAGCATTTACCTTGCGGTCAGCTATCTAATCAAAAATTACCATTTGAAAATGATTTGATCCTAATAGATGCCCTTCAGATCTTATTACTGCGCAATTTTTTTTGACCTTGATCTTCCGTAAATAAAGTCCCAACTTTGATCCACTAATATGACGTCCTGATTTTGAGTCATGTTAGTGGGATGTGCATGAGGCAAAGATTCCTGGTTGGAAAGTATGAAAAGGGCAGAACCATTTCTGTTCTGCCCTTCCGTACGAACAAATAATATGTTGCGTTATTTTGGGAACTTTCCCGTGTTTCTTGCTTATTAAATAGTACCCATTCAGGGTTGAGTTATTATAAATAACACTGTTTTATGGTATATTAACCAGACAAGATTCTCCTGTAATTGATTGCCCTTTGTCATTGATGAATTGCACTACTACCATTGCCATTTTCCCCTTGAGATCTGCAGGAACAGCTGAAATAACGGGAGCGGAAAAACTGATAGTCGGAGGTGTAACACAGTGTCCATAGATATCTAATGTACATGCAGGCACTGTTTTTGTTGCTATCGTCTTAGCATAAGGTCCATATACTCGGGCATTACCTAAGGCATTGTCGTAATTCCCCACTATCCCCGCTGCATAACGACTCAGGGTTGCACTGGTGTTACCGTCGTTAAATACTTTTACAGTTACTTTAAGTGCGGCACCCACAGCCACAGAGGATGGACAGGATAATTGCATCCAAAGGTCACCAGCAACGGCCGAGTTGGAGCAAAAAAGCATTATTCCCAGAATCAAGATTATCAACTTTTTGAGCATAAATACCCCTTTCACGAATAAAATATAATGATCTCACACCTTGACCTTAGACATATCTATGTCTATCAACAGGACTATTACATCAGAAGATATCGTCGTACAATAGGGTTTTCCCCGATATTTTGCCTTCAAAAACCCTTAATCATAGATTGATAAACCTAAGGAGTATTTATTTCTTTAAGATTATAAATAACAGATTGAAATGTAGGATATGAGTCAAAATTGTCGGATGTTCAAATTTCAGGAAGAAACCTTCCACACTTTGATGTGATACTTTTTATTCAATTTTTGAACAGTAGAAAAATAGACTTCTTCTTGCGAACTACACTGTAGCCAAAAGGGCAAAAAATGTAGTCAACGGTAGTCAACAGGCACAAAAAAGGGGTTACGAAAATATTCGTAACCCCTTGATAATTGGTGCGCCCAGGAGGATTCTAACCTCCGACATCCGGATTCGTAGACCTGATTTCTGCTCAGGATCTTTCTGCTCATTTCATTTTAGGGTAATAACTCCAGCGTTTACTCTTACACAAATACCTCTATTCATTAAAATTACCAGCATGTTCCAATCAATATTCTCTGGCTCGCATTTTGCGAGCACATACTTCAAAAAGGAAGTCGTAAGGCGTTCTCCATGAACTTTACCGATCTCGATGCGCTCAGCAGGACGGCTCAGAACGATAGCCAACTCTCATTTGAACTGATGGATTATGATCTGGGTAATTTTATTACATAAATTGAAATTAACGCCCATGCGAACGCAGGACATACCTTTCATTACGAGATCGATTTTTATCAATTTTCTGGAATCAATGACGTGGAAACCAACAAGAAGCGTAGAGAATAGTAGAGAATAAAAAAGGGGCTACATTTTGTAACCCCTTGATTATGGTGGGCGATGCGCGATTCGAACGCGCGGCCTTTGGTTCCGGAGACCAACGCTCTATCCTGCTGAGCTAATCGCCCTTATGAGTTCTCAGATCTGCACAACCCATCAGAGAAGAAAGATCGGCAGAAGAATCGGGACTTTTCTGGCATTTTTCCCAAAATCTGTCAAGGTCATATTTATCAAGTGGCCCCCTGATGGGGAACATCCATTAAGATTAAGACTATAGGAGAAAAAAAATCAGGTTATTTCGGGGGAATATGTTGAAATCAAATATTAATTCTGCTAAGTTACTGAATTGATATGGCGTCGGTGGTAAATACTCGAGAATTTCCGGAAATAATGACACTGAATATTAGCTTAATATCATAAATGAACCACATATCCTATACCAGCACACTATTATGCTACGGAATTGCTTGGAGGGATGATGACCGATTTCAATATTACTGTCCGTAAATCGAAAAGGCGGATGTTCATGGTCTGGCTGGTCTTCATAGGCACAAGCCTCTACGGCCTCCTCCCTTCTGAAGTCCTGGCCGCCAATGCAATCCTGAACATCCGGCATTGGGTAGCGCCCGATCATACCCGCATCGTCATTGATACCCGAGAGAAAACACGTTATCAGATGGAAAAAAAGGGACAGGTGTTGTCCCTCTATTTCCGGAACTGTGAGGTACAGGAATCCATTCCGGCCTCCATTCTCCTGAATAAAAGGGGAATTGAAAAAATACTCCATGAACCCGTCGGCTCAAACCAGCATAAAGTGGATTTTTTCCTTGATGAAAAGGTTAAGGCCACCGTTTTCAATTTGAAGAAGGTTGAAGACAAACCGTACCGCATCGTTATCGATATCGAATTTCCCGATGTCGAGAAAAAGGAAATCGAGGAGCGAGCGGAGGCCCGGGAGCAGCAGAGGGATCGAATTGTTGTGATCGATCCGGGACACGGCGGTGATGATCCGGGCGCTATCGGCCAGGGGGGAACCTATGAAAAAAACGTCGTGCTGGATATCAGCAGGAAACTCAAGTCTTTCTTAAACCAGCAATCGGGTTACCGCGCCTACTTGACGCGAGAAAGCGACTATTACGTTCCCTTCAAAAAACGGCTGAAGATCGCTCGTGAATATGGTGCAGCGATGTTTATCAGCGTTCACGCCGATGCCGCCGCCAACAGAGAAGCACGTGGCAGTTCAGTCTACTGTCTCTCCCTGGGTGGAGCGAGCACTGCGGCAGCCAGGATTCTGGCTAATAAGGAAAACCTTGCCGACATGGTCGGTGGTTCTCCCAATGGCGATTCCAGTGAAGCTTCCGATCCCATCGTTCTGAACATGTGCCAGACCAACACCTTGAATATGTCGAAGAATTTCGGGAATATGCTGCTGAATTCCCTTGACAGGGTAGGCCATGTAAAATTCAGGACCGTACAGGAAGCCCAGTTACGGGTATTGAAACTTCCCGAAATCCCTTCCGTTCTTGTAGAAACGGCTTACATATCCAACGCGGAAGAGGAAGAGTGGCTGAAAGATACGGCTTTTCAGTCCAGAATGGCGGAAACCATTGGGAAAGCGATCTGCGAATTTGAACCATCGGCGCCTCTGACACCATCCCCATCGCCGGCCATACTGGTCCGCAACAAGCGTGATGCGGCTGCAGGGAAAAAGGCAATGGCGCTCGCCACCGCACCCACTGCAAAGAAATCGCTCGATAAGACAAAGGCAACCAATCCTCCCTCTGTTCTTTATCATCGAGTCAAGCGGGGGGAAACCTTGCAGCAGATCGCCCTCCGATACGAAATGCCCCTTGCCGATCTGGCCCAGTTGAATGCGATCCGCATTTCTGCCCCTCTGCCTGCAGGAAAGAGGCTGAAGATTGCAAAATTGGTCACTTCCGGAACTTCGGATGAGGAAACAAAGGCGGAGAAGAACAATTCCGGTTTCGCCAGAACATCTGAACAGGAAGAACGGGGGAATGCCTTCCATAAGGTCAGGAAGGGAGAAACCCTGGCCACCATTGCCCGACGTTACCGCACATCCCCGGCCAATCTTCTGAAACTCAATGGAAGGACATGGAAGGAACCGCTCTATGCCGGAACTACGATAAAGGTGAAGGGTGATGGAGACGGAGACCGCATTCCCGATGTCGAATCCGGAAAAGGATCCGCAAGAGCCACTAAAACCCGGACGATCCCCCAGGTCACATCTTCGACAACTTCTTACCAGGTGCACAAGGGAGACAGCCTGGACTCCATTGCCAGGGAGCACCATATAACCGTGGCGGAACTACGCAAGCTCAACGACATGAAGAACGGGGATGCTCTGCTGGCAGGAACGAAAATCAAGATTCCCGAAACCGCGTCGGCCGCTGAATCCAAAGAGGGGCGAACCCATACACCCGCCGAGGCAACCGGCGCCCGAAAGAAAAAATTCGACCATATCACCTATCGAGTAAAACGCGGGGATACCTTGGATACGATCGCCCGCAAGCATAAAACCCCCATCGATGTCCTTCTGTCTTTGAATAAGATGAAATTGAACGATCCTCTATACGCCAATCAATCGCTCAAAGTGCCCAGGGAATCCTCCTTTTTCTAGGGAAGAGAAGAACGAGGGGCAGAAATGAGACGTTGGCGAAAATGGATCCGGACGATTCCACTGTTCCTGGCGATTTCCGTCATTTTCTCTTTTCCGGCAGGAAGCGGTTGTGCCCAGGAAAATTCTCTTTTCCGGGGGCCTTTCCAGACTCGAATCGATCTAAGACCGACCGTTTCTTCTCCGGAAAATCAAGGGGATAAGCATCTTTTACTGCCCGGGGATATCACGGATTCCGATATCTTTCCGCCAAGTTCGGCTCGGAAGGAAGAGAGGAATCAGGGAAATAAGCAAACCTGGGGGGCCTACGACTGGGGATTTTTCTCATTATCCCTCTCCAATCTGGACAATAAGGACCCCAGACGCGATATCAGCGGAAAGATGATGGGAAAAAACCGGTTGGAAATGTTCCGGTCCTTGACTTCCGGTTTTTCGGATATGTCTTCGCGGCAAAGATTTCAATCATTCGGCGAAATCTTGGAGCCCGAAGTGAAGCTTAAAATCGAATTTTAGAAAGAACAGGGATTTTCGATGCTGGCAAAAATTCAGGAAGGTCTCTATGCTTTTCTGTGGGAAAGCACCAGGGAGAACAACAGCAACACCTTTTTAATTTCCGGGGATCAAACGATCCTCATTGATCCGGGATACCGCCATCTCTTCGGTCAAGTGCGGCGGGGGCTTTCGACCTTGAACCTGTCGCCAGCACAAATCGATGTGGTTCTGGCGACTCACGGACACCCGGATCATCTGGATGCCGCATCGGATTTCAGAAAGCCGACCCTTTTCATGATGGGGCAGGAAGATTTTCTCTACTTCACCAAACTGGCCAGCCCATCCTTCCCGATGCCCGAGCCGGACATCCTGTTGCAGGAAGGGCAATTGACCATCGGCGGGGTGCAACTTCAGGTTCTGGCAACACCGGGACATTCACCAGGTTCGCTGTGTCTGTACTGGCCGGAAAGAAAGGTCCTCTTTTCCGGGGATGTGGCCTTTGAGGATGGCATCGGCACGACCGATCTTACCGGCGGAGACGGCGCCCAGATGAAGGACAGTCTCCGGAAAATCAGCCAATTGGATGTGGAATGCCTTCTTCCGGGACACGGCAACGTGATTGTCGGTCGGGAGGCGGTCCGAACCAATTTCGAGAGAATTGAATCCTACTGGTTCAACTATCTTTAGAATTCTGCCGCCGAACGAATCCTTTGAGCATAAAGGGCCTTCAGCTGCTCCCGGTCCCTTTTCCACTGCAGATCCCGATCAAGATTCGGAAGCACCGCGGAACCGGAAATGCCCCGTTGCGCCAGATCATTCTTTGCCTTGACGGTCATCGCCTGTGTTTTTTCAGCAAGTTCAGCCCCATACCCCCCAATAAGCCCTCGCAGAGGGGCGGCATCGCGACGAAGAATGCCTTCCATTATTTGAAAAAGCAGGTCATTTTCTCCATCCGGATCTATTCTCTCCAGGAGTTCGGAAAAGAGGGCGGACAATAACTCCGGCTCTGTTGCCTTTCCCTGTTCAATCTCCTCCTGAAAACGCACAAGATCCAGGGTCCCGTCCAGGCACTTCTGCACCCACCCCTTGACCCTGCCTCGGAGTTCCCGGGAATGAAGAGCCTTTTTTTCCTCCTCCGTCATGGTCAGGCCTTTCGTCCTTTCCATGATCAGATCCAGCGTGCTCTTGATCTCAGCCATATCCAACCCCTTTTCGATTTCTGATCTTTTGCTACGGCATCTCGAATACAGCTGTCAAGAATTTTATTTTCTTCGGTTTTTTCACTCCGGAGAAGACAACCCCGAAAGAAGAATTTTTTGCGCTGTCTTAAGTTTAAAATTGAAAACCTTTGTCTTATTATTTTGCGGGAACGATTAATAATTACGGCTATATCCATTGCCGGTTCAGGTATGAAGCGTCCTGCCGCAGCGATTCAACTCTTCTTCCAGAGTTTTCAGGGTCAATAAGGGATCCTGGGGAACGGATGTCCGGCCCGGATAGAGATCGTAAAGACGGCGGTAAGCCTCGGGCGTAAAATCAGGCATCACCACGTTTGCGCCGGCGGCAAGAGCCTTCCTCCGCCCTTCGGGATGAAGGACGGACAGAGCGGTGGTGGCGGGAAGATGTATGGCCGGGCAGGTAAGCCGGACGAGGGCCACAACGATGAGGGTCGTCAACACTTTGCCCGAGGTGCAGGAGACAAGAGGGGTCTGGGGATGGGGCAGGAAAGGCCCGACCCCCGCCATGTCCGCTTTTAAAGAAGAGATCAGCAGAATATCCTCAGCCAGAGCGGCAGAATCCTGGCCGGGCAGTCCCACCATGCATCCCGTGCCCGTTTCATAGCCCAGCTCTTTGAGCCATTTCAAGCACCTCAGCCGGTTTTCCCTCCGGGAATCGGGATGAAGACGACGGTAAAGGGCAGGCACGGCCGTCTCGTGCTTGAGCAGATAGCGGTCGGCGCCGGCCTCCCGGAAAGCCTCATAATCCTCACGAGGCCGCTCACCGATGGAAAGGGTGATTACCAGACCGGTCTCCCTCTTGATATTCTCGATAAGACGAAAGAGCTTCATCGTGTCGTAAAAGGAATCTTCTCCCGACTGAAGGACCAGGGTGGCAACGTTCGCTTTTTTGACAGCCAGTGCCGCATCCAGGATTTCCCGGTCTGTCATCCGATAGCGCTTCAACTGCCGGTTCGCCTGCCGCAGACCGCAGTACAGGCAGTTCCGTTCGCAATAATTGGAAAATTCCACGATGCCCCGAAGATGAACGACATCTCCCATAACTTCTTTCCTTCGGGCATCGGCGGCCAGAAACAACGGTTGCAGTTCTTCCTCATCCTCCAGGGAAAGAAGGGAAATCAGGTCTTCCCGTCGGGGAGGACCTGATCCTGAAAGTCGTTCCACGCATTCTTCAACCTTTGGAGTCATGAGCACCGCCATCGTCTGGAGGGAATTTCCATTAAAAGCAGAACCTTTTAGATAAAGAGGTCCCGTTCGCCCTTTTCGATCCGTCCCAGACGCTCGGTCAGAATCTTCTTGGTTTCGGGTTTCTCCGTTTCCTCCAAAAGTTTGTCCAGTATCCGGTCGCCCACCTCCCGCGTTCGGGAAGAAGCATAATCCATGAGATACTCCTTGAAGGTCATCATGGCGTTGCTCCGGCAGAAATGCTGGATCAGCCCGGGTTTCGCCAGGTCCATGAAATCCCGGCCCGTTCGCCCGAGACGGTAACAGGCGGTGCAGAAACTGGGGATATGCCCCCGTGTCGTGATGTCGAAGATGACTTCGTCGGTCGTCCTCGTATCCCCGAGGTTGAACTGGGAAGCCCGGAATCCTTCGCTCGAATCTTTCGTGTATCCTCCGGGGTCCGTCCGCGACCCTGCACTGATCTGCGAAATCCCCAGTTCAAAAACCGCGGCGCGGATTTCAGGCGACTCCCGGGTGCTCAAAATCATCCCGGTATAGGGAACGGCCATCCGGAGGATGGCCACCAGCTTCTTGAATTCATCATCACTGACCGCATGGGGCGGGGAAATGGCCGCCGGGGCATTGAAGGCGGGCTCGAGACGGGGGATGGAGATGGTATGCGGGCCAACGCCGCAATCGGCTTCCAGGGTCTGGGCGTGAATCAGCATCCCCAGAACTTCATAGCGGTAATCGTACAATCCGAACAGAGCGCCAATCCCGACATCATCGATTCCGCCTTCCTGAGCCCGGTGCAGGGCTGTGAGCCGCCAGGCGAAATCGGCCTTGGGACCGCTGGGGTGCATGGTCTTGTAAGTTTCATGATGATAGGATTCCTGAAAAAGGACATACGTCCCGATGTCGGCCGCCTTCAGGCGCTTGAAGTCCGGTACGCTCATGGGGGCGATCTCCACATTGATCCGCCGGATTTCGCCGCCCTCTACGGTGCGGGTAGCATAGGCCGTTTCGATGGCCTCGATAAAATAATCCAGACTGGAGCGGCTGGGATGTTCACCGCAGAGCATCAGCAGGCGTTTATGCCCTTCCCTCTCGATGGCCCGGACCTCCTCGGCGATCTGCTCCATGGTGAGGGCGACCCGGTTGAGTTCCTTGTTGTCCCGGCGGAATCCACAGTACAGGCAATTGTTTGAACAGTAGTTGGCGATGTACAGGGGCGCGAACAGAACGAGCCGGTTGCCGTAAATATCCTGTTTGATCTTCCTGGCCGTTTCAAAAATTGACTGGAGCAGCTCGGGATCATCGGTCTGCAGCAGGACGGCCGTCTCTTCCGTGGTCAGCCCTTTCAATTCCTTTGATTTTTCGATGATATCCAGAACCTGTTTCCGGTCGGGCGATTCCGCTTTCTGCAGCAGCTCTTCAATTTCCGCATCTATGATAAAATCTTTCATGAAATCAATCCTTTCGATATTATGAGATTTTCTGAAGCGCCGATTTGACCTTGACGCCTGCCAGGGACCCCAGTTTGCCCGTCATGGCGCCGATCTCGTCCGTCGTGCCGTGAACAATCAGGGAAAGAATATTCAGGCCCGCCGGAGGATAGGGAAGACCCATCCGCCCGATGATGATATCGCCGTATTCGGACAAAATATGATTGACCAAATCGGCCTGTTGAGATCGCTGGGTGATGATGACGCTGACTGTGCCAATCCTTCTGTTCATGGAATTTTCCCCATAAAAAAAAGAGGTTTGCCTCCCGATGGGAATCAAACCTCTTTAGTCCGCAGGTTCCGTCACGCATCCTTTTCCCCCTGCTTCCGGCAAACCGGCTTCCCGAAATCCGGAGGTTTCAGACGCATTCCTAAAGATATTCAATCCCCCTCAAGGTCAGAACTTCTTCTTCCTTCCCCTCAGGTTTTAAGGTTGAGAACGGTATTACATTAAGTAAAAAAGATTTTTTCTTATCCTATAACGACAGGCTCCTGTCAACCAATTTTTAACGGCACATCCCGAACAGGCTGATCCGGATGGCGGTGAAAAAAGATTATCAGTCCCGGGGAAAGGTCTCAATCCGGGCAGGATTTTTCCTTCCGGTAACCCAGAGCCGTGAGCGTGTAAGGGGAAAGAAATTTATCGACCAGTTCCCTGCCGAGTTTCGCCTCCAGAAAGGCTCGCACATTGACCTGGTTCTCCCGGTGAAACGTCGCAATCAGCTCCGTGGCCTTTTCATAGCCGAGCAAGGGCAACAAGGCGGTAAGGATCATGGGGCTGCGATCCAGGTAGAACTGGCAACGGTCCCTGTTGGGGACAATCTGCAGCACATGCTCCGCAAGCAGGTCATCGATGCGGCTCAGCAGATCCAGGGACTCCAGCAGGGCATGGGAGAGAAGGGGCAGAAATTCATTGATCTGCCAGGTTCCCCGACTGACCGTTTCCGCAATGATCCCGTCGTTGGCCATGACCTTGATGCCCACCTGCATGGCGGCTTCCATCAGGACCGGGTTGATTTTTCCGGGCATGACCGAGGAACCGGCCTGGAGGGACGGCAGGGAAATCTCCCCGGTGAAATTGAGCAGTCTCAGATCGTTGGCGATTTTGATCAGGTTGGCCGCATGGGCCTTGAGGATGCCGGAAACCTCCACAAAGGCGTCGACATGGGCCGTCTCCCCCATGAGGTTTTCACCGCGGGCGAGCCCCAGCCCCGTCGCCTCGCGGAGCTTTTCGATGACCAGGAAGATATAGTCCCGCGGAGCGGTGAGCCCCGTTCCCACGGCCGTGCCGCCGAGATTGACGATGCGGAGCCTCTCCTCGCACTTGTAAGTGCGCCAGCGGTCCCGGGAAAAAGCTTCGGCAAAGGCGGAAAATTCCGCGCCCAGCGTGACGGGGACGGCCTCCTGCAGTTCCGTGCGGCTGATCTTCACGATTTCGCTGAAGGCCTTTTCCTTTTCCTGAAAGGCCCCCTGTAGACCGGCCACGGACGCGCTCAGGCGTCTCAGCCCCTGGATTCCGGCAATGCGGATGGCCGTGGGATAGGTGTCGTTGGTGGACTGGTGGAGATTGACGTGATCCAGGGGATGAACCATCCGGTAATCCCCTTTTTCCCCGCCAAGTCTTTCGATGGCCCGGTTGGCAATGACCTCGTTGAGGTTCATGTTGGTCGAGGTGCCCGCCCCGCCCTGCAGGGCATCCACGGGAAAAGCATCCGCCAGTTCTCCCGCGGCAATTTCGTCACAGGCGGCGAGAATGGCCTCCGCCTTGTCCTTCGGCAGATAGCCCAGTTCGACATTGGCCTGACAACACGCCTTTTTGACCAGGGCCAGCGCCTTCACGAGCTTCGGGTTCACCGGATTTCCGCTGATCGGAAAATTGTGCAACGCCCGTTCGGTATGAATCCCCCAGTAGCAGTCCTCGGGGAGCTCCAGTTGTCCCAGAAGATCCTCTTCCATCCTCATCTTTGTCATAAAATCCCGCCTCTTTAGAAATAATGTCCGATGGAAATGCCGGTGTTTCCTTCAAGCGGACCGGCTCATTCCTTTCTGCCCACAGAAGCCAGATAGATCGTAAATTCCTCCTCCCCGTCAATCCGGAGGAGTTTATCCATGCCGCTCTGGTCGTAGGCGCCGATCGCACAGGTTCCAGCGCCGATGGCTTCACAGGCAAGATAGAGGTTCTGGCAGACATGACCGGCTTCGACGGCAATGACCTTGTGGGCGGCAAGTCCATAGCGCCATTCCATCCGATAGGGAATGGCCGTCCAGATAAAGGTAACGGCGGCCTCGCCCGGATAGGGCTGATCCAGGGCAGCCCGGACAATTTTTCGCTCCAGGTTTTCTTCGGCGAATTCGAAGAGGAGCTGATGTTCAAGGGGAAGATAACGGTAGATCCCCTTGTCCATTCCCGAAACATTCAGGATGGCGAGATAGGTTTCCAGGGCATGGCGGCAGCCGGCGGAAGGAACGGTCCTCAGGGCATGACCGGGATCAAGTTTCTCCTTGATGCCCTGGGTCGCCCAAAGAAGGAAGGACAACTCCTCAAGAGACAGGGGTTTGTGCAGATAGGTCCTGCAGCTCTCCCGCTGCCCGATTGCCGCGACCAAGTCGAAATGGCCGATTTCTCCCAATCGCTCTATCCGGGGGAGGTCGATTCGTAGGGCTTCTTCCGGGTAAGGCTTTTCAATGGGAGGAGGCGCGATCCCACGATTCTGATCGGTTTGAGAAAAATCGACGACCTTGCGGATGCTGTCTTTCAAAAATAAACGGTATGCCCTGAAAAGTTCCTTATCCATGATTCATTGCCTTTACCCTTCTTTATCCCACACTCACAACATTACTTTTTTATTTTGCAGTTCTGTTCCAAAACTCGACCTCATGAATCCACTCTTCCCTGTGCATCTGAACCAGGGATTGAAAGTACTTCCTGTTCTCATTCAGAACCCTTTCCTGTTCCGGATAAATCTTCTTTGTCTTAATATCCTCAGCCAAGGATTTCCCAAGCTGAAAAGCCCGTTTCTCGGCATCCATCAAGGCATCCGGACCAGCGGCTATGGAGGTCCCCACACTTCCGGACACGAAGGAGCCGAAGGTGGACAGAACTTCACACAAATATTCCCTGACACGCTCATCCTGGCCAAGCCCTCCGGAAGTTGCGACAGCCGCACCATACTTGCCGGAAAACAGCTGACAATGTATAGTGTCGGCCATCCGGTCTAATAGGGTCTTCATCTGGGCAGTGACTGACCGGACGTAGTTCGGGGAACCCATCACCAAACCGTCAGCAGCCAGCATCTTTTCATAGAGAGTCTGGAAGTCGTCCTTTTGTGGACATTGCCCAGTCCTGTAACAGACAAAACAACCCTTACAGAACCTTATCTTCAACAGGCCAAGATCCACCAGTTCCACTTCTAAGCCCCTCGATTCCGTCCCAACCAGAACAGCCTTGACCAGCCGGAGCGTCTGGCTTTTCACACCCCGGGGGCTGGCATTGATTCCCAATACTTTCATCATTGACACCCAATCGCATATTTTGTCATAAACATTTTTCTCCCCGGTAACTTTAAAATAAAATCGCCAACCGCCCTGTGCGTTTCCAGTCACAGACCGAATTCCTTAATACGGTATTGGAGCGTTCTCAGAGAGATACCGAGAAGCTTCGCTGTTTTCTGTCTGTTTCCATCTGTCTCTCTCAATGTCTTCTGGATCAGTTCCCTCTCCATGGATTTCAGGAGTCCTCCGGAAATATCCAACTGGCTCGGTTTTATCTCCAGATTGAGTAGTGAAGCGTCGATGGTTCCTGAGGAAAGGATCACCGCCCGTTCAATGACATTCTGCAACTCACGGATATTTCCCGGCCATTCATAGGCCAACATATCGCTTTTCGCGTCTTCCGTCAGTTCGGTGATCCGTTTACCGAAGGTAGCCCCGTATTTCGTTGCGAAGTATTCGGCCAGGGGAAGGATGGCTTCACTTCGATCTTTCAATGCCGGGAGCTCGATCGGAAAGACATTCAACCGGTAAAAAAGATCTTCACGGAACAGCCCCTCTGCAACATAGGCTTTGAGATCACGGTTCGTCGCCGAAACGATCCGCACATCAACGGTCACGGGCCGGTTGCTGCCGACGCGTTCAAAGTGTTTTTCCTGAATGAAACGGAGGAGTTTTACCTGGATTGCCGGCGTTATGTCGCCAATCTCATCAAGAAACAGGGTGCCGCCATCGGCCAACTCAAACCGCCCTTTGCGCATTGCGATTGCACCCGTAAAAGCCCCTTTCTCATGGCCAAAGAGTTCGCTTTCCAGAAGATTTTCAGCCAGAGCTGCGCAGTGGACAACAACAAAAGGCCCGTCCCTTCTCGGGCTTAGATGGTGGACCAACCTGGCAACAAGTTCCTTGCCCGTTCCACTCGGTCCCGTTACCAGGACCGTTGCAGAAGTTGGGGCTACCTCTTCCACAAGCCTTCTGACGGGTTCCATGATTTTCCCCAGAAAAATCAATTCCGAAGGCGGATATTTTCTGCCCAGCTCTTCTGAAAGAAACGAGATTTGCTTCTCCCGGTTCGCTTCTCTTATCACGCGGCACGTCACATGACGAAGTTCCTCGGGCGTGTTGAAGGGTTTCCTGAGGTAGTCGGAGGCTCCAATCTTCAATGTTTCAAGGGCATTGCCAACCGCTCCGTTCGTGGTGATGATGATCCAGTGTGATTCCGGGCGGAGTTTCCTACCTTCACAGATCATGTCCAATACGGGAATGTCCGGCATTCTAAGATCCGTAAAGACCAGGTCAAAATCTGCTGCCCGCAGTTTTTCGAGTCCCTTTCGGCCTGAATCCGCCTCCTCGACATAGTAGCCATCCTCCTTCAGGATCTTGGAAATGAAGGAACGAATTAAGGAATCGTCATCAACGACGAGGATGGATTTCCCCATGAAAACACCTTCTTTTAACGAAAATGGATGCCCGGATCGAGGAGATATTCACCTGCACGGAAAAACTATAGGGGAATTAAGAGAAGGATGTCAAGCAGAGCCTCGGATGTCGTCAGTCGAAAGTGCAAGATTTTCATAATGAATGCAGAATATGCATCCAAGGGGGATGTCCACTGAAAGCTGCCAATGGATAATATCATTTGATATCTGGATGTTATCTCTGTTCTTTCCTAATGGCATCTCCCTTGCTCTTTTATTCGATAACGCGGAACAATAAACAATGCTGAAATTCCTCTATCCGCTTCAATGCCTTAAATACAAATTATCTTCAAATGAGGTGACAACGATGGCAGTCGAGAAAAATTTAGCCGAACGGCTGGAAAACAAAGGGGTAACCCGTCGAGATTTTCTGAAGTACTGCACTTTCGTGGCGGGTGCACTGGGGCTTGACCCTGTTTTTGGCGCAAAAATCATGGATGCATTTGCCGCGACGACACGGCCACCGATCCTTTGGCTGCATTTTGCCGAGTGTACCGGCTGTACGGAGGCAGTCTTGAGAATATCCTCGCCCTCCTTTGAAGATTTGATCTTCGGCAAGATTTCTCTGGACTATCACGAAACACTCATGGCGGCCGCCGGAGATACGGTTGAGAGTCTCCTGACGACAACAGCAAACCAATATCGGGGACAGTTCTTCTGTGTCGTGGAGGGGGCGATCCCCACGGCAAACAGTGGAATATACGGCATGATCGGCGGAAGAACCATGCTGAGCATTGCCCGTGAGATCTGTCCCAAAGCCAAGGCCATCATCGCAATCGGGACATGTGCTTCCTACGGAGGTCTCCCCGCGGCGTCGCCCAACCCGACGGGCGCCAAGGGAGTTAAGGCCGCTCTGGGAACCAGCCTCACGGTTCCCGTCGTGAACATTCCTGGTTGTCCGCCCAATCCGGTTAACTTCGTTGGAACGATCGCCAACTACCTGCTCTTCGGCAAGTTGCCGGCACTCGATACCCAGAGGAGACCACTGTTCGCCTACGGGAAAAAAGTTCATGACCAATGTCCCTATCATGATGGCCCACAGGAGGAACGCTGTCTCGAAGATGCGGGATGTAAAGGGAAACAGTGCTACAACAATTGTCCCTCCATCCTGTTTAATAACGGGACAAGTTGGCCGGTGCAGGCTAACCACCCGTGCATCGGCTGCAGTCAACCGAATTTCTGGGATACAATGACGCCATTTTACAAGGGAAATGACTAGCGAGAAAGGAATATGCCATGGCTACAAGTCGGATCGTTGTTGATCCTGTAACAAGGATAGAAGGGCATCTGCGCATCGAGGTGGAGGTGACCGATGGCGTGGTGAGTAACGCCTGGAGTACGGGCACCCTATTCCGGGGAATCGAGATCATCCTCAAAGGCCGGAATCCTGAGGATGCCTGGCTCTTCACCCAGAGGCTGTGTGGTGTGTGCACCTATGTCCACGGTGTGGCTTCCGTCCGTTCCGTAGAGGATGCGCTCAACCTCACCATTCCGGACAATGCAAGGATCGTCCGCAATCTCCTCATGGGAACCCAATATCTCCATGACCACATCGTCCATTTTTATCACCTTCACGCACTCGACTGGGTCGATATCAAGGATGCCCTTACGGCGGACCCCAACCTCGCCACGGAGCAGGCGGCTCAGCTGTTTCCCCAGGCGAAGACCATTGATTATGCAGCGGTACAGAAGCGGATCAAGACCCTCATCGGCAGCGGCCATCTCGGACCTTTTGCAGGCGGTTACTGGGGTCACCCTGCATACCGGCTTGATCCGGAAACGAACCTCATTTTTGTTGCCCACTATCTGGAAGCGTTAAGCCAGCAGGCCAGAACGGCGCAGATGCATGCAATCTTCGGCGGTAAGAACCCCCATGTTCAAAGTCTCATGGTGGGTGGAGTGACCTGCTCGTATGATCTGAATAAGACCCGCGTTTCTCAGTTCCGGCAACTCTGGCAGGAAACAAAAGATTTCATCGACACCATCTATATCCCCGGTGTTTCCCTCCTGGCCCAGGAATACAGCAAAAGCGGCTGGGAAAAACTCGGGGCCTTCGGTAACTTCCTTGTCTTCGGTGAGTTTTCGGAGTCGGCACAGGAGCCGGCAAGTCTGTTCTTCCCGCAAGGCGCTATCCTTCAGAGGCGTCCTGTTTCAGCAGTGGACACTTCTGCAATCCTGGAACACGTCAGGCACAGCTGGTACGCGGGAAGTACAGCTCGCCATCCCTCGAAAGGGGTGACCACTCCAAGTTACACAACCCTTAACACCGCCGACCGCTATAGCTGGCTCAAAGCGCCTCGCTACCAGACTCAAGCCATGGAGGTCGGCCCACTGGCAAGGGTACTGGTTGCCTATGGAAAAGGCCAGGCTGAAACCCGAAGAGCTGTCGATGATTTCCTTGGGAATACCGGCCTCCCGACAGGCGCCCTTTACTCAACTCTCGGCCGGACTGCAGCCCGGGCTCTGGAAACTCAGATCATCGCCGACGCCATGGGGCAGTGGCTTGACGAACTTCAGTTCGGAGGGGATACATCGCTGAGAAAGCCGGCAATGCCTGCATCAGCGAGCGGGGTGGGACTCAACGAGGCGCCCCGCGGCGCCCTCGGACACTGGATCGAGATTTCGAACCAGAAGATCGCCAATTACCAGATGGTCGTGCCTTCGACCTGGAACTTCGGCCCCAGATGCGCCAATGGAAATAAGGGGCCGGTGGAGAAGGCCCTGATCGGAACTCCCGTTGCAGATCCGGCACGTCCCGTGGAGATTCTCCGGACAGTACATTCCTTCGACCCCTGTATCGCCTGTGCCGTTCATGTAATCGACACACGGAAAGACAAGATTTACAAGGTAAAAGTGATTTAACGGACGAATCTGCAAGGATGAAAACAGAATTCATGCCTGGTGAGAGGGAAAAACGCATCCTTGTTCTCGGGGTTGGAAATATCCTTTTAAGGGACGAGGGGATTGGCGTGCATGCGGTGCAGGCTCTTCTCGCTCGCTACCGTTTCTCCTCGAATGTGGAGCTCCTGGATGGTGGGACCCAGGGATTGAGGCTGCTCGGCCCTATCAGCGAGGCGGACTTCCTGATCGCTGTGGATGCCGTGAAACATGGAAATCCACCAGGAACAGTGTATCGGTTGGAGATTGAGGAGGCAAGAAATGCTTTGAGCCTGAAAAACTCCCTACACGAACTCGATCTCGTCGAAACTCTCGCCTGTGCCGAACTGCTGGGAAGTATGCCATCGACAGTCGTTATCGGCATGGAACCGGAGGACATCTCTTCCTGGAGCGACGAGCTGAGCGAAACCACCAGGGTTAGACTGGAAGATCTCCTCGGTGAAGTCCTCAAGGAAGTTGAGAATGCGGGAGGGCGTTTTGAAAAGCTTGCCTAATCCATACTTTTATGAATAACATCAATATGTTATTAAACTTCAAAAACAATGAATTAGGGTCCTGATCCTATGTGTATTGCCTTTCCCGGCAAAATTCTGTCCATTGATCAGAATAACACCGCCGTGATCGATATTCAGGGGGTGCAGCGGAAGGCTTGTCTGGATATCGTGGATGAAAATGTCACTGTGGGAGACTATGTCATCTGCCACGCCGGATACGCCATCCGTCGGATCGACGAGAAGCCGGCACAGGAGAGCCTCGGCCTACTGCAAGAATTAATCGTTCGTGAAATTGATTGATGATGCCGACACAGGGAACCCAGTCGCAAACTTCTTCTCAAAAAAAACCCCTCGTGAACATTTGCCGTTCATCGAGGGGTTTACAAGATCCACTTGTGCCGTCTTGCCCTTTGCGCTGGAGTCACGCATACCATATCTTGGTCTATTTAGGGGTGATCATCACCACAATGACCCTGTGATTTGTTTTTGATTCGCCTCCAGGAACATGACTCATACGTACACTGCAGTATCCTGTTTTTATTAATGCATGATTCTTGCCATTCGATTATAAAAAGGACCCTTTTCTTCCGTTCAATAACCGAACAGGCCTTTTGGATCACAAGATCAGGGAGATCTCAATTTTTATATTTCCCTGCCTGCCAGGGATCATTGAAGTCATCGGCGATGCTGCCCCCTTCATCTCCCTTTTGGGTTTCCAGCCTCTCTTTGATGTAAAGTGCCATTTCCTGAAGTTTATCCTTGCCGCCATCCACAAAAACCAGCAGGACATCTTCCTGGGGGGAGCTGTCCAATGTTTCCTTGATATCCCCCTTACGTGAACCTAGAGCCGTGCTGATGAATCGGTCGGTATTCAGAGTCCGTTCCTGGTCCCCATCGCCGCGTGTTGCCATGACCACAACTTTCATAATCCGTTCCTCAAAAGAAGTTATAAAAGTATTTCGGCAATCCGGGCCAAAACTTGAGAATATATCTGGATGATTCTTTGCTCACCATCAGTACGGATATCCCGGCCACCATGGATAGGGGTATCCCCAACCGTAAGGTGGCCCCCAGAGCCAGGGATCGTAGTACCTGATCTCCTGCCTCTTCTCCCACAGGTGAATTTGCCGGGAATCCACATTGGGATAGACATAGCGATTTTCGCCGATCTTCTGCTCCTCCTTGCCGATGATGACACCGGCGACCGTTATCTCACGCCCTTTGCTGTAAATATACGGGTCGAGAAAACCGGCGTAGCGCACCAGAAAACGGCCGGATGATTTTTCCATGTTCGTAGGCCGCTTCTGAAAATCGAGGTCCGTCTGCATCACCTGAAGCACGGTCTCATCTTTGCGATTCAAGGTTTCGATCACGATACCGCCCCAAATAACCATTCGCCCACGGTAGTGATCGGAATCCTTCTGGACATCGGACAGGGACACATCCGGTTCCGCTTCCTTCAGCAGTTTCTGTGAGAAAGGCGCACAAGCCGCCAGTAAGACAAAAGAGAGAAGGGCAAGGATCAAAGATTTTTTCATCGAATCACACCTCCTACGCCGATACCAACGCCGATGCCGAGCCTGGGTCCGCCATAGAGCTCCGCCGGTTGCCAGACATGGCATTCCCTTGGCAGGATGACAGGATAGCTGTACTCCATTTCACTCAGGGGAAGAACCTTATTCCCCTGAACCTCGCCGGCAACGGCAATCTTCCTTCCCGTAACATAGATCGCCGGATCTAAAGCTCCCTTGAACAGGATCAGAAAGCGCCCCTCGCTCAGGTCCGTATCCCTGGGCTGACTCTCCCAATTGAGGGGTTTCTGGACGACTTCGATCCAGGTTTCTCCTCTCTTGACGGTCGTCGTCACGATCTGACCGCCCACCAGGACCGTCTTCCCGAGAAAATGTTCCGGATGGTCCTTCAGCTCCGGAAAGGTGATGGTGCGATCCACACTGTCCAGGACCGGTTTGGAGATAACGGAGGTGCAGCCCGCTATGAAAAGAGGAGAGAAAATCAGGAATGAAAAGAATATCAAGAGGCGTGTTCTGCAAATCATGACAACCTCCATTTTCAGCAGAAGGGAAAGCAATCCAACAGCACAATTTTATTTCAAAGCATTCCTCTTTTATAAAGGATGAGAGGGTAAAGATCAATTCCCATTCGTGTCATCCATTAATGAACCCGCAGGATCTAGGTAAAATTCCTTACGACTAACATTCAATAAGCTGACTCATAAATCAGGCATTTCACCGATTGACACTCTATATTAAGAAATGTAAATTTCACAACACTAGGCAGGGTAAGTAAAAAATCTGGCTATTTCCTGTCAGACAAAGAGGTCTAACATTAAAACAGGAGGGATTATGAAAAGACTTTTCAGTATCATGTTCGTTTTAGGCATTTGTTTATTCACTTTGGTTGGAAACGTTTGGGCCGCGCCGATTTTGTACAATGGGCATTACTATGAATTGACCAGCTCAACAGGAACTTGGGGTTGGTGCGAAAATGAGGCAGTATTAAAGGGTGGCCATCTCGTATCCATTAACGATTCGACCGAAGAATCGTGGCTACAAAGCCAGTTTGGCAGGGGATATCTCTGGATCGGTTTTACCGACCAAGCTTCAGAGGGAACATGGGCATGGATCTCAGGCGAACCGGTTACTTACACGAACTGGGCGGGAGGAGAACCTAACAACTACGGAGGGGAAAATTATGCGGTTATGAACTGGTCAGGAATCCAGTGGAATGATCTTAACGGGCAGCAATGCTATTACGGAATCGTAGAGACGGCTCCCGTGCCGCTGCCGTCCGCTCTTCTCCTTTTTGCGCCTGGCCTGGCAGGCATTGCGGCTCTGAGAAGAAAGTTCCGACATTCGTAGAATATTTGAAACGAGAGGGTCTGGTCACTTTACCCATACCCTCTCATCTTTTTTTTAAGATTGCCTTAGATTTAAAACTGGTACCTCGAAATAGAGAAGGAAAGAGTAAGAGGTGCAGATTTCTCATCAGCATCAGCGCAGCTTCATCAGCAAGAATTTCCTTCTGCCCTTCCGTTCCTTAGCCCAACCTCGCGCGAATATAAAGCTAATCAGCAATTTCTCATGTAGATCAGGCGCAGCCCCTCCAGGGTGAGCATTTCATCGACGATTTCGATGCTCTTCGCCTCGCTCTGGACGACCCTTGCCAGACCTCCCGTGGCGATCACAAGGGGATTGGACTGTACCTCCGCCTTCATGCGGGCCACAATGCCATCCACGAGACCGGCATACCCGAAGATGATCCCCGCCTGCATGCTGCTCACCGTATCCTTGGCAATAATGGATTTCGGCGTATGGAACTCCACCCGGGGCAGCTTGGACGCCCGCTTGAAGAGGGCTTCACTGGAGATAACGATCCCCGGGGCAATGCATCCACCCATATACTCCCCCTTGGGCGAGACATAGTCGAAGGTGGTGGCCGTTCCGAAATCGACGACGATCGCCTCCTTCTTGTACTTTTCATAAACGGCCACGGCATTGACGATCCGGTCCGCACCGACCTCCCGCGGATTATCGTAAAAGATGGGCATCCCCGTTTTGATCCCGGGGCCTACGATCAGGGGTTTGACCTGAAAATATTTTTCACAGACCCGCTCCAGGATATGAAGCATCGGCGGCACCACACAGGAGATGATGATGCTCTGAATCGCCTTTGAGCTGATCTTGCTGGATTTGTACAGGTTGTACATGAGCATGCCGTACTCGTCGACGGTGTGTTCGATGACGGTTCGAATCCGCCAGTCATGAACCAGTTCTTCTCCGTCGAAGACCCCGAGGACCGTATTGGTATTTCCCACATCAATGACTAAAAGCATAAAACTGTCCTTTTATTTTTTCTTCACAGTGGCATCGCCGGCAAGTACGCGACTTACCAGGCCGTTATCGCCCCGGAGCAGCAGGGCGCCGTTGTCATCCAGCCCGACCACCTCTCCCGCCTGGAGTTCGTCCCGGAAAATCACCTCGATGGGCTCCCCGACAATGCGGGCATACTTGAGCCAGCGTTTCTTCAGAGGGGCAAAGCCTTCCACCAGATAGCGGACGTAGCACGCCTCAAAACAGTCATAAAGGCCTACGGCGAGATCCAGGCGAGAGAGAGCCCGCCCCGTCTCTATACCGAGGGATGTCGCCAGGTCCCGGAAGGCCTCGTCAAAATCCGCTTTCTGAATGTTGACATTGATCCCGACCCCCACGACGACATAATCGATCCCGTGACCGGCGGTCCTCATCTCCGTCAGGATGCCGCAGACCTTTTTGCCGTCGATCTGGACATCGTTGGGCCATTTGAGCCGAATAGCGCCCGGACAGTATTCCGACAGAAGATCCGCCACGGCCACCCCCGCCAGAAGCGTCAGTTGAGGGGCAACGGCGGGTTCGATGGGAGGCTTCAGAAGGATGGAGGTGTACAGATTGCTGCCCGGAGGAGATTGCCAGGGCCTTCGCAGGCGACCCCGTCCCTGCGACTGCGAATCGGCGATCACGACCGTGCCTTCCCCTGCCCCGGAGTGTCCCAGGGAAAAGGCGACACTGTTGGTGGAATCAATCTCAGGATAGAAATAAACGGTCCGGCCGATCCGCTTTCCCTGAAGTCTCTCCTTTAAGGTGTCCTCATTGAGATCCGAGGGCAGGACTTGAACGGTCTTGTCGTGCATGCCTCACCCCGAAAAACTCACGAGTAGCGAGAGGTCCGCCGCCTTCACCGAATGCGTCAGGGCCCCCGAGGAGATGTAATCCACCCCTGTTTCCGCAATCTGCCGGACGGTCGCCAGGGTGACATTTCCCGAGGCCTCCAGGGGGACCTTTCCGTTCACCTTCAGGACCGCCTCCCGCATGTCCGGGACGCTCATGTTGTCCAGCATGATGATATCCGCTCTCGCCGCCAGTGCCTCATCCAGTTCCTGAAAATTTTTCACTTCCACTTCAATCTTCAGGGTATGGGAGACCGCCTGCCGGGCTCGGGAAATTGCCTCGCCGATGCCGCCCGCCGCCTCGATGTGATTCTCCTTGATCAAAACGCAATTGCTGAGGCCGAAACGGTGATTCGTGCCTCCGCCGATCCGCACGGCGTATTTATCCAGGATGCGCAAGCCGGGAACGGTCTTGCGGGTATCGAGAATCTTCGCCTTTGTACCGGCAACGGCCTGGACATATTGCCGGGTTGCCGTGGCAATGCCGCACATCCGCTGGAAGAAATTCAGGGCCACCCGCTCCGCAATCAGGATGCCCGCCAGTGGGCCGGAAATCTCGGCGACCACCTGACCCCGCTGGACCGATTCTCCGTCCGGCAGACAGAATTTCATCTGAATCCGGTCATCGACGAGGAGAAATACCTCGCCAAAGAGGTCCCCCCCGGCCACCACCAGGTCCGATTTGGCCACAACCCGCGCCTGCCCCTTTTCCTGCCCGGTCAACACGGAGGCCGTGGTGACATCCCCGGAACCGATGTCTTCCGCCAGAGCGGACCGGATCAGGCTCTCCACCATGAATTTTGGTACGGAAAGCATCAAGAGAAATCCCTACCCTTCTTCCATGATCTGAAACTTCTTGAATGCCGCTTTCAAAAGGAGATGTTTCTCCCGCAGGGCCTTGTGTTTCTCTTCCTCTTTGCGGATGACGGCCTCCGCCGCTTTCTCCAGAAAATCGCGGTTGGCCAGTTTGCGGGAAACCTGTGCAAGATCCTTGTCCAGTTTCGCCATTTCCTTTTCCAACCGGGCTTTTTCTTCGGCGATATTGATCAAACCTTCCAGGAGCACAAACACGCGCATGGAACCGACAACCCCTGTCGCCACACCCTTGGGCTCTTCCATATCTCCCTGGATGTCAAGCTCTGTCAGACCGGCCAGATTGAGGATATTGCTCTGCGCCGCCGTCATCAACGCTTTATCTTTCTCTTGAGGTGCGGAAAGAATCACGCGGAGTTTTTTGGAAGGGGCAATCCCCATCTCTCCCCGGATATTCCGTACGGAGGTGATCACCTCCATGACCAGGGCCATCTCCCGCTCCGCCTCGTCATCGACGAGCCCTTCATTCACTGCGGGGAAGGAGCTGACCATGATGGAAGTCCCGTCCTGAGTGAGCTTCTGCCAGATCTCTTCCGTCACGAAAGGCATGAAGGGATGGAGCAGCTTCAGACCGCCCTGGAGGACCTCTTTCAGGGTGGACTGGGCCGCCAGGCGCTCTTCCGGTGTTTCCTTGCCATAGAGAGTGGGTTTGGCCAGCTCCAGATACCAGTCACAGAACTCATGCCAGAAGAAGGAATAAACGGCGGCGGCAGCGTCATTGAACCGGTATTCATTCAGACTGCGGATGACCTCGCCGGTAGCCCGCTGAAGCCGGCTTAAAATCCAGCGGTCTTTCAGGGATTTTTCCGTTGTGCCGCCTGCGGCCCCTTCGACGGGATAATCCTCCAGATTCATGAGGGAGAAACGGGCGGCATTCCAGATCTTGTTCACGAAGAATTTGTAGCCCTCGATGCGCTCCTCGGACATCCGGACATCCCTTCCCTGGGCGGAAAAAGCGGCCAGGGTGAAGCGGAAGGCATCGGTTCCATACTTGTCGATCATATCCAGGGGATCGATGCTGTTCCCCTTGGACTTGCTCATCTTCTCCCCCTTTTCATCCCGCACCAGGGCATGGAGATAAACATCCCGGAAGGGAACGTCGTGCATGATGTATTTCCCCATCATCATCATCCGGGCCACCCAGAAGAAGAGGATGTCGAACCCGGTAATCAGCAGTGAAGTGGGATAGAATGTCTTCAGGGCAGGCGTCGAATCCGGCCAGCCCAGGGTGGAAAAGGGCCAGAGGGCGGAGCTGAACCACGTATCCAGGACGTCCTCCTCCTGACGGAGGGCGGCATTTCCGCAATCGGGGCAGGCATCGGGATCCTCTGTGGAGACGATCATCCTGCCGCAGGAATCGCAATACCAGACGGGGATGCGGTGTCCCCACCAGATCTGGCGGGAGATGCACCAATCGCGGATGTTGTTCATCCACTCGTAGTAAGTCGCTTCCCACATGGGCGGGACGATCCGGGTTTTCCCCTTGACCACGGCGCTGATGGCCGATTTGGCCAGGGGTTTGATCTTGACGAACCACTGTTTGGAAACGGCGGGCTCAATGTCGGTCTTGCAGCGGTAACACTGCCCCACGTTGTGCATGTACGGTTCAACGCTGACCAGATAGCCCTGCTTCTCCAGATCGGCTACGACATTTTTTCGGCATTCGTAACGGTCCTGCCCCTGATAGGGACCGCCGTTCTCGTTGATGGCGGCGCTGCCGTCCATGATGTTGATGATTTCCAGTGAATGCCGTTCCGCCATGGCGAAGTCGGCGGGATCGGATGACGGGGTGATTTTTACCGCGCCGGAACCGAATTCCATGGTCACGTAATCATCGGCGATAATGGGAATCCTCCGGTTCACCAAGGGAAGAATCACGTCCTTGCCGACGATATCCTTGTAGCGGACATCATCGGGATGCACGGCCACGGCCGTGTCGCCCAGCATGGTTTCGGGACGGGTGGTCGCCACGATGATCTCGCCGCCGCCGTCGGCCAGGGGATAGCGGATGTTCCAGAGGGAACCGGCCTCCTCCTTATATTCCACTTCCAGATCGGAGATGGCGGTATGGCAGCGGGGGCACCAGTTGACGATGTAATCCCCCTGATAAATCAGATCTTCGTTATAAAGGCGGACGAAGACTTCCCGTACGGCCCGCGAAAGGCCTTCATCCATGGTAAAGCGCTGCCGGTCCCAGTCGCAGGAGCACCCCAGCCGTTTCAACTGATTGATGATGACCCCGCCGAACTTGGCCTTCCATTCCCAGACCCGCTCGATAAACTTTTCCCGGCCGAGATCATGGCGCGTCAGCCCCTCCCGGGCCAGCTCCTGCTCCACCACATTCTGGGTGGCGATGCCCGCGTGATCCATTCCCGGCATCCAGAGGGCATTGAAACCCTGCATGCGCTTGAAGCGGACGATCACATCCTGCAGTGTGTTGTTCAGGGCATGCCCCATGTGGAGAATCCCCGTCACATTGGGCGGCGGGATTACAATGGCGAAAGGTGGCTTCTCCCCCTCGTCCTCAGCATGAAAAAAACCCGAATCCAACCAGTATTGATACCATCGTTCCTCAACTTCCTGAGGTTCATACGCTTTGTTTAAAGACCCTTTGTCCATGACAGGTGCTCCAAAAAATTTCAAGGGCGGCAGACCGCCGCCTTTTTCTCTCCCCGTTCGACCTTCGGGAAGGCAGCCCTGCGCCCTTAAAAAAGATTTATATTTGAATGCCGGAAACTCTCTATTACAAGGGGCATCCTTATCGTTATCCCTTTTTTAAGTCAAGCGATTTTGCAGCGTTTCTCCGGCTGGGAAGGGGAACGATTTAGAGCGATTTCTCCCCCAGAAAGCGTCCGGCAGACCGCACGATTTCCTCCCGGTCCCCGGCGTCAAACCAGGAGATCTCCGGATCAGCGCCGAACCAGGTCAGCTGGCGTTTGGCGTAATGCCGGGTTTCCCGTTTTATCGAACGCACGGCCTCCTCAAGGTCAAGGGTTCCTCTCAGGACCCTGACCAGTTGCCGGTAGCCCAGGGCCTGCATCGGCTTGAGATCCTCGGAAAACCCCATATCCAGCAAACGCTGAACTTCTTCGAGGAATCCCTGCGCCATCATCTGATCCGTTCGCGCCTCAATGCGCTCATAGAGAAGGGGACGTTCCATCCGCAGACCGATCTTCAAGACGCTGTAGGGCCGTTGGGCAAAACCGTGATCCTGCTGCTGTTCCACGATGGAGACGCCGGTCAGTTCGAGGACTTCCAGAGCCCGGACCGTTCGTGCCGCATCGTTGGGATGGATGATCGCCGCGGCGCGGCTGTCCTTCGATTTCAAGATCTCGTAAAGGCCGGGTTTGCCCTCCCGTTCCAGAATGGCGGCGTAAGAACGACGCAATGCCTCGTCGGCGCCTGGCCCGTCGAAGAGTCCCCCCAGAAGGGCCCGGATATAAAGTCCCGTGCCCCCGGCCACAACGATCCCCTTCCCCTGCCGATGGAGATCGGTGATGGCGGCCCTGGCGCGCTCCATATAGGATGCTGCGCTGAAGGCCTCATCGGGGTCCACAATGTCGATGAGATGGTGATGAACCAGGCCTTGCTCGGCGGGTGTCGGTTTCGCCGTTCCGATATCCATATGGCGATAAACCTGCATGGAATCGGCGCTGACGATTTCCCCGTTGCAGAGTTTCGCCAGGGCGATGGCCGTCCCGGTTTTTCCCACGGCGGTGGGCCCCATCACCACGAGAAGGCGGGGCTTTTCCGTCTCCCTGATCATTTTATCCTGCCCGCTCCCATGCATTATCTGCGTTTGAACATCCTTTCGATCTCCCGCTGGGGGTAGAGGACATAGACCGGTCTTCCGTGCGGACACGTCGCGGCAAAAGGGGTGGCATCCAGATCCCGGCATAACTGCACCACCTCCTCGCGGGTCAGTTGTTTTCCGGCCTTGACCGCTCCCCGGCAGGCCAGAAAGGCATAAATCTTATCCCTTTTTTCCTCGAGGGAGAGGGCGCCCTCTTTCTCGGTAAATTCCGAAATCATGTCCCTCACGAGGCTCCCCACCTCAAGATGCGCCAGCAGTGCCGGCAGGGCCTTGACGATCACGGCGTCACTGCCGAAGGGCTCCACTTCAATACCTGTCTGCTCCAGAAGAGGGATCAGGTCGGAAAGCCTCTCAAAATCCGGTTTGGCCAGGCTCAGGACCTCGGGAAGCAGAAGTCCCTGTATGACGGGCTTCCCACTGTGCGCCCCGTTTTTTATCTTTTCAAAGAGGACCCGTTCGTGAGCGGCATGCTGGTCAATCAGGATCATCCCTTCAGGGGAGGGGAAAATCAGGTAGGTATCCCACAGGGATCCGGCATAGAGGAGATCGGCAAAAACCGGAGAGGAGGAAGCCCGGTGCAGTGCGGGAGCTGACTCGAACAGATCAAGGGCTGGAGGAGCCTCTCTTCCCGATCCGGGTTGCTCAGTCGGCAAAGTCATTGGAATTTCCGGTCTGATCCCGGAGCCGATCCCCCTGCTGACCTCTGCCCTGCCCCCATACACCAGTTTCCGGCTTCCCGAGGCCAGGGAGTAACGCTTCAACGCTTCGGAGACTCGGGAGGAATACTCGTCATTCGAAAAAGGCTTTGTCTCTGTTCCAACCGGTCCCGCGGGCAGCAGACCGGAAGAAAACGGTCCAACATCCCGCAGCATGGAGGACAGAGCCTCGACGACCGTTTCATAGACGAGCCGGGGCTGCCGGAAGCGCACTTCCAGCTTCGCGGGATGGACGTTCACATCCACTTCGGCCGGATCCGGATCGACATAGAGCACCACCGCCGGATAGCGCCGGGGTTCGATGACCCGCCGGTAGGCCGTCATGACCGCATGGTTCAGAAGATAATCCTTGACATACCGCCGATTGACAAAAGCGTAAATCTGCCGTGTCGTCGCACAGGTAAAGTCGGGACGGGAGGCAAAGCCGTAAATCCGGAGTCCGTCACGGCTGCTTTCAATCGGCTGCATCCGGTCGGCGTCCCCGCTCCCGAGGACGAGGGCGATCCGTTCCGCCAGGCGTGGCGTCGCCGGATAGGAGAGCAGCTCGCGCCCTTTGGCGAGGACCCGGATTCGAACATCGGAATTGGCCAAAGCCATTCGGGTGATCACATCAAGACAATAGGCCCGTTCCGTTGTCTCCGCCTTGAGAAATTTCTTCCGCACGGGCACGGAATCAAAGATCCGGCTTACCGTCACGGTGGTCCCGACGGGACAGCCGGCTTCCGTGATTTCACGGATCTCTCCCGCTTCCACAATGATCCGCACTCCGGCGAGGACATCGGGGGTGCGGGTAACCAGTTCCGTTCGAGAAATGGAGGCAATGCTCGCCAGCGCTTCTCCCCGGAAGCCGAAGGATCGTACGCGGTAGAGATCGTCGAACTCCGAGATTTTGCTGGTGGCGTGACGGGCAAAGGCCAGGGAAACATCCTCGGCGTTGATTCCGCCGCCGTTGTCGGTCACCCGGATCAATCCGCAGCCGCCCTGCTCCAGTTCGACAGTGATCTCCGTGGCCCCGGCATCCACGGCGTTTTCTACAAGTTCCTTGACGATGGACGCCGGTCTTTCCACGACCTCGCCGGCGGCGATTCTGTGGGTCAGCGTTTCGGGAAGGAGATGAATTCTGCTTTTCAAAAGATCGGCTCCCGTTCACAATGAATTTCAACAGGTCATGAAATTATCAAAAACGTAAATCTGCTGCAATGAAGAAAATAGGATGCGCTTGTTCTTCCTGCGAAATGATCCGAAAGACCTGATCCAAGCACCCCCCATGGCCACCATCCGAAACCCGGCTTATCCTGGCAATATGCACTTCAGGGGAAATTCCTCCATCGGAAGAGTTTGCCTATATCGCAGCAATATAGTTTTTAATAAATATATTTCGAATTATTTATTGACATATCTATCGAATTTCGAATATCAATGTATAAACGTTCGTTAATCCAGATCATCCTTTCGGAGGGAGATAGAACATGAACAGAAAAAAAGTGACCATTGCTGAATTACAGGAAAAGAAACAGAAGAAACAGAAGATCACCATGCTCACGGCTTATGATTATCCGACCGCAAGGATATTGGATCAAGCAGAGATCGACACGGTCCTCGTTGGGGATTCAGGAGGCATGGTTGCCCTGGGATATGAATCAACCGTCCCGGTGACCATGGAGGAGATGTTGTTCATGTCCAAAGCGGTTGCAAGGGGCATCAAGAGCGCCTTTGTTATTGCAGACATGCCTTTCATGTCCTATCAGGCAAGTGATGAGAAGGCGGTTGAAAACGCCGCACGTTTTATCAAAGAGGCTGGATGTGATGCCGTGAAACTGGAAGGAGGAAGTGAATTTGCCTCCACCGTCAGGGCGATTGTCCGGGCGGGGATCCCTGTCTGCGCTCATATCGGCCTGACTCCGCAAACGGCAACCATGCTGAGCGGGTTCAAAGTCCAAGGGAAAGACGCGGAAGGGGCCAGGAGACTTATCCAAGCAGCCAAGGATCTTGAAGAGGCCGGGGCCTTTATGATCGTTTTTGAGTGCATACCCCATTCCCTGGCAGCAAAGATCACGGAAGCGTTGAAGATCCCTACCATAGGAATCGGCGCAGGAAAGGATTGTGACGGCCAGGTTCTTGTGTATCATGACACCGTCGGCCTCTTTGAAAGGTTCATCCCCAAGTTCGCAAAGCAATATCTAAATCTTACGCCCATCATCCGGGACGCGGTTACTCAGTACAAGACGGAAGTAGAGGCAGGGACGTTCCCGGGCCCCGAGCATGTCTTTACAATGAACCAGGAGGAACTTGACAAACTCTATTAGATCGTTGTGAGCTTGCGCTTATGGCACATTGAAAATAATCAGAAGGCTATATGACCACTGAAAAAAGAAATATTGATGAACTCGATGCAAAGATCATTGCGATGCTTCAGTCGGACGGCAGAATGAGCAACACGGAAATCGGGAAGTCGCTTGCGGTCTCCGAGGCAACGATACGGGGAAGAATAAAACGCCTTATTGATGATGAAGTGATCCAGATCGTTGCCGTATCAAATCCTCTGAAGCTCGGGTTTGAGATTACCGGCGATCTCTATATCAGCGTTGACATAGCAAAGATGGAACATGTCATCAGCTCCATCAGCAAGTTCAAGGAATTGTGGTACATCGTCTCGACAACCGGCAGCTCCAATTTAAACGCTGAATTTGTCGTTAAAAATCTGGAAGACCTTCACGATCTTGTATACAACCGCCTCAGTAAAATTGACGGTATCCAGAAAGTCGAGACTGCCGTCATTATCAAATACGTAAAACGGAGATACGATTTCGGAACCCCCTTCGATTGAATTATATAATGAACCATCTCTCTAAAAAAGATGGTCCTGAACCATCGGGGGAGAATCTCGAATTTAGCTCAGGAACCATCTCATAAGGGGCAGGTGATAACAGATTACAAACCGGCGGCAGCGATATCCTGGAGTATAGGAGCTGAAAGGAGAACAGCCGAACGTCTCAGGCTATAGCCGGGAACCATCCGCAGGCACCAACAAAAAAAAGCTATTTTTTAAAAGTAACTGTTGACGCCACCGAGACGATCTCATCTTCTGTTGGTCTATCTATAAGTCACTTTCTTAAAGAATGCCGCATACTTTTTTTAGTTGCCAGGTATGCAGAATTGTTATACCTAGTAACCATGGAACTCCGACATATAAGATATTTCGTTGCAGCCGCCGAGGAACTCAACATCAGTCGTGCTTCGCGCCGGCTGAATGTCTCACAGCCGGCAATGAGCCGTCTCATCCATGACCTGGAAGAGGAACTGGCGGCTGTTCTTTTTGTCCGTGAACGATTTGGCCTCCGCTTGACTCCCGCCGGCGAAAAGTTTCTGGAATATGCCATTCAGATCATCGAGCTGCACAATGAAGCGGTCCGAGTCGTGAGAAATATTTCAGGAAGAGGCGACAGCCTCAATATCGGATTTGTTCGTTTATCCATCAGTTCGTTTCTGGGAGCGGCGCTGCGGAAATTCAGAGAGGCGAATCCCGGGATCGCCGTTAAAATCTATGAACTCGTGCTTGCCGACCAGGTCAGGGCGCTCCGCAAGAAGCAGATCGATGTCGCCCTCTTTGACAATCCTCGTGACTTGGAACTCGTTGAATTTGACAAGACAGTCCTGTTCGAACTCCCTTTGGTAGCCGTCATCCCGGAAACACACCCTCTGGTTGGGCGGCAGGAGGTGAGCCTGAAGGAACTGGCCAAAGACGAGTTCATCGGTTTCTCCGAAGATCGTTTTCCCGGAAGGCATCAGTCAATTGTCAATGCCTGTTGGGCTTCAGGCTTTAAGCCTGACATACATTACAAGGCCAACAGCCTGGACGAAGTATTGGCCATGGTCGGATCGGGGGCCGGCGTATGTCTTTTGCCGACGGATGTGGCAGGCATGCCCCATCCAGGGGTCTCCTTTATCGCCCTCCAGGAAAAAGTGGAGCCGATCAAATTTGTTGCGGCATGGCGACATAACGATAACCGCTTGATCATTAATCAACTGTTAGAGCATATCAAGTTACAATCTTCATGATCAGTCAAAGGTTTCGACCAAGGACAGGGCATTTTGCCGATGCCTGATCTCATGACCATGGCCGGGATAAACCACCGCCGGGGCAAGGGTCTTCAACAGTTCTTCAAAGGTCCTTTTTGTAATCTCCCGACTCCAGCAGATACGGTTGAGCCTGCCCGGACTGCCCCTGAGGACATTGACGATGAGGTCGCCGCAGATCAACTCCCGTGTTCCAGGGTTATAAAAGCTGAGGGAGTCTTCCGTATGACCCCGGCGATTCCATGACTTCCCAATCGTCAAAACCGGCTGGGCAGGTTTGCGGGGAATTTCGCCGTTTTTCGCCTGAATTCTGAGACGGGGAAAGTTCCAGATCGAAATACCGGATCCGGTTTTCCGGACAGGGCGGTTTGATCATCTCTCTCAATCCAGGCAGAGGTATTCCGGAGAGGCTTTCAACGCGCAGATGGTCAAACCTCCTGACATAGCGGCTGCACCAGAAAGAAGCAGGCACCAAACCGACGAACCAGCTCCGGATCAGGGACAGTTTTCTTTTCCCGTGAAAATACTCCCGAACGAGGGGAGAAAAGAGGATTTCGGTCGAAGGCGGGCATTTTTTCAGGAAAGACCCCATCCCGCCGATGTGATCGATATGAAAATGGGTCGCCGTAACAAAACGGACGTCCTGCATGGACAGGCCCGGATGGCTGGAAAGAAACCGTTCGACATCCCTGGCAGGAAATTCCCCACTGGAATCAGGGAGTCTGTTTAAAGTTGGCGACCTGATTCAGGGCATGAACTTCGGCATCGGTCCTCCCTGAACCATGGAGCGTAATGGATTCCTGGGTGATCCGGCCGATGGCCTCTTTGAGTATTCTCTGAATGGCAGGCAGTTCCCCCTGACGCTGCCAGCCCCGGTAGGCCGTCCCATCGTATTCCACAACGAGTTTAAGGTTTCTTTTCATCAACTCCACTGTGATTTATAAAAATTATCCCTGCAACGACAATAAATAGTTGACTCAAGCGATTTTTACTCCAGAAAAATGGTTTTCCGAATCTCACAAAGACAGACGGTTGAAGTACCGACTGCCTGATAGCGCAACTTTTAAGGAACGCGTCGAGTCTGGGGTAAAGTATGTGAAGAATCGTTTTGTGCCCTTTCACCACCCAAAAGCATGCTTGCTGATACATTAAGAATTACCAGATTCCATCAGAACAATTTTAAAAAATTCTTGATGCCGAAAATTTCAGTTTATCTACAAGGCGATATGAATAATACTTGATAAATTTTGAGGAGTTGCGGTTGAAACGTTTGACAAGAACAACTTATTTTCATACAGTATGGTCGAAAAACAATATTTTACCAAGGGTAAACCTCGGCAGTATAGTGGTGTTGATTGACCACAACCCTATGGAACCTGTTGGTCAACCCCCGGACGTTGTATGGATAAAGGAGGAAGGAACTATGATACAGAAGAGTCTTACACGAAAGCAGGGCGGCCCGATCTGTCAAGAAGGCAGGATGCCCCTCCCTGCAACAAGCATCCGAGTATGGACCTGCGGGGCAATCATGCGAAAAGTGGTCGTGCCGGGATTCTTACTCGCCCTGCTTGCTGCAGGGTTACCGGTCAAGGGATATGGTTCGGAACCCACTTACCCGATCATTGCCGACGTCCAGACGACACGACAGCGGACAGTGAGCCCCATCGCATTGCCTATCGACCCAAATCCGCTTCTTATAAAGCAGGTCGATCAGTACGCAGATCGTGGATACAGTTCTTGGCAGTGGGGAAGTCCTGTCAACTATGGCCCGCTTCTCCTGGAAGGAACCACACAGGAAGAACCTACTAAAGAAGAAACGCTTTTGTCTTTCTTCACAATGAGCGACATCCATATCGTTGACAAAGAATCTCCCGTTCAAGCGATCTATGCTGGGGTGGACCCTCTTAGCACATCTTTTGGCGAAGTCAACACCTCGGCCTACTCGCCTGTCATGCTTTCTACCACTCATGTCCTCGATGCAGCGGTCCAGACGATCAATGCCCTCCACCACAATCCCGGTCCGGCACAGGCGCCCTTTGATTTCGGCATGTCCCTGGGCGATGATGTAAACAGCAACCAGTATAATGAACTCCGGTGGTTTATCGACGTCATGGACGGGAAGAAGATCACCCCAAGTTCAGGAGCGCATCAGGGGGCTAAGACCATTGATTACCAGAGGGCCTATCAGCCGGCGGGCCTTGACAAGTCAATTCCCTGGTACCAGACCATCGGCAATCATGACCAGTTCTGGTGCGGCTCCCTCCTCTTTACCGATTATGTCCGTAAAGTCCTCATCGGCAAAACCGTTATGGACATGGGTGTCGATAGTACGAATTTTCCTACCTTTGATGTCCGCCAGAATTACATGGGCGCCATTGACGGGACGACAGAGTACGGAACGATCATAGGCGCCGGGCCTGTCGAGGATATGGAAACTCCGATTATAGCCCGCGATCGGGCGCGCCGCGCCCTCTCTACCAACACGTCTACATCGCTGAACTGGATGAAAGAGTTTTTTAAAACCACTTCACTGCCGAAGGGCCATGGATTCACCCAGGCTAATCTCGATAACGATTTCGCCTCCTATACCTTCGAGCCCAAGGCAACCGTGCCTATCAAGGTTATCGTGCTTGACGACACATGCAAGGAAAATCCCTACGCCGCAGCCGGTTCGTATGCGCGAGGCTGTTTGGACCAGACACGATACGACTGGCTCGTGAATGAGCTTGATAAGGGCCAGGCTGAAGGTAAGCTCATGATTATCAATGCCCATATCCCGGTAGGGCCTCAATTGAATGTCCCCGACGCCCTGCCCATACCTCCGAATAACCTCCCTAACACGACGGTCGTTCCTTTGTTCATCTCCACCTGTCTTACCGGTCAAACTCCTGAAGGTCCTTGTGATCCGGTCCCCCCCTATTCCGTCGTTACCGATACGACGCTCCTTGAGACGCTCCACAACTACTCGAACCTGATCTTATGGATAGCGGGGCATCGTCACATAAACACGGTCACCCCCCAGCCTGCACCTGGCGGCAAAGGTGCTGAATTCGGCTTCTGGGAAGTGGAGACCCCATCGCTCCGAGACTTCCCCCAGCAGTTCCGTACTTTTAAGATTGTTCGCAACACCCATAATACGGGTCATACGGTTTCAATCTTCGTCACCGACGTGGACCCTGCGGTCCAGGAGGACCCTGCAACCCCGCATGCATCTCTATCCCCTGCGGCCAAATCCCGCGGGTATGCAATTGGCGCAAACAGGATATCAACGGCTGTCCTGGACGATACCACCCCTCGTGTATACAATGCTGAACTTATCAAGCCTTTGGCGACTCATTATGCAATCAGGGTCAATGTAACGGGACCGGGTACTGTAAGGACGGGCCCTTATTCACCTGCCACGTGTACCTCTACCAAGTCCTGTTCAGCATCCTATCTTCCGGGCACAGAAGTGACCCTTGTTGCCACGGCTGCTAAAGAGGCGACTTTTTCCGGATGGACACAATGTGAAGGGAAGTCGACCTGCACCATTACCATGAATAGCGATCTAACGGTGACGGCTGCCTTCACCCGAGCTCCTACCGTGGTAGTTACACCCGCACAGAAAGACTTTGGGAAGAAGAAGGTCGGGAAAAAGGCCACCGCTACTTTTAAGGTCAAAAATGGGGCAACGAAAGGCGTTGCTGATCTCTCAATTGGATCCATTACCATCGGTGGAACAAACGGGGAGCAGTTTTCCCTTAAGGCAGGCAAGGACCACTGTTCCGGGCAGACGATTAAATCAGGTAAGAGCTGCACCTTTAAGGTTTCTTTCATGCCCATTTCAAAATATACCAAGGTGGGTACGATTACCATATCATCGAATGATACAGACGGGTTGAAGATAATACAGCTCACCGGTGTAGGCAAATAACGGCACGTCAGCAACCCTTATAACAATGGCATCAATTCCATATTCGGCGAATTGATGCCGTCGTTTTTTATATCCCTTCAGGCACAGACGTTAACGATATTGAATGGAAAGATCGACCCGCCGCCCCTCGCGCCACGACGAGCTAAGGAAATGAAGCCGAAATCTTCGTGATCAGTCAAATGTTTCGACTATAGACAGGGCATTTTGCGGGTGCCTGATCGCATAGCCATGCCCCGGATAAATGATCTCCGGGGAAAGAGTTTGAATCAGTTCCTGATGGGTACGTTTCGTGATCTCCCGACTCCAGCAGAAACGGTTGAGCCTGCCCGGGCTGCCTTTAAGGACATTGACGATCAGGTCGCCGCAGATCAGCTCCCGTGTCGCCGGGTTATAGAAGCTGAGGGAGTCTTCCGTATGCCCCGGCGTCTCGATACCCTCCCAGCCGTCGAAACCGGCCGGGCAGCGTTGTAGGAATCTTCGCCCCTGATCACCAGGATTGGAAGCCGGGAAAAGGTCCAGATCGAAATACCGGATCCGGTTTTCCGGACAGGGCGGTTTGATCATGTCTCTCAATCCGGGCAGAGGAATTCCGGAGAGGCTTTCAACGCGCAGATGGTCAAACCTCCTGACATAGCGGCTGCACCAGAAAGAAGCGGGCACAAAACCGACGAACCAGCTCCGGATCAGGGACAGTTTTCTTTTCCCGTGAAAATACTCCCGAACCAGGGGCGAAAAGAGGATTTCGGTCGAAGGCGGGCATTTTTTCAGGAAAGACCCCATCCCGCCGATGTGATCGATATGAAAATGGGTCGCCGTAACAAAACGGACATTCTTCATGGACAGACCCGGATGGCTGGAAAGAAATCGTTCGACATCCCTGGCGGCGCCGATGCTTCCCACATCAACGACCATCAGGCCGTCTGATCCGGAGATGACATAGGCCTGTGCAAAGCCGCAATTTGGAATCGCGTAGACCATCAGGGCTGGATACTTCCTTTTCTTTAATTGATGCCGGCGGTCAATACCGGACTTCCTGAAGGAAAAGCCCCTGGGGAGGCGCGGTAATTCCGGCCTTTCCCCGATCTCTCGCCTCCAGAATGTCTCGAATGATCTCCGGCGCCTCTTCCCCTGTGCCAAGTTCGACGAGCGTCCCGACAATATTGCGGACCATGTGCCGCAGAAAGCCATCCGCTTCAATCGAAATTGTGATCACCTGAACAGGATCGCGAATAATCTCCGCCCTGAGAATGGTGCGGACGCAGGATTTCACGTCGCTTCCCGCGGCACAGAAGGAGGTGAAATCATGATTGCCCCGGAGCAGAGACAGGGCTTGGGTCATTTTATCAAGATTCAGGGAAGCGCGGACAAACCAGGCGGAATTTCTCTCCAGGGGCGAACGGATCGGGGAGTTGAAAATCCGGTAAAGATAGCTCTTACTTTTCGCTGAGTACCGGGAATGAAAGTCCTCATCGACCTCCTGGAGCTCTTTGATCGCGATGTCCTCGGGAAGGAGGCTGTTGATCCCCCGCAGGAGATTCCCCGCCGGAATCCCTGAGCCTGTTTTAAAGTTGGCGACCTGGTGAAGGGCGTGAACCCCGGCATCGGTCCTGCCCGAACCATAGAGCGTAATGACTTCCCGGGTGATCCGGCCGATGGCCTCCTCGAGAATTTTCTGAATGGTAGGATGCTCTCCCTGACGCTGCCAGCCCCGGTAGGCCGTCCCATCGTATTCCAGAACCAGTTTAATGTTTCTTTTCATCAACTTCACTGTGATTTTAAAAATTAATGTACAATTATACTTTTTTAAATTAAAAATGGTCAATTCAAAAAACCCTTTTTAATCCGGGTTTTGAACGGTTCCACGAAATATTTCTTTATATTCAGTTCAGTGGGGGATTATGGGCACGGAAAACAACACAAATACAACGGCAGAAAAAATCAGGGATTTCGGATCCAGAAAAAAGATTCTGATGCGGATGGGCGGCAAAGAGATGGTCAAAAAGCAGCATGAACTCGACAAGCTGACCGCCCGGGAACGGCTTGACCTGCTTTTTGATACGGCAACTTTTCAAGAGGTCCAGCTCTTCACCAAACATCGTTCAACGCTGTTCGGCCTTGAAAATAAGGAAATCCCTGCCGACGGCGTCATTACCGGATTCGGCCGGGTCGACGGACGCGTCGTCTTTGCAGCAGCTCAGGATTTCACCTGCTCCGGGGGCAGTCTTGGGGAAATGCAGGCGAAAAAAATTTGGAAAGTGATGGACATGGCCATCGCGGCGAGAAAGCCCTTCGTTTCCCTGAACGATTCCGGCGGGGCCCGCATTCAGGAAGGCGTCCCCGCCCTGGACGGTTACGGGGGAATCTTTTATCGGAATGCCCTGGCATCCGGCTATATTCCCCAGATCACGGCAACCATGGGCCCGACGGCCGGTGGCGCAGTGTATTCCCCGGCCCTGACGGACTGGGTGTTCATGGTTAAAAGAAGCAGCTACATGTGCATCACGGGACCGGACGTCATCAAGGCCGTCATCGGTGAAGAGGTGACCAACGAAGCCTTGGGTGGCGCCCTTGTCCATTCCACCAAAAGCGGCGTCTGTCATTTCGCGATGGACAATGATCGGGATTGCATCAACAAAATTCGAACGCTGCTGTCTTATCTTCCCGACAGTTGTCACAGTCCCTTGCCCATCATGCCGACGTCAGACAAGCCGGACCGCGAATGCCCTGAACTGAACGCCATTCTCCCCGACAAGCCTTCAAAGAGTTACGACATGAAGAGGATCATCATGGAAATCGCCGACAACCATGAGATGCTGGAGCCCCATGCCCTGTGGGCGAAAAACATGATCGTCGCGTTTATCCGGATCATGGGATGCCCTGTGGGGGTCGTGGCCAATAATCCGAGATTCGGTGCCGGCGTGCTCGATGTCAGCGCTTCGGATAAGGCCGCCCGCTTTATCCGGTTCTGCGATGCCTTCAATATCCCCCTCCTGACTCTTGCCGATGTTCCCGGCTATCTGCCCGGCACCCGCCAGGAATGGGCAGGAATCATCACCCATGGGGCAAAGATGCTCCATGCCTATTCAGAAGCCACGGTGCCCAAGCTCACCGTCGTGATCCGCAAGGATTACGGGGGTGCCTACATCGGCATGTGCAGCAAGCAGCTCGGGGCGGATTACGTCATGGCCTGGCCGTCCGCGGAAATCGCCGTCATGGGTTCGGAAGGCGCCTGCAACATCATTTACCGCCGGGAGATTCAGACGGCGGAGAATTCCAAAGCCAAGCGCAAGGAACTGGCCGAAACCTATGAAGCGCAATTCAACAATCCTTACTTTGCCGCAGGCCTGGGGATCATCGACGAAATCATCCTCCCGATGGACACCCGGAAACGGGTTGCCTTTCTGCTGGAAGCTTTCAAGAACAAGACGGAAAAGCGGTTGCCCAAAAAGCACAACAATATTCCCCTGTAATCGCAAATCAGGTTATATACGACTCTGGTCCCCTCACCAACCCTTTAAATCAAGGACTCAACCGGATCCGGCTGAGTCCTTTTTTCTTATTTTGCCACCTTGAAAAAAGGTTTGCAGAATCGATAAAAAAAGCTTGACGGACAAACTTAAATAAGGATAGAAATCAAATCAAAAATTCAATCAAATATTAATTTTCGTCTTAACCATAATTAACAATGTCAATATCTGAAATTTGTAGGAGGAAAAATTAATGGGTCTCAAAACAAAAGATGAGTACATTGAATCTATCCGAGCTCTTAATCCGGTTGTATATATGTTCGGAGAGAGGATCACCAATGTCGTCGACAATCCCCGAATTCGCGCCGGCATCGAGGCAACGGGCGCAACCTACGAACTGGCAAATATGCCCGAGAACAAGGATCTTTTCGTGACGATGAGTCCCCTGATCAACGAACCGGTCAGCCGTTTCACCCTGCCGCCTGCCAGCATCGAGGACCTCGTCGCCCGGGTGAAGATCAACCGCAAGGTGGCCAATTATGTGGGGACCTGCCATCAACGGTGTACGGGCCTGGACTGCCTCTCCACCCTGGCCATCGTCACCTATGACATCGACCAGAAATACGGCACACACTACAACGCGAATTTCCTGGAATTCCTCAAGCACATGCAGAAGAACGACCTCACGGGCAACGCCGGAGTCACCGATATGAAAGGCGACCGCTCACTGGCGCCTCATGAGCAGGTGGATAAGGACCTGTTCCTCCGCATTGTGGAAAAGCGGGAAGACGGCATTGTCGTCCGGGGTGCCAAGTCTCACCAGACAGGCTCTCTTTCCTGTCACGAGGTCATCGTGCTTCCCACCCGCGCCATGGGCAAGGCTGACAGCGACTATTCCGTCGCCTTCGCGATTCCCGCCGACACTCCCGGGCTCATCCATGTCGTCGGACGCTCCAGTCTCGACAAGAGGGAACTGGACGGCTTTGATTGCGGCAATGTTTATTACTCCAAATACTGCCCCACCCTCATCTTCAATGACGTATTCGTGCCCTGGAACCGCGTTTTCATGTGCGGCGAATCGGAATTCGCGGTGGACATGGTGGTCAAGTTCTCCTCTTTCCATCGGCAGAGCCACGGCGGCTGCAAATCCGGCAAGATCGACTGCATGACCGGCGCCGCCCTCACCATGATGGACTACAACGGCACCGCCAAGCAGAGCCATCTGAAACAGAAAGTCATCGACATGATCCATCGGGCGGAAACCCTCTACGGCTGCTGCTTGGCATCGTCCTATGAGGGCAAGAAACAGCCTTCCGGCAATTACTTCATCGACACGGTTCTGGCCAATGCCTCCAAGATTCATGAAGGCAAGGAAATGGCAGAGGCAACAAGGCTCATGATCGACGCCGCCGGCGGCTACGTGGCGGACCTCCCCTCCGACAGGGATTTTGAAAACCCGGAAATCGGCGGGCTCCTGAAGAAATACCTCAAGGGCGTCGACAGCGTCCCGGTGGAGAACCGCATCAAGATGTTCCGGTTGGTCGAAAAGATGGCCATGGAAAGCGCCGATACCATCTCCGACATCCACGGCGGCGGATCTGCCGAGGCGCATCGGGTAACCATTCTCCGGGAAACAGACACCGAGAGCAAGAAGAAGGCGGCGAAACGGCTGGCGGGAATCAAAGACTGATTCTCTCTCCTTCAGCAGAGATTATAAGGAAGGCTGGCACAGCGACTCACGGAGGTTTGAGACGCAGCCAGCCTTCCTATTTTTTAATTTCCCCTTCTCGTCGTTGAAAGACCGGACTTTTTCTGATATGAGCTTCCGGTACGTTTCCGATCGGCCCGATCTGACAGGAAATGTCTGAAATAAATGAATCAACTTCCAAAGGAATTTTCAAACGAACATGACCAACTTCTACGATGTGATCGTCATCGGCGCAGGGGTGGTGGGCAATGCCATTGCCCGGGAACTTTCCCGATTCGACATTCAAGCGGCGGTGCTGGAAAAAGAACTGGACGTGGGGGGCGGAACCAGTTCCCGGAACAGCGGCGTGGTCCACTCCGGCATTCATTACAAACCCGGCACGCTCCGGGCGAAACTGGATGTCCAGGGCAACGCCCTGATGGGTCCCCTCTGCAAGGAACTTAAAGTCAAGATTCAGTACATCGGCAAACTCACTGTGGCCCAGGAGGAGGCGGATGTTGATACGCTGCACGCCCTTAAGGAGCAGGGAGAAGCCAACGGCGTTCCCGGCCTGGCGATCCTGAACAGGGAGCAGATGGAGAAGCTGCAGCCCGGCATCGGCGGTATCATGGCCCTCCATTCCCCGAGTACCGGCATTATCTGTCCCTACGGCCTCACCATCGCCCTGGCTGAAAATGCTTACGCCAACGGCGTCTCTTACCATCTCGGACAGGAAGTGACAGGCATCAGCAGGACGGCGGAAGGATTCGAGATCTCCACCGCAAAGGGGGAATCCTTCAAGAGCAAAGTGCTGATCAACTCGGCCGGTCTTTACTCCGATGCGGTCTGCCGGATGCTGGGGATCGACGAGTACAGGATCTACCCCTGCCGCGGGGAATACCTCATTTTGGACAAGCGCCTGGGCGATTCCCTTTCCCTCCTCGTCTATCCGGCCCCCCACAAGGGAGGCGCGGGGCTCGGCATCCACCTGACCAATACGGTGGACGGCAATATCCTCATCGGCCCCAGCAATGAGTATGTCGACGAAGCGGACGATTATGCCTCCACGGCGGAGATCATGACTCTCCTCAAGGAAGAGGGGCACGAACTCCTGCCCGGAATTTCGGCAGCGGATTTCATCCGCAACTTCTCCGGGTTGAGGGCCAAACAGGCACCTCCCAGTGAAGGCGGATTCCGGGACTTTGTCATTGAGAGCCGCAAGGACATCCCCGGTTTCATCAATCTCGTCGGCATCGAAAGTCCCGGACTGACCTCCGCACCGGCCATCGGTTTGATGGTCCGGAACCTGGTGGAGGAACTGCTACCCCTTCCGCTCAAGAATTCCTTTGTTGCCGAGCGGAAAGGCCGGGCCGGTTTCTTCTTCGAGCTTTCCCCGGAAGAGAAGGCGGATCTGGTGGCCGAAAACCCCGACTACGGGGAGATCGTCTGCCGCTGCGAACAGATCACCCGCAAAGAGGTCCTGGACGCCATCCAGAACCCCCTGGGAATTCGAACCATCAACGGACTCAAATACCGCTCCCGGGCCATGATGGGGCGCTGCCAGGGCGGATTCTGCCTGCCCCGGATCGTTCAAATCCTGGAAAAGGAATTCGGGTACAGGCCCGAGGACTATTTATTACAACACGCTTCTTCCCCGCTTTTTGCCGGTCGAGTGCGATAGGAAAGAAAACCATGCAGACTCTAAAACGCGATCTGGTTGTTATCGGAGGAGGACCGGCCGGTTTGTCAGCGGCGGTATCCGCCCGGCAGAACGGCTGCGACAACGTTCTCCTTCTTGAAAGAGACCGAATTCTCGGAGGCATCCTGAATCAGTGCATTCACGACGGCTTCGGGCTTCACCGTTTCGGGGAAGCCCTCACCGGACCGGAATACGCCCAGCGTTACATCGACGAATACGAGAAAATGAAGGGCGAGGTCATGCTGGGAACCATCGTTCTCAACATGGATGCCGAGAGGAACCTCTATGTCAGTTCACGCAGTGGCTTCACGAAGATTGAAGCCCGCACGGTAATCCTGGCCATGGGTTGCCGGGAACGGACGGCCGGGGCCATTTCCCTGCCCGGAACGCGCCCGGCGGGAATCTACACCGCGGGAGCGGCCCAGAATTTCATCAACCTGCAGAATATCATGGTGGGGAAACGGGTCGTCATCATGGGATCGGGCGACATCGGCCTGATCATGGCCCGCCGGATGACCCTGGAAGGGGCCAAGGTGGAAGGCGTCTTCGAGCTGCTCCCCTACTCCAGCGGATTGCCCCGCAACATTCAGCAGTGCCTCAATGACTATGGTATCCCGCTTCATCTTGCCACTTCCGTCATTCAGGTTCATGGGAAGGAACGGTTGACCGGGGTGACCGTGGCCCGGATGGACGAGCGTTTCAAGCCGATTCCGGGAACGGAAGCGTTCGTCCCCTGTGATACCCTGCTGCTCTCCGTAGGGCTCATTCCGGAAAACGAGCTTTCCCGGTCCGCATCGATCTCCATTGAGCCGCGGACAAGCGGCGCCCAGGTGGACGACACCCTGATGACCAGCATCCCCGGCGTTTTCTCCTGCGGCAATGTTCTCCATGTCCACGATCTGGCCGACTCGGTGTCGGAAGAATCGGCCCTGGCCGGGCAGTTCGCCGTTCAATATCTCAACGGAGAGATCTCCCGCTCGAAGAAATCCATCCCCATTCTCGCCGGGGACGGGGTACGCTATGTCCTTCCGCAGAGTGTCAGCGGCCAGCGGGATTTCACCCTTTCCCTGCGGGTGGCCTCCCCCTCCCGGAATCGCGTCGTCAAGGTAAACGATGGCGAACAACTGGTGGCAAACAAGAAAATGATGCGGCTTCACCCGGCGGAAATGATCCACATTCAAGTAAAGGCGGAGAAGATTTCTGAAGCCGGCAGACTGGAGGTATCAGTGGCATGATCAAGAAAGAACTGACCTGTGTTCTCTGTCCCAACGGATGTCCACTGGAGATTACGTTGGAAGAGGGACCGACGCCTGTGGTCAAGGAGGTCGTGGGTTATCATTGCAAGAGGGGTCCGGAATGGGCGGAACAGGAACTCATCAACCCGATGAGGACCATCGCCAGCAGCATCCTGGTCGAAGGAGGAGATTTTCCCTTGGTCAGCGTCCGAACGGATTGCGCCATCCCGCTGGCCAGCATCCCCAAAGTGATGGAGGCCATCAAGGCAGTCCGGCTCATAGCGCCGGTTCGTATCGGGGATATCCTGATTTCACGACCTGCCGATACGGCCTGTAACATCATCGCCACCCGTCATGTCCGGGTTGTTTCGTAATTCCCATTCCAGAACAGAGAATATTAAAACGATAAAAAAGAGAGGACGGGCAAGATTCCCGTCCTCTCTTTTTTTATAATCTAAGTCTTTTTCGTTTTATTTCAGGAGTTTCTCTCCACCGGCAGTCGATACCCTGGCCGTCGCGACACCGGGGGGTTCATGGGGAAAGATGATCATGAAGGGAATCTGGCCCTTCGGTTCTACCCGGATATTCTGGGCGTCACTGCCCATCGGAAGGTCCAGTTCCTTCTGCAGGGCTTCCTCGGACAGGGTTGCCAATTCATCATCCGTGAGGAGGTTGCCGCAATAGGCCAGCCGTTCGGTGATAATGACTCCGTTGCTGTCATAAAGTTCTCCCTTGACCTGCAGCCGGGTGACCGGGAAGGCCGAAGTATTCAAGGCGATCCCTTCAAGGACCCGCAGTTGGCCTATCGTGATGTTGCTGATAAAGCGCTGACGGACATTTTGCAGCTTGATCTGATTCAGATGAAATTCAGGAGGTTTTTTCTCCGTCCCCAGCAGGTCGCCTAGTGCGGGAAACGTTGCGGACAGGTTCGCTATCAACCGGTCGCTCATCCCCGGGGAAAGCAGCACATAAACGCCCCCGAAGAGAAGATTGATGAAAACAATCAAGACGATGATCCGCCAGGGTTTCCAGAATCCCCGTTTTTCCGCCGGCCTCTTTTCCTCCAGGTCCACGCGCTCGAATTCCTTATACCCCACACCTTCCGGCTTCAGCACCTCCTCAGTGCCGCCGGTCTCCACGGCCTCTTCCGGGCTGATCTCTTTTTCAATTTTGACGAAATTTTCAGGTTCAGAATGCGCCTCAAAGGCTTTTTTCGTCTCTTCAATCTTAGCCAGGATGGCATCAAGTTCGTCCTTGTTCGCGCTGATCTCGACGGTTTTGTCAAACTCAGGGACACTTGGAGCGGTTTCCGGAGACGTGGCGTCTGCCTCCGTCACGGCGGGGGGTTCTTCCTTCGGTTCAATTTTGACGGGATTTTCCGAAAAAAAGACTTCCTGGCAACGGCTGCAGCGAACCCACACCCCGTCCCCTTCCATCAGGGAATCGTCAAAGCGGAACCGGGTTGAACATTTAATGCACTGAATAATCATATTTTCTCCCCTTCAAGGATTCCAGATTCTACTCTCTGTTCGTTACTCAACAAGATAGACATCCGGCAGAAAACGGCCTTTTTCATTAAAATCAAGGCCATAGCCAATGACAAAGGCATCGTCAACAGTAAATCCGACATAGTCGGCCTCAAAAGGAACCTTGCGCCGTCCCTGCTTATCCAGGAACGCACAGACCTTCAAAGAACGGGGATTCCGCTCCAGGAACCAGTCCACCAGGAATTTCAGAGTCATCCCCGTATCCACAATGTCCTCGACAATAAGGATATCCCTCCCTTTGATGGAGGTTTCGATATCTTTCGTCATGATCACTTTTCCGGAACTCGCCGCCCCTGAACCATAACTGGCCAGCCGGGCAAAATCTACACGGCAGGGAATGTTGAGCGCCCGGATCAGATCGGCCATAAAAATGAACGCCCCCTTGAGGACACCGACAATAATGAGTTCGCTGTCGGCGTAGTCTCGGGAGATCTGCTCGCCCAGTTCCTTGACGCGCTTATCGATGGTGTCCTTCGAAAGAAGGATCTTTTTATTCATGTTTTCCATAAGATCAATATCGGCCTCTTAAAATACGACGAATGCACGCAGGAATCAGCCAATTCGCCTTCTCCTGCCTGCGGAAAGAAGGTAATTTCAGAGATGGACGGAATAAGCCTCGACGAAGGCATCAATGTGTCCCTGGAGAATCTGTTCGGCCGTCACAAGGTCCTCTCTGCGGGAAAAACGGGATGAAAGGCTCAGAAAGATTGAATCGAAGCGCGACTTCTTCCACCCCAGGCCTTCGTAGTCAATACGATCAATCATGTACTGTGACCCATCGAAATAATACTTCCCCAGACGATTCACCGCCGGGTCCCGGTATGGCCAGACCAGCTTCAGTTCAAAAAACTTTTGAACCAGATTCCGTAAGGGCTCCGCTTTCAATTTTTCCGGACGGGGCGTCGTCAGGAGACGATCACTGACCAGCCGGAAGTAGGATTTTACCAGATCGATATCCGTGATACAGAGACCGTAAAGATACCAGTCCTCAAGGACGAAGATCAGCGCCTGTTTTTCCTCTCTTGTCAGATAAGTGTAACTCGGGCAGAAATGCCCGTCGCAGAGCTCCCGGCCATAGAACGAGACGTCTCGCAGATCCGTGCCATTGTTCTGCAGGGGGTGAAGAAGGCAACCGACCCGTTTCTCTTCGGCATCAAGAAATCCAAGGTATTCACAGCAATAAATTACCTCGTAGCGACGCGCCTGCTCCTCCGAGCTGCGAACCAGACTCGAAAAATGATCCAGATCGTCCGGACTTTTCACGATCTCGGGGAAAAGCGCCGTTCTCCAGCGCAACCGGCGCAGCAGTGATTCCCGGCTGCTGTCGGCATAATTGTACAACCCGCAGCAGGCGCCGCAGGACTTGCAGGAATCCGGCTGACAAAGATGGATAAAGGAGCTTTCCGGTTTCACATTTTCAGGTTGCATAGATGAAAAGGGACTATAAGAGGAATGGATTTGCAGGTCAAGCATAAAGATGATAAGAAGGCAGCCTCGATACGAACAGAAAAGATAAGGACCATGGAATCCAACATTTCTGCGAAATAAGAAACAAGGAAAAGATCAATGACAAAACGACTGATTGAAGAAATACCCCTTCCCAATGGACGAATCCTGAATATCTGGGATGCCTCGCGGGTCATTGCCGCTGATACCACGAGCGTGATCCTGATCGTGACGATCCAGATGGAACTTAAGGCCGAGTATTTCCTGGAAGCGGATCACTATAAACTGACCACCGCCGTTTTCGGCAAGGGAATGCCTTATGAATACCGGAAGGAACGGACCTTCGTCAAGACCGGGGAGGTCGAAGCCGTTTTCCAGGAGCTCCTGACAACCTTCAAGACCGATGCGCTGCCCTACCTGTCCAAGGCGACCTTCCCGGAACAGTTCGCCCGCTCCAAGCACCGGGAGATTATCAGCAATCCCTATCGGTACCGGGAATACATCGAGAAGAAAATCTAACAGGAGCATTCAGCATTTTTCATGAATCAGGAAGAACTCTTTGCCACCGTCTCCAAACCGAGCCGTTATCTCGGGGGAGAAGTCAATTCCATCAAGAAGGATTTTGCCGCCTGTCCGGTCCATATCGCCCTGGCCTTTCCAGATACCTATGAAGTCGGTATGTCCCATCTGGGTCTGCAGATTCTCTACGCGATTCTCAATCGTTACCCTGATATCGCCGCGGAACGATGTTACGCCCCCTGGCCGGACATGGAAAAGGCCCTGCGCACCGCCCGGCTCCCGCTGACGACGCTGGAATCCCGCAGGCCCCTGTCGGCTTTCGATCTGATCGGCTTCTCCCTTCAATACGAACTGTCCTACACCAATGTCCTCAACATGCTGGATCTCGGCGGCATTCCCCTGCGGTGTGCGGACCGCACCCAGGATGATCCTCTTATTATTGCCGGCGGTCCCTGCACCTTCAATCCCGCCCCGATGGCGCCTTTTATTGATGCCTTCGTGATCGGTGAAGGGGAGGAAGTGATCTCGGAGATAGCTGCGGCCCTGAGGGAGGCAAAGGCCAGGGGATATGACCGGGACCGGAAGCTGGAACAGCTCGCAGCCATCCCCGGCATCTACGTCCCGGCCCTCTTTTCAGGCAGCCGGGTGCGCAAACGGATCGTCTCCGATCTCGACTCCTGGCGCGTTCCATCGAACCCCATTGTCCCCCTCATGAAAACCATTCATGACCGCATCACCCTGGAAATCGCCCGGGGCTGCACCCGGGGCTGCCGTTTCTGCCAGGCCGGAATGGTCTGGCGGCCCGTCCGGGAACGAAACCTGAGCACCCTCGAACAGTCTGCGGAAGAACAGCTCTGTTCCACCGGTTACGATGAGCTTTCCCTGCTTTCCCTCAGTTCCGGCGATTACAGCCGGATCGAAGATCTGCTGATCCGGCTCATGAACCGGTATTACAGCCGCCGGATCGCCCTGTCCCTTCCCTCTCTGCGTTCGGAGACACTGACCAGGACACTCATTGAAAACATCCGCAAAGTGCGGAAAACGAGTTTTACCCTGGCTCCGGAAGCGGGAACCCAGCGCCTGAGAAACGTGATCAACAAGGGCAATACGGAAGAAGACCTGCTTGCCACGACCGCCCAGGTTTTTGCAGCCGGCTGGAAAGCCGTGAAGCTTTATTTCATGATCGGCCTTCCCTCCGAACAGCAGGAGGACCTGGACGGCATCATCGAACTGGGCCACCGGGTTTTAAAGCAGGCCCGGAACCGGGGGCAGGTGACCCTGAGTCTTTCCACCTTCGTTCCCAAGCCGCACACGCCTTTTCAATGGCACCGGCAGATCGGGATGGATGAGATTGCCGAAAAGCAGCTCTATTTAAGAAATTCAATCCGCAACCGCAACATCAGCGTCAAGGTCCATGATCGCCGGATGAGCCTCCTGGAGGGCCTCTTCTCCCGGGGCGACCAGTCCCTGGGACATCTCATCGAAAAGGTGTTTCGTCTCGGCGGCCGTTTTGACGGCTGGAGTGATCAACTGCGGTTCGACCTCTGGGAACAGTCCATGGAGGACCTGAATCTCTCGGCGGACGCCTATCTCCGGAAACGCACCTTCGAGGAAGACCTGCCCTGGGACGCCGTCGATTGCGGCGTCAGCAGGGATTATCTGCACAGGGAATTTCAGAACTCCCTTTCCGGACAATTGACGGGGGACTGTCGGCGCGGAGCCTGCCTGCAATGCGGCGTCTGCGATTTCAAACAGATCCGGATAGAAAAGGCGCAAGGCGAAGAGGAGCAGCCTGAGCTGATTCTTCCCGGCCACCCCCCGGAAAAGCCGGAAGCCGATTTTCAAGTGTCCCGTCTCCGGATGACTTTCCGGAAAGGAGGAACCGCCCGTCTGTTATCGCACCTGGAAATCACCGAGGCCCTGATCCGGGCCATCAAGAAAACGGGAGAATCCTTTGTCTTCACCGAAGGGTTCCATCCCCATCCCAAAATCTCCTTTGCCTTTGCCACGGCGGTCGGCCTGGAAAGCGAGGGAGAATACGCGGATATTCAGCTGCGAAATCTCTCGGTAGAACCGGCGGTCCTTGCCGGCGCCATCAATGCCGGTCTTCCTGCGGGGCTTGAAGTGACGGACATGGAGAAGATCTTTCCCGGGCACCCTTCCCTTTCGGACATCATTCGCGGATTCGTCTATGAAATTACCGTCCCCGAAAATTTGCAATCCGCGATGGAATGGCCCCGGATGGAGGAGAGAGCGGCCGAGTTTCTCAGGGCGTCTTCCTTTTCGGTCGTTCGGGAAACGAAGGACAAGACCGTCCTCCGGGAGATCCGCTCTCTGGTCGAGGAGCTCGAACTCTCGCCGGAATCCGGAAAGCTGAGATTCCACCTGCTGTTCAGGAAGGAAGGAAGCGTCAAGCCGAGTGAAATCCTCACCGAAGTACTGAACCTCAATAAGGATTTCGTTTTCCTGATGAGGATCCGGAAGGTGAAAACCCTCTTTTCCTCTTAACCATTTTGGGATTGTCCGTTCTTCCCAGGAAAATTTCAACGTTCCTGCACAAAAGGATTGACAAAGTCTACAATATTTTTATAATTGGCAATTCAAATTTTAACTGACTAAGAAGGATGCCATGGATATGTATGCGGTGATAAAAACAGGCGGGAAACAACACAGGGTTTCAGAAGGAGAATTGCTGACCGTTGAAAAGCTCGATGGCGGCAAAGGAGATAGTGTGGTCTTCGACGATGTGCTGATGGTAGCCAAAGAAGGGGAGATCCGGGTGGGAACGCCTGTTGTGGAAGGCGCAAAAGTTGTCGGTGAGATTGTTGCCCAGGTAAAAGGCCCGAAGATTTATGTCTACAAAAGGAAGAGGCGGAAGGGCTTTCAGAAGAAAACGGGACATCGCCAGCAGCTGACAAGGATGAAAATCAAGGAAATTTCGATTTAAACGGAGGACAACATGGCACATAAGAAAGGACAGGGAAGTTCCCGGAACGGCAGAGACAGCAATTCCCAGAGGCGTGGGGTGAAGGTATACGGCGGACAGAGCATCCATGCCGGGTCCATCATTATTCGCCAGCTGGGAACAAAAATCCACCCGGGCAACAACGTCGGCATGGGTAAGGATTACACCCTCTTCTCCCTCATTGAGGGCGTGGTCAAATTCGAAAGATACGACAAGAAGAGAAAGAAGGTCAGTGTTTACGCTACGGCCTGAAAATCGATTTTGCGCCAAAGTGCCGGGTGCTTTTCCGGAATCGGTCCGGCATCTCGAAGCACGGTTTTAAAAGTGTTCGTCAGCAGGCAAAGATCGCAGGTATGTCGCCGAGAAAAGAAATAAAAAGGCACTGTTTCAGTGCCTTTTTATTTTCAGGGATACCTCATTGGCCTGAACGGGCGGCATCGTCACAGGGTATTTTAGCGTAAGGGAACCTGAATTCTTCATGAAATTCATCGACGAAGCGAAGATCTATGTAAGGGCCGGCGACGGCGGCCGGGGTTGTGTCAGCTTTCGCCGGGAGAAGTATGTTCCCTTCGGAGGTCCCAACGGCGGTGATGGCGGAAAAGGCGGCGATGTGATTATCGAGGCCTCCGCCAGCCACAACACACTCCTCAACCTGAAATACAACCAGCATCATGTGGCAAAACACGGCGGTCACGGCGAGGGAAGCAATCGGACAGGGCGCAGCGCCCCCGATCTGATCGTTCCCGTTCCCGTCGGCACGCTGGTGATGGATTTCGAATCCGGAGAGGTCCTGGCGGATCTGGTAGCGGAAGGCCAGCGGTTTGTCGTCGCTCACGGGGGCATCGGCGGACGCGGCAATGCCCGGTTCGCCACCGCGACAAATCGGGCCCCCCGGTTTGCCCAACCCGGAATACCCGGAGAGGAACGCTGGATTCGGCTGGAGCTCAAGCTGCTGGCCGATGTCGGGATTATCGGGTTCCCCAACGTCGGTAAATCCACCTTTATCACCAGAGTCTCCGCAGCCCGTCCGAAAATCGCCGATTATCCCTTTACCACCCTGACCCCCCATCTGGGCGTCGTCCGCTATGGGGATGACTTTCAGACTTTCGTCCTCGCCGACATTCCTGGTCTGATTGAAGGAGCCCATGAAGGGGTGGGCATGGGAATCCAGTTCCTCCGTCACATCGAAAGGACTTCCCTGCTGCTTCACATCCTCGATATCTCACGGGAGGAAGCCGACACCGGCTGGCACGATTTCGAAGTGATCAATTCCGAGCTGGCTTCCTATAGTCCCGATTTGATTTTGAAACCCCAGATTGTGGCCGTCAACAAAACCGACCTGCCGGTCACCCGGCAGAAACTGGCCGTAACCCAATCGATCTTTGCGGAAAAGGGCATCGTTCTTTATCCTTTCTCCGCCGCCACCGGGGAAGGCATCCCGGTCCTGCTGCAAAAGATCGGAGAGACCCTGGAAAATATTCGCAACAGACAAACGAACCATGAATGAAAATCGAGAACAAGTACTGAAAAATGTAAAAAGAGTCCTGATCAAAATCGGCAGCGCCGTTCTGACCGGTGCAAACGGCCTTGATCTGGACATCATCCAGCATTTGGTGGATCAGATGGCCGCCCTGACAAAGAAAGGGTTTCAGATTGTCATGGTCACTTCGGGGGCCATCGCCTCAGGAAAGCATCGCCTGGGCATTACTTCGGCTTTGAAGAGCATCCCCCAGAAGCAGGCGGCAGCGGCCATCGGGCAGGGCCGATTGATGCGCGTTTACTCCAACGCCTTCGGGAAACACGGCCTTTATGTCGCCCAGATCCTTCTCACCATGAGCGATCTGACCGATCGCCGGCGCTTTCTGAATATCCGCAATACGCTTTCCACTCTGATGGACTGGGGCGTCACCGCCATCATCAACGAAAACGACACCGTGGCCATTGATGAGATCAAATTCGGCGACAACGACAATCTGGCCGCCATGATTGCCAACATCATCGAAGCCCAACTGGTCATCAACCTGACCAGCACGCCGGGGCTTTATGACCGCAATCCCGCAGAATTCAAGGACGCCCGGCTTATTCCCCTTGTCCGGGAGATCACGGAGGACATTGAAGCGGCCGCATCGGAAGAGGGAACCTCCGTCGGAACGGGAGGAATGAAGAGCAAGGTCATGGCTGCCAAAAAGGTGACCGCCTTCGGCATCCCCTATATCATCGCTCCAGGAAAGGATCAGGAAGTCCTGTCGCGTATCTTTGACGGCGACGAACTGGGCACCCTCTTCCTTCCCATGAAGGAACATCTGAGCAGCCGGAAATACTGGATCGCCTTTACCCTGAGATCCCGGGGCGTTCTGACCATCGACAGCGGCGCCCGAATCGCGATTCTGGAAGAAGGAAAGAGCCTCCTGCCTTCAGGAATCGTCAGCGTGGAAGGAGACTTTGTCGTGGGAGACCCGGTCACCTGCGTCGACCGGGACGGCGCCCCCCTGGCAAAAGGCCTTGTCAATTACAGTGCCGCCGATATCCGGAAGATCATGGGACTCAAGACATCCCGCATTGAGCAGGTCCTGGGACATAAAGATTATGACGAAATCATTCACCGCGACAACCTGGCGGTGACGCGGCGCAGCCGCCGGTAAAAGCAAAAAAGCTGACGCCGTAAAAACATGGATGTCGGCCTGTTCGATCCTCATTTTGCACTCCGGCGTTCAATCCTCTGAACTTTACCTTTTTATCCCCATCCTATCAAGAACCTGAGCATTTCAATAACCATCCTGCCGATTTGATAAAAGGATCGGCTTTTTCCATTGGCTCTCAGAGAGCCAACCTTAAAACTTAATTTCCCGGTTCAATTCCTGCATGTCAAATGCGCGAACGGAATATTGAGCGTAAAAGACCATGAATGGTCAACAATAAAACCATGGAGGTTTGCATGAACAGGATACTGTCTTTTTTGGTTCTTTTTGTGGTTCTTTTTGCAACGGTCGTCAACGCTTCAGAGGAAGCTTCCGGAAGCCTGCGCAAGTGCAAAGGAGACGTTCTGATTGAGAGGAATGGAGCCATTGTAAAGGGGATAGAGGGCACTCCCGTATACTCCAATGATACCGTCAAGACAGGTGCGGACGGCACAGCGGGAGTCATGTTCAAGGACAATTCCAGAATCAGTCTTGGACCAAACTCTCGCCTGGAATTAAAGAAGTTTGTCTTTAAGCCGGCCCTTAAACAGTTCAACATGGTGAATAAGCTGGCAAAGGGAACAGCCTCGTTTGTTTCAGGGAAGATGACGAAGTTGTCTCCCGAGGCTGTCGTTCTCGAGACCCCGCAATCCGTCATTGGTGTCCGCGGCACCACATACAATGTCAAAGTTGATTAGGACGAAAGATTCTCCATTTTATATTGCACCGGTGAGAACAGCACAGAAAAAAATATGGGGGCATCTTGTCGTTTTCCTGGTCCTGCTGATCCTGTCAGGCTGCGCAACCGCAAAGGACACGGTTGTGCTCCTGCAGGATGCCGATGGCAAGGTCGGGTTGATAACCATTACGACCAAGGCAGGGGCTAAGACATTGAACGCTCCGAATACAGTGGTCGAGGTCACCGGATCCGGGACACATGCCTCTGACCCTGAAACGATGGACCGAAGCCAGATTGATTCCATCTTCAGTGATTCCATGAACGCCCTGCCTCTGGAGCCGGTCACCTTTATTTTGTATTTTTTGCACGACACCACGGAACTCACGGCAAGGTCAAAATCCTTGATTCCTGAAGTCCTTTCATTGATCACGGACAGGCAAAATCAAGAGATGTTTTATGAAATAAGCATTATCGGCCATACGGATACCACGGGAGACGATGAGCTCAATATGAGACTGTCATGCGCCCGCGCAGAGATTGTCCGGAACATACTCCTCTCTTCCGGAATTCGTCTTGGACAGATGGAGATCGGATATCACGGAGCGTGGGATCCTGCTGTTCGCACGGGGAACCATGTCAGAGAACCACGGAATCGCCGAGTTGAAATTATTATAAGATAGCCCGCCATAATGCATGCATTGCGACGATTATCCCCCTACTTCCATAGGTTCCAAAAGAGTAAAAAAGATACGCTCGTTATTCTCTGCGGAATTGCATTGACCTGTGCGGTAGCCTTTTTCTATGTGCTTCAACCGCTTCTGCTTTCTTCTCTTGACCTTAAAATCTATGACACGCTGCTCAAATTGCGCCCCTGCCACAACCCATCAGATCATGTCGTTATTGTAGACATCGATACAAAAAGCCTTGCCCAGTATGGACAATGGCCATGGCCACGATACAGGATATCTCAGTTGCTGGACAAACTGCACGGAATGGGAGCTTCAAGTGTCGGCGTCGACATCCTGTTCACCGAACCTGACAGAAGTTCGCTGCAGAATATACAAAAGGATATTTTGACAGACTTCAACTGCGCCATCAGCCTCTCCGGAGTGCCTCGTCAATATCTCGACAATGATGCGCTGCTGGCGGAATCACTCAGGAAAGGTCCTTTTGTCCTTGGATACCAGTTTTCATTCGGGGATCACCTGGAAAAAAGAGGCAAACTTCATCCGGTTGATCTGCTCCTCAAGAAAGAAGAGGCGGTACCGGATTCCGTAAACGGCCTGTTCAAACCATCTTCTGTTGACGGACTGTTTCAGCCGCTCTCCGAGGCGACTCCAGCTTCTGGTTTTATCAACGTAAAACCTGACCATGACGGAATTATTCGCAGAGTTCCCCTTCTCATGGAATACGAAGGGCGCTTCTATCCCCAACTCTCTTTAGCAGTACTTCTGTCGGCGACAAAATCGGAACAGATTGTATTGACTGTCGGCCGGGCAGGGACGGAAAGCCTCTCCATCGAAGGCCTTGAGATCCCTCTTGAAGAAAAAGGAGCTTTTCTGATTCCCTTTCACGGCCCGCGTGGGACCTATCGTCACCTGTCAGCAGCCGATATTCTCAACGGAACAGTCAAAAACCAGGAAATTGAAGGACGCATCGTGTTCATTGGGGCAACGGCTCCAGGCTTGTTTGATATCCGCGCGACGCCAACCGACCCGTCCATGGCTGGGGTAGAGGTGCACGCGAACATTTTAGACTCTCTTCTACAGGGTGATTTTCTGGTACGGCCAAAGGCTGCTGTTATTTATGAATTTATTGCCCTTATTTTTTTCGGATTGCTTTCAACAATTCTCTTTGCCCGTTGCAAGGCCGTTGTAAATCTGACTTCTTTATTTCTCTTTCTGTTGATCGCAGTCATTCTGCCCGTTTTCCTCTTCCGGAAGGGAATCTATCTTTCTCCCCTCTACCCTGTACTGGCCTATACCTCTAATTTTTCCCTGCTGTCGTTTCTCGACTTCTGGCACGGAGAGTGGCTGCTGAAGGAAAAGACCCGACTGCAACTGGCAACGCAGGATGCAATGCTGGAGGCGATCGCCAACATCACCGAAACGCGGGATTCGGAAACAGGCGACCACATCAGAAGAACCCGCAGCTATGTAAAGGCTCTTGCCGAATATATCAGAAAAAAACCTGCCTATGCGGCTACTGTGGATGACGCCTATATTGAGCACCTTTTCCAGTCGGCGCCGCTCCATGACCTGGGTAAGGTGGGCATCCCGGATCACATCCTCCTTAAGCCCGGGAAACTGAGCGCCGCAGAGTTCGAAGAGATCAGGAAGCATCCGGTCTATGGCAAAAGAGTCATCGACGCCGCACAGGCCAAGCTTGGAGATATCTCCTTCTTGAAGTTTGCCGGAGAAATGGTTTTATATCATCATGAACAATGGGATGGGAAAGGATATCCCACTGGACTCAAAGGGGAAGAAATTCCTCTATCGGGAAGAATCATGGCGATTGCCGATGTCTACGATGCTCTCATATCGGACCGTCCCTATAAAAAAGGCTTTCCTCATGAAAAGGCTGTAGAAATCATTTTGGCAGGACGCGGTTCGCAATTCGATCCACAGCTCGTCGATGCGTTTGGGGGAATTCACGCAACCTTCAAAGCCATTGCCGAGCAATTTGCTGATGCCGGCATTCATGAATCCCTTCGTTCGAAAATCTGGATAGGATGAAATATACGGATTGGCTTCAATCTGATTCGATAAAAGTCCGCACCGACGGGGAATAACTTCTTTATGACTTGAAAAGAAGAGTGAAATCCCATAAGGGAAGGATGCCATGAAGATTGATTTTCACACCCACATTTATCCCGACCGTGTGGCCGCCAAGACGGTTGCCGCGGTCCGTCAACGGGCGGGAGTCGAAGCTTATACGGATGGCACCCTGGAAGGGCTGAAAAGGTCGATGGCGGCTGCCGGGATCGACCTTTCCGTCGTGGCGGCGGTTGCCACAAGGCCGGAGCAGGTCTCATCCATTCAAAAGTGGCTGACTTCCATCCGGCAACCGGGAATTGAAACGCTGGCCACTCTGCACCCCGCCGCTCCCCAGAATTCCGATCAGATTAAAACGCTGAAACGCGAGGGGTTCCGGGGGTTTAAACTTCATCCGGATTATCAGGATTTCTTTGTGGATGAACCCCGCATGTATCCCATTTACGAGACGATAGCGGCAGAAGGGATGTTCATCCTCTTTCATGCCGGGGTGGATCGGGGACTTCCCCATCCGGTCCACGCAACGCCGAAGCGACTGGCCGCAGTCCATGAGGATATCCCGGAACTCTGCATGATTGTTGCCCACCTGGGAGGTGAAGAGGCTTACGAAGAAGCAGCGGAACATCTGCTGGGGCGTGATCTTTATATGGATACGTCCTTTGTACTGCGCAAGATGCCTCGGAAGTTCCTGGAGCGTTTTCTCAAGGAGCATCCGTCAGACCGGTTGCTTTTCGCATCCGACAGTCCCTGGACGGATCAAGCGGAAGAACTTCAATTTCTTCTGCAGCTGCCCTTTCTGACGGAGAGCGACAAGGAAAAAATCAGCTGTTCCAATGCAGCGCGGTTGCTGGGTTTGGAAACAAGCTCTAGCTGCTGAAGAAAAGTTCGGATTACAACTCTTTGCCGAACTTACTCAGGAATCCAGCGCCCTTCACTGAAAAAACGGATGTTCCAGGCGCCACCCGAAATCCATTGTGCGCCACAGACAAGACAGCGGATTTCATTAATGCGGTCATTTTCCGAAATGATTCTCTGAGGCGACCGGAAATGGGCAAACAGGTCAGGATTGACATCCTGGTCTTCAAAATAATCCCGGGATAGTTCACATACTTCGTGACCATTCGTACAGGTGACAATCTGCCCCTTGTTTGCCAGTTTCCTGATATTCGGGACGGACTCATCCTCTTCATCCGCAGAAAGAGTGGGATACTCGGGAATAACATCTGCGGCAAGGTTCCAAGGCGACGGTTCGGCAACGGTGCTTTCTTCCTCCACAGATTCATAGGGAAGAAATGTTGTTTCTACCAGCGGCGGCGTATCCAGTCGGACCTCGAGCTGACCATTGATAAATCCTACCTTGATCCGCAGATCATACCAGACATCCTCTTCGCACTGCCCTTCCAGGAACCGGCTGAAGGATTGCGTGAAAATTCCCAATTCATTAATAAACATAACGTATCCTAGAACTTTAATATCCCTGCAGCGACAAAAGGCCGTCAAGTTGAACCGTTGAATATCAGTTCCAGAGACAAAATGCAATCTATCTTCAAACCTCAAACCATCAACGACTTTCAGGAATTCTTCATCCCCATCGAGGACCGAAAAACAACAGGAAACGGTTTAAAAGCGGATTATTTCGGTTCTCTCCATTTTTAAACTATCCTTTCAATGACTTTTACGATTTCTTCAGGTATAATACTACAAAAGCTCCCGGTGATCGCGGTTATGTTACATTTCTACCAGCAGAATTCAGGATCTTTAGAGTGTGAGCTGCTCAGCAGAGAATTCGTGTAATGTCAACTTAAAAGCAAAATGTTTGAGAAGGGAGAAGCCGTATGAATGCATTGTCTAAAGAAGAATTGACAACATTAATGCAGAGGCGGAATGATTGGTGTGTATCCATGTTTATGCCGACTTACCGGACCGGTGTGGAAAGCCAGCAGAACTCGATTCGTTTGCGCAACATCGTTCGTCAGGCGGAAGATGGATTGGCGAATTCGGGTTTGCGCACACAGGAGGTCAAGGAACTTCTCGAACCGGTCCAGGAACTGGTAAACAACATCCTGTTCTGGCGCAACCAGAGCGATGGGTTGGCCCTCTTTGTGTCCAAGGATGAATTCCATTATTTCTGTCTGCCTTTTTCTTTTGACGAACTTCTTGTCATCACAGACCGATTTCATATGAAGCCGCTTCTTCCACTTTTGCATGGGGACGAACGATTTTATATCCTTGCGTTAAGCCAGAACAAGACCATCCTTTATGAAGGAACCTCCCAGGCCATCAAAGAAGTGAGCGTGGAAACTCTGCCGAACAGCCTTGCCGAAGCCCTGCAGACGGATAATCCGGAGCGGCAGGTTAAATTCCGGTCGGGAAAGGGCGTAGGACAAGGCGGAATGATGTCCGGTCACGGCGCCGACATCGAAGATGTCAAGGGGAATCTTCTGCAGTACTTCCAGCGCATTGACAAGGGGCTGCACGACCTCCTCAAAGAGGGCAACATCCCCCTGATTCTCGCGGGGGTGGAATATCAGTTTCCCATTTACCGGGAAGCGAACAGCTATCCCTTTCTTATGGAAGAGGGCATTGCCGGCAATCCCAAGGGGGCAAGTCCGGAACAGCTCCACCGTGATGCCTGGGCCATCGTGAAGCCTTATTTGCAGAAGGCTGAAAACGAGGCGCTCTCACAGTATAACCAATCCTTGGGAACAGGGCTTACATCGGATGTTGTCCAGGAGATCATTCCTGCCGCTTATCATGGGCGGGTGGGGATACTCTTTGTTGCTCCGGGATATCAGTACTGGGGAATTTATAATCCGGGAGATGATACGGTCCTGCTGGATGAGAAGCAGGAACCGGGGAATGAGGATCTTGCGGACTTTGCCGCTATTCAAACGTTTATGAATGGGGGAACCGTCTTCGTTGTGGCGCCGGACCTCCTGCCCGGCGGGGCGCGCATGGCGGCCTTGTTCCGCTATTAGAAACACCGTGCAGAGACCCCGCAGAGATTGACTTCTGCGGGGTCTCTTGTTCTAATTCGAAATCGCGGGCGTTTCCGAGAGGCTACAATTCTCCCGGTATCGGAGGCTCGTCCGCTGTTCCTTCCTGTAGCCTTCCCCGATAGAGATACCGTTCCAGAAACCGGTGGAAAGGCGTCCATCCGGTTTCTTCATTCCGGAAATCATTAAGATATTCCTGAAAGGCGTTGACTTTGGCATCCAGGTCGTCCACGTAATGGACCATCAGGGCTTCGAGGGTCTTCGGGCGCTTGGGGGAACCGTATTCCAGGATGCCGTGGTGACTGAGAATCAGGTGACGGAGTTCCATGGCGAGAGATTCGGGAAAATCGGGAATGCCGGCAATTTTCTGATCAACCATTTCCACGCCGATGATGATATGACCGATGAGTCGCCCCTCATCGCTGTACTCAACCAGGCGGTCATAGGAAAATTCCCTGATCTTGCCGATATCGTGGAGAATGCCACCCGTCAGCAGCAGATCCCTGTTCACCCCCGGATAATGCGAGGCGATCTGGTCCAATAGCCGGGTAACGGAATGGGTATGCTCCAGCAGCCCTCCCAGATAAATGTGATGGAATCCTTTGGCCGCCGGTGCCCGCTTGAAACGCTCCGCAGTTTCCCGGTCGTCAAAGAAGGCTTTGAGCAGCTTCTTCAGCGGCGGGGTCTCGATCCGGTCGATAAAGGATTTCAGATCGCCAAACATGGCTTCGATGTTTCCCCGCGCAGTGGGCAGGTAATCATTGAGAAGAATATCGGCATCATCAAGGACCGTCAAAGAGTGGATGGAGAGCTGGAGGGCATTTTTGAAACTCACCGCCCGGGCGTTGACCTGAACGACATCCCCCTTCCGGAACTGTTTGTCCCATTCCTGGGCGTTGTCCCAGATCTTTCCATCGACCTGCCCCGTCTTGTCCTTCAGCCGAAGGTTGAGGTAGGGGGAACCCTTCTGGGAATAGGCCAGGTTCTTCTCCGTGACGAGGAAAGAGTCCGTAACCTTTTCACCCGATTGAATATCCTTGATATAAATGTTTTTAACTTTCAAAAGGTCCCCCATCACGCTTTTAAGTGGAACTTTATAAGCCGGCATCGTCGAACTCTATGTTTCTGATGGTGTAAAAGATTATTTTTCCCGCAGGAGCCGCTGCTCCCCTGCCCGGATCGTGAGTTTCGTCAGATCGAAATATTCCATCAGCGGGATGATGAATTTCCGGGACAGCCCTGTAAGTTCCCTGAAACTGGCAGGCGTTGCCTTGCCTTCCTTAAGGAGAAGTTTTTTGTAATTCTCCCGGAGCTTCTGCAGACTCTCCGAATGGAAATAGAGATCTTCACTGATTTTGACCAGGACGCCGTCCCGGAGCATGACATCCATGACCTTGCGCGCCGAATCCTTTTTAGCGGCGAAGTGTTCCATCACTTCCCGCATCGTCGGCGGCGTCAGGCCCGCCTCCAGATAAAGACGATTCAAGGCCTCCCGCAGTTCCGCCAGGTCTTCCTGGAGCTGAATCGTGTGATCCGCAAGGCGAATGATCTCCCGGTCCAGAACGATTTTTCCCGTCCTTTCCAGCGCCTGGACGGCAGAGAGGTAAAGCCGCACCGGGACATGACGCCCCAGGACGGAACGCAGTTCTTCCTTGAGGGAGCCTTCCTTCAGCGGATATTTTTTATGGTATGCGCTTAATTCCTGAAGGATCTTCTGCTGGAGCTCCGAATGGAACGAGGCCGACACGACCGTGAGATTGTCCTTGTCCAGAAGGATGAGGGCATGCCGCGAAAGAAGAGCATCCAGAATTTTTTTCAGCTTCGTTGCAGGGATCCCGGTGCGCACGACCAGCAGGGCAAGCGGAACGCCTGCCGGACCGGCCCGTTCAATGATGGCGCTGGTTTTTTCCTCTTCGCTGCCGTGCTGAAGCTGCTCGAAGGACTCCAGGATTGCCGGGTCATTCCGTTTATGTTTCCGCGGCAGGGGATCCACGACGAGACCGCCGCCCAGCGTGGTGATGGGGGAATAGCTGCGGATGACGAAATGGTCGCCGGCCATGACGACCACCGGTTCCGACGTAAAGAACTGGGCGTAAGCCTTCTCGCCCGGCAGGAGTTCCTCCTGGTCCATCAGCAGGACTCTGGCCATGGTCTCACTTGTTCCGGTATGGAGCCGCACCAGGGAGCGGTGCACCAATTTCTTCTTATCAGGCGGAAGGTATTCCAGAAAGGTGTCGACCCGCAGCGTGGTCTTCATGGTATCCGGGTGAACCAGAACCTGCCCTCTCAAGATGTCCGTCTTCTCCAATCCCTGCAGATTGATGGCTGTTCTCTGACCGGCTTCCGCCGTCGTCACCGCGGCATTATGGACCTGAAGCCCCCGCACTTTCGCGGTTACGGTTCCCGGAAGCATTTGTACGGTGTCCGCCACACTGACTTGACCGGACCGCAACGTCCCGGTGACAACCGTCCCAAATCCACGGATGGTGAAAACCCGATCCACAGGGAGCCGGAAAACCCCGGTATCCGGTTCCTCTTCAATTCCGGCGGCCACCCGTTCCAGGGCGGCCAGGAGATCCGGCAGGCCTTCGCCGGTCTGAGCGGATACGGGGATAACGGGAGCGCCTTCGAGAAACGAGCCTTTCAGAAAATCGGCCAGGTCTTCCTGGATAAGCTCCAGCCAGTCCCGATCGACAAGATCGATCTTGGTCAGCGCCACGAGTCCCTTGCGGATGTTGAGGAGGGAACAGATCTGCAGATGCTCCCGGGTTTGCGGCATAACGCCTTCATCGGCGGCAATGACCATCAGGACCATGTCGATGCCCGCGGCCCCGGCCACCATGTTTTTGACGAACCGTTCGTGGCCCGGAACATCAACGACGCCGCAGACACGGCCGCTGCTGAGGCGCAAAGAGGCAAACCCCAGTTCGATGGTGATGCCCCGCTCCTTCTCCTCCTTGAGTCGGTCGGTATCCACCCCGGTCAACGCCTTGATAAGCGCCGTCTTTCCGTGATCGACGTGACCGGCCGTGCCCAGAACAATGTGTTTCATTGAAGTTTCGTACCTTTACTGTTTTCCGACGAAGGAATCTCGCAGTTGAAAAAAATTATTCGGAAAGCGTCTCCAGGAAAAACCCTTCTTAACAAAGTCCCGTCATTTTCACAACGGATAAAAGCATTCCCATCCCTCTCCGGAATTCCAGGAGTATTCGTCCTTTCAATTTCCCTTATAACCCAAAGAGAGATCTTTCTGGTCTCCGGCAAGGTCCTGCTTTCCCTTTCTCTTCATCCTTGCTATAAAAGCCTTTCTTCGCTAAGATGAAAAAATATTGAAAATTGAAGGAGATTCCATACTCGGTGCCGGATGTAAAGAGAACAAAACTGTTTTATCACCTCAAAAAATGGCTTGAAAAGGCCGTAATGGATTACCGGATGATTGACAAGGGAGACCGGGTCCTCGTCGGCGTATCCGGTGGGGCGGACAGTCTGGCCCTGCTCGATCTGCTCAATACGCCCATGGTTTTTGTCCCGGAATTTTCTCTTGTCGCCGTCTATGTCGACCCGGGATTTGAATTGGATTCGGCGGGTTATGATCGACTGGAAAGTTACTTAAAAACGGAGGGCTACGATTATGTCCTGGAGAAGACGAATATCGGTCCCCTCTCCCACAGCGATTACAACAAAAAGAATCCCTGTTTCCTCTGTTCACGACTGCGGAGGAAACGGCTTTTCGAGATTGCCGAGGAGAAAGGCTGCAACCGGGTCGCTCTGGCCCATCACCAGGATGATCTCATTGAAACACTGCTGATCAACATGTTTTATGGCCGGGAAATCAGCACCATGATGCCCGATCAGCCCATTTTCGGCGGATCAATGCACATTATCCGCCCCCTTGCCTATCTCCAGGAGGAACTGATCAAGAAATACAGCCGGGAACGGGAATTCCCGATCATCGAATCTTCCTGCCCCACCGGCCCCGTTTCCCGCAGACGGTACATCAAAGACCTGCTGAATCAACTGGAGCGGGACAACAAGGACATCCGGGCCAATCTTTTCAAGGCGATGAGTCACGTCAAAATGGATTATCTGCCCGTTCTACCTGCTTTACGGCAGCCGGTTTCAGGAAAAAGGGAAATGGCGCTTACAGACTGCGGCACGGATCGATAAAGGAATTGACCTTATCCGGCTTCAGGGACAACAAGCCGGCAAAAGAAATAAAAAGGGTTTATAAAAACCCGAAGGTGAAAGCGAAGTGGCAAAGAAGGACAAGTCAGAAAAAATCATCTGCACAAACAAAACGGCCAGGATCAATTATTTTATTGAGGATACCTATGAAGCCGGAATTGTGCTGGTGGGAACGGAAGTGAAAGCCCTGCGGGACGGCAAGGGAAATCTGAAAGACAGCTATGTCACCGTAAAGAATGAGGAAATCTTTCTTTACGGAATGCATATCGGCTTCTATTCCCATGGCAATCGGCTGAATCACGAACCGGAACGGGTGCGCAAGCTGCTCATGCATAAACGGGAAATCAAGCGGCTTTACGGGAAATCGCGGGAAAAGGGATTTACCTTGATTCCCTTGAAGGTTTACTTCAAAGACAGCCGGATCAAGGTGGAAATCGGAGTGGGCCGGGGAAAGAAACTCTACGATAAAAGAGAGGACATCAAGCTGAAGGAAGATCGCCGGGCCATGGAACGAGGCTTGCGAAGCCGCAGTAAGGAAGGATGAGACTGAGAATTGGTCAATCATATCCGTTCACAAAGAGTTCTTGACTTATGACATGGGCAGCATTATTATAATAAAAAATCAAGATTCCTTACGAATAATCTGTTCTTTGAAAGCATAATTTGGGGGCGTCACGGTTTCGACGGGGATAGTTGAAGCTGTAGAAGCGTATCGAGGTTCCTACAGGCCTCGTTAAACAGGTAGGAAAACAATACTCGCAAACGACTACGAGTACGCTTTAGCCGCTTAGGCGGCTAACGTTCTTTCTGGTTTCGCCTGCCGGATCAGAGAGGGCGTCATTTCAGGTAGGATAGTCCTTACCTTCTCCTGTGGGGAAAAGGGCGAAATTTACACGGGATAGCAAACTGTTAAGCCTGCCTTTGGGCGTTTCGGGTTGCGAAATACAAAACAAAGGATACATACGTAGAAACTGCAGTGGAATGTTTTCGGACGCGGGTTCGACTCCCGCCGCCTCCACCAAGACTCAATCCAAGGATGTCCAATAGAACACAGAACCCGCTAGAAATAGCGGGTTTTTTATTGCCATTTGTCCAGGGGCATGCTATGTGATTTATCAAAATCCAGCTTGTTTTGGGGTAACATTCCTGAACAGTTACCCCCAAGGCAAAACAGTTACCCCAAAAAAGGAGAAATGGACATGCCCAAGCAGATCATCCCCTTGTCAGACATGAAGGTTAAAACGGCAAAGTCGAAAGATAAACCTTACAAGCTGTCAGATGTTGACGGTCTTTATTTGTTGGTAACAGAGAAAGGGGGTAAATGGTGGCGGTTCAAGTATCGTTTTGGGGGTAAGGAGAAGTTGTTGTCACTGGGCACTTACCCCCAAATCACCCTTGCAGATGCCAGACATCGCAGGGATGAGGCAAGAAAGCAGGTAGCCCAAGGCATTGATCCGGGAGCCGTCAGGAAGGCGCAAAAGCAGGCAGAAACAGAGGAAACAGAAACCTTTGAGGTTATCGCCCGTGAATGGCACGCAAAATTTACCCCTACATGGACACCGGGGCACGCTACCACCATAATGAGCCGACTGGAACGTGATCTTTTCCCCTGGATTGGGAAACGTCCCATGATGGAGATAAAAGCGCCTGAACTTTTGACAGTTCTTCGCCGGGTAGAGAGCCGGGGCGCTTTGGAAACGGCAAACAGAATCAGATCGATGGCAGGACAGGTTTTCCGATATGCCGTTGCTACCGGGAGGGCAGAACGCGATCCGGCCGCCGATCTTCGCGGGGCATTACCGCAACCAAAAGAAAATCACCATTCAGCTATCACAGATCCGCAAGAGGTCGCTCCCCTTCTCCGAGCGCTAGACGGCTATCAAGGGCATTTCGTGGTTAAGTGTGCCTTGAGACTTGCCCCGTTGTTCTTTGTTCGCCCTGGGGAACTACGACACGCAGAATGGGAGGAATTCAATCTTGATGAAGCCGTATGGAATATACCGGCAGAGAAGATGAAGATGAAGCAGCCGCACATGGTGCCCCTTTGCCGGCAGGCAGTAGAGATATTGACCGAGCTTAAAGAATTGACCGGAACAAGCAAATACGTGTTTCCTTCTGCGCGATCTTTCGCAAGACCGATGAGCAACAACGCCATACTCGCTGCGCTTCGTCGTATGGGATATTCAAAAGAAGAAATGACCGGGCACGGGTTCCGGGCCATGGCAAGAACGATCCTTGATGAAGTCCTTCAGGTAAGACCGGATTTCATCGAGCATCAACTTGCACATGCTGTCAAAGACCCGAACGGAAGGGCTTACAACAGGACAGCGCACCTTGCTGAGCGCAAAAAGATGATGCAGAAATGGGCGGACTATCTTGACGGCCTGAAAGCTGGCGCCGTTGTCATTCCATTCAAGGCGGTGAATTCATAAAATAAGAAATTCCTGGGATAGGTCGACGGGCCGAAAGCGGGGGGTATCCCTCCCCCGTTTCCCTGGGTAAATAAGGGAGCCAGAGAGGAAGGCAATGAAGATTCAGAAGAGGTTAACTGGGGCTGAAGTAATGGCCCGATGGGGTGCTGATGAAATTACACTTGGTGACTTTGTTCTTTACAAGGGGTTGAAGGCATACGACAAATATAATCATCTTATTGATATTCGAGAGCAAATTTTAATGCTGAATGATGATGATGATTTTAAAATCTATGATTGGATAGGTTATGACAAAAGCGAAACATCGGACGTGACCTACTTTATAGAAGAGGACCTTGAAGCCTTTGAACGGGATCATCCTGGAATCTTTAATCTTCAAAAGGATGCGATTCTCGGCAAGGCAGAAACGGAACTGGTAGCACTGCCAAAATCGGCAGAGGACTATATCGAGTGCAGCCGCAATGAAGAAGGCCTTAAAAGGAAAGTCGCCACGTTAAGCAAGGAACTTAAAAAGGACTCTGACGATATCATGAAATCGATAATCGCCTATCAAATGCCAAACCCTCCATTTTCTCATGTAGTTGTCGCACGCGCTTTTGGAATCGACAAGGGGCTACAAAACAATCAATACGATGCCCTGAAAAAGAGAGGAAAAGATTTGAGGACAAAAGGGGCAAAATATCTTGAGAGGTATAAAAAAATGACTGCATCTTGAAAATGTCACGGTGACTGTCACGGTGATAGAAAGTGTAACAATTCCATAAAATATTGATAATTATAGCAATTAGCAAACTTTAAGCCGGAGAAATCCGGCTTTTTTTGTCACTTGACTTGTCACCTAGATGACCATGGCAAGCTATCCTTAAAAAACAAACAAGGAGGACGGTGCATGCCAAGAGATTCAAGAATTCCAGAATTACAAGAACTCCCACAAAATGGGCTTCTAAGGATTAAACAAGTTTTAAAGTTCGTCCCTGTCTCCCGGTCCAATTGGTGGCAGGGCGTGAAAGAGGGGCGGTTCCCACAACCTATCAAGCTGTCGGAACGAGTTACTTGTTGGCGCGCGTCGGATATTCGGGGACTGATTGAAGGGGGGAACTAAGCACGATGGATCTCAAACAGAATACAACGGAAAAGGGACAAGAGGACGGCAGGGAAGAAACCCAAGAACCCAGTATGGTCTTCGTGACGATCGGTTACAGCCTGAAGTCGGGAAAAATGGCTTATGCCAACCCACACACCGAGACGGAGGAGGGCCGCGCCTTCCTGCTCCTCTGCAATCAAAAGATAATGAAAAAGAGGGATTTTCAGCGCTACACGGCTTTATCTAGGAGGGCAAAGCGATGAGTGAAATCAAAAAAAATCCGTCAATATACCTGGAGTTCAATGAAAATGAGCACACCGTAGGCGTACTTTTGAACGCTGCAACTGATACCGAACAGGAGATGCTAGAAAGGATTTTACTCCGCATCTTAAATCCTGGAAACCTTGGATGGATCAAACGGATTTTCCGGAGAGGATAAGGGCGTGAAGCTGAATCGAAAATTCAAACGAGATTATGACCGTCTTTTCCGGAAAGATCCTGCAGCAGCAAACCTCATGCTGCTTCTTTCAGAACTGGCAGACAAGAATGGTCAAGTCCGCCTGGGGCCCTGCCCTGAAGAAGAACTTCAAGCACTCATGTCGGTACGCTTCGATGATTGTCGAGCCTACCAGTTACCGGGGGGGCCGAAGCGATGAACAGGGGTTATGTCCGCCTTTGGAGAAAGTCCCTTGATGCCGGATGGATCAAAAACCACAAGCTATGGGCCTTTTGGACATGGTGCCTCTTGAAAGCATCTCACAAGGAATTTGATGCAATCGTTGGTTTACAAAAAGTGAACCTTTTTCCGGGCCAATTTGTCTTTGGATTGAAAAAAGCGGCTGAAGAGACAGGTTTGACCATTCGGGAAATCCGCACCATTGTTGATTTTCTGAAAAAGTCGGGAAATTTGACAATCAAAACGACAAACAAATTTTCGGTCATAACTATTGTAAATTGGCACATTTATCAAGACGATGAATTTCAAAACGACACGCAAAACGACAAACAAAGGGCAAACAAATGGCAACATACAAACACAATAACACATAAAGAAAAAACCCCCTGTGATTTTTCCTCTCAAATTTCTGAACTGGAAAAAAGATATTCGAATCAGGAAATCATCAACCAGGCATTTCAAGCCATTTCATCAACCAGAAAATTAAACAGGATTTCCGACAGTGTAAAGCTTTCCATCCTTCAGTCATGGGAAAAATACCCGGTTGAATCGGTCATGGCAGGAATCGGGACCTATCTTGACAAGGGATATTCTGACCAGGGAAAGGGCGAAAAGTACCTCCTGGGGATCATCCGAAACCACAAGCCAGAGGATCAGGAAAGTATTTCCGGGCAGGCCAGGAAATCAACGGGCTGTCATACCCTTGATGAGCACTACCGAAGCCAGGGGATCACGATCATATGAATACGCTGCAATACATCCAGAGCAAGGGTTTTGAATACCGGATACAATCCGGGCAGATCGTCTTGAAGATTTGTCCTTTTTGCGGGGATCCAAAATATCACTTTTACATGGACCAGGATGAAGGAACCTTCTTTTGCCACAAATGCCAGGAACGGGGAAACCTTATCACCCTGAAAAAACATTACGGAGATTTTAACCAGGATAGATTCAACATGAATAAACCCTATCAGAAGCCACAGGGAACCGTCAGAGAGGCTTTTTCGGCCAAGAACGACCGTTCTATTGTCCCGGATGAGAAAAAGGCCGTAGAGGCCAATTTTGCTCTTTTGAAAGATAAAGAAAGCTTGGACTACATCACCGGGACCAGGGGGATCAGCCTTGAGACGGTCAAAACTTTCAAGATCGGATTGGAAATCGACAAATATGGACGATGGCTGACAATTCCCCACTACGAAAAGGGCAAGTTGATCAACATCAAGAGCCGATCCTTACCCCCTGCAGAAAAGACCTTCAGGCGCGTGAAAGATTGCCGGTCGATCCTTTTCAACGGCGATGTCATAGGAGCCAACAAAGAGGAAATATTCATCACTGAGGGCGAGATTGACGCGCTTACTCTGATTGACCAGGGGATCAAGAATGTTGTGGGGATCACTACCGGGGCCGGATCGTTCGATCCTTCATGGATTGATCAGCTTCAGGCCGCTAAGAAAATCATTCTTGTTTACGATCCGGATGAACCGGGACAGAAGGGAGCCAGGGAAGCGGCGCGGCGCTTGGGATATGACCGATGTTTTAACGTGGTCTTGCCGGATGGCCAGGACGTGAACGAATACTTCAAGGCAGGCCATGATCTTTTCGAGTTTCAATCCCTTGTCAATGACGCCCGTCAATTCGATGTTGCCGGGATCATGAGCTTTGCCGAAGGGCTGAGACAATACCAGGAAGAATTGAAACGGCCGGATCAGACAGCCGGAATAAGAACCGGGTGGGCTGATGTTGACCGGATCATTAAAACTGGATTCATGCCGGGTGAATTGATCGTCTTATCCGCACCCCCGAAAATCGGGAAGTCAACCTTTGCCCTGCAGATGATCACTCACAACGCCTTTCAGGGGACCCCTTCCCTTTTCTTTTGCCTGGAAATGCAACCGGTGAAGGTTATTCAAAAGATTGTTCAATGTCGAACCAGGAAAGAAGATATAGGGTCTGCAGAAATCGAAATGACCCGGACCAACTTCAAGGGAAAGCCCCTATACCTGGGATTTTGTCACCAAAAGCCAACGATTGACGGGATCATCGAAACCCTGAAAGCGGCAATCCGGCGCTATGGTTTAAAGTTGCTGGCATTCGATCACCTTCATTTCCTTTGCCGGTCGGTAAGCAATCAGGTTCAAGAAATCGGTCTTGCCGTTCAAGCTTTCAAGTTTCTGGCTGAAGAACTTGAAATTCCTATCATCCTGATAGCGCAGCCCCGGAAGATTCAGGCTGATAGCATGATGACGGCAATGGACCTGAAAGACTCGTCTTCGATCTTTTCTGATTGTGATCATCTGATGATTTTGCACAGGGCGAGTAACAGGGGAAACGGAACGGGGGAACTTGCAACGGAAGCCTACAAGCCGGAAACTGCCGTCAGAATTGAGGCGTCAAGGTACAATGCCGGTGGGGAATGTCTGCTTTATTATCATGGGGAATACTCGAGATTTGACCCGATAACACGGGAATATCGCTGATATTAACTGGCTTTGAAAACAAATTTACGGAATAATTAAAAAAATGGAGGTGTAAAAATGACTTGGGGAGCCGTTGGATTAGGGGTTGTATCAGTTATATCTACCGGGATATCGGCCTATTCTAGCCTTAGTAATGCTGGAGCAGGCCGCATAGACGGCATGGATATGGTGAACTATTACTATTACGATTCCGACGGGAACCTGACCAACAGTCAGGTATGGGACTCGAAGAAGAAAGGGTATGTTTACACAGAGAGCCTGTCTGATGAGGAAAAAGCCGAAAGAAAGAAGATGTCCGCTCTCCGGGAAGAGCTTCTAAATAACCTTTCCGAAACTCCGTCAGACCGGATACAGGCCTACAATGACTACGCATCCGCCTTCTCATCGCAGATGCACAAGAACGTGGATGAGCAATACGACAAGCTCAAAACTTCATCAGAAGAATCGATGGCCGCCAAGGGGATGCTTGGTTCGAAAGCGTATGCCGACACCATGGCGGAACTGAACAGCGACAAACTCGATCTTGACACGGATATCGCTCAGAAGGCGACTCTCGCCAGGGAGGAACTTGCTGACGCTGACCGCACATACTGGCTTAACGCCCTGACCTCTCTTGATAATTCAGATAACGCAGATCAGGCACTTTCCCTTCAGAGGCAGCAGACATCAATGCAGGCCGCAAGCGCCGGATCTTCCGCCCTGGCTGCAAAGAATCAGCTTGAAACGTCAAGCAAACTGACCGCATGGCAGGCAAAGCAGGAAGCATTGAACAATATGTCGAGCAATCTTACGAGTACTGCAACTGGCCTTGCATTTCTTTACGGCTATAAAAATCCAAAAACTGCGGCGGCTACCTAATATCAGAGCGGGGGAAATGAGCATTATTCCGAAATGTGGATAGGTCTTTGGAGTTGTGATCAAAAAAGATGAGATGAGGAACAAGGCAGAATCACGCACGGGGATACGCGCGTTTTCTCATAAGATGAGCAAGCCACCTCCCCCGCGTCTTTTATTCCTTGAAGGAATACTTCAAATAAGCATTCTAATAAGCTGCTAACATGCTAACTGTCTAAGTTTCTGGATTTTTATCTATTCATATTTGAATACATGAAATAGATAATCATGTTAACCATATAATTTATTGAGAAAATCAGGGGAGAGAAATCTTTGTCATTTCGTTTTCGTGGTGGATTTGTCAAGTGACTGCTTACTTTCTCGGACTGCCCCCTCTGGAAAAGTATTCTCTATCAATTCTCGATATCGATAATAATCAATGGCATGTAATTTCCGCAGCCGATCAGGCAATGACTCCGGAGGGCAGCGATGCAAAATGGGAACAATTTTTTTCTCTAAGGCCCATGCTGCACCCCACTCTGAAATCACCCATTCACTTTCTTTACTGGTGTGACTTATGAGAAGCCAAAGTTCTCGGGATCCAAGCAACGCTTGGCGGATCTTTTCAGCAAAATCTTCTCCAGGCTGAATGCACTTTTCTGCCAGAAATGCCTTACCCCCAGCTGATGTTATTGCCTCGTGCAGTCTTAGCGCTTCCTGCCGATCGCCTGTCGCATAGCTCAGGAACACATCGAACTGATACGCGGTCTTCTTCCGATGTTCGCGAAAGGCATCTTCCATTTCTATTTTCTGCCAGATCTCCAATTCAGTTCTTTTTCTTGCGGAAATTTTTAACTTTTCCCTGATGAACATTGGCCCTTTTTCGACAACATCACGTTGCCAATCCCATGCATAATTACCGTCACGTACATCGATATGGACGTAGCCATGGTCGATCTTTGGATGTCTGTAATAGAAGAATTCGCTTTCCTCGACCAAAATGTCACCCCGCGCTATGGCAGCGGACAATAATGGATCAGAAGGGCTTCCCTGCTCAACGAAGTAGAAGAATTCGCATTCAGGTTCATGAAATAACAGAAGTATCAAGGTTTGCAGGTCCTCTTCTGTTGAAAAGTCACCTTTTTCAGCCTCTCGATGTTTGGTCATTTTAATTGAAGAAGGAATGATATTCGGAAATATAGGGTTTTGAGTTTCTGACATTTAATCGTCTCCAGATACCTATTTTTCAAAGTTACGCTCTCTCAATTCTTCGCAAACGCCATCGATGCCTGGAAACATTGATCCGGCAGTTATGCCCATAAATCTTAAATCTCTCATTGCAATATCTCTTTCAGTTGCAGGAATATCGAATGCTTCTAGATATTTGATGTTCATCCTTGTCTCGAATTCCAAGATGTAGGCTTCAACATCATAAATATTCGTTGCAATTGTGACCGCTTGTTGTGGAACAAGACGGGGATTACTGATGGCGATAAATTCCATTACTGATAAGTGTGGTTGTGGCGGATCAAGATTATAAATAGGAGGGTTAATTTTTTGCCATTCTTCATAATTGAATTTATAAATTCTTACAAATTTTTCGTCGCTATCCTTAATTTGGCAATCTCGGAAAGCAAAAAATGCGGCGACATAGGGTGAATAAGACCAATCCAACAATGGCGTAGGATATCCGTGATGCTGTAAAAGATTAAAAAATGCACCGTTCTGATCGGGTTGACTTAAATCAAAAAAGTGAGAAGTTATCGCACTCAACCTTTGATGCAGTTGTTTTACATCTTTGCTGATGAATTGGTTGATTCTATACCGACCACGGCGATGAAATGATGTGCAAAGTCTCCATGGTTTCTGCTGACCTCTGAATAAATATGAGAATTGGGATACTGCGGAAATTTCTGACTTGAACTCGCTCCAAGATTTCTTTTCGCCTAAAATCTTAGAGTTTTCTTCTTCTGGCGGTTTTTCAAGAATGGCTTTTAAGGTCGTACCAATATCTGATACCGCATACACATCAAGTAGATTTTTAGTAACTTTGAGCTTCGCCTTAGCTTTCTTAGAATAGACAGCACCTTCCTGAATTAGTTTTCCCCCCTCAATGTCATCCCATGTACACTGAAATCCAGTTCGTGGGTCTATAGGGTAAATGTCTACATCAACTTCTTGCTCCAAATCTTTATTGACCGTTGTCATATAGGCAATAATGGAGAGAAGATTTCTATCAGATGGCTTCATATACACAATCCCCTCAAAATGATCACGAACTTCGTCTATATTGATCATCAATCCCCCATTAATAGACCTGTCTCCAACTGCCCCTGCATATGAACCCAACCATTGTCCTTTCATCTACTCACCTTCTATGCCTTAATTTCTTTCGTTGCTGTGGATTTCGCATTCAGATTCATCTTCTATAATAATCTTTCCACCAAGATTCACATATTCCGCAACACTGCCTTCCAGGTTGTACAAATCAGAACAATCCCTTTCATAATATCCGTCCACCCCTATCAACCACCCTGGCCGGCTGAAGCTGTCACTTCCAACGCTGCTATCATAAGTGGATCCCCCGCGGGAGATTTCAAACTCATCCGCAGAAATCCGAAAAAGGCAGTACTTCATTTCTTCAAATTTCGCGTCCCCCTGGCGATAACGCGCACCATATTCAATCCAAATACCGGGGGTCACATCCGGCAGGCGCTGCAGGGCTTCAAGAGCCCTTCCTAGGATAATAATTTGCTGGGGGGTAATGCTTGGATGTCTCAATAGGAGGCGCGCCACATTCTGCGCGACATGAATTGCCTGGAAGTCATCTTCTATCAGTTCGAACCGATCCATAGACCACGTTCTCCAGGTTCATCAAAGGGGGAAAAGACAAGGTGCAATGATTTGACCTGTCGATAATACCGCCATGTTTCCTGAAAAGAAAGGCCTTATCCGGAATATTCTCCGGGGGATTTTTTCAGAGGGGACTGAGGCCGGGAAAAATGCGGCCGGAGTTTTTTTGAAGGAACACCCGGGTAAAAAAAGCCGGGCTTGAATTTTGGCGGCGGTGTGCGCTGGTCTGGGACTCCATAAAACCAGAGAGGCAGGGGGGGGGGAGGGCTATCGCCATGGTCGCTTCCCCTGGGCGGCATATGAGAAGAGACCAGGGGGAGAAGGCAGAGACACAGCACATCAAGATCAAAGAGCATGGCGCCATGCACCCGCCCTGCTAACTTCCGGGAGAATGGTCCCTCATACCCTGCGCCTATCAGCTGGGACCTTATCCTTTCCGTTTCTCCCCCTTCCCTTTCCCCTTTCGCAATATCCAAATGCTAGCAGGGTGCTAACACGACACCACGACAAAATCACCCGGGGGGAACCATGCCGTTACCTGCCGTGCATCCTCACCAATGGTGAGCCTTTTACATACTGTTAGTGTGCTAACTATTTGAAATAATTAGAAATTTATCCTTGACATGCAATCAATTCTGACATAAGAAACCCTCTGTTTCAAATCCGGCCTGGAGCGCTCATCACGCCCGTGGGTATTCTCATTAACGCTGTTCGAACACCAGGAAAGGAGAAGTAAGCATGTCAGATGTACTCTTGCAGGAATCAGGAAGTCTTTTCATTCAATCTTCACAATTAAGAGCAATGGCCAGAATATTTGAGGGAAACGGGGATGTTGAACGTCCTGACATTGCATTCAGTGCTATCGAACTATCCGGGCTCGCCTCGCTGATGGTTGCTGTCGCTGACCAGATTGACAGTGCCAGGGACCGGATAACAGAAGCACACTGGAAGATCATGGATCAGTTATCAAGAGAGGAGGAAGATTTATGTCGCGATATGTCAAATCAAGATTCCATGGCGTCTCATATAAGGCCCACAAAAAGAGGGTATACGCTGATAAAAAGGACCAGCGATACTATGTCGAGTATACCGACCGAGCCGGTACAATCCGGCGCGATGTTGTCGGTTACGCCTCCCAAGGCTGGACAGTGACCAAAGTCCATTGGCTTTTACGGGCACTGAAACAGAACATCAGAACGGGGGCCGGTCCGCAAAGTCTTGAAGAATGGAAAGAGGCTGAAAACACCTTGACGGCTTCCGTTATCACCTGGGACTGGTATCAACCGTACTGGCAGGAAATTAAAAAATTGCCCATATTGGAGCGGGATTGAATCCGGCGACGCTTGGGGATGAATCGACAACGGTTTGTCCCCTTTTTTATGTCTGGAAATTGGATTTGAGACGAAGGGAACAGGGACCGGATAAATCTCATAAGCCACTGTTTTTATTATTGCATTATCCGTGTGAAGTCGAATATTTGAAGGGTGATGACCGAAAAGAATTTGTCCCCTTTTTTCATGCCAGAAATGGAGAACCTGAAAAAATTCATTCTGTGAGAATCGAATTTCATCCTGGAGGTTGCGCGGATCGGCGCGAAGGTCACCGCCCAAAGAATGAAGATCAAGAGAGAAGATTAGATCGGAAAATGGGTTGTCCATTTTCATTCTATCACGGAGCCAGTGAAAAAAAATTTTAAGGGGTCGTTTTGGATTTTCGGGGTAACTTTGGGGGTAAGTAGAAATTTTGATAATCTATAATCTTAATGATTACAATATCATGTACATTATATTTGATGGACGCCGCCCTTGGGCTTCTGTTTATGACTTGCAAATGATTTGCAAGATCAACTACAGAAGCCCTTTTCTTTTCAAGAAGATTTGTCAATTCTGCCTGCGATCTTTTGGCATATCGCATCGCCATTTCCGTCCGTGTATGCCCAAACGGTTGCCTGACAATATCCATTTCAACACCCTCATCCGGAAGTTGACATCCGAGCAAATGGCTGGTGTGGCTGCGGTTGAACGAGATGGCATAGCCCGTTAACAACCTTCTCAAGCTGGACTTGGGAACTCCGTTAACTTATAGACCAGACGACGCCCTTTGGCTTAGACAAACTGACGGCTATGAACGATAGATTGCGGACCGCCAGCAGTTAATAGAGCGACCTATGATAAAGCGGAAAGCTTCATTCTCGTCATTTGTAAATATCTTTGCGGTGTCCAGCTTCCAGTACTGTTATCACCTGCTTTTCAAGATCAACGGTATGAATAACTGCCTATTCCGCTGATTTCGCCACTCGATTCCGGAGGAATCCGCCACCCTTGGTCGGAGCGTAGCGACGCTGGATTTTCAGCTCTTTTACATAGAAGATTCTTCAGGTCAAGCCGGCATATTTTTTCCTCATCGATTCACCCTTCATCGACAGATTGATCTTATGGGCATTATGGATCAGCCGGTCAAGGATGGCGTCGGCAATAGTGGGATCGCCGATTTGTTCATGCCATAAATCCACGGGGAGTTGACTGGTGACAATCGTGGAGGCATGACCATGTCTTTCCTCGACCACCTCCAGGAGATCTCTTCGTTCGGAGTCCGTCATGGGTGCCAGCCCGAGATCATCAATCACCAGGACATGGGCCTTGGCGAGCTTATTGATCGTTTTTCCGTAACTTCCATCCCCCCGGGACAGGGCCATCTGATAGGAGAACTTGGGTGATCGGATGTAGAAGGCCCGGTATCCTTCCCGGCAGGCCTTGTTGGTCAAGGCGCATGCAAGGAAGGTTTTTCCCGATCCGGTGGGGCCTGTGAGAATGATGTTATGATGACGCCTCACCCAATCGCAGGAGATGAGGCTCATGAATACGGACTGATCAATTCCCCGTGGGGTTTTGTAGTCGATGTCCTCCACGCAGGCATTGAGTTTCAACCTGGCATTTTTCAGATACCGGTCCATGCGGTTGTTTTCCTTCCAGGTCCATTGGCGATCCACGATGAGGCCGAAGCGCTCCGCAAAGGAGAGCTTGTCCATATCGGGCTGATTGAGCTGATCGGCAAAGGCCTCCGCCATTCCCGTCAGCTTCAGTTCATAAAGTTTGTTCAGGGTCTGTTGATTAAGCATGAGCGGACTCCTCCTGTCGGTAATATTCCTGGCCCCGGATATTGTAATGGATGATCTTCTTCTCCGGTGAGGATTCCGGCAGCTCCTGGGCATCGAGGTTGGTCTTCAGGATGGATTCGATGCTCTTGTAACTGTAGGCCTTCAGAAGGAGGGCACGGCCGCAGGCAGCTTCAAGACGTTCGGAGGAGTAACGTTTCGCCAGTCGCATGATGCCCAGGCAGGAGCGGAAGCCCTGCTGGGGATGCCTGCGTCTCTCCATGATGCAGGAAACGATCTGCCGGGTATTGGGACCGTTTTTGCCTGCCCAGTCCATGATCCGGGAAGGGGTCCATTCCAGATATTTCTGATGGGCCTTGGGCATATGTTCCGTCAGCGTGGTGTGTTGATATTTTTCGGTACTTCTCGCATGGCTGGCGACGCGGCGGTTCTTGAACAAGATCTCCACCGTGGTTGCCGTCAGCCACGCCTCCACCTGTTCTTTTACAAGCTGATAGGGGACGCTGTAATAGTGACCGTCAATCTCGACATGGTAGTCAATGTTCACCCGAACCTTCTTGCATTCGGCATACACATAGGGACTGGCAGGAAGGGGCTTCAGGGCCGGACGGTCAAGAGTTTCGTAAAGACTTCTCCGGGTGCCGTTCATCTTCTGGAACGTGCGGTTGTTGAGATCCTCCAACTTTTCGGCAATGGCGTTATTCAGCTCGCTGATGCTGAAGAAGGCATGATTCCGAAGCGCCGCCAGAATCCACTGTTCCGCTATGAGAACGGCCGACTCCACCTTGGCCTTGTCCTTGGGCTTGACGATCCTGGCGGGGATAATGACCGTATTGTAGTGGCAAGCCATTTTGTAATAGGTCGGGTTGATGTCCGGTTCATAATAGCAGGCTTTGGTTACGCCGGTCTTCAGGTTGTCGGGAACGAGAATCTCCGGTACGCCCCCAAAGAAATTGAATGCCCGGACATTGGCGTCGATCCAGGAGGGAAGATTCTGGGAAAAACTTGCCCAGGCAAAGGTATAGTTGCTGGCGCCGAGGGTGGCAATAAAGAGATAGGCGTCTATGATTTTTCCTGTCAACGGATCAGTAACCGGAATCGTCTGGCCGGCGTAATCAAGAAAGAGTTTTTCTCCTGCCCGGTGGGTCTGGCGAAGGCAGACGTCCAGCTTATTGCGCCACTGGTGGTAATGGTAACAGAACTGACTGTATTGATAGCCATCCGGGTTGACCTGTCTGTATTCCAGCCACAGCAGCCGGAGGGTCACCCCTTTGCGGGTCAGCTCCTTACGGAGATATTCCATGTCGGGAAGATTCCGCTTCTCGGAACACTCTGCAGGAACGGAGGGTGAAAACAACAGGGCTTCCAGACGGCCGTCATCGAGATCAGACACCGCTGGCCAATTTAAACCGGCACGCTCGGCACGTACCAGGTACTCCCTGATCGTGCTGCGGGCAATTTTGCAGCTCTGTTCAATCTGTTTGTTGGAGAACTTTTTCTCCCATTTCAGTCGTAAAACTTCTTTGATGGTGCGCATGGATAACCTTTCCGCCGCCACTTCAGCCTCCCAGTTTTTTGGGAGGGCTCTAACGGCTTTTATTGGATTTATCCAGCGTTCTCTAGAGATCCACCAGGGGTGGCGGAATGGCCCGGAATACGCATGAATAACCCGATAATCTCCAAAACGATAACGCCAGAATCCGGACAAATTATCCTTTAAGGGCTTCCCAAGGTTTGTAGGATCTTGAGCAACATAATCGTTGATCTTATCGAAGATTCGCTTCCGAACGGGCTTGTCAAGCTCCCTGAGGCTGTCAAGGGCTTTCGTATGCCAAAGGAACCTTATAACTCAAGGTATTTAGCCGCCTCCTCTGAAGTCAGATATTCGGCGTTCCGGTCCACTAGACGTTCCGCGGCTAAATAGTAATCTTCCATTTCTTCAAGGTGTTCTTTGATCGCCTCAACGATATAATAAGATTTTGGCCGGTGGGTAACTTCAGCCAGATGGTTGAGTCTGGCAAGCAATTCTTCCGGCAATCTGATGCTGAAATTGGCTACATTCCCTTTTGTACGCATTGCTTTTTCCTTTGACTTAATGATTCAGATTCTCAGAATATTAATAATATACGTATTACGCATTGTCAACGCATAACGGGAAAGGTCCCAGGGCTGAGTCATTTATTGTGACAATCAACACACGCCTACCTGCCTGAGAAGCAAAAAAAACAACGCCTATAACGATTCTTTGTAAATGATAATACAATATTATTATTTATCTAAGTATTATTCTTTTATCTTCTTGATATTATTCATATATATTAAACAATATTATTGGCACTACACTTGCAAAACTAGATATAACTCAAAAATCATTAGGGAACATAAAAAAAGGGAGGGTTATCATGGGAGCAGAAAGAAAGTTTAACGTCGTTCCAACTTTGATCAAAAGAAATGCGATGCTGTATCCGGATCGATTGGGGCTCATAGAGGCGGAAGGCAACCGGCAATACACCTATGCAGCCATGAAAGACCGGGCGAACCGGATGGGGAATGCCTTGTATGCCCTCGGGCTGAAAAAGGGGGAGCGGGTTGCCATCCTGGGTCAAAACAGTATGGAGTACGCGGAATCCGCATTCTACGTCCTCAATGCAGGCTTCATCTTCGTCGTCTGTAATTTCAGATTGGCGCCGCCGGAAATGGCCGCGATACTAACGGATTCAGAACCAACCGTTCTTATGGTCCAGGATCAGTATGTTGAATTGGCCCAGCAGATTAAAGAATCTATCCCCTCAATCAAACATACCATCTATTTCGGGGCGCCTGGTAAGAAACCCGAAGGATGGCTTGAGTTTGAGGAAATGATTCAAAACGCTTCGCCGGCTGAGCTGGAAGTAGAAGTCTTTGAAGATGATATCGCCTTTCTCATGTATACGAGCGGGACGACGGGGCTTCCCAAGGGGGTCATGCAGACCCATGGAAATCTTGTCCATGCCGGCCGCGTCTGTTCCCGAGCCAATGATATCACCATGGACGACCGTACGTTTATCGTCTGTCCCATGTACCACATTACGGCGTACTACAACATGTTCGGTGGTTTTTACGTCGCCTGCCCTGCCTATGTCTTTACGAAGTGGGATGTGGACCTCTTCCTGTCATCCACGGAAAAGTTCAAATTGACGTGCGGGATGCTGGCCACGCCGATGGTCATGATGGTCCTCGATTACCCCGATTACAAAAAATATGACCTCTCAAGCTGGAAATCCCTGTGGTTCGCCGGTGCAGGCATCATCCCCGAAACGTTCAAGAAGTTTATTGATACCTTCGGCCTTATTCTGGGCGAACACCACGGAACGACCGAAAATACCGGCCTTACCTGCTATTTGTCCCGGAGAGACATCAAGGACGCCTTAGAAAGAGGGGATACCGCCATCTATGAATCATGCGGAAGATCAGGCTGGGACATGGAGGTTCTCATCGTCGACGAAAACGGCAAGCAGGTGCCCCCGGGCGTTCCGGGTGAAATGATCGTCAGGGGTCCCGGCAACAGTCTCGGCTACTGGAGAAAAGAGGCGGAAACAAAGAAGGCCTTCCGGGGAGAGTGGTTCCACACGGAAGATGTCTGTACGGTTGATGCCTTGGGTTACATCCGCATGGTCGACCGATTGAAAGACATGATCATTACCGGCGGTGAAAATGTCTACCCGATAGAGGTAGAGAAGGTATTGAACTCAAACCCGGCAATCAAGGAATCCTGCGTCATCGGCACACCGCACCCGACATGGGGTGAAGCTGTGACGGCCGTCGTCGTTCTCAACCAAGGGGCAACCATTGAACCGGCCGAGGTAACAGAATATTGCAAGGGCAAAGTCGCAGGGTACAAGGTGCCGAAGATTGTCCATATCGTACCGGAACTGCCTCGCAACGCGGCAGGAAAGATCCTGAAGAGAGACTTGCGGGAGCAATTCGGAAAATGAGAGAGAAGAAGTAACTTCAGGGATTCCCGCCGGGATTCCATCCCGGTGGGAAAAGAGATGTGCAGCCAATAGTGCGTTGCAGACGCAAAAATTAAGGAGGGAGTATTATGTCAGATCAGCATGGCGCAGGATGGGCGAATCCAATGCCCGCCGGATTAACAGCTCTGGCGATTGCCGTTTTTATATTCTATGCGGTGTTAACCGGAAAAGTAAATGCAGCAGAAGCCAGGGCCGTTGCGGGTATATGGTTGATAGGTGGTTTCTTCGTGCAGGTGATTGTGGGTGTTATAGAGTTGCGAATGGGCAGTTCTTCCGGTGGAAATACCTTCACCTGGTTCAGTGCCTACTTCATGTTGGTAACCGGCTCCGTATGGATTTTTCAATATTTTGCCGGAATGTACGGCTGGAAGTTCGATCATCATATCGCCGGATGGGCCTGGTGTGCCATTACGCTTGTCTTGTGGCTGGAATTTCCGTGCTTCGCCAAAAGCATGCCGTTAACCGTATTTGCCTTGATCGTTCCTATGAATTTGTCTGTGCCGATGATTACCGGCATATTCCTGGGTATCCTGGACCCCAAGGTCTATGGGCCGATCGCCGGCAATTTGGCTGGAATAGCCGGGCTATTTGCCATTTACTCCGCTGCGGCGATACAGACTAACACGGTATTTGGCAAACAGGTATTTCCCTTTCCAGGTCCGATCATCAAGTAAGACAAGTTTGGAACTGCTAGAAAGGCCATGATAACCCTCGGATTTTCCTCCCCCTCAGCCACACCTCCTCTATAATGACCGAGGAGGGGGGAAAATCCAGGATTATCCTTACCTACAGACTGCACACCATCAGGATGCAGTATCGTTAAAATCAGAAGATCTCAGGGAATTCACAAACGGGGCAAGAGAATATCCAGCAGACAGCAAAAGAGTCTATTGGAAGAGTGTCCAACGACCGACAGAAGAATATGAACAAGGTTGGGAAAGATGGTCAAGAGCTTGGATGTCTGTGATTTTACACCCAGGGAAGAGCTGGAGAAGAGGCTTGATACTTTAAGGAGTAGAATGGCAGATCAGGGCATCAGCTTTGCCGTTATTCTCCAGAACGTGGACCTCTTTTACTTTACCGGCACGGTGCAGAAGGGCGTGCTCGTTGTTCCCGTGGATGGGTCGCCTGTGTTTTTTGTTAAGAAGAGCATATCCCGGGCGCTCTATGAGTCCCCACTTGAGATCACACCGTTTCGCAAACCCAAAGACATCAGGGATGTCCTCAGGGAGAAGAATGTGCTCAAGGGAACCGGGGCCATGGAACTCGACGTTGTTCCTGTGCTCCTCTTCGAACAATGGAAATCCATCCTGGGTTATGAGCGGATGGCCGATATTTCCCCCTTTGTAAAGCAGGTGAGGCTGATCAAGAGCGAATTTGAGATCAAGCAGATTCTGAATTCCGGCGAGATCGTCTCCCATGTTTTCCGAAAGGCAAAGGATCTTGTGAGAGAAGGGCGGCCCGAGGTCGAGATCGAGGCAGACCTCGTCGCGGAGGGAAGGCGGATAGGCCACCAGGGATTGATCCGCATGAGAGGATTCAATCAGGAGATGATATGCTGTTTGGTTACACAAGGCTATTCATCGACCGTCGCATCCTGGGCTGATGTGCCGATTGCGGGGTTTGGCCTATCTCCGGCAATCGGGCAGGGGTCTTCCGCCAACACAGTGAAAAGGGGCATCCCTGTAATCATCGATTATGGCGGTGGATACAACGGCTATGTGACCGATGAAACAAGGGTCTATGTCGTCGGTGAGATGAAGGAGACCTTCCGGAACGCCTATGAGGTCGCAAGGGAGATTCTGGAAGATATCAATGACTTCGCAAAAGAAGGCGTCGATGTGGTGGAAGTCTACGCCAGGGCTTTCGACCGCGTGAAAAAGGCTGGGCTGGAAGAGTACTTTATGGGGCATGGTGAAGGGCAGGTGGCCTTTATTGGTCATGGATTCGGCCTCGAACTCAACGAACTTCCGGTCATCACAGCAAGCCACAAAACGGTGCTTAAAGAGGGGATGGTCATGGCCATTGAGCCTAAATTCATCATCCCCAACGAAGGATCCGTAGGCATTGAGGCCGATTTCGTTGTACGCAAAGACGGGCTGCAAAGGATTGTGGGCACGCCTCTGGACATCGTATCCATCCCGGATGCCATCCCCGGATCAAAAGGCCGCGTTTCAACACCCGTGGGTTTGAATCGTCGGACTTCATTAAAATACCAAAATTAATTGAATACTTAAAGAAAGAAGGTGGACTACATGGAAAATCTGTTGACTGATGAAACGAAGATGTTCCAGCAAATGATGCACAGGTTCTGCGAAAAAGAAATCAAGCCTGTCGCTGGGGAGATTGATGAAAAAGAAGAATATCCTTCTGAAATATTAGCAAAGCTGGCCGAGATGGGGGTGGGGGGCATTCTTGCTCCGGAGCAGTATGGTGGCAGCGGACTTGGCTGGGTTGGCGCGTGCATTGCCATGGAGGAACTGGCCCGTGTTTCGGCTGCTGCCGCGTTGGCGGTTGGAGCTACAAGCTTCTATTTCGCCTATCCCATTCTGGTTGCGGGAAGTGAAGAGCAGAAAGAAAAGTACGTCACTGCCGTTGCATACGGAGAAAAGACGGGAACCCTGGCTCTGACGGAGTCAGGCTCCGGACCGGATATCGCCAAGATAGAGACAACGGCCGAACCCAAAGGGGATTCCCTTGTATTAAAGGGAAGCAAAATGTCGGTAATCAACGCAGACAATGCCGATGAGATGCTGGTCTTTGCCAGGATGACCAATAATGGTCAACCTGGGGATTTTGTTCTGGTTGCTGTAGATTCGAAATCACCGGGAATTGTGATCCGGAAAGTTCCCAAGATGGGGATGAGTGCCGTTGCAACCTGCGAGGTCGACTTCAATGAGGTTGAGGTAGCGAAAGAGGCCGTGATCGCTTCCGGAATGGAGAGCCTCAAATTGATCACCAATGCCCTTGACTGTTTCCGCCTCGTCTTTGGCGCGGTCAGCATCGGTATTCTACAGGGCGCCTTTGAAGAAGCCCTGTCTTACTCCCAGAGCCGGGTGGCCTTCGGTAAACCCATCTGTTCCTTCCAGGCCGTCGGATTTTATCTGGCCGATATGTATAAAATGGGCAGGGTTGCCCGGAATATGATTTATCAGACGGCCTTCAAGGCAGATCAGGGTCTGGACATTTCCCTGGATGCGCAGGCTGCCAAGCTTTATGCCTCGGAATCCTGCATGTGGGTTGCGGACAGGTCGCTGCAGATCCATGGAGGGTACGGCTTTTCCGTGGAATACCCGATCTCGAGATTTTTCCGGGAAGCAAGGTTGATGGAAGTCGGTGAAGGGACATCAGAAACTTTAAAAGAAACGATCCTTGTAAGGCTTGGATTGCCGACATAATGAAACATTGAAAAATCTTGTCCGTTAGGAGGCCGGAAAATTTCGACTGCGACCACCTTTCTTAAGCTGAACGCCCACTGAGTGGGACTTGGCTCTAGAAAGGTGGTTTTGCATTCAGGATGAATCGTCTTTCCCCGGAATGTTCCCTTTATTTTGATTGATTCAGAAGAATGGTCTTGGTATAGTCAAAACTGGTTCTTGTGAGTCAAATGCAACTCAGCATCATTCCTCCGATAGGTCCTATAGGATATGGTTTATAAAATCTGCGGTGATTCTGATTCAATAATGAGTCACAAAAGTCCCAAAAAATTTTGCGTTTTTTTCTTTTGTTGCGCTGCTGTTATTGCAGAAAATAAGGGCTGAAAGAAGAGGTCACCATGGGCAGTGATATGATTTATGAAATGGTTACGGAAGACATCATCCGTACCATAACGGATGAGATCAATGTCGGCAGCCTGGCCGTTGAAAGACTATGCCAGATTTTAAGCGAAAGCGAAGTAACGGGAGAAGTTTTAAGTCGAGTCATAACTCGAGAAAAGTTTCACGGGCTCAATTTATTGGAAGTAATAAACAATGAATTTAAGGAGTTAAATTCAATTTTTCAAGATTCCTACGACGGCATCTGCATCGTTAATAAAAATGGGGTGGTGACCCGTGTAAATAAGGCTTTTGAAAGGTTAACCGGGATAAAACTGAGGCATGTCCTGGGGCTTAACCTGCACAAGATCAAACAAGAGGACCGCTATTTTGATACGATGGTATCGCTGAAGGTGTTGGAAACGGGAAAACCGGTGACCATTCTGCAAAAGTTCACCAACGGAAAAGAAATCATGGCCATCGGCAATCCAGTTTTTGATGAAAGTGGGAAAATCATTTGGGCAGTGGTCAATCTCAGGGATGTGACAGAGTTGAAGCAACTTGAAGAAAAACTGAGAAAAACACAGGAACTTAACGCCCAGTATCTTCTTGAAATGGAAACGTTGCGGAAAAAGTATACCAGTGAACATTGCCTCGTTTCCAAAAGCAAAGAGATGGAAACAATCATAGAATTAGCCACGCGGGTAGCGATGGTGGAGAGCCCCGTGCTGATTCATGGGGAGTCGGGAGTCGGAAAGGAAATCATTGCGAATGTCCTGCACAGCATGAATACCAAAAGAAAGAAAGCTCCCCTGATCAAGGTGAACTGTGGCGCCATCCCCAAGGAATTAATAGAAAGCGAATTTTTCGGTTATGAACCGGGAGCATTTACCGGGGCAAGCCGATGCGGAAAGCCCGGCTTTTTCGAGCTGGCCAACAAGGGAACCATTTTTCTTGATGAAATTGGAGAGCTTCCTTTGGGCTTGCAGGTCAAACTTCTCCGTGTCCTGCAGGAGCATGAGATTACCAGGCTTGGCGGCATTAAAACGATCAAGATTGATGTTCGGGTGGTGGCAGCAACGAATAGAGACCTGGAAATGATGATCAGAGAAAAATCTTTCCGTGAGGACCTCTATTATCGCATCAACGTGATTCCCATCCGAATTCCTTCCCTGCGTGAGCGCAAGGACGATATCACCCCCCTGCTTTTCCATTTTCTCGATCTTTATAATAAAAAATACGATTTGAAAAAAAGTCTGTCGGATGAGGTGGTTGAATGCCTGCTGCAATATGACTGGCCGGGAAATGTCAGGGAACTGATTAATTTAATTGAAAGACTTGTGGTCACAAGCGATGCTCAACAGATAACACTGGAGAACCTCCCCCCTCGGTATCGCACTCAAACAAACAGCAGCTTTCAGCCAACAAGTCAGCTGAGCCTGGCGGAAGCTATGGAGGAATTCGAGCGGCATTTGGTAAATCAGGCTCTAAATACTCACAAGAGCACGCGTAAAGCGGCTAAAGTGCTGGGAATCAGCCAAAGTACCTGTGCGCGCCTGGCCAAAAAATATAAAGTAAATTATAGCTGATTCAAATTATCGAAGCATCCAATTTCAAGAAATATTCATTTAAAAAAACAAGGCATCTCTTGTTCAAACAGCCAGACGACTCATTATCGGGTCAGATGAGTCATTAATGAGTCGACCGGAAATCCCATAAAAGCCCCTACCCTATCAATATACTGATTCAGTAGTGAGTCAGTGACGCCCTCTTTGTCAATCGAAACATAAGGTTTTTCGCCTTTTTTCAAGCATTTCACGTCTCTTTTCAGCGGCATATATCTTGCCAAATACCATATCAACGGGAACGTAACTAACTGAAAAGGAGGGGCAAAGGACATAAAAGCTATGTATGAAACCATCAATCTTATCATTGAGGAAGGAATAGCGACGGTTATCTTAAACCGGCCGCCGGTCAATCCGCTGAACAGCAAAATGTTTGCGGAGCTTGGTCAGGCTGTGGCCGAACTGGAGGCAGACCCCGCGGTCCGGGTGGTCATCATCACCGGTTCCGGCGACAAGGCCTTTGTGGCAGGCGCAGATATCAATGAAATGAAGGACCTCACTCCGGTTTCGATGTATCAGTTTTGTAAGGCATCCGGAGCGTCATTGCGTGCCCTTGAAAACATGAGCAAGCCGACCATTGCCGCGATCAACGGACTGGCATTCGGCGGCGGCTGTGAACTGACCTTGACCTGTGATTTCCGGCTGGCGGCGGATACGGCCAAGTTTGCCCTTCCGGAAATCAACCTGGGCATCATCCCCGGTGGCGGCGGGACGCAGCGGCTGCCTCGCCTGCTGGGCGCGGCCAAGGCAAAGGAACTGCTCATGCTGGGCGATATCATCGATGCCGATGCCGCCTGTCAGTGTGGCTTGGTCAACAAGGTCGTCCCCCTGGCCGAGCTGATGAATGAGGCAAAGGCCCTGGCGAAAAAGCTGGCCGGCAAATCATCTCTCGCAACAGCCATCATTAAAAATTCGGTGAATCAGGGACTGAACATGAACCTGGGGGAAGCCCTGGATTTCGAGACGAAGAATTTCATCCTGGTATTTACCGGCGACGATCGCCGGGAAGGGTTCAGCGCCTTCGTGGAGAAGCGCAAACCAAAATTTACATAGACAGGGGTCATGGCACTATCGTGCCGTCATCCATAAGCGTGTCCCTTTGGGGACGGAATTAATTCAAAATTGAAGCGAAGCAAAGTTCAATAAGATTGGAGGGGACTAGATGAGAAATGTTTGCGTGATTGCTGGTGGCCAGAATTTGTGGGGAGTGCGTCAGGCCAATGAAAGAGAAATGATCCAGGAGGCCGGCAAGGCTTGTTTCGAGGATAACCCGGCCGTCAGCAATAAGGACATCGACGGATTTATCGTGGGTGCATGCCATACGGAACGCTGTTCCTTTCAGACGCACCTGGCGCCGCTGGCTGCCGAGTATCTGGGTATCAAACCCGTTAACCTCTGCTGCCGGGTCGAACTGCTGTGCGCGACCGGCAGCACCGGCATTATCCTCGCGGATGCGATGATCCGGAGCGGCAAGGCGGACGTGGTCATGGTCACGGGCGTTGAAAAGCTTTATATGCCCCAGGCCTGGGAAATTTTTTACAGCGAGTTAGGAACCGGCGACCATGAATTTGATTGTACGAACGGGATGGGACTGCCGCCACCGGCCTTTGCCACGGTCGCTCAACAGCATATGAAATACTATGGCACGACGGAAGAGCAAATGGCCATGGTTTCTGTGAAGAACCGCCGCAACGGCCTGAATAACAAAAAGGGTCAGATGCAGAAAGCGATTACGCTGGAAGAAGCGATGGGCGCCAGGGCGATCGTCCGGCCGCTGAAACTGACGGACTGCTGTCCCGTCACAGACGGTGCGGCGGCCATCATCCTGGCCTGTGAGGAAAGAGCCAAGGATCTGACCAACAAGCCTCTCGTTTATATCCGAGGGACCGCACAGGGGAGCCAGCACAACATGTCGGCCAATTTCAACAACGGTAGCTGGGCAACCTGGGACACATTGAGAATTGTAGGCCAGCAGGCCTATAAACACGCCAGAGTGACCCCTCAGGATATCGATGTAGCCCAGACCCATGACTGCTTCTCCATTTCTGAGATCGTTGAAGTGGAAGAACTCGGTTTCTGTAAAAAGGGCGAAGGTGGACCCTTTACCCAGGCGGGGCAATCCGACTTCGGCGGCCAGGTGCCCGTCAATACGGATGGAGGGTTGTTGTCCTGCGGGCATCCCTTCGGGGGAACCGGAATCCGCCAGGGAATTGAAATCATGCATCAGTTAAGGGGCGATGCCGTCCGGCAGGTGGAAGGGGCCAGAATCGGTCTGACCCATAACTTGAGCGGCTTGATCGCTGCGCACACAGTCTTGGTTTACGGGAGGGATATGGAATAATGAGTATCACAGATGGCAAATATGCAGCTTCGATGGATATGTGGCCGTTGCAGGGCAAGAAGTTCACCCGCATTTACCCCTTTTATGATCATCTAAAAGAAGGGAGACTGACGACCACCAAGTGTAAAGATTGTGGTACCCTGTCGTTCCCCCCCCGGGTGATGTGTCCGGAATGTTTATCGGAAAACCTGGAATGGGTCGACCTCCCCACCAGGGGTAAGGCTCTGAGTGTGACTTATGAAGAAGTGGGTGTACCGATGGGCTTTGAAACGCCTCTGGTTCACGCCATGGTTGATCTTGGTATGGATATGAAGCTTTTCACCCGGATCAAGGACTGTCCGATGGGCACGTTGCAGGTGGGAGACGAAGTGAAACTGTGCGTCTTCCCGGTAGATCCGCTGCCCTTTGACGGTAAAAAAGGTGAAGACAACGTGATCCAGAGAGTCTTTTTCTGCTTTGAAAAGGCCTGAAATCAATAAACCCGTTTATCCCCGGTGTACCCCTCCGGGGATAAACGGTTCTTTCTCTGTGTTATACTTTTGAGCAGTCAACCGTTAAGGAGGTGAGCACTTGGACTTCGAGCTTGATCAAGATCTATTGGCACTTAGGGAACACGTGCAAAAGGTGGTGCGGGAGAAGGTGGCGCCACGGGCCGGGGAACTCGATGAGGTCGGCGGCTATCCCTGGGATATCAAGGAAGCCTTCGCGGAAAACAGGATCCTGGCCATACCTTTTCCTTCGGAGTATGGCGGGACAGGCGGCAAGGCCCTTCCCATGGCGATTGCCTGTGAGGAAATAGCCAAAGAGAGTTGCTCTGTGTGCATGATCCTGACCGGACAGTGCCTCGGGTCGGTGGCAATCACCCTTGCCGGAACAGAGGAACAGAAACAGCGGTTCCTGCCCGACCTGGCCAGCGGCAAGACTCTGGCTGCCTACGGGCTTACCGAACCTGACGCCGGTTCGGATGTGGCGAGCCTGCAGACGACGGCCGTGCGGGATGGGGATTACTACGTGGTAAACGGAGCCAAGCGGTTTATTACCTACGGGGATATCGCCGACGTGATGACCCTCTTCGTAAAGACCGTTGATCCCGATACCAAGGAAAAGAAGGTGTCCTGTCTGTTGGCGGAAAGAGGGCCGGGCTGGATTGTCAGCAAGTTGGAGCATAAAATCGGCATCAAGGGTTCGACAACGTCAGAGTTGTTCCTTGAGGATTTTCGGGTCCCGGTAAAAAATCTGCTGGGCAAAGAAGGAGACGGATTTAAAATCGCCATGCAGGTCCTCGACAAAACGAGAGCCAGCATCGCGGCACAGGCACTTGGTATGGCACAGGCCGCCCTGGACTGCGCAGTGAAGTTCGCCCGTGAACACCTGGAAAGCGGCAAACCGATCGGCAGGAAGCAGGGTATCCAGATGAAGCTGGCCGATATGGAGATGAAAACAGAAGCGGCCCGTTACATGACCTATATGGCCGCGGATAAGTATGACCGCCATGACCCAGACCGGGGCAGGTATTCCGCCTGCGCCAAGGCCTTTGCCACCGATATGACCATGGACGTGATCAATAGCGCAATCCAGGTGCTGGGAGAATATGGCTACACCAAGCAGTACCCGGTAGAGCGAATGTTCCGGGATGCCAAAGTTCAGCAGATCTACGAAGGAACAAACGAGATCCAGCGGATCGTTATCGCCCGGAGCCTCTTGGGCAAGGGTTTTTAAAAAAGGAGATTGGAATGAACTTCTAAACGACCTTTGCAAGAGGCCGTTTGAAACCGAAATGGAGGAAGACAATGAAGGAAGTCAAGACAGTGGGAGTCATTGGTTTTGGTGTGATGGGAGCCGCAATAGGGCTTGGTTGTGCAACGAATGGATATAAAGTCGTCTTCAAGGAACTGAATGACGACCTGGTCAAGGCCATGTATGACAAGAATGTGGCCAAGCCCATGGCCAAGAGAGTTCAGCAGGGAAAGATGACCCAGGAGGAAGCGGACAAGGTCTGCGGGGCGATCACCGGGACTTCCAGTTTCAAGGATCTAGCTGCTTGCGATCTGATTATCGAGGCGGCCATCGAAGATATAAATCTCAAGATCCAGATTTTCGAAGAAATTTCCAAGGTGGTTCCCAAGGAAACCATTATTGTAAGCAACACCTCGACCTTCCCGATCGAAACACTGATGCAGAATGTCGACAATCCGGCAAGGACCGCCGGCCTGCACTATTTCTTCCCGGCCAATGTCAACCGATGTATCGAGGTGATCCGCCAGAAAGCGACCAGCGATGAAACCTACGAGGCGCTCGTAGCCTTTGCAAAGGGAAATAAAAAGGTTCCGATTACGGTCGTTTCCTTCCCCGGATTTGCCGTTAATCCGATTTTTATTTCCGCCTACGACGTTCTTACTCTCTTTGCGGGCAAGTACAATGTCGCAACTCTGGAGAGCATTTCCCAGGAGGCCTTGGGCATAAAATACGGGATCATGTGGGTGCTGGCCGGCGCCGGCCCTGGAACCCCCTATCATGCTCAGGTTTCCATGGTAGAGTATCTGGGCAGTACGGATATCGGGTGGCCGCCGGTTTCTGCAGCCCTGAAGGAAATTTATGATCAGAACAAGGTATGGGATATAAACGACGGCCCAGTGCTCGAAGATCCAGCGGCGCGCGGCGAGGTGAGGGACATTCTGCTCGGCTCTGTCTTCTGTATCGCCAAGCACCTGATTGCAAAGAAAGTGGTGTCCTTAGAGGATCTTGACCTCGGTGTCCGCACTGCTCTTGCCTGGCCGAAAGGACCGTTCCAGATGATGAATGAAATGGGACAGGAGAAAGCTCAAAAGCTGATGCAACTGGCCGTGGACGCCGGTTATTTCAAGATGCCGCCGATGTGATTTCCGGAGTTCTAAATCTCCTCAGTGTTGTCTCTCCTCGCCTTTACGGCTTCCAGGCAGCAGGCGTGGCCTGGAAGCCGTATATGGTAAATAGCTCCTCGTCATTCTCATCCTCTTTTTCTCATATTATTATTCTCATTCTACCTTGAAGCGCTATCTTCTTTGGCTGCGTTATCGGCTCCTCGACATACGTCTGTGTACGACTGCGTCGCCTCTTCCTAGCCGCCCTGATATCATCATGGAACTAGAATTTGAGTTCATTCTCGACCTTGTAAACAGAGTTAGAAAATTTTGAAAGAATTCACTTGACATCCTTTGCTGATGTAGGTATCGTTTTTTATAAGAAACAGTTGTTCTATATATAGAACATTTAGGAAGAGCTTCTCATGCCTCTTACTTACAAAAGCGTACCAGCCATTGAAAAATGTTTTGCCATTCTGGACCTGCTTTCAAAGACGGAAAAGCCCCTTGGCATCAGCGACATTTCGAAACAATTGTCTCTTAACAAAAGTACCGTCTTCAACATAGTTTACACCCTTGTTGACTTGGAGGTCCTTGATGACCTGGATGGCGGGAAATTCGGATTTGGACACCATCTTTACATGTTGGGCAATACCTCAGGCAAACGCTCCGAACTGATCCAGGTTGTCCATCCTTATTTGGAAAGAATAAATCAAGAGACAAATCTTTCGGCATTTTTAGGGATACGGTCCGGATTACACGCTGTGCTGGTCGACAAGGCGGATAAAGCCCACGGAATCAGGCTATCTTCAGAAATCGGCATGCAGATGCCCCTTCTCGGAGGTGTTGGAATCAAGGCCATGCTCTCTCTTTTAAGCCAACCCCAAGTGGAAGAGCTCATCGGAAACACCAAGTTAGTACGGCGCGCCCCCAATTCAATCGTCGATAAAAGCGCCTATCTAGAGGAGATCAATAAGGTCCGCCGGGATGGAATTGCCTTTGACCGGGAGGAATACATGGAGGGGCTGGTGGCTGTTGGCGTCCCCGTAAGAACGCATAACCGGCGAATTCAAGCCGCCATCTGGGTCGTAGGGCTGATGCGGCAGTTATCAGATGAGTCAGTTCTGAATTTAAGCAATTTACTGAAAGAAACAGCCAATAAAATCAATCTACAGCTGGAGTGATCATGACCGCGATTTCTTTGAGCAAACGAATGTGCTCCTGGACGGATGAACTTTACAACAAATTTTCTGCTAGATGGGCCATGAATTCCCAAACCTGCATCAAACTGCGTCAAATCGTTTGCAGACAATGCGAACGACCAAATACACAGAGGTAATAAAAATGCGATACGGAGAAACAGGATATAACCTAGAGATCGATTTAGCGACGGGGAATATTGAACGGGTGGAAACGGATCCGAAATCTGTTGAAACCCTTCTCGGGGGGCAGGGTACTGCCCTGAAGATACTGTGGGACAGGGTTCCCCCTGAAGTTGGACCCTTTTCTCCCGATAATCTGCTTATCTTCAGTGCCGGTCTTCTGCACGGCACCCCCGTTCCAGGCGCCAACCGTACCAGTGTCAGCACGATCAATCCCCAGTCAAACCTTTACGTTTCTTCCGGATTCGGAGGCTTTTTCGGACCGGAGCTGAAGCATGCGGGTTACGACCAAATCATCATTCGCGGCAAATCTCCCAGCCTTGTTTACCTGTGGATCCACAATGACAAAGTAGAAATACGTGATGCGAGTCAACTCACCGGGAAAAGCGCCCGTGAAGCTGCCATGCTTATTCAAAAGGAGTTGAAGGACAGCAAAATCCAGGTGGCCGCCATCGGCCTGGCCGGAGAAAACCGGGCCTATCAGTCTACCATCGAACACTCCAACTCCAGCGCCTCTCAAGGGGTCGGCACAATCATGGGAGATAAGGGAATCAAAGCGATTGCCGTGCGGGGAAATAAGGAAATCAATATCGCCCGACCGGCTGACCTTTGGGAACTATGCCTCAGTCAATATCAGAGAATTTACGATAACCCCTATTGTGGGGATGTTTTCCTGCGCGAGGAGGACGATTCCTGGCACGCCAATCATTTCGCCTGGGGTGATGCGCAGGGGCGGGCAAGAGGTTATTGGAGCAAAGAACTTCAGGACGAGTGGACGGTGCGTGTTGAAAGTGTGCGGACTTACCTCCAGTGGGAAAATTACAGCCAGGTCATGGAGGAGATGGAGGAAACGGTCGTTGAAACGAGCAAGATGCTAAGGGGAACCGCCTGTTACAACTGTCCGAAGGAATGCCATCAGGCGATTTCCCTGCCGAATTCGCGCAAATATTTTCTGAAATCCTACTGCAAACTTGCTTATGCGAAAGCGGCCTACGAGGATATGAAGCTTAATTACGATGTGCTTTGCGCCATCCAGGATTACGGCCTGGATGAATTCGCCATGCATCATGTTCTTTCTTTTGTCGTGGAACTATGCAACGCCGGCATTTTAACGGACGCAGACCTGCCGGAATTCCCCGCCGAGGTCGAGGGCAGAATGATCTATCTGGCTGAAAAAATCGCCCGGCGGGAAGGTCTCGGCGATAAGCTGGCTGAGGGGATCTATGAGGCCGCCCGTCAGATCGGTAAGGGAGCGGAAGCCCATTCTCGCAATACCACGAAAAAAATCGAGCAGGCACCCCTCAGACAGCAAAAGGTCAATTTCCCGTATTTCCTGATGTATGCCACCGGTGACAAAACCAATATCACCCAGGTTGAAGGTTCTTTTCCCCAGCAACCCATCCCTGATCCGGAGGAGCGGAAAAAATTCGTAGAAGGCTGGGAGGCCGCTCCGGAGAAATTCAGGAAATGGTTCCTGGAATGGGAACCGGGTCAACAGCTTCCGATCGAAGCGTCAGTCAATATTGCCGCCTGGAACGAGGTGATGCATTACGTCGATGATGCCATCGGAGCGTGCACCTGGCTGTCATCGTTCCGAGGTCAATACGGCGGAAGGCCCCCTTATCACCTTTATAATCTGCCGGAGTACATCCTCCTGGCCACCGGCATCGAACTCGATCCTGAAAAGCTCTGGGAAATCGGAAAGAGAAACCGCAATCTGGCCAGAGCCATCAATGTGAGAAGAGGCATGAGAAGAGTCGATGAGCAGCCGCCGGAAGCCCATTGGCAGGAAAGGGATCCGGAGGCGGAGCAGAAACTTCTGGATGCGTATTATGAATTCAAGGGTTGGACACGGGATGGTATTCCGACCAGAGAGACGTTGGACAGTCTGGGCTTGGATTACGTGAGCGAAGATCTCGTAAAGCGGGAGATCCTGAAGGGCTAGCAAGGACATTCCTTCAAAGAGGTTCCAAAGGGCTTCAAGTCCATTTGGACAGGGTAAAAAATATAGAAGAGGTAAAAAATGAGGTACGCAGAAACCGGGTTTAATTTAGAAGTCGATCTATCCCAAGGAAGCGTTAAGCGGGTGCCGACAGACCCAAAATTAACCGAACTTCATCTGGGCGGACAGGGTACTGCCCTGAGGATACTTTGGGACAGGGTTCCTCCCGAAGTCGATCCCCTGGCTCCCGAGAACGTGCTCATCTTCAGTGCCGCTCTTTTGCACGGTACGCCGGTGGTCGGTGCGAACCGCACCAGTGTGAGCACCATCTCTCCCCAAACAGGTTTATACGTGAATTCCCTGATGGGAGGGTACTTCGGGCCGGAACTGAAATTTGCCGGCTATGACAAGATTATCATTACCGGAGAATCTCCCAAGCTGGTTTATCTGTGGATTCACAATGACAAAGTGGAACTGCGCGATGCGAGCCATCTCCAGGGGAAAGGCACGCGGGAAACCGCAGCCATCCTTGCCAAGGAGTTGAAAGACCCCAAGGTGCAGGTGGCGGCTATCGGCCTGGCCGGTGAAAACAGGGTCTTTACGGCCAGCATCGAACACTACAACTCGAGCGCCGCTCGGCATGGGGTGGGTGCGGTCATGGGATCCAAACGGTTAAAGGCCATCGCGGTCCGGGGCACCAAGGACGTCAATATGGCCCATCCGGCTGAGCTCTGGGCGATCAGCCAGGTCAAGTACAAGGAAATTCACGAGAACCCGAACGCCGGGGACCCCATGGCGCACGATCATAATGAAAGCTTCCATGTCGACAATTTCGCCTGGGGCAATGCACGGGAGCGGAGGAAGGGTTACTGGAACAAGGATCGGGAAGAGAGATGGGTGGCGCTGTGGAAAAAAATCCGGCTGAGGGACACGAGCTGCTACAACTGTCCGAAGGACTGCCATTATCTGATCTCCTATCCGGGACGGTCCACCTACCACCTGAAATGCTTCAACAAACTGACTTACACCATGGCGGCCTTCGAAGAGATCGATTTCAATTACGATATCCTCGGGCTTACCACGGAATACGGACTGGACGGATTTTCCACGCCTCAGATTCTCGCCTTCGCCATGGAGCTTTATAACGCAGGGATCCTGACCAATAAAGACCTGCCGGAATTCCCGACTGAGAACCGGGACAGGTTCTTCTATCTCCTGGACATCATGGTTCATCGGAAAGGGATGGTCGGCGATGCCCTGGCCCAGGGTGTTTATCGGGCGGCCCGGATCATCGGCCGAGGAGCCGAGGAATACGATCACAATACCACGAAGAAAGTGGAACAGGTTCCGCTCAAGCTGGGCATCGTTAATTTCCCCTTTTTCCTGATGTACTGCACCGGGGAGAAGATGAATATCACCCAGATTGAAGGTTCGTTCCCTCAGGCTCCCTTAAAGTTGGAGAAGAGAAAAAAGTTTGTCGAAAATTGGGCTGCCGCTCCGGAGAGGTTTAAGAAATGGTTTATGGAATGGGAGCCCCGGCAGCACATGCCCATCGAGGCGGCGGTTGCGGCCTGTGACTGGAATGAGACCATGCATTTCGTCGATGACGCCATCGGGACCTGCGCCTGGCTGTCCTCCTTCCGGGGCCAATTCGGCGGCTCGCCTCCCTATCATATTTTCAATCTTCCCAAGTTTATCTCCCTGGCCACCGGAATGGATATGGATTCAGACAAGCTGTGGGAAATCGGGCAGAGGAACCGGAATCTCCTGCGGGCCATTAATGTCCGAAGAGGCTTGAGACGGGATGTGGAGAAACCGCCGGAAGACCATTGGGCAATTCGAGATCCCGAAATGGAGCAGAAGCACCTCGATGCGTATTATGAATTCAAGGGTTGGACATTGGACGGCATTCCCACCAAAGGAAGGCTGGAAGAACTGGGATTGGGCGACGTGGCGGAAGACCTCATCAAGAGAGGAATCCTGACAGGTAACGAAGTTTATATCAAGCATGAGACTCCGTCGCTAACAGAAGAATTGAAAGTGAATGTCAGGGGGTAAAGACCGTGAGTGACGTAAAAAAGAGATTAATCAAAGAGATAAAAGCGGATCTTGATAAATGCATCGGCTGCCGTGCCTGTGAGCTGGCCTGCTCGGCATTTCATGCCAAGCCGAAATATAGCAGCATCAACCCGGACCGGGCGCGAATCCGCATGGTTATTGACGAGCAGAACGATGTTTATGTCCCGGTGCGCGGTGGAGAGTATGCCAAGGCCGAATGCAGCGGCAGACAGGCTTATAAGATTAATGGGATAGAGTATCCCCAGTGCAGCTTCTGCGGAGCTTCCTGTCCATCGAGAGATTGGTTCAAGGAACCCGATTCTGGCCTTCCGATCGCCTGCGATATGTGTGAGGACATTCCTCCACAGAAGGAACCCATGTGCGTCCAGGTATGCCGGACCGGCGCCCTGACTTATGTTGAATATGAAGAGGAATGTGAAGAAAAGGCGACACCGGATGAGATGGAACTCGGACTGGAAAGCCTGGCGGATCGATATGGATTGGACAAGGTCATGAAAGCGGTCGCCCGGATGGCGCAGCAGGGTGCAGGCGTTGAGCCTCAAAAATAAAAAGCAGACTAAGGAATAAGGAAGGAAACCGGTGGAAACGATAGCCCCCTTCAAAGAAATCATAGAAGAAGTAAAAGCGCACGGTGGAGACGCCTTCAAGCGATGCTTCCAATGCGGATTGTGCGACAGTGTCTGTCCCTGGAACCGGGTGACAAGTTTCAGCATGCGCAAGCTGGTCCGGGAGGCCACCTTCGGCCTGACGGACATTGAAAGCGAAGACATGTGGCGCTGTACCACCTGTGGGAGATGTCCCCAACAGTGCCCGCGGGACGTGAAGCAGATCGAATCCGGGGTGGCCCTGCGCCGGATCGCCACGGAATACGGGGTTTTCCCCCATTCCGTCCTGCCCATCAAGTCCATTCGAGGCAGCCTCGTCGGTTCGGGCAATCCCCTGAACGAAGAGCGGAGCAAGCGGGCGGACTGGGCCAAGGGCCTGAACATCCAGGAATTCACCGAGGATATGGACATCCTCTATTTCCCCGACTGCTACGCCAGCTATGACCCGCGGATGAAGAAGGTCGCCGTGGCCACGGCAAAGGTCCTGCAGGCAGCGGGAGTGAACTTCGGCATTCTGGGCGAGAAGGAAGTGTGCTGCGGGGAGAGCATCCGCAAGGCGGGCGACGAAGAGGTATTCAAGCGCCTGGCCAAGGAGAACATCAAGGCCTTTGTCGATGCCGGGGTGAAGAGGATCCTGGTCTCCTCCCCCCATTGCTACCATACCTTCAAGAACGAGTACCCCGAGTTCAAGGTGAACTTCGATGTGGTCCACATATCCCAGTTCCTGGCCGAACTGATTTCGCAAGGAAAACTGACCCTGAAGGGCGAGTTTGCCAAGAAGGTCACCTGGCACGACCCCTGTTACCTGGGGCGGCACAACGGCGTCTATGACGAACCGCGGGACGTCCTGAAGGCTGTCCCCGGGGCGGAGTTTTCGGAACTTCCGGAGCACCACGTCGCCAGCCTCTGCTGCGGTGGCGGAGGAGGCCGGATCTGGATGGAAACGGTCAAGGGAGAGCGTTTCTGCGACCTGCGGCTCGACCAGGCCGTCGGCGTCGGGGCCGAGGTGCTGGTCACTGCCTGTCCTTACTGCATCACCAACTTCGAGGACAGCCGGGTCACCATGGGTCTGGACGACAAGATTGAAGTAAAAGAACTTTCGGAAGTGATTTCGGAAGCGCTTTAAGAAATCATCAAATCTGATGAGGTTGATATCAATGGAAAAAGAACAGATCGAACAGCTTTGCAAAAGCTTCGGAGATAACCGGTTTGGAGACGTCATGGTTGTCGGCGGCGGGATCAGCGGCATTCAGGCCTCTCTTGATCTGGCCACGGCGGGTTTCAAGGTGTACCTGGTAGAGAAGGGACCCAGCATCGGGGGTCATATGGCCCAGCTGGACAAGACCTTCCCGACCAACGACTGCTCCATGTGAATTCTCTCACCGAAACTGGCCGAGGTCGGCCGGCATCCAAACATCGAGATCCTGACGTATACCGACGTTGACAGTGTCGTCGGAGAGGCGGGAGATTTGACGGTAACAGTCGTTAGAAAGCCGAGATACATTCTGGAGGACAAGTGTACGGGATGTGCCGTCTGTACGGAGTACTGCCCGGTGCAGTACCCGGATTCATTCAACCAGGACATATCCTATAATAAATCCGTCCACGTCTATTTCTCGCAGGCGTTTCCCCTGGTTGCCTATATCGACGAGAGCTGCCTCTACCTGAAGGATAAGAAGTGTACGCTCTGCCAGCGGGTCTGCAAGGCGGACGCCATCGATTTCAAACAGAAGCCGCAGAAGGTGGAGATCAATGTGGGAGCCGTCATCCTGGCGACCGGCATGGAACCTTTTGATCCCGGCGTTAATGCGGAATATCACTATGGCGAGTTTGCCAACGTGGTCACCAGCATGGATTTCGAGCGGCTGTTGTCCGCCACGGGAGCTTACGGTGGTGAAATCCTGCGGTTTTCCGACAAGAAGCATCCCCATAAAATCGCCTGGATTTCCTGTGTCGGTTCCCGACGGGTCACTCCGGGGGAGAACAGCTATTGTTCCGGCGTCTGCTGCACCTATAACCAGAAACAGGTGATCCTGACCAAGGAACACGATGCCGAGGCGGAATGTACGATCTTCCACAATGACATTCGTTCCTTCGGGAAGGATTTTGAACGGTTCTACCAGAGAACCGCCGATCTTCCCGGTGTCCGGTTCCTTCGCAGCTACGTGTCCATCGTCAAAGAGGACCCCATCACGAAGAATGTGACGATCCGCTATTCCACGCCCGATGAAGGGGTCAAGGAAGAAGAGTTCGAGATGGTGGTCCTGTCCGTCGGCCTGAATCCTCCGGATGAGGCTAAGGAGATGGCGGCCAGGTTCGGAATCGATCTCAATGCCCAGGGATTCTGCCTGACAAATCCCACCAATCCCATGGAGACCAGCCAGCCCGGCATCTTTGTCAGCGGTGGATTCCAGGGACCGGCGGATATTCCCGATTCGGTTCTGACGGCCAGCGCGGCCGGCTCGCAGGTCGGCGAACTCCTTGACTACAGGCGCGGGAAGCTGTCCACGGAAAGGGTCTATCCGGAGGAGAGGGATGTCTCCCAGGAGGAACCGAGGATCGGCGTCTTTGTGTGCCATTGCGGGGCGAACATCGGTCGGATCGTCAATGTGCCGGAAACGGTTGAATATGCCCTGACCCTGCCCAACGTGGTCTACGCCCAGGAGCAGCTTTTTGCCTGCGCTACGAACTCCGCAAGGGAAATCACCGACATGACCCGGGAAAAAGGCCTCAACCGCGTGGTCGTCGCGGCCTGCTCGCCTCGAACCCTGGAACCCCTCTTCCGGGACACCGTCCGGGAAGCGGGAATCAATCAGTATTACTACGAAATGGCGAACATCCGGGAGCATAATTCCTGGGTGCATGCAAAGGAAAAGGAAGACGCCACACAGAAGGCCAAGGATCTCATCCGGATGTCGGTGGCGCGGGCCCGCAGTCTGGAGCCCCTGCCCGAGTACGATCTGCCGGTGGACAATGCAGCCCTGGTCGTCGGCGGCGGTGTGGCCGGCATGACCTGCGCCCTCTCCATTGCCGATCAGGGACACGATGTTTATCTGGTGGAAAAAGAGGATAAGCTGGGTGGAACGGCAAGAAGAATCCATTACACCCTGGAAGGGATGGATGTTCAGGCTTACTTGGGCGATCTGGTCAAGAAAGTTTATCAAAACCCCCTGGTGCATGTCTACACGGGTGCGACCATCACGGAGGCCGGCGGCTACGTCGGAAATTTCGTAACGACGGTGAATTCCAGCAGAGGTCCTGCGGAGATCAAGCACGGGGCCACGGTCATCGCCATCGGGGCCGAGGAATATCAGCCCACGGAATACCTCTATGGCCAGGATGAGCGGGTCCTGACCCAGCTGGAGCTGGAAGGCCTGATCGCCGGAGAGGATGATAAGATCCTCAATGCCGAGAACCTCGTAATGATCCAGTGCGTGGGCTGCCGGAACGAGGACCGGAATTACTGCAGCAAGATCTGCTGCACCCATGCGATCAAGAATGCCCTGAAGCTGAAGGAGAAAAATCCCCGAGTGGACATCTCCATCCTCTTCCGGGATATGCGGACCTACGGGTACGCCGAGGATTATTACCGGGAGGCATCGGAGAAGGATGTCCGGTTCATCCGCTTTGAGGCGGAAGAGGCCCCGACCGTGGAAGCAGTGGTAGAGGAAGGCAAGCCGGTCCTGAGGGTGACCGCGCCGGATTACATCCTCGGCCAGAAGTTGGCCCTGGACGCGGATCTCCTCGTCCTGTCCGCCGCCACGATTCCCTCCGCGGCAACGCAGGACATCGCGAGCCTGTTCAAGGTCACGTTGAACCCCGATGGCTTCTTCAAGGAAGCCCATGTGAAACTGCGGCCCGTCGAGTTCGCGACAGACGGGGTTTATCTCTGCGGCATGGCCCAATATCCCAAGCATATCGTGGAAACGATCAGCCAGGCCTATGGAGCCGCAGGCCGTGTCCTGACCCTCCTCTGTCGGGATATCGTGACGGCCTCGGGCGCGGTGGCCCAGGTTGATGAAAACCAGTGCGTTTCCTGCGGGGCCTGCATCACGGTCTGTTCGTACGGCGCCATCGACTTTTACGAGTCGCCGCAGGGCAGAAGAGCTAGAGTGAATCCCGTCCTCTGCAAGGGAGACGGGGTCTGCAACACCGTATGCCCCACCTCGGCGGTTTCCCTGAAGCACTTTACCGATGAAGAGATCGGGAACCAGATCGAGGCCGCCCTTCAGGAAGAAGAAACGGTACAACTCCTCATGGATGAGGTGGTTTGAAATGGTTAAAAATATACGAAGAAATAAAATCAGGATTTCGAATGGAAGGGGTGAGAAAGAATGACGACAGGACTGGAATTTAAGCCCAAGATACTCGGTTTTGTATGCCAGTGGTGAGGGTACGGCGCAGCTGACCTGGCTGGAGTTTCCAGACTGCAATATGCGACCGATATTCGGCTCATCCGTGTCATGTGTTCCGGCAGAGTCGATCTGACCCATGTATTCAAGGCTTTCTCGAAGGGGGCCGATGGGGTGTTCGTCATCGGGTGCCACCTGGGCGAATGCAACTACATCACCCATGGGAATTACCATGCGTTAAGCACCGTTCAGCTGGCAAAGAAAATTCTGGAGCGCGTCGGGTTGAACCCCGGGCGGCTGAGAATTGAATTCATCTCCGGCGCCGAAGGCGTCCGTTTTGCCGAAACCATGAATGATATTGAAAAGAAGGTGAAGGCACTGGGACCTCTCGGTGAAGCTGAAGGAATTGCCAAATATACACTGGCAGCCAAACTGGCCGCCGTGACGAGATTACTCCCCTCTATTCGACTGGTGGAGAGGGAACGGATGAGATTATCCCCGGACCTGAAAAAGAGGGAAGAAGTCGAAGCCTTTTTCAAAAGTAATGAGGTGGATAAGATCTTCGATGACCTGGTTGCCGATAAACTGGCGATCAGTGAGATCATGTCCCTCCTGCGGCAGCAGCCCCTTTCCACGGGAGAAATCGCTGAACGGTTGGGCCTCTCCCCTTCTGCCGTATCGAGACATATGAATACCTCATCGAAACACGGACTGGTCCGGTACGATGTAGAACAGAAGCGTTACACCCTGGCCGCAGCCTGAAGCCCGGCAAGGGATTTCGGAAAAAAAGAAGATTAGGATAACGATTATGGATAACGAGAAAATCGATTCGATTATCGAAAAGCATCATGGTGCGTCCAGTGCGCTCATTCAAATCCTGCTGGATATCCAGGAGGAAAATCATTGGCTGCCCAAGGAAGCGCTGGAACGGGTCAGTGAAAAGCTCCAGATTCCGATCACCACGGTCCGGCATGCGGCGACCTTCTACAAGGTCTTCAGCACCGTCCCCAAAGGCCGTCACCAGGTTCACGTCTGTCTCGGCACAGCCTGTCATGTCCGCGGGGCAACGCGTGTCCTGGATACGGTGGAAGAGACGACGGGGATCAAACCCGGGGAAACGGACCTGGATTTGAAGTTCAGCCTGGAGACGGTGAACTGTCTGGGTTGCTGTGCCCTGGGACCCGTAATGGAAATCGACGGGAAGGTCTACGGCAAGGCGACGCCGAGCAAGACAATCGAAGTGTTAAAAAATTACGAGTAGGGGAAAATTATGGTGCGGTTAAATTCACCTGAAGAGTTAGAAAACTTCAGGCAAGAGATACGATCCAGAAGAGATCCCGGCAAACCCTGTATCTCCATCTGCGCCGGTTCCGGTTGTGTGGCCTCCGGCGCCACGGAAGTCATCGCGGCGTTTAAAGATGAGATTGAAAAACAGGGCCTGACGGCGACTGTGGATACCAAGGGCACGGGGTGTCCGGGATTTTGTGAAAGAGGACCCATCGTGGTGATCTATCCCGAGGAGATCTGTTATCTCCAGGTAACGCCTGATGACGTTCCCGAGATCATCTCCCAGACCATCAAGGAGAACAAGGTCATCGATCGCCTGCTCTACGTTGATCCCGCCACGGGCGAAAAAGCGGTCCATGAATACGACATCTCCTTTTACCGGAATCAGGAACGGAATGTCATCTGTAATAACATCAAGATCGACTCCAAGAGCATCGATGACTATCTGGCGAACGGCGGATATTCCGCCTTGGGAAAGGTCCTGGGTTCGATGACCCCGGTGCAGGTCCTGGAGGAAGTCAAAAAGGCCAATCTGCGCGGCAGGGGGGGCGCCGGATTTCCTGCCGGAGTCAAGTGGGAAGGCTCCCGCAATGCCCCTGATCCGGTCAAATACGTCATTGTCAATGCCGACGAGGGAGACCCCGGGGCGTTCATGGATCGCGCGGTCCTCGAAGGCAATCCCCATTCCGTCCTCGAGGGGCTGATTATCGGCGGGTATGCCATCGGCGCCCAGGAGGGGTACATTTACGTCCGTCACGAATACCCCCTGGCAGTAGAAAATATCACCCTGGCGATTCAGCAGGCGGAGGCCTATGGACTGCTGGGAGAAAATATCCTTGGTTCCGGTTATCGTTTTAAGGTGTTCGTGAACCAGGGGGCCGGCGCTTTTGTCTGTGGTGAATCGACGGCCCTGATGACGTCCATTGAAGGCCGGGCGGGCGAACCCCGACCGAAGTATGTCCGCTCCAACGTCGTCGGCCTCTGGGGGCACCCGACCGTGCTGAACAACGTGGAAACCTGGGCGAATGTGCCGCTGATCATCAACAAAGGCGCCGACTGGTTTACTTCCATTGGAACGGAGAGCAGCAAGGGGACCAAGATCTTCTCCCTGGTGGGCAAGATCACCAATACAGGTCTGGTAGAAGTTCCCATGGGGATTTCGCTTAAGGATATCGTCTTCAAGATCGGCGGCGGCATCCCCGGCGGAAAGAAGTTCAAGGCGATCCAGACGGGAGGACCGTCCGGAGGATGTATCCCTGAGGCGCTGTTGGATCTACCGGTCGGTTTTGATGAGCTGACCGCGGCGGGTTCCATGATGGGCTCCGGGGGAATGATTGCCATGGATGAGGATACCTGCATGGTGGATACCGCCCGCTACTTCATCAAATTCCTGACCGATGAATCGTGCGGGAAATGTGTCCCCTGCCGGGAAGGGCTGAGGCAGATGGACAACATTCTTACCCGGATCACCGAAGGGAAAGGCAAAGAGGGCGACCTCGAGCTGCTGGAACAACTGGCGGAGACCGCCCAGGAAGCCGCCCTGTGCGCTTTGGGCAAGAGCGCTCCCAACCCTTTCCTGAGCACGTTGAAATACTTCCGGGATGAATATGAGGCGCACCTCAAGGAGAAACGATGTCCGGCCCTTGTCTGCAAAGAGCTGATCGCCTACGTCATCGATCCGGAAAAGTGCCAGGCCTGTATGATTTGTGTCAAGAAGTGCCCCGTTCAGGCAATCGACGGCGGCAAAAACCTGATCAGCATCATCGACCAGGAGAAATGCACGAAATGCGGGACCTGCTTTGAAGTATGTCCCCCCCGCTTTAATGCGGTGCGGAAGATCTCCGGCGAGCCGGTGCCGCCTCCCATTGCGGAAGAAGCGAGAACGATCGTCAGAGGGGGTAAAAAAGATGAGTGAAATCCTTTTACAGATTGATGGAAAAGAGGTCAAGGCTCAGGAAGGGATGACCATTCTAGAGGTGGCCCGAGGTGCGGGGATCTACATTCCGACGCTTTGCTACCACGAGGAGCTGGAACCCTTCGGCGGCTGCCGGCTCTGCATCGTGGAACTGGAGAGCCGCGGTTCGACGAGGCTCGTTGTTTCCTGCGTTTACCAGGCGGAAAAGGGTCTGGTCGTCCGGACGCGCTCCGAGAAGATCGACCGCATCCGCAAGATGATCCTGGAGCTCCTGCTGGCTCATGCGCCGGATTCCTTTGTCCTGGAGGATCTGGCCAAGGAGTATGGCGCGGATCGGAACCGCTTCGGCAAGGAGCCGTCTTTCTGCATCCATTGTGGTCTCTGTGTGCGCTACTGTGCCGAAGTTGCGAAAAAGAGCGCCATCGGCTTCGTGGACCGGGGGATCCACAAGGAGATCAGTTTTATCCCGGAAATTGCCGCCAGGGAATGCATGTCCTGCAGGAAGTGTTTCCCGCTCTGTCCCACCGAGGCCCTGCAGGCGGCGTATGTTTTGACCATGGGGCTGACGGCGCCCTGACCTTCTTTCGCCTGCCGGCGCACAGAGGAATAACGTAACGCTTTAATCCAGCAACTAACAAATATGAGGAGGAGTAAAACGGATGTTAAGAATGCAAGCAATCCCGGAGGAGTTTAACATCGTAAGCTACCTGCTGGACAGGCATATTGATGAGGGACGAGGCAACAATATCTGTATCTATTACGAAGAGGAGAAGATCACCTACGCCCAGGTTGCGGAACAGTCCTGCCGGATCGGCAACGCACTGCTCTCTCTGGGTTTGGAGATGGAGAACCGGGTCGCCCTCAGCATGGCGGACCGGCCCGAATTTTTCTGCGGTATCCTGGGTGCCATGAAGGCCGGCATCATCCCGGTCTTGCTGAGCACCATGGCCATTCCCAAGGATTACCTCTATTACCTCAACGACAGCCGTGCCAAAGCCATGATTGTTGACGAGACCGTGCTGGCGAAAGTTCTGGAAGTAAAAAATGAACTCAAATATCTGAAACACCTCATTGTTGTGGGAACTCCGGCGGCAGCCGGCCAGTTGAGTTACGACGAGATCACCAAGGCTGCCTCTCCCAAGCTGGAGACGGTTCTGGTCAACAAAAACGATCAGGCCTTCTGGCAATACAGCTCCGGGACGACCGGGCAGCCCAAGGGCGTGATCCATCTCCATAAAGACCTGATGTATGCGACCGCTCATTGCGATGACGTGGTGAAGGCCGGTGTTGATGACATCTCCTTCGGCCTGTCCAAGCTGTATTTCTCCTATGGCCGCAACAACAACTTCGACACCGTCCTCCTGAGTGGTGGAGCAGTTGTTCTCTTCCCAGGGATGCCCAAACCGGATTCCCTGTTCGAGGTCATCAAAAAATACAGGCCCACGATCTATTACGGTGTGCCCAGTTCCTACATGGCCATGATCGCCCTGATCGACAAGGGATACGATTATGACCTCTCCTCCCTGAAGGCCTGTGTATCCGCCGGTGAAGCCCTGCCCCGGGTGACCTTCGATCGTTGGCGGGAATTAACAGGCATATCCATTCTGGATGGTCTGGGCTCCACCGACGTCGGCTTCATCTACCTGTCCTGCACCCCCGAAAACCTGAAGTTCGGGACTTTAGGCCATGTTCTGGCCAATGTGGAAGGTAAGCTCTGTGACGAGGACGGCAACGAAGTTCCCCAGGGCGAACAGGGAGAAATGTGGATCAAGAGCGGCTGCACGGCGGACCGTTACTGGAACAAACCGGAGAAGAACAAGGCCGCCTTCATCGGCGAGTGGTTCAGAACGGGCGACAAGTTCTATATCGATGAGGAAGGATACGTTGTGGGGGCCGGCCGCGCCGATGACATGCTGAAGCCCGGTGGAATCTGGGTCTCCCCCGTCGAGGTGGAAAATGCGATTCTCGGTCATCCCGCCGTCGCCGAAGCCGGCGTGATCGGCGCCGCGGACAAGGATGAGCTGGAAAAACCCATGGCCTACGTCGTCCTCAAGGAAGGATATGAGTCATCTCCGGAACTCACCAAAGAGATCCAGGACCTGGTCCGCGGCAAACTCGCCCACTACAAGTCCCCTCGGTGGATCCATTATGCCAAGGAACTGCCCCGGACGGCAACCGGCAAAGTCCAACGCTACAAACTTCGCCAACTGGTGAAAGAAACAGGATTGTAAGATTAATAGATCAATAAACATGATCAGATAAAATGGAGTTTCGAGTTTTCCCTGTTGTTGCAGCGCATAAACTCAAAACTCCATTTTATTGGTTCACCCGGACAAACCAATAAGATGCGGATTTCGGCTCAGTTTTCCTCTTAGAGGTGCTTCAACATGCTAAATAAAAAAGTTTTGCGAAAACAGCAGATTCTCCAGGCGGCTCTGGAAGTCTTTGGCAACAGCGGTTTTCAAACTGCCGGCATCTCGGATATCGCCCGAAAGGCAAAAATAGCCGAAGGGACGCTATATTTCTACTTCAAGAACAAGGAAGATCTTTTCTTCTCAATTCCAGCGCAACTGATAGAAGAATTCTGCAAGGGGCTTGAGTTCCATTTACAGGGAATCAAGGACGCTCCAGAGAAACTGCGAAAAATAATCTGGTTCTATCTCTATTTTTTCAAAACAAATCCGGTCTATGCACGGATTCTGATGCTGGAGATGAGCGTTAGCAAGCGTTTTTCAAAGGCCATAACCTTTGACAGGGTCAAAGCGTTTACGGACATCGTTCTGGGAATCATCAAGGAGGGTCAGGAAGAGGGCTTTATCAGAAAGGACAGGGATGCATGTCTCGTACGGGATATATTGCTGGCCGTGCTGGAGTACAGAGTCGCCCGCTGGCTGCTCAATGAGGGAAATTGTGACCTTCTGGAAAATTACAGTGAGATCTGTGACTTCATTTTCGACGGGATAAAACCAAAACGGACCTGATGAGCTTACTATTGTTTCTTTAAGAAAGGAGGGTAGTGTATGTTGCAAGATCGTAAGATGTTAGGACTTCTATTAATTGCAGCCCTCGGCATTTTGATCGCGATGGCGCAGCCATTTGCACCTGGGTTATCGCCCTTGGGACATTATGTCATGGGTACTATTCTGTTTGGCTTGGGGATGTGGATCTTCCGTCCCGGCATGTTGCCCTTTATGTCAGGGGTTTCCTTCATCCTTGGTGTTACTCTGGCACTTTTTTTTTGCTTTTAAAGCCGGTCTGGTCTTTCCGGGTAAAGTACCCTTTAAGTCACCGCAGCAGATTTATGGGGTCGTCATGGGCGGGTTTACGTCGTCCGCCGTCTGGACCTTGATCCCCGCACTGTTTTTCGGTTTTGTTCTCCAGAAAACGGGGTTGGGCAAACGCATCGCCTATCTGGTATTGAAAACCTTCCCGGCGAGTTGGCTGGGATTGGCGATAAGCTGGCTGGTGATCGGCGTTGCCCTTTCCTGCCTGACGCCTTCCATTACCGTGCGGGTGGCCATTGTCGTCCCGATTGCCATCGGGATTGTAGAAGCATGCAAGTTGGAATTCCGCTCCAAGGGTTCGGCCTATATCTGCCTCCTGGCGTGGGGAATGGCCGTCATTCCCGGTACCGGCTGGTTGACCGGCTCTCTGTTTGGACCGATCATGCAGGGATTTTTCCCCCCGGAAATTAAAGCCATGTGCAATTTTGACGACTGGTTCCGTATTCTGGCCCTGCCCTGGCTTGTGATTACGATTGTGTATGTTGTTTTGGCCTTTTTCATTGCCAAACCGAAAGAAGCCATCTGCTTTTCGGCCGACATGTTCAAGGAGGAATACAAAAAACTGGGACCTCTGTCGAAGGATGAACTCATTACTCTGATTATCCTGCTTCTAACGCTGATTATGTTTTCCACGGAAAAGATCCATGGGATTCCCACCCCGGCAACAGCCCTGGGCGCCCTGTTTCTTCTCATCATTTTACGTATCATTGCCGGTCCGGAGATCAGCACCGGTATAAACTGGGATGTGGTCTGCTTCTTCGGTGTTGCAGTCGCGTTGCCTCCCATCTTCGGGGTTTCCGGAATCTCCGCATGGTTTGGTCCCCTGATCAAGGGACCTATCATGTCCGTAGCGGGCGCGCCCCTGCTGTTCATGCTGATCATCACTGCGGGGCTTATGCTTATTCGGTTCATAGACGTCCCCTGGGGCTTCACGACCTGTGCCTTGACCATCATGATGCTGATCCCGCTCTTCAAGGATTTCGGCTATCATCCCCTGGTTGTGACCATGGCGTACCTAGTCGCCATCAACTTCTTCATGCTGAGTTACCAGCAACCCTGGATTCCCATGGCTGAAGGGATGATTCAAGGACGAGGGTGGGCGCCGGCTCATGTGGCCGAGTTTGGTATGATCTACGTTGCTTCGGTCTTCATTTCCCTGCTGGTGTCCGTGCCTTATTGGAAGATGATCGACGTTATCCGTTAATGAATAAGTCATAAAAGCAACATCATCGGCCCCGGATATGGACAGAATCTTGTTTATGTCCGGGGCTTATTTCTTCTTGATTGAGTTTGGAGATTGACTGCCAAAGAATTCCACAACACGGGCAATGCTCACTCTCAATAAATAATCCGTGATCTCGGGATTTAATCGACAGTGCGGACCGGACTTCCAATTCTAGCGCTCGGAGCGGGAAGGGACATTTTCGAATATTACGGTGGGGAAATCGTTCCTCAACGAGACATATTAAACCATTAGTAGACCATAACGTATCAGAGGCGTTTTAAATTGGCAAAGATTAACAAGAAAGATTTACGAAGAAAACAAATCATTGAAGCAGCGATTGACGTCTTCGGCAACAGCAATTTCCATGAAGTCAGTATTACTGAGATCGCCCAGAAGGCAAACATATCCGAAGGGACGATATATTTCTACTTCAAGAACAAGGAAGACCTTTTCTTTGCAATTCCGGCACAAAAGATAGAAGAATTCTGTGAGGAGCTTGAGTTCCAACTTGAAGGCATTCAAGATGCTTTCAATAAGCTCATAAAATATACCTGGTTCTACCTCTTTCATTTCAAAACAAATCCGGCTTATGCCCGAAGCTTGATGCTTGAGATGCATGTAAAAAAGAATTTTTACAACTCAAAAACCTCTCTCCAATTGAAAAGAGCCACCGATAAAACTCTCGAAATCATTCGGCAGGGTCAGGAGGAAGGCCTCTTTAGAAAAGACATAGATGAAGAAGTCATCCAGGCACTGTTGCTGGGCATGCTGGAATATAGGGTCACCAAATGGGTGCTCAAGGACCAAGCGTATGATCTCCTGGAAAATTATGGTGACATATGTGAAGTGATCTTTAATGGAATCAAGTCATCTGAGAATATATAATTATTTGCCTTGAAAAGATAACACAATGGGTGGGAGTTAATGATGGCTAAACATGTGGCCAAAAGTCTTCGATAACGCGAACTGATGGATATCATCCTGTTGGGCGCCCTTCTTTTCTGGATGTACCGGCTTCTCACGAAACAGATGCAGGCGGGGGAAATAACCGCACCCGATTCGCCCATGGCCTACGGGGGCCTGCGGCAATACGATACGTGGGAGGGCATCCCAATCGGGGTGGGTGGCAAAGACGATAAACTGAACGTCATCCGGGAGATGGATTGTTCGTTCACAGAAAAGCGCTTCAAGGATGCCGTCCTGGAGAAATTTTTACAGATTCAGGACGCTTGGACTGACCGGGATCTGTCCGGCGCCCGCAACCTGCTGACGGATGAAATCTACGAGGCCATGCAGCAGGATGCGGAAAAACTGCGGGTGCAAAAGAGGATCAACAAACTGGACGACATCGCTGTACGTTCTCTGGACATTACCGAAGTCTGGCAGAAGGGCAATCAAACTTTTATTACCGTGCGCTTCAATGTCAGTATGGTGAATTATACCGTAGACGAGTCAAGTGGCGAAGTCGTCGCCGGAAGGGAGACGGAACACGTGAAGTTGACGGAATACTGGACCTTTACACGATCAGCAGGGAACAATCCCTGGCGCCTTTCCGCCATCAATTCAGGAAGCCACATGATACGATAGTCTTCATAACATGACACCTTGAATGTCTTTTACATCGATGCCACCCCTCAGATTTGTCATTTAGCCGCTTCATAACTTAAATATCCTATCCAGCTTTTCCTGCTAACTTAAACCCTCCTCTGATCCAAGATTTTTCCTATTGTGTTAAATAAACCATCATTAATTGATTCTTTAAGAAACTGCTTGACATATTGTGTTATGATTGGCATAAGCCATTAACCCCCATAAAGCAAACAAGTGTTCTGCCTATAAAACATTCAGGAGTTCTTATGCCCCCCGCCTATAAAAGCGTGCCGGCCATAGAAAAATGCTTCGCCATTCTGGATCTGTTTTCAAAAACCGACAATTATCTTGGAATCAGTGAGATTTCCAAACAACTGACGCTGAACAAAAGTACCGTATTCAATCTCCTCTATACCCTTGTCGACCTGAAGGTACTTGATGACCTGGGTGGCGGAAAATTTGGATTCGGGCCCCAGTTTTTCATTCTGGGCAGTACGTCCAGCAAACGCTCCAGACTGCTCCATGTCGTCCATCCTTACCTGGAAAGAATCAATGAAGAAACAAGACTTCCGGCATTCCTCGGAATACGGTCCCATTTACGAACGGTCCTGATTGACAAGGCGGATTGGGCCCACGGGATTACCCTGTCTTCAGCAATTGGCATGCAGATGCCTGTTCTCGGGGGGGTGGGAATCAAGGCCATGCTGTCTTTGCTCGACCAGGCCGAAGTGGAGGAACTCATTGGAAACACCACTCTGGAGAAATTCACCCCCCGTTCAATCACGGATAAAGGCGACTACATCGAGTTGATCGACAAGGTTCGCAGAGAAGGAATCGCTTTCGACAGAGATGAGTATGTAGAGGGGATGGTGGCTGCGGGTGTGCCCATCAAACCACGTAACCGTCAAATCCAGGCTGCAATCTGGATCGTAGGACTGCAGCATCAGTTATCAGAAGAATCGTTGTCGAAAGAGGGAGAACTGCTCAAGGGGATCGCCCAGGAGATCAATCTAAGATTGGGATGGTAGGGGCCAATACATTTCCGGCACGCTCTTGGGTTCCTGAGGGATGAATGAACTTCAACTGAAAATGGTCGGAATAAATTGGGCAGGTAACAGAGATTTATAAGTGTTAATCTGCCCAGAACAGAACCCGCCAGAAACAGCGGGTTTTTTATTGCCGTTTGTCTTATGATGCGTTATAAAACATCGAAATCAAATTAGCTTCAGCATCAGGCCCATGTCCTCGATGATGTCAGGATCACGTTTTTTTGATCTTCTTCATTTATCCGGAAAATTTACCCTGTGATGATCAAACAATGGTCGGAAGTTAATGACAGCCGAATAGTTTTTGATGACTCGGAGGATAAGCAGGCATGAAAAATCCCGACAGGAAAAGTGAAATGGTAAATAAACCCGCTCTTGAAGAAGCAATTGCACGCTTTGCCAAGGACGGCACAATAAGTTGTGCAGAGGCCATGCAAATTGCGGAAGAGCTTGGTGAATCGAGATTGACAGTGGGCCGAATGCTTGACCAGAGGGGAATCCATCTCGGCAAATGCCCATTGGGGATTTTGGGATGTATTCACCCTGAGAACAAGATCGTTCAAGCCGCCTCGACGGTGCCCCCGGAAATGGCCGCAGAGATACGGCAGGCTTTACAGAATGGTTGCCTGTCCTGTGCGATGGCTTGGCACATCGCGGAAGGAAGAAATATCCCTCCGATGGATGTTTCCGCAGCCTGTGAATGCCTGGAGATACGGATCAAACCTTGCCAGTTCGGCATCTTTTAAGACTTCCCTTGAATTTGACAAAGTGCCCCCTGGGTGGCGCCTGCTGGATTTCAAGGAGACAGGGAAAACGCTATGGATGAACCATTGCAGACGAACGGCCGCATTGCAGCCGCAAATTTGATAAAGGAGGCCCTGGCCTGTGGAAAATCGGCCCTGGATGAGTGGCAATCAAAGGCCCTGTTCGCGGCCTACGGCATCCCTGTCCCGGTTGGCGTTCTGGTGAACAGCCAAACCGAGGCCGTCGCCGCCGCCGGGCGGATCGGGGGCAGGCTCGTGATGAAAGGAATCGGCGCCGACATTCATCACAAGACCGAAGCCGGACTCGTTGTACTCGGCGTCGAGGACTCAGAAGCCGTGACCGCGACATACCACCTGCTGGAGCAGCGTGCCGCCGGCGCTCTGGAGGCTGTGCTGCTAGAGCAGATGGTCGCCGGAAACCGGGAATTCATGGTTGGAATGAAGCGCGACCCGGTGTTCGGGCCGGTGGTGGCCTTTGGACTAGGCGGCGTGCTGACGGAGGCCCTGGGTGACGTGGTTCTGACTCTTGCACCCGTTGACGACCGGGACGCGGCGGAATTGCCGGACCTGATCAAGGCCAGGCGCCTGCTCGGTTCCTTCCGTGGCTATCCCCCTGTGGACCGGACGGCCCTCAAAAAGATCCTCCAGGCAATCGGCCAGATGGCCCTTGATCATCCCGAGATCGCCGAAATCGATGTGAACCCGGTCCTTGTTCAAGGCGATCAGCCGATCGCCGCCGATGCACTGATCATTCTGTCACCTGCCCCTGCACCGAAGCAGGCGAAACGTGAATTCAAGGGCAATTTGCGGGCACTCCTCGCCCCCCGTTCCATTGCCGTCGTGGGCACCTCTCAGGATGTGACGAAGTGGGGCGGTTCGGCCCTGCGTAATATCCTGGACGGCGGCTATTCGGGAAAGGTATATCCCGTCAATGCCAAAGGAGGCGTGTTCTTCGGCCTTCAGGCATTTGAGAGCCTGGAGGTGTTGCCTGAGGCTCCCGACCTCGCCCTGCTGGCCGTGGGAAGTAAGCAGGCGGCTTCCATGCTGGAACAATGCGGCCGCAAGGGGATACCGGCAGCCATCCTGATTGCCGCAGGATTTTCTGAAACAGGCACATCGGGTGCCGAAGCCGAGCGGGAGATTGCCCGGATCGCCACCGAGGGTGGGGTCACACTCATGGGGCCGAACTGTATGGGCCTGATCTCCAATGAGGTCCAACTGCATGCCGTCGGGTTCGTCTCACTCCATCCGCCCAAGGGAAATTTGAGCTTTGTGTCGCAGTCTGGCAACCTCGGGGTCATGGCCACGAACAACTGCCAGCGTCGCGGAATCGGCATCGATAAGTTCGCCAGCGTGGGAAATGAGGCCCAGATCGGGGCGGTGGACGTTCTTGAGTACCTGCGCGACGATCCGAACACGTCATGCGTCATGATGTATGTCGAAGGCATTGAAGATGGACAGCGCTTCCTGGATGTCGCCCGGCGCACCACGGCGGTCAAACCCGTTGTAGTGATTCGCGCCGGCCTGACCGAGTTCGGCAGCAAAGCGGCGGCATCGCACACCGGCGCGCTGGCTGGGTCCGCGGCTGTATGGGAGGCAGCGGCACGGCGGGCGGGAGTCGTCACCTGCACCACGGTGCAGGACGTGGTTGACCTCGGGACCTGTCTTGCCTACTTGCCACTGCCCAGGGGGCGGCGGGTCGCGTTGATAACCCAGGGAGGCGGAGCCGGCGTCAGGGCGGCGGATGAAGTCGCTCGTTTCGGTTTGAGGCTGGCTGAGCTGCCCGCTGAGCTCTATGCATCTCTCGATGCGATCCTTCCCCCCTTCTGGAGCAGGCGGAATCCGCTGGATCTCGTGGCCTCCGCCGGCGGAGAGGTGGGTCCTCGGGTTCTCAAGGCCGTGACTGAGTGCGACGCGGTCGATGCGGTGATCGTGCTTTCCCTGCTGGGCGTTCCCACCAGCGCCACAGAGGACCGGGCCAAGACCGCCGACGGAGAGTTTTCCGGGCTCATCCCCTGGGAGAACTCGCTCCTTTTGCACGTGGCAGATCTCATGGAATCCACGGGCAAACCGATTCTCAACGTGCCTGACTCGCCAATCCGCGGCTCAGTGTTCGATTTCGGCAAGCGTTACAGCCCGATCGTCCTGTCATCACCACAGTCTGCGGCACTGGCCCTCGATCGGATGGAATGGTACAGTTCCCATCGGCGCGACCACAAGTGATTTCCATACCGAGTTGCATTCAAAAGGATAACAAGGCGGCAAGGAGGAGGCGACGCAGTCGTATAAATGATACGCCGAGGAGCCGACGACGAAGCCAACGCCGTCAGCCGAATGAAGGCAACTTGGTATCACCACCAGCCGTCCAGTTCCTCGATGATCCGCCAGGCGACCTTTTCGCCCTCTTGATTGCTGCCCCAAAGAGAAAAGACCGTGCGGGGCGAACGATATTTCCGGATCACACCCCGCAGGGCATTTTTCAGGCTATCCTCGGAATCGGTCTCCAGCGAAATCACGGTCTGGCTTATTGTTTCAAGATCTTTATCAAGGGTTTTTTCACCCTTGGGGGTCATTTCCCCTTCAATTTTCTCCAGACCGATCGTAAGCGACTCCTTGGCTGCAAGCGCCTGAAGGTCCTCTTCCCGGATCGCCTGAAGGGCGTCGCCGGGGTAGTATCTCAGCTTGACTAGATAGTTCATGAAACGCCTCCTCGATCCCTCTCTAGGACTTTTTTAGATAATCCTTGTATTTCTGGGCCATTTCCTTCCGCTGCGTCTTTGTCTTGATGAAGAAATCCTTGGATGGCTTCAGATGATAGGAAAAATGGCGCTGGAGATTTTCCACCGACCAGCGGTGCCGCGCAATGGCCTCCGGAGGAAAGATGACCTGGATCCTGCCGTCCTCGATTTTGAGACTGCCCCTTACGGCGCAGACAGGGCACTCGACGGTTTCCATATCCTTCAGGATCCGGATATTCCGATCGTGACAGATCGGACAGATCCCTTCTTCGCCCTGGAAGGAGGCATCTCCCGTTTGAATGGCCCGAACGACCTGCTTTCCCAGGTTCCGGGATTTCTCCAGGGCATCCTGGATAAGAGGCGCTTCACTGAGGCCTTGGACATGAATAAGCAATTGGTCGATGACCTTGATCCCCAGGGCCAGCAGCCACGTATTGGTCTGCTGAAAGACATTCTGGGTCCAGCCCCTGGTGGCATAGGGAACGATCACGCCTCCGACCTTTCCCCGCATCGTGTTCTGCTGCATGGGGGCAAATCCACGATCAATCAACTGTTTGATAATGGCCGTCGCCTCCAGGATATAGCAGGGCACCCCGACGATGATGCCGTCACTTTCGGCCATTTTGGCAAAAATGAAATTGGCATCATCCTTGATCACACAGTCCCTTTCCTGGAGAAGACAAGCGGCACATCCCCGACAGGGTTCCACGTGATAATCGGTCAGACGCAGGATTTCGACCTGGGCGCCCTCTTCTTCCGCACCCAGAAGCGCTTCCTTGGTCAAAATTTCCGAATTGCCGGACTGACGCACGCTTCCAACAAGCCCCAGTATCTTCATGCTTTTCCCCTCTTTTTTTGAAAATTTCTATAGCATGAACAAACGGTTGAGTCCACGGTAACCTCTTTCCGGGATTTCCTCATCTGTTCCAGAACTGCGAGAGATGGGGGGAGAAAAGAATAGGCTGAGGCGTTCTGCAGGGAATCATTCCAGGGCCTCGTCTTTCCCTTCGTGAAAGAAGGAAAAAATTTTTTTCCCCATCTCTTTTCCGATTCCCTTCACCACAGCCAGTTCTTCTATCGAAGCCGTTTTTATCTTTTGAATATCCCCGAAATACTGAAGAAGGACCTTTTTGCGGACCTCCCCCACCCCCGGGATGTCATCCAACTGGGAAAGGAAATCGCTCTTCGTCTTCAAACGCCGATGGTAGGAAACGGCAAAGCGATGGGCTTCATCTCGGATACGCTGAAGAAGGAAAAGCACGGAAGGCCAGCGGCTCAGATAAAGCGCCTCTTTCTTATGGGGCAGATATACCCTGTCCTCGCTTTTATTGACCCCTCCCCCGGACACGATGCCGTCCGCCCTTTCCTTGGCCAGACCGATGACGTCCAGTCCCGAAATCGACAGATCCTTCAACAGGGATAAGGCGACAGCCAGTTGACCTTTCCCGCCGTCCACAACGATCAGGTCGGGCATATTTCCCCCTGTCTGATACCTTCTTTTCAGGGCCTCATACATCATGGCGTAATCATCCGCCCCTTCAACCGTTCGGATGCGAAAACGCCGATATCCGGATTTCCAGGGTCGGCCTCCGCAGAAGGTCACCATGGAGGCGACGGCAAGCCGGCCGCCGATGTTGGAGATATCAAAAGCCTCGATCTTTTCCGGAAAGCGGCGGAGATGGAGTTTTTCCATCAGCAGGGGCAGAGACGCCTCCGGATCTTCGAAGGATTTTCGTTCCATCTTCAGACGATGCTCGGCATTCTGTTGGGCAATCCGAAGAAGCTCCAGGCCCCGCCCCCTCCGGGGAACGAGGAGCGACAAGGCTTTCCCTCGCTTTTCCTCAAGATACTCGCTCATGATTTCCTGGTCTTCAAGAGAATACGGAATCAGAATTTCCTGGGGAATCTCCGTGGCGGAGTCATAATACTGCACAAGCAGGGAAGAGAGCATGTCTTTCGTTTCCCCTTCAAATTTCAGCACGGGCAAGGGCTGGCTCCCCAGAATTTTCCCTGAACGGATCAGGAGAACGCAAACCTGGATGAGGGGGCCTTCCCGGTACAGACCGAAAATATCCTGATCCTTTGCCGTCCTTGAGACCATGCGCTGTTTTTCCAGGGTCCGCTCAATAGCGCCGATCCGGTCACGCAGCCGGGCCGCCTCTTCAAAATTCATCTCTGCCGCTGCCTGAGTCATCCGCTTTTTCAGCTCGCCGAGAAGCTTTTTCTCCCGCCCCTCGAGAAACACAATCCCGTCCCGGACCATCCGGAGATAATCTTCAGAATCGATGCGGCCGACGCAGGGCGCCAAACATCGCCTGATCTGATATTCCAGGCAGGGCCGAGTGCGTCCGTTCAGCTCCGCATCCCGACACGTCCGCAGTGGAAAAAGAGACTGCAGGAACAGGAGGGTTTCGCGGGCCGAGGCGCTGGAAGGATAGGGCCCGAAGTATTTCGCCCTGTCTTTTCGAGGACGCCGGACCAGTTGAAAACGGGGGAAGGGTTCGTTCAGATCCACCCGGATATTGAAATAGGCCTTGTCGTCACGAAAATAGATGTTGTATCGGGGGCGGTGTTCCTTGATCAGATTGTTTTCAAGGATGAGGGCCTCTTTTTCCGTTTCCGTCACGATGAACTCGAGATCCGAAATTCGCGAAACGAGGAAAGGAATCATGGCCCGGGAATCGGTCCCCCCAAAGTAGGCGCGAATCCGGCTTTTGAGGTCCTTGGCCTTTCCGACATAAAGGACTTTGCCGGAGGCATCCTTCATGAGATAGACGCCGGGAGTCCTTGGCGCGGAGGAGATGCGGCTTTCCAGTTCCTTTTTCATTAAAGCGTTGGAGGAGATTTTCAAATCTTTTCAGATCTTGATGCAGGAGGCAAACATCCACATGCCGCCATAAGAGGGGATGAACTTCTTGGTCAGTTTCACGGAAGAAAAATGCCGCCTTAAAAGATTCTCCACCAGTTCGATTGTACTGTAATCATATTCGGAAGCACACTGGAGAGAAACGCATCCCCGGCTTTTCAGATCCGCCTTCATCTTCGCAAAAAGCTGGTCCAGGTAAGCCTCTCGATCCATGACGATAAAGGACTCCGGATGCATGGTCAGGTCATAGATCATCGCCTCGAAGGAGTGGCTTCCATCGAGGAATTCAAAGACATCGGCAATGACGACATTCGTTCTTTTGTCTTCAAAGGCGGAATGGCAGATACTTCGGAGGTAGGTTTTCGCTACTTCGATGACCTCTTCATCGATATCAATGACCGAGACGCTGCCGGAATTCAGTTTCAAGACTTCATAAAGGACCCCGCCATCCCCGCCACCCAGAATCGCCACCGATGAAAGAGCGTTTTGCTTTTCCCGGAGAGGATTCACCATGGCCTCGTTATAGAGATGGGCATCCCGTTCGGCAATCTGCAGATCATTATCGAGAAAGAGCATCCGGCCGAAGTCCTGATTCTCGATGACCTTGATATCCTGATACCTGGAACTCCCGGAATAAAGCTCCGCATCAATGCGGTACCGGACATCGAAACCAGCGGAGCTGTTGTCATCGGTAATCCAATTGGTCCTGGCCACTTCAAGCGGATTTCCCCGGGATACTTCAACGATCCGCGTGGTTGCCGGCATCAGTTTCTCTTCGAGATAATGCAGCAGGCCCATGGATTTATGGCTGCCCCGGGAACAGGTAAAGACATCCACGGAGGCGTGACGGGCTTCCGGATAGGTATGGATCGCCACATGGGATTCACGAATGACGGCGATGGAGGTTACCCCGATGGGATCGTAAGAGTGGCTGGTCATGCCAACCAGCCCGAGATGACAGGCGTCGATCCCTTCCGCGAGGATTTTCTCCAGGGCTTTGGAATCATTCAATATATTAACAGAACAATCAAAGAATTCTGCAAGGATTTGGTTTCCCGTGGGTTTCATAGCCGGCCCTTTTCGATCTATAAAGATATGGGCTGCAGCCATTTGTTCGTGTTTCCGTCGTAGAACCATTTATCCGGAAAACCGCGACGTTTGACGAAGGTTGGATTTTTGGCCCAGAGGGTCAGAGACTCATAGGCGGTCTGTATCTTTCGAAACATGTCCGCATCTCCACCAAGATCGGGATGGTGAATTTTAACCTGCCGACGGTAGGCATTGCGAATGACCTGCTGTGGATCGCCACGATTGAGTTGTCCGGAATCCAGGTTGAGATGCTGAAGAGACTTTTTTTGAATGGACGGCGTCCGCACTTCATAGGGTTTGACACAAGACACCGAAGAGGTGTTTCGAACGGCCCGCTCCAGCAAGAACTTTGAAGCCAGATATTTCTTATTGGTCCGCCGCTGTTCCGCCCACCATATCTCGCCCAGATGATCGGCCATCCGGCTGAAATCATCGGCCGGCTTCTTACCCCGGCTGCGGGGAAAGGAAAAACTGTAGATTTCGCGGGAGCTGTAGGGAATCATGTCCATTATGATCAGCAGTTCAGAAAAATAAAAGGTGGCATACTGGGCGTTTAACGCCTGAACCAGACCTGTGCGCAGATCAAGCTTATTGCGCAACCGTTGCCGGCAATCCGTAGAGCAATATTTCCTCCGGCCGCGCTGGATTGTTTCCCCGCAGGCTAAGCAGCGGTTCTTTCTTTTTTCTTTTATCGCTACAAGGTCATTCACTTCTCTCAACAGCCTGTTACAGTTTTATACTTCGTGATTTCTATCACATCAGGGAAATTTTTTCCCGTTTGTTTTTATCTCTGCCGCGAATATTTCCCCATCAGCTGCGTCTCAGCAAGGACATGCCCCTTCATTGCCTGCAGCAATTGATCCTTGGTCGCTCCCGGTTTCAGATTCAATTTCGCATCCAGCGCATACAGTTTGAAAAAATACCGGTGGGTCCCGCCAGGCGGGCAGGGCCCACCATAACCGATTCTCGACCAGTCATTCTTTCCCTGCCGGATGCCACTTTCGAGTTCCCGCTCCGGTCGGACATTCTCCTCAAGCTTCTTCATGTCTGGCGGAATGTCATAAATTACCCAGTGAACCCATGTCTCCCCGGGCGCGTCCGGGTCATCACAGATCAGGGAAAAACTTTCCGTTCTGTCCGGAACAGATTCCCACTCCAGTGGCGGGGAAACATCCTGTCCATCGCAGGTGTATTTCGACGGAATTTTCTGAGCTTCTTTGAAAGCGGAACTGAATATTTTCATCTTTATTCCTCCTTTCGGCGCGGATAAGGCATGACCATAGAATCCAAGGCACAGCAACACCATTCCTCCAAGCACAATCCAGCTGGCTCGTCCTTTCATCCTTTATCTCCTCTGACTAACCACCATGCCCGGCACGGGCACAACGAAGGATGAAAATATTGCTGTTGCGATACAGGAGTGAGTCACGGTAATCCACTGACCAAAGAATTTCGCCAGAAACTTTTAATCAGGAGGAAGACCATGACTCAGCGTGAAGATAGCAAAATTATTGGAACAGTGCACCCCATTTGTTGCGGCTTGGATGTCCATAAGGAGAGCATATCGGCCTGCGTTATTTATGTGGACAAAGATGGAACCGATCAATATGACATCAAGGTATTTGGGACTTTCACAGACGATTTGATGCGACTGCGGTCATGGCTGCTTGATCATGAATGCCCCGTTGTGGCCATGGAGAGTACGGGAATATATTGGCGGCCGGTGCATAATGTTTTGGAGGATGCGCTTCAGGTTGTCTTGGTTAATGCTCGTGACATCAAGAACGTTCCCGGTCGAAAGACGGATATCGGTGACAGCAAGTGGCTTGCTGGTTTATTGCGTCATGGTCTTCTGCGAAGCAGCTTCATCCCCCCCAAGGAGGTGAGGGAGTGGCGGGATCTGACGAGATTGCGGAAGAAGTACGTCCATACGGTAGGAGATTACCGGAAACGGACACACAAGCTTTTTGAGTCGGCCAATATCAAGATCGATTCGGTGGTATCGGATCTATTTGGGGTAACGGGGCGAAATCTGATGAATTTACTTGTTTCTGATCGAGCGTCATTGACATTGGCGGATATCAAGTGTTGCGTCCGAGGCAAACTTAAAGGCAAGGAAGAAGAGTTATATCGATCCATACAGGGATTTTTTTCGGATCATCATCGGTTTCTCTTGAAGCGGCTTCTGAATACAATTGACCTGCTTGAGGCGGAGATATCCCTGTTTGATGAACAGATCCGACATCTGATGACGGATCAAAATGCGTTGTTGAATCGGATGAAGAAGGCTGCGGGCATCGCCGATGTTTCTTCTCGTGAGATTTTGGCTGAGCTGGGTCCCGATCTGAAAGAGTTCTCCACAGGAGAGGCCCTTGTATCTTGGGCTGGATTATGCCCCGGCAATAATGAAAGCGCCGGGAAGAGAAAGAGCGGCAAAAGTCCTGTGAGAAAGCATCATCTGAAAACCATCTTAATCGAGGTGGCGTGGGCGGCCATCAAGAAGAAAAAGTCCTACTTCAAAGATAAATACTACCGACTCAAAGCCCGCCGTGGAGCCAAGAAAGCGATTGTGGCTATTGCCCACAGGATCTTGCTCGGAATTTATCATGTCATCAAGAATGGCGCTGAGTTTCGGGATCTCGGAGAGGATTATCTGGCCCAGAGAAACAAATCACAGAAAATATCTCACTTGCGAAAGCAAGCTAAATCGTTGGGTTACAATCTGGTTCCGCAAGCAATATGATAGTCAAGAACAAATAATAACATACGTCATTACATTCCAGAGGTCGATTAAGAACTGAAGCCAAGAGCGCGTGAACTAACATGACCGTTCAGCTGGGCACAACGAATTGTCGGCTCCTTTATGGAGATCACGAATATAAAAATTACGATCCAAGCTGATCATCATAACGGGATTGAGTATATCCATAAGAAAACAGCTAGTTATGAGTATTTTCATATAAAGCAAATAAAGATAACCCATTGATGCGGAATTGGAATCATCCATTAAAATACGAAGGCAGGGGTTGGTTGTCAAACATTTTCATCAGATCAAGGCTACAAGACTCCCGAGAAGCGTCGGGTCCTAGTTTCTATTTGACATCCCAGTGTATTTCCGCTAATTTAGAAGCAAATTAAGCCATGCAACAATGCTGCTTTTTTGTTTCCGGGAAGTTTTATGTGCGACATTAGGGGGTCATCTCAACTCACTATCCAGCAAAAAGGAGATAAATAAAGATGAAAATACAGGAGATAAGAAAGATAGCAAAATATTGGGGCATCAATACCAGAGTAGGACGCTCAAAGCAGGAACTGATCCGGGATATCCAGATCCGGGAAGGAAATCAGCCCTGTTTTCAAACCAAAGAGGAATGTGGAAACGATTGCCTGTGGAAGGATGATTGCCTTAAAAAGGTAAAAGGATAGCGTCTTCTCCCAACCACCAGCTTATAAAGAAGCCTATGCCGAATTACGAGGAATTTGACAGAGATCCCGAGTTACTGGCCTTTATTTTTTATCCCCGCAGGGGTGTTGATCCCTGCCCGTCTTACGCATCTGATGTCATCATCCAGGCGGCTGACGATATTTTCATCTCCTGCCGCTTTTATTCCGTGGATGCCGGAAATCCATGGATTCTCTATTTTCATGGCAATGGGGAGATTGCCAGTGACTATGATCAGATTGCGCCGTTCTATTTGCAGAAGAAAATCAATCTGGTTGTAGCGGATTATCGAGGTTACGGGTTGAGTTCCGGGATGCCCTCTCTCGGGACTATGCTGGAGGATTGTCACCCGATCTTTACCGCGGTCCGCAAGGAACTTTCCCGGCAAGGATATGCCGGAAAGCTCTGGATCATGGGAAGATCGCTGGGCAGCCTCTCCGCTCTTGAACTTGCCGCCTCCCACCCTGACGAGATAAACGGCATCATTCTGGAGAGCGGGTTCACCAGCATTCTTCCCATCTTGCGCCATCTCTTCCTTCCCCCTCTTGAAGAGCAAAGCCTGATCGAACAGATCGGGAAAGAGGCTTCGGAGTTGGTTGGAAAAATTTTCCTGCCTGCGCTTGTGATCCACGGCGATCGGGACACTCTTGTTCCGCTTCAGGAAGGCCAAAACCTTTATGAAGGTTTGGGGTCCTGTAAAAAGCGTCTCCTCATCATTCCGAATTCAGATCACAATACGATCATTTTTACACACCCTGATCTGTACTTCGGCGCCATTTCAGAATTCATTGAGAAAACGGTTTGATCAAATAAATTGTTGAACCATTTTTCGCCTTTTGCGGGCATTTTCGCCCCATTTCCCGAAATCAGACAACTTCCGCAAGACAGTATCCCCCTTGTTCAGGCAACTGAAATCGCTTCTTGACATGGGCGCGAAGTTGAAATAAGTGTTGCCTTTATAGTTGCGGTCTGAAAAAAGAAAGCTCCATTGGCGATGCTTTTTCAAAGGAGAGACACCATGAACGTTAAAAAGAAGCGCTCCAGATCATGGCAACATGCTTCCTCGCAGATCCGGTACCGCTTCCTCTTCGCTCTCCTTTTTCTTGCTCTGTTCCTTTTTTTGCCCGGCGCCGGTTATTCGACAATCATCACTTTGACATGGGATTTGAATGCGGAATCAGAAGACATCGCAGGCTATAAGGTCTATACCGGAACCTCCTCCGGAAATTATGTGGAAGATCCCATCTGCTATACAAAAAGTAACGAGAACAGTTGTGCAGTCTCCGTTTCTAATGATGGGAAAACCCACTACTATGCCGTTAAGGCTTACAATGGGGAAGGCCTGGATAGCGATTATTCCAACGAGGTCAGCTACAAGGCTCCGGCCGCTCTGATAAAATATACCATCACCTCCAGTTCTATCTCCACTTACAGCACGGCTGCAGATCCTACAAGCGGCACCGGTGGGTCCATCTATCCTTCCGGATCAGTTACCGTCTCCGCCGGGGGTACCTGTACCTTTCAAATAAGGCCCTCGACCGGCTTTAAAATCAGCCGTGTTCTGGTCGATGGGGTTAACAAGGGCACACCTTCCTCTTGCACCTTCAGTGACATCAAAGCAAACCACACGATCGTCGTTCTGTTCTCTCCCGAATAAATCCTCCCTGCATTTGCCACCATTCCAGAAATAATACGTGACAGGTTTTGGACCAGCTGAAGCCCTTCCTTGCGGATACCTACTCATCCCCGGAAGAGCTATGGCAGGGATTTACTGACCCTTAAATCAGTCCCAAAGGGTTGTCAAATTCCACTCATTTTTTTGGGCGGCCAGCTCATGACTCCGGTACTTTTTTTGCAGAGCGACCCTTGAGTGAGTCGAATGCTCAGAGGAGACCTCTTTGATGACGAGGTCATTTTAAAAGTAAAAAAACTTTCCAAGGAGTCGTGTCATGAAAGAAAAAAAGAATATTTTCAGAGGGATGGATAAGCATAACATTTTTTCTCAAATTATGTTTCGCTGTCTTTTCGCCGTCCTGTTCCTTTGTCTACTCCTTATCGGTCCCGGTTCAGGTCATGCGGCAAATGTCACCCTGACATGGGACAAGAATACGGAGACTGACCTAGCGGGTTACGTGGTGTATTCCGGAACTTCCTCCGGAGGCTATACCGAGACCTTAGACGTAGGTAATCTCAACAGTGTCGACATCTCAGGCCTTCAGGAGGGAACAACCTACTATTATGCGGCCAAAGCATACAACAGTGCGGGTTTGTACAGTGAGTATTCCAATGAAGTCAGCTACAATGCCCCGGTCACGACCTATACGATAACAGGCTCCTGTGGTTCCAATGGCTCCATGTCTCCTTCCGGAGCGGTTTCTGTTTCCTCCGGGGGCAGCCAAGCCTTCACCATAACCCCCGATTCCGGATACGCAGTCTCCAGCGTACTGGTCGATGGCGCCAGTGCAGGGACGCTTACCTCTTATAGCTTCAGCAACGTCACAGCAAATCACACCATCGCAGTGACCTTCGCGGCCGTGGCCAAATATACCATTACCGCCACTTACACATCCGGCGGTTCCATTACTCCTTCCGGAACGGTTACTCTTTCTTCCGGCGGCAGTCAAACCTATGCAATAACGCCCAAAACCGGCTACAAAATCTACAGTGTCCTGGTTGACAACGTGAAAGCAGGGACACCGACTTCTTATGCGTTCAGCAACGTTACAGCGAATCACACCATCAAGGTCACCTTTCGAAAGAAGTAAGCCCTTCTGGATTGGAAGAGTTTAAAAAACACTGTCAGGTTCCGGATGAAATTCTATGACTTATAAAAGGGAAAACCACAAGAGACCATTAAGAGATTTGGCCTGCTGTCTGGCCATCTCTCTGGTTCTCTTCCTGGCAGCTGCTGCAACCGGAGAACCCTTACCAAATTCTCCTCCTGCTGCAGCACCATCCGGAAATCCTCAACCCGGAGCCACGACACCCCCCAATCCGGCCCTTAATTATCAGGGTTCGATGAACCTGACCATCGACTTTGACAATGTGGAAATTCAGACCTTTATCAAGGCAATCGGGGAAATGACCGGCAAGAACTTTGTCATCGACAAACAGGTCCAGGGAAATGTCACCGTCTTTTCCCCAAAACAGATATCGGCCGATGAAGCGTACCGGGTCTTTCAGTCCGTTCTCGAAATCCACGGCTACACGACGGTCCCCACAGGTCATATCATCAAGATCCTTCCCCTGAAAGATGCCCGGGAAAAGAGCATCGCCACCCTTACGCAGGAAGAGAGTGGCGGACCGGAGGATCGGCTGGTCACCCGGATCGTCAAACTGAGCTATGGAAACCCCGAAGAGGTCAAGAAGGTTCTCGATCCCCTGGTCTCGCGTCAAAGCATCGTCCAGTCCTATCCGCCTTCAGGCATGCTGATCATTACCGATGTGCAGACCAACATTGCCAGGCTCATGAAGATTATTGACGCCCTCGATGGCGAACTGCAGAAAAGCACCGCGACCCTTCATGTCTACCCCCTGCAGAATGCCAATGCGGAAGACCTGGCAAAGTCGCTTCTCAATCTTTACCCGAAAAGTGCCTCGCCGGGAACCGAAAAGGGGCGGTTGGCCCTTTCAAAGAATATCCAGATCCTGCCGGACAAGGCCACCAACGCCCTGGTGATCACGGCCTCAGCAGAAGATTACAGACTGCTTCAAGAACTCATTCGTCACCTGGATGCCCCCCGTCCGATGGTTTACATCGAAGCCCTGATTATGGAGGTCGATGTTTCCAAGGACTTGAGTCTCGGCACGGAGTGGCGCGCCATGAAGAAGGTCAACAGCAGTACCGGAACAGGTATGTGGCAAATCGGTTCCGGAGGCGCCGGTACATCCGGTGGCTATCAGATCCTGCCGGACAAAATGACCGATTATGCGACAGGGTTTGCCTTTGGGCTGCTTGGAGAGGGAATCACCATCGGCGGAACAACATTCGCGAATATCGGCGCTATGATCCAGGCCATTAAGAACGATACGGATGTCCATATCCTCTCCAAACCGCAGCTTCTGACCATGGACAACGAAGAGGCTCAGATCCAGGTCGGCAAGAACGTTCCCTATATGACCCGGCAGGAGACCTCCACAACGGACCGCGATTACAGCACCTATGAATACCGGGACGTCGGCGTCAACCTGAAGATCACACCGCATGTCAGCAGCGAGGGATTTGTCCGCATGAAGATCGCCCAGGAGGTAAGCCAGCTGACATCGGAAGATACTTCCGGGCGGCCGACCACCCTTAAACGGACCGTCAACACGACCGTGATAGTCAAGGACGCCGAGACCATGGTCATCGGTGGGATGATCGGAGACAGCACACAAACCGGCACTTACAAGGTCCCTCTGTTGGGTGATATCCCTCTGCTGGGTTGGCTCTTTAAATCCCGATCTAACAGTCGTGAAAAAACGAACCTGTATGTTTTCATAACGCCCCGCGTGGTCCGCAATTCCTCCGATGCAGGCCGGATCTACCAGGAAAAAAACGACCATATAGAAAAACTGAAGAACGACCTTCTCTCACCCGGTCAGCAGAAAGCAAAACCCTGAGAGTGATGATGACAACCACGGCAATCGACATATCTTCCGTCTCCTCTAAAGTCCCGGAAGTTCCCAGCAATCCGGAAGAGGAGAGGCTCCTGAACCAGGCCGCCGCCCTGCATCTTCCCTTCTGGAAAGAAATGCCCGGGGAGATCGCCGCTGCCGGATTCGTGGGTCCGGTTCCCCTGCAGTTTCTCAAGCGTCACAGGATCGTTCCCCTGGAAGTACAGGACGCCACGTTCATTGCGATCAACGACCTCATGCTCTTCGAATCGGTCGATGATCTGAAACGACGGCTGCAGAAATCCGAGATCGCCATGGTTCTCGCTCCGGAATCCGCCATTCTGACCGCCATCGATTCACTTTACGATCTCAGTCACGATCCCGTCGATGCCTTCGTCCAAACCTTCAACGACGAGTCTTATGACAAGATCCTTTCGGAGATCGAGGAAACAGGGGATCTCCTGGATGACGCGCATGAAGCGCCCATGATCCAGTTGGTTAACCTGATCCTCTCCCGCGCGATCCGGGAACGGGCCAGCGATATCCACATCGAACCCTACTCGAGTTCCCTGAAGGTCCGGTACCGCATTGACGGGATGTTAAGCGGCGCCATGGACCTGCCGCGCAGGATTCACGCCGCCCTCGTTTCCCGGATAAAAATCATGGCCAAGCTGAATATTGCCGAAAAACGGCTACCCCAGGATGGACGAATCGATGCCCGAATCGGGGAGCGAAGCGTGGATGTGCGCGTCTCCGTTCTGCCGACGGCTTTCGGTGAACGCCTGGTTCTGCGGCTGCTGGATAAGAACCAGTCTCTGCTTCAATTTACCGATCTCGGATTCAACAAGCAGAGCATCGGCGCGTTCAACCGCCTGACCCAGATCCCCTACGGCATCATTCTGGTGACCGGCCCCACGGGAAGCGGGAAAACGACGACCCTTTACGCGATGCTCTCGCATCTGAACAATTCGGCAATCAACATCATCACCATCGAAGACCCCATCGAATATCAAATCGACGGCATCGCCCAGATCCAGGTCAACCCGAAAATCGACCTGACCTTTGCCAACGGCCTGCGTTCCATCGTCCGACAGGACCCCGACGTCATTCTCGTGGGAGAAATCCGGGATAAGGAGACGGCGGAAATCGCCATCCAGTCCTCCCTTACCGGCCACCTGGTCCTGTCCACACTCCATACCAACGATGCCGCCAGTGCCGTAACCCGGTTGATCGACATGGGCATTGAACCCTTTCTCATCACCTCATCGGTTTTCGCCGTCGTGGCTCAACGGCTGGTCCGTGTTCTGTGCCCCGCCTGCCGACAGCCCTACCTGCCGGACAGACAGTACCTGAGCAACAACGGTCTGCCCGAAGACATCGCGGAAGCGGAACGGCTTTTTAGAAAAGGGGGTTGTGCAGCCTGCAACAACACCGGTTACCACGGCAGGACGGCCATCACCGAGATCATGTACATGGACGAAAGCGTGAAGGAAACGATTCTTAAGACATCAGACGCCAATTCGATCCGCCAGGCGGCCGTGGAAAACTGCGGCATGATCACCCTGCTGGAGGATGGAGCCGAAAAGGTCAAATCGGGCGACACAACCCTTGAAGAGGTCCTGCGCGTCACACGCGTTCTGAAAACCCGCTCAAGGAAACGGACGGCTCCTGTTCCCGTCGCTTGAGCAGATTTCCGCTTTTCCGGAAAACAGAAATCACATTGAAATAAACCTTTGGAACGATCATGCCTGTTTATGAATATATCGCCATGGATAAGAACGGCACACGGATTGACGGCATCCTTGAAGCGGCAAGCGCCGCCGCCGCAAGGCAGCAACTGCGGGAGTCCTCCGCCTTTCCCATGGAATGCAGGGAAATCGCCGGCGGAACTCAGGAAGCCCGGAACCGGAAAACGCTGCCCTTTGGAAAGCCGGTTTCCACCGGCGAACTTTCCGTAACCACCCGCCATCTGGCCACGCTCCTCGCCGCAGGCATGCCCCTTGTCCAGACATTGAATGTATTGGAATCGCAAACGGAGAACCAGGCCTTACAATCCATCATCACCCAGATACGCAAGGATGTGGTCGAGGGGAACAGCCTTTCCGGCAGTATGTCTCAATTCCCCCGGATATTTTCTCCCTTTTACGTCAGCATGGTTCGAGCGGGAGAGGCTTCGGGGACGGTGCCCGTCGTTCTGGAGCAACTCGCCGATTACAGTGAAAAACAGCAGGAGTTTGTCCGGAGAATCCGGGCGGCCCTCGCTTATCCGATTCTGATGTTCCTCTTCGGCACGTTGATTCTCTTTTTTCTCGTCACCTTTGTCATTCCGAGCATCACGAACGTTTTTGAGGAGATGCACCAGTCTCTGCCGGCTGTCACGGCCCTGCTGATCTCTTTCAGTGCGTTCCTGCGCAACAGCTGGTGGCTGATCCTGATTTTTGTCACGGCTGCCGCCGGTTTCGGCCGTTTCGCCGTCAATCGGACGGAAAAAGGAAGACGGCTGTGGAATCACGCCCTCCTCCAGATCCCCTTTTTCGGCAAGCTGAACCGTAAAATGGCGGTCGCTAGATTCGCTTCCACGCTGGGCACCTTGATCCAGCACGGCGTACCGCTCCTTACGGCCCTGGAAATTTCCCGTCACATTACAAGAAACCTCCTCATCGCCGAGGCCATCGAAAGTGCGGGAAATGACATCAAGGAAGGTCAGGGTGTTGCTCCATCCCTGGCCAGAAGCGGATTGTTTCCCCGAATGGCCACGGAAATGATCGCCATTGGTGAACAGAGCGGCAAGCTCGAGGAGATGCTCACCCGGATCTCCGACAGTTATGAGAAGGAAACCGCCGCGGCCATCGCCTTTTTCATGTCCCTGCTGGAACCCGTCATGATTCTGATCATGGGCCTCCTGGTGGGGTTCATCGTGATTTCCGTCCTGCTGCCCATTTTTGAAATGAATCAGCTTGTGAAATAAATTGAAGGAGTAAGAATCATGCAGAAGAAACGAAAGAACAATTCGGGTTTCACCCTTATCGAGCTCATGGTGGTCCTAGTGATCCTTGGAATCCTCGCGGGATTGATTGTGCCGCGGATGATGGGACGGACGGAGGAAGCCAAGCAGGTAAAAACCAAGCTGCAGATGGATGGTCTTGAAGCGGCGCTGAAGCTGTACAAACTCGACAACGGCATATACCCCTCCACGGAGCAGGGACTCCAGGCGCTCGTTGAAGCCCCGAAAACAGGAACGCTCCCGAAGGCATGGCGGGAGGGGGGCTATCTGGAAAAGAAAAAGGTCCCTGTGGACGGCTGGGGCAATGCCTATGTTTATATCCAGCCGGGAACCCATGGCGAATACGACATCAGTTCCAACGGCGCCGACGGCGAGCCGGGGGGGGAAGGGAAAAACAAGGATCTGAACAATTGGGATAGTGAATAACCGGGCCTATACCCTCATCGAGCTGATCGTCGTTCTGGCGCTCGTCAGCGCGATGCTCTTGATCGCCCTTCCGTCCCTGCAGGATACCCTGTCGGCCTACCCTGTCTGGACGGAAGCGAGGAAACTGGCGGAGCGCATCGAGGAAAGCCGGAACAAGGCTTCGCGAGAGCAGACGGATTATACCCTCCATGTGGATCTTGAAAAGGGCCTTCTCTGGACATGCCGCAGATCCGAACCGGCCGAGTCGCAGGATCGCTCCGGCAATTCCGTCTGGACGCTTCCCAAGGGTGTCCGCATCACCGGCATCCGATGCGGCAGCGGGGAGATACGGAAAACAGGAGAATCGCAGATCCTGTTCTCGGGACAGGGTTATGCCCAGTCTGCCGTTATCTATCTCCACCGGGACGACCTCTCGGTGAGCCTTACGGTTCTTCCCTTTATGAAGGCGGTTCAGATTCAGGAGGAGTCGATTGAAGATTCGCAGGAAAGCAGTGCAACCGATGAAGAATAACGGAAGAAACCAAGGGGGATTTACCCTCATCGAAATCATGATCGCCCTGACGGTCCTGGCTCTTGTCGTTGCGGCGGTCGCCCAGGCCCTGGCGCAAAGCCTGGCCCTGGCCCATCGGATCAAGGAGGAAACGACGCTTTCCCTGCTGGCGCAGAGTAAAATGGCGGAAATCGAATCAGCTAAGGAAATGCCCCTTTCGGATCGCGGCAATTTCACTGGAGATTATTCTCAGTATGCCTGGCAGGTCACCGTCAGTGAAATTGGCGTCGCTACATTGCAAAAGGTGGAGGTAACGGTGAGGAACACCCTTTCCGATAAATCGGCGGGCTATTCCCTCTCGAGTTTTCAGTACAGGGAAGAAGAATCTTGAAATTCTTATCTGAAAAGACAAGGACTGCGGAAATTGGAGAAGCAGGATTCACCCTTTTTGAGATCCTGCTGGCCCTTTTTATTCTCTCCATTGTATTTTCCAGCCTCTTTGCATCCTATACCGGCACATTGAAGGTGACCCGGGAATGGGGAGACACGGGACAGGCCTACAGCATGGCCCGGGGCGCCATCGACCGCATGCTTCGAGATCTCGATTCCGCTTATCCGAATGGACAGTCGTGCCCCTTTGTCCTGGAACCGGAAACCATCAAGGAGAAGACCTTTCCCCGTTTGAGCTTCTATACGTGCAATCGAACAAATCCGGACGGGAGTGAAACGCCCACGGCGGGAATCAGCCGGATCACCTATGCCGTCAGGGAGAATCCGGACACCGGAGGCTACGAACTCGCCCGCACCGAATCATCAGACACAGGCGCCCAATCCACGGCATCGGATTCTGTGATCTGCCGGGGCCTTTCCGAACTCACTTTTCGGTTCTATGACCGTAACGGACAGGAAATATCCGAGACCCTCGGCTCGGCGGATTCCAACAGCCGGCCCGCGAGTGTCGTTCTGGAACTCACCCTGGTCAATCCACGGGAAGGCAGCAAACCCTTTCACTTTATGACGCGGGTCTATCCGGCCAATCTTGCTTCTCAGGAGTCCTGAACATGGCAAACATTTTTAAGAAACGCGGCGAACGGGGCATTGCCCTGATCGTTGTTCTGTGCATGACCTCCGTTATGGTGGGGGCTTCCGTCCAGATGATCTCCCATACCCGGAGGGAAATAGCGGAAACGGCGGATCTCGGGGACGGCCTGCGGGCCCTGTATCTTGCCCGGTCGGGAGTCGCTTTCAGCAAGGCCCTCCTCAACTCCGAGGAGCATGATTATGACGGGCTGAATTCTTCCTGGGCGGATGCCGAAAGCATTTCAGCCCGCTTCAACGACCTCTTCATGGAAGGTCAAAGCTCCATTGTTCTTGAAGACGAAACAGGAAAAATCCCGATAAATTTCCTGATCAACAAAGATGGCAGCGTGAACAAGGTGCTCCGGGACATGCTGGTGCGCCTGCTTGCCCAGCCGGAATGGAATCTTCAGGAAGAGCAGAGGCAGGAGATCGTTGCCAAGCTGCAAGGCTGGATGGTCAACAATGGATCAGGTTCAGAAAGTTCAGGTTCACAAAAGACCAATTCTTCAGCGGACAGAAAAGGGCCGTTTCAATTTCCGGAAGAGATTCTCAAGACCGGGGCCATAACGAAGGATCTTCTGTACGGAACAGCCGCTCAGCCGGGTTTGAACGCTTACATCACCCTTTACGGCAAGGGGAAGATGAATATCAATACCGCGCCCAAACCCGTTCTGAAGGCCCTTTTCCCGGGCATATCCGAGACGACCCTGGAGCAGATGGACGAATACCGATTAACGGAACAGGAAAAGCTCAGCGATCCGACCTGGTATCGACATATCATCGGGACATCGGGCCTGAATCCGGCATCGGATCTTATCACCATCAAGAGTGAAGCCTTCCGGATATCCTCCACGGGAATGCTGAAAGGCTGCCGGAGGACAGTAACGGGAATTCTGGAAAAGGACGGAAAAACGGAGAAGTTCAAACTCCGGGTTCTGATGATGAATTGATGAACAAAAAAATTCTGGGCATCGATATCGGTTCGACCTTTCTGAAGGCGGTTGCCTTTAAATGCGATTTAACGGGCAGAGTCACCGTCACGGCATCGGCCCTGATCGATATGGAAGCCGCCGGCGGCCTGGAACCCTCCCTGCGGAAACTTTTTGCGGACAAGAGTTTCAAAAACGGGGACTGCGTCTTTTCCATCCCGGCGAGATCCTGCTCCTTCCGCAATCTTTCCCTGCCTTTCACCGAGGAAAAGACGATCGACGAGATCATTACCTATGAGCTGGAGCCGCATCTTCCCGATCCCATCGAAACCGTCATCGTCGATTCGCTGCCGCTCTCTACAGCCGACGGATCGACGGAAGTTCTTGCCGCCGCTGCAAAAAGGCGGGATATCAACGAATTATCGCAATATGCGGACAGTCACAGCATCGCCGTCATCGACACGGACGCCGTCCCCGTCGCCTTGAATCTTCTGGATACCGACATCCCCGATGACTCATGGATGTTGCTGGATATTGGAACCCGTTCTTCCGTTGCCGTATTCGTGCAGAAAAAATCCATCGTGCACATGAGATCCTTTTCCTGGGGGATGGACGATCTTAACGAAGCAGGCAGCGATCAGACGGATCCTCTTCAGGATGAGGAAAATCCGAGCGGAATCGCTCAGACGATGGGGAAAAGACCGAATTCCCGGGAAGACGGCCGAAAACAATTTCAGCATTTCCAGGAGATCGCCGATACGCTTCAGCTCCTCGCCGCAAAGGGTCTTCTGGAAGCCCCGTCGGCGCATCTTTACCTGACCGGAGGTGGCGCGCTCAGCGAAGGCCTGCGAAAAGATCTGGAATCCTTCTTCAAACTGCCGGTTCTCGTTGTCGACCTGCTCAAAAGAAGAGGCATCGCGCTCCAGGGAAAGAACCCGGTGTCTTGGGATGCGCCTCTCATGAACCAGGCTCTGGCGCTGGCCCTTCGCGGGATGACGGCATCGCGGGGTTTCAATTTCAAGAAAAACGAACCCATCTCGAAAAAGAAGCCCCAGGGAATCAGAGGACATCTCCTGTGGACGGCAATCATGCTCGTTCTTCTCCTCCTCTGTCTGGGAACCGACCTGGCTGTCCGTTATTATGCAGACAGCCGGAAACTCAGCAACCTCAAGGCGGAAATTACGAAAACCTTCAAAAACAGTTGTCCCGAGGTCACCCGGATTGTCGATCCGGTCCGCCAACTGCAACAGAAGATAAACGAAGCAAAAAATTTCTCCGGGGGCATGGAAAACGGGCCCATCTTTCTTGAACAGTGGAAAAAGGCGATGGATGCCCTTCCCGAGAATTCCGGGATTCTTGTCTCCGGGATCAATTACAATTCCAGCTCCCTGGAAATTTCGGGGGAGGCATCCGACTACCAGGTCATAAACAACTGGAAGAACGAGCTGGAAAAGGCCAGGTCCTTTTCTGACATCCAGATGCAGTTCGGCGGGAACAAAGATAAGGACGCCAAAAACACCTTTCGGTTAAGGATGACCCATGTCCATTAAATCCCTTATATCCTATTGGTCAGGTCTGCAAAAGCGGGAGCGGTACGTTGTCGGGGCGGGCCTTGTCGGACTTTTTCTGCTCCTCTTCAGCTACTTTGTTCTGCTGCCCTTTTTCGAAGCGAAAAATATGCTGACTCGATCCATTCAACGTCAGGAGAAGGTCCTTCAGGAGCTGATCTCTCTGAATGAGCAATACAGCCATCTCAAGGGAGAAGGAGTAGATCGCCGGAAAGGGACGAGCCAAAGCGATCCGGACTTGCCCATGTCTTCCCGGCTGGATAAGATTCTTACGGAAACGGACATGAAATCCTGCGTTTCGGATTTTCAGACGACAAAATCAGTCACCAAGGAGCGCCACCTGATCCGGACGGAGCTCAAGATAAACAGGGTCAAAATGGACCAGTTGATCAAGTTTCTGTCTTTCGTGGAATCCCCGGGAAACGGCATGCGGATTGAACAGATATCCATTTCCAAAACACCGGCTGAAACGGAATATTTAAACGCCACGGTGACCCTGAAAACCTACGAGGGGAAATTGCCGGGATAAAACAGCCCGAAATCGAGTTTTTCTGCTGAGATATGAGATTCTCTATGGTCAAATCATTTAACTTACCGCCTTTCATAAAGGACCATTCCGGATGGGTTTACCGGATTGTCACCCTGTTCCTGGCCGCCGGGGCATTGATCTGGACAGGATGGGATCTGACCAATATACTGGACTCCACATCCCAGAAGATAAAGCTTCCTTCCCCCTCCCGGGCCTCTTTGTCTGTCAGCACTCTCCAGGGTTCTGCCTCGTCCCCTGCTCTTTCCGATTATTCGTCGATCGTGAAGAAGAATCCCTTCGGTCTCGTTCCCACAGTCAAGGTGACGCCAAAGGTTGAACCTCCGCCCCCGCCGCCTCCCCCTCCTCCGCCTGAACTCATAGGGACCATCTCTTTTGGAAATTTACAGGGGTTCGCCATTCTGAAAGAGACGGGGCAAAATAAGGCAAGGGTCTATAAAATCGGGGATTCCGTCAGCGGAGGAAGGACACTCGTACAAGTTACCAGAAGCACGGTTGTCTTTAATAAGGGGGACGTGATGGAAACACTCTATGCCCGCAATCGCCCCCTGCAATCAATGGCCCTCCAGAGGGGCGGGGAAAACACTCAGAAGCAGCTTGTCGAGCGAAACGAATTTATGAAAGGCATCAGCAAAATGGTCGACTCCAGCCAGATCCGCCCCCACTTTACAAGCGGGAAAATGGACGGATTTACACTCGGCCGCATCGCCCCCGATAACCCTCTGAAGGCCAAAGGATTTGAAAGCGGGGATATCCTGCAGGGTGTCAACGACCAGATCATCAAAGAACCCAATGATATTTTTTTACTCAAGTCCCTGAACGCGGAATCGTCCTCCACCAAGACAACCTTTCAGATCAAGAGACGAGGACAGCCAGTCGTCTTGACTGTTCCATAAGGAAAGACTGCGCAGCTTTCGCGAGAGGCCTTTCATGAAAATTCCAATTATTTCTTGACAGTCTCCGCAAAAAAATAATAAACGGAAATGCGTTGGAGCCTGGGTGGCGGAACTGGTAGACGCAAGGGACTTAAAATCCCTCGGTCCTTGTGGCTGTGAGGGTTCGATTCCCTCCCCAGGCACCATTAGATGATCCAAGGATATCCAAAGAAGTACGAAACCCGCTAAAAATAGCGGGTTTTTTATTGCCATTCGTCCAAAGAGGTGTTACTTTGTTCGCCTAAATCCAAACAATCCGGGGGTATTCTTTGGGGTATACAATAGCCACCTCAAGCCCATACCCCCGGGATGACTGGGGGTATCTTCTATGGCACTGAATGACACTAAAATTAGGAGCATCAGACTTCCGGAAAAACCGCTCAAACTTTTCGATGGCGACGGTCTTTTTCTTTTCGTTACTCTTCAAGGAAGCAAGCTATGGAGGTTGAAATACCGCCATGAAGGAAAAGAAAAGCTTCTTTCCCTGGGAAGGTATCCTGAGGTTGGTCTTGCTGAAGCCAGACAAAAAAAGGAAGAAGCTCGTAGGCTGCTGGCAGCAGGTATTGATCCGGGTGCCGTCAAGAAAGCTCAAAAACAGGCAGAAACCGAAGAGACAGAAACCTTCGAGGTTATAGCCCGTGAGTGGCATACAAAGTTTTTTCCTAGTTGGGCTAAAACGCACTCTGATGGAATTATGAGCAGACTTGAGCGCGATATTTTCCCCTGGATCGGCAAGCGTCCTATTTCAGAGATAAAAGCTCCTGAATTATTAACCGTCATCCGGCGTGTAGAAAGCCGCGGTGCGTTGGAATCGGCACACCGGGTTCGAACAATTTCAGGGCAAGTCTTTCGCTATGCGGTCGCTACTGGTAGAGCAGAGCGCGATCCGGCTGCAGACCTTAAGGGGGCTTTACCGCCAAAGAAAGTAAAGCATCATGCAGCAATCATTGACCAAAAAGAAATCGCTGCTCTGCTCCGTGCCATAGACGGCTATACAGGCCATTTTGTCGTCAAGTGCGCTCTTCGTATCGCTCCATTCGTTTTTGTCCGTCCTGGGGAACTAAGACATGCCGAATGGGCAGAAATCGATCTTGACGAAGCAACCTGGAATATTCCAGCAGGCAAGATGAAGATGAAAGAGGCCCACCTTGTTCCTCTATGCCGGCAGGCTGTTGAGATTCTCCGGGAGCTTCATCCTTTGACCGGATCAGGCCAATATGTTTTTCCTTCAGCTCGATCTTTCGCAAGGCCCATGTCTGAAAATGCGATTCTCGCCGCACTTCGACGCATGGGATATTCCAAGGAGGAAATGACCGGTCACGGCTTCCGGGCCATGGCACGAACCATCCTTGATGAAGTTCTCCAAGTAAGGCCAGATTTTATCGAACATCAGCTTGCGCACGCCGTCAGGGACCCGAACGGAAGGGCTTACAATCGGACAGCACACCTTGCTGAACGCAAAAAAATGATGCAGCAATGGGCAGATTACCTTGATGGGCTGAAGGCCAGTGCGAAGGTGATACCGTTTAAGGCGGTGGAAAGATGAAAAAAAGAAGCCAAGGAGATAGGTTTGGCGTCATGAACCGGCTGAAAGCGGTGCCTCGCTCACTTCCTATTGCTTAATTCTATGATGATGCTTTTGGATGGTAAGTAATGAAACAAAATAATTTTGTAATGTTTGGCCAATTATTGGAACATTGGAGAATACCGGAGTTTGAACTTCTTAAATATCTGCAAGCAGGTTTGATCGGGTATGACAGGTTTGGGAGACGCACGATTACCGAAAATGAAGTAACTCATGAACCAGCAGAAACTGAAGATGAATATCGGAAAAGACTGTTATTGAGAGAGAGCAATGTAGAACAAATGAGAATAGAAAAAAACAATTCCGCCGAGTATCGCTACAACGCTCATCTTTTAAGTATAGAACTTCCTCCATTCGAAATATACGATCATGATAAAGTCTTACAACGTGTTGAATCAAGAATTGATCTAGAATATGAAGAATATAAAAAACATGAATCATTTCCGCGTATCCCCCTTGATCGACGACTGATCCCTTCCGAAATTGACGATGCTGACAAGGTTAAGCTTTTGAACGAACTGCAGACATTTTGTTTCAAACACATAGATGTAAACTATTTTGCTGAGAGACACGGTCTCAAGTTGTTGGGTTCAGATAAACCATCCGTTATAACTGTCGATAATGAACCTGTCGTTGGAAAGGCTTTAGTTTCCGATAAGCTAGTTGATGAACAACAAACACCAGATGATTACATCAAGGCCTCACGTACTGAAGGCAGGGGCAATCAAGAGATTGCTTATAACCTTCACAATGAACCTTTCAACCTCAATTATTGGAATATTGCTCACAAAATGGGACTTGTCGAAGATGGCACCTATGTAACAGATAATACAATAACCCAAAGGGGGAAAAGATTATGTGACTCCTGGAAAAAACATTTGGAGAAGGAAGCCAAAAAGTAACATGTCACAAAATGTCACAACGTCACAGGTACAAGTGACAAGCTGTGACAATCACATAACACCATGATAATTAAGTGTTTATCTAATTATAAGCCGGAGAAATCCGGCTTTTTTTGTCACTTGACAAGTCAGCTAGGTGACAATGGCAAGCTATGTCCAAAATAAACAATGGAGGACAGGAAATGCCAAACACAGCCAATCAAAATCAGCATGTAATTACCCAGAGCAACAAGCTACTTCGGGTCAAGGGGGTGCTCCAAATCCTTCCGGTTTCCCGTTCACATTTTCTTCAGGGGGTAAAAGACGGGCTGTACCCTAAGCCCATCAAACTGTCACAGCGTGTCACCTGCTGGAGAGAATCCGATATTCTGGCGCTGACTAAATAGGGGTATGCTGATGACTCTAAGAGAGGAAAAATTACGGAAGGCCGTCCTTCATGATCAAGCTGCGCTCCTCCTCAGGCAGGACGCTGACCAGCATGAAGGAAAAGCGAAGCGTCTTCGAGACGAAGCAGCATTGATGGAAGACGAAGAAAAATGAAAAAGTTCAGTATTTCCCGAAAGTTCCGGCAATACTATGACCGACTTTTCCGGCGAGATCCTGCAGCAGCAAACCTAATGCTTCTTCTTTCAGAACTGGCTGATCATAAAGGTCAAGTCCGCCTTGGTCGTTGTCCCGAAGTGGAACTGCAGCAGCTTATGGCAGCCAGATTTGAGGATTGCCGAGCCTACCAGTTACCAGGGGGCACAAAGCGATGATTGACGGTCAGATCCCTGGAGGCAATTTCCTTATTTCACGGCAGATTTTTCAATCTGCAATTTGGACAGAAAAGCGGCCGCTTTGCCTCAAGCTATTTCTGTGGCTTATTGGAAATGCCGTCTTCCGTGACGGACATGTCTTCAAGGGACATGTCCTCAAGCGTGGAGAGCTGATAACCACATACGCAAAACTGGCCGAAGTCCTGGCTTATCGCCACAATCATCAGACCATCAAACCAACAAAAAAAGAACTGCGAATCATGCTTTCATGGTTACAATCTGAAGGCATGATTTTCATGAAACCATTAACAGACGTGGCTTGGCAGAGCAAGGGCACACCCAAAGATGTAACTAAGGCATATATCGGGTTGCTTATTTCCGTAGTAAATTACGATACTTACCAAGCTGCGAAAAGTTACAAGGGCACTGGCAAGGGCACACCCTCTTCCGAACTAGGGCACATAAGAGGAATTAAGAGAGGAAATAATATTAAGTCCGAATCAAATCCGGACTTTGAGCGGTTTTATTCTGCATACCCCAAACGTGAGGCGAAAAAGAGAGCTATTCAGATTTGGGAAAGAATCAATCCAGATTCAAACCTACTGGAAACCATTCTATCGGCTATCGAAAAACAGAAAATCCACAAGGCACATCTGAAAGAATCCGGTCAATTCTGCCCTGAATGGCCACAGCCGGGGGTATGGCTGAATAACGAACGATGGACTGATGAGATCCAGGAAATAACCTTATCAGGCGGAGGGAGTAAAGCAGCATGGTAGGCACTTGTATTTATACCAAGCATGAACTTCGAGAGATCCAGACAGGCGCAGCAGCTTACGATCGGCTTTCAGAGGCACAGCTTGCCCAACAGCGCGAGTATACCGAAAGGCCCTTACAGAAACGGGATGTGATCAAAGAAATCTATGAAGAGATCGAAAGGGACAACCTTGACACCCTTCGCTTTCTGGCTGAAGACATCGGGGTGATGAACAAGATCAGGGAAACCTTCAGGGATAACCAGGATATCCAGGATTACATGACCTATTTCATCATCATGGATCATGAACAAATGCAAATGCTGACGGAGGAAATCGAGCGTGACAGAGAAAAGGTTTGAGAGCTTAAAGGCCTATAATGGAGAGGATCAGATTGTCACCTCTCATGAACTTCGGCTTTTCCTTAATCGAGAGAAATCAGCTGAATATGTCAATGTCAAGAGCAAGATCCCTTCTCTCGACAAGGCTGTTGACGGCTTCCGTGATGGTGAATTGATTACAATATCCGGACCGACGAAAAACGGAAAGACTCTACTGGCACAAACTCTGACGGTCAACTTTGCAAAGCAGACGGTTTTCCCTCTCTGGTTTTCCTTCGAGGTGCCGGCGCGTCAATTCCTTGCTCAGTTTCCGGAGTTGCCACTGATCTACATGCCGAGGAAGTTGAAGCCGCGTGCAATGGATTGGTTTGAAGATCGGGTTTTCGAGTCCTTTGCGAAATATGGCACCCGGGTAATTTTCATTGATCATCTTCATTACCTCGTGGACCTTGCCCGGCAAGCACAGATGAGCATTGAGATCGGGACAATCATCCGGCGCCTCAAGACACTGGCTGTCCAGGGAAATTTTGTCATCTTCCTGCTTTGTCATACCAAAAAAGGCAGTTCTGAGGGGCCACTCAGTTTCGAGTCACTTCGCGACTCATCATTCATTGCCCAAGAATCTGACACTGTAATCATGGTCAAGCGCACACCTGAGTTTGGAGAGAATGCGGCACGGGCAAGGGTTGAGTTTCACCGACGCACTGGGGTTATGGAACGCGTGATCTATCTTCAGAAAGTTGAGGGTGCCCTAGTGGAGCGTATGCCGTCACGGGATGAGATATAGGGCAAAAAAAGGAAATCATCGTAAACAGAAATGAACTGCAGAATGTTACCCATACCCTGACGCGCATTATTCGGGAGCACCTCACACTGGAAAACCCGAAATTTATCGAAGTCTTCAAGCGGGGTCGCTGGACGGGAAACCTTGAGAAGGAACTGCGCTTCTATAAGCAGAGGGCAAAAGCAGTGCAATGATTTTTGATTATGTGGACGCGGACCCTGTCTTGATGGCCAGCGCAAAGGCAAGGCAGCGGGTTTATTCAGATGCAGCTTAAAGGAAGCAAGATTATGATTAGACAGAGTAAAGAACTTGATGCCCGTCGGAAGGAAATGCTTCAATTTCTTCTTGATAACCCGGGCAATGATGAAGCCGAAAAGCAGCGGCGCTTAATCATGATTGATATACTGCAAGGGAAGTTCACCAACATGAAAGAATTTATGGCGGCCATAAGAACCACAAAGAAAGAAAAAAGGGGCTTGTACATTCGAACAAAGAAAACGCCATACAGGGCCTGCAGAGGGCAGCGTAACAACAACGAAACTGGACGAATTTGAGGCAGACAAATGTCACTTAATAATAAGCAGTTAAAAGCAATCCCTATTTTAATCAGTTGCGATACCGTCGAGGAAGCGGCAAGGCAGATCGGAGTTGCAAAGACGACCTTGTACGCATGGATGGAAAAAGACGAGTTCAATCAAGCGGTCACATCGGCGCGTCGGAAACTGTTAGACAAGGCTATGCACAAAATGCTGAACATCTCCATGAAGGCAGTTATCACCTTGGAGAAGCTCTTGGATGCTGAATCTGAGTCAGTAAGGAGGGCAGCTGCTAACGATGTGCTTGGCCACCTTCTCAAGTATAAGGAGCTGTCGGAAATCGAAGATAGGCTTGAAAGTGTAGAAAAAATTGTCTTGGAAAGGAGGACCTATCGATGAGAGGAAATTTTTTGAAGCGGCTGGAGGTAGTGGAACATAAAGTGAACATAGGGAGTGAAATCCCGGCACATGAACGGGTCATCGCAATACCCTACCCTGCTGATGGGGATGAAGAAGGGTTCGAACAGCTTAAAGCGGAACGGTTCAGATCTCTGGAGGAAAAATACGGACCGGTATCAGGTGAAATGTTGGTCGTCAAGATAAAAAAATTTTATAGAGAACAAGAACCTATTCCTCCTCCTACAATTTAAGCATGATCTTGGGTTGTCATTTCCCTATGATTGATCCGGAGTGGGAATATTCCTTGGACCGGATTTTTCTTGTTTACGGCAGAAATTCAAGTAAAAATGAACGGGGCTTGATATACATTTTTTCTAATTATGTTGAATTTTATCTTCGGCGACTTTTTCCTACGAGTCCGCACCACCCATTGCATCACTAGATCGACAGTTATTTATTGAAAGTGAGTTTTGCAGGGAATGCAACTGTCTAGCAGATTTATTTTGGTAAGTGCGCCGCAGTAATTGGTGGGGAAATTGATTTTTCTGGTTTTGAGCCAACCAACAAAGTGTGCAGTTGAAGTTTCTTCAGAATCACTGAGTATGATCTATAGAATGTAACTCAGGCTAACTTAGAATAGCCCACAAGAAACATCGCCATCGGTGTTCATCACCTCTTTGTGATCGTTATGAAAATTAGAAAACATGTGTTATTATACCTAGCAGTCTAACAGACTATCCATATAAATGTATAACTTTGTTGTGACTTTTAATCATCACAATTTTTAAACACATTTTATTTGATTCTTTGCCGTATCTAAGGACTACATTATTGATAGGATAGCCCATTAATGAACAAGAGAGAAACGTGGAATAGACTTATTGATTTAAAAGCGGTCAGAGTCAAAATGCCCGAAAGAGGATGGAATCTAATAGGGGCCGATCTTAGAAAAACCGATCTCAGCGAAGCTAATCTCAGTGGAGCCAATCTCTGTGAGGCCAATCTCAGTGGAGCCAATCTCCGTAGAACCATTTTTATAGAATCCAATCTTTGTAAGGCCAAGTTCATAGACGCCAATCTTATAAAGGCCAACCTCAGTGGGGCAGATCTCAGTGGGGGTGCCAATCTCATGAATGCCTTGCTCGTAGCAGCCAATCTGAGCGGGGCGAATCTCAGTGGAGCCAATCTCTGTGAGGCGAAGCTTAGTGATACAAACCTCAGTGGTGCGGATCTCAGTGGGGCGAATCTCAGTGGGGCGAATCTGCGTGGGGCGAATCTCTGTAGGGCCAATCTATCTGGTTCCATCTTAGAAAATGCAGATCTGGTAAAGGCGAACTTTTCGGAGGCTATACTCACTGATTGTCGTGTGTTTGGCGTCTCTGCTTGGGGGGTAACCTTAGATGGGGTGAAAGACCAGTCAAACCTTCGGGTTACTCCTGTTGATGAGCCTGTAATCACCGTTGATAATCTTGAAGTTGCTCAATTTGTGTACCTTCTTCTCCACAACGAGAAAATTCGCTCTATAATTGATACCATTGGTACAAAAGGAGTTCTTATACTTGGTAGATTCGTTCCCGAAAGGAAAGCAGTACTCGATGCTATCAGGAACAAGCTTCGGCAACTTGGCTTTGTGCCGATGATGTTCGACTTTGATAGGCCGAATCAGCGGGATTTTACAGAAACGATTAAAATACTGGCAGGAATGAGCCGTTTCATAATTGCAGATATAACTAATCCTAAGTCCAGTCCACTTGAACTTCAGGCGACAGTACCGGACTACATGATCCCCCTCGTTCCTATCATTCAAGAGAATGAGAAGCCATTTTCTATGTTTGTTGATCTTAAAAATAAGTATCCGGCCTGGGTGTTCGATGTTCTTCAATATGATTCACCAGAGAGCTTGGTTGAAGTTATTGAAAACGCCATAATCAATCCCGCTCTTCAGTGTGCCGAGCAGCTTGTTCTCAATAAAGCACAGGCAATAAGTATGAGGCACGTCAAAGACTACAAATAAGTAACAACCGTTATTCGGCCAAAAAAAAGATAACTTGCCCTATTAGGCAAAATATCTTTTTTGTCGAATTTGTTAATCTCGTGGGTTGTAATTCGTAGAATTCATTGAAAGAGTAAAAATCCAACATTAGACAAAATGATGAACGATAAAAAACACTTCATCTGAATTGAGGTGATAAATTTCATCACGTATTCAATGAGGCACGTCAGCAATCGTATCGGCAGCTTTGTATTTGAAATCATGCATGGTGAGAAATTATCGGATCTAACTCTTTCAGGAAGAACTTGATGAGTTTAGTGGGAACATTTTTTCAAAAAATGTTTGGCACTAGAAACTATCTTACTGGATAATAATAAAAAAGCTGCCTCAAAATTATAACGAGGCGGCTTTTTTATGTATAGCTTGCTAATTTGATTAAATGCACTTAATCAGCCATCACTTCAAGATATTAAATTGAATCAGTATTTTGCGTAATACCTCGCGATTTTCTGGTCGAAGAGAAACCAAAGGAAGGCGAGGTTTTCCTGAAGGTAATCCCATCATGGCTAAAGCTTCCTTTACAGGAACCGGATTGGTTTCAATAAATAGGGCCTGAACCACAGGAAGCATTCGGTAATGAATTTGTCGCGCTTCATCAATCTTCCCCATGAGGCATAAACTAATCATTTCACCATATTCTTTTCCGATGATGTGGGACACTGCCAATATTCCCCCGTCGCCACCCAAAGCCATCATGGGATATGTTAGGGCGTCTTCACCACACAAGACATAAAATTTTTTCTTGTTGTCGCGTGTCGCACGGATTATTTCCATGGTAATCATCAGATCACCACAGGCGTCCTTCATCCCAATGATGTTGTCAATATGAGAAAGAGCAATCATTGTCTTTGCCTCAATGAGCCGCCCTGTCCGCGAAGGAATGTTGTAGACGAACAGAGGTAGATTTGTTGATTTGGCAATAGATTCAAAGTGCTTAAATAGACCATCCTGCGTTGGTCTGTTATAATATGGGCATACCTGCAGACTCGCTGATACTCCGGCATCTTCCGCACGTTTTGTCATCTCGATAGCTTCTTTTGTGCTATTGGAGCCTGTTCCTGCCATCACAGGGACCCGGCCTGCCGCTTCATGAACTACAATCTGGATAACTCTGTAATGTTCGTCTTTATCGAGTGTTGGCGATTCTCCTGTTGTCCCACAGGGTACTAGGCCATCACACTTCACATCCTCGATGTAATAATTGACCAGTTTACGTAGTCCTCTCTCATCAATTGAAAAATCATCTTTAAAAGGGGTTATTATTGGCACATGGCATCCCATCCATGATGTTGTTTGCATATATTCTCCTTTTCATCTGAATTAAATAAATAGAAGTTATTCTAAAACGTGTTCTTTCAGGGTAAAAAAAAAGGCCATGGGGCTAACCCATGGCCTTGAGAAGTTATTTGTCAAAAATCAGTACATAGACATCCTCAAAACAATGGATTGCCCCATTTGCTTTATTCCCTGCTTTTTACCAGCAAAATTTTTAATAGTTGGGTGAATGTTCATAAATCTTCCAATTCAAACTTTGATAGAAGAAAAATACACGATACCTTTTTCTTGTCAATGTATTTGTGTATTTTCAACGCAGCGGCAAAAAATTATGCACAACGGGATTGCTCAGCTTGCCAATACTTTCAATCTCGACAGTGACCCGGTCTTTAGTCTCTGTCAGTTAAAAATAGTCCATAGTAGAGCGGCCAGTTGAGAATTTCACAAAGAAGGAGCCCGGTATGGAGCGTGACAAGTGGGCTACAATTGCCAACGGTGAGAGGCTCCATGCAAGGCTCTGGGAAAAAGGTTACGTTAACGGACTGTCCCTTTATATTTTCTGCTATTTATGATACATGTCCTACCACTTCTAATCAATATGTTTCATGCTGGGTTGATTTCATGGTGCCTCGTAAAACCTTTTCAGTTGCAGCAGTATTTACCCTCCCTTTTTCAAATCTAGCACTATCCCAACCGCCACATGCATTAATTAAAACCAAAGAAGTCATTGCGATATTTCATTTATTTTGTTTGATGTTACCCAGAATCTACGTGCGCAGGATGTTTGTATGAAGTTGATTAGCAATACCGGAACTAATCGCGTGATCGATGCATTGCGACAAAACTTTCAATCAGGCGCTTCCTTAGACATTGCCAGCCCATTTTTATCACTTTTCGCCTTTTCCGAATTGCGAGACCTGTTGAATCAAACGACATCTTCCCGCCTGATACTGCACCTTGATGCAGAAGGTGGCTTAACATTTCTTGGTTCGGTGGCAGATCGTCCGGCCCGAAACCGGTTAAACACACAATGGCTGGCACGCGAATGTGCAAAGTGGATTCTTGAAAAAACAGATTTACGACAATCCTCAAGTCTTTTGCCGCAATCGGTCTTCTTTATCCGACAGACCGACACGACCAGAAGCCGTGTTATTACTGGAAACTGCCCACTTACAACAGATGGTTTGGGTCTCGCCCCGGGCAATCAGTTCAGTTTGATCCAGTGCACGGAAACACCAGAAGAAGTGAAACTGTTTGCCACGTGGTATGAATCCCTGTGGAACGCCATAACGGCCTCCGATCAGGCAAAAGAAAAAATGCTGGCTTATCTTCAGGAGCTTAGCGAGCACCATGCCGCTTCCATCATCTATTACCAAGTGCTGTTTCAGCTCTTCAAGGGGCGCGGAGACGAACTCGACGAAGAACGTATCGTTAAATCCGCCACGGGTATTAAGAATACAGCCGTATGGAAAAGGCTTTTCAAATTCCAGCGCGACGGCGTCGTGGGGGCCATCGAAAAGCTAGAGCGGTTCGGTGGATGTATTATCGCCGACAGTGTGGGGCTTGGTAAGACGTTCGAAGCGTTGGCAATCATCAAGTATTATGAACTTCGCAATGATCGGGTGCTTGTGTTGGCACCCAAAAGGCTGCGTGATAACTGGACGCTTTATAAGGCCAACGACAGCCGCAATATTCTGTCGTCGGATAGGCTCAATTATGATGTCTTGAATCACACAGATCTTTCCCGCAACAATGGATTTTCCGGCGATATCGACCTCTCCCACATCAATTGGGGCAACTACGACCTTGTGGTCATCGACGAATCCCATAACTTCAGGAACAAAACGACTCACAGCGACCGAGAGTCACGATACGATCGCCTCATGCGGCGCATCATCCGGGAGGGCGTCAAGACCCGAGTGCTCATGCTGTCAGCTACACCCGTGAACAACCGACTGGCGGACCTGCGCAACCAGATTGCCTTCGTTACCGAAGGGCAGGATACAAGCCTCTTTGATCACGGCATTGCAAGCATCGATGCCACGACGCGTCTGGCTCAAAAACAGTTTAACCGCTGGTTGGCGATGGATGACGATGAGCGTACTCCTGGAGCCCTGGTAGACATGCTGGGTTTTGACTATTTTCAGCTCCTAGACCTGCTGACCATTGCCCGCTCCCGCAAACATATCGAGAAATACTACGGGACTGCCGAAACGGGACAGTTTCCGGAAAGGCTCAAACCCATTAATATCAAACCAGATGTGGACCGCACCGGTGAATATCCTTCCATTCGTGAAATCAATAACGAGATTCGCCGTCTGCACCTCGCGGTCTACGCCCCCCTGCGTTACGTGCTTCCGCATAAGCAGGCTGCCTACGACGTGAAATACAGCACTGAGCTGCGCGGAGGAGAGGGATTCTTCCGCCAAGTGGATCGCGAAGAGAGTCTCGTTCACCTGCTGCGCGTCAACGTGCTCAAGCGCATGGAAAGCGCCGTATCTTCCTTTGCATTGACCATCGGACGTCAGATAGTAGACGTGGAGGCAACACTTGGCAGGATCGAGGAGCACGCAGAATCGGTCGAGGAAGTGGACATTGCCGATGTGGACATCGACGACCCAGCTTTCGAGACCTTGCTGGTCGGCCGCAAGGTAAAGGTGTTGTTTTCTGATGTGGACCTTGTACGTTGGAAGCAGGATCTGATCGAGGACCGTAACCGCCTGGAATCCCTCCATGCCGCCGCGAAACAGGTCGGCGCTGCACGTGACGCCAAGCTCGAATCCCTGCGCCAAATCATTGCGCAGAAGTGCAGAAACCCCATCAACCCCGGAAACCGCAAGATCATCGTCTTTACCGCCTTTGCCGACACAGCTCATTACCTTTATGAGCATCTTGCGCCCTGGGCGCTAAAAAGTTTCAGTCTTCACAGTGCGCTAGTCACCGGAACGGGGCACAACCGGACAACACTTCCCGGCCTACGCAAAGACTTGGCCACCATCCTGACCGCTTTCTCACCGCGCACGAAGGAACGTCCGGAAGAGCTTGCCGGAGAGGGTGAACTAGACCTGCTCATCGCCACGGATTGCATTTCCGAAGGTCAGAACCTTCAGGACTGCGACTGGCTCATCAACTATGATATCCACTGGAATCCCGTGCGCATCATTCAGCGCTTCGGCCGAATCGACCGCATCGGCTCGCCCAACAACCGCATCCAGCTTGTCAATTTCTGGCCCAACATGGAGCTTGAAGAATATATCAACCTTGAACAACGGGTCAGCGGTCGCATGGTGCTTCTGGACGTCTCCGCCACCGGCGAGGAAAACCTCATCGAGCTTCAATCCGGCAATCAGATGAACGATCTGGAATACCGCCGCAAGCAGTTGCTCAAGTTGCAGGACGTTGTCATCGATCTTGAGGATCTCGGAAGCGGCGTTTCCATTACCGACTTGACACTCACGGATTTTCGCATCGATCTGGCCGGGTTCCTCAAGAATCATCAGGGTCAGCTGGAACGACTTCCTCTTGGCGTCTTCGCAGTCACGACAGCGAACAGTACAGGAGAGGCGTCTATCCCCCCAGGAGTCATCTTCTGCCTGCGCGCTGAAGGCGAAGCAGCCATCAAGTCTGCCGAACCCGGATATCCCCTCTCACCCCACTATCTGGTTCATGTCGGGGAAGACGGGGCGACGCTTTTGCCCTTCACCCAGGCCAAACAGATCCTTGACCGCTTGAGAAATCTTTGCGTCGGCCGGGATTATCCCGACTCCTGGGCCTGCACCCGTTTTGACAAATCCACCCGGAACGGTGAGAATATGGCCGCAATTCAGAAACTGCTTGCGGCCTCAGTCACCTCCATCGTGGGCAAAAAGGTGGAACGGGCTGTCGCAAGCCTGTTCACCCCCGGCGGCACGCATGCGGGCAAGGGAGAATTTGCCGGCATGAACGATTTTGAGGTGGTGGCGTTTCTTGTGCTCCTGCCGGAGGCGGGCTCATGAAGGCCGCCGATGTTATCGCCGCCCTCGCCTTGCCGTCGGATGCCCGGGTGGATCAGCGTGTGCCTAAGAAGCTGCTGGCGGAAAACGGAGCGCCCACCGCCGCCGACAAGCGCCGGATTTACGAGGGGATCGAAGAGCTGCGCTGGTTGGCTGCCCTGAAACCGACGACCATCGGCGTCCCGGAATACCGCGACGATGTTCGGGAATATCTGGAAATCGCCGTGCTCTCCCTTTCCCTGCGTCCGGATGCCAAGGCGGGACGGCTGGTAGAGCTGATTCATCGGGCCATTCCTTATCCGCTCCTGCTTGTCACGGAGCAGTCGGATCAGCTGACGCTCTCTCTGGCGCACAAGCGCTGGTCACAGGGTGAAGCGGGAAAGGTGGTGCTTGACGATGCCGTCACTTTGTGTGATTTGGTGGTGCACGCCGCCGTATCAGTTTTCTTGGATAGTCTCTCATTGGCCGTGCAGCCGCGAGCCCATCTCCTGGAGCTCTATCAGGGTTGGATCAACTGTCTGCAGGCCTTTCAGGCAGCTCAAATCACGGGCCGGTTCGTACCGTCAACCGGCAGCGAATCGGCCGTCGCCCGGCGCGAAGCGCTCGTGGACTACGACCGTCTGGCGCGTCAGATTGCTGTCCTTCGTGCGCAAGCCGAGCGGGAATCGCAGGTCAACCGCCGTGTCGAGCTGAACCTGGAAATCAAAAGGCTGGAAGCCGAAATGGCTGAAGCGACAAAAAGGATGGAGTAGATGGCCATGACGGAGAATACCCCATACAACCGGTTTCTGGAGATCTCTTTGACCGGGTAGTGTCCATTCTGGAGCAGGCCCACGCTGTCAGCGGTCGGCAGATTCATCACAATGCTTGTCATGTTTTGGAAATAGCAAACAGCTTTTTGCGTCCGAATACATGCCCTACATACCGGCGGAAGAGGAACTGAAGCGCGAACTGGAAGAGGAACGACGGACACTCGAAGAACGGCTTGCGAAACCAGGCAAAGAAGCAGAAAGCCCTACCGGGAAATTGATCTTGGAGAGTATCAGATGAAAAGTGAAATAGTCCAAAAAATGCAGAGCAAATTTGATGATCTGGCGCAGACAGTGCCAGATGAAGGCATTGAATTCTGGTTTGCCCGGGACCTTCAGGAACCTCTGGGTTATGCCCGGTGGGAAAACTTCATGACGGCCGTCAAGCGGGCCATTGAGTCTTGCGAAACAACAGGTTACGATCCGAACAACCATTTTCGTGGCGTCACGAAAATGGTCAAGCTGGGCAGCGGCGCAGAACGACCCATCGAAGATTTCATGCTCACCCGCTATGCAGCCTATCTGATTGCTCAAAACGGCGATCCCCGCAAAGAAGCCATTGCTTTTGCCCAGAGCTATTTTGCCATTCAAACCCGGAAGCAGGAGCTGATTGAAGACCGGATGCGCCTGCAGGCCCGCCTGGAAGCTCGCGAACGGCTCAAGGAATCAGAAAAGACACTCTCCCAGAACATATATGAACGCGGAGTGGATGATGCCGGGTTTGGTCGGATTCGCTCCAAGGGTGATGCTGCTCTGTTCGGCGGCAACACCACCCAAGCCATGAAAAACAAATTTGGAATCACTCAAACCCGCCCACTGGCAGATTTCTTGCCGACCCTGACTATTGCGGCTAAAAACCTCGCTACGGAAATGACCAATCACAACGTGAATCAGGATAATCTGAACGGTGAACCCGCCATTACTCGTGAGCATGTTCAGAACAACCGGAGCGTCCGCGACATGCTCGGCCAGCGAGGCATCCAACCGGAACGCCTAGCTCCCGAGGAAGACCTCAAAAAACTGGAAAGAAGGGTGAAGTCAGACGAGAAAAAACTTGAAAAGCAATCCGGCAAGCTGCCAGAACCTGGAAAATAGAACCACAGAATACCCGGATATGAAAATTGCTTTTATTGCAGACCGAGACAGTTAAGAGACCATCAAAGCCTTTGGAGGCAAACTGCAATAGTTGGCCGAAATGGCTGAGGCGATAAAAATAATAGTGTAAATGACGATGAGTTTGGTAAGGATTCTTCACAAACCTTGTGGAGAATCCTCAGGAGATTGACGATGAAGAAGTTTGAACCGGATGAAACCAGCTCGGCTGACATCCTCGAAGAGAACATCCGGCAGTTAAAGGCTCTCTTCCCAGAAACCGTCACGGAAGGAAAGATCGACTTTGATGCGCTCAAGCAGCTCCTTGGTGGCGCGGTGGATGAGCGGGAGGAGAAATACGGCCTGAACTGGTACGGTAAGCGGCGCGCCCGGCAGCTTGCCCTCACCCCCTCGACCGGCACCCTTCGCCCCTGTCCCGAAGACAGCGTGGACTGGGAAACGACCCAGAACATGATGATCGAGGGCGATAACCTTGAAGTCCTCAAGCTTCTGCAGAAATCCTATGCCGGAAAGGTGAAACTCATCTACATCGACCCGCCCTACAACACCGGCAAGGACTTTGTCTATCCCGACGACTTTCAGGACAACATCAAGAATTACCTGGAGCTGACCGGCCAGGTGGAAGGTGGCAGGAAGATCAGTTCTAACACGGAAGCCTCCGGCCGCTTCCACACCGACTGGCTCAACATGATGTATCCACGGCTCAAACTGGCGAGGAATCTACTCCGGGAAGATGGGGTGATTTTTATGACAGTCGATGATACAGAGGCCAGTAATTTACGTAAGCTCTGCGATGAAATCTTTGGCGAGGAGAATTTCTTCGCGAACGTTGTGTGGCAAAAAAAATATGCGGTAGCCAACGACGATCCGGGAATTGGAGTGATGCATGACCACATTCTTGTATATCGCAAATCTGAGTCTTTCAAGCGTGGTTTACTACCAAGGACGGAAGAGCAGGATGCTAGATACTCAAATCCAGACGATGATCCGCGTGGTGAATGGGCGTCAGACAACTACGTCAGCAATAAATCCAAAGATGAACGACCGACACTTTGGTATCCGATTACGCATCCCAAAACGGGGGAAGATATTTGGCCTGATGAGCACGCTGTTTGGCGTTATTCAAAGGAAAAGCATATCGAGATTGACCATGAGGGAAGACTCTATTGGGGACCCAATCAGTCATACAAGAAGCCACGACTAAAGAGATTCTTGAGGGAGGTCCAGAATGGGATTGTACCACCAACGTGGTGGACTTTCGGGGAATGTGGTCACAATGACGAGGCACAGAAAGAAACAGGAGTGCTCATAGGCCAGAAGGTTTTCAGTACACCAAAGCCATTGCGGCTGGTTGATCGAATGCTTACCGTTGCTAGTGATAATGAAGCGCTTGTTATGGATTTTTTTGCTGGTTCAGGTGCCACGGGTCATGCTGTCATTGCTCGCAACTCACGGGATGCAGGCAACCGCCGATATATCCTTGTGCAACTTCCCGAGCCGCTCGATGCCGAGAACAAGGATCAGAGAGTTGCCGCGGAATATTGCGACCGGCTCGGCAAACCCCGCACCATTGCCGAATTGACCAAGGAACGTCTCCGCCGGGCGGGGAAGAAGATCCAGAACGAAAATCCCCTCTTCCCGGGCGACATCGGTTTCCGCGTCTTCAAACTCGACACCACCAACATCCGGACCTGGGAACCGGACCGAGCGAACCTGTCGCAGACGCTCCTCGATTCCGTCGAGCACCTGAAAACCGATCGTTCCGAAGCGGACGTCCTCTATGAGCTACTCCTCAAGCTGGGCCTCGACCTCTGTGTCCCCATGGAACAAAAGGCCATTGCCGGTAAGACCGTTCATAGCATCGGCGCAGGGACCCTCCTCGTCTGCCTCGCCCCTCAGATCAACTGTGAGGAGGTTGAGCCCCTGGCCCTGGGCATCGTTGAATGGCATAAGGTTCTGGCTACGGCAGGCGATAGCACTGTAGTCTTCCGCGATTCCGCCTTTGCCGACGACGTGGCCAAGACCAACCTCACCGCCATCCTTGAACAGAATGGGCTTCCGACACTACGAAGCCTGTAGGGAGGATTGAGGGCCATGAACGGTGAAAATCTTTAACACATCCGGCATTGCTAAGGCGGATTCAATTAGCAAACGGTAGCAATGAGAAATTTCCTAAGTTATTAATTTTACAATTTACTATTTGGATATATGAAACTTCATTTCGAACCGAACCTGGACTTCCAGCTTGCCGCCATTGAGGCGGTCTGTGATCTCTTCCAGGGGCAGGAGATCTGCCGGACCGAATTTACCGTTACCCACGACCCGGCGGATATCCAGATCCGCATGGGGTTCGCGGAAAACGATCTCGGAATCGGCAACCGCCTAACCCTGCTTGATGACGAACTGCTGCAAAATCTGAATGACATCCAGCTCCGCAACGGTCTGCCGCCTTCCGCCACGCTCGCCTCTGGCGATTTCACCGTGGAAATGGAGACCGGCACTGGCAAGACCTACGTTTACCTGCGCACGGTCTTTGAACTTCACCGGCGTTACGGTTTCACCAAATACGTGGTCGTCGTGCCGTCCGTGGCCATCAAGGAAGGCGTGTACAAGTCGCTCCAGATCACGGCGGAGCATTTCCGCGCGCTCTACGCCAATGTTCCCTTTGAGTACTTCCTCTACGACTCAGCCAAACCCGGCCAGGTCCGCAACTTCGCCACCAGTCCGCATGTCCAGATCATGATCGTCACCGTGGGGGCGATCAACAAGAAGGACGTCAACAACCTCTACAAGGATTCAGAGAAGACGGGCGGCGAGAAGCCCATCGACCTGATCCGGTCCACCCGCCCCGTCCTGATCGTGGACGAACCGCAGAGCGTGGACGGCGGCCTGGAGGGACGAGGCAAGGAGGCGCTGGGGGCGATGAATCCGCTGTGCACCCTGCGCTATTCCGCGACGCACGCAGATAAACATCACATGGTTTACCGGCTGGACGCGGTGGACGCCTACGAGCGCAAGCTGGTCAAACAGATTGAGATCGCCTCGGCCGCGATAGTCGGGGACCACAACAAGCCTTACGTGCGGTTGCTCTCGGTCAGCAACAAGCGCGGCGTCATCAGTGCCAGGGTGGAACTGGACGTGGAGACTACCGGTGGCCGGGTCCAGCGGCGGGAGATCACCGTCCAGGACGGGGATCTCCTCGAACTGACAACTAATCGGGCCGTTTATCACGACTGCCGCGTGGGAGAAATCCGTGTCGAAAAGGGAAATGAGTTCATGGAGTTGCGTGTTCCCGGCGGCGAGCACTTTCTGCGGATTGGACAGGCTTTCGGCGATGTGGACGGGCTGGCGGTGCAACGGGAGATGATCCGCCGGACCATCAAAGAGCATCTGGACAAGGAAAAACGGCTGCGTCCCCGGGGGATCAAGATTCTGAGCCTGTTTTTTATCGATAAGGTCGAAAAGTACCGCAAGTACGATGCCGATGGCAACCCGGTCAAAAGCGACTATGCCCTTATCTTTGAAGAAGAGTACCAGCGCTGGGCCAAACATCCGGACTACCAGTCGCTGTTTACGGAAGTGGATCTTTCCGCAACGGCCGAACAGGTGCACAACGGCTATTTTTCCATCGACAGACGGGGCGGCTGGACCGATACAGCCGAAAACAACCAGGCAAATCGGGACAGCGCGGAACGCGCCTACAGCCTGATCATGCGTGAGAAAGAAAAGCTCCTCAGCTTCGAGACCCCATTGAAATTCATCTTTTCCCATTCCGCGCTGAAAGAGGGTTGGGACAACCCCAACGTCTTCCAGATTTGCACCCTGCGTGAAATGGGAACCGAGCGCGAACGGCGACAGACCATCGGCCGGGGACTCCGTCTCTGCGTGAATCAGCAAGGCGAGCGGCTGCGGGGCTTTGAAACCAATACGCTCACCGTTATTGCCACCGAGGGATATGAACAGTTTGCCGAGAACCTCCAGAAGGAAATCGAGACCGATACGGGCATCCGCTTCGGCATTGTGGAAGAGCATCAATTTGCGGGAGTAGCAGTCACGGATGAGGAAGGCAGGACCGCGCCAATGGGGTTCGAGCAGTCGAAAGTCCTTTGGGAACATCTGAAGGTCCAAGGGTATATCGATGCCAAGGGCAAGATCCAGGATTCACTTAAAAAGGCGCTCAAGGACGGCACGCTTACGGCGCCGGAAGCCTTTGCCGCGCAATTACCGCAGATTCGAGAGGTTCTGCGAAAGCTGGCGGGTAAGCTGGAAATTAAAAATGCCGACGAACGGATACCCGTGAGGACCCGCCGGGCGGTGCTGTACAGCGAAGAGTTCAAGGCCTTGTGGAACCGGATCAGGCACAAGACCACCTACCGCGTGACATTCGACAATGAGAAGCTGATCGACTCGTGCATCAAGGCCATCCGCAATGCCCCGCCGATCGCCGCAACGCGTCTGCAATGGCGTAAGGCGGATCTGGCTATTGGTCGGTCAGGCGTGGAAGTCAATTTGGCGCAGGAGTCCCTGCCGGTGTACCTGGCTGAGAATGATGTTCCCCTACCCGATCTGCTGACCGACCTGCAGGACAAAACGCAGCTCACCCGCCGCACCATCGCCCGCATCCTCACGGAAAGCGGAAGGCTCAATGACTTCAAACGCAATCCCCAGCAGTTCATCGAGCTGGTCGGCGAGGCGATCAACCGCGCCAAACGGCTGGCTATTGTTGACGGCATCAAATATCAGCGCTTGGGGGATGAATCCTATTACGCCCAGGAACTGTTCGAGCAGGAAGAATTAACGGGATACTTGAAGAACATGCTCACCGATACGCAGAAGTCCGTATTCGAGCAGGTGGTGTACGATTCGGATACCGAGGCCGACTTTGCCGAGCAAATGGAGAAGAATGAAGCCGTCAAGGTTTACGCCAAGCTTCCTGGCTGGTTCAAAGTGCCGACACCGTTGGGCACGTATAACCCCGACTGGGCGGTTCTTGTGGAGCGAGATGGAACGGAGCGGCTTTACTTCGTTGTCGAAACCAAAAGCAGCCTCTTCACCGACGACTTGCGTGATCGGGAAAGTGCAAAAATAACTTGCGGTGAAGCGCACTTCAAAGCACTGGAAAGTGGAGACAATCCGGCCAGGTTCATAAAGGCATCCACATTGGAGGATGTACTCATATCATCATGAGCATGTACTTGCTATTGTGAGACAAGTAAGCCTTACGATAGAATAAATACCAAAGGAGATTTGAATTCTTAGGACAGCATTGCCGGAGAATTTTTTGGTGTTTGCTGAGTTTCATCGGCGACGTGATGTTGGCCGCTGATGAGCGGCGTTCGGCAATTAATATGTTCAGTGTTTGATTTAATTAGTTGATGATTTGTCATCGTTCATTCCAAGAGAAGGGTTGCTAGTACCATGCGCCTTACGAAACTTGTATTAGAAAAGTTCAAGAGAATAGACAAGGTTGAGATTGACCTCCACCCGCTCAATGTTCTCGTGGGAGGCAATAATGCGGGTAAAAGTAGTGTCCTTCAAGGCATCCATTTTTCTGTTATCGCCGCAATCGCATCACGTGAAGCTGGTAAAGATACATACACGCAAAATTCACTGCTTTACTGTCCAGCCATGAACTTTGAGGAGTTGAGGCATGGTTCTGGCTACCTCAACCAATCTCAGTTTGGACATCTCGTACTCAATGCTGAGTTTTCTGACACGACTGTAGCCCAATACACCGTGCGCATCTATCGCGGCAGAAATGAGGGCAATGTTGGTTGCCAGCGGACGGGGAATCCCAGAATCGGTACAATGGTAACGAATTCAGAGAACCTTTTTAGCATCTATGTCCCAGGTTTAGCTGGAGTTTCACAGTTTGAGCAATTTCGAACGGAAAGCGTGGTGCGCAGAAGCGTTGCCAGCGGAGATGCCAACCTGTATCTGCGCAACGTTCTCTGGCTTATCAAGCAAAAGAACCAGATTAAAAAGCTTACCGATCGTATGCGTACACTGTTTTCAAGGTTTTCAATACAGATCAAATTCGACCCGCGCACAGACGTCATCATTGACGCACGGATCTCCACAACTGGCGTAAGTGGGAGGCACTGCCCCGTTGAGTTGGCTGGTACGGGTGTTCTGCAAGCTCTGCAAATATTTTCATACGTGACGCTTTTCGAACCAAGACTCCTTTTGCTCGATGAACCCGATTCACACCTGCATCCTGACAACCAGGGACTGCTTGCAAGTGCCCTCAATTACATTGCCACCGAGACCTCTACTCAGATTATCGTTTCCACTCATAGCCGACATCTGGTCGACGCCCTATATGATGATGCCAATTTCGTCTGGCTTAAAGACGGAAAGGTATATGATCAGGGAATTGGTTTGGCCCGACTCCCACTACTTTTAGACATTGGAGCGCTGGACAACTTCGATAAGCTGATGGCAGGCACCATTGAATGGGTTATCCTTTCGGAGGACACCGACTTGGCCATGCTTAAAATCATCGCCGAATGTTCTGGCTTCTCTATGGATGAGACTCTTTTCTTTAGCTACAAAACCTCGTCGAACCTCGAATCGGCCAAGATTCTTGCCAATTTCATTAGTGAACTCTCACCTGAAACCAAGGTAGTAATCCACAGGGATCGCGACTTTATGACTGATGATGAGGTGCGTTTAGTATCGGATAAAATTTCTGAGTTTGGAGCAATACCTTTTGTTACTGAGGGATCTGACATAGAGAGTTATTTTATTTGTACCCACCACATTTCGGCTCAAGTTGATGCACCAAGAGAAGAGGTAAAAAAATGGTTGGCCGAAATAGCTCTAGCCAATCACACTCATCTTCAACACATTTTCACACGCAAACGTGACGAAGTGAAATATCTCTTGTATAAGAACAATATTAAGGCATTTCCTGATACGCTCGGGTTGCTTGGTAGCGACATGCCGCTGCCATCTTCTATGCGGCAAGGAAAATTCATGTTTAAAAAAGTTCGTGCCAGCATCCAAGGTCACTTTGGAGTCGGTGTTAATCTTTTAAAAGTAACGGACACGCTCAAATCACCTCGTCTTAAAGCGATACGCGAGTCTGCGGAATAAATATTGACAAAATACCATAAGCCTATCATAGGTTCCGCTCCTACTTCACAAAGGAAATAGTACTGTCATTTGGTCCCCATATTTAAAGATTTGCAGTAGAAGGCCGAACGCTGGTTATAAATTGACCTTATCTTATCAAGGTATGATACTTTCAGATCCATCTTCCAACCATCAAGAAGCGTTTTTCATGGGAGCAGATGCAGAACAAGATCACCTGTCATGATAACTGATGATTGCATCCGACTTTTCATATTTTGGGGAACATGAAAAAATATTTACTAGGGGCATTTTGAAATTTGGGGGTAATTTTGGGGGTATCGCAAAAATATATAAACTACAATATGATTCTATTTCAATTAGTTACACAATAAATTCTATTCCCTCCCCAGCACTAAAATAAGGTTGCATATTGCTGTTTAGTTTTATATTATTTCACCAAGTTATATTTCGTAAAACCTTTCTGAATCCAAAATAAAATCTTTTTTTGAGTGAACAAAAAAGTCTCTTAATCACCATATAAATATTCATCTTTATTCTCATAAATTATCGTTTCCTTATTTTTAAAGTCACCCACGTACAAATAAAGCACCATAGCTACAATTATTAACCTGTCTAAGGACAAGAATACATGGTTGCGGTTATTGGGTCAGGAAAACGTGTAATTATAAGTTTGGATCGGCTGTTTGTTCAGTTTCATGCCATAGTCAATATCTGCGCTAATGAACCAGAAAAAATTATGGCCAGAGTTTTTCTTTTAGAGTAACGGTGCAATCTTTGTTCGGAATAGAAGCTGAAACGGGTAGTCCGTTCAAAAAATGCTGTCAATCCGAAGACCTTTACCATCACCACTTCCGTGATGATCACATTACCATCATATAAGGGAATTAACCCCGTAAGTTCACTCCTGTGCCAGGCTTACACCATCGATTACAGTGGTCAGATGCAAAAATACTGCACCGCCGGTGCACTTGTCGATCGTTAAGTACACTATTCAATGGGAAAGGAGATTAGCATGCTGAAAATCATATCATTGTTATTAGTACTCTTTATGTTTGGGTGTGCCGATAACCCTGCCAAACCGACAGAACATATTAATTATATTAATGACAAGAAGGACCAGGAAAAGTACGCAAAGAAAACAAAAAAGGATGAAGAAAAGATTATTTCTGAGCGGAGAGGTCGTCTTCATGTTCCAGAACATGACCCCATAGGCATTGCCATGTCTGGTGGCGGCATACGATCAAATGCCTTTCAATTGGGGCTTTTGACAGGCTTATTTGAAAAGAAAAAAAACAAAAATGATGAAAAATCTGTTGAACACGGATCTGTTCTGGATAAGGTGGATTATATATCTGCAGTTTCTGGGGGATCCTGGGCTGCAGCAGCATACAAAAATTCTTCTGAAACTGATGGGAGGTTTTTTAAGAATCTGAAAGATATGGCAAATGTAGAAGAAGATATCTCCACTGCACTTCAGCACAAATATCTCTTCAATTCATACGAATCATCACTGTCCCGCTTCAATAAATCACTTAAAATATCCGACATATTGGACCTTCACAAAGGCTATTATGGCGACGATGCTTGGCGTTTCATGTTATTAGAAAAAATTCTCGATAGCGATCCGTTATTGACCACATTAGAAACTGAAGGTTCTGGCAAGGACAGGCCTTTTCTAATCATGAACGTAACGCACGACGCATCATTTAATCTTATCACTCCAAACACTAAGGAAGATATGAAAAGTAACTTCCCCGGAGAGTTTACCGCTTTACACTTTGGAAGTTTTGTTGATTGCCGTAATGTTCCAGGATATTGTAGTTTATTCAATACACATAAGAACGCAGTTGGCGTATTTTATGAAGGCGAAGTCTATAAAAATATGATGATTAGATTGTCACATGCTGCGGCTATTTCTGGATCAGTTGCTCCACCTTCGTTCTTTCACTTAATGGACACACAGCTATCCCTGCCAGACTATAAGACATACGAAAGCAGCAATGTAAGAGAGAAATACTTTCTTTCAGATGGTGGCCATTCGGAAAATCTCGGTGCTTTCGCTCTGATTTACAGGGATGTCAAAGTTATTATCATCTCAGATGCGGCTGCTGACCAAAAATATACCAATGATGACTTGGAAGTTCTAAAGCATCATGCGAAAGAAATATTAGGTTACCATGTTGATCTGGATGTAGACAATACCAAGAAGGATAATTACTACATTGGTTCGTATTGCAAAGCTAACGAAGCAGGTAAAGATGACCACTGCCCAGAAGATTCTAATGTCATTATCTACCTGAAGTCGCCTGATAAAAAAACCCTTAAACAGTCATTCTTCCCCTACCTCAAAGAGAATGAAAGCCATCTCTACACATACATGACCACTCACTTCGATGACCTTGAATTTCCTATGGATGATACCTATGCTGCCTCATATGAACCCAATCTGCTTAAATCTTATTACGCCCTCGGTAGATATGTCGCCAACACTAAACTTTACTGCAAGATTGAGAATTACGTCAAAAGTAATAATATCAAAGATATAAAGGACCTCAATGACTGCAAAGATATTTATTATAACGATCCGTCTCCATCTCCGACCTTTTCCCCCAATCCATGTGATTGTAATACTCTAAAGGAATCAATCAAGAAGCTTGATGAAAAAATATCCAATCTCAAACCTTGCGCCTGTATAACTTCTAAAAAACCAACCAGAGACATATGCGAAACATTGGATCTTAAGGATGCCAGTTGTAAAGAAGACCAGGGCAATGGCAAGATCATCATCATCCCGTATTGGCATTATAAGCCAAAAAAATGGAACCATGTAGACCATGTCGACCTTACTGACTATTTGAAGAATATCGCGAAAAGGATAACAGAGGTCATTCCAAAGTACGATATTGAGATACATGGATATGCATCATTTAATAAGGTTAACTGTTTCAACATACTTTTTAACGAAAAAGAAGAACTAGGAAAAAACTATTACTTTACAAATAAAGACACTGTTTTAATACCAAAAGCCAATAGCAATAGCAAGATCGAGCCTGCATGCAGCATAAATAATGATGGTAATCTTTTCCTCTCTTTTTTACGATCAGATTATGCTGCCCAGCAATTCTTGCTTGGAGCAAAGAATCTAACCAATTACAATGCAATCGGCCACGGTTCATTCCTATCAAAGTATCCTGATAATGAGGATGATAGGTATATCTCCATTGTCGTCACACCATTTTATGAAGAAAGCAAATAGCAACCCATTTAACAGGCCATAGTATAGTATTGTTGCATTGTTCTTCATATGTTGGTTTTCTGTTCACAATTAATGCCCCTTCAGGGTTCACGCATGCTTCATTAGAGCGAGTATTTTTATTGCTCCGCAATGAACAAACATATGAATTTGGCTGCATAAGCGATCAAGGAACGTTTGAAGTAAACGCGAACATGATTTGTGCCGCTTCTGCAAAGTTTTTAAAAATGAACCTGTCTTTTCGGTCAAATCCTTTTGCAAACATGCGGGAATACCGGAATGAACTTTTTGCTTTAGATTGGCGTTGAGATACTCAGTTCTGGAGAGTGTGACGGCAGGAAGAACAAAGAGATGGTCAGGGTAAATTGGACAGGTAACAGGGATTTATAAGTGGGGCACTGCTCTTGGTTCAGCATCATGCCGCAGCCTGTTTCTGCGCTAGAGAATCGAAGTAAACCATAGATGGAGTCTTCCTGTCAAAGTTCTGGTGCCATCTTTTTTCATTATAGAAAGTAAAATAGGCAGACAGTCCCTTCTTGGTCTTTGCCATTGAATTATAGGCCTTCAGGTAAATATCCTCATACTTGACGCTTTTCCAGAGCCGTTCAATAAAGACATTGTCCATCCAGCGATCTTTTCCATCCATACTGATTGCAATGCCTCAGGAACTGAGGGCGGGAAGGAGAAACTATAATGGAAAAGAGAGAACCGGTGGTGGCCCCTGAAGTAAAAGGTGAAGACGGCCAGGGTTTGCCGCCGTTCAGACCGGTTCATGATGCCGGACCTATCCCCGTGATCCATGCACTTTACCTTAACAAATCGGCATGGGTTCCCGTTCGTTCAAATATTATTCGGGTTTCGTCGATCCTGTATATCAACAACCAATCCGGGTTGATGTGACATTCCCGCCGATCCTTGAAATTACCTGTCAAGAGGTGGTCTTGATGCTTCCGGTCAAGAGGTTTCTCCTCAATCAGGTCTCGCATGACGGACTTCAGGGATTCGGGATCATGCCCCCCTTTCATCATCAGTTTCAGGTCTTTGGCAAAACGGTTGGTATAGCCGGGCGTTCGCATCAGACACCCAGCTTATTGAACATAACGTCAGTATTTTCACACTCAACAAGCCCCTTTCCCGCGTCGCTTTCCCGGAAGGTTTTAAGCGTCTCCTCATTCGGAATTTCAACGGGGAATGGCAAGCCATGACGCAGTTTAACCTGACGGAAGAAGATGTTAATCGCCTCTGTCGTGGAAAGGCCCAAGGTCTTGAAAATGCCTTCCACTTCCACCTTTAATTCCTTTTCCGTTCGGGCGTTTATCATTGCTGTCTTTGCCATAATCTTTACCTCAAATCTTTTTCCATATCGTATGTCAAATGAAGTACAGGATGTAAGAGGTTTTCTATTTCTCGAAGTGACAGACTCCTAGCACGTGTAATAGTGTAAATATCGTATTTTGAAATTAGGCACTTACTATCTTATAAATTATTTGTGTTGAATATTTTTTTGTTTTTACAACGCAAATGATTTTTTGTGGATCTTGTGCAACTCAAATAGTTTCCTCTACGATATTGATCAGTTGAGGGAAAATAATAATTACCGCTTGCTGGCGTACAGTCAGGGAATAGGTACAAGTAATTATATTGTGTGGTATGATTATAATCAAAAATCGGGAAAAACGAACTTTATAATCTAATTGCTCTGCGAATCAACTGGGGGAAAGAAGGATGGGGTCCGATCCAGATGAAAAAGGCGGCAAGTCTCACCGGACAGAAATCATTGTTGCGTTAATCACACTGGCAGGGGTACTCGGAGCTGCCTTGATTGCAAACTGGGACAAGGTCTTTCCTCCGGCCAAGCCTGAGCCGGCTCCTATTGCGGGGCCTGCGGCCATATCACCGTCATCTCCTTCAGCGCCTCAACCACCGGCCGAATCGACCAGATCGGATCAGGAACAAAATACTTCTCATAAAACGATTGATAAAAAGCAGAAACCAGAGATACGGATTCCTTGGCATCAGATTTCGACGCCTACGCATAAAGGCACAATCCACACTGGCTGCAATCCGTTCAATGATAGAGCGGATATGTACACGAAAGAACCTATCTCCAGAATCGAGGTATACCACGGAAGGTATATTTACGGCATACGTATCAGTTACGGGAACGTCAGTGGGGGAAACCACGGCCTTACCCAAGAGGGGAAATATGGCATCCAGATGAACTATTGGGAAGTCCAGAAAGACGAGAAAATCATACATGTCGAGGGAAATATCGAGGGAAACTACCTTAGCGGACTTAAGTTCTTCACGGACAGGGGTAGAGAGTCACCTAAGTTCGGCCAAGGTCATGGGACGTCTTTTAAGGAAGAAGCCCCTGCCAACGGATCATTGAGAACCATCAGCGGATGGGCGAATCTGGATCGAAATAAGGGCAACAGGGCCATCTGCGGCATAACCTTCCACTTTGGTAAACCCTGAGACGAACTTACTATGACATCAATACCGTCGAATGATGTACGCCGGGAAACAGCATTGAGACAATGCATAGATCAGGAATCCCCCCCCCCAGGCTGGTGGCGGAAGCTCTTCTAATGACAATTTCAAAATGAACTACCTCGCAGCAAGCTACGAGGTATCTAAACAGCAAGGAACGAAGCAAGCTTCGGGGAATTCACCCTGAGAGATTAACTTTTGGAAAGGTCACAAATCACGCCTCTTTTTAATCTTAAAGGAGAAGAATAAAAGGTGGATAAGTACAAACTCAAGAGAATCAAAGTCCATGCATTGATAGTAGTCGAAAACGAAGAAGGTTATGACCAGCGGAGTATTGATGTTATCCCGTTGGAAGTTGACGCAAATTTAGAACCAAATGCGAGAACTATCCAACCCGGAGAAAAGGTCATCGGCTTGATTCAGAACCCCAACATCTTCCATGTTTATACCGAGACGGAAGACGGAACGTGGCTTGACCTGGGATACGACTGTAGCGAAGACGAATATGACCGAAACTGGGACCAGGTGGTTGAGGAAACCATCAGCGAATACCTCCAAGAACGGGCCATCCGGGGATCACCAGCGGAAGACTAATCCCATCAGCGATGGAACTTAGTGAATCCATCTCAAACGGGACCATATTCCCGGAGATAATTGTGAATGCCTTGTGAAATCAAGTCGATAATCGCTCAGAATTTCTCCAGAATGAGTCCGTGTAAGTATTTCTAAGCCGAATTCGCCATAAGCAAAATCTATAAGGGATGGGAGGCCGCATAATGAGTTCGAACGCACTGTTTCAGATTGACATTGTGGAAGAAAAGGGAATCGTCGAAATTATCCCGTCGGAAGAATTCGCATCGATGACGCGATATGAACAGATTCTCGCCGTTGAGAAACAATTGGCGTCATATGAGACTGAACTGCAAAATATCAATAATCCAGTTGAAAGTAATCTCATAAACGAAGCAGAATCATGTCAACATGAGGATGCGGATAAAGGCAAGATTGAATTTAGAATCCTGATCCTGCAAAACTTTTTACAGCGTCTTATCGACATGAACCAGGACGGTAATATCGACGGTAATATTGAATGAAGGAAATAAGGAGAAGGTCCGGCCTCACGACTTGGTGGGCTTTTATATTCTCGCACCAATATCCATATAAACCGATTTCCGATGCCTGATGCCAAGAATCCATACCTCAGACTCGATCACTTTGAAAACTACCCTGTAATCACCGACGCGGAGTTTCCAGTAGCCTTTCAGGTTCTTGCGCAAAGGCTCACCATATTCATGAGGTGCGGTTTGCAAGCGTTCCTCGATTGCCTTTCGGATTCTGGCTTTTGTTTTGCTGTCGATCAGCGGTAAATCCTCCGTGCGGACGTCCGGGTGATAGTAAAGTGTAAAAGCCATGGCTTACTCCCATGTCTCATCATGGGATAGAGCCTTCTTCCGGCCAAGGGTCTTTATTCGTTCGTCTGCAAAAGCTGCAAGAGCGACATCTTCTCTTAACTCAATTGCCTCACGGATAAGATCACGGGCAATTGTGGACATGGAAACGCCCTCCCTGGTTGCAAGGTCACGCATAACATTATACAGTGGAGGTTCAACAACAACGTTTACTCTTGGATTTTTGGTGGGCATTCTTCTTTGTCCTTTTCGCTGGAGTGTAACACTTATGATGCACTGCGTCAAGACAAAGATCCCAAGTTTCCTCTATTATGGAAAAGATTATTGTACGCCTTACTGTTAATAGGAGACAAACAATATGACAGATAAGACTGCAGACTTGGCTGGGCCAGGGATAGGTGATTACGGCAAACTTGCACAAGAGTTGCCTGATGACTACCAGTCCCTTCTGTCTCCTATGGAGAGAATGAAGGCTGTTTTTGCCATCAAGAATTACATTGAGAGCAATCTGTGCAAAGAACTCAACCTGCAGATGGTTCAGGTTCCCCTTATTGTCGATAAAGACAGTGGTGTGAACGATTACCTGGATCGCGACGGATCGCGAACACCGGTAGAATTTCACTGCGGGCTGGGACTCGATACTCCTATACAAGCCCAGGTTGTCCAAGCCGCTACGAAGTGGAAACGTATGGCCCTTGGTCAATTTGGTTGCAATGTCGGCGAAGGCATCTGCACCGACATGAGGGCTGTGCGCAAGGATTACTTCCTCGACCACGACCATAGTGCGTACGTGGACCAATGGGACTGGGAACTGGTCATAACTCGGGAAGAACGCACGATCAACTTCCTCAAAGATATTGTTTCACGAATATGGAAGGTCATCCGGGAAGCAGGCGCCAGAGTGCAGGAAACGTATCCCCAACTCAGGACTTCCAAGTACCCGGATTTTCCAGAGGAGCTTGAGTTCTTCCACGCTGAAGAGATTCTTGACTTCTACCCGGATCTACCTCGGAAACAGCGGGAAACGCGGCTTCTTCTGGAGCATGCCCCGGCAGTCTTCATTATTGGAATAGGCTGGCCTTTAAAAGATGCTTATCCTCATGAAATGCGGGCTGCAGATTATGACGATTGGGCTGCCGGGACCATCATTCAGAATGGCGAGCAGTACCATGGATTGAACGGCGATATCCTGGTGTGGAACCCTGTGACAAAGCGACGCCACGAACTGTCATCGATGGGGATACGAGTTACGAAGGAAACCCTCAAGATACAGCTCAAGATGTCAGGACAGGAAGATTTTCTCCGCCTCCCATATCACCAGGCTATTATCAACGATAAAATTCCACTCAGTATTGGTGGGGGCATTGGACAAGCAAGAACCTTCATGTACCTGCTGCGGACGGCTCACATCGGAGAGGTGATCGTCTCGGTATGGCCGAAAGAGCTCAAAGAGATTTGCGCAAAGAAGAACATCCATGTTCTCGAATAGTTGACGATATGACCCAAAACAAAAGGGCAAATGCGACTCCCTCCCCGGCAATCACTATTTAAGACCTTTTAGAAGTTTATCTTGAAGTTTGAATGGTGGTCAGTCTCCCATTCTCAAGATATAAACATGTCGAATTAGGGCTATTGCTCATGATCCATTTTTCGTGAACGCTATTGCCAAATGACGTTTTATTTATTTTATAGGGTTTACCCAAGGCAGCGATTACTTGGTCGCGATTCATGCCGATACGGATTTTCTTTTCTCCGATCAGGTTGCAATCATCATTTGACCACGATAAATGCGCTTCTTTTATTTTCTTCCCGTTTTCAGTCAGTTGAACCTCTTGAACGGCGCCATTCGTCTTTGAGATTTGTTTGTCAGGAGACATCAAATATGAATTGATCAATAATCCTGCAAATACGAATATTAATAGCCAGCATCCCTTTGTAAATATAGATGTTTTCAGTTGTCTGCGACAATGGGGACAAACCATGGCATCATCAGGAATCATCATGGCGCAATATTTACATTTCTTTTGTTCAAGCATATTTCCTTAATCCTTTCGCTCAATAAAATAAGGGTTTTATGAGGTAATAAATCATGATAATCCCGATTGTACGGCGTTTGATTATCCTGTATTAATATACTACTTGATCAAAGTTGGGGAGTGAAAATGATGGAGGAATATGAATTCGATTACTATTACCAATATTGGATAGAGATGCAGAGAAAACCCCTTGCAGTCGGTCAAAAGATTGTTTCCGGGATTTTGAACGGTACCGGTGAAAAATTTGGAATTATTTTCCGAATCAAAGGCGAACAAAAACCGGAAAGCATTACGGTATTGCATTTTTTCGATGAAAATCGGAAAGTGAGCGAAGATTTAAGAATAGGCGGAAGCGCCTTCTTTGATGTGGTCTGGCAGGATGGAACCATAACATCGAGGATACCGGAACGGGATCTCCGCATTCACACAGAGGTTATGCTTATTCCTGAAATTGCAGATGAGGAGGAAATTGAACAGGCATTGAAATGCGGGTTCCCCGAATGATGCCGAAAATTTCTTCCTTGTTTTTTAATTCAGCTCGCAAATACTTCATGACAATCCATAATCGTTGTCACAAAATAATGAAAGAGGCAGAGCCATTTGACTCTGCCTTCCCATTCCGCAGTAAGGGAAAATCGTTCAGCGAGACAACCGTCGCCGCAAGACTGCCAGGCAGCCAAATCCCGAACAGAAGAGGATGATCGTTGAGGGCAACGGGACGACCGTTGCCGCGAAGTCTCTTCCCAGAATTTCATGAGTAGCCGTTGTCGGATGGAAATCATCAAAGAAGAGGTATGTGCTCGGGTCGCCACATACTGTTGAGCCATCGAAACAGGCATCTGTTACGTTTGTGAATCCATAGGCGGCAGGATTGTTCACCACGGATCGCAGCAGCGCGGCCGTATCGTAATAAAGCACATCCGAGGGGAGCATGGCCTGAAGTCCCGCATTGAAAGAGTCTGTGATCGCGGTGCCCAGGGCGGCGAATTCCGGCGACACGGAGTTGAAATAAGGGGTAAGACCGAGATCCGGCATCCCCGGTGCGAGAATCGTTTTTACGCCCATCCCTTGCAGGTCCTCGATGATCGCCATCTCATTTGCCAAAGCCCGCGAGACAATCGCAGAATAATCAGAACCATCCAGAGGTGAGGGCGCCAGGATGTCGTTCGGCCCTCCCCAGACGACGAAAAGCCCCCCGGACGCATAAGGGCTGAGCAACCCTTTCGTTGCGTTATACACCGTCGTCATGCCCGGCAGGTTATAGGCACCAAGCTCTGTGACGTTACCGCTGTCCGCGTAGTTGCCGACTCCCGTCGTCGCACCGATCCATGCGAAATCGATCAAGGGCGCCCCCAGCGATGCGGCAAGGTATTCCACCGCAACCGGACCGTCTGACCGGCGACCTTCGTAATATGGGAATCCGGGTTGACCGGTCGCATTGAAAAAATTGCCGTTGTCGGACAGACTATCGCCGTAAACAACGACAGAGCTGAAAGGTTTGGCGTATACAACCGTTGTCATCAGGCAGAATAGGGCAAGTAGAGCGACCAAAAAACGTTTTTTGTCCATGGTGTATCCTCCTTTCAAACAAATCATTTTTTCTTGGGTCTTTTGGTTACAATGGCTTAAGGCTTTTCCCGAGAAGTTATTTTACGACTGGGCCCCTGTTTCTGCAAAAGAAATAATTGAGTTGCCTGACAAAGGTGCAATCCGCTATAAGGGGGTCCAATCATACCGATAATCTTCATATAGAGGTTGAAAATGGACAATGAATTTTTGGAAAAGCTGGAAGCAATTTCAATATTTGAAAAGATATCCGACAACAAGGAACAAGCGGGTTATTCAGCCAGTTTCAATAGAGAAACAGACGGGCTGATCAAAATCACCACCGACAAAGGGGAATTCGTTTATCAATTTAAACCTATTCAGGAATTATACGTTGGAGAGGAATCAGGAAAAAACACGGAAGAAGAGCTCCTTTCGCTTCTCTATCAGATTGAAAGGGCCATCAAGGAATATGACATGAGCAATGGCGGTCTCACGGATTCGCCTGTCATAATGGTCTTGGAGAAACTTTCGATGAAACCGGAGATGCCGGTTCATGACGAGCTGATGAAATGGATCACGGACTATATCCGCATGTTCATGAGTATGAAAAATCTTTCCCGAAATGAATTGAGGCAAGGGATCAACAGAATCCTCAGATCAGCGAGAAGACACAACAAACTGTCTGGAATACGGGGCTATTTGAATTTTATCAGAGAAAACGTCCCTTGATGGATTCGCAGGCAGATGCTTCTGCTTCGCACTTCAACGGCAAACCGTTTCCCGGTCAATCCTGGCGGTAATATTTCACGGAGTTTTCGCCCGCATTACAGAAATCATTCCAGTTCGTCAGGGTGTGATCTATATTTGCTATCTGAAAATGGATACAGTAATGATCCCGAAAAATGGTGGGGCTGATTCTCTTGTAATCCCCTATGATTATTTTGTTCATCCCGGAATGCCGGTAATAGACGACGACCTTGTTTACGCCCAGCATATCCAGCTCATCGAGTTTCCAGAGACCGCTCTTGAAGAGGCCATCTTCATCAAGAACCAGGTTCTTCTGCAATCCCTCCTGTTCTGTAAAAACACAGACACATCGATCATCAGGTGACAGGACTTCTGTAATAAAATTTACCATTGTCAGACATTCTCTCAAGGATTAGAAAATTCCGCTTCCTTCTTCCGGAAAGGGGATTTTATTTCCATACAAACCCTCCATACTCCTAAAAAAAATATTCTGTCAATACGAAATCTCGATAATTCTTTAAAACAACCCTGATCCCTCCGACGCAGATTTCGGGATGTTCCTCCAGCAATGACAGAATAAGGTCTCCCGAAAGCATTCATTGACGATTCATGGATTTCTGTTAATCTGTTAACAGTTGTATCCGTTCGACTCAAAAAAAAGTGGAAGTTCAGAAATATCAGACAGCCACACTGATGCCCTCAGGCAATGGCAATAGCCCAACCAATAATCTATAGACCTTTAAACCGGGAGAGGATCATGGAACAGACGGGCATTGTAAGAGACATAAGGTACATGGATCATCATCCTGGCTTTGGACACCCGGAAAGTCCCCGCAGGCTTGAAGTTCTTTACGACATGCTTGAAGACCCCGATATGGCGGGGCGATTTCAGGACATACCGGCCAGGGAAGCTGAAACGGAAGAACTGTGCCTGATCCATTCGCTGCGTTATGTGAAGAGGGTCGCGTCAACCGCAGAAATGCAATGCGGGTGGCTGGACCCGGATACGACAACATCTCCCGGGTCCTACGAAGCGGCCTTGCTGGCCGCAGGAGGAATGTGCGAAGCCATCTCCAGGGTGGTCTCCGGTAAACTGGATAACGCTTTCGCCCTGGTGCGCCCCCCGGGCCATCACGCCGAGATCGACGAAGGCAGAGGGTTTTGCCTGTTCAATAATGTGGCCATCGGCGCCAGATATGCCCAGACAGCCCTTCATCTCAAACGGATTCTCATCGTCGACTGGGATCTTCATCACGGTAACGGCACCCAGCATTCCTTTGAATCGGATCCCTCCATCCTCTATTTTTCAACCCACCAATACCCTTATTATCCCGGCTCGGGGTCCTCTCATGAAGTGGGAAGGAAGCAGGGGGAAGGGTTTACGGTGAACGTCCCTCTGAGCACAGGATACGGCGATGGGGAATACGCAGCTATTTTCGAGAAGATCCTCAAACCCATCGCTCCGGATTTCAACCCCGACCTGATCCTGGTATCGGCCGGCTTTGACATATACCGAGGAGACCCCCTGGGCGGCATGAAGGTCTCCCCAAAAGGATTTGCCGGATTGATACGTCTAATCCTGGATATCGCCGCATCCTGTTGCAGCGGCAAGGTTGTGCTCACCCTTGAAGGGGGTTACGATCTCAAGGGGCTGAGAGACTCCGTCAAGGCAGTCTTGAAAGAGCTGGCCGGATTATCCTTCACCGATTATCGGGAGATAATGGCGGTGGCGAATCCGGTAGCCGTCGACATGGCGTTGAAATCCGTTCTTCAATTGCAGAGCCGGTACTGGAAGAACCTGAAGCCTTGATAAAGTCATCCGCATTCTGTAATGAGGCGGCAATGAGGGCATCGGCCATGTTCAGCAGATTCGTTTCATTACGCCGATCGGCAGTTCACATCCTCTGCATATTCCTTTTGCTTCCCTCTTCGGCGGTTGCGGGGCCACTGAAGACCTTGACCTTTATCCCGCAGTGGTTGCCCCAGGCCCAGTTCGCCGGGTATTACGTGGCTTATGAAAAGGGCTTTTATAAGAAGCGCGGCATTTATCTCAAGATTCTGAGGGGCGGGCCGGGATTTCACTCCGACGATCTGCTGTTCAATAAAAAAGTGGACGTGACGACGTTCTTTCTTTCTGATGCCATTCAGCTGCGGGACCGGAAAATCAAGCTCATCAATATCGGTCAAATCGTTCAACGCTCCGGCTACATGCTGGTCGCCAAAAAGGGGAGCGGAATTGAGAAACCGGAAGACCTGAATTTCAAAAAAGTCGGCATCTGGGACCATTTCCGCGTTCAGCCCCAGGCCTTTTTCCGTAAATACAACATCGCCGCCACCCCCATAGTTCAGGGAACAACCGTGAACCTTTTTCTCCGGGGCGGTGTTGATGCGGTATCGGCCATGTGGTACAACGAATACCATAACATCTTGAATGCCGGGTGGAATGAAAATGAACTGACCCCTTTCTTTTTTGACCGATACGGCCTGAATTTTCCCGAAGACGGGATCTATGTTCTCGAGGAGTCCTTCAAGCGGGAGCCGGGCTTGTATTGCGACTTCGTCAGGGCTTCGGTGGAAGGCTGGAAATACGCCTTCGATCATCGTGAGGAGGCGATTGATATCGTGATGAGATACGCTGCCGAAGCGAAAACGCAAACCAACCGGACCCATCAACAATGGATGCTTGCCAGGATGAAGGATCTGATTTTACCGGAAGGCTCATCGATACCCATGGGCGTCCTGGAATCCAAGGGCTATCAGGCGGTAGCCGGAGAACTTCTCAACGCCGGTCTTATCAAGCAGATTCCGCCCCTTGAACAGTTTTACGTCAACTGCCTTCGTGACGGAAACCATGATTAAGAAGCACGGTCTCGCCTTCAAACTGAACCGCGTCATCCTGACCACTACGGCCATCATTTTTCTCACCGCCTTCGGCTACACCTATCTCTACTCGCGGGATCAGATTCTCAAAGATACCCAGACCAATGCGGCAATCCTGACGCTGGCCACCATCAACAAGATTGAAACAACCCTCAACGGCATAGAGATAGTCCCCACCTATCTTGCCCGCTCTCTGGCCACCCAGGAGCTTGGGGATTTGGCTCTGCAAAAGGAGGTTGAGGATTTTCTTTCGACCAATCCGGAAATTTTCGGTTCCGCGATGGCCTTTGAACCTTATGCCTTTGATGGGAAAGCCCTCTATCACGCCCCTTACATCTTCCGCGACAACAACCGGCTCAAGAGGACTTCCCTGGGAAGTGCACAGTATGACTATTTTCATCTCGACTGGTATCAGATTCCCAAGGAATTGGGACGCGCCGTCTGGAGCGAACCGTACTTTGATGAGGGAGGGGGGAACATCGCCATGGCCACTTATTCCGTTCCCTTCTACCGGTACGTCAACAAAAAGAGAACCTTTTCGGGCGTTGTCACCGCGGATATTTCCCTGGACTGGCTTCTGGAGATCGTCAAGAAACTCATCCCGGAACAAACGGGGTACGCATTTCTCGTATCCAGAAACGGCGTTTTTGTCATCCATCCCAATAAGGCTTATATCCTGCGGGAAAGTATCTTCAGTATAGCCGAAGCCCAGCATAATCCCGAACTGCGGCGGATCGGCCGCCACATGACCCGGGGAGGAGAGGGTTTCGTTTCCCTTTCCCGTAATTATGCCAACGAGAAGGTCTGGTTGTATTATGCGCCGCTGCCCTCGCTGGGCTGGTCCATGGGCATCGTCTTTCCGGAAGATGTCCTTTTTGCCGAAATCCATAGGCTCAACCGGGTAAAACTTGTCATCGGCACTGCCGGTTTGTCGATTCTCTTTTTTGCCATCGTCTTTATTTCGGGAAAGGTCACCCGCCCCTTGCGGAATCTTGCGGAAACGACGAAGGAAATCGCCAGAGGAAACCTCGACCTCGATGTGCCGCCCATCGCATCGAAAGATGAAGTGGGGGAACTGACCCGGTCATTCCGCGACATGCAATCCGCCTTGAAGGAATACATCAGCAACCTGGCTGCAACAACCGCCGCCAAAGAACGGATTGAAAGCGAACTGAAGATTGCCCATTCGATCCAGATGAGTTTTCTGCCCAAGAAGTTCCCCCCTTTTCCGGAAAGGAAAGAGTTCGAAATCTATGCGACCCTGGAACCGGCCAGAGAGGTGGGAGGGGATCTCTATGATTTTTTCCTTCTCGATGACGAGCATCTTTTCTTTTCCATCGGCGATGTTTCCGGCAAAGGCGTTCCCGCAGCCCTGTTGATGGCCGTTACCAAAACCCTGATCAAGGGTATCGGCTCAACCCCCGGCATTCAGCCGTCGGATATCCTGAACGCGGTCAATTCCGAGCTTTGCATCGACAATGAATCGTGCATGTTTGTCACGATGTTCTGCGGCATCCTGAACTTCAAGACCGGGGAACTGGCCTTCACCAACGCAGGTCATAATCCTCCCGTGCTGGTGCCTGCGGAGGGCGTTCCCCGCTGGCTGGAGGTGCCGCCGGGCTTTATTCTGGGAATCATGGAAGGTGAATCTTTTGACACGGTTTCGATAACCCTGCAACCTGGAGAGGCGCTGCTCCTTTATACGGATGGCATTACGGAGGCCATGAACGGAGAAAAACAATTGTTTTCCGATGCGGCACTCCTCGAAACAATCCATTCCTGCCAGAGTTCAACACTGGAAGGGTTGATCTCTTCCGTAATGGCTTCAGTCAGACATTTTGCCGGCGATGAGCCGCAATCGGACGATATTACGGTCCTGGCGCTCCGATATCGAGGTCTGGAAATATGAAAGCGAAATTTCCACTTTCGGGGTTCCTCTTTCTGGCCGCTCTGTGTCTGTTTCTCCCAAGCTGTTCGGACCGGGTCGAACCCATCCGGATCGGCGTCATTGCCGAGTTATCCGGTTATATGTCGGCACTCGGGGAGTCTACCCGGAAAGCCGCCCAGATGGCGGCTGACGAGATCAATGAGGGCGGTGGTCTCCTGATCGATAAAAAGCGCTATCCGGTGGAGATTATTCTTGAGGATAACAGCGGAAAAGAAGAGCGATCCGCAGAGGCGGCCCTGAAGCTGATCCGCAGGTACAGGGTCCTGGCCATCGTCGGACCGAACGCCAGCCAATACGTTCTGCCGGCTGCGGACATCGCGGAGCGAAGCGAAACCTTGCTGATTTCGCCCTCTTCCACCTCGCCCAGGATAACCTTGGATGAAAAGTCGGGAAAACCAAAAAAATTCGTTTTTCGTGCCTGCTTTACCGATTCCTTTCAGGGCCGTGTCATTGCGAAATTTATTCTCGAAACGAAGCAACTGAACAAAGCGGCGGTGCTCTATGGCGGCGACTCGGAATATAATCGGGAGCTTGCCCATTTCTTTCGGGATGCCTATGAAAACGGCGGGGGGAAGGTCGTGGCCTTTGAAACCTACAAAACCGGCGACAGGGACTTTACAGCTCAACTGAGAAAAATCAAGGCGGCTCGTCCGGAAATCGTTTTCCTCCCCAACTACTATTCGGAAATACCGATGCAGATCCGGCAGGCAAAAAAAGTGGGCGTAACCGTCCCCTTCATCGGCAGTGATTCCTGGGGACACTATGACTTGCTGGATCAATGCGGCCCTGACTGCGAAAGCTGTTACTTCAGCAGTTATTATGCCGCGGATGCCCCTACCGCCGCAGCCAAGAAATTCATCAACAATTACCAGTCAAGGTACAACCGTATCCCCGACGGTGTGGCGGCCCTCACCTACGATGCCTTTGGACTGCTTTGGCAGGGGTTGAAGATCGCCGGGACGCCGGATCGGGAAAAGCTCCGCAATGCCATGGCGCAAATCAAGAAATACGAGGGTGTTACGGGGACCCTGCAGTTCAGGGAGGGTTCCGGTGATCCCATCAGGAGTGCCGTCATCCTTCAGATCAAGGACGGTCAGTTTGTCTGGTTCATGAACGTCAACCCATGATGATTTTACGTCCGATTTCTGAACAGGAATAAAAGCCTTGATTGAATTCAGAAGCAAAGTGTAGATTGTCTCTATTAATATACGGAAAAGAAATCCCCTTTTATTACTTTATGGATGAAGAGTGGCGCGATAAGGCTTTTGTCAAAAAAAGATGGAATCTCCAGGAGGAAGACCTTGTCGGCATCGTCTTCAGGCGGATATTGACCCCCTATTGGAAGAGGCCCGACGGGGTTTATATGCCCTTATCCTATGAAATCCCCTCACCGGAAGAGGAATGCGCCTATCATCGCTGGATGAATGCGTGGTATCCATGCAATGAAAATAACACGAGAGACATCACCGAAGTCGATATTCGTAAAGAATTGGACTCACATTACATATGGTTTCGGCAATGTGATCTTGAGGAAGCGGAAGAAGCAGGAAAGTTCGCCCCAGTTTAGCCCTTGATCCCTTCAAAAAGTCCGGTCCGACGGGAAAGAACCAGCGAAAATCCAACCGGAAAAGAAAAAAAACATGCCGGAGGGTGGATGCCCTCCGGCATGGGAATTCACCGTTCTCTCTGCCTTTACCCAACCTCCATCAAAGGTCGCCGTCCCTATTCCAGGACGGGGCGACCGCGGGAGGGAAGATGTGAACAGGCAGGCCTTTATTATTAAAGGGGTTTTTTCAGGATAAAACGGCCTGTTTGAACGCCTCAAAGCCGATGCCCTCGATGAACTCGCCCAGGCGTTGCTTCTTGCCATTTTCTTTGTAGTAGTTGACGACCTTGTCGATGAGAGCGATAGCCTCGTCATCGGACAGATTCTCCGCCAGCAACTGACCGATTCTGGGTTTTGCGCTGGCACACCCGCCGACCAGAAGCCTCCACCCCTTGGCGGTTCCGATCAAGCCAACATCTTTGATCGCCGACTCAGCGCAGGAATTGACGCATCCCGATACACCCATCTTGAATTTCCAGGGAAGTTCCATTCCATGGTAAATCTGGTCCAGCTTCAGCCCCACGCCCACGGAATCCTGCTGTCCTCTCTTACAGAAGGTGGTGCCGGGACAGATCTTCACGCTTCGCACACAGAGGCCGATGGCCGCGCCGGGACTCATCCCCAGATCCGCCCAGGCGTTGTCGATATCATTGGGATCGATTCCCACAATGGCGATGCGCTGCGCCGATGTGATCTTCAGCGCCTTCGCCTTGTACTTCTCAGCCACGTCCGCGATCTTTCTCAAACCCGCGGGGTCGATGATCCCGCCGGCAATGTGCGGTGCGATGGCGAATGTCTCTTTGTCCCTCTGAACAATAGCCCCCTTTTCCAGAATATCTTTGGACATAATCGATTCAATCCTCCTGACGTTTTTTATTGTTCCGAATCTGCACTTTACATTTTTTTTTCGCGAAAGTAAATTACAGGGGCAAATCAATCGGAACCGGCGGGCCAGGGATTGCCCTAATCCTTATCTTAGTTGATCAGGACAAGAGGATGGACTTTGGCGCAACAACAGCTTCAACTCGAACTGTGGTAAAATTAACACAGTAGACCTCAAAAACAAGTTCCGGGACTTTTTATAGAAGAAAAAACGCTAATAATATCGGATGGAATGGAGTACCATTTTTGCAAGAAAGGGGCTTTTTCTCTGGAACATGTCTTGCTTTACGGGGAAGTAATTTAAATGAAGGATCTTATCTATGAATTTTCAAAGAACTCTAAAAAGTGAGTTAACCTGCCAGAGTGTGGGGTTGCACTCAGGCAGAAAAATAAATATGACCATCAAGCCTGCAGCGTCTGATGCGGGGATTCTCCTTGTACGCAAGGATAAGAACTATAAACAGAAAATAAAAGTTTCTCTGGATAACGTTACGGACACCACCCTGGCAACAACCATCGGGAACAATGGAACGGCAATTTCCACCGTTGAACACATTCTTTCGGCATTCAGCGGCATGGGTGTCGATAACGCGGTGGTCGAAGTCGATGGTCCGGAAATTCCGATTATGGATGGCAGCGCCTTGCCTTTTGTTGAGATCCTGAAGAAGGTCGGCACCTGCACACAGGAAAAATTAAAGAAATACCTGATCGTGAAAGAACCCGTTTATGTCTCGGAAGGGGAGAGCCACGCCATGTTCGTTCCTTCATCCTCTTTCGAAATCACTTATAAAATCGAATTTGGCCATCCTGCGATCGGCGTTCAATCTTATCACTTGAAATTATCCGATGAAACCTACGAGCAGGAAATCTGCAGTTCCCGGACCTTCGGGTTCCTGAAGGATGTCGAATACCTCCAGGCCAGAGGCCTGGCCCTGGGCGGTTCTCTTAAAAATGCCGTCATTCTTGATGAAACGAGAATCATCAACAAAGAGGGGCTGAGATCTCCCGATGAATTTGTCAAACATAAAATATTGGATGCGATAGGGGATCTTTCTCTGATCGGGATGCCCATTGTGGGACATTTTATCGCCTACAAATCGGGGCACAAATTGAATGCCATGCTGTTGAAGGAATTGCTCGAACATCAAGAGAGCTGGACGACGGCAACTGTTTTAGATATTCAGGAATCTGACGAAGAATTCAATACGTTGGATGTCCCTTCCTATAAAATTCTGGACGCAGTCCACGTTTAAAAGCTCTTTCAGGCATCTGCGGCAGAAATGTCGCAGACAGTCTTCTCCTCCAAGCCTTTTTATTTCAATTCCAGACAAATAAGACAGAGGCTCCGCAGCTTGTACAAAACTGCGGAGCCTCTGTCTTATGCCGTTCTGGGGCCGTCTTTGCTCTGAAACCTGAATTATAACGGTTTCGTGACCCGCCGCCGGGATGGATTTCTCAATTTGCGGACGACATTGATCTCGATGGGACCGGGAATTTCCTCCTCATCTTCCATCTGTTCCAGTTCTTCTTCTCCGTAATCCATCCTCTCGCTGATTCCAAAACGCATCCGGAGAACCTTTTCTTCCCTGGGGGTCAACGTGGCCAGTATTTTCCTTGTCTGCTCCGCCAGATCCATGCTGATCGTTGCTTCCGACGGAGACATGATCTTCTTGTCTTCGATGAAATCACCGAGATGACTGTCCTCCTCTTCCCCAATGGGCGTTTCGAGAGAGATGGGCTCCTTGGCAATTTTCAGGACCTTTCTCACCTTTTCCAAAGGATACTCCATCTTGTTGGCAATCTCATCGGGACTCGGTTCCCGCCCCAACTCCTGCACGAGATAACGTGAGGTCCGGATCAACTTGTTGATGGTCTCAATCATATGGACGGGAATCCGGATGGTTCTGGCCTGATCGGCGATCGCCCGGGTAATCGCCTGCCGGATCCACCAGGTCGCATAGGTTGAAAATTTATAGCCCCGTTGATACTCGAACTTATCAACGGCCTTCATCAACCCGATGTTGCCTTCCTGAATCAGATCGAGAAACTGCAGTCCCCGATTCGTGTATTTCTTGGCAATGCTGACCACCAATCGTAAATTGGCTTCAACAAGTTTCCTCTTGGCCTCGTCAGCTTTTCGTTCGCCATGTTCAATATTAAAGAGGATTTTTTTGAAAACCGTTGTGGAATATCCGGTTTCCCTGGAAATGTTCTTGAGTTTTCGATTGGCCTCGCGGATGACCGCTTCTGCGGATTGCAGCCTTTCCACGGTGATGCCATACTCTTCGCAAACGGCCTTTTCCTCCGCGGGCTCCTTCTTCAGCCTGGCACAGGCCTTTTCGATCTGCGTCAGGGAAAGCCCCGTTTCATCCTTGGCTTTCTGAATTTCGTCCTCGGCCTTATCCAGCTCAGCAAGGTACCGCTTGATATTACCCACGAGCTTATCGATCTGTTTCTTTCCGAACCGGACCTTCCGGCAAAGCCGGGTAATGGCCTTCTTGTTCTTTTCCAGCTGAATTCTTAAGGCCTTTCGGTCCTCCTCACTGATGTCTTTCGCCTTCAGCTTCTGTACAATAAGATCATTTTTGCCGTCCAGCATGGCCACTTTGTCAAGCAATCGGACAACACGTTCCCGCTGAGAATCTTCCTCGACATAACCGTCTTCATCTTCGAGATTATCAATGACATTCTTGATGCGAATCTCTTCAGTCTTCAGCTTTCTCCCGATATCGACCACGTCCTTTACGGATGCCGTAACGCCGAAAACCGCACCCATGGCCTCCGAAGCGCCTTCTTCAATAATCTTGGCAATTTCCACCTCACCCTCGCGGCTGAGCAAGGACACATACCCCATTTCGCGCAGGTACATCTTGACAGGGTCTCCCGTCTTGCCCACGACGGACATCATATCGACGAGTTCCCCTTCTTTTGTGGGTTCATGGTCTTCGACCGGACTCTTTACCAGGATTTTTTCACCCTTATCGGTGTCTATGATGTCAATGTTTTTTTCTCCAAAAAGCATAATGATATCATCAATTTGATCTGAAGACGTGAGGTCGGACGGCAACAGGTCATTCACATCGTCATAGGTTAAAAAGCCCTTCTCTTCGCCCAGCGAGATCAATTTTTTAAAGTCTTCCGACTGTATATCTTTTCCCATTATGGTCACTCCGTGAATTCGATAAAGAGTCAAAATCAAAGTCCAGGAAGTTCTACAATTCCTTCTCTTCTTTCATCAATCGCTCTTTTTCCATTAATAGTTTGCGCCCCAGTTCAGAATTTCCTGAGGTTTGAGCATTTATCAAACGCTCTTTTATATTTTTATGTTGTTCCTTATACCACCTTCTCTTCACTTGCCGGATCATATCGGCACAGAGAGGACCCAGACTCTCCTGCGAAAAGGGGCTTTCCTGAAAAAGCAGTTTCATCAATGTTTCCGCCAGAGCGGAAGAATCCGGTCTCTGAAGAAAGGAAAGGGCATCTCCCGGAGCCATATTTTTTTCTTTTAAAACATGATCCGTCCAGGCCTGCCCCAGGGATTTCAAATCCCGATCTAAAAAATATTCCATGACCTTGGATTCAACGATGGAAGGAATGACACTCGGACATTCCATCATCAGATGAATCAGATTAAATTCCAGTCCGACCGTTTCTTTCTTCGGCTGCCGGGATAGCTGAACCTCTTTTCTCATCTTGGGATAAAGTCGAGAATTCACTTCTTTTTTCAGGATATCCTGATCAATTCCCAGTTTCTCCGACACCCGCTTGATAAAGAGATTCCTGTCGATGACATCCTCGATCCCGGTTATGAACGTTGCCGCCCGAACGGCTGCCTCCCCTCTTTCCTGAAAGGACGTTCCGCCTCCAATAATGGAATCGATATAGTAATCGACAATCGAGGGAGCTTCTTCCACCCGCCGCTCCAATGCGGCCCCTCCGGAGCGGCGGACGAAATCATCGGGGTCAAGCCCTTCAGGAAGAACCACGGCCCTCCCGTCCATATGCGCCGCAACGAACATTTCCACACTTCTTGCCAGCGCCTTCTTCCCCGCTTCGTCTGAGTCAAAAAGAACGGCTACGCGTTCGGTATATCGTTTGAGCAGGCTGATATGATCCTTGGTCAGGGCTGTGCCCAGGGTCGCCACAACATTTCGAATTCCGGCATCCCACAGGACGATCAGATCGAAATATCCTTCAACAAGGATCGCATATCCCTTTTGCCTTATGGTTTCTTTTGCCTGATTTAATCCGTAAAGTTGCCTCCCTTTGCTGTAAGCCGCTGATTCCGGGGAGTTCAGATACTTCGGTTCACCATTTCCCAGGATTCTGCCGCCAAAGGCGATAATGCGTCCATCCACATCCTTGACCGGAAACATCAGCCGATGGCGGAAACGGTCATACTGGACCTCCTGCCGATCCTCCCGAATCACGATAAGGCCGGCGTCAGCGGCCAATTTTAATGAAACTTTCTGCTGTTCAAGATGATTCTTCAAATAGCGCCAGCCATCCGAAGCATATCCCAGACCAAAGGCCTCTACGGTGGACTCTTTCAGCCCCCTTTCTTTCAGATAATGTAAAGCAGCCTTCCCATTTTGAGAAAAGAGGTTGGCTGTAAAATAAGCGGCTGCAATTGAATTGATGCGGATGATCTGCTCTCTGGCACTGGGTGAATATTTACCGTCTCGATGAAAAGAAGAAGCGGGAAGAACGACCCCGGTCTTTTGCGCCAGCAGCTTCAAAGTCTCGGGGAACGTCGCATTGTTTAAGCGCATCAAAAAAGCGAAGGCATCGCCTTTTTCGCCGCAGCCGAAACAATAGAACATCTGTTTTTCACGGTTTACCGTGAAAGACGGGGTTTTTTCACTGTGAAAGGGGCACAGCCCCAAATAGTTTCTCCCGGCTTTTTTCAGGGGAACATACTCCGATATCAGTTCGACGATATCCACCCTGCCTTTGATTTCCGCTACCTTATCTCCAGGATTTACTCCTTTCAATACGCGACTCCACTATGGACGCACTTGTTAAGGGTGGGAAAGTTTTGCCTTTAACCGTTCGTTGACAACCTTGCCGTCCGTTTTTCCGGTCACTTTGGGCATCAGGACTTTCATGACTTTCCCTATATCCTTCACACTGGTTGCCGAAACTTCCTGAATGGCTTTTTCAATCTCGGCATCCAGTTCCTCTTCTGAAAGTTGCTGAGGCATAAATGCCTGAATAATCTGCAATTCCTGTTGTTCTCTTTGAACCAGATCCTCTCTGCCACCTAATTTGAACTGTTCAATGGAATCCTTTCTCTGTTTGACCATGGATGAGAGGAGTTGCAGGACTTCCGTTTCGTTCAGTTCCCTATGCAAATCTATTTCCTTGTTGTGCAAGGCGGCCTTGACCAGACGCAATGTCGAAAGCCGCACCTTGTCTTTCTGTTTTGCCGCCGTCATCAACTCGGTTTCTACGATTTCCCGAAAACTCATTGTCTCTCCCTTTTACTGTTCGTGAGTCCGTTCTTTCTGAATATTTTCCTGATTAACGCGATTTTCTCCTTCGATAAAATGCAAAACAACACACAAGAACCTGACTTGCGTGCTGAAGATCAAAGCGTTGATAGGTTTTTTAGGGATAAATATTTTGATCTAAATTTAATTACTTCTGAAGACTTGTCAACCTCTTTATTTTCATCCTACGTCATCGTGAAGCCTGCGTCCGCCTAAGACATGCATATGAAGATGGAAAACCACCTGCCCCCCTTCTTCGTTACAGTTTATGACGATTCGAAACCCCTTTTCATCAATGGATTTGAGTTGAGCAATCTTCTGTGCCGCGGCCATCATCTTCGTGAGATCCGCCATGGTATCGGCGGAGAGCTCCATAAAGGTGGAGATGTGTCCTTTGGGAATCACGATGACGTGCACCGGCGCCAAGGGATGAATGTCTTCAAAGGCAAGTACGGACTCATCTTCGTAAACCTTGGTACAGGGAATCTCTCCTTGAACAATCTTACAAAACAGGCAATCTTCTGACATGTTATGGTTCTCCTTGTTAAAAAAACCAGGGCTGATTTCGGTTTACCCTTCAGCGTCCTTATTTCGGCCTCTTCAATCTCATCCGATTTCAGATCCAGTCGAGAAGGCAAAGACCATAGAGAATCCCAGAGACATCTGCAGATCAACAGACAAGGTCGCCGGCACAGAGTACGCTTTGATAGGAATCCGGGATCAGGTCTGCTTTGTCAGGCTGATCGCTTCTTCAAGGGAAATGGCGCCTGAATAGAGGGCCTTGCCGACGATAACACCCGCAATGCCGGCTTCTTCCAGCGGGAGGAGCTTTTTGATATCTTCGAGTGTTGCCACGCCGCCGGAGGCAATAACAGGAATATCAATCCCCTCGGCAAGGCTTCTTGTGCCTTCCACGTTAACTCCCGTCTGCATCCCGTCCCGGCTGATGTCCGTATAGATGACGGCGGCTATGCCGCGGCTCTCGTAAGACTTTGCCAGCTCCAGAGCCGTCATCGCGCTTTGTTCCGTCCATCCCTCGACGGCAACTCTTCCCTTGACCGCATCAATCCCGAGAATGATGCGCCCCGGGAACGAATCGCAGGCTTTATATACAAACATGCGATCCTTGAGGGCAGCCGTTCCCAGAATGACCCATTGCACCCCCATATCGAGATAGCGCTTTACGGTGGACAGATCCCTGATCCCGCCACCGATCTCCACGGGCAGGCAGACTTCCCGGACAATTTGACGGATGATCTCGGCATTTTTGGGAGCACCGGCGACCGATCCATCGAGATCAACCAGATGCAGGCGCTCGGCCCCTTTGTCCCGCCATAAACAAGCCATTTCCCCGGGGCGGTCGGAATATACCGTAACCCGCTCAAAATCTCCCTGGAGGAGTCGCACACATTTTCCCTCTTTAAGATCAATAGCCGGGATAATAACCAATTTGAAAAGCCCCCTCAAAAACAGCAGAGTAAACAATGTCCAAGTTCAATGTCACTCGGAAAAATCGTCAACCGGGCATGCCGGAATGCTGATTCGGAAATAGAATTTATTATTGCGCGCCGGGAAAGGTTTCGAGCATTCCCGATACACCCTCATCGATAAGCTCCCTGGCTGTGAGCCAGCGACCCTTTTCCTTATAGAAAGCGGAAGCTTGGAAGACATTTTCCATTAGAGACGTCTGTGTCTTATCAAACCTGCCTTTCCAGATCAGTGAGCCGTCGTGGACATTGATAAGGTGCAGGGCAAAGGCGACGGAAGCAGCTTTATCCGCCCCGTAAGCATAGCCTATCCGTTCCCGAAAGCGGTAGACCTGACCATGGAGGACCGCATCCGCACCCAGTTCCCGTCCTGACTTGACCAGCGTGTCTTTAAGGGAGGACTTCAGTGAAGTTGCAGAAATCCGCTGGTATACCCCCTGTACTCTTTCCAGCGGAACAATCTCGAATTTTCCCGTCTTCTCGATCCTCGAAAGGACAACTTCTTCCACGACCTTTTCGGCCTGTGGTTCCGTACTGCCGACAGTGATAACCGTTCCGCAGATCTGACAACGAAGCGAACCCTCAACGGCCTCATCTGGATCAACTCTCTGGATGGGGAAAACGGCGATGCGATGCACCTTGACCGGCTCATCCTTCGCATAAGTTTCCGTTAAAAGGTTGTTTGGAGCACAACCGAAAAGAAGAAACGACAAGCCGGCGAAAAGGATTAAGAGGCAGCCCGCGACAAGACTCCGCGTTTGAAACAGGTTCGATAAGGTCTTCATTTTCTCTCCCCGCGCCGGCATGAAAATTTATGTTACAAACAGCCTTTTGTGGACAACACACCGGAAATCCGGCTATCGGTGGTCACCGCCATACCCAGTGCACGGGCAAAGGCCTTGAAGATGGCTTCTGCAATGTGATGATTATTTTCACCATAAAACAGGTTGATATGCAAGGTGATTCCGCTATGATCCGAAAAAGACTTGAAAAATTCCCTGACCAGTTGCAGATCGAATCCCCCTGCCCTTGCTCCGGCAGAAAAATCCACATGATAGATCAGATATGGCCTCCCGGAAACATCCAGGGTTACGGCGCACAAGGTCTCATCCATTGGAATCGTCGCTGTCCCATAGCGGGTCATTCCGGCTTTGTCGCCCATGGCTTCCTTGAGGGCTTCCCCCAGACAAATGCCCATATCCTCCACAAGGTGGTGGTCGTCAATCTCGGTGTCCCCGCGGCCCGTGATCGTCAGGTCGAAAAGCCCATGACGGGCAAAAAGGGTCAGCATATGATCAAAGAAAGGGATCGAGGTGTCTATGATCGCCTGGCCGCTGCCATCAAGATTTATTTCTACAGAAATATCGGTCTCTGAGGTACGTCTTTGAACCTTGGCCTGTCTCATCATTCCCTCCGAAAATAATACCTTTTCAGATGACCTTGTTCAGGGGATATTCGATGATCCCTTCCGCCCCCGCCTCCTGGAGAAGGGGAATCAAATCGCGAACCGAATTGGCATCGAGGATCGTTTCAATCGCCAACCAGTCGGCAGAATACAGATTGGAAATCGTCGGGGCCCTCAGCGAAGGAAGCAGCTGAATCACCCTGTCCAGATTCTGTTGGGAAACATTCATCTTGATCCCGACCTTGCCCATGGCCTGGAGAGAACCGTTCAGAAGTGTCCGGATCTGTTCAATCTTCTGCCGTTTCCATGGATCGTTCCATGCCTCGCGATTGGCGATGAGGACCGTATTGGTCCGCATCAATTCGTGAATGATCTTCAGATTGTTCGCTCGAAGAGTGCTTCCCGTCTCCGTGACTTCCACGATGGCATCCACCAGGCCTTCAACCACTTTGGCTTCCGTCGCTCCCCAGGAAAATTCGACATGAACGTTGATGTTCCTTTCCTTGAAGTAACGCTCCGTAAAGCAGCGCAGTTCCGTCGCAATGCGTTTTCCTTCGAGATCTTCCAGCGTCCGGAGAGGGGAATCCTCCCTTACAACAAGGACCCACCGGGCCTGCTTGACCGATGTCTTTGAATAAATCAGGTCCTGTATCTCAACGACATCGGAACCATTCTCGATGATCCAGTCCTTGCCGGTCAACCCCATATCCAGGGTGCCGTCTTCCACGTATCGCGACATTTCCTGCGCTCGAACGAGGGTGCAGGAAAGTTCGTCGTCGTTGACATCGGGGAAGTAGCTTCGATTGTCATAGGAGATACTCCACCCCGCCCGTTTGAACAGATCGACGGTCTTCGTTTCAAGGCTCCCCTTGGGGATTCCCAGTTTCAATTTATTGTTCATTTATAGACATCCTCCGGATTAACCAGTCGTTCGCTCACAATTTCCACCGTTCCCGCCGTAATTCTCCGATAAAAACAGGATCGGTACCCCGTGTGGCAGGCTGCTCCGGTTTGTTCAACTTTCAGAAGAACCGTATCTTCATCACAATCGATGGTGATTTCTTTGACCACCTGGAAATGTCCCGAGGTCTCGCCCTTGATCCAGAGGCTGTTTCTTGAACGACTCCAATAGGTTGCTTTTCCGGTCTCCAGAGTTTTAAGCCAGGCCTCACGGTTCATATAGGCAAGCATCAGCACTTCTCCGTTGCTGTAATCCTGGACAATTGCCGGTATCAATCCCTTTCCTTTTTCAAAATTCGGTTCCAACATCCTTTTTCTCCTTACTAATTTCAATTCCAGATCAAAGATGATTGCAAGGCGGCAAGTCAGAGGCGACGCAGACGTACACAGACGTACGTTGAGGAGCCGATAACGAAGCCAACGCAGATAGCGCTTTGATATAGAATTGGAATAAATATCACCTTCCGCAAATGCGGAGCAAATAAAGCTTAAATATTATTAAAGCAGAGCATGCTAATTTAAAACCCCGTGATTATCAAGCTTTTTTTCTATTTTTCACGGTTTTCTCTTGACTTTAAGTTTAGAGCGCCCTATCTTTTCGCATAGATTTCAAGCAGGAGATGGCACCTTCATCTTACTTCGTAGAGATTTGCTTTGAAATTTTCGGAGCAGTGCTGTTCAGAATGGAAACTATATTGATAAAGGGAGTTGAGCGACCATGTCACTGTTGACCGGCGGCGCGATTTCTACTTTTCTCGGATTACTCGGCCTGATCTTCTGGTGGTCTTATTTTGTGGCGATTTTAAAAGGGGCCGTTCCTATTTTTCTGATCCTGGGCGGTATTCTGGCCGTCTACATCGGTTTCGATGACATTCAGGACAAATTGAACCGGGAACGGCAGAAGCAGGAGGAAGAGCTGGCAAGGGCCAGAGAGGAAATCGAGGCCGTGAAAGCTCAGACCACTCAGTATCGTGAAGAATTGGACAGGTTAAGAGAAGAGACTTCAAGAAAATCCTCACCGGAATGAATTTTCCCTAAAAATACTGCAGCCGGGATGACCGGTCGATAGCAGAAAAACCGTCTTGTTTTTTCCTCATTTTTCAATATGCATTGTTTTTTCAATCCTCGCAGTATTGCCGTCATTGGAGCAACCCCCAAAACCTTCAAGGGGGGTTATTCCATCATCAAAAACCTGATTTTAACGTTCAAAGGACGGCTTTATCCCGTCAACCCTCAGTATGCTGAAATTGAAGGCATTCCCTGCTTTCCCTCCATCGCCGACATTCCAGAACCCATTGACCTCGTCATCCTTTTCATCGCAGCATCCATGGTGCCGGACACCCTTGAACAATGTGCCCGCAAAGGCGTCGGGGGGATCATGATCGAATCGGGCGGTTTTGCCGAGACAGATGAAAAAGGCAAAAACGTTCAAGAAGCGATTTCGGAGTTTGTCAAACGAACGGGAATCCGGGTGTGGGGACCGAACTGCATGGGGCTTGTGGACGGCATCCGGGGACATGTCTTCTCTTTCACGGACCCGAAGGTATTGCCTGCCTTTCTCCTCCCCGGACCGGTGTCCCTGATTGTTCAAAGCGGCATGCTTTCCGCCGGTTTTGTCGTCGACATTTTAAGCCACGGCATCACCGGTTTCAGCAAGGTCTGCTCGATCGGCAACAAGGCGGATATTAACGAAAGCGATGTCCTCGCCTATCTTCTTGATGACCCGGACACCCGCTCGGTCGGTCTTTACCTCGAATCTTTCATCGACGGCAGACGTTTTCTGGACCTCTGCCGAAGCAGCGACAAACCCGTGATCGTCCTGAAGGGGGGCAAAAGCAGCAAGGGAGCCCAGGCCGCCATCAGCCATACCGCCAGCCTGGCGGGAAATTACCGGGTTGCCTCCGGCGCGCTTGCCCAGGCCGGGGCTTATGAAGCGAAAGATTTCAAGCAGCTTGTTGATTTCTGCCGGACCCTGGCTCTCAATCCCCCACGGCGGGGCAACTCCCGCGGGAGAATCGCCGTCATCACCTTCAGCGGCGCCTCGGGGATCGTATGCTCCGATTTCATGGAAGAACAGGGCCTTACCGTTGCCGATCTCTCCGAGGAAACGAAAATCCGACTGGGACGCCTTTACCCCGAATGGATGCCCGTCGCCAATCCCGTCGACATCTGGCCGGCCATCGAGCAGCACAGCGGAACCGATCTGAACATTTACAATCTTGCCATCGAAGCGGTTCTGGATGACCCGGGCGTGGATGCCGTTATCGTCCATTCCTTTGCCGGTCATTCAAGAATTCGGCTGGATCTCGATGAAATATCCCGCCAGAGCCGCTCTTCCGGCAAACCCGTGTTCCTGTGGCTGCTCGGCAATCAGGAAGTGGTCTTTCAGGCTCAGAAAAAGGCCCGCGATCTGGGTCTCCTCGTCTTTCAGGAGCTTTATCGAGCCGTTGAATGTCTATCCATCCTTTTTCAAAGGCCAGGCGCCCCCTCACCGCTCCGGGGAAAACAAGCTGCCCCGGCAGGCAAGTCCCGGGAACCTTCCGCCGACGTTTCCTCTCTCCTGGAAAAGGCAGAAGGCCCCCAGGATGAACGAATCTCCAAAAGCATTCTTCATTCTTTCGGAATTCCCATTGTCGAGGAGACTTTGATCCGGAATCTTTCCCAGGTCGAAGCGGCAGCGGCTCAGCTCGGTTTCCCGGTGGTCATGAAGGGGTTGCAGCCCGGACTGGTCCACAAAACGGAACAGGGCCTGGTCAAACTGAATATCGGGAATCCACGGGCGGCGCAAGAGAGTTTCGAACGGCTCATGAATAAAATGAACGGCAGGGGTTCGGTGTTACTGCAGAAGCAAATCCAGGGGGGGACGGAACTGATCCTGGGCGCCATCCGCGATCCCCAGTTCGGCCCCTGTGTGATGATCGGGATCGGTGGCGTTCTGGCCAATCTCATCGCCGATACCGTTTTTGCCGTCGCACCGCTGGAAAGGGAAGAAGCGCTCGACGCCATCGGGCGGCTGCGGACCCGACAGATTTTCGACGGATTCCGGGGCGCAAAACCCGTTGACCGCAACATCATCGCCTCTCTGCTGGTCGCCCTGGGCGATGTCATGATGCGCTATCCCCGCATCCGGGAAATCGACATCAATCCCCTCCTTGTATCGGGGGACATTGCCGTTGCCGTGGATGCAACGGTCGTTTTAAAACAGCTTGATTCCAATAAAGGATGAACAGTCATGAAGGATTCGAAGAGGGAAATCGTCCTGGTTCCTAACCCCGCTCTTGAAGAGGAAATACGGAACCGCGCGGAAAGCAGCGAACTGAGCTGTGCAGGGGCCATGGGGATTGCCGCCCGGTTCGGGGAGTCGACCCAGGACCTGGGCCAAAGGCTCGATGCGATGAAGGTACGTCTCGTGAAATGCCAACTCGGGCTTTACGGCTACAAGCCCGAGAAAAAAATTGTTCAACCCGCGGCGGAAGTATCGGCGGAGCTGGAAGAAGAGATTCGGCAGGCCATGCAGGGGAAGTCGCTACCCTGCCTTGCGGCATGGACCATCGCCAAGAAGAGAAGCATTCCGAAAATGGCTGTTTCCTCCGCCTGCGAGGCCCTGAAGATCAAGATCAGCCCCTGCCAGCTCGGAGCGTTTTAAGCATTGCGGCGGCGATAATTCTCCAGGTACCGGGTAGCCACGGCAATCATGACCTGGGCGTTCTCCCGGGCATGAGCCACAATCTGCTCAACCGTCAACGGCTCTTCAATCAGACCGTTTCCATAGTTGTCAATGGAACAGAGCGCCCCGTAGGCCAGACCGAATTCCTGCGCCGTCACGGCCTCACTGGCCAGGGTCATGCCCACCAGATCGGCAAACTGACCAATCATCCGGATCTCGGCACGCGTTTCCAGGCGGGGTCCCGGCATCTGAAAGTAAACACCCCGGTCAATCACATTCACCTGGCTTTCCCGGGCGGCCTCCAGGAGACGCCGTCTCACCCCCGGATCGAGCTGCGGGGTCATATGGGCGGACCGGTTCTGGAAAATACTGGGAATGGCGGAAAACAGAATGAAATCGTCCGGAATCATGATCGTACCCGGCTTCCATTTCCGGTGCAGGGAACCGGCTGAGTTGATGGCGACGACTTCCCGCACGCCCAGCTCGGCAAGGGCCTTCATGTTGGCCCGATGATTGATCTGGTGCGGCAGGACATATCGATCCGGATTCGCTCCATGCCGCGAAATAAAAACGACATCGCGGGAACGCATAACCTCTACAGCGCCATATTCCGTTTCAATCAGGGCCTCCTGAAGATCGCCGAAAAGCTCACTGCCCCGCGGTATGACCGTTCCGGAAAGAATTCCCAAGGCCTGCATAATGTCTCCTTATTCTTGTTCCTTCAGAAGGATTGCAAAAAGCACTCTTTTCATAACAGATCGCCTTCTTCCTGTCAAAAATGCCGATTTCCTTTCCCTCGGCCCGGTCTGAAAATGCGATTGACATCCCTCCGGGGGATATGACATAGATAGGATAAATTCAAATCTGATAAGGAGGGTCTCTCCATGAGTTCACAGGAATCCTTGATTCATGTCTCCGATAAGAATTTCGAAGAAGAAATCATCAAATCGGATAAACCGGCCTTGGTTGATTTCTGGGCAACCTGGTGCGGTCCCTGCCGGGCCATCGGTCCCCTGGTGGAAGAACTTGCCGAAACCTACAAGGAAAGGGTTAAAATATCAAAACTCAATGTGGATGAAAGTCCGAAAATCGCCGCTGATTTCGGCGTCCGCAGCATTCCCACGCTGATGCTTTTCAAGGATGGCAAGGTCATCGATACCCTGGTCGGCGTCGTCTCGCGGGAACGGCTGGAAGAATTCATAGATCAAAGTCTGGCATAGCGCAGTGATAAAAGTAAAACGCATGAATTATAAAATCCCTTATCACCGTTATCTCACCCTTCTTTGTGCCGTGAGTCTGGTCCTTTCGCTTCTAGCCGGCTGCGATTTCTTCCGGAAATCGAGCATGAGCCGGTCAACCCCTGAAGGTCTCTACAAGCAGGGGTATACCGACTATCAGAATGGACGCTACAAGAAGGCGGTTCAATCCTTCGAACGGCTTCGGGATGAATATCCCCTGAGCGATTTGGCTATTCTGGCCAAGCTGGGAATCGGCGACGCCTATTACAGCGACAAGTCCTATGCGGAAGCCGAAGCCGCCTACAGCGACTTCATTTACCTCCATCCAACAAACGAGAATCTGCCCTATGTGATGTATCAGATCGGAATGTGTCATTACGAGCAGATACTGAGCATCGACCGCGATCAGACCGAAACCCGGAGAGCAGCCAAAGAGTTCGAAAAGCTGCTGCTCCGCTTTCCCAACAGCAAATTTACCCTGATGGCGGAAAAAATGCTCCGGGAATGCCGCAGCAGACTGGCCGAACACGAGTTTTATGTGGGAGAGTTCTATTTCAAGACGAAGAAATATGAATCCGCCCTTCTACGCTTTGAAACCATCGTCAGGGAATACGCAAACCTGGGATTGGATTACAAAACGGCCGTCTATATTCAGGAAACGAAAAAGGTGATGGCGCTCGAAGAGACAAAGAAGCTCGAAGAGGCAAAGAAGAAGGAAAAAGAGAAGAAATAAGATCTTCAATTATTCAATAGGATGTATCGCAAAAAGGGGGGAGGGAAATTCCCCCTTTTCTCATTTTACGGCGCCTTCGCTCTGATCCCTTTGATTTTCACTAGAAGTTCATGGGCGCAGACTTCCGGGGCGTCGGCGGTGTACACCAGGAGGTGCTCACCGGGAGGAAGTTCGGTGATGGGGTCGAAATCGCCCTTCTGCGCCAGATAGATCTCCCACCGGCCATCCGACGCCTCACCGGCCTCCGTCAAGCGCCTGTCCAGTCGCTCCTTCAGAATTTCTTCCGGCAACCGGCATTCAATGACGTAGAAATCGGCCTTTAATCGTTCGGCCAGCGATTTCGCCTTTTGCCGCTCTTCGCGTCTTTTGTAGGAGGCATCGATGATGACGGGTTTTCCTCTTCCAAGAATCTTCGCCGCCCGGTTCAGCGCCTCGGCATAGGTGCGCCGGGTCACCTCCTCCGAGTAGATCCCCTGGCCGAATTCCAAAAAATGGTGATCCGTGGGGGAAATGTTCAGAAGTTCCTTGCGGAGGACGTCCATCTGCAGGATTTCCGCCCCGAGACGGACGGCCAGGTTTCTTGCCAGGACACTCTTTCCCGTCCCCATCAGGCCGGTCATCAGGATCAGGGCCGGCCTCTCCGCCCGACCGGCACAGGTGTAAGCCAGATCGAAGTACCGCCCTGCCGTTGCCCTGGCCTCGTCCCGTTCCGCCTGACTGACGGCCGAGTCCTGAATCTTGAACCCGACGACCTTTCCCCGCACATAGGCATAATAGCACTTGTAGAAATTCAGGAGTTGACGGATCTCCTCGTCTCCCGAAGATGCAATGTAGGCATCGACAAAGGCCCGCCCATATTCCGGATAGCCGTTGAAATCAAGGTCCATGGCGAGGAAAGCCACTTCCGCGGCCACATCCTCGTAACGGAACCTCTCGTTGAACTCGATGCAGTCAAAGATGACAATCTCCGGATCGAGGAGGCAGATATGCTCGAGATGCAGGTCTCCGTGGCAGTCCCGGATCCGGTGATCCTCCACCCGCCGCCGGAACAGGTTTGCCCGCTCTTCCATAAAATTCAAAGCCCAGGACCGGAGAAAGGCGTATTGGCGCCCCGGAATCGTCACGTCAATATAGGCTTGGGTCTGTTCGAAATTTTCCTCGATATTCCTCCGAATCGTCTCGAGCCCACCGATCTCGTCAATCCTTCCACCCGTCTCCGCCCCATGGTGGAAATCCGCCACTTTTCCGGCGATCCGCTCCATGACGGAAATGGGCAGATCTCCTTGGACCAGCAGTTTCTTCAGCATCCGCTCCTCAGGAATTTTCTTCATCACGACGGCATAATCCACGACCCGCCCGGACGTTCCCAGTGCCAGCTTTCCGTCCGGCCTTTCAACGATCGCCTGGACATCCAGATAAACTTCCGGCGCCAGTCTCCGGTTCAACCGCAATTCCTCCCGGCAGTAAAACTGCCGCTTTTCCAGGGTCGTAAAATCAAGAAACCCGAAGTCGACCGCCTTTTTGACCTTATAAACGAGATCCCCGGCAAGAAAGATGAGGGAAATGTGGGTTTGCAGCAGTTCAACCCCTTCCGGGTTCCCGGGATAAAACTCCGGCCGGCTCATGGCGGCGATCAATTGCGGATGCGTCATTTAAAGTCTGACTCCTTTGTTAATTTTCCGGATGTTGAACGAGCGTTCCATTCGGTTCATATTCCCGGAATGGATCATTCCTTTAATCAATCCGCCGAGGTTAATCAAGACGAAACTGAAAAGGTCTGATGAATTTGCGGCGAAGACAGGCTGTCTCGATTGGAAATGGCGTAAGCGGCTGCAACGCGGAAAGCACAGACAGCAACAGCCGCCAGAACAGGCAAAGGGCAGAGTCATGACAACCCTGCCCTTTTTGCACTTGCTGAAAAAAAGTGAAGAAAGATTAATGAAATTTCCGTCTCAGACCAAACAAGCCGACCAAGCCGGAACCGAGGAGCCACACCGCGGCCGGAATCGGAACGGGATGCGTTTCCGCAAGCAGCAGGTTTTTGAACATTACATCGTTATCGTTGTAAGAGGAATAGACATTGTCCCAGACATTCTGGTCCGTAATAACGAAGATGCTCCCCGCCCCAATGTTTTCATAGGCCATCATGATATTAGAGTGGTTGGTACCAAGCATGAGTTTCTGAGCGGCGCCGGAAATATTGAGCGAAGCAAAACAGGCATAATTGTATGTGTTAACCCCTGCCGTCAAGGGATGGTCCAGGATCTGACCGTTGAGCCGGGTCGCATCGTGGAAGCCAGGATCAGGCGCGTCGACATTGATGGAAATGTGCCCCCCCAGGGCCGCGATAGCCGCCGTAATACGGGCGTTTTCATCGGGGGCATACTGTCCATGTTCCCCCATGAAGGCGATCCGTCCCCCGCCTGCCAGAAATGACTGCATTGTGCTGATTTCGGACGGCGTGTAGGAATCCGCCGGCTGTACGGCCCACAGAAGATTAATTCCCGTAACATCCAGAGTGCTTCCAATGAGATGGGAATCCACATCGGACAAACTGTTGTAGAAATCGTTGATGGTGCTCAGGCTGTAACGATCACCCCAGACCCCGACATAGGACGTTGCGGCGTTGGCAGTACTGATGACAAAGAAGCTCAGCACCGCGCATAGAATCAAGGTAAGCTTTTTCATTGTTTCCTCCTTTCTTGGGGCTCTTATAACCGGCTTTGACTTTCACCTTCAGGAAGGCGCGGGATAAGAGCAGCATTTTTGATTTGTTTGAGATTATTTTCCTTCGCATAGGAAGGGCCCTTCAACGGACCCATTCGTATGTCCCTGTTTCCGCACCTTCCCTGAACCGGCACCCCCCCTTCCCATACATAATCTTTCTCTCTGCATCCATTCCCCACCAAACAAATCTTTACAAAAATTAACAGAACCCTTATACATGTCAATACCTGAAAGGCCGTATTTTACCGGGATCTTTTGGCGTATTATTAAGTCATTCGATCTTTCACAGACGGCAGTAAAAAAAAATTTTTAGCGAGGTATTATCAGATTAATACCAAGTCATCCTAAGGGTGAAATTGATACACCACCCTATATCCAGTTGAAGAGGAGGGAATCAAGCAAGTTATCAGCTCTTCCTCCTTTCCCGGACAGGGAGGACTGATCCGGCAGTTTTATCTTAATTCCTTGAAAGTATTACGCGTCTTCGGAAAGGATGAATCCCCTAAATCTTGATAAGGAAATTACCTACTCCTATCGCTTAGACAAAATACCAGTTTTCAGGTATTGACCTCCTTGCAACCCTTGCTTTACCCTATTTCGGGTTTTAGTTGTATTCTGAAACAGCAACACAAGCTTTTCGATCATTTTCCCAGAACATCTTTCTTTACCGTTCGGGGATACCGTTCAAGCAGCACCGTCATTCAAAGTAACAGCAATTCAGCTATCGTTTGGTAAAGCGTCGTAATCCACATCAACAGTAGGAGGGAGTATGGCAACGCTCATTGTTCCAGGAGTCAATGTTAAGGCTTATTTCGATGTTCTTCCCCCACAACCGGCGCCATCAGGAATTGTCGGCATCGCCGGCGTTGTCGACCGGCCGCCGGCGAGCGGGAAACTGGTCGGCGTCACCAAAATTTCCGAACTGCGCGATCTTTTAGGACCCGGATCGCTTTACAGCCTGAAGCAGGGCGTAGACGCCCTTTCCAACGGCGCCTCGGAGCTGATCGTTTCCGCCGTATCAGGCGGCAGCCCGGCAAGCCTCTCCCTGCTGAATGTCGATTCCGAACCCTGCGTCCTCCTCAAATGCCGTTTCAACCGGTCCTGGGGTACGGCCCTGGCTGCGGAAGTGCGAACGATCCTCGATGCCTACGGGACGGTCGTCCGGGTCAATCTCGACTTGATCGTCAACGGCAAGAGCGAAGAAACCTTTACGGATCTGCGGATTGCCCCCGGTGAGGCGGATGACCTCTTCAACGTCATCAACAATTCCTCCAAGCTCCTCGTCGCCCTGGATGCGGGATTCGAGGACGACCTGCCGACAGCCGGAACCTATACCTTCGATGTCAACGGCACGCCGATCCCGGTACCGGTCAAGGACGGCGTCAAAACGCTGTTGAAACTCCTTGTGGCCGAGGATGTGGACCCCAATGGTCTGAAGGTCGTTCTTTCCCTGCCCGTCACGCCGGCCAACACGGTCACGATCAAGATCTTCAAGGGAACCGCCCTGCAGGAGGAGTTCTCCGAACTGGTCATGAACCCCGACAGTGATAATTATCTGCCCTATGTCCTGCTGACGCGCAGCAAGCTGCTCCGTGTCACGCCGGAAAGCTCCTTCGCGGCGGGAAAGGCCCTGCCGGTCGCCACCAATGGCCCTGTGACCTTCACCGATGGGACTTCTCCTTCCGTCTCCGCCGTCAGCACCGCCATTGACCTGCTGTCGGACGACACCCGCATCGATCTGGTCTGTGCGGCCATCGAACCATCCCGGTCGGATGCCGACGTGGCGACGATTCACCAGGCCCTCCTTTCCCATGCCGTTTCCATGTCGGACAACGGCGCGCCCCGCATTGCCTTTGGTTCGGTGACCACCGGCGAGGCAGCCAATCTCGACAAAATCAAGGACCACGCCTCCGCGGTGCGCAACCGGCGGTTTGTCCTCGCCGCCCCGCCTCAGGCCGAGGGGCTGCTGGCGGGCATGGTCGGACGGATGGATGTGCAGGAATCCCCGACCTTCAAGACGATTTCCCTCCATGGGATGTCGGCCGCATCCTACCGGGAAAGCGAACTGAACCGCCTGCTGGGATCGACCATCAATCTCTGCGTGGTTCAGGAACGGGCGGGACGGGGCATCGTCGTCCTCAAGGGGATCAACACCATCGGCGATCAGATTTCCGTGACACGCGTGGCCGACAAGGCCATCCGGGAAACCAAGGCGATCGCAGAAAACTTCATCGGCATCCTCAACTCCGAAGAGGCCCGGATTGCCCTGAAACAGCAGCTGGTCGCAACCTTCCTGCGCATGGAGCGGGAGGGGGCCATCGTCCCCTCCACGGACGGCAAGGATCCGGCGTTTATCGTGGATGTCTATTCGACGCAGCAGGATTTCGCCCAGGGCATCGTCCGCATCGATATCGCGGTCCGGCCTGTTCGCGCCATCGACTATATCTATGCGACCATTCGCGTGAAAAACTAGGAATAAAAGGAGATTTCTATGCCTACACTCTTTGCAGCCAACGAAAGCGTCGTGCTCATCAACGGCCAGGCGATCGAAGGCGTTCAGGCGATCGAATATCGCAATGTCCAGCAGCGGGAAAATGTCTTTGCCGTGGGAAACGCCGAACGCATCGGCCAGATCGCCGGACCGATGTGGGTCGAAGGCCGGATCAAGGTCAACTCGACGGCGCCGTCGATCAACGCCATCACGGGCGATACGGTCTTTCAGGTAACCGCCCAGCTCAAGCATGGTGCAACCAGCATGACGTTGTCCTTCGATGATTGTTACCTGACGGAAAAGACGTTCGAGATGGGCGTGGGAAGCGTGGGAAGCTCCGTGTACACCTTCAGCGCGACCCGCATCCGCGAGGAAATCGCCTCCTCTTAGTGTTTTTAGGCTTACTGGCAGGAGGTAAGAAATGCCGCTGATCTTCGCGCCGGAATCCGGCGAAGCGATCATTGGATCGGAACGGATCTCCTTTGTTCCGGTTGGCGATGACGGATCGGTTCGGGTAGAGGGCCGCTCCGGTTCGATCATCCGTCCGCTTCGCTTCGGAGAACGGACCCGGCTTCTGGTCGACGCCCTGCAGGCCGACAATCCCCCTGCCTTCTGCTCCGATCTTCTTGTCCATACGGCAACGAACTCCCCGGCCGATACCCTCTCTGCCGAAGAAAAGGTGCTGGCCCTGGTGCTTGCAGGGGGTAATATCGATGCCCCCTCCCTTTCCCGGACCGTCGCCGTTGTTGCCGAGGCGACGGGATGGCCGAAGGAGATCATCGCCGCAAAAACGGCCATCGAAATTGACCGGATGGCCTTCGATCTGACCTCGCACAATTCGGGGTGGAATAAGATCGTCTTTCCCCTGCAGGGAGCGGATGATGTGGATGCGATCATCGGTGAATTGACAACCGTTTTACTGAATCGGACCGATGAGGCCATGATCCGGCTCATGGAAGACGGCCTTTCCCGGGCCGCGGTCCCCGAAGGAAGTGATGTTCGGATTCGAGAAAGGGAAAGTCAGCCTGCCCAGGCCGAGTCTTTTCCGGACAAATCGCCGTTTTTCCCCCAGGAACCGGCCGGATTTTCCTCAAGTCGATTCGCGGGCTTTTCACGGATACCGGCGGAACCTCCGGGAGCATCATCGTCTCGCTCTCGAATCGGCGGAACCGTTTTCCCTTTGGATCAACACCCGGGGTCGGGCATTTCCATCCCGCTGCCCCTCGCGGAAGATCGCTCTGCCCCCAACAGCGAAACCCCGGAGCCTCAGGAAGGGTTCCTATCCGTTGATTCTTCATCAACGCCGTCTTCTGTTCGCCAGAGCGGGCAAAGCGCTGATTCCTCGGATCTTACTTCGCGGCGGCATCTTGAGCCTTTTGAAGGAAGTGGACCATTGGGACGAAGCGAAAGGGAAAAGACCGGAGGCTTTTTGTCGGAAAGCCGAAAGGACGGATTGCCCCCTGTTGAAGAAAGAATACCGGTAAACAGAATATTTCCGGAAAAGGCCAGGAATTCGAGACCGGAAGTTCAACAGCCTGAAGGAAAACGGTTCGATCTCCCGGCAGCACCCTTCCGGATAGAAGGGGCTTCGGAAGCTGGGGTGCTGGACAGAAACCCTCTGCAAAGGCCAGGATCCGAAACACTCCCGAACGAGAACGGACCCAAACCGGAGCGTCGTATCTCTTCCCGGCAACCCCTCTTTATGCCTGGAAATCACACAGATCGAAGAGCTGAAAGGGATCAAGCAGAGACAGGTATGGAGCAAGAACGGTTCCCGGCGGGAAACGGGGAAGAAAGGGGAGGTTACGCCAGCGTAGCGACGGAGAGATCCTCCCCTTCCATGGTTTCCCAGAGAATCCTCGATGCGCCTGTTGCCGGTTCAACCCCTATTCCTTCCTTTGCCAAGGTAAATAGGGATTGGGGAAAAGATCTTCTCTCCACCCTTGATGACCTGGACCTGGCGGCCCTGGCCGACGAAATCGGCCGTCTGCTCGCTGCGGAAGCAGATCTGCGGGGGATTGACTGATGCCGGACACCGCCCCTTCAAGACCTGTCCCGCTGCTCGGGGAGATCTCTCTCGACTACGTGCAGCATATCGAACACCACATCGAAGGCGGCTATCTCTCCAGCGTCATCCCCGGCCTCGAGGGGGAGCTGCAGCAGCGGGTCGCCCGCCCGTCCCATCGCGTGACCATCCGGGGCCTGCTCTACGGAGATTCCGCCGCCGATTCGCTCTCTTCGCTCCAGGAGGCGGCGCAGAACGGAGAGGAACTGCCCTTCTCGGCGGACATCACCTCCGCCCTGGATATCCAGAATGTGGTTATCGAAGGGTTTTTCTGCGCCCAGGAAGTGGCCACACCCGGCCGGTATTCCTACGAGATCCGTCTGGTGGAGAGCCCCCCGCTGCCCCCGCCGGCACAGATTTCCGGTTTCGGCGGGCTGGACGATTTCGGTCTGGGCGACCTAGGCTTCGACACGGACATCATGGGGGACCTGACGGATCTGGCGGGAGACCTGTCCGGCGCCCTCGAAGACGCCCTGGGCGTGCTGGATGCACTTGGCGGCCTGGCCGGACTGGACGGGCTGAGCGTCGGCGGAATTCTGCAGCCCATGCAGGACGTAGGCAACAGCGTTTCACCGTTGGCATCGGCTTTCAAGGATTCCCTGTCCTCCCTGGGCGACCTCTTCGGCGGATAGGGGAAAGCGGCGCAGGCCGTGCGTCGAGAAGCGGATATCGACTCGGGTGGCAAGGGCGCATCATCATGGATCTTAAATGACGGCAAATCGAGGTTGAAGGCGGAAGCAAATGGCATTTCCCGTGGGCATTTCCCTGACGTTGGGCAATAATCGCTACGATTCGCATGTACGGCGGCTCCGCGTCAGTTTATCCCTTCTTCCCGGCGTCAACAGTGCTGTCGCCGTCCTGCCGTCATCCGTCTCCTTTTCCGCTGCGACGGGCGATGATGCGATCGTTGAGTTGACCGCGGGAGATACGACGGAAACGGTTCTGACGGGAACGATCAAGGCGATCAGTCGGTCTTTGACGGCCATCTCCGTAACCTTGGGCGACGGGTCCGCCGATCTGCACGCCTATCGGCCAGCCACGACCTATGAAGGCCAGACCAGCGGGCAGATCCTTCAGGCATTGGCGGGGGACGCCGGCCTGTCGACGGGACGGATCGATGCCAGCCTCGATCTGGCGGCCTATATCGCCGAACAGAACCGGACGGCAGGCGAACATGCGGCCCTCCTGGCGCGGCTGTCGGGCTGCCTGGCCTATGTCAACTGCGACAACGAACTGGCCGCACCGAAGATCAGCGATTCCGCCGATGGGGCCCTGCGCTACGGAAGGGATATCCTGGTCTATCAGGTTCAGGAACGAAAGAAGGACCGCCCGGATCTCGTGGCGATCGGCAACGGCCCGGCTGGATCGGGAAGCGCCCCCGATGTCCTTCGCCAGACAGTTGCCACCCTGCCGTCCAATGCGCAGTCACCCGGGGCGACGACTCGCTGGCAGCCCCATGCCTTTCTGCGAACGCCGGCGGCGGCTTCCGATGCCGGCGACGCCCTCAAGGGCGAAGAGGGCCGGAGACTTTCCCGGGCTGAAGGGCACTGCCTGCTCAGTCCCCAGCTTCGTCTCGGTTCCGTCCTGGAGATTTCCGATTCGCCGGACGGGTTAAGCTCCGGTCCCTGGATTGTGACCGGCATTCTTCACGAGGTGCAGCCCTCCGGCCGAAGCCGGACGACTTTCCGGGGCGAATCCGCAGGAGGAAGCGGCGGATTGGGCGGCCTTGCCGGAGGATTACTGTAACATGAGCGCTATCCTCTACGACAGCATCGCCCGGATTGCCCGCCACGAGGCGAATGCCCGGGCCATCGCCGGAATCGGCGTCGTCACCCAGGCTTACGGAGCCGACAGCAGCGCTAAAGACTATGCCGTGGATGTCAAGATGCGCGATACGGGCATTCTGCTGCCCCGGGTCCCCATCGCCGTCAATGCCACGGGATTTGCCGCCCTGCCGGCAGTGAACGATCTGGTGGTCGTCCTCTTCGTCAACGGGGACATGAATGGTGGCATCGTCGTCGGCCGGCTCTATTCCCCGGATCTGGAGCCGCCCGAGAATTCCGACGGCCGGATCGTACTGCGCCTGCCGCCGGGCGACAGCGACCCGAAAATCAACCTGGAGCTGAAATGGGATACGCCCACCATCTCGCTCAAGGTGGACAGCGACGTGGCCATTGAATGCGTAAAGGACAAGGTCGAGGTAAAAGTCGGCGATCTCAAGGCGACCCTGACCTCCGCCGGCGGTGGCCGGGCGGAAATCGCCGCCGGCGGATCGACGCTGACGCTGAAAAAGGATGGGGAAATCTCCATTTCTTCCCAGGGCGACCTCAAACTCAGCGGGGTCAATATCGAGATTTCGGCCCAGGGAAATCTGAAAATCAAAGGGGCAAAGGTGGATATCAACTGATGGGAATGCCGGCGGCAAACGCACAGAGTATGGCCGTGGCCGTGGATAAGCACATCGTGATGGTTCCGTCCCCGGGAGGACCGGTTCCGACGCCGCTTCCCCATGCCTTCAACGGCACGGTGAACGGCGGGACCATTTCGACGGTCTCCATCGGCGGACAGCCGGCAGCCGTGAAAGGATCGACGGCCACGAATTCGCCGTCCCACATTCCCACGCCTCCGGGGACGGGGTTTCAGAAGCCCCCGGCCAATTCCGGAGAAGTCTTTATGGGAAGCGCCACCGTCTTCATCGGGGGGAAGGCGGCGGCACGAAGCGGCGACCCTGTGAAAACCTGCAACGATCCCTCAGATCTGCCCGTCGGTCAGATTGTCGCGGCCGGGACGGTGTTTATCGGCTGAATATGGAAAAGGGAAAGGCGAACTGCGAAAAATGATCGATATGCTTGGCAAGGACATCTGTGTCCTCCCTTATATGACCGCCCACGACGCAGCGGAGGTCGATTTTGCCGTCGTCAGCAGGCCTGATACCTCCAGGAAGGCCGCTGCCGGGTCCTCCCTGGACGATATCACCGTCGTGGAGGAAAGGCGCAATCTCGCCCAGGCGATCATCCTGCGGCTCCTGACGCCCAAAGGCTCCCTGGCGTCCCTGGGACACGCCGCATACGGCTCCCGCCTGACCGAACTGATCGGAAGGCCGAAGACAAAGGCCATCCGCAACCTGTGCCGCCTGTACGTCCTGGAAACGCTGGCCCAGGAACCCCGGATCGAACCGAAGGCCGTCTCCTTCCAGTTTGACGAGACGGCGGAGACCATCGACAACCTGGTCTTCACCTGCCAGGTGAAGCCTATTAACAGCCAGGACCCCCTCGCCATTTCTCTTGAGGTATCCCTATGAGTTTTCTGCCCCGCACGTACGACGAGATTGTCCGCGACCTTTTGACCACCCTGACCTCGGGAACTGTCCGGGAGCAGGTCAAGGTCCTGGAAACCGGCGGGCTGCGCATTACGGAAAAACTTTCCTCCCGGCCCGTGCGACGCGTCTCCTTTGTGGAAGAAATCCGGACCGATGAGCAGGGGAAAAAGACGAAGATCCGTTATACGGCGGCCGACTATGAACTCATCGCCTCCGACGGCTCGGAAAACAATCTCGACACGATCCGCTTCCGGAAAGGAAAACAGCAGCCGGACACGGCCTCGATCCTCTCGGTCAACTACTACCCCGTCTCGGCAGAACCGACACCACTGACGGATCTCAATGTCGGCTCCGTCGTCCGCACCCTGATGGAAACCTTCGCCCGGGAGCTGGCCCTGAGCGATCTTTCCCTCGACTACATCTACAAGTCCGGCTATCTCGAAACCGCCACGGGTCCCTCCCTGGACAAGGTGGTCGCCCTGGTGGGCGTTCAGAGGCTACCGGCGGGATATCCCACCGTCAAGGTCCGTTTCTCCCGCAACGCCGCCAGCCCCGGACAAATTTCGATCCCCGCCGACACGGCCATCGTCGATGCCAAAAACAACCGGTATCTGACCCTGGAGGCCCTCGTTCTCGAACCCTATGAGAGCAGCCGCGAGGTCATGGCCGCCGGGGAAAAACCGGGAACGGGAGCGGTCGCCGCCGGCGAACTGAACCGTCTCGAAACCATCATCGCGGGCATCGCGGAAGTGACCAATGTCAAGGAATCCTCCAAGAGCAGCGCCGCCGAAAGCGACGACGACCTGCGCCGCCGGGCTGCCGGTGCGCTCCACGGCGTGATGCGCGGCACGGTCAACGCCCTGCAGTACGGGCTCCTCAGCATCCCGGGCGTCAAAAGCGTCAATATCGTGGAATTTCCCAACGACATAGCCGGCGAAGTACGGGTGGAGGTATCCTACAGTGAAGATACGCCGGAGGTTCGCGCCCTGGTGGCCGACCGAATCCGGGAGCTCCGTCCCGCGGGCATCCGGGTGATTTCGGGTGAGGCGGCGAAAAAGCCCTTGGAGGTGCAGATTGATCTTACCCTGGCGGGCAAGGGCGTTTCGCAGGCAGAGCTTGGCCCCCTCAAGACCGCCGTGGAGATGGCCATCGCAAAATACCTGACAGATCTCCCCCCCGGCGGTTCCGCGCGTCAGGCCCGCATGTCGGCCCTCATCCTCGCCGACGCGCGGATCGCCGACGCCAAAGTGCGGCTGATCGTCCCGGGCAAGGAGGACCAGGAGAATCTTTCCCTGGAAAGCAATGAAGTCTTCGAGGTCAAAAAACCCTTCACCTTCGCCCAGGTCGCCGCCGAAGAGCAGGCCGCGGCGCAGGCGGTCAGCAGCAAGGCGACCTTCTACCTGCCGCTTCACCTGGTCGCAGGCGTCACCGAGGCACAGGCGCAGAGCGCCCTCGAGACCGCGCTTACGGCCTATCTCGCGGGCCGGGGTCCCTCGGCGCCGGTTTCCGTCGATACTCTGGCCGCTTCGATCCGGGACGATTCGCGGTATGCCTTGGTGCGTGACGAGGCCACGATCACCATCGAAAAGGGCGACACCTTTATGCAGCTGGCCGACGCTCAGGGCCAGTATGTCCCCGCGACCGGGGAAACGATGGAAAAACAGGCCGTTAACCTGGATATCCGGGAGGGAGGCGTCTGAAAATGGCCTATCTCGACGATATGACCGGCCGGATGCCGCAGCTCTACCGCGATGGAGAAATCCTCCGGGGAGTTTTGATGCAGCCCGCCGTGCAACTGGAGATTCTCGACGAGCTGGGGCGCATCATCGCCCAGAGTCACTGGTTCGATGCGGCCTGGGAGCGGGAGGATGTGGTCCGGCTGGCGCGTCTCCTCGATATCGAAGCCCAGCCCTGGCAGGATGTCGATGAATTCCGCGCCTGGGTCCATTCTCTCCGCAACGCCTGGCTCCGCCAGTCGGGAAGCGTGACCGTCGCCGGCCTGCAGTCCTTCGTGAAGGAGTACGTGGAACGCTATTCCCGGGCCGTCGCCATTTCGGCCGTCCCGCCCCTGACCCTGTGGACCGATTCCCCCGATCCCTCCGCGGCCGCCTTTATCGAGAATCCGGGACTCAGGAGAATCCTGCCTGCGGGGCCTTCGGCTCTTCAGCCTCTGGCGCTTTTTCCTGTCACCAACCGCGGCCTTGACCCTATCCCCCTTCGGTTCCTGCTGCGGAATCTTTCCGGCGCCCCGGAATACGTGCCGCTGATCGCCAATGTCACGACAGGCCAGGCCCTGATCTACAAGGGGACGATCGGCCAGGGGGAACGGCTGTGGATCGATATCGCAAAGGACGGCACCGCAACGGCCACCTTCGAGGACCGCGAGGTCAGCGACCGCCTCGTGTCAATCGCCGATTTTTCGCCGGGTACCCCCTTTGAGAGCAGCACCATCGCTTCCCCCGCCCGGGCGATGATCCTGAACCGGGGGGAAAATACGCTCTGGTTCTTCCCTTGCGCCCTTTTCGACGAACAGGGGCTGGACCGGTACCTCTCGGCCCTGGCGGCCCTGAACATTTCCCAGGGAGTCTTTGATTCGAGCGCCTTCGATTCGAGCCTCTTCAGCCAGGATGCCCTCGTGCAGATTTTCGTGGCCTACGAGGAGGCGCAACCGGCCAGCTTTTCCATCGAGCTGCCCGCCGGCCTGTTGCTGTCCGAGACGGGGCAGCTCGAAGAAGCCCTGGAAAAACGGGAAACCCTCGCCTCCTCCCTCCAGGAAGGCGTGGACAAGCTGAAAGCGGCGGGCGTCCAGGGCAAGGTGACGCTTCTCGAATTGCAGGAAGTTCAGTTCCAGCGGGATTATCTCAAGGACTCCACGCCCAAGCGCTTCAAGTCTGCGGGACCGACGGGGACGGACCAGGAACCGGCCATCGGGGCCATTTTTGAAAAGACCGGATTAAACTACTCCATTTTCCATTGAGGGAAGATTATGCAGGGAAAAGTTCGAATGCTCCTTCTGGACGCACAGGGGAAACCCCTTGTGGAACGTAATTCAAAAAACTCGGTGATGCGCGGGGGCGGAGAACTGATCGCCCGCCTCTTTTCCGGACAGGGATCGCCCATCACCCACATGGCCGTAGGAACCAGCGATGCGGCGACACCGGATGACTTTTCCCTGGCCGAGCTGAAAAACGAGGCCGTCGGCGAGATCCCGGCCCTGATGGGGGAAACCGACGTGGAGCTGGCAGCGACGGCCTTTTCCATTGCGGTCAACGCCGAAAAGCGCCTCGTCACGGTAAAGATCCGGGGGACGCTGCCCAACGCCTCCGCCGTGGGAACGATCCGTGAGGCGGGCCTGCTCTCCAAGGACGAAGGCGGCACGGTCCTTTACAACCGCGTAACCTTTGCACCGCTGACCAAGGGCAACGACCACGAACTGACGCTGTTCTGGGACGTCTCTTTCCCCTACGGCGATCTCCAGTGGTTCTAAACATAAAACAGGAAGGCTTTCTCCGATAAGGAACAGTTAAAAAAAGGAGTGTCCCTATGGCATCGTTTCAATTCAAAATGACGGGGTTTCCGGCTGCCAACCGCGACGCGGTGATTCAGCTGGTCAACGAATCGACGGGGAAAACGGTGGAACGCAAGCCCTTTCTCGACGGGACCCTGACGGTCGCGGACCTCGATGACGGCTACTACCAGATGAAGGTGGTCCATCCCAATCTGGTGAATCCCATCGTCCAGAAGCGGATTCGGCTTTTCCCGCAGATTCCCCCCACGGTGGTGCCCATCCCGATTCCTGAAACCCTCTTCAAGGACGCCCCCATCCGCGACGTCCCCGATGCGGATTTGACGCCGGTGCAGCAGGCGGCGGCCACGGTCAAGGGGCAGCTGGGGCCCATCGGCAGCAAGACGCCGGGCGAGGCCATCAAGAGCGCCGACTGGAACCTGCTGGTCAACGGCGTTGCGGATCTCGCCAATGCCGTGGCGCAGCTCACGCAGCTCGTCTCGCCCCGGGGCCACGATCATCCGGAAATCGCAGAGAAGATCGCCGAGGTCCAGGGCAACATCCGGCGCTTCGCCGAGGCCTTCGGCAAGTCCCTCGTGGAACTGCAGCGGGAAATCGAGACGGAGAACCTGGACCGGAAGGTCGACAATGTCCTCGATGCGGCGGAGGCCTCGCAGGCCATCCGGGACCGGGTCAAGGGGCGGATTAACGAACTCAAGGACATGGTACAGGCCGATACGACGATCTTCACGAACAAGCTGGCCAATGCGGGCAACTTCCTGCTGACGGAAATCAACGAAATGGCCGTCGCCAAGGGCGACAAGGCCGGGGAGTTCCTCAACACCGAATCCGTCAAGAACACCATCGCCGTGGCAACCCAGTATTCCGATACCGGCGCGGTGACCACGGCGGAGCAGGAGATTTCCACTTATCGCAAGACCACCGCTACGGGCGGCAGCAAACTGGGAACGCTCGTCGGTACGGCGAAAACCGGGGGAGGTAAATAATGGCGACGGCTTCCGACCTGGATCGCCTCAAGGCGCTCCTTGAGCTGCTGGAACCCCTTTCTCAGGTCAAACCGGGACAGCCCGTAACGGCCGAGGCCTGGAATACCCTGGCGTCTGTTCTGCTGGAGGTGACCCGGAATATCCTGACCCACGAACAGGACGAAACGGTGCCGCCCCACACCCACGAAGAGCAGGTGGCCCTGAGTTGGCTCAATGCCCGCCTCCGCTCCCTCGTGGAGAGCGGCCCCCTGGCCGATCCGTCGGCGGTGCGGCGGATGCTGCTGCTGGAACGCAAGGTGGACGAGGTCGGCGGGCGCGCCGATGAAGCCCACCGCAATCTCGGCGAAGTCCGGACGCGCCTGTCCGAAGTGGCGACCCGCGATCTCGTGCGGGAGGCGACCCTGACCAAGGTGGGCCTGAAGGTGCAGACCATGGGCGACGGCCGGGACGATGTCCTGGCCCTGCGGAGAAGCCTCGATACGATCCGGACGGATGTGCAGACGGCCGTCGAGGTGGCGGAAAAATTCAAAACCGGCGGGGAGATCGCCGATTTCGAAAAGATCCATTCGCGCCTGAGGGCCCTGGAAGTTCTCAAGGAGCGACTGACGATGCCCCAGGGAGACCTCCTGGACGCGGTAGCGCTGGAGAAACGTCTGACGGAATTGAGCAACACCTACGTAACGAAAGAGGAGCTCTCCGAGGTCCTCGAAGGGAAACTGCCGGAAAACGCCATCCCCGACCTGTCCCGGATCAAGGAGGAGCTCTACGACTCCGTGGTGGCCGCCGTCCGGGAGGAGCAGGCAAAAAGGGATGAGCGCCTCAAGGGGGAACTCCTGGCGGCGATCCCCGATGTCGACGCCGCCGTGGAACGGGGCATCAAGGAGAAGGCTGCAGCCTTGATGGATGAGGAAAGGGCGCGCCTGCAGAAACAGATCCCGGAGCTGATCGACAAGGGACTCTCCGGCAGATGGGAAGAGCTTGTCACGAAAAAGGTCAAGGAGATCCTCGCGGAAACGAAGACCTCCGTAGCGCGGGAAGTCAAGGCGCAGGTCGTGGAACAGCTGCAGATGGAATACCAGAAGCCCGCCTTCGACGACAACCTCCTGGCTATCAAGGGCATCGGCCAAGCTTACAACGAAAGGCTGAACCAGGCCGGCATCTTCACCTATGCCGATCTGGCCGCCAGAAGCCCCGAGACGGTCAGCCGGATTCTCGGCCTGACGTCCGCTCAGGTCTCCAAACTCCAGATTGTGGAACAGGCAAAAGAACTGGCCGCAAAAAACCGGTAAGCCTTTATGATTACGGATTTCGAGCAGGAACTGGCCGCATATCTGAATACGCATCTGGACGCACCTTTCGCGGGACGTGTATCCGTTTCCGACGGTGAGGGCAAGGGCGGCGGGGCCCAGCCTGCGATCCTCGTCGGCGTGACCCGGACGGCCTGGCAGCCGGCGGAGATGGGACCCAAACACGGCGAAGTCGTCCCCGGCTCGACCGATCTGCGTCGCGTTCTGCGCCTGGTCTGCACTGCCGAGATCGGGGTTTATCCCTCCGCCTCGGGCAAACGCGGCCAGGAGATCTCCGGCATGGAACAGATCGCCTATCTTCTCGACGCCCCGGAAGTCCGGAACGGCAAGGCCTTCGAAAAACCTGGGGATCAGGGATTCCTCATCCACTCCCTGGAGGCTACGGGAGGATCGTCGCCCCTGATTTCCGGAGGCATACCGCCGGCAACAACTGGATTGACCCTGGAGATTCGGGGCTGGTTCTGGCCGAAGGGCAAACCGGGACAGACCGGCATCGCCATCGCCCGGGTCCGCGTTCGCGGCGTAGGACTGACCCTTTCGATTGCCCCTTCTCCTGCTGTCCTCCGGGCGGGCGGCGCCCCCCAGGAATTTTCCCTTTCCCTGCCGGCAACGGGACCGCTGGCCGTTACGGAATCCGGCGCCGCCTCGGCGGGGCCCTTTGGAACACTTTACTGCGCCATCCGCACCCGTGACGGATCCAATCCGCTGGGGACCCTTTCCGGCGGCGTCGCCGCCCTCGACGGCGGCAGGCTGATCGAACTTGCCGGGGAGGAAGCCCTTCTCACCTATACGCCGGGGGCTCAAGCCACGGTAGAGGATCTCGTGATCGCCCTGGAAAACGGAGAATCGGGCGAAGGGATCGAACTGGGCCGGGTGCCCGTTGAAACCGTCGAGGGAGTGTGATGGCCTTCGTTTCTCTCAAAGATGAGGCGAAAAAAATCGTGGGGATCGAGACCCAGCCTGTCTATTACGGCAAGGTGGAAATTCCCCCTGTTGCGGTCTTCGTCGTCCCGCCGGAAGTGATCTCCCTGTCCAAAGAGGGCCACGAGATTGCGATCTCCTGGAAACCGGCGGAAGGAGCCACCAAGGCGGCCGTCACCTCCGCCTCGCTGAAGCTCGCGGCGGCGCTGGTGCAGCGGCCGGTCAACGCCACCGTCTCCCAGGAAGGCGCGCATCGCATCCTGAAATTCGGCGCCTCCGTTATCGTTTCCAAGCTCGTCTTTACAGATCTGAAAATCCCCGCGGAGGGCGAATCGGGAGAAATTCCCCTGCGGCAGACCTCGGATCTGCCGGCGGATCGACGCCTCGTCGTCTCCGCGGCGGATGCAGCGGGAAACTACTACCCCATGGCGACCGTCCCGGCCTCCCCCCAGCGCGAGATGCTCCCGCCGCCCGTCGGGACGGCGCAGTTCGCCTCCTCGACGCTGAGCTTTACCGGCATCAAGACGGACAGAATCCGGCTCAGCCTGGTCTCGGGAGGCTTTCCCGAAGACTATGAGCCAAAGGCCTTCGAGGTCGGTTCGATCACCGCCTATGCCGACTTCGGCCCAACGGACTGCCGGGTGGTCGATGGAGCGGACAAGGCGCTCTGGTCCTTTCCCGGGGAGCTGCCGGCCACGCTCCCGCCGGCGGAGATCGATCTGAAGATCCCCCTGGAGACGGCCCTCAATGACGCGCTCTCGAAGGGGGAGTCGCCGGCCGCCTCGTTCCGGATTCAGGGCGGCGCCGATGGGAAAGCCCAGCTCTGGAAGGGGGCCTTTCGCGGCCGGCTGCTGCAGACCGTTCCCGGCATTACGACCGTTGAACTCGCCGGGGAACCCCTGCCCCTTCCCTGTTTCACCTCCCTGCCGGCGGAAGTTCCCACCGCGGCAGTCGGGGATCTGACCCTCCGCTATTCGGGCATCCGGCTCTGCTCCGGTTTGAACGATTCCGTCGCTTCCCGTGGGGCGTCCGGAACGATTGTCGGATCAGCGGATGTCGTCCGGCCCCTTCCGTCGGCCCACCTGGAAGGTCTGCCGCTCGCCCGGATCGGCCTGATCGGTCGAGCGCCGCAGAAATGCGAGCTGGCGCTCCGCCTGGTGCGGCTGGTCAATGGCGTTCCCGCCGAAACGATCGGCACGGAGACGGTGATGACCGTGGAGCCGTCCCCCTCCTTTGGTATCGAGTGGTGCACGCCGAAACGGGTCGATACCGGCGGCGATTCTCTCGGCATGGCGGTCCGCGCCGTCTCCGGACAGTTCTTCTGGGTAAAGGAAACCGAAGATCATTGCGTGAAGATCGCCGTTTACGACGGCAAACCCTCTCTTCAGCCGGTGAACCTCGGCGGGGAGGCGCTGTTGCAGGCCGGTGCGGAAGAGATCCATCTGCCTGGCTTTTCCTTTCCCACGGCCCCCTTTGCCGGGACAGCCCCCCTCCTGGAGAGTCTCCTTTTCTTAACCGTCGACTTTTCTGATCTTGAACTGAGGTACGACCGATGAGCCTTCTGGATGAGCTGACCAGCCTCGATATTTCAAGCATCACCAACGCCCGGGGTTCTCTTTCCCTGACCCTGAATTCAGATGCGGTTACAAACCTGATCGGCAACGGGGCCATCTCCACGGCCCTGGGCAGCCTGGGCGGCGGCATCGGCACGTTGCGGGCCGACATCTCCGAACCGGCCTCGCTCCTTTCGCCCCTGGTCGAGTCGGTGGTCTCTTTTACCGATGGTTTTTCCACCGATTCCCTCCCCCTGGCAGATTACGTCCGGGCTGTGGGCGACGGCGCGGCCCTGATCGTCTCCCTGCTGGAAGGTCTGGACAGCGACCCCCTCAAGCTGGGCAAGGTGCTGGGCATCTTCTCCGGAGACGCCCTCTCGAAGGCAACTTCCCTTTTCGAGGGCTACACCAGCATGGACCTCTCCAGCCTGGGCCGTTTCCGCAGCCTGCTGGACACCGTCGAACGGGGCGTTCCCTCGGACCCCACCCTCTTCGCCGAACTGGCGATGGACATCCTGGCCCCGATCCCCCGGACCTCCCTGCAGAGTATCCGCCTGAGCGTCGATGCGGTCCTGGCTGATGCCCGGAACATCAGCTTCCCCCAGGGGCGCAATGCCGGGCTCCTGCTGGCATTGAACAACATCACGGCCGCCGCCAACGCAAAAGATACGGTCAGACTCAATGCGGCGCTGACGGCCCTGCAGACGGCCCGGGCAAACACCGTTGTCTCGGTCAGCGCCGACCTGGAGCGCATCGTCGGGTTCATCGACCGCCTTTCCCTGGACAGGCTGGCGGCCCCTCTCGAAGAGGCGGGCGCGGCCCTGATGCGGGCGGAGAAGGGCATCATGGAATTCCTGAAAATGATCAGCGATTATCTCGATTATGCCAAGGCTTCCGTTGAAGAAATGGATGCGGACATGATCCGGGAGATGCTCCTGTGGCTCAACGCGCTGACCGAGGATACCCTGAAGCGCTACATCCGCGACCCCATCGAGGCCCAGATCCGGCGCGCAGAAGAGTGGATGCGGGGATTGCTCAACCATATCCCCCTGGCCTCCTACCGGGCCATGATCACAGATTTCCTCCTCTCCATCGCCAAGGCGATCAATGACGCCGATCTGGACAAGCCCGCCCGGAAGGTGCGCGAACTCCTCAATACGATCGAATCGGCCATCGACCCGGAGGCCCTCAAGGCCGAAATCGAAGGCGTCCTGGGCGGGATCGAGGACGTCTACAAGGGCGTGCTGGACACGATTCTCAGTTCGCTGGAAATGGTGAAAGGCGGCATCGACACCGTCGCCGCGGGGGCCAAGACCGTCCTCGAAAAGGTTCTGGAAGCCCTGAAATCTTTCCGGCAGGTCATGGACGAGATCAAAACCGCCGTGGACAGTCTGGGAATCAAGGAGGCCGCCGACTCGGTGATCGGGGCGCTGACCGAACTGCGGCAGACCGCGGAGCAACTCCTGTCGGCGCTGCCACTGCCCGAATCCCTGCGGCCCGCCATCGAGCAGCTGATCAGCGCCATAGAAGGCATCGATCTCGACGAAGTCCTTTCCCCAGTTCTGTCGGCGGCTCAGCAGTTCCAGATCCCGGCCTCCGTCGGCGATACGGTGACCCAGGGGCTGGCCCGCGCCGCGGAGCTGATCTCGAATCTCATCCCCGATACCCTCATCGCCGAAATCGAAAGGGAGATCAACGCCTTCCTCGAAGAGCTGAAAAAATTCGATCCGGCGCAGTTCCTGGACGGGCTGGACTCGTACGTCGACGAGGCGAAGTCCTTTCTCGCCGGCCTCGATCCGCGGCCTCTCGTGGAGGAGATCCGCGCCCCCTTTCAAACCGCTCTCGACGCCATCGACCGGTTTTCCCCAGCGCGTCTGCTGGAACCCGTGGCCGAGGCCTATGATTCGCTGCTGTCCAGCATTTCCCTGCCCTCTCCCGATTCGGCGCTGGACGCCACCCGCACGGCCCTGAACGGCATCGGCAATTCCGTCGTCAGCGGCATCGCCGGCACCGTGAGTCAGGGAACGGGCGTTCCGACGGCCACACCGTCATCCTCCCCGGGAGGCGGCGCCTCATCCTCAGCACCCTCCTCTTCATCGTCATCATCGGCAGGCACAAGCGGCCCGCCGCAGCCCGAACCGAAATTCAAGCCGGGCGATGTGCTCCGCATGCTGGGCTACCTGCCGAACAAGCTCCGGGAAACCCTTTCCGGCCTGGAAGCGGGTGCCGCCGGCGAAGCCCTGGAGGCCGTGGACCGGCTCTGTGGCGGACTGGCGCGGGATCTGCGCAGCGTGAAGGCAGCAATCTGGGAGATCGGCGAACGGTTTGAGAGCGAGACCGACGCCTTCTTCGCCCCGCTGGCCAAGGCGCAGTTCGACGCACAGGTGGCCATTTCGGGAAATTTCTCGGCAGGCTCCTTCAATGTCAGCGGCTCCCTGTCTATCGTCGCCCAGGCGGGACCTGGTTCGTTAAGGGATGCCCTGGGTCAGGGCACGATGGCCGTTTCGGGCCAGGTCCGATCGCAGGCGGCAACCCTCGCGGCCTCTGCAGGCATCAAGCTGGAAAAAGCGGCCGAAGCCCTGGAGCGGTGCAGCCTCAGCGGACTGACCGGCGGGCTGGACGATCTTCTCGCCGCCCTCGATGTGGAACCCATCGCCCGGAAACTGGACGACCTCCTCGCCGCCATGATGGCCAAGGTCCCGACCCTGATGGCCTCCCTGGAGGAAGAGCTCAAGGCCTTCGTCCAGCGCCTAAAGAAAAACCTGACCCTCTTCAATCCCGGCTTTCTGGCACAGAAGTTCCTCGGCCTGATCGACCTCCTCAAGGAGCAGCTCAACCTCCTGGACCCGCGGCGGCTGGCCGCCGAGCTGGGCGAGATCCACAAGGCGATCCGGGACACGATCGCCGCCTACGACCCCGCCGTCTTCGCCCAGGAGATCTGGGAGATTCTCGATCGCCTGATCCAGGGTCTCGATGCCCTGAAACCCTCGGAGCTGCTGGCGGGATTTTCCTTCTCCGACGAGTTTCTCGACAAGATCAAGGCCGCCGTGCCGACGGAGGCGCTTAAGGACATCGACCGCTCCCTGGATGAGGTCGGTGCGGAACTGGCGAAAATCGATCCGGCGGGGCTTCTGGAATCCATCAACTCGCTGGGACCGCGGCTCGTAGAGGAATTTGAATCGGCACTGGAGCGCATCAAGCAGGAGATCCTGACCCTGCTGAACGCCATCCGGTTCCAGGAGACCTCGGGATCGGCGTCGGTGAGCGTTTCCGGCTCCATCGGCTGATCGGTTTTTTTCGGAAGGAAGGAGGATTCAGATATTCATGACCACCACAGCGGCAGTCGACTCCAACCCATCAGCAACTGTTTCTGACATCTTCCGCATTCCGGGAACGACGGCGGAGCTGGTTTCGACCCGCAACGAAGCCGGCTGCCTGTTGGAACTCTCCGCCAACGGCAGAACCTATCTGCGCTACGATCAGGGCTGGCGGATCTTCGACGACGGCTTCGTTTCCATGAGCCAGACGGTTACCCCCGGCGGCATCTTCCGGACCGTCCGGGCCGGAGGCGACACCTGGTGCGAAAAATACCTCTGGAATGCCGCGGGACTGATGATCCATGTCGACGGCGTCGAAATGGACTACGATGGCGACAAACGCATCGCCGCCTGCCGGACGCCGCAGGGGATCTGGCGTTACGAATACGATGGCGACGCCCTGATTGCCCTGGTGACGCCTCAAGGAAGACGCAAGGTCCAGGTCAGCGGCGCGAAGCGTCCCATGGCCTGCCTGGCGGACGGCCGCATTGCCCTTCTCGACTACGACGAATCGGGGCTGCGACTTGATCTCCCTTCCCTGCCGCCGACGCACGGCGTCGATGATCTGGGCCGCCTCTGGACGATCAAGGACCGCCGGGGAACCATTCGCCACACCTTCCTCTGGGACGGCTTTTCCTGCCTGGGCCGTATCGACGGCGCCCCCGGAGAGCCGCTGGCCGTTGTCTTTTCCCTGGACTGCACCGCCACGCCCGTCCGCATGATTTTCAGGAGCGGCGTCACCCGGCTGTACCGCGACGCCTTCGGCGAATCCCTCCTGGCCCACGATGCCGTGCCCGGCCTTTTCGGGGCCGCCTGCTACGGCCGCTATATGCACTACCAGTCGCGGCTCCTCGATCCGCGGATCGGCTACTTTACCGCCCCCGACCCCCTGGATGGAACCATCGGCGATCCCCGCCGCGAAGACGGCTATGCCGGCTCCCTGCCCGTCGAGAAGCCTTCCGCAGGTCCCTACTGTGTCTGCCAGAACAATCCCGTCAGCCGCGCCGACTTCCAGGGCGAATCCTCGGGCGGCTGGACCTTTCTCATGGTCCTCAGCGACCTGACCTGGTCGCTGCAGAACAACATTGTGGGCTGGCTCGGCTACGAGGGGTTCATCAGCCTCTGGGGTAGCATCTTCAGCGGCAACGCCGACCGCTACGGCTGGTCCCGGGGGGTCCACAGCGACCGCACGGGAAGCTACGGCGTTCTCCGGGACGGCGTTATCGCCAACGACCGCGCCAAGACCTTCCAGCACATCATCATCGTCAAAAAAGAAGAGATCGAAAACCTGGCCGACGTCCGGGTCTTTGCCCCGGAGGGGGAATTCGTCCCCACCTATTGCGGCACCGTTCTCCTCGCAACGCCCGAGAGCGGCAGGCCGTTCCTGCTGCGCGGGGCGCGGCAGAAAGGGTCGATGCGGGACGCCCATCTGCCCCTGACCTGGACGCGTTATGGTGGACCGGCCAAACCCGTCATCCCCGGCTCCACGGTCCCCGCCTTCCCCCAGGGGGGATTCCATTTCTCAACCCGGACCGGCCTGCGCGGGCCGCAGTCCGCCACCTGCACCGAATGCGCCGTCGGGACGAAATGCGCCGTGGGAACCCTGGAGAGGCGTTTCATTGTCGAACTCGGCACGACGGGCACGGGAATCGCCCAGGATTCCCGGCTGCTGCTGACGGATACGGTAGGGGGCTATGCCATCGCCAAAGTTCTGTCCCTGGAGGAACGGGACGGAAAAACGCGGCTCCGCGTCGACACGACGGAGGGAACCATCGCGGCGAATGCCGTGTCGGTGCGCCGCTTGACGAGCCGGGGGACCGAGGATCTGCCTCGGGGGGCGCAGCCCGATGCCCTCAACTGTGCGGCGGCAACGCAGAATTATTATTCCGTCAACGACCTCTTGCGGATCACCGCGGACAACGCGGTCCTGTCCACCTCCATCAAGTCCTTCGACACCGAGATGACGGTCGATGCGGCCTTGCCCGGAGACTTCTCCGGGGCGGTCACCCTGACGACGGCACAGGCTTCGGAAGGCCCCTTCGAGGCGAAAGTCTCGGCCACGGCCAATACCCTCTCCTTTGTCAAGGCCGACGGCAGCCCGAGCCCGACGATCCCGGAGGCAGGGGAGTTCATCATCGCCACAAGCGCCACGGCGACCCCGCTGGCCCTGAAGATCACCGGTCCCGGAGCCGCCGCCACGGACCGCCTCGTGGACCGCGATCCCTCCGGTCTCGGCCCCGCCGATACGGCCCTTTCCTGGCAGTTCCTGCGGCCCGTCGCCGATCCCCTGGGGACAGCGCCCGCGCCGCCTGCGACAGCCACCTTCGTTTTTTCCCCGACAAAAATCCCGACGGCGGCCCCCGGATTCGTCAAATTCTCCGATTCCAGCCAGCCGATCAAGACCGCCGTCCGCACCGTCTCCGGGATTGGCTCTCAAACCATCGTCACCGCCCATCCCCTCCCGGCTGGAGCAGGCCCATGTTCCGTGGAGTGCTTTTCCAAAGAAACGCCCGCCGATACGAGCCCATACGATAACCGCACCCTGAGCGCCGAATTGACCCTCACGATGGACCCCGCCGATGCGGCGGCAACGGCCAAGGCCCTTCAGTTGCATCAGATCACCGGGGCCCAGGTCACGGATGCCGTACCGGGAAGCGCAACGCTCAGCGGCATCGAGATCGCCAGACACGCAACCAGCAACCGCTGGTTCGCCGCCCATTCAACCGCCGCGGGGACCTCGGACCTCAAGCCGAATTCCTTCGTCTATCTCCGGAAGGGGACGGATACTCAGATCGCATTGATCGACGAGATCCGCGGGACCATCGAGTTGACCCGGCCGGTGACGGTCCAGGCGTCGGACCTCGAACTGGTTCCGCTGGCTGAAAGCGACCCCCGCTATTACGCCGAGCGGAAAGACGACACCCACCTTTCGGTCCTGCCCTTCATCGATGTGGGCGGAACCCGAACACGGGTGCAGATGCCGCGGTTCCGGGAGAATGAGTGCCTGCGCGTCACCTTCACCGCCAATCCGACGGGCTTGCCCGCGAGCGCCCAGGACAGGCTCTATCGGATCAAATCCGTTTTCGGGACGACCTGCGAAATCGAGGGCGATGACCTGATTCTCGAAGCGGACAAGGCAACGAACATCCGCGCTGTCCGGATGACCCCAGCCAATCCGGGCACGGGGTGGTCCAGGGTCGGCATTGACGGAACCCCTGTCGGTGCGGCGGGCGCCGACGGGCAGGTAACCACCGACAAAATCGCTTTCAAGCTGTACGATCTGCGTCCGCGCTATGGAATGCCGGCCGTCGAGGCGGCGGTTGTCAGCGGTGGCCAGACGATTGCAGCCCGGGTGAAGACCTCCGCCTTCGACTATGAGCTCTATTTCGCCGGAGACCCGCCCCTCACCGGAACCGGCATCGACATCCTGGCACCCGACACGGGCAAGGTCGCCACGGATTTCGCCGCCTCCTTCCGCCGGGAAGGCAACGCTTTTCTCCTGGAGGGAACGCTCACCAACGTGACCGGCGGCACGAATCCCGTCGTGGTTGTCCCCCTCGTCGAAACAGCCAAGACCGTCAGCGGTACGCTGAGTTGCGGATCCACCCTGGTTCCCGATGATCCGGAGACTTGGGAGTTCGACCGCCAGAAGAGCCTCATCGAACACGAACTCATCCATACGCGGCAGTGCTGCTGGTTCGGCCCCCTTCTGACCTCCTACATCCCCCTGGGCGCCATTGAAGGCCTCTTCGAGTGGACCACCCAGGCGGAAGATCCGACCTATTCCCCCTACATCGCGGCTCGACTGGAAAACCGCGATGGCGACTGGTACCTGATCATTCCCACCCCCGGGGAAACCTCCTTTGATGAGGGAACGCCGGTGGAAATCGCCAAAGGGGGAAGGACCACGGAGGTCGAACTCGGCCCCGGCAGCACGGGCGGCGGGTTTCGACTCCCCTCCCCGTTGCGCGAATACGGTCCCGGCGACGTCTATATCCGCCGACGCCGCTCCAACTGGCAAGGCGTTCCGGAATGGATTATCAATATCCTGCAGATCCTCACCCACGGCGGGATCATGAACGCCACGGTGGGCACGGTTTATGGTGGCCTCTTTTTTCTGATCTACCGGGGCATCTACGGCCTGGCCCATCTGTCGGAGTCCCGCGCCGGGCGCTACTACGATGTTTCCTTCGAAGACAACGGCCTTCGTCTCCATCTTACCGGCGATGAAGGCATGTCAGCCCTGCGCGGTGCGAGCCGCGTCATCGTGAAATCAGGCGAAACGACCGTGGTGCGTGAAGTGGCGTCGATCAACGATCATGACATCACCCTCTCCGCACGGGTCAGCTTTTCCGGCACGGGCGGGGTCTCCCCCTATTCGACCCATGACCCGACGAGCGCCCTGGACCCTTACAATTACTATCCAGCCCAGGTGACCGACCTCAATCAGCCGGCACGCATTTCACTTCAACCGGTCAATGGCGAATCCCTGTCGCTGACTGTCTATGACCGAGTCAAGATGCTCGTGGGCAATCAGAGCAAGACCACAGTGGTCATGCACGTAAGCGGGAACACCGCGGAACTCAAGGATGCGCCGCCTCTCCCTGAAGGGGAGACAACGCTGCGGGTGGCCAAGGTCGGCCATAACGACGCCATGGGTTGGGTCGACGACTGGCTGCTGGAATATTTCGACATGGGCTGGATGAAGTGGCTTTTCGATCCTTACGGGCAGATCGACTACCAGTTCCGGCCTTCCAACTGGACGCAGACCTTCACAAGGATCACGCGCTATATTTTCGGCACCCAGTCGTGGTGCGTGATCCCCGGAGCGGGCTTTTTCTGGCACGACAACGCCTTCAAACAGGCCAAGCAGAGGGGGCACATGTCCTGGATGGAGCAGCAGGCCTCGGAGGAAAGCGGGGATCTGTACTCCGCCTTCTGCCGGCTGCGCAATACGCCCCGCTATGTGGGAGACATCGGCCGCTTCTGGTATTTCGCCTGGCCCGGGGGAGACCGCAGTAACTTTTCCGTCATCACCTCCAACATGCTCGACGCCCCCGGCGTGCACTACGATGACGCCAACAAGCCGCGGCTGCTGCCCCTGGTCACGGGCGGCGCACCGGCGTCGCAGAACCCCAACGGCGACGCCATGGCCCCTACGGGCAGCGGGGAGTGCCTGGCGGATGGATTTACTCGTAAAAACTGGGCAACCCCAAGCAATACGACCATGGCCGATCCGCCCAGCTTCGCACCCGCAGAAACCGCCCTTATCCCAAGCTCCGCCGCTCTGGAACGGTGCGGTGGCACCTATGTGACCTTTACCCGGAGCGGCAAACACCGGATCTCTGTCCCCAACGCCGCCGGTTCGGATATGGCGGAAAGCCTGGAGGTGCAGAGAGACTGGGGAAAGCAGAATATCTATTATGAACTCGATGCGGTCGAGGACGTCTCCGTCACCTGCGCCGGGATGACCGTCACCAACGGCGCCGTCGTTACGGTCCTGGAAACCCAGGAGGCGCGGATCAAGGTGACGCCGAACAACACGCGGCGCTATGCCCTTTCCGTGACGGACCCGACGGGGGGCACTTTTGTCCAGGCAACCGACACGGCGCTCATCGCCCGAACCCCCGGCAACGATGCCGAGCAGCCCGTGGAGATCAGCCGCCGCTACACCTACAACGCCGCCGACGGGACCTTCGACGACCCGGAACTCAATTTCCACAAGACCCACTTCTTCGGCGACATCCATGTGCCCGTCCGGCAGTTCTCCGTCAAGGCAATCCGAGAGCTGTCCTTCCGTAGTGCAATCCCCACGCTCGCTGAGCTGTCGGCCGCCTTCGACACTCACAAGATTTCGCTGCTCCGCCCGGGCGATACGGCCTACCTGCTCGTCCCCTCGCCCATTACCGAGGCGCTGAACCGGACCGCCGTTTCCTATCCCGGCCCATCCCCCTCTTCGGGCAATGTCGACCCCCTGCCGTCCGTGACGCCGCAGGAACCCGTTCATGAAGGCTTTTCCGACTACCTGGGCGACGGCCTGATCGTTAAAGTGACCTTCCCCGCCGCGGAACCGCCCCAGGAAGAAAGCCTCATGACCTTCAAGATCGGTATCGGCCGGAACAACAATAACACGGAAATCGCCCTGCCTATAACGCTGAAGCCCCACTTCACGCTCCGCAATACCACCACCTACCAAGTCCCCGCCACAGGCACCCTGACCCTGACCTGCGAGGTCGCCCTCGGCGACCCAGCCGCGCGGACCACCAATAACAAAGTCGTCGTCACCCCCTCCCAGGGCATCACCACAGCCGTCTCCGGCGACGGCCTGACCATTACAATCACCACCGCCGGTGCATCCCCAGGAATCAAAACCATCAAAGCCGAAGATGCCGATCATGCCGGACACTTTGCTGTCAGAACCTTCGAGGTGATTGTTTAAGAAAGAAAATAAGTTTCTTTCCATACATCATTACAGAAGGCAGGTCAGACAAAACTATATAATTACTTGGTTATATGAAAAGGACGAAGAGGAGGGCTCATGAAAGAGTTTATGGGTAAATTCCGAGGAATGGGATGGGTGCCAGATTATCCTGACTTTAGAGATTATCACGAAAAACACAAAGAATTCAAAAGAATCATTGCAACAACAGATGTGATGAAAACAAAGTTCGAAATTCCCAAGGCAGTTGACTTGACAAAATGGTGCTCTCCAATCGAAGACCAGGGTAATCTCGGATCCTGTACGGCCCATTCCGGTGTCGGTATGGTTGAGTATTACGAAAGAAGAGCAACGAGTAAACACATCGACGCGTCACGATTGTTCCTATACAAAGCAACACGTAATCTACTTCATTGGGAGGGAGATCGGGGTGCTTTTCTGAGAACCACAATGAAGGCAATGGTGCTTTTTGGTCTTCCACCAGAAGAATATTGGCCATACGATCAAGAGAACTTTGATAAAGAACCGTCAGCCTTTTGTTATGCCTTCGCTCAGAATTATCAGACTATTCAATATTACAGGCATGACCCTCCTGATACTCCAAGAGATGTCATACTGAATCGCCTTAAGACTTATATCGCTGCAGGTCATCCTGTGATGTTCGGCTTTACTGTGTATAATTCCATAGCACAATCCAATGATACAGGAATGATTCCATTTCCGTGCGGGGGAGACAGAATAGAAGGTGGACATGCCGTGATGGCAGTGGGTTATGACGATAATATCGAAATAAACAATACAGGAAAAGGAGCTGTCAAAACCAAGGGAGCACTTCTTATAAGAAATTCATGGGGACGTGATTGGGGTGTCAAGGGCTATGGATGGCTCCCCTATAAGTACGTCCTATCAGGCTTGGCTGAAGACTTCTGGTCCATTTTGAAGCAGGAATGGGTTGACACGGGAGAATTTTCTATTGAAAACACCAAGGGCCAGCAACTACTTGTCGCAGGACGACCAGACAGCGGAAATGACAGACAAGAGAACAGTGGATCGGATGACAGGCCAAATAGCGGATCAGACAATAGGCAGGACAGCGGAAATGATGAAAGAGAATGCTAGACAAACAAGGGGGATCATAATGAGGAAAGACATCAGGATATTACTATTAATGTTTGTTGTGGCAATTATTTTAACCGGATGCCAAATCATTGAAAACTATATGCGTTATGAGCGACCGGAACTTTTTCACCCCCGGACGGAGATTGCAAAGTCTACCATAACCCAGATTGACAGCGCTAAGGTTTTTATAGAGCATCCGTCAGAAGCACTGTCTGTGGGTCAAGGAACCTATACTTTCAGGATATTTGATAAAACGATTGATTCAGAAACTTCAAAGCCCATAGTAATGGTTTATCCGAATACTCTTGGTAATGGAGCGCAATTAACCAACAAACAAGGGAAGTGGTACGACCTAACAATCGATAGGTCAAAGCTGAAAGGCGGTGAGACAATTGAGATCGTAGTAACTGCATCGGGAGCAAAGGACTTGTCCACAATAGAAGCAATGAAACAGGGTTCTTATGTAAGACGCTCCTTCAAAGTTAAGAAAGAATCCGATACATCTCCCTTTGAGGCAGATTCTGTAAAGTGTTACTCAGAGAAACTGAGGATACAGTCCGAACCTGTTGATGGCAAAAGCAATAATCCATCCTTTTTGATAACCTACCTGGGGGAGATAAAAGCAAAGAAAAAACTTGAAGACCTGCTTACCATCCGGACCGATCCGATCGATCTGATCAAAAAGGAGAAAAAAAACATAGAATTCATAAGTAAAGACGCACGTGTGTCTCTCGATCAAGAACAAATAAAGAACATCAATTCCTTTTTTGTGGAAGTAGAGCTGAATGAAGCCAAAGGAAAAGACCGAAAAGAAAAAATAAACAAGGGTGAATTGATTGGCGGAAGAATAAAAATAAAAGGCTTCGAACCTGTGACGACACAAGTGAATTGCTGGTCAAAAGATACGACCGAGCAGGAGTTCGGTAAAACGTTTTCGGATCATTTTATTACCTGCGATGTGAATTTTACAAATACCGGCAAGCAGAATATATTAATATACGGATCTTCTTTGAAAGCCAACGTCCGATATCTTGCAGCAAAAGATGATGTAAAGTCGCATTACGGTGAAAATGCGGTAAAAAATCCCGATATACTAGACGTTCTGCAGGATAATAACGGCAAACCTATCGATTACCTTGATTTCAAGGAGCCAAGGAGACCAATGAGCTTTTCGGATATTATCGCGATATTCGAGTACCAGCAGAAAGGACACCCTTACCAGAGGGCAATAGACTTACTTAAATCTGCTGGCGAACTGGCGACAGCAGTGTCAGTATTCATAAGTGCTTCTGACTACGCAAAAGGTGTCGCTGTTTTCACTGGCATTTTTATTCCGGAAACTGAAAAAAACCTATTGTGGGATGTTGCTCTCCATCTGAAGAATCTGCAGGCGCGTAGTCTGAAGGAAATTGAGGAAGTCTCTGCTAACGGGCAGTTGCACAGGGTTGTCTTTTTCCCCCGTGGTCCAATTTACTGTATTGTACCGCAGATGCCGGTTTATATTGCAGAGATAAGGCCAGATGCCGCTACGGCTGATGCTACGATTATAGATAAGGTCGCGACTGTGAGCACTACCCCAGCTAAATGAGGCCTTTATAAGAAACAGGGACGCAAAGGTTGAAAGGTCAATCACAAGAAAGGAGAGATCAAACCATGGCAGCACAAGATCTGATTCTGATGATTCTCATCGGTGGAATCCTGGGAGCCGTCGGCCAGGGGATTCGGGTGATCGTCGGTTTGAAGAAGGTCTACGACGAGTCACTGCAGAAGGGCACAACTTTTTCCGAGAACTTTAACGGCTCCAGTCTTCTCTTCAGTCTATTCATAGGCTTTGTCGCCGGTGTTCTGGGGATGATCGGCTTAGAACAATTCGAGACCATGAAGGTCGGCAAGGAACAAATCCTCACGTTGATCGGTATCGGCTATGCCGGGGCCGACTTCATCGAGGGGTTTATCAAGAAGAATACGTCACAATTCAATGCGGTGCCAAGTGGGGCGGCGGCTCCTGCCGCACGGCCCGAAGAAGTAGAACAACCGCCGATGGGGTGAGACCATGAACGAATTCCAGCAAAAATATATTGTGACGCCGAGTTACCTGACAAAACCCTCAAAACGGCGTTCCGGCAGAACCATGGTGCCAGGTGTCCGATTCATCGTCGCCCACGACACGGGAAACCCCTCTTCCACGGCCCGGGCCAACGTGCGCTATTATGAAAACAGCCGCGACAAACAGAGTGCGTCTGCCCATCTCTTCGTCGACGACAAGGAGATTCTGGAATGCATCCCCGTCCTTACGGGCCCGCCGGAGAAGGCTTGGCACGTCCTCTACGGCGCGCCTACGGATAACGCCCTCTTCGGTTGCGACGCCAACGATGCTGCCGTCGGCGTGGAGTATTGTTATGGAGGGATGATTGATGCAGACGAGGCGTACCGCAAATACGTCTGGACAATGGCCGCTCTTTGTGCCCGTTTCAACCTGTCTGCCGACCGGCATATCGTGGGCCACTTCATTCTTGACCCGAAGCGCAAAACGGACCCGCTGACTGGCTTAGCCCAAAGCAGACGCACTTATGAACAGTTGCTCCGTGATGTGGCTTCGGAACTGGCTGAATGCACGGGTAAGGCTGAGCCGGCACCACCAGTGATTCAAGCGGAGGAACCAGGCACTGTCGTTACGACGGTGAAGCTGAACATCCGTAAGGAGAAACCGAGCACCCGGGCCGCCGCCATACAGGTCGTCCCGGTGGGCACGGAACTGGTGTACCGGGGATGGACGGACACCGGAGAACCGATCAATGGGAATTCGCGCTGGTACGAAGACGCCAACCACAATTTCTTCTGGAGCGGTGGCGTTCGCAAACTGACGTAGGGAGATGGTGTCTGGAAAGGTCCGCCAATCGACTGCAAGGTCGACTGCGGCGAGAGGTACACTCAGCACTGATGCGCTCTAACCAAGTAGGCTACGGAAAAAGAAAGGGGACAGATTTATTTTTCGAGAGACAATTTATTAAGGAGGAAGAACGTGGGAAACCTTGATCAAAAAAAGGGAACAAACCGTTTAGTGTGATGCGCGAGGTTATCGTGCCGACTGGCTCACTGATCATTGCACTTGCAGGAATCCTCCTCAGCTATTTTTCCTTGTCGACACAAATGTGGCTACAAGAGAATCAGGTGAAATATAAGGGCTATGGTATTCTTATGGGTGAGCTGAGAATGGCATTCTACAGTAAACATAGCGACTCGCCACAACCCATGTGGGATCACATCAATAAAGCTTGGGCTGAATATTACCCGTTGGAAACGTACGTTCAGTTGGAAAAAAGGAAAGATTTGCGAGAGAGTCTGGTCGCCGTTGTCTTAGCATGCGAGAAGGCCCAGAGCATTCACACCCAACCGTCAGAATTGGAAAACGCACAAGAGGAATTTAATAACCGCCACCAAATACTCGGTGGAAAGTTGGAAAAATATCTAGGCATGGGAGAACGCTGAATAAAAGAAAGAAATGGGGGAGATTCTATGAGGGTAAGGCACGCCATCCTAATGAGCATATTGTTGACCTGCTTCTGCTTTAATCTTGTATGGGCTGCGTCCGAGACCGAGAAGGCGGCATTTTCTGCCGCTGATGTTTGGCTTTCTCTCATAGACAGTGGAGACTATTCGGGCAGTTGGAAGGAAGCATCCAGCTATTTTCAAGGAGCTGTCTCTGAACAAAGATGGGTAGCATCTCTGGATGCAGTCCGCAAACCTCTCGGAAAGATGGTTAGTCGCAAGGGGGTGAAGACACAAGAATCAAGCAGTTTACCAGGGGTACCTGATGGAAGATATGTCGTCATATCTTATAGGACAGCATTCGAACAAAAGGAATCCTCCATCGAAACGGTAACCCTAACGCTCGATAAAGACGGGAAATGGAGAGCGACAGGATACTTCATCAAATAAAGCAGCAAACGATAGCGGCACCCAAGGCGGAATCATATCGGAGATTCATCCGCCTCAGACATTGAGCATTATTCCTCTTGCCTGCCGTCCGTACAGGCGAGCATCACATTGTGACACAAAGAAGAAAGGGAACATATTTATTTTTCCCCAAAGGTCTTGAACGTATGCATAGTAAGGCAATTTTTACTTAACTTTTCTTTTACACTTAATTGGGCTTTTGTGCCCACTGGGATCTCTAACCTTCTGAATTCACTATATCGCTCTTTGAAAAAATCGAGGTCATCTCAAAAATGTGGTGCCAAATGATAGGTGGATTATCCTTGACATAGCAGAGCATATTTCATATTCATGGGGTGTCAAGAAAGGAGTTCCCCATGTTTGCCAGAGTCAAGAAAACCGGCCCATACGAATACCTCCAGATTGTCGAAAATCGGCGGGAGGGCAAAAAAACCATCCAACGGGTTATCGCTACAGTCGGCCGCATGGAACAACTACAGGCCAAGGGCGATATTGAGAACCTGGTGCGATCCCTTTCCCGTTTTTCCGAAAAGGTGTTGTTGGTCCTGTCCGGCAAGAGTGAAGGCATTCAGGCATCGGCGAAGAAAATCGGTCCTGCCATCATCTTCGAGAGACTCTGGAAGGAACTGAAAATTGACCGTATCCTTCGTGGCCTTCTTGCAGACCGCAAATTTTTCTTCGATGTGGAAAGGGCCATTTTCCTGACTGTTCTGCATCGACTCTTTACCTCCGGTTCTGATCGCTCTTGCGACAAGTGGCATCGTGACTATGTCATTTCCGGGGTGGATGGGTTGTCCCTTCACCACCTTTACCGGGCGATGGCCTTCCTGGGGGAAGAGACCAACGACCAGAAAGATCGAACCCCCTTCTCTCCCCGCTGCACCAAGGATGTCATTGAAGAGGAACTGTTCCAGATGCGACAGGACCTGTTCAGTGGCCTGGATATCGTTTTCTTCGATACCACCTCTCTCTACTTTGAGGGAGAAGGAGGCGAGACTCTTGGTCGACGTGGTCACAGCAAGGATCATCGTCCCGATCTGAACCAGATGATCGTCGGCGTCATTCTCGACAACAATGGCAATCCCGTCTGTTGCGAGATGTGGCCGGGCAACACGGCGGATGTCAAGAGTCTGATCCCCGTTGTCGAAAGAATTCGGAGTCGCTTTCCTATCGGTAGATTCTGTGTCGTCTCCGACCGGGGCATGATCAGTGACGCAACGCTGGCCTGGCTGGACAAAGAACACATCCCTTACATTCTGGGAGCCCGGATGAGGAGGGTCAAGGAAATCAAAGAGAAAGTTCTCTCCGCCGATGGAAATTACCGGGAGGTCTTCCCGGAAGGTGCATCTTCCAAGGATCCTTCTCCGTTGAAGGTCAAGGAAGTCGTTCTTGAAAATCGCCGCTATATCGTCTGTTTGAATGACCGGCAGGCGAGCAGGGATGCCGCTGACCGCCAGGCCATTACCGAGGCCCTGCAAGAAAAGTTGCAGCATGATCCCAAATCGCTGGTAGGCAACAAGGGGTTCCGAAAATATTTGAGGCTGGATCAGGATGCCGTTTCCCTCAACGAGGAAAAGGTTCAAGAGGAGGAGCGCTTCGACGGGAAATGGGTCCTCCGGACCAATACCGATCTTACGGCGGAGCAGGTGGCCCTCAAATACAAGGAACTCTGGCAGGTGGAACATGTCTTCCGGGACATGAAATCCATCCTGGATACACGGCCGATCTTTCACCAGCGCGATGAGACCATCAAAGGCCATGTCTTCTGCAGTTTCCTTGCCCTGGTACTGCGGAAGGAATTGGACCGCAGATTGGGAAAAACCGGGCATGATTTTGAGTGGGCTGACATTAAACAGGATCTGAAGGCCTTGCAGGAGGTCACTCTCGAAGACAACGGGAAGAGACTCGCAATCCGTAGCGAATGCCAAGGGGTTTGCGGCAAGGTTTTTCAGGCTGTCGGTGTTGCCCTTCCTCTCACCATTCGGGAGGTGTCATGATGATTATCCGATTTTCAAAGAGCAATATGTGGTGCCAAGAACTTTTTATGGATACCTATGTCACTGATATGACAAAACTATTTTTTAGCAACTGTAAAACTTCAGCTTAACTCTTTTTGCCGGAAATGAGAGGGGAAAGATGCGTAAACCAATATTTGATACCATCCGTGCTCAGCGCGGCAGGGGTTTCACTGCTGCAGAAGTGAAAGAGATCGACGCGCTTCTCGACCGGCTCGGCGTTGAAGAGGACGATGCGGCCGTGGGGCGGACCGTACCCGATCCGGTATCCCCAGCAGCAGCGGCTGTCACAGCAGGGCTTGATAATCAGCAGGCCTTCTTTGATTCTTTAAGCGAGTCAAACGTCATGGGACACTCTCTCAAGCCCGATCAGGTGAAGGGGCTTGAGGCGGTCCTGGGCGCTGCAAAGGCTGCGGGCTGGGCGCTTGCCTTCACCGCCTACGCGCTGGCAACCTCCTGTCACGAGACCAACTACACGATGCAGCCGGTTCGCGAAGCATATTGGCTCTCTGAGAACTGGCGGCGCAAGAACCTGCGCTATTATCCTTTTTATGGCCGTGGCTATGTCCAGTTAACGTGGAAGGCCAATTACGAAAAGGCGGATCGTGAGTTGGAGCTGAATGGGCGCCTGATCGCCAACCTTGATCTTGCCTTGGATCCCGACATCGCCGCGAAGATCCTGGTAAAGGGAATGCAGGAAGGCTGGTTCGCCGGCGATAAAACCGGCCAGCGTCACACCTTGGCGCGCTATCTGCCGACGAGCGGAGAGGCAAGCCAGGCCGAGTTCACCTCAGCACGACGGATCATCAACGGAATTGACATGGCCGGCAAGATCGCGGGCGAAGCAATCAAGTTCCAGTCAGCGTTGCAGGAGGGCGGCTGGTAAGAGAAAAAAAAGGAGGATCGGACTCATGTCAGCAAGGAAAGCGTTGTTGAGTTTCTGCGGTGTGGCAGTTTTCGCGGCCTTTCTGGTATTGTTCAGCAATAGGGCTGTTTACGGAGCTTATGCTGAATTCACCTTTGACATGCCTCAAGGCTCGTTTGAACGACCTCTTCCACTATCCTTTACGGAAAATGGAATTACCATGAACGCATCCGCTAGTTCGGAATATTGGCGGCAAACAGATCAAGCTGTTTTTCCCGGCCTTTCGGGAGGCATTCTTACAAACGGCCTTCGATTGGCTCCTTATCCCCCCGAAACACTCACCTTGCAGTTTTCTATTGGGCTCGCCCAATTCAACGCAGATTATGCCATCGCTTCCTTATTCGAGGGGTCCAACACGCTTACGCTCGCAGCATTTTTCGGAACCACTCTCGTGGGAAATTCCTTAAGGACTGGAACGGATAGCGGCTCCATTTCCTTCACATCGTCCGCTTTGTTCGATCGCATTGAACTTACATCGGCTGCGGAGGTAGATTTTGCCGTTGATAACGTCAACGTTAACACGGTCCCGTTACCCGGCGCTCTCTTGTTGATGATTCCAAGTCTGGCAGGCATCATGGCCCTGGAAAGGGAAATCCGATCGTAAGCGGAAACCCCGCAGAGTCAGATTCAGGGTCGAGAGCGGCACCGGTTCCGTCGAATTTTCCGACGTCGTACTCGGGTAACAGCGGTACATCCAATATCAGTGGAAGCCGAAGAAACAGATGTCAAGTTCAGGCCACCAAAATCCTTGTCTGGAATTGGGAGGGGGTTATGATGATTGACGATCCGTCAGGCAGTAGAGAAGAAGACGCCGCGAAGGACCTGCTGCTGGCAGATCTCAGCCATCTGCAGGAGTCATTCTGGAAAAATGAGGAGACAGGCGAAAAGCGCGTAACGTTCTTCATCACCCTGGTTACTGCGGTGATTACCGCATTGGTCGCCATATCAGGCGAGAAAGGTGTGACAAACGATCTCCTGAAACAACTTCTCCTCTATTTTGCTTTTTCTTCTCTGCTCGTGGTGGGTCTCGTTACGCTCTTCCGACTGATCAAAAGGAATGCAGTCACAGACGGCTACAAAAAGGACATGCGGAACATACGGAAGAGATTCCAAGATTACTATGACGATCGAGGGGTGCTTTTCAGATACGGACCTTTCGCTTCCCCAGATGAAAAAAAGTCTTCAGAATTGCGAAAATTCGGTGGGCTCGCCGACACGGTTGCCGCAATAAACAGCCTCCTTGTCGCCGCGGCCACTGCTCTAGCACTTCATTCCAACAGCATCACGCCATTCATCAACACTGGAACAACAATAGTCATTTCCTTTGTTGCCGGATTCCTTATTCAGATAGCATATATTCGGAAAAGAGAAGAGCAAAGCAGGAAGGATTCCGGCAAACCTCCTTTCACCCACGCCGGAGGCGTCGTTGTCAGGTACGAAGAAGGGAAAGAACCCCTTTTCCTGATCGTATCGACGTCGAAGGCGAAGAGTCCTCCTCAGTGGGTCCTTCCAAAGGGCCATATCAACATCAAGACAAACGAAGACATGGAGAGGACGGCGGTCCGCGAGGTCTGGGAAGAAGCCGGCGTCGTGGCAAGTGTCAAAGGGCCATTGGGAGTGAGCCGGTTTCGTATGGGAGGAGAAGACATTGTTACGAAATACTTTTTGCTGGAGTACATCGACCAGAAGGAGAGCCCGGAGAAGCGCGAGAAGCAATGGTGTCTTTACAAGGAAGGCAGTCGACGATTGACTTTCCCTGATGCACGGAAACTCCTGCGAAAAGCGGACGGCATAGTTTCCCGGCATTCACGGTTGTCAAATCTTGACATCTGAAAAGGATGCCCTCGAATTCCTCTGGCCTGAATTTCAGGGGAGAGGAAATGATATGGGTACAAACCAACCAGATCTGAAAGGAAAACCCGACGATGAGCGATCTCAAAAGACTTGCAGATTTTCAAAACACGTTTTTCAAAACCGTCAAGGATGTGGGTGAGGGAGGGAAGTTGATATCCGGCAAGATTCAAGAAGAGCTGACATCAGGAAAGGACGTTCCGACATTCCTCAAGACCGACTTCAGCGTCCTGATCAAGGAAATAGGGGCACTGGCGGCTGCCCAGAATCTGCTGGACGGGATTGGAATCGAATTGTCCAACGATTTTAAGAAGCTTTTTCAAAGCAGGGACTGCGATGAATTCGTCCATAATTTCAGCGAACTCGTCCATGTTTCCCGCCTTACGGAAGTGCCGGATGTATTGCGGGGCATTCTTCACATGGAAGCAGGCGTGGCTCTCTCCTTTGTTACCGCGATCAGGAATGTCCCAAGTCTGAGAATGGGAGACTATGAAGACAGCGTTCGTCAATACTTCTTCTCCAAGGAAGGCTACAAGACGGTATCCGGAAATTCGGTGATCCCGCCGAAACTTCCGAATTACGGCGGCGTTTCTGGTATCAGGGAGTATGCAAGGAGAATCGACGGCGAAGGTTACCTGCGGGACCTGACCCGGATCATTGCCGAGACGACGGGCGACAAGGTGTATGACTTGAAAGAGCGGTACGACCGCTTCACGAAGAAATATCAAGGCGATCCCGAGACGAGGAAACTGGTAGACTGGTTCGATTCTTTCGGAGATCTCGCGGAAGCCTCGGTGCTCCCCGTCATTGAAAGCGCCCTTAACGGCGTCTCAACGCTTCAATTGAATCCCCTGGTTGCGGCCGCGGTGGGAACTTTCTGTTCCGTCACGGTCAGAAAGGCCACGGAACATTCCTATCTCTGGCTCGTTGAACATTAACGCACAGGAGAGGAGCAGATGAAGATTACCAGGTTTTTATTGTGTTCGGCCCTGTTGATGCTGTTTTTTGCGGCATCCGCCTGGGCAGAGGCGGACCATTCGAACCCTTCGGATTACCAGGCCGGGGAGGAATCTGATACGACGGACCCCCTTAATCTTTTCTCCCTTCCTGCCGCCGGACAGAACGTCGTCTCCCAGGCGGTCCTGATTGATTTCAGCAAGACGAATATCGTGACGACAGCAGACAGCGGCATCCATGATTTTTCGGGCAACATGGGAGCACTCAACAAAAACGGGATTTCATACGGAAGCAGCAGACTGGTGTGTTCAAAGGGCAATTCATGTGCACAGCAGCTTAAATGGGATTTCAGCATTGACAGTGATCGGGAGGCATATACGGGCCTCTTTTATTCTCTCTTCGGTCTCACCGACACCCAGACCACCTTTGACGGAACGACGGTCGTAACAACCTTCTTCCCTGAGCACAGTCTCAATCTCGACAGGATTGACGGCCAACTGATTGAACCGGACGGCCCCCGGAAATTCAAAACCCTGCGGATCGAGCTGGCCAATCAAGGGACTGCAACGGTAACGCTGCGCGTCGAACTGAAAGATACCAAGGGAGGCGGCAGGTTTGCCCGTTTCAGTATCAGCGCGGCGACGGAAAAAACCCTTGTCTGGAATTTCCGCAATTCTTCGCAGTACAGGACGGTCTGGGGAAAGGACCTGGATCTTCAGAAGGCAAAGATCCTGAGTTTCGTGATCGAACGGGAGAACATCGGGGACAAGATCAAGAACCCCCTCAAGGGGAAATTGGCCATTCAGAAGATATCCTTCATACCGGATCGCACCGAGGTCGAGCCTTTAAGTGATGCGAAAATGCTCGACCTCCTTGAAAGACGCACGGCCCAGTATTTCATCGACTGGTCAAGCCGCAAGGAGGCGTCTCTGGGAATCCCCCAGGACCGCTCCAATTCCAGTGCTCTCCTGACCGTTGGTGGTATCGGGTTCGCCCTGCCGGCGTACATCATCAGTGCCGAACGGGGATGGCTGTCACGAAACGCCGCAATATCAAAAACGCTCTCCGTTCTTCGTATACTCGGAAATGCCTCTTCATTCGGGCCTGAGCCCATCGGACGAATCGGCTACAAGGGCTTTTTCTACCATTTTCTCGGGGTTGACGGAAAAAGAAAGCTCAATTTTGATTACCCGGCGACCGCGGCGCATGAGAATTTCACTACTGTCGAGCTCTCGACGATCGATACCGGCCTGGCGCTGATGGGCGTCCTTGCGGCACAGAGCTATTTTAACGGCTCGGCAGAGAAAGAAGTTGAAATCAGGTCATTGGCCCAGCACATCTATAATCGGGTTGAGTGGGACTTCATGCTCAGGACGGGAACCCCTGACGCAAACCGCTTCTATCTCGGATGGAAACCGAATGAAGACTATGAAGGTGACCCCTTCGAGATCCCTGATGCAAACGGAAAAGGCAAATATTCCGGGACTTCCGCAAATCCCTCAACGCTTGACTATTACACGGACGAGGCCCTGATCGACATCCTGCTTGCCGCCGGCTCCACAACCCACCCCATCGATGCCCAGACCGCCTATCGCGCCCTGATCAAAACACCCGATGAAAGCAAGCTTATCCGGACCCAGCCGGGGGCTTTATTCACCTATCAATTCCTTCGGGCTTTTATCAACCTGAAAGGCGTCACCTTACCGGCCTGTCCCGGTGAAGAGGCGGTGAACTGGTATGCCAATTCCCAGAAGGCGATCAATACAACGATCCAGTATGCCGAGAGCAAACCCCTGGGATTTTCAACCTACGGATCAAATGCCTGGGGTTTGTCCGCGGCGGAGGGGCCGGACGACACGTACCGGGCTTACGGCGCTCCCACAGCGGCCGTGGGCATTCCGCCGCAGGACGGGACGGTCACCTATTACGGGATGATGAGCTCCGTAAGCTATGGCACCAACTTGAAAGCACGGGCCATTCAGGCGCTGCGGAACGCCTGGAAGAGAAAAGACTGGCATTACCGGTTCGCCCTTCCGGACGCCTTCAACGATGACATCTCCCAGGCCGGCCTCGCCCCTGTCGAAGGCAATCCGCTCCTCCGCAAGAGCGGACACTGGATGAACCGGCAGCTCTTTGCAATAGACCAGGGGCCGATGCTCCTTCATCTCGAAAATATCCGTTCCGGCCTCATCTGGAACCTCCTGGCGAAGAACAAGAACATCCAGAGGGGTTTGGATCGCCTTCGCACGCCCCTTGAGAACTCCCTCCAGGAAGAGGCCAGGGAAGGCAAGGAGCAGGAAAGGTGAAACGCTCATCTCAATTGCCTTGATCTAGGGCAGCAATCACAAGAAAGGAGGAATTAAGATGCCGAAAAGAAAAGAGGAATTAAAAGAAGTTCGTCCATCCTTTGCAGCCATGGATGAGCATGGAAAGGCCGTTTCCGTCGTGCAGGCCGGGGATGCCCTGGTCATCCGGGCCGGCGGTCTGCAGCCTTCCAGGCTCTATTCGGTGGCGCTGCACGACGAGGAGGGCGAGATCGCAAGACAATCCATCATGAGCGACCGCCGGGGTGTTGTCCGCGATGCGGTGATCTGGCCGCAGATCGGCATCGACGATCCTCGCAGCGAGAAGCCTCTTCCCGTCGAGAAGGCGCGGAAGCTCTGGCTGGGCCGCAAGATCAGAATGGCCTTACAGGATTTGAAAGAGAAAGTCATTGCCGAGGCAACGGTGGCGGTTTCGGACAAGGCGAGCCCCCTGGCCGTGGCCACGGACCAAAAAGGGAGGCTCCTCAACGGCTTCGAAATCGGGGAGCACGATGCGGCTCTGTCCCTGCTGGATTTCGGCAGGCAGCGCAATATCCGGATCTGGATGGTCCCCCGCCAGCATGAATGGCGGCCGGGAGACCGAATCCGCCCCGCCCTGCTGGCGAGTGGACGCCCAGCCCGGGTTGATGTGACCGTGGAGGGAAAGACGCAGCGCGTCGTTCTCGCCAAGGCCGACGAGCTTCTGCCCGGCGCCTATGACTTTGTTCTCCGCAATGTCCGGTATGGTTACGAAGACGACGATCATCTGATCCTGCGGGCGGCGGATGTCATTGTGAGCCGTTGGTCGACCGGCTTGGTCATCCGGGAAAAATTCTGGCCCAGCAAAGTCATTCTCGGCGGATGCACCAACCTGCAGCGGATTGCGTGCCGGCGCACCCTGGGGGGAATGTGGCCCTATGTCCAGTTTACCGACACCTTCCAGGTTGGGGAAGACGTCTGGGGGACGCTGGACCCGAACGCCCTCGACCCGGCGCATACGGGAAAGGCCGCGGCGATCTATGTCGTGCCGCACAAGACGGCCGCCCAGTGGACGGCGGACAAAAGTCTCAGCCATCTCGCCGTACTCGGAGGCAATATGGCCACGCAGAAGTGGATCACCCAGTCCTGGTGCACCAACGCCAACCTCCATCTGCTCTGGTCCAATGCCACGCAGATCGGTGAATATGACGTCGTCGTGGACTTCGGCAACAACTCGGCCACGCTCCCCGGGTTTGTTCAGGACGACCATTACGACATGCCCCTCGACCTCATTGACGGCTACCTCGTTCCCGGATTCCGGATCGTGCCCGACCCGACGGTTGACACCTCCTTTCCCCAGGTGGGCGCCTTCTCCTACGACAGTTCCACCCAGGGGACCGTTACCGTCACCCCCGACTACGGATCATCCTTCACCGTCCCCCTAAACGCCAATGTGCGGTTTCCCGCCGACGCGCCGGGGGCGACTTCACCGTCGCAGATCAGTGCGGCGCAGCCCAGCTATCCCGTCGTCGTCCTCGTCCATGGGAACAGCGGTCACATCAACAGCTATCAGGGATACGACTATCTCCTCGATCACCTCGCCCGAAACGGCTTCATTGCCGCGAGCATCCATCTGCAACCCGGTCAGCAGGGTACTGACCGGGCCCGCGTCCTGCGAAGCCACCTGTCAATCCTCTTCGGCATGTTCGGAACCCATGCGGCCAACAACATCGGCATCATGGGACACAGCCGGGGAGGCGAAGCCGTCGTGATCGCCACGCGTCTCAACCAGCAGGAGGCCTGGGGCTGGAACATCAACGCAGTCATTTCGCTCGCACCGACGAATCAATACACCTTCGAGCATTTCGGCGGCGCCTGGGCAAGGCCCTTCCTGGTGATCTACGGTTCGTTGGACGGCGATCTCTGCGGCATCGGCGACACCGGCTTCGAACTTTACGACCACGCGAGCGGAATGAACAAGAGCATGGCTTTTGTCTATCGGGCCTGCCACGACCGCTTCAATACGGTCTGGGGCGATGACGATTTGTACTTCGGCAACTTGACACCCGCAGATCAGGCCGCCGTCCTCAGTGCAAACTCGCACCAGCTCATTGCCAAGGGTTACATGACAGCCTTTTTCCGTCAATATTTGAAGGGGGAAACACAGTGGGCGGGCATTTTCCTGGGAGAGTGGGTCCCGGCGGCGGTTACAGCCTCCGATGCGGACATGAGGATCTACACCCAGTATGAGGACACGACCGTCCGGACCGTGGACGATTTCGAAGGGGCACACAGTGCGACGAGCTGGCAGAGCAGCACGATCGGTGGTGCCGTTTCGCAGTCGGGCCTTCCGGCAACTCCGCAGGAGAATGATCTGCGGAGCATGGATCCGCAATCGCCCCACCTGACGGCCGGACTGCTCCTGAGGTGGGACAACACGACCGATTCGCTGGATTATACGATTCCCGCCGGTCAGAGAGACGTTTCCGGATTTCAGGCGGTCAGCTTCCGGATCTCCCAAAGAGTCAACAGCGCATCCAACCCGGCAAATCAGGCCCAGGATCTGCGGCTCACCCTCACCGACGGAGGCGGGCATTCGCGGGCGATCCGCATCTCGAAGCTGGACGAGATTCCCTATCCCTACGTGCGTGGCATCGCCTCCCTCACCAAGTCGGCCATGTGCACGATCCGGATACCGCTGTCCGCCTATTCCATCCATTGCTACAACGTCGATCAGGTCGATCTGACCAACGTCACGACCCTCTCCTTTCAATTTTCCGAGAAGGTGACGGGTGAAATTGAAATCGACAGCATCCAATTCACAAATTAAGGAGGCCCATCATGGACATCAAACAAATTATCCGAATGCCCGATCCACGCAAGAATGTCAAAGCCGAAATCCGGGAAGTCGTCCGTGACGTGGCGGAGAAGCCTCATGTTTTCATTCGCGTTCGTTTGAGCGGATGGCATTTTCCGGAACGCGCGCCGGAACCCTTCCTGGTGATCGGGAAGGCTGTGTCGAAGTTCGTCCTCATCGACCCTGAAGGAACAGCGGCAGACGCTTACTTTGACGTGATGCCGCCGGCCGCGGCCCGTCTCAGTTTCGGCTACGGCAACATCGTTTCCTGGGACTTCAGCATCAAGGTCAACCCAGCAGCGATCGAACGTCTGGACCGGGAACGGCTTCCCAAGGGAATCATCGACCTGAAAGAAAAATAATCAGGCGCCGTCCATTTTTCCCAACCCTGACCGGGAGAGGGGGAATTCCCTCTCTCCTCCTTAACCGGCGCGGAAAGGTTGCATGAAAGATTCATTCATAACCAATCAGGAAACGTTCGAAGAGATATCGGCCCTGAAGCAGAGGATCAAGGAGTTGGAGCGATCGGAAGCAGAGCACAGGCGAACGGCAGAGGCGCTGCGCAGATCGGAAACGAAATTCCGCACCCTCTATGATTCTGCCAGTGACGCAATCATTTTGGCGGATGAGACGGGTTTTCTCGACTGCAACAGGGCAACCCTGGAGATTTACGGGTGCACAACCCGGGAGGCGTTCTGTTCGATGCACCCCGTGGATCTATCTCCTCCCGTGCAGCCCTGCGGTACGGATTCCGCAACGTTGAGCAAACGGCATATCGCCATGGCGTTGGCAAAAGGCAGACACAGATTCGAATGGGAACACAAACGGATGGACACCGGTGAGACCTTTCCGGCAGAGGTATGGTTAACCGCCATGGTCCTGGACGGCAATCCGGTCCTGAAGGCGGTGGTCCGGAACATCGCGGACCGGAAACTGACTGAAGAAGCCCTGCAAAAGGAAAGGGATTTCAACGCCACCCTCATCGAATCCTCCCCTGCTTTTATTCTCGCCGCCGAGAGCAACGGCACCATCAAACTGATGAATGACTCCATGCTTTTCACCCTGGGCTATACCCGGGAAGAAGTCATGGGCCGGGACTTCATCTCGACATTCGTACCCGAGGGAGACAGGGAAATCGTTTCGAAGATCATCTCCCAATTGGTAAATGAGGCCCAGCCTACGAGAAACGAGCACCGGGTCCTGGCGAAAGACGGCCGGGAATTGCTCGTGGAGTGGCATGGCCGCACCATCAGGAAGCCCGATGGAAACCCCGACTATCTCTTCGGCATAGGGACAGACACCACCGAACGCAGACGGGCGGAAAGATACAATACCGCCCTGAACGACCTTTACCGGCAGTTGCTCGGCGATGTTGACCTTCCCCGAAAGATCAAGTCCATCGTCGATTCCGTTGTTCAAACCCTTGATGCGGATTTTGCCCGGATCTGGATTCTTAAACCCGGCGACCTCTGCAACCGGGGCTGTCCTCACGCGTCGGTTCAGAATGGCCCGAGTGTCTGCCGGGATCGAACCTCCTGTCTCCATTTGACGGCCAGTTCCGGCCGTTATACGAATCTTGAGGGCGAGCACCGGCGCGTTCCTCTCGGTGCCTATAAGATCGGACGGGTTGCAAGCGGGGAATGGCCTTATTTTGTGACCAACGATGTGATCCATGATGAACGTGTCCACGATCGAGAATGGGCCGGGAATCTCGGTCTGGTTTCCTTTGCGGGGTATCGGCTTCTTTCGTCGGACGGGAACCGGCCTGTCGGTGTCCTGGCCATGTTCAGCAGGAAGGCTTTAAGTTCAGATCAGGAAAAGCTGCTGGAGAATTTTGCCGCCATTACCTCTCAGATCATCACGACCGGAATGATTGAGAAATCGCTCCGGGAGAGCGAAGAGCGCCTGCGGCTCCTCAGCGACAACATTCCGAACAGCATGGTCTACCAGGTGGACTGCGGCGAGGATGGCTCCTCGCGTCGCTTCACGTACGTAAGTGCCGGCGTCGATCGTCTCCACTGTGTAACGGCCGAAGCGGCGAAAAAGGACGCCATGGCCCTGTACAGCCAGATTCTCGATGAGGACCGGGTACTCCTGGCCAAACTTGAAGGGGAGGTGATCGCTGCCATGTCAACCTACAAGGTTGAACTGCGCATGAGGCCACCCTCCGGAGGGACCCGGTGGCGCCTGTTGATCACGACGCCTCGCAGACTTGCCGACAACCATCTGGTCCTGGAAGGCATTGAACTCGATGTTACCGATCGTAAACAGGCCGCAGAGGAACGGGAGGAACTCATTACCGAACTCAGCGCCGCCCTTTCCAACGTCAAAACGCTGCAGGGATTGCTCCCCATCTGTTCCTCCTGTAAGAAGATCCGCAATGACAGAGGATATTGGGAACAGATGGAGATGTACATCAGTGAACATTCGGAGGCGGAATTCTCCCATTCGATCTGCCCGGAGTGCGCACAAAAACTCTATCCGGAGTTTTTCAAATTCAAATAAAGGAGGACAAAAAAAATGCCGGCAGTTTCAAAGTACAGCGTTCTGTTTTACGGAGGGCCGGATGGCTATCAGACAAACCGTGCCCAGATTCAGTTGAGCGATGCGGCAGGGAAGACCCTGGCGTGGATAAGATTCAACGATCCCGGTATGTTCTTTGAGGCCGACGCGAATGACGGAGGGATCATCAAGATGCACCTCCCCTCTGCCATGTTCCAAAGTGTCCTCGATGTTCTCCGCAACGAAAAACCCATCAATGTGTACTTCGCACAGGGACGCGGTTTTTTGGGAACCTCGGGCGAACCCGTTGGGGAAGGTGAGTAGGATCTGCAAGCCCGGGATTGAAGCGACGCGTTTCAGCGCTTTAATCCCGGATTCGTCCTCTGCGGTCACTCTCCCGAAACTCTTCGGAGACGCATTCGCACATTCCCCGATGTGGGAAAGAGAAAGTTAACAACCAGTATTTAGCTGGGAGAAAATCCGCAGTCAATTCGTATTGAATTATCCTCTATTTAATCCCACAATTAGTTGAATATCACTATCAGGAGGTAAGACATGGCAACTGAAAAAGGTCAGACCACCGGTTCCAAAAGGATCAAGGGCTTTCTTATTGAAGGCCGGATTCAACGCGAGCAGCCCGAGTGCCAGCCGGGAGAACTGAAACTGGCCGTCTATGTCTTCGACAAGGCCGGGACATTGCTGGGGACTGCGGGTTTGAATGAGGATGGAGTCTACAAGGTCGCCGTGCGGCTGTCACAGCCTGCCGACGTGGATCTTATCGTAGGTCCGGCCGACATGCCTCAGGAGATAAGGCTTTCCAGCGCCTTCAGGAAAAGCTTCTCGGCCAGGGAGTGGAAGGGCGAAGGACAGCAGTACCGTCTCCAGTACGAGGCTCTCCTGCCACTGGATATCTGGCGCCCCTGGTGGCCGGTGCGGATCTGCATCTCCGGCCACGTACGCAAGGTCAGTGAGTCCGACGGCGTCACGAACATCTGCCCCGTCCCCTTCGTGAAGGTTGAGATTTTCGACGTCGACCGCGAGAACTGCTTCTGGCCGCCGTTGCGCAAGTGGTGGGAACTGCTGCTGGACAGGCCGGTAATCCGCATCCCCGAGCTGCTCAAGGAACCACCCGTTCGGGTGAAACCCTTCCCGGGTCCCGACCCGGCACCGGAGTTGAACCTGACTCCGATTTCAAAGCTTGCGGGAGGCATCGGCGCCTCGCGGTTGGGACTGGCCAGCCTTGGACCCCAGCCCGAGCCGCCGGACATGCCATCGATCGCTTCTGCGGCTTCCGTCAAGGCAATCAGCCCCCTGACGGAAGCCGCCTCAACGGCGCTGCAGCCGGCATTCACCCGTGTGGGCGAAGCGCGCCTCATGGACAGCAGCATCGCTGCCCGGCTGGAAAAATTGACCCTGACCTCCAAGATCGCACCGTGGCTCATCTTTCCGTTCTGCTTCTACAGCAAGGCGGAGGTGTGTGAAACCACGACCGACTGCGACGGCTTTTTCAACTGCTGCTTTAGATGGTGGCCCTTCCATTTCCGCCGTGGGCGGCTGCGCTTCGACGCTCGCCCGGACGTCATCCTCAAGGTAACGCAGATCATCGACGGCGTGCCGACGGTCATTTACCTCGATCCCTACACCAGCACCCGCTGGAATGTCAACAACGCCCACATCGACCTCTTTCTCGACAACGAAGAGGTCATCTGCGGCAACGGCAACTGTTATGAACCTCCGGACGGCTCACCGGTATTCTTCACGCGCATCGGCGACGACGAGGTCTACAAGATCAACCAGGCCAGCGGTCTGTACAACGAGGCCCCGCTGACGAATGTCGCCTATGGCGGCAGCCTGCTCGTCTACGGCCAGTTCGGCGATGCCCTGACCACCGGCGCGCCTGCACGCTATTACCGCCTTTCCTATGCCATAGAAGGGAGCAGCGAATTCATCCCCGTCACCACGACGCTTGGAGATACGCGGGTCGCAAAAAGCACGCTGTTCAGCGAAACGTACACCCTTGGTCCAAAGACCATCAATGGTGTGCCCGCTCTGTATGAGGTGCGCAATTTCAGCGACTACTACTGGTACAACCCGGACTGGATCGGAACGTGGTACAGCTGGCTGGCCGAAGCGGACACCGGGAAATATGTGCTGCGGCTGGAGGTCTTCGACGAAAACGGCGCCAAACTCACTTCGGCGATGGGCGTGGACTACCGCGACGGCACCGTCACACCGCCGGCGGTTCTACCGCCCATGCTCGACCGCTGCGACCTGGTGATCACTCTGGACAACAAGCCGCCGCAGGTGGATCTCACCATTCCCGCCGTCATCAACGAGTGCGGAGTCATTCCCTGGACCCCTGCTCTTTCGCTGACTTTCCAGGTACAGGTATCCCAGGAGAACAGCCGGCTGCGTTCCTGGGGCCTTTACTACACCAAGGGCGTCAATCCGGCCATCCAGTATCTCGACAGCGGCGTTTCCAACAATGGCCTGCCCGGCAGCGTCAACAAGCCCGTTTCGGGAGGCACCGCAGCCCCTGCACCGGGAACCGGAATGCTCGCCGGTCTGGATACGACCTGCGCCTTTGCGCTCAAGCTATGGGCATACGCCCATGTGCGGGATGGACGGCACTTTATCTATTACACTGAACAGCTCAAGGCAATCGCCGTTGAAAAATGCCCGCCTTGCCCTGAATGATGGGGGAGGGAAAGGGGCCGTTTTAAAATGCAACGGGGGCGGGATGGCAAAGTCTATCCCGCCCCCGTCTTATCGAGGGGAAAACGCAGGCGGCGTTCTATTTGAGGTTAAGAAGCGGCTGGACGATCCGGCGGAATGCGGAAGCGGCCTCCGTATCCTGGTGGTAAAAGACAAAGGGCTTCCCCTCGTCCGACGATTGCACGATCTGGGGATCAATGGGGATGCGCCCCAGGAAGGGCACCTCCATCCGCTTGGCCATTTCCTCGCCGCCTCCCTGTTTGAACAGTTCAATGAGCTTTGAACAGTGGGGACAGATCAATCCGCTCATGTTCTCCACCACGCCCAGAACTGGGATCTTCAGATTCCGGCAAAACGTTACCGACTTGCTGACATCGATCGTCGAGACATCCTGAGGCGTTGTCACGACGACGGCGCCGTCCGCATCGGGAAGCAACTGAGCGACGGAAAGCGGCTCATCCCCCGTACCGGGCGGAAAATCGATGACCAGATAGTCCAGATCGCCCCAAAGGACATCGGTGAGCAGTTGCTTGATCGCGCCGTATTTCATCGGCCCGCGCCAGATCACCGCATCGTCTTTCCGGTTCAGAAGAAACCCCAGGGACATGACCTTCAAACCGGAAGCCATGGCAACGGGGAGCATCCCCTCTTCGACAACCTCCGGTTTGCTGTCCTCCAGGCCAAGAAGTTTGGGGATGCTGGGACCGTGAAAATCCACATCCAGCAGTCCGACGCGCTTCCCTTCCAGGGCCAGTGCAACCGCCAGATTGACGGCGACCGTGCTCTTCCCGACGCCGCCTTTTCCTGAAAGAACCAGGATTTTATGAGCGATGCGCTCCATGCTCTTCTTGAGTTTCTCATCTGTGGAAGGACTCTGCGGCACCGCATTCGGCTGATTTCCCGACATGGGACAACCTGCACCCTCCGGGGGATTACCTGAACCACATGAACTACATGAACCCATAACCTTATTTTCTCCTTTTATTCTTAAGTGTATTCCGTTTATTCTTAAGCGTGTTGCGTCCCTATATCACAAAGTGACTCTTTTTGTACCTTCTTGATTTTAAGAAGGCGTCCTGATAATTTGAGTCCTATCAAAGATTCTTCATTTCATTGGAAAAACCATGGAAAATCTGCTGGGAATAATGATCGGCATCGGACTGAGCGCCGCGTGCGGTTTCAGGGTTTTTGTCCCTTTGCTGGTCATGAATCTGGCGATCCTGAGCGGCCATCTCCATCCATCTCCTGAATTTGCCTGGATCGGTACGCCCTATGCGACACTGGCTTTCGCAACAGCGACCGTTGCGGAAATCGTCGGGTATTATATCCCCTGGTTTGACTCCATCCTGGACGCCATCGCCACACCCGCTGCCGTGATCGCGGGAACCGTTACGACGGTTTCCATGGTTACGGACCTGTCCCCCTTTCTGAAATGGACGCTGGCGATCATTGCCGGCGGCGGAATCGCCGGCCTGGTTCAGGGCTCAACAGTCGCACTCCGCCTGAAATCATCCCTCGCAACGGCGGGAGCGGGCAATCCCTGGATTGCCACACTGGAACTCGCTGGAGCCATCCTCATAGCAATCCTTGCCATCGTTGTCCCCATTTTTTGTATCGGCCTCCTCGGCCTTTTGTTTTTCGTGATGATCCGAAAGACCGGCAGGCTCCTCTTCGGGAAAAGAAGGCTCTCACCGCGATAAAGGCATCAAGACTCCCGAAGCAATCCCCTTCTTTCCGTCCGCGCCTGTTCCGTCAATCAGACACGTCCCTCCTTTATTGAAAGGGTTGGATCAATAAAAACTCTTGACAAAATACTATGTCAGCATTAACATATAATTGAAAAGAAAGAGAAGCTGCGGTGCACGGAATGAGTCATAGTACTGGGTTTGAATGAGATAAAAAATCAAAGGGTCTTCGTGGTGATAGTCACCCCAAATAGACCAAGTATTTTAAGACGCGACTCCAGTCAACGGCAAAACGGCACAGCGGCTCTCGTAAAGCCCCTCGATGAAGAACATCGAGGGGCTTTTTTATTTTGAGATTGGAACCTGAAAAAAATATGCGGTTATCAGCCCTGATGATCAGACCTTATTTATCTTCCCGCCCGATGTTCCTGGCATGAGATTTGAGTCACATCACGAGTCGCAATATTCCGACAAGCCCCAGGCAACAACAATAAATCACACAAATAAGAATCCCTTTGGCTTGTCCGTCAAAAAAGATAAAGGAGAACGAATCATGGGCACGACTGTCATATTTGCATTAGGAATGATCATTGGTGCATGGATCGGAATTACTTTATTGTCCTGTTGCCATTTAGCGAAAAAGGCGGAGATTCCGATTAATATTCGTTAAATATCAATCCGTTTCGTAGCACATCAATATTTCACCAAAATAAAGGGTATGGTAATCCTTTTGGGGATAAAAGGAAGATTCATAACCCTTGTCTAACTGGACCGGGTCCATGGCGGACCTGTAGACGATTCGACATTCAAAATGACGCCCCCGGGTTTTAATGATCGGGGAATCGACCTGGCGTCCGTCGATTGTTTCCAGGTTGCACACCTTGAATTTATCCACATCCCGACCGGATTTTGAGCCGCAGAAAGCGGTTTCTTTATGCAAATCCCCCAGCGGAACCGTCACGGTAAAATCCTTGGCGGCCTCGATGATCCCAAAGGTGTGGCGACTGGGCCGCACGGCAACCATCAGGATCGGTTTGTTCCAGATAAAACCGAAGGTCACCCAGCCGATCGTCATGGTGTTGAGGCCATTTTCGGATTTTACCGTTAAGAAGGCCCCCTTTTTGGTCCTGTTGAGGGTATCCTCTGCAACGCTCATGTAGTCTACATCTTTCATTGCAAAATCCTTATTTCGTTGAGAAAATAATTATTAATACTTGACGGGAGCTGTCTTAAACTTCCAACAGGATGAGACGTTTTCCGCACTCCGGCAGTTGCTTTTTGATTGTGAGCCCCACTTATTGTCGACAACAATCTTTCATAACCTTCAAAGTTATAAAAGAAAAGATAATTTTCCAATGAATTCTGCAAGTAGTTGATATTAAAGGCGTATTTCAGATGATCGATTGCCCAGCTCTTATGCAAGCCGATCAATATTTCTAAGAATTGCTGACTTATCCCCTTTACCAACAGGCTTATCAACAGGGTTATCAATAGAGCTGTGGATAAAGGGTTGTGGTTCGACAATATTTTGTCTTATTGTCATCCCTCATGGATTATAATTTGACAGCCAGCCTTTAAAACGCTTAACCGGTTGAGCCCAACTTTCTTCTTGAGCGCAGAAGAATTGCCGTATTTGGAGAACTCAGGCCTTCGTCTTTAATCTTTTTCATCAACAGATAGAGACGTTTTTCAATGATGCCCATTTCCTGAAGGTCATTCCACAATCTCTCGACATCAGATTCCTTCACACCGTAGAAAATATTTCCCGGGACTGCCATGTTTGAAACAAAGATCTTCAGTCCTTCGACCGTCAGGAAATAGTTGTCACCGATCAGCAAAAACTCACCGGCTGAATCTTCATCCACTCTCTGCAGTTTTTCAATGATCGCCTTCACAAAATTATGATTTACTTTCAGATATTCGTCGGCAATATAGTGACTGGTGCTTAAAAATCCTTCGAACCTCATTGAGTGTTCCTCTCAAAGTATCGGTGGTTTTCATTACCCTAAGGCAAACGCTTTTGGTCCATATTCTAACAACTCAGACTTTGTGATCCCTGCTTTTTGTATGGACAATTCGGGCCAATATTTCCGCAGGCAGTAAATCCCTGTTGTCTCACGTAATTTCATAGAGATCCACATCAGTCCTCTCCTTAACCTCTTCGATAAAACCAGTTCCTTTGAGAGCAATGGTGGCAACAAGGATTTTTTCGGAATCAAGAATTTCTCGAATGAAATTTCTGAATTTACCGGACAGACACTCCATCTTCCCGATCTCATCCACAATCATGAATCGGGACGCAGGAGACATTAAAAGAGCGGTGTCAAGAAAGTTTTCCAGGCCTTGAATATCAACCCCGTATTTCCCAACCCTGTAAGGACTTTTTATGTCGACATGGGAAAGAAGCCCCCTTCTTCCAGCAAGGCCGACAAGTTCAAATCCTTTCCGGATGCCTTCCTCCCTTATTTCCGCCGTATAAAAACCGGCAGGGTGGAAATTTTTCAACTCCAGGGAAAGTTTCCTGATGAGCGTTGTCTTGCCGATGCCCGGAACGCCTGTGATGAGAATATGTTTCTTGACATTGTAAGTATCATGTTGCACGGACAGCGGCTTACCCGGCAGGGCTTTGCAGGAATAGGTGGCCTGTAAGACATGGGCAATATGATCGAGAACGCCTGGGCTGATTTCACCAAAGGGGATAATGAGAATGTTTCCATCTTCACACATAATAGTTCATCATAATAGAGGCATATGGACAGGAACTGCCTTTGCGTTGTCAAAAAAAGGGACTTAGGATTTTAGGGTAATAATATAACGGATAGTGGAAAAGATGTCTTGCAGTTTTCATCTCTTCCGGATATTCCAGTATCAAAATACAAGAGATCATGGTGAAATCATGCATGCTTTGGAACCACTCTTCAATCCCAAGTCCATTGCGGTGATCGGTGCTTCCCTGGATGAATACAAGGCCGGCTATCAGGTGGTCTTCTCCCTCAAGGATTTTCCCGGCAGGCTCTACCCGGTAAATCCCAAGGTGGACGCCATTCTCGGGTTCAAGACCTATTCCAATATCGCTGCTATTCCCGAAAAAATCGACCTCGTCCTGCTGACCATTCCTGCCGCGGCCTGCCCTGACGCCGTTGAGGAAGCCGGGCGAGCGGGCGCGGCATCGGTAATGATCATCAGTGGCGGTTTTGCGGAATCCGGAGAAGCAGGTAAACAACTGCAGGAACGCCTCATTGCCGCCTGCAGAACCTACGGGATGCGCCTGCTCGGGCCGAATACAGCCGGGTATGCCAACTTTCACGCCGCCGTATCCGCCAACTTCACACCCTGGATCATGGAAATAAAGCGGGGCGGCATCGGCCTGATTTCGCAGAGCGGGGCTATGACCTTTACGATTGCCTCACTTCTTCATGCCCGGAAGCTGGAGCTGAGCATTGCTACAGGAACGGGAAACGGAGCCGATGTGGATCCCGCTGATGCGGTGGATTATCTGGCTCAGCATTCCGGGACTAAGGTCATCCTTCTCTATTTTGAAGGGATTGCCAATGGGCGCAGGCTTTATGAGGTTGTTCGAAAAGCGGTGAAGCAGAAGCCGGTGGTGGTCCTCACCGTGGGAAAGGGGGATGTGGCTGAATTTGCGGCTTCACATACGGGGAACTTGATGGGCTCCTATGCCTTGAAATGTGCCGCCCTTTCCCAGGCCGGGGCAGTCGTTGTTGAGACGGTGGACGAACTCATCGATGCCGCTGCCGTATTCTCTCAGATCCGGCTTGAACCGAAGGATGAGCCCGGAGTGGGATTGCTTACCGGACAGGCCGGTCCCAGCATGATCATGACCGATTACCTGCGGAGCCGGGGTGTTGTTTTACCCGAGTTGGGGAAAACCACTGTCGAGAAAGTCCGGGAACTCCTGCCCATGAGCTATATCAAGAACCCTGTGGACACGACCCGGCCGGGGCCCTCCTTCCCGGAGGTTTTTCAGGCTATGGCTGATGATCCCGTTATCGATATGCTGATGATTTTCGCCATTCACGAGCCTGCCGTGATTGATCCGGTCTCGCTTTTTGAAAGAGTCAAAGGCAAAACCCGAAAACCGGTGCTCTTCGTAACGGCAGGATTTCCTGATGCCGTGGCGGGCACCGTCGAAGCCCTTGAGCGGATGGGGATTCCCGCCTTTACCTCTCCCAACAGTGCTGCCAGGGCGGTAGCAGCCCTGGTCCATGATGCAAAAGCCGCCTGCCGCCATCCCGGCGAAGTCGTGGACCTTTTCAAAGAGGAGCCCCCCTTTGAAAACAAGACCTTCAATGAGGGCGAGGCCAAGGATATTCTCGAGCGGATCGGCATCCCCACACCGGCAAGGGCCGTTTGCGCGGACCATGAGGAGGCACTGAGGGCCTTTAGAAATCTGAGAAAGCCCTGCGTCGTCAAGGTTATGGACAGCGCCATTCCCCATAAGACCGAAGTTGGGGGTGTGCAGTTGAACATCTCCAATGAGGATGAGCTGTTGCAGGCCCTGCAGCGCATCGACAACATCCAGAAGACAGGAGGGAACCGGAGGCAATATCTGATTGAAGAAATGGCCGGAAGCGGTGTGGAGATTCTTCTTGGGGCCAAAAACGACCCGAGCTTCGGGCCGTCTGTGATGGTGGGAATGGGCGGCATCGCCGCCGAGGCCATGGGTGATACGAGCATCAGGCTTGCGCCGCTGAGTGTGGAAGAGGCAAAAGCCATGCTTTTGGAACTGAAAGGCAGGCGGCTTTTGGAGGGTTGGCGGGGATCCCCGCGAGCAGATGTGGACAGTGCCGCCGAGGCGATCGTAAAAATCGGCCAACTGATATCTGCGCACCCTGAGATTCGAGAAATCGACCTTAACCCGGTGCGCGTCTACGAGAAGGGAATCGTGGCCCTTGACGCACTTTTCATTTGCTGACAGAGATCAAGAAATAGTCGGAGTATTCCAGGAGCCACTATTCTAGGAAGAGTCGCTCCATCGGTATTGTTCTTTCACTGTTCTATGTAATCTGAAGGGCCTGATACATTCCCTGACGGAATGCCCAAGTAAGTCTATCCTCTCCGGGTCCTTCTCACCCAGGCCTTTGTCTGAACATACTTGAGATATCCGACTTTATCGAAATCCACCCCCCATAGCTTCACATGCCACCCGGTCAACTGCAAGTGGATCGGTGCCGGATACAGCAACACCGATATGAATTGGGCTTCCATGGATCCGACCATCTCTCATCATTCTCGGGATACAACTCGATAAACCTTTTAACGGCCGTCATCTTCCCGTTCCGAATCAAACCAGAAAGGGGCGTATTGTCCCCAGTCATTCCCCTCCCCCTACGGGCTGCAGGGGAATGACTGGAGGTAACTACTTTCTTGACAATGGTAACCACCTCGCAATGGCCGATCTGAAAACTCATAGGGAAAACTAGATGAGTTTGTTTATTAATACATCAAGCGAAAATTACCTCAAGGGATGTCCCTTCCGCCTATTCAATTTTACACTTGCCCATCTATGCGCAGCGTAGATCAATAGAAGTAAGCCCCGGCACTGGAGAAAATGAAACGGTGGCTCATCATTTCCACCCCGGCTTTGATGCAGATGGAGATTCCCATCCCTTTATTAAAATTGATCTTTGACGGCATGGTAAGTCCAAAGTCTTTCCATCCATTGCTGTAGGTCAAACCTGTAAACTCATGTACCTTGCTATTTCCATTGTAAACATGAACATCGGAAATCCATGCATCTGCGCTACCCGTGTAAATTTTTAACCGGATAGTCTTTGCTCCATATCCGACAGTTGATCCATATGGCGTGGGCACGGTCATATGAATCCAATTGGAGCTTCCGGATTTAAGGTTAAGATCCAGTCCCCATCCCTTGTAGTAGTAAGAACTACAGTTGGTGAGATATTCAATTTCAGAGACATTTCCCTGCGAAAACATCCACTCTGCAGCCGGGGCTGTTGAGGAAATTCCAACCACGGCAATGAATAGGCATATGCTGACAATTGTTTTGATATTCATGGAAGTTTTCATACGATTCCTCCTGCGTTCTAAGTTGAACGGTTGATTGAAACAGTTCTTATGACTCTTGATTCTCCTGATAGCTACCACCTCCTTTCCCAGTTGATGGTTGACTAAGGCAAGGGATAAGGTTTTTTCACCCGAGCGTCATTAGAGTCCACAGGAACTTATAATTGTGTTTGAAGCCGGCAATGGTCATTGAATGCACTACCCGGAACACAAAAACCTCCGATGAGATTTTTTCCCCAAAGCCTTGGCGGCAGCACTCTTGTTAACCTCTTTCCATGAATACTATCCCCAACGTGAAAAGGAATCATTGAGGCGGATTTATTTGGGGATAAATTGTAAGTTAAATTAGCGTTATATACAGTTTTTTTGGTAATTGGATGGGGTCAAGAACATCAAAAAGGAGATCACGATGGCGATTTACTGACAGATAAATTTAAATTTAATATGTAATACCTTACGAGTTTTGTCAAGCACCAGTCCCAACCATAATGGCCTCAAATTGAATGTTACCGAAGGGGTGAATATGAATGATTGTTAGCTTATAATTTAATTTTGCTGAACTTTATTGGATCTTGTTCCTTTTATATCCCTATATCCTTATCCTGAAATTCCTAAGAATCCCTTCCAGGAGAATCTACATATATTCATTTCTTGATCTCCAGTTAACATGCCACCAGACTTTTTCAATTTCTCCGCAACCTCATCCTTTTTCTGAATTCACTCGGCCTTTCGTAATTGCTCAGGCCCCAGATACCTTTTTTCCTAAATTTTGCCTGCTGATGGGCATAGCTGAATTCTGCATAGTAGGGTTGCCTCAGGCGTTCCCAATAGGCTTCTGCATAGCCTTCTCTGATCATCTCCAAGTTAATGCATCGCTTTTTAAGCCAGATCAATGATGCCATCCAATGGTAACGGTCAATGTCAATGATATCCAGACGAACCTTTTTCTTATAGATCTTGTTTTTTTTAATGCCTGCTTCGCTTCTTCGCTATAGGGTTGGCCGAGGATTGTTATCTGGCCGGTCTGCTTGTTTCTTTTTTCAATTTCAGGAGCATCACAGCCATACAATTTGATTTTCAGATATTTGCCTTTTTCGGTTATCACATGCAGAGTATCGTCATCAGATACTTTTGAAACGGCGCCTTTAACTGTTCCGATGACTGCATAGGAAGGCAGGGATAGTGCTAGAGTGAATAAAAGGAAGGTAAATAATGCTGCAATTGAATTTGCCTTGCTAAATTCCATGAATGATGAACGAGCTACTTTCTCTTTAGCACTCAATACCCCCTTACAGGCCGGGCAGAAAAAAAGTATGTTTGTTCTGCATCATTTGAAAATGGACACAGAAATATTACTGTACTGGTTAATTATTCCTCAGGTGATGAGGAGAAAAATCCCAATTCCCCACCGTTTCTGCAATAAATCTTCGGCCCCTAAATATTTATTACCCATGTGATTATAACAAGTTATCATTGGCAGACTAGACACTTTTAAACATGGCATACCCAATGCTTATAGGGTATTAAAATCAATCACGGAGATCATCAGAGATGAAGCGATTAAGTGTATGTATAATCGTGATAACCCTTGTTTTATGGACATTGGCTTCTGCTGGTGATCAGGTAGTCAAAGTACCTCTAAAATCTGAACCGGCCAAGGCAACGACCGTTAAAGTTGTAAAGATGAAGGCAACGGGAAAGATCGTTGATATTACGGATTCCACGCTGAAAATTGAGCGCACCATTAAAGGAAGTGTTGAAACCGTCGAATTTTTATTGGAAAAACCTTTAACGAAGTTCACGGTCGGTGAAAAGGTTATGGTCTGGTACATTTCGCAGGATGAGAAGAACATCGTGACAAGGATTACGAAACAAGGACCGAAACCAATCAAAAAGATTGTGCAGCCTAAAGAAAAAGCGGAACCGAATATTCCGCCCACAGAGGAATCGGTCCCAGCCAAATGAGTTTATTCCATGAATGATCATGGATAAGAACACCACTCCATTAGGAGATGGAAAATTAAAAAGTAAAAAAGGAGAAGAATTATGAAGAAGGTAATGGTTTATGTAGTCGGTTTGGTTTTTCTGTTCTGTTCATCGGCATTTGCAGCTGAGAAGGCTGCCGCGCCCGTAAAGGAAGAACCGGCAAAGGTTGAAACCGCTAAACCCGAAGCAGCAAAGAAAGAAGTAAAGAAGGCCCCGGCAAAGAAGAAGGTCTCCAAGAAGAAGGCTGCAAAGAAAGCCGCAAAACCGGCTGAAGAGAAGAAGGCTGCACCGGCTGAAGCCGCCCCCGCCGCAAAATAATCTCTTCGATACAAGCTTACTGTTTTGGGAAAGGCATGAGGGAATTATCCTTCATGCCTTTTTTACGTGCGCCTACCATGGGCGCACCAATCGGCATAGGGGTCGGTCATAAAAGGCCGCGCCCCTGCCACACCACCCGGCATGCGGGTCCGCACCAAGCGGTTCAAGAAGTTGAGGTTATGAGAGCAGGGGAACACCAAGACGATCAAAATAGGAGTTCGTCTCAATCCTTATTCGTTATACACTTAGCCTTTTCCAGTTCTTCAGAGCCGACAATGCCTTCTCAAGTGAAGGATCGTCATGACCTTCTCCGATTGACCAACCCGGGATTGTTGATATGTTCAGTGTGGAAAGCTGCCTACTTTGGTCTTCCTCAGTCCGGCATGACCTCAGATGATGAAATGTAGCCTCTTTTACGCCTTCCGGGCATTTATCCCTTAACTGAATTAGCTGTGGTCTCATTACATCGAGGACGGCCTGTCCATACTCCATAGCTTGTTGGCGACTGGGGATTTTCCCTCGATGAATGACGTCATTTCTGAACCGAACCTTATCATTGTTCAATACGCTTGGAGAGCGGCCGAATTCAGACAGATATGTAATCACAAAGGCCCCCAATTGTCTTTCGGACTGCCTCGATATGTGTTTCCAAGCCGTCTCCAGACTTGGCAGGTCCGTTCCCTTGTTTAGTAGTACCACTCTGACGAAAAACACGTAAAACAGCTCCAAACTGGAGGTAAAGGAAGAAACTGCTTCTCTGTAGTAACCGTCAAGAATTGCATGGGCACCAACATCAAATAGAATCTCAAATTTTTGTTGCTGCAATATCGTGGTAGTTCGGTGACCGTTATCACATGTGAACTCATATCTTCCATCATCACGGAACTCAATTAAGGCAAGGGCATCGGATGGTTTACCATTCTCCGCTAAACACTTCCCACATACAATTGGTATCTTCATATATCATCCAAGCGCATATCACCGACCTCACTGGTAGGCAGAACACCATTTTCCACCGATTCAGTGCGCACCCTTCTTGTTAGTGCCCATGCTTATCCGTTTCGAGAATGTAGTCATAAACAGCTTCAAGATGCACCCTAACATCTTTGGCGGCAATGACGTGATAATCTGCCTCATGCTGCAAAAACTTTTCAAAACCGCTATACCAATTGGAATCAGTCCGGGTAATAACAATTTGACCGTTCACATCTTCGAATTGATCGGCTGTGATATCGACGAGCGTGTTACCCTTTTCAAGCCAATAGTGCGTTTCAAGTAAAGAATCTTCATCCCTCCTCCCTTTGATCAGAACGAACCCGTCTATGCCGTGGTCTTTGAAATACGTACCTAATAGGATCGAGGCATCAGCGCAACTACCAGAAGGAAAGTCAGCCAGCGAAAGAGGTAACTCGTTCCTGTCGCAGTTGAGGATGGCTTCTCTAAATCGCTCAGCCAGTTCTCGTATTCTATGCTCTTCAGTCATATCTCACGCTAACAATCAATATCCGACTTCGCTTTTCCCGATTTTCGTGATCATCCCCCCTCTATCCACATCACACAGAAAACCCGGGGAATTTATCGTACCCCTATCGTCTTTCTGAGGGATGTATCGAACCACTGTCAGCTCAAGGCTTGTTCAGGAAAAGTCAGCTCTTTATTGCTTACATCCCCCAGAAATCAGCCACTATCGTTCTACGGGGTAAAACTCTTCAGTACTGTGGTGACTGGTGGATTTTCATCCGAATAGTCGACCAACTTGACCAGCATGAACTTGGGCTTTATCCATTCATACCACTCAGTAGTTCCTTGGCAGTTTGTGCACCTCTTATGAGTTTTTAGGCATCCGGTGAAAGTACCAGCTGGGACGGTGATCGTTTCAATGGCTTCAATTTTCGCCTCTACGGTCCAGCCTTTCGCTGTCGTATATGTCCATATAGTGTTAACGGGAGCATTTTTCCACTCCACGTATTCCTTTCCGAAGCCGTCGTAGTTGTAAACCGCTGTGGTCGTTGATCTTACGACTTTGAATTTGGAACTGGTTCCTTCCAAAACGTCAAAGATATTATATGCCTTGGAGATAATCGGCATTGCTACGGCACCACTCACATAGGTCTTCATCGTCCAGGTCTTTCCCAAAGAGTTCTTGACTGTATACACATAAGATTCTCCTCCATTCACAGGAAAAAGACGGTTATCTGCGGCATGGACTCTGGAGCGAGTCAACAGAACTGCGAACAACAATAAAATCATCAAACAGATATTCTTCACGTGCATCGCCAATCTCCTTTTCATTTGTTTGAGTGTTTTATCACGATATAAGACTGTTTTATGAGATCTACGGAAACACCATTATCATCATCCATATCACATAGAAAAACAGGGAATTTCATCGTACCTATCGTACCATCGTACCAATATCCACAACTATCCGTACTCACTAAGTATTTTCTGAATTCCTCCGGCACGATCATTTTTCGCATCGTACTTTTATCGTACCCCAATCGTCCTGCTGAGGGATGTAGCGAGCCACTGTTGGCTCAAGTCCGTCCTCTAACATATGATGCCTTACGTGCTGACTATTGTAACTTCGTTTTCCACCGATTCAACCCCTTCGACTTTTGATACAGTCAACTCTGCAGCCAGTTTTTCCCTGGGAGATTGTACAAGCCCAGTCAGCCGGACTTTCCCGGGTGCAATAACGAACGAGGAAACATAACCTGATGGAAAACCTGATTTCATAAGGGCACTCGATACTCTTGCTGTTAGTCTCAACAGATCGAGAGAGCTTATCCCCCTGCGGCCATATTCGTCTTCTCTCATATGGGCTGCACACAGAATCGTATCAACTGCAACATTAACCGTCAAATCATCCGTGTTGAGTACCAGATCATACAACAAGGGATCGTACCAATCCTTATGGAAAGCAAACCAGAGAAAACTTGACCGCTCGTAATCACTCTTCTCCATGCATGTAACAGCATCTTCCTTCTGATAACCCTTCTCCAGAAGATTGTTGATACGTGTTTCTTCCGATGCAATTACTCTGACATGAAGAGCTTGAGGGATGGTCCGAAAGAGAATATTACCTCCCCGTCCGAGAATTACGGCGTTACCTTGGCGTGAAAGGTCATAAATTGCAGCGTACAAATGTCCCAGCCAGATCTCCGGTTGACGTGAAAAAATCTGCTTGAAAAAAGATGGAGGTTTGTCGTCGACCTTTCTGATCTCACTCAAAAAGCCCAACTCTTTGGCTGTTCGTTCTATATCTGCTGTATCATAAAAATTATACCGCAGTTCCTTTGCCACGAGCTTCGCTATCTCTGTTCCTTTTGCTCCTATCTGTCTGGAGAAGGTAATGAAGTACATGCGATTCTCTCCATAATTCAATACTGATCTGGCGTTATTTCAAACTTATTCGCTACAAAGCTACGGACCAAAAAGATTGTCATTGATCAGAGAACCTGTAAGAGGTATAATGCAACCAAGCCTTTGTGGTGGATAGGCCATCAATTCTGGTGCATCAGTGTTCCAAGATTGATCCTGCCATGGAGTGAGAGCATCTGTTTCGTGACTAGTGCATGCCACTCCACGGTGGCCTTCTTCCGCCATCGAAGGTCGAAAGGCCGTCAATCTCGGTTCTCCGAGATCTGGCAATGCCCTGGGTAGTGAACGTTTGTGGTACCATCACTCGTATCACTCCCACGGTGGGCCTTTCTCTTTTCGAAAAATCCCCCCTGAAAACAACCTAGGAATATCGGGCACTATCGACTCAAGTGTTGTCCGGATCAATCAATCATCTTTGCTCGTAGAATTCACCCACGCACTATCTGTAGACAGTTCTTCTGTAGACAGGTCTTCGGCTTAAGGTTTTGTTCTTAGCTTTTGCTGCTGGAGTGGTCAATTCAGTCTCCTGAATCTCAGTTGTAGGCCTAGGTAAGGGACGTAAAGTTAGAGAAACCTTATGAGTTTGCTGGGCCTTGGTTTCACCTCCAAGCTCCACAACAAGCAATTTTCCTCCAGCCTTTGCCGATGCATCTAGGACAAAACTCACTTCCAGACGGACTTCCTCAAGTTCGTAGAAGGGATCTCCAGAAGTATCTTGAGCTTCAATTAGCTCCTTCTTTACGTCTTTGATAAAATCTCCGAGACTGATTTTTCCTTTCATAAACGCTCCAATCTGCGTCCCGTCTTTTTGGTGTTTATATCATGGTCATTGTGATTCTATACAGCTATCTATGTTATGGGGCTGGAGGTAAAAGACAGAGATGGTCAGGGTAAATTGGACAGGTAACAGGGATTTATTAGTGGGGCACTGCTCTTGGTTCAGCATCATGCCGCAGCCTGTTTCTGCGCTAGAGAATCGAAGTAAACCATAGATGGAGTCTTCCTGTCAAAGTTCTGGTGCCATCTTTTTTCATTATAGAAAGTAAAATAGGCAGCCAGTCCCTTCTTGGTCTCTGCCATTGAATTATAGGCCTTCAGGTAAATATCCTCATACTTGACGCTTTTCCAGAGCCGTTCAATAAAGACATTGTCCATCCAGCGACCTTTTCCATCCATACTTTTCTTTTACACTTAATTGGGCTTTTGTGCCCACTGGGATCTCTAACCTTCTGAATTCACTATATCGCTCTTTGAAAAAATCGAGGTCATCTCAAAAATGTGGTGCCAAATGATAGGTGGATTATCCTTGACATAGCAGAGCATATTTCATATTCATGGGGTGTCAAGAAAGGAGTTCCCCATGTTTGCCAGAGTCAAGAAAACCGGCCCATACGAATACCTCCAGATTGTCGAAAATCGGCGGGAGGGCAAAAAAACCATCCAACGGGTTATCGCTACAGTCGGCCGCATGGAACAACTACAGGCCAAGGGCGATATTGAGAACCTGGTGCGATCCCTTTCCCGTTTTTCCGAAAAGGTGTTGTTGGTCCTGTCCGGCAAGAGTGAAGGCATTCAGGCATCGGCGAAGAAAATCGGTCCTGCCATCATCTTCGAGAGACTCTGGAAGGAACTGAAAATTGACCGTATCCTTCGTGGCCTTCTTGCAGACCGCAAATTTTTCTTCGATGTGGAAAGGGCCATTTTCCTGACTGTTCTGCATCGACTCTTTACCTCCGGTTCTGATCGCTCTTGCGACAAGTGGCATCGTGACTATGTCATTTCCGGGGTGGATGGGTTGTCCCTTCACCACCTTTACCGGGCGATGGCCTTCCTGGGGGAAGAGACCAACGACCAGAAAGATCGAACCCCCTTCTCTCCCCGCTGCACCAAGGATGTCATTGAAGAGGAACTGTTCCAGATGCGACAGGACCTGTTCAGTGGCCTGGATATCGTTTTCTTCGATACCACCTCTCTCTACTTTGAGGGAGAAGGAGGCGAGACTCTTGGTCGACGTGGTCACAGCAAGGATCATCGTCCCGATCTGAACCAGATGATCGTCGGCGTCATTCTCGACAACAATGGCAATCCCGTCTGTTGCGAGATGTGGCCGGGCAACACGGCGGATGTCAAGAGTCTGATCCCCGTTGTCGAAAGAATTCGGAGTCGCTTTCCTATCGGTAGATTCTGTGTCGTCTCCGACCGGGGCATGATCAGTGACGCAACGCTGGCCTGGCTGGACAAAGAACACATCCCTTACATTCTGGGAGCCCGGATGAGGAGGGTCAAGGAAATCAAAGAGAAAGTTCTCTCCGCCGATGGAAATTACCGGGAGGTCTTCCCGGAAGGTGCATCTTCCAAGGATCCTTCTCCGTTGAAGGTCAAGGAAGTCGTTCTTGAAAATCGCCGCTATATCGTCTGTTTGAATGACCGGCAGGCGAGAAAGGATGCCGCTGACCGCCAGGCCATTACCGAGGCCCTGCAAGAAAAGTTGCAGCATGATCCCAAATCGCTGGTAGGCAACAAGGGGTTCCGAAAATATTTGAGGCTGGATCAGGATGCCGTTTCCCTCAACGAGGAAAAGGTTCAAGAGGAGGAGCGCTTCGACGGGAAATGGGTCCTCCGGACCAATACCGATCTTACGGCGGAGCAGGTGGCCCTCAAATACAAGGAACTCTGGCAGGTGGAACATGTCTTCCGGGACATGAAATCCATCCTGGATACACGGCCGATCTTTCACCAGCGCGATGAGACCATCAAAGGCCATGTCTTCTGCAGTTTCCTTGCCCTGGTACTGCGGAAGGAATTGGACCGCAGATTGGGAAAAACCGGGCATGATTTTGAGTGGGCTGACATTAAACAGGATCTGAAGGCCTTGCAGGAGGTCACTCTCGAAGACAACGGGAAGAGACTCGCAATCCGTAGCGAATGCCAAGGGGTTTGCGGCAAGGTTTTTCAGGCTGTCGGTGTTGCCCTTCCTCTCACCATTCGGGAGGTGTCATGATGATTATCCGATTTTCAAAGAGCAATATGTGGTGCCAAGAACTTTTTATGGATACCTATGTCACTGATATGACAAAACTATTTTTTAGCAACTGTAAAACTTCAGCCATACTGATTGCAATGCCTCTGGAACTGAGTGTTTCTGTAAAAGTTTCGGCAGTAAACTGGCTGCCTTGATCTGTATTGAAAATTTCAGGACAGCCGTATTTAGCGATTGCTTCATCGAGAGCGTCCACACAAAAGGAACTGTCCATGGTATTGGACAGACGCCAGGAAAGAACCATCCGGCTGGCCCAGTCCAGAATTGCCACAAGATAACAGAATCCTTTCGCCATTGGAATATATGTTATATCGGCCGCCCACACTTGGTTGGCCCTGTTGATCTCAAGACCTCGGAGTAAATATGGATATTTTACATGTTCCGGGTGAGCCAATGAAAGTTTCGGCTTGACATACAGCGCTTCGATGCCCATCCGGCGCATCAGTCGGCGTACCCGGTCACGTCCTACATTATGCTTCCTTGCCCAAAGTTCGTTACGAATTTTACGGCATCCGTAAAAAGGATAGGTCAGATGAATCTCGTCAATCTGACGCATCAAATCCAGGTCTTTTGCGCTTACCGGTGCTGGAGTGTAGTAAAAGCCGGATCGACTCAGATCCAGGAGACGACATTGCCGTGTTATTGGAAGAAGATCTTCCCTGTCGATCATCGCTTTGCGCTCGTGTCTCCTGTGCGAACGAGCGCTCCGGATAAAAAATCGTTTTCCATCGAAAGCTGGCCGATTTTCATACCGGGACGGCAAACTCAAATCTTGATAATAAGTTATGAGTTATTTCCCGAGTAATAGAAATTAAAAAACAACTGGAAGGCTCACTCAAGATCACGCAAAATTCTAAATAGGGGTAGCAATAGGGTAGCTAGCAAGAAATAAAGGGCTTAACCGTAATTGTTTAACCCTTTGATTTTATTGGTGCCCATGCCGAGATTCAAACGCGGGGCACACGGATTAGGGATTGTTCCTCTAACTTGCAATATGTTGTTACCTGACTATGCAAACAGCCAGGGCGGAATCTTGGCTGAGAACCGCATTAGAAACACTTCCCATGATAAGTTTTTTTGTACTGGAATATCCGTGTCGACCCATCACAAGCATATGATAACCGCCCGTGCTGGCTTCTTCCAGAATACGGTCAGCAACAACAACATAGGTTGCAAATATCGATTTTGTTGCTATCTGATTTTTATTGAATCCTGCGTTCTCCAGTCTGTCGGTCACTAGTTTAAATACCGATTCAAGCTTAAGCTTCTGGTTGCTCTGCCATTTTTCGATAACTTCACGTCTCGCGGACCTTTCTGCGGTATTAAGATACTGTCCATCATCCCAGAAAGCAGGTGGAAAATCCGGAAGGACGTGAAAAAGAGTAATCTCCACATCTGCACTGCCTGAAAATAACTTGATGATAAAATCTACGGCTTTCAAAGCGTGCTTAGATTCATCGATTGCCACAAGTATCTTTTTCATTTCGTTCTCCTCATTGATAATTAAATGGCAATATTTGTGAAATAAATACTTCCTGGTTAATTTTACTGAAAAAGGGTTCAAATGCCAATTTTTTTTAGGGTTAAATAGGTGCGAACATTGTCATGACGACATTTATCATTATAATGATAAGCACGTGTCAAAAAAATAAGGCAAACCCATGAGAAAAATTTTGGCCTGTATGTCACTTTCTCGGGTCAAGTCATATGGGCTTTGTGAGTTTATTGGTTTGACTGAAGTTTTACAGTTGCTAAAAAATAGTTTTGTCATATCAGTGACATAGGTATCCATAAAAAGTTCTTGGCACCACATATTGCTCTTTGAAAATCGGATAATCATCATGACACCTCCCGAATGGTGAGAGGAAGGGCAACACCGACAGCCTGAAAAACCTTGCCGCAAACCCCTTGGCATTCGCTACGGATTGCAAGTCTCTTCCCGTTGTCTTCGAGAAAGACCTCCTGCAAGGCCTTCAGATCCTGTTTAATGTCAGCCCACTCAAAATCATGCCCGGCTTTTCCCAATCTGCGGTCCAATTCCTTCCGCAGTACCAGGGCAAGGAAACTGCAGAAGACATGGCCTTTGATGGTCTCATCGCGCTGGTGAAAGATCGGCCGTGTATCCAGGATGGATTTCATGTCCCGGAAGACATGTTCCACCTGCCAGAGTTCCTTGTATTTGAGGGCCACCTGCTCCGCCGTAAGATCGGTATTGGTCCGGAGGACCCATTTCCCGTCGAAGCGCTCCTCCTCTTGAACCTTTTCCTCGTTGAGGGAAACGGCATCCTGATCCAGCCTCAAATATTTTCGGAACCCCTTGTTGCCTACCAGCGATTTGGGATCATGCTGCAACTTTTCTTGCAGGGCCTCGGTAATGGCCTGGCGGTCAGCGGCATCCTTTCTCGCCTGCCGGTCATTCAAACAGACGATATAGCGGCGATTTTCAAGAACGACTTCCTTGACCTTCAACGGAGAAGGATCCTTGGAAGATGCACCTTCCGGGAAGACCTCCCGGTAATTTCCATCGGCGGAGAGAACTTTCTCTTTGATTTCCTTGACCCTCCTCATCCGGGCTCCCAGAATGTAAGGGATGTGTTCTTTGTCCAGCCAGGCCAGCGTTGCGTCACTGATCATGCCCCGGTCGGAGACGACACAGAATCTACCGATAGGAAAGCGACTCCGAATTCTTTCGACAACGGGGATCAGACTCTTGACATCCGCCGTGTTGCCCGGCCACATCTCGCAACAGACGGGATTGCCATTGTTGTCGAGAATGACGCCGACGATCATCTGGTTCAGATCGGGACGATGATCCTTGCTGTGACCACGTCGACCAAGAGTCTCGCCTCCTTCTCCCTCAAAGTAGAGAGAGGTGGTATCGAAGAAAACGATATCCAGGCCACTGAACAGATCCTGTCGCATCTGGAACAGTTCCTCTTCAATGACATCCTTGGTGCAGCGGGGAGAGAAGGGGGTTCGATCTTTCTGGTCGTTGGTCTCTTCCCCCAGGAAGGCCATCGCCCGGTAAAGGTGGTGAAGGGACAACCCATCCACCCCGGAAATGACATAGTCACGATGCCACTTGTCGCAAGAGCGATCAGAACCGGAGGTAAAGAGTCGATGCAGAACAGTCAGGAAAATGGCCCTTTCCACATCGAAGAAAAATTTGCGGTCTGCAAGAAGGCCACGAAGGATACGGTCAATTTTCAGTTCCTTCCAGAGTCTCTCGAAGATGATGGCAGGACCGATTTTCTTCGCCGATGCCTGAATGCCTTCACTCTTGCCGGACAGGACCAACAACACCTTTTCGGAAAAACGGGAAAGGGATCGCACCAGGTTCTCAATATCGCCCTTGGCCTGTAGTTGTTCCATGCGGCCGACTGTAGCGATAACCCGTTGGATGGTTTTTTTGCCCTCCCGCCGATTTTCGACAATCTGGAGGTATTCGTATGGGCCGGTTTTCTTGACTCTGGCAAACATGGGGAACTCCTTTCTTGACACCCCATGAATATGAAATATGCTCTGCTATGTCAAGGATAATCCACCTATCATTTGGCACCACATTTTTGAGATGACCTCGATTTTTTCAAAGAGCGATATAGTGAATTCAGAAGGTTAGAGATCCCAGTGGGCACAAAAGCCCAATTAAGTGTAAAAGAAAAGTTTGAAGTCAAGATCACTGTGAATCTTTGATAAGGGTAGCAATAGGGTAGCGGACAAAGAAAAAGGACCTAAGCTATTCAAGCCTAAGTCCTTTATTATTTTGGTGAGCCCTGTCGGGATCGAACCGACAACCTACTGATTATGAGTATTGCTATTGTAATCAGGCTTTATAATCCCTGGCTAACTACAAAAAATGAACTTTTCATTTAAGGTTAGCAATAGGTTAAATTATAACGAGTAAGGGGTTAACGATCTCTCGCTAACCCCTTAATTTTTCTGGTGGAGCTGAGGGGAGTCGAACCCCTGACCTCTTGAATGCCATTCAAGCGCTCTCCCAACTGAGCTACAACCCCGTCAAATTGGAAGCGGACCTTTAACATAGGCATGAGTTCCTTGTCAACAGATTTTTCTTGACAAGAGACAGTGGGCTGGGCTAATCAGAACCTGCGCCGGAGTGGTGAAACTGGTAGACGCAGGGGACTCAAAATCCCCCTTCCCTCGCGGAAGTGTCGGTTCGATTCCGACCTCCGGCACCATATAAAATCAAGGGCTTGCGGATTTCAAAAAACCGTGAAGCCCTTTTTCTTTTTCGGGTAAAGCAAAATCTCTCCCCACTTTGATTTTTCTACCCATAAACAAAGGCGGACCGAAAAGCCCGCCTCCTGATCGCTATGCTGCTTTTCTCTCGCGCTCTTCAATCATACTTTCTTGCTTTAGCGTATAGCACAGGATCGTCCATAAGAGCGCAAACAAGATCCATGTGACGCTCTCTGCCCATGCCCACCGTTTTCGTACCCTTTTCTCCTTATATTGTTAATCATTGCCGTTCCTCGCAATGGGTCCTGAAGGGAAGCCGGCGGAACTTTCCGGCTTGTCGGGTGGTCTTCCGGTGGTCTTCCCCATCCCCTTCATCCATACACTTTACCTGAACAAATCGGCATGGGTTCCCGTTCGTTCAAATATTATTCGATGGCCGTCTATTCGGTATATCAATAACCAATCCGGGTTGACGTGACACTCTCGCCGATCCTTGAAATTGCCTGTCAAGAGATGGTTTCGGTGCTTCCGGTCAAGAGGTTTTTCGTCAATCAGGTCTCGCATGACAGACTTCATTGATTCGGGATCATGCCTGTCATGGCAATGACCGAATGTCCCATAAGTTCCTTGACCGTGTATAGGTCAACCCCGGCTTCCACAAGCCAGTTTGCAAAGGTATGCCTCAAGGAATGGGCAACGATCTTTTTACTCACAAAAAAGCCGGACAAGTTTTTGATCCTGCCCGGCTTCTATTTGTCTTATGAGAAAGGGCTGCGACCTAAGCCCGCCCCCTGGTCGTTATGCTGCTACTTCCTCGATTTCCCCTCCCACTGAGATTAGTGCTCTGGCGCTTCTTAACTTTATCATTGACGTATTAAGAAGAGTCCGCAGAGATTCTTTTGGAGCCGCGTCCAATTCACCCCGTTCATGTAATTCAGATAGCACAAGCAGGACTTCTTCCACGAAAAAAAGATCATTCTTAATCTTCACTTGCTCGCTTTCACTTACTGAATATACTCTTTTCATCACTTGGTCTCCAAATTTAAGAAGAGAATGGAAATACTTAGGATACGAGGGACTCAACAGGACAGATTTGTTACGTTGGTTCAAATAAAATAGATACTTTCTAGAGACTCTACGTCGATAGATTTATTGAAGCGGGCGCAGACTATCAGATTATTCTCCGTTGTCAATAGGGCAAATCGCCCCGCTGTGACGTTTTCTTGCTCAAGACAGTTGTTTGTTTATCTATAGTCGGGTCGCAGTCTCAACAGCCATCAGCCTTGCTTCACGCTGCTTTTCGGGTTCGAGTTTAGCAAGCAACTTCGTAGTATAAAACTACCATACGGGTATTACGGAGTTTATTGATTACTTCAACCTTAGCCCCGTCTTTTTTTGTTCTGTTTTTTCGGATAACCGGGTGGGAGGAGCAACGATGAAAATCATCCTGGAATCGTTATTTGCTTTTTATGAGAAATCCTTGACATTGTGTATTCAAATAATGAATTATAAAAATACAGAAGGATAGATAGGTAAAAAGATTTAACCCAAAGAGACTAACAGAACGAGATATGATCAAAACAAACAACCTTAAAATCCTACGCATCACCCCCGTTATTGCGCCCCGGGACCTGAGGCAGGTGTTTCCGGTGTCCAACGCAGCGGGTGAATTTGTTACGGAAAGCCGGCAGCACATCATCAACATCCTGAATGGCTCTGACTCACGCCTCATGGTGGTCGTCGGTCCCTGCTCGATTCACGATCCGAAGGCGGCCCTCGAATATGCGGACCGGCTCGCCGCTCTCTCCCAGGAGCTTTCCGACCAGCTTTTCATCATCATGCGCGTTTATTTTGAAAAGCCCCGCACCACCATCGGCTGGAAGGGCCTGATCAACGATCCGGACATGGATGGTTCGCACCAGATTTCCAAGGGACTTGGCATTGCAAGAAGCCTGCTTTGTGCCATCACGGCAAAGAATCTGCCCATCGCGACAGAGATGCTTGACCCGATCACCCCCGAATACCTGGCGGATCTTCTCAGTTGGGGGGCAATCGGTGCCCGGACGGCGGAATCCCAACCGCATAGGGAAATGGCCAGCGGCCTTTCCTTCCCCCTGGGCTTCAAGAACGGAACCGATGGCAATCTCCAGATTGCCGTAGATGCGATAAGATCGGCCCTCCACCCCCACAGTTTTCTCGGCATCAACAACGAAGGAAAATCGGCCATTCTTCAGACGACGGGGAATCCTGATCTCCACATCGTTCTCCGGGGGGGATCGAAAAAACCGAACTACATGCCCGAGGATATTTCCAAAACTATGGAACTGTTGAAGAAGGCACAGCTGCCCCTCAATATCATGGTGGACTGCAGTCATGCAAATTCGGGAAAGGATTACCAGAAACAGCCCGTTGTCCTCGATCGGATTTTGTCACAGATCGAATCGGGTCAGGGAAGCATCTGCGGGGTGATGATTGAAAGCAATCTGGAAGCGGGAAATCAGTCGATTCCCAAGGACCTTTCGCTGCTGAAATACGGCGTCTCCATCACGGATCCCTGCATAAACTGGCAGATAACGGAAGAGCTGCTTCGCCATGTGCACGCCCGTTTGAAGGGTTGCGGCGGCAGGCCTCTTCGCTGAGACGGTGGCATGCCATGATCAGCCAGGAGGAAAAGCACCGGATTTTTGCTGTTGAACCTTCCTCAACCGGCACATGAAACTTCTGCTTGTGGAGGTACCCGTCACCCGGCCCCGCCGATCGTCTTCGGTAAGGGTGTTGAGATTGCCCCGCGGATCGTATTCGCCCCATCCCCAGGAAAGGCGAATTGTGCCGGGACGCACCGTGGTCGATATCCTCGCTGCCATTTCAATGGATCCCTTCGGGGATTCAATCCTCACAGGATCATTCTCTTTCAGATCATAACGCCGGGCATCTTCGGGATGGATGTCGACGACGCAGACCGCACCGGCGTTCAGCAGGGACGGGATGGTGCGGAACTGTGAATTGGTGAAACGGATGTCGCGGCTGCCGCTGATCCCCAGGATCGGATACGCCTCGCTCTGATCGGCAAAGCTGATCGGATCTCCGCCCAGTCCCTCCGAGAACGGCACACCCGGTAATCCGGCCTCCGCCAACCGACGGGAAAAGAATTCGACTCTGCCCGAAGGTGTCTTGAACGGTGCTTCCCGGTATTTTTCGTAACGCAGTTCCTCGATCCGCAGGCCGCTGCCGTTCCGCCGCAATTTCTCCACGGTGACACCGGCAGGCTCCAACTGGTAATCGATGGCCTCCTCCGCACTTTGCCAGGGAAATTCGGTGACAAACCCGAGCCTCCGGCCCAGCTCGAAGACGATCCGCCAGTTCGGCCAGGAATCGCCCACCGGCGGAATGACCGCGTTCTGCAGGAACATCGGGTTGTTACGAATGGAAAAACGGTTGAGTTGAGTCGTTTCGAAGCAGCTGGCCGCCGGGAGAATCACATCGGCCAGTTTTGCCGTCTCGGTCATGAACATCTCGATCACCACCAGGGTTTCCAACTTGGAAAAGGCCTCCCGGGTCCGGGTTGAATCGGCCATGGTCACCACGGGATTTCCGGTCTGGATCACCACCATCTTCACCGGATAGGGCTTTTCCTCAAGGATGGCGTCGATCAGGCAGCCCTGAACCTGGTTTCCCCAGGTTTCACTGAATGCGTTGAAGAGGGGATAGTCGCGGGTGATGGGGACCACCCCGGCGGGGAGCCGATTCTTCAACTGGATGTTGCGCAGCGGAATCGGCTGCGGCAGCACGTCGCCGCCCGGCCTGTCCAGATTGCCGGTCAACGCCCGGAGCATGGCGATCGCCCGGGTCGTGTCGAAGACCTCGCGGTGCATGTCCAGGCCGTTGCCGTCGATAATGGACGAGGGTTTGGTGGTGGCATAGAGACGGGCCAGATCCCTGATCTGATCCGCTGAAAGCCAGATTTTCTCGGCGACCGCCTCGGCGGGATACCGGGCGGCAACCTCTTTGAGCTGCTCAAAGCCAGTTGTGTATTTTTCGACAAACTCGGCGTCATAGAGCTTTTCCTCGATGATCTGGAAGATCATTGCCATGGCGAGCAGGCCGTCGTGGCCCGGTTTGATCTGCAGCCAGAGGTCCGCCTTACGAGCCAGGGCGGTCTGCACGGGGTCGATCACAATCAGCGTCGCCCCCTGTTCCTTGGCATAGGAAATGGCCTCGGCCGCACCCAGTGCGGTGTTCCCGTCATTTTTGCCCCAGACGATGATGCAGCGGGCGTTCTTCGCCTCCGGGAAGGCCATGGCCCCGTAAGTGTAAGAATGGGCGAATTCTCGGGCCACAAAGCAGATGGAGCCGTTGCCGATGGTATTTGGAGACCCGAAGAGATGCATCAGCCGGTTGGGATAATCCCAGGGCGCCCCCCAGTCGGCGGCCATGCCTCGCAGCCAGGCGACCGACTGTGCCCCGGATTCCTCCCGATGACGGAGAAACCGGGTGACAACCCGATCAAGGGCCTCGTCCCAGCCAGCCTTCCGGAAGCCCGAACCATCGTCCTTTTTGATCAGCGGAGTCGTCAGGCGCAGAGGGGAATAGACGATGTCCGGGGCGGCGGCCAGTTTGGGACAGGAGAGTCGCTTTTCGGGGGCAAGAAAGGATTTTCGCCGGGCGGCGATCAGGCGTTCGTCCACGACCTCCACCTCGATGGGGCAGCAGGACGAACAGAGACGGCAGACAGAATCAAGGATCATGGTCTCCTCCTATCGGCAGGCATGGAGGTAACGGCTGCGAATCAGCTCGTAATGGTTGCTGTGGGTGCGGATTTTCCACCAGACTTCCCCGGGCTCATTGACCCGCCAGGCCGGTGCCAGATCGCCCCGGCCGTCGGACAACAACGCCGCAATGTTGGCCAGTCCTTTGCCCCCATAGCGACCCACCTCCTTGCCGCCCAGCCATTCCTCGACCGGCGCGACATCGGTGGACCAGGAAAAGGGATCGGAAAGCAGAAACTGGGCATTGCTGTTCCGGGTGACCCGGTTCATTTCCCGGAGATGCCCGATCGGCGAGGGGACCTTGTCCACCAGGTTGAGGGATGCGAACAGTGAAAAGGTTTTTTTCCGAAACGGCAGGGCGAGGGCATTGGCCACCACAAATTCCACCTTGTCACTCCGCCAAGCTTCGGGGAGGCGAATGGTCACTTCCCTGGTCAGCAAGCCTTCATCCTTCAAAGGTGTCACCAGACAGCGTTCCCGCATCAACCGCCTTGCCACCTGGATAAAGGCGTGGGATGTATCGATGCCGACAACAAAATCGCAGCAGTCGGTCAACTCAAAGGCAAATCGCCCCACGGCGCCGCCGGCGTCGAGTGCGATCCCTGCCTGGGGCTGCATCAGGCCCGCCCAGGTGCTGTATGCCTGCGAGGCATGCTCGTCATCCAACAGTTCCCCATAATGGCTCCACAGGTACGAGGAAACCACTTCATCGGTTTCGTATTTGTTCGCCGCCTTCTGTTCGTCCGTCCCAAAGGAATCGAGCAGAGCCATGCCTTGGGTAATGGGAAACAGGGCGTCACAGTGCGGGCACTTGAGGGCGCCCGTTTCGATATCGCCATCCGATTCCTGGAGAATGTCAGCGGCCAGAGGATATTCCGAGGGGAGGCAAAGGGGGCAGATAATCAGTTCAAGGAGTTTCTTTTTCATAGTTCTCCTTTGAATTTCGTGATCTTTCTTTTCCGGTTAACAACATATAAAATATTTAAAGAGGACCTGGATGTCAATTTAAAATAGATCAGACAACGAGCTATGCTGGAGTGGAAAAATATTCATTATTTCTTGACTCTTAAAAATCCTCCCTCATACTAAGATGCTTCTTAATTTTATAAAGAGCGGATCGAATTCCAATGTCCCACGAGAAAGGGGGTTCCCGTGAAGGGAAGCGAAATGGCCGAAAACAGGATCGCGCCCGATTTTGAGCTGACGGACAGCGAAGGGCGGCAGATCAGACTCTCCAATTACAAGGGCGTCAAAAATGTCTTTCTCGTTTTCAACCGGGGTTTTCTTTGACCTTACTGCCGCAGGCACATGGCGCAGTTGCGCAGGGATTATTCGGAATTTGTCAAGCGGAACGCCGAGGTGATTGCGATCGGTCCCGAAAAGGCGGATGCCTTCGCGAACTGGTGGCGCAAATACGACATGCCCTTCCCCGGACTGCCGGACCCCGACCACACCGTGTCCAATCTCTATGGGCAACAGGTGAAACTGCTGAAGCTGGGGCGTCTTCCAGCACAACTGGTCATCGATAAAAAAGGATTAATCCGTTTCTTCCATTACGGCCATTCCATGTCGGACATCGTAGAGAACAGAGAAATCCTGATCTTGCTGGATCAGCTCAATAGCCCCGGATAACACGGTCTGCCTCTGCTCTGCCTGAAAAGCCGGGGAATTCCGTCCCAACAGCCAAACGAACACGCCGGAGGAAAGCCGATGCGCCTGAGGATCGAAACATTCGGAGCGGCTGGTAAGGGAAGCATCGCGGCCTGGGTTCAGGCCGTCCGTCTTCCCTTCGTGCCACCCAGCTTCATCCCGGTCACCCTTGCCGCCGCCATTGTCTGGGCCCGTTATTCGGTCTTCGATCCCCTTGCTTTTTCCCTTGTCTTCGCGGGGGTGACGGTCCACCACTTCGGCCTCAACATGCTCGATGACATCCTCGACTATCTCCATGCCGTCGACCGCGCCTGGGGCGACGAGAAAAACCCTTACAGCGGCGGCAGCGGGGTCCTCACCGAAGGTCTTCTTTCTGTGAGTCAGATGAAGATGGGCGTCATTGCCTGCTACGCCTTCACGATCGGGATCTGGCTCTATCTGGGATATGACAGGGGATGGCCCGTGGTCGGAATCGGGGCCATCGGCATCCTGTCGTCCATTTTCTATACAGCGCCCCCCGTCAAGTTCGCCTACCGGGGATTCGGTGAACTGGGGCTCCTCATCAATTTTGGACCCGTCCTCGTTCTCGGGTCCTACTATGTCCAGCGCGGGGCACTGGAGATGGAGCCGGTGATCGTTTCCCTTATTCCTGGCTTTCTCATGTGGTCCATGATTGTCATCAACGAGATCCCCGACTACGAGGAGGACCGCCGGAGCGGCAAGATGAACCTCATCGCACGCTTCGGCCGCAAGACGGGAATTGTCCTCTATCAGGCCGGGCTTTATTGCGCCTTTGGAATTCTTGCGGGCTCGGTATTCTTCAGGATGGCGCCCCTTCCGGTGCTGCTGGGATTCGCGGCACTGCCGCTGGCCCTGCGCTCGGTGAATCTCCTGAGCAACTTCTACCTGGACCGACTGAAGATGATCCCCGCCAATCTCGCCATCATCAAGGTCTACCTGGTCACAGGTGTGGCGTTGATCGCGGGCTATCTTATCCATGGATTTACGGGCTGGGGATAAGACTTTGATCTCCAATCCAGATCCGGTCATAACAGAAGAATCAGTCAGGTCTGCTCTTCACAATGTGCTTGAACCGATCCTGCCTCAAGAATACCTGAAATATTTTTGAATAGACTTTCTCCTGGAGCAGGAATCTCTTGACGGGAGGCAGTTTGATGATGCTGTTTACGAGCGCCCTCAAGAATTTATGGACAAGGCTGGCTTGATTATCAAAGAGGAAGTTCCCTGTTTTCCCCTGATCGATGGATTGGATGGCAACCTTTTCAAAGGTGTTGGCGGGGACAAAAACCTTCTCCGGCCGCGTTTCCAGTTTACAGGCTTCGACAGGGCAGAATCTCGTACAGACCCCGCAGCCCAGGCAGATCTTTCTCTTTACGACCGCTTTATTCTCTTCGATGGAAATTGCATCGACAGGACACCTTTCAGCACAAACGCCGCACCCTGAACAGACTTCTTTTTCAATCGAAGCGATGTAATTGGTTGGATTGATCAGACTCGTCGAGCCATACCGTTTATAGGCGAGTAGGATGTCGCAGCAGCACCCGCAGCAGTTGCAGATAATGACAAGCTCGTCTCTTGTATTATCCCCGATCTGAACCAGCCCCTTTTCGATGCAGAGATTCAAGATGGCATGCGCCTCGCTTTTCGATATTTCACGGGCAATGCCCTGCGAAGCGAGATCATTTGCCACGTTATTGAAGGTCAGACACACATCCTGAGGGTTATCACAGGCCAGCCCCATATGTTCCATCTTATGCCGGCAAAAGCAGGTTCCTACGGTGATACAGCTGGATTGATCAATACCCGCACTTGCCCTTTCATAGGACAGCACCTCTGATCTGATATCCCTGATGGCATCTTCCTGAACGAACACCCGCGTCATCGGGGGGTAAATGGAGGCAAACTGCCTGATGAAGTCTCCTTCAACGTTGTTATATTGATAATAGAGTTCAGACAATCTTTTCCTGTCAAACTTTCCATCGGTCCGCATCAGGGAAAACTCAAAGAAGCCCAATACGGGAGGCGAAAGGAGGAATGTTTTTCCGTCGGCATCCCCGTAACAATAGACCAATCCTTTGCCTGCCAAATTCTGGATAATTTTTTCAGATTCCTCCTCCGTCTTACCCCATATCTTTGCGATGTCACCCAGGGAGAAATAAGTGAGCGGCATCACCGAGCAGAGCCGCGCCTCTTCATCGGTAAACAGAATCTTCAAGAGTTCATACAGGGTGTTTGAGTCATAGATACCCGGGATAGACCGGTCCATCCGTTTTTGCAGGAGGCGGTAAGAATGCATGGTTAAATGGCCCATAGCTCAGCTCCCTATTCACATAATTGTTATTCAACGCTGAATGATCCTTGACGGCGCTTTCAATCGGCCGCTCAGATTTCCGCAGGTATTTATCCACCAGAGAGGAAAGCTACTCAGCCGATTCTATAATTTTTATAATACATCATCAGAAAAAAGAACATCCTTATTACCGGCTTGCCGGAGATGGGAAGGGCCATTTCATTTGCGGACAGATGCTCCCCATTCTGATCGGAGCCTTGGAACCGGTTGTGCATGGATGAACGGTCAGGCTTTTTAAAGAAAATGCGTTTCAGGAGGTTGAGCAGGTATGGGGAAGATGAAATATCCGGGATACGAATCGGAGGCGCCGGGCTTCCTGGGCGTTTTGCAGAGTTATGCGGAGAAGATCCTTCTGTCGCCTGCCGAGCTTGCCGAAAGGTTGGAGGACGCGGTTGTCGTCGATGTTTCGGATTCCAGGGATTTCAGCGAGCTGCACATTCCAGGGGCTTTCAATATTCCCGTCTTCTGGGACTATCGTTCCCTTGAGGCGGATAGCGGGCTGGAGTTTATGCGCCAGGTGATCCTGGGCAAAATGCTCGCTTGCGGCATCGACGGAAGCCGTCAAATCGTCTTCACCGAACAATTGCCGTCTGCGGGATTTGGCCGGTCCTGCCGTGCCTTGTATATGGCCGAGCATGCGGGATTCCCCCTCGAAAGCATGCGTGTTCTCAATGGTGGAAATTTCCAGTGGAGGCAAAGGGGCTTCCCGCTGGCACAGGGAGAGGCCGGCTCAACCCCGGCCCTTGACATTCCTCACAATACCGGCGTCGGCAGGAGCCGGTTTCTGTCGATGAGCGAAGCGCTTGCAGCTCTGGATCGGGGGGCAAAATTTCTCGATGTTCGAAATGCGCTGGAATTTTTAGGAGTAGCCGCCGCGCCCTACGTGATCCGGGAGGGGAATCCGCCGCGGGAGGTCGTCCTGGAACCGGGCAGAATCCCTGGCGCCATCGGTCTCCCCTGGACCGATGTCTTCGAGCGACAGGGCGCTAAAACAGGGTCCTTTAAATCGCGATCCGAACTGCGGGACCTATTCAGGTCAGCGGGACTCTCGCCCGGGGATGAGATTGTCGTTTACTGCTTCAAAGGGGCCCGTTCGAGTGCGGTGCTTCTGTCGCTGCACCTGGCCGGCTTTGATTCGGCGAAGATGTACTTCGCCGGCTGGAACGAGTGGTCACGCCAGGAATCTCTCCCCAAAGAAAGGGGAATGCCCGGACAGGATCAACTCGCCGGAAGTTTTGCAAAAGATATCCTGAATGAGGTATAATCGGCCAACGTAGAATCTGTCGGGCGACATAACAAACAAAAAGCAAATATCCGGAGGCGTGAAACCTATGGATACCTATTTTGCTCCTGCCGAGAAAGCAAAGGGCGATGAGCTGACCGCAGAAATTGAAATGGTGTGCCATAATCCTGTCCTGGAAGGATTGCTCTGTTCCGTGAGCGGCCTGCTCGCCGTTTTGAATGAACATCGTCAATTGGTGGCATTCAACGATACCTTCATGCAGATGCTGGGAATTCATGATGCGCAACAGGCCTTTGGCTTGCGTCTCGGCGAAGCATTGGAGTGCATCCATGCCCATGATGAGCCCGCAGGATGCGGCACCACGAAATTCTGCCCGACATGCGGCGCTGCCATTGCCATCGTGTCAAGCCTGACTCAGGACAGGCCCGTTGAGAGAATGTGCGCCCTGTCAGCAAACAGGGACGGTCAGAGTGTAGATATTGCCCTGCTTGTACGATCATGCCCGATCAGAATAGCGGGGGGAATTTTTCTTTTGATCTTCCTTCAGGATATTTCCCGGCAGCAGCAAAGGGCTGCGCTGGAAAGGGCTTTCTTCCATGACGTCAACAATATGTTGTCCGCCCTGGTATGGGCGAGTGAACTTCTCGTTCAAGACAATCCCTCGGTCCTTGCGCAGAATATTTATGAGGCATCCTTGCGCCTGCACTCCGAGGTTGCCATTCAGCGCTGCCTGTCGCAAGGGGATTCTTCCTCCTATCAGCCCGTGAGGCGTCCGGTTACCCTGAAGCAGATCCTTGGGGAACTTTGTTCTTTTTTCGCCAACCATCCGGCCGCAAATAAGAAAAAAATAGAATTTCCTGAAGATTATCCAAATATTTCAATCAACACGGACCTCTCGCTGTTACTGCACGTGCTGTTCAATATGGTCATCAATGCCTTGGAAGCCACAGGAGAAGCAGGCACGGTGAAAATCTGGTGTGAGCATAAAGGCGGTCAGATGTCGTTTAACGTGTGGAATGCGGAAGGCATCCCCCAGGAAATATCCCTTAGAATTTTTCAACGGAATTTCAGCACGAAGGAACAAGCCGGAAGAGGAATCGGCACCTTTTCCATGAAACTCTTCGGAGAGAAGATTCTGGGCGGTCGGGTGACTTTTTCGACATCTCAGGAAGCAGGCACGGTGTTTACCTTTTCCCTCCCCTTTGAAGAATTTTCCTCCCCGCTGTAAATCAGAAAGGCCTAACCCCGGAAAGCGAAATGACCATTAGGAGATTCCTCCCATGGTGATCTTTTTCGAGGTGTGATACAAGTCGTCCCCGATACAAGACGCCGGCAACAAATCTCGTCACCCCGAGGGAAATCTGGAAAGAGTTCAACTCAAAACAGCAACGGAGAGGTTGCCCGGTTTAAATGTCCGTCATTTTAATTTTTTTGAGGTGATTTTCGTTGGTTTTCTTTTTTTTCAAAGCGTGTAAAAAATGGTTTCTCCTGGCCTTTTTAGGGTTCTTCCTGGCTTCAGGCCTGGCCTTCCCGGCTGAAGGGGCGGAAAAACTGGCTGCTTACCCGGCCTTGCCTTCCAACTATTCCTCCATAAAAATCTTTGACAGCAAAGGACAATTCGTCGGCAGGATCCTTCCCCGGGAACGCTATTGGGTCTCCATCGACCGGATCAATCCGTTCCTGCTGAAGGCCGTGGTGGCCATCGAAGATTCCCGCTTTTACGACCATCCTGGCATTGATATCCGCGGGATCGCCCGGGCTCTGGTGAAAGATGTCGCCAAAGGGAAACTCGCCGAAGGCGGATCGACGATCACGCAACAGCTCATCAAGAACAAATACCTCTCCGGACAGAAGACCCTTGACAGAAAGATCAAGGAAGGCCTCCTGGCCATGGAATACGAACGCAAATACAGCAAGAATCAGATTCTGGAGATGTACCTGAACGAAATCTATTACGGCAACGGGGCGTGGGGCATTGCCCAGGCGGCCCGGATCTATTTCGATAAATCGCCCCGGGATTTGACCGAAGCCGAATGCGCTCTGCTGGCCGGTGTTCCCAAGGCCCCGAACCGCTACAATCCTTTCGGATCGTCCTCCGTTGTCCGGAATCGGCGGAACCTCGTCCTCAGCCGCATGGCGGAGCTTGAAATGATTTCACCTCAGAAAAAACAGAAACTGACTGCTGCGGCCGTATCCCCCATCAAAAAGGGCGAGGCCCCCTACTATGTAGATGCGATCCGCAACAAACTGGTCGAGAGGTACGGCGCTGAGATCATAGAGAGAGGCGGGCTGGAAGTCATTTCCGCCATGGACCTGGCCCTGCAGAGGCGGGCCGAACAGGTCCTGCGTGAAGGCGTAAGAAAGATCTCCCCGACTCTTCAGGGCGCCCTGCTTTGTCTGGACCCCAATACGGGGGATGTCCTGGCCGTCGCAGGCGGGGTGGATTTTTCCGCGAGCGCCTATAACCGGGCCTTTTACGCCAAGCGTCAGCCCGGCTCCGCCATCAAACCCTTCATCTACGCCGCCGCCCTGGAAAAGAGGTATACGGCCAGCAGCATCTGGAATGACGCCCCGGTCACCTACACCTGGGGGACGAACGAAAGCTGGACCCCGCAGAATTACGGAAATGAACGCTATGGAGAGATTTCACTCAGGCAGGCCCTGGCCCACTCTGACAATGTAATCGCCGTACGGCTCCTCGATACCATCGGCGTCTCCTATTTCATCGATTTTGCCGGAAAGCTGGGGCTTCCCTTGCGTGCTCACAATCTCTCCCTGGCCCTTGGGACGGAGGAGGTCACCTTGACCGATCTCGTTGAGGCTTACACCCCCCTGGCCAACGGAGGTTCCCGATCCGAAGCGCGGACCATTCTCCGGATCTACGATCGGTATCATAACGCCTGGACGGAAAATCCGTCCGTGGTGACTCCCGTATTGTCTCCCGCCACCGCCTTCGTCACGACCTCGATGATGAAAGACGTCCTGACCTACGGAACGGCAAAGACGCTGAAGAAATTCAGTCTGGAACGTCCGTCCGCCGGGAAGACCGGCACCACCGACAACTACCAGGATGCCTGGTTTATCGGCTATACCCCTCAGGTCATCACCGGCATCTGGATAGGCCATGACAAGCCGGTATCCGGCGGAAAGGGGTTCACCGGCGGGTCCGTCTGCGCGCCGATCTGGGAAAGATTCATGCGTTCCGCCCTGGCAGCCAAGCCGGTCCTGGACTTCCCGAAACCGGAGACGGTCGTTTCCGTATCCATCGACCCGGCCACAGGCCGCCTGGCGACGCCGGACTGTCCGGAGAAAAAAGAGGAATTTTATCTCGCCGGCACCGAACCGACCGAGCCTTGCCCCCAGCATGGCGGAGGGACCCTCCCCTCCCCGGCTCCCACCCCTCAGCCACAAACGGATGGGGAAGGGCAGCCGGCTGTTGATACGCCGAAAGGTCCCTGATCTGGACGACTTCGCAAAATGAAACTTCTCCACACTTCAGACTGGCACATCGGGCGAACACTCTATGGCCGAAAGAGATACGACGAGTACGAGGCATTTCTGAACTGGCTGGCTGATTTGATCGAAGCCGAAGAGATAGACGTGCTCCTTGTTTCGGGGGATGTGTTCGACAACAGCACCCCGAGCAACCGCGCGCAGGAGCTGTATTACCGGTTTCTCTGCCGTGCGGCCTCCTCTTCCAGCCGCTCCGTGGTGATCACCGCCGGAAATCACGATTCTCCGTCCTTTCTGAATGCCCCAAAGGAACTCCTGAAATTCCTGAATATTTTTGTGGTCGGCCATGCCTCTGAGCAGTCTGAAGAGGAGCTGATCGTTCTGACCGGATCGGATGGCGAGCCGCGTCTGATCCTCTGCGCTGTTCCCTATCTCCGGGATCACGATATCCGCACCGCCGAAGCAGGGGAAAGTCTTGAGGACAAGGAGCGGAAAATCGTCGAGGGAATTCGAAGGCATTACCGTTCGGTCTGTGAGGCGGCGGAGCGGACACGGGCCGAACTGGGAAAACCGGTCCCGATCGTGGCGATGGGCCATCTCTTCGCGACAGGCGGCCAGACGATCGACGGCGACGGCGTTCGCGAACTGTATATCGGCTCTCTCGCCCAGGTCGGAAGGGATGTCTTCCCCGAAGCCATCGATTACCTTGCCCTGGGCCATCTCCATATCCCGCAGAAGGTCAGCGACTCCGATTTCATCCGCTATTCCGGTTCGCCTCTGCCCATTGGATTCGGGGAAGCGGGGCAGGAAAAGAGCGTGACCCTGGTGCATTTTTCCAGCGGTATCCCGGCCGTTTCGACGATTCCCATACCCCGCTTTCAGGAATTGGAGACCTTGCGCGGGGATTGGGCTACACTCGCCCGGAAAATCGATGGGTTGAAGGCGGAAGGCCGCCCCATCTGGCTGGAGATCGCATATGAAGGGAATGAAATCGCCTCAACTTTGCGGGAAAAGCTGGATGAAGCCGTCGCAGGAACCGCCATCGAAATCCTTCGAGTCAAGAACAACCGGGTCCTCGAACGGGCCCTGAGCGGGGAAAATAAGGAAGAAACCCTGGATGACCTGGATGTGACGGAGGTGTTTCAACGTTGCCTCGACGCCCATGAGATCCCCGGGGAACAGCGCCGGGCTCTGATGGATGCCTATGGGGAGATTCTGGTCTTCCTGAACGAGGCAGACCCGCAGTCCGAATAGGAACATCAAGGATGAGGATACTAAGCGTACGTTTCAAGAACCTGAATTCTCTCTCCGGCGACTGGGAGATCGATTTTACCCATCCGGACTACTGCTCCGACGGCCTCTTCGCCATCACCGGTCCCACCGGCTCGGGAAAAACGACCCTCCTGGACGCCATCTGCCTCGGGCTCTACGGCCGGACGCCCCGCCTGGACAAGGTTACCAAGAGTTCCAACGAAATCATGTCGCGCCAGGCCGGAGAATGCTCTGCCGAGGTCACCTTCGAGACACAGAAGGGACGTTACCGCTGCTCCTGGAGTCAGCACCGCGCCCGGAGGAGACCCGGCGGGGAACTGCAACCGGCGCGCCATGAAATCAGTGATGCGGATTCCGGCAAGGTGCTGGAAGCGAAGATGAACTCCGTGGGCGAGTTGGTTGAGAAGGTCACGGGGATGGATTACGAGCGCTTCACCCGATCGATGCTCCTTGCCCAGGGAGGATTTACCGCCTTTCTCCAGGCCTCTCCCGATAAGCGGTCGCCCATTCTGGAACAGATCACCGGCACGGAAATCTACAGCCGGATCTCCGAAAGGGTCTACGAACGCCATTCAAAAGAGCGGGAAACGTTGGGACTGCTTCAGGCTGAACTCAGAGGAATCCGTGTTCTAAGCGACGAAGAAGAAGAAAATCTGCAATGGTCCCTGCAGGAAAAACAGGAACGGGAGAGGGAACGGAGGGGAAATCTGGATAAAATTCGGAAGGACCTGATCTGGCTCGAGGGAATTCAAAACCTGGAGAGAGAGCTAATCGAGCTGGATCAGAAACGGCAGGCTTTTGTCCAGCGCCGGACAGACTTCGAGTCGGAGGCGAGGAAGCTGGAACGAGCCCGCAAAGCCCTGAGCCTGGACGGGGATTATCGGGGGATCGTTGCCCTGCGCGGTCAACAGGAGACCGAAAGCAAGGATCTGGCCGGGGCAAGAGCCATGCTGTCGCAGAGGGAAAAAGCCCGATCAGAGGCACTGGCGGCGAACCAGGCCGCAGAAACCGGATTGGCAGAGGCACGAACCAGGCAACTGGCGGAAGCGGAAGTGATCAAAAAGGTGCGTGGACTCGATGCCCGCATCACCGAGCAGAAAAAACAGCTTGTCGAGCAGGACAACGCGCTGGCGGACCTGGGAAAAAAGGCGAGGAGTTTCCGGAACGTCATCGAAATTTCAAATCAGGATCTGCAGGGACATCAGAAGACCCTGAAGGACATCCAGAACGCCTTGGAAAGATCCGCATCCGACTCCGCCCTACTGACCAACCTTTCCGCCATAGCCCGCTCTTTCGAATTCCTTAAGAGCATCGACTCCAGAGTGTCCCTCACCAGGGAAGCCCTTGCCGCGGCAGCCGGGGAGAAAGAGACATTGGCCGCGAAATATGGGAAGGGCCAGGCGGATTGCGATCAATTGCGCCGGGATTATGAAAAAAGCAAAGAGGAAGTTCAAAGGCTGACGGAGAAAATCGGCGACCTCCTCAAAGGGCGGGAAATCGGCCAGTGGCGCGAAGAAAACGACATCCTCAAGGACCGGGAACAAATTCTATTTTCAATCGGCCAAGGCATCGAGCGGATGGGAAAGACCGGAGAAACGATCAAGAAGCTCTCCGCAGACATTGAAAGGACAGAGGAAGAACACGGGCTGCTCGCCCGGGAAATTGAATCGTTGGCGGAAAAAAGGCGGCTCATGGAGGGAGCCATCGAGAATCTGGAGATCCGGGCAGCGCTTCTGAACCGCATCCGCGATCTGGAAGAAGACAGGAAGAGACTGGAAGACGGCAAGCCCTGCCCCCTGTGCGGCGCCACCGGACATCCTTACGCCTTGGGGAATGTTCCGGAATTGAACGAGACGGAAGCCGCGCTGAAAGATGCGAAGTCCGGATTCAAGGAGATGTCAGAAAAACTGCGGAAGCTGGAAGTCCGCCGGGCCGGGAAAGAAACGGAAATTTCCCGCGACAAAAAGGACCTGGAGGAAAAAACGGCCCTTCTCGAAACGGACGAAGGACAGTGCGTCCAGGCCCTGCAGGCATTGCATATTGACGTTCTGCCGGAAGAGCGGGGGGAGTGGCTCTCCAGGGAAAGAGAGTCCACGTTGCGGAAGATTTCCGAGATTTCCCGCCTGGTGTCCACCGCCGAAGAAAAGAGCAAAAAGGAAAAGGCAGCCCGGAACGTCCTGGAAAAGAAAGGGCTGGCCCTGGAAAAATCCGCAAAGGCGCTGCTGGAGGCCCGACATAAGCTGGAAACTTCCGTTCTGGAATATGAACGACTCGTCAAAGAAGATGCCGCCCTGACAGAGGAAGCCGACAGGACGCGCGCTGAAGCCCTTAAAGATGTCGAACCCTTCGGCATTGAACAACTCCCCTCCGCCGGCCTTGACGGCATACTGAATTCCTTGAGAGAACGCCGGAATGCGTGGCAGGCAATGCAGGAAGAGAGAACAACCCTCGAAAGGAAGATCGCCGATCTGCTGGCCGGAATCGACAAGAACCGGGCCCTGCTGTCCACCCTGGAACAGGACCTGGCGGCAAGGCGGAAAAAGCGCCAGGAGCAAGGGGGGGAGTACGATGCGCTGAACGCCTCCCGCCGGGAAATTTTCGGGGAGCAGGACCCGGATCGGGTGGAAAAGCATCTTGCGGCTGCCGTGGAATCCGCAGGCAAAACGCTGGAAAAGGCCCGGGAAGAAATGGGAAAAATCGAAAAGGAAATCAGCGCCTTGCAGGAGAAAATTTTTCTTCTGGCCGGAAGCGTTGACCGAAGAAAAGGAGAACTGGCCAAAGCGGAGCAGGAACTGCAGGAGAAGATATTCACGGCGGAATTCAAGTCTGAAGCCGAGTACCTTGCTTCACGGCTCGGTGAAGAGGAACGGGAGACCCTTGCCCGGAGAGAAAACGCCCTGATTCGGGAAGGGACCGAACTGGAGGCCAGACAGAAGGACAGACGGGAGGCCCTCGCTTCCGAGCGCGAAAAGGATCTGACCGACCAGCCCCGGGAAGCCCTTCAGGAAGACTTCAATGCCTGCGATGCGGACCAAAAGCAAATCGGGCTTGAAATCGGCGGCATTCTGAAGACTTTGAGCGAAGACAAAAAAATGAGGGAAAAACAACAGGAGCGCCTCCGGAATCTTGAAGCCCAGAAAAGGGAGTGTGACCGCTGGAATGATCTCCGTGAGCTCATCGGTTCCGCCGATGGGAAAAAGTTCCGTAACTTTGCCCAGGGCCTGACCTTCGAGAGAATGACGAAATTTGCCAACCGGCAACTTCGAAAAATGACGGACCGATATCTGCTGATCCGCGATGAATCGCAGCCCTTGGAATTAAACGTCATCGACAATTATCAGGCCGGAGAGATCCGCTCCACGAAGAATCTCTCCGGCGGTGAAAGCTTTATCGTGAGCCTTGCCCTGGCCCTTGGCCTTTCCTCGATGGCCAGCCGGAATGTCCGGGTTGATTCACTCTTCCTCGATGAGGGCTTCGGCACCCTCGACGAAGACGCCCTGGAAACGGCCCTGGAAACCCTGGCGGGACTGCGCCGGGACGGTAAGCTGATCGGCGTCATCTCCCACGTCGCAGCATTGAAGGAACGCATCGGCACTCAGATCCAAGTCATCCCCGGGACAGGCGGCCGCAGCACCCTGACCGGCCCCGGATGCCGGAGAGTCTGATGCCGCCGCCCAGTTATCCTCGATAACGCAAACTGGGAGAAAGAGGCAAAACCCTATCCCAGCTTTCCCTTCAGAAAATCAAGCCCCTTTTCCAGGAGCCCCCCTTCGGGGATAGAGCCGTCGGGGGTCAGCTTGTCGATCACCCCGGGCAGAAATTCGGAGATCTTGGCGCTCAGATCGTCCGGTGATAGCCCGAACTTCGCGGCCAGATTTGCGATCGTCTCGTTGCCCAGGACTTCCTTGATCTGATCGGCGTTGATGGGGAGGTTCTCCCCCGTACCGACCCACGAGGAGACGATGTCCCCCAGGCCCTTGTCCTTGAAGCTCTGGACGAGTCCTCCCAGTCCACCGCCTTCGCCGCTGGTGAGCAGTTCCATGACGCCGCCGAGAAGCCCCTGACCTTCCCCCTCGCCACCGCCAAGCATCCCTCCCAGTTTGCCGACAACATCATCAAACAATCCCATAAGACCCTCCTCTCTTTTTTACAGATAACCGTTGAAAAGCTTTACTGCTCCTTTCCTCCCGGCTTGGCTGCCCGGTATCCCGCCTTGACGGCCTCGGCCTCGGTCATGTAGCTTCCCGCCTTGGTCTTGCCATACCAGGCGCTCCCCTCCCGGTGATAGATCTTGGAATCGGGATTGGCCCACACCATCCCCTTACCGGCGGGTGGAGCCGCTACCTTGGCAGGGGCGGCAGCCTTGGGAGCCGCTGGAGTCTTGACGGCTGTCGGGGCTGGCGCTGCAGGCTTCTGAACAGGCTTTACGGCCGGTGTTGCCGTTCCGGCGCCGACTGTGACCTGGGGCGAGAGTTTCTGCATGGTAGCAGCCGGAATCCCGGCTTTGCTGGTCAGCTCTGAAACCGAGGTATAGGGACGGCCGGCAATGATTTTCTTGGCCGTGGCAGGTCCTATGCCGGGAAGCTTCTCCAGATCCGCCTGCGGGGCAGTGTTCAGATTAACCAGGCCCGCCGCCGGTGCGGCTTTCCCCGCCGTCTGCGGGGCGGCAAATGCACCTGACAGCGGCAGCAATACGGCTAAAACAAAAATCCCCAAACACGTTGCAATCCTTCCAATCATCTTCTGCATTCTACCTCCTCCTTTTCCCTTGATCTTCTGTTCACTCCAATATCACGTTACGGAAAAAAAAAGACTTCACCCCATTCGAAAATGGAGCTCTATCAACAACCGGATCGGTCAACTCAGAGACTACAGCGGGGATATTGAAAAGATTTCCTGACGGCCGGAAAAGAGAATTTTACCGGGATCAAAGCCGTAAGACTTTTATATCCCCAGATTTGCAAGCATGGAGCAGATTCTGTTGACGACGCCGACCAGCGTCGGATGCGAAGTTTCGAAACCCTCAACGGATGCGGCCAGACCATCGATCGACAGCTGGAGAAGTGCCGGATTCTTTTCCTGCCGGGTGGCTTCGCGGGTCGATAGCGCGGCAAACCCCGTGATGCTTTCCGCTTGCTCCGTATGCGTCTTGGAGAGTTCCTTAATTTCTCCCTTGAGTTCAGAAACGAGGTTCAGCAGTTCAGATCGGTTCTCTTCGGTCACCGTCTCCGTCTTTTTCAACCTTTCTTCAATCTTGTTCAGAGTATTCTGGATCATGGCGATCTCCTTCCAAAAACAAATTCATTCTTCCTGACGAAGGCATCGAGCAGAGGCTAAGGCAGCTCATACAAGTCAACCTCGCCGGGTCCGCTATCCGGGAGGTTCAAGATCAGCAGGACGTCGTTTGACGGAAATGAAGGGGAAATATTGAAGAAATCCATGTGTCGCCTCCGAGGAACAAAACTGGTTGGTTAAGCCTGAGTTCCAACGATAACATTTTACATGGACACGAAACGGATTTGCTTAAAATCTTTGATTTGACGATCTCACTACATCTTTAATATAAAACAAGATAATCTTGCCTGTCAAAGAAAATGGTGCTCAGGCAAGGAAAAGAACTATAAATGAATCAAATCTGCAGTGCGGAAGGATTGGAAATGGCGCCCGGCTGCCGGCTGGTCGGGGAGAACAAACAAAGGTCATGCCCGGCCCCGGGCGCCAAAGGATTTAAACCCTTTTGCTCATTTATCTTCTTTCGGATCTTTGCTGCTCTCCCTGGTCATGGCGACCTTCGTGTTTGTCTCCTTGGGGGTGCTTGTCTCCTTTCATGTGATTGTCATGAGATTTGGCCTTCCCCTCCCGGGAAGGCTCAACCTGCCGGGAAGAAGCGTGGCTTGCCCGGATCTCCTCCCTGGAATGCCGCGGGGAAAAGCGCTCCTCATGAACTCGTGGAGAAGGAGGCTGGAATTTCATATCACGGACGCCCCAGTTGTTCTGCCTTTCCCAATGTTTATTTTTTTCCCACCTCTTCCAGTTATTTTGAATCCGGTCGTGGGGAATGGGTTGATAGTCCCACGGATGGCCCTTCCAATGGTGCGTCCGGTAGTCGTGCCGCCAGTCAGGGGGAACACTGGCATAAAAAGAGGGCACATGCGGATAATGAACCCAGCCGGAGCTATAGTCCCTTGAACGATACCAGCGTCCTGTCCACGGACGCCACCACCAGCCATTGTAAAAGAAAATGTCTTCCTGAACGTCCGGGAGACCATAGACATAAGTCCCGGGGATCACCACCACCGGCGGCGGCACGGAAAACACGAAAGGCGGGGGAAGGGGAATACTCACATGGTAAGCGTCTGATGTACCCATCTTCACATCCGTCATTCCCTGAGCTATAGCCTCCCACAAAGAAAAATTTCTTTCTGGGAGGCAAAATATGATGATCAGAGCGGAACGACGAGCCCATTGGCGCACCATCATCGAAGACCAGGCAGCAAGTGGCTTGAACATCACCACATTTTGCCGTGAAAAGCAGATCAATCGGCATCAGTTTCATGCCTGGCGCCGCCGACTCCGGGAACAAGAACCTTGCACAGGAGGTTTTCTGGAACTGATTCCCGGAAGAGCGGTCGAAACCGGCTCCGGCATCCGAATTCATCCAGACAAGAATTTCGCCATCGAGGTGGATCGGGGATTCGATCCCTTCACCCTCCGCACCGTCGTTGAAACGCTTCGGAGCCTCTCCCCGTGCTCGGTCTGACGGCGGCAACCCACATCTATCTGTATCGCGGCCGCTGCGACATGCGCAAATCTTTCGATGGTCTCTGCGGCCTCATCCGATCCGAGTTGGGGGCCGATCCCCTGTCTGGATCTCTGTTCGTCTTCGTGAACCGCCGTCGCAACATGGTCAAACTCCTCTACTGGGACCGGGATGGTTTGGCTCTCTGGTACAAACGCCTGGAACGGGGCTGCTTCATCCTTCCGGAGCGGTGGACCGAAGACGGTCTGATCGAGCGTCGGGATCTGACCATGCTGCTGGAAGGAATCGTACCGAAAAAAGTGGGGAATAGATACAAAATAGGCATATAAATACTTGACATTATTAGGTTAATGTGCTACATACCCTCCCATGGTTTCGACACTTCCTCAGGCCCTGGAACTCCTTGCGCAGAAGGATGCCCAGATTTCAGAACTGACCGCTCAGAAGGATGCGCAGATCGGGGAACTATCCCGAAAGATCGAATCTCTGCAGCGCCAGCTGACCACCCTGCAGCATCAGATGGAACAGATGCTCCGGCGCCTTTATGGCCGAAAGTCCGAGCGGCTCAACCCCAACCAGCTGATGTTCGATTCCATCGTAATCCAATCGCTGGAACAGACCGGAAAAGATCAAAAGCCGGAAGCGCCTGTGGAACAGGAAGTCAAGACAAAAACCCGCAAGGTCTCCCAGCATCATGGGCGGGTTCCCATTCCCGAACACCTGGAACGGGTGGAAATCCTGCTGGACATCCCCGAAGATCAGAAGACCTGCCCCGAAACGGGCAAGCCCCTGAAGGTGATCAACGTCGAAGTTTCGGAGAAACTGGAATACCGCCCCGGCAAGCTCATCGTCAACGTCTATAAGCGCCCCCAATACGCCCTGCCGGAGGACGACGAAGCAACCCCCGGCATCCTCTCCGCGCCGATGCCTGATCATCCCGTCGCAAGGTGCAAAGCCGATGTGGGGCTGATTGCCCATCTGATCGTCAGCAAGTTCGCCGATCATCTGCCCCTGTACCGGCAGAACGGCATTTTAGAGCGGGAAGGGGTGCCGATTCCCCGAGCGACCCAGGCCAGCTGGCTAATGCAGACCTACGAAAGCATCTCCGGACTGGAAAAGGCCTTCAGGCAGGCCGTCATTGGGGAAGCGGAAATCCTGTTCACCGACGACACACCCATTCCCCTGCAAGTCAAAGGGAATGGAAAGCTCAAAAAGGCCAGGCTGTGGGTCTATGTGCAGGGAGGAACCGATCCCCCGCTTGTTGCCTATGACTTCTCCATTGATCGCAGTAAGCGGCGACCCATCGATTATCTTGAAGGTTATCGAGGCTATGTCCATGCCGACGCCTATAGCGGCTACGATGAACTATTCCGTAAAGAGGGGATCATCGAGGTAGGCTGCTGGGCTCATGCACGGAGAAAGTTCGATGAAGCAGTTTCTTCGCGTCCCCAGGAAGCGACGGACATCCTGGCCCGCATTGCCCGTCTCTATCATGAGGTGGAAACTCCCTGCGCCAATATGAAACCAGAAGAGAGACAGCGCCGTCGGCAGGAACATGCTGCACCGATCCTTGCCGGAATCTTTGCCAAGCTTGAAGAGCTGAAGCAACAGTCGATTCCGTCGGAACCCATCCGCAAGGCGGTGGACTATGCCCTGAATCAACGCCAGGCTCTGTGCCGTTATCTGGAAGATGGACGGCTTCGACCGGACAACAACTTGGCGGAGAATGCCATGCGTCCCGTGGCCCTGGGCCGCAAGAACTGGCTTTTCGTTGGCAGCGAACGAGGCGGCCGGGCGGCGGCCCTGTTCATGAGTCTCATCCAGTCCTGTAAAACCTGTGACGTCAATCCCTGGGAGTACTTTGATGACATACTCCGCAGGATCATGAGCCATCCAGTCAGTCGCTTGAGGGAACTGCTCCCCGATCAATGGAAACCGCTGCCCAAGGACGAACGTGGTTTGCTCCTACCGGCTGAAGTCTGACCAGTACTGACTGATCCTTGCTGTCTTTTACTCCGTTCTCAGCTCCACCCCTTGCTTTATCCCTTTTTCAAAGAACCGCGGCTTATCTCTCTTGACCGATACATCAATAACTTATCTGGAAAGAAGTTCCAAGATGACTTTGTCGTACGCTTACCTCACATGAACATCTACATCAGCCATGGCCGACATTGGAACGACCATAGCCAGAATCCATAAGATGGATCCAAAAAGAATTTTTTTCATCTTGTCGGCTCCTTCGTTTCATCTTTTATTGAAATATCTTGATCTTCTTCATGATCCTTGGATTGGCCATGCAGGACCACCCGATTCGATCCCACTTCCGGCATGAATGACGATATTCTAATGAACGTTCACGCTTATGCCGGGGAACCAGAAGCTGATCCCAGGCAGCGGCACAAGGGGAAGTGCAATGTTTGCCCCTGATCTGTAATAGGGCTCATGATGCCTGTAATGCTGCTCACCGGCATACTGTCCCTGCTTACCTCCTTCGTATCCATGGCCGGAGTTCGTCCATTTATGGGCATGACCCGACTGGTGGTCATAACGTCCATGGTCACCCCAATTCGGATCAAAGGCAAAAGCAGAAGTGGCCACAGCCGTCACCAGGAAAACCGCAATCCCTATCGACACCATTTTTTTCATGACTCTATTCTCCTTTTCGTTTCGTGTCTTTTTGCGTGCCTTAGGGCATTTCCCATGCCAGTACATAGTGATATAAGAAAAAGCAACATAATATCAAATATTTATATTTCAGACATAAAGTTGTAGCGGTCCCAATTACGCAACTTGCAGGAATTCCTCTGAATAGGAAATAGCCATAGTCCCGTATCCAGATGGATATAAACTATCCGCTGCGGAGGAACGGTCAGGATGTTCATTTGAAGTTATGGGAAAACTGAAATAAAACGTAAACTTGGTAAAAGGATGATGTGGCTGCTTGATGAAGAATAACCGTCGGCCTCTTTTACGTTTCAGGGACACCGTGGTGGGTGGGCGGTTTTTTCTTCTCTGGGATGAAGAGACAATAAGACCCGCTTTCCCGGAGGGGGAAATGATTAAGAGAGAAGTAACTCTGATAGTCCTTCCGGTGTGCCTTGGGCTCAGCAGGGAAGGTCCAGAGGGGAACGATCCCTGCAAAGGGGAAATGCTTTTTGTCTTGGATACTCAGCCAGAATGGGCCTTCGTGCACAACCACAAAATGCGCGACTTTTCCTCAGGTTTGAAGACGGATCGGATAAGGCGTCCCAATTCCTCTACAGAGGAGAAAAGTCCGCTGTTAAAGAAGCTTTTGTACGTATCGTAGGTATGTCCGGGGTGCGATTCAAAGACAATGTACTTGCCAATGTTGCGTTCCGCAATCCGGGTCAGGTGTTGTGGCTTGGAAAGATGTGCGTAAATGGAAAACATGAAGCCAACGTCGAAGCGCTCTTCATCTCCGAGAAAATCTTTATCGACGTTGAATTGCCGAAATTGTACATCAGGATATACACCCTCAAGCATGGAAAAGCGGCTGGCGAAGTCGACCATGCTGCTCGATATTTCAAGTCCCAGTACGGAAGCCGTACCGAAAGAGTGGGCAAGGATACTGCTCATGCCAAAATTGCTGGCTATGTCCAGAACCTTCGCACCATTAAGCACTTCTCGCGGTATCATGGAGAGGCGTTCGATTGTATCTTCCCGACGTCCTGGGATTGCGATCTTTTGGTGTAAATAGATATTTGAATATGGACGGTTATTGTGCCTGGTGCCATAGTATTCTATTACCGGTGAAAATTTCATGAACGCCAGTTCGAACGGCCAGAGTTCAACAGGGATTTCTTGCCCGAGGGCCGACGCTATGGCAATACGGTGATTTCCCTCAACAACAAAAAACTCTCCGCCAGGAAGTATCTGCGTTACCACAACTGGGGCTGCTTTATGCGGATGCTCCCGGAAATTGTGCAGTTCCCTCTTCAATTCCTCAACGCTTGGTTCTGACGGTGCGCTATCCGTTGTTTGTGAAGCAGCGGCCAAATAGGCGTCATAGAATCTCTTCCCAGCCTCTATTTCACTGGCATTTCCTTCTATCAGGGCCTGGGCAAGGCGGTAATGCGGCGTATCGGATATCTTGATATCCGTCCGACCGATATGCTGGAAGAAGAATTCTGCAGTGGCCTTCTTGAATTGGTAGAACCGGAGATTGGAATATCCGTCGGGGGGTAAAGCAATAAGTTGCGCCTCCCGGGATCTACGCAATTCCAGTTCACGTGCCCACCTTATCTTTGTGATAAAGGCGACGGCTTTTGTCTCCGGTAACCGCCGTCTGATGTTCTTCTTTATGCGTTTTAGTTTCTTTCTTAATGTATTCATTCCTTCATCCCTGACCTGCAACAGAGTAGAATTGACAGTATTTTTTACCCTGCACATTCATCTATTCACTATGTCGATCGTTCAGAAGAGTATCCCATAAATTCATGCAACGGACATTATCCATCGCATCGGCAGCGCGTGAGGTCTCAGGCGTGTGTCGAAAGAAAAATGGTTTCATGAAACATGTACCACCCGATTTAGACCAGCGTGCAGCTGCTCAATAGAGGCCCTCAACTCTCCCTTGTTCTCCATTTCTATGAGTGCTACGCCGCGCCGTTGCATTTCCTTCTCCGCAATGTACTGATATTCTTGGCATACATCAAGCGAAGACATGACCTCCTGTTCACTCAATCCACATAATCTGCGGGGGAAACTGCGCTTCTGCATTCTCTTCAAACAGACTTCCGGCGAAACCCGAACGGAAATCAAGACATCGGGTAGGGGTATCCGCCTGAGATAATCACATAAGTCGCTCTCTTCCACCTCCGAACTTCCGTATCCCAGCAATACTATGCCGCGTTGAATCAATCCGGGATCCGTCAAGATGACATCGCCCTTATCCATCACCGCCTGTGAGGCCTGAAAGTGAATAAAACTGTCTAAGTATCGTCCCAGAACGAGTTCCTTTTCCCAGGGGGGAAAACCGCGTCTGATGAGGATACTCAAAATGAACGCCACCAGTTCCGTGTATGAATATAAAAATGATCTCAGCAGGGCGGATTCATAGCGTGACGATCTGGAAAATACCACATCAAGGCGATCATTCAATGAAGTTAAGAGATTTTTCAGGCTTCCGGTCCATCGAAAAGGTTCGTATTTATTCAAGTACAGTGAAAGAAGCCAGCGTTCCAGAGGTCCATTTTTCCAATTGAAAACCCTGACACCAGATTTTTCCATGTGCCGTATGGCTTCATTGTAAAAAACCGTCTTCCCCGACCCCGGAAGTCCTATCATCTCGGCATATATACCCATGGCATTTATTTTTTCATCAGACCACTGAACTTGAGAAAGCGGTATTAGGTATTGAATACTGAGGCCCGCATTGCCTAAAATCAATCGAACCGATATTGTCTTTAATTGTGCCTTTTATGAAAAGATACGTTGAAGAGATAAGATAACTTTGAATGGTTTCGAAGTTTTATTCCTAGCAATATGACACGGTCGCTATCTAGGATAGGTATAAACTTTTGTCAATATAAATTCACAAGGGCGGTTGCACGATCCGGCGGAGCAGACCTGTTCCTGTAAATGTTTCAAAATGAACGGGTCTTGAGACATTTCTTGACTTGAAGCGAGAATATGTCCTAATGTCTGCGGCAATAATTTTAACTTATTTCGGGAAGGTAACCGACTCGTCAGAGCATGCTGTCCGCCGTCATCATCACCAAAAATGAAGAAAACAATATCGCCCGCTGCATCGAAAGCGTCCGGGACATCGCAGCTGAGATTATCTTGGTGGACTCCGGCTCCAGCGACCGGACGGTCGAAATCGCCCGTGCCCTCGGGGCAAAGGTAACGCACCAGGACTGGCTGGGCTTTGCCGCGCAGAAGAATTTCGCGGCCGGCCTTGCCGAAAGGGACTATATTCTGATGCTCGACGCCGACGAGGAAGTTTCCGAAACGTTGCGCACTTCCATAAAAGAGGCCCTCCGGGGAAAGCAGTTCGACGGGTGGGAACTCAACCGGAAGACTTACTATCTGGGGGACTTCCTCGATCATGTCTGGCATCCCGAATGGCGTCTCCGTCTCTACCGCAAGGGGAAGGGCCTGTTCCAGGGGGAAATCCACGAAAAGGTCGTCTGCGAGGGAAAAATCGGCCGGCTTCGGGGGGACCTGCATCATTACTCCTACAAAGGCCTGAAGGATCAGATGCTGCGGCTCGTCCGTTATGCGGAACAATCGGCGGTTCTCATGCACAGGGAAGGAAAACGCTTCCGTTTTATCAATCTCTTCTTCAACCCCTGCTGGGCCTTTGTCAAGGTCTTGCTCCGGGGCGGCATCCGGGACGGGTATCGCAGCTTTCTTGCCGCCAGATTCGAGGGCATCTATACCTTTTTGAAATATGCCTTTCTCCTTGAGGAAGAATTAAAGAAAAAACAGGGGAAGAACCTCTGGCAATGAAGATCGCCCTGATTCGAGAGAAATATACCGATTTCGGCGGGGCGGAACGTTATGTGGCCTCTCTGGCTGAAAATCTTGCCCTGCGGGGGCACGAGATCGAAATCTTCGCCCGCACCTGGAAAACCCGGAATCATAACGGCGACGCAGGAGTTTCCCCCTCCCGCCCTGTTCTCCGCCGGGTTTCCGTCTTGAAAGGCCCCTCTTTCCTGCAGATCCTGAGCTTCGCCCAGAACGTTCGCAAAATGCTGCAACGGGGCCGTTACGACATCATTCACAGTTTCGAGCGGACGCTTTATCAGGATATCTACCGGGCCGGAGACGGCTGCCACAAGGAATGGCTCGCCCAGCGCCGGAAGATTGACCCGCCCGGCAAAGCTATCCTGCACCGGCTCAATCCGCTGCACAGGACCCTTCTCTGGATCGAAAAACAGATCTTCAGCGAAAAGGGCTGCCGGGCCGTCATGACCAACTCCCGGCGAGGGAAGAAGGAGATCATCGATCTGTACGGGGTTCCGGAAGAAAAGATTTCCGTCATTTATTCCCCCGTCGATTCAAAGCGCTTCCGCTGCGAGCGAAGACAGGAAAAGAGGGAAAAGCTGCTTCGGCAATTCGGACTGAAACAGGATACGCCCCTTCTTCTCTTCGTCGGCTCCGGATTCAAGCGGAAAGGGTTAACGGCGACCCTGAAGGCCCTGGCCCTTCTCCCCTCCCCCGTTCACCTTCTGGTGGTGGGAAAGGACAGGCTGGCCCCCTATAAACGCCTGGCAAAAAATCTGGGGATCGAGAAGGCCGCCACCTTTACAGGCCCCATTTCCGACGTGGTTCCATACTATCAGGGGGCTGACCTCTTTGTCTTCCCGACGATTTATGAACCTTTCAGCAACGTGTGCATTGAAGCCATGGCGGCAGGCCTGCCCGTCGTCACCTCCCGGATCAACGGGGCTTCGGAGGTTCTTCTCGAGGGAGAAAACGGCTATGTCATCGAGGATCCTCTCGACCCGGTGGAAATCGCGGCGAAGATCCGGCGAGGATTGGCCATTTCCGGCAGCGGGGTGGCCGAGGCCAATCGCGGGATTCTGGATCGACTAACCTGGGAGAATCACATTGACCAGGTTCTGGCTTTATACAGAATCGTCCTGAACGAAAAAGGCCTGTCCGGGGAGGGAACCCGTAATGATTGACGGTTCTCCTCGCATTCTCGTCATCAAGTTGCGATACCTCGGGGATGTCCTCCTCACCACCCCGGTATTTGACACGCTGAGATCCCGGTATCCCGATGCCTTCATCGCCGCGGTTGTCAACAGGGGAACGGAAGACATGTTGACGAAAAATCCCGCCATAGATAAGATTTTGACCATTGAAAGGGATTCACGACTCTTAACGGATTTCCAAAAGCAGTTCCAGCTAATAAAAGAAATTCGGAATTTGCACTTCGATATAGCCCTTGAACTGACCCACAGTGACCGGGCAGCAGTTCTTGCCTGGCTCAGCGGTGCAAGAAGACGGTTTGCCTATAGACCTAGAAAAGAGAAGCGGCTTCATCTCAAACTTTTATTGACAGACCTGATTCCCGTAAGCAAGAATCTTCATGTCATCGAGAAGCATCTGGAAATGGCAAGAGCTTTGGGATGCTCCTTCCTGCCGACTAAGCCGATGCTTTACTGGAGTCCTCAGGATCAAAGCGCCTGCGAAGACATCCTGAAAAGCAACGGCGTTTCCGGTAATCTTCCCTATGTCGTTGTGCATCCTACATCCACGGCGATTCACAAAGTATGGACTGCGGAAGGTTACGCCGCGCTCTGCGATTATCTGACTGAGAAGAAGGCGATCCGGACCATCCTGATCTGCGGAAAAGATGAAGAGGAATTCCGCCTGAACCGGAAAATCTGCGATCTGGCGAAGTGCCCTCCCCTGGACCTCGGCGGGAAATTATCGCTGAAGCAAACCGCAGCCCTGCTGTCCAAGGCCCTTCTATTTATCGGCATAGACTCGGGTCCCATGCACATGGCCGCCGCCGTGGGCACGCCTGTCCTGGCCATCTTCGGCCCGTCACGACCCTGGCGGTGGGGGCCTTGGGGCGAGGGGCAGGTCATCGTTCAGAAAAATTGGGATTGCGTCCCCTGCGGCAAAAAGGGTTGCCGGAACGATGGCGGGGAAAGTCGGTGCCTGACGGAACTGACCCCCGATGAAGTCCTCCTGGCCGTAGAAAACAAGCTGGGCCAGATATCCCGGCAGCGCGCCTTAAACCCTTGACAGAGAAAGAGGTCCTATGACAAGGGAAATTCAGGAAAGGGATATCGGCACGATGGACGGGATAAAAGGGCTGGAACGGCTTCGCCGGGAAGTGGAGAATCTTCTTCTGTCCTCTCCGAAGATCGTCGTCGCCGTTGCAGGACTTCCGGGCAGCGGGAAGACCGTTTTTGTAAAAGATTTTGTCCGGCTTGGGTTCGGCCACCTGGGGAAAAAAGATCTCGTGGTCATCGATGACAACACTCTCTATACGACGTCTTTCTGGAAGCTGAACTGGAAAAAATTGCCCCTTCGCAAAGATCTCTGGAAGGATTTTCTGGCTGCCCTGGACTGCAAGGTCGTGATCTTTTCCAACTGGGTTCCCAGCCGCTTCATGGATTCCGCGGATATCCTGGTCAATCTTGCCGTTTCCGAACCCAGGAGATTATCGAGACTAAGGAAGAGAGAAAGGAGACATCCGGAAAAATTCGAAATCCAGCAGAAGAAGACGACCCTCCCCGTTGAACAGCCCTTTTCCGCCAACCTGACGATGACGCTGATCCACGATAACCGCATCTCTTTTCTCTGGGACCTCTTCTGGAGAGTACGCCGAGGTCTTTCCCTATGACACGATGCAGATCGGGGAATAAAACCGTGCTTTTCTGCGGTCCCATCGATCAGCCGCTCAATTCGGGCCGGTACATGATCGCCGGGATGCGGCAACTTGGCTATGACGTGATTGGTTATGACTACCGTTCGCATGAGTCCTCTGAAAACGAGTTGAAGGAGATCGTTGAGAGCAGGAAACCGGGATATATCCTCACCTTGAAGGGAGAACGACTGTCTATCCCGTTGATCGAGGATTTCAAGCAGAAGGGCTGCACCACGATCCTCTGGCTGACAACGAGTGTTCTGGAAGACTGGATGCTGCCCTTCGCAAAGGCCCATGATTTCGTCGTTACCAATACGGAGGACATACAGATATTTTTCTCCCGGAACGGCGTCAAGAACACCCGATGGATACACCAGGGTTTTGCGCCGGAGTTCTTCCGCATTTCCGGCCGGGAATCGGGCGGAAGGGACATCGGCTATGCCGAAGCGGCCATGATCGGCTCCATGGGCTATCCGATCTATAAAAAACGCTGTGAACAGGTCATGCTTTTAAGAAAAAATTCCGTGGACATCAAATGGTGGGGGCCACGCCTCTCCAGGCAGTGGAAGAACCTCCCCTATTTCCTCGGCGGGGTCCATCGGGCCTGGGCGGGGAAAGAAGCCTATATGGAAGATTTCACCGACATCGTTAAAAATGTCAAAATCTTCATCGGACAGGACGCGGACATCCCGATATCAGGCCGTTACCTCAGCAACCGGATCTTTGCCGTTGCCGGTTGCGGCGGTTTCTATCTCGGCAGAAAGACCCCGGGAATCGAATCCGCCTTTGAAATCGGCAAAGAGGTTGAGGTTTTCGATTCCGATGATGAATTACTCGAAAAGGTGAATTTCTATCTTAAAGATGACGAGCGAAGAAAAGGCATTGCTGCAGCGGGACAGAAGAAAGTCCTCACACACTATACCTACAGACAGCAGATGAAAAAGATATTTGACTGGATTACAGAAAAGGATCAGGAGTAGCGATGGGCAAGCCGGGCATTTCCGATTATAATGATTATTGGGACGATCGAATTGAAAGGAAACATTATCAATATACGGACGTCCACCGAAAGATTGTTGAAGTCGTCGAAGGGGTCCTCGGGAAAGAAAAAGCGCGGGTTCTGGATTGCGGCGTCGGACCGGGCCATGTTTTCAAGGAGCTCTCCGGATTTTACGAGACATACGGACTTGAAATCTCGGAAAAGGTTTTCAGTCTATACACCTTTGACACCTCCCGCATCCGGATCTGGGACCTCAACAATGGACTACCTCTCTTTAATCCGCCGCTGGATCTGATCATCGCCAGCAGAATCATCCACCATCTTGCAGACCCCGTCGGTTTTCTGGGGCATGTGAGAAAAAACCTCAGCCGGAACGGCTGGTTTATCGGCGTTATCCCGAATATCTGCTATTATCATCACCGGTTGAAATTTCTCTTCGGCAAGTTTCCCCCGATCTCCGGCGCCCATGTTAATTTCCAGACAGGACCGACCTTTGAGAAGATGGTCGTCGAGCAGGGATTTGTCCTCCGTCAGCTGACCACCCCCAAAAAAACGATCCGGGCCAAAATCTGGCCCACGGTATTCAGTCAGGACCTCATCTATGTCTTCCAGAAATCAGAGACGTGATTTCCTGAGCCGGCTGGCCTCTTACGCCTTGAAGTCCCTTCACAGCAATGAGGCTTTTCGGATTCCTTTCAATGATCAATGGGTGTTTGTGAAGGTCTACGGCCCGAAGAAGCCTCGTTTTCTGTATGAAATCCGGACGCTGCTGAATCGGATCGGAATGCGCCAGCCGATCGAATACCTGTCCCCGCGGAAGCGGAAAGATTATGAAGAGGCCTACCTGAAATCCTGGAGCGAAATGGGCTTCTGTGTTCCGCACCTTCTCGCCTCTCCCTTTCCGGAATACGAAGAGATACCGCATCTCTGCACGACCTTCGTTGAAGGGGTCACCCTGCGGGCGATTCTCCGTAACGGTTATGCTTCATCCAGGGAGATCATGGGGGAATTTTTTGAAGATCTTTTCAGGCGGCATGCCCTTGCCTTTCGGACGAAAGACACTTTTCTCTTTCATATCGATGCCAACACCCAGAATATTCTTCTGGCCGAAAAGGCATTTTATCACGTCGACTTTGAAATGGGACGTCCCTGGGAACAGCCGATGGAATGCGCCTGCCGGGAAATCTCCAAGCTTCTTGTTTCCATGGGAGAAGACTTGAAACCCGAGGAAAGAAAGCCCCTGTATCGACTCTTCAAAAACACCTACCGGGATCAGGATGTCCTCGAATATCTCGACCGGAGCGTAACCCGGCGACCCTTTCAGAAACTGCACCGGTGGCGGAATCAAAGGAAAAAAGCAAGAAATCCCCAACGGGTGACGCTCTACGACCTGGTCGATACATTACAGCGCATCGAGGGCGATCTCCCATTCCCCCCGCATGAAAAACAGAATCGCTGACGGAAGACTTTTATGAACGTTACTGACGATATTTCACGAGTTGTCGAGAGAATGCTCTGCTGCAGTTGTGGCGCCTGTGCCGCCGTATGCCGACGGGGAGCCATCTCCTATCGGGAAACCCTAGGCGGGCATCTTTTTCCCATCATTGACAGAGAACGCTGCACGGCTTGCGGACTCTGCTACAAAGTCTGTCCCAGCGTTTCTGTCGCCAAAGAAATGTTGGTCACTTTGCAATCCTCACCCTTTGAAGGGACTGCTCTTGAATGCTACGTTGGAAAAGCTACCGATAGTGAAATTTATGCCAACAGCCAGAGTGGAGGCGTTGTGTCCGCCTTGCTGCTGCATCTTTTGGAGACGCGCCAAATCGGCGCTGCTGTGGTGAGCACCATGGTTTCCGGAAATCCGCCGCGACCGGTCGTTCTTTGCGCGGAGTCTCGGGAACAGATTCTTTCCGCTCAAAAATCCAAATATTGCCCCATCCCGGTTCTCAATATCCTCGGCGATGTCAGAAAGAAAAACATCCCGATTGCCTTGGTTGGGCTTCCCTGTCATTTCCACGGCCTGAGTTCCCTGACGGATATCGATGCGGTTCTCGTTGAACAGGTAAAGTATAAAATCGGTTTGGTCTGCCAACATGCTCTGACATACTGTGCCATGGATTTCTTGATCAGGCAGGCAGGACTTGCAGAAAAAGAGGTGCTGAATTTTGAATTCAAGAACAAAGCATACCCGAGATATCCAGGAAATGTCGTGATCGATTCTCCCGGTACGGAGTCTATTGTGTTGCCTGACGGTTCCAGGGATCGCATCAAGAAGGCCTTTACGCCGGCACGGTGCAGGGTGTGTTTCGACAAGATGAATGTCCTGGCCGATATTACTGTAGGTGATCCGCATGGTCTCAAGGGTATCGACCGGCATCACGGCGAATCGGAAGTCGTCGTGCGGACGGAGCAGGGTCGAAAATTGATTCAGGAAGCTCTCTTGGAAAAGCGTCTTAACCTCAGGAAAGTTGATTATGGCGAAATAACCAAAGGACAAAAAATCGAGCGGAAGCGGCGCGACTGGAGGGGCTACGCAGAGGCATGGCAGAGCATCGGAATGGATCTTCCCGCCTTTTATCCTCATCTTGCAGGGGTCACCGAACACATTCCGGACGACATGTATAAGGCGAATCTCCTCTCCGCCCTTGCCCTTGATCGCCACGACTCGCGGGAAGCGCTTCTAGCGTCGGTGGAGACCCTGCTGAAGGAAGAAAAGCCCGGTAAAAAGGGGCGCAGAACGCTTTCGCAACGGATAAGGCATAGCATGGGAAGCATTTTTGCGGCCTTGAAACACCCTTCAAAGCCTGACGTCTCCAGGAATATCCCGGCCGCTCCCGCTGCCACTATTCGGCCGGAATCGGTGCGCCGGGGAGGGGAGCAAAAGGAAGACAAAATCGTCCAGGAAGGGGAATTCCCCATGCTCATTGAGATCAAAGGGGCCGGTTTCACGAACAAAGGGGCGGAGTTGATGCTCCACGCAGTCCTGCAGGCGGTGAGGCCCGCCATCCCGGAAGCTTCCTTTGCGATGGCGCCGCGATATGGACAGCCGTCCTACGGCACCCGGGCGAGGCTCGGCCTCCTCCAGAAGGCCACCCTGAGCAGACACGGCATTTCGTGGGATTTTATCGGGAAGATGTTTCCCCCCGAAATACGGGAGATGTACGGCATCGTTCTCGATGACGAGATCGATGTCATCCTCGATGTTTCCGGCTATGCCTATGGAGATGCCTTCGGGGAACACAAGACGATCCTGATGGCGAAGCAGACCGCGGAATGGAAGCGGAAAGGGAAAAAGGTCATCCTTCTTCCCCAGGCCATGGGTCCCTTCAGCAGCCATCGGATTCGGGACGCCTTGAAGAGGCTTGTCGACAACGCCGATCTCATCTTCGCCCGCGACCCCGTTTCCTATGCTTACGTGAACGATGTGGTCTCTGCGCCCGCAAATGTAAAGATTGCACCCGATTTTACGAATCTCGTCTCCGGCGCGGCTCCGGAGCATTGGAACGCAGAGGGACACCGGGTCTGCATCATTCCGAGCCACCAGATGACGGACAAAACGTCCAAGACCGAAGGAACGCGCTATATTCCCTTTCTTCTGCAATGCCTGGAGCATCTGACAGCAAAGGGGATCACCCCCTTCCTTCTTATCCATGGGGGGAAAAAAGATCTCCCTGCCGCACGACAACTGCAGGAAGCGGCGGCCCGAAAAATCGAAATCCTTGCCGAGCAGGACCCTTTGCGGATCAAGGGGATCCTGGGCCAGTGCGATCTCGTCATCGCCTCCCGGTTCCATGCCCTCGTCAGCGCCCTCTCACAGGGAGTTCTCTGCATCGGCGCCGGCTGGAGCCACAAATACGAAACCCTTTTCACAGACTACGGCTGTCCGGAACTGCTCATCCCCATTGATGAAAGTGGACGTAAAATTGGAGAGGTCATCGATGCGGTCCTGGAACAAGGACAAAGGGAGACCACTCAGAAGAAACTGCAAGCCGCGTCGGAGCGGCAGCGGCAGCGGGCCGCCGACATGTGGAAGGAAGTTCTGGAAATGATTATTGCATCACCGAAGTTTTAACGCGGCCGGCACAATCTGGAACGTTGCCGCTCCTTCACCAATCAATTCTCCATCCGCTTCGATGAGGATTGTTTCTGACGACTCAACCGTGACTGTCTCAGCGATATACTCGGCTGCCTTTGGATGGGAAAGAATCGATCCGGAATAAAGTTTCGGCGTCGCCAGGAGTAATCCCGAGACCGTAAAATCATGTCCAAGCATGACGTGAAATTTCCCATCATTCAGGGTTGCATTCGGACCGATCATCATCCCGCCGCCAAAAAATTTTCCATTACAGACGACAAGGGGATTGATATTGCCCTGAATCGTCTTGCCATCGATCGTTATCCTGAGATCAAGATTGTGGAATCGGGAAATCGATGCGAGGAGGGCCCTGTAATAGGGAATCGTGCCACCACTGCTCTTGCCGCTGCATTCAAGACGGGCAATCACCTCCGCATCGAACCCCATACCAGAAACGTTGGCAAAAAAGCGTACCTCCGGTTTCCCCTTTCGATAGAAGGTAATCTTACCCAGGTCGAGGATAATGTCTTTGGTTGCCCGCGCCAGACGTCGCGTCGCTGTCACTGTATCGCGGGGGATATTTGCAGTGCGGGCAAAGTCAGAACCAGTGCCGCTGGGAATTAAACCGAGTGCGGCATGCGGATTGATTGCTCTGCCATCCCGGGAAACCATGCCATTGACAACTTCGTTGAGTGTCCCATCGCCGCCTACGGCAACGATGAGATCGTATCCCTCATTGAGTGCGGCACGGGTCGCTTCAGTCGCATTCCCGCGATGCGTGGTGAAAGTCGCGTCAAAGGGGAAATTTTCCTCGCACAGTATTGCTTCAATTTGTGAGTAGCGCCTTGCCACATTCCCGCGACCGGAAGCAGGATTGATGATGAGTTTCGTTTTCATAAATCATCTATATACGGAAAAGATCTGGGTTGACAATAGTTCAATTTCTTAAAATTACCTGCAGCATTTTCGGTTGTTTCATCTCCCTGAAATTCTCGGCTCAAAGCTGGTAGGGTTACAGCCAATCACTTAATTTCCATTCAAGGGACGGGAGGATGGAGAAGGTAGACCAGGAGAAGAATTCCGCTCAGGTCAAAGCCATGAAGGATTATGTCTATGCCATGGTCCAGGCGACACAATGGCTCATCGCGCATCGGAAGGTCGGCCTTCCCTGATTGAAATATTCATTATAACTGAAGTTTTACAGTTGCTAAAAAATAGTTTTGTCATATCAGTGACATAGGTATCCATAAAAAGTTCTTGGCACCACATATTGCTCTTTGAAAATCGGATAATCATCATGACACCTCCCGAATGGTGAGAGGAAGGGCAACACCGACAGCCTGAAAAACCTTGCCGCAAACCCCTTGGCATTCGCTACGGATTGCGAGTCTCTTCCCGTTGTCTTCGAGAGTGACCTCCTGCAAGGCCTTCAGATCCTGTTTAATGTCAGCCCACTCAAAATCATGCCCGGTTTTTCCCAATCTGCGGTCCAATTCCTTCCGCAGTACCAGGGCAAGGAAACTGCAGAAGACATGGCCTTTGATGGTCTCATCGCGCTGGTGAAAGATCGGCCGTGTATCCAGGATGGATTTCATGTCCCGGAAGACATGTTCCACCTGCCAGAGTTCCTTGTATTTGAGGGCCACCTGCTCCGCCGTAAGATCGGTATTGGTCCGGAGGACCCATTTCCCGTCGAAGCGCTCCTCCTCTTGAACCTTTTCCTCGTTGAGGGAAACGGCATCCTGATCCAGCCTCAAATATTTTCGGAACCCCTTGTTGCCTACCAGCGATTTGGGATCATGCTGCAACTTTTCTTGCAGGGCCTCGGTAATGGCCTGGCGGTCAGCGGCATCCCTGCTCGCCTGCCGGTCATTCAAACAGACGATATAGCGGCGATTTTCAAGAACGACTTCCTTGACCTTCAACGGAGAAGGATCCTTGGAAGATGCACCTTCCGGGAAGACCTCCCGGTAATTTCCATCGGCGGAGAGAACTTTCTCTTTGATTTCCTTGACCCTCCTCATCCGGGCTCCCAGAATGTAAGGGATGTGTTCTTTGTCCAGCCAGGCCAGCGTTGCGTCACTGATCATGCCCCGGTCGGAGACGACACAGAATCTACCGATAGGAAAGCGACTCCGAATTCTTTCGACAACGGGGATCAGACTCTTGACATCCGCCGTGTTGCCCGGCCACATCTCGCAACAGACGGGATTGCCATTGTTGTCGAGAATGACGCCGACGATCATCTGGTTCAGATCGGGACGATGATCCTTGCTGTGACCACGTCGACCAAGAGTCTCGCCTCCTTCTCCCTCAAAGTAGAGAGAGGTGGTATCGAAGAAAACGATATCCAGGCCACTGAACAGGTCCTGTCGCATCTGGAACAGTTCCTCTTCAATGACATCCTTGGTGCAGCGGGGAGAGAAGGGGGTTCGATCTTTCTGGTCGTTGGTCTCTTCCCCCAGGAAGGCCATCGCCCGGTAAAGGTGGTGAAGGGACAACCCATCCACCCCGGAAATGACATAGTCACGATGCCACTTGTCGCAAGAGCGATCAGAACCGGAGGTAAAGAGTCGATGCAGAACAGTCAGGAAAATGGCCCTTTCCACATCGAAGAAAAATTTGCGGTCTGCAAGAAGGCCACGAAGGATACGGTCAATTTTCAGTTCCTTCCAGAGTCTCTCGAAGATGATGGCAGGACCGATTTTCTTCGCCGATGCCTGAATGCCTTCACTCTTGCCGGACAGGACCAACAACACCTTTTCGGAAAAACGGGAAAGGGATCGCACCAGGTTCTCAATATCGCCCTTGGCCTGTAGTTGTTCCATGCGGCCGACTGTAGCGATAACCCGTTGGATGGTTTTTTTGCCCTCCCGCCGATTTTCGACAATCTGGAGGTATTCGTATGGGCCGGTTTTCTTGACTCTGGCAAACATGGGGAACTCCTTTCTTGACACCCCATGAATATGAAATATGCTCTGCTATGTCAAGGATAATCCACCTATCATTTGGCACCACATTTTTGAGATGACCTCGATTTTTTCAAAGAGCGATATAGTGAATTCAGAAGGTTAGAGATCCCAGTGGGCACAAAAGCCCAATTAAGTGTAAAAGAAAAGTATAACAGAAGATAGATTATTGTTCTGGAATTCACTACATGAAGGTGCTAAACCAGCACTTCCTCAAAAAATGATTCATCTTTCCAACAATATTTTTTCGGCTTCAATGCTTAAAAGATGAAATTTTAATAAAATCTGAAATAACGAGCACGAATAGGATTTCAATACCCTTTGGTTCAATAGTCCCTTAATTTTCAGTTACGCATAAGAGAGGCTCACCATGAAAGGATCAACAGTATCAACCTTTTCAGCTGCTTGTTCCGAAGATCGGCTGTACTGCATCTTCTTCTGGATCGTCGTAACAGGATCGATGCTGGTTTTTTTCTGGGATATCTGGTCTATACCCCTGCTGACCCACAATGAAGGGCGACGGCTCGTCGTGCTTCGGGAAATGATAGCCAATTCCTCATGGATTATCCCGACAATGAACGGTGAAGTCTATCTGGAAAAACCGCCCCTTTTCTACTGGTTTGGAGCAATATTCGGACTTCTTGCCAAAAGCACTTCCGAATGGGTGCTCCGTCTGCCCTCAGCGCTCAGCGCAATGTGTCTGGTCTGGATGCTCTTTTTCTGTCTTAAGGAATATATCGGACGCTGGGCTGCTCTCTTTGGCGTCCTGATTCTGATCACTTCATCGTTCTTCACCATGCAGGCCCGCTTAGCGGAGTTGGAAATGCTGCTGACCTTCTGTGTCTTTTCCTCCCTGCTGTGTTATTTCGAATACATTCAACATGGGAGCCGATACCACCTTTACGGGGCATATCTCCTGATGGCCCTTGCCTTCCTTACAAAGGGACCTGTAGCCTTCCTGTTCTTCCTGCCTCCTATCATGTGCTATGGTCTGCTCGCACATAGTAAGCACGCCCTGAAAGGTTTGATCGACTGGCGTGGCTGGTTGCTGTTTTCCGTAATCGCCTTTCCGTGGTTTCTCTACATCAATACGCAGTTCCACGGGGCACAGTTCAGGGTTCTTTCAAATGAGATAAGCTATTGGGAGACAAAAAGGGAGCCTTTCTATTTCTATCTGCACTCAGCTGCAACCGCGTTTTTACCATGGATTCTTTTGCTGCTCTGGCAACCGCGGGGACAATTCAAGAAGCTGCTTGCCAATGAGGCAGGACGGTTCTTCGGCTTGGCTGCACTGGTTCCCCTGATCATATTTTCCTTTTTCATTTTTAAGAGAGACAAGTATATCCTCCCTATGTATCCGGCACTGGCCGTCTGGCTTGGCATAGCCCTGGGAAGCGGTCTCGACCAGGTTAAACGGCGCTGGCCATCCGCTACCGTTGCACTGACCGTCTGCAGTTCTTTGCTTATCGCGGGCTTCGTTGGCTATTACACCACAATGCAGGCCCACGTGATGTATTACCGATACGCTGCTTTCCCTCCTCTCGCAGCCAGACTCGACAGCCTGCGAAAGAACTCCCCGGTATATTTTTTATCGGAGGAATCGATTCAGCTCGTCTACTATTACGGCCGGCCAATTCCTGTTCTGCAAAAGGACGATTTGGGAAAAGTGCTGGCTGACGGCAGACCTTTCCTGCTGCTGGTCAGAGATAAATATATCAAGAATGCGAAGTTTCCCGGGCTCTGCCAGTTGGAGCGGATTGAACACTTCGGAGACACCAATAAGAAGCTCTATATCCTCGCCGGAGGGTCCCTCTGCCGGTCATCCGTATCAAAAGTGCCAGCATTGGCAGAAAGATAACCCATAGAGGTATGCCAACTCTAATATATCCATGGATTTAATATACCTGCAATCACTGCTACCACAATGTTAGTTAAATAAATTCAATTATTTGCTGACATTCTCATGCTTATCTATGTAGGTTGAATTCTAAAGTACCTGTAAAATAGACTTTTTCTCGAAGAGGGTTACACTCAGAGCCTGTAAAATTGTGTAGAGACTTTGGTCGAGGATCAGATCATCTGTCACAATCAACCGGACATGATGTCGAAGAAGGTCTGGGAAGATGATCATGCGCCTGATGACGGGCTTCCCATTTGCGAATGTTTTGTAGTTTGTCAAAGAGCAGTAGCTATGGCTATATCGAGCGTTGAATCCTGCACCGGCATAGAGTCGGTCGTTGCAGGGGAAAAAGTGCCGTGTGCGACTTGATCGAGAGTTAAAGGCGAGGTGTGTTTTTTTTCGCCAAATTTGCCGTTTTGAAGGTCGTGACATGAGATAATTGCGGTGATCCCGGAATTTTAACAATCGCACCTATGCTTTTTTGTCAATTTTCAGCAAAATTGCTATATATCCTTCACGGTAAGAACTTTCACTCTGGATTCAGGGTAATAATATAGACCAGGAGAGAAGGCACCATGAAAGAATCAACAGAACCAAAATTATCAGATACTTACTCCGAAGATCGGCTGTTCCATATTTTCTTCTGGATCGTTGTTGTAGGATCACTCCTTGTATTTTTCTGGGACATCTGGTCAATGCCCTTGCTAACCCGCAACGAGGCCCGACGGCTTGTCGTGCTGAGGGAAATGATCACCAATTCCTCCTGGCTAATCCCAACAATGAACGGGGAGATTTATCTGGAAAAACCCCCCCTGTTCTATTGGTTCGGAGCAATATTCGGACTTCTTGCCAACAGTACCTCCGAATGGGTACTCCGCCTGCCCTCAGCAATATGTGCGATGTGTCTTGTCTGGTTGCTCTATTTCGTCCTGAAGAAACATATTGGACGTTGGGCTGCTCTCTTTGGCGTTCTGATTCTGGCCACCTCATCGTTCTTCACGATGCACGCTAGGCTAGCAGAACTGGAGATGCTGTTGACCTTCTGTGTATTTTCCTCCTTGCTGCTATATTTTGAATACGTTAAACATGGCAACCGTTATCGCCTTTATGGGGCGTATGCCTTGATGGGACTTGCCTTTCTGACGAAAGGACCCGTAGCGTTGTTGTTTTTCCTCCCTCCCATATTATGTTACGGTTTGCTGGCACGCAGCAAATATGCCCTGAAAGGTTTGATCGATTGGCGTGGCTGGTTGCTATTTTCAGTTATTGCATTTCCATGGTTCATCTATGTCAATGCCCAGTTGCAGGGTGCACCGCTGTTTGAAGTCATCATGAGAGAAACAACAACCAAGGTCGCCGGCGAAGACTATGAATCAGTTTTCTACTATCTGGGCGTAACTTTAGGTGGGTTTGCACCGTGGATCCTTTTGTTGTTTTGGCAGCCGCGGATGCAATTCCGAAAGTTATTCGCCAACGATGCTGGACGTTTCTTCGGCTTGGCTGCACTGGTGCCCCTCATCATATTTTCCTTGTTCACTTTTAAGAAGGCCAAGTACATTCTGCCCATATTTCCGGCTTTAGCCGTGTGGCTTGGTATGGCCCTCGCGTATTCTCTTGAAAAGGCCAAAAGTCGCTGGCGATTCGCACCCATTGTCTTGATCGCCTTTAGCGCATTGTTGATCGTCAGTTTCGTCGGCTATTATACCGTGGTGCAGCCCCGTGTGATGTCTCATAAATATTACCATGCTTTTCTTTCTACAAAAGCCAAACTTAACAGCATGAGAGGGGTCGCACCCGTGTATTTTTTCTATTTCCATAGGGGAAATATTCAGGAAGTCTACTATTTCGGTCGGCCAATTCCTGTTGTGCAAAAGGCGGAATTGGGAAAAATGCTAGAGGACGGAAAACCGTTCATGCTTCTGGTTCCGAATAATCGTATGAACGAGATCATTGGTTCGAAGTTCTGCCAACTGGGAACGCTTGAACCCTGGGGAGAGAGAAATGAAGTGCTACACATCCTCTCGCCAGCAGGTTCCTCTGCCTGCGTTTCCGGGTTGAAATAGTGGGCAACCCGGAGTGATCGGGTTCAAACGGAACATCTTTCAAAACAATAAATATGGCCTTGACATCATAGGCCTTAATTCAATGACATTGACCTGTAATCCTTTAAATTCTTATTATTTTATTGAAAAAATTACGCTCGCTGTGTTAAGAGGGTGCCCGATTTGGAAGAAGGTTGGGAATGACGAGGAGGAAGATGGGGATGAAAGTCAAATTTCTTGATCTGGGCAAGATGCATGAGCCGATCAGAGAGGAACTCCACAACGCAGCAATTCGCGTGCTCGACAGCGGCAAATATATCGGTGGGGCGGAAGTGGAGATGTTCGAAAAGGAAATGGCGCGCGGGCTTGGGGTTGATAAAGTCTGCGGCTGCGGGTGTGCCACGGATGGTCTCTTTGCCGTTTTGAAAGCAATAGGCATCGGTCCAGGGGATGAAGTCATTACAACCGTCCATACCGCCATCGCCACAGCAGAGGCGATTACCCTCACCGGGGCGCAGGTCATTTTCTGTGATCTCGGAGAAAACAGCTTCAATCTCGATCTCGATCAGGTCGAAAAGAAAATCACGAACAGGACAAAAGCTCTAATCCCCGTTCACCTTTATGGGCATCCCGTTGACATGGATGAGGCGCTTTCCATTGCTCGCAAACATGGCCTTTTTCTTCTGGAAGATTGTGCCCAGGCACAGGGTGCCAGATACAAAGGCAAGAACGTGGGGACACTGGGCGATGCCAGCGTGTTCAGCTTCTTCCCCTCGAAAAACCTCGGAGGATTCGGAGATGGCGGCGCTGTAACCGCAAGAGATCCCAACCTATACAGGAAGATCAGAATGTTCTTGAACCACGGCCGTGAAAGCAAGTTCGACCATGAATTTGAAGGAATGAACAGCCGTCTCGACGCCCTTCAGGCTGCTCTTCTTAGGATCTGTCTACCTCATATTGACAAGTGGAACGAAGGCCGCCGCAAGGTCGCCGCTTGGTACAACGAAGGGCTAAAGGACATCCGGCAGGTAAAAACCCCACCAGTGGCTCCAGATTCCGAGGCTGTATACCATGTTTACGTCATCCTCGTTCCCGACAGGGATGCCCTTATTCAACATCTGCAGGATAACGGAATTGAAACAGGTATCCATTATCCGCTTGCGCTGAATCTTCAGCCGGCCTATCATCATCTGAACGAGGGAAGAGGATCGTATCCGCGCGCTGAATATGCCTGTGAGCACATGCTCTCTCTTCCCATGTCTCCCGTCGTGACCAGGGAAGAGACGAAATTCATCTGCGAAACAATCGCTAAATTCTATTCGGGAAATGACCGCTAAGACGATTAGTGACGCTTGCCAAGTTTCGGTAGTGATTCCCGTCTTCAATGAAGAAGAGAACCTCGAACCGCTCATGGATGAGCTTCAGCCGATGCTCGACGGGCTCGGGGTCAAATACGAAGTCATCTTCATTGACGACAGAAGTACGGATGCCAGTCTGGAGGTCTTGAAAAAACTTCAGAAGACAAGACCGTTCCTCCGTATCCTTCCTCACCGCTTCAACTCCGGCGAAAGTGCCGGACAAGCAACCGGTTTCGCTTACGCCCGCGGTGAAATTATCATCACGATGGATGCAGATATGCAGAATGATCCTGCCGATATCCCTGTACTACTTGATGCAATGCAGGGCGATGTTGCAGCGGTCTGTGGTGTTCGCCGAAAAAGAATGGACACGATGGTGAAGAAAATCTCATCGAGAACGGCGAACGCTTTCAGAAATTTTATCACGGGCGACAAGATCTCCGATGCCGGATGCACCTATCGTGCTATCCGCAGGAGCGCGCTTTGGCAGATACAGACATTCAACGGGATGCACCGTTTTCTTCCTACTCTCCTTCGCTTTCAAGGCTATCAAGTCGTAGAAATACCAGTCAATGACCGGTCGCGAACACGGGGCTACTCAAAATACGGCATCGGAAACAGGATGTGGCGAGGCATCCTCGACTGTTTTGCCATGCGCTGGTTACGGAAACGGGCCCTCCGAGGGGACAGGATTGGATCGGAATGCCTCCCCAGATAATCATAATGAAGTCGCCCCTACCTTTCTGCAGTCGATTACAAAATCAAAGAGGCCGGACAAGCTCCTAATGCTATGACCGCCTGCTATTTTCTCCAGGCACAAGAAACTCAAAAAAGGTGAATGCTATGACACAACAAAAAAAACTCAAATTTTCCGTCGTCGGATGCGGACGCGTTTCCAACAACCACCTGAAGGCTTTGACGTCGCGTAACATTAATGCGGAACTGGTCGCCGTATGCGATGTCGATGAAAAGAAAGCAAAGGCAAAATCTGAAGAATTCGGCGTTCCCTGCTATCTCGACTACCACGAGATGATGGCGAAACATGGGGAGATTAATGTCGTGGATATTGCCACCCCTACGGGGTATCATGCGCGGCACGTGATCGACATTGCCCGGTACGGAAAGCATATTGTGGTCGAAAAGCCGATGGCCCTTCGGGTTTTGGACTGTGAAAAGATGATGAATGCCTGCGCGGAGTATAATTGCCGTCTTTTTGTCGTGAAGCAGAACCGTTTCAATCCTGCCGTGGTTGCTGCACGACAAGCCCTCGATGGAGGCCGCTTCGGCAAACTCGTGCTGGGGACGGTCCGCGTGAGATGGATGAGGCAGCAATCTTATTATGAACAAGACGACTGGCACGGCACATGGGAGCTGGACGGTGGAGTCATGTCCCAACAGGCGAGCCATCACCTCGATCTCCTTCAGTGGTTTATGGGGCCCATCGAGACCATGCAGTGCATTCAGGCAACGAGACTGCTCGATATCGAGGTTGAAGATACATCTCTCGCCACTTTCAGATTCACATCCGGCGCCCTTGGCGCCTTTGAGGCGACGGTTGCCTCAAGGCCTGAAGATCTGGAAGGTTCCCTAAGCATTCTTGGCGAAAAAGGCTCCATCATTATCGGTGGACGGGCGGTCAACGAAATCCTCTATTGGAAATTTCGAGATGAGCGGCCTGAGGATGCCCGAATGCAAAATGCCTCGTCGCAGGAAATCCCGAATGTTTATGGACATGGCCATACCCCGTATCTGGCCAATGTCATTGATGCCATTGTATGCAACAGACCAGCGCTTGTTGAGGCAGCGGAAGGAAAAAAGAATGTGGAAATCCTGACCGCCCTATATGAGTCTGCCGCGCGCGGGGGGAAATACGTGAAGCCTGGTTGTCCTGTCCGCAGATCCAGGTTGGGGAAGAAATCAACACTGTAATAGCTCAAGAACAATTAACAAGAACGGTCTGTTTGTCTGCGGTAGCTTCCTTTTTCAATTTTTCAATGAGTAAGACCGAATTGTCTGGGAGGAGGTATTCACCGAAACTTGCGTAAAGATCTCCTTTACATTCTTGCTTTTTTTATTGTGATCCTTGCCCTGTACTTGTCTCCAATCAGGCAATATCGGGAAAGCCTCATAGCCTTTTGCGAAGGGATTCATCGCTATGGGTCGATGGCCCCCTTTATTTTCACACTGAGTGTGGCCGTGTTGGTTTGCATCGGGATCCCGAGACTCCTTTTCTGTACTATAGGAGGGCTGATCTTCGGCTTTTTCCAGGGATTACTGTACAGTACGATCGGAACCCTCATCGGATGCCACATTATTTTCTCTGTGGTCAGGTGGGTAGGTAGAGACTTCATCTTAAACCGCTACCCAAAGTTTAGCTCTTTCGCAAAGCTCCTTGAACGCGGAGGAATTCCCGGGGTCATTCTAGCCCGGCAAATTCCCGTTCACGCGATGGTCACAAACATAATCCTCAGTCTGTCACCAGTAAAAAGGGGGGATTTTCTAGTCGGAACGGCAATCGGGCTGATGCCGGAAGCCATCCCTTTCACCCTTATCGGCACAGGAGTCAGGCAGGGCTCCCTGGAGAAGAACGTCGCTTATATTGTTATTGCTGTGGTAATCCTCTCTGTCCTGTGGCTCTGGTTGAAGATTTGGATCGAGAAGAAAAGGCTATGTAGAAGCTGAAAATCTTCTTTCACGCCCTTCCGGCCGTTGGCTTTGTTTCAGAAAGTCCTATGTCCCCCTTTTCCCTTGCTATAGAATGGAGAAAACTTACAAAATAGTCCATAGGCATAAAGCAGGATAAAAAAAGCAAGCAAGCATTCCTTCAGTTCCCCGGAGGCATTACCGAGCTTAAGCCATGCCGGCATCTCCGACAAGAGATGTTCTCCAACCTTTTCCGGAACGGACACCAGACTAGCAGAAACGGCGACAAAGAGGGTATGGCTGGGGGGAATCAGTCGGCGCAGCGTCCTATTCTTTGGCCAGGAACGCCGGCGGGCTGCATACGCTCCAAGCAATCCGCCGATAACGGTTCCTATTGACAGAAGCTGCCGCGGCAGCTTGTCAAAGAAAATTCCCCAAATCCCTTTCAAATTATGCAGATTCGGTTCTTTCTGAGCATTCAACGCGCGCCATGAATCGCTAAAGTGGTAATGGAAAAAATGGTATCCCCAGCTGATTTCTTCCCCAAGAAAATAGAATGAACCGGCTGCAAGGATCAACAGCCAACCTTTTTCCCATGGCGGCTCGGCCTTTTTCAGGCACAGCAGGTATAAGAGGATCGCAAGGAATAGAAAGATAACGGTTGCACTCTCAATGATTCCGTACTCCCTGTAAGTATGCACGCCATACAGCAGACGCCTTTCCTTGTCAAAATAAGTGTACACCCATAAAAAGACAGTAACCCCATAAACGAACCATGGAGAAAAATTTAGTTTCGCCTTCATTACATACTCCATCTTAATTCTTGGCTTTCCCTAATTGATGCGGTTTTGTCTTCCACCGTTGATGAATCCAGAACCACTGCTCAGGGTGCCGCCTGATGACTTCCTCGATCACGCTGGTGTAACGTTGCGTATTCGCCACAATATCCCTATCCATGTCCCCGGTATCGATGATCTCCAGTTCGGCGCCAATCTGCAGAAGATATCTTCCATCCTTCTGCCGGGTCATGAAGGCAGGCAGGACCGGGGCGCCCGTGCGAAGGACGAGATAGGCCAATCCGGATGACGTACAGGCAGGTCTGTTGAAGAACTGGACAAAGCAGCTTTCCTTCCGCGCCCAGTTCTGGTCAATGAGCAGTCCGAGGGTCCCTTTTCCATCCAGGCACCTCATCATCGCGAACAGGGCACGCTTCGCAGAAATGAACCGATTGCCCGTGGATGATCTGACCCAGGAAACGAGATTTTCAACCATGGCGTTATCAAAGGGTCTATAGAGCACCGTCATGGAGTCTGCTAAAGTGGAAAATACAGCCGCCATCAATTCCCAGTTGCCGTAATGACCGGTCAGCATGATCACGCCCTTGTTTTTCGCCTTGGCCTTGTAATAATTCTCGATCCCCTGAATCTCCATGAGTCTATTGACCCGCTTCTCATTGAGACGGGGAATCTCTGTAAATTCAGCGAGCAGGATACCGAAGTTCCGGTAAACCCCTTTTGCGATTTTAATGAGTTCATCCATGGATTTTTCCGGAAAGGCATGGTGCAGATTATCGAGAGCAACAAGGCGTCTGTCCTGGATCAGGTAGTAGACGAAAAGGGCAAGCTGGGCGAAAACGAATCTCCTCACCGACAGAGGAATGCTCTGCAACAGGAACAGAACCATGGTTGTCACCAGGGATTTTTTCATTTCCAGATACCCGGCATAAACCTATTAAAATACACCATCGAATCGGGGAAAATAAAAGAAAGATACGGCACGCGACAAGTTATTCCCATTCTGGCTCACAGCATGGCGGCCAAGCAAAGGAAATACCGGCATATGCCGACATACACCGAGGAGACGATAAAAAACCCGTGGTAGAGTATGCTTCGGTATGGATTGGGATCAACGCCTCCGGACCTTTCCAATTACTTTCCTCCAAATTGCGGTCCATCTATCTTAAATGTTTTTTTTTGTCAACCGGAACCACATGCAAAAAAAGCACAAGATGTCCTCGTTCTATATTTTCACCCCGATATTTCTGACCTCATCACCAATCCCATCATTTTATTTTATTGAAAAAATTACTCTTGCTGTGCTAAGAGGGGTCACGATTTTAAGGAGCTTTGGGGTTTAAAGATGAATTTAGGACAGATGCTGGAAGAGACCTGTCATCGCGATCCTGACCGCCTTGCAGTCTCTTCCGAAGAACGGCGGATGACCTATGCGGAGTTGAATGCGGCCGTCAACGCCCTGGGAAACGCTCTGAAGGACCGGGGCGTGGGGAAAAACGACAAGATCGCCATTGTTCTGCACAACTGTCCCGAGTTTGTCATCGCCTATTTTGCCGCCCAGAAGATCGGCGCCGTTGCGGTAACGATCAACACGGCGTCAACGGTTCACGAGATCCAATATCTCTTGAGTGACAGCGATGCCACGACCCTCATCACCACGACCTCCTGTGCCGTCCGCTTTGAACCCATCCTGAAGAATGTTCCTCTCTGCCGGCATCTCATTGTCACCGACAGGACGGAGGATCCCCCACTTTCTGCACCGGCTTTCGTTTCCTTCTGGACTCTGATCGAAAATTCCGCCACCACTCTGGATCTTCCGGATCTGGCCGACGACGATCCCGCCGTCATGATTTATACCTCCGGCCTTACGGGAAGACCTCTTGGGGCCATGCTGACTCAGCGCAATCTTGTCTCACAGTCCGCCCTTCTGGGAAATCTGTGTCATGTGAACAATTCCGACCTGGGCCTTTCTGTCATCCCTTTTTTTCATTCTTTCGGCGCGGTCGCCAACATGCTGGGCGCCATTCGCGTCGGAGCGGGCCTCATTCTGCTGGATCATTTCAATCTCGATGAAATCTTTTCGATCATCTGCCGGGAAAACGTATCATTTATCGCTGCCGTACCCCGTCTGTTCCTGGGAATGCTCCTGCACGATGAAGCAGACCGGTATGATATCCGCTCCCTGAAATTCTGCATCACCGGTGGCGCGTCGATGCCCTCGCAATACATTCCCGAATTCAACGGGAGGTTCCACACGATTCTCGTCGAAGGGTACGGTTTGACCGAATCCTCGCCGGTCTGTACCCTTTGCCGACCCGATGGGCCTCAAAAACCCGGCTCCATCGGAACCGCAATCCCCGGTGTGGAAATTCGCATCGTCAATGAACAAGGTGCGGATTGTCCGTCAGGGGAAGTCGGCGAAATGATCCTTCGCGGAGAAAATTTGATGAAGGGCTATTACAAGGATGAGGCGGCAACCCGGAACGTAATCATAAACGGCTGGCTTTTCACCGGCGATCTCGCTTATCGGGATCCCGACGGGTTTTTTTTCCTCACCGGCCGAAAGAAGCGGATGATCATCACCAGCGGCTTTAACGTCTATCCCCGCGAGGTCGAAATGGTCCTGGAAAATCATCCCGCAGTCCAGGCGGCACGGGTGGTAAGCAAACCGAATCTGCTGCGGGGAGAAATCGTCAAGGCTTTCATCGTCCGAGATCCCGCCATCCAAATCGACAATAAACAGATTCTCCGGCATTGCCGGACCTACCTCTCTGCCTATAAGGTGCCCCGGGAGGTCGAATTCGTGGAATCCCTCCCGGAACTTTAAAGATTTTGCATTACCGAAATTCAGAACTTAACATCCAGAAAGGAGATTAACATGAAAGATGTTGTCATCGTAAGCGGCGCCAGAACCGCCGTGGGAGCTTTTGGTGGTTCATTGAAAGGCGTGAGAGTCACGGATCTTGGCGCACTGGTCATCAAGGAGGCCATCAAGAGAGCGGGATTGCGGCCGGCCATCAGCGATGATGTCAAATCCTGCCGTTGCGATACCTTCGGCGATTTCGACATGACCGATATCAACAAGAAGTATTATGATTACGATTCATCTCTGACCCCCGTCTATTTCGACGAGTGCATCATGGGAAACTGCCTCACGGCCGCCCTGGGACAGAATCCCGGTCGCCAGTCCAGCATCTACGCCGGTCTGCCTGAGGAAACGAACACGATCACCGTCAACAAGGTCTGCGCCTCCGGCATGAAGGCCATTGTCCTGGCGGCCCAGGTCATCAAGGCCGGCGATGCCGACATCATGGTGGCCGGCGGCATGGAAAACATGAGCAATGTCCCCTATGCCCTTCCCGATGCCCGCTGGGGATACAGGATGAGCATGCCCACGGGTTCCATCATCGACCTCATGGTCCATGACGGCCTCTGGGAAATCTTCAACGGCTATCACATGGGATTAACAGCCGAGAATATCGCCGCCCGCTATGGCATCAGCCGTCAGGCCCAGGATGAGCTGGCCCTCATGAGCCATCAGCGCGCCCGCGCAGCCATTACCAGCGGCGCCATTGCCGATGAGATCATCCCGGTCCCGCTGCCCACGAAGAAAGGCGCCGCTCCGCAGTTCTTCTCCGTGGACGAACGCCCCATGGACACCAGCCTCGAAAAGATGGCCAAACTGGCCACCGTCTTCAAGAAGGATGGAACCGTCACGGCGGGCAACGCCTCCGGCATCAACGACGGCGCAGCAGCCGTTGTCGTGATGAGCGCCGACAAGGCCAAGGAACTGGGTCTCAAACCCCTGGCAAAGATCAAGGGATACGCCTCCGGCGGTGTCGATCCGGCATACATGGGTCTCGGCCCGATTCCGGCAACCCGCAAGGTCTTCAAGCAGCTCGGCCTGACCATGAAGGATATCGATATTATCGAGCTGAACGAAGCCTTTGCTTCCCAAGCCCTGGGATGTGTCCAGGAGCTGGGGGTGGATATGGACAAGTGCAATATCAACGGCAGCGGAATCTCCATCGGACACCCCGTCGGCTGCACCGGCGCCCGGATCACCTACAGTCTGGCCATGCAGCTCCAGAAGAAGGATGCGAACCTCGGTCTGGCGACGCTCTGCATCGGCGGCGGGCAGGGAATGGCCATCGTCCTGGAGAGAGTGTAATCTGAGTTTATAACACTTGGAATAAGAACGATTGCTCAACGATTAAATAAAGTGTAAAATTTAATGCAGGGGTGGAGGTTTTTCAGGCCGCCCCTGCATTTTAACTTTCAGGAGAAACCCATGAGTTCCCAATTGATGGATAAGCTGGTCATTCCCAGTCAGGCAAAAATGGTTTTTTTGATTATGGATGGTTTGGGTGGACTGCCCATGGAAGGTAAACCGGGAACGGAGCTGGAAACGGCGATCACACCTCATCTGGACGCCCTCGCCAGGGGCGGGGTCTGCGGCCTCCTGGATCCCATCGCCCCCGGTATTACGCCGGGCAGTGGACCGGCCCATTTTGCTCTTTTCGGTTACGATCCGGTCGACAACAACGTGGGGCGTGGACTTCTCTCCGCCGCCGGCCTCGATTTTCCCATGACCGAGCGGGATCTCTTCATGCGGGTCAATTTCGCCACGGTGGATTCCGAAGGCCGGGTCACCGACCGCCGGGCGGGCCGCATCGATACGGAAACCAACGAACGGCTCTGCCGGAAGCTGGCCGAGGGCATTCGTCCCGCCTCCGGAACGGAAGTCTTTTTTGCCACGGAGAAGGAACACCGGGCCTTGATTGTCCTTCGAGGGGACAGCCTTCGCGAGGATATTGCGGAAACAGATCCCCAGAAAACCGGACTGCCGCCCCTCTCTCCCAAAGCGCTGATTTCGGAAGCTGCGGGAACGGCAACCCTGCTGACTGATCTGCTGAATCAGGCCAGGAGCATTCTGGCCGATGAACCCAAGGCAAACATGATGCTTCTGCGGGGGTATTCCCGATACCATCGCTTTGAACCCATGTCGGAGCGATTCGGCCTTTCGCCCCTGGCCATCGCGAGCTATCCCATGTACCGCGGCATTTCCCGGCTGTTGGGGATGAAGGTTTATACCCCGACATCCACCCTGGAGGAAGAGATTGCAGCCCTGGAAACAGCCTGGCCGGATTACGATTTCTTCTTCGTGCATGTCAAACCAACGGACTCCCGAGGCGAGGACGGCGATTTTGACGCCAAAGTGAAAGTCATTGAGACGGTGGATGCCCTTATCCCTAGGATTACGGCCCTTTCGCCGGATGTCCTGGTTGTAACCGGCGATCACTCCACCCCTGCCGCTTTGGCCGGCCACAGTTGGCACCCCGTTCCTGTGTTGCTTGCCGCAAAGACCTGCCGGCCCGACCGGGTGGAGCGTTTTGGCGAAGGGGATTGCCTCTTCGGGGGTCTGGGAAGAATGCCCATGTCGTCCCTGATGACCGTTGCCCTGGCACACGCGGGACGCCTGACCAAATTCGGAGCCTGAGAACATTCTTTAGGCTTTCTTTACTTCGGCGTCGCGCAGCTCACGGCGCAGCGTTTTTCCTACGATGGATTTCGGCAGTTCACCGCGGAATTCCACAAGGGATGGACATTTGTAAGCGGCAAGTTTGGCGCGGCAATAGTCCAGCAATTCCCCTTCGGTGACGGTCTGATCCTCCTTGAGGACAACAAAGACCTTGACCTTTTCCCCCTTTATCTCGTCGGGGACGCCAACGGCACAAACCTCCGCAATTTTCGGATGGCTGTTCAAAACCTCTTCGATTTCCACGGGATAAATGTTATATCCCCCGGACAGGATGAGATCCTTTTTCCGGTCCACCAGGAATACATACCCATCGTCATCCATCACGGCGATATCCCCTGTAAAACACCATCCGTCCCTCAGAACTTGAGCTGTTTCTTCCGGTCGCCCCTTGTAGCCTTTCATGACCTGAGGTCCCGAAATAATCAGTTCCCCTCGCTTTCCCAGTGGGACATCCGCCATCCCATTGTCCGAATCTACAATGCGGCATAGTGTGTCGGAAATGGGTACTCCCACACTTCCCGGCTTGCGTTTCTTCCTCCCCTCAAAGGGATTTATGAGAGTCACTGGACTGGTCTCCGTCATTCCGTAACCCTCGACGATTGTCACACCGGTCCTATTTTCAAAATCCCGGAGCAGGTCTTGCGAAAGGGGCGCACCGCCGGAAAAGGCCCCCTTCAGACAGCTCATGTCTGTCTTTCCGAAATCAGGGTCTCTCAGCATCCCGGCAAACATTGCCGGAACAAGGGGAGCAAAAGTCGGACGATACTTCCGTATTGCTTCCAGAATGGACCCTGATTTAGGCCTGGGGAGAAGAATTTGAGACCATCCCTTATAGATGGAAAGGTTCATGGCTGTTGTCATGCCGAAGGCATGAAAATAGGGAAGAGCTCCCAGCATGGTTTCCCCCCCGCTCTTTAATTGAGGGAACCACGCGGCACATTGCTGAACCTGCCGGCTGAGATTGCCGTGGGTCAATTCCACGCCCTTGGGAAGTCCCGTCGTCCCCCCAGTATAGGCGTAGACGGCCACATCCTTTGAATTCGATGCTCTTCCGGCCAACGGAGCCGTGGCATGACGAAGGCTGTATTTCCATGAGACCACACCGGATGCCGACTTAACCGGGACGGACAGTTTTTTCCACCGTGCAAAGAGGCGAAAGAAGAGATAATCGGGGAAAGGCAGATAATCCCCCAGAGAGGCAATCACAATCTGCCGAAGCTTTGTTTTTTTTTGCAGGTCAATCACCCTGTTTCCAAACAAATCCAACGCAATCACCGCGGATGCTTCAGAATCGGCAAGCTGGTATTCCAGTTCCCGGTCCGTATAAAGGGGATTGTGCATGACCACAATTCCACCCATCCGCAGGACGGCATAATAAGCAACGACGAGAGGGATGCAATTGGGCAGGAGGAGTGCCACCGCTTCCCCCCTGCTTATCCCTGAACGCACCAGAAAACCGGAAAAATGTTCTATCTCATCCTGGAGCTGCCGATAATTCATGAGATATCCCTGGTAAATCAGAGCCGCTGCATCGGGATTCTCCGTTGCTCTCACATGGAGAACATCGGGCAGGGAAATCTCCTCGTAGGTTATGTGTTCCGGCACTCCCCGCTCATAGGATTGGAGCCAGGGTTTATCGGAATATCGGATGTGATCTCCCAATGTCTCTTTACCTTTTTTTGAAGCGCTTCTTTCCAGAATCAGGTCTGGCATTTCCAGGGTAACAAAACGCATTATTTTTTTACCCCATCCCGGATTCCATGTCACCGAAAAAAAGCCCCTGCCTTTTCAAAGGCAGGGGCTTCTCCAAATCCTTTATCCCTCAGTTCCGCAACCGACCATGATTGCGGCCGATAGCGAGGATTGAATTTCTTTTACATTTCGATTATGCGCCTTCCTCGGTGCTTGCCGCTTCCTTGGCGGGTTCGAGGTCCATGGACTTCCAGACGATTTCCGCGATATCGAGGGAGACCATGGTCTCCTCCTTTTTGTGATCCTTGATACCATCGCTCATCATCGTCAGACAGAAAGGACAACCCACAGCGATCGTGTCGGCCCCTGTCTCGATAGCCTGACCGGTCCGCATATCGTTGATCCGCTCGCCGATATCCTCTTCCATCCACATTCTCGCGCCGCCGGCGCCGCAGCAGAAACTCTTCGCTAGATTCCGTTCCATTTCCGTCAACTTCATGCCCGGCACTGCCTTCAACACTTTTCTGGGCTCATCGTAAACCTGATTGTAGCGGCCCAGGAAGCAGGAATCATGATAAACATAGGTGCCGGTCACAGGCTTCTTCAACATGATCTTGCCCTTTGAAATCAAGTCTGCAAGGATCTCCGTATGATGATAGACCTCGAAATTTCCGCCGAAGTGGGGATAATCCTTCTTCAAGGCATTATAACCGTGTGGACAGGTGGCGATGATCTTCTTCACACCGTAGCCGTTCATGGCCTCAATGTTCATCTGCGCCAGGGTCTGATAGAGGTACTCATTTCCACCTCTCATCGCTGAATCCCCGCAGCAGCTCTCTTCCGTTCCGAGAATACCGAACTTCACGCCGGCTGCCTGCAGGACCTTCGCCAGGGCGATGGAGACCTTTTTGCCGCGGTCATCAAATGAACCGGCACAACCCACGTAGAAGAGATATTCCACATCCGGGTCTTCCGCCAGCGTTTTCACCCCCACTTCCTTGGCCCAGTCACCACGGAGATGAGAACCCACACCCCAGGGATTTGAATTGTTTTCCATATTCCTGTAGGTCAACTGGAGTTCGCCGGCGAAATCGGCTTCCGTCAGAACCTTGTACTGTCTCATATTGATGATCTTCGGCACATGTTCGATGGATGCCGAGCAGTTTTCCATACAGTACATGCAATTCGTACAGGCCCACAGTTCGTGGAGATCAATAACTTCACCCACCATGGCCTTTTCCGCCTCGGGAATCTGCATTTCACCGCCTTCACCCGCAGTTTGCTGAGCCGCGACAAAGAGTGGCGCCCGCTGTTCCCAGTACGTTTTCAAATCCTGGACAAGTTTTTTCGGCGACAGGGGCTTCCCGGAAAGATAGGCGGGACAGCCGTCCTGGCACCGACCGCATCTTGTACAGGCATCCAGATCAAAATTCTGCTTCCACGTAAACTCCTCCAGCTGCCCGACACCAAACGTTTCCGCGTTTTCGAAATCGCGAATGGGCTCGATCGTTCCCGTCGGTTTCAGATCCATGAAGAAATGGTTCGCCGACGTCGTAACGATGTGAAGCAGACGGGAAAAGGGAATGTAACCAATAAAGCCGAGGGCGATAAAGGTATGCAGCCACCAGAAAAACTTATGGGCCGCCTTCGCCGTATCGGTGTTCAATCCTGCAAAGAAGTGCGACAGGGCATAGCCCACAAAGGACCAGCGTTCCCAGGGGGTCTCTTCGATCGTTATCGATATTCTCAAGGCTTCGATGATAAATCCCGTCACGATGATGCCCCCGATCAGGAGCAGAACGATTGCGTCGTCGGGCCGATTGTCCGGGACACCCTTGTAGCCCAGGCGATCCGGTTTTTTCAAATATCTCCGATCCGCCGCTATAAGAACACCGATCAGCACTCCCAGACCAAAGAGCTCATAAAGGAATGAAGTAAACAGATAAAATTTCCCCCTCAGGAAGGGCACGCCGAGAGGTTCGGCAATGTGAAAATCCGTCGCATCGAAAGCCGCCCCGAAGATAAGTACAAAAAATCCGAAGAAAATCAGTCCATGCATAATGCCGGGATAGGCATCGGCCGACGTTTTCACCTGCAGCAGCACATTCTGCAGCAACAGTTTGACCCGTTCGCCCATGTTGTCCATTCTCATCTCGGGCTTGCCCATCGCCTTCCACATCTGCCAGCGACGATAAAGTCCGTAACCCATGATAGCCAAGGCTACTGCCGCAAAAAGAAAAAGGAAGGGCTCGAAGTGTTCCGCGTTCCAGAATACTTCCCTTCCTTCATTCCCTATACCTATAGGCTGTACCATAAATCCTCCCCCTGTTCCATAGCGGCCAGCCTTCAGAATTCAGCCGCCTCCTCGCAAGAAAAGGCGGCTGAATAGTAAACGCTGGCCACTATATGATGCTAACCAAGAAGTTTCTTACACTCTTTTGCCAATTCAGGAACCAGTTTGAAAAGATCATCAACGATTCCGTAATCCGCCTTTGCAAAGATCGGAGCTTCCGGATCCTTGTTGACGGCCACGATATACTTGGACGAGCTCATTCCGGCTAGATGCTGGATGGCGCCGGAAATGCCGCAGGCCACATACAGATTCGGGGAGACGACCTTACCGGTCTGCCCAACCTGATCCGACTGCGGACGCCAGCCTGAATCCACAGCCGCGCGGGAAGCGCCAACGGTCGCACCCAGGATATTCGCCAGTTCTTCGAGAATACTGTAACCTTCCGGTCCACCCATCCCGCGACCACCGGAAACGATGACATTGGCTTCCGTCAGGTCGATCTTGCCGCTGGTGTCCTTCTGAACTTCAACAACCTTCGTCTTCATCGCCACGGCACCCAACCCGGCATCAACCTTCGTCACGGCGCCGGCCTTGGCATTTTCCACGGCGGGAAAGACATTGGGCCGCAGAGAAGCCATCTGCGGGAATGAGGAGAACACCACTTCACCGAAGCATTTTCCTGCGTACATCGGACGAACGGCAACGAGCTTACCGTCAGCAATTTTCACATCCGTGCAATCCGTGGCCAACCCGGTGGCCAGCTTGCCGGTCAGGCGGGCGGACAGGTCCTTTCCCTGTGCCGTGGCGCCGAAGAGCAGAATCGCCGGATCGTTTTCCTTGACGATTTTTTCTACTGCTGCTGCATAGGCATCGGTCGTATAGGGTTCCAGGGCGGCATCATCCGCCACGAAAACCTTATCCACACCGTATTTTCCCAGTTCGCCGGCAATTCCTTCCACACCTGATCCCAATACGATCGCGCCGACTTCATCACCCAGTTCATCCGCCAGCTTCCGGGCAGTGCTCGCAAGTTCAAACGAAATCTTGCGGAAGGCACCGTCCCTCTGCTCTGCTACTATAAATACACCTTTTGCCATGTTAATTTTCCTCCGCTAATCAATAATTAGATGACCTTCGCCTCTTCTCTCAGCAGTTTGGCCAGTTCTGCAGCCTTTACCGCCGGTTCATCACCGCTGATGATCTTTCCAGGAGGTCTGGCCGGAGGCGGTACCATTTTGGCGACCTTGGACTTTGATTCTACACTCACGCCCAGGTCGGCCGCTTTTTTCACGTCGACCGGCTTCTTCTTGGCCTTCATGATGCCGGGCAGCGAGGCATAGCGGGGTTCGTTCAAGCCTTTCTGCGCCGTAACCACGGCCGGCAGGGCGGCTTCAATGACAAAATTTGCGCCTTCCACCGGACGGACAACCTTTACGGTCTTCCCATCTGATTCCGCCTTCGTGACAACCGTCAACTGGGGAAGATCAAGCATATCCGCCAGAATAGCCGCTACCTGGCCGGAGTCATCATCAATGGCCCGCTGACCGCAGAAAATGACGTCATAGGGGATCGTCTTGATCGCCGCAGCCAGCACGGAGGCGGTGGCATAGGCATCAGCCCCGTCATAAGACGGATCGTCGATATGGATTCCCTTGTCGGCGCCCATGGCCAGGGCGGTACGGATGGATTCCATCGCTCTCGCCGGTCCAAAGGTTACGATGGTGACGTCCCCGCCGAACTTTTCCTTATACTTTAACGCTTCTTCCACACCGAACTCATCATAGGGATTCATGACCCACTTGATACCGGATTCGTCAATGCCGGAACCGTCCGGCTTTACCTTGATCTGTGCTTCCGTGTCCGGAACCTGCTTTACACATGCAACAATATTCACATGTCCTCCTTCCGGGATGCCTCCCCTGACGGATCGAAACTCCGCCATGGGCACCCAACCTCAATTTTTTTCGATTATAGCGTCCGGCGCAACCCCTTCAAAAGGGCTGCGCCGGTCGTTACCTTAGATTACAGTCTGTTCTTGATCAGATCATCGACAACGGCGGGATCGGCCAGCGTGCTGGTGTCGCCCAGGTCGCCGAGCTCATTGGCGGCAACCTTCTTCAGGATGCGCCGCATGATCTTGCCGCTTCTCGTTTTGGGAAGCCCTTCCGCCCACTGAATCTTTTCGGGGGTGGCAATCGGCCCGATGTTGGTTCGGACGTAGGCGACCAGTTCCTTCTTCAGATCCTCAGACGGTGAATTTCCGCTCTTCAGGGTGACATAGGCATAAATGGACTGCCCTTTGATCTCATGGGGATAACCGACTACGGCAGATTCTGCAATCGCCGGATGAGAGTTCAGGGTCGCCTCGACTTCGGCGGTACCCATCCGGTGACCGGAGACGTTGATGACGTCGTCGATACGACCGGTGATCCGGTAGTAGCCGTCCTTGTCGCGCAGGGCGCCGTCACCGGAGAAGTAATAACCCGGATAGGGTTCGAAATAGGTTTCCTGATAACGGCTATGGTCGCCGTAGATCGTCCGGGTGATGCCGGGCCAGGCGGTCTCGAAGCAGAGGGCGCCGGTGGCTTCCATTGCGGTCTTCAGTTCGCCGGTCTGATCGTCAACCAGAGCGGGAACAACGCCCATGATGGGCAGGGCCGGTTTGGCCGGTTTGATATCGATGGCGCCGGGCAGGGGCAGGATCATGTGTCCGCCCGTTTCGGTCTGCCACCAGGTATCGACGATCGGGCACTGGCTGCCGCCGATCTTCTCGTAGAACCACTGCCATGCTTCGGGGTTCAGGGGCTCGCCCACGGAGGAGAGAACTCTCAGCGAGGACAGGTCGATGCCTTTGAGCCACTCGTCGCCTTCCTTGGCGATGGCGCGGATGGCCGTCGGCGCCGTATAGAATGACGTGACCTTGTATTTCTCACAGACCTGCCAGAAACGGCTGTAGTTCGGGTAATTAGGAACGCCTTCGAACATGATCGATGTCGCCCCGAGGGTGAGGGGTCCATAGACGACATAGCTGTGCCCGGTTACCCAGCCGATGTCGGCGGTGCACCAGTGAATGTCTTCGTCATGGAGGTCAAAGGCGAACTTTGAGGTGTAAGCGGCATAGAGGAGATAGCCGGCCGTGGTGTGGAGGGCGCCCTTGGGCTGTCCCGTGGAACCGGAGGTGTAGAGGACGAAGAGGGTGTCTTCCGCATCCATCTGTTCGCACTCACAGTTGGCGTCCACCGTGGCCATTTCATCATGCCACCAGAGGTCTCTTCCCGGGGTCCAGTCGCACTGGATCTTGTCGCCCACACGCTGAACAACGATCACCTTTTCGATGGTGGGGCATTCTTTCAGGGCTGCATCGGCGTCTTTCTTTTGGGGAACGGCCTTGGCGCCGCGGAAGGTACCGTCGCAGACCACCAGGAGTTTCGCCTGGGAATCCTGAATACGGACGGCCAGGGCGTCGGAGCTGAAACCGCCGAAGACGATGGCATGGATGGCGCCGATGCGGGTACAGGCCAGCATGGCGATGGCGGCTTCAACCACCATGGGGGTGTAGATGCAGACGCGGTCGCCTCTCTTGATACCGTGCTTCTTCATGACATTGGCGAACTTGCAGACTTCCGTATGAAGTTCCTTATAGGTATAGGCCTTCTGCTCGCCGGGTTCATTGCCTTCCACTGGATGGCCACTTTGTCGCCCTTCGTCGCCAGATGGCGGTCGAGGCAGTTATAGGACACGTTTAATTTCGCGCCTTCAAAGAACTTCGCGAAGATGGGACCCTTGCGGATGTCAAAGTTGTAATCCATGACCTTGTCCCACTTCTTGTAGAAGGTCAGGATTTCATCAGCCTGCTTCGCCCACCAGGCTGCCGGATCGGCAATGGATTCCGCATACAGCTTGTCATACTCTGCCCGGCCCTTCACCCAGGCTTTTGCCAATATTCTCTCAGGCACCGGATAGAACTCTTTCAATATCGACTCTTCTCCCATTTTTACCTCCCTTTAAGGTTTTGTTTTTTTAAACTCTGATACTTCCTGAACATTTTTCCAACTGGGCTTTACCCACGCATATTAACAGTCAGGTTAAGGATGATGAGCAAACCTGCACCTTGACTCTACTCTTTTCTTTGCTGGATTATGGATCAGAAAAAATGGACCATGGATATGACACACGAGGCGCGGACCTCTCCCTGAAAAAAAATAAAGCTTGGCTTAAATAAGGATTTTGCACCCCGGCGAGAATACACCCGAGGGAAATAATGACTACAAACCACGGTTTTACGCGACTTGCAGTATATCAATGCGCCTTTGATGTCAAGTAATATTTTCGGAGCCCCGACAGTGGCAAAGATTCACTCTACTTCGATGATGTGTGTCTTTTTTGCCACGCCTTCTTTGTGCCATTCATTTGGAACCCGCGTTGAAATCCTAGCATCCTTATTTTTTTCAATCCCTGCTTTCCCAATGTGACACGGGCAAAAGGAACCGGTTATTCCAGCTCTTTTCAAAGTCCCCGTACGGTTGAAATTGAAGGAAGGCTGGCTCTCGGAAAAGAAACCGGCTGGAATCTTAGTGTTGGTATGTTATCTGCAGTCTTTTTTTCATATAGTAAGCAGGGCGAACTTTTTTAAGGTTTACTTCGTCCTTGACAGAGCCGCATATTCGATGTTAGTCAGGTGCAATTTTATTCATTAGTTAGAGGGGAAGGGAGGTTGATGCCGGAAAAAATCAGGAGCACAAAATTGTAAAGAATCAGATTTAGCGGAAATGGAGATGATTTTTCAATGCCCGTTGGAAAATCAGAAAAATTCAACAAGGTAATTTTTTCAGGAGGATGCAATGAAAAAATTTTGGGTAGCTTTAATCGCTGTCGCACTAGTCGCCGGGTTTGCCCTGAGCGCCTCGGCAGCAGATGTAAAGTTCAGCGGCTCCTATTACGTCCTGGGCGCCACGGCGAATAACTGGGGCCTGGGCGACAGTGACCATGCAACCACTTTCTCAGCCTACGGCCAGAGACTGAGGGTAGGAACGGAGTTCAAGATCGCCGAAGGCTTGACCCTGAACACCCGTTTCGACGCCCTGGAAGGCCGTTGGGGTCAGTTCGGCACCTATGGAGTTATGGATACGAAACCGGGCCATACAGAATCTGAAAACATCAGTTTCGACCGCGCCTGGCTCACCTTCGCGGTCCCCTATGGAAAGGTTGTTGTCGGCCGGAAGAACAGCGCCGCCTGGGGAACGATCTTCGGGAACAGCGATTTCGATTCGGATCAGATCATGTTCATCTCGAATTTCGGCGCTTGGGAAGTTGGTGTGTTCACAGAGAAACTCTATGAGAACTGGCAGTATGGCAGCGGCAGCGGTACGGGCTATACTGAGGCCGATGCCGACAAAGACGCTTATCACGGTTATTTCATTTATAAGTGGAACGGCGGTGAGGGCGGCTTGAAGATCATGTACACCAACGATTCGAGCAAGAGTGATGAAGATAGTGGCGGGTACAAGCAGTATTACTGGACTTTCCAGCCTTATGCCAAGGCCCAGTTCGGACCGGTTTTTGTTGAGGCCGAATTAAACTACTATTTAGGTAAATTCAGGGCCTATGAAGACGATGGCAAAGACCGAGATCTGAATGCCTTCAATGCCTATGTTCACGCCAGGGCGGACATCCAGAATTTCTATGTGGGCGGTCTGTATGCCTTCGTCGAAGGTGAGTCTTATGACGATGCGAAAAAGGATGGCGCAGATGTGACCATTGCCGGTTCCGGTGGACGCTCCTGGAACCCCACCCTGATCCTCTGGAACGAGTATACGGCCCGATGGGCCGGTCAATTGGGCTACAAGACCGGTGCCTATAACGGCGGGGGTGAATATCCTGGGGACTCCATGACCAATGCCCATCTGTTCCAGATTTACGGCGGATTCAAACCCATCCCGAAACTGGACATCAGGGCTTCGGTCGCCTATGCGATGGCCGATGAGAAATGCAACCAAGCTCTTGGCGTCAATGCAGAGGAATATAAAGATAGTGATATCGGCTGGGAAGTGGATCTGACTGCCGCGTACAAGATTTACGACAACCTGACCTATACGGTTGGCTTCGGTTATCTCTTCGCCGGTGATTACTGGAAAGCGGACAGCGATCACAACAAGGTGGATGACACCTATCTGCTGATGCACAAGCTGGATCTCGTTTTCTAAGCAGGAATTCCTTTTCGGATTTCAGCTGTTAAGGTTCGATTTCAAGCACCCCGAAGGCTTATCCTTCGGGGTGCTTTTTTATATCTCCCTCCTTGACCGGATTCCCCCCCCATGATAACTTTTACATCCAATTTAACAGGGAACGTCGATTTGGGTTTGTTGCGTCCCTCATCGAGAAGGAGTTTGCAGCCATTCAGAAGATATATGGTAACCTCACCGGCCTGAAGCCGGCACAGATCCGGCGACTGGAACAATTCTACCGGAGGCGGGTGCCGCCGGACTCGATCGTCACGCAGGAGATGGCCAGGCAGCTCACGGAACTCTCCCGGGAGCTCAACCGGCAACTCGGGGTGCTGCTGAGCCGTAAGGGCGAGGTGGCCTATGTGATCGTCGGCACGCATCGTGGGATACTGATCCCCAGCCTCGAGGGATTCCGCTCCTCTTCAACCCGCTTCAAGGGACTCCGCCTGATTCATACGCACCTGAATCCCGAGCCTCTGAGCACCGAGGATCTCAGCGACCTGGCCCTCCTCCGCCTCGATCTCATCTGCGTCGTGGAAACCGGTTCTGACGGTCTGCCCGGTTATGTCTCTACGGCCCATCTGGTTCCCGAAAACCCGGACGGAAGCTACTGGCTGGTTTCGCCGCCTCAGCGAATAGCCGATTTGACGGCGGACTTTCTGGCCTTCATCAACGCCCTTGAAAACGAGTTCGCCAAAACCCAGCGTTTCCGCAGAGTGGATTCCGCCGACCGGGCCATCCTCATCCGGGTCGAAACGAATTTCCTTTTCGACAGCCAGGGTTCCCTGGAGGAACTCAAAGAGCTTGCCCGATCCTGTAATGTGGAGGTTTTTGATACGATTCTCCAGCACCGGTCGCAGCTCGACCCCAAATATCTCCTCGGAAAGGGCAAACTCGCCGATGTGATCATCAAGGCCCTGCAGATGGGCGCCAATCTGCTCATCTTCGACCATGAACTGAATCCAGCCCAGGTTCGTTCTCTTGCGGATTTTACGGAAATGAAGGTCATCGACCGGACCCAGGTCATTCTGGACATCTTTGCCCGCCGGGCCCACAGCCGGGAAGGCAAGATTCAGGTGGAACTGGCTCAGTTGAAATACCTGCTGCCCCGTCTGGCGACGCGCCATACGGGCATGTCTCGCCTCACCGGGGGGATCGGCGGCAGGGGGCCGGGGGAAACCAAGCTGGAAATCAATCGGAGGCGGGTGCGGGAGCGGATCCAGCACCTGGAAGAGGACATCCGGAACATTGAGAAGGCCCGGAGTCAAAGGCGTCTGAAGCGGGAAAGAACAGGTCTGCCGGTGATATCCATTGTGGGTTATACCAACGCCGGCAAATCCACTCTGCTGAACACCCTCACGAGAAGCCGGGTCTTCACGGAAGATCTCCTTTTTGCCACCCTGGACCCCAAAAGCTCGCGGCTGCGCTTCCCCAGGGATGCGGAAGCCGTCATTACCGACACGGTGGGCTTTATCCGCGATCTGCCCGCTGACCTCTTCTCGGCCTTCAAGGCCACCCTGGAGGAGCTTTACGAAGCGGACATCCTCCTCCATGTCATCGACGTGAGCAACCCCAGCTTTGAAAGCCATATTACGGCTGTGGAAAAAATCCTGGAAGAAATCGGTATTTCAGGAAAAACCACCCTGAGGGTTTTCAATAAGATTGACCGCATTACCGATATGGCCCTCCTATCGACCCTCTGTCGACGTTTTGATGCCATCGCCGTCTCGGCCCTCCACCCGGAGAGCCTGGGACCGCTTCTGGCAAAGCTGGAGGAGATTATCGCCCCTCAAGGTGATGGCCGATGAGATCGGCGTGACGCAGGGCTGCTCCGGCATTGGCGGCGATGGCCAATCGGCCCTGCTCACCGCGGCGTCTCAATATCTCGGGATCGGTCAGCAGCGAGAGCATTCTTTCCTGCAATTCCTCTTCGTCATCCACGGAGATTCCGGCTCCCACCTCTTCCAGGAGGGCCTTTTCCCCTTCAAAATCCTCCATGGACGGTCCGTAAAAGACAACCTTTCCCCAGGCAGCAGCCTCCAGGATATTCTGTCCTCCTCTAGGCACCAGGCTTCCCCCGCAAAACACCACCGTTGCCAGACTGTACACTTTGAACAATTCGCCGATGACATCCACGAGAACAATGCGTTCCCCCACCCGCTTCCGTCCGCCATCTATCTCCGATACCCGGATGACATCCTGGAAACCCGCCTGCCGGACCAGTTCCGCCACCGCCGAACCCCGCTCGATATGGCGCGGCACCAGGATCAGCTTGAATTCCGGATCGAACTCCAGGAGGCGCCGATAAACGGAAAGACAGACGGCCTCCTCTCCTTCATGGGTGCTCCCTGCCACAAAGACGGGGATGCCGGGACGGATATTCAGTTTCCGGGCAATTTCCTCCTGCAGGACGGCAGAAGTCCGCGAGGCCAGACTGTCGTATTTGGTGTTGCCCAGGACCTGGACTTTCTCCGGTAAAGCGCCCAGTGCAAGAACCCTTCGGGCATCGGTTTCCGAAATCATGCCCAGACCGTCAAGGCCCGCCAGCAAGCTTTTCCAGAAAAAGCGTGTCCGACCGTACCGGCGGAACGAACGGGGAGAGATGCGGCCATTGACCAGAACAACCCTTATCCCCCTTTTACGGCATTGAGAGAGAAAATTCGGCCAGAGCTCCGTTTCCGTTGGGACGAAGATGTCCGGTTGCACCCGTTTCAACATCCCGGCCACGACAAAGGGCAGATCCAGGGGATAGTAGATTAGTTCCGTAGCCTGCGAAATCAGTCGCCCGGCCATCACTTGACCTGTTTCCGTACTCGTTGAAAGGACAATGCAGGCTCCGGGATATCTTGACCTCAGTTCGGCCACGACGGGAGCGGCCGCGGTCACCTCGCCCACGGAAACGGCATGGACCCAGATGCGCGGACTTCCCTGGAGGCAGGAGAAGACCTTTTTATCGGCGTAATAGCCCAGTTTGGGACCGAGGCTCTTCCGGTATTTCCCCGTTACGAGCATCCGGACGGTATAATAGGGAAGACCGATAAGGGCGGCCAGAGGCAGTAACAGATTGTAGAGATACATCATGGATTCGACTCCGTTTCTTCCCTTCTTGTTGAATCAGGACTTTGATCCTCAATGCGGATCTTCAGGTCCATTTTCCTTCGCCGCCGATGCATTTCCCCCGGCCATCTTCCCTGGATTCCGGCTTTTCCCTTGACGGTCCCGTTGAGATGTTGTAACGGTTTTACCCTAACAAATCTCAGGAATACGGTATTATTTTTTATGAAAAAAATTGCCCCTTCAATCCTCTCCGCCGATTTCAGCCGACTTGGGGAAGAAATCGGCGCCGTGGAGGCCGCCGGCGCGGACTGGATTCATATTGATGTGATGGACGGCCGCTTTGTGCCCAACCTCACGATTGGGCCACCGGTGATCCGATCGCTGCGGAAGATCACCCGTCTTCCCTTTGACGTCCATCTGATGATCGAAAAACCGGAAGCGCACCTGGACGCCTTTATCGATGCCGGCTCCGACCTCCTGACGGTTCACCTGGAAGCGGCAAATCACCTGCACCGCACAATTGCACATATCAAGGAGCGGGGCATCCGGGCCGGCGTCTCTGTCAATCCGGCAACGCCGCTGGCCCTCCTGGAAGAAATCCTTCCTGATCTGGATCTACTCCTGATCATGACCGTCAACCCCGGGTTCGGCGGACAGCAGTTTATTCCCACGATGCTGTCCAAAATCCGCAAGGCCAAGGCCATGATTTCAGAACTTGCCCCCCACGTTCTGATTGAAGTGGACGGAGGGGTCAATCTGGATAATCTTTCAACCGTTGCTCAAGCCGGTGCGGATGTTCTCGTCGCGGGATCAGCCGTTTTTTCCAGTGGAGATTATGGCCACACCATTTCTGCCATGCATTCCCTGCTGAAAAGCCTCCCGCATCCTTCATCCCCAAGCGCCTGAACTTTCCCCGGGAGCAGGAAATTCCGTTCGTCCTTCTTTTGCCATGCACATTATCATTGACGGCTATAATCTGATCCGACAAAGTGAAAGCCTCCGCCATGTTGAAAAACAGAGTCTGGAAGCCGGAAGGCAGGCATTGCTTCAGGCGGTCTCCTTATACCGGCAACAGAAGGGCCATCGAATCACGGTCGTATTTGACGGCTGGGAAAGCGGCTCCCCCTTCGAAGAGCGGGATCGCCAGGGAGGAATAACTGTGATTTACTCCCGCAGGGGAGAAAAGGCCGATGAGGTCATTAAGCGCATGGTTCTGCAAAAGGGAGAAGAAACCATTGTCGTGACTTCGGATCGCGATGTCGCCGGGTTCGCCCTTCGGAGGGGCGCAACCGCCCTATCCTCGCTGGACTTTGAAGCCGTGATTTCCCGGACGACCGTTTCCGCAGCTCCCTCTTCCAACGCCGACGGTCCTCCTCCTGAAAAAGCGGAAGAAGAGGATTCCCGAAAATACGGAGGCACCCGCAAAAAGGGACCCGCCCATCGGCTGTCCCGCCGCGAAAAGGCAGCCATGGCCCGTTTCAAAAAACTATAACACCTCTCAGGGCAGGCAGATATCCAGGAGAAATCTTTCCAGCATTCGATCGGGGTCCCTGGCCGTCGACTTCATGGCCAGATCCATCACCAGCAGATCCTCGAGATGACGCCTCAACCGTTTCTCTGAAAAATTCTCTGAATTTCTCAGGATATTGAAAACCACATAGGGATGCTGATCCGCCAGCTCAATGTGAACTTCCCCCTCCTGTCCACCCCAGGCCTTTACGGTTGGATAAACCTGCTTCGAATAACGCCCGTAATCCATCCGGGGCGAATAGCCCGTCAGCGCTCCCTGGTCTCGAAGCCATCTCGCATGCAGCAGCAGCCGCATTTCCCGGACAAGCATGGCCAGAACGACCAGGGGATGGATTCCCTGATCTTTCAAACTTCGCAGGACAGCAAGCCCCTTCTCCAGGTTCTTTTCCCCAAGCGCCGCGGTCAGGTCGAAGAGTTTATCCTCTCGAGTCCGACTGACGACTTCCTCAACATCGGAGGCCTCGATGGTCTTCCGTTCTCCTGTATAGGTTACCAGCTTTTCCAGCGCCGCCATAGAAGTCCGCAGCTGAAACCCCGTTTTTCTGCCCAGGACATCCCATGCCCCGGAAGTCATTCCTTTCCCCTTCTCCGCGAGAAAAGTTCTGGCGGAATCCATCAAAGTGTTTTTTTGCCGGGTTTCTCCTTTCTCAACTTGAAAGGTCAGTACCTTGCCCAATTCGTGGATCGCCTTGAACAACTTTTTCCGCTTGTCCACGGTTTCTGCCGTTAAAAGGAGGATATTGCCCTCCGGAAGACCGCTTCGCAAAATGTTTTCCAGAAAATCCGCTTCACTGACTGCAGGGCTTTTACCAGTCAGCCCGAGGCCGATACAAAACTCGATCACCCGGGGCAGCCATTTGATCCGATCCTCTCCCGAGTCTCCCTCTACAGTCTGCTGCCAGTCCTGATTTGAAATGCTTTTCCAGCCGTCCTCGCGGAAATCATCAAGGTTCCATCCGGCAATCCCCAAAAAAGTCATAAAGTTTTTTGCGGCCTGCTGCGGCTGGGCATTCATCTGTTCACGAATCCGCTTGACCAGGTCATTGAGCGTTTTACGGGAGTGAAAGAGACGTGTCCTGCGGACCGCAACGATCTTTCTTCCGGGAAGCAAGGGTAAGGTCAGAAGGTTTTTCCCGATCTGCTCCGGGTCTTCGTCCTCACCGTCCACAATAAAGAGATTCAAAGCCTGATCTTCAGGAGGGAGCAGTAAGTCAACGATCTTCGAAAAGGCGTCGCGAATTTCGTATTCCGCATCGCCACAAAGCAGATAACAGGGAGCCGGCCGCCCCTTCCGGAGGTCAGCAAGCACTCTGCCCAACGAGTTACCGGATTCTTCCGTTCGGATGCTCATGACGCCAAGGAAGGGATGAAAAGATTAAAGAATGATAAAACGCTGAATATAGCGAACGGCGTCATCGGGATCATCGGTAATCCTGATGAGGTCAAGATCTTCAGGCAGGATTTTATTCTCTTTCAGCATGGTGTCGCTCAGCCATTCCATCAAGCCTTTCCAGTAGGCACTTCCCAGCAGAACAACGGGGAAACTTTTGATGCGTCGAGTCTGAATGAGGGTCAGGGCCTCGAAGAGTTCGTCCAATGTGCCATACCCTCCGGGGAAAATCACGTAGGCCACGGCATATTTTACGAACATCACCTTGCGGATGAAAAAGTATTTGTAATCAATACTGACATTCGCATAAGGATTCGGTTTCTGCTCAAAAGGCAAACGGATATTCATCCCCACGGATTTACCGCCGCCCTCCGCTGCTCCTTTGTTGGCGGCCTCCATCACACCGGGCCCGCCGCCCGTAATCACGCTGAACCCTTTCTCCGCAAGGCGCCGAGACAGATATTCCGCCTGTTGATAGCAGGAATCTCCCGGTTTCACCCGCGCAGAGCCAAAAATACTGACGGCGTTCCCCAATGTGGAAAGCTCTTCGATGCTCTCCACAAATTCGGCCATAATACGAAATATGCGCCACGATTCCTCAATCGAAAGAGCATCAACAAGATACTGTTTCTCTATCATGGGGACAGACTCCAAACCAAGCCGGGATGCCGTTCTCCTGCCGGGCGGCGATGACGATCACAAATGGTGGAATTGCTTTGCCCGCTGGAAACCCAGAATAAACTCATTCCGCCTTCCTCTCTTAATAAAAACACAAAGGGAATTCCCCGTTTTCACCAGTCGATAACATATCAGGCCGATTGATGGATTTCGCTATGCGCCTCTTCTTCTTTGAACCTTTGCAAAACGACGCCGCGCTTCAATGGCTTTTCTCTTACGTTTGACCGATGGTTTTTCATAAGCCCTTCGGACTTTCAACTCCTTGAACAGTCCACTCTTGGAAAGCTTGTTTTTCAAAATCTTCAAAGCCTTTTCCACGTCGTTGTCAAACACTTTAACTTCCAAATCATATCTCCTTTTTAAAATTTATGAATTTTCTGAAATATTACCGGAAAAACAGAAGACTCTTATCTTATTGTCCTTTAGCTTCGGGTCGATGGGCAGAACCTGAAATCAAATAAGACTTTTAAGGATGAAAGGCGCATTCACGACATCTATGGAAAAAGCGGATTACCTATTTACATTGGCAAAATAGCTTACCAAATCAAATGCCCCGTTAACTTACCCTTCGTCTCCGTTATATAAAAAAAGGGCAGTACGGCTCATGATTTCTCACGCCGTAAACCACCCTTTGCTTTTACCAATATGGTTTTACCACACTCCTTACCGGGCAATCCTGCCTTTATCGAATATTAAAATCCTTCATGATCTTATTTAATTTTCTTCGTTTAACCGCCTGTTGACCTTAATCTGACGTCGACCTGAATCTAAACGGATCCAACAGGGTCGAGTGAATCGGAAAGCAGACAAGCTTTATAAGCAATATTACTTAAAATTGCAACCTAAAAAATTTACGGCATCTGAAAAAAACATCGGCACTGGAAAATCATTCCTCTTCCTGAGCGATGTAATCCTGATAATCCCTGATCTCCAGAAGATCGTCCAGCTCATCCGAATCTTTCATCTCAATCACCACAATCCACCCTGCGTCGTAGGGATCACTGTTCAAGATCGTCACGTCATCGATGATATCTTCATTGACGTTGACGATTTCTCCCGACAGAGGCGACACCAGTTCAAACACGTCATTCAATGACTCAATCGTCCCGAAAGGTTCGTCTCTCTCAACAAATACGTCCACTTTGGGTAAATCTACCTCATCCACTTCTCCGAGCTTTTCCTGGGCATACTCCGTAATGCCCAGCGTAGCCATATTACCGTCAACAGCTACCCAAATGTGTTCACGACTATAAAGAAGATCATCCGGAAATAATTTCATAAATCAACATCCTGTTTTTTTAATTTATAGGATAATGAAATCCTTTGGCATTTTTGTCAGTATGTCCGCTCCGTTCTCGTGCACCAGGACGGTATCCTCAATCCGAATTCCCCACTGGCCGGGGATATAAACCCCTGGCTCGATGGTCACAACCATGCCTTCGACGAGAATTGTGCCCGAATTCCTTGATATCCTTGGCGCCTCATGAACCTCCAATCCAACGCCATGACCCGTCCCATGAGTAAAATAGCCATCCAGGCCATATTTTGCTAAACAGCTTCTTGCAATCTGATCGATCCGACTGCAGGGCACACCTGGTCGAATCGCTTCCAAGGCCTGGTCATGAGCTTCCTTCACTCTGGCATATATTTCCCGTTTCCTGTCATCCGCAAATCCCAAGCAGAAGGTGCAGGTTTCATCAGAACAATATCCTTCACTGACGACGCCATAGTCTACAACAATCAGATCGCCATATTCCAGAATTTTCCGGCCGGGTTTTGCATGGGGCAACGCGGCATTTACTCCTGAGGCCACAATTGTTTCAAAGGCCATTCTTTCCGCTCCGGCCCTCTTCGCCCCGAAATCAATCTCCAGGGCAAGGTCCCGCTCCGAGATACCCGGACGGATCGTTCGAGCTACGGCTTCCAGCACCCCTCCGGCCAGTTCCGCGGCATGGCGAACGCGAGAAACTTCATCATCATCCTTAACCGCTCGAAGATAATTCAACTCTTCCGACAGGGGTTTCAATCTTTCCCCTCGAAGTCGATCCACCAAATTCTGATAGAACTCATAACTGACCGCGGAGGCTTCAAAACCGATAATGTCCCCATCCTTCGGTTCAAGAACAGCTTCAATACCGTCCACCTTGTCCTGATAGTGATAAAGATCTGTGTCTTGCGCTTCTGCCTGAGCCTGTGTCACGTATCGCCCATCCACAAGCAATATGGCGGTTGGCGGTCGAATGACCAAGACCCCGTCGCTTCCGGAAAATCCGGTCAAATAGCGGATATTATTCAGATCACAAAGGATAAGGGCTTGAATTTCACCTTGAAAGAAGCTTGAAGAGCACAGTCGAGACAATCGGGTTTGATAAGCCGTCCGTTCAAAAGGCATAACGTCTTCTTCTCTGGAGAGAATTCAACCAGCGGTTCAGCCTTTGAATCACTTTCTCCCGCTGCTGAATTTGAATGGCCTTTTTTTCTAAAGCGCTCTTTGAGGCCAGAACATCCCTCAGCTTTTCCTGAATGACGGAATCATCAGGGGCTTTTATCAACATCTGTTTCAGAAGAGCTTCCGCCGCATCCAGGTGCCCCTGCCGGATATACAGGTCAACCATGGTCAGGGTTTGCAGGCTGGCCGCTATGGGAGGTTCGGGAGCCTTAACGGCCCGGAATTCCTGGATCAAACCCCCTTGTTCTTCCTCAAGAATCCGTAATTTGCCGCATACATCCCGGGAAAGATTCGAATCGGGGTTCAGCGCCATGAACCGGCGATAAAATTTAATCGCTTCCTGGTTTAACCCACCCTTGAAACAGATATCCCCCATGCAGGCAAAGACGCGCGAAAGCCCCAATACCACCATCTCTACATCCTCAACCAAAGAGGTGGCTTCTTCAAGCTTCCCCAACCTCATACAGGCATGACATTGGATAATGAGTGCGTCAATGTCTCCGGGATTTTGGTCAAGCCATTGTTTCGCCGCCTGCAAGGCACTTTCATAAGCGCCTTGATCCAGCAGGGTTTGGGATTCGGAAAGAAAAGAAACTCTATCCATATGGAATTATTACCGTATTTAGCTATTTGACTGTACGAGGTGTATGATTCGACTTGAACAAGTCTACCTACAATGCTGGAGGAGCTATCACAGCCTGGATGGCATGTCAAGGTTGATCCAAAGGAAGTGAAATTACTTGCCCCGCTTGCCTTGAACGATTTTCGTCAAAATACCGCCCTCAAAGGAAAGACTGTAAACGAAATCATTGGGGCCTCTGTTGTAATACCAGGTTTCCGTCACCTGTTCTTTGTACTCAGTCCTTTGGGCCGATTTTGTCCTTTTTCCTGAATGACTCTCATCATTCGAAATCCCTTTTGAACTCTTTGCGCTTTTCCGAGTGCTTGTCTTCGCTTTCCCTTTGACTCCAGTCGCATGACGGTAGGTGGGTTCTCCGCAGCGTAACATCACATCCGCCATACTGTCTCCCAGGGATACAAGATCATTTTCACACCTGAACGTTTTAGATCCGTGCCTGGCAATCTCGCCTGAGAATCCCGATTCAAGGAATACGCACATCCATAAAAAAGGCAGGGAAATCACAAAGACATTTTTCAGGATGCTGAAATATTTATTATCACTGGTTGCTGAAAACACTTGCATTCGCCACTGACGCGGCCTCTTTATCCATTATAATCTTGGGAGTCACAAAGATCAAAAGCTGTTTTCTCGTCTTATCGATACTTTCTGATTTGAAAAGCCATCCCAGGACGGGAATTTTGTTAAGCCATGGCACCCCGCTCATCGCCCTGTCATCGGTCGTTTTTGAAACACCACCAATGACCACGGTCGTGCCATTCTCAACAACCACTTTGGAATCCACTTCATTTTTCACGATGGGAACATTTCCATTTAATTCTGCAGCCCTTGCATAATCCCCCCGGTCGTTGGTGGCATTGATCAGCATGGATATCCTCCCATCAGGTGTGATGGTCGGAGTCACCTCAAGCTTAAGCAGAGCGTCCTTGAAGCTGACTTTCGGGTAGGAAGAGCCTCCCGACGACTCATAGGTCATATAGGGAATCTCTTCACCTTGTTTGATGGTTGCCTTTACACCATCCATCGTGGTCACTTTGGGTGTGGAGATGATTTTCCCAGAACTTGTTGTTTCCAGGGCGGCGATCTGCGCCTCTAATACGGCATTTGCCCCACCAATGACAAATCCCAGAGTAGGCGACCCGACAAGCGCCCCCGGCAGATTAACGGCTGCCTGCGATCCGCTGTAGCCTATACCATTGGGATAGGAGTAAGAGACCGGATTTGTTTGCCCCTCTGTCGAATTGGTATTGGTACCCCATGCCGTCTGGGAAGAATAATTTCCTATCCGGGCATTAAAGGCTCCTCCCCACGTAACCCCGAGGTTCCTGACAAATTCATCAGTGGCCTCAACAATTTTCGCCTCGATCGAAATTTGCCGAAGCTTGCCTTTCTCAGCCATGAGCTGTGTTTCCCGAGCTTTGCGGGCCAACTCCGCTTCGATCTGGTCCTTTTCGGCCTGTTTACGGACCTCTTCATCCTTCTTTTTCTTGTCCAGGGTCATGACACTGATCACGCTGCCCATTTCCTTCTTAGCCATCCCATAGATGTCCAAGATGGTTTCAAGGGCCTGATCCCAAGGGACATCCCTCATGTGAATGCTGACGGAACCCTTGACATCCGGTCCGGCAACAATGCTGACCCCGCCCGTTTCCGCCAGAAGGCGAAGAACCGCACGCATGTCGGCATCCTGAAAATCAAGGGAAATTTTCTGACCCGTATACTTGACGGCCCCAGGCTCGCTTTTGGTTGCATTCTTCCCCTTTTCCTGATCGACCGCGACTTCTCTCTTCTTCAGATGATTTTCGGGCACCGGGGAAGCAGGTTTGCCCTGAGCCACTTTTTTCGCCATAGAAGAGGCTTCGGTGTCGCCCAAGGTTGCCACATTGAAATCCAGAACGACGTTCTGTCCCTCCTGGCGGACACTATAAGGAACTTCCTTTTCCAGATTAACGGTCGCATAAACCCAGGGAACTTCCTTGATCGTCTTCTGCTCCGCAATGACCTGCCTGACATTGATCATTGCATCGTCATAAAACGGCCTGAGAAGGATTTCCGGCACTTGCAGATTTTCCAGTTTCAGCAGAACGGAATTTCCCGGTTCTTCTTCCACCTTGAAAGAGGAGATCTTTGTGGCGATAAAGGTAACCCTTTCTTTTCCTTTTACCCGATCCAAGGTGATGTTTTCCAGATTGCCGGTATCCACCGCCTTTATAACGGCAACATCATTCGCCGTTACAGGCGTTTCCGCTGCAGCATTCTCTACCGCAACGTACCCTGGAAAAATCCACAGAACACTCACCCATAAAGCAATTCCGCATAGTTGCCTGATTATCTTCATCTCATCCTCACATCAATTCGCCTTTTGAAGCTTCAAGGGAATGCGCCTCGTCTTATATTGTCCTTTTCCTGTCGCCGCCCGCTCCTCAACGATTACACCATCTTCAAGAATTTCGGTAACCGTCCCCCCATTAAGACCGATGACGGTCCCTACAGTCAACGGGAAATAATTGCCGCGCGCATTGGTCACAACCGCCGTTCGGCCTTGTTCGCTCCCTGCAATTCCAACCAATCTGAATTCATTCACCCCTGCTCTCTGCAACGGGAAGATGGATAGAGGCCTGACGTTTTTCATAGCCTTCAGTTTTTTTTGAGCTAGATCCTTTTCCACAAAGGGCACAAAAGGATCAGGTTTTCCAAGGCGATTGGAACCGTAGCCGATCGGAAGAGTTTCCGTTTTCCCTGCATCCCCTGGACTGAATTCGGGCGCTGAGGTTGAAGCCGCGCCCCATCCCTGAGTTGTTCCGATCAGAAAAACGAAGGAAACGGTGACCAGAATTGCGCCAAAATATTCAAGGCTTCTCTTAAATCTTCTTTTTCGCTTGTTCATCTTTTTTTTCCGAAAACATGTAGGTCTTTATCACGCAGGCCGTATTCAGGATGCGGCCCTTTCCTTTAGCATCCTTGGACTCCTCCATGACAAAACCTTCAATATTCACAATCCGCGGCATGACGGCCATCTTCTCAAAAAAGAGCACCACATTATGAAAACGACCGACAACCCCCACTTTCACTGGGATTTCCTTATAGAATTTTTCTGGTTCAGCAGCCTTGCCACTGGAGGGCTTATCTGCCGGCTTATTTTCAGCCGGTTTGGGCTCATTCCCCTTTGCCGCCCCTTGTTTTTTATCACCAGCCTTCGCATCGGCGGGCTGTTCAACAACGGGTTCAAAAAGTATAGAGTCAACTCCGGCATTTTTCCCTGCCAAAGCGATCTCGTAAAGCAGAAAGGGCATATCCTTCTTTTCCGGAAGCTTGGCCATCGCCAGCTCGAACTTTTGCTTCAGAAGAGCAATTTCCTTGATGTATTTCTGCCTCTGACTGGCAATTTGCTGTTTCTCATCCACCTTTTGTGAAAGCTCTACAGACTTCGTCTTCAGATTTCCCCGTGTTTCCAGCGAAGAAGAGAGGAAAAAAGACCAGTACAGATAACCGACCAGCACTAAGACAACCCCTGCCAGAAGCGCTTTTCTCTGCGGGGAAAGTTTCTTGATATCATCCAGCGAAATAGCCATGAATCAGGTTCCTTGTTTTTTGATCTTGCAGTTCAAGACAAACTGATAGAGCTTCATTCCCGAATAATCTTTCTGCGTGGAAGAAACCAGTTCAACGGCCGAAATAAAGCCCATGCCTTCCAGGTTTCTCATGAAGCGGGACAGAACGATATTATTCCGGGCAACACCTTCCAGCTGCAATTCGGACTCTTTGAAGGTTATGCGGTCGAGCCAGGCATCCCCCATTGGAACGGAGGAATTCAGTTGGTCCAGATAACGAACCGGAGCCATTCGATTTTCCTCCAGGCGGTTGATAACAGACAGTTTCTTTTCCAGTAAATTTTTGTCTTTCTTAAATACCTCAACTTCTCCGACGATTTTATCCAGCCTGACCAGGGTCTCTTCTTTATCTTTGATCTCTTCTTTGAGACTGCTGATGCTCAGGGATAGAAACAACTGAATACCGCCAAGAACAAGAAGAAGGACAAGGAATGAGCCGCCAAAAATAAGAATCTGTTTTTTAAGACCGGCCTGCTTTTGTTTCTCTCGATAGGGAAGAAGATTGATTCTAATCATTTATCCTCCACCCGACGCAAGGCCAAGCCCATGCTCACCGCTAAAGCCGGCCCAATCTGCTCGACCAGAGAAGCGTCGACATTTTTGTTGTTGATGGCAATTTTTTGAAAGGGGTTGAAAACTTCCGTATCAACACCAAGCCTTTGTTGCAGATCTTGAGCGATGCCCGGCAATTTGGCGCCACCTCCCGAGAGCAGGACATTCTTGATGTAATCCCCGCCGAAGGTCGAGCGAAAGAATTCGATGGACCGCTCAATTTCCGCACAGATGGGTTCGGCATACTCCATAAGGGTCAGCGCAAATTCATTCGCATCCAACCCGCTTCCTTCAGGACCTTCTATCTTTATTCGTTCCGCCTCGTCAAAGGAAACGCCAAGTCTTTCCGATAGGGATTCCGTTATGGTATTTCCGCCCAGCGTAAAATCCCGGGTAAAAATGGAGGCGTCATTTCTGACAACGTTTATATTGGTGATAGACGCGCCAATGTTGACGAGGGCAACAATATCGTCTTCATCAAAATCATAATTTTCCTCATAGACGGTTTCCAGTGCAAAGGAATCCACATCCATGATGACAACCTCCAATCCCGCCGCCTGAAGTGCATCCGTATAGCTATCGATAATATCCTTTTTCGCAGCAACAAGAAGAACATCCAACTGATTGGAATTGTATTCGTTTTCGCCAAGAATCTGAAAATCGAAGTTCACCTCATCCATATTATCAAAGGGCAGATATTGCGCGGCATCTTCACGAATCATATCGCGCATTTCTTCTTCTTCCATCGTCGGAAAACCGACTTTTTTGATAATAACGGAATGACCGGAAAGGGAGGTGACAATCCCCTTCCGGAGATTGCCTGATGTTTTAAACAGTTCTTTGAGCTTTGCCGTCAACAGGGATGGATCATTGATGACGCCGTCAACGATGATGCCCCTGGGGAGGGATAATTGCGAAAAACGGTTTAGAAGATAGCCTCCCTTAGGGGATTCCACGATCTCTGCAAGTTTCAACGAACTGGAACCGATGTCAAGCCCTGCGAGATGCTTACTGTTTGAAAACAAGCCGCTCGAAAAGATACTGCTCGAAAATAAGCTCTTAAAATCCAGCATTCTATACCCGGAAGAAAATCACTAAGTTGTTTTTATCTTTCACTTGGCAAACTGATAGACTCTGTCGCCCTCTTTGACCATGCCCAACTCGTTTCTCGCTACGGTTTCCATATAAGAGAGGTCTCCCCTCAGCAAAACAACCGTATTTTTTAATCTATTATTTTCACGCATGATTTCCTGGTTTTCCTCTTTCAACGACGAAAGCCGCTTCTCCATCATGTAGTTGTCCAGCAATCCTCGATTGCCGAAGGTAATGAGCAATCCCATGAGAAAAACAAACAAGGCAAGATAACGACCGATTTTCATTCCAGCACACTCCTTTTGCAGGATGGGAAAGAAACCGAAAGACACGTATCATTCAACGACATGAAATTCGTTGCTGACAATCAACAGGAATAAAACTATTTCACGAATTATGCCACATTGCACCAGGTTATTCTTAATCCCCGGCAGGCAGAAGCTGTTGTGGCTCCCCCAGGAGGAAATCACCCCGTTCAATTTCCTCCTTGAGATGTTCACAGATCTCCCGGGCTTTATAGTAGCTGGAGAGAGGAGCCGTTGAAATCTTCTTGCCGTTGAGTTCGATGCTCCCGCTACGCAGATCCTTATAGCTGACTTCGCCAAGACTTTTAGCCGTACCCTTGGGGTAATCCATACCGTAATCATAAATCTGGGCATAAAGATCCTCATCTTTGACCGCTGTATAACGGGCCATTTCTTCATCGAGGATCGGGATCGGAATACCGATTCCGACATATAGAGAAACCCCATAACCCAGGAAACTCGCCCCCGCCAGCCATTCGGGACTCATCTCCTTCAGGTTGCCGATTGTGGCAATTGTTCCGGCGCCTTCCTTGGGCACTCCGTTCTTTCCTCGAAGGACATTGGGATTGTGCTGGGTCCCCGGCCAGGCAACATAGCCCTGGGCGCCCCCGAGAAAGATTCGCGTTCCGATTCCGATGGTCCTGTAGTATGGATCATTAAAGAGAGGACTGAGCTGTCCCGATGTGGCATAATTCGCATTGGCCATCCGGGGACGGAGCATTCCCATATAGGTGTAAATGGTCTTGTCCGACATGTTGACGGCACAGTTATAATTCTGATAGGCATTCCGAGGATTAAACAAAAAGGCGTCACGGAGATCATTCAGCGTGATGTTTTTTTCGAACTTTCGAGAGGGATAACAATCCGTGCCGTACCCCTCCGCCCGAAGCCGAATCAGGTTCCCGGAAACGAGATCCTGAATGACATGCCCTCCGCCGTAATTGAATTCGCCGGGATAAACACTGTTCAGCGGATCGCCTTCCACAACTTCCGTGGCGCCGAGATAACAATCGACGGCCGCAATCCCTCCGTAGGCCGGAACGTCATTAAGCCATACTTTGGAAGCACGAATTTTTGGCGAGGTATGTCCGAAATTGAGAAAGGCCCCCGAGGAACACATGGGACTGAAGGTACCCGTCGTCACGACGTCAATTCTTCTGGCCGCTTCAACATCGCCATGCCGCTCCACAACATCGATCATCTCTTCAGCGGTTATGACGACAGCCTTTCCCTGCTTGATCCTTTCGTTAATTTCCTGATAAGTCTTGTGGACCTTATGCCTCTTCATGCCTTCCAACCTCAGGATGTCCCGGAATGACCAAAGCCCCCGTCTCCCCGGATTGTGGATTCCAGACCGCGGGATTCAAACCACGCTGCCCGGCAGACAGGGGTAACGACCATCTGAGCGATACGGCTCCCCCTGGAAATCAAAAAAGGTTCTTTGCCATGGTTAATCAGCAGGACACCGATTTCCCCCCGGAAGTCAGCATCGATGGTACCGGGGGAATTGACCAGTGTAACGCCATGCTTTAAGGCCAGACCACTGCGGGGTCGGATCTGGGCTTCGAATCCCTCAGGCAATGCGATGACCAGACCTGTAGGAATAAGAGCCCTCTCCCCCGGGCCGATCATCACATCTCCCGTTACTGCTGCATAGATATCCATTCCCGCTGCCCCTTCGGTCATATACCGCGGCAGGGAAAGCCCCGAAAAGTGGGGCAACGTTTGAACGGGAACCCGGATCTCCTTCATCAAACCTCGGCGCCCAAGGCATCCTTTCGACTCAGGCGGATTTTACCCTGTTTGTCCACTTCCAGGACCTTGACGATGACCTCATCTCCTTCGTTGACAATATCCGTCACCTTATTGACCCGTTCCTTGGCCAGTTGGGAAATATGGAGCAAGCCCTCAGTACCTGGCAATATCTCAACAAAGGCTCCAAAATCAACAACTTTTTTAACGGTTCCACGGTATATTTTACCGACTTCCGCATCTTCCGTCAACCAGCGGACCATTGCGATGGCCCGGGCCGATGCTTCCATATCACTGGAGGCAATCGTTACGGTACCGTCATCTTCGACATCGATGGTCACCCCGGTCTCGCTGACGATCTGGCGGATATTCTTGCCGCCCGTGCCGATCACGGAACGGACCTTTTCCGGGCGGACTTTCACCGTGGTGATCCGGGGGGCATAAATGGATATGTCCTTCCTCGGTTCGGCAATCGTCGCCTGAATTTTTTCAATGATAAAGAGCCGCCCTTCCCGCGCCTGAGCAAGGGCCCTTGTAAGGATATCCCGATTGATTCCGTCAATCTTGATATCCATCTGCATGGCCGTAATGCCCTTCTTGGTCCCGCAAACCTTGAAATCCATATCCCCGGAATGATCTTCATCACCCAGGATATCGGAAAGGATGACCACCTGATCCCCCTCCTTGAGCAGCCCCATGGCAATTCCTGCCACCACCCCCTTAACGGGGACACCGCCATCCATGAGGCAGAGAAGGCCTCCACAGACCGTGGCCATGGATGAAGACCCGTTAGAGGAAAGGATCTCGGAAACAATACGGATCGTATAAGGGAATTCTTCCTGGGAAGGAAGTACCGGCATCAGGGCCTTTCTGGCCAGATTGCCGTGCCCGATCTCCCGTCGGCCGGGACTCCGCAACGACTTGGCCTCCCCGACACAATAGGGGGGGAAATTGTAATGCAGGATGAAGGAACGCGTTTCTTCTCCCGCCACATAGTCCAGACGCTGCTCATCTGACGACGTACCCAGCGTAAGCGCAGCAAGGGACTGGGTTTCTCCACGGTTAAAAAGACCCGAGCCGTGCGCCCGGGGAAGAATCCCGACTTCTGCGCTGATGGTTCGGATGTCCGTATAGGATCGACCGTCAATCCGTTGCCGCTCCTTGACGATCATATCCCGGAGAATGCGCCTCTCTAAAGCTTCCAGAGCCGTTGCCGCCCGGCCGCGCAATCCCGGATCTTCCGAGGCAATGCTCTTGATTACCCCTTCTCGAATCTCGTCCAGGACGGCATGCCGATCCAGCTTTCTCGGCATCCGATAGGCTTCGTCCATCTTCGCAGCCGCTTTTTCAGAAACTTCAGCCATCAACGCATCATCTATTTCGAGAGCTGTAAAAGCCCGCTTGGATTTGCCGATCGCCGCACAGATCTGATCCTGCAATTCCATGACGGGCCGCATCGATTCCAGACCGAACTCGATGGCGGAAATAACGTTTTCCTCCTCGACTTCCTGGGCATTCCCCTCCAACATCACCAGATTGACATCAAAGGGCCGACCGTCTGTCCCCGGTACGACCTTCCTGCCGACAAGAAAAAGGTTCAGATCACTCCGTTCCTGTTCCTCCGTCGTGGGGTTGCAGACAAACCGGCCTTCCAGCCGTCCCACCCGGACGCCGGCTATTGGTCCTTTAAAGGGGATATCGGATATTTCCAGGGCCGCCGATGCGCCCAGGAGGGCCGCCACATCCGAGTCGTTTTCGTTATCGACGGAAAGAAGGGTGGCTACGAGTTGGGTTTCATAGCAGTACCCTTTGGGAAACAACGGACGAATGGAACGATCGATGACCCGCGACGTCAAAACCTCCCGTTCATTGGGTCGGCCTTCCCGCTTGAAAAATCCGCCGGGTATTTTACCCGCGGCGTAGGTCATTTCCTGATAATCCACCGTCAGGGGCAGAAAGTCCACCCCCTCCCGGGCCGTCTTCAGAGAAACCGCCGTCACCATCACAACGGTGTCTCCATAAGTCACCAGGACAGCGCCGTCTGCCTGGCCCGCAACGTAACCCGTTTTTATGGAAATATTTCTTCCGGCGAATTCCGCACTGAATATTGTACTCATCTTTTAATACCCTCTCTTTTGACCCGACCTCAGGAAAACGAACAATCCTCAGCGCACTGCCTGCTTGTACCTGTACCTTCTGAAAAGAGCTACTTTAGACAGATACTCTCATGACATAAGGAAGCAACTGAGTTTGCGCACCCCCGGTTTCGGGCGGTCTCTTTCGGTCGGGACACTGCGGATCAGGGAGTAAGGAGTAAAGCCGGGGGTGTAAAACCGAAAGAACAACAGGCCAATGCCCGCAGCCTTACACCTCAGGCTTTACCGCTTACTCCACGCTTATGCCCCCTCCCGAAAATGTCGGTTATTTTCTTAAGCCAAGACGCAAAATAACTTGCCTGTACCGCTCAATATTCTTATTTTTCAGATAATCCAGAAGCCGCCTCCGCTGGCCGACGAGCTTCAGCAGCCCCCGACGGGAATGATGATCCTTTTTATGGATCTTGAAATGATTCGTCAGGTATTCGATCCTGGCACTCAGAAGCGCAATCTGGACTTCGGGAGATCCCGTATCCTTCTCGTGCAACTGATAATTTCCAATAATACTTTCTCTTTGATCAGAACTTAACACGGTTATCTATCCTCCATAAACAAATTTATCTATATAATCAATGGCATAGCTATCGTCATTTTTTCTGCCGTATCTTCTTTCGGCTTGGTCAAAAACTTACCGAACTTCAGGTTCTATTTCAGGTACGATCGGAAAAAACCCTCAAAATTTTTACAACCGGCTGTCCCGCGTCGACATCAGACAACTCATCCGACGCACAGAGGATTCTGGCCACCGCGACCAGCCCCCCATTGGGAGTGAGAAACTTTACCATATCTCCACCCGCAAGGGAAGGAATATGATAATTCCGGAGGCTGTTTCCATCAGGCTGGCACCCTTCCCGGATTTTTCCCGCCAGTTCGCCGCCAATCTCGATGACAGCCATTTGCTGCAGACTTTCGCTCAGGGGAATCAACCTGGCCACCAGGATTTCCCTCCGCTCTTTTCCGGAAGTTTCTTCCAGCGAAACAGCCGCATCGAGAGTGAAACAGCCGCTCCGTAACCTCCTTAACGCGGCGAGACACCCTCCACAACCCAGGCGATCTCCTAAATCGGCACAGAGGGTGCGGATGTAGGTCCCTTTTGAACAGGCTACCCGAAACGTGACATAGGGAAGGGCAATCTCCTCCAGAATCGAAGAATATACCCTTACATTCCGAGGAGGGAGGGAGATGTCAATTCCCTTCCTTGCCCAGGAATAAAGCGGTTTTCCCTTATACTTGACGGCGGAATACCGGGGAGGCGCCTGGCTGATCTCACCGGTAAAATAGTTCAGGGCCTCCCGGATCCGGGCCTCATTCACGTCCGGCTCCTGACGGCCTGTAATCTGCCCTTCGATGTCCATGGTATCCGTTGTAATCCCCAACAGCATCGTGGCACGGTATTCTTTATCATCCAGGACAAGAAACTGAACCAGCTTGGTTGCCTCGTTCAGGCAGATGGGAAGCACTCCCGTGGCCAGCGGATCAAGTGTCCCGGAATGCCCGGCTTTCCGGACTCCCAGAATCCGCCTGACCTCCGAAACGGCCTGCTGCGAGGTCTTTCCCGGCGACTTATCCACGATCAGGATGCCATCCATAAGCCTAAAAGCCATCCCGAATCACGTCCAGAACCCGAGACCGGACCGTTTCAAAGTCTCCATGAATCCTGCAGGCGGATGCGTTTCGATGCCCCCCGCCGTCAAAAGCGCGGGCTACCCGCTCCACATCGACCTTACCCTTGGAACGGAAGCTGACCTTGAAAGACCCATTGTTCTGTTCACTGAACAGGGCCGAGACCTCCACGCCGGAAATCGACCGAGGAAGGTCAACGAAGCCTTCGGTATGTTCCGGAACAGCGCCCACGGTTTGCATGTCTTTTTGCCAGACCACCATGAACCCGAACCGTCCTTCCAGATCGAAGGTCAATGTTTCCAGAGCCTTGGCCAGCAACCGAATTTTAGCCAGAGGGTTGTTCTCGTAAATATTTTCCGATATTTCCTGGGGGTTCGCACCCCATCCGACCAGATTCCCCGCGGCAAGCAATGTTTCCTTACCGGTGCTTCCATAATGGAACCCGCCCGTATCGGTTAAAAGGGCCGCATAAAGATTGGTCGCGATCTCTCTGGAAACGGCACACCCCATCCGGGAAATCAAGCGATAGATCAATTCTCCCGCTGAACTCGCCCGGGGATCGACATAGGTAAGCTCACAAAATTTCGTATTGGAGATATGGTGGTCAATATTGACGAGCGTTCCGATACGGGCAATCTTCTCAGCCCCCTTGCCCACCCGGCTCAGATCACTGCAATCCACGATAAACGCCGCATCATACCGACCGGCAATATCCGCGGGGAGATTCTGGCGGATATCCTGGCTGCCGGGCAGGAAGCGATAATTCTCCGGAGTTGCGTCCTGATTGTAAATATCCGCCTCTTTCCCCATTTGCCGGAACAGGGCATAAAGAGCCAGTTCCGACCCCACGGCGTCTCCATCCAGCCTTTCGTGGGTCGAGATCAGAAAGGTTTTGGAACGCTCGATAATCTCAAGAATCCGATCTATCATTCTCTTCTTCTCTGTGAATCTCGCTGATAAGCCGATCAATCCGGCTCCCGTAGGCAAAGGAGGTATCCTGTTTGAAGATCAGATCCGGCACATAGCGCAGTTTCACTCGCGTTCCCAGTTCCTTTTTGATGAAGCCGCTGGCCTTCTGCAGACTCTCAAGGGTCTCCGGACTGCAGACATCCTCGCCCATTTCGACGAAATAAATCCAAGCAGTGCGCAGGTCATCGCTCATCTTGACCCCGGTGACCGTCAGCCGACTGACCCGGGGATCACGAATCCGCTTCAGCAGAATATCCGCAAGCTCCACTTTCACCAGATCCGCAACCCGATCCGCTCTCTTAAACTGCGACATCTTTATCCTCAGACCACCTTTTTAAATTAAGATCTCCCCGGACTCCGAAGCCGGCCAAAGATGCCCCCTATTCCGGTCCATATTTACCGGCGGAGTCGTCGACATGCGGCATGGCGTCCGATAGAGAAACAATTTCGATCCTGCTGTCCAGGATTTCGGCCAGCTGAAGATCCTCAATAAAAGAAAGGATGTGGTCCACCTTTCCATTTATGTATCGCGTATCGTTTCCCACGACGCAAAATCCGACTTTTGCCCGCTTCCAGGAGTCGTTTTCGCCGATTTCAGCAATGGAAACATTGAAGGCATTCCGGGTCCGCTGAAGGATCCGCTTCAAGACCCCCCTTTTTTCCTTCAAAGATCGACTCTCGACAATCCACAGTTCAATCAGCCCAGATCCAACGACCATCGCAAAACCTGCCCTTCGGCATCCCTCCTGTATCGCAGCGGTGTTTCTCCCCGAACCAACGAACTTCTTCTAACCCGGGATTTCCAGCTGATTACAGCTTACGCTCCACTTTTTCACTGACATAGGCTTCAATCAGGTCGCCCACCCGGAGATCATTGAACCCATCGATGCCGATTCCGCACTCAAAACCGGCCAGAACCTCCTTGACATCATCCTTGAACCGCCTCAGGGAAGCGATCTTCCCATCAAAAACGGTCACACCGTCCCGAACCAGTTTGACATTGGCCTTTCGAATCACTTTACCGTCCAACACAAAGCTGCCCGCCACGGTGCCCACTTTGGGGACCCGGAAGAGATCCCGAACTTCGGCGCGTCCCAGGACGACTTCCTTGTATTCCGGCTCCAGAAGCCCCTCCATGGCCGCCCGGACATCGGCAATCACATTGTAAATGATATCGTAGAGTTTGATGTCAACGCCTTCCGTCTCCGCCAGTTCCACCACCCGGGTATCGGGGCGGACATTGAAGCCGAGGATGATGGCATTGGATGCCGACGCCAGCATGACATCCGTTTCTGTGATCGCGCCGGTGGAACCATGAATCACCTTCAGCTTGATATCTTCGGTGTTCAGTTTGGTCAGGGCGTCTGCCAGGGCTTCGAGCGATCCCTGCACATCCGCCCGGAGGATGACGTTCAGCTCCTTCACGCCTTCCTTCATCTTTTCATACAACTGCTCCAGAGTGATCTTCGAGGTCGCGGAAAGCTCCCTTTCCCGCTCTTTCCGCATCCAGTATTCCCCGATGCTGCGGGCCTTCTTCTCATCCTCTACGGCATTGAATTCCGCACTGGCCTGGGGGACCCGGGAAAAACCGATCACCTCGACGGGAGTGGCCGGTCCGGCCTCCTTGATCCGCCGCCCCTGGTCATCATTCAGGGCCCGGACACGCCCGTACTCCGTCTTGCTGACGAAGGCATCCCCCTCGTGAAGGGTTCCTTCCTGGATCAGAACCGTGGCCACCGGACCGCGGCCGCGATCCAGCCGGGCTTCGATCACCACTCCTCGGGCCGGTCGATCCGGATCGGCCTTCAGCTCCAGGATATCCGCCTGGAGCAGGATAAGCTCCAGGAGCTCCTCGATGCCGATTTTCTGTTTCGCCGATACCTCGCTGAAGATGGTCTCTCCACCCCACTCTTCCGGAACAAGGCCGTATTCCGTCAACGCCTGCTTGATTCTCCCCGGATCGGCCTCCGGCTTGTCTATTTTATTGATGGCCACAATGATGGGCACCCCGGCAACTTTGGAGTGATTGATCGCTTCCTTGGTCTGATCCATCACCCCGTCGTCGGCCGCGACAACCAGCACCACGATATCCGTCACCTGAGCGCCTCGAGCGCGCATGGCTGTAAAGGCTTCATGCCCCGGCGTGTCGAGGAAGACGATTTCCCGCCCCTTGAGATTCACATGGTAGGCGCCGATGGCCTGGGTGATGCCCCCCGCCTCTCCCTCCGTAACCCGCGTTTTCCGGATGGCATCAAGCAGCGAGGTCTTCCCGTGATCCACGTGCCCCATGATTGTCACCACGGGTGCCCGGGGTTTGAGATTTTCGACAACGGATTCGACTTTGAACATGGACTCGTCATACTCCATCCCGGCCTGTTCCACCTGATAATCAAACTCCGTGGCAATGAGCGTCGCGGCATCAAAGTCAATCGACTGGTTGATGGTCGCCATCAATCCTATCCGCATCAGCTTGTTGATGACTTCATTCGCCTTGACCCCCATTTTCTTGGCCAGATCCCCGACGGTAATCGCCTCACCAACCCGGATTCTTCTTTTGATCGCCTTGGGAACGGTGATCTCCGTCTTCTTCATCTTGACCGGCGCCGCTTTTTTCTCTTCCTTCCAACGACCCGGTTTGGCGCCCCGTTCGACAGTCTCTTCTTCCAGGACCTTGCGGAAGTCCTTCTTTTCGGGAGCTTTACGAAGAGTGATCTTCTTTTTGGCAGGAGGCTGCTCCCGCATCGGCACCTCATCGGGAGTTTTTATTTTTTTCTTCGCCTTCTCTCCCTCAACCTTCGGGGCTTCCCTTCCTGGAGGCGCAGCCGGCCTGGGAATACCGCCAATCTCAGGTTTTTTGACCGCCTCCCGTTGCGGCGCCTGCCTTGCCGGAGCTCCGCCTCCGGAAGGAGGACGCGATACCGGCGGCCTGACTTCCCTTCTCGTCGGTTGTATCTTTCCTGGCTCTCTGGCAACCGTTCCAGCCGCTTCCACTCTGACCGGCGCCTTTTCCTCTGCCGGGACACCCTTCGGCGCGACAGGAGCTTTTTCCGGTTCCGGAGCAATCGGCTCTCTCTTAGCTTCTTCCTTGATTTTCTCCGGAATTTCTACCTTTTCTTCTTTGGAAATTTCAGGAACGGATGGAGCAACGGGTTCTTTCGAGGGGATCACGGGGGTTGGCAGGGTTTTTTTTACAGCCGGTGCAGGTTCCTTCTCATGAATAACCGGCTTGGCTTCGACAACTTCAACGGGCTTCGCCTCTTCCGGAGGAGCAGGTTTCTCCGGCGCTTCAACCTGGAGCTCTTTTTCCGTCTCTACAGGGGGCATTTCGGCAATTTCTTCTTCCTTGGAAACGGGAACAGCTCTCCTTCGAATGACGGTCGTCTTGATTCGTTCCTCGACCATCTCCTTGGAACCCCGGGCGTGAAATTCCTTTGTAACGCGATCCACTTCGTTGTCTTCCAGCGTTCCCGAGTGGGACTTCACGGTGATACCGAGTTTCTCCAACCGAGAGATAAGCTCCTTATTGTCGATACCCAGCTCCCGGGCCAACTCGTAAACCCTCTTTTTTGACATGCTTGAAACCCCCAACGCTTCTATTTTTTTACTCCGCTGCCTTTTTAATGACTCTCAATTCCTCAGGATTCCCTCGGGGCTGCGACCTCTTCATCGATAATCCTGCCTGCCTCCTCAATCCAGAGCTGCACCGTTGCATCGCCTACCCCCATAAGGGACGACAGCATCTCCCGATCTGCCGAAGCGATCATTGCCACACTCTTGATTCCCTTGTTGAAGAGCAGTTCAGCGGTCGCCTCTTCCATCCCGGAAATCTTCAGAAGGGCCGAGTAACCGGGACTTTCTTTCTGGGCATCAGCCGATTCACTTTTCACGTCGATTTTCCACCCTGTCAATTTCACGGCCAGACGAACATTCTGCCCATTTTTCCCGATAGCAAGAGACAACTGATCATCCGGCACCACCACCTCCATGGCATGATTCGCCTCATCCATGACCACGTGACCCACCTTCGCCGGTGAAAGGGCGCTGCTGACATACTGTGTGGCATCGTCGGAATAGGGAATGATATCGATCTTCTCTCCCCGCAGTTCCTGGACAACGCTCTGGACACGCGCCCCGCGCATGCCGACGCAGGCCCCGACGGGATCGATGTCCTTGTCCTTTGTCCTTACGGCAATCTTCGCCCGTTTGCCCGGTTCCCGGGAGACATTGATGACATCAATCAATCCTTCGTCAATCTCCGGGACTTCCACTTCGAAAAGCGCTCTCAGAAAATTGGGATGCGTCCGGGAAAGAAGAATCTGCGGTCCCTTGGAAACCTTTTTTACATCATAGATGAAACTGCGGATACGGTCTCCCCGCTTGTAAGACTCCCGGTGAATCTGTTCGGATACGGGAATCACCCCTTCCGCCCTGCCCAGATTGACAATGATGCTCCCTGCTTCGAAACGCTGAACAAAACCGTTGACCAGTTCGCCCTTGCGATCTTTGTATTCATCATAGACATTGTCCCGCTCGGCGTCCTTCACCCTCTGCACGATGATCTGCTTGGCGGTCTGAACGGCAATGCGGCCGAAGGTGCTTGTATCGATCTTCATCCCCAGACTGTCACCCAGCTCCGCCTCCTCATCAAGATCCCGGTGGGAAATCGCAATGGAAATCTGCATATCCGGATCCGTAACCTTCTCCACCACCGTTTTAAACTGGAAGACTTCGATCTCGCCCACATCTTCGTTGTAATGAGCTTCAATATCCACGTGGGGCCCGAGTTTCTTGCGCGCTGCCGTCAGCATCGCCGTTTCAAGGGCCTCGATGATGATCCCTTTATCCAGTCCTCTATCCTTACCCATCTGCTCGATCAGACGTTTAAGTTCCGGAACCATGAAATTTTCCTCCACCTCTCTATTTAAAACGCTTTTTACGGCCACCTTTACCGGTGGCAGAGAGCGCAATACGAACGGTTATTCATGCAAGTTTAAATTTTAATTGATCCACCCTGACGCCTTATCAGCCGATGGACCGGCAGCGCCGCCTTTGCCGCTTGTCCCAACCGGAAGAATCTCAATCGAACCGATAGACCAGATTCGCTTTGACAACCAGATCCCTCGGGACATGGTAAAGTTTGGAAGCCATCTCGATCACCAGCATTTTCCGGCCCTCCTCTTCCCGGAACGCCACCAGCCTTCCCCGGAAATGGCGGATACCCTCCACCTTCTCTTCCAGCCGGACGCTCACATCACACCCCTGAAAACGGATAAAATCCTTGTCCCGGACAAGGGGTCGATCCAGACCGGGCGACGACACCTCCAGGGTATACGGACCCGGAGGGAGATCATGAACATCCAGGATATCACCGAGCTGATTGCTGATCCCGGAACAATCGTCCAGGGTAACCCCGCCGTCTCGATCCATATAAATCCGAATCAGCCACCGGGTCTTCATTCGCAAACACTCGACCTGGATCAGTTCGAGGCCTTCAGACTCCAGCACCGGTTCAGCCAGATGCCAGATGTCCTCCCGGAGTTTTTTTCCATATTCACTGACCATATGTCCGTTCGAAAGATGCTGCTCTAATACCAAGCTGTCTTCATTCGGCTAACTGCGTTGGCTTCGTCGTCGGCTCCTTGACGTATCTTCATACGACTGCGTCGCCTTCTCCTTGCCGCCTTGTTATCCTTTTGAATGCAACTCGGTATGAAGGAGAGCCGCATAAAACAAAAAAGTGGGCGACAGCCCACTCTAGAAGATCCAACAACGATTTACGAAGGTTCCCAAACAACACCGCGGCAACAGACACACCTGCTTTCTCCGACATTTCACATCACCCAAAGGGAAATATAATGGAGCGGGCGATGGGACTCGAACCCACGACGTCCAGCTTGGGAAGCTGACATTCTACCGCTGAATTACGCCCGCCTAGAAAATCGAGGAAAAAGCTTGCCTATCTTATTCAAGAGGATGCTTTTGTCAAGGATTTTTTCCAGTTAATCTCAAGGAAATTGAATTTCCATGGGCGTCAAGACCCTCCAGATGGGCAAAGCGGGCTGCCTGCGGCCCGACTTCCTCAAGCGCCTCCCGGCTGAAGGAAAGGACACTGATCCGCTTCACAAAATCATAGACACCCAGAGCCGAGGAAAATCGGGCGGTTCCTCCCGTGGGAAGCACATGATTGGGTCCGGCGATATAGTCCCCAAGCGCCTCGGGGGTATAATGACCCAGGAAGACCGCACCGGCATGCCGAATGCCCTCCAGCAGAGTCCAGGGATCTGCCACCATCAGTTCGAGATGCTCCGGGGCGAAGCGGTTGGCCACCGCCACGGCTTGCTCAAGATCCTCCGTAACCAGGATGGCTCCAAAGGCCTCGAGGGATCGCTCGGCAATCGCCCGCCGGGGCAGGCGCTTCAATTGCTGCTCGACCTCGACAGATACGGTCTGGGCCAGGGCTTCATCCGGCGTCAACAGGATGGCGCTGGCCATTTCATCATGCTCCGCCTGAGAAAGGAGATCCGCGGCAATCAGCTCGGGTTGCGCCGAGCTGTCCGCAATGATCAGAATTTCACTGGGCCCGGCAATCATGTCAATGGAAACCTGACCGAAAACCATTTTTTTTGCCGCGGCCACATAGGCGTTTCCCGGTCCGACGATCTTGTCCACCCGGGGAATCGTTTCCGTACCATAAGCAAGGGCGGCCACAGCCTGAGCGCCCCCGATCTTGAAGATGCGATCGATGCCGCACAGTTTCGCCGCCGCCGCAATCAGGGGCTGGATCTTCCCTCCCTTGGAAGGATTGACCAGAAGAATTTCCTGAACACCGGCAATCTTTGCCGGGATAGCCGCCATGAGTACGGTGGAAGGATAGGAAGCCAATCCCCCCGGCGCGTAAATTCCCACCCGCTCTAAAGGGAGGATCCGCTGGCCGAGGGTTGCGCCGGGCTTCTCGGATACGGTCCAGCTTTCGGCAATCTGGTGACGATGAAAGGATTCGATCCGCTGCGCCGCCTGTCGCAAAATGGCCAGATCCGAGGCTTCGACCCGGGCAGCCGCCTTTTCCAGTTCGTTCTCTGAAACGGCCACAGTTTCCGCCGTCAGGACGTAGCCGTCCAGCCGCTCGGTGCGGTCAAAAAGGGCCGCGTCCCCCCTCCGGGCCACGTCATCGACAATCTCCTTGACCACTCTCCAGAGATCTTCATCAAAAACCCGACCCCGTCCGGTAATCCGGCGAAACAGGGCCTCAAAATCCGAATCCGTTGTTTTTGCAATCTTCATGATGACCCCGATACTCTCCGAATGCCGGCGCCCAGGGCCGAAAATTTCTTTTCGATATCCTGATAGCCCCGGTCAAGGTGATACACTCGCGACAACTCCGTTGTTCCCCGGGCGGCCAGGGCAGCCAGGATCAGGGAAGCCGACGCCCGGAGATCCGTGGCCATGACCGGGGCGCCCTTCAGGGCACTCACCCCCTTGACAATGGCGCTGTGTCCCTGAATGTGGATGTCGGCGCCCATGCGCATCAGCTCTCCCACGTGCATAAACCGATTTTCAAAGACCGTTTCCGTAATGACGCTGAGTCCCTCGGCCACGGCCATCATGGACATCATCTGCGCCTGCAAATCCGTCGGAAACCCCGGATGCGGCAGGGTCTTGATGTCCACGCTTCGAATTTTTCCATTGCCCGCGGCCCGCACTCCCCCATCGACCGGCTCGACGATCATGCCCGCATCTCTCAGCTTCTCGACAAGGGCGCAGAGATGAATCGGGTTACAGTCCATCACCCGAATGTCCCCCCCGGTAATCCCCGCCGCGATCATATAGGTGCCCGCTTCGATCCGGTCCGGAATGACTTCGGCCTCTACGGAATGGAGACGTTCCACCCCTTCGATGCGGATTTCATCCGTTCCGGCTCCGGAAATCCTGGCGCCCATTCCGTTCAGGACCTCGGCCAGATTGACGATTTCCGGCTCACGGGCCGCATTCTTCAAGAGGGTGACTCCGTCGGCCAGCGTCGCGGCCATCATGATGTTCTCCGTTCCTCCGACTGTCGGGATTTCAAAGTAAATGGGCGCTCCCTTCAGCCTTTTCGCTTTGGCCTCCACATAGCCGTCCGCCAGCGCCACCTCCGCCCCCATATCCTGGAGGGCCTTGATATGGAGGTTGACGGGCCTGGCCCCGATGGCGCAACCGCCGGGCAGGGACACGCGGGCGATTCCGAGGCGGGCCACCAGGGGACCCAGAACCAGGATGGAGGCCCGCATCGTTTTCACAAGGTCATAGGACGCTTCAATATTCGAAATCTCGCTGGCGTTGAGACGGACGGTTCCCGAGGTTCCTTCAATGACCACACCGAGACTCTGAAGGAGTTTTCTCGTGGTCCGGATGTCCATCAGGTCCGGTATATTGGAGAAGGTGTTCCAGCCTTCCGTCAGGAGGGACGCGGCCATGATGGGAAGCGCGGCATTCTTGGCCCCGCTGACCCGAACCTCTCCCGCCAGCGGTCTTCCCCCTTCAATGATGATTTTATCCACAGGCTTCCTCTTTTCTTCTTGCCTTCGCGACCCGCCAGCGGTCCGCATAATCCTTCCGGAACGTTACATCCCGATACAAACCGGACCGCGAGAACAGTCCCTCGACAAGTTCCTTCTGATCATGCCCGATTTCCAACAGGAGCCACCCCTCCGGTTTCAAGAAAAAGGCGGCCTGCGGAATGATTATCGAATAAAAATCCAGGCCGTCCTCCCCGGCGAGCAAGGCCTCCCGGGGTTCGAAATTTCTCACTTCCCTGGATAACTTAGAATATTCCCCCGCGGCGATGTAAGGGGGATTGGAAACGATGGCATCAAAGAAACCCTTTACCGGGGCGAAGAGATTCCCCTGGAAAAATTTAATCCGGCCGACCGGCAAATTCCGTTCGGCGTTCCCGGCGGCAACGGCAAGGGCCTCGCGGGAAAGATCCGTCGCCGTAATCCGGGCCTCGGGCAATTCGGAGGCCAGGGCGATGGCAATCGCCCCGCTCCCCGTTCCCAGATCGAGAATGTCCGGGGAAAATATTCCTTGCAGAGCCAGCGTTTTCAGTACTTCCTCCACCAGGACTTCCGTATCCGGACGTGGAATCAGGACCCGGGGATCCACGGCAAAATCGAGCGACCAGAATTCCTTATGCCCGACAAGATAGGCCACCGGTTCCCCCTCCTGCCGTCTTGCCACCCAGCAACGGAACCCTTCCGCCTCCGGAACGCTCAGGTCCCGATCGGAATGGACAAAAAGCCAGGTCCGGTCTTTCTTCAGGTAAGAGGCCAGCAGGACCTCCGCGTCCAGCCGGGGGGTCGTCAACCCCGAAGACAGGAAGACTTCTGCTGCGCTTTCAATCTGTTGTTCAATCGTCATCTTTGCCGTAGAGAAGGGGCCCTTTCGCCAGGATCAACCCGTGGATTGCTTCAGGGCCTCTGCCTGAAAATGAGCCGTCAGGGCATCGACGAACTCCTGAATGCCTCCCCCCAGGATATTCTCCAGGCTGTAGAGGGTCAAACCCACCCGGTGATCCGTAACGCGTCCCTGAGGAAAGTTGTAGGTCCGGATTCTTTCGCTCCGATCGCCACTGCCGACCTGACTTTTTCTGGCCTCCGAGATCTCGGCATTCTGTTTTTTGACCATGATATCCAGGAGGCGGGCCCGCAGGACCTTCATCCCCTTGGCCTTGTTCTTGAGCTGCGACTTTTCGTCCTGGCAGCTTACCACCAGCCCTGTGGGGAGATGGGTAATCCGCACGGCGGAATCGGTGGTATTGACGCTCTGCCCCCCATGGCCGCTGGAATGAAAGACATCAATGCGCAGATCATTGGGATCGATGGTGACCTCGACCTCATCCGCTTCCGGCAGAATCGCGACGGTCACCGCCGAGGTGTGAATCCGCCCCTGGGCTTCAGTCACGGGCACGCGCTGCACCCTGTGGACCCCGCTTTCGTACTTCAACTGGCTGTAGGCCCCCTGACCGGCAAGAGAGGCGATGATTTCCTTGAATCCTCCGACGCCGCCGGACGGTGTGCTGCTGATCACTTCCACTTTCCACCGTCGTTCTTCCGCATAACGGGCATACATCCGGAAAAGATCGCCCACGAAGAGACCCGCCTCGTCTCCCCCCGTCCCGGCCCGGATTTCCAGAAAGACATTCCGTTCATCGTTGGGGTCCTTGGGAAGCAGAAGGATCTTCATTCTTTCTTCCAGCTGAGCCAATTGCTGCCGGAGTTCCGGCAATTCCTCCCGGGCAATTTCCTTCAGTTCCTCATCATCCCCGCGCAGAAGCTGCTGCCCTTCCTCAATGCCTTGAGCAACTTTCTCATATTTCCGGTAAGCGTCCACAAGATCACGAAGATCCGCATGTTCCTTGGCATACTTCTGATACAGGCTCTGCCGGCTTACAACGGCCGGGTCGCTCAAAAGTTCTTCCAGTTCCTGGTAGCGCGACTCAACATCTTTCAGCTTACTAAACATGATTTCCGTTTCTTTACATTATTTTAGGCGGCATCTGCTGGGACGGATCGATATCCTCCGCAAGAAGAGCTCAGCCTTGCAGGTCTTTTCAGAGAAATCCAAGAAAATTCACGAAGAGGTATTTTTCTTGCCTAAGGAGGGAAAACTGTTCTACGCTTCGGCGTATTCCCCGAGTTCTCCAGAAATCGAGGAAGTCACCGCACCGTTTTCTTCCAATTTCGGATCGATGCACCCTCCGCATGGACGCTTTCGCCTGCCAGCCCTTGGCTGCACACCGCGGCACCCCGGTGTCGCCTTTACTTAACGGCCTCGAATACCATCTTTGATCTGAAATTGGAATGATAAAGGAAAAAGCTCGCAGCTACGCCTTTTTTTCGTTGCGTTTCGCGTATTTCTGGTTGAACCGTTCCACACGGCCGGCCGTGTCAATAATCTTTTGCTTCCCGGTGATAAAGGGATGACACTGGGAACAGATTTCCACCTTGATGTCTTTTTTTGTTGACCGGGTTTCAATCACATTCCCGCAGACGCAGGTAATGGTTGTCTCTTTATAGTCAGGATGAATTCCTTCTTTCATAATCTTGTCCAAACCTCCCTAATTTTGAATTCCGCTGTTTCTCCCGGAAATGCCGGGCATTCAGGCTTCGTACTGCTGTTGAATTTTTGAGGGATTATAATCATCCGGCTTATAAATTCAAGGATTTTTATCAATCCTCATGAATTCATGGAATCCAGAAAAGCCTGGTTGGTCTCCGTCTTCCGCATCTTGTCGATGATGAACTCCATGGCATCCACTGGATTCATCTCCTGGAGAAGCCTGCGCAGAATCCAGATTCGATTGAGATTATTCTTTGCAGTCAGAAGTTCCTCTTTCCGGGTGCCGGAACGGATCAGATCAAAGGCCGGAAAGACGCGCCGATCCGCAATCCGGCGATCCAGATGCAGTTCCATGTTGCCCGTCCCCTTGAACTCTTCGAAGATGACCTCATCCATGCGGCTGCCCGTGTCGATCAGCGCCGTGGAAATGATGGTCAGGCTGCCTCCGTTCTCGATGTTCCGGGCGGCCCCGAAAAACCGTTTGGGTTTGTGGAGGGCATTGGAATCCACACCGCCGGAAAGCACCTTCCCGCTGGGAGGAACGACGGTATTATAAGCCCTGGCCAACCTCGTGATGCTGTCCAGGAGGATGACCACGTCCCGCTTGTGCTCGACCAGTCTCTTGGCCTTCTCAATGACCATCTCGGCAACCTGGACATGTCGGGTCGCCGGTTCGTCAAAGGTAGAGGAAATCACCTCTCCATTGACGCTTCTCTGCATGTCGGTCACTTCCTCCGGCCGCTCGTCGATCAGCAGCACCATAAGAATGACCTCTTTGTGATTCGCCGTGATGCTGTGAGCAATGTCCTGGAGGAGAACCGTCTTGCCTGCCCGGGGAGGCGACACGATCAGCCCCCGCTGACCCTTGCCGATGGGGGTGAAAAGATCCATGATCCGTGTCGAATAATTTTCAGAATCGCCTTCCAGATTCAATTTGTCATGGGGATAGACGGGAATCAGATTGTCGAAGAGAATTTTGTCGCGGGCGAATTCGGAAGCTTCATAGTTGATGGTGTCAACCTTGAGCAAGGCGAAATATTTTTCGCCTTCCTTTGGCGGTCTGACCTCCCCGGAGATCGTGTCCCCGGTCCGGAGATTGAAGCGCCGGATCTGTGAAGGAGAAATATAGATGTCATCGGGGCTGGGCAGATAATTGTAATCGACAGCCCGGAGGAAGCCGAACCCATCGGGAAGGATTTCCAGGACGCCCGACCCGGAGATCATCCCATTTTTTTCCGCCTGAGCCTGTAGGATTGCGAAGATGAGATCCTGTCTTCTCATTCCGCTGGCGCCGACTACATTCAACTCCTTGGCAAGATGGGCCAGTTCGCTGATCGGCTGTCTTTTGATTTCTTCAATATTCATATTCTTATCCTTACGATTATCTTACGATTATCCCGAGGGAAATACATAGGCGCTGCACACGGACACAGCTCCAACCCTGCAGCTCGCCAATGCTCCATAAATAAAACATTTCTTGTCGGGAAAAGTATGACTTTATTTGCAACGAGCGAAATTTGAGGAACGTGGATTAATGTAATAGATTGCTATTCTGAACTCAGGAAATAATCCATGCGGAAGGGCTTGACATAATCCTTTCTCAGAGTCGCAGCATTATTACAATCCCCTGGTGATGTCAAGAAATATTTTATATTCCGTATGTTTCAACTTTTTTTCAGCATAATAAAATTTACGTGTCGTCCGGTCACTCCTAGATCCCTCCGGTGAGAAAAGAATAAATCGGGATTGCAGAAGGTACACTGGCCGGACGATGCAATATTTTTCCTGCGCAACCCTTTTTCGAGAAGCTGATGCAGATTTGCCAGGGGCAAATCCAAGTTCCATTTTTCAGAGCGGGATGCGGTACGGAAAAATTTTTTGGATCCGGCATGGTGACGCATCGCCAGATAGACCCGACGATCCACTTCATAACAGCATGGCCCGATGGAAGGACCGATAGCCGCCAGAATTTCCGCAGGACGGCATTGAAACTCCCTGATCATGACGTCAATGACCCTGGCGGTAATTTGCAGCGCCGTCCCTCCCCATCCTGCATGAATCGCGCCAACAACTCGCCTACCGGGGTCCAGAAGAAAAATCGGCACACAGTCAGCGGTGCGAATACAGAGGGCCACCTCCGGGAGCTGCGTTACGCAGGCATCACAGACAGGAACCGGCCTGTCCGATGCCGGATCGGGATCTTCCCTGACGACGAGGACCTCATCTTTGTGCACCTGGTCCAGGACCAAAAAGGATTCTACCGGAATGTCAAAGGAGCGGCTGAGAATTTTCCAGTTTTCTTCAACCTTTCCCGCTTCGTCCCCCTGTGCTGTGGTCATGTTCAAGGACGAAAAGGCTCCATGGCTGACACCACCCCGGCGGGAGCAGAAGGCGTGGATCAGGAATTCGAAATCCAGGAAATTCTCAGCTTGCAGAAAGGTTACGGACTCCCTTTGAGCGATCGGAAACAAGTCTCCTCCTTGAAATTCTACTTGGCGATGCTTTAACGAATGCTGCGTTTCCTTTGACTGAATGGAATTTGAATCGATGAAAATTTTTTTACGGCCGGGCAGAACCATGCTCCCGGAGAACGGTGCAGAGTTCCGCGATGTCCGGAGGAGGAGGCGCATAAAACTCCATGGTCCTGCCGGTTCCGGGATGGACAAAGGAGAGACGCGCCGCATGGAGGGCCTGCCTGTCCATCCCTTTCAGAAGGGTCTTGACAACCGGATCCCCGATGGCGGAAAGCCGCCTCGATCCTCCATAAACCGAATCCCCCACCACCGGATGCCCAATCGCCGCCAGGTGAACCCGGATCTGGTGGGTCCGTCCCGTTTTTATGTCCACGCTCAGGAGCGCCGCCACACCGAACCGTTCGGCAATCTTCCAGGAGGTTACCGCCTCTTTTCCTCGCCGGCTCTTCGTCGACATTTTTTTCCGTTCAACCGGGTGCCGTCCGACCGGCAGGTCGATCAGCCCCTGATCCTCCCGGGGATCGCCATAAACGAGGGCGAAATAGGTCTTTCCGACCTGATGTCTCTTGAACTGGGCCGCCAGCCCCGAATGAGCCAGATCCGTTTTGGCCACCACCAGCAGACCGGAGGTGTCCTTGTCCAGCCGGTGGACGATCCCGGGGCGCAAAACGCCGCCGATACCCGACAAATCCCGGCAGTGGTACAAAAGGGCGTTGACAAGGGTGCCCTCGGCATGACCGGCAGCGGGATGGACGACCAAGCCGGCCGGCTTGTCCAGCACGAGCAGGTCATGATCTTCATAAAGGATGGAAAGGGGAATATCCTGAGGAACCAGCCCCAGAGGAACGGCTTGCGGTTCTTCCAGCGCCACGACATCGCCGGCACGGAGTTTCTGGCTTGCCCGAATCGCCGTTATCCCGCCTATGGCAACCCGACCCTCGTCAATAAGCCGCTGCAGCCGGGCCCGGGAAAGGTCGGTTCTCTGCCGGGTCAGAAAGACATCCAGCCGCAGGCCGCCCTCCGCCCCGTTCACGGGATAAGTCCGGAATATCGTCCCGTCCTTCATGGCGAATCTTCTTCAGGGGTTTTCAGCAAGAGAGAGCAAGCCTTCGCGGATCAGCTTCAGTTCATCCTCGGCGATCGTGCGGAGATCCAGGAGGAGTTCATTGTTGGCCACCCGGACGATAATCGGGACATCCAGTCGGCGCAGGCGCTCTTCGAGACGCCCCGCGGAGAATCCGGACATCCGGATCCCCACCATCGTGGTTGGAATTTCCATTCCGGGCAGGGCCCCGCCCCCGACCATCGAAACGCCCGGCCTCAGTGCGCAAGAGAAAGAAGTCGGCAAAACCCGCTTCAGCATCCCCAACAGCTTCCTGGCCCGCCGGGTCACATCGTTCAGGGGTTCCGTCAGGGCCTTGAGAATCCGCAGCCGGTTCACCGCCTCCTTCGGATTCAGATAGACCCTCAACGTTGCCTCCAGTGCAGCCAGGGTCATTTTATCGATCCGCAGGGCCCGATTCAGGGGATTCCGCTGAATTTTCTCGAGGAGATTGCGCCGTCCCAGGATGATTCCCGCCTGCGGCCCGCCCAGCATTTTATCGCCGCTGAAGGTCAGGACATCCACGCCGCTGGCGGCTACCTCCCTGACGACGGGCTCACCGGGCAGGCCATATTCCGCAAGATCGAGAAAGCATCCGCTGCCCACATCATACATGACCGGGAGGGAATGCTTTTTCCCCAGCGCCACCAGCTCTTCCAGGGACGTCTCCTCCGTAAAGCCCACCATTTTGAAATTGCTGGAATGAACCTTGAGGATCAGTCCCGTCTCGGGGGAAATGGCCCGTTCGTAATCCGCCAGACGGGTCCGGTTGGTTGCTCCCACTTCCCGAAGCCGGCCGCCACTCTTTTCCATGATCTCCGGGACGCGGAATTCTCCTCCGATTTCCACGAGTTCCCCCCGGGATACGATCACTTCCCGGCCCTCCGCCAGGGTATTGAGCGCCAGAAGCACCGCGGCGGCATTGTTGTTGACCACCAGGGCATCCTCAACCCCGGCCAGGAGACAAAGCAGCTCCCGAACGGCGTCATAGCGTTTTCCCCGCTCGCCCCTGGCCAGATCGTATTCCAGATTGGAGTAACCTTCCGCCACGGACAGCAGCTGATCTCTCGCTTCCCGGCAGAGTGGCGCCCGCCCCAGGTTCGTATGCAGAATCACCCCTGTGGCATTGATGACGCGCTTGAGACGGGGGCGGTGCAGGGCATCCATGCGCCTTTCTACGAGGTCGGCGATTTCCGTGGCCAAGGGGAGGCGCATCTTTCCCCCATCGCCTTTCTTGGAAAGAATCGATCGCCGCAGATCCTCCACCGCCTCCCGGCAGGCCGCCCGGACCACTTCCCGGGGGGCGCGCCCCTCCACATTCCGTTTTTCCAGAATCAGGAGAATTTCATCGATTTTCGGAAGTCCCCGCAGCAATGTCTGGATCTGTTCATTCATGGACTCACTCCTGAATTTTGACCAGAGGCATATCCCCTCCGCGGCCCTCTGCCCGGCAGAAGTCACGGAAATTATTCACCGCAGTAAAGAACTCTCTCATAATGACCACCCAGAGATAGCAGCCCCACTTGGTCAACCGCCAGTCCGGCTCTGAATACCTCAAGGCGCCGACCAGCCGGAAAAGGATGAGATCCAGCCAGAGCCTCGGGGACAGGTGACCGCCGTATTTTGCCATCAACTGGGAATGGTTGAGTTTTGTCGAAAAGAGCTTCATGACGAAATCATAGCGCATCCGCTCTTCCAGGGTAAAGGTCCGGGCGGCCATCAGCGGCAGTTCACCCCGGCTCAGCCGCTTGCAGTACTCGGCAAGATCAAAGGTGTTGGCATAGCAGACGCCGTCCAGATAGCCGATGGAGCCGCTCCCCAGGCCCGCGTACTCGTCATAATCCACGATATACTCATCGATCATGGTCCCCTTGCGGGAAAAGCACCAGGCTGAGGAAAACCGGTACTCCCGGCCTAACCTCTCCCGTATCCGTTCGTAGAACGCCTTTTCCCTTCCCTTGCCGACAGCCCCCAATGTCCGGGTGACCAGTTGCCGCGTCGAGTCGGAAACCATGAGGGGATACCAGGTGACCTGATCCACACCCAGATCGAGAAGGATATCCAGATCCCGGTCCAGCATGGCCATATCCTGAGAAGGAAAATTGAAGATCATATCTGCGTTCAGGGTGTCAAAGCGCCCCTGCGCCTGCTTGAGCCTTTCGACAATCTCGGCGCCGCTTCCGTATTTGTCATACCGGTCCATGGCTTTCAGCAGATCGTCATTGAAACTCTGAATCCCCACGGAAAGGCGGTTGATTCCGATCCGGCTCAGCCGCTCCAGCCGCTCGGGAACGAGATGGTTCGGATTGGTCTCGACGGATACCTCTCGAATGGAAAAACACCGGCGGACCAGATCCAGGGTCTCTTCCAGTTCGTCCAGAAGGAGTGTGGGGGTCCCCCCGCCGACATAAACCCCGCCGAAGTTGTAGCCTTTTTCCTTATAGAGACGGATTTCTTTGCGGAGAGCGGAAAAATACTCCCGGCAGCGCCCCTCTTCGAAAACAAACCGGTTGAATGAACAGTAAGGGCAGAGCCGTTCGCAGAAAGGGACATGAAGGTAGAGGAGACGCGGTTCACCCGACGACACGGCGGGAAGGGAAGGCCTTTGACCTTCCTCGAAGCGCATAACCCGCGAAAAGTTCCGCCGGGCCATATAACCGACCAAGGATGGAATCACGTTTATTTTCCGGTTTGCCGACTGTTCTTTCTGAAAGGCGGAATAAGCCCTTCTTCTGCAAGCGGCAAAACGCTAACAGATCGAAAAAAGATTATCAAGGATATTGTCGTCATGACAATCCTTGAAATGGTTGCCCTGAGATGTTATAGGAAAATACTGATAGAAACTTTTCGAGGCAGTCCATGAAGTCTTTGAGTCACAAAGTGTTAACCCTCTGGGATGAGATAGCCCTTACCGAGGAAGAAACGCGCATTCTGCGCACGCCATCGACAGATTTCCCTCTTCCCCTGAGCCGCGAGGCCCGGGAGCAGATACAAACCCTGGTTGACGCCTTTCTGGAGCTGGACGGCGCCCTGGGTCTGGCAGCACCCCAGATTGGAATCAACCGTAAGATCGTCATCTTCCGCAACAAGGGATTTGACGAAGAAGGCTGGTCCAAAAAGGAAAAGGACTACGATCTGCTCATCAACCCCCGCATCACGCAGACCCGGGGGGAGCCGGTCAAAGGGACGGAGGGGTGTCTCTCCTGCCCGGATATCCAGGTCGAGGTCTACCGTTTCCCGGAAATCAAGGTCCGGGCCTACGATCTCAAAGGCAACCGGATCAGCAAACGGTACGAGGATTATCTTGCCCGCATTGCCCAGCACGAACTCGACCATCTGGACGGGAGGCTGATTGTGGATTATGAGGGGACAGTCTACTTCCCCAAAGAAAAGAAAAGCTTTTTTGAACGGATTCTTGCGAGAATCCCCTGATGCCCCGGCATCTCCTTTGAAAGCCTGCACCCGTGTATTCCACCTCATTGGTCAACGATCCTTTCGGAGATCCCGCTGTCCTGATCAAATGCAAATACCGCCACGAGTCCGTTCTTTTTGATCTCGGAGATCTTCATACCCTGGCCCCCCGGGAAATGCTCAAGATCGGGCATATTTTTGTATCGCATACCCATGTGGATCATTTTATCGGTTTCGATACGATCCTGAGGGTCTGCCTGGGAAGAAACCAGCGGATTCGTCTCTTCGGCCCTCCCGGCTTTCTTTCCCAGGTTGAAAGCAAGCTGCAGGGTTACACCTGGAACCTCGTGAAAAACTATTCCAACGGTTTCGAGCTGTTGGTGACGGAGCTTTCCCCTTTCCACCGCATATCCCGGCTCTATCGCTGCCGGGCCGCTTTTCGGCCCGAACCGGTTGGCGAAGAAGAAATCCCCGCAACGGCACCCCTTGTGGAGGAAACCTTTTTTTCCGTACGCGGCACCTTTCTTAACCACCTCATCCCCTGCCTGGCCTTCTGCTTCGAAGAAAAAAGCCGGCTGAACATCCTGAAAAACGGACTGGAAGACCTTGGCCTCGCCACCGGTCCCTGGCTGATGGATCTCAAGGAAGCGATCCTGCAGGGCCAGCCCGACGATTATCCCATCCGGATCTGGGGAAAATCCGGAGGAAGACGGGTGGGTAAGAAAATCCTCCCCCTGGGATTTTTAAAGGAAAAAGCGGTTAAGATAACCCGGGGACAGCGGATCTGTTACGTGACGGACGCGATCTACACTCCCGAAAATGTGCGGCGCATCCTTGAGCTGGCCGATTCCGCCGATCAGCTCTTCATCGAGGCGACCTTCCTCCATGAAGAGCTTGAAAAAGCCACGCTGAAGTATCACCTGACCGCCAGGCAGGCGGGATTTCTGGCCCGGCAGGCGGCAGTCAAGCGTTTTTCCCTCTTCCACTTTTCCCCCAAGTACAAGGGAATGGGAGAGGCACTGCAGGTCGAGGCCATGGAAGCCTTTAACAGCAGGAGGCCAGTCCCGTTCCCGCCTGTTTCGCCTTTCTCTTCCCGAGGAGTGGACCTTTGAAGATTCCGACCCGCCTGACAACGTTAACCACCAAAATTTTTCTGCAGGTTCGGCCCCGGGTTCAATATTACCTGAAAGGCTGGCGGCAGCGTGCCACGGCCATCCCGGATCCCGAACTGCGCCGGCAGGCTCTTCTGAGCATACGGACCAAGACGTTTCACTGTGAGGGCGGCGCCGTCTATGCCCTGTTGGCCGGTCCTCATTTTGACGAAACCCTTCGTTTCATCATCGCCTATCAGACCATCAGCGACTATCTGGACAACCTCTGCGACCGCAGTACGTCCCTTGACCCCGAGGACTTCCGAACCCTTCACTCGTCCATGTTCCACGCCCTTACGCCCTCGGCATCCCTGGACAATTACTATGCCCTGCATCAGGAGCAGAATGATGGAGGATACCTGGCAGCGCTGGTCAAAACCTGTCAGGAGATCCTGGACAAGCTTCCCACCTACCCTCTGATCGCCCCGGCTTTATATGAACTGGCAGGCCATTACCGCGAGTTGCAGGTGCATAAGCACGTCCGGAAGGATCAGCGCATTCGGCGATTGGAAAAAATGTTTCTCGACCATCCGGATTATCTGTCCCAAATGACCTGGTATGAGTTTTCCGCCTGCACGGGATCGACTCTGGGAATCTTCTGCCTCACCGCTTCCGCCTTCCAGCGGGACTTTGACAAGGACCTTTCGCAACGCATTCAAAGGGCCTATTTCCCCTGGGTTCAGGGGCTGCACATCCTCCTGGATTATCTCATTGACCAGGAGGAAGACCACCATGGCGGAGATCTGAATTTCTGCTCCTTTTACCCGGATACGAAGACACTGGAAGAACGGCTGAAATTTTTTTACAACCGGGCGGACCAAAGCATTTCGCATCTTCCTTACGCCCCCTTTCATCGGCTGATCAATCGCGGTCTGCTGGGAATCTATCTGGCGGACAGAAAGGTCAGTCAACAGAAAGAGGTCCGGAGGATCGCCCGCAGACTGATCGGCCAAGGCGGCGCTGTGGCATTTTTCTTTTTTTTCCATTGCCGGATCTACCGTTGGATTTCTGAACAAGATGCCTCTCGGCCATCCTCTGGTTAATTATTCCCCAGTCAGTGGGGAGAAATTCATCAACTTTATAACCAATGCCTGATCCACCTTTGTGAGGGTATTTCCGATTCCCCTCACAAATTCAATCCTTTAACACTCATTTTTTATTATCTTAAAAAATGGCACACCCGATGCTTTAGAGCGAGCAAAATTGATTTTAAGGAGACAACCCGAACATGAAGCGAATGGCTGGATGGATCATCGGCTTGGCCTTTCTTTTCTGCGCCGTGGCTTTTGCCGGTGATCAGGCAGTTCCGGGTACTCCTGAATCCGAACAGACAAAGGCGAGTTCCATTAAAGTCGTCAAAATGAAAACGACGGGCAAGGTCGTTGAGGTCACGGACACCCTGTTGAAGATTGAGCGTACCGTTAAAGGAACCGTAGAAACATTTGAATTCGTTCTGGAAAAGCCCATAACCAAATTCAAGGTCGGGGATAAGGTTGTCGTTCGGTATATTACCAAGGACGAGAAAAACGTTTTGAAAGAGATCACGCTGCAGCGAAGAGTAAAACCTTTAAAGAAGATCGTACTGCCTGGTGAAAAAGCAGAACCCGGCATCCCCCCCCAGAAGGGATCTGCTCCCGCAAAGTGAGATAATCCATGAGGAATTCATGGATAATAAAGCTGCTCCATGAGGAGACAGCAAATAAAAAAGTGAAAAGGAGAAGTATAAAATGAAGAAGGCTATGGTGTTTGTCGTCGGTTTGGTTTTTCTGTTCTGTTCATCGGCATTTGCAGCTGAGAAGGCCGCCGCGCCCGTAAAGGAAGAACCGGCAAAGGTTGAAGCAGCAAAACCTGAAGCAGCAAAGAAGGAAGTAAAGGCCCCGGCGAAGAAGAAGGCCACCAAGAAGAAGGCCGCCAAGAAAGCCGCAAAGCCTGCTGAAGAGAAGAAGGCTGCCCCGGCTGAAGCCGCCCCCGCTGCAAAATAATTTCACAGATTTCAAGTTGATGTGCCCAAGAGAGGCACGAGGGAATTTCCCCTCGTGCCTCTCTTTTTACATGAAACTCCCTCCTTTTTCCTGTAAAAGAAACAACGGGGGGATGAAATTCCAATGATGTGGAATTGGAAAAAGAAGTCCTCAGGCCGGATATATCTGGAGTAAATCAGAACAATGACATTGAAAACGCGAATGATGATCGTCACCCTTGTCGGCCTCGCCATCACCATGGCCTTCTGGGGATGGATGCAGCTCAGTGTGCTGGATGAGATTTTAAAGGAACAGCAGTACAAAAGACTCAACGGCATTGCCGAGACCTTGAGCACGTTCTACCAGCGTTTTCCCACCCGACGGGGTCTTTCCGCCCTGGATACGGCTTTAAAGGATCATATCTCGACGGATCTCCGGCTGGCCCGTATCGACATCATCTCCCGGTCCCGAGATGACATCGATTATATCGCCGGTGCCGGACGCGTGGCTTATGAATGGCCGGAAAATCTCATCAACGAGACGGCCGAAAAGAGGGTAAAGCATCATTACACCCTGCAGACGGAAGCGGGATCCGCCCTTGGCCTGCTCTATCCCGTCCCGTCGGAAAAGGGCCCTGCGTCACAGACCATGATCGGCGTCATTCTCTTTTCCCAGTCCAATACGGAAATCCTCGCCCGCGCCAGGTGGATGCTCTTTTTCAGTACGCTGGGGCTGCTCGCCGTTATCCTGCTCCTCATGGCAACGAGCTATGGTTTTTTGATCGGCAGACCTCTGTCCCGGATTATTGCAACCATCGATGACTTCCGCACGGGAAAACAGGCCAAACGCATCCCCATTGACTCTCTGGATGAATGGGGGCAACTGGCGGATCATTTCAATGTGATGGCCGATGAGATAGAAAAATTCATTGGCCAGAATCAGGAACTAACCAGGGGATTGGAACTCCGGGTCAAGGAAGCCACGCTCAAGGTTGTGCAGTTGCAGAGCCAGGTCAACCAGCTTCAGCAGTTGAATGCCCTGGGATACCTGACGGCGACGCTGGCCCACGATTTGGGAACCCCCCTGCATTCCGTGGCCGGCATGACCCAGCTCCTTCTGGAACGGGAGGACTGGCCGCCGGATGTCGCCCGTAAGCTGGAGGTCATCCTCCAGCAGACGCAGCGGCTCAATTCGGTCATTCAGAATGTCCGCCGGGCAACCCGTCTGCCGGAACCGCATTTCGAATCCCTTACCGTAAAAACCCTCTTCGACGATACTTTGCCCCTCGTCGAACCGATGATCGCAAAATCAGAAGTGGACCTGGTCGTTCAGATCGCCCCGGATATCCCACCTTTACATGTGGATCCCTACCGCGTTCAGACTGCCCTTTTCAATCTTATCCAGAATGCCCTGGAAGCCATGCCGAACGGAGGAAAGATGACTCTTTCCTCCCGTGTTGCCCCGGAACGTCAGGCAATTGCCCTGACCGTTTCGGACACCGGAACGGGCATCTCCCCGGAGATGATGAAAAAGATCTACGAACCCTTCTTCAGCACCCACCAGGGCGAGGGCATCCGCGGTCTGGGCATGGCCATCGTCCAGGACATCGTCAAGACGCACGCAGGATCGATCGATATCGAAAGTTCCCCCGAGAAGGGCACGAGCATTACGCTGTACTTCCCCCTCGTCGCGAAGGCCAATTGATTTTTAAGGGGATCCTTCCCGGACAAAACCATAACGCTGAATTTTGGTGCGCAGCGTTTTGCGATCGATACCCAGGAGAGCGGCCGCGCGGCTTTGATTCCACTCCGTCGTCTTCAAAGCCTGAAGAATCTGCCCCCGCTCTGCATCTTCCAGGGGCGTCAGGTTCGCATCGGTTCTTTCCTTGCCGTTCTCTGTCGAGCGCATCCGCTCCGGCAGATGTTCGGGCAGAATCACCAGGAAGGGAGAAAGCAGAAGCGTCTGGTGCAGGACATTTCCCAACTCGCGCACATTTCCCGGCCAGTCGTAGGCCATCAGGCATTCCATGGCTTCGTCGGAGATCCTCACCGTCGGGTATCCCATCTTCTTCAGCAGGGATTCCATCAACTGGGGAATATCCTCCTTGTGCTCCCGGAGAGGAGGCATGTGCAGGCGAACAACGAAACGATAGAGGAGATCCGCGCGAAAGCGTTCATGGGCGACCTCTTCATCGATTTTGCGGTTCGCCGCGGCAACGACGCGGACCTGAATCTGCCGGATCCCGTGCCCGCCCAGATGGCGGACTTCCCCGTTCTGCATAAAGCGGAGAAGCTTTGCCTGCAGCGCCGTTGACATTTCCGTGATCTCATCGAGAAAGATGGTCCCCCCTTCCGCGGATTCGAGAAGACCGCGGTGGGAAGTGTCCGCCCCCGTGAAGGCCCCTTTATCGTAACCGAAGAGTTCCGACTCCAGAAGGGTGTCCGGGATGGCCCCGCAATGAACCACCACAAAGGGTTTATCCCTGCGGGAACTCAGCTGGTGCAGGGAGCGGGCCGTCAGTTCCTTGCCCGTGCCACTCTCCCCTTCAATCAGCACGCTGGCCCAGGCATCGGCAACCCGAACCAGCTGCTTGTAAAATTCCACCATCGTGGCCGAAGAACCGATGAGCCGGGGCTCCTCTTTTTCCGCCGGTTTTCCCGAATTCCGGTGGCGCTGCAGCTCACGCATGCCCAGCACCTTCTTCACCATGGTGCGGATCGCCTCCGGTGAAAAAGGCTTGCTGATGTAATCCCAGGCGCCAAGTTGGAGGGCTTCCATGGTGCTTTCCAGCGAGCCGAAGGCCGTCATCAGGATCACCGGCAGGGTTGGGCACTTCTCATGAAGCCGCCGCAACAACTGCAAGCCGTCCATATCGGGCATCCGGATATCGGAGATAGCCAGGTCGTAATGGGACAAATCCTCCTTCAAGACCTCCTGGGCGGACGTATGGGCCTCCACATCATAACCGGCACGCCGCAGGGCCTCCTGCAGGAATTCACAGGCGACGGCATCGTCATCAACAACCAGGATCCGGAAGGGCATCGTATTTTTCAAACCTCTTTTGACAGGATAAGCAGCCGCATTGGCCACTCGGGGGAAATTTGCACCGGATTATGATACCAAGTCGCCTTCATTCGGCTAATTGCGTTGGCTGCGTCGTCAGCTCCTCGATGTATCATCTATACGACTGCCTCGCCTCCTCCTTGCCGTTTTGTTATCCTTATTGAATGCAACTTGGTCTAAGGCTATGCCTTCCGGCAAAGGCCACAAAATAAGCAGGACATGACCCTTCGCCAGGGGGATAAAGAAAGAGGAACGGCCTCGAGGCCGTTCCTCTTGCAGCGCAATTTCTCCCCGAAACTCTATTTCGTGGCCATGTGGGCGATGAGGTCGAGGACCTTGTTTGAATATCCCCACTCGTTGTCGTACCACGCGACCAGCTTGACAAAGGTGTCGGAAAGGGCGATGCCGGCCTTGGCATCGAAGACCGATGTCCTCTCCTCGCCGATGAAATCGCTCGAGACGACATCCTCCTCCGTATAACCGAGAATGCCTTTAAGCTCGCCTTCTGAGGCGGCTTTCATCGCGGCCTTGATTTCCTCGTAGGTCGCCGGTTTTGCCAAGCGGCAGGTAAGATCCACCACGGAAACGTCGATCGTGGGGATGCGGAACGACATGCCGGTGAGTTTGCCGTCGAGTTCGGGAATCACCTTGCCCACGGCTTTCGCCGCTCCGGTCGATGAGGGGATGATGTTGACACCGGCAGCGCGGCCTCCCCGCCAGTCTTTCATGGACGGGCCGTCAACGGTCTTCTGGGTTGCCGTCGTGGCATGCACCGTGGTCATGAGCCCCTCGAGAATTCCCCATTTGTCATGAACAACCTTGGCAAGGGGCGCCAGGCAGTTGGTGGTGCATGAGGCGTTGGAAACAATCGGTTCACCGCTATAGGTCTTGTGGTTTACGCCCATAACGAACATCGGCGTGTCATCCTTGGACGGAGCGGAAAGCACGACTCTCTTGGCACCTGCTTTAAGATGCCCGCCCGCTTTGTCCTTATCAAGGAAAAGACCGGTTGATTCGACGACATAGTCGGCACCGACTTCATTCCATTTCAGATTTGCGGGGTCTTTTTCAGCCGTGACGCGGATCGCCTTGCCATTGACCACGAGCTTGCCGTCTTTTACTTCCACCGTTCCGTTGAATCTACCGTGAACCGAGTCATAACGAAGCATATAAGACATGTAATCTGCATCGAGCAGATCGTTGATCCCGACAATTTCAATGTCCGATCGCGTACACGCCGCGCGGAAAACCAATCGGCCGATGCGGCCGAAACCATTAATGCCAACTTTGATCGTCATATGACATCCTCCTTAAAGAGAAACTGATGATTGGGAACAATAAATCGTTCCGAAATAAAAAATGAGATTACCAGATTGCTTCCAAATACGCAATCCACCTTACGATGCCAAAAATGTTAAATATTAAGAATAACGGATAACACACCGGATATGGAAAGACTTTCAATCAATCCAGCGCACAAAGGAATCCAGAGATTCCCGGGGTGTTTTAAACGCGTTCAGGGGGCTTTCCCAATCGGGATACCCCAGCGCAACGGCGATCACGACATCCTTCTCATCGGGAATATTGAGAAGATCCTTGACGTCGTCTTCGTAGGCGTTGATCAATCCGATCGGGCAGGTTCCCAGGCCTTGATCATGGGCCGCCAGCACAAGGTACCCCAGGGTGATCCCGATGTCCACGAGTCGAGCCCGGGAGAAGGCATTGTCCAGACATACAATAATCCCTGCCGGGGCGCCGTAAAAATTGCAGCTTCCCTCATTGATGAAGGTATTGAAGTCCAGTCCCATCCGGGCAAGACAGGGATTCATCACTTCAAAGGATTCCACGCCTCGCCGGCTGAACGTTTCGGAAAGCGGCTTGACATTTCCCGGACTGCAGGATATCTGCTTTTCTTGGTAGGCTTTGATCAACCTCCGACTTAACCTTGCCTTTTCCTCCCCCATGACAACCGTAAATTCCCACGGTTGAAGGTTGATCGCCGAGGGGGCAAGAAGAGCCAGGGCAAGGATTTGCTCAACCTGTTCGCGGGAAACCGGGTCCGGTTTGAAGGCTCGAATGCTTTTACGCTCCCTGATCGCAGCAGAGAGATCCATGGATGGAAAATCCTCCTTTGGCCTGACTGAACGCTAGATTCTCTTGAGGGAGAGTAACCCAGCCTTCAGCGAATGTCAAGGACATCGGAAACCGGAAAAGATGGAATAGCAAGCCAAACTTCAATTCAGGAGGTCATTGATTATGATTCGCGCCAAATTATGGTTCCGCTGTGCTGCAATGCATGACCCCGTAACTCCAAAAGTCGCGCAACCCGCCCTGATCGGATGGGAAGCAAAAAAGCGCCGGGTGGATCTGACGATTGAGAGGGCATTTAACGGCGAAGAACTCGTCCGACGGATGAAGGGATGGGTTACGACAGATCCCCGGAAGGTCATTGAAGCCATTCGTCCCCACGGCAGATTGAAAGTCCTGGATGACTGGGAGCTCGTCGTGGAAATGGAAAAACCGGAGGACTTTGAAAATCTTCAAAAGACCCTGGCAGAGAGATTTGATGGAGAAGTGGATCTTGAGGCGATCCCCAAACGTTAAGGATCCGTTGTTCCTTTCTCGTGCGTTCCCCGGGAGGTTCCCGTCTTTGAGAATCGGCGGTCTGCATCAAGGGTATGAGAAAAGCCCCATGGATATTAAGTTTTTGACATTTGCGAATGGCCGGGGTAGATTGGGAACAAGGATCTGAACCTATGAAGGATGAAGAAAAGACCAGGGAGCAACTTCTCGAAGAACTGACGGTTCTGCGCAGCCGGCTCGCCGAGCAGCACAAGAAACATCGGGGAGAAGTCCCTTCTTCTGCCGCATTTTCCGGCCAACCTGCCGAAAAGAATGCCGATGCAAAATTCCGCATCCTTTTTGAACACTCTCCCGAAGGCATCTTTCTTTCCGATGGATTCCTGCTGACAGACTGCAATGAGACCATGGTAAAAATGATGCGGTGTTCCGCCAAGGAAGAGCTGATCGGTCGTCATCCCGCTGCCTTTTCGCCCCCGGCGCAGCCCGACGGCAGTCTCTCCAGCGACAAGGCCGACCAGTTGATGAAAGAGGTTCTGCGAAAGGGTTACTCGCAGCAGGAATGGCTCTGCCGCCGCTGCGACGGAGAAGAATTCCCCGTGGAGATTCTATCCTCCGTCATCTCCTGGGAAGATCAACAGATCCTCTACATGGTCTGGAGGGATATTACGGAGCGTAAGCGAATTGAAGAGGCGATCCGCCATCTGGCCTACCACGATGTCCTGACGGGTCTGCCCAACCGGATGCTCTTCGCCGACCGTCTCGTTCTCGCCATCGCGCAGGCAAAGCGGCGCCTGGGAACGATGGCCGTCATGATGCTTGATCTGGACGGATTCAAGACGGTTAACGATGCCTTTGGCCACCATATCGGTGATCTGCTGCTCCAGAGTGTCGGGGAGCGCCTGACCCGGAACCTGCGGGAAGAAGACACCCTTGCCCGTATGGGAGGCGATGAATTCATGATCCTGCTGCCGGTTATCAAAGAGGCCGCGAACAGCTCCCAGATCGCGGACAAGATCCTCTCCGCCTTTAAATCACCCTTCAGCTGCGAAGGAAACGAACTGTACACGAGCGTAAGTATCGGCATCGCCGTTTACCCTGAAGACGGAGACGATATGGATTCCCTGATGAAACACGCCGACTCGGCCATGTATCGGGCAAAGGGCAGAGGGAGAAATCGGTATTGCCTTTACGGATCGGATACGGCCCTGTCACAGGATAGCTCTTTGCAGTCCATATAATTTATCCCTCATAATTCATCCCTCGTCAGGCCCCGCCCGCAAATATTTTTTCCAGGCCGTCAAAGCACTCGGGAGCAGGATGTCGGAAATCGGCAATCCGACCCACCACGCCGGCGACCTTTACCCGGGAGTATCTCTCGATCGCTTCGATGTTTTCCTCGATCATGTCCTCCGGGGTTGCCGTTTCTCCGCCGTCCAGAAAAATAACACCAAGGGGCTCGATATTCCTCTGTTCCAGGGCGGCAATCGTCAACAGGGTATGATTGATGGTCCCCAGACCAGCCCGGGCGGCAATCAGGGGTTGAGCACCGCTGGAGGGAATCGTATCAATAACCCGATTGTCCCGGTCGACAGGAACGAAGATGCCTCCGGCAGCCTCCACGACCAGCGGAGAAAAGTGCTCCTTCTTTTTCTGAAGACTCTCCATGAGGATCTGCCAACGGACCTGCTGACCTTCATTCCGTGCGGCAAAATACGGGGCCTTCGGATTCCGGTAGCAAACCCCCACCGAAGCAGCCGGATCCTGATCCTTCAATTCCACGATGTTCTCGTAGATGAATTTTGCATCGGAGTCCGTATCGTAAGGATCACGGCACCCCGTCTGCAGCGGTTTGAAATAGAAGGGGGTATAGCCCCGATCATAGAAATAGCGCATCAGCAGCAGCGACAAGACGGTCTTGCCGACGCCCGTATCCGTACCGAGAACATAGATATCCGGAACTTCCTTTTTCATATTTTTTCCATAACCTCCTTCAGTGACTGGATGAAGACGTTGACATCCTCTTCGGAGTGCAGGGCCGTCATGCCGATTCTCAGGATGGCTTTTCCGAGGGGAACGGTGGGATAGCGGGCCGACAGGACGAAGATTCCCTTTTCCCGAAGACGATTCGAAGCCTCCAGGGCCTTCTGTTCGCTGCCGATTTCCAGAGCCAGGATATGGGCGTCCCCCTGGACCGTAAACCCTGCCGATCTCAGCCGGGTTTTCATCTGCAGGCTGACTTCCCTGAGACGCCTCCGGGATTCGCCCCCCTCGGCCAACAGGGCCAGAATGTCGATGGCGGAAGCGGCATGGGCCTCGGGAAGGGTGGTGGAGTAAATGAGGGGAGAGGCGAAGTTGAAGAGATACTCCTTGACCATGGCCGGCAGCAGGAGAAAAGCGCCGAAAAGCCCCAGGGCTTTTCCGAAGGTCCCCAGGGCAATGTCGGCCACCGGCCGCGCGACGCCGCACCCGTTCTCCCCCAGGACTCCCAGGGCATGGGCTTCATCGACGATGCACAAAAAACCATAGCGGTCCTTCAACTCGGCCAGGCCGGAAGCATCGAGCAGATCGCCATCCATGCTGAAGAGGGATTCCGTCAGGACGACGGTCTCCTTTTCCCCTCCCTTTTCCAGGCGCTTCCGCAGGTGGGCCAGGGAGCTGTGATTGTAACCGGCGAGTTGAGCCGGGCTGAGGGCAAGCCCTTTGACGCTGCTGGCATGGATGTGCTTGTCAAAGAAGATGACCGTGCCGGAATCAAAGAGGGTGGACAACAGGGCAAGGTTTGCCTGATAACCGCTGGGGAAAAAGAGGGCTTCCTCGTAGCCGAAGTAACGGGCGTAGGCCTTTTCCGCCTCGGCAATGAGGGAATAGTTGCCGGACACCAGGCGGGAGGAAGAGGAGGACGAGCCGTACTTCTCGAAATTGCGGGCAACCTGTTTTCGCAGGACTTCCGACACGCCCAGTCCCAGATAGTCGTTGGAGGCAAAGTTCAGGACCCTGCCTTCGGCCAGAAGCAGGGATGCGCCCTCCCGGCGGAAAATTTCCGGCGGCTGCCGGTAGAGGCCGGCCTGCCGATGCAGTTTCAATTGGGTTTTCAGCCGTTCAATAAATCTGTCCATTTTTTCTCGTAATAGTTCCGGAGGAGATCCTCTCGAAAGTCCGAATCGTAAGGTACCGCCGAAAACACAAATTCCCCTTCGAGTACTTTGCTGCCCTCTATTGCCGCTGACATTCCATAGGCAAAAGCGGAGGCGCTCCGGCTTTGCAGACGGCCTGTCAGTTCACAGCAGCCGCTCAACGTCTCGATGGCAGACAGACTGCAGTCCCTGATCACGAGCAGGACAGCCTGCCTTTCGAAACCGCACAGAAAGCGGACGTGGTAAGCGCCCGCCTGGGCCAGTGCCTCCACTCCCAGATAAGACGGGGCGTTTTGCAGATCGGCGTAGGCACAAATCCCTTCCCCGGAGAATTCCGCTATGCGGGAAAGGAGTAAAAAACCGCTCAGACCGGTGTTCATGTTGATTCTCTGGAAGGGGGAATTCCCTTTCATCTCGACCTCTGGTTCCCTCAAGGGAGATATCGCCGAATCATCAGCACGGCGTTCTGTCCGCCAAAGCCGAAGTTTTCGATGGCCCAGGTGGACGCGGGACAGGACCCTCCCTTGCGGACAAAGGGCAGGACCGGGGAGCAGGGCTCCCGGAGGTTGCGGATTTCCGGCAGGTAGTCGTTCAGCATACAGATCAGGCTCAGCGCCGTTTCCATGGCCCCGCAGGCCGTCGACAGATGCCCGACCCAGGATTTGAAGGCCAATATCCGGGGGAAGGCGCCGGCATAAACCGTTCGATCAGGGCGGCCTCCATCCGGTCGTTGAGGATCGTCCCCGTCCCGTGGGTAGAAACGGCATCCACGTCGCCGGGAACAAGGCAGGCATCCGCCAGCGCTTTTTCCAGGGCCAGTTGCCCGCCCTTGCCTTCCGGCTCCGGCGCCGTCACATTGTATCCGTCCAGAGAGGCGCCAAAACCGCAGACCTCCCCATAAATGTCCGCCCCCCGGCTCCGGGCATGCTCCAGTTCTTCCAGCAGCAGACAGGCCCCCCCCTCGCCGGGGACAAAGCCCCGTCTTCCGCTGTCGAAAGGACGGCTGGCCTCTTCCGGATTTCCGCCCCCTTCGTAAAGGGCCCGCGCTTTCCGGTAGGCCAGGATCGCTCCTGCTGTCAGGCGCGAATCGCCGCCCCCGGCAAGGGCAAGATCCAGGTAGCCATCGCGGATTTTGTGGAAGGCCTCCCCGATTGCCTGGAGAGAGGAGGAGCAGGCAGAGGTGACGGTCAGATTGTCTCCCCGGAGTCCGGCCAGGATGGAAATGATGGAGGCCGCGGTATTGGGAAGAAAGCGGAGAATCCAGAGGGCCATCAGGGAATCGGGCTGGATCTCCCCCTGGCGGATCTCCGGAACTTCCCCCCCGACATCCATGTTGGGACCGGCACCGAGAAAGAGGCCCGTTTCCGCCAGTTCTTCCCTGCGCAAGGAAGAACTGCGCAGGGCCGACATCGCCGCCGCCACCGTAAGCTGGGCTCCCCTGTTGAGATAACGGCGCTCCTTAAAGGAACCGGTAAAGGCCCCCAGTTCAAAGTCCCGGACGGGAGAAGAAATCACCTGGGGATCGGAGGACGACACAGCAAAGGAAACACGACCGCTGCGAAGGGAACTCAGAACCTGTTCGGGAGAATTTCCCAGGGAGGAAATGGCCCCCAGGCCGGTTATGACAACCCGTCGGCGTTTGGATGCCGGATTCGCGAGATTTTTCATAGTTCCCGGTAGATGTCGGAAAAGCTTTTTTTCCTGGGAGCGGCGGGCGCCTCGTCGGGAAACCCCAGGGTCAGGAAACATTTGATTTTCATCGGGGAGACGCCCAGGATCTGCTCCGGAAAATCCAGGTAAAAGAGGGGCGCCGTGAGGATGCAGGACCCCAGCCCCAATTCCTCACCCTTGAGCATCCACTCCATCACAGCCAATCCCACGGTCAGATCGTCATCCGAAGAGGTCCGTGAGTTCTCTGCCAGAATTCCCGAGGAATAGAGCTTTTCGGCAATGCTCCGGTGCGCGGGGGCGGTCCCCACAGCAAAGAGCACCGGAGCATCAAACATGAACAGAAGGAACTGGAAATAATTGGCAAGGACATTTTTCAGGATCTGCGATGCCCTCTTCTCTTCCGCCGTCGCCAGACGGGCCCGGCAACCCGCTTCCATGGCGGATCTCAATTTTTCCCGGGTTTCGGAACGGTTGATTCTAAAGAAGCGGACAGGCTGCCGGTTGGCGGGGGAAGGGGCCTGGAGGGCGCAGGTCACCATCGCTTCGATCATTTCCGGCGGCGGGATTTCCTTCTTGTATTTCCGGATGCTTCGGCGGCCGTAAATCAGGGAGTCCAGCGCCGGCATGGAATTAAGACTTCCTCGAAAGCCGCCAGGAAATGTAGTCCACCAGATCCTGAACCCTGGGATCGGCCTCGCTTTCGGAAAGGATCTCGCCGATCCTTTCTCCGGAGAGGAAGGGAATCCTGGAGGAGAGAAAGGAAGAGACATCCCGGCCTTCCTGCTCGGCTTCTTCGATAAAGAGGGGGACCCGCTGCAGAAAGATATCGTCCTCGTCCACTTCAATCCCGAACCGGGAGCTGAAGGAGAGGGCCAGTTCCAGCATGTCGATGGATTCGATGTCCAGGTCCTTGCGGAGGCGGGATTCCCCGGTAATTTCCTTGTCTTCGAGATCAAGGGTTTCAACAAGAATTGCTTGAATTTCGGTCAATAAGTCCATGAAAGATCCTTATTCGGCGCCTTGGCAGAGAATCGTCCCCGTCACCAAGGGACGGCGGTTTTCATCCCCCGGCCGCCATAATCGGCACATCAGGCGATGTCCCATATTTTCCAAGCGGAAGGGATATTCTCCAGGCGTAAGAAAGGTTCGAAACTTGAAATCCTGAATCCTGTCGGGTTTTCTCTCTGGGGCGGCCTTCCGCCCGGCCTTCAGGAAGGCGGAAATGATGACGCTTCCCGGAACCACGGGGCAGCCGGGAAAATGATCGGCATAAATCGGATCGGCGGGATCGAAATAAAAGACTCCGGAGAGGACGGAATCCGGTTGCGACGCATTCGATCTTTCCGGCAGCTCCCTTAATTGCCGATCTTCCGAATCGAACATTTTCCCTAATCCCCGACCACGGCCCGGATGGAATCAAGGGTGATCTCACAGAGCCGGTCGATTTCCTCGTCGGTAATGCACAAAGGCGGCATGAGAACAATGACATCCGCCAGGGGGCGGATGATCAGCCCCCGCTTCCGCGCCTCCAGAATGACGCGGTTCCCGACGCGCGCACCGGGGGGATACAGTTCTTTCGTCCCTTTGTCGGCCACCAGTTCGATCCCGACCATGAAGCCCCGCTGACGGATTTCTCCCACGTGTCCCAGTTTGGCGATGGGCTGCAGCCCCTGGGTAAGCCGTTTGATCTTTCCGGCCAGACCCTCCACGACCCGCTCCTCGGCGAAGATATTCAGATTGGCAACGGCGGCGGCGCAGGCCAGGGGATTTCCCGTATAGGTATGCCCGTGGAAGAAGGTTTTGAATTCGTCGAAGCGCCCCAGGAACCCGTTGTAGATTTCCTCCGTCGCCACGGTGGCCGCCAGGGGCAGATAGCCTCCGGAAAGCCCCTTGCCCAGGACCAGAATGTCCGGCGTGACCCCTTCCTGCTCGCAGGCGAACATCTTTCCGGTCTTGCCGAAACCGACCGCCACTTCATCGGCGATCATCAGCACCCCGTACTGCGTGCAGAGTTCCCGAACCTGCTTCAGATATCCGGGAGGCTGCACCAGAATGCCCGCCGCCCCCTGCACCAGGGGTTCGATGATCAGGGCCGCCAGTTCGGAGGCGTGCGTCGCCAGCAGGTTTTCCAGTTGCCGGAGGCAGTCGAACTTGCAGACAGGCAAAGAGGCGCCGAAGGGGCAGCGGTAACAGTAGGGCGATTCGGCCTTGACCGTGGGGAAAAGGAGTTCATGATAAACGGCATGGAAGAGGTCGATCCCGCCTACGCTGACCGCCCCCAGGGTATCGCCATGGTAGGCGTTGGTAAAGGAGATAAACCGCGTCTTGCTTGGATTTCCTCCAGCGGCCTGCTTCTGATACTGAAAGGCCATCTTCAGGGCGATCTCCACGGCGGTGGACCCGCTTTCGGAATAAAAGACGCGGGTCAATCCCCTGGGAACGATCTCCAGCAGCTTTTTCGCGCACTCAATGGCCGGCTCATGGGCCAGACCGAGAAGGGTCGAATGGGCGACCCGATCCACCTGTTCCTTGATGGCCCGGTCAATCTGTTCCTTGCGATGACCGTGGACATTGGTCCAGAGCGACGAAACCCCGTCGATGTAATCCCGCCCGTCCATGTCCCGGAGGAGGGCCCCCTTCCCTTCGGCGATGACCAGCACGTCCTCCGGGGAGAACTCCTGCATCTGTGTAAAGGGAAACCAGATGGATCTCAGCCCGTCGTCAATGAGCTGTCGTTTTTTTTCTGCCTGTCCGTTCATTGCCTCTCTTCTCCAACCTCTTTCCGGAACGCCGGAAGCAAAAGTCTTCATGAAATGGCCCTGCAAGTCACCTTTTCATCAAGCGACGCAAGACGAAAGTCTGTATAATTGACGGGGTATCGTTTGTCAACCTTGTTTTTTAGTCAGGTTGACAATAAAAGAAGGGAAAAAGAGCAGAAGCCGAACAGACGAGTTACTTTTTCAGGCACAGGTTCAATCAAGAAAATCGAATTGATCCAGAAAAATCATGGTGTGGGAGCGAGATAGGGGTGTGGCGAGATTTCGCCTCCGGAAATCCCTCAAATCCTCAGGATGATCGAGATCCCGTCCCCAGGGCAGGAGCGAGACGGTTCGTCCGGCGGCGGAAAAACGCCTCATCGTTTCGGAAAACACCGAATCCGTGCTCCAGGAAATGCCGTTAAAAACATCCGGGAAGAAGCCCTCTTTCCGGAAACCGACCAGATAGTACCCGCCATCAACGGAAGGACCGAGAACGCCATCCGTCTTTTCCAGGGAAGAAAAAGCCTCCCGCAGGACGGGACCGGCAAGGTCCGGCAGATCGCTCCCGATCAGAACGACCGATTTCATCCCCTCGGCAAAAGCGCTTTTAAAGGCATTTTTCATCCGTTCCCCCAGATCGGCCCCTTTCTGAGGCCGGTAGTTATAACCTTCCCCGAATAGGCGAACCAACTCCCCTTTCTTTTCCGGGGGATCATAGAAAATTTCCAGGGAATAACCAGTGCCCGCCACGGTTTCCAGCAAGTCAAGAACGAAGCAGCAATAGAGCCGGGCCACGCCCTCTTTACCCAGTAAAGGTTCCAGTCTCGTTTTGACTTTACCCGGTTCCGGGTATTTCGCAAAGAGGAGGATTTTCTTTGTATCCAATTTTACGATCACAATCCCCCTGTAGGAAACCAGTCGAAACAAGACCGGCGTGATGGAAAAACAGCAGGAAATCCAAAGTGTGATCCATTAAATTCTTTGCAATTTCTTCGTAACATAGTAAATGGCAACGCCACAATACTCTTTCAATTTGCCGTCACGATCCTTTTCCTGCCAAACTCTGATGAGGCGCTTGAGGTGACTGGTCGTTACTACCCCGGCTTTTCTGCGCAATATTTCATGAACACCTTCCATCACGGACTTCCGATTTCTTTTCAGCCGGGCGAAATTCAAGTTGAGGATTTCGTTAAGTTCCCGATCAAATTCCTGATTTGATGATTGAATCGTTCCATCACCCAGATAGTTTATAAGGCTGACGAAATCATGATCCGGGTTTGAGGGATTATGCGATAGGTCATGGTTTCCCTTACGGGCATCACAATGCTGATCATGTTTTTTATGTCCTTCATTCCCATTGCAGGAGGCCATCAGATTGGAGTAATCCAATTGCTCGTCATGATAGCTGCTTTGGCAATGCCAATGTTCTACACGCATATTTTCGACGGATATTCTCATCATGCAATAACAGCATAAATATCCCTGCTCTTTGAGCAAACTCTGCCGGAGCTCATCTTTTGCCTCTAAAGGCAGGTTATCAAAGGTTGAATATGACTGACAGCGATGATTGGTAAGTGATGAAGGCTCATATTCTTTGTTGATCTGTATCACTCTCCAAACTCCCGGCCACCATCCAGCATGGAAATCATGCTTTCCGCCTTCAAGAGATCCGGGAGGCTGCCTCCAACATCATGCCTCAGTTGCTCGATCTGAATTTTCGCCTCTTGAAATTCATCATTATCAATCAATGAAAAAATCCTGTTGATTCTTCTATCGACTTCAGCATTGCGGGGTTCCGCACCCATGATCGATTCAAGAATTTCATTGGAATCTAGGCCGTAAGACTGCAGCGGCCTTTGACACTTGATGCCCTTTTCCCCGTCTTCATAAAGCAATAAGACGCTTTCCGCCTTCACTTCACTCAAAACCTGAGGGGAATGGGTGGAGACAATAAACTGACAGTTGGGAAAAGTCGTCAATAACTTGGGAATGATCCTGCGTTGCCATGCAGGATGGAGATGAAGATCAATTTCGTCAATGAGCACCACGCCTCCCGCTTCTAAAGGCTTTGGCAGAGAGGGGTTGGCAACGGCGAGGCGTCTGGCCAGGTCCCCCACCAGAGCCAGCAGACATTTTTCCCCGTCTGAAAGTTGGTCGACCCTCAGTTCATGACCCTTCTTTTCAAGGACCATCCGCATAGGAGATCTGCGGACACAGAGATGATCATAACCGGGCATCAAAGCAGAAATGGCACTGCGGACTGCTTCGAGCTGCCGATCGGGAAACTCCCACAGATCAGGTTTGAACAAATGATCTCGGTATCGAAAATTCTCGTTTTCGATATCTTCCCGATTTCGATACCACTCGAAAAAAAGCTTGAAGTCATCGCGGCCTTCAGACTTTTTTCCAGTCAATGCCTGGTCGTATGCGGACAATTGTGTAAATTCATGGCGCTGCCGTATTCTCAACGGAACATCAAGAACAGCCCTGTTTACCGGATAATAAACGGCTAAGGGGATGCCTGCTGCCTCATCTTGTTCGAGTTCCGAATGAACCTGATTCACGACATCTTTAATTTGCTCCAGGTTCGTGATGGTTTGCTGCTTCGTTCCCTTCTTTGTTTTTGCAACACGCCACTCAACATCTTTTCCCAGAATATTTACCATAATGGTGTTGGATGTCTCACTTGCCTTGCTGTTGATATCCTGATCGGTGAACATTCTCCCGGTTCCTGTTGTTGAACGGATTCGCCAGATCAGCCGGGACAGCATAATGGCCAACAAATCGAGAATACTTGACTTGCCTGCTCCATTTTCACCAACGAGGACATTGACACCAGCACAGAATTCGATATTCAATTCCTGGATTCCTCTCCAGTTATGAATGGAAAGTTTTTTTACTTTCATAAAGACAACCCCTTTATTCAGAACGGCACATTCCAAAATGGATTGAACGCATAAAAAAAGAAAACATTCCACAAGGGTGGGTTTTCAAATGCATCGGGGATATAGGAGTTTTCCCTTTTCCGGTAGTCTCACACGGCATGGAGCCGAATTTCGTCCCACGATGCTTCTGCATAGGCAGATAAAAGTTAAAATGTCAAGAAATATTATACAGATAGCACAACAGCCCCCTTGCCTTTCAGTTTGGGAGACAGCAGTCTGCTTCACCACAATTCTTATAATTTCCCTATAGATAGCATAGATTTGCGTTGAATCTGCCTCCTGATTCTGATACGGTCATGCCCGTCGCGTCCTTTGTTATCCTCTCATTTTTTAATATTCACCCCACCCTGTTCAACGACGGAGGCAGCAGATGGCAAGGAAGAAATCGACTCAATCATCCCCTGTGGAAACCGCAGCCCTGGATTATCGCCATGAAGAGGCGAGGCGGAAGAACATTCCCCCGGCGGGACTCGCCGCCCAGGGCCGGGTCCAGGAAAAACCCCGCATTCAGTACGCCTACAATCACCACCTCCCGCCGGTTCTGCGCTTCGACGCCACGGGCGAAGCGGACAGACTGCCGGAGCTCCTGGAGCAGGCCCGCCTCCGCCCGCTGAACGCTTCTGAGATCGAGCTTCTGGCTGCGGCCCTGCGGAACCGCGACCCCTGGCTCGAATGGACGGGCAAGCGGGAAAGGAAGGCCTTCGAGGTCGATCCCGTCGCCCTGCACATTCACGAACGGATCAGCGCCCAGGCAATCCTCAAGGTCATTGCCCGGCAGGACATTCAGCGGGACCTCTTTGCCGATCCTCAGATGGAATACACAAAGGCCGTCCAGTTCTATCGCCACGACGTGGACTGGTCGAACCGGATGATCCTGGGCGACTCCCTTTCGGTCATGGCCAGCCTTGCCCGCCGGGAAGACCTGGCCGGCAAGGTCCAGATGATCTACATGGACCCGCCCTACGGCATCAAGTTCGCCTCCAATTTCCAACCCGAAATCGGGAAAAGGGATGTGAAGGACAAGGAAAGCGACCTGACCCGCGAACCGGAAATGGTGAAGGCCTACCGGGACACCTGGACCCTGGGCGTCCACTCCTACCTCGCCTACCTCCGCGACCGTCTCATCCTCTGCCGGGAACTCCTGGCCGATTCGGGAAGCATCTTTGTGCAGATATCCGATGAGAATCTGCATCGGGTTAGGAGTCTGATGGATGAGGTGTTTTCTTCTAATAATTTCTGCGCATTAGTAACTTTTTTCAAAACGACAAGTCAGACGAGCAATCTTTTACCCCCATCAACTGATTATCTGCTTTGGTACGCAAAGGATATTCATCAGGTTAAATACAAACAACTCTTTACTGAGAAGAACATAGACTCAGATAAAGCAGGTGTTTACAACTGGCTTGAGACTGAAGATGGAAACAGACGCCGAATGTCAAAATTTGAAAAACAACAAAACGCAACGCAGTTTAAGGGGAAAATTTTCAGGCTCGACACCATGACAAGCCAGAGTGGTGGTACTACAACTAATTTTCCAGTTGAGCTATATGGCAAATTATTAACCAGCGGGAAAGGATTTTGGAAAACAAATAGTGAGGGTATGCAACGTCTCATTAATACAGACCGTGTCGTCCCATCAGGAATAACTCTCGCCTATATCCGATTTATTGACGACTTCCCGGCATATCCTTTTTCAAATTTATGGAGCGATACAGGCACAGGAAGTTTTACAGATGATAAAGTCTATGTTGTTCAAACAGGGACGAAAGTCATCGAGCGCTGCCTCCTCATGACTAGCGATCCCGGCGATCTGGTCCTCGATCCGACCTGCGGGAGCGGGACGACGGCCTATGTTGCGAAGCAGTGGGGCCGGCGGTGGATCACCATCGACACGAGTCGCGTCGCCCTGGCCCTGGCCCGTCAGCGTCTTCTGACAGCGACCTTTCCCTTTTACAGGGTGCGGGAAGATTCCCCGGCAACTCCTTCCAGCGAAGGGGACAAAGGTAGGCTGGCGGAAAACGGGAAAACCGGGCCGATCACCAATCCGCAACGGGGTTTTCTCTTCAAGACCGTTCCCCACATCACCCTCAAGAGCATTGCCCAGAATGCCGCCCTGGACGGCATCTTCGTCCGTCACCAACCCATCCTGGACGAACGGCTGGCCGCCCTCAACACCGCCCTGGTCAGCGTGACACCGGCCATTCGGGAAAAGCTGTAGGCCAAGCTGGCCGCCAAAGAGCGGAGAGAGGGAAAGAAGGCCGTGACCGACGCCGATCGACGGCGCTGGAATCTTCCGAAAAAAAACTGGAATCCCTGGGAGGTTCCCTTCGATACGGATGCCGACTGGCCCGTCCCGCTCCAGGAGGCCTTGACGTCCTATCGGCAGGCCTGGCGGGCCAAGATGGATGAGGTCAACGCCTGCATCGCCGCCCATGCCGAACAGGAGAAACTGGTGGACCAGCCCGAGGTGATCCGCAATATCGCCCGTGTTTCCGGCCCTTTTTCCCTGGAAGCCGTCATGCCTGCCGAAGAGTCCCTTAACGAATCCAGCCCCATCGGCGGCACGCCAGAGGAGGATCTGGAAACCTTCGGCGACGTCGGCGGCTACGGAGAGGCGGTCAACGCCGAGGCCCACCTGGACAAGATGCGTCGGCTCCTCAAGGCCGACGGCATCCGTTTTCCCGACAACAAGGTCCTTGCCTTTACCCGCCTGGATGCCTGCTCCTTCGAGTTCATCCATGCCGAAGGGGAGTGGCGAACGGAAGACGGAGAAACCCATCTGGTCGCCGTTTCCTTCGGCCCGCAGTTCGGTCCCGTGACGGCCTGGCAGGTGGAGCAGGCCCTGCCCGTCGCCGCCCGACGAGGGTTCCAGGATCTCGTCTTTGCCGGTTTTTCCTTTGACGCCGCGGCCCAGGCCATTATTCAGGAAGACCCGAACCCGAACATCCGCTGCCACCTGGCTCACATCAGCCCCGACGTCAACATGGGAAACCTCCTGAAAGAAACTCCGGGAAGCCAGCTTTTCACGGTTTTCGGGAGCCCCCGGACCCGGCTGACCGCCACGAAAGAGGGCGAGTTCGTCGTCGAAATGGAAGGCGTGGACATCTATGACCCGGTAAACAATACGATCCTGCCCACCCGGGCCGACAAGGTTGCCGCCTGGTTTCTGGAAACCGACTATGACGGCCGGACCTTCTGCATCACCCAGGCCTTCCTTCCCGACAAGTCCGCCTGGGGAAAAATCGCCCGCGCCCTCAAAGGAGTCCTCGATGAAGACCGGTTCGCCGCCTTGAGCGGAACGGTTTCGCTACCCTTTCCGGCAGGCCGGTATTCCCGGGTAGCCGTCAAAGTGATCGATCCCCGGGGCAATGAGGTCATGGCCATTCACCGCCTGAATGCGCAAGGGAGCCCCTATGAAAACGCCTGAGCCTTCGGAAATCCCCATCCAACCCGTCGATCAGCCCATCCTGTGCAACCCTTTCGAGGAGCCCTCCGCCCATTGGGTCTATGACACCGGAACAGGGGCAGCCTCGCGCATGCCGGGGAGACGCCCGGCCAGTTACTGGTACAAGACGGAACGAACGGGATCTGCCCAAACCGAGATGGCCTTCATGGCCGAAGAGGAACGGGACGATCTGCCCCTGGTCAATCTCCTGCGCGAGGACGTGAAGCGCTGGCGTTCTATGAATTATGCGGGGGCAACACCTGTCACAAGGCAACTGCTGACCCACTGGAGACGGAGCGACCGGCCTCGGCGGCTCTTCTTCTGCCAGCAGGAGGCCGTTGAAACGGTCATCTATCTCACGGAGATCCTGGCCTCCGGGAAAAAGACCCGCTGGAAACCGAACCTGCGTCAGGAAGATTACGAGTGCCTCCGCAAGGGGGAAAAGCCCTCCTTTAATCGACAGGGTCGGCTGACGGTCTTCCCGACGCTCATCGACCGGCCCAACGAGGCCGGTCTGGCCCCGCTTCTGCGTTACGGCTGCAAAATGGCCACGGGAAGCGGCAAAACGGTGGTCATGGCCATGCTGATCGCCTGGGCTTTCGCCAACAGGGGCCGTTTCCCCGGCGATGAGCGATTTCCCTCGGCGGCCCTTGTTGTCTGCCCGAACCTGACGATCAAGGAGCGCCTCCAGGTCCTGCGCCCCGACAATCCTGAAGGGACCTATTATGACGAGTTTGATCTCGTCCCCTCGCAACTCCGGTCCCTCATCAACTCCGGCAAGGTCCTGATCACGAACTGGCACCGCTTTGCCCCGGAATCGCCCCACCAGGAAGGCGGCAAAAGCTATGTTGTCGTGGACAAGGGCGAGGAAAGTCCCGACGCCTTTGCCCGCCGGGTTCTTCATGATCTTTACGATCAGGCGCCCATCATGGTTTTCAACGACGAGGCACACCATGCCTATCGCCCAGCCCCGGTAGGGGAAAAGGAAAAATTGACCGCCGCGGACAAGGCGGAGCGGGAAGAGGCGACGGTCTGGATCTCAGGACTGGACAGGATTCACCAGGCCTGCGGCATTCGGTTCTGCGTCGATCTGTCGGCCACGCCCTTCTACCTGCAGGGAAGCGGCTACATCGAAGGGTCGCCCTTTCCCTGGCTGGTCAGTGATTTCGGCCTCGTCGACGCCATCGAATCAGGCATCGTCAAGATTCCCCGGCTGCCCGTTAGCGACACGACAGGGCGTCCGGAACCGAAATACTTCGCCCTCTGGAAGCACATCGGCGAAGGGCTTCAGCCGGGCGAAAGACTTCCCGGAGGCAAACCGAAGCCCGACATCGTCTGGCGGGAAGCGGAAGACGCCCTCCTCACCCTGGCCAGCCAATGGAAAGAGCGCTTTGAATATCTTCAGGACGCCACCCCTGGACAGGAAAAGGCGCCGCCCGTCATGATCGTCGTCTGCGACAACACGGACGTTGCCGAGGTCTTTTTCCGGAATATCTCCGGCGAGGAAACAGTGGAAGTGGTGGAGAATGGGGATGACGGCGATGAACAGACCGGCCGCTCCGGAAAAAAGAAGAAACTGAAGAAAAAGACAGCCTACGGAACCGGCAAGATCTTCCCGGATCTCTTTTCCAACAGGGAAGGCGTCACCCCGACGTTGCGCATCGATTCCAAACTCCTGGCCGAGGCGGAAAGCGAAGATCCGAATGCAAGCCGGCGGGAGACAGCCGAATCTCTGCGGGAGATCGTGGCCACCGTGGGCAAGCCGGGGAAGCCCGGCGAGCAGGTGCGGTGCGTGATTTCCGTACAGATGCTGACGGAAGGCTGGGATGCCAGCAATGTCACCCACATCCTGGGGCTGCGGGCCTTCGGCAGCCAGCTTCTGTGTGAGCAGGTCGTCGGCCGGGGGCTACGGCGGATGGATTACGCTGTCGACCCGGAAACAGGCCTCCTCACGGAAGAATATGTGGACGTTTACGGCATCCCTTTTTCGGTTATTCCCTTCAAGGGCCGAAAAAAGGAAAAGCCGACGCCGGAAGACAAGCCCAAGAATCATGTCCGCGCCCTGGAGGAAAGAAGCGCCTTCGAGATCCGCTTCCCCGTCGTGGAAGGCTTTGCCTTCGCCCTGAAGCACAATCTCATCAGGGCCGACATCGACAGAATGGAGACCCTGCGCCTGGAACCGGACCATACCCCGACGGCGGTCTTTGTCCAGCCTCAGGTTGGCTACAAGACCGGCTCCCCCGGCACCGGTGGACTCTTTGATTCCCAGGAGCAGGACAGGGAAGCCTACTACCGGAGCGTCCATCTGCAGACCATCCAGTTCGAAATAGCCCGCCAGATCGTCTGGGCTTTGACCGCCGGAGTTGGCAACGGCACCCCCAGGCTGCGGCTGCAATCCCGCCATCAGCTTTTTCCCCAGGTCTATCGCCTTGTTGAAGAATATGTCGCCAAGAAAGTCGATTTCCGGGGAGAGAATCCCTGCGAGCTTGGACTGGAAATGTACGTACAGCAAACGGTGGAACGCCTGCTGGAGGCCATTGAACCGGACAACGAGCAGGGAGAGCCGCCCCTGATGCCTATTTTAAACCGCTTCAAGAAAATCGGCTCGACTGCGGAGGTCAATTTCAAGACGACCCGTCCGTGTTTTTCCACAATCCGCAGCCACATCAATTCCGTCGTCGCCGATACCAAGACATGGGAGCAGTCAGCCGCTTTCCGCCTGGAACAGGCCAAGCTGATCTACGCAAAAAACGACCACCTGGAATTTTCTATTCCTTACGAATATTTCAACGTCAGCCATGCATACCTTCCCGATTTTCTCGTTCGCCTGCTGCCCGGCGTGACTCTGATCCTCGAAGTCAAAGGCTTTGAGGACAATCAGGACAGGGCCAAGCATCAGGCGGCAAGACGCTGGATCTCGGCGGTGAACAACTGGGGGGAGTTGGGCAGATGGGTCTTCCATGTCTGCAAAGACCCACAGATGCTGGAAAAAGAACTGATGTGGCTACGTCAGCGAGAAGAAGCCAAAGGGTAATCTTTTCCGCTCGGGTAGATTTTTCACGAACAGCCGGCATTGTGCATCAAAGACCGTCAAAGAGATCACCTTATTGACTCTGCAGACGGTTCTGTTTATAATTCCTTCGTACCTTCCAAATCATTCAGAATTGTCAGCAGAGTTGCGATCGCCAAAGCAGGGCTCTCCGGGAAATTTAAGCGGAGGCGGACCACCTCTGGGATGGCGTAAAACAAAGATAACGAAATTCTTGATCTTCCCAACGTAAAAAACATTTTAATCAAGGAGGAAAAGAAAATGCGTAAAAAGGGAATAGCTGTTTTTCTCTGTATGCTGCTGCTGGCAGGTTGCGCGACAATGGAGAATCAGTCGAAAACCACAAAAGGCGCTGTCTATGGAACAGCAGGCGGAGCCGCAGCGGGAGCGGTGATCGGTCAGGTCATTGGCCACAGCACGAAGGGGACTCTGATCGGCGCGGCCATCGGCGCGGCCGTGGGTGGGCTTGGAGGGGCTGCAGTCGGCAAGATGATGGACAATCAGGAGAAGGAAATGCGAGGCGCCTTGGCCAGTTCGGAAGCGGCTTCCGTCTCCAGGGAAGGCAACCTCCTGGCGGTCACTTTCAAAGGCGATGTCACCTTCGATACCAATTCGGCGGAAGTGAGACCGGGTCTGTACTCGGAAATCAACCGGGTCGCATCCGTGCTGACTCAATACCCGGATACTTTAATTCAGGTGGAAGGTCATACGGACAGCGTCGGCTCCGATGCCTACAACATGGACCTTTCGAAACGGCGCGCCATGGCTGTAAAGAATCTGCTGGTTCAGCGCGGTGTGGCGGAAAACCGTATCGAGGTCATCGGCTATGGGAAAACGATGCCCGTGGCAACGAACACGACAGAGGCAGGACGTCAAATGAACAGAAGAGTGGAGATCAAGATCGCGCCGCAGACACAGGCTCAGACCAAGTAGCACCACGATCCGACCCAGATCCCCGGATAAGAGAAAAGCCAAGTTCATCCTGTCATGAATGACTTGGCTTTTTCTTTTTTATTCCGCTGCGTAAAAACTTTAATGCCGACCATAAGGTTAATCCCTTAGGCGGTATTCTTTCCCATTGCCATCTTTAAACCTTAAATAAGCAATTATATTAAGGTTAATCCCTTAAGCCAGAAATGCATTTCATCGCCATTCCCCGTTTGATTTTTTGCATAAAGACTGATAAAGGCTAACCAGAAAAGTTGGTAGGGAACCGGCCGGCGAATATCCCGAAGAGCCAGTGGAGATGACGGCAGCAGCGGCGGGAATTCATACTCGTTTGCAATTTTTGAGAACTGCAGCGCGTTTGGAAAGCAACTCAAAGTTGAGGTAGCCATGCGGAGTTTTCAAAATAGTTCCATCAGTAAAAAGTTGACCATGATCATCATGTTCACTTGTCTTGTTTCATTTTCTCTCTCTTCTCTCTTCATCGTCGCCCACAAGGTGATCTGCTACCGGAAAACCCTCGTGGAAAAGATCGACGTTCTGGCAGGAGTGACGGGGCATAACCTCATTGCGCCACTTCTCGCCGGCGACTCAAGGGCAGCCGACGAGATCATGAAGATTCTGCAAGGAGACCCGCATATCCTCTCCGCCTGTGTTTACCAGCAAAACGGAACCCGGTTTGCCACCTATCTCCAGTCCGATTCCCTCCTTAAGGGCAACGCCCAAGGATTCAAGTCATTTTCATGCCCTGCGTCCATAACGCCACAACAGGCAGGAAGCTATGACCTTTTCCGGGAGAATCAGATCGAAGTATCCCGCAGTCTCATGTCCGGCCGCAATCATGTCGGAACGCTCCAAATCGTCTCGGATCTCAAGGGAGCCTACTATCAGCTTTACGTTTATATCGCCATCGCCATCCTGATTCTGGCCCTTACCTCCCTGATCGCCTACCTCTTTTCCCGAAAGTTGCAGACTCTTATCTCGCAACCGATCCTTCAGCTTGCCCACTCCATGCAAAGGGTCAGCGAGCGGGAAGATTTTTCGTTGAGGATTGCGGATCAGCGAAATGACGAGTTGGGAATCCTCATGAACGGATTCAACAGGATGCTCTCGGAGATCGGCCTGCGAGATGAACAGCGCAAAAGGGATAAGGAAGAGCTTGAGGCCCGTGTCCAGGAACGAACGGCAGAACTTGTCAAGGCCAACGAGAAGCTTGGTCAGGCCGAGCTGATTGCCCGTGAAAACGAGCAATGGCAGAGCATCCTCCTTCAGTCTGTCCTGACAGGGATTTTTATCGTCGATGCCGCCACACATAAAGTGCTCTATGCAAATGAGCTCACCTGCCGGCTGGCAGGGAAAAAAGAGGAAGAGCTCGTCGGCTCGATCTGCAACAGAACCATCTGTCCGACCGAAGTCGGACGATGCCCGATCCTGAACCTGGGAGAGACGATAGACCACTCGGAACGCATTCTTCTCACCTCCAATGGGGGCCATATTCCGATTATCAAAAACGTTATCCGGATCAATTATCGCGGACGGGATTTCCTCCTCGAAAGCTTTATCGATATCACGGACATCAAACGGGCCGAGCAGGAACTGCTTAAAGCGAAGAACATGGCGGAAGCGGCAAATCTTGCGAAGTCAAAGTTTCTGGCAAACATGAGCCACGAGATCCGCACCCCGATGAATGGTGTGATCGGCTTTCTGGAGCTTCTTCAGCGGGAGGAGCAACTGACGGGACAGCAGCGCCAATACGTCGACACGGCGCTTTCCTCAGGGGAAACGCTGCTTCAGATCATCAACGATATCCTCGATTTGTCAAAGATCGAAGCGGGGAAAATGGAAATCTCGATGACGGAACTCGATCTTATTTCTCTCGTGCAGGAAGTGGCTGAATTTTTCAGACAGCCGGCGCAGAGAAAGGGACTTGAAATGGTCGTTTCCATGGATGAAGAATTCCCCTCCTCTCTTCGGGGAGACCCTGTTCGCCTGCGGCAGGTGCTCGTCAATCTCCTTGGAAATGCCGTCAAATTCACCAGGCAGGGAGGAATTTCCCTCTCCGTTTCTCTGGCAGAAGAGGAAGAAGATTCGGCTCTTGTCCGGTTCGAGGTCAAGGACACAGGCATCGGGATTGCTCCGGAGGCCCAGTCGAGAATTTTCAACGCCTTTTCCCAGGAGGATGAATCCACAACACGGCAATTTGGCGGAACCGGTCTGGGACTTGCCATTGCCAGTCAGCTCGTCTCCATGATGGGAGGAGAGATCGATGTCGAGAGCATGCCGGGGAAAGGATCCACTTTCCGTTTTACGGCACACCTCGAAAAGCAGAACATTGCCCTGGTTGCTCTCGGGGATCAGGATTTTTCCGAGGTCCAGGCAGAACATGAACTTGCCTGCGAACAAAGCAACACGGGAAAATTCTCTGCTTTTCGCATTCTTCTTGCTGAAGACAATTCCGTCAACCAGGCCGTCGGCACAGCCATGCTGGAGTATTTCGGCTGTCGTATCGATGTGGCGGAGGATGGCCTGGAGGCCGTTGACGCCTGGGCCTCGGGGCAGTACGACCTGATCCTCATGGATTGCCAGATGCCTCGGATGGATGGTTATGAGGCGTCGCGGGAAATTCGCAAGCGAGAGATCCTTGGCGAAGGGAAACCCGGGCATCGCCGAATTCCCATTGTCGCACTCACGGCCCATGCCCTGGAGGGCGATCGCGAAGTCTGCCTCGAGGCGGGGATGGATGACTACCTGAGCAAACCTTACAAATCAGATCAGCTATACTCCGTCCTCGTTAGGTGGCTGGTTCCTGCATCAGGCGAGGAGCAGGAAGAAGGGGGGCGGAATTATCGTGATGTCGGCAAGCATGACAAGCAGCTGAGGCAGTTTCCCTGAGAAAACAGCCCCGGGAAGCGTTGTCATAACTCCTGCGCGCCGTTTGCAAACCGGTCAAATCGACTTTTTTTCATTTAACATCAAATTTCCCTTTTCCTTGAGAGCATTATCGTCTTCTCGACGCATGCCCCGGTCCTCTTTGCACTACCCTAATATTTAAAAGGGGAATAAGGACGCAAAGGATCGGGCCAACAGCGTCAGGGCAGAAGGCTCAAAGCGGCTTTTTTACAATCCTTTCCTGAACTTTCCCGGATGAGACCCAAAATGTCACCATTAGGCACACTCATTGCTGCACCACAAAATTCATATAGGATAATTTTAATAATCAACAAAAAACTGAAAAAGATCCATGTCGATTCCACTGACCTATATTCATCAATTCCGAAGCATCGGGAAACAGGAAGTCGAGGCTGATTCTTCCAGGGCAGCAAAGCTCTGCCGGATCTTTCTCCTTCTTTTCCTTTCCTTGATACTCTTGAAATTGAATGTCTCCCGGGTCGAAGCAGCGGGCCCTGATCCCTCTCAGGTCAAGGCCGCCTTTGTTTATAACTTCATGAAATTTGTTTCCTGGCCACCGGAAACTCTGCCGCCCGAGGCCTCTCGATTAACGCTCTGTGTCCTCGGCAACGATGCGCTGGGAGATGCACTCGAGTCCCTGTCGGGAAAGACAGCCAGCGGGAAAGTCCTGTCCGTGAAGCGGATCAGGAGGAGAGAAGAAGCCTCCGAATGCGAAATTCTTTACCTCGGCAGATCGGAATCGAAGCGGATGAAAGAGATCCTGCAAAACGTAAAGAGCGGTGTGCTGACCATTGGGGACATGAGAAATTTTGCTGCCTCCGGGGGCATGATCAACTTTGTAATTGATAACAACCGGGTCTCTTTTGAGATCAATCCGGATGCGGCTGCAAAAGCAGGGGTACGGATCAGCTCGCAACTCCTGAGACTCGCCAAGATTGTAAGAAATGACGACTGACAGAGAGAGATTATGTTGAATTTCCAGAACAGTTCCATCCGCAAAAAGCTGACGCTGATCATCATGATGACCTGTTGCGTCTCTCTTTTTCTTGCGATATTGCTTTTCGTCACCCACGAAATCTTCTCTTACCGGAAAAATCTTGTGGCAAAGGTCGACACCCTGGCTAAAGTAACGGCGAACAACCTTGTTGCCCCCCTTCTCTTCAACGATCAACAATCGGCAGAAGAAACCCTGAGAGCGCTCAAAGGGGAGTCCCACATTCTCTCCGCCTGTGTCTTCGGACAGGACGGCCGCCACTTTGCTCAATACCTGAAAGGAAAGGGCAAGGCCAACACTCTGGCGAAGGAATCTTCATCGCTCGATTGCCCCGCAACCTCTGCACCCCAGAAGGAAATGACCGGATGGGTTTTCAAAAACAATCGGCTGGAAGTATCCCGCATCATCCTGTCCGAAAAGGATCGGCTGGGGACTCTTTACATCATCTCGGACCTGGGCGATCTGTATAACCAGTTATTATGGTATCTCACCATGGCCATCCTGATCATGGGCGCCATCTCACTGATTGCCTATCTGCTTTCCAAGAAGCTGCAGAAAGTCATATCGGATCCCATTCTCGATCTTGCCCAATCCATGAAAGGAGTCTCCGAAAAGAAGGATTATTCCCTGAGGATGAATTATCAGGGGACTGACGAGCTGGGAATCCTCATGGCTGGATTCAATGAGATGCTGTCGGAAATCTCCCTGCGCGATGAACAACTTCAGAATTCTCGGGATCAGCTCGAGAAACGCGTTGTGGAAAGAACCGTCGAACTTGTCAAGGCCAATCGGGATCTCGCCAGGGCCGAGAGGCTCTCCCGTGAGCACGAGAACTGGCTTAACAACGTTCTCAAGTCGGTCCTCACGGGGATCTTCATCATAGACGCCCACTCTCACAGAATATTGTACGCCAATGGACTTGCCTGTCAGTTGACCGGCAAGACGGAAGACGAGCTGATCGACTCGGTCTGTCATAAGACCGTCTGCCCGGCAGAAATCAATCGATGCCCGGTCATGGATCTGGGACAGACGATCGATAATTCGGAACGGATTCTCTTCCATAAAAGTGGCGAGCGCATTCCGATCATTAAAAATGTCGTCTGGATGAACTTTCAGGGAAGGGATATTCTTCTCGAAAGCTTCATCAATATCTCGGACAGAAAACAGATGGAACAGCAACTTCTGACAGCGAAAGAGGCGGCAGAAACATCCAATCTCGCCAAATCTCAGTTTCTGGCGAACATGAGCCATGAGATCCGCACCCCGATGAACGGCGTCATCGGCTTTCTGGAACTGCTGCAGAGAGAAGAGCGGATGACGGAACAGCAGCAAAGATACATCGCCATGGCGCTCAACTCCGGGGAAATTCTGCTGCAACTGATCAACGATATCCTCGATCTATCGAAAATCGAGGCGGGGAAGATGGAAATCGTGACAACAGAACTCAATCTCCTTACGCTTGCGGAAGATGTGGTGGATTCCTTCAGCAAACAGGCGCAGATGAAAGGAATTGAACTTTCCTGCCACGTGGACAGCAGAATTCCCACCGTTCTCCGGGGCGATCCCATGCGACTGCGGCAGATTCTCTTCAATCTCCTGGGAAACGCGGTCAAGTTCACCGAAAAGGGGGAAGTCTCGCTCGATGTTTCGCCGGAGGAAGAAAGGGAACAATCGATGCTGATCCGGTTTGAAGTAAGGGACACGGGCATTGGAATTGCCCCGGAGGCCCTGACGAAAATCTTCAATGCTTTTACCCAGGCGGACGGATCCACAACACGTCAATTTGGAGGAACAGGCCTGGGACTTACCATCGCCAATCAACTGGTCCCGATGATGGGCGGGAAAATCGACGTCGAGAGCGTTCCGGGGAAAGGATCTGCCTTCCGGTTCACGGCAGAACTCGAGAAGAGGGACCGTACGACGGAAGTCCTTGAACCTTCTTACCTGTCATTCCAGGGACTTTCGATCCTGGTTTTATCAGGCGCCTCAAAAGCCAGGACGACCCTCTGCCGGCAGCTCGAAGGCTGGGGCATTCAGAGCAACAGCACGGAGCGCCGCACTGACGCCCTGGGGATGCTCACCTCAGCCGCAAAAATGGGGAAGCCATACCCGGCAATGATTCTCGATACCGTCATGCTGGAAACAGAATGGCCGGCACTGGTAAGGACCATTTCGGCCAACTCACAGACCGCGGACACGAAGATCATCGCCTTGCTTCCCGGCTCGGATTCCGAGGAAGAGTACACCGGCCTTGATCTTCATGCCTGCCTTAAAAAGCCGGTGCGGCAATCCCAGCTCTTCAACGCCCTTGCCTCCCTAGGGGAATCCATCGTTTCCAGAGAGGAGGAGGTTCATGAGCCTTCCAACGGCCCCAAAAACAAAGAGGAATTCTCTTCTTTCCAGGTCCTGCTTGTGGAGGACAATCCCGTCAATCAGGCGCTGGGCTTGGCGATGCTGGAATATTTCGGTTGCCGGACAGATGTTGCAGAAAATGGCCAGGAGGCTCTTGAAGCCTTTTCCATCAAACCTTATGACATCATCATGATGGATTGTCAAATGCCTCTGATGGACGGCTATGAAGCGACACGGGCCATTCGGCAGGAGGAAGGAAATCGCGACGGCGGTAAAGCGTCCCGCCATATCCCTATTGTGGCCCTAACGGCCCATGCCATGGAAGGCGATCGGGAGACGTGCCTGAAGGCAGGCATGGATGACTATCTGAGCAAGCCTTACAAGTCCGATGAGCTTTACGCCGTCCTGTCCAAATGGCTGATTCCCGGCTCAGAAGGAAAAGAAGGTGGAAGAAACGGCAGTAAATTTGAAAGGAAAAGCCCTATGGATGCAGGACAGGATACTTCATCCCTTGCTTCGGACAGGAACCAGCAAGACCGGCAGGCACTCGCTGCAGTGGAGGAAGAGCTGAAAAGGAGAACATCATGATGAAAAAAAAACCCGAGGGGAATGCCCCATTGATTCTTGTAGTCGATGATGACACAGTCATGCGGATGCTCGCCCATGCCGCCCTGGAAAAGGAAGGCTATCGAGTGGAAGAAGCGGAAAACGGCGTAGAGGCCTTGTCCCTTCTTTCTCCCCTGAAACCGGACCTTATTCTCCTGGACGTCATGATGCCGGAGATGGACGGCTTCTCCACCTGTGAACAGATACGCCGATCTCCCGGACAGGAGCGTATCCCGATCTGCATGATGACCGGCCTGGATGACACCGGATCGATCCACCACGCCTACCAAGTCGGGGCAACGGACTTCATCACCAAACCGATCAACTGGCTGCTCCTTGGCTATCGCGTACGCTACATGCTTCGGGCAAGCAAGGCCTTCGACGATGTCTATCGAGCGGAATCCAAAAGCCGAGCCCTGCTGGGCGCCATCCCCGATGGAATGTTAAGGATCTCTTCTGACGGGGCCTTGCTCGAATCGCGAAATTCCCTTGACCACATCCTTCCGCCCGTTAACGAAGGGGACCACCCGAATATCTTCGAATTCCTGCCGTCACAGCTTGCCCATCAGCTCATGGGGCAGGTCCATAAGGCTCTGCAGACAGGAAGCGTCCAGTTACAGGAGTGCAGTGTGGCCATCCAGGGAGCACTTCGCGATTGGGAGATTCGGACAATCCGGAGCGGCAAAAATGAGGCCCTGAACATTGTGCGAGACATCACGGAGCGGAAACAAACGGAAAAGGCGCTCAGGGAAAGCGAGGAGCGCTACGCCCTCGCCTCTCTTGCCGCCAATGACGGGTTATGGGACTGGAATCTCCTGACCAAAGAAGTCCACTTTTCTAGCCGCTGGAAGGGCCTTCTCGGTTACAAAAAGGAGGAAATCGGCACGGGTATTGAGGAATGGCTCAACCGCATTCATCCCGACGATTCGGAACAGGTCAAGGTCGAGATCAACTCCCACATCAAAGGTCTTAACGCTCATTTTATCAACGAACACCGGATGCTTCACAAGGATGGAAGTTACCGCTGGATTCTCTCCCGGGGAATCGCCGTGCGCGATGAGACCGGCATCGCCTATCGAATGGCCGGTTCCCATACGGACATCAGCGCAAGGAAATTCGCCGAGGAACAGCTGCAGCACGATGCCTTCTACGACGGCCTGACCGGTCTTCCCAACCGGGCGCTGTTCATGGACCGCCTCAACAATGCCCTCCGAAGGACCCGCCGAGTCCCGGATTTCACCTACGCCGTTTTCTTCCTTGATCTGGACCGCTTCAAGATGATCAACGACAGTCTCGGCCACCTGGCGGGAGATGCCGTTCTTGTCGAAACGGCCCGTCGCCTGGAGAAATGCGCCCGTCCGGGGGACACAACGGCCCGGCTCGGAGGAGACGAATTTGTCATGCTCTTTGAGGACATCAAGAATGAGGAGAATGCGAAAGCCATTGCCGAACGGATACAGAAAGCCTTTATGGAACCTTTTCGTATCAGTGAGGCCGAGCTTGTCAGCACGCCCAGCATCGGCATTGCCCTCGGTTCGTCCGAATATCTCCATGCCGAAGATCTCCTCCGCGACGCGGACATTACCATGTATCAGGCAAAAGCGCTCGGCAGGGGCCGTTGCGAGGTATTTTCCCCTGCCATGAGGCTGAAGGCCGTGGCCCTCGTCCGTCTCGAAGCGGATCTGCGCGTAGCGCTGGAACGGGACGAGTTCCACATTCATTACCAGCCCATTGTATCCCTGAAGGACAGTCGCATCGTCGGCATGGAGGCCCTGCTGCGTTGGCAGCATCCCCATCAGGGGCTCATCGCACCCTCTGATTTCATTCCACTTGCGGAGGATACCGGCCTGATTCTTCCCATGGGGGAATGGGTGCTGCGCACCGCCTGCGGTCATCTGAAAACCTGGCTCGACAACGGGGTCCCGCCATTGCGCCTGGCCGTCAACATCTCCCCGGTCCAGCTCAAAGATCCGGGGTTTACCGAAATGGTTACAGCCGTGATCAAGGAGTCGGGAATACAACCGGAAAATCTCGAGTTTGAAATTACAGAAACCGTTCTCATGGAACAGACTGCGTCGATCGTGGAGGTCCTGCTCAAGCTGAAGGCCTTCGGCATCCATATCTCCCTGGATGACTTCGGCACGGGCTATTCCTCACTGAACTATCTTCAGAATTTGCCCATCGACACTCTGAAGATCGACCGGTCCTTTGTCAGGAAGCTGTTTTTCAACCAGGAACAGCCGAAGATCATCGAGACCATCCTGACGCTCGGCAAAAACCTGGGAATGGAGGTGATTGCCGAAGGCATTGAGACGACCGAGCAGCTCAAGAAGCTGCAGGCCATGAGATGCCGGCACGGCCAGGGCTTTTTCTTCTCAAGGCCCATGGATGAAAGCGCGGCAGCTTCCTTACTTTCCTCACTGCCCGGGGCAAAAACGAAAGTTGCGCCGGAACTCTTGCTCTGAGAAAGGGACAGAAAGACCGGACAGGATCACCATATGAACACCCTGAAAAAAGCAACCAAACAACCGAAGAACGAGGAAGGCCGCTTTTCCGTCTTTCCGGCGCGGCGTTTCTTTTTCCGGCTCTCTGCCGCCTTTCTCTGCCTGTTCTTCTGCCTGTCATTTTCCTATGGAAAGAACGCCTTCGGAGCAGAACCGGGCCGCGGGCCAAAACCGGCGGATCTGACGGACCTCAGCATCGAGGAACTTATGGAGTTGGAAGTTGAGGACGTTTCCGGGGCCTCCAAATTTGGACAGAAGGTAACGGAGGCACCCTCCTCGGTCAGCATTGTGACGGCTGAGGACATCAAACGGTACGGCTACCGGACCCTTGCCGAGATCCTGCAGAGTGTCCGGGGTTTTTACACGGGTAACGACCGGAGCTACAGCTATGCCGGAATTCGGGGATTTTCCCGGCCGGGCGACTACAATACGCGGATGCTCCTCCTGATAGACGGGCATCGGATCAATGACGGCATCTACAACCAGGCATTTCTCGGCACGGAATTCCCCCTTGATGTGGATCTCATCGATCGCGTGGAAATCATTCGGGGTCCCAGCCACTCCCTGTACGGCAGCAATGCCTTCCTGGGGGTCATCAACGTCCTGACCCGGCGTGCGGCGGATATTGACGGCCTCGAACTCTCCGGCGAAGGCGGAAGTTTCTATACCTTCAAGGAAAGGGCCTCTTACGGCCGGGAAGTTTCCAACGGTTCTCAGGTACTGTTCTCGGGAACGCACTTCAGCAGCAAAGGGCAGAACCTCTATTTCAAGGAATATGACCGTCCTTCTGCAAACAATGGTTGGGCGGATTCGTGTGATTCCGGGGAAGGTGGCAGTTTTTTCACCTCCCTTAAACACAAGGGATTCTCCCTGCAGGGGGTCTTTTCTTCCAGGAAGAAGGAAATTCCCACCGCCTCCTACGAAAGCGTCTTCAACAATGGCCGGACAGAAATAAGGGATGAGAGGGCCTATCTGGACCTGTCCTACGAATCCAAGTTGAATGAAACGACAGACATCAAAGCCCGGGCCTTCTACGATCATTACTATTATAAAGGAAACTGGATTTATGACTCGGACAATGATCCCCTGAAGACAACACATCCCCTGATCGTGAACAAGGATTTCGCAAAAGGAGAATGGTGGGGCAGTGAACTGGAATTCGTCAAGAAATTCCTGGACACCCATACAGCGGTCATCGGTGCGGCCTATACAGACTATTTTCTCCTCAGGCAGCAGAATTACAATGATGATCCTTACCATTCTTATTTAGACGACAACCGCAGCGCCTCTAACTGGGCGGCCTATCTTCAGGATTCGTTTTCCCTCCTGGACAACCGGATCCTCATCAGTGCCGGTCTCCGCTACGATCATTACTCGAGCTTTGGAGGCACGACCAATTTCAGGACCTCCCTGATCTACAAACCCACTGAGCAAACCGCCTTGAAGTTGAATTACGGTAGAGGATTCCGGGCGCCAACCTACTATGAACTCTATTACAATGACGACAACGAGACACAGAAGGCCAACCCCGATCTTCAACCGGAAAAGATCGATTCCTATGAGGTTGTTTTGGAGCAGTACTGGAAAAACTATCGGTTCTCTCTCTCCGGCTACTATTATTCGATTCGAGATATGATCACCCAGTGGAAAGATCCTGCCGATGGTCTGCTCGTCTTTAAAAACCTGGACGAGGTTGAATCGAAGGGGGCCGAATTCGAGGTCGAAGGAAAGTGGTCTCATGGCATCGAGGGCAGGATCAGCTACTCTCTTCAGAAGGGTAAGGACAAGCATACGGGAGACACGCTGGATAATTTCCCGGAACATCTCGTAAAATCGAACCTTTATGTTCCGATTTTCGGTCGGAAACTTGCCGCCGGGCTGGAGGTTCAGTACACCTCTTCCTGCAAGTCGTACAAAGGCGATCGGGTTGAAGATTTTGTCGTGGCCAACTTCACCCTGCTCAGCCGGGATCTGTGGAAAAATCTGGAAATATCCGGCACCATTTACAATCTTTTCGATGAGGACTACGGAATACCCGCCTCCGATGAACACCTGCAAAGCGCCATCACGCAGGATGGCAGGAATTTCCGGATCAAACTGACCTACAAATTTTAAGGATAGGGCCGATCAACGCCAGGTAGCGAACCATGGATCAAGACAAGAAGTTTCCAAATACAGCCTCTTCAACACCCTCCCCTGACGGAAGCGTTCTGCAACGTCCTTTCTGGCTTGGCCTGCGGGGGAAACTGATTGCGATTTTCCTCGCGATCAAGGTCATTCCCCTGATCCTGCTCTGCTGGCTTGCCTGGCACCAGGTTGATTCCCTCGGCCGTCAGATTGAACAGCGCACCGCTCTCATGGTGAACCAGACCCGCACCCTCGTGAAGGAGGTTGGCCGGAAGGCGGGTGAAGATTCGATCCGCGCTTTGGATGTGAAATCGCGAGAGGCCATTGAACGCCTGACCACGGATACGGCAAGACAGGTGGCCGACTTTCTCTATCAGCGCGATCAGCAGATTCTTATTGCATCCCATCTTAATCCGAATGAAGGGAACTATCGGCAGTTTCTGCAACCCCTCACGCGTTCCGTTCTCGATCACGGCAAATGGGCGTTGAAGGATGATAAGTGGGTCCCTGCAGAACAAGGAACGACCCAACCGGAAACCGTGATGACGGAAGTGGCGGACAATCGGACGGACTGGCATTACCGGCCTTCGGAACGTCAGGGCCGGCCCGTCTCGATTCCCCTGTATGCGGAAATGACTTTCGTCGGACTCGACGGCAGGGAAAAAATCAAGATCACTACGGTTCCCTGGCTGTCTCCAAAACTCCAAAATGTCAAAAAGCGCGAAAGCACCTTCTGCAAGGCTGAGACCTATGGTTCCGCCCTGTCTCGTCTGAAACCAGGTGAGGTTTATGTCTCCGAGGTCATCGGCGCCTATGTTCCCAGCCGCATTATCGGACGTTATACCCAGGAAGCCGCCAAAAAGAAAGGGATCGCCTTCCGCCCCGAATCCGAGGCCTACGCGGGTAAGGAGAACCCCGTGGGAATCCGGTTCCGGGGCATCGTACGCTGGGCAACCCCGGTCGTCGAAGCAGGCCGAATTGTCGGTTATGTCACCCTGGCTCTGGACCATGCCCATCTCAACGAATTCACCCGCACCATCGTGCCCACGGACGAGCGTTACACGGCCATCAATGACGCCTCATCCGGCAACTATGCATTTATATGGGATTACAAGGGGCGCAGCATCTGCCATCCACGGCATCACAGCATCTGCGGCTACGACCCAAAAACTGGCGAAGCAGCGACGCCCTGGCTGGATGCGGAGCTTTATGAATCCTGGAAGAAGAGCGGCTTGAAACTCAACAATTTTCTGAGCCAGGCCTCAACGTTCTCATCGCCGTCGCTCAAAAGAAAGCCCGCGACGGAACTGACCAAAGCGGGCTGGGTCGGACTGGACGGACGCTTCCTCAACTTCGCCCCCCAGTGCAAGGGATGGCATGAACTGACGAGCAAAGGCGGCTCCGGTTCGTTTCTGATCTTCTGGACCGGATTGTGGAAGCTCACCACGGCCGCCACGATTCCCTACTACACGGGCCAGTATGCCGCTTCGCCGCGGGGATTCGGATATGTGACGATCGGCGCCGACGTGAACGAGTTTCATGCCGCCGCCACGGAATCGGCGAAACAACTGCAGGCCCTCACTGAGGGTTATGTCAGCATGGTGGACAAGGAAAATAAACTGGCCCAGCAGGAGATCCGGAACTCCCTGGCGGCAACAGCCCAGACCCTCAGCCTTTCCACAGTGCTGATGGTGGGGGTCGTCATCATCGTGGCGATCTGGATGGCTGCCGTGCTGACGCGGCGGATCACCGCCATGATCTCCGGCATCCGCCTCTTTCAGAGCGGCCACATGGACCATCGCCTGGACGCGAGATTGAACGATGAAATGGGAGATCTGTCCCGTTCCTTCAACGAAATGGCCGATGAATTGCAAGCCTCGATTCATCGGGTTGTTGAAAGCGAACTACGGGAAAAGACCAAGGAAAAGGATGCCCTCATCGCCTATAATGCAGGTCTTTTTGAATCGGCCAGCTCCTACTTTCACAATATCGGCAACTCCCTGGCCGGCATTAACGGCAAGCTGCTCAATATCCGCAAGGTCCTGGAATCCAGCGCCCAGTATCCGGAGGCGTTCCGGATGCTTCGGGAGGCGCACGACGCAGCGATGGCCGGCGGAGGGAAGGAGGACCGCACTCCCGAACTGCTGGCGCGCCTGGAGGAGATCCTGCTTTCGCGGGCATTGCCTCGCATTGCGGAAAATCTGGACGCCATTGTCAAAACCCAGGATCACATGGTGCAGACCATGAAATTCCAGCAGGACATGTTCAACTCATCCCGGCAGCGCAACGTGAAATTTTTGCAGACCATCAACCTGGCCGAGCTGATCGAAAATGTGGTGGAGGATTTCCAGCCGACCCTGGCAAAGCATAAAATTTCTGTACATATGGAACTGGATCGTGAGATAAGCGTAAAAAATCAGAAGAACCCCTTGATTCACGGGTTCACCAACCTGATCAAAAATGCAATCGAAGCCATCGACGCCGGAACAAACGAGAAGCGGGAAATCCGGATCTCCTTGTCCGGCAAACCCGGCAATCGGGAGCGGGCGGTTGTCCGGATCGTGGACAGCGGCATCGGAATCCGTCCGGATGATCTGTCCTTCCTCTTCAACGCCGGATTCACCACCAAAAGCGACGGTCATGGGCTGGGGTTGCATTCGTTTGTGAATTTTCTGAACGAGAATAACGGATCGATCAAGGTCGTCAGTCCGGGCCAGAATCAGGGCGCGGAATTCATTATGGAGATAGGCAATGAATAAGCGACTTTTAATTGCTGATGATGATGTGCAACTGTTGGAATACTATCGGAACATTTTCGAACAGGACGACAGCCTGAATTTCCTCAGCCGGGGAAATGCCGAGGAGCCCTTCGTCGTCCACACCTTTCCCGACGGAGCGCAACTGGTCGATTTCTTCCTCTCGGAGCACAGGAAAAAAGAAAGAATCCCTCTTTGTCTGCTGGATATGCGCATGACCAACATGGATGGTCTGACGGCCGCGGAGGCAATCCGGGCGGCAGACCCCGAGGTCATGATCGTCATCGTTACGGCCTATACGGATGTCGCCCCTGCCGAAATGAGGACGCGCCTCCAGGACGATATCTATTACGTAAAAAAACCCTTCAATGAGGACGAACTGTACTCCCTCGTCACATCCCTGCTGAAAAACTGGAACATCCGGCAGGCGTTGCGGGAAAGCGAGGGGAACTACCGACGCCTGCTGGAACAGTCCAATGAAGGCATCGTCACCGTTGACACCCAGGGGGCCATTACCTTTGCCAATGCAACGATGTCCAGGATGACCGGTTACAACCTGAAAGATCTAAGCGGCCGGCCCCTATTCGATTTCGTGGACGAAGACAATGCGAATCTGATCAGGGGGAAAATTGCCCGCCGCATCCAGGGTCTGAGCGAACGGTATGAAACGGAGCTGATCCGGCAAGATGGCGGGGTGGTCTCCGTCATGCTCTCCGCATCTCCCATGTATGCCGAAAAGGGTGTCTTTTCCGGATCGTTCTGCGTGATCACCGATATCTCGGAGAGCAAACGGGCTTTCGAGTTTCTGCGGAAGGCCAAGGAAGAAACGGAGCTTGCCAACCAGCGCCTTCAAAAGAGCACCGACGAATCCCTGCAACTGGCACTGAAGGCGGAGAGCGCCAATAAGGCCAAGAGCGAATTTCTCGCCAACATGAGTCATGAGATCCGCACGCCGCTGAACGGCATCCTTGGGTTTCTGGAACTGCTTTCAACGGATGGCCGACTGACGGAACGGCAGCAGAAATACACCACCACGGCACTCGCCTCGGGGGACACCCTGCTGCAGCTGATCAATGACATCCTGGATTTCTCGAAGATCGAAGCAGGGAAAATGGAACTTTATGTCACGGAATTCGACCTGATGGGACTTGTGACAGAGGTAGCCGACTTCTTCTCAAGCCAGGCTTATAAAAAGGGGGTTCAACTGACCTGCCATTTCGCCAAAGGCACGCCTTCCATTCTCATGGGAGATCCGGTGCGCCTGCGCCAGGTGCTTATAAATCTTCTGGGAAATGCGGTCAAATTCACCGAAAAAGGGGAAATCTCACTCCACGTCTCTCTGGAGGGAGAAGAGGGACAGACAGCTCTTATCCGGTTTGAGGTAAGGGACACGGGCATCGGAATTGCCCCTGATGCCCTGTCGAGCATCTTCAGGGCCTTTGCCCAGGAAGATGGATCCACGACACGGAGATACGGAGGAACCGGCCTGGGGTTGGCCATTGCCGGGCAACTTGTCCAGATGATGGGAGGAAAGATCAGCGTGGCGAGCGTACCGGGAATAGGCTCCTCCTTCCGGTTTACAGCCCGGCTGGACAAACGGCAGAGTCCTTACGTCGCAGCGGAATTCTGCGCCCCGTCTGCCCAGGAACCTCAGATCAGCGAACCCGAGAATAAACAGCCGGACCAGAAGCCCTTCGCTTCTTTCCGCATCCTGCTGGTGGAAGACAATCCCGTCAACCAGGCTCTGACCACGGCGATGCTCGCCTATTTCGGCTGTCAGGCCGACCTGGCGGAAAATGGCCTGGATGCCCTGACAAAAGTAGCCGCCCAACGGTATGACTTGATTCTGATGGACTGTCAGATGCCCGAAATGGATGGATATGAAGCAACCGCGGCCATCCGGGAAGAAGAGACCGCCTCCCGCGAACACGGCGAGCCAGGGCATGTCCCGATCGTTGCCCTTACAGCCCATGCCCTGGATGGCGACCGGGAAATCTGCCTGATGGCAGGGATGGATGATTACCTGAGCAAACCCTTTAAAGTCGAAGAACTCCGTTCCATTCTCTCAAGATGGCTGATTTCCCCTCCGGTAAAGATGGAAGAGGCGGAAACGGGAAGCGTCGATACGTCATCCGGCAGATCTCGAAACAATTGATCCTCTCTTCCCCTCGACAGCCACAAAGTCCCTCGGTCTCATTTCTTTTCCGGAGGAACCATTTCTGCCGGGACAAAGTAAAATTTTAATTTACAGCAGAGACTCTGCGCTGTAAAATAGTTGTACAAAACGAAGAGAGGAAGGCCCTCCATGGACGAGCGCAACAGAGAATTCAAGCCATACATTCTTCTTGTTGAGAACGACCCCCTGAGTCAGGAAATCGTGAAGGAAATGCTGGAGCACTGCGGCTGTCGGGTCCATATTGCCGGAAATGGCCGTGAGGCTGTGAACGCTTTTTCCCACCAATCCTTCGATATGATCTTCATGGAATGCCAGATCCCGGAAATGGACGGCTATAAGACGACGGCGATCATCCGGAGCATGGAGGCTGAAAATCCGGGTAAGGGGACGATCGGAAGGCGTATCCCGATTGCAGCCCTCGCAGCTTCGTCCATAGCAGGGGGCAGGGAAGAGGTCCTGCAGTCTGGAATGGATGATTATCTCACCAAGCCTTGTCGGATCTCGGATATCCAGCAGATGCTCGACAAATGGCTTTCCGCACGGCAGGCGGAAGGCCGGGCGTCCGTTTCGGAAGGAGAGGAGGAATCTCCAGCCATCGATCAAGAGGCTCTCAATACGCTGGCCACCCTTCAGCCGGACGGAGCGAAGGCGCTGCTGACAAAACTTATCACCGTGTATTTCGACAGTTCCTCGAAGCAGATGAAGAGCATTCTCGACGCCATCAAAAACCACGATGTCCCTTCCCTCCTGACCGCCGCCCACACCCTGAAATCCTCAAGCGCCAGCCTTGGCGCCAAGAATTTTGCGGAACAGTGTAAAGAACTGGAGATGATGGCACGAAGCGGTGTGATAGAAGGCGCCGAGACCCGTGCAGTCCCCTTGGAAAGCGAATATGGCAGGGTAAGAGAGGCCTTGGATCTCTACCTGAGGTCTCTTTGAAATTCTGAAACTGGAACAAGGACACAGAGAAAAATTTCCCCCTACTCAACCCCACTTGAAAGTCTGAAAAAAATCTTCGGCTATGATGCCTTCCGCCTTTCCCAGCAGGAGATCGTCGAGGGGCTCATCCGTGGCGAGGACGCCTTTGTCCTGATGCCCACCGGCGGCGGCAAATCGCTCTGCTACCAGATTCCGGCCCTGCACCGTCCAGGGGTGGGCATCGTTATTTCTCCCCTGATTTCCCTGATGAAGGATCAGGTCGACAGCCTCAAGGCCTACGGTGTCAAGGCGGCCTTCTACAATTCCTCCCTCAACGGCACGGAAGCGCGAAAGGTGCTGGCCCGCTTCCATGGCGGGGAGCTGGATCTGCTGTACATCGCCCCGGAGCGCTTGATGAGCCGGGAGTTTCTCGAACGGATCGCCGATATCCCCATCGCCCTCTTTGCCATTGACGAGGCGCACTGCATTTCCCAGTGGGGCCATGACTTTCGTCCGGAATACCGGCAACTGGGGCGTCTGCGCGGCCTCTTCCCCGACATTCCCCTGATCGCGCTGACCGCCACGGCCGAAGCGCATACCCGCCAGGACATTCTGGATCGCCTGGGCCTCCGGCAGGCCCGATGCTATATCTCGGGATTCGACCGGCCCAATATCCGTTATACGGTGCTGGAAAAACGGAAGCCCTTTGCCCAGTTGACCACTTTTCTCCAACCCCGGTACCGGGGAGCGGGGATCGTGTACTGCCTGAGCCGTCAGCGGGTGGAGAAAGTAGCCGGTCTGCTCTGTGAGGCCGGTTTCCGGGCAGCGCCCTACCATGCTGGACTGTCAGCGGGGGCGCGGAAAAAGGTGCAGGAGGATTTCCTGCGGGATGACATCCGGATCATCGTCGCCACGGTGGCCTTCGGTATGGGGATCGACAAATCCAACATCCGCTATGTGGTCCACTACGACATCCCGAAAAACATCGAGAGCTACTATCAGGAAACAGGCCGCGCCGGCCGTGACGGCCTGGCGGCCGAAGCCCTGCTGCTCTTCGGCTATGGCGATATCGCCGTGGCCCGCAGCCTCATCGAAAACACGCACAATCCGGAGCGGAAGCGGATCGAACTGCACAAGCTCAATTCCATGGTGGGATATGCCGAGGCCCTGAGCTGCCGCCGCCGCATCCTCCTGGGTTATTTTGGAGAACCCCTTGCGGAGGATTGCGGCAACTGCGACATCTGCCTCCATCCGCCGCAAATGGTCGATGTGACGGAAGACGCCCGCAAGGCCCTGTCCTGCGTTTACCGGGTGGGCCAGCGATTCGGCACGGGGCATGTCATCGACGTCCTGCGCGGTTCACAGAAGGAACGTCTGCTGGAACTCGGGCATGACCGATTGTCCACTTACGGAATCGGTCGGGACAAGAGTCAGGAATTCTGGGGCAGCCTGCTGCACCACCTGGTGCACAACGGCTACCTGGAACAGGATGTGGGAAATTATTCAGTGCTCAAGCTTACGGACTCCGCCCGTCCCCTCCTGCGCGGCGAATTGACCCTGTCCATGGCCGAACCGCGGGTAAAAACGGAGACCGTTTCCACAAGAGACAGGCGCCAGGCCGGGCGCAAAAAGGCGGAAGAAACCCTTGATACCTATGGAATGCTTTTCGAAAGACTTCGCGCCCTGCGCAAGCAACTGGCCGACAAGGCCGGCGTACCGCCCTACATCATTTTCAGCGACACCTCCCTGGCCGAGATGGCCGCCTTCCGGCCCACCGATGCGGAGGCCTTTCAAAACATCCACGGCGTCGGCACCCACAAGCTGGAACGCTACGGCCCTGCTTTTCTGGAACAAATCCGCAGCTTTATCGACAGGAAGTCTGAAGTTGACGTGGAATTGGAATAATTCCATTTCCAGATCCGTGATGATATCAAGGCGGCAAGGCAGAGGCGACGCAGTCGTACACAGACGTACGTCGAGGAGCCGATAACGCAGCCAACGAAGATAGCACTCTGATGTGGAATTGGAATAAGGTTCAGGCGTGCGGCATCCCGCTCCGGAACATGAAATACACGGCCCCGATGAGGCATATGGCTGCCCAGAGATAATCCAGCTTCAAGATCCCCGCATTCCCTTCACAAAAAAGTTCCGCTTGCCTGCCAAACGTGATAAACGTTGAGACATTATGACCGACACAAATCGAGGAAGATCATTTCGATGACCCGGGAAGAAAAAAGCTGGATTCTCTACGATGTGGCCAACTCGGCCTTCATCCTGACGATTTCCACGGCCATCATGCCCATTTTTTTCAAAAACGTGGCAGCCAGAGGGGTGCAGAACGCCGTCTCCACGGCAAACTGGGGGATGGCCATTTCTCTGGCATCCCTACTGCTGGCATTGCTCGCCCCCTTCCTGGGGACACTGGCCGACTACGAGGGCGGGAAAAAGCGGTTTTTCCTTGGATTTCTCTCCCTCGGCGTGATCTTTACCCTGCTTTTGACCCTGCCCGGCGAGGGAGATCAACTGCTTTGCCTATTTCTTTACGTGATGGCCTATATCGGCTTTGCGGGGGCCAACGTCTTCTACGACTCCTTTCTGGTCGACGTAACCTCCGACGCAAAGATGGACTGGATTTCGGCAAACGGTTTCGCCTGGGGATACATCGGCAGCACAATCCCCTTTATCCTGAGCATGACCCTGATTTCAATGCCCTCTCTAGCAGGTCTCGATTCCCCACTGCAGGCCACCCGCGCCGCTTTTGTGATCACGGCCCTCTGGTGGCTGATCTTCTCCCTGCCCATGATCCGGGATGTCCATCAGCGTCATTTTATCCCGATTTCGGCACAGCCTCTGCGCGGCAGCTTCCGGCGTCTCGTCGCCACTTTCCGCGAAATCCGCCAGTACCGGACGGCCTTTCTCTTTCTGCTTGCCTACTTTTTCTATATCGATGGGGTGGATACGATCATCAACATGGCGACCGCCTATGGGGTGGACATCGGGATGACGACATCCCAGCTGTTGACCATCATCCTGGCTATCCAGATCCTCGCCTTCCCTTTTGCCCTGCTCTACGGGAAACTGGCCGGTCTTCTGGGGACAAAGCCCATGCTCTATGCGGGACTCGGGGTGTATCTGATCATTGTGCTGATCGCCTATTACCTCCCCGAACTGCCCACGGCTTCAAGGAAGATCTTCTGCTACTGGATACTGGCCGTTCTGATCGCCAGTTCCCAGGGAGGCCTCCAGGCCCTCAGCCGATCCTGCTTCGGCCGCCTGATCCCCAAGGAAAAATCGGCTGAGTTTTTCGGGTTTTATAACATTTTTGGAAAATTCGCGGCGATTCTCGGCCCCCTGCTGATGGCGCTGGCCAGTCGAATGACCGGCCAGTCCCGGTACGGGATCCTGAGTCTCGTTGTCCTTTTTCTTCTCGGCGGGCTGATCCTGTTCAGGATTCCTCTGTCCGCCGGCGCGATGGAGGAATAAGAACCATGCCCAAGGAAGCAGCACACTGGATTCTGGCGGAGCAGACCTGGCAGGCCATGCCCGAGGGACTGTTGAAAACGGAAATCCAGGGGAACAAGGCCCTCTACTATCTGGGTGCCATTATTTTTGATACGCCCTATTACGCCTTGACCGGGCAGAACCGCTCCAACCTCATCGCGGCGGCTACGCGTCTGCACGGATATTCGCCCTCCACTCCCTTCACCCTTTCGGGCCGCTGGCCAAAAGTACCGAAGTGCTGCCGGAGGGATACGGCCCCTTTGTAGCGGGCGCCCTGACCCACGTGGCGGCGGACGCGGTCTTTCACCCTCCGATCTTCTATTTCAGCGGCAATGACAAGGATGTCCCGGCGAACCAGGCCGCCCGGGCCACAACCCGCCATCGCCGCCTCGAATCGGCACTGGATCTCCACTTCATCAGTCAGAACGGGAACGCCTCATTCCGGAACCTGCGCCTGATCGACCTGTACCAGCACCGGGAAAATGAGGAAAGCGCCTTCCTGAAACTTTTGAATCTCCTCTATTTCGGAAAGATTCTGGCAACCAATTCCTCCCTGAAGCTCACCGTCTGGCAGCACGCCCTGATTCAGTTCCTCATCCAGCAGAGACGGATTCACCAGTTTCTGGGCCTTTTCGACATCCTCTATCCCCGACTGGCCCGCCGCCTCCAGCCGATTGAGGCCCTTTTTTTACGCCACCTGCCAGGAGTCCGATCCCCGCTTCTTCCAGCGCCCCCTGAATTATTGCCATCCCCTGACGGGAGAGGAGCACACCGAATCCATCAGCTCCCTCCAGGACCGGACCGTTGCCCTGGCATTGAGGTTCCTGGAACAGATCGATAACGCTTACAGCCAGACCGAATTTAAAAAGCGCCTGGCCGGAGTCACCTTCCCCTCGCTGTACTCCGGACTTCCCCCCGATCGAAGCCGGAAGATGTCTTTTTTCGACAATCTTCATATCATCGACCTCTAAATTGATTTTCACAGCAAAGACGGCTGCAGGCGCACCGCGCCATACACTGATAAATAGAGCCAACGAAGAGGGATTCCTGATAGGAATTTAGGCGGAGTCTATTTTTCCCAGGGGGAAATCAGCATTTTCAGGCAGTTTTCCTGCCTGTTGTCGAATATTTGATATCCCCGCAGAATATCGTTTAGAGGAACCTGGTGCGTACACAGGAAACCGGTATCGATCTTCCCCTCTGCGATCAATCGAATCAGTCCGGGGCAGCCGATCGATCGGCGCAAAACCCCAACTCAAGCTGAGATTGGTACCCCAGGCTGTATTCAGGGGAAGGGAAAGCGGTTTTTCATAAATGCCGACGGTGGATATTTTCCCTCCGCCTCGAACGGCGGAAAAGGCAATATCAAAGGTCATCTGCCTTCCCGCACACTCGATGGTCCTGTCCGCGCCGAATCCACCGGTAAGCCCTCGAATGGCTTCCACGACGTTGTCCTTCGCCGGGTCGAGAACCAGATCCGCCACCCCGGCTTTCAAGGCGGCCTCCAGCCGGAAGGGCGACGTGTCTACGGCGACGATCCGCGCCGGCCTCCACAGTCTGGCGGCTGTCATGGCGCAGAGTCCGACGGGCCCGGCGCCCACCACGACCACCGTTTCGCCGCGTTGAATTTCGGCCATCTCCGCCGCGAAATAACCCAGCGGACAGGACATCGCCGCAAAACAGGACATCCCGGGGTTGCAGAGATTCGGGAAATTTGAAGCAGTAAACTTCAGCCCCCGGAATGCGGACGAACTCAGCCTGACAGCCCTCCGGCCCGCGCATCCCGAAGGTGCCATACCCTGCCTTCTGACAGCGGGCAGACAAACCCTGCCGGCAGTACCAGCATTCGCCGCAACAGGCGACACAGGAGACAACCACCCGATCTCCGACTTTCAGATTTTTCACCGCGGAACCGGTTTCCACGATCTCTGCGCAGAACTCGTGGCCGGGAATCAGCGGATAGCGAACCTCCGGGATGCCGCCCCTCACAATGGCCAGGTCGGCTCCGGAAATAGAAGCCAGCAGGACCCTGCCGATGACATCACCGGGTTCGATAATTTCCGGTGCCGGGACATTCTCCAGACCATAGGCGTTCGGCCCCCGGCATACCATCGCTTTCATGAAATCCGTCATCCTGGGCACCTTCCCTCCTTCGAATTGGTTATAACCTTCCTTCTTCCTCGTTTGGTAAAGTCTTTCCGCTTATTGCTGAATATCCGGCTCACCGCAGTGGCGGAGAATCTGGGCGCGGGCGGCATCGCGCAGCATCACGGCGGCCGCAAAGGCATTCCGGGCATCCGCCGCCGGCATTAAGGGGGCGCCGATTGTGACCTTTATCGCGCCTCGCCGCGGCCACCACTGGCCGTCACGCAGGACGGAACGGGCGCCGGAGATCGTCACCGGCACAACCGGAATCCCCGTATTGGCTGCCACAAGAAAGGCCCCCAGCCGGAAGGGCTGCAGACCGGTCACACGGGTAAATGTTCCCTCGGGGAAGAAGACCAGCCCATGGCCGGTGCGCAGCACTTCCTCCAGACGGCCGGCATCCTGGACGCTTTCTCTGGCGGTAAAGCGCTCAACCACCTCGGCACCCAGGTGTTGGAGGTAAAGGCGGGCAAAAAACTGCCCGCTCAATTCCCGCTTGGCTACGAAGACAAAATGCTCCGGCAAGGCCGCCAGCAGGACGATCCCGTCGATGTAACTGGCGTGATTGGCCACCAGCACACAGGGCGAACCCCGCGGCAGATGTTCCAGCCCGCTCACCGAAAAGGGGGTCCCGGTTAAGTTGATCAACAGCCGCGCCCCGATTCGCCCAACGGCCCAGGCCCTTGAAGGGTGCGGCGTCAAGATGGTGGCCAGCCAGACAAACGGCATGACCAGATAGAACACGAACCATGCCCAGGCTGCAAATGCCCCTTCCCCTGCCCCTGCCGCCCAGCGCTGCAACTGGGGAATCAGCGCCCCCGCCGCCAGGCGGATTACCTGCCGCCATCCGGCGCGCCTGTGCTCGTCCGTCAATCCCGCTTCGAAAAGGGCGCGTGTGGCGGCGCGCCGCAATTTTCCGCTGGAGGTTTTGAGCACGGTCCCGGGGGGAACCAGTACAAGTTCGTCAGCCGGTTCGCCCAGTACTTCGACCACGGCAGCATTGATCTCCTCGCGCAGCCGCTGCCGCTCCTCCTCATCACTCTCCCGCGTTTCAGCAAGAACCACCAGCCGCTCCGTCCCCGAGGCCGGATCGGGACTGCCGAAAACCACGACACAGCCCTTTCTCACCCCTGGGATCTCGCCGACAACCTCCTCCACTTCATGGGGGTAGATGTTGCGTCCGCCCCGGATGATCATGTCCTTGGCTCGACCGGTGAGGAAAATTTCGCCGCCGGCGAAATAACCACGATCGCCGCTGTCCAGCCAGCCGTCATGGAACAGCTGGGACGTAGCCTGGGGATTGTTGAAATAGCCCTGCGTCGCCGACGGCCCACGAAACTCAACCCGCCCCTCCTCGCGCTCGGGCAGTTCATGACCGGAAGCATCCACGACCCGCAATTCGTGACCGGGCAACGGCCGTCCGCAGGAGATAAAACACAGGGGGGAGGCCTCTTCCGCCGCAGCAGGCACGGCCTTGCCGGTTCGCGAAAAGGATTCCCGCTGGACGCAATCGACGATCGGACCGCGGCCCGGTGGCGGAAATGCCAGCCCCACGGAATTCTCGGCCAGCCCATAGACCGGCGTAAGTGCCTCGGTGCGGAAGCCATAGGAAGCAAAGCGCTTGCGAAAGCGCGTCAGCGTCTCGGGCAGCACGGCCTCCGCACCGTTGAAGGCCAGCCGCCAGGAACTGAGATCAAGGCCGGCAAGCTCCTCCTCCACGATTTTCTTGACACACAATTCGTAGGCAAAGTTGGGAGCCGCCGAGAGGGTGCCGCGGTACGCAGAGATCGCCTGCAGCCAGCGCACCGGCCGGGCAAGGAAGGCCAGGGGAGACATGACAACGAGGGGAATACCGTAATAGAGCGTACCCAGCCAGGCGCCGATCAGCCCCATGTCGTGATAGAGAGGCAGCCAGCTCACGAACACGTCATCGGGACGCACCCCGATCGCCTTACCCATGGCACGGACGTTGGCCAGCAGATTGCCATGGGTCAGCGACACCCCCTTGGGATCACCCGTGCTGCCCGAGGTGTACTGAATGAAGGCCACATCCTCGGCAGTCACGGACACCCGCGAAAAGGTCGCCTCCGTCTGCCGCAATTCCTCCGTGCTGACCACCCATCGCAGGGAAGGGACATGGGCCTGCAGCAGCCGGGACACCGCCCGCCCTTCGGGAACCGTGACCAGGAGAACGGCCCCGGCATTGGACAGGATACCCACATGCCGGCGTACGTGCTCCTCCACCTGGGCGAGGCGAGCCGGGGGATAAATGGGCACAGGGATTCCACCGGCCAGGAGAATCCCCAGATAGACGGAAAAGTACTCCGGACAGGTCGGCAGCATGATGGCCACGGTCTGTCCAGGTTCCAGTCCCCAGTCCTGCAGTCCGGCCGCCATCTCTTCCGATGCCTGCGCCAGGCTTCGCCCGGAAACAGCCGAAACGCCGCTGTCACTGCGGGCAAATATCTGGATGCGCTCCGGTTGCCGGCGCACATGCCAATCAAGGACTTCGAGGAGGGTGGCGGCGCCGGCCGCTTCGCCCTCTGCGGATTCCAGAGTCGGTGCCTTGGATATAAATTCCCGCGGTTTTGTTCCCTGCACCGCCCGGAACAGGGCATCGAGCAGGTCTCCCGGCGTCTCGGCGCGGTTCAGGATGTCCTCCGGCAGATCGATCCCGAAGGCCCGGTGGATGCGTGACAGCAATTCCACCCGCGCCAGGCTGTCGAACCCGAGATCGCGATCGAGGGAGCTGTCCAGGGAGATGCGCCCCTCCTGTACGGCCTGCCGGTGCAGTTCAGCAAACAGCGTGCGGACGATGTCCAGAAGCTCGGACGCCGGGTCCTTTTCCGGCCTGCCCTCAGTCTGCCCGTGCAATTTACTCACTGCCGCTCTCCAGAGAAATGAAATCTGCGCCGCTTCAAAACGTTTCTCCAGCGTCTGACCCTTGATACAAATAACCTTATTCCCTGGAGATAATATAAAACGGAGGGGTCGGATACAGTCAAGGGGAAATTGCCCAAAAATGCCAAGAGGCGGAGAATCAAAGTTTATGCCCTTGATATATTTCCCTGAATATAATAGATATCCAACGGATATTTAACCTCAAGGAGCTATAAGATGACGCAACCGACAACTTCAAACCCGACCGATTTTATCCGCGAAATCATCGACGAAGACCTGCTGACGAACAAGAACGATGGACGTGTCGCCACCCGTTTCCCGCCGGAACCAAACGGCTACATCCATATTGGTCACGCCAAGTCGGTTTGCCTCAACTTCGGCATTGCCGGGCAGTACCAGGGAACCTGCAATCTCCGGATGGACGATACGGACCCGCTGGGAGAGTCCATGGAGTATGTGGAATCGATCATCCGCGATGTCCGCTGGCTGGGCTTTGACTGGGAAGACCGGCTCTTCTACGCCTCGGATTATTTCGAGCGGCTTTATGCCTTCGCCGTTGAACTCATTCAATCCGGCAACGCCTATGTCTGCAGCCTGACCCCCGACGAAATCCGGGAACATCGGGGAACATTCACCGAACCGGGGAAGGACAGCCCCTATCGCAACCGCTCCGTAGAAGAGAATCTGGATCTCTTTTCCCGTATGCGGGCCGGCGAGTTCGCCGACGGCGCCCATGTCGTGCGCGCCAAGATTGACATGGCTTCTCCGAACATCGTGATGCGAGACCCCATCATTTACCGGATCAAGCGGGAGCCTCACTACCGGACGGGGGCGGACTGGGTGATCTACCCCATGTACGACTTCGCCCACTGCCTCTCCGACGCCCTGGAGGGCATCACCTACTCCATCTGCACCCTGGAATTCGAAAACAACCGTCCCCTCTACGACTGGTTCGTGGAAAAACTGATTCAAGGTTTGCGGCCGCAGCAGATCGAATTTGCCCGCCTCAATCTGAGTTACACCGTCCTCAGTAAACGGCGGCTCATCGAACTGGTGAGAAACAACCATGTGCAGGGCTGGGACGATCCCCGCATGCCGACCGTCACGGGCATGCGCCGCCGGGGTTACTCGCCCGAGGCCATCCGGAATTTCTGCGCCCAGATCGGCGTGGCCAAAAATGATAACCTGATCGACATCTCCCTGCTGGAACACTGCGTCCGCGAGGATCTCAATGCCAACGCCCCCAGGGCGCTGTGCGTCCTGCGGCCCCTGCAGGTCGTGATCGACAACTACCAGGAAGATCTGGTTGAAGAGATCGAATGCGCCAACCATCCACAGAACCCGGATATGGGAACGCGAACGCTGCCCTTCTCCAAAGTGCTCTATATCGAGCAGGACGACTTTCTTGAGGATCCCCCCAAAAAATATCATCGCCTGGGTCCGGGACGGGAGGTCCGCCTGCGAAACGCCTATATCATCAAGTACGAAAGCATGGTGAAAGACGAAAAAACCGGCCAGGTGATCGAGCTCCACTGCACCTATGATCCCGAAACCCGCAATGCGCCGCCGGCGGACGGCCACAAGGTCCAGGGGGTGATTCACTGGGTCTCAGCCAGCCATGCCGTACCCGCCGAGGTGCGGTTGTATGACCGGCTATTCAGCATTGAAGATCCGGGAAGCGAGGAAGATTATATAAAGCACCTGAATCCGGAATCAATGGAAATCCTGACGACCTGTTATGCCGAGTCGAGCCTGGAAAATGCGGAGCCGGGGAGCAAATATCAGTTTGAACGACTGGGGTATTTCTGCACCGATCCGGACACAGTTCCCGGCAAACCCGTTTTCAACCGCATCGTAGCGCTGCGCGATTCCTGGACAAAGGCCGCCGGGGGAAAGAAGGCTTAGAGACGAGGCTTCGCTCCAGCGTTTATTTCATGCCCCGTATCCGATCCGAGTATTTTTCAGTCGTTTTCCCAAAGGGGCCGATTTTAGACATTGTTAATCAAAATAAAGGGGGCAGACTCAAAACAAGTCTGACCCCTTTATTTTATCTTGGTGGGCAAACAGGACTCGAACCACTATTCATAAAGTCAGGATACTACCTATATCATTAGAGAAATAAACTATATGGACGGTTCATTTAAACCGGCAAGCTTAACGAATACTTTATTTACAAACTCATCCGCCGTTAATTTCGTATTGATGATTTTCAAGTCAATGCAGTCCTGCACCGTTTTTTTTGTGGAAAGCCTGGCCGTTTCAATTTTGCCGTCATAATTGTAGGAAGCCAGCAATTTTGCATTAAGCGCTAAATCTTTTGATGAGCAGTTATTCGTATCCAGCTGCAGTTTCGCCGCTTCTTTGGGGTGCTTTCTGATATAATCACAGGCCTTCTGAATAGCTCGGCAGAACTTCAATGCGGATTCCGGATGTTTGGCCAAAAACTCCGAGCTGAATGCAATCAGACAGCAATGCTCATTTTTAGTCAGTTCATCCGTAGCCTGGTTAAAGAGGATTTTCCCATCGCCTCTTGCCGCAACGGCTGTTGCAAAGGGATCCCAGGAAATGATGGCGTCCACCAGACCTTTGTTTAAGGCCATCTCCAAATCGGTGTCATTAAAAACGACCAGTTCCACTTCCATATTGCCCGGAGTAGAGCCAATCCCATTTGCTTTCAGAATCCGTTGCAGTAATACCGCCGGGTCAGACGCCAATCCCGGCACCCCGATCTTCTTTCCCTTTAAATCTTTGATGCTGTTAATTCCGGATTTTTTCAAGGTTACTGCATTGATGCAGCCATAATGCGCCCCCATGACAAGTCGAATATCCATTCCGTTGGAAATCCTCTGGATCATGGTAGGCAGCAAACCGTAAATCACGTCATTTTTACCGGATACCATCAAATCATAGTCCGAAACAGCGGTATTATAGAGATTATATTTCAACCCTTCTTCCTTGAAATAACCCATTGCATCTGCAATATGTACGGGAGCCTGGCATAGAATCGGTTTATTGGAGATCTGCATGACATAGTCATCCCCTTTGGCGGCTTTGCCGCTGGCTGTTTCCTCCTTTTTACCGCATCCAGTCAATTCCATAAGTACAAACATCAATACACATAGACCCAACATCACAAGCACTCTTTTTTTCACGTTCGCTTCTCCCCTCAAAAATAATTTAATATTCCGGTAATCTGGAACAATCGCATGACAGCAATGTGATCCCGTTTCACCTCCTTTCTAAAAAATGCCGGCAGGCATGATGCTCATTGAGAATGACTTATTGAGTTCAAAGGAAACCCCTCTGGAAATTCACACGGGAAAACCAATCGACAAGAGTAGGCCAAATAATGTTCGGGCGTTTTAACACTCTGCGAGTACTCTATTTTGAATTTTATATTTCTTCATGGCCTTATTCGCCCACTTTCCGTGATGCGTTGCCAAAACCACCGCTTTTCCCGAATCGACCCACTCCGCAAAAATATCCATCACCTTCTCCGCCCAGAAATCATCCAGATCATTGGTCGGTTCGTCAGCCAGAATGAGTTCCGGATTCCGTACCCAAGTTACCGCGATCATCACTCTGCGCCTCTGTCCGCCGCTCAACTGGCAGGGTAAAGAATCTCTTTTTTCCGCCAATCCTAAACGGTCCAGTAAAGCTTCAATATTCAGAGGATCTTTTTTATGACCGTTTCTGCTGAACCGCTTTGCCAGCAGGATATTCTCCTCAACGGTTAACGCCTGTACTAACTGAATATGTTGGAAGAGATATCCCACGTACTTCCCCCTCCATTCGGTCAACTGGTCATCGGTCAACTCGCCGATCGGATTATTGCGAAAGAGGATGGTTCCACTTGTCGGTTTCATCAAACCACCAAGCATCATCAGCAGGGTGCTTTTGCCAATGCCCGATTCACCTTGAATGGAAACAAACGTGCCTTCCGGGATGACAAGATCCAAGCCTTGAATGGGAGATATTGTTTCACCTGCAGCATAGGTTTTGGTTACTTTGACAAGTTCGCACAAGGTCATCTACAATTCCCCCTGCGACATGGCTTCATGCGGTTCCAGTTTCGCAATCCTCATTGCAGGGATCACGCAGGCTGCCAGACAAATCAGAAGAGACAGAACGATTCCGCCGCCGGCATGAAGCGCAGCTATTCCCAAGGTCCATTCTCCTTCGGGGATTGTTATGATACCGTGCAGCATCACCAATGCCGGCGACACGCTGAGAACGCCCAGGACGCTTCCAATGGCGCCGCCGATTCCGCCTTGAATCCCCACTTCGTAAAGAACCATCAGAAACACCTCGTTTCTTTTCACACCAATGGATCTTAAATATCCGATCTCTCTTTTCCGGTCGGCAATCAGACCGTTAAACTGCGCCACCAAAGAGATTCCGCAGGTTAAAGCCATAAAAATCCAAAGGAGGAATAACAGATGTGAAAACTGCGCCAATTGCTTTCTTAAAGCTGTTCGTGTCCTGGATACGGATACAACCTGGGCATTGAGATTGGATTGCTGCAGTTTTTTGTAAAAGGCTTCCGGATCAACGCTCTCTTTAACTTTAATCAGATAGGCCGTAACGAGATTTTCCACGTTCTGATGATTAAAATATCTTTGCGAAAAGTTCTTCTTCGCCAAAACCCTCACTTTATCAATGTCGATAAAAACGGAATCGTCCATTCCCGTTCCGGTTGGATATAAAAAGCCGGAAATTTGAAAAAGGTTATTTAAAATAAACGTTTTTTTGCCATCGGTGGGAATTGCCTTATAACCTGAGACCAAATCTTTATCGGAAAGCTTGTCGATATGCTCCTGTTTAAACCACGGCTTTAAAAGGAAGTCTGAATCGAAATCAATTCCGACAACCCGCAACTGCCTATCCGTACTGCAGCAGCCCGCCGCCGGCAGTGTTTCCAGAAAAAACTGCGGCGTGATGGCTTCAATCTCTTCCCCGGGGAGCTTCCCGTCAATGATGTGTTTATCCATGTAGACCATCTGCGAAATGCCTGTATAAATAAACTCCACATCGTTTACTTTCGCCTCATTGGGGAGAATTAAAACATCCGCCCCCATGCGTTCGCTGCTTAAAGCAATGCCCGATTGGCTGACTGCGTAAACTGACCAGATAACGACGAAAAGAAAGGTGGTTATGAAAGTGATGGAAATAGCCATCAGAGACTTGTTTCTCCTTCTGGCTACATTACAGATTGCCATTTTCCACATCAGTAGAATCGCCTCATCAACACCGGGATAACCACCTGCTCGGCAGGCAGCGAATAGATCCGGTTAACCCGGCTCTACACATCGATGTGAACACCCATGGTGTTCAGGATTTTATTCCTCATCTCCATAAAGGATGGTGCGTTTCTCTCACGTGGCCTTGGTAAGTCATTAACAATTATTTCCTTCACCTGTGCGGGTCTCGACGTCATAATCACAATTCTTGTGCTTAGAAAAACCGCTTCATCCACATCATGGGTGACCATTGCCATGGTCATACGGTTATCAGACCAGATTTTCACCAGTTCCTGCTGCATCGTGGAGCGGGTAGAGGTATCCAGGGAACCGAAGGGTTCATCCAACAGCAACACTCTGGGATGATTAATCAAGGCCCTTGCAAGGGATACCCGCTGCGCCATCCCCCCGGACAGATGATGGGGATAAGACTTCTCGAAGCCACGCAAACCGACTAAATCAATATACTTCTGCACGTCCTCTTTCTTCTCTTTATAAACAGACCGCGCTTTCAAGCCAAAGGCGACATTTTTCTCAATATTCATCCATTTGAACAATTCCGGATTCTGGAATACAAAGCCTCTCTCATAGGAGGTCCCCGTGACTTTCTGTCCGTCTAAATAGATCTCCCCGTCTGTCGTTTCTGCCAACCCGGCGATCAAGCGCAGCAGGGTGGTCTTTCCGCATCCGGAAGGTCCGATCAGGGAAATAAACTCGCCGGATTCAACGGTAAAATTGAGATGATTCAGCGCGACGATGACCTCCCCGGCAGGGGAAGTAAACTGCTTAAAAACGTTTTTAATTTCGATTTTCCCTAACGATGTCTGATTATATAATGGCATGAGGAGTCTATGAACTATGAACCGGTCCGATTTATTGAACAGATATTGATATCATCGACGGTATCGGACAGGCGCTTTTCTTTCCCAATCAGAATCCGGATTTTCCTGGACTGTTTGAAGGAAGATCCACAATCGTTTCCATGTAAATAGAGCCATCCGACCATTATCTTTTCTCTACCACCGGATTGTCCCCTCTTGCCAACCCAGGAATTTATCCCTGCAGCGGAACAACAATTTCAGAACGTAGAAACACATCAGTGCAATCAAAATCAAAGCGGCATAGACATTAGGGAAAGACATGGTTTGCTGCTGCCAGTTTACATACCAGCCGATGCCGTATTTTACGCCAATCATTTCCGCAACCATGAGTGACATGAAACTCGAAGTCACGCCATAAAACAGGCCGACGAAGACATTCGGAAGCGATGCAGGTATGGCAATGTGGATTATCTGATACAGGGTGCTTGCCCCCAGCGTGCTGGCTGCTTCGAAGTATCCCTTCGGGATGTTTTGAATGCCCGAACTGGTCAAAATCGTGGTCGGAAACCACATGCTGAGGCCGATAATAAAGGCGCTGGCTCCAAAGATTGAAGGAAATACCATCAATGCAATAGGAATCCAGATGGTGGGTGGAATAGGGCCGATGAAGCGAATAGGCGGGAAAATCCAATAATTCATTCTTTCGCTCCAGCCAATCGTAACACCCGTAAGAATGCCGATCAGCATACCGAATATTACGCCGGTGAAAAACAGCCGCAGGGAATACAGCATGCACGTCAATAACAGTTCCCAGTCTGTTACAAAGACAAGCAGGACACTATCTAAACTAGGGAAATAAATCAGAGGCAGTAAATCGGTTTTGCCGGTAATGATATTGACGAGATTTACAAAACAAACCAAAACGGTAATGAACTTTACCTTGTGACGATAGGATTTTCGAAATTTCTCAGAAAAAGCACTCCATAGCGCCAGCATGCAAAAAAAAAGTATGAAGATGATCGACAGAATACTGAAATACGGCAATTCAGCAGCGTCAATACGGGCATGTTGAGGAATCGACCGATCCAAGATCAAGGCAAAAACAGTCGCAACGATTGGTCCTAACGTCATCTTTTCTACTACTTCTTCTTCAAAAGATACAATCCGCTTCTCAGGTAAATTTTTATCCTGCCTCCATTGTTTTGCTCGCATCTTCCGAGGGAAACGCCGTTTTCTCAAATTACATGGTTTATTTGATTTGATCTTTCCCCTTCGCCAGCAAAGAACCAATCCCGGAAAGGATCGTTAAAATTCCGATTCCTTTCAACCAGAGGGCCGTTGTCTGGCATGCCATCGTTTCTTTAGTGCAGACTCCGATACCTAAACCGGTCAGAGGAATCATGAATAGAATCAAACCGATAAACAGGTAAGCAAAGGGAGCATCACGCTTCATCAAGAGATTTTCCAGAGAGACAACAAATAAAACCAAGGCAATCAGAAGGGTCGCTTTCCCCGTATAAAAACATTTCATGTGGGTCTCCAGCCCATTTGCCAATGCCAGACGGCCTTGACAAACCGGCGCCCAGAACAAAACCGCACAAGCCAACACCACGGACAGGAGCAGAGGGATCAGATTAGCCAGTGCAATCGCTTTTTTCGTCATGAGACGGCGTCCCTTGTCATTTGCTGTTACCGGTTACGGTTTCTTATTTATGACCTTCCGCACCAAATCGATAAATACCAGAGTCATAATTTGTCCCGTATTCAATTTTAATGATTTCCTGATTAGTGGCTTTCATATTTTTTTCAATACGGACCTTATCTTCATCTCTGACTAAAGGATTTATGGTCTTGTAGACACCATTTACGACGGGGGCAAACTTACGGTAGGGCATCCCCATGGACATTTCAGAATCTTTCCATTTTGAGTTCTGTCTTGTTCCGGAGCAAAGGAGAGAAATATTGATGTCATCATTTTCTAACGGATATGCCGTCGATTCCGAACATATTGCTTGATTCCCGGCCAATCTATAATTGCTGAATGTTCCGTATTCATAGCAATACCCCTGCACCAGCCTCATCATGTTAAAGGGTTCGGCGACGATAATGACAACGTCAGGATCGTCCGCAAATTCTTCCAGGGGTTTCAGCATGATCCCATAAGCTCTCTTCTTCAAGATCACAATATTGCTCATGGTTTTTTGGGAAGTCTCCAAATCCTTGTAAACGCCGGGCTCTGCATAACGTTTCCCTGAAATAAAAAATTCCAGTTCCTTATCTTCAAAACCATCTTTTATGGGATCATAAATTCCAAGCGATATGGCGCCATCCGGACATCCAAAATTTTCTTTTCCTGCTTTCAGACTGGCACCGGAAACAGCCGATTTCACCATGACACAATAAGGTAAAAAGCTGCTCAGCTGTTTTGCGTCGGCTGCCTCAAATTCTTCTTTCGTATAGAGAAACTTGACTCCTGCTATTCTTCTCTCCAACATCAACGCGTTATTCAACTGTTGAACTAAATTTTTTCTCTCTTCCTGACTCATAGCGTCTCTCCTATCCCGTTCATAATAGGCGTCACTTTATGGAAACATGTTGAACAAAAAACGTATTGATCGGGCGGACAATTGATACATTTTGGATCAATTGTCCAATCAATATTTCTAATAGAATTCCTCTTACTATAAATATTATTTATACGAGAAATAACAGATAACACCATTGAAAGACGACAGACTGATATGGAAAATGCGCAGTAGAGGCCTTCGGCATCATTTCAGTGGATTGAACATAGTCAAGTCGGATCGTCGTCATCAATTTTACGACTACCTCTGACTAGAGCGGAATAAAACTGCCCGACAAAGAAAAAGGATTTATTTTTCATTCTGGGTCCGGGACGGGAGATCCACCTGCGCAACGCCTACATCATCAAATACGAAAGCATGGTGAAAGACGAGTAGACCGGGCAGGTGATTGAGCTGCACTGTACCTATGATCCCGAAACCCGCAATGCACCGCTGGCAGACGGCTACAAAGTCCAGGGCGTGATTCACTGGGTCTCGGCCTGCCATGCCGTGCCCACAGAAGTGCGATTGTACGATCGGTCATTCAGCATTGAAGATCCGGGAAGCGAGGAAGATTATATAAAATATTTTACCTGTCCAATTTATATCGAGCATCTCTTTCCTTGCCTGAAGAGGAAAATGAAAAATCTGTACTGGTTAATTATTCCTCAGGCGATGAGGAGAAATATCCCAATTTATCCAGCTTATCTGCAATATATCCTTCATTCTTAAATTTTAATTATCCGTGTAATTACATCTTGTTACCATAGAAGATCGGACTATTTTTAGACATGGCATACCTAATGCTTTTAGGGTCTTAAAATCGATCACGGAGATAAGCAGAGATGAAGCGATTAAGTATATGTGTAATCGTTACAACCCTCATTTTATGGGCGTTGGCTTCTGCGGGTGATCAGGCAGTCAAAGTGCCTCCAAAATCTGAACCGGCAAAGGCAGCGACCGTTAAGATTGTAAAGATGAAGGCAACGGGCAAGATCCTTGATATTACGGATACCACGCTGAAAATTGAACGCACCATTAAAGGAAGTGTTGAAACCGTCGAGTTATTATTGGAGAAACCATTAACGAAGTTCATGGTCGGCGACAAGGTTACGGTCTGGTACATTTCGCAGGATGAGAAGAACATCGTTACAAGGATTGTGAAACAAAGACCGAAGCCAATCAAAAAGATTGTGCAGCCTAAAGAAAAAACGGAACCGAATATTCCGCCCACAGAGGAATCGGTCCCAGCCAAATGAGTTTATTCCATGAATGATCATGGATAAGAACACCACTCCATTAGGAGATGGAAAATTAAAAAAGCAAAAAAGGAGAAGAATTATGAAGAAGGTAATGGTTTATGTAGTCGGTTTGGTTTTTCTGTTCTGTTCATCGGCATTTGCAGCTGAGAAGGCCGCCGCGCCCGTAAAGGAAGAACCGGCAAAGGTTGAAACCGCTAAACCCGAAGCAGCAAAGAAAGAAGTAAAGAAGGCTCCGGCAAAGAAGAAGGTCTCCAAGAAGAAGGCTGCAAAGAAAGCCGCAAAACCGGCTGAAGAGAAGAAGGCTGCACCGGCTGAAGCCGCCCCCGCCGCAAAATAATCTTTTCGATTCGAAGTTAGTGTCCTGGAAAGGCATGAGGGAATGATCCTTCATGCCTTTTTTTACGCCATATCATTATCACTTTAATTAGCGACTCGCACCACCGAGGTGGTGTTTTGACATAGAGCACCAATTCATGCATCGATTATCCTCATTTACAATAAAAAGTGAACTTCCCGCCGCCAGCTGGCGGCATCAATTGCCTTTTTAGATTTGCTGATGGCAAGAATTAATATCGAACTTCGTTTTTCCGATTTATCATTGCTCCCTTATATTTCTGTCAGCCTATGAGCATCAGAATAGGGGATCATGCTTCCGGCAGATTTCTCTTGCCACACTAATTCCCGGTGAGACGCTTCGTAAACGCTCCTTGTTCGTGGGAATCTGGATGCAACATCCTCAATGGCCCTTATTTCTTCGCTCGTTAATGGCTCTGCCTGTGCCTCGTCTGCGTTGATAATCTCTTCCACTAAATCCCTATAGTTGTTTAACTGTGGTCCATAGGGAAGGGCGGCATAAGTCGCACCGGTTATGCTTTGCCCTGTTTCCCGATATGCAACCATGTCGATATACCAGACATATTTAGTGGCATAGAGCATCTTTTTGTCTTTTTCCTTGAGCACGTTTATACCCAAAAGGCTTTCAAGCTTTCGCAAGGCTAATTTCACGCGCGGGATAGAAAACGCTCGATTCCCTGTTAGTGAATCCCCGCAGAATTCGCCAGCCAGTGCACGGCGAAGCATCATGTCCATTGATTTACTCTGAACAACGCCACCTTCCCACCGTTTAACGCTGGCGATTCCTACTTTTATCCTGCCTGCAAGGGTTTCTTGGGTCAGGTGCATTTTCTTGCGGCTATTGATTATTTCTTGGCTCGTCAGAAGGCCAACTTTTTTCCGGTAAGCGTCGCCCATTGCTTTTTGTACAGCGATCCCTTGTTTAAGTGTTCCGGCTTCCAGGCCACATACCGGGCAGATATAACATTCCAAGTGATAGCTTATACCTTCACCCCTAAAGCCCCCCTGTTTTTCTTTGTGGGTTAACTTCATTTCCCCGTGGCCACTGGGACAGTTAAGTTTCATCTTTTCCATGTGATTCCCCTCACTTCGTTGGGTTGTCTCTATGAAGAGACACCAACCATAGAACATCTCCCTGCAATGTAAACTTGAAATACATCGTACAGCCGGCTAATCTGCTTTCCACAGTAAATGCAAAAAGTTCACAGTCGTTTATCTCCGCTTCATAAGACTTTTGTGGTGGTCGAGTGCCTGTATAGTTTTTATAATCAGCCTTTTCTAGAAGCTCGTTAAGTAAGTCTGGCAGCTCCGACATATCACGGTTAATATCACTAAGGTCAGCAGCGATAATATCAACATCTACATAAAATAGCCGCTCTCCCTTGATAGCATCCTTTGCCAGTTTAACCTTACCAGTAATTGTCTTATGAGATGGATGCGATGGATTCATTGTTTGTAAAGTATCAAATGATACCTTTTTTGTCAAACTGAAGTTTTACAGTTGCTAAAAAATAGTTTTGTCATATCAGTGACATAGGTATCCATAAAAAGTTCTTGGCACCACATATTGCTCTTTGAAAATCGGATAATCATCATGACACCTCCCGAATGGTGAGAGGAAGGGCAACACCGACAGCCTGAAAAACCTTGCCGCAAACCCCTTGGCATTCGCTACGGATTGCGAGTCTCTTCCCGTTGTCTTCGAGAGTGACCTCCTGCAAGGCCTTCAGATCCTGTTTAATGTCAGCCCACTCAAAATCATGCCCGGTTTTTCCCAATCTGCGGTCCAATTCCTTCCGCAGTACCAGGGCAAGGAAACTGCAGAAGACATGGCCTTTGATGGTCTCATCGCGCTGGTGAAAGATCGGCCGTGTATCCAGGATGGATTTCATGTCCCGGAAGACATGTTCCACCTGCCAGAGTTCCTTGTATTTGAGGGCCACCTGCTCCGCCGTAAGATCGGTATTGGTCCGGAGGACCCATTTCCCGTCGAAGCGCTCCTCCTCTTGAACCTTTTCCTCGTTGAGGGAAACGGCATCCTGATCCAGCCTCAAATATTTTCGGAACCCCTTGTTGCCTACCAGCGATTTGGGATCATGCTGCAACTTTTCTTGCAGGGCCTCGGTAATGGCCTGGCGGTCAGCGGCATCCTTTCTCGCCTGCCGGTCATTCAAACAGACGATATAGCGGCGATTTTCAAGAACGACTTCCTTGACCTTCAACGGAGAAGGATCCTTGGAAGATGCACCTTCCGGGAAGACCTCCCGGTAATTTCCATCGGCGGAGAGAACTTTCTCTTTGATTTCCTTGACCCTCCTCATCCGGGCTCCCAGAATGTAAGGGATGTGTTCTTTGTCCAGCCAGGCCAGCGTTGCGTCACTGATCATGCCCCGGTCGGAGACGACACAGAATCTACCGATAGGAAAGCGACTCCGAATTCTTTCGACAACGGGGATCAGACTCTTGACATCCGCCGTGTTGCCCGGCCACATCTCGCAACAGACGGGATTGCCATTGTTGTCGAGAATGACGCCGACGATCATCTGGTTCAGATCGGGACGATGATCCTTGCTGTGACCACGTTGACCAAGAGTCTCGCCTCCTTCTCCCTCAAAGTAGAGAGAGGTGGTATCGAAGAAAACGATATCCAGGCCACTGAACAGATCCTGTCGCATCTGGAACAGTTCCTCTTCAATGACATCCTTGGTGCAGCGGGGAGAGAAGGGGGTTCGATCTTTCTGGTCGTTGGTCTCTTCCCCCAGGAAGGCCATCGCCCGGTAAAGGTGGTGAAGGGACAACCCATCCACCCCGGAAATGACATAGTCACGATGCCACTTGTCGCAAGAGCGATCAGAACCGGAGGTAAAGAGTCGATGCAGAACAGTCAGGAAAATGGCCCTTTCCACATCGAAGAAAAATTTGCGGTCTGCAAGAAGGCCACGAAGGATACGGTCAATTTTCAGTTCCTTCCAGAGTCTCTCGAAGATGATGGCAGGACCGATTTTCTTCGCCGATGCCTGAATGCCTTCACTCTTGCCGGACAGGACCAACAACACCTTTTCGGAAAAACGGGAAAGGGATCGCACCAGGTTCTCAATATCGCCCTTGGCCTGTAGTTGTTCCATGCGGCCGACTGTAGCGATAACCCGTTGGATGGTTTTTTTGCCCTCCCGCCGATTTTCGACAATCTGGAGGTATTCGTATGGGCCGGTTTTCTTGACTCTGGCAAACATGGGGAACTCCTTTCTTGACACCCCATGAATATGAAATATGCTCTGCTATGTCAAGGATAATCCACCTATCATTTGGCACCACATTTTTGAGATGACCTCGATTTTTTCAAAGAGCGATATAGTGAATTCAGAAGGTTAGAGATCCCAGTGGGCACAAAAGCCCAATTAAGTGTAAAAGAAAAGTCAAACATAATTAGCTGTGAGGTCAATGAAAACAGAGATGGTACTATTTTATTGGAAAAAAACAAAAAGTGGGGACAGAATGACCAAGCAAAGAAAAAGGGATTGCATTGTTTAAACACAACCCCTTTAATTTATTTGGCTGGGGAAACAGGATTCGAACCTATATTCACGGAGTCAGAGTTTTAAACCGGCATTTTCCACAACTAACTAAAATCACTTCAAGTATTTAAAATCACTAGAAAATAACTCAAGACAATTTGGGAACGTTTAGGAAGGAAAAAGACCACTTTCGAGGATTTTCTTTGCCCGGATTTTGCCCGGATTTTGCCCGGAAAGAATGTTTTCCTAAATATTCCCATGCTCAGAATTAATGCTTTTCAACAATTTCATTTTGTTTAGAAACTGATTTTTTTTCATTCAAAATATCAAGATATTTTTTTGTAATACTCTTATTAAATTGAGATTTAATCCCCTTGGACATATATTCTTTAGTCTGCTTATTAATAATATTATTAACTTCCTTTTTCTTAATTCCAGATTCTGTTGAGAGGGCATTAATAAGTTTTTCCGAACTTTCGAGAATGTTTTCGATACATTCTATGTGTCCATATAAATATTCGGGTGTAAATATTGTAAAATCATTCTGTTCTAACGATATAATCCATTTTTCTATATACGATTGCAATTGACTCAAATACCCTATGAAGAAATGATAATTCAATATTGCTGACTGTGGGAATTTTGAAACCATCTCATTGTCAATTTTATATCCTAAACATTCTTGTTTATTAAAATTTAACTTTTTTATTGGATCGCCAATTTCTTTAATAAAAAAATTATAGTCATCATTAACCGATTCAAAATCATTATTTAATATCTTCGAAAAACCAGCACAAATCATATGAGAAAAGTACTTGTTATCGTTAATTTTAATCTTTATTTTTAAAATATCATCATTAAACATCGATTCGGCTGCCTTTTTCATAGCGGGGATCTCGCATATTTTAACTAGATAAAAATATGCTATTCGTTTTCTATCCGATTTCATTAATATGTATTTTTGAATAACCCAAGCTATATAAGAAAATACAGCCGTAATGAAACTGCCCGTCAAAGCTGATGCAAAGGAAAATTTTTCCATTCTATCCCTTAATAATCTTCTTCTTTAAGTTATCCACATTGACAAATTTGGCATATACGCTAAAATACTAATATAATCAATACAATAATTAACCTGAGCATACAAAATTCTTGAGTTGCCTTGCTTTCCGCTCAGGTCGCAAGAAACAATCACGGTTTTTGTATAAAAATTTTATGAGTATAAAGCAAAACGACCAATTCTATGAAACAGATAGAGAAGCAGAAGAAGAAAGACTTGCTGGGCTGACTGGGAAAATTGGTCTTGCCAAGAATCCGTGCAGAGGAACTATAGCATATAACAGCGATAGATGGGCACACCGTTCCTCGCATATGAAGTGCACAACGTGTATGTGGTATCTCAGGAAAGATACTTTGCCTATTGATGGCCAAGTTGATTTTGGACGATGCAGAAGGCACGCGCCAACAATGAGTGGTTTTCCGGCGGTATATGGTCAAGATTGGTACGGAGATCATAAGATGGATGAAAACAGAGCATAGCGGTTCATGCACGACGACATAAACCAGGCAGAATAGATGTGAGTTCACCGCTCAGGCAAGGTGCAAATCCCTGCCCTGCCAAAAAAGCCACGGATATTTAACCCGTGGCTTTTTCTTTGCCTATTCTTTGCCCAGAAAACACAAAAGGGAACTCCCAAACGGGAAATTCCCTTTTAATTTTATATGGCTGGGGAAACAGGATTCGAACCTATATTCACGGAGTCAGAGTCCGTTGTCCTACCATTGAACGATTCCCCAGTATCAGGATGTCTATAAAGAAAGCTTGTTCATTTCCCGCATCCTGCGGTCCTATCTACAAGCGGGACGAATATAATGTGATTGATATTCTATGTCAATCAAATTTTCCCAAAAAAATAGTCCTGAAACGGACAGCGGACCATTCCCCGCGACAGAGCCGGTGACAGGGGCGCCTTGAGCTCACCGGCCAGATGGCGGTCGATATATCTTTGCATATTGTAACTCCATCTTACAATTTACAAGGATGATAACGTAAAGGTGACTATTTCAGCATGATTTTTTATCATGGAAGGCTTGAGCTTTTAGTGAGAAAAGATTACAAAATGGACAATTTGTAAAACATGAAAGGACGGATCCCCATGGAAAAACGACGTGTGACCATCCCTTTGGCGGGAAATGAATCCATCTCGGCCGTGCTGACCCTGCCACGGAACGAAACAAATAACCTGGGGGTAATCACGGCGCATGGCGCGGGGAACGATATGGAACAGGCGCTCCTGGTTGCCTTCTCCGACGGGTTGGCCAGAGCGGGTTATCCAGCGCTGCGCTTCAATTTTCCCTATAAAGAGAAGGGCCTGAAGGCGCCGGACCGGCCTGAAAAGCTGGAAAAGGCCTGGATGGCGGCCTATCGCTACTTCCGGGAAGGCTCCGGCACCGGGCTGACCCGCATCATTGCCGCCGGCAAATCCATGGGCGGACGGGTGGCGTCTCAAATGGTCGCCGACAAGAAGCTGCCTGCGCAGGGGCTGATCTTTCTCGGCTACCCCCTGCATCCGGCGGGCGACCTCTCAAAACTCAGGGATGCCCACTTGTATACGATTGGTGTTCCGATGCTCTTTTTTGCCGGGACAAGGGATACCCTGTGCGACCTGGCAACGCTGCAAGGAGTCCTGGATAAAATGTCGGCCCCCTGGAATCTGGAGATCATCGAAGGCGGCGACCATTCCTTCCGTATTCCCAAGTCGATGGGCATCCCGGAGTCGGACATCCACACCCGGCTGGCGGAAACGACCGTACAATGGCTGGAGAAAACCTTCTAGCCCTACCGCCGGAGATTGTTTCTTTAAAGGGATTGCCGATCCTCTCCCTATTCTCATATGCCGCCTGTATATTCCTTGATCGCTTCCAGCAGGCCCGCTTTTTTGATCGGTTTGATCAAATGCCCATTGCAGCCGGCGTCGAGGCTCTTCTGCCGGTCCTCTTTGTAGGCATAGGCCGTCAGCGCGATGATCGGCGTTTCCCGGACATCCTTCTCTCTTTCCCATTTTCTGATCTCTCTGGTCGCGGTATAGCCATCCATCAGCGGCATCTGGATGTCCATCAGGACAAGATCGTACTTCCCCGCCTTGAACTTCTCGACGGCAACCTCTCCATTCTCAGCCGTATCGATCTGGTATGGCATTTTTTTGAGATATGACAGGAGGAGCAGGCGGTTGTCTTCCGAGTCCTCTGCCAGGAGGATGCGGAGGGGGGCATGCACTTCAGGAGCCACAGGCGCCGACGGCTCTCCGACAGCAGCCTTTGCCTTTCCCACCGCAGCCAGGATACCGTCCTTGAGTTCGGCCCGTTTGACCGGCTTCGTGAGGTAGCCCGAGATGCCGAGCTCTTGAAATCTTACCGGATCACCCCTCCCCAGATCTGAGGTAAGCATGACGATGGTTGCCCCTTCAACAAGATGCTCTTCCTTCATACGCTCTGCAACGCCGCAGCCATCGAGAAAGGGCATAACGTAATCGAGCAGGATCAAATCATAGGGAATACCGGACGCCTTTGCCCGTTTCATTTCTGCAATTGCCGTTTCCCCGTCTTCCGCCTCTACCCCGAGGACGCCCCATCCGGAAAGGATCTCCCTCAAAATCATCCTGTTTGTGGCGTTATCGTCTACAATAAGGGCATGAAGCCCCTTGATCTCCACATCACGCAGGTCAGCCCGTTTTGTATGTTCCTTCTGAATGCCGAAACGGGCGGTAAAAAAGACCCTGGTCCCTTTGCCCGGCTCGCTTGAAATCCAGATCCGCCCTCCCATCAGTTCAACCAGACGCTTTGATATGGACAATCCAAGTCCGGTGCCGCCGTACTTGCGGGTCGTGGACGAATCAACCTGGGTGAATTTCTCAAAGATCATATCGATTTTCTCTTTGGGGATGCCGATGCCGGTATCGGAGACAGAGAAAAGCAATTCAACAACTTCGGCATTTTCCCGGACAAAGGCTTGTGGCTCTTGCGTTCTGACGGCAAGAACGATTTCCCCCTGCTCCGTAAACTTCACGGCATTTCCCACCAGGTTGAGCAGAATCTGCCGCAGACGGATCGGATCGCCAACCAGATCGACAGGCACATCGGACAGGATATGGCAGGCAAGTTCGAGTCCCTTGCCATGGGCGCGGATTGCCAACACCTCTCCCGCCTTTTCAACGATCTCCGCAAGATCAAAATCGACGTTCTCGAGTTCAAGCTGTCCGGCCTCCACTTTCGACAGGTCGAGAATGTCATTAATGACACTCAAGAGGTTCTCTCCGGCATTTTTAAATACCTCGACGTATTTATGCTGCTCCGGGGTAAGAGGCGTCTCCGACAGGAGTTCAGCCATGCCGAGAATGGCATGCATCGGCGTGCGGATTTCGTGGCTCATGCTTGCCAGGAAATCACTCTTGGCGCGGTTTGCCGCTTCGGCTTCCTCTTTCGCCTTGCACAGCGCTTCTTCAGCCTGTTTGCGCTCGGAAATATCTTCTATGACGCCGTCGATCCATTTGATCCTGCCATCTGCATCGTATTGCGCTCTTGCCGTGGCCGAAGCCCAGATCGGCGTGCCGTCTTTCCTTTGAAGACGGAGTTCCTCATCCTTTACGACTCCGAATCGTTCAATCTTTCTGCCGAACTTAAGCATCTTTTCCGGATCCTGATAGGTCTGTGCAACCGGAACCCGCATGAATTCATCAATTGATTCATAGCCAAACATTTTAACAATGGCCGGATTTACCTGGACGAAACGTCCCGGCGCACCGGCGGTAACTCTGTACACGCCGATATTTACATTTTCGACCAGCGTTCTGTACCGCTCTTCGCTTTCCTGGAGCGCCGCCTCCCGTTCCGACAGTTTTTTCAACATCTCGTTGATTGCGTCGAGTTGCCTCGTGCGCTCCGCAATCCTCTTTTCCAGTTCCTCGTTCAGCTTATAGACTTCACGTTCCGCCTCCGACTCGCCCGGGGTCTTCTCTTCCCCGGTTTTTAGTTCAACGATCCGTTTTCGCAATTCCTCCAGTTCGCAGAGGAGCTGCTCCTTTGTCTTATCCTCGTCTCTCATTTTATCTTCCATCCTTGGGCATTTCGCGGCAAAGCGAGGCGCTGACGGTGTTCCTGGCTCCGCAATTCCCGATCACGCGAAGTCGGCATCGAGCACAACCCGGTAACGCGCCTTTCCCGTCTTCAGGTGATCGAGTGCATCGTTTATGCGGTTCATCGGGAAGCGCTCGATCTTTGGCGCAATGTTGTGACGCGCCGCGAAATCCAGCATCGTTGCGATGGCACCGGGGGAACCGGTAGGCGACCCGGAGATGCTTTTCTCCGCCGCAATCAGAGTCGTGGCCTTCACGGCCATCGGTTCCAGTACCATGCCGACCACATGAAGCCGTCCTTTCGGCGCCAGCGTCGCCAGCAGCGCCTTCCAGTCAAGGGGCACATTGGCCGTGTACAGGATCAGGTCGAGCGACCGGGCAATGGCTTTCATGGCTCCGGAATCGCACGAGGAGATGACATGATGCGCCCCGAACGCCCCGGCGTCATCGTGCTTCGACTCGTTCGAGGTGAATGCCGTCACTTCGCAGCCATAGGCTTTGGCGAATTTCAAGGCCATATGCCCGAGACCACCGATACCCACAACGCCCACGCGCTGGGCCGGTGTAGCGTATCGGAGCAGGGGATAAAACACGGTAATGCCGCCGCAGAGGAGCGGTCCGGCAGAAACGCTGTCGAGCACATCCGGCAACGGGAAAACCCAGGTCCAGTGGGCGCGCATCCGCTCGGCGAAGCCGCCGTGATGGCCGATGATGGTCGGTTGCACGCTGGAACACAGGTGCTGGTCTCCCGATCGGCACAGACGGCATTGGCAGCAGCTTCCCGCGTTCCATCCCACGCCAACGCGCTGGCCAACGACGACGCCCTTTGCCTGTTCGCCGACAGCAACGACCCGCCCCACGACCTCATGGCCTGCAACGCAGGGGAAGATGGAAAGGCCCCATTCATTCGTGAGGACGGAAAGATCGGAATGACAGATGCCGCAATGCTCAACGGCAACCTCGACCTCTTCCGACCCGAGTGGACCCGGATCAAAAGAATAAGCCTCCAGGGGATTTCCGGCCGCAAGGGCGGCCCAGGCACGAATCTGGCTCATAACGCCTCCTCTGAAAAAGTCAGTCCATTCAAACTCATTGGCCGCACAAAACCCGAAACGACCGGTCTTTCTGCATAGTGCGCTCTACAGCATCATCCGTGTTTCAACGCTGCACTTTAGAATTATCACGGGAATCTCCTCTCTGCAAGACAGACCATGGTGTAGATCAGAACAGCCAGGAGGATCACTGCGGCAAAGCCCAGAGAAATCGCCAGCAGGGTGGCAAGGACGGCCCCCACCACGGAGGCGAAGCCGTTGATCGCCCAGGCCCAGGGGATAGCCTCTTCCCGCCTGCCCGCCAGTCGCGCCATCCCGGTGGGAAACGGCACGCCCATGCACACCGCCAGGGGCGCGATCAGCAGCGCGGATAGAACGATCTTCGCCGGATCGGACCAATGGATCAACGCCTGAAAGAGAACCGGCAGGACGGCGAGATAGAGAAGCGCCAGGACAGCCATCGCCATCACCGCCCGCGGAACCTTGTTTGCCGCCGAAGAGCGCCCGGCCAGCCAGCTTCCCAGGGCGGCAAACGCCAGGAAGGCGCACAAGGTGACCGCCACGGCGTACAGCGGATGGGAGAGAAACAGCACGAACTTCTGGATGAAGGCGATCTCCACGAACATGAAGGCCAGGCCGATACCAAGAAAATACAGGGCCACCGGTATGCCCGGCAAGGTCCGCCGGCAACGCGACAGGGCGAGTGGGGCCAGGATCAGCAGACCGCTTGCCAGAAGGGCCTGCAGCAGAGTGGCCGCCAGCAGGGGATAGCTCCAGTCGAGCAGCGGCATACCGCCCTGTTCCCGCAGGGCGAACAGCTCCCCGGCGGCATGCCATTGAAAGAAACGGAAGAAATAAGGCCGGTCATCGGTCGCGGGCAAAAGGTAGAACTTATAGGAATCGATAAAGGCATCACGCGACGGACCCAGCAGCGCCACCGCCCCCTCATAGAAATAAGGCTGCGCGAGCTGGTTATACCGGTTCGCCTCCTCCGGGCGCATCCCGGGGCACCAGGCCGGATCGAAAGAGCGGGAGCGGCAGAACGCCTTGATTGCCGCAATTTCCTCCGCGGAAAAATCGCCATTCTTCACCAGCAGCGTCACGGTCTTCCATCCCCGGATCATGACCAGCCGCCTGGCGGGATCGGACACCCCGTTTTTATCCAGGGCAGACACCGCCGTGGCGAAGAGCTTCAGCGCATCGCGCGGCGGCAGGGTAAGCCAGCGGGTAATGGCCAGTTCGCCGCCCGGCGTAAGGCACTTCAGGTAGGCTTGCAGCGCCTCCACCGTGTAGAGATAATTTTCGCTCAGTCCATACAGTCCCGCCGAGGCCGTCCCGAAGGAATCCAGCAGCGCCACCTGGATCAGGTCATAATGCTTCCGGCTGGCGTTGACGAAACCCCGCGCCTCGGCTTCATAAACCGTCACGCCCGGCCGGTCATAGAGGTTCCCGGCATAGTCCCGAAAACACCGGCGGACCAGATCAATGACGTTGCCGTCCAGTTCCACCGCATCGATCTCCGTACTGCCATAAAACAGCGCCTGCAGCACATCGCTTCCGGCACCGGAACCCAGCACCAGCACCCGCGGCTTTTTCAAGATGGCGTAAGGCAGTGCCGAGGTGAGTTGATCGAGATATTCCAGCGGCGCGAGATTTCCATCAAACCGCACCAGTGCCGACGGGCCGTTTCCGTCCACGAAGACCCCCAACTGGGGCGGCGGTTCACTGGTGGCATTGAGGCTCATCCCCGGCGCATAGCGCAACGGCACCCGGGTATTTTCCACAACCGTGACCATACCCAAGGGACTGCTCCGCTCCTCGACCACACGCGCCCCGACGATGTTCAACATCTGGCTGAGATCCTTGTAAGGGGATCGATTTACCGGGATGCCGGGCATCATCACTGCGACCACCGCCAGGACAAGAAACAGTGCCGCCGGCCATTTCTGCCGCAGCCTCAATTCACAGACGGCAATGGCAGCGGCCAGGAAGGCCAATGCCGCAAGACTGGTCAGAACCCGAGGGGGCGGCACGAGAAACAGAATCCCGATGACACCCAGGCTTCCGACCCCTGCGCCCAGGATATCAAAGGCATAGATCCGGGAAGCCTGCGCTCCGCAGAGCGCAAAGACGAGGCCGATGCCCAGCCCTCCGCAGAAGAAAGGCAGCATCATCAGCAGATAGACGGCGAGCAGGCGGGCCGGCTGAGTTGGGTCCCACAGCAGTTCCAGGGGATTGAAGGGGATCTGCTGCGCCAGCAGAAAAGCGGCGGGCATCAGCACGGCCAAAGCCGCAGCGGCTCCGACATAGACCACTCCCGAGTGCGGGGCGATCCTGTTTTTCAGAAGAGTCAGGGCCGTCCCGCTCGCACCGTAGCCCAGCATCGCAGCGCTGATGATCATGTAGGCAAAGTGATGCCAAAGGGCGATGCTGAAGAGGCGCGTCAGCAGCACCTCGTATGCCAGCACACAGGCGGAAAGCAGGCCGATCGCTATGAATGGCGGGCGGGACATCGTCAGTGCCCGCCGGTGAGGGGGACAAAACGCACCGGCAGGATCTGGCGGCTGGTTACCGAACCATCCTTCCTCTTCTCCACCAGCATCAGCGACTGCGTCAGAAATTGCGTGCCGAGGGGGATCACCATGCGTCCGCCCGGTTTGAGCTGTTTGAGCAGCGGCGGGGGCACATGGCTGGCGGCGGCAGTTACCATGATGGCATCAAAGGGCGCCGCTTCCGGCCAACCATAGTAGCCGTCTCCAACTTTCGTTCTCACGTTGCGATAGCCGAGCGACATCAGCCGTGCGCCGGCCTCCCTGCCCAGCGCCTCGATAATCTCGATGCTGTAAACCGAACCGGCCAATTCTGCGAGAATGGCCGCCTGGTAACCGGACCCTGTTCCAATTTCAAGCACCCGGTCGCCGGGTTTGACCTTCATCAAATCCGTCATCAGCGCCACGATGTAAGGCTGCGAAATCGTCTGTCCGTGCCCGATCGGGAGGGGGCGGTTGAGGTAGGCCAGGGAAGCCAGTCCGGACGGCACGAAGCGATGGCGCTCCACTTTTCCCATCGCCCGAACGACCTCAGGGCTGAACGTAGAACCGCCAATGTATGAAGCTGTCTCCGCCGCATCGGCCAACACCTCTTTCACCATCCGCTGCCGCGCGGCATCGAATTCACCAGCCTCCGCCGGAGATGCGAAGCAGAAAAACAGGAATACACCCAAAGCAAAGAAACGGTTCATCGTTTTCCCTTCTGATCCAGCCGGCCCCGCTTTGCCCGGCAGTATAGTAAACCAGCCCCACAACAAACCGGAAGTTCCTGATAAGAAAGTCCCTTTTCCTCAAGGATAGTATAAACAGACTGGCATTGAGCTATCAAGGAAAAATCACCCGCAACGTTCCGAGGTGGTGTTTCCAACAGCAGCCAAGGATTCTTTGACTTTGTTATTACAGTTTTTAACTGGGATAAGACCCGTAATCAACGGGTAGTGACTATCTCGAATGGATGGTTTAGTGTAACATCCAATCATGTATATAAATTCCCTTTAAAATATTCCGTTGCGGAAGGAGAAAATCATGGCGAATATCATCCTTTATGTTCCCGAAGAGGAAATGAATTTTGAGGGTCTTGATGAATTTTATGACATAGATGCCTCTTCAAAGAAGATTACGATTTACTGGGACAGCACTTACCGGGACAAGACAATCGCTTACGGCTCCTTCGATTATGAACATGCGACCGGAACCGTCACAGGCATCGAGCATTACTGGGATGGAGAAAAGCAGCTCAAGATCAGCGATTTCAGTATAGACGTGAACGATTTCGACATCGATGATTTTACCGGAGAAGATTTCCTGAAAAACAACGACACGATTACCGGCTCTTACGGTGCAGACTACCTGGAGTCCTTCGCAGGAAACGACACGCTGTACGGCAATGGCGGCAACGACACCCTGGATGGCGGCACCGGCAATGACACGATGGCAGGAGGAACGGGAAACGATACCTACTTCGTCGATAGCATGGGCGACATTGTTATCGAGTCTGCAAACGCCGGCACCGACCGGGTCAATGCCTACGTCAGCTATACCCTGGGCGCCAACGTCGAGAATCTCACCCTGTACGACACGGCGACAAACGGGACAGGAAATGCCCTCAACAACGTGATTGACGGCAACGCCTATTCCAACACCCTTTCCGGACTGGCCGGTAACGACACCCTGAATGGGTATGCAGGCAATGACATCCTGAGCGGCGGGGACGGAAACGACAAACTGTATGGAGGGGCCGGAAACGATAAACTGGACGGCGGAACGGGCAATGACACCATGAATGGCGGGGCGGATGATGATACCTATATCGTCGATAGCGTAAGCGATGTCGTTTCCGAGGCGGCAGGCGCCGGCACCGACCGGGTCAATGCCTATGTCAGCGATACCCTGGACGCCAACGTCGAGAATCTCTATCTGTACGGCACAGCAACAAACGGGACAGGAAACGCCCTCAACAACGTGATCGACGGCAACGCCTATTCCAACACCCTTTCCGGACTGGCTGGTAATGATACCCTGAATGGATACGCAGGCAATGACATCCTGGATGGTGGGGCGGGAAACGACAAACTGTATGGCGGCGGGGGCAGTGACACGCTGTACGGCAAGGCGGGCAACGACACCCTGGATGGCGGGACGGGCAATGACACCATGTCTGGTGGAACGGGCAACGACACCTATGTCGTCAATAGCGCGGGTGACATCGTTTCCGAGGGAGCCGGGTGTGGCACCGACAGAATCAATGCCTATGTCAGCGACACTCTGGATGCCAACGTGGAGAAACTCTACCTGTATGGCACGGCAGCAGACGGGACAGGAAACGCGCTGAACAACATGATTTATGGCAACGCTTATGCGAATACCTTGTCCGGTCTCGCCGGCAATGACACCCTTTACGGGATGGGCGGCAACGATAAGCTGTATGGCGGCTCCGGTCAGGACCGCTTTGTCTTTGGCGAATCCGGCTCGGCCAATCGCGACAAGATTTTCGACTTTTCACATCCTGACGACACGATCGTGCTGAAAGACATCCTTGACGGCACAACCAATTCTTCCATCAAAGGCCTTTCTTTCAGCGGCGGTGTGCTGAATGCCGGCGATTATTTTGAAGGCGACGGCAAGACGGGCAATGGCCTCGATGACGCAAGCGGTATTTACAACAACACATCGACCGGCGCGATCTATTACAATCCCACAGACCATGTTGGCGGAGATTCCGTGCTGATCTGCACGGTAGGAGTCACCACAGCCGCCTCACTGGACAACACGGACTTCACCTACTCAGCCTGAATGACCACTCCCTCTGAGTCCTCTCCTGACTTTGTCGGGAACGGACTCAGAGTTGCGATGTACCATAATCCTGATTTCGTCCCGATCCAGATCGGTCCCTTGTAACCGTCAACAGAGCTCCCCTCGATGACGCCCGCCAAGTAATAAATCATCTGCGATTTCGATCGCCTCGTCCCGCCTGGTTTCAATACACTTCCCCGTTTAGAGGGCAACTCCATTTTTCAGCAGCCACAATCACACAGAGAATTAGAAGAACAGGAAGGATCGTTCTCGGTTTTCTATGGCAAAGCAATTGCAAAGGGATTGGGCAACCCCTGCGGGTGGAACTGAAACACGGCTCCGGCGATGCTGGAAGTGAAATACAGGCGGAATACGTACTCCATAACCAGACCATGACAACACCTTGTACGAGAAATAATGATGGATAATCAGCACCAATTGCTTCAGCGGCAGATCAGGCAATACCTGGGCGACGGGAAGTCACTTCCTGAAAATGTCCAGGCGTTTATACAGGTTGTGAACGACACCTATGTTCAGTTCGATCGGGAAAATCTCCGCGTTATGATCGCGGCAATACAATCCGAAGAAGAGCGGCAACAGGTAAAGGCTGAACTCCACTTGAGTGAAAAGATGTGCAATTTCATGGCAAAGACCGCTCAGGATGGCATCATTGTCACGAACCAGGAGGGTTGCGCCACCTTCTGGAACCCCGCCGCAGAACGAATTTTCGGGTACACCAGCGAGGATGTCACTGGGATACGCCTGCAGCAACTGCTGGGTCCGCCGGCGGACGGCAGAGATTTTATCGTGGACATGACCGAACTGCAGCGGTCGGGAAGCGGCCCCCTGGCGGGATCGACCGCCGAATTTACGGCCATTCGCAAGGACGGTACACGGGTCCTGGTGGAGGTCTCGGTCTCTTCTACGCGTAACGTCCATGGCGAGTGGAATACATTAAGCATCGTGAGAGACATTACGGAGCGCAAACACTGGGAGGAATCCCTCAAGAAGGCAAAAGAGGCTGCAGAGAGCGCCAGTAAGGCAAAGTCACAGTTTCTGGCCAATATGAGTCACGAGATCCGCACGCCTCTCAATGGGATCCTGGGTATGATGGAACTTCTCTCCACCGAGCCTCTGTCCGATCGGCAGATGCGATTCCTGCAGATGACCCGCTCCTCCGGGGATGCGCTCCTGAGCGTCATCAATGACATTCTGGATTTCTCCAAAATAGAAGCCGGACGCATGGAGCTGTCCTTCATCGAGTTCGATCTGCGACACCTTCTGGAGGATGTTACCGGCCTCTTTACGGAAAGCGCCAATCGGAAGGGATTGGAGCTGATGTATATTCTGGAGGACGATGTGCCTCTCCTGCTCTTTGGTGATGCCTATCGAATCCGCCAGATTCTGGTAAATCTGGTCGGCAATGGCCTCAAGTTCACGGAGCGGGGAGAAGTCGTTATCCGGGTGGAAATGCCGGCCCGGCAGGAGGGAAAGCTCCTGCTCAAGTTTCAGGTTTCCGATACGGGAATCGGGCTTCCAGAGCAGATGCAGCGACATATCTTCGACGCGTTTTCCCAGGCAGACGGTTCGGTCACCAGGCATTTCGGCGGAACAGGCCTGGGTCTCGCCATTGCGAAACAACTGGCTCAGATGATGGGCGGGACGATAGGCGTCGAGAGTCAACCCGGACAGGGCTCCCGCTTCTGGTTCACGATCCGGGTGGAAGAGAAGAAAACATTGAAGCCGGAAAAGGACCCGGTGATCAGAAAATCCCTGGATGGGATGCGAGTGCTCGTGGTCGATGACAATGAGACCAACCTTACCATATTGTGCCACCAGTTGAGCAGGTTGGGGGCGGAAGCGGACAGGGCGGACAACGGGCGCCGGGCCCTTAACATGTTGCAGTCGGCGGTATGGCGGAGCAATCCCTATCATTTCGCCATTCTGGATGTGATGATGCCTGGAATGAATGGTTTCGATCTGGCGAGGGCCATTTCGATGGATGCCAGTCTTGACGATATGAGACTGATTATTCTTGCCTCTCCCGATGTTTCCCAGGCTGAAAAGGAAGCCCTGGGAAGCCGCGTTGATGCTTACCTCACCAAGCCGATACGTCAGACCGAGCTTCTCAACGCCATGAGATCAAAAGACGCCGAAGATACAACGAGGGACGGGAAAGGAGACGACAACATCATGAAGCCACCGGCCACACTGAGGTTCAACGGGCGCAGGATTCTCCTTGTAGAAGATAACGAAGTGAACCAGGAAGTGGGCAAGGCCATGCTGGAGTCCCTTGACTGCACCGTCGAGGTGGCGGCCAATGGCCATGAATGCCTGCAACGCATCGATGGTAGCGCCTATGATCTGATCCTGATGGATTGTCAAATGCCCGAACTGGACGGTTATGAAACCACAACGATTATCCGGCAGCAGGAATCCGGACAGACCCATATCCCGATTCTCGCCTTGACCGCCCACGCCATGGAGGGCGACCGTGATACGTGTCTCGCCGCAGGCATGGATGACTATCTGAGCAAGCCCTTTACCAAAAAGCAACTGGGCGAGGCGCTCTGCCGCCTGCTTTCCTCCGCCACCCCTTAAATCCCACTAAATTCCACTTTTTTCCCGCATTTTAATCAATTTTTTCATTGACATGCAGGTAAGCCTTGCCTTATCTTCTATCTACAAAAAAGCTACCTCTCAGCCACACATCAAACAGAAAATCAATCAGAAAGTTCGGAAAAGGAAGATTCAAGGTTTGCACATGAGGGGCATCGGGTGGATGCCGCGCAGTAAATCGAAGAACTATTGACCGTGCGAGATGACAATGCAAACGAGCGAACCAGCAAGAATCAACTTGATTGACGGCAAATACGGCATCGGCGACATTGTGGAGCACCGGGAGGTGGAGAGAGAAATCAAAAAATCCGAAGCCTGGTACCGGGCGATTTTTGAAAATACGGGTACGGCTATGATGGTTGTGGAAGAAGACACAACCATCAGCCTTGCCAATACGGAATTCGAGAACTTGACCGGTTACTCCAAGGAAGAGATCGAGGGGAAAATATCCTGGACGGTCTTTCCGGCAAAGGAAGATCTTGAAAGAATGATGATGCAGCATCATCTGCGCAGAGTCCAACCGGCTGAGGCTCAGAGAAACTACGAATTCAGGCTTGTCAACAAAAGCGGTCAGACGAGAGAAATCCATCTGACTGTCGATATGATCCCCGATACAAAAAAGAGCATCGCTTCTCTTCAGGATATCACGGAGCGCAGGCAGGCGGACGAGACGCTCAAGGAATCGCAACGGAAACTTGCCGATATTATCGAGTTTTTCCCCGATGCGACGCTGGTTGTTGATAAAAACGGGACGGTCGCCGCCTGGAACCGGGCCTTGGAAGACCTGACCGGCTTCCGGGCGGAAGACATGCTCGGCAAGGGAAACTATGAATATGCCCTCCCCTTCCATGGCTATCGGAGACCAATCCTGGTCGATCTTGCCCTTGACCGGAACAAAACGGAGAAAAGCGGAAAGGCTTACGAGACCCTTCTTACGGACAGAGGCATCCTTCGTGGAGAAGGCCTGGCCGCCAATCTTTCAACGGGTAACCGTTATTGTTCTGCTACCGCGATTGCCCTGTACGACTCCAGGGGAGAAGCCGTCGCAGCCATAGAATGCATCCGGGATATCACCGAGCAAAAGAGGATCGAAGAGCGATTGAACCGCGCGGAAAAGATGGAGGCTCTGGGAACGCTTGCCGGCGGTGTGGCCCATGACCTGAATAACGTTCTGGGTGTGCTGGTGGGATACTCGGAGCTGTTGATGGAAACACTTCCCGAAGGCAGTGTTCAGAAAGGCTATGCCCAGAATATTCTGCGATCCAGCGAAAGAGGGGCCGCTATTATTCAGGACCTGTTGACCATGGCAAGGCGGGGGGTGTCCGTAGCGGAAGTGGTCAACCTGAACAAGGTTATTGTCGATTATCTGGATTCACCGGAACATCAGAAGCTCACCTCCTATAATCAGAACATTCGGATCAAGACGGAACTCGCGGAGGACCTGTTCAACATCAAAGGGTCCCCCATCCATCTGAACAAGTCCATCATGAATCTCGTTTCCAACGCGGCTGAAGCCATTCCCGGCGCGGGCGTCATCACGATCAAAGCGGAAAACCGCAACCTGGATTACACCATCAACGGATACGATCATATGCGGGAAGGAGACTACGTTGTCTTATCCGTTTCGGATACGGGAGGAGGCATACCGGAAAAGGACCTGGGGAAAATCTTTGAACCTTTCTACACGAAGAAGGTGATGGGAAGAAGCGGCACGGGCCTGGGACTGGCCGTTGTCTGGGGAACCGTGAAGGACCATCACGGATTCATCGATGTGAAAAGTGCAGAAGACCTTGGAAGCACCTTCACGCTCTATTTTCCCGTAACCCGTGAGGAGTTGGTGCGAAAGCGGGAGAAATCGGATATCGCCCAGTATATGGGGCGGAACGAGTCCATTCTCGTGGTCGACGATATGGAGTTTCAGAGGGAACTCGCCATAAATCTGGTGTGCAAGTTAAATTATGAAGTCAGTGCAGTTTCCAGCGGCGAAGCGGCCATTGAATATCTGAAGACCCAGAAGGCTGATCTGCTTCTGCTGGACATGCTCATGGAACCGGGAATAGACGGACTGGAGACGTTCCAGCGAGTGCGGGAAATCGTACCCCATCAGAAGGCCATCATCGTCAGTGGTTTCGCGGAAGACGAACGAGTCCGAAAGGCTCATGAACTCGGTGCCGGCGAGTATGTGAGAAAGCCTTACAACCTGGAAAAAATCGGGCTCGCCATCCGGAAGGAACTGGATCGAAATTAAAGGGGGAACTTTTCTGAAAAATACTGTCAGCGTCGTCTCTTGAGATCCTTGCCGCTCGCACCTTTGGTGCGCAGACAAGGATCTCAGAGATTCATATCCAGAAAGGCAGGTCTCCTCGGGAGAGCCTGCCTTTCTTTACAGATCGATAGTTGGGTCTCTGTCCTGAATCTATGCTTTTTTCCCCAGCCTTCTTTTCAGACCGGCAAGCCCCAAAAGACCCGGGGCAAGCAAGAGGAGCGAGGGCGGCAGGGGAACGGCTGAGGTGGTATCCCCGTAAAGCTTCATGGCGTCAATCTCTTCCCATGTTCCCAGATTGTGATTCGTATCAACATAGACCTTGATGCCTTTCACAAGATAGGAGGTCGCCGCCCAGGTGAGCGTGAAATCCACGGGAGTCCCCGGCAGGCTCGTATCGGTGCCGGTCCAGATCGTGTGGTACACGTCACTCGTGTCCACAACATCCACCTGATAAACGAACCCGTTGCCCCAGGTCTCACGGATCAGAACGCCGGTGGCATAGACGGGGGTAACATACCCCAGGGTTATATATTCCAGAGTGCCGTTATCATAGAGCGGCGCCCAGGCGCTTTCATAATCCCCATAGCCGAAGGTATCCGGCGTACCCAGGGCATTCCCGGCACTCCACCCATGCCAACCATAGCTATATTGAGAGCTATAGCCTATCACCGTACTCGCCCACTGTTCAATGCTCGCGGCTCCCGACAGACCCGGTGCAACCAGGATCGCCAGTGCAGCCATCAGACCTGCAATTCCCCTCCATCTCCTTTTCATAGACAAACCCAGCCTCCTTTTTTTTGTTTTAAGCACCCCTATTGTGCCTTCAGGACAATGAAACTGCATTATATTTTCAAAGATAAGACACACCCTCAAAGTGATGTCAATACCGATATAACTGTATTTTTTCTAAGAGTTAGGTGTAAGCTTTTTTTACGTGATGGAGCAAAGGGATAAAGTGGAGCACATCCATTACAGAAGAAACCAACCGTTGCAAGTGGACACCCTGGATTATCTTGAAACACAGGACCGTTTATCCTATTATTCCAAACGGGGATATCGCTATGTCAATATGGAAGCAGGCCATGCAGCACAGAACCTCTCTCTTCAGGCCGTGTCACTGGACCTTGGGTCTGTGGTCATCGGCGCTTTTCATGACATGGAAGTGAAATCCATCATCCTGAACCTTGCAGAACAGGAAGAGCCTTCCTACATCATTCCGGTGGGAAGAAGATAGGTTTCATCCTGCATTGGACGTATGAGGTCGATGTCATCTGGTCGCAACGCTTTTTTAGGGGAGGGAGACGAACCATGAACGGGACAAAAGGAAGCGAATACGACATTAGTAGGCCGTTGCACTTTGAGGAGGTTCGAGCCGCAGAGACAAAAGCAGGCTGCCCTCCAGAGGGGAAAGGGCTGGGGCTGGCGTTTTCCGGGGGCGGCATCCGCAGCGCGACGTTCAATCTCGGGGTGACTCAGGCGCTTGCCGAGATGGGCCTGCTGCAGCGTTTCGACTATCTCTCGACAATCTCGGGCGGCGGCTACATCGGCGGCTGGCTTTCGCTTTTTATCAAGCGCTGCGCCGGAGGCAAGGTTGCCGACGCTGAAAGATTGATGAATCAACGCGACAAAGACAATCTCGAGCCCACGTCGATCCGATTTCTGCGTGCCTTCAGCAACTACCTCACCCCGCGCATCGGAATGAGTATGGACACGCTCGTAGCCGTCGCCACTTATCTGCGCAATCTCATGCTGAATTTATGCATCCTGGTCACGCTGATGGCAGCGCTGCTGATCCTTCCCCGGATTGCGGCGCTGGCTGCCGAATTCCTCGTTTCCTGGGACGCTTTCGGGTGTTATTATAACTGGATTATCATCGCTTTCCTCTTTTTTCCGATCCTTATGGTCACACTTGGATTGTTCTACTCATCGGCTGATGCAGCAAATAAAATAAAGCCGGCCGATGCGACGAAAGCACGCCGGACGTGGCCCTGGTTCGTGCGCTCTACCTGGCTTATTCTCGCATATGACATTCCGGTCATCCTTGCGGCGGTCGTTGCCGTGTGTTTCTATCTGCAACTTGCCCGGCACAGTAAAATCGACATACAATCCCTGTTCTGGACCACGCTTGCTGTGTATGCCCTCCTCTGGCTGATCGGCGGCCTGCTTTCCTTCCTCCTCAGTTTCAAAACCAAGCAGTCTTTAACGAACCGGCCCGAAATTCCACACCAAAGGGCGAAGTGGCTTGGGGCGTTCATCCTATCCATGCCATTGGCCAGCTTAGCGGGAGGGGCGGTCATTCTGGGAATTGCGAAGACGATCGCGGCTATTTCCGAACCACATCGCCTCTGGGCGACGGTTGCTTTCGGGCCGCCGTCGGTCATCGTCGCGTTCCTCATCATGTTGACGGTGTATATCGGCCTCATGGGCCGGAAATTCGACGAAAGCGACCGTGAGCTGTGGAGCGTGTACGGCGGACGGCTGATGGGGTTCAGCGTTTCATGGTCGATCTTTTTCGCCATCGCCTTTTACGGCGCGGCGATAATCGGATGGGCTGAGAGCTGGATCGTCGGCATGGGAGGCGTCACCTGGATTGCAACCACCTTGTTCGGTGTCCTTGCCGGAAAGAGCAAAGCGACCGGCGGTCAAGCATCGAAGGGTTGGCTGGAAATGCTGACGCACATCGCTCCCTGGGTATTCGTGTTGGGCCTGCTGTTCGTGCTTTCCTGGGGGTTGCATCAGTCGTTGATATGGCCGGGCGACCTTCCTGCAGACGCCTCGCAAATCTCCAGGTCCACCAAAAATCCCAGCCACAACCCGCCTGGAATCTACCTGTGCGCCGAGCCGGACACGGGAAAACCTGTCTTCACCGTGCGCAATATCGACAAGCCGGAACAATGGGATCGTTTCCTCGAAATCGCAGCGGAAAAGTGCAGCCAAATCGAACTCCAGTTCAAGAACCCCTGGAAGCTTCCGATTCTTGCCATACTGGCGCTCCTAGCAGCTCTTCTGCTGTCGTGGCGCGTCAACATCAACCTTTTCTCACTGCACCACTTTTATCGGAACCGCCTTTCCCGCTGCTATCTCGGCGCAACAAACATGAAACGCCGCCCGCATCCGCTGACGGGCTTCGATCCCGGGGACGATGTGGCGCTTGCCGAGCTTGTTGGACAACGACCGTTCCCCATCGTCGGCACGGCGATCAATCTGAATCGCGGCCGGCAGCTCGCCTGGCAGAACCGGCGCGCCGCTTCGTTTGCGTTCACGCCGTTGTATACGGGCTATGAGCCGGCATCGCACCAGGTGAAAGGCGGCTACCGCCTTACGGCTGAGTACGGCAAGGACAGCGACGGCAGATCCATACAGCTTGGCACGGTAATGGCCATTTCGGGCGCGGCAGCGACCCCGAACCAGGGATTTCATACCTCGCCCGCCGTTGCCTTCCTGATGACCGTGTTTAATGCGCGCCTGGGACACTGGTGCGGCGATCCCGTCGACAAAAAGGCATGGCGAAGGCGTGATCCAGGGCTCAGCCTGCGCTACTGGCTTGCCGAACTCACCGGCACGGCCGATCTGGATCGCCCTTTCGTGAGCCTCAGTGACGGCGGCCACTTCGAGAACCTCGGCATCTATGAACTGGTGCGGCGACGCTGCAGCGTGATCCTGGCGAGTGACGCGGGCTGCGATCCGAAGTATGCCTTCGACGATCTCGCCGAGGCAATCCGCAAATGCTATACCGACTTCGGCGTGGAATTCGAGTTCAAGACAAAAGTCGATGCGATCCGTCCCCAGCGCGACGAAAAGCTGCCTGCCGAGGACTGGTTGAGCGATCAGCACTACGCGGTTGCCGTGATCAAGTATCCGGGTGAAAAAGAACAGACCGGCACGCTGATCTACCTTAAGTCATCACTCACGCGGGACCTGCCGCCCGACATCATGCACTACCGGCGCACCCACGTCAATTTCCCCCACGAGTCCACCGCGGACCAGTTCTTTGACGAATCCCAATTCGAGAGCTATCGCCATCTCGGCTATGAGGTCGTCATACGGTCACTTGCAGAGATTCGGCAAAACAACAAGCTTCCGCAGGAACTGCGCTGAGCGGGATGCAAAAGAAGATTAAATCCGTGTGGAGTAAGAACTAGACCGGGAGATCAAAGAATGAAAATCGTGCGCTTTATTTCGGAATCCCATCGCATCCTGTCCGGACAATATGACCCGGAGCAGCCTGGTGAAGCCAAAGTCATCGACGGTGATCTTTTTGGCGATTTCCAGGTCACGTCTGAAAGGGCGACCATCAAGCAATACCTCCCCCCGGTAAACCCGGTGAACATTCTGGCGCTGGGGCTCAACTACCGGCGTCATGCCGAAGAAACCCGGCTGGATGCGCCGAAATATCCCATCCTCTTCATGAAGGCAACCAGCAGTGTCATCGGCCACGAGGAACCGATTCTGCTGCCCGCGGCCGCTCCCGAAAGCGTGGATTATGAAGCGGAGCTGGCCGTCGTGATCGGCAGGAGGGCCAAGAACCTGCAGCCCTCCGAGGCCATGGACTGCATCCTGGGGTATACCTGCGCCAATGACGTCAGTGCGCGAGACTGGCAGCTCCGAAGACAGCAGGGGCAGTGGGTCCGGGCAAAAAGCTTCGATACCTTCTGTCCGCTGGGACCCTGGCTGGTCACGAAGGATGAAATCCCCGATCCGAATCAGCTCCGCATCCGCGCCCTGCTGAATGAAAGGGATGTCCTGCAGGATGCCGGTACATCCGAAATGATTTTCAATATTTCGACCGTCATCAGTTTTCTCAGTCAGTCGATGACTCTACTGCCGGGAACGGTCATCTTGACGGGGACTCCGGAAGGCGTCGGGTTTACGAGGAAGCCTCCCCTGTATCTCAGCGAGGGGAGCAGAATTTCCATAGAAATCGACAAAATCGGCCGATTGAGCAATCCGGTTGTCCGGGAACAACCGTCTCAGCGTTGACCGATCAATGGGAAGAGGACTTATCCCCGGTAAACGGAGCGGCCCCTCAGCGGAAATTCCATTTCTCTGAAATCGAGCCCGTGGCCTTTTGGCAAAGAGACACCATTCAAGGGGTCATTCATGACCACAAAGCAAGTTTGGTTTAATCCTAATCCCTAGCCATACACCTAACCACTATCCCAAAATAAGCATTTTAGAGACACGAAATCAGGTTGTATTGTCCTGCACGATCTTGTAGCTTATACAATCAATAAATTAAGATGGGGTTGGGAGGCATCCTTTTTCAGGCCATTGAGCGGGCATCGTCTCTGTTCATAACAAGCTTATTTTTAACCGTATAAAAAGAAAGGAGAAAACAATGATTACAAGGCAAAAAGTCCTCACATCAGTAGCTGTTTTGTTCGTCGTGATGTTATTTATTATTTCAAGCGCCCAGGCAAGTGTCATAAGGAGCGCCACGAGCGTAACACAAAACACGTTCGGAAACTGGGATTCATCATATGTCGTGGAAAATGCCATTAATCAGACAGGCTTATCCGCCGGATATGTCAGCGGCGCCACAGACTGGGATGCTTATTTTGCCGGGACCCCAACCCATACTTATGTTGCGGCGGGTTATGAATGGTGGGGGGGCAGTACTGCCGGTTTAACTGGTTCGGTCACCTTTGACCTGGGAGGTCTTTTTACGATTGATAAGCTTGCCCTTTGGAACGAGGAAGTCACCGGCATTGCAACCTTTGATGTGTACACCTCAACAAATGGCGTGGTTTTTAATTTAGTCGCCAGCAATCTGCTGCCGACGAACAATCCGCTGGGACAGGATTATTCCGCGGACATATTCGCCTTGACACGATCCGTCGGTCAGTACGTGAAACTGGATCTGACCAGTACAGGTGAAAATGGGTACAATACGGTCAGCATGGGTGAAATTGCCTTCTCGACGAGCGCAGTACCCCTCCCGTCCGCCATCCTCCTTCTTGGCCCCGGTTTGATTGGACTGGCCTGGGTGAGGAGAAAGGTGCAGAGATAACGAAACACACGATCCGGTGATAACAGAAAGGCAGGGTTCAGAAATGGCCCTGCCTTTTTCACATTGCCGTCGTCGTCAAAGCGAACAGAAGAAAAGAATCCAGAACGTTACGACCACAGACAGCCGTTGAAGGAATCGAAGCCACGCGTCACCAACGGACACGAAGAGAAATGAAAACCAATCCTGATCTTCATGCAGGAACGGCAAAAGAAGGCGAAGGTCATGACGGATCGTGACTGTATCGAATTCCTGCAGGATTGCCTGCCAAGGCTGCGACTCCGCTGGCCCGGGTTCCGCAAGGTCCGGAGACAGGTCTGCAAACGCCTCAACCGCCGCATCACCGAACTGGGCCTTTCAGATCTTTCCGCTTACCGGGATTATCTCGCCGGCCGTTCCGATGAATGGCAAATTCTCGATTCCCTCTGCCGGATCACGATTTCCCGTTTCTATCGCGATCGCGCCGTTTTCGACACCCTGCGCTCCAGGATTCTTCCGGAACTGGCACGAATCGCCTCAGAAGCCGGCAGAGATGAGGTCCGCTGCTGGTGCGCCGGCTGCTGTTCCGGCGAGGAGGCTTACACCCTGCAGATCCTCTGGAGGATCGATGTGGCTCCAGGCATGGCAAAAAGCCTGCCCCTGCGGATTCTCGCAACCGACCTGGATTCCGAGGTGTTGGAACGCGCCAGGAAGGGCATCTATTGGGAAAGCAGCCTTGACGGACTTCCCCGGAAATATCTTTCCACGGCCTTTTTACCCTCCGGAGACGCCTATGCCCTTCGAGCTCCGTTTCGAAAAGACGTCACCTTCGCAAGACAGGACATCCGCAGCGAGTTCCCGGAAGGAACCTTCTCCCTGATCCTCTGCCGCAATCTTTTGTTCACCTACTTTGTGGAAGATCTGCAGTTCGAAGTCCTGGAAAGGATCATCAAAAAGCTTGCACCGGGCGGAATTCTCGTCGTCGGCATCCATGAATCGCTTCCCCGGGGGGTCACCGCCGTTGTCCCTTATGACAGAATGGTGGCCATTTACCGGAAAGCCTGATCATCAAACCGCCGTTCTCTGATTTTCTGTCCTCCCGAAGTTATCGCTTATTGAGCATCCCGCTGCAAGGGATGCGATGCCTCCAAGAGGCACGGTCCGACAGGGGCCATTCCGAGGATGTTCGGCGCAATACACAGCATTGACGTGGATCGAAATTCTGCCATGGAAAAATTTAAAAAGGCAGGGTTGAGCGGTAGCGACCCTGCCTTTTCATTTTCTGGGAACTGGCTGACTCCTATTTTTTACGAAGTCTCCATCCGGCCATTCCAATCAACCCGGTCCCGAACAGAAACACGGATGGGGGAATGGGAACGGTTGGATTTTCGGTGCCGAAGCCGTCCAGGAAAACCATTCCACCGTGTCCGCCCTGTAAGCAATCCTGAACATAAAGTTCCAGTTTGACCTGATCTCCGGCTCCCAGCCCGAGGTTTGCCAGATTGATCTCGGCGAGATCGGTACCATACCAGATGATGCCGTCAAAGGCGGCAGGCCACGCAGTTCCGACCTCGGTGAATCCCGCTTCATCTGCCCGCTGATCTTTGTAATAGACTGTACTCCATCCCCCGTTTTTGTACGCTGAAAGAGAGATGCTGAAGTAGGGCATATTATAGCTGGAATGATAACCGTTCGTCGGTTCCTCAAGGAAGGCCCCCCAGCGGAAGTACAGGTTCAGGCCGTTGTTCACATCCGCCTGGGAAATTGTCCCTGTTTGTGAGGCCCTGCTGGTGTGACTGTTATCATAGGCTACATTGCCTACATCACCGCTACCCAGGAGCAACGAATACTTTCCGAAATAGGGAACGGCAGGCATCGCCGCGGCGCTGACATTATATTGGGGAGTAAACGAGGAGACAACAGAATGATCGCCGGAAACCGTCCAGCCAGCCGTCGTGCCATCCTCGAACCCGCCGTTTATAAACAAAGCGTAAGCGGACGGGTTCATCGCAAATACAAGCAACCCAATAATCAAAATTGTTACCAAACTCTTCTTCATGCTGTTCCTCCTTATGAAATCTTCATTAAAATAAAGCTACCGCTTCTTCCTCAATAATGTCCTGTCTCATAATAACCCCCACAACCGGCTTCAAGAAACAGATTTAAATCTTTAGATTTACAAAACTTTACAAAATTTCACGGACGGCACTGTAGAACATGCTACTGCGTGATTCAATCGAGAATATACCTGATTTTTTAATTCCGCATAAACTTGCAGCGTCGATTTTTCCTTACTCAGGCATACTAAACGGAGTAAGCATTGTCCTGCAGATCGACCAGGATTCGGCCTCAAGAGGAGAAGATCCATGGAAAAAACTCAATGCGGCACAGGAACATGGGGTCTATTGTCCTCATGCTGTATGGGAAAACTATCGCCCTTCCAGTCTTCATAACTGTTTTATTCCTTGATTCCGGCCGACACCTCAGAACACGGCTCCAGTCCCGGAGTGAATGCCCGGGTCACCTGCGCCAATCACGCACGTCTATTAATCCGGACAGGAACTAAGATTTCGTGAAATCATTAGATGAAATACCGGCTTTCAGGTATTGAAACATTTAGACAAATTGCTTTAATTAACGACGTTTTTAAAGGTTGTGCTTAAGAAAATTACAGCATGCCGGCTTATCCACGACACGCTCTCTCAGCTTCATGGGGGGACGTTTTTAAGTCTAGGTTCCGTTGATAGTTATTCATGTGGATAAGAAAATATCCAATCCTAATTAAAGGAAAGACTGCAGTTCGACATTGTTCTGCATGGACAGTAAGGCCACTGAAAGACAGAGGAAAGGGGGTCGATATCCATTGAGTGTAAAAGGAAGGGAGGATATAAATGAGCCGGGATGCCGTTGGTTGCCCGTAACTTCTTTTACATCCGGCTCATGGCGTTACCCCGTGCGGCTTGGCTCCTCTGGGGGTATAACCTGGATGCCACACGTTTTTCGCTAAATATGCTGAGCATAACAATCCATTACACATTATATGCACCTGAAGACGTTGAGTAATTTAAAACAGTTAATTGATAAGAAGTATTTACCAAAAACAGGGCTCTTGCAAAGAGCATAAGGAGTATCAGATGAAAAAACTTTTGATGATTTTATTACTGCTGAGCGTGACGATGGCGCTGGCGAAGACGGCCTCGGCAGCTATCGTGCAATGGTCGGGAAACGGCCATTGGTATGAGGCGGTGTACGAGGCCTCCGGAATCGATTGGGATGGCGCCACTGCCGCCGCAACGGCGAAAGGCGGCTATCTGGCCACATCAACCTCTGAAACTGAAAACAATTTCCTTTACAGCCTGATCAACGATTCAAAATACTGGTACAACGATGGCGCCAACAATTCAGAAGGGCCATGGCTTGGCGGTTACCAAACCTCGAAAGCCGTTGAGCCGGCCGGCAACTGGGCCTGGGTATCGGGAGAAACCTGGAGTTGGACGAACTGGAAAGCAGGGGAACCTAATAACTCAGGGGGAAACGAGGATTACCTCGTTTTCTTCGAATGGGGACTCAATACGATGGCCTCGACCTGGAATGATGTCGGAAGGAGCGCCTTGGAAAAGGGTTATATCATCGAATACAATACCAACCCTGTTCCCGTGCCCGCTGCTTTCTGGCTTCTGGGGTCCGGCCTGATTGGATTGGCAGGGCTTAGAAGAAAGTTCAAGCATTAGGATTCTTTAGGACAGTTCGGGCAGGATCAGGATGATCCTGCCCTTTAAGCTGGATATTGCTGGGTATTCATGAAACTTATGAGTGACTTCTGAAAATCATTTCGCCCGTGACAGCTGTATTCCGGGAGTTCACCAGAAAATGCATAAAAATAGGCAGGACCTTTACAAGACCCTGCCTATTTTTATGCATTATCAAATGAGAGTGTTACTTTCTAAATTTCTTTCTAAAGCCCACCAGCCCCAGCAAGCCGGAACCGAGCAGCCAAAATGCAGCAGGAATTGGTACCGGCGTCGTATCAAGGTTATCCCAGATACAGCCCCAGGTGACCTGAGTCAGGACAACGGATTTGATATCATTGGCACCCACGGCGAGATATCGATAGTCGCCATACCACCCAGAAACGGGATAGTTCGGATCAATGCCGTTGAATGAACCGGTGTCGGCAGAAACAAGCATATTTCCAAGAGCATCGTAGGCCGTCATGCTGAACCTGTCCGAATCTCCACCATAATCTCCGCCATAAATGGAAACAGATTTTACCAGAGAATCGAAGGTTAACTTCAATGTCATTCCAGCAGACCATGATGATGCGCAAATGCTGGGTGTACCGCTGAATGTCTGGTAACCGCTTATCACTCCTACATAATTATCCGGTGCCGTAATGGTTACCCCTCCCAGGTTGACCCCATTGATATTCGTTCCCGCCGTCAGGCCGTTAAAATCCCAGAGCGTTGCCTGGGATGAATTCACCAGGAAAAAAATTGCCGTCAAGACCATGAACGCCGTCATAAAGAAATGTTTTTTCATCTTTTTAATCCCCCTCCCTCATGAATTTGCTGTCATTCATCAAGATGCTTCATCAATTCGATTTGGGTCCAAAATTCAGAATACAGAAAAGCGATTACGGTTTAGAATAGATTTTTCTCCAGGTAGGCATTCTCGACGCTCTCACCACCTCCTTCATGAATCCATTCTTTCAGCTTGACCTACTCTCGAATAGTGGAGCCAAAAGAGTTAAAGAGATTTCAATATTCCATCTTCGACTGCCGCACATTAATACCCATAACGCAGGAAACATCTCTAATGGACAGCGTTCATTGATTTCATCGTTCAGGAAAGTGAACTGGAAGGGCAATACAATGCTAATATAATTTTGAATTATGTCAATACAGATAAAACCTGATTTTGTCTAAGGATTATGCCTAGGTTTTATAGGAACTCTCCTCCGGAATTCGAGGATCGAGTCATATTCTTCTGATGAATGAACCTCGCCCAGTTCGGGCAGAAGCATTCCCATCCTGCCCTTCCAGCCCCAGGGTAAGCGCCAGGGTCACCAGCGCCGATCCCGCCCCCAGATAAAAGAGCGTTTCAAAGCCCGCTCCCAGGGCAATCAGACTTCCCCCGAGATAGGGCAGAAGAAAATATCCTCCATCCAGAGCAAAAAGCGTCAGGTTGGTGTTGAGTCCGCGCAGGGACGGCGGCGACGCCGAAAAGAGGAGGGCGTTCAGAAGGGGCAGGACGACACCCATGGCCAGCCCATAGAAGGCCCCGATCAGATAGAAGGACCATCTGGAATCGGCAGAGGGGAGAAGAACGAAGCAGAGAACAAGCGCCGCCAATCCCAGCCTAAAGAAGCGCAGTTTGTTGAACCGGTCGAACAGTCCCCCCCCCACTACGCGGACAATAATCATCATTGCCATGGATATCGTAAAGAAGAACCCGACGTTGCCAACGCTCGTCTGCAGGGAAAGATCCTTGGCGAAATAGAAAACCGTTGCATGGGCAAGGTAGAGGAAAAAAGCGGCGGAAAGGAGCAACGCCACGGAACGCCGCCGCAAATTCTCCCCAATCTCGGAAAGCCTTGGACGGTGCAGGACCGCCACATCCGCGGTACGCAGCATCCCGCCCAGCCCTTTGCGGAGAGCCAGACCGAACAGCAAGGCGACAGCGGTGAAAAGGGAAACCCCCGCATAGATATCCGCTTCGTTGCGAAGTGCCGGAAGAATCGCCTCTGTCAGAGGCGGCAGCGTCGCTAGGGGAATCATCGTGGCGATGCTGACAATCCCGAATCCCTGCCCGCTTTTTTCGCCGGGGATAAACTGGACGAGCAGGGCGACCACCGCCGTGGTAAGAAGCACGAAAACGGCGCCGTGGACGAGGCGCAGCAGGATAAGCGTTGGAACCCCAACCGCCGACAGGTAAGAACAGGACACCGGAATCAACAGGATCATGGACGCCATCATGACGGCAAAGGCGTTGCGGGCGGTAATCCAGGAGACAACAAACGGGCGGAAAAGAAAGGCGGCCATGGGCTCCAGCCCCACGAGAAAGCCCCGCCAGAGGACGGGAATGCCGATTTCACCAAGGTAATGATAGAAGTTGAAAAAGACGGAGACGCTGCAGAAGGAAACCAGCAGGATCAGGTTCAGGGCGAGGAATTCGAAGGAGAAAAGCTTTGGAGAGGAATTCATTGAAAATCGCTTCTTTCCCGGAAAAGGCATCCCTCTGTCCGGGCGGATCAGAGGGATGTGCAGGTTTCCAACTTCCATTTCGGATCAAACAATCGGACAGGTCGTGGAATTCCAGCCGATGAGACCGCCCAGAACGACTGCGGCATTGCGCCAGCCGGCCCTCTGCAGCAGACTGGCGGCAATCATGGAGCGCAGATCGCTGGCGCAGAAGATATAAACGGTTCCGTCTTTCGGCACTTCGTTCATCTGTTCGGGAAGCATCGTGAGATGGATGTTATGGGCGCCGGAGATGCTCCCGTGGCTGACCAGTTCGTCTTCGCTGCGGACGTCCAGAATCCATGCCTTTTCCCCGGAGTCCAGAAGCCGGCACAGGGACGAAACCGGAACCATCGGGACCGACTCGCTCTCGTATCCCGCCGTGTTCCAGGACAGCATTCCCCCGGCGAGATGCCCGGCCAGCGTATCATAGCCGAAACGGACGAGGTAGCGGAACGTCGGGGATGGATCTTCCCCTTCCTGAACCAGGAGGATCGGTTTGCCGTAAGGTAGGAACCAGCCGGCATAACCAGGCAGTCCGCCCAGCCAGATCGACAGGGAACCCGGCACATGGGCCGCCCCGAACCCCAGTTCCATGCGGGTGTCCACCACAACGGACGACTCGATCTGAGAGGCGAAGGACGCCGCCGACAGCGGCTTCGGCAGGGACATCTCTCCCAGCAGCGGCGGGCCGTCCAGGTTCAAGCGCTCCATCTCCCGGAAATAGGGGGCGTACTCCAGTTTGCGCGCCACCCCCAGGACAAAGGCATCCCGGTCGGGAAACTGCAGCTTCGGATTATAGCGGCGCTCCAGGCCGATGGTGGTCCAGGACCGGTCGGCGATATCGGCGGCGCATACGGAACCCGCACCGTGTCCGGGACAGACGATCACTTCATTCCCCAGCGGCAGCAGCCGCCGATACAGGGTATCGTATAAGAGCCCGGCCATCCCCGCCATCCGGTCTTCCCCGAGAAAATCCACCCGGCCCACATCCCCGGCAAAGAGGGCATCCCCCGTAAAGACGATCCAGGGATTGACGCCGGAGTCGTAGAGCAGGTAGCTCATGCTCCCCGGGGTATGACCCGGCGAAGAGATCGCTTCCAGCTTCAGCCGGCCGATCTTCCAGGTCTGCCCATCCTTTGCGGCCTGGCCATACCGATAGTCCCACTGGCCGTCGGCATGCCAGATCTCCGAGCCGGTCCGGGCGGCCAGTTCCACCGAACCAAGGACAAAATCTTCATGGCGGTGGGTTTCCAGGACGGCCACAATGCGATACCCTTGAAAGGTCGCCGCTTCGAGATAGACGTCGATGTCGCGGCGAGGATCTATCACCACAGCCTCGTGGCTGTCGCCGACAAGATAGGAATACTGGGCGATTCCTTCAGACTCGATTCGCTGAAAAAGCATGGTAAACCTCCTTGAAGAGTATATGTCTCTATTACCTGGAGAGAATGGGACACTCCGGTCACTTTGCAATCTGGGCAATTCATACCATAATCAGCCCTTTATTGTCACCAGGATTGCGGCGAGGCTTTCCTGACAAGGCATCACGGTCCTGCCCCGCCACCGCGGTCCCCTTGCACCCAATGGTCGAGTCTGAAAGTCAGATGTAAAAAAGAAAGTTTTTGTAAGTTCGTCTTGAAAGGTCTTTTTTATAGTACTTTTTTCCTTGTTTTATGTATAAATGCAGCCCCGGATGATAAGGAAATAAAGGGAAGAAGAGCAAGGGAGAGACAGGCGCGCCTGTTTTTAATGTCATAAAAGCTGGGATGGAAAGAATGATGAGAACATATGATGTGATTGAACTGATAGGGAATACACCGCTGATCAGACTGAGGAACGAGAACATTATCGCCAAGGCTGAATTCCTTAATCCTGGGGGCAGCATTAAAGATCGTCCTGCCCTGGCGATGATCGAAGCGGCGGAGCGGGAGGGAATCCTGAAGCCGGGGATGAAAATCGTCGAGCCGACATCGGGCAATACCGGCATTGGAATAACCCTCGTCGGGGTGGCAAAGGGATATGAAGTCTATATCGTCATGCCCGAAGGCATGAGCGAGGAGAGAAAGGACATCATCAAGGTCCTCGGAGGAAATCTTGTGCTCACGCCGGACAGCGAAAGCATCACCGGTGCGGTTAACAAAGCGGAGGAACTGGTCAAAAAATTCAACGGGTACATGCCGAACCAATTCAAGAACTCCATTAATGCCCTGGCCCACTATGAGCATACCGCCCCGGAGCTCTGGGAGCAGGCGGGACAGAAGATCGATGCCTTCGTCTCCGGCATCGGAAGCGGCGGAACCATTCAGGGAATTGCTTCCTTCCTGAAGGAGCGCCGTCCGGACATCATGATTGTCGCTGTTGAACCAAAAAATGTTTCCGCTCTCCTCGGTCACGAGCCGGGTCTGCATCAGATCCAGGGAATCGGGGACGGCTTCATCCCCGATCTTCTTGATGTGACCCTGATAGACCGGATTCTTGAAGTCAGTGACGATGATGCCATATCGACGACACGCGGGCTTGCCTTGAGCAATTCCCTTTTATGCGGGACTTCTTCCGGGGCAAACATCTGGGCTGCAAGGCAGATCGCCAGGGAACATCCGGAATGGGTGATCGCGACCGTACTCCCGGATCGGGCGGAACGGTATTTCAGCACCGGATTGCTCTGACCGAAAACTGAAAAAAAACCTCCCCCCTGACGGGCTGCGCCTTGACAAATCAGCAGTGAATCGTAATATTTAAAATAATTCATAATGTCAGGAGTGGGATCATGAAAAAGATCAAGATTTCGGGAATGAGCTGCAATCACTGTGTGATGGCTGTAACGAAGGCCTTGAAGGGGATCGAGGGAATCCAGGATGTTTCGGTTGACCTGAAGGCCGGAGAAGCGACGTTTGAGGAAACGAAGTCCGTGGATCCGGAAGTCATCAAGCAGAAAATCTCCGAGGCGGGGTTCGACGTTGCCGGATAAAGCGATCCTGCATATTTCCGGGATGAGCTGCGCTTCCTGTGTGCGTCGCGTGGAACAGGGGCTGCGGGAGATGAAAGGCGTGGAGCATGCCGCCGTCAATTTCGCCCTGGAACAGGCCGCGGTAGACTTCGACCCCGCATCCGTCTCGACGGAAGAGCTGGGGAAGCGGGTTCAGGAACTGGGTTATGACGTGGTCAAGATCGACTCGCCCGGTCCCGGAGGCATGGAGAAAACGACCATCTCCGTCGGCGGGATGACCTGCGCCGCCTGCGTGCGCCGCGTGGAAAACGCCCTGAAAAAGGTGGACGGCGTGAAGGATGTCGCGGTCAACCTGGCCACGGCCCGGGCCACGGTTCTCCATGATCCGGCCTGGAGCGGCGTGGCGGGGCTGAAGGAGGCCGTAACCGACCAGGGCTATGACTTTCTCGGTGTTCTCGACGAGTTCCAGGAAGACCCCATCGCCGCCGCGCGCATCCGGGAAATCAAGGATTTGAAGCTCCGGTTTTCCGTGGGCGCCGTCCTCAGCATTATCATCTTCATGGGGTCCATGCAGCACTGGTTCCCCTTTCTCCACGCCATTCCACCGCAACCGCTTCAGATGGTCCTCTTCGTCCTCACCGCCCCCGTCGTCTTCTGGGTGGGCAGCCGCTTTTTTGTCGGAGCACTGAAAGCGGCCCGGCAGAAGACGAGCGATATGAATACCCTCGTGGCCATCGGCGCCCTCTCTGCTTATCTCTATTCTACCTTGGCCACCTTCTTTCCCCGTTTCTTCGCCGAAGCAGGCCTTATGCCCCATGTTTATTACGACGGCGCAGCCATGATCGTCACCCTGATCCTGTTCGGGCGGCTCTTGGAGGCGGGGGCCAAAGGCCGGACGTCCCAGGCCATCCGGCGGCTGGTGGGGCTCAAACCGAAGACGGCCCGCGTCATCCGCGACAACGACGAAATGGATATCCCGGTGGAAGAGGTCCTCAAAGGCGATCTGCTCCTGGTGCGGCCGGGAGAAAAGATCCCCACGGACGGCATCGTCCGGTCGGGATCTTCGGCGGTGGACGAATCCATGCTGACGGGAGAAAGTGTCCCGGTCAACAAGGAACCCGGCGCCGAGGTCTTCGGGGCCACCTTGAACCGCAGCGGCAGCTTCACCTTTGAAGCCACGAAGATCGGCGCCGAAACGGCCCTCTCCCAGATTATCCGGCTGGTGGAAGAGGCCCAGGGTTCCAAGGCCCCGATTCAGCGGCTTGCCGACCGCGTGGCCGCCGTTTTCGTTCCCGCTGTCATGGGCATCGCCCTGCTGACGTTTGCCGTCTGGTACTTCTTCGTCCCGGAACCTGTCTTCAGCCGCGCCCTCCTGAATTTTGTTTCCGTCCTGGTCATCGCCTGCCCCTGCGCCCTGGGCCTGGCCACGCCCACGGCGGTCATGGTGGGTACGGGGCTCGGTGCGGAGCACGGCATCCTGATCAAGGGCGGAGAAAGCCTGGAGAAGGCCTACCGGCTGACCACCGTGGTTTTCGACAAGACGGGCACCCTGACCCGGGGAGAGCCGGAAGTGACCGATATTGCGCCCGCGGAGGGAATCGCCCCGGAAAAAGTCCTCTCGACGGCACTCTCCCTGGAAGCCCTCTCGGAACATCCCCTGGCCCAGGCCATCGTGAACCGGGGAAAAGCGGGCGGACTTGTCCCTCTGCCTGCCGAAAAATTCGAGGCACTGTCCGGACTGGGAACCCGGGCGGTCATCGAAGGGAAATCCTGCCTGCTGGGAAATCTGAGGCTCATGATTCAGGAAGGCATGGCCCTTTCGGGAATGGACCGGCAGGCTGCCGAACGGGCAGCCCAGGGGAAGACCTGTGTTTTGATCGCTGAAGAGGGCCGGGTTATCGGCCTGATCGCCCTGTCCGATGTCCCCCGGGAATCGGCCAAGGCAGCCGTGGCCGAGCTCAAGGCCGCAGGGCTCCGGGTGGCCATGATCACCGGCGACAATTTCAGCACCGGCCAGGCCATCGGCCATCAACTGGGAATCGACGAGGTACTGGCGGAAGTGCTGCCCGGCGACAAGGCACAGGAAATCCGGCGGCTGCAGCAGGAAGGGCAGATCGTGGCCATGGTGGGCGACGGGATCAACGACGCCCCGGCCCTGACGTCGGCAGACATCGGCATTGCCATCGGCGCGGGAACGGACGTGGCCATCGAGGCCAGCGACATCACCCTGATGACCGGCGATCTACAGGCCGTCCCCCGGGCCATCCGTCTCTCCTTCGAAACGATGAAGGTCATCCGCCAGAACCTCTTCTGGGCCTTCATCTACAACATCATCGGCATCCCCATCGCCGCCGGGGTCCTCTACCCCTTCTCCGGCATCCTCCTGAACCCGGAGTTCGCCGCGGCCGCCATGGCCCTGAGCTCCGTCTCCGTCGTCAGCAATTCGCTCCGTCTCCGCTATTCAGGACTGAAATCCTGAAATCATTCCGGGGGAATCCTCTGTTCATGGCTTGGAACTTGCTTTTTGTAATGAATCACCAGCTTATCCTCTCTACGCACAAAACCTGAGCCCGGACACACCTCAATAAAACCGGGACATTGATGGATTGACCAACGGAAAGGGGCCGAAGGTTTTCAGGCCGATAAACAATAGAGAATGACGGGTACGGGAAAGACTCAGATGCAGGACACCCCGGAACAGACAAGGACGAAAGGCACTCCGAACATCGAAGTGGGATGCGGGATTTCCTGTGGGGAGAATTCTTATGCGGCCGGTCGGGATGCTGCACGCCAGGCAACAGCCGACATCAGCTCCTATTTATTGACGGCGGTGATCGTCTTTGCGCCGGCGTCCTATGATCTTGATGCGATGCTTTCCGGCATCCGGAGTGTTGTGGGGAACGTCCCCCTCTTCGGCGCCAGTTCAGCCGGGGAAATATGCAACGGGGCTTTCTTCGGAAGTGTGGTGGTCATGGCGCTCGCATCGCCTTTTCTCTCTGTCCGCGTGGGTGTCGGTAACGGGGTGTCGGCGGATTATCGCAAAGCCGTGTCCGAAGCCATAAAGAATGGAAGGATCAACCGATACTTCAATCCTCAGGACAGCACCTGTTACAACGAGATGACCCGTAAAGGCCGCTCGGCCTTCGCCATCTTGTTTTCCCCTGGATCAACAGCCGATTCGGAGTGCCACAGCCCTGAAATCCTGGAGGAACTCAAAGGCCTTTCCGGCGGGCGTATTCCATTTTTCGGAGGGTGCGCAGTCGATACCTGGGTGACAACCGGTCAGGATAATTTTGTTTTCTGCGAACATCAATCCTACTCTGACAGCATGGTCCTCGCCGTCTTTGAAACCGGACTTAAATTCGGGATTGCCATGGGCCACGGTTTCCAGCCTTCAGCCAAAAAAGCCGTCGTCACGAAAAGCAGGAACAGCGATATCCTGGAGCTGGATGGAAAACCCGCCGCCGATGTTTTTTCGGCACTCCATAATCTCTCCAGGGAAAATCTGGAAGGCAAGTACCTCTTTGAACAAACTGCAAGCCCCTTCGGCATGCGCCATTCTCTGGGACAGTACACGATTTTTGCCCCTCATAATTTCACTTCGGAGGGGGCGGTCCGCCTTGCCCACCCGGCTCCGGAAGGAACATCCCTGGTTCTCATGGAAGCCATCGAGGATGAGGTGATCGCAGCGGGAAAAGATACCCTTCAACATGCCATGACACAGTCCGGGATTGCCGAACCTGCAGCCATACTTGCCTGCTCCTGCTTTCTGAGAAAACAACTCCTGGAAGATCGATATCCGGAAGAACTGACCGCGATCACCGACATCATGCCCGGCGTTCCCATGGTGGGTTTCTACGGCGCCGGGGAACAGGGGACCAATGCCGATCATGTGAGCCGCCATAACAATGAGACCATCGTCATCCTTCTCCTGGGCAATGAACTGTCCTACGCCGCCAGAGTGGCGGAGGAAAACCGGATCCTGCACCGAATGCTGGAAGCCCGCCTCGCCGAGAAACAGCTTCTGGAAGCGGAATTGGCTGGTCAGATCCGTTTTCTCCAGGCCCTGATCGATAACATTCCCAATCCTGTCTTTTATAAGGATCCGGAGGGACTGTACCTGGGGTGCAACAAGGCCTTCGAGGAATACTTTCATGTGCGGCGGGAAGAGATCCTGGGCAGTACCGTTCTGAATCTAAACGCGGTTCCCCAGATCGAGCGGCATCATAAACTGGATGCAAAGTTGATTGCGAATGGCGGCAGGGTTGTGTATGAATTCATGATCCCTTCTGAAGAGGGCAAGGTGTTGCACAGCATTGTCCACAAAGCCTTTTTTTACAAAGGAGACGCCTCCCCGGGTGGCATTGTCGGCAGCATTACCGATATCACGGAACTCAAGAGGGCCGAGGAGGTCCTGCGGATCAGCGAGGAAAAATTTCTGAAGGCTTTTCAAAGCATTCCCACCATGATGACCATCAACACGTTTCAGGATGGAAAAATTGTTGAAGTCAATGAAAGTTTCCTGCGAAAATTGGGATTTACGCGCGAGGAAGTGCTTGGAAGAACATCAAAGAAGCTCCAGATTTATGACCATCCGGAACATCGTGATCTGGTCATTCGAATGATCGTGGAAAAAGGCTCTGTAATGAACTTCAAAGTCCTGTTGCGAACAAAGGACGGGAATATCCGCTACTGCCTTTTGTCGGCGGAGCGGATCCAATTGCAGAATGTGGAGCATGTCTTGATCCTGTATCACGATATGACGGAACAGAAGCTTGCGGAGGAAGAACGGCTCCAGCGGATGCAATTGCACAGCATATTGGAGATGGCCGGGACGATCTGCCACGAATTGAACCAGCCGCTTCAGATCCTGTCCGGATACACCGAACTCCTGATGTCCGACCCTGCCCTGGATCCGAACATCCAGAAAAAACTGCAGACTATAAAGGAACAGACGGCGCGGATGGAACGAATCACCCGGAAGCTCTTGACCATTAATGACTGCTCTTTTAAGGATTATGCAGGAATCGCCAAAATCATGGATATCCATGACGATAAGCGGGAATAGATGGATAAATCCGGACGGGCCCATCAGGGCTTAATTCAGGATTAAACTGTCAGTAAACTCCATTTTTTTATAACGAGGTTAATAACATGGGTGAAAAGAAGATTCTCCTGGTGGATGACGAGGTTGGGATTCTTCAGATGCTGCAGGAGGCATTGAGCCTGCGTGATTACACCGTTCGAACGGCGGAAAATGCGGAAAAGGCCTTGGAAATTCTTAAAACGGAAAGCATCATGGTCATGTTTCTGGATCTCAATCTCCCGGGCATGAACGGCATCGATCTTTGCCGGAAGATCAGAAGAGACAATCAGGTTGCCGTCATCCACGCCCTGACCGGTTACAGCAATATTTACGGGCTCCTGGAATGCCGGAGTGCCGGTTTTGACGATTTTTTCATCAAACCCGCTACGCTCAAGACGCTCTTCAAAGCCGCCGAGGATGCCTTCGAAAAAATCGAACGCTGGCAGGTCTTTGAATATGACCTGGCGTGATCCTCTCTCTTCTTTTCACCTTCTGCAAATCCAAAATGAAAATTAGAGAATAAGCTCAGTCAACAGCCTTTTAGGAACGTGATGTACGCCCTCCTCATCCCGCCAGTAACGGATGCTGCCGTCAGGTCCGACAGATTCCAGAACGACGGTTTCCCTGGGCCGGCCAAGAGCCAGCACCAGCAGGATCTCATACTGTTCCGGAATGTTCATGGCTTGCCGCAGGGCTTCCCGCTTGATTGAAGCGATCATGCATCCCCCCAGGCCCCTTTCAGCCGCCCCCAGCAGAATGGTCTGGGCGGCAATACCATGGTCGCAGCCAAAGGAACGGGCGATAGACGTATCTCCCAGGATCACGATATAAGCGGACGGACGCTCTCCCTCCGAGGGCCCCGGCCAGTCTTTCAGATAACCCGCCCAGGCAAGGCAGGGAAAGATCCGGGCATTCTTCCCGGAATCCGCCGAGAGGAGAAACCTGAGCGGCTGGAGGTTGGCCGCGGAAGGCGAGAGCCGGGCGAGATCCACGAATTCTCTCAGGGTTTCTTCGGATAACGGCTCGTTTTCGTCAAAGCGTCGGTAACTCCTGTTCTTCAAAACCAGTTCCCGGAGCATCATGGTTTACTCCTTTCTCAGTAAAATTTGTCCGGATCAGTCCAGCTTCTGTAGAAACGCATCCGTGGTCATGACCTGGAGAAGCGGATAAATGGCATTGTTGCGGAAAATGTTCAGGATGTTCTCGTGAACCTCTTCCTTATGAGCGGCACAGCCATCCTCGATAAAAAAAGCCGCAAAATCGTAGGCCAGGGCGTCCAGAACGGTGGACAGGACGCACCAGTTGGTGGTGATCCCCGTCACCGCAAGGGTGTCCACACCGTAAAGGCGAAGGGTCTGATCAAGGTCGGTCTTAAAAAAAGCGCTGAAGCGGCGCTTGGGCAACCAGATATCCGTAGGGGCTTGAACCAGCCGATCGGTCACTTCGGCGCCCTCGGTGCCTCGGATACTGTGTTCCTTCATCTTACCCTTGAAAATGAAGTCCCCTTCGAGGAAGCTGTCCGTGGAAAAGATAACGGGAATCGAACGTTTCCGGGCTTCTTCCGTAAGACGATTGATGGCGGGCACGATGGCCCGGGCAAAAGGGGTAATGGGCAGGGGATGAGAAGGATCCAGTGAATCCTTGACCATGTCGATGACAACGATTGCAGGTTTCATAGTGAGCGCTCCTTAAAAGACGACATCAATTTTAAAGACAGGTGCAGAATAGAAGGAGGCCGTCCCGGAAGTCAAGCCAAAAACACGGCAGCCGAAAACACCCCGACACTTCGACTTTAACTTGATTTTCTTTTTTGTCTATGGCATTAATAACATATTTGTTTTAGCCCAAATCTCCGGAGAGAGGGAGCAAATCGTTGATAATCCGACACAAAGTATGGCTGGAAAATGAAGGACGCGTTCTATTTGGCGAGGGACGCTATGAACTGCTCAAGACTGTAGCAGAATGCAAAAGTCTGAATGCAGCCGCAAAAAAACTGAACATGTCTTACCGTGCGGCATGGGGAAGGCTGAAGGCCTCGGAGGAACGGCTGGGTATTCCCCTGGTAGTCATTGAGTCTCAGAAACAGGGCATGCATCTAACCGAGCAGGCAACCGCGTTAATAGAGGCCTTTGATCAGCTCGAAGAGGAAATTGGCGCTTTGATCGCCGAGCGGACAAAGCAGTTGTCCTTTCTATGTACCCCTGAAAACGATAAAAAACAGGAATATTCCAAACGCAAATAAAAGCAATTCCTAGATAAGACTCTTTATTCCTTCCAGGCAGCGGAAATTCCTACCTTATTTTCTGCAGAAATTATCGCTTGACATTATGGCATTGCTGGCATAATTCTCAAGAATGATTTTGTTGCGTTACCTGTCATTGCATTATATTACTCATAATTACATTTAATTTCTTTTTCTTACTTACCGATACTGCAGAAGCACGATGCGTTGCCGCTCTATCGGCATTAAGCAATCGGCTCATCAAGCTCCCAAGTGAAACCGGGACCAAGACCTTCTGTTTTCACAACGGCAGTTTCAGGGAAATTTATTACCGCTGAGTCGGGAAAAGGAGAGACTTCAATGGAACCAAAAAGAAAAACGTACACCCCATCCTTTAAAGCCAAGGTCGTTCTGGAATCGATTCGAGACAAAAAAACATCGGCTGAGCTTGCCGATTGGTATCAGGTTCATCCGGTACAGATTAGAAACTGGAAGGTCATCGCCACCCGGCGGATGCCGGATCTCTTTTCCAGCCACAAGAAGTATGATAATCTAGAGAAGGACAAGCAGATTCAGAATCTCAACCGCCAGGTTGATCAGCTGCAAAGGGAACTGAACTGGCTTCGAAAAAATATGGACTTGAGCCATCAGGAGCGCGTATCGCTCATCAACAGGGACAGCCTTGATATCGCTGTGTGCCGGCAGGCAGAGCTGCTTGGGATATCAAGATCAAGCGTTTACTACCAAAAGAGTGCACATAAGCGGGAATCTCAGTTGAAAAGGCACACTGGCGTCATTCCCCTTCCAGATCAGAGATGAGATCAAGGGGAGGCATCGGAGGCTAGGGAAGCAAATTCCGGTTTTTTGATCTTGCTCTTAGAGCTTGTTCTTTTGAAAATTGTTTGATAAGTTCCTAGCGGAATTTAACCAAATCCAAGAACCAGACCTGGAAATCGACTTTGAAAACTCTGGTTAATAAAATCCTGCTATCCCGCATTGCCCTCAGTGCCGTATTTATCTTAGCTCTGGCCGCTCTACCCTGCTCCGGCAGGGCAGAAAACATCATCCTCATGGTTCCCGACGGAATGGGGCTGGCCGATGTCACGGCCGCCCGCCTTTCCAAGTATGGGAAAAATCCCCTGCCCCTCAGCTTTGAAACCCTGGATCAGATCGGTTATCAGCGGACAGGTTCCGCCGGCAGTGTCGTCACGGACTCGGCAGCCGCAGCTTCAGCCTGGGCATGCGGGGAAAAATTCGCCAATGGGGAAATCTGTCATCATGGGGATGGACGCCCTTATCGACCGAGCATCCTGGAACTGGCAAGGAAATCAGGCAGAGCCACGGGCCTGGTGGCAACCGATGCAATCACTGACGCAACCCCGGCCGCCTTTGGAGCCCATGTACCTTTACGCCGTTGCGAGCACGAGATCGCCCGTCAATACCTGGAAAACTCCCAGGTGAACGTGCTGCTCGGCGGTGGGAAAGCCTCTTTTACAGCAAAGGAACCTGATCCCTGCGGGACCGCCGGAAATTTCCTGCGCTTGGCCAAGGAGAGAGGATACCGGACGGTCCATGATCGAAACGGGATGGAAAAAGCCGTTGCCGAGGGAGCGACAAAGCTCCTAGGGCTTTTTTCCGACAGAGCCCTCACCCCGGAATACCTCCGGTCACCGGGAACCGGTGAGCCCCGCCTGCCGGAAATGACGGCGAGCGCCCTGAAAGTGCTGGAAAAGAATCCAAAGGGTTTTTTCCTTCTCGTCGAAGGCTCTCTGGTGGACAAAGCCAACCACAGCAATAATTTCCCCTATCAGGTGGGTGAAGTCCTGGCCTTCGACGAGACGGTCGCGACTGTCCGGGCCTGGATCAATCGAGATTCGAAGCGAAGGGGGGAGACCCTCCTCATCGTGGTCCCCGACCATGAAACGGGCGGCTTCGCCATAACAGGCCCCGTTTCAACCGGGACAAACGCCGACATCGGCCTGGAAACGACATGGACAGGGAAGAAACACACCGGAGTGGATACCATGATCTGGAGCTCAGGGCCGGGGAGTGAACGCCTTGGCCGCGCCCTTGACAATACCGACCTTTACGAAATCATGGCCGACACCCTGAAGTAAGGGAGGGAAGAATCTCGATCTTGAACAATTCCTCATCGGGAAGAGACTGGATGCGGTCAGGATCGGTCTCTCCCAGACAAGTCAGGGAAATCTGCTCTCCCTCTTTTCTCCAGAGGCTGCAAATTCTTTCCCCGGAAGGCCGAAAGGAAAATCGCGGGGGATTGGCCAGGCGGGCCCGAGTCAGCCCCTGCAGAACATCGGCCAGACAGGGAGAGCCGGTCACCGCCACAGTCAGTTCATCGTTGTTCAGTTTTCCCCATCGTTCTTCGACAAATAACCCCATCCGCACGGCAATCCGCAGATCGGTGCAGAGTTCCCGATGGTGGGCAAAGGCCTCCTTTTCCATATGCCTTTCCCTCATCTGCCGGCTTGCCGGAACGATCTCGGGCGTACGGGGTGAAAAAACGATATCCTGCTCGAAGTACGGTTTGATATCCAGGATGGGGGTTCCATCCACCGCGTCAAGGCCATCGACGAACAGGCGGTTCCCCGCAATTCCTTCCAGACGCACGAGGGTCAGGGCGATCGGATTCGGCCGGACCGGTGTTCTCAAGGCAAAAACGCCGTACTTCGGCACGTTGGGGTTCACCCGTTCGGGGGATGCCGTAAGAACGTCCCGTCGGGATTCGTGAAACCAGGACAGAACCCACAGATGCGAATTCTCGTCGATCTTCTCGAGGGCGTCCGCATATTCGGGAAAGACTTCGATGACCGAAGAAATCCCCTGAATCGACATTTCCGCCGTGGAGGCTTCCGCCGAGCACACGGTTCCGATCGGCTGCAACTCAATAGAATTCATGATTACCTTCATAGCCTTCCTCCTTTGCCCAGGCGGGAAATAACTGCCGTAGTTCCCTGATTGTACAGACAGCACGCAAAACATTCCACTGAATATCATCTTTGATCCGGCATTGGAACTCTTTATGTTTCCAATATCATATATTTCAGTTGACATATAATAGCGCTTTATCTATACTCCCAGCCAGAAAAGTTAAGTTTCCTTTAATATCAAATGCTTGCAATTTAACAAGAGACATTTTCCCGGAGATTTTCATGTTGAGCGTTGAGGTGCAAAAGAGGATAGGCCGTCTCGACATGGAGATCGCCTTTGAAATGGAAACGCCCTGCATCACGGTTCTCTTCGGGAAATCCGGCGCGGGAAAGACCACCCTGGCGAATATGCTCGCCGGCCTGGTTTGGCCTGACCAGGGACATATTTCCTTCGGGAACCGGGTCTTTTTCGACAGTCGCACCGGCTGCCGCCTGCCGCCGGAAAAGCGCGGCGTCGGCTATGTCTTTCAGGAACACCGTCTCTTTTCCCATCTTTCGGTCAAGAGCAATCTGAATTTCGGCCGTTTTCCCGGCGGGCGGCGCAGCAGTGTCTCTTTCGATCAGGTGGTTGATCTTCTCGGAATCGGTCATCTGCTCTCACGCCACCCCGGAACCCTTTCCGGTGGAGAAAGCCAGAGAGTCGCCCTCGGACGCGCCCTTTTGGGATGCACGTCCTTTCTGTTGTTGGATGAACCCCTCTCCTCGCTGGATCAACAGCGCAGAGATGAACTCCTTGTGTATATGCATGAAATACCGAAGAGATTATCATTTCCCATGATCTATATCACCCACAATCGGAAAGAAATGGAAAGACTGGCGGATCGGGTCGCCCTGATCCGCGAAGGCAAGTTGGCGGCCTACGGAGCGCCCGGCGAAGTGCTCGGAGCAGCGGAGGATACAGACGAAACGGTTACATGAGATAGAAATAAAAACATGCAGGAGGTTTTGTAGAAAATGAAAAAGATTCGAGTGCTGGTTTTTGTTTTCCTGCTGGTGTGCCTGGGATCGGTTACTGCTTTCGCGGAGGATCTGGCCATCTCCACAGGCGCCGGCTATTTGAAGATGGCGGAGGAATTGTGCACCGCCTACAGGGCCGACACGGGCAGGAAAATCCAGGAGATGTACGGAGGGAACATAGGACAGGTTCTCGCCCAGATCAAGGCGGGCAGCGGAGTCTCCGTTGTTCTTTCCGATAAGGGAACACTCGACGACTCCAAGGTGGGGGTAAAGTTCGATACCGTTCAACCCCTCGGAGACACGGTCCTGGTGCTGGCCTGGCGCAAGGGCATCACAATCTCTTCTCCGGCGGACCTGGAGAAACCCGAGATCAAATCCGTCTGTTATCCCGATCCCAAGGCGGCCATCTATGGCCGCGCTGCGGCGAATTACCTGGAATCCTCCGGACTCGGGAAGAAAATCGCTGGTAAGGTCTCTCAGATCGCCACCGTTCCCCAGGTCTTTTCCTACCTCGTCACGGGAGAAATGGATGCCGGCTTTGTAAACCGGGTTGTGGTGCGGACCGGCCGGGACAAGATCGGCGGCTATCTGGAAATTTCCAAGGGTTATCCCCCCATTCATATGGTCGCTGCAGTGGTCCAGGGCGCTTCGGGAAATCAGGAGGTGAAAACCTTCCTGGCCTTCCTGAAAACGGAGAAAGCCAAAGGGATCATGAAGAAACACGGGGTCGAGTAAATTCCGGAGGGTTTGGCCATCACCATTTTCAGCGACTCGTCCCTGCTCTTTCCCATCGCTTTGACCTTGAAGACCTGCGGGGCCTGCCTGATCCTGCATCTCCTCTTCGGCCTTCCCCTGGCCCTGTGGGGCAGCAGATCTTCGACATGGCTCTGCCGGGGCGTTTCATTTCTGGTGATGCTTCCCCTGGTCTTTCCCCCCATCGCCCTTGGATACGCCTTGCTGCGGTTGCTCGGGCGGTACAGCCTGATTGGCGGATTCCTGGAATCGTATTTCGGGATCCGCTTTGTCTTTTCCCAGGCGGGGGTGATTCTGGCCGCCTTTGTCGTTGGACTGCCCCTGGTGGTGCGTCCCCTGCAGGCCGCACTGAAAAATGAAAATATCCTCCGCCTTGAACAGGCCGCCCGGGTCACCGGATGTGGGCCCTGGAAGACGTTCTTCTTTGTCACCCTCCCGCTCATCCGCAGGAACCTGGCTTCCGGGCTGCTGCTGGGAATCGCGCGCGCTTCCGGAGAAGTCGGTGTCACCATGATGCTCGGCGGCAACATCTCCTGGAAGACCAACACGCTCTCCCTGGAGGTTTTCAACCGCGTCTCCCGCGGAGACCTCGACGAAGCCTCGCAGCTCTGTTTACTCCTTGCGGCAACGGGACTTATCTTTTATCTTGTGCTTGAGAAACTCCAATCCGGAAAGGAATTATGATTATGTTTTATATCCCTGACTCTTATCTTGAATCCCTGATCAATGAGGACCTTCAGTTGATGGACCTTACCACCCTCTCCATGGGCATCGAGAATGCCCCCGGGCAGCTTTCCTGTTTCCCCAAAAGGGCCTGTGTCCTTGCCGGGGTGGAGGAAGCGGCCCGCATCTTCACCAAGCTGGGCGCCCGGACGGATCTCTCTATTAGTGAAGGACAGCCTGTCGAGGCCGGGCAGGTCTTCCTGACCGCCGTCGGGACGGCAGGGATGCTCCACGCCGGCTGGAAAATCGCCCAGAACGTGATGGAGTATTCAACGGGGATCGCGACCCGGACCGCCGAGATGGTCCGGAATGCCCGGGCGGTCAAACCGGACATTCGGATAGCGGTGACGCGGAAGCATTTTCCCGGCGCCAAGGCGCTCTCCCTGAAGGCCGCCCTGGCAGGCGGAGCCGGCATTCACCGTCTCGGCCTCTCGGACTCCATCCTGGTCTTCGAACAGCACCGGGTCTTTGCCGGAACCCACGAAGATTTCCTCGCCTTGATTCCGGTCATGGCCCGCCGGCTTCCGGAGAAAAAGATCGCCGTGGAAGCGGATTCTCCTCAGGAAGCACTGGATTTCGTTAAGGCGGGTGCCGACGTGGTGCAGTGCGAACGGTTTGCCCTCCAGGAGCTTGCGGAGTTTGTCTTAATCGCCAAAGAGCTAAATCCCTCCCTGGAAATTACCGCTGCCGGGGGGATCAATGCCGCCAACGCCGCAGAATACGCCGCAACGGGCGTCGATGTCCTGGTGACCTCCTGGGTCTACTTCGGGAAACCCGAAGATGTGAAAATGCAGATCGCCGAAATTCGTTAACTATCCCTGTCTATATAGGCCATCAGAAAGAGGTCACCCCGTTCATAGAGATAGTGAGCCATCGAGTCAAATTCTACCTTATGAATTTGATGCCTTTCAAAGTCGTTCAGCATCTCTTCGCAGCAACAATACCTGCCGAATGGGGCATTATTTTCTCCATAAGTCGCCATGAAGTAATTATTTTTGAAAGTAACCCGCATAGAATTTTTCTCTTCCCTTGTCAGCCTCAATTTTTCGCTCGCATCCAGATTTCCGATCATCCGTCTCTCCTCCTTTCTCTTTTTTGAAGCAAAGATTCGGCAAGGATTCTTTCCGTGCCTAGCTCATGTTATTTATTTCATATATTTTCTTTAGCATAACATTTCCCCTTTTTATACCACAAATAGCATAACGTCAAGCAGATTCCTGAATCCTTCTTCGAATACTCTGATCCTTACCTTTGAACCTGATGCCGGATTAAGGTTTTGCACACTTTCTTCTTACGAAAGAAAGAGCATCATTTTAAGTATGGACAAACCCTGAAGCTTATGCATATAGAAACATATGCTATATTTTATATTGCCATTCCCTAAAAAGGCGGTGGCTTCGGGTCGAACTTCCTTAGGTGGCGGACCTGCGAGGCGGCATCGAGCCTTTCGGAAGAGGAGGTGGTGACAAGACATAGAGTGGCACAGAGAAAAAAAAAGATAGACAATAAGACCCACAATAAACCCATCTGTTGATTATTAAGGAGAAAAAACATCATGAGGAAACACTACGGCTTAATCTGGTTCATCGTTTTATCGGTCATGTTTATTGCCTGGAGCAGCCCGGTCCAGGCGGCGTATACGGTTACCGGAGATATCGGTCAGGCATGGGACAAAAACACAAACACTTATTCCACCTATGGTACAACAGGCGGCAGCCTCTGGTTTGATGTTTTCAAGGAGACTTCATCCTCGAGCGCGGGTGGGGCTGACGGTACATACAGCAAGGGTGTGATCAACAGGGTCAACAACAACACCTACAATTCGATCAATCATAACTGGATCGAAGGCGACTACGTCCTCGTCACGGGAGCGAGCGGGAAAGCGCTCTACTCAATAGGTGAAATAGACCCACGGTTCGGCAATAGCACAGTCACCCTGACGGACTCTAACAGCGACGGCATCTATGATTTGTCCGGCGCAGGCCGGTCCGTTACCGGCGTGACCGATATCGAAGTCGTCCATGCCGCCGATGTCTGGGTTGGCTATGGGACCTTAACCAAATCGACGGGCGTCACCGTCTCCGGTGCGGCTTCCGCGAGCTATACCCTGGTGGAGCTTCAGGCGATGCCGTCGGTAACCTACACTGCCACGTACAGCAATAAAACGACAAGCCGGACAGGCCCCACGATCGCGTCGGTGCTTGAAGCCGCCGGTGTCGACACGGGCAACCTGCTCAGTTATGCCGTTGCCATTTCCTCCGACGGGTACAAGACGATCCTTTCCATGTACGAACTGAAGAATGTGAATGAGAATGAAGATACCAACTATGCCCTCGCCAACGGCCAGAGTCCTCACACCTCAGGCGTTCTGGACATGTTGTCCGTCAATGGCGAAGGCAGCGGCGTTCGTTCCGTGATCACGGCCGATGTAAACAACGGCAGATGGGGCAAAGGTCTGACGGAAATCAATGTCAGCGCCGTTCCCCTGCCGCCGAGTCTGTTGCTCCTTGCCCCCGGCCTTCTGGGCCTCATCGGATTGAGGAAACGCATGCAGAGCTGAAGAATGAGGAAAGGGGGTTAACCATGACGAATTCCCAAAATACTCAGCTTCTCCAAGGCGACAGGGATGACAAGGCCTCGGCGCAATCCCGGCAGCTGTTTGAAAAAGGGGTTGCCCTGCATCGGAAGGGGTACTTTACCGAAGCTGAAGCCCTTTACGACCAAGTGTTACAGATTCAACCGCAACATTTTGATGCAATATCTCTCTTGGGCATCTTATCTGCTCAAACGATGGATTATCAGCGCGCGGAAGAGTTATTTAAAGAAGCGATTGTCATCGATCCCGGTAATGCCGATTCCTACAACAATCTGGGCCTTGTCTTGCACGAACTCAAGGCCTTTGACTCGGCGCTTGAAAGCTACGGAAAAGCGATTGCGCTGCGACCGGACTACGCAGAGGCTTACAACAACCGGGGGAATGTCCTGCAGGAGGTCAGAGCGTTCAATGCGGCACTGGAGAACTATGACAAGGCGATTGCCCTGCAGCCGGACTTCGCAGTAGCCTATTACAATCGTGGCCTTGTTCTGCACGAACTCAAGAAATTAGACCTGGCCCTCGCGAATTACGACAAGGCGATTGCCCTTAAATCCGATTACGCAGAAGCTTATTACAACCGTGGAAATGTTCTCCATGAACTCAAGGAGTTGAACGGGGCGCTTCAAAGTTACGACAGGGCGATTTCGATTAAACCAGACTATGTGAAGGCCTTCCACAACCGCGGGATCGTCCTGAAAGAGCTTGAGGAGTTGGATCCGGCGCTTCAAATCTACGAAAAGGCGATTGCGATTAAGGCCGATTGCGAGATCTTGTATGGGCCGATACGCGCACCTCATAAATTCTGCCCTGATAAAAGGGGAAGCAGTATAATCGCGAATGTAAAATAAGGGGATGGATATCTCTTCCCGGGGACGGTGATCTCTTTCGTCTTCGGGAAGACGTTCCCATGCCCCGCAGCCCTTTACCCCAACCGTCGAAAGGCCGAGGCCTTGATTGCCGCATAGATCTCGATTCCCGTGACGATTTCCAGATCATCGGCAGCCTGCCTGGAAATCTCGGCAATCAGACGCTCTCCCCCGCATTCCAGCTCCACACCGAGCCGGAACCCCGTTTCAAAAACATCGGCCACACGGCATTGCAGGAGATTACGGGCGCTGATCGCCTCCGGATGACGTTTGAAGAGAATGATGTCCGTGGAGGAAAGTTCAAAGAGGCCCTCGGGAAGGTCACTCTTCCCGGAAACGAGCAGCGGGACCTCCCCCCAAAGGTAAACCTGGAGGCCGTCGTGGCGACGGGAAAAATTCAGTTTCAAAAGGTTGGTGTAACCGGCCTCACTCTCTCCCATGCGGGTCCGCGCCAGTTCCTCCGCCGTCATCTGCCCGGCGATGTGGCCGCCCTCGACATTGAGCACCCGGTCCGTCATGATCCTCATTTCTATGAGGGAATGGGAGATGAAGAGATAAGGGATGTGAAACGTCTCGGAGACGCTTTTCAGAAAAGGGATGATCGAGTATTTCAGACTGTCATCCAGACCCGATAAGGGCTCGTCCATGATGAGCAGCCGGGGGTTGGAAAGGATCGCCCGGCCGATGGACACCCTCTGCCTTTCCCCGCCGGAGAGGTTCCTTACGCCCCGCTTCAGCAGATGCCCGATCTGCAAAACCTCAACGACACTCTCCAATGCGATCTTGCGGTGATCCGGGGCGCAACGTTTGTACCCGTAAAGGAGGTTCTTCTTGACATTCAAATGGGGAAAGAGGTGGGGAAGTTGAAAGACCATGCCGATCCGCCGGCGTTCCACCGGGATGTTGATCCCTTTTCCGCTGTCGAAAAGCGCTTCGCCATCAAGAAGGATCGTGCCGCGATCGGGCTTGTGTAATCCGGCGACGAGTCCCACCAGGGTGGACTTTCCGCTCCCCGAGGGCCCGAAGAGGCCGATCCGCTCCCCTTCAACCGTACAGTCCGCATTTAAGGAAAAGGAGCCAAACTGTTTTTCGATGTCGATGCGTAGTTTCATGTCAGTCCGTCCGGATCATTTTTCGACCCAGCCATTCATGGAAGATGAGCACGGCCACGGAGATTGTTATGGACACGAGACAGAGGGCCATGGCCATGACATCGCCCCGGGGAGAACTGACGTATTCATAGATCGCCAGGGGGATCGTCTGGGTGATGCCGGGGATGTTGCCGGCAACGATGATCGTGGCCCCGAACTCCCCCAGTCCCCGGGCGAACATGAGAACGGAGCCGGCAATGATTCCCCGGACGGAAAGGGGCAGGATGACCGTTATGACATTGTCAAACCAGCCCGCACCAAGCGTCCGGGAAGCCTGAATCAGGCGCACGTCAATCGTTTCCATTCCCGTCCGCATCGACCGGACCATCAGGGGAAAGCCCACTACCGCTGTAGCGATGACCGCCGCCTTCCAGGTAAAAATCAACTGAATGCCCAGCGGCTGGAGGATCGTCCTGCCGACCCAACCCTGCTGTCCCAGGAGGAGCAGGAGAAGATAGCCGACCACGACGGGCGGCAGCGTCAGGGGAAGATTGACCAGGACATCCAGGGCGACCCGCCCTCTGAACTTCCGGAAGGTCATGAGGTAGGCGACGGTAAACCCGAAGGGAAGGGAAATCAGGGTGGCTACAATGGCCACCCTGATTGACAGCAGGATTGCAGAATAATCGGTGGGGGTAAAACCGGGCATGAATAAATTACTTCACCGCAAAGCCGTATCTGGTGAGGACCTTTTTGGCCTCGGCGGATTGGAGGAACTTATAGAAGGCAGCCGCTTCACCCTTCTTACTGCCGGCTGCGGTGAGCGCCACGGGATAGGTCACTCTCGGGTAATAGTTCTGGGGTACGACAAAAAGAATCTTCACATCCTTGGCCATGATCATCGCATCCGTCTTGTAGACAAAGGCGCCGTCCACTTCACCGCGTTCGGCGTACATCAGGCATTCTCGGACGTCTCTTGCCATGACCAGCTTATTTTCCATCTGTTTGTCCAATCCCGCTTTCTTGAGCGCCTCCATGGCATACTGGCCGGCGGGAACGCTCTTCGGGCTGCCGATGGCGACCTTCCCCAGTTTGGTCACATCCTGAAGGCTGCCCACCTTGAGACCAGGCTTGCCCACGAAAACCAGTTCATTGAAGGCGAAGGTGGCTGTGTTCTGTGCCGCGACCAGCTTCTTCTCTTTCAGATAGTCCACCCATTCGACATTGGCGGAAAAGAACAGGTCACAGGGCGCGCCGTTTTCGATCTGCTTCGCCAGCGCCCCGGAGGCGCCGAAGTTCCGCTGAAAAACAACACCCGGGTTCTTTTTTGCAAAGTCCGCAGAGAGTTCCGTTACTGCCTCCCTGAGACTGGCCGCAACGGACAGGTTAACATCACCCGCAAAGGCCGATCCGGTCAATAAGACGAAACAAAACACAGCCAAAAAGAGTTTGATGGTCCAGTTTTTCATCCTTTCATCCTTTCCAATATTTGTTTTTCTGTATTCAAGGGGGGGGTCTGCCTGACCGCCGACCTTTGGCAGTTTTCGACTTAAGTTATGCACGGCATAACACATATCACCCCAAAACACAACCTGGTATTGGCGACAGGCAAAACTTAGCCCTTGCTTTTATGCTAATCACGGCATAACAAAATAGCAACGATGTATTACTAAGGAGCCTTGAAATGATTTTCAGCAGAATTTTATGTTCTCGTTGCGGATATGAAGGTCCGAGGAAGATTCCGGGAACAGCTGCGTCCGTAGAAGACGTATTCCTTGACCAGGGGCATGACCCCTATTCCGGAAAGCTCTATTACCTCTGCCCAAAGTGCGGAGTTTTGGTCGCGGTAGATCCCGGCGACGCCTTGGAAGAAGATACGGTAAACGGCATGTCAAGCCCCTGGAAGCTGAAGCCGCTATGGCGACAAGGACGCTGTACTTCCTGAGAGTACTGATCAGCATCCGGAGCAAGTCTCAGGACTGTTTTTATATTCTCTCAAAATCCCACGCTTCAGCCCTCCCTTTCTCAAACCCTGCCCGGCGCCATTCTGATTTCCGGGGAGATTTTATTCTTTCGAAAATAAAGCCACAGATCTCGCCGTAATTTTCCAAAAGCTCATAACTTTCCTCATGAAGGAGCCAGCGGGTAACCCGATACTCAAGAAAGGACAGCAGAATATCCCGCACGAGGCATCCATCCAGATCTTTTCGAAAAAAGCCCTCCTCCTGACCTTCCTGGATAATTTCAAGGACCTTGTCCGTAAACACCGGGATCCGATCAAAGGTTATAGCCTTGGAAAAACGCTTGCTCACGCTCATCTCCAGCATCAGGATCCGTGCATAGACCGGATTTATCTTGAAAAAATAAAGATAGAACCAGATCATCTTTGTCAATTTACCGGGGGCATCCTGAATCCCCTGCAAGTGGAACTCGAGCCCCTCGCAGAATTCTGCGATCTTCTGCGCCGGAATCGAAAAGAAAAGATCCTCCTTGTTCTTAAAGTAGAAATAAATCGTCCCTTCGGCGATCTTTGCCTTTTGCGCGATCTCCGAAATGCAGGCCCTTTGAAAATCGGTCCTGCCAAAGACTTCCAAAGCCGCCTGCAGAATTTCCTCTCTCCTCAAATCACTCTTCCTCTTCATATTGATATCTCCCTCTAACGTTACGCAATGAAGTTCGAAACCTGTCAGCTTGTCTTTCATGGACCCCTTAAAGTAAAAGATTGGATGAAGCTCATAACAGTGATAAGGGTCAGTTCAATTTCAACCGGTATTCGATGACATCCGCCTCCAGATGACGAGCTGAAAAACCAAAGTTCCTGAAGATCCCCACCATCCTCGTGTTTTCCCGAAGCACCTCGGCCCGGACCTGCTGCAGGGATTTCTCCCGGGCAATATCCAGGAGGATATGGACGAACTTGGGCCCCAGGCCTCTCCCCTGGTAATCATCATGAACAAACGCCGCCAGTTCTCCAGAGGTTCTGTCTGCGTTCATAACGATGCTTGCCGCCCCGATCATTTTCTTCTTTTTGTTTTCCATAATCTCGGCAATCATTGAAATATTACGATCGTAATCGACATTGACAAAGTAGATGAGGAATTTATGGGGAATCTCTTTCATGGTGGAGAAAAACCGGGTTCTTAATGAATCTGGGGAAGAGGAGAAGAGCATCTCATATTTTGCCGGCTCGTCTTCCGGACGAATCGGTCTCAGGATCACCTTGGTGTCGGGCGGCAACACCCAGGACGAGATGTATTTTGTTGGATAGGGACTGATGACCAGGTGCGGATAAGCCGATGGGATGCCTGTCAGATCCACTCGTTCAATGACGATCCTTGCATCGAGGGCGGACACATTGCCTGCGGAGATGGCGAGGGGATTGACATCGATCTCGGCTATTTCTGGAAAGTCAACGATAAGATTGGAAATATTGACGACAATCTCTTCGACCCTCTTCAAATCCGCTGCCGGTCTGCCTCGAAAGCCCTGCAACATTCTGTAGGCTTTCGTGTCCTCCATCAGCATGGTTGCCAGACTCTTATTGAGAGGAGGAAGCCCGATGGAATAATCCCGGATGACCTCGGCCATGGTCCCGCCGGTCCCGAAGAGAAGAAAAGTTCCGAAATCCTTATCTTTTTTCGCACCAAGCAGAATTTCGTAATCCATATCGACCATCATCTTTTCCACGGCCACCCCGCTCAGAGCAGCCGCCGGAACATGTTTCTTCACATTCTCCATCAATTTCGCATAAGCGCCTTTCAGTTCGTCGCTTGAATCGATCCCGAGCATGACACCTCCCACGTCCATTTTGTGGGAAAGGTCCGGCGAAACGATCTTGATCACAACGGGATAACCCAGCTCTTCGGCAATGGCTGCCGCCTCTTCAGGATCCCTGGCAATCTGAGGCATCGCGACCGGAATCCCGTAAACTGATAGAAATTCCTTCGCTTCCTGTTCGTTGAGCAGGGTCCGTCCCTGGGCAAGGGCATTCCTGAGAATTTCTTTCAACCGATGCTTCGGCGGAGCATCCTGTTCCGGCAACTGGGCAGGGGTTTCATAGAGGCGGTCGAGATATCTCTTATAATTGTACATATTCATGTAACTCCGAACCGCCTCTTCCGGCGTGTCATAGACCGGAATTCCCTGCTTCCGGAATATCTGTTTCCCCTCCTGAATATCTTTTCCACCCATCCACGTAGCAATAATGGGCTTACTCGTTTTTCCGGCAATATCCGTCACGGCCTGTGCGACTTCCGCGGAAGAAGCGGAATTCAAGGGGACATAGTTCACCAGTAATCCATCCACCCCCTTATCCCGGGCACAAATCGAAAGCGTGTGGATATACTGCTCCAAGGTTGCGCCTCCGCGCAGATAAACGGGATTGGCCTTGTTCCAGTAGGACGGCATAACGGTATTGAGCTGCTCCGTACTTTCCGTTGAAAGATCAGCAAGTTCTCCGCCCTGTTTGATCACGGAATCGGTGGCCATCACCGAGAGCCCGGCTGAACCAATGATGGCAACCCTTTTTCCTTGTGGTAATTTCCCCGAACCAAGCACCTCGGCGGCATCGAAGAGTTCCGCTATCTCTTCAACCCTCAAAACGCCGGCCCGCCGAAATGCCGCACTGTACACCGCATCGTCACCGGCCATGGCCCCGGTATGAGACTGTACGGCTCTTGAACTTTCAACAGACCTGCCGGGCTTTAAGACAATGATGGGTTTCCGGCGGGCAAATCTCCGGGCTGCGCTCATGAACTTCCTCGCCTGACCGACGCTTTCCATATAGATGAGAATGCTTTGGGTCGCCTTGTCATATTCTTCCAGAAAATCAATCATGTCCCCAAAATCGATATCGATCATGTCTCCGACGGAAACGAACATACTGAACCCGATCCCTGCATCGGCCGCCCAGTCGAGGATTGCACTTCCGAGGGCCGCGCTCTGAGAGATGAACGCGATATCTCCCGGTGGGGGAGTTTTTTCGAGAAGGGTCACCTTCAAATTGAGAGACGGACGGACAAGACCTACGCAGTTCGGACCAAGGATACGCATCCCATACCTTTTGCCGATCTCGCCGATCTCGCTTTCCAGGCGTTTTCCTTCTTCGCCGGTTTCCCTGAAACCGGCCGACAGGATGACCACGCCGTCCACACCAGCCAGTCCGCATTCCTCCACCGTTTTCGGAACCGAATCAGCGGGAGTGGAAATAACCGCCAGCTCTACATGTCCAGGAACAGACGTAATATCAGGATAGCTCTTGATTCCAAGCAGAAACTCCCTTGCCGGATTCACCGGATATATTTTCCTTTTTTCCGAACACAGCAGGTTTTCCAAAGTCGTTCGACCGACGGTGCCAGGCTTCTCCGATGCTCCGATCAGGGCAATCGTTCCCGGATTGAACATCGTCTGTATACGACCCATTCCATTCATCTCCCTATAGAGAATTTTACAGCTGAAAAATGGCCCCGTTTACCAGCTTTTTGAAGACCAGAGCCTTCCCATTATCCGATGGGTACGGAATCTTATGACTGTTCAAGAATTCCCGAGAATTCATGGACCTCAATTCTTTGCAGGGATCGAAGAAGCCTCGGTCCCGGCCGATAGTCAATTGCGGAAATGAAGCCGATCTCTCCCCAGTCCTGACCCAGACGGTTTCCTTTTTTCTCGAAGATCACAAAGGCGTATTCGCCGATGGGCGTGTTGTAGATTTCGTTCAAAAAAAATATGGCGCCGTCTCCTCCCTTTGACGCAAGGGTGATATAGATCCAGTCTGATGAGCTGTGCCCCTTGAAAAGGATTTCCGCACGGTCCAGAACGGTGCGGAGAAGAACTCCCTGATATTTCTCAGCAATCCCGTTTGTCAGGCCGGTATGGCAGAACAGGTTGAGGTTTCTGAGCTCGACGACATCCATCTGTCGCAGATCTTCAGTGCGAAGGAGAAGGGGGTTGCTGACCAGCCCCGATACGGAGAGCCTATGGGGCAGGAACCGGGGGACATACCCTTTGTTTTTTTTGTTCGGCATCATAATTACTTTTTCAGGCGTCTGTTGATTCGGTTACATGGGGCATTGCCGGTAAAGATCAGGCTTGTTTAGCTTATGCTATAATTTACATAATATAGAACCCGTTTATATTATGAAGAACATAATGTCAAGCACATTCCGAAATCCGCCATCCATAACAACCGGCGATCATTTTATCGGTTGAATGATCTGCGTTGAGAGGAGTCGGCAGAAAAGGGCGGCATCGGCCCTGATGGCCGATCGAAAGGGGATATCCCAGAGTAAGCTTATGTTTCTTTTAGATTAATTCTTGCAATTTAATTGCTGGTTGTGTCAAAATGCAGCCGCTGTTTTTCCGCTGTTAAACAAATTAAATAGGGAGGTACAGGCAATGAAACTGAGTGCAAGAAATGTTTTGGGCGGTACGGTATCGAGCGTCAAGAAGGGTGCGGTCAATACAGAGGTCGTTATCGCTCTGAAGGGCGGACCGTCTGTTGCGGCGGTGATTACCAACACGAGCGCCGACAATCTGGGCTTGAAAGATGGGGTGGCAGCTTCCGCCATCATCAAGGCGAGCAACGTCATTGTCGCAACGGATCTGGGAAGCGCCAAGGTCAGCGCACGGAATGTTTTCAGCGGCAAGGTGACGAAAGTTGTCGAAGGGCCCGTGAGTGCCGAAGTTGATCTGGATATCGGAGGCGGCAATTCGCTTGTCGCTGTGATCACCGCAGAAAGCGCGAAGAAACTGGGACTCAAGGCAGGGGACAGCGCCTCCGCCCTGGTCAAGGCAAGCAGCATCATCGTGGGAGTATAATTAAAGAAAATGGGAACTTCTTCCCGGAGACGGCCATATCTTTCGTCTCCGGGAAGAAGTTCCCATGAAGTAGGAACCCTTAAGAAATGCAATCCGGGGGTTGGATGGTTGGCACTATCGGTCGGCCCCCTCTTTTCAAATTCGACAACCACTTGAACTCAGTTAAAAAGAACGTCACAGACCTCACAATTTTCCATAAGATCAAACGTCTCCTCTTTGAGCAGCCAGCGCGTGACCCGGTGCTCCAGGAAGCCCAGCAACAGCTCCTGGAGGACATGTCCATCCATTTCCTTCCGAATGAGACCTTCCTCCTGCCCCTCATGGATCAGTTCGAGAATTTTGTCGCTGAAGGCCTTTACCCGGCTGAAGGTCCTTGACCGGGGGAAATTTCGACTTACGCGCATCTCAAGCATCAGGATGCGGGCGTGCTCCGGATTCTTCTTGAGAAAATAGAGGGAAAACCAGATCAGTTTTCTGAGCTTACCGACCGCATCCTCAATTCCCTCGAGATGGAGATCCAGCTCCTCGCAGAAGATTTCCATCTTTCTGGCCGGGATCGAGAAGTACAGATCTTCCTTGTTCCGGAAATAATGATAAATGGTTCCCTCTGCGATGTTCGCCTTCCGGGCGATATCTGAGATCCCGACATTTTGAAAATCGTTGTAACCAAAGACTTCGGTCGCCGCCTGAAGAATCTGCTGTTTTCTCCAATCTTTCTTTTTCACCATTTTAAAACGCCTCAAAACCTTGTTGGATAAAGATAAATTTCCCTCATGAGTTGATCTGTCCCCTCATGAACTTTCTTGTGCCTCTTTAAAAAGCTTTTTTCAGAAACCGGAGAAAATAGTTCCCCCTCATGCTTCTGATTCAGCAGTATGATGTTTTAGTCAGTAACAGCTTTGGAAAAAGGAGGGCAAAGCATTCTGCAGACGAAAAGGAATTCACCAGGCAGCAAACGGTCAACTCAGCACGATATTGCCTAAGTCGGGTTTCTATATCATCTTCAACAGATATGCGCAACCGTTTTTCAAGAGTGGATCGAATCGTCGTTGCCGGGGCGTTTTACCGTCAACTGTGATCCCGAATGGGGATTATGCGGATGTCCAGTCACGGCGCAGGTGAGCGAGGTTGCCGCCACGGCAGAGAAGGACCACTTCGGCCAGAATGGAAAGGGCAACCTCCTGGGGCTGATTGCGCCCGATCGACAGCCCCACCGGACAATAAAGCCGCTGATCAATTTCTCCACCGCGTCCCCGGATGTTCTCGATCAGCACGCGCGCCTTGTTCTGGCTGCCCACCATGCCGATATAGGGGAGTTCCTTATAGGAAAGAAGTTGTTCCAGCACTACCTCGTCATGGTCGTGTCCATAGGTCATGATCACGCAGTAGCTCATGGCCGAAAGTTCGATATTCCCGGAAATTTGATCAAAGGGAGCGCAGACGAGGGCCTCGGCCCCGGAGAAATGTTCGGGGTTCAGAATGCCAGGCCGGTCATCATAGACGCGATAAGCCATCTCCATGGCGGCACACAGGCGCGCCAGACACTGCCCGATATGGCCGGCCCCGAAAATGACCAGTTCCGGCTCGGGGACAATCGGCTCGATGAAGACCGTCATGGCCCCCCCGCAAACCCCCAGGGGGCGATCCTCGGCCAACCACTCGCCCCCTTCAGCCGGAGAGACGAAGCGCTGCGTCAAGCAGGCCCGTTGGGCGATGGCCTTGGCGGCCAGTTCGATGCACTGATGCTCGGCCGTGCCACCCCCCACCGATCCGGCGCTCCGGCCATCCTTACTCACCACCATCTTGGCCCCCGTCTTGCGCGGGGTAAAGCCCCGGGCGTCAATGATCGTCACGATCGCACAGGGGATGCCCTTCGTCTGCCATTCAACTAGGCGGTCAAGCCACATACTATCTCCTTATTTCAACTTTTTCTGCTGCCCCCGACGCTTAGATCCGTAGACGGTACCGTCGGCATCATCGGAAAGGCAAAGGGAAATTCAACGCCCCAGGGCGGCAATCCGCTCCTGGAGGCCATCCAGGTCTTTTGCCATATTGAGGCTCCGAAGCGCTCCGGCCGGGGCGTTGGCGATACTTCCCCCTCCCTGCAGCGCATAGCCGGACATGAGCTCCACATCGTCGATAGAAGTGATGCCCAGCACGTCAAGACCATAATTGAAGAGTGAAGGACTGGCGGGTACGGTGGGACCCATGAGGATCCTCATCCTGGCCGACGGTGTCCGGCGGATCACGGCCTCAAGGGTTTCATTGACGATGGTCAACCCGGTCATGAAGACCAGTTCTGCATCCCGGAGCACCTGGTCCGCCTTTTCCCAATGGACATCCCCAGGACGGGGAAAAAGCTCCACAATCGTCACCGGATAGCCCTGGTCGCGAAAATGGGCCGCCGTCTTGAAGTAGCCGATAAAACAACTCGGCAGACGGGCAATTGCCGGTTCAAAGAGTTCCATGGCTCCACCATCAATGGTCCCGGAAGGCTCCGGGAGCAGGGACTTGAGGCAGGCCATCCCGACGCTGCGCCTGAGGTTCTCCCGGCTTGCCAGGAGTTCGAGGGCTGCCGCCCGGGCGGGACGGCCGATCCAATCCCCCATCCAGGCATTCATGCCGATCGGATCGATAAAACCGGGCATGTTGTGAAAGTAGGTCGAAAGAGACCATTTGCCCGTTTTTACCAGGACCCAGTTGACATAAATTCTGATATCCTCGATAGCCGCCGCCGGATCGGCATCGGCGGCGATGCGCCGGATCATCTCTTCATAGTATCCCAATTTTCAGTCCGTGCCTCCTGAAATAGTTCCCTCAACACAAGACGATGCAGCAAAGGATCACCGTATCGACTTCGCCGTTTTGTCCGTTTCGTCCTGTCCTCCGCCTGCCTCAAGCCGAATGACAAGCGGCCCCTGGGGCAAAGACGATTCCTTCCGCCTTCGCCCCGGGGAAGAGGTGTTCCCGTGGCTACAACCACGTGGAGCCCGCACACACGCTAAGATGGTACATTTATGACAGAATTACGCAAGGGAAAAACATCTTTCTCATCAATACCGGAAAGTCAGATTGGTGAAATAGGTGCGTCCGGGCATAGGATAGCCTTCGTCAAGGGCGTAATCCTTGTCCAGGAGATTCTTGACCCCGACCTCGTACACAAGACCCTTCACGATCTCATAGGAAGCCTTGACGTTCGCAACGGTGTAGCCGCTCGCTACACGGTATCCATCCGTGGAGCTGAACCGCTTCGAATCGCATTCCACATCGGCCTGGAAGCTCAAGGGCTTGATGGGCGAATACTTCCCATAGGCAAAGACCTTGTGTTCGGGAACATTGGTGATCAGGTCGCTGTTGGAGCGGTTGTTGTTGTTAATGTACGAGTAGTTGATCCCTGCCTCCAAAGTCGATGTTATGGGAACGCTCAGCTCGATCTCAAAACCCAGCTGGTCGACTTTGCCGATGTTCTGGTTCTGGGAGGTGGTGTATCCGGGATTGTTCGGGTCATCAACGGTTACCGAGAGGATGTAGTCCTTGATGTGCCGATAGAAAACGGCCGTCTTCAAGGCAACCCGATCGAACAGGACATCCTGGTAGCCCGCTTCGTAGTTCGTCGCTTTCTCCGGCTCCAGGTCGGGATTGGGAATGGCCTTCCCAAGCCGGTAGGAATACTTGTCTTTGATGCTGGGGAAACGGGTCTTCTGAGAAATGGTGAAACTAACTTTGCGCTTGTCGGTAAAGTTATAGAAAAGGCCGGCCTGGGGATTCCAGGCTTCGTTATCCGAATCCGGAAAATCACGGTGGTCAGCGTAATTCCAGTCCTCGGCCTGGACAGTATCCTGATTGTCGTAGCTCAAACCGGCAATGGCGTAAAGTTTGTCGGTAATCGTAATCGTGTCCTCAACGCCGATCGACAAGAGCCGCTCCTCGAATCTCTGCCAGGGATTAGGCAGGTTGTGCTCCCGGTGCACGTCCACCTTATAGTGGCCCGCCACCTTGATGAGATTGCGCGGAATCAGGGACGAACCCACTTCGATCGATCCTCCGTAAGTCTCATCGTCGTACTGGCTTCTGAAGGATGATTTATTATTGAATGTTGAATAGGAGTCGTCGTCATAGGAATAAAGGGAGTTCTGATATTCGTCGTAATACCCTCGCACCTTTACATAGCTCTTGTCTCCAAGAGGCGTGCGGGAGTTGAAGTGAACGCCTTCCATATCCCAGTAGGGCCACTGCCAGTATCTTATCATCTGGCTGGAATCCGTTCCCGCGTAAGGCGGGTCGCCTTTTTCACCGTGCTGGTTGTAGTAGCTCACGGCATATTCATGACCGTCCGCCGGGGTGAAACCCAGCTTTAAATTGAAGTTCCTGTCCCGGTAATAGGAATTCTCCCGATGGTCGCCGTCCTCCGCAGCGGTAGAATCGAATCCGTCGGACATCTTCATGTAATCGCTGCTGAGGTAAGAGAAACCGCCCTGGGCGTACCAGAGTTTCTGATTCGTTCCCAGGTTGGCGTAGGCGCGGAAGCCGTCACCGCTGAACACTCCGATTCCGGCATCTCCTTCAAGAGCCTTCTCGGGCCGCTTCGACACGAGGTTGATCGACCCGCCCATGGTGTTGGGACCGTAAAGAACCGAGGTAAACCCCTTGGAAACAACGATCTCCGAGAGATTGAAGGTGGTATACCTGCTCAAATCCGGATAGCCGTCATAGGGCACGTAAATGGGTACGCCATCGAGAAAGATGGGGACATGCTTTTGATCGAGGCCCCGGGCGTAAATCATCTGTTCGTTCCGGGCGCCGAATGAGGAAAGGGTCAATCCGGGCAGGAGATTCAACGCGCTGCTCACCGTATCCCGGTTGAACTGGCGCATCTCCTGTTCGGTTATCTTTTCCACGGTCGTGTTCTTGGTCTCTTCCCCTTTGGCGGATACTTCAATTTCGCCAAGGGTGAAAACGCCCTCTCCGTCCTTCTGTTCCGCTGCCTGCAGAGGCGCCCCGATCAGGAGGAACAACATAAGAATGCCAATAAGAATAGGAACCCAACGACTTATTTTTCTGCACTTGTAACAATTCATTGCATAAAACCCTCCTATTAATTTTCCATCCCGGCCTGCCTTACGACCTGTCTTGCCCGATCCATCCGGAACACGCCCCGCGCGCTGAACGAGTCCGTGACGGAAAGGCATCCGACGGTAGGCAAAGGCCGACAAGTATGAACTCGCCCTGTTACCTTTTCATGCTGATGTGTTCTTCCCTGTGGAGGAGTTCTCTTGCCTCCTGAGGGCTAAGGTTTATATTGAAAAACAACTTAAAGAAATTCCGGGTCTCCTTGACCATGTCCGTTCTGTAGATGGTCGGGTATAAGCAACTCGCCACCCATTTGGCCCCCAGAAACCGCATGAAGGACGGCGGCCGGTCGAACCAGTTGAAAGGCTCCCTGGGAATGAGATAGACCCGTTTGTTCCGTACGGCCTTGATCCGCTGCCACAGAGGATCCGAAAAGATTTTCCTGTAGAAGACGTCCTCCATGACCAAGATCACCTCCGGGTTGTAGAGAAGCACCTGTTCGAAGCTGACCTTTTCCAGCCCTATGAGTTCGGTAGACCTGCAACGGTGGACGTTCCGTCCTCCGACCATTGGGATAAGTTCCGCGTGCTGTGATGAATCGCATTCCGTGCTCAAGCCATCGACGCCTTCGGCATAGTAGACGGATACCCTCTGCTTGGCAGGAATTGAAGCTGCCAGGGCGGACATCTGCGAGAGCGTTTTGCGTGTATAGGAAGCCAGCTCTTCCCCTCGCGACTTGCGGCCGAGGACCCCGCCGAGATAGGAAAACGTTCCGGGATAATCCGTCAACGAATTCAGGGAAACGGAAATGACGGGCATGGGCATCCTCTTCATCGCCTCATCCACCTTGGTCTTCATGGCGGAGTCATAACTGGAGGTCACCACGATCTCGGGATTCACCTTCAGAATCATTTCCAGATTCGGCGTCGCTGCCTGACCGAACCATCCGCCGAGAATCGGCAATTCCTGCAGGTGTTTATCCAGGTAGCGCTTTTGCCATGGCCGGACCGGGAAATTGAGGCCCGCCAGCATGGAGGGATCGAGGGCGTAGAGCAGGTAGGTCACCGGCGGCGAGGTGCTGTAGACCTTCCGGGGATGATCGGGTACGGACACCTTTTTCCCGAACATATCGGTAATTTCCCGCCCCTCCGAAGACCATGCTGGGCCCAGAACCGCTAGAAGTAAAATGGCCAGTGCCCCCAATAACCGCTTCCCAATGCCTTGCGCCGTTGCCGTCCGCCTTCTCATCCTTCACCCCTTCCATTTTTCGTCCAATACAGGACCGCCCAGGAATAATTCCTCGAATAAGGCAATTGCCAGCGTCCCCTGACCAAAACCAGATGCTGCCTCAGGTATGCCCGGACCTTCTCTTCCTCCTCATCGGTCATCCCCTGAAGCATCCAGCGCTGATCCTGCAGCGCCTCTTCGTGGTTTTCCCAGGAATGGCGGTTCGACTCGGGGATGAAGGTGACATTCGCCCGAATGCCCATCTCATAGAGGAGGTTGACATAGAAGATATAATCCGGCCTCAGCCTGAACTCCCTGCCCGCCGACTCCAGGAGTTTCCTGTCGAAGGGGCCGTCACCGACCTGGGTGGAGATATAGACCGCCCTTTTCGCAACCCTGTCCAGCTTGACGAGAGAGTCCCCGGCATCTTCACTGAGAAGCGAGCGAGAGGCGATGGCCACATCGTGAACGCCGATCCCCAGGCGGTCCCAATCGTCATCCCAGCGTCCCAAAAGGGTCTTCACATTCGCAATGCTGCCGGCACGGCACCGCTGCTCAACGATCTCCAGCATGCCCTCTGAAAAATCGACAGCCGTGATGGATTTCACCTTCCGGGCAAGGGGGATGGCGAGGGTCCCGCCGCCGCAGGCCATATCCAGCACGGTCCAGCTTCTGCGGGGTTTCATGATCCGGAGAAATGCCTCAGGATATCCTGTGGATGCGGCATGCTCCGAAAACTCCCGGGCCCGTCCATTCCAGAACTTCTGCTTTTCTGTGCAGGCGGACGCCACCTCATTCCTTTCGTCGCTGGTGCAAGGGCTGTTTTCGTTCATCGGATGATCGCGTCGCCCACCTTGGCAGCGGCCGCTTCCATCCGGGGCGGGGGAAGGCAGTTCAGGATCCTTTCTGCGTCCCCGTCCGTTACCGTCTTGCCGTACACCTCAGAATAGAAGGTCTTCATTTCTTTGATCATGTCCCAGTCCTGAAACAGATCGGGGTAAAAGATCTTTGCCATATGGATCATCAGGAGCACGCTTTCGCCGCTGGCATGATCCCAGGTGTAGATGCCCCGAGGGAGGTGATAAACCTTCCCGTTTTTGACGGCCTTCAGCGAAGCCCAGTCCGGGTTCTTCTTCAGATCATTTGAGGAATCATAATAGCCGCTCAGGAGAATGATATCCGGTTCCCACGACAGCACCTGCTGCAGGGTCGCCGTGGCATGGTTGTCATCCAGCGCCGCCGGCAGGTAATTGCCGCCGGAGACTTCTGTATTCCAGTGCATCACGCTGCCGTTTCCCTGGCTGCCCAAGGGGCTGCCGTGCAGACCGCCGTAATAAACCCTGGGCCTGTTTTTCATTTCGATTTTTGAGGTGACAGAAAGGATCTCTTTGACCTTCCGGTCGAAATAGGCATTGTATTTATCCGCCCTTGCCTTCGCCTCCGGTCCCAGGAGATCGCCGAACATGGAGATCTGCCGTTCAAAGTTCTGCCGATATTCATCCAGGTTCCGGGGTCTTGTTTCAGCGGAGAAGGCACAGATGGTTTTCAGGCCTGCGGCACTATAGGGCGCCTCTTTCGTCATCCCGGGTGAATAGAGTACGAAATCAACGTTCATATCCCGCAGCTGCTCCGGCTTGATGCCCTTATTTGATCTGGCTTTTTTGATCTCCGGATAGAGCCGGTAAGCCCAGGGAGATTGTTCCGCCATCAGGAGGATGGAATTTCCCCCGCCAAGGGTCATGATCTTTTCCGGAGATACGCAGTGCATACAGGCGATTCTCTTCGGTTCGACCGGCACTTCGACCTTTTTGTCGCACATGTCGGTGACGATTTTCTGATCCCCGGCGTAAAGGGGTATCGGAGAGAAACTGGCGCCGAACAATACGGTTGATAGGATACCCAACATAAAAAGAACCCTCCTGTTTTTCATTGATTATTCCTCCATTCCTGTCATTTGATGGCCTCTTCCACAAACACGTCCGGTTCACCCCTTGGAATTGAAAGCCCAAGGGATCACCGTAATCAGCTGAATCACCTCTTCGCCTCCGTCTGGAGGCTTACCTGCCGGAATCCGGAATTTTTCACGACATCCAGGACATCCACGAAATTCTGCAACGGAATGTCCCGGTCCGCCCGGATCAGAAAGGGGCTGCTGTGGTCAAGCGACCGGATGCCGTTCTGCAGCGCTTCAAGGGTGACCAGCTGACCGGAAAAATAGATTTGACCGTTGCGGTCGATTTCCACGGTGCGAACTTTCAGCGTCTCCATCCGGTTCTGGGACGCCTTGGGCAGACTGACCGGAATGCCCCCGGTGGCGATGAAAGTCGAGGTGGTCAGAACGATCGTCAGCAGGACCAGCATCACATCCACGAGGGGGATGACGTTGATGTAATCAAACTCCTTCTCTTCCATTTTGAATCTCCCAGTTCATCAGAAGAACCTTGACCCGGCGAAGCAGCAGGTTGTAGAGGACCACGGACGGGATCGCCACGCAGAGTCCGACGGCGGTCGCCTTCAGGGCCAGGGCGAGGCCGACCATGATTTTTCCCGTGTCCAGAAAGCCGTCCCTGCCCAGAGTGTAAAAGGTCAGCATGATTCCGCAGACGGTCCCGAGCAGACCGATATAGGGGGCGTTGCTGCCGATCGTCGCAATGAGGTGAAGCTTCCGGGTCAGTTCCATTTCCAAGGTTTTCCGATCCGGATACTTCTCAAGCCGGATGTGCCGGTAGAGAAGGTGCCGTTCGATGGCGATCCCCACGGAGATCAGACTCAAGAAAATTAGAAACCAGATAATTCCGTAATCCACTGCTTCTTTCAGCCAGTCCATTTTTGTCCTCTCTTCCCGATGGCTCAAAGCTTCAATTTTCTGTAAATATTTAACTTATAAAACGATTCTTCCAAACAACCTGCCCCACAATTTTCTCATGCCTCTTGAAGGGCCCGCCATGAGAGCGCCTCCTCGGAATGGCAGGGTTGCCGGGAGAAATCGCCGAATTTGGCACAGCCGCAGATCGTCTGGGGAACGCACACCCGCAGGGACCCGTTGAGTTTCAGCACATTGACCCGGGCGTTATAGAGGGAAAAGAGATTCTCGGAAGTGATGATCTCGTCACATTTGCCGTCCGCCACGATGGCACCGTTCTTGATCAGGATGGCGCGATCGGCGATCCAGAGGGCGTGTTCGGGCGAGTGGGTCGATTTGATGAAGGTGTACCCTTCCCGGGACAGCTTGATGATCTGATCGAGGAGCCTCAGTTGGTTCCCGTAGTCGAGACCGCTGGCCGGTTCGTCCATGATGAAGGTCTTCGCCCCCTGGGCAAGGGCCCGTGCAATAAGGGTCAGCTGCCTCTCGCCGCCGCTGATCTCCGTGTAGGCCCTGTCCGCCAGATGGGAAATGGAGAGCCTGCCAAGGGCATCGTCGGCAATCCGCAGATCGGTCTTCGAGTAGCGAAAGAAAAAGGGCTTGTGCGGAATCCTTCCCATCAGCACCACATCCAGCACTGAATAGGGGAAGGAACTCCTGTGGGTCTGCGGGACATAGGCGATTTTTCCGGCGAGCGTTTTTGAACGAATCTGCCCGATATTCCGACCGTTGAGGAAAACCCCGCCATTGGCGGGGCGGAGAAGGCCAAGCATGATCTTGATCAGGGTGCTTTTCCCACAGCCGTTTGGCCCCAGAAGGGTCACGATTTCACCTTCCCTGATGGCGAAACTGACGTCGCTGAGCACGTTTTCCCGGGTATAGCCGAAAGAAATATGTTCCACTTCGAGCAGGGGTTTCAGTTCCATCCTTTTTTTGCCTTCCTCAGAATGATTGCGAAAAAGGGGATGCCGATCAGAGAGGTTGTAATCCCGAGGGGGATCTCCACCGTGAAGATCATCCGTGAAATATCATCGACCACGATCAGATAGATGGCCCCGATGAGGGCGCTCGCCGGAACGAGAATCTTGTTGTCAGGCCCCACAAGCATCCGTGCCACATGAGGGATGATGAGCCCCACCCAGCCAATCATGCCCGCCAGCACGACGGTCAGCGCGCTCATCAGCGTCGCCAGGAAGATGAGGAGCATACGGACCCCTTCAACAGGAATGCCCAGTGACCGGGCCTCTTCGTCTCCCATGCTCAGGGCATTGAGATACCCGGAAAACAGGATGACGAGCGCGATACTCGCCGTTTGAGGAATCCCGGCAGCCAGTAGGCTTTTTCCATCTACGAGGGACAAACCGCCCATGAGCCACTGGGTGATGGCGGGCAACTGGTTGTAAGGATCGGCGACATATTTGATGACGGATAAAAGGGAAGTGAAAAGCGCGCTGCTGATGACGCCGCCGAGCACGAGCAGAAGGATGGTATTGCCTTTGTGCATCCTGGCGATGCCAACGGAGATAAGAACGGCAAGAAAGCCGAAGGCAAAGGTAAGGATCTGCACGGTAACCCAGTTTTTGGTAAAAACCATGCCCAGCGCAGCGCCGAAGGAGGCCCCCGCCAGGACTCCGAGAAGGGAGGGTGACACGAGTGGGTTGACGAACATGGCCTGAAAGGCGGTCCCCGCAACGGCAAGCGAAGCACCGATGAGGATGGCCGCTAGAATGCGGGGCAGACGGATTTCAAAGAGAAGGCTTTCCAGCAGACTGGATTTTTCGGGCTCTATATTCCCGGCGCTGAACATCTTGTGAAGGAAAAAACCGGCAATATCCGTCAGACCGAGGGGATATTTGCCAAGGGTCAGCGAAAAGGCCACCGTCAGAAGGAGCAGAAGGGACAGCACCGGAAATAGGAGATTGCGTTTCATGGATCAAGGACTTTCCGACAAATTGTTCATGTCTTCAGCGCATAGGTAACAGGGATCACCAGTTCCGCCCGCACAGGCGGCTTGGGGAAGGGCTGGACCTCTCGAATCGTCTCCACGACATTCCTGTCCAGCACCAGATAACCGGAACTCTCGACAATCCTGATGCCCTCCACCCTCCCATCTTCCCGGACGATAAAGGACACCTTCACTTTTCCCTGCCAGCCGCCCTTCCTGGCCAGGGGGGGATAGGAGAGGTTCTTCAAGATGAGGTCACGGATGTAAGCAAAGTGTTCCCGCAGATAGCGGTTTTTCAAAGCCTCTTGGGATTCACGACCCTTGCCTGCCCCCTCATGACGGCCGGCACCGCTCCCCTCTCCGGTTCCTGCCCCCGCAATGGCCGGTACGGCGGTCTCACCGCGAATTCCGGAACCGACGGCCTTTATTGGGGCAGATGCCTCAACCGGCGTCTTATTCAGCACTGGGGTGGCATCCGTTGACTTTTCCACGGGGACCTTATCCGTTACGGGAGAAAGGGCAGGCAGGCTGGTCTGCCGGATCGGACTCCGCCGGCAGGGTTTCTCTTTTGCCGAAAGACTCTGGGACTTCTTGACCCCTGGTGTTTCCTGAAAAATTTTCCCGGCACCGCCACTCGAAGGCTCCAGGGTCAATAACACCTGCACGGTGTTTGGGTGTTGAGCAGACAGGGCCACGGAGAGTAGGACACCTGCGATGCAGAAGGCATGGAGGACGAAGGACAGGGCAATCCCCTTGCAGTTGCGGATCTGTCTGTCCGTTCTTTCCATGGCCGAATTCGCCTCCCAGCAGTTTGCTCTTTTTCCTCCTACACCCAAAGAGATCGGATACACCGGCGCTTCCCCTGTTAACTTGCGGTAGGGTAGTAATATTTTTTCTTCTCAAAGCAGGGCCGGCAGAGCGTTACCCCCTCATATTTCATCTCCCGCCCATCGAGGACGTCTTCCCCGCAGAGGGCACACCGGCAGCGGCGGACGGGCTTGCCGGGCATGTCCTCGGGACGCAGAGGAACCTGGACCTCCGTGACGGAAAAAAGCTCCTCTTCGCTGAGACTCCCGAAGTCGGCTTCTCCGCCTCCCTCACCTTCTTCCCTTTTTTGGATGACCGCCACCCGCACCGCTTTTTCCGTCTCCAGATTGATAAAGGTTGCCGCCATCTTTCCGTAATCGAGGACCTTCATGGTTCTTTTCCCCGGCCTGCATCCGGTCAACGCCATGATCGCATCCGTGGCGCAGCGGTCGATTTCCACAAAGACCATCAATTTTTTCCCATCCGCCCCCTTGGGGTCCGCGATGCCCAGTTTCCGCAGGGCGCACATGGTCATTCTCGTACCGATCTGGATGCCGGCGCAGACATCTCCATGAAACCTTCCGGCCTCTTCCAACAGCCTGGCATACTGATCCTTATTCTGTTGCTCGCTGTTCATCGTATCTCCTCTTTAATTGTTCGATCCGTTCCTGGTTCAGCACATTGATCTTTTTGAAGCAGCGGCCGAAAAGCCGATAGGCGCCGCCTCCCTCGGCAATGATCTCCAGGGCCGTATCACTGTCGGTCACCATGGAGGTGCCGATCAGGGCAACCCGGCGCCGGAAGAGGGGACCGGGCACAAAGCCGGCGGTCGGCCCCACAACGGCCGTGGCAGTCTCCTGCGGAAGAAGGGCGAGAAGAAATTCAATCGTGCCGTTGGCCACGGTTGCTCCGGTGATGACCGCTGTCTCACACTGGGCCAGTGTTTCCGCCGTATGTTTCGGGGAGACAAATTCTCCACCGGCCAGTTCAACTTCGATGCCGCTTTCCTGCTTAAAATCGATGACCTGAACGGCGCCGGCCCCCAGTTCCTTGAGCCGTTTCAGCAGCGGAATGATCGCCCCCACCATGCAGACCCGCCTGCCGGTAAAGAGGTGCGAAACATCCGACAGATCGTTGCCCTCACCAAGGGCATAGCGACCTTCCTGGAAAAGGGGCACTGAAAGGGCATTGATCGCCGCCAGTCGAATGATTTCGGCAAAGGGACTCTGCAGGGCGCCGGATAGTACGTCCTGGACGGGCATCCCGCGAAGGGGGGATGAACGCTCTCGAAGGATGTTGCAACCAGCAGCCGCCACCGTTTCAGGAGGGGTGTAGGCAACGCCTCCGCAGTCGTTGGAGAGTTTGACCGCCGTAAAGAAAACACCGACCACCAACCTTTCAACAAAGAGAGAGCCGATACCGGCGCCATAATAACTGTGGAGAATATCCACCGCCTCCTTCAGGATCACTGCAGAATTTCCCCCCTCAGAATGCCCCATCCTTCCATCCCCCATCATGGTTTCTACCCGATCAAGCGTCGCATAACATATGCGTCCCGTAGTATATGCATGAATTAATATATGTCGTGGCGTGAATATGCTTTTCGGCACACAATGTCAAGCCCATTTCTTTCCTTCTTCACAAAAACATTTGAATGGACAAAAACTTTCTTTTTTCGGAAGGAGAGGATAAGAAAAACTTCAAAAAAGACGTGCTCCGTCGCAGGTCGGGAGGCCACGAAGTTCACGCAGCATTTGTTTTGACATGAAATAAGAAATGGAGAATTCAAGGTGAAGCGATTCCGCCCTTTCCTTCAGCCTTACTGGAAATCCGCCCTGCTGGCGCCGCTGTTCATGATGTTGGAGGTCACCTGTGACCTGCTGCAGCCGACCCTGATGGCCCGGATCGTGGATAAGGGCATCGCCGGCGGCAATACGGATCTCATCCTCTGGACCGGCGTGCTGATGATCGCCGTCGCTCTGATCGGGGTGGGCGGCGGCTTGGGCTGCACGTTTTTCGCCTGTCACGCATCGCAGAATTTCGGGGCGGATCTCCGGGCCGCGCTCTTTGCGAAGACCCAATCCTTTTCTTTTAAAAACCTCGATGCCTTCTCCACGGCCTCCCTGATCACCCGTCTGACCAACGATGTGACCCAGGTCCAGAACATCGTCCTGGCGATGCTGCGCCTGATGGTCCGCGCGCCTCTGCTCTGCCTCGGCGGGATTCTGATGGCCGTCGCCCTCAATCCCGGACTGGCGACGATCCTGGGCGTCACTCTGCCCCTGCTGACGCTGACCCTGTTCTTCATCATCCGCTCCGGTTTTCCTCTCTTCTCCCAGGTGCAGCAGTGTCTGGACCGCGTCAATGCCGTCCTGCGGGAAAACCTCTCCGGGGTCCGGGTCATCAAGGCCTTTGTCCGTTCCGGCTACGAAATCGGCCGTTTCGGCAAAGCCAATTCCGACCTGGCCGACATGACCATCCGGGCCGGACGGAGAGTGGGCACAACGATGCCCGCCATGTTCGCCCTGATGAACCTGAGCGTGGTGGCGGTGATCTGGTTCGGCGGCCTCCGGGTCGACTCCGGGAACATACAGGTCGGCCAGGTGATGGCTTTTATTACCTATGTGACGCAAATCCTCTTCGCCCTCATGATGGTCGCCTTCATGACCGTCATGCTCACCCGTGCCAAGGCCTCTTCCGACCGGATTGGGGAAGTGCTGGAGAAAAAGGTCGATATCTCCGCTCCAGCACAGCCGGCGGGGCACCGGGTCCGATTCGGACGGGTCGAATTTGAAAACGTCTCCTTCTGCTATGATGGAAACGGAGGCGTTCCGGCATTACAGGGGGTCAGTTTCCGCGCATCTCCCGGCGAGTTGATCGCCATTCTCGGGGCGACCGGTTCCGGAAAATCCACCCTGGTGAACCTGATTCCCCGCTTTTACGATGCCTCCTCCGGTCGCGTCCTCATTGATGGCGTGGACGTCCGCGACTATGGCCTGGATGACCTGAGGCAGGGGATCGGAATGGTTTTCCAGGAATCCCGCCTCTTTTCCGGAACGATCCAGGAGAACATCCGCTGGGGCAACCCGGAAGCCTCCGCGGCCGAAGTCGAGCAGGCCGCCCGAACCGCCCAGGCCCACGAATTCATCAGCAAATTCCCCAACGGTTACGACACCCGCCTCGACCAACGGGGGCTGAATCTCTCCGGCGGCCAGAAACAGCGTCTCACCATTGCCCGGGCACTGCTGCGAAAGCCGCGGATCCTCATTCTGGACGATGCCGCCAGCGCCCTGGATCCGGCGACGGAAGCACGCCTCCGCAAGGAACTGCGCGCTCTCAAAGAGACGACCTGCCTCATGATCGCCCAGCGGGTAGCCAGCGTTCTGGATGCCGACCGTCTTCTTCTGCTGGATGAGGGACGGCTGATCGGCCTCGGAACACATCGTCAACTGATGGCGGAGTGTCCCCTGTGCCGGGAAATCTTTGCCTCCCAACTGGGCAACGGGGGATTCAAATGAACGGGCGTTTTCGTCGGGCAAGAGGCGCCGGCATGTCGGCGACGGGAACCGGACTGGGGCCGGGTCATTCCCCCTTCCCCTTTCCGGCCCCGCCGGAAAAGGCAAAGTTCTCCCGCGGCACCCTGAGGCGGCTCTGGGGTTATTTAAAAGGGGAACAATGGTCCCTTCTCCTCGTTTTCGCTTTGATCCTGACCGCTTCCCTTCTCACCCTCGCGGGGCCTTTCCTGATCGGCAGGGCGGTGGACGCCTTGACCGGCGGCAAGGGCGGTGTCGATTTTGGGCGCCTATCCTCGATTTCCTTGACCCTGCTTGCCGTCTACCTGGGCGCAGCCCTGGCGACCTGGGTCCAAACCTATCTCCTGGTGGCGATCTCCCAGAACACGATCCAAAGATTGCGCGATGCGTTGTTTGCCAAGATACAGACCCTTCCTCTGAAGTTTTTCGACGAGAACCCCCACGGCGAATTGATGAGCCGGTTGACCAACGACATTGAAAACATCAACAATACCCTGTCACAGAGCATCGCCCATATCTTCAGCAGCGTGATTCTGCTCGGGGGAGCGCTCGCGATGATGCTGGTCCTCTCCCCCTCCCTGACGATCCTGAGCCTGCTGGTTATCCCGCTGGGAGTCGGCCTGACCGGCGCGATTGCAAGACGCACCCGGCACTATTTCAGCGGGCAGCAGACCGAACTGGGGCAGGTCAACGCCTATATCGAGGAAAAGATCTCCGGCGCCCGGGTCGTCAAGGCCTTTGGCCGGGAAGAGGCCTCCCGCCGGGAATTCCAGGAAATCAATCGGCGCCTGACCAGGGTCGGTCTCCGCGCCCAGATCTTCTCCGGTCTTGTCCCGCCCCTGATGAACATGGTCAATAATCTCAGTTTCGCAGTCGTGGCGGCGGTAGGCGGCTGGATGGCCGTGGGCGGGGCGCTTTCGATCGGGGTCATCGCCAGCTTTCTCAACTACTCCAAGCAGTTCGCCCGGCCGATCAACGAGCTGGCCAATTCGTACAATACCTTCCAGGCCGCTCTCGCCGGGGCGGAGCGCGTCTTTGCGGTGATGGACGAGGAACCCGAACAGGCAGATGATCCCGATGCGGAGATATTGAGGGAGGTCGCCGGGGAAGTGGACTTCGAAGGGGTCCGTTTCGCCTATTCGGCGGAGATACCCGTCCTGCAGGAGGTGAACCTGCATGCCGCTCCGGGACAGAGAATCGCCCTGGTGGGGCCGACCGGAGCGGGGAAAACGACAATTGTCAACCTGCTGACCCGCTTCTACGACATCGATGGGGGATCGATCCGGATCGACGGCCTGGACATCCGCAGGATTCAGAAACAGAGCCTCCGGCGTGCCCTGGGCATCGTTCTGCAGGATGCCTACCTCTTCTCGGAATCGGTCCGGGAAAATATCCGCTATGGAAGGCTGGACGCCACCGACGAGGAGGTCGAGACGGCGGCGCGGCTGGCCAACGCCCATTCCTTCATCGAACGGCTGCCTCAAGGGTATGAAACGGTGCTGAGCGAGGAAGGCGGCAACCTCAGTCAGGGGCAGCGGCAGTTGTTGACCATCGCCCGGGCGATTCTGGCCGATCCGGCCATCCTGATCCTGGACGAGGCGACGAGCAGCGTGGACACCCGCACGGAAATGCATATCCAGCAGGCCATGCGGAAACTGATGAAGGGCCGGACCAGTTTCGTCATCGCCCATCGCTTAAGCACGATCCAGAAGGCCGATGAGATCCTGGTCATCCGGGACGGCCGTATTATCGAACGCGGCAGCCATCAGCAACTGATCGAGGCGCAGGGGTTCTATTCCGAACTTTACCACAGCCAGTTCGAGTGAACACAGCAAAGGCCGTTCCGAAAGCCCGCGGCTCGAGCTGGAGGGACAAGAGAGGGGAATTGGGGGTAGGACAATTTTATGAGCCGGCGTCCGATCGGGACAGTTCCTCTTGAATCGCCAGTCCCAGCTTCTCCAGCGTGTAGGGTTTCCGAAGAAATCCCCCGGCACCCAGCGCCTGGACTTTCTTCACCCGGTCGGTCTCCGAGTATCCGCTGATGATAATCGCCTTCTGATGGGGGTGGATCTCCAGAATCCTCCGGTAGGTCTCCAATCCGTCGATACCCGGGTCCATGATCATATCCAGCAGCAGCAGATCCGCCTTATGGGACATCAGGTAGGACACGGCCTCCTCACCGCAGGAAACAGTGGAGACCTGGTAATTCAGTTTGGTCAGGATGCTCGCCGCAAGGTGCCGTTGACCTTCATTATCGTCAACAACCAGCAGGGATTCTCCCGAACCCATATACTGATCGAGGGACATCTGCTCCTTGTTCTGTGCCAGTCCCTCGCGTGTTGCAGGAAAGTAAAGGGTGAAAACGCTACCCACGCCTTCCTGGCTCGTCACATCGATGTACCCGTCATGATCCTTGACCGTGCCCCAGACAATGGCCAATCCCAGACCCGTTCCGCTTTTGCCCATGACCTTTTTCGTATAGAAGGGCTCGAAAATCCTTTCCATATCCTGAGGTGAGATCCCCTGGCCGGAATCGGCCACGCTGAGGACGACATAATCGCCTTCCTTCACCTCGGCATATCCCCTGACAGGCGTTTCCAGATAACAATTCGCCATTGTTGTGACCACCTCCCCCGGACCGGATATCGCCTCGGCAGCGTTGGGAATCAGGTTCATCAGGGTTTTGGAGAGATGGGTGGGCGACCCTTTGATGTTCATCAAGTCTTCCTGAAGATCCATCCTGAAGGAAACCTGCGGATGATCCTCCTTCAATTTGGCAAAATCGGGGCTGTTAAAATACGAAGAGGCCAGCTCACGGAGGTTGACGACTTCCGATACCGCCACCCCTCTCCTGGCCAGGGTCAGCAGATCCTGGATCATCGCGGCGCCTCTTATGCCGGACTGGTGAATATTGGCCGCATACCGTCGAAGGGGATTTCCTTCCGGAATCTCCAGCATCATCATCTCGGCATAACCCACCAATACGCCCAGCACATTGTTCAGATCATGAGCCACGCCGCCCGCCATCGTGCCGAGAGATTCCATCTTTTCCGCCCTTCTCAGCCGCTCTTCCATCCGCTTGCGCTCCGTATTGTTGCGGACACATTCAATGGCAGCCATGGCAGCACCCTGAGGATCCCGCAGGACGGACGCCGTAGCGGAGACGTGAACGTCACCGGGAGGCAGGCCCGGTACATAGGCTTCACCGAAGATCCGGTCTCCCGTCCGCTGGATGGCGGTGTACTGCGACTCGATCTCCTCATCGGGGGAAAGGACCAGATCGATCAGGATGGGCCTCCGGTCCCCATAGAAGGGCAGGGCGTACTCCCGGTCCCCTTTGCCAAGCATATCCTCTTTCCGGATCCCCGTCATGGATTCCATCGCCCGGTTCCACGCGATCACCCGGCCATTTCTGTCGATCACCAGGGTGGCGTCGGGAAGGAACTCGATGATATCCGAGAACCTTTGCCGCGATTCCTGCAACGCTTCCTCCGAACGCCTTCTCTCCGAGACATCTTCAATCGAAACTTCATAGAAGGTTATTTTTCCGTTGTTTTTTGTGGTGACGGCATTGATGGAAGCCCAGATTCTTGACCCTTCTGCCGTATGGACTTCCGTCTCGAAGCCCCGGATTTCTCCCTGTGCCGAAAGCAACCCGAGGATTTTCTGCCGATCCTCCGGATTTTCCAGGCGGATCGAGGAGATCGTGGGAACAGCGGCAAGGAAATCCGCCGGGGTTTCAAACCCCATCATCCGCGCAAGAGCCGGATTCGCCGCCGTAATGAGGCCATCCGGGGTAATCTGGCAAATTCCTTCAAGGGCATTATTAAAGATGGAACGATACCGGTTTTCACTCTGGCGCAAGTCGCGTTCCGCCTGCCAGAACTTCGACAGGTTCAGAAGAGAAAAATTTACCGCCACCGTAAGCAGAGGGATCAGCGGAGAGACGACAATTCCATCGGTGTGAAAGGCTCCGTAAGAAAGAAAGATCAACCCGATCACTATGGCAAGGGCGAAGAGAAGACTTCCCTTCGCCTTTGTTCTGGCAAAAAGCACCGTCGACACAAGGCCCGCCAGGAGAATGAAAAATAATTCGAGCCCCGAAATCCAGGGCGGTCTCTTCACAAAGTTTGCCTGAAGAATGTTCTGGGCTGCCGTGGCGTGGATATCGACTCCTGGGAGGAAGGGGTGCACGGGCGTTATTGTTCTTTCCCCGAGCCCGGTGGCGGACGTGCCGACAAAAACAATCTTTCCCCTCAGAGAAATATTCCCGGGCCAGCCGGATAGAATGTCCAGCGCGGAGACATGAGGACAGGCTTTTTCCCGATCCCGATAATGGATCAGCATATTGCCCCGGTCATCGACTGGAATGGCTGTACTCCCCAGGAGAATTTCATAGGGTTTTCCCGTAGATGTCACTTTTACGAAGACCTGCCGGAGGTTTTTCTGTTTCATGAGGGTGGCCAGAACGAGGCTGGGAAAATACGCGCCGCCGGAAGAGCCTGATTCATATCGCATAATCAGAGGGATTCGCCGCATCAGGCCGTCGATGTCGAAAGAGGCATTGATGAAACCGGTTGACGAAACGGCGGCGTCTAAGATCGGCAAATTGCAGACGACCCCCGAGGCCTTGTGAAAGGGCTGATTTTCCTGTTGGAAGTCAGCGGTCCCGAGGAGCACGACGGAAAGCGGCTGGAACACACACTCCCTGGAAGTAAAGGCTTCTCCATTAAAGAAGAATTTCCTGGCAAGGACAAAAGGACCGGTGCTGAGCGTGCGGGCGAGGAGAGCATCACTGCTCGTGTCTTCCGGCCCAACCGGTTTGACGCGGGGAGAGGCTCCATATTTCCCCCGAATGTCCTGGGAGGCCCCGTTTCGGGATCGATGATCCGCCTCTGAGAACAACAGATCGACCCCAATGGCGGAGGGTCCCTGCGCGTTGATCCCTTTGAACAGCCGCGCAATAACGTGCCGGGGCCAGGGCCACTGCCCGACGGCCTGAAGGCTTCGTTCATCGATATCGATGATCAAAATGTCCGTTGCAGGTTTCTCAACCGGGTTTTCATGAAGGATTGCATCGTAAAACCGCAGCTCCAGAAAGCGGAAAAAGGGGGGTTCCAGGATGTAGAGGAGGGAAAAGAGAACCGTAACCATGAACCCGTAAAAGTACAACCGATGACGGCTTCGCCAGACATTCCTGAGAAGGGGTCCCAATCTTTCCATGGCTTTATTCGTTCCCGGACTTTTTTTACTCCAGCCTGTCAGACAAGCAAAAAGTCTACCGGAGTAAGCACTTTGCTAGCGGATGACGATTTCAACCCGCCGGTTTTCCGGTTCGGGGATCTCATCGGCGGTCTTGATCAGCGGATTATCTTCCCCATGTGACGATACATCGACCATCCCGGGATCAACCCCTCTTGCAACCAGCAGGTGTTTCACCGTCATCGCCCGATCTAAACCCAAACGGAAATTTCTCTTTCTTTCACCCACCCGATCCGTATGTCCCACGATTGAGATCTCAGCCGGCTGAATCCTGTTGATGTAAAGGAGAACATCATCCAGCTTACCCTTTGATTCCTCCGTTAATTCCTTTGAATCACTCAAAAAATACAGAGCATAATGCACAGGGGCCCCGGGCATGGCCTCCATGGCTTTCCCAAAGAGCCTCTTGATCTCGTCTTCCTTGAGCACTTTGGGGGGAGTTGGCGGTGCCTGCAGGGAGAGGATTTCCGTGGCCTGGTTCGGCGCATCCAGTCTCAAGGATCCCCCCTGATTGTGGATTTCAATGGCGCCCGTTTTTCCGTCCTGGTCGGGCAGGAGGACGATCATGTTTTTCCCGGCAGTACAGGCAAACAGGGCGAAGACACAAAGAGCGGAAATAAACCGTAAAAGGATCCTGACCATGGGGTTGCTCCTCTTCGAAAAAGGTAGGATAACTGGTGATTTTTCCATGCATTGATTGTGCTATTTCTCTGCGAGAGAAACGATAAACTGCGTGCCGCGGATACCGATGTCACCCACGGGCGTGGAAAACTTAACGGACTGGGGGGATAGCTTGCCGATGATTCCGGAAGAAAACAGGGCGCAACCCTTGATCAATCTTACGAAGAGGTTCAACTTTTCCTCTCCGGGAGAAAAGTCGAATTCCCGTATGTTGACCTCGCTGTTCGGCCCCAGAGCAATCAGCGTGTCGTCTCTGAGCACTGCACCCTGAGAACCGTTCGCTCCTGTTCTCAGGATGTCATTCTTGAATATCTTTTCATTGATTCGCGCCGGGAGGATATTTTTTCCTCTTGAGATCGATGCTTCTCCCTTTGTTGTTTTCACATAACCGACAATCTCATCGGCCGCCTGCGAGGAAACGGAAGAAACAAGGAAGAAAGCCATAACTGCAAAAAATACCTTGAGAAAAAACAGCCTGAGCATGATCATTTTCCTCTTGCAACTTTTTAAAGGTCTTATATCCTTTCTCAGCAGGTACGTCAAAACTTTATTGAATCTTCTGAATCGATCCGAGGAATACCGGATCGGCCTTTTGGCGACCCGCATCCCGGCAGAAGGTTACTCCTCCCGGAAAAGTGGCAGGACGATTTCAACGATCAGTCCTCCGCCGGGGGCATTGTTCGCAAGAATTGTACCGCCGTGAAGACGGACCGCCGATTCCGAGATCGCCAATCCCAGACCGGTCCCCCCGGTTTCCCGCTCCCGGCTGTCACTTACACGGTAGAAAGGCTTAAAGAGATGAGGAAGGGCCTCCTCGGGCACCCCCGGACCATGATCCCGAACCGCAACAACGACTTCTCTTCCGGGAGGATCGGCCGGGCTGAGGAAAATCTCCACATCGCTGCCCTCCTGTGTGTAACGAACGGCATTGCGGGCGACATTGCCGATCGCCTGCCGCAGCAGTTCCTCATCGCCCTCCACGAAGCAGGCCGCCGGCTGGGCATCGAGCATCACCCTCCGGCCAAGTCCCTGGGCCTCAAAATCACTATCTTCGGCAATCTCCCGGAGCAGTTTCGTCAAGTCGATCCTTTTCTTTTCCAAAGTGGCGATGCCCGATTCGACGCGGCTCAATGTCAGGAGGTGCCCGATCATCTCGTTGAGCCGGTCCGACTCCCTTCCGATTCTGGTTAGAAATCTGTCCAAATCAGCCCTTGATCCCCTGCGGCAAAGCTCAAGGGCCACATTCAACCGTGCCAGGGGCGAGCGTAATTCGTGGGAAATGTCCCGCAGCAGTTTGCGCTGGGAATTCAGCAGGGATCCGATCCGTTCCGCCATACCGTCGAAATCGATGGCCAGTAGAGCAATTTCATCCTTTCGCCTGCCGATCGATGGGGCAACGCGGACGGAAAGATCTCCGGCTGCCAGTTGCCGCGCTGCCGTTCCGAGCTTCAGAATGGGCGAGGTCAGATAACGAGCCAGAAGGTAGCAGACGACCCCGGACACCATCAGAACCACCAGAAGACGCATGGCAACCATGGTCCAGGAATCCGGTCCACCCGGCGGTAATGGAGGACGGTTCGGCGTTTGAGCCACGAAAGCGGAGAGCTCCCCTTCCGGACCTTTTACAATCACTCTCTGCCAGTTTCTCTCTTCCCCAAAATGACGGCCGGCCGCCTTTTCCCCGTCACGGGAGGACACCTTCTGCGGCCCCTCAGCTGCACCCGGCAAACCGGTCAGAGCCCTGCCATTTTTATCGAGGAGGACTATCCGGATTCCCGTGGACTTCCGGAGTTGTACTGCAAAATTTTCGGCAGCTGTCCGGCCTTCATGCTGGTAAATCCATGCCAGTGACTCCCCGTGTACATCCATTGGCGGACCGGAGATGGGGTGAGGTCCCGTGCGGAAGGGACCAGACCCGGTCAGCCAGTCCAACATCAGGATACCACCGATCATGAAGAGGGTCGTTACCCAGAAGGACAGGCAGATCTTGATGAACAGATTATTCCGGAACATGAATTTTCCCTGTTATTGCTCAGCCCACTAACCGGACACCCTGGGGAGGAGATAGATGTAACCGCTGCCGCGGACTGCCTTGATCCGTTCCGAACCGGCGCCGTCCCGCCCCAGTTTTTTCCGGAGATTACTGACATGCACGTCGATGCTCCGGTCATAGGGTCCCAGAGGACGGCCCAGCACCGAACGGGTCAGATCTTCCCGCATCACGACATATCCCGCCCGGTAGAGGAGCTTTTCCAATAGTTCAAACTCGACTGCGGTCAGTTCGATATCCTTTCCCCCACAGAGGACCCTGCGCGTCCCCACTTCCAGCTCAACATCCCCTACCCGGTGCCGAACGGCCACCGTACTCGTGGAGATATGCCCAGCCTCGCCATTTACCCGGCGCAGGATCGCCCGCATCCGGGCCACCAACTCCCGCGGGTTGAAGGGCTTGGGAAGATAATCATCCGCCCCCAGTTCCAGACCGACGATTCGATCTACATCGTCACCTCTGGCGGTCAGCATCAGGACCGGGGTGCCGATCCGGACGCGCAGCCGCCTGAGAATCTCAAATCCGTCGAGTCCCCCCGGCAGCATGACATCGAGAACGATTAAACCGTATGATCCGGCCAGTGCCTTTTCAATCCCCTTTTCACCATCGTAAACCGTTTCGACAAAAAACCCTTCGCTTGAAAGATACTCCGTCAAAAGTTCACAAAGATCCCGGTCGTCGTCGATCACCAGGACATGTTCCTCTGTATGAGCCATAACCTTTCCCTCGAGGAAATTATTACCGGCTTTTTTTGCAAGCCGGAGTTTCTTGCCCGCATCCATCAGTACGAGAGGATGCATTCTGCCACGAAATTGCGACGCATACTGTTAAGAATTGCAAAGATGCGTCCTCCTTTTTGGTCCATTAGCCAAACTCCTTTGCACATCCCGAGAAGCGTCGCTCCTTGGCCTTGCCGGATAAAACAACAGGAATGCCCCGGAAGGGTTTTATGACCCAACCTTTACCTTAAGATTTGTAAATCTGAAGCCATGGCATTCCCGGACTTCTTCAAGTGGCATAACCACTGCTCATACCTTTTTTCGAAAAAGATCCATGGATCAATATAACTAAAGCAGAAAGGAGATAAGCATGGTCAGTGGAATCAGCAGTTCCAGCAACTCTATCAGTGAGATGTGGCAACAGATGTTTAGCAAGATCGATACCGACAGCGACGGGTCGATCAGCAACTCCGAGATCAGTGCGCTTTTCGACGAGAATTCCTCGGATCTCGCCAGCGACCTCGTCTCGACACTGGACACCGATCAGGACAGCCTCATCAGTTCGATGGAATTCAATTCGGGTTTGGCCCAGCTGAATCAGGAGATGAAGCAGGGGATGGGTGGTATGGAGGGGGCCTCCGGCATGGGAACGGCTTCACCACCTCCACCACCGGATCAGGTCTTCGATACAGCCGATGCCAATGAAGACGGAGTGGTCACCGAGGACGAACTGGCAAGCGTTATCGGATCAGATGGGACGGATATCGAATCGCTCTTCGAGCAAATAGACACCGATGGAGACGGGTCGATCACCCGCACCGAAGACGAAACCTTCCGGGAACAAATGGCAGAGATGGCTGGACAGGGGAATACTTCCACGTCCTCCGAAACAAGCTCGACAAGTAATGAAATATCGGATTGGACAAGTCGGCTGGTCTCCAGCCTGCTGCAGAGTCTCAACGCATACAGTTATTCCTCCGACTCATCGACCAACCTGGTCGCCTAGCGACCTGAATTTCCTCCGGCCCATTCCGAAGGGGCCGGACAACGTTCACGTGATCTAAACGACAAGGCCGCTTTCCCCCTCTTCATTTCGGGAAAACGGCCTTTTTTTACCCATGTCCTTAAGGTTCACCCCGGATCGCCAAAAGGTGAAATAGGCTGTTGTATCCGGAACACCTGGTTTCAATTACTCTCGTAGGCCACATTTCTCATCCAATGTTGATTTCCCCTAGACTCATGCTTCGATAACTCTTAGAAAAAATGAGGTATTGCCGGAATTGACAGTCCCTGGATGTTGTGTCTTAAATATAATTGTATCAGAATAATTATCAGTTTCCATACTCTTTGGCGAAAGAGGGAAATCGGCCTTTTCCCGGGCGGTTGCAGCCGTGAAGGAAGGGTGATGATTTCGCTCTTTTGCCTCTAAATGGCATTTTCTCTCAAGGAGGTTTCTCAAATGGTCAAGGCTTATCGTTCCCTGCTGTTTCTCGTTCTGTCGTTTATGATCTGCACGTCCCCTTTTCTTCTTTCCGGTTGTGAAGAAAGGGCCAAGGAGGAAAAGTTGAATTTCAGCACGGAGTATCAGGCCGTGTTCATGGCGAACGGTCAGGTCTTCTTCGGAAAGATCGAAAACGCAGGAGGCGCCTATCCGCTGCTTAAGGAGGTTTATTATATCGGCCGCCAGGCAGACCCCGAGGGTAAGGAAGTGAAGAGCATCCTGATCAAGCGGGGCAACGAGTGGCACAGTCCGGAATATATGTACATCAACCGGCAACACATCGCCGTGATCGAACCGGTTGCGCCCAACTCCAGGGTGGCGCAGCTTATCAAGGAAGCAAAGAATGCGAAGCCTCCGGTGGCTCCGCAGCAGTAAGATAAGAGGTTCATGAACATTAAAGGCAAAAGGCGGGCAGTCATTTTTGCAGCAAAGGAGGGGGCCATGAAGTGTACTTCACGGAAAAGATGGGGGGCATTCAGCTCAGTTTTGTTTCTTCTGCTATTCTGGCTGTCGGTCCTTCCCGGCCACGTGGCTGCCGCGACAAACGCCACATGGTCGCATGGGGGAGACGGTGTCTGGAACAACCCGGCATATTGGGACATCCTCACCGTGCCGAACGGAGGTTACAACGTTTTCATTGTCGACGGCACATCCACCGTGACGAGCAACATCAATGTGACGGTTGGAAACCTGACGCTCGCCTCGGGCAACGGACTTATTATCCAGGATGGAACGTCCTTTTCGATCTCAGGGGGGACGGGGATCGTCACCAACAACGGGACGATAACGATTGGCGGCAACGGGACCGATACCCGGTTTTATGTCGGCAGCCCCAATGTGACCCTGACCGGTAACGGGACCCTGATTCTCAATCCGGGCAATACGGCTGTACGGAGCCGGATCAGCTCCACCAACGGCAACTATGTCCTCACCAACGACACGAACCATACCATCATGGGCTCCGGTTATATCGGCGAGGGCAACATGGGGCTCGTCAACAAGGGGACCATTGTGGCAAATAACACGGCCGGCCCCCTTTACATCGACCTGAGCGGTGTCGGAGGGGTGAATGAGGGGACCCTCAAGGCAATGAGCGGCGCAAGTCTGCAGCTCGTCGGCCAGACTTTCAACAATGCCGCAGGCTTGATCCTTGCCGACGGCACCGGGTCCTATGTGGGTCTCAGGGACAGTGTCGTGGTGAACGGGGGCGCCTTCACCACGACCAACGGCGGCGTGATCGCCACGATGAACAACAGTACGCTTGACGGGATTGCCCTCACCGCCGGTTCTTCGTTCCAGGGCTGGGACGGCACGAATACCAGGCTCAAGAACACGATTACCAATGAGGGGACGATGACGATTGCCGGCAACGGGGCCGACACCCGGTTTTATGTCGACAGCGCCGATGTGACCCTGGCCGGTTCAGGGACATTGGTCCTCAATCCTGGCAATACGGCTCAGCGGAGCCGGATCAGCTCCACCAATGCAAACTATGTCCTCACCAACGACACGAACCATACGATTCTGGGTTCCGGATGGATCGGCGAGGGCAACATGGGGCTCGTCAATAAGGGAACCATTGTGGCGAATAACACGACGGCTCCCCTATACATCCGTCTCAGCGGTGTGGGGGCCGTGAATGAAGGGACCCTCAAGGCAATGAATGGTGCAGGCCTCCAGCTCTACGATCAGACTTTCGACAATACCAAGGGTTTGATCCTCGCCGACGGCGCCGGTTCCTATGTCGGTCTCAGGGAGGGAGTCGTGGTAAAGGGGGGCACCTTCACCACGACCAACGGCGGCGTGATCGCCACCCTCAACAGCGGAACCATCGACGGCATCACCCTCACCGCCAATTCCGCATTCCAGGGATCGGACAGCACCAATACCTATCTGCGGAACACGATTACCAACAACGGGACGATGACGATTGCAGGCAACGGCAGTGATACACGGTTCTATGTCAACAGCGCCGATGTGACCCTGACCGGTTCGGGGACGCTGATTCTCAATCCCGGCAATACGAACCAGCGGAGCCGGATCAGCTCCACCAACGGCAATTTCATTCTCACCAACGATAAAGATCATACGATTCTAGGTTCCGGCTGGGTCGGCGAAAACAACATGGGGCTCGTCAACAAGGGGACCATTGCGGCGACCAATGTCGGCGCTCCGCTGTACATCGATGTAAACAGCAAGGATGCCGTAAATGAAGGGACCCTCAAAGCCACGGGCGGTGCGGGTCTTCATCTCATGAACGGTTACTTCGACAATACCAAGGGCCTGGTCCTCGCGGAGGGGAGCGGCTCTTATGTCGGCCTCGTGGACGGCGTTGAAGTGAAGGGGGGCGCCTTTACCACGACCAACGGCGGCGTGATCGCGACCCTTAACAGCGGAACCATCGACGGCATCACCCTAACCGCCAATTCCGCGTTCCAGGGATCGGACAACACCAATACTTATCTGAAGAATACGATTACCAACAACGGGACGATGACGATTGCCGGCAACGGCAGTGATACCCGGTTCTATGTCAACAGCGCCGATGTGACCCTGACCGGTTCGGGGACGCTGGTTCTGAATCCGGGCAACACGAACCAGCGCAGCCGGATCAGCTCCACCAACGGCAATTATATCCTCACCAACGATACGGATCATAAGATTCTGGGTTCCGGCTGGGTCGGAGAGAACAACATGGGCCTCGTCAACAAGGGGACCATTGCGGCAACCAACGCAGGTATTCCACTGCGCATCGATGTGAACAGCAAGAATGCCATGAATGAAGGGACCCTCAAGGCGATGGGCGGTGCCGGTCTTCAGCTCATGAATGGCTTCTTCGACAATTCCAAGGGTCTCATCCTTGCGGAGGGGAGCGGCTCTTATGTCGGCCTCGTGGATGGCGCTGAAGTGAAGGGGGGCGCCTTCACCACAACCAACGGCGGAGTGATCGCCACCCTCAACAGCGGAACCATCGACGGCATCACCCTCACCGCGAATTCAGCGTTTCAGGGATCGGACAACACCAATACCTATCTGCAGAACACTCTTACCAACAACGGTACGATGACGATTGCCGGCAATGGGTCCGATACCTACTTCTATCTGAACAGCACCGATGTGACTCTGACCGGTTCGGGAACGCTGGTTCTGAATCCGGGCAATTCGGCTCAGCGGAGCCGGATCAGCTCCACCAACGGAAATTATATCCTCACCAACGATACGGATCATAAGATTCTGGGTTCCGGCTGGGTCGGCCAGAACAACATGGGCATCGTCAACAAGGGAACAATTACTGCAAACAACGCTGCCGCCCCTCTGTACATCAACCCCAACGTGAATTTGCTTGACAACCAGGGGACCCTCCGCGCCGAGAGCGGTGCAACGCTGGCTGTGCTGGATGGATTGAAGAACTATGGGAGCAACACGCTGACCGGCGGCACCTACTATGCAGCGGGCACCATTAAACTTCCCGTTGCCGCTACGGGTATCGTCACCAACGCGGCGACCATCGTTCTGGATGGGCCGTCATCCGCCATTCTCCGCTATGCCGACAATACGGATGCCCTGAAGGGCTTTGCAACCAATGCGGCGGCCGGCGATTTCACCATCAAGAACGGGCGGGACTTCACCACGGCCGGGGCGTTCAGCAATGCCGGACTGATGACCTTCGGAATCGGCAGCGATTTCCAGGTCGGTGCCACAGGCAATCTGCAGGACTACACCCAGAGTGCGGGGACCACGACGGTCGATGGTACCCTTACCGCGAGTAACGTGGTGATCAATGGCGGAATCCTGAAGGGAACGGGAAGCATTACGGGGAGTGTGGCAAACAACAGTGGCGTCGTTGCCCCTGGCGGCTCTCCCGGGACCCTGACCATTCATGGAACTTATGCGCAGTCGGACGATGGGACCCTGGCGATTCAGCTTCTCAATTCAGGCTCCGGGAATTACTCTCTCCTTACGGTGAATGGTTCGGCATCCCTGGGTGGCGCCCTCGCGATCTACGTTCTGTCGAACGCAACGATATCTGACGGCGACACCTTCACGATCCTGACCTCATCGGGAATTCTGGGCGACTTCGCCTCCATCTCCGATAATTCGGCATCCATTGATTTTACGTGGAGCATCTACGACGGCAAGGATGTGATCCTGACCGCTCACGGCAACGTGGTGCCGCTGCCGCCGGCGATCCTTCTTCTCGGCACGGGGCTCCTCGGGATGTTCGGATACCGGCTGCGGATGAAAAGGCGTTGAAAGGAATTGCCTCATTTGGATGGACTCTAAAGCGATTCTGCCTTGCCTGTTCCTGGCAAGGTAAGTTTCAGAGTCCAGAACGGAAGTTCTGACAACAGCAGGCATATCGGGGGCACTCAAATCCCCGATATGCCTCTTTCATTTTCAGTCACTGTTTCTTTCTGTCGGCATCATTCTTTCTTCTCCTCATTGAATGATCGGAATCGGCATAGGGCTCGGCCGACCATTTGCGGATCAACAGAACCTCTTTTTCCGGAATGCCCAGGGAGAGGAGGAAAGCGTGATGGGCCTCCGGCTCGCGCCTTTCGAAGGCGGCGTGAAAGCGCTGCATCGCCGCATCATCCATCCCTGCGGCCCTCAGCATCTCGACAAATAGTTCCTTGTCAACGGAGCCCGGGCTGTTCCCGGATGTACGGAATTTCAGCATTTCGGCGAGAATGCGCCGTTTGGCCTGGAGGGTGCGGATCTCTTCCCCCAGAGCCTGAAGGCGCCGAAGCAGAACCTCGGTCGTGTCATCCCTTCGGGAGGTAAAGATCTTTCGAATATCATCGATGCTCAGACCGGCCTCCCGGAAGGCGCAGATCGATGCCAGACGCTCCCGGTCGGCATCGGAGTAAAGACGGTACCCCTTTGCAGACCGTGCCGACGGGGACAGCAGTCCGATCCGGTCATAGTAGAGCAGCGTACTGCGAGAAAGACTGAAGAGTCCTCCCAATTCACGAATCCGGTACATAGGGTCTCCAGGGGAAAAGCGCCCCGGCCCGGCACCGGGCCGGGGCTGATTGTTTGAGGTTATTTCAATTTCAGATCAAGGATGATATCGAAGTGGCAAGGCAGAGGCGACGCAACCGCACACAGACGTACGCCGAGGAGCCGATAACGCAGCCAACGAAGATCGCACTTTGATATGGAATTGGAATTACATCCTGCGAATGACGGCGATCTCTTCGGGCGATGCGCCGAGCCATTCCAGGAAACTCTGATGACCGGAGGGATTCTCTTCCTCGAAGAGGCGATGCCACTTCTGCATTGCCTCCTCGTCAAGGCCCACCGCCTGGAAGCGTTTCTTCCATTCCTCAATGGATACAACTGTTTTCACTATTTTTGTCCTCCTTCTCGATATTTATCCCGGCCGAGACAAAGGACATCCTAGACTGTGAAGCTGTAGACAGGTCAAGGATTTTTTAGAGAATTATAAAGGATTGGCTTTGCGCTCTTATTGCTGCAAAGGGGGCTGTTGCAACGGTGGGGATTTTCCCGTTATTTCCGATCCAGTTCATTCCGGACGGCAAGACCGATTTTTTCCAGGATGTAAGGTTTTCGGACAAAGGGACCAGCCCCCATCTTCTGAGCTTCGTGAACTCGATCCGTCTCCGAAAAACCGCTGACGATCACGGCTCTCTGTCCGGGATGAAGTTCCAGGATTCTCCGGTAGGTCTCCATCCCGTCAATTCCGGGCTCCATGATCATGTCCAGGACCACCAGGTCGACTTTTTTGTCCTTGAGATATTCAACGGCCTCTTCTCCACCGGCGGCAGAATTCACCTGATATCCGAGTTTCCTCAGTATCATCGTTGCCAGTTCCCGTTGATCCTTGAGATCGTCCACCACGAGGATAGACTCCCCCTTACCCAGGTAAGAAAGGGGAGAAGCCGTCTTTCCAGTGGTTGGCGGCTCTTCCCGGGTCACCGGGAAATAGAGGATGAAACAGCTCCCTTTTCCTTCCTCGCTTTGCACATCAATGTATCCCCGGTGATCCTTCACGGTTCCCCAGACCACGGCCAGCCCCAGCCCTGTCCCGCTGCGACCCATCACTTTCTTGGTATAGAAGGGTTCGAAGATCTTTTCCAGATCCGCCGCGGAAATGCCGCTCCCGGTATCGGAAACCGTCAGGACCAGATAGTCCCCCTCCCGCATCTCGTCATAGCCTCGGATCGGTTTGTCCAGGCAACGGTTTTCCGTCCGGATGGTGATTTCCCCCGGACCTGAGATGGCCTCGGCGGCATTGGCGACCAGATTCATGACCATCTTCCCCAGATGGACGGGAGAACCTTTCAGGTTCAAAAGGTTCTCCGCGAGATCCGTCGAAATTTTCACCTGGGGATGGTAAGACCGCAGTTTCTCAAACTCCGGACTTTTCAGATAATCTGAAATCACTTTGTTCAGATTGACGACCTCCGCCACGGCAACCCCCCTTCGGGCCAACGCCAGGAGATCCTGGATAATCGCTGCCCCTTTCAAGCTGGACTGCAGGATACGATCGGCATACTTCTTCGGTGAGCCCTCTGCCGGCAGCATTTCCAGGAGAAGCTCGGAATAGCCCACCATGACCCCCAGGACATTGTTCAGATCATGGGCGACGCCGCCGGCAAGTGTTCCCAGGGCCTCCATCTTCTCGGCGCGCTTCAGACGCTCCTCCAGCCTCTTTCGTTCCGTATTGTCCCGGATGCATTCTATGGCGCCGAGGATTTCCCCTTTGTTATCACGGAGCACGGACGCAGTTCCCGAGACATGGATATCACCGGGCGACAGATTCGGAGTGAAGGCTTCCCCGAACAGGACATCCCCCCTCCTTTGGATCGCCGTGTATTCCGTCGTTATTTCCTGATCGGGATGCAGGGCATAATCAATCAGGATGGGTTTCCGATCCCCATAGAGAGGAATCGCATATTCATAATTCCCCTTGCCGATCATCTCCTCCTTCCGGATACCAGTCAATGCTTCAATCGCCCGGTTCCAGGTGATCACCCGCCCCTCCCTGTCAATGACCAGGGTGGCGTCGGGAAGGAAGTCAATGATCTCGGCCAGCCGTCGGCGGCTGTCTCTCAGGGCTTCCTCTGTCTGCAGCCGCTCGGTGATATCCTCAACCACGACCACAACCACAGCCTCCGGAGAAGGTTCTTCCGACGAAAGGGCCGTAGCGGTCAGGATCACATCCCGGAGAACGCCGTCTTTCCGGCGGTTTTTTGCCTGGATGGAGACGATGCCCCGTTTCTGAAGGTTTAATGAAAATTCTTGATCCACCCTTTCATAGTCCTCTTCATCGACGTGCAATATCCGGGGGTGTCGTCCGACTATGTCCGACTCGGAATAACCGGAAATGTCACACCAGGCTTGATTGACACTTTGAATAATGCGATCTTTCACGATGGCAAGCCCCACAGGTGCCGCCTTGAAAATACTGTGGAGCGCCGCCTCGCTCTGGCGCAGGGCCTCCTCCATACACCTGCGCTGGGTCACATCGGTCTTGATGCTGGCCATGGCAACGGGATTCCCGGAACCGTCCCGAACCAGGATGGTCCGGCAATCCAGGACCACCTCCTGCCCGTCTTTCTTGAACTGCACCACTTCACCCCGCCAGGAGCCGGATTCCATCGTCTCCTTGAGGATTCTCTTCTGCATGGCGCCCTTCTCTGAACTGTCACCATAAAGTTCTATGTTCCGGCCAAGGAGTTCGTCCCGGGCATACCCTGACGAGGACGTCTGTGCTTCGTTCACGTAGGAAATCTTTCCGGAAAGGTCTGTAATGGTGACCTGGTCTTCAATCTGGTCCAGAACAAGACCCTGCAAGCGATTCCGCTCTTCCGCCGTTTTCCGCCGCACCATTTCCTCGACCAGGAGACTATTCCGGAACAAGACATAAAAGAAGCCGGCCATTCCCAGGATCAGGAGCAAAGCGATCAGAATCAGCTTGTTCCTGAAATCGTCGAGGGTTCCGGTCACTTCCTTTTCAGGGGTGGCGACAACAATCGACCAGTGCGTGTTACCAAGATGGATAGGAAGAAAAACGGCCTGTTTTTTGATGGAAGTGATTTCCTTGCCGCGGACCTTATTGAAGTGGTAGGTTGCAACCCCCTGTTCACCGCTGACCATTTTTTTTGCCATTGCCAGGATATCGGGAAAATCCCTGCAGTTGGTGAACACCGAGTTGCCGACATGCCCCGGGACGGGGCAGGAGATCTCAATGCCGTCTCTGCTGATCACCCAGGCATAACCCTCCTGGCCGATTCGGATATCCTTGACATATTGAGCAATAATAGGCTCAATCGGGAGAAGCATGGTTAAGGCGCCATGAAAAGAACTATTCCTGATGACGGGAACGTGAACAAGGACGGTTTTGAAGCCGCGTCGGCTGGTGAAGACATCGCTGATGAATACTTGATGGGTTTTACGGACGAAGAGGAAATCGTCCATTCGTGTCACACTTTGCTGGATGACCTTCGGATCATAGGGGATGGCGTAAATGATCCGGCCCTCCCTGTCGATTCGGCTGATGATGCCCTGCCCTCCACGGGATGAATGGAAATCCCGCATCATTTTCATCCCGTGATCATCAAGGGTCACAATGTGCTCATCTTCTGCAAACTGCTTGAGCGATGCGATCCGTTCCTGGAAAAAAGTCTCAATGCTGAAGGCGGCCTGCCTGGCGTGAATTCTCTGCCTGACATTGAGCTGATCGATCATCTTGTGCCGGATGTCTGCATAGGACAGATACAGAAGGACCGAAGCAACACTCATGAAAAGAATGATAAAAAAGAGATATCTCCAGTATTTTACAAAAGGTGTTTCTCTGAACTTCATTTTAACCCTTCCTTACTCCAACCATTCGGAAGCGTCAGGGATAATAGCATCTCTGGCGTCCTTATCCCGGAACATCAAAAAGTTTACAGGAGAGAGCGGTCACTTTTTCTGGACAGGTTGAACTCTTTGGTTAACTTCGGGAAATTATATACACATTTTATGGTGTTTAAAATTAAAACTTAGAGTTTGCATTGTTCATACCTCAACCGACAAACCGGCCCGGTCCCATCGGGAAATCCTTGGGTCGAAATGCTGATATGCCTCGCACTGTCTTGGTTAGAGAGGTTTCAAAAAAAGGGTGGGGTGGGAAGTTTGGAAAGGAACTTTATAGGATTGCAGAAACAATGACGGCAAATGTCAGGATAATCCAGAGACAACCTCCAGTCATCCCTCCTCCTGCCTTATTTTATAAAGACCGATCATGAAACTTTGTTGAAAACCGAAATTTCTGTAAAAGTCCAGGGCGGGAGCATTTCTCCGATCCGCCAAGAGCTGATAGCGTAATGCGCCTCTCTTTTCCCCCCAAGCGGCGGCCTTCCTCAACAGGGCGGTCCCCAGGCCTTGACGGCGGTAGTCCTCAAGGATCACCATGTCCTCGATCAGAACACTATATCCACCGGCCGCCGTGGAGATGACCAGTTGGCCCGTCACCATCCCCACAAGATTCCCATTGTCTTCAGCGACAAAGACGACGTTTCGGCGTCGATCCGTCAGAAGAAGCCTCAAGCCGGCGATCTGGTTTGCGGAATCGGGGACGAAGTCCGTTTCGAGAGAGAAGAGGCCTGCCAGCAATTGCGACAGAGCGTCTATGTCGCCCGGCATGCCTTCCCGGATCACGGCTTTCATGGCTTCTTCAGACAGGCCGCAAGAGCGGCCTTCCGACAGAGGCTCGGATCAGGGGAGATGAAATTCGCCGCCACCGCCAGCCGGGCCCAGTCCTGTGCCTGGGCCCGGGCCGAGGGTGGGACGAAAAGGAGGAACAGAAAAGGCAGCCGGGAAAGACGAAATGGTCTAGGCAATAAGGTACGCATCGGCCGGTCTTCCTTCTTCCAGGGCATCGATAATGTTGTCTATGTCTTCTTCGTTCTCAAATCGGCCATACCACCAGTTTTCCGGGTAGATCACCATCGCTGGTCCCCGGTCGCAGACCTTGAGACACCCCGTGCTGGAGACAAAGACATCGGCCAGGCCGCGATCCGAGAGTTCCCGTTCCAGATACTGGAGCAACTGGAGGGAATCCTTCTTACTGCAGACCCCCTGGGAATCTCCGCCGGTCCTGTAACTGCCGCAGACAAAGATGTGGTGTTTCGGTTTTTGCATGACATCCTCCCAAAATATAAAATGATCAATCCATTCAGCCGCAACCCATGCCGGTTCCGCTGCAGGTTAATCCCTGGCTGCACGATCCCGCCCTACGCAGCAGCATCCTCGGAATTTCCCTGCCGGAGAGGATCGCTTCCACCCCTTCACGGGCAAATCCTTCCATCACGACGATGCGCAAACCGGCCTCTTCCAGAACGGCTTGCGGGGCCTGTCCGATTCCACTGACCAGGACCGCCCGGCAATCCTGCAGCAGGTCCGCCATCTGCTGCCAGCGGACCGCGCCGCTTCCGGGAGAGGGGGTGAAGCGCCGGTCGACCAGTTCCGCCTTCCCGTCGCGCTGCCCGAAAATCCAGAGCTGCGACGCTTCGCCGAGATGCTGGTTTACCAGCAGTCCCTCCATGCTGGCCACGGCCACGTAGGGTTCATTCTCCCGCGCCCCGCCGATCGCTGCCTTTTTCATCAGGAACCGGACCTCTTCGGTCTGATCCCGGCCGAGGAGCCCGACGGCATCGGCCCGGCAGCGGGTACAGTGCTTCATCTGGGGTAGGAAGCCTCCGGCCTCCCTCCGGATGCTCTCGGCAGCCTCCTGAGGCAGGGGGGCAATGTCGGCAAAGGGCGTCCCCGCGACATGATAGAGGGGGATACAGTTCATCAGATCCGCCCCGAGGGCGGCCATCTCCCGGGCCACGGCCGCCACATGAGAATCGTTGATTCCCGGGATGACAACTGAATTTATTTTGACCAGGACATTCCGCTCCTTTAGCTTGCGGATCGCCTCGATCTGGTTGGACAGTAGAAGGCTGGCGGCTTCGACGCCCCGGTATACCCGGGATGCAAATCTCGCCCAGGCATAGATCTTACTGCCGATCTGCGGCTCGACGGCATTGACGGTAACCGTCACATGGCTGATTTTAAGTGTCTCCAGGTCATCGGCATAGCGGGAAAGATTCAGGCCGTTCGTGGCGACGCAGAGCAGGATCTCCGGATATTTTTCCCGGACCAGCCGCAAGGTTTCCAGCGTCTCGTCCGGGTTGGCAAAAGGATCACCCGGGCCCGCAATGCCGACAACGGCGATATTGGGAATTCTCTCCAGGACCTCGTCGAGATAACGGATCGCCTGGCGGGGTTTGAGGATGGCGCTGGCCACACCCGGACGGGACTCATTCACGCAATCGAAATCCCGGTTGCAGTAGTTGCACTGCAGATTGCAGTTCGGCGCCACGGGCAGATGGATTCGACCGAAGGAATGTTTCGCCCCCTCGCTGAAGCAGGGATGGTTATCGTAGTTCATCTCGACCTCCTGTACCTGTGTTCTTTGTTCCCTTCCCAAACTTTGCGCTTCCTTAAAAAAAGGGAAATCCAAAGAAGGTTTATTGCCTTACATATAGCTGTAGCCGACTTGCGACTCTTCCTGCCGATGTTCCAGCAAGGCGTTGACAATCCGGTCGTAAAGCTGCTGTGTTCCTCCATAGCCGACATGCCGGATGCGCTGGGCGCCGATCCGGTCGTGGATGGGAAAGCCGGCCCGGACCAGGGGGATGCCCAGTTCCCGGGCAAGGGAATAACCCTTGCTGTTGCCGAGAATGACATCCGGCCGAAGGGAACGGCATCGCTCCCGGATGGTGGCGAAATCAGAATCCTCAAGGACCTGCAGATCCGGGGAGGGATGCTCCAGGACAGCCGTCACGAGTTCCTTGAACCGATCCGACGCCGCACCGGTGGCGCAGAGAACGGGATCCATGCCGATCTCATCGAGAAACGAAGCCAGGGCGACGACGAGGTCCATTTCCCCGTAAAGGACAGCCCGTTTGCCAAAGGCGTACTTGTGCCCGTCGATATAGGAATCCACCAGCCTGCCCCGCTCCCGGGAATATTTCCCGGGGATATCCGATCCCGAGAGGGCCTTCAGTTCCGAAAAGAAGCGGTCCGTTTCGCGAATGCCGACAGGATACCCCAGAGTCCGGACCGGCACCCCGAATTTGCTTTTCAGAAAGTTGGCCGCCGTATCCTGATCCGCCAGGCTCCTTCCCAGTTGCAGGGTCTCCCTCGCCGATCCCATTTTCTGAATGGCCTCGATCGTCGTCCCGCCGGGAGCGAGTTTCTGATATTCCGACCAGGACTGGCCATCGAGGGTTTCCGAATAATCCGGAAGCATCGTATAGGGCATTCCGAAGTCGGACAGGATCTCCTTGAGGGAACGGAGGTCCGCCGGAGAGAGAAATCCGGGGAGGAGGTTGATCCGGTCCTGCCCTTCGCCTTTCTCAGCGAGCCCCGCCACCGTGGCTTTCAGGGCGGCCGAATAGCCGTCCATGTGCGTTCCCCGATAGCTGGGCGTTGAGGCGGAAAGAAGCGCGGGAAGGGCCAAATTCTTTCTTTCCGCCCGGTACTGCTCCAGATAGAGGCGGACATCGTCGCCGATCGTTTCGGAAAGGCAGGTCGTGGCGATGCCGACGGCAGCCGGGTTGTATTGGCGGATCACATTGTCCAGGGCCTTTTTCAGGTTCTCGCCGCCACCGAAGATGGCTGTCGTCTCGCTGAAATTCGAAGAGGCGATGTCGATCGGTTCCCGGAAATGACTGATGACGTACCGGCGGATATAGGTCGAGCATCCCTGCGAACCATGAATGAGTGGGATGCAGCCTTCAATGCCGCGGAAGGCGATGCCGGCCCCCAGGGGTGCGCAGAGCTTGCAGGCATTTCTCGTCGAAACGAAGGATGGTTCCTCTTTTCCGCGAAAGGGTAGAACTTCGGCGCTTTTCATGGCGAACCTCTCCTTTTAGGACTTTTTTTACTTCACCGGGCGGGTGAGAATCTCCAGACCGGACTTCTCAGGGAGGCATGGACTTCCCTGGAGAAATTCAGCATGCCTTCAAAGCCGGCCAGGGCCGTCTTGCGTTCGTGATTGTGGTCACAGAAGGCGATCCCCATCTTGTAGGCAATGGGCCGTTCCTTGACCCCGCCGATCAGCAGATCCACCTGCTTTTCCTTCATGAACCGGGACAGTTCCAGGGGGTTGGTGTCGTCAACGAGAATCGTCCCCTCGTCGCAGAGCTGTCGAAGATATTCATAATCCTTGCTGTTTCCCGTCTGTGACCCCACCAGGGCCGTGGCGATGCCCAGATGGCGCAGGGCCTTCACCAGGGAAAAGGCCTTGAACGAACCGCCCACATAGATGGCCGCTTTCTTTCCCTGCAAAATCGCCTTGTATCCCTGGATCTCGGGAAGAATCCGATTGATTTCCCGACGCACCAGGTGCTCGGTTTTTTTCAGGACGGACGGGTCGTCAAAATGCCGGGCGACGTCGTAGAGGGCGGAGGCCGTGTCTTCGATTCCGAAGTAGGACACCCGTTTGTAGGGGATTCCGTAACGCTCCTTCATGGTCTCCGCCAGCGCCGTCATCGAACCCGAACACTGCACAACATTCAGGGAAGCCCGGTGCGCCCGGCGGATCTCATCCACCCGTCCGTCGCCGGTCATGCAGGACACCACCTCCACGCCCATCTCCCGATAGTACTCCTTGATAAGCCAGGTTTCCCCTGCCACATTGAAGTCCCCCAGGATGTTGATGCCGATTTCCGGCGCAGCGCCAGCGTCGTCCCGGCCGATGAGTTGAGAGAGGGCATTGCAGGCGGCGGCGTAACCGTCCTTCTTGGTTCCCTTGAACCCCTCGGAATGAACGGGGATGACGGGAATCCCCTGCTCCGCAGCCACCCTGCGGCAGACCGCCGCCACGTCGTCTCCGATCAGCCCGACGATGCAGGTTGCATAAACGAAGGCGGCCCGGGGTTTGTAAGTGGGGATCAGTTCTGTCAGGGCGCAGTAGAGTTTCCCCTCCCCCCCGTAGATGACCTCTTTCTCGCGGAGATCGGTGGAAAAGCTCATCCGGTGCAGTTCCGGTCCGGACGAGAGGGCGCCCCGAATATCCCAGGTATAAGCCGCGCACCCCACGGGACCGTGAACGAGGTGCAGGGCGTCGGCAACGGGATAAAGGACAACCCGCGAACCGCAGAAGACGCAGGCCCGCTGGCTGACCGAGCCGGCCAGACTGGTCCTGTCGCAAGCCATGGCAAAGGCCGAATCCTCCCGACGGTTCTCGTAGACCTGTGTTTTTCTGTCTTCCAGGACATCAATCATGACCCATCCTCCTTTCTGAGTTTCCTCACATGACCAGTTCAAAACTCTCCTCCGGCGCATCCCGGTCCTGGCGGTCCATCAGAACCCCGAGGATCTTCTCCAGCAGACGCAGGGCCCCCCGGTAACCCATGATGGGGAAATACTGATGACCCGTCCGGTCATAGATGGGGAATCCGAACCGGACATAGGGGATGTCTTCGTCCCGGGCGATATACTTGAGATAGGTATTGCCGAGAATCAGGTCCGGCTTATCCCTCTTGACCAGCTGATGAAAGGCGAAGAGATCGGCGGTGGCCCCTTGCTTGATTTCGCAGGATTCACCGACAAACTGCCGCAGGGAATTCTCGAACTTCGCTCCCGCCGGCGTCCCCGTCACCACATGGAGGATCTCCATATCCAGATCGGTCAGAAACTGGGCCAGGGCGAGCAGATGGTCGGGATCTCCGGCCAGGGAAACCTTCTTCCGGTAAAGATACTGCTGCATGTCGCTAATGACATCCACCAGTTGTCCTCTCTCCATTTCGAGGCTTTCCGGAACAGTTACGCCGGCGATTTTCCTCAGGGTATCGATCAGGGCATCGGTGGCGCGCAGCCCAATGGGCAGCTCCAGCACTTCAAAGGGCACCCCGCATTTGGTATCGAGAAGTTTTGCCGCCGCCAGAGAAGCAGACCGGCCCAGGGCAAGGGTGAATTGGCTGTCTCCCGAACTCCGGATCTCCTCGAGGGTCGCACCTCCCTTGGGATACATATGAAACTTGCCGTCCAGGGGACTGTTGACCACTCCCGAGGTGTCGGGGTAAAGAACCGTTTTGATCTTCAGTTCCGATGCAATCCGTTTGATTTCGGCCATATCGGAAGGTTCCACAAAACCTGGGAGGATGTTGACCTGCTCCCGTCTTTTCCCGGTATTCTCCGCAAGATAGCTGACCATGCTCTGGGTCATGTTGGCAAATCCGGTCACATGGGACCCTTTGAAACTGGGCGTATTGGTATGGATCACCGTTTTTCCCGGTGGGATTTTCCCCTCCGCCTTGGCCTTTCGGATAATCTGGGACAGATCGTCGCCGATCGTCTCGGAGAGGCAGGTGGTGTGAACGGCAATCACCTCGGGATTATAAAGGGTAAAGATGTTGTTGATGGCCTCGACCAGGTTGGCCTGGCCGCCGAAGACGGAAGCCCCTTCCGTAAAGGAACTGGTCGTCGCCATAATGGGATCCCGGTAATGGCGCGTGAGGGAGCTGCGATGGTAGGCGCAGCACCCCTGTGATCCATGACTGTGGGGCAGGCATCCGTGAATGCCCAGTGCCGCGTACATGGCCCCCACAGGCTGGCAGGTCTTTGCCGGATTGATCGTCAATGCCTGCCGTTCCACAAGTTGTTCGGGTGTATGTCGTAACAGCATAACGCTCTCCTTTTTCTTTTCTTCCCTCAGGGTTTGACGTAGCTTCCCGCCAGCTCCGGATTTTTCTGCCAGGGCGCCTTCGCCAGGCTCAGGATCTTCGAATGGACCAGGCGGTCGATTTCCCGGTAAAAATTGATGGCCCCTCGGAATCCCGCATAGGGTCCACTGTAATCGTAGCTGTGCAACTGCTTCATCGGTATGCCCGTTTTCTGGACGACATACTTTTCCTTGATTCCGGCACAGAAGACATCGGGCTTGTACTTCTCCAGGAGGATCTCTGTTTCGTGATGATTCAGGTCGTCGATGGCAAGCGTCCCGTCCTGCATCTCCGGCATCATTCCCGCGTAATTTCCGAAGAGAAGGTCTTCCTCCTCCTCAAAACGCTTCAGGGCCGCTTTCTCCCGGCGCGGGCGGTAGCGCGCATCATCCGGCTGCACGTTCAGCTCTTCGATATTCCGGGTGTCGGCATCCATCACGATGTTGGGGATCACCTTGCGCCCCTCGTAGTCGTCCCGGTGGGCGAACTCGTACCCGGCGGACACGGTTTTCATCCCGATTTCCCGAAACAATTCCTGGTAGTGATGCGCCCGGGAACCGCCGACAAAGAGCATGGCCAGCTTGCCCTCGCAGCGGGCCTTCACCTCCTGCCGCACCTTTTCCACCTCCACCATTTCCTCGGCAATGACCTCCTCCACGCGCTGCTTCAGGGCCTCGTCCTCAAAGTAGGCGGCGATCTTCCGGAGCGATTTGGCCGTGGCTTCGGCGCCGATGAAGTTGATCTTGAACCAGGGGATGCCGTATTTCTTCTCCATCATCTCCGCCATGTAGTTGATGGAGCGGTGGCACATGACGACGTTGAGATCGACGGTATGGGCACTGGCAAATTCATCGTACTCCGAGTTGCCGCTGAAGGTGGCATGAGCGGTAAGGCCGCACTTCTCCGTAATCCGTTCGATCTCGAAGGCGTCGCCGCCGATGTTGTACTCGCCCAGGATGCTGAAGCGGAAGGGCTTGTCCGTCGGCGGCGTATCGAGCTGACCGATCACGTCGGTGAAAATCTTGTTGTTGGCGATATGATGCCCGGCGGACTGGCTCACCCCCTTATAGCCCTCGCAGCTGAAGGCGAAGATATTGATTCCGGGATTCTTTTCCTCCATGTCCCGGGCCACTGCATGAACGTCATCCCCGATCAGTCCCACGGGACAGGTTGAGAAGATGCCGATCGCCTTGGGATGAAAGGTGTCGATCGCTTCCTGGACGGCCTGGCGCAGTTTCTTCTCCCCGCCGAAGATGATGTTGTCTTCCTGCATGTCCGTGGACATCGTGTAGGTCATGAAGTTCGCGCTCTCCGGCGTTCTGGGGCGGGTCTGATTCCGCCGGGTCAGCCAGCTGTAGAAGGCGCAGCCGATGGGGCCGTGAGTGATCTGCAGGATGTCCCGTGTAGGTCCCAGAACGACGCCCTTGCAGCCCGCATAGGCGCAGCCGCGCATGGTGAGAATGCCGGGGATAGTCCTTGAATTCGCCAGGATTTCAGGAACTTCCTCGTTGTTCCCCACCTTGTTGACGACGATCTGTTTGGCCCTCTTGCGGGCCACCTTGGCCGGATATTTACGGAGGAGTTCCTCCCGGACCTCCTGAGGGTCGATGGTTAATGCACTGTTATTTGCGATTTCGGCAGACATTGCCTTCCTCCTTCTTATCGTTTGTTTCCAGGAAATCCGTTAAACTTCGTCGAGGGTGTCATCGCCGCTTTCCCCGGTGCGGATCCGGATCGATTCGTTCACCGGCATCACAAAGATCTTGCCGTCGCCGGGCTTGCCGGTCCGGCTGACGGCGATGATCGTTGACACGGTCTTGGCGACGAGTTTGTCCGGCACAATGATCGAGATCATCCGTTTGGGAATCAGCCGCTGGGTATTCCCCAGTTGAGAAATGGCCTCTTCGTAGCCCTGCTCGGCCCCTTTGAGGATGTCAAGATCAACGAGCCCCTTGCCCCGTCCCAGGCACTCCCGGGCATGGAGCGAAGAGATCCCCGCTTCGGCCAGGGCCGTCTTCGTCTGGTTGATCCGGTTCATTCGAATGATGGCCATCACCTCTTTCATACCTTGACCTCCTCGATGCCGGCGACGGTTTCCCGAATCCCGGAACTGACCGTGTAAACTTCCTCCACCGGAGAGATGAAGATCTTGCCGTCGCCAAAGGCGCCTTTTTCCCCGGTGCGGGCGGAAGAGATAATGGTCTTTACGACCAGTTCCTTGTCCTCATCGGAAACGACCATCATCAGCATTTCCTTGGAAATCTCGTCATAGGTGATATCCCCGATGCGGATGCCCCTCTGTTTACCCCGGCCGGAAACATTGATCCGGGTGACAGCGGGAAATCCTTCGTCCATCAGTCGTTCCAGGACTCCGTCAACCTTTTCCGGTCGAACAATTGCGCGTATCATCAGCATGTTTCTTCTCCTTTTCCTTTATTGCCCCACACCATACTGGATGAGCAGGGCCTCCAACTCATCGGTGAGGAGCGGCTTCGGGATGACAAACTTCTCGTTCCCGTCGATGGCGTGGGCCAGGGCGCGGTATTCGTCGGCCTGGGGCGCCGTCGCATCGAACTCGATGACGGTCTTCCGATTGATCTCGGCCCGCTGGACCATGTTGTCCCGGGGAACGAAATGGATCATCTGGGTGCCCAGGCTTTCGGCCAGCTTTTCAATCAGTTCCCTTTCGTTATCCACCTTACGGCTGTTGCAGATCAGCCCGCCCAAGCGGACGCCACCCGATTCGGCGAACTTGACAATCCCCTTGCAGATGTTGTTGGCCGCATACATGGCCATCATCTCTCCCGAGACGACGATGTAGATCTCCTTTGCCTTTCCATCCCGGATCGGCATGGCGAACCCGCCGCAGACCACGTCGCCCAGAACATCATAGAAGGCGTAGTCCAGACCGATGGAGTCGGAGTAGGCCCCGAGCTGTTCGAGGAGATTGATGGACGTAATGATTCCCCGGCCGGCGCAGCCCACGCCCGGTTCCGGACCGCCCGATTCGACGCAGCGTGTTCCCTTGAACCCGACCTTCATCACATCCTCCAGGTCGATGTCCTCCCCTTCGGAGCGGAGCGTATCCAGAACCGTTTTCTGCGAGAGACCACCCAGCATGAGGCGGGTGGAATCCGCCTTCGGGTCGCACCCGACGACCATGATCTTCTTGCCCATTTCGGCCAAAGCCGCGACGGTATTCTGAGTCGTGGTGGATTTCCCGATGCCGCCTTTCCCGTAAATCGCTATTTTTCTCATGTCCCTTCTCCTTTTTCCTACGTAAACAATGACGTTTGCCTTACATAGATCAACGAACATGCCATAAGGGGAAAGGGCTGGCCGGTTGCAGTTCCTCATCGTGAATTAACTCGTATAAACGGGATGATAGCTTAGCAGAAGTTCTTCCTGGACGGTCGCAGACCATCCGTTGAAGTCCGTATTTCAGCTACCGACAGGTAGGATTCACCAGAAAGGCTACGTGGATGTAGGATTCGGGGAGAAAAAAAGAAACGCCGCCAAAACCGGGGGATTCTGGCGGCAAAGGAAATGCGTTACTGTGAAACAAAAAGATTGAACGGATGTTTACGACGGACTGATGTAATAGCAGATGTACGCGACATCGGCCGCTGCCTCGATATCGAAGGACGACTTCGGCGGGACGATAAAGGTTTCCCCTTTTCCAAAGGACTGCCAATCACCGCCGGGTAACTTCACCTTCGCTGAGCCGGCAACGATGGTCATATGCTCTTCGGAATCCGTTCCAAAGGTATAACTCCCCGGTTCGATCACCCCGACAGTGGCCCTGCCCTCCGGCACATTTACGGCAAGGCTCTGCACCTTTCCTTCAAAGTATGAATTGTGTTGCATTTCAACCTCCTGTTTATTTTCGTTCATCTTGTTCAGGCATAATTTACTTCTGTTGTCCATATTCGCACTTCAGGAAGGATTTCAAAACCAAGATTCCGAAGGGCTTTGATAAGTTGTAAACCAGTAACTGAGGAAAAGTTATTCATTGGGAAACTGCCATGCGCTGAATGCCCATGAATTCGTTTGATACAGGTCCTCTATCTCAAGACAGAGAAGAATCGCTTCCTTCACTCGCTTCATTAAGACATCAAGGGATTTCGCTTGGGTATGGCATCCTCACAGCTCGGGAACAGAGGCAACAAAGTAGCCGTCTTCATCCCTTTCAATTACCGCATTGAACTCTCTGGTCATTTTTAATGACCTCCGTCATAGTTCTACTGAAGTAGTTATATCAGGGGGTACTAATCATTTCATTTTTTATTTGGCGAACACAAGAATCAGCCACGAGTGTTACGAGTCGGCTGGATTGGCTTGTTGGCCTTTTCCTTCAACGCGTAGGTCTTGATCTTTCTATTGAACTCATAAAGATCACTGAGTTTTTTTAGGACCTTGTCAATCTTTGTCATCTTTAAGCTTCTCTATATCTGCCTGATCCTGTTTCGAGTCCCTCATCTTTTTGAGCCAGATCAAATCTTTCTTATTTGCAAGCATGACCCTTCCTTCTTCTGACTCCGCTTCCACAGCATTCTGAATTACCTTTCTGACCTCCTCATCTTTGGCAACAGGAATATCGATCAGCATTTCATCTTCTTCGTTTACAACCTTTAGAAACCGATGAAGCTCGATGGCCACGTTCCGGAATGTCCAAGGAGATGCAGATTCGAGATATCCATCCTTTTCCAGAACACCTTTGACCTTATCAAAGTCGTCGTTGTCTACAAGGGGAGGTCAATGTCTCGGGTGAATCGCGGCTCTGTATAAAAAGCCATCGCGACCCCGCCTACAAGCGCATACCTTACCCGTTCCTTCTCCAACCTCGATATCAATCGCTTGAACTCTTCAAATACGTTCATTCTCTCTTCCTTAAAGCCAAAACGTTGAACTCAGCAGCGCCGGGTCTTTTCGGTGTCGGCTGGAGTGATAGGTTGGGTGCCTACCGGTGCCATAGCCTTTTCCATGCAGGAATCCACTTCCGCGGGTCGCTCTTGAACCCACTTTGCTCAAGTTTTCTAAGTTCTGAAAAGCTGCCATGCGAGCCGTCCCTGATGCGTCCCCAAGCCTGACTGAATGCAGGCCGAGTTAGATTCGACTTCATCCCGTCCATCCAATTGACCCACGTAGCCTTGCTGATTCGGCCATTCATTCTGAGGAAGATCTGCTCGTTGGTGAGATCAATGTACTGATAAAGGCACGGGAATGCCTGCTCAAACTCCTCATCTTCCAGCTCCCGCCCAAGATGTGCTTTCACTGGAATGCACCGTGCTACTTCACGGTATTCTCGCGATAAGTCGTCCTCGAAATCGGTCCTCGCTTGTTGAGTGTTCTTGCGGACCTGCCAAGCTGCGACGAACACGGCCACTGCAGTTCCTACTGAGCCTATGGCTGACCAGTCAACGTTCATGTTTCTCGCCTTATCCCTATTCGCCCAAAGTAAAGCTAAGCCGACCGCTGGAGCGTAGCGGAAGCGGGTTCGTCTCAATCCTTATTCGTTATATGATGATTCATATCTCTTCTATCCTGATGATATGTCTCGGATCGAGCACCTTCCCTCGTAGATCGATAGAATAACCATCGAACGGGTCGCTCATATCATCTTCAGGGTCAAGGAAATCGAAATACGCACGCAACACACAGAACGCGAAGTAGTCCTTTTCCGAAAGCAACGAATAAGGTATGGCACAGTGGATTATTAGTGGGACTGAGTCAGCAGGTTCGACGCCCACGTGTTCACCAACGCAACCCAACAGGATTTCAGGGCCTTTGAGGAAAAAGTGATTTTCCGGTTTCTTGGCGCACTTGTAACTCAGCAAGAACCAGGGGCCGGGACTCTGGTGAAATCTGTACTCCCACATCCTTCTTCCTTGCACGGTCTGGCTGCTGTCTTCGGAAAGCCTTATTGTCTCTTCCGATAGCGGAAGAATGCCTTTTTCGAAAAACACATGCTTATCGCTGTGACGAGTGCAGTGATACCCCATGAACTTCATGTCATTACCGATACATCGTTGATCCCACTCATTCAGAAACTGAGCCGATGTCCAGCCGAGAAACCCAGATACAGCGGTCAGCATGTGTGTACCTGGACACCAGAAACCAGACGATTCTGTCTTTCCAGCGGCCTTTAGACCAGCATATATTTTCACCGGATCAAACCAGTCTTTAGAAATGTGCTGCACGGCGGCATGAACAGAGTCTGAATTGTCGATATCTATAATCATTTGTCTCATATAACGAATTGCTCATGGGGCGCTGCTTTTAGCGATCCCATGCAGCAAATGGTTGGCCGTTACCATTTTTAAGGTCCACAATGATTGTTGCTACACGTCTCATAAGCCTGCAGTCCTTTAGCCCAAGACACTTGTGCGCCAGACGAACTGCCCCTCGCCATTCTTCTGGAGACGCCGGTTCGGGAACATCCGGAGCGTTCGCAAAGTCAATGAAGACAAGGTATGCATCTTTGTCATTGATCCCGGCCAGGTAATAGAGATGCGCAAGGCGGTTGGCCATCTGGTACAATGGCGTGTGCCAACAAGCATCCTTGCTCGCATGAAATGCAGACTTGGCTTCGTCCAAGCGCTCTTCGATTCTACGAAGTGCATCAGATGAAGCCTTACTACGGTAATCAACGGCCTCGTCGATGTGGGCCTTGGCTTCAACCAAGATCAATTTGCCATCCGTTGTGCGGGCCAACCCGTCCCAACGTGGCCCGCTCTTAGGCCAGAACTCATCAAGTGGCATAATCAGTTCGTCAACACCAAGACGGTCAAGAAATGCCTCATCGTAGTATTCCGCATAGTCGTCGTCCTGGCGAGGGGAACGCCAATCGATCATTACGTCGCGCCAACTAAAGACATCGGCGATAACTGTATCCAGCACATTAGGATGCTCGTTCACCATCACTCGGAGCCAGTGCTCGCTTCGTTTTGCCTCTAATGGTCTTGGTCGTCTTGGCATATTTTATCTTCTCGGCCAACAATTAATATACGAGGTTTGCTTTTTCCGATTTTTTTATCACCATACCATATGATAGTTTACCAAAAAAATGAAATATTTCATAATTTCAAGTCGCTAGTCATCTTCAAGGTTTCGGATATCATGGTAATAAGGACTAAAAAAGAACTTCGTAATTTATAGAAAATTTGTCAATTGCTGATTGAAATCAAGCAGTCTTTACAATAGTGACGCTTAACTGACTCCAGGAAGTAACAGATATCCCCGGCATATAAAAATATCTTCCCAAAGCGCCTTAATTTAACCCTCTATCATCACACACCAAGACAGCATTCAGTCTGCGACACATGGCCCTTGAGGAAAAAATTGTATGCCACTTGGAAATGATGGGAACATGCAAAGATCTTCCAGATATCACCACTGCTTAAGCCGGCATTCCGGCGAGTGCAGCTGGATGCCGGCCAGCTCGTCCTGCCCCAGTGTAAAAGGCGTCCGCATTGTCTGAATCAAGGGATGTCTCAAATAGTCAGATGAGGAACAGAGCGCCACCTGGCGGAGGGACCTGATCCGGGATTATCTGAATCGGGACGATCCCCTGCCTGGTTCTTCCATTCCTGCACCAACCATGCGGCGTTTCTGGGCAATGCTGCCTGGGCTATCCTGTCCGTAACGGTGTATGTATTGGTACTGTCGGAATGGATGAATTTCTCAAGGAGATGGAAGAAATATGAGTCCAATTTCTTGTTTGTTGGGCATAACGGCGAATTAACCGGGAGGGTTGGCGATGCGACGATGAGCGCCGGGTTCGTTCTATCGGTGGATGTCCTTCCTATGCCCAACCTTCACTACCCATACGGTGCCTTCCTCGTCTTGAATGGAATATCGTTCCTGACCAGTCAGATTCTCACAGCCCGAAGGCAGCGGATTCTCCGACAGGGCTTTTCTGACGGCTCTATTGACAAGTTCCGACACGGACTGAGAAGTCTCGACGGCTTTCAGTCGAAGCGCTTTGTGTAGCTCTGGGTCCAAATATACGGTAACTCGTTTGGCTGCTGTTGCCATAATGTCACCTCTACTGTGTTGTAGTTATACGACCAAAACGTCATAACGGCAATATTCTTGGATCAGAGATTCAGACTCATTTGAAAACACCGGGATCTATGCCGTACCTGGCAATCCTCACCCCCATAACCCTTTCCGTCATCGTCCCCAGGGCCCAGGCCGCTCTGGCCATATTTCCACGACATACATTACCCGGCCAGGCATAGGACATGAGGAGGTCGATCGCCTAGGTAGAAATCCGGACAATTTCTTTTGCGATTTCCCTGGCATACTTTCCCCGGAATTCCACACGGAATGCTCCTTGACACAGACATAGGCCCTCCCTATAATTCCGATCATCACGCTGATCAAAGATTACTCAACCGCAGAGATCAATGATATTTACCGCTTGCAAAATATCTTTTGATCGTATCAGGCAATTTACAATGCTTTCTTACTGGAGTTGGACATTTCCGTGGAAAAACAGATCTCCCTTCCAAAGTGATAAGGTGAAAATATAAAACTTATGTCTCTTCCATCACTCAATAAACCCGAATTATGGATGCCAATATCCATAGTTAATCCGGCTATAAACAAAGATCCGGTTTTCTCAAGCCAGTACGGCATACTATATGAGGGAGACTGCCTTAATATTCTGCCGTACATCAATGATGGTTCTATCGATACCGTATTTGCAGACCCTCCTTTCAATCTATCAAAAAAATATGGAAATCTAGTAAACGACCGCCGTTCCGACAATGATTATCTATCATGGTGCCGGACGTGGCTTACCCACTGCATCAGAATCTTAAAACCGGGAGGATCGCTTTTTGTTTATAATCTTCCCAGTTGGAACATTCATTTGGGAAGTTATCTGGCAGAATCAGGAATGATGTTTCGGCACTGGATCGCAATCAATCTCAAGCTTTCTCTGCCTATACCCGGCAGACTTTATCCATCACATTACAGCTTGCTGTATTTCACAAAGGGAAAAGCAAAGACTTTTCGAAGAATTCGTACTCCGATTGAAAAATGCCGCCACTGTGGTCAGGAGCTTAAAGACTATGGAGGGCACCGAGGAGCCATGAATCCAAACGGGGTGAACCTGACCGATGTGTGGAATGATATTACCCCTGTCCGTCACTGGAAATTCAAAAGCCGCAAAAGGACCTTGAATCAATTATCGACCAAGATTCTGGAACGTGTTGTCCAGATGTCCACCCGTGAGTGTGATCTGGTGCTTGACCCGTTTGGCGGCAGCGGAACGACCTATGATGTGTGTGAGCGTCTTAGACGTCATTGGATCGGCATGGACATGGAAAGCTGCGACGTCATCATCGAGCGACTGCAGACGATGAGCTTGAGTCCACATAAATCAGAAGATTTTGTTGAAGAATGATGGAGTTCGAGACAAACTCAAAAACGGTTGTTGCCGCACTCAGCCAGGATCTTACTCATAGGTTGTTTCCTCAGGAATTCCACCTGATTCCAAATTTGAACGATCTCTATGAACTGGAACTGGCATTTTACGAAAAACTCATTCTTTCCGATACAGAATTGATCCGGAACGCCGCCTATTTTGCACAGGTTGGCGGCCAATATACGCGTCATTTTCTGATGTGTACAGGGGAACCCCTGAAACTTCCTGGTCATTCTTCATCCCGACTAAAATTATTTTTTGAAAAAAACATCTTTCGTACCGGCTATGCGACCCATGGCCTTTTTCCTTATCGAGGAAAATTTCATCCCCAGATGATCAAAGGACTGATGAATGTCATGGGTCTGAAATCAGGAGATACGGTGCTGGATCCCATGATGGGTTCGGGAACGGTTCTGGTTGAGGCGAGTCTGATGGGCATTCGGTCCGTTGGTATTGATGCCAGTCCTTTTTGCCGTTTCATGACTCGAACAAAGCTCGATGCCTTAAGCATGTCTTTGCTACGGGCAAGAAATGCCCTTGATAATTATGAGGAGGTTTTTACCTACTTTCAAAAAAGAGTTGGCCAACCGTCCCCTGCAACCAAGCCTCCGAAACAGACTCGCCAAGACTTCATGAATGTTATGGAAGAAACGGCGAAATATGCCACATCGAAAGGCCCTAAGACATTAACAGCAAATGAAAAGGATACCCTAAATACCTACAATTTCCTGTTGCTCAGCTATCTTGACAGTGCAGGGTACGCGGAGAGAAGTTCCCGGAAAACGCCCCTTGATCAATTCAAATCCATCCTGGATCGTTATCTCTTTGCTGCGGAAAAAATTCAGAGAGTGTTGATCGACTTGGAAATGGAACTTGCACCGGCAGAGGTCCTGGAGGGAGATGCAAGAAAGTTAATTCTGGATGATCACAGCATTGACGGAATCATTTTTTCACCGCCTTACAGTTTTGCCATCGATTATCTGGCCAATGATTCCTTCCACTTGAACTTCATGGGGGTTGATAGCGGTATCCTTCGTGATTGGATGATTGGGCTCCGAGGTCGCACTTTGTCCGAAAAATATAAGTTTTATCTGGAGGATATGGGCAAGGTCCTGTCGGAATGTTCACGCGTGTTACGTTCTGGTCGCTTTTGTACAATTGTCGTCGGAACGAATAATAACCAGTTAGGGAAGGTGTTAGGCATTCCCGCTGATGAGGTGAAAGGGTTGCACGAGATATTGATCGACATGAGCACAGACTTCGGATTTAAACCCATTAAGGTGATGAGCCGGCCCATCACCGGTATCTCAAACACCATGCGCCGTGAGTTTATATTGATATTGCAGAAAATCCGTTACTGAAGGGCACGCCCATCCGTTCCCTTTTGAATCTTCGGCACCCTGTCACTGGTCGCATCATGTTCTATGGCAATGATGAGAAGCAGTCCTTCCTCGATGTTCAAAGCTTTCCACAACGGAAAATAAGGCGCAAGTTCACGGAAGTTGCCGATACGGTCAGTCAGGAATTTATACATTTCCCGGGTGGGTAGTATAAGGGCGCCGCCAATCAGGATTTTTTTCATGATTCCCAAGGCCATTTTGTTAACCGATCGGTGACTTGAAGAAATATTTCCTGTCTCCCACTCCACACAGAAAAGGCGGTTTCTTACGCGGCACGTGGCATCCATAGGTCCCGGCCTTCTGACGGTCGCTATATCAACGGGCGTTTCCAATTGCCATCCAAAGGATTGCAACTTCTGCATGCAGGCCTTCTTTATAGGTTTAACGCCGCTCCCCTGTCCGCGTTTCTTACCCGGTTCATTAAACAATGTGAATGATCCGGAGCCCGGTGGCCATTCAATAGACTTTATTGCTTGAAAAATCTGCAATTCAATAGTTTGCCATTCCTCCGACTGTGAAAAAGTTCCCGCATCGATGATTCGCTCAATCTGTACGATCTTCATAATCTAATCATTACCAGCCTTTAGGGTTTAGATGAATTCATCATTTCTGGACTGAACCTGTTTGATGAGTTCGGATGGATCGATGTTGAGTGCTTCCGACAATCTGAAGATGGTCTGCAGAGAGGGGCTTTTCTTCCCCCGTTCAAGGAGACTGATGTAGGTACGATGATATCCGCTTTTGAAACCAAGATACTCCTGGGACAATCCACAATCTTGACGCAGGTGGCGCAATGTCATGCCAAATGCCTTTGCTAAAGGCTCTTCCTCTGCAGTTGTTGATCTTTCAATTGCTTGCATCGGTGCATCATGGCGGAAGGGAAAGTATAAATCCACAGACTATAGTCTGAATATTTATACTTCAGCGACAGGAATGTTTTATTTGGATGGCACAACCAATTTCATAAGAACCATTTCGTGTATCGCAATTATGATGGATTGTTGCCAACCATTTTTACCAACGAAATAGTTGGCAACAAATATGCTGGAAGAGGAAATAAAGTTTACTTGAAGAGCCCAGGGTCTATGCCGTACTTGGCAATCCTCAACCCCATGACCCGTTCCGTCATCCCCAGGGCCCGGGCCGCTCTGGCCATGTTCCCGCGGCACCGTTTGAGTTCTTCCAGGAGGATTTCCTGCTCATAGGCGGCGATCATTGCCTTGAAGGCCCCCCTGCATTTTGTGCCCTGCGAAATCTCCTCCCGTTGGAGGCGTGGGGGGAGGTGATAGCTTTGAATGACTCCGTCCGTGCTCAGGAGAATCGCCCGTTCGATGCAGTTCTCCAGTTCCCGGACATTGCCCGGCCAGGCGTAGGACATGAGCAGGTCGATCGCCGGGGTGGAGATCCGGACGATTTCCTTTCCGATTTCCCTGGCATACTTCTCGATGAAATAATCGGCCAGAAGAGGGATATCCGTTTTACGGTCCCGCAGAGGGGGAACGACAATGGGAAAGATATTCAGGCGGTAATAGAGATCCTCCCGGAACGTTCCCTCCTGGAGAAGCTCTTCAAGATTGCGGTTCGTCGCGGCAATAATCCGGACATCCGCCCTGAGGGACATCCCTCCCCCGACCCGTTCATATTTCTTCTCCTGAAGGACCCGGAGCAGTTTCGCTTGCAGGGCGAGGGAAAGCTCTCCGATTTCATCGAGGAACAGCGTGCCCTTCTCCGCCATCTCGAACCTTCCTTTACGGATTCCTATCGCTCCGGTGAAAGCGCCTTTTTCATGGCCGAAGAGTTCACTTTCGATCAGCGATTCCGGCAGTGCGGCGCAATTGATGGCGATATAAGGTCCCCGGGCCCGTTTGGATGAATAATGGATAGCATGGGCCACCCGCTCCTTGCCGACGCCGCTTTCTCCGAGAATCAGCACCGTCGTGTTTGCCTGGCAGACCTTATTGATTTGATCGTAGACCTCCAGCATGGCTTTCGAGGTGCCGATGATGTTTTTCGGGGCAAACTTGATCCGCAACTCATTCTGAAGACGAGAATTCTCTTCCCTGACCTTGTCCAGTTCTTCTTCGGCAAGTTGGCGCAGGCGTACGGCCTGAGAGATGCTCGAGGCAATGATCGTCAGCAGTCGCACATCTTCCTCAAAGGAGATCCGCTTATTGAAGAGACGATCGACAGAGAGTGCTCCGATGGCTTCAGGACCGATTTTAATGGGAACGCAGATGAAGGAAATGTCTTCCTTATTCAGATTTTTTCTTGAGCCGGTCCGATTGAGAAAAAGGGGCTCATTGGAGATTCTGGGAATAATGGCGGGTTGACCGGTATCGATGACCCGGCCGGTAATCCCCTCACCAGGGAGGTATTTCCCCTTGGCCTGTTCTTCGGGCATGAGCCCATAGGCCTCTTCGATAAAAATCTCTCCGGTGCTCCGGTTGAGAATGGTAAGCGTACCCCGCAACATCTCCATGTGGTCCGCCATCATCTGAAGGATCGGGGCCAGGACCTTTTTCAAATCGAGGGTCTCACTCAGTTTCTGACTGATCTCAAAGAGGAGCGACAGCTCCTTTATTTCACGCGAAATCATCCGTTTCCTCTTAAAACCCAAGCACCGCTCCTCCGGAGAAAAACCGGGAAAGAGCGGTGCTTAGGACCAAGCCTGCTGGCAAGAAAGGACCAAAAAAATCATTCAAAGGCTTCAAAATCCGTGTCCTGGAAATCCGCTGAATCCGGCGTTATCGGGGGCCAGGCCCGGATTCAGCGGTTTCTTGTCAGAACGTGAAACTCACAGTCACGCCGCCATAAAGGAATGAACTGTCGCGGTCTGAGGGTTTTTCTGTCGTGAGCCCTCTTCCCTTCATTTCATCCTTTGCATCCCCGGAAAGGGGAAAGACATAGGAAATGAGCGGAGTGACCGTGACATACTGGCTCGCCTTGATGGGCAGGCTGGCCGTTAAGGTCCCATCATGGAAGTTGCTGAATTTTTCCTTCGTCGGTTCAGCATCTCCATTATATTCGGGATAGGTTTCTTCATCCTCGCTGAGCAGATAACTCGCCGTGGCCGCAAGTTTCAGCGAGACCATCTTGCTAAACTCGAAGGTATGGGAGATTCCCAGCAGGAAATACCACTGGTGGTAATAGTCAATTTCCTTGTAGACCGTTAACGTCGGCGAGAGAAGCGTGTTCAGCCCCAGGGAGACATAAATCTCCTGGGAATCGTGGATATCCGTTCCATTTTCATTGGACCCGGCAAGGCCATAGTAAATGTAGCCTGCGCCCAGGTTGAAGAGCCCCAGGGTCTTTGAATAGGAAAGGGTCACATCCGTTTCCGTCCAGTTTTCGCTGTCATCCTTGTAGCTTGCCACATAGGGGTCCGTGTCCAGGTTTCCCCAGACATTGACGGCAAATCCTTTGTAGCCGACAGTCATGGAAGGTTGAATCACGACGCTGTCCCGGCTGAGTTCCTGGCCACGCCAGACATACTTGCTTAATGCCGATACGGAAAAATCCCCTGTTGGCTTTTCTTCCTCGGCAAAGAGCGGCGCAACGGAAAGGCACAACAGACCAGAGACCAGCAAACTGACCAACAACAATTTGATATAAAATAACTTTTTCACATTTTATCCTCCTAAAGCTTATTTCGTATTCTGTTCTGAAGACGATTCCGGTAATCGTTACCTCTCTATTAAGCGAAGGCCATGCCGAACAAGTATCTGATTAATATTATTGATATTTCATTTATTTCAGAGGCGAAAAAACCCTTAAGTTGAACAAATTTGTAATTATTTGCCGAATCTACTCTACAATTTTGTAGGATGACAGGGCGCCGGCTTAGACCTGTCTTTCCCAGGGATTTTAGAAATGCATGACATGAGAAGATGGAACACCTTTCCCGGCTGTTGCGCAGAGAAATAATATTCAGTAAATACAGTGATATAACTTCAGGAGAAGAGCCGGTTGGCACAGAGTTGCACTCTTCTTCGCAGGTTTGATGAACTCTTGAGAAAGGGCAGGAATTTCAAAACGGATCTGCAGCAGAAGGACTGCTGACATCATCGCGTCGATCAGGAAACCGGATTACTGTTATTTCATTTCATCATCTTTTCTCTCCTCAACGTTCTGTGTTTTTGTGCGTATCTCCCTGCCGGACACATCATGGCGGAAAACCAGCCTGTAAACGAATGCAACCTTTACATATCTTTACACATTTTTCGGACTTTTCTCAGGAAAATACGGGCTTCTCCCTATTGACAGAGTTGGGGGGAAATTTTAAGCTTCGCTCCCTTAGAGTGCCAGGGATGTGTTCGAATCTCGCGGAGCAGACGAATTTCTAACTCGTTCTATAAACCAATCCCTTATCAAGGAGGCTTGATCTCATGAAAAAGAAGCTGTTTGTGGTCCTAATATCGGTGTGCATATTGACTGCAGGCATCGCCCGGGCAGGGACCGAGTCCGGGAATACCGTATATGGTCTCAGCGCAGGCGCGAGTCTCACCAGCTCATGCACCTTCGACGCCTTTTTCGGGGCTTATGCGGGATATGGCTCAACCGGCACCGGAAACACCTTCATCGGTTATGAAACAGGTTTGAACGCCACCGGCATATGGAACACCTTTATGGGACCATATGCCGGCAAGGTAAATACAGGCTCATATAACACCTTTATCGGCCCTTATGCGGGAAATGCCAACACCTCCGGAAGCTACAACAGCTTCGTGGGCATGGAGGCGGGTCTATCCAATACCACGGGTCAATATAACAACTTCATCGGCTCCCTGGCAGGCAAGAAGAACACCACGGGCAGCTACAACAACTTCATTGGATATAAGGCGGGCATCGATAACACCAGCGGCAGCTACAACAATTTTCTCGGATATCGGGCAGGGGCGTCCAATACCTCGGGGGGAAAAAACAGCCTCTTCGGGCATGGCGCCGGCGCCGCCAACACCACCGGTATAGATAATACCTTTCTCGGGTATCAAGCGGGCTATGTCAACACTACCGGTAAAAAGAACACCTTCGTAGGGCGTTCGGCTGGGTCGGGTAACACAACCGGCAAGGGAAACACCTATATCGGGAACGTGGCGGCCTATCTGAATACCACAGGGATATATAATGTCGCTGTCGGAAACGGGGCTGGCGCCTACAGCGAGGGCAGTTACAATGTTTTCATCGGCAATTCTGCAGGAGCAAAAGAAAAAGGCTCTTATAAACTTTACATAGCCAATACAGACACGACCTATCCGCTCATTTACGGCGACTTCAGCGACAAAAAGGTGATTATCTACGGTACCCTCTCCGAGTCTTCCGATGTGCGCCTCAAGAAGGACATAGAGCCGCTTCAATCGTCCCTCGATAAGACGATGAGGCTCAATGGGGTCAGCTATACCGTCAAGGAAGACGTTGATAACATCGGGAGTCCTGCCGGAGGCAAGAGCATCGGCCTGATCGCGCAGGAAGTGGAGGCAGTGATCCCGGAGGTTGTTCACACGGACGACAATGGCTATAAATCCGTCTCCTACGACAGGCTGGCGCCGGTGCTCGTAGAGGCGATAAAGGAGCAGCAGCGGATGGCCGTCGAGCAGGAGAAGACGGTCGAGAGGCAAAAGAAAGAGCTTGAGGAAAAGGGCAAGCTTATTGAGGCCCAGCAGCAGGCGCTTGCGGAACGTCAGGCTACCATAACTGAATTAAACAAAAGGATCGCGAGGCTCGAAAGTCTTGAGGCCAGGGTCAGCAGGCTTGAAGGCAAAGACCTGACCGCGCGGAAATAGTCCCGGCTGAATGGAGGGCTTATTTATGAAAAGGACACTATTTCCATGGATTATTTTGACCCTTTTATCACTTTCATGTTCCGCCTGGGCGGGCTACGAGGGCTCGACAAACACGTGGTACGGCGAGTGCTCCGCCCGCAATCTCAGGACCGAAGCAACCGATGAACCGGCATGTACCGAAGACATTCCCGAAACACCGGGCACGGGCCTATACAACAGCTTCTTCGGATCCTCTGCGGGTTTCAGCAACACCTCGGGCAGTTACAATAACTACATCGGGTCGCATACCGCGGAAAATAACACCACCGGCAGCTACGACAACTTCCTGGGGCATGCCTCCGGCGACGCCAACACCACGGGCAGCTATAACAACTTCCTGGGCAGTCACTCGGGTTCTCAAAACACCACCGGAAACCACAACATCTTCATTGGGTACATCGGGGGCATATTCAACACCACAGGCGGCTATAACACCGTTATCGGTTCCATAGGCGCGAACACCTCTTCCCTGAACGGAAACTCCGGCGACTACAACAATTTCATCGGAAACGGCGTCGGTTATTTAAACACCACGGGCGGCTACAACAATTTTCTCGGATATCAGACAGGGGCATCCAACACCACGGGCTCAAAAAATAGTTTCTTCGGGCATGAGGCGGGCTACAGTAACACGACAGGCATTGACAGCACCTTCGTGGCATACCAGGCGGGTTATGCCAGCACCACCGGGAAAAAGAACACCTTCATAGGGCGTTCGGCGGGGTCGGGCAACACAACCGGTAAGGGAAACACCTATATCGGGAACGTGGCGGCCTATCTGAATACCACAGGGGTATATAATGTCGCTGTCGGAAACGGGGCTGGTGGTTACAGCGAAGGCAGTTACAACGTCTTCATCGGCAATTCCGCAGGAGCAAAAGAAAAAGGCTCTTATAAGCTTTATATAGCCAATACAAACACGACCTATCCGCTCATTTACGGAGACTTCAGCGCCAAGAAGGTGGTTATCAACGGCACAATCTCCGAGTCTTCCGATGCGCGTTTCAAGAAGGACATCGAGCCGCTTCAGTCGTCCCTCGCCAAGACTCTGAAGTTGGAGGGAGTCAGTTATGCCTTAAAGGTGGACGACAATACCGGTCCTTCGACTAATCACGGTAGAGACATCGGCCTGCTGGCGCAGGAGGTGGAAACCGTACTCCCCGAAATAGTCCGTTCAGACGGCAACGGCTACAAGTCTGTTTCATATACCAGGCTTATGCCCGTGCTCGTCAAGGCGATAAAGGAGCGACAGACGATCATACTCGGGCGGACCGATACGATAGACCGTCAGGAAACGGCCATTAAGGAAAAGGCAAAGATAGTCGATGCCCAGAAGAAGATCCTTGCCGAACAGGATGCCACCATAGCCGTCTTGCTCGACCGTCTTTCACGGCTTGAAAACCTCGAATCCAGGATTAAAAGGCTGGAAAGAAAGGATGTGATGACCAAGAATGAGCCGTAAACCTTCTTTTTGAGAGACGATTGACAGGATTTCCTGCCCGGATATATTCGGGGATGGTATTTTATCTGATGAAAGAAGAAATGCTGGAAATCGGAAACTCAGATGGATTCCCTGTGGGGCTGGGACGCCGCTCCGAGATACACGGCAAACCGGCCCTGTTTCCTAAGGTCATCCATGTGCTCGTTTTCTATGAAACCGGAGAGCTTCTTCAAAAACGCTCGATGAATAAGGACGTTGCTCCCGGCAAAGGGGACACATCCGTGGGTGGCCACTTCTCGCTTGCAGAGTCTCCGATAATCGCCGCCCAAAGGGAAACGGAATAAGCCCCACGGCAAACAAGGGGATAAAAACAATATATGCCTATCCTCTTTGCTTCCGCCTCGGATGGATCAGTGGGACTTTACCGATTGGATGTAAAGATCCAGAAGAACTTCCAGGGACAACTCCCCGATTTTCTCGGCCTTTTTCCTAGCCGTAGGCAGGATTCTCACGGCGTCTTCCACCGTAATCGCATAACCGGCCCTGCGGATCATTTCATATATGGCCATTTTCCCGGATTGACTCGTAAAGCCCATCCTCTCGCTTTCGCTCCTCCCGATCAGAGACGGGTCCACAGGCCGATACGCCCCTTTTTTCATTCCGGCGGTCTTGCTGGCGCCGTCCTGGTGAATGCTGCTTCGATGCACCAAGGCATCTGATCCGATCAACGGACTTTTTTCAGGGATGGGAATCTGCGACATCCCGGCCAGGAGCCTGGCCGCCTCATAAAATCCTGACATGTCCAGGCGAACCTCGACACCGCAGTTATGAAGGCTCATGGCGACTTCGTAAAGATTCGCAATTCCGGCCCGTTCTCCAAGACCATTGAGGCTGCATTCCAGTTGGGTCGCACCGGCAAAGTAACTCTCTACGGCGGTGGCGGTCGCCATGCCCAGATCGTTATGGCAGTGAACGGAAGGAATCACCCCTTCAGGAAGATTTTCAAAGACGGTTTTCATCAGCTCGACAAATATCAGCGGGCGGGTCCGTTCCACTGTGTTGGAGAGATTGATAATGGTTGCCCCCGCTTCCACGATTTCCTGAAGGGAATCAATCACAAAAGAGAGGTTCTCGGAACAATCCCCAAAATGTTCCACGGAAAACTGGATCTCCTGGCCCTCTCCCAGAAGACTGTGGGCAAACCCCACCGCTTCCACGGCAATCTTCCGGACATCTGCGGGAGATTTCTTGAGCACATTTTCCATATGAAAGGGGCTGAAGGAGATAAAAGTGTGAATTCTCTTCCGGTTCGCGCCTGTCAACGCTTCGGCGACTTTCAGGATGTCCTTTTCCTTCGCCCGTGCCAATCCGGAAACGACGACCCCCGGCGGCGCGATCAACGCGAGATGGCGACAGGCCTTGAAATCCATACTGCTCGACCCGGAGAATCCTATCTCGATGGCCTGCACGCCCAATTTCAGCAACTGCATGAAAATGGTTTCCTTCTGTCGGAAATTCCAGGGATTCTTCAAAGCCTGGTTTCCGTCCCTTAACGTCACGTCATAAAAAAGAGGTTTCCGGTTTTCCATTGCCTTTCCTCCTTTTTTAAAAAAATAATTCCGTGGCCTTGTTGAAAGCGTGAAAGTTCATAAAATCCCGGAGCGAGGCAGATCACTCCACAACAAGCTGAGGAGAGCAGACGGCACCTCTTGCTAAAGGCCGCCCCTCTTCACTCCTGACGAAAGATTACTCCGTACATTGGTCAATGAACGTGCCAACAGGAGAAAAGACTGGCCCAAGGGCAGAAATAATTGATATAAAGCAATGATTCCAGCTATATAGATAGCGTATCCCTTATCGAAAGAAGTCGAAAAGGGCGGCCGGAAGACCCGCGGCAAAGACACAAAAAAGTTGCGTTCGGACGAGCTGGCACATATATGTGCCAGCTCGTCCGGTGGTGGGCGGTAGAATTCTCTGCCTGAAAAACCGAAAACACCAATCCTCAAAATAAGTGGCTTTCATATCGTCAGCCTCCTTGACACGCTGTGCGGGCAGTGATAACCTGCTGTAATTAGATTATTTCCAGGAACCAGGAAAGGCTGTAAGCCTTGGTTGCCGAAACAGGCTTCTCGATCAACCACCCCAGCAGGAACGGGGTTTACGTGAAAGGAGTGTAGACGATGGCATTCTTGGACTTCCGTGGCACTTCCGCCAGACTCCTCGCAAGTCTGGTTATCCTTCTGACCCTCGTGCTTTTTGTTTCCCCACCCAACATAGCCTTCGCCATCACATGGTGCCATGATTTTACCTACTATAAGCTTACTGGTCAGGACAGGAACCATACGTCCCTCAAGCTCGTCCGGGGCTATCTCAGAGAGCAGCACTACTCGTGCTATCCTTACAAAAAGGTTCCGGCGTTGCACCCCGGCGACGTCGTCATCTTCGGCACCGAACACTCGGGAGTTGTTGACAAAGCAGGACTGATTGAGAGTTACTTTGAAAGCCGAGATGAACTTCCCATACCTGGAAGATCGAGGTCGCCGGAAACCATTTCGGCCAGTGACCTCCATCTCATGCCAGTCTTCAGCTACCGGTCCGGTTCCAATGCCGAACCGGTGGAGAAAATCCTGTCCGACCATCCGAAATACAAGGCCGGAGAAGTGGTCGTATGCCGAAAAGAGAATCCGGACAAGGTCTTCTTTTCCTGGTCAAAGAGCCCTTACAGGGTAGAGTACGCTGTCGACGAGGATGCCGGTGAAGCGGCAATCAAGATCGCCCGGGAAGGCACCGGCATGCAGGATGTCACGGTGGACATTGAGGCGCAGCCGGTCGGGTCGGCCAAAGAAGGCGATAAGTTTACGCTGAAAACAAAGACCCTCAAGTGGGAGAACGGGCAGGCTTTCGTGAAGGACCTGATCGTTTTCATCAAAAATGACGACCGGGAAGAAGGCAGCCAGGAGGTGATCCTCCGGCTCAAAAACGTCCGGGGAAACGCCGTCCTGGTATGGCCGACGGAAGCCCACCTGATCATCAAAGACAAGGACATGGGCGGTCAGATCGGCTTTGTGCAGGACCGGATAACTGTTGATGAGAAGAGCAGGGAAGCCGTGCTCCTGGTCCAGCGGCAAGGCTTCACCAAGGGAAGGGTGACCGTGGAATACCAAACTCATGATGGCACCGCGAAGGCGGGAACGGCCTACAGCGGTTCTTCCGGCACGTTCACATGGGAAGGCGCCGACAACACCCTGAGGGGAATCACCATTCCGCTCATTGACAGGGCACAGCCCCCTGGGGGATCAACCTTTTCGGTTGTCCTGAAAAACCCCACGCATGGTGCGCATATCGCAGGTACAGGTACGGCGACTGTCTCCATCGAGGGCGGCAGCGGCACGGGAAGCAGCCCCGGCAGCAGCTCCGTACAGAAAGTCGAGTTTGCCCAGGGTGTCTTCGAGGTGAGGAGTTACACCGGCAAGGCCGTGGTTACGGTAAACCGTATTGGCGGGAAGACAGGACAGCTCACGGTCGGGTACCTCAGCGAGAACAGGACGGCCGTCTCGGGAAAGGACTATATCCCCGTGTCCGGCACGCTGACCTGGGGGAAAGAGGATGACAGGCCCCAGACCTTTGAAGTGCCCTTGCTTCCCGGTGACGGCACAGGCGGAAGGCGGGTAATCCTTCTCACCCTTGAGAACCCCGGAAACGACGCGACGACGGCCCAACTCGGCTACCAGTGGCAGGCAGAGATCCACATCCTGACCGACGACCCTTTGCGTGGCCCCCCTCCGCCGGAAAGGCCCCATTTAGACAGAATCGTTGTCAACCCCGGGAGAACAACCCTCAAGCCGAATGAAACGGTGACTTTCAGGGCCACGGCCTTTTACAGCGATGGAAGTACGGAGGACGTCACCGGCAGGGCCGTCTGGCAACCGGGCCCGGCCAACACCTACACGGCACCGGGGAATCTCAGGTTCGATCAGCAAGTCACGATTACGTCAACCTTCCAGGAGGTCAGAGGATCCGCCGAAGTCTTTGTTGAGATACCGGACTGGACGCCGGCGATCAGCCATGCAGACCGGACGGGCAGCCAGGCGCAACCGGCAACACCCGAGATGTATACGTGGTATGCCGCATGCCGGAAGAGTGATGGAATTGTTGTCTATTGCGAGAATCCTGACCGGGGGACTCACTGGGTCATGGGCGGTCCTTTCGAAGGACCCCGGACGGCCCGCTGGTGGATCGACACCAACTGCCCGAGCTGGCTCTGCGAAGCCGGCACCGGGAAGTGCGCCACGAAGCCCCGTACCGGCAGCCCTGTCGGCGGCTCCTATGTCCTGTGTGAGAAGAATACCGGACAGGTCACGGTCTCGAGGAATTCAGCGGATATCGCGAACTCGTCCCGCTTCGCCGCCATGGCGGGACCGTTCTTTGCCGAGCGCGACGCGTTCCAGTGGATCCAGGGGAATTGCCCCAACTGGCGGTGTACTTCCGCGGGAAAACCGGCGGTGTCACCGGCTGCCGCACCGACGGGAGTGGAGGGATATTATGTGCTCTGCAACAAGAGGGATGGTTCGATCGTTTACGGAAAGAATCAGGATTTCATCCTCTATTTCACCATGGCCGGTCCGCTCCTGAGCGGGTCTGACGCCCTCCTCTGGATCAAACAGAACTGCCCCTCGGGAACGTGCAACCCCGAGACGGGCGCCTGTGTATCCGGCCTGCGCTCTGCCACGACCGGTGGCGGCGGTTACTGGGTCCTCTGCAAGCGGAACACGGGAGAAGTCGTCTACGGCACGGACAACAATGCGGCCTCCTACATCTCCCTCGGGGGCCCCTTCCTCGGGGCCGTCGCTGCCGAGCGGTTTATAGGCGCCAATTACCCGAGCGGACGCTGCGATCCGTCTACCGGCCGCGCAGTGGGCGGCATGCCCGGTCAGACACCGGCCGAAGTCCTCTCCCTCTTCGATCAACGGGAACAGCAGCGGAGTTCACGGGCGGGGAGTTCCTCATCCACAACCACCACCGGCACCACGGGGTCGACAGGGACGGCGACCTCGTATTCGGGGGTTGCCGGCTCTGCGTCCACCCTGCGACAGTCTCTTCCGGCAGAAACCGGAACCGGTGATCAGTCATCACGGCACCGGCAAGGCGGCACTTCCACCCCCACAACAAAAACGACGACGACACCCGTTTCTCCGTCTGTGACCTCACCCGTAACGACGACGAAAACAACCACCCCGTCGGTTCCAACGACCAAGCCCTCTTCCACAACAACCCTTACTCCCATGCCCGCAATGAAATGGTACGTCTGGCACAACTGTGAATCACCGGGATGGTGGTGCATCCTGATGCTCACCAGAACGACGGAGGAAAGTCTCCGCAAGGCAAACAAGAAGGTGACCATACTCGGCTCCTACGCCACTGAACAGGAAGCGCTGCAAACCACATGCAGCAAGATGACCGGCTTCTATACGGGAGGCTATCTCTCCATGGCCCCGGGCGTTATGGCGAGTATCGGGTCAGACCGTTACTGTGTAAGGGAATTCGGCTGGTACGACAATTCCCAGAAAAAATGGAACTGCCGTCAGTCCAAACAATAATCAAAAAGGTTCTTGAAAAGAGGGAGGAACAAGATGGCTCGAAAATTGGCTTGCTTCTCGCTTCTTCTGCTCCTGCTGCTGGTGGCTTTCTCTGATCCTGCAAGCGGGTACGGGATTCTGAAGGTGCGCAACTGGGCCGGGGGTGGCGCTGAAATTCTCAGCCTTTCCGAAGACTCTCCCGTCGCAAAAGCAGGCATCAAGCCGGGCGATGTCATTCTCCAGGCGGGAGGCAATACCATCAGGAACACCCAGGACCTCATCGACATCATCAGACAGTTTCCGACAAATCAATCGATGATCCTTGTGGTGAGCAGGGACGGCTGGGAAAAGACGGTCCGGCTCCCGCCCTGGAATGACGTGGCGCCGAAGCTGCCCGCAGCACCATGGTTCGGATTTTCTCTTTCTCAGCAACCTGCCCAGGAACCGCCGGGACATGGTGCGCTGATTACCGATGTCGACCAGGGTGGACCCGCCTACAACGCCGGTCTGCGAAAGGGGGACGTCATCACCTTCGCTGAAGGACGCAAAATATTCTCCCCCGCTGAATTCGAGAGCATCTCCAGGACGCTTCCCGCGGGCGGGAGCATCTTGATCAATGTGACCCGGGACGGTTGGGAGAAGGAGATCAAGCTCCAATCCGAAAACAGGCTCCCCACGAACATTTCCCCGGAAATCCGCCCCGAATTGTCAACCCGGCAACCCCAACCCGGGCATGAGACGAGACAGGAGACGGAGGGGTCAGTCCGCCCAGGCACGGCCCCGGCAGCCATACCTCAGCAATACAGGGAGATTGAAACGCCTTCGCCGGCAGGCATCCCCCAGGAGCCTCCTGCTCAGGAGAAACAGGAAATTCCCAAACCGGTCACTCAACTGTCTTTGTCGCCGGCCACCGCCCCTCAATCAGCACCCAAGGCCGCGCTCACTGTGGGAGATTTCCAGGTCAAGGCAGCCAATGCAACCAGTGCGATCGGTGATGGGCTGCGAGAGATGTTTCTCACGGCCCTCCACGGTACGGGCAGGTTTATCGTTGTCGAGCGGCTCGATCTGAGAGGTCTTGCCGCCGAGCAGGCATTATCGCGATCGTCAATGGCGCGGAATGATTTGGCCATTCCTGCGGGACGCATGGATGTGGCTGATCTTATGGTCTATGGCGCGGTAACGGAATTCGAGATCGAAGCCGGCGGAACCGGCTTCGGCATAGGGGTCCCGATCAAGGGCGTTCCTCTCACCCTCGGCCGGTCTTCAAGAGAATCCCACATCGCCATCGATATCCGTGTGGTCGATGTGGCAACAGGCAGATTGATCATTACCCGGAGGATCACCGGCAGTGCGACGGGCTCGTCAACGAGTCTGCAGCTGAGCCCTCAAGTGAAGAATATGACGCTCCCTATCGGCATCGAGAGCTTCAAGAACACCCCTATGGAACAGGCCATTCGGTCCTGCATCGAAGAAGCGGCGCAAACCATCTGCAACAGCCTTCCCCCTTCCTATTATAGACACAGGGAATAATCACCGAGAGAAAAATGGCAAAATGCTGTCATGCCCGCCATCATGGGAAAAAAGCATGGAGAATGGAACATAACAGATAGCCGCCATAACCAAATGACGGCTATCCGCTCAGAAGGAATTATGGATTAATCCTTACACTTACCCAGCTAATCCCGATTTTATCCTGTCATACCGATTTTTTTAACAATAAATCAGTAGTTTGCCCGATTGTATAACGATTTATCATCCTGTATTTATATCATGGGGTTTAAGTATAGCGACAAGGGTAAGCCTGGGTTTAAGAAGGCATAGACTGCTCAGCTCAGATGCTTGCTAATGCAACTATTACGATGTTCTTAAAGAAGGGAGGAACTTATGAAGAAGGTCAGCTCTATCTTAGGTGTTCTTCTATTGATCGTTGGCATACCTATGATGGCCTCTGCGGCGGTTATCAACGTTTCCCTGAATCCTGCAGACTGGGACCGTTATACTCTCGGCGTCTGGAACACAGCCCCTGCAACTGTAATGCAGAATTTGGAGGGTCATCTCGTAGGAACAAAGACCACGGCCACCGGAGGCACAAACTGGATACTGGGACTCGAAACCACGCCGGATTATGATTTCCATGATGCCACATTGCGCTTTCAGTGGAAACTAAATGGGAACGGCAGTTATGCCGGAATCTATGTAGGAACCCGTGACGCGGCAGGTACGGTTACTAATTCCAGTGCATTTACTGTTGCATGGCACTATGTGGGATACCAAATTTCCGATAACACGTGGCTTTATACGGAACTTAAGTTCTCCCCAACGGGTTATGATTACAGTTACAGTTACGCTGGCTACGGCGGCACGGACTTCCTCCATGGCACTGCGTCTTATGGGACGGCGACGTGGGACAGACTCGCCGACAGCAAACTGTTTCTTCAACTTGGTGACAATTACCACGCCGGGGCGTATATGGAACTCGCAGAAGCTTACCTCATCACAGCAGCCAAGCCCGTTCCTCTGCCCGGCGCGATTCTCTTTCTCGGTCCCGGTCTTGCCGGTTTGGCGGTCATAAGGAGAAAATTCAAGAAGTAGAAGCCCAACCGTTTCAATCCTTGAAAGATCAGGACGGTAGTCTAGACAGACTGCCGTCCTATATCATTCGTATCCCCTTGCAAATACAATCCGATAACTCTGTCCGACCTTCTTCTTGCGCCTGAAGTTCCTCAACCCTCCCTTCGAAGGGTAGGATTTCTTCATTTTGCGGAACGTTCAAGAAAGGGAAAAAGATAAAAACACTGCATCAAGCAGAGAACCACAGGGGATAGCGGCTGAATAAGAGAATAATTACCGGACGGTCACCTCGACCCTCCGATTTCTCGGCTCCGCAACGCCATCGGGGGTTTTGATCAGGGGATTGGCTTCTCCATGGTATCCGATTTCAATGGTGGCAGGGTTTACGCCTGTTGAAACAAGGATTTTCTTGACTTTTAAAGCCCGGCTGCGGGAGAGGGAAAAATTATACGGTTTCTTCCCTGTTCTGTCCGTATGACCAATGACACTGATATCCTGTGATTGCCGGGAATCGACGGCATTCTTGACGGAAGAGAGAGTTTTCCGCGATGTTTCCGTCAGTTCGGTGGAATCCGTTCTGAAATAAAGGATGAAGGTTTTCGGACGCTCCGGCAGTGCGGAAAGGGCAGCCCCATAGATCTTGTCAATATCCTCCTTGGCCATCGGGGCCTGAGAGGAGCCGGCGGGAACCGCGTCCCCTGTCTCCGCCATATGCCCGGCTTTGGTGATCCTCTGCACCCCGCCTTTATTCTTGAGGGTGATTTCTCCCACCTTTCCGTCAGGGTCGGGCAGAAGAACAACCTGAGTTCTAGCTGTATCAGCAGGAACAGGGGCGGCCTGAGTTTTGACCTCCGGGGTTGCACAGGCTACCAGAAAGAGCAGCAGGACCAAGCCAGGGAGTATGATCGTCGGATATTTCATTCCATCTCCTCTCCTTCGACTTTAACCAGAAACTTTGTCCCGCGAATCCCGATGGTTGCCGTGGGGGTTTCAAAACGTACGGCTTGAGGGGAAAGCTTTGCAATGACGCCCGAAACGTAGGCAACGGTGCCTCTGAGCATCCTGGTCACAATCGAGAGTTTTCCCTGGGACGGTGAGAAGAGAAACTCGTCGATGGCCAGTTCACTGCGGGGGCCAAGGGACAGGGTGGTATTGTCCTTGAAAATGACGCCCATCGTTCCGTCACGGCCGGTTCGGAGCACATCACCGGCAAAGATCCTGTCGTGTTTTTTGACCGGGAGCGTTATATTCTGCCGGACAATCAATGCAGACCCCGAACAATTCTTAACCGTTGCCGCTTCTTCGTTCGACGCAGCCTGGGCATTGCAGCTGAGAAATAAAACCAGGCAAAGTACGCCAAAAACATACCGCATGAACCTGTCCTCCCTTCAATCCTTGCCATCCTGAAAATAGTTGTCTGGTGTCGAGAAAGCGGAGAAAAATACCGAGGGGAAAATCCGTAAATCGGAGATAGCGCAGGAAGCAGAAGAATTCATAACCGTTATCGAGTCCTTTCCCATCCGGGAAACGGGTCTCTGTCCAGGAAAAAGCCTGAATCGTCAATTCAGATTCATGCTTTTTTTGTACCAATCATGGCTGAACACACGAATTTCTAATTTTCTGCCGGAATTCCCCCGGAGAAAGAGAGGCCCACCCGTCCGAAAAATGAATTCCCTCTGGTTTTCCCAGGTATCGCTTGCAATAGGTCCAAGCGGCGTATAAACTTTGCGGAAGAAACGAGGAAAAGGTCACTCCATCTATGACAGCCAGGGAATTTATTGAAATAACCGAAGAAACCAAACTTGCCCCCTACGCGACAAAGAGCGCCGAGAGCATTGGACGGACGCTTTACGGCAACGAGCCTGACGACTACCGCTCCTGTTTTCAGCGGGACCGGGATCGTATCCTTTACTCCAAGGTCTTCAAGGATCTGCAGCACAAGACCCAGGTCTTTCTGATCAACGAAGGGGATTTTTACCGGACGCGCCTCACGCACACGCTGGAAGTCTCCCAGCATGCCCGGACCTTTGCCCGCGCCCTGAGGCTCAATGAAGACCTCTGTGAAGCCATTGCCCTGGCCCATGACCTCGGTCACCCCCCCTTTGGCCACGCCGGCGAGGAGACCCTCAACGATCTCCTGAAGGATGACGGCGGTTTCGAACACAACCTGCAGAGTCTCCGGGTCGTCGATTTTCTGGAAAAACGGTACCAGCACTACGATGGCCTGAACCTCTGCTTTGAAACCCGCGAGGGGATCGCCCGGCATAACACGACCCACGATCATCCCGACACCCCTTCGGAATTTCATCACTTTCCCCGATCGTCCCTGGAAGCGCAGGTCGTCAATATCGCCGATCCCCTGGCGTACTGCGCCCACGATCTGGAAGACGCTCTCAACGCCGGGTACCTGCGCCTGAAGGATCTGCGCAACATGGACAATCCTCTTGTAAAGCGTGTCTTTGAACGTTGCCGCTCCAAATATCCCGATATTCTCCAGGCCGACACGGTCCTTCAGTCCCGTATCCTTGTCCGGACCCTCATCGAGGAGGCCAACATCGCCGTCATTCAACAGACCTCCCGCAATATCGCACAGCACGGGATTTCGTCGGTTGAAGAGGCCAGAAACTTCCCCGAAGATATTGTGGCCGCCCCTGCCGGAATCTGGGAAAACTTCGACGCCCTCAAAACCTATCTCTTTGAAAATGTCTATCGAAAGCCGCAGGTGTGCATCATGAACGAAAAAGGCAAACTCATCATCCGGCGGATCTTCCACCATTTGGAAAAACGCCCGGAAATGCTTCCCCGGACGTTCAAGATCCGTTTTGACGAGGCGCCTGACCCTTCCGGAAAACGGCGAATCCTGGCGGATTACATCTCGGGCATGACAGACCGCTATGTCATGGATCTGCACATGATGATGTTTGAGCCTTATGAGAAGGTCATGTTTGAGTTTCGGGAATAAGAAAGAATGGAGAGGACTGTTCAGAATCTTTTTGAGGGGATACCCGACAGCCTGGGGGAAGAAAAATTCGACAACCTGCTGGAAACGCCGGCGGTACGGATAGAGCGGATTATTTCCCGGGGGCAGGCTTCGCCTCCGGGGTTCGAATACGATTCGGAGGAGCAGGAATGGGTCCTGCTCCTCCGGGGAAGCGCCTGTTTGAGTTTTTCCGGGCAAGACGACCGGGTGATTCTGAAACCCGGCGATTCGCTCCTGATCCCCGCACATGTACGGCACCGGGTGGAATGGACCGACCCGGCACAGGAAACGATCTGGCTCGCCGTCTTCTTCCCGGCTAACTTTCCTGTTGAATCGCGGAAAGCAGCCAGGGGTTGTTTCCCGCCGGTCGAGTAAATGTCCAGAACTCCACGAACTTTACCGGTTCCGTCTTACTTCCGGCAAGCACTTCGCCGGAGGCCTCATCAACGGTGTAATCCAGAAGGTTGGCAAAAAATCTTACCGTAATGAAATCCTGACCGCCTTCCTTCCAGGCTTCGGTGATCTCCACGGAACGGACAGCAATATTGTCCAGTTTGTTGATCCTGTTTTTCGCCCGCAGCTCATCGGCATCCTGCTGAATCGTCTTATACATCTCATCCGTCAACAGGTTTCGGACACCGGACATATCGCGGTTCGCCCAGGCGCCTTGGATCGTAAAGAAGTTGTCCAGGGAAGCATCCTTGAAACGCTTTTCATCAAAGGAATAATCTCCCTGCCGAATGGCATCCAGCCCGTTACCGGCATCATAGCCGGACGCCGGGGGGATATCCCGGATCGGCGGAGCATAGGAGCCGGAATTGAAGGCATCCCTGCTGTCCGAGCCCCCGAAGGCCATCGGGGAATTCGCGGCGGTCGACGCCTGCCGCCGCTTCTTGATAAACCAGTAAATCCCGTAGAGGATGGCTCCCAGCAGTAGAATATCCATCAGCCCGATCCCGCCGCCGAAACCGCCCATTCCACCGCCGAAGCCCAGACTCCGGAAGAGAAAGGCACCGGCCATTCCACCCAGGACACCTCCGGCGAGGCTTCTCAAAAAGCTGCCGCGTTGTGGCTGTGGAGCCGCATAAGGTGAAGGTGAAGGTGAAGGTGAAGGACGCGATGGGGAATAATTGTAGGATCGTGACGGAGAGCTTGGTGAACTGCTGAAGGAACGGGACCCCCTGCTTCCGAAGGACCGTCCTCCGCCGACACGCGCGTCGGCCGTTGAGGAAAGAAGATAAAATATCGCAAAAAATACGGCAAAAACCATCAGCCCCATTTTTCCCTTACCGCAAATGTTCATTTGAACCCTCCTTGTTGTTTTCCATCAGGAAACTTTCCACTGTCCTTTGCATATTATGTACTTGAGGACCTTGTCAATCTCTTTTCACTGCATGGGGAATGCCAATTATCAGCGGAGTATGAGTAAACTTCACCTGCCTTCCTAATCATCTCCTCCCTTGAATGCATCTTTTATTTACCGGCTTCCATAAAGCTTCCCTTCGTAAAAATCCAACTCCACCTTCAATACTTTCCTAAAAGGAATACAAAAGGCTGTTCCATAAAAAAACGTTATTTGACTTCTCCAGGCAGGTTCAATATTTTATTGGCACTGAAATCACATAACCATATGAAATAACTATAGCCTGCTTGATTCTTCCCGGCAGGCGGTTTCAGGAAAGGACTCGATGCCTTCTCAAGACATCATCTATTTCGATAATGCGGCCACATCCTGGCCCAAGCCTGAAGAAACTTTCCGGGCCATGGAGCACTGCCTCCGATACAGCGGCGGGAATCCGGGCCGTTCAGGACACAGGCTTTCCCTGGAAGCGGCGCGGATTGTCCTGGATGCCCGGGAAGCCGTTGCAGAGCTTTTCGGAATTGAGGACTCCCTCCAGGTGGTGTTCACCAAAAATGCGACGGAGGCGCTGAATCTGGCAACCCGCGGGCTACTCCAGACCGGTGACCATGTCATCACATCCAGTATGGAACACAATTCGGTCATGCGTCCATTGCGGATCCTGGAAAAACAGGGCATTGAACTGACGGCTCTCCCCTGTTCGTCAACGGGCGAATTGGATCCGGGGGATATTGCCCCGGCCCTGCGCCCCAATACTCGCGCCATATATCTGACATCGGCCTCCAATGTAACGGGAACGCTCATGCCGCTCATGGAGGTCGGTAAGATCGCCCGCAAAAACAACCTGATCTTCTGCGTCGATGCCGCCCAGTGCGCAGGCTCCTTCCCTCTGAACGTCGAGGAACTGGAAATTGATCTCCTTGCCTTCACGGGGCACAAGGCTCTTTATGGCCCCCAGGGCACCGGCGGTCTGTATATCAGGAAAGGGCTGGAGGATCAGATCCGTCCGCTGATGACCGGGGGGACAGGCAGCCGCTCCGAGTTCGAGGAACAGCCGGACTTCATGCCTGATAAATTTGAATCCGGGACACCCAATGCCATCGGCCTGGCCGGACTGGAAGCGGGAGTGCGCTTCGTTCTGGAGCGGGGAGTCGCAAAGATAAGGGCTCAGGAGTTTCACCTCACGGAATTGCTGCTCGACGGTCTGAAAACCATTCCGGGGCTTGTCCTCTTCGGCCCGGAAACCCCATCCCGGCGGATTGCCATCGTTTCCTTTGCCATTCAAGGGTTATCCCCAGCGGATATTGCCTTGGCCCTGGACGAAGAGGATGACATCATGTGCCGCCCCGGATTACATTGCGCCCCCGCGGCCCACAGGACCATCGGGACGTTTCCGGTGGGAACGACACGTTTCAGTCTTGGGGCTTTCAATACGGAAGAACAGATATCTACTGCCCTGGAGGCAGTCAGCCGCCTGGCGGCGCAGGCCCGGCGCAAAACGTGAAAAAGGAGAAGAAGACCATGGAGGAATTTATCGATGCCCGGGGGCTGGCCTGCCCGCAGCCCGTCATTCTCACGAAAAAGGCTCTGGAACAACAAAACGAGTTGAAAGTCCGGGTGGACAATATCGCCGCCGTAGAAAACGTGAAACGCCTGGCAAAGTCTCAGGGGTGTCAGGTAACGGTTGAAGAGGAAAAGGACCGCACGTGGACCCTTTCTCTGACCCGGGAAGGGAAAGCGGAAGGAATTACGGAATCCCCGGACATCGTGTGCGACGTGGCCCAAGAGGCGACAGCTGGAGGTTCGGTTTCCGGACCCTGTGTTATTCTGATCACTTCCAATGCCATGGGGCAGGGCGATGATGAGCTGGGTCGGCTGCTCTTCCGCGGATTTTTCCATGCCCTGCAGGAGCTCGACAAGCTGCCGGACAAGATCATCTTCTATAATTCCGGCGTCAAACTGACGGTCAAAGACTCGGATGTCCTTGAAGACATCAAGCAGCTGGCCCAGGGCGGGGTGGAAATTCTGGTCTGCGGAACCTGCGTGAACTTCTTCAATCTGACCGATCAGATCGCCGTGGGGACGATTTCCAACATGTACGACATCGCCGGCTCCATGAGATCGGCCGGCCTGCTGATCAGGCCCTGAGCTTCAATATTCCCTGCCTTTCTGCAACGGTCGGTCTGCCGGAGAACGGCAATCAACCGTTGTTCGGGCAGAAGATTCAGTGCGACGGCGTTGCAGACCTCATCCGGGAGAATCAGGTTCTCCCGGCCAGACCGGATCGCTTCTTCCAGCCAGTTGCCGGTTTTGTTACTCCCCCAAAATGCTGGAATAAGTCCATGACATAACCTTTCCTGGATTACCACCCGATTCCCGCACCAATTCCACAAAATTACGAGTCCTGCAGAAAGCTTGAATATATTATTGAATTCAATCTTTTAAGGGATTAATCTAAATGAAGATATAATGTATGATTCCAGACAGTTCTTTGTGGATTAGAACCTCAGGATTTTATAACGCGGTAGAGGAAATGTTTCATGTTATTGAGGAGACGACTATGGCTACCTGGTCCCGCTATCCGATTATCTACGAGATCAATACCTGGGTCTGGCTCCAGGAGTTAGGGAAGAACCGAAAGGCTCCCGTAACCCTCCATACCGTCCCGGAAACGGAGTGGGACGCCATCGCAGCACTCGGCGTTGATGCCGTCTGGTTCATGGGGGTCTGGGAGAGGAGTCCTTCCTGGTCATCGTAAATCTTTCTGATTTCAGCGCACAAGGGCTCGTTCGGCTGCCAGGGGATGAACTGCAAGGCAAGAGATGGCAGATTACGGACTTCTATACCGGTCAACTGTATGAGCACAGTGGGACGAACTGTGCAACCCGGGATTGTTTATGGAACTTCCCCCCTGGGGATTTCATATCCTGACCCGCTGGCGGCCTGTGAAGTGATGCTGGTGACATATGACAGGAGAAGGCCCCTAAAAGAAATTGGAACACAGATGTGGCGAGAAGAGGGAGCGGAAACATTGAACGATCAAAATCGAAAAGATTAGGAAATTATCAATGCTGATCGTGCACAACAGGACTCTTTCCGACCTTATCAAGGAAAATTACGAGCCGGGTGAGATTCAAAATATCTTTGAGCTTCTTGAGAGGCATGGGACTTTCAGCTTTCCGGTTCTGTCGAACGGTCTCTTTCCGGCAGCAAACCTCGAAGAATCGAGCCTCTATACCGGATACAGCAACGTCTGGGTGCGTGACAACATCTATGTGGCATATGCGCACTTCATCAACGGTGAAAGGGACACCGCCTTGAGAAACGTAAAAACATTGGGCCGATATTTCACTGAACACAAATGGCGTTTAGAAAAGATTATCGCCGGAGAGCTCGATTACAACGAACCGACAAACCGGCCGCACGTTCGGTTCAATGGACAGAACCTGTCCGAGATACCCCAAAAATGGGCGCACGCCCAGAATGATGCGCTCGGCTATTTTCTGTGGCTTTTCTGCAAGATTTGCGGCGAAACCGGCACTGCCGGCACCGACGAGGAACGTAAGCTTCTTGGACTCTTTGTATCCTATTTTGAAGCCATCCGTTATTGGGAGGACGAGGATAGCGGACATTGGGAAGAAAGGCGTAAAATCGAGGCATCCAGCATCGGGGTTGTTGCAAGGGGTCTTATAGAACTCAAAAAACTGCTGGAAAAGGAGACATCAACCGGATTCAACGATGCAGGTGTCCTTGACCTCCTGGATCATCTTATCGACAAGGGGATCACAAGTCTGGAAAGGATTCTGCCGGCCGAGTGCATTCAACCCGCCCCGGATAAGAATCGACGTTTTGACGCCGCCTTACTTTTCCTAATTTATCCCATGGATATTGTATCAGAAGAAATGGCGGACCAAATTCTTTGCGATGTCACGCACAACCTGCAGGGCGATTACGGCATTCGCCGTTATCTGGGGGATTCCTTCTGGGCCGCCGATTACAAGGACAAGCTCAACCCTGAAGAGAGAACCACCGATTTCAGCGACGATACGACGGCCAGGGATAAGCTGCTTAAAAAGGGAGAAGAGGCGCAATGGTGCATTTTTGATCCCATCCTATCCATCATCTATGGTATGAGATACAAAAAGTATCAAAAGTCCCATGACCGGGAGCTTCAATCATACCACTTCAATAGATCCCTGGGGCAGCTGACGGGAGCAGACAGTCCCTTCGGCCCTCTCAGATGTCCCGAGCTGTACTGTCTGGTAAGAGGCCGCTATCTTCCCAATGATACGGTTCCACTCTTGTGGACCCAGGCAAATCTATGGCTGGCGTTCAGGTGCATGTTCTCTTAGGGCAAAGAGGAGAAAATCAGTTGATCTTTTGCTGCTTATACGACGTTTTACGGGTCGGCATATCGGTCATGTCTGCGCAATCCAATCAGGGGACCGGACAATCAGCAATCAGGGACAGCAATCAGCAGCAATCAGGGACACCATACCTGTTTTTGAGCAGCAATCAGGGACACCATACCTGTTTTTGATTGACGGAAGGCGTTGAAAGATATGGAAACAAAGCATGGCACGTATTGCGAGAGTGGTTGTAGAGCATTATCCCCATCATATAACACAGCGTGGAAATCGCAGGCAGGATACATTTTTCTGTGATTGGGATTACATCCAGCTCATGGCCGAGTGGTTCGGTAAATACAGCGTTGAAATATGGGCATACTGCCTGATGCCAAACCATGTGCACTTGATTGTTGTATCGGACTATGCAGAAGGCCTTTGCCGGGCAATCGGTGAGGCCCACAGACGTTACACACGACAGATTAATTTTCGAGAAAATTGGAAAGGTCATTTGTGGCAGGGGCGCTTTTCCTCATTACTTAATGGACGAAAAGTATCTGCTTGCTGCATGCCTGCAACACGTTATGTTGATGGACTTAATCCTGTAAAAGCAGGGTTGGTGTCAACACCTGAGGAATATCACTGGAGCAGTGCCAAGGCCCATATTCGTGGGAAGGATAATGCTCTCGTGACGGTGAAAACATTGCTGGAGTTGGTTAGCAACGGGCAGCAGTTTCTTTGCGGTGACGCGTCGAACGATGAATATGAGTTAATGCAACAACATGAACGAACAGGACGAAGGACGACCTTTAGGCAGCAAACAATTTATGGAACAGTTGGAAAGCCAGTTGGACAGAATTCTGATTCCTCAAAAAGGTGGTCGGCCAAAGAAAATACGCTAAACTAGTATGGTGTCCCCGCGAATCCCTTATGGTGTCCCCGCGAATCCCTCCCGCGAATCCCTAATCCCCCGTGAATCCATGTGCTCCTAAGGAATGAGTTCTGCTTAAATGAAAATTTTGCACGAAATACATAAATTGATCTGCTGCACAAAACATCGGTTTTTTGACATTAAACCATCAGATGCTGACTTTGCGTCGCTTCATACTTCAATCTATGAATGATGTCTATCGTCATGTCCTGTTTTGCAATTCAAAAGAGCAGATATCTTGTAGCAGATACCCAAACGTGAATGTTTTTCGTAACATTTTCCACAATTGTTTTTTCGAGCAGCATTCTTCCTCTACCGTGGAAAGTTGAAATAGAACAAAGATGTTCCATGGCTTGGTTATTGCTCGATTAGGTCAATCCTATCAGCAGCTCTATGTTTCAAAGTGTTGCACATCCTTTAACGAAACGAGGACATTGACCCGCTGAAAGGTATTAATTGAGTTAGAGATGAGATTAAAGGATGAATGCAACACTGAATCTTGACAGGAATTCTAAAAAATGAAGGATACAGAAACTTCGCCAAACATCGAGGTGGGCTGCGGTGTGGCGTCTGGCGATGATTCCTATACGGTTGGCCTGGAGGCTGCAAAACAGGCGATGGTCAGCATTACCACACACCCCTTGTCTGCAGTGATTATCTTTGCCTCCGTATCTTATCAACTCAACGAGATGCTTTCCGGTGTCCAGAGTATAGTGGGTGATGTACCCTTATTTGGTTCCAGTTCTGCCGCAGAAATCTGTAATCGAATTTCCTCCAACAGTGTTGTGGTTATGACGCTTGCTTCTCCCTTTCTCAAGGTCAAGGTTGGCTTTGGAAAACGAGTATCGGAAGACTGGCAGAAGGCCGTGCAGGAAGTTATCAAGAATGAAAGACTGGTTCCCTTTTTTTCTCCCCAGTACGATAATGTTTACAACGAGATAATCAAGGAAGGTATATCGTGTTTTGGTCTCTTATTTTCACCAGGAAGTACGCTTGATACCGATTCAAAAAGCCCGGAAATTCTGGAAGAACTCAAACGTCTTTCTAAAGGACGTATTCCTTTTTTCGGCGGAGCTGCATGTGACGACATGCGGACGGGCGGGGAAAGCAACTACGTCTTTTATGGGAATAAAGCCTATCGTGACAGCGTAGTCCTTGCAGTCTTTGAAACAAGTCTTCAGTTCGGAACTGCCATGGGCCATGGTTTTCATCCTACTAAAAACAAAGTCATCGCCACCAAAGTCCGAGATTGTGAGATTCTGGAAATGGATGGGAAATCTGCTGCCGATGTCTTTGCGGAACTCCATGATCTCAACATGGAATCACTTGTAGGTAAGGCTTTGTTTGAACAGTTGGCGAAACCATTTGGCATGCGGCATATGTTGGGGCAGTACACTCTTTTTGTTCCTCGGTACATCACCCCCGAGAAGGGCATTCTCCTTGCCCATCCTGTCCCTGAAGGTACTCAACTCTTTGTTATGGAAGCCTTTGAGGAGGAGGTGATTGCAGCGGGTAGGGACACCCTGCTGCGGGCCATGTCTCAGTCAGGGATTGGTCGCCCGGCCGTAATCCTTGTCTGTTCCTGTTTCCTGAGGATACACCTTCTGGATGGAAACATCGATAAGGAGATCTCTTCGATCAATGAAATAATGCCCGGTGTTCCCGTGGTAGGGTTCTACTCTGCCGGCGAACAGGGGATCAATGATGATCATGTGAGCCATCATAACAACGAAGCTATCGTGATCCTTCTGCTGGGGAATGAACTTTCCTACGCCGCCCAGGTAGCAGAACAAAACCGGAATCTAAACCGGATACTGGAAGAACGCATTGCGGAGCAAAAGCGCCTGGAGGGGGAGTTGGTAGAACAAGTCCATTTTCTCCAGACCCTGATCGATAATATTCCCAATCCCGTCTCTTATAAAGATCCTGATGGCAGGTACCTGGGATGCAACAAGGCCTTTGAAAGATATTTAAACGTTCAGCAGGAGGAGATTTTGGGTAAGGATGGCCAATATGTTCGAACGGCAGCCTTTATAGAACTCCATCAAAAAAAGGATGCAGAATTGATTCAAAAGGGTGGCAGTGTGGCTTATGAATCCAAGACCCGTCCCAAAGAAGGCAATCCGCGTCATGAGATCATTCATAAAGCTCTTTTTCACAAAGCCGATAATTCTCTGGGTGGCATTGTTACAGTCATAACCGACATCACAGAACGCAAGCATGCCGAGGAGGTCCTGCGAGCCAGCGAGGAAAAATTCATGAAGGCCTTTCAGGGCAATCCCACCATGATGGCCATCACCAAAATTTCAGGTGAAATTATCGAAATTAACGAAAGTCATCTGAAAGACTTTGGATTGACACGCCAGGAGGTTATAGGGAAAAAAGCATTGGAGTTGGACCTTTTTGTTAATGCTGAACAATATGATGTTCTGCGCAAAACGCTTAAAGAAGAAGGTTTTGCGCAGAACCTTGATCTCACGTTGAGAACAAAAGACGGAAATATTCGTCATTGCCTCTTTTCGGCGGAACGGATCGAACTACAGGGAACGGAACATCTGCTAGCATTGCTGCAGGACATAACAGATCGGAAGCGTGCGGAGGAAGAACAGCTTCACCGAATAAAATTACAGAACGCCCTGGAAATGGCGGGAACGATTTGTCATGAATTCAACCAGCCAATTCAGATCCTTTCAGGTTACACTGAACTCCTGATGTCCAATATTCCCTCAGATGAAAATTGTCTCGGGAAACTGCGCATAATCAGAGAACAGACGGAACGGATGGGGAAAATCACTCAGAAACTTATGGCTCTCAAAGATTGTTCTGTGAAGAATTATGCTAGTATTGGCGAAATTATAGATATTTACAAAAATTGACAAGTACAATCATCAGAAAAATCAGTTGAAAAATGGTAAAAAGAAACAATGGACAAAAAAAAGATTCTTATCGTGGATGATGATGCCCCGATTCGTTGTTTACTGGAAGAGACGTTCAGGCTGCAAAACTATACAGTAAGGACAGCGGAAAGTGCGGAAGATGCATTGGATATTCTAAAAAAAGAAAGCATTATGGTCATGTTTCTGGATCTTCACCTTCCGGGGATGAGTGGCATTGATCTTTGCCGGAGGATAAGAAAAGATGATCAAATTGCCGTCATCCATGCACTGACAGGCTACACCAACTTATTCGGACTTTTGGAATGCCGGTTGGCTGGCTTTGACGATTTATTCACGAAACCCGCCGGAATCAAGACGCTTATTGAGGCCGCCGAACATGCTTTCGATAAAATCGAACGCTGGAAAGTATTTGAATATGAGCTGGTTTGATCTTAAGACTTAGGCCCTATTCAGTTCCCTTCGTACAGCTAATCCAATTTTCTCTAAGCTGTAGGGCTTTCTAACATACTCACCTGCACCGAGCTCCTGAGCTCTTTTAACCCGTTCGGTCTCAGCAAAACCACTCACGATAATGGCCTTCTGATTGGGTTTGATTTCCTTTGTTCTTTTATAAGTCTCCAATCCGTCAATACCTGGATCCATTAGCATGTCTAATACAAGAAGCTCGGCCGTATCCGACTGCAGGAAAGCAATCGCTTCCTCGCCGCTTGCCACAGCGTTAACCCGATAGCCAAGCCTTTTAAGCATGGTTAACGCAAGGTCCCTTTGCTCGGATTTATCATCGACTACTAGAACCGATTCACCATGGCCAACATATGACTCAAGAGGAATTGTTTTCGTCTCTCCTGCTATATCTTCCCTTGTAATGGGGAAAAACAGGGTAAACTTGGTTCCTTTTCCTTCTTCGCTCTGCACATCAACATAGCCTTTATGATCCTTCACTGTTCCCCATACAACAGTCAGTCCTAGCCCGGTACCGCTCCGTCCCATTACTTTCTTTGTGTAGAAAGGCTCGAAAATTTTATCAATGTCATCAGCGGAAATTCCTCCGCCCGTATCATATACCTCCAGAACGGCGTAATCTCCTTCCTCTATCGAGTCATATCCATGGATTGGGGTATTTAAATAACGGTTTCCCGTCCGTATCATTACTTCTCCGACCCCGGAAACGGCTTCAGCTGCATTGGAAACCAGATTCATCACCGTTTTCCCCAGATGGATAGGTGATCCTTTAACATTCAAAAGTCCGTCATCGAGATCCGTCATAATCTTCACCATTGGATGATAGAACTGCAGTCTCTCAAACTCAGGTGTTGATAGATACTCGGTAATAATCTTGTTCAGGTTTACCACTTTTGAAACGGTTACTCCTCCTCTGGCCATGGTCAACAGATCCTGGACAATTGCAGCTCCTCTTGTCCCGGCTTTCAGTATGGTTTGGGCATACTTTTTCATGAAACTTTCGCCTGGTACTGCTTCTATAAGCAATTCCGAGTATCCGACAAGGATTCCCAGGACATTATTGAGATCGTGCGCCACGCCACCAGCCAGTCTTCCCAGTCCTTCCATCTTCTCTGCACGTTTTAGACGCACTTCCAATCTATTGCGCTCCGTATTGTCACGGAGGCATTCTATAGCTGCGATAATTACTCCTTTATCGTTGCGGAGAACCGAGGCCGTTCCTGAAAGGTGGATATCTCCCGGAGGCAGACTCGGCTTGAAGGCTTCACCGAAGAGAACATCTCCGTTCCTCTGAAAAGCCGTGTATTTTTCAACAATTTCTATGTCTTGTGAAAGTGCGGCATCAATGAGGACCGGTCGTCTGTACCCGTAGAAGGGAATTGCGTATTCATAATTTCCCTTTCCGATCATCTCTTTCTTCGTGATTCCCGTTAAGGCTTCAATTGCCCTGTTCCAGGTGATTACTTTCCCCTCCCTGTCAATTACAAAGGTTGGGTCTGGAAGAAAATCAATGATGTCTGAAAGTTCCCTTCGGCTTTCTCTCAGTGCTTTTTCTGCTTGATTGCGGTCGGTAATGTCCTCAATCGCAATAATGGCAGACATGGAAGACGACTCTGATTGAAATAATGTGGCTGTTAAGGAAACATCACGGAGGACACCGTCTTTCCGAAGGTGTTTCGTCTGAATGGAGGCGATGCATTTCTCGGAAGCACCAGGATTCAATCCCAGTCCAACTCGTTCATATTCTTCATCATCTTCATATAGCATCCGAGTACTTTTTCCAATGACATCGGACACGGAATATCCCAAAATACGGCACCAGGTTTTGTTGATGCACTGAAAAACACGATCTTTGACAATCACAATGCCAACGGGTGCAACATTAAAAATAGCGTTCAGAACGTCTTTACTCTGTCTGAGAGATTGCTCCATATGCTTGAGTTCAGTAATGTCGCGGGTAATTCCCTGATAGCCGACAACAATGCCCGCATCATCTTTTATGGGATTTCCTCGGGACATATACCAACGCCATGATCCGTCCATATGCCTTACACGATACTGGACGAGGCTTTGTCGTTGTCCTGTTTCTATCATTCGCCGCAGCGACGCCACGGTTTTTTCTGCATCGTCAGGATGAAGAAATTGCTGGAAGGGTCTACCGATGACCGACGTTACCGGATAACCAAGATGAGTCGTACAGCTTGGAGAAATATAGATGACTACTCCTTCCGGACTGATCCTATATATGAGGTCGTTGCTGTTTTCGACCAGTTCACGGAACGTCTCCTCGTTGTTCCTTAGAGAATTCTCGGATTGTCTGCAATCTTTATTGGTTTGCTCAAGATCTTTAATTTTCTGCTTTAGATTTAAATTTTCCTCCAGCAACTCTTGAACTGTAAATGTCGTATCTGGCATCTAAATCTCCTCTGTAGCGGCAAATCATATGAATAGGAAAAGTATTCAGCATGTTCATCAAGGTTTCGAAAAGTCGCGGAATCACCTTTAGTCGGATTCACAAAAAATGTGCCAAACTAACTGTCTTATGTAGAGGGCCCGTTCCGTATACCTTTGTTGCTGGCAGGCATTCCCGAACAGTTCTCCTACTGGCAGCGAGCCAGTTCCCAGGTCAACATTTTAACCTAGTTGAACAACAATCACTTGATCACAAGAATTTTTGCCCTGAAATTTTTCTGTCCTGAAAATTTTGTGAACAGAGTATACCGGGGTACATCTGCGTGTCTTTAACTCCCCCCTTTTTTCTGTAATGATCCCCCCATCAATAAAACCCCGTTAAGACCGCTCCCACCAGATCCTTACCGGTCCACTGGCCGGGAGCGATGTGACCAGGACGCCCATGGCCTACAGCGAAACCGATCTGTCCAACCTTGAAGCTGCCATCATCGCCCTGGCTACCGGCGCCCGGAAGGTTCGTATGGCCCATTGGCGACAAGATCGTGGAGTTACATAATCAGCATAATCAGGGGACACTATACAAGTTTTTGATTGACGGAAAGTGTTGATAGATATAGAAACAAAACATGGTACGAATTGCGAGAGTCGTTGCAGAACATTATCCTCATCATATAACACAGCGTGGAAATCGCAGGCAGGATACATTTTTCTGTGATAGCGATTACAGGGATTACATCCAGCTCATGGCCGAGTGGTGCGGTAAATACAGCGTTGAAATATGGGCCTACTGCCTGATGCCAAACCATGTGCACTTGATTGCTGTTCCCGACTATGCAGAAGGCCTTTGCCGGGCAATCGGTGAGGCCCACAGACGTTACACGCGACAGATTAATTTTCGAGAAAATTGGAAAGGTCATTTGTGGCAGGGGCGCTTTTCCTCATTCTTGATGGACGAAAAGTATCTGCTTGCTGCAACACGTTATGTTGAACTTAATCCTGTAAAATCAGGGCTGGTGTCAACGCCTGAGGAATATCACTGGAGCAGTGCCAAGGCCCATATGCATGGGAAAGACGATGCGCTCGTGACGGTGAAACCATTGTTGGAATTGGTTGGCGGCAACTGGCGGCAGTTTCTTTGCGGTGACGCGTCTAACGATGAATATGAGTTAATGCAACAGCATGAACGAACAGGACGACCTTTAGGCAGCAAACAGTTTATGGAACAGTTGGAAAGCCAGTTGGACAGAATTCTGATTCCTCAAAAAGGTGGTCGGCCAAAAAAGATGTGATAAAACCAACATGATGTCCCCGGATATCCGGATATGCGATGAGCAATGTGTTACCAAAACTTGTAGAATGAAGAAAGACGGGGAAGTGAAGACATTGAACATACCCACAGACACGGGGCAGCCATGAACCAGGCAAGAGCGCTTGGCATCTCATGTCTGCTGGTTGCCCTGTACTTTTCCCTCGTCTCCTGTACCGGCGAAAGAAAGACCTGGATGAAAAGCTGGTGCACTGCGAGCACTATGACCGGATCGGACGGGAAACAGCAGAGATACGAGACAAGACTGGTGGACATCCGAATGGAGGACTGCGAGGTCATACTTCAACGAGTCGGAAAAGTAGAAGTAAGGACCGCATCAGGAACAAGAATCATTCCAGGTCTTATCACCGTTCAAGAACCCCAGTTGATACCACCCAAGACCCTGTTTTGCCTCCACTACGAACGGTGTGAGATAAAACGGTTCGTGCACTACGACCTTGAATCGGGAAAAACAACCGAAGCCATAATACCGGATGACTTGGATCCGTACTTGGGTCCACCTTCGTTGTCGCCCTCGGCCAAAAAGATCGCGTATATCGCATTTGATCGAGAAGGGGGAGCAGGCTACCGTGTTCGCAGTTATCCCCGTCTCCAGTTGGTAAAGGCGAGCCCAATGCGCCCCGTGCACGGCGGAGATGTTCCTTGGGGAGAACCTGAGTGGTTATCGGAACAAACAGTGAGATTTGACTCAGAGAACCTTGCTGAGGAGGCGGACAAAAGAGAATGGAACCGGGTTGAATTGGGGCCATAATGACCAGATATCCGGTTTACGCCCGTATTATTTGAGGAAGCGACGTTGGATAAATTGAATCGGCTTGTTGAGATGATAACGGAGTTCGCAGAGGGTCGTTATACCGGCGACATCATGGAACGGATCGGTCCGGATACGGAAGAGCCCTTGCGCACCATTGCCGAAGCCCTGGGCGGTATGATGGCAAAGGTTGAAGCCCGCGAAAGCCATCTGGAGAGACTGACCCGGCAGGTGGAGGAGACGAACCGGCACACCCGCCGAAACATCATTGCAACGGTGACCACGATGGCCAAGGCGCTGGCTGCCCGCGATTCGTACACCGAAGGCCATGCGGAACGCGTCGGCCAGATCGCCGGGTTGATCGCGGCGGAGATGGAGCTGAGTGGGGGAGATGCGGAGCTGGTCCAATTGGCCGGACTGCTTCACGACATAGGAAAGATCGGATTTCCGGATTACCTGTTCCTCCCCCATGAAGGGCACAGCCCGCCGGAGATTGTTCAGGAGATTACCCGACATCCGGCCACGGGCGCTGAAATCCTGAAAGACCTTGATTTTCTAGGCAGTGCCTTGTCCTACATCCTCTGTCATCATGAACGCCCCGATGGCCTCGGCTACCCCAACCGTCTGAAGGGCCAGGACATCCCCTTGGGGGCGAAAATCATTGCTGCAGCAGACGCCTTTGACGCCATCACCACCGACAGGCCTTATCATAAAGCCAAAACGTATCAGGAGGCGCTCGAAATCCTGAAGGAGGGCTCCGGAACCCAATGGGACCCGGAATGTGTCTCTGTCTTTGAACGCATTCTTCCGAAAATTCCCTCCCATGGGGGCGGAGCAAAAGCGCCGGCAGAAAGACTGCAGTGCCTTTGGGACGATCAGACGGAGATTGTCCTTACGCCGGGACCCGTAGGCGGCGCCCGATTGCGCTGGATCAGGCCGGGAACGGATTTTTCCAGATATCATGGGCTGATGTTCGATCGGGTGATTTTTTTCTTCGCCCCCGATTCCGAATATAAGGGAATGGATCCCCAGGAATTGAAGGATCTGGCGGATCTCTTTCATCGGCAATTCAAGAACGTGCTCAAGAAGAATTACCCCATCGTAAAGGCACCAGGCCCCGGTGTTGTCCGGATACGCTGCGCGATCACCGATCTCAAGCAGAGCCGGCCGGTATTGAGTGAGATCTGGCCGTCCGGCTTTGGTCTGACGAAAGCAGAAAAAGGCCTGAAGTCATCCTGGACCGATTCGGGAGCAACCAGCATCGAGGTGATGGTCCTCGACTCAATATCCAATACCCCGATTATGGCGGCCATTGATGACCAGAAAACCGGGTTGAGAGAAAAGTTTACGAAATGGGGGTCCGCCGAAGATGCCTTCAAATTCTGGGCGAACCGAACCAAGTTGTTTCTCGATCAGGTCAACAGAGAAAATGGGATAGACTGACGGATAAAACGCCAAACCTTCATAAAGAGCCTTTCCGGGTGGGATTTGTGTCAGGTGTTAACCATCGATAAGATACAACCCCGGGAGATTTCTATTCCCTCTGTTTTCGCCCCCGGGCGTTGGGCATTGAGATGATCTGTGAGCAGGATATTTCTTCTTAAAACGGGGAGTTCTTTCCCCGGTACGGTGCGACAATGGGGTGACTTTGAGTCGTGGACGATCAAAGAAAGAGTTTAGCGGATGACCGGACTTTCAACTAAGGGGGAAAAACGCATTGCCCTTGTCCATCCCCGGGGATTCAACTGGCTCCCCGGCTCCCGTGATGTGACCGATGTCGCCAACCGCATGGCGCCCCAGGGGCTCCTTTCCATCGCCGCCTGCCTGCTGCAGGAGGGTCATGACGTTTTTCTCTACGACTGCCTCGGGCCGGGCGTTTCTCCCGACCTAGACGTACAGGTCAAGACAGTCCTCGCTTACCAGCCGGACCTGGTCGGCTTTTCGGCCACAACCTCCTCCTTCCCCGATGCCGCGGAAATGGCAGGAAAAATCAAGGAAGCCTCCGCTGCCATTTCGACGGTCTGCGGGGGGGTCCATGTCTCCGCCCTGATGGGCGACCTCCTCGATGCCTATCCGGCCTTTGACTTCCTCTGCGCCGGTGAAGGGGAGCAGACTTTAACGGAATTGGCCGGAGGCAAGGCCCCTGAAGAAATTCCAGGTCTGATCCGGCGACAGGGTTCCGAGGTGGTGGTCAATCCCCCCCGTTTCCCGATTCCCGATTTGGACACCCTCCCCTTTCCCGCCTATGAGAAGCTGAAAGGTTTCCCGAAGGACTATCACCTGCCGCTCTTCAGCTATGTCAATACGCCCGGAGCGACGATGATCACCTCCCGGGGCTGCATGTACTCGTGCTCCTACTGCGATCGTTCCGTCTTCAAGAGGGGCTTCCGGTACAACTCCGCCCCGTACATTTACGAACACATGAACTATTTGCGGACCCGCTTCGGGGTCCGCCATGTCAATATTTACGACGATCTCTTCACCTTCGACCGCAAGCGGATCGTGGAACTCTGCGAAGCCCTCTGCCGCCGGCCCCTAGGAATGAATTTCAACTGCGCCGTGCGGGTGGGCCATACCGATGACGCGCTGCTCTCCATGCTCAAGGAGGCGGGTTGCCTGATGGTGTCCCTGGGTGTGGAATCGGCGGACCCTCAGATGCTGGCCCGGCACAAGTCCGGAGTTTCTCTGGAGGCTGTCCGCGATACGGTGAAGCGGATTCAGGACGCGGGGTTGCGGGCCAAAGGGCTTTTCATGATGGGCCTGCCGGGCGAAACGGAGGAATCGATCCGCAAGACATCGGATTTTATCATCGACCTCGGGCTTGATGACATGAACATGGCCAAGTTCACCCCCTTTCCCGGAGCACCCCTCTGGCCGACGATCCGGGAGGAAGGGACTTTTGAAGAAGACTGGCGGCTGATGAATTGCCTGAATTTCGTTTTCGTCCCCCGGGGAATCGAATCCAAAGAAAGGCTGGACCAGCTTTACAACGAGCATGTGAAGCGCTTCTATTCCGATCCCGGCTGGCGGAAAAAATTCAGGGATCGTATCTGGGAGCACCGCCACAGCCTCCTGTACCTGATCCGCCATCTGCCCTCCTTCTGGCTTGCGAAGCGGCAGTTTGAACCCAGCCGGGCAAGTTGAGGACCGGCGGAATGGAAAGGCATCTTTCTGCAAAAGTCAAGGCGACAACATCCAAAAAGGATTCTGCGCGTGCGCGAACCCAAAATGATCGTTAAAGAAACCCGCTGTTCAAAGATGGGGCACGGGTACAGTAAAGGAGAGAATATCCATGGGCAACATCTTCGAAGTTGATCCTCAAAAATGCAGACGCAGTGGCATATGTGCGACATCATGCCCGATGAAGATCATCACCTTTCGGGAGGAGGACGGGCTGCCTGTCTGGATCGAGGGAGCGGAACAGCTCTGTCTCCACTGCGAACGCTGCGTTTCAACCTGCCCCAGCCAGGCCATTACTTTGAGGATTCAGAAACTCACCGATGAGGATCTGACAAGGAATAACCTGCTTCAGATTGATCCCCAGAAATGCAGGCAGGATTATCTCTGCCTGGCCGCCTGCCCGTTCAAACTCATCACGGTCAACAGGGAAACGAAGCTCCCCTTTCCGATCGATAAAGCGGAACTGCAATGTATCCTCTGCGGACATTGCGTTTCCGTCTGCCCTTACGGGGCCCTCTCCATCAAGACCCTGAAACCGGGCGTTCCCAGGATCGACGCCACGGGCCTCCTGGTCGCCGGTCCCCTTTCTCTGGAAACCATGAACCCGGAAGAGTGTTCTCCCTTCAACAGGAAGCTCCTTCCCTCGGCGGAACAGGTGAAGCATCTGTTGACGGGCCGGAGATCGATCCGCGTCTACAGGAAAAAGCCGGTAGACCGGGAAACATTAACCGACATTCTCGATACGGCCCGCTATGCCCCCACCGCCATGAATACACAGCCGGTCAACTGGCTGGTCATCGAAGACGCCCAGGAGGTGAAGCGCCTGGCCGGCCTGGTCATCGACTGGATGCGTTCCGTCATAAAAACGGACCTGATCCTGGCGCAGGAACTCCATATGCAAAGATTGGTTGCCGCCTGGGAAAGCGGAGAAGATCGAATCTGTCGCGGAGCGCCGCATCTCATTGTGGCGCATGCCGACGGGGCTGACGCCCGTTCCCAGTCATCCTGTACGATTGCCCTGACCTACCTGGAGATTGCCGCTTTTTCGAAGGGTCTGGGTGCATGTTGGGCAGGCTTTTTTTCTCGGGCAGCCAACCTGTATCCCCCCCTGAAGGAAGCGCTCAGCCTGCCGGAGGGTCATCAGGTCTTCGGGGCGATGATGGTCGGTTATCCGCAGCTCCGATACCATCTCATCCCAAGCAGGAAAATAGGTGCGGTGACCTGGCGGTAATTCGCGGAGAAGATGTCACACGACATTCGCACTCAGATCCGGTCCGATTTACCCCCCTATCTGACTCATCTTGCGCAGGTTGTCCTTCCCCCAGCCCTCATTCATGCGATGTTCGGACGGTTTGAGGGAAATAGCCTGAATGAAGAGTTTTTTTAGATCCTCATCGCTGGACTTGTTCTCAAGGGCCGCTTTCAAATCGATTTCCCGCTTGTCATATAGGCAGCCTCGCAGTTTTCCTTCGGCCGTCAGACGCAAGCGGTTGCATTCGGAGCAGAATTTGTGGCTCATCGGCGTGATGAATCCGATCGTCCCCTGCCCCCCGGTAAGTTTAAAATATACAGCCGGACCGCTTCCCTTGCTTAATTTCGTCGGGGTCAGCTCATATCTCTGTTCAATCAGTCCTTTAATCTCCTCAGAAGAGATCATGCGATCCTTGCTCCAGAACAACAGATCCCCGATCGGCATGAATTCGATAAACCGGATGTGCAGGGAAAAATCATAGGCAAGCTTTGCAAAATCCAGAATCTCATCATCATTAAAGCCTTTTATGGCAACAGTATTGATTTTAACCGGCTCCATCCCGAGGTCCAGGGCTTTAAAAATGGCGTTCTTCACTTCCGTCCGGTGATCCCGTCGCGTAATAAAGTTGAATTTCTCGGCAACCATCGTATCCAGACTGAAATTGACCCGGTCCAGGCCCGCAGCTTTTAATTCTTCCGCCATGTCAGCAAATAATACACCGTTTGTGGTGATGGCGATGTCGTCAATTTCCGGTATTTTGCGAATGCCGGCGATCAGTTGGGTAATGTGCCTGCGGATCAGCGGTTCACCACCGGTAAGCCGGATCTTGCGAATACCAATCCCGGCGCCGACTTTAACCAATCTCACGATGTCTTCCAAACTCAAAATCTCTTCGTGTTCAAGTTTGGTAATTCCCTCTTCCGGCATGCAATACCGACAGCGCAGATTACACCGATCAGTCACGGAGATGCGCAGGTAATTTATCTTTCTATTATAAGTATCTAACATGCTATCACTTTCTTCTCTTCAACTCTTTATTGTCGAAATCTTAACAGCGAGGATGTATCGATTACCCCTCTATATGTTTATATAGGCAGAGTAACTTCCTATGTCAAGACATGGATAAATGCCGGATTGCCTTTCATCAAATTTATTATGAACCATCAAAGGTCAAGAAACAAAAAAGCCGGCGTCATCCTTAACCTTACGGTCAGGTACGACGCCGGCTTTCTCATCTTAACCACAGGGACAAGAGGTCGGATTCAGCAAATAAAGACTTCTAAACCCTATTTGCTCGGATCCAGTTTTACAAGGCGGCAGGCATTGCCCCGCATCGTAATGTAACCGGACACCTTGTCTCTTACCCGGGAGTCCAACAGGATATTGACATTGGCTGCTGCCCAACCATGGGGAATGGAAACGGCACCCGGTCGAATATCTTCGGTTACGTTTGCTTTAATTTTAATCATGCCGCGCGGTGTTTCCACACCCATCAGTTCACCCTCGATAATGTCATACTTCTTCGCGGTGACCGGATGGATCATGGCGTGCGGTTCAGGCAGAAGCGCCATCAGCCCGGATACATCCTTCATCTGTGCTCCGATGAATTCCTGGTGTCGGGCTCCGGTAAGCAATGTTTCCGGATATTTTTTGGCGATCTCCGGATTGGCTCGATAGCTCTGCTCCGGCTCGACGTGGGAGGGAAGACCAGGCGCACCCAGCCTTTCCATCTCTGCGGAATAGAGTTCCACTTTTCCGCTGGCCGTGGCAAAACCGACTCTTTTGAAGAGCTCATATTCGATCTCGCCGAAATAGAGACCTTCGGGATGGTCAACCAACTGCTGATAGGTGACGCCGGAGGTGGAGAACATGTGCTCTGCCACTTCTTCGTCTGTTTTCCAGGGGAACAGATCGCCGTAGCCCAATCTCCGTCCCAACTCGCTCCAGATGGACCAAATCGGCCGGCTCTCATAAAGAGGCTCGATGACTTTTTTGCGCAGGATGATATAGGGAACGCAGTGCGAGATGGCGTAGGGGAAGCCGCCGATGCCGGTCTCTTCCAGGAAGGTGCAGGCCGGCAGCGCATAATCAGCCAGTTCACTGGTTTCGGTCATATAGGGATCAATGCTTACAAAAAGCTCCAGCTGCTTCAACCCGTCCAGGAAACGCCCGGTATCGGGGAAGGTCAAAGCCGGGTTGCTGCCGGAGCTGAAGAAGGCCTTGATCGGATATGGCTTTCCGGTGATCATTGCCTCCGTCATCATGGATGCGGAACCGTAAGGAGGAGTGCGCTTGTTGAACTGGTGAAATACGGGGTACTCGTCGTAACCGAGGTTCTTTTCCTCAATGGGCACACGCAGATCGGCCAGGCGGATCTGGGGGCAGGTGACCCATCCGCCGGGGCGGTCGATCTTGCCGGTGATGGCCATCAGGATGTTAAAACATCTCTCATTCTGGAGACCATTTTGATACTGGTTCAGATGGCCCACACCCTCCAGAATGGAGGCTTCTTTGACATTGGCAAACATCCGCGCGATCCGCTTGATTTCCGAAGCCGGCACGCCGCTGACTTCCTCAGCCCATTCCGGTGTAAGTTTCTTGACGTGTTCAGTCAGCTTGTCGAATCCAGTGCACCAGTTATCAACAAATTCTTTGTCATACAGATTTTCTCCGATAATGACATGCATCATGGCCAGGGCAATGGCGGCATCCGTACCCGGGCGGGGCTGCAGGTAGATCCCCTCTTTCGCCAAGGGAATCTTCCGCACATCGATAACGATCAGTTCCAATTCATTCTTTCTGACCCTTTCTCGGATATCATTGGCGATCACAAAGTAACTTGCATCGGGATTATGCCCCCAGAGAATGATCAGTTTGGCGTTCCGCGGCTGTTCCACGGGATAGCGGCCAAAAGTAATCTGACGGGCCAGGATCCGGGTGCGGAAGCAGATGCCTTCTGGATTGAAGAAATTGGGTGAGCCGTATGCCTTGGCAAAACGCTGGTTGAAGGCCGCCATCTCGAAGTGTTCGACCCCTACGGATCCGGTCCAGGTAGCCAGGGTATGCGCGCCGTATTTTTCCTTCAGTTCCTTCAATTTGGCGGCGATTTCGTCCAAGGCCTGATCCCAGGAGACCCTTTCGAACTTCCCATTCACTTTCTTCATCGGGTACTTCAAGCGGTTTGGGGAATAGGTCCCTTCCACCAGGAATTTAGCCTTCGCGCACAGGGCCCCTTTGTTCAACCAGTGCTCCGGCGTCCCCTCCACCTTAACCAGCTTGCCATCTTCCACATAGCAATCCAAGCCACAGCAGTTGATGCACAAGGCACAGTCAGTCTGTATTTTTTCCATCTCTTAACCCTCCAACGATTTTTATTTTACAAGTATCATTTATGGCATAAATACATCTTTTTCCTCTTCCCGTCAAGTAAAAAATGAGCGTCGTTCATTTTTTTTCCCAAGTAAAATCGACAGTTTCTATTACGATTAACATAACCCCCACCAGCAGGGGCTTCATGGGATTTTGATGGGTACATCAGTGCATTGAAGCTACTTTCTGGAGTTATTTTCTACAGATACGATAAAGTCCTGCCTCTCTGGGACCAGAACTTTAGAAGAATTTTTCCCTCATTTAACCCAAAACAGTATTGAACGCTGTTCACTTTCTAAAAGGCACTCCCAAAGCTTCATCTCTCTCACTTTACATAGATAATGAGATAAAACCTTTCCGAAGCATGGACCCGGCAAGGATGCCTCCGGCATATGGGCATAAGACTTATGTACAGGATGCCCAACTTTTCGTCTTGACATTATGAAAACCAGGACATAAGTTTTATACAATTTAAATCTTTCATTAATCCTTCGAGATTGCGAAGTCTCGACGGATTTCATGTTTATTTAAGGAGGAAAACCACATCATGACTACGAAGATCATGTCTTACTCTTATGATGAATATATTGAAGTCGTACGGTCCTTTCACGGATTTCCCGCCCCCGGTGTCCTTATCGGCGGATTCATGGTGGATCTGGCGGTAAAGAATCTCCCCGAAGGAGTTCTCTATGATGCCCTCTGTGAAACAAAAACCTGCCTCCCCGATGCCGTCCAGCTCCTTACCCCCTGCACATACGGCAATGGATGGCTCACGGTCCTCCCCTTGGGGCGCTATGCGCTCAGCCTTTATGATAAGTACACCCACGAAGGGGTGCGGGTTTTTCTGGATGTGGCGAAAATGGAACCCTGGCAGGAGGTTCGGAACTGGTTCATGAAACTGAAAACCAAGCAGGAACAGGATACCGAAAGGCTTTACAGAGAAATCCGGGAAGCCGGACAGGATATATTAAGTATCAGGCCTGTGAAGCTTAAGCCCGATTTTGTCCAGGAAAAGCACAAGGGAAAGGTTGCCCTCTGCCCCAAATGCGGCGAGTCCTACCCCGTCAGCGACGGGGAAATCTGTCTCGGCTGCCAGGGTACCGATCCTTACCTTTAAACAGAATTTGCGCCGTCTCATGCCCAATGGGGCGGCGCAAAACCGCTCCCCTGAATAACCCTTCCCGCATTTAAAACCCGAAATCCTGCCCCATCGGTTGCAATCCCGTATTTCCTGACAGAATATATTTGACAAAGAGATTAATATTGTGATTAAGGAGGATGTTTCGTAAAATGGTCAATAAAATTATTGTTTTAAATTTATGAAGCCGCGCAGGACATCTGCCGCTGCGAGATGGAAGCGCAAAGGTGTGCAAGCGAAGGTATGAGAAAAACGATACAATCCCTTAAAGTGCACCGTCACTGCCTAATCCTTATAAGCTTTTTATCCTTTTTGGTTCCTGGGGCGGCGTATGCGGGGGATTTGCAATCCGGTCCCATTACCTTTGAGATTTCTTCTCTGCCCGGTGTGGAGCGACACATCCATTTATTAAAATATCCTTCCTATTTATGCGTTGCCTTATTGAACAGCGGCATCCGATTTCCCCATTCCAACGATTTGATTTTGATCGACAAACATAGTTTAAAAGTCGGCTTTTTAGTCATCCGATTTATTGGCCAGAATGGACAACGATACATTTATGCGGCGGAGATTCTTAAAGGGATTGACAAACGATTCAATCTGAGAATGGAAATTGACCCTTCAGAGGTCAAGTCAGGCAAAATCTTTTTACATATTTATACGCCACTGACAAAAACAATAAAAAAATCAAACATCGACCGCATCAGCGCAAAATTAAAACGCCTATCGGAAAAAGCCTCCCAGAAAAAATTGCTCTCCTATCTCAATGGACTGGAGGATAGACAAATCAAGGGGACAAGCATCAACGAAGATCAACTGCTGGAGATGATTCTTCTGGATGGTTATAACAACAAAAGCTTGGGGTCGAGTCGCAAAATTCCTTACTTATCAAATATTTCCCTGCTTCTGACATTAACGATCATCGTTTTAATCACCGTTATCCTTTTCACAAGGAAGCGGGGAAAATAGAAGGCCGTTTTTTTCAGCAGTGCCGCAATCCAAATGGCTTAACTCATGTCGCTGTGGACAATATCTTGTCTTGCTGTTCAATAATGCCGCTTTAAAATTTATCAACCGCAGTTTGTTGCGTTCCCGGAACGCAACATACGAAGAAGGGGGCATTTTCTTAAGGAGGTTCGTTTTTTGGATTTATTCCAAAGAGATTTTTTAACGACCAATGCACACCGTTCATTAATCAGGCGGAACCGGAATCTGCTGCACTGGTACAAGAGCGCATACGATGAGATGCTTGGGAGTTGCGTTACAAACGAACAAGGCAGGATACTGGAAATAGGCAGCGGCGCTTCGCCGCTGAAAGAATTTTATCCGGATTGCATGACCTCCGATATCTTGCGTCTTGAATACGTTGACCATGTATTTGATTGCATGCACATTGATCAGTATGACGGAATCACGGATCACAGCTTGGATGCTCTATTATTGATCAATGCCCTGCATCACATAAAACAACCTATCGAATTCCTGATCCGTGCAAGGAAAAAACTGGCCGATCACGGAAAAATCATCTTATTGGAACCTTTTATTTCCTTATTATCCTACCCGATCTATCGCTACTTACATTATGAGCGAATGGATTTCACGATAACGGAGCCTGATCTTGCCGATGTGCAAGGGCCTCTTTCTTCCGCGAACCTTGCCATGCCCTATCTCGTCTTCTTTCAAAAGAACGGATGGCTCCAGCGTATAGCGCATGACTACGACCTGACTCGAACAAAAATCGGATATTTCTCCGGTCTCTCGTACTTTGCAACGGGCGGTGTTTCGGTAAAAATACCGGTACCCCATGCACTTTATAAAATATGCATGGCGGCGGATTTAATTCTGGCCCGTCGTTTTCCCAGAATAGCTGCCTCTTTTTTCGTGGCAACATTGAGCACAAGATTGCGGAATGAAGAATCAACCGTTTTGACAACAAAACTTCTTTCTGGTAAATGATACGCTTTCTACGAAGCCACGAACGTTGTCTTAAAGGTTTTCTCGGATAGACAGGAACAAGGCCGTCGATGGAAATTATTTCTTTTTCATCGCAACTTTAGAAGGAAATCATCCAATAAATTTTGAGAACTGTTCAGAAAATATTTCTCGCCAGAATTGCTTCCCGCCTGCTCAGAAGCACCCGCTCATTGCTCGGTTTGTCATCCCGGGTGGTTGTCACGCGTTCAGGGATTCGTTGGGCCCTTGACTTGAGCGAGGGGATTGATCTTTCGATTTACCTGCTGGGTGGGTTTGAAGTTGGAGTCTTGAAGCAATATGCCGCCATTGTAAAGCCCGGGGATACGGTGATTGACATCGGGGCAAATATCGGAGCCCATACCCTTCCTCTGGCGAAGCTGGTCGGAGATGGGGGGTGGGTCGTGGCCTTTGAGCCGACGGATTATGCCTTTTCCAAGATGAAGAAAAATATTTCGTTGAACGTAACGCTTGGCAGGCGAATCGATGCCCGGCAGGTTCTGCTGGTGTCGGATGCCTCAACAGCGGCTAAACCGGACTTTATCTACTCAAGCTGGCCCCTCGAATCGGCGGAAGATCTGAATGAAGGTCATCTCGGCCGCCTTATGCCGACGAATGGCGCCGAGGTGGCGACCCTTGACCAGATGATGTTTGCGAACAGCCGATTCTCAAGGCTCAACTTGATCAAACTGGATGTCGATGGAAATGAATACGACGTCCTCAAAGGAGCGGCGGCCTGCCTGAAGGAGTTTGCGCCCTTGATCATGGTAGAGCTTGCCCCCTATGTGTACCTGGACAAGATGGATAAATTCGAGGCGTTGGTCGATCTCCTGATGGGGTGCGGATACCATCTCAAAGAGGCCACCACCGGGAAAGTCCTTCCGCGAACGGCGAAAGGAATCAGAGCCATCATTCCTTCCGGATCCGGAATGAATGTCCTGGCTGCCTGCCAGGGTACCCCGGCAGCCGGGTCAGCTGAAGCACTCACGAGTCCGGCAATTCAAGCCGGTTGAAATCGCCTATGGCCGGAAGCGGTCTTGTTCCGGAAATGGGTGCAGGTCTTCACGATACCCCAGCTTCAAGAAAATAATGTTCCATGTCCTCTAGCGATATCAACTTTATTAAATACCAGCAGGTGCGGCGGAACCATTGGGATGAGGTCTCCCGCAGGTCAGACACATGGAAAGGATTGGGAGGAGCCTATCACGAGCGCCTGATCCAGGTATATCGTTTTCTGGTAGCGCCGGGGCAACGGGTTCTGGAAGTGGGGTGTGAAAATGGCGACCTGCTGTCTTCCTTACGGCCATCGCGGGGTGTGGGTGTCGATTTTTCACTGGAAATGCTCAGACGCGCCGAAAAGGCCCATCCCGAAATGGAGTTTGTCGAGGCCGACGCTCACGATCTGCATGAGCTGAAAGGACCCTTTGATGTCATTATCCTTTCGGACCTCATCAATGATCTCTGGGATGTACAGAGAGTATTCGAACAGATCTCAATCCTCTGCCATCCCAGAACGAGGCTGATCATCAACTCTTATAGCCGCCTCTGGGAACCGTTCCTGGAAATCGCAGAGAAACTCGGCATGGCAAAACCCAAATTGAAGCAGAACTGGTTGACTGTGGAGGATGTTACGGGCCTGTTGAATCTCTCCGGCTTCGAGGTCATCCGCTCCTGGCCGGAGATCCTATGGCCGCTCCGGACATTGCTGCTGTCCCGCCTATGCAACAAGATCCTCGTCAAATTGTGGCCTTTTTGTCTTTTTGCTTTGACCAACTTCATTGTCGCCCGGCCTATTCCCGACAAGGCAAAACAAGAACCGATCGTTTCCGTCATTATTCCCGCGCGCAATGAAGCGGGCAACATCAGGCAGCTCTTTAACCGCATACCCCGGATGGGCGCTGAAACGGAGCTTGTTTTTATTGAGGGGCACTCCTGCGATGATACGTTTTCCGTGATCGAAAAAGAAATTTTCGCCCATCCGGAGAGAAAAACCCAGCTGTACCGCCAGCCAGGCATCGGGAAGAATGACGCGGTTCGTTTGGGCTTTGAAAAAGCTCACGGCGATATGCTGATGATTCTCGATGCCGATATGACGGTCCCGCCGGAGGATCTGCCCCGTTTCTATGAGGCCCTGAATTCCCGACGGGGGGATTTTATTAACGGAGTCCGTCTGGTCTATCCAATGGAGGAAGAGGCCATGCGCTTCTTCAACCTTGTCGGCAATAAATTTTTCAGCCTGTTGTTCTCATGGCTGCTCTGTCAGCCGGTCAAGGACACACTTTGCGGCACTAAAGTTCTCTGGAAGGAGGACTACCAATTGATCACGGCCAACCGTTCGTATTTCGGCGACTTCGACCCTTTCGGCGATTTTGATTTAATCTTTGGCGCGGCAAAACTGGGGCTGAAGATCATCGATCTGCCCATCCGGTATCATGAACGAACCTATGGCTCAACGAGCATCAGCCGCTGGAGTCATGGCTGCCTGCTATTACGCATGGCTTTCTTTGCCGCACAAAGGATTAAATTTGTATGACGTTCATCCAGCAGCAACGGCGACGGATTTTTCCTATCAGGATCATCTTTGGGCGGTCCGCACCGGAAGAGGACAAAAAGTCCGCGGGGAGTAAGGTGCGTTGAGCCGCTCAAGGGCGATCTGGCTGCATATTGCGGCAGGCATTCTATTCCTGATGCCCATGATCCTTTACGGGCCTCATGATCGGGAGGAATGGCCCAACAGCGTCTGGTCTACGCTGCAATATGCGACGGCCCTCTGGGAAGGCAGAATGCCCCCCATGTGGAGCGATGATCTGGGCCTGGGGACGCCGATGCCCATCGGCTTCCGTATGGATCTAGCGCCGCCTTTCCTTTTGTATCCCTGGTTATCAATTCGCTGGATCCTTCCTCTCTTTTACGCCCTGTATCTGGGCGTGGCATTGATCTATCTCTGGCGTCTATGCGCGGATTTGCAGCTCAGAACGCCCCTCCGGCTTTTGATCGGTCTGAGCTTTCTGTGCCTTGCGCCGACGGTTGAGTATATCTACAGCGACGATTGGCCGTCGGTCTTCCATTGCTGGTGCCTGTTCCCCGTGATCTTTTTTTACCTCCGGCGTCTCTGCTTCAGTTCGGAACGACGGGAGTCGCTGAACCTGATGCTTATGCTGGGCCTTGTCGGCGGGCTTTGGGCTTTAAACAGTCATACCGGCGTGCTGGTTGTATACTCCAGCATCCTGCTGGTCTACGTCATTGTTGCGGCAATGAACCGCAAAGACCTGCTGCTGAGGCTGTCCGGTTCAATCTTGATCGCCGGCTTGATCTCTTCTGAACACATGTATTACCTGGTTTCTGAAACGATGAAATTCCCGGATGGTCTGGTGAATTTCCGAGGCCAGGACGGCATTTCATTCACAGCCTTTCTAAAAACCCTGTTGCGCCCCCTTGATACCCTGCTGATTCCCCTTCTAACGAATCCTTCTGAATTTGTCGAGGCCGGATGGCTGAGCAAATTGTGGTCTTCCTATAAAGCGGATTATGCCATGCGGATTCCTTTTATGGGGACCCTCTTCCTCGTTGCAGCCTTACTCTGGAGCATCAACCGAATCCAAAAGGGCAGATCGCAGAGCGACGGCATTCCGGATCAGCGGGCCCTGGCGATCACCGTTCTGTTTTCTTTCGCCGTGATGTTCATGCCGAACTCCTGGCTGTTCAATATCCCTTCCGGAGCATGGATGTACCGGGACGGACTGGTCCTCTTCGGCCTGCTCGCGGCTGGGCGCTGGTTCCAGGATCGCCGAAACGGGCATTCCCGGTTGACACCTTGGATACCCTTATTGCTGTTTCTGCAGGCAATTCAAATGATGACCGGCAGCTATCCGGCCTTGCACAATGCCATGACCACCAGGGGCATGCAGTACTATGAGAACTTCGGCCAGGAAGTGGGTCTGCCGGGTTGGATTCTCCAGCATGCAGACAACAAAGCGTCTCGCATATTCGCCACCGTTCCCTTCACCGTCGGTTATGATTTTGTGGAGGATGGTCTGTACAGCTTGACCGATCTCACCTTTTTCGGGCTAAAGCCCTTCAACGCCGATATCAAGTCCGTGTCGATGGATACCCTTGGCCAGTCGCATGTTTTCGGCCACGGCCAGATTCAAGGCCATTACGACATTCTTTCCAATAAATCCATGCTCGACGTGTTCGGGATCAACCTCGTGATGGCCCTTGATTCCGAGCTGGGAGACAACTTGAAGCAACTCCATGAACACCAGAGCAAATTTATGCTTGAGATATTTGGAATCCATATCAGGAGCAAGCCCGTCAACAACCTGGTCTTGCTCGGTGAACACCAGGGAAGATTTGAGGACAGTTCTCATAAAATCCTGTTATATCGTAACGATTCCGCCTGGCCCCAGGCATTCCTGATGAACCCTGAGGTTACCGATCTGGAAGAGCGGCGCGTATGTTCCTATAATGGGGCTATATGCCGTGATTTCAGCGAATGGCAGGATTATCGCCTGAAGGGCGAGGTAACCATGGAAGGGAAGGATGGCCGCTATATCATCAGAATTTCGCCTTCTGATAAGGAGAGACTGTTTGTTACGTCGAAACTATATCGCCCGGAATGGGTTGCCTTGGATGATAGAGGCCTGCCCCTGTCCACGGAGCAAGTCGGCGGAACGCTTCTGGGAGTCCGTGTACCACCTGGCCTGAGGACATTCATTTTAGAATTCAGGCCCCTTATCCGCAGAATTCTTTGGATTGTCAGTATCGTTTCATTGATCCTCGCTGCCTTAACCCTGTGCCTCCGTTTCGGCCACCGCCTCCTTATGTCCCGTGTGAGAGAAGAAAAGGATTAACATCCTCAATAGCCGCCTCGGCCACTGTTTTGAATCCGATCTGGACTTAAGGTGATGGGAAAAACACAACGATTGTAAGGGAATTCTGGATGTAAACCGTTTCGTCATTCTATGTCAGCAAAGACACAATTCCCTTGACACCGGCCGTTTCCTTCCGATACAGAAGAAACAAAAAAAGCAAAGGATGCAGAATTATGAGCGAGCCCAGTGGCAATACCGGGAGACTGGAAGAGATTATCGACCGTGAGATGGATAGGCATCCCCACAGCCAGCCCCTCCTGGAGGCTTTCCGCCCTCTGTTCCTGGCGAGAAATCGTCTTCTGGAAGATTTGGAACTTGGGGAAGATGTCCCCTTCAAGATCGACGAAATCCGCTTCCAGGGAGGGGTCCCGGTCATCGAACAGCACCCTTTGCTTCAGGAAAATGATCCCGGGGATGATCTTGTCCGTGCGATCATTCCCGCTCTGCAGGAAGGCTTTCCCGATCTGAGGGGAGATCTGGAGAATTTTGAAAAAGCCCTTTCAGAAGGAAAAGTTGTCCTCTCCGAATACTTTCTCCGGAACCGGGACGGACAGGAGAACCTTCTTTCCGCCTGGGCCGAGATCCTTTCGATTGCCGCGCCTCGCATCGGCTTCGTTTTGAATTCTGCGGCCAGAGTTGTCCTGGAAAAGCGGGCCAAAGACATTGCCGAACAAATTCAGGGGTTGAAATGGGAAAAGGGCTACTGCCCGGTCTGTGGATCCTTTCCCTCTCTGGCCGTGATTGGTGAGAAGATCGGCGAGCGTTGGCTCCACTGTTCCAATTGCGGACACCTGTGGCGTTTCAGCCGGGTGATATGCCCCTATTGCGAACATGAGGAGCAGGAGGGCATGGACTTTTTCCTGATCGAAGACAACCCCCAGGAAGCGGCCTTCGCCTGCGATTCCTGTCAACGCTACCTGGTAACCCTGTACCGGGTGAGTGACCTGAATGATCGCAACCTCGATGTCTCAGCCCTTGGCCTCACCCATCTCGATGTGATTATGCAGGAGAAGAATCTCTTCCCCATGGCCGTCACCGACTGGAATGTTCTTTAAAAAGAAGGTTTATTTCCCGCTTCTGCTCCTGGCCACCTGGAAGGTTTTCTCGATGAGTTCATCCATCTGACTGGGGCTGAGGTCCACCCCCATCCGCCCTTTCACTTCATCAAACAGGTAATCGTCGATGTCATTCTTGGCCTGATTTCTGGCGTCCACATCGTCCCAGAACATCACCTTCCAGCGGCGGTGCAGGATGGATTGAACGGCCAATGCCGTATCGACGGCAACGGAGTCAAAGATCTCCGGCGCAAGTGAATGCTCTGCAAACAAGGGCTTCAGAACGCCATAAAAGGCCATGGCATCTTCGTTTCCGGAAAGTTTTTCCGGAATATCATCATGCTGACGGCTCACCACTTTTTGGCGCATCGCCATCACCCTGTTCAGGTAATCCAGATCAGAGAGGCGCTGCTCCCGAAAATCCTCAATGGCCTGTTGAATCAGCTTGGAAAAATTCTCATAGAAAGCAGGATCTTCTTCCATCTTTTCCGCAATTTCGTTTCTGGTTGCATATGCGATGGAATCAGCCAAGGCCGCCATGCTTTTTCCGGCTTCCCCTCCGTCTTCCTCTAGTTTCGAGGACATGACGCTGTCGAAGATGTTCACCGGTTCATTAAGCGGAAGTCTCTCCAAGCCTCGGATGTGCGTATCGAACAGTTTCTTGATTCTCGGTTCATCATCGAGGCGGTCGAGCCCCTCGGCGTAACGGAGTTTCACGGAAGTTCGCAGGTTTTGAAAGCGTTTTAAATCGTCCTTGAAGCGTTGGAGTCTTACGTCGTCAATACCTGTGAAAAAGGTCTCCGTCGACAGGGCAATGGCGAACACCTTGGCGTAATCGGCCAGTCTCCGGTAAAATTCCTCCCGCAAGGCATCATCGGCAAGCAGAACCTCATAAGCTTCCTCATCATCCCGGTTCCTGACTTCTGTAAAGAGATCCCAGAGATCGGAGTAGAACTGAGGAAGCTTTTCCACTTCTATCTGAACAGAGGTCAGCACACTCCTCAGGTCTTCCTCATCAAACCCCTCCAAAGCACGATACGCGGTCAAGTCCTGGTCCAATTCCCCCAACAGACCAACATAGTCGACAACATACCCGTAATCCTTGTTTTCACAAAGACGGTTCACACGGGCAATGGTTTGCAGGAAGGCATGACCCTTCAACTCTTTGCAGAGGTAGATGACGACATTTCGCGGCGCATCGAATCCAGTCAGCAGCTTACTGACCACGATCAGAATTTCTGATCCCGATCCGACCTTGAACTGGTTGATGATCTGCTTGGCATATTCTTCTTCCCTCCCGAAACGATTCATCATCTTCCGCCAGAATGTGACCACTTCAGCCTTTGGTTCTGCGTTTCTTTCCCCATAACCTTCGGGGACATCCGGTCGAGCCAGGAGCACTTCCGAGGTCACGGAACCGATCTCGTTCAGGTATTCCTGATATTTCAGGGCATCCGCCTTGCTGGGCGCAACGAGTTGTGCCTTGAATCCTGTCCCCTGCCAGCAGGTACGGAAATGTTCGCTGATGTCGAAGGCCCGCCTGTAAAGGATCTGATCGGCCTTGTTGAGCGTCTCGGCCCGGCCATATTTTTCTTTTAAATCGGCTTTCCGTCCCGGCGTCAAGCCCTGACCATGATGCTCGAACCAAAGGTCGATCGCCCCTTTGTTCCTGGCCATCTCCACACGGCGGCTTTCGTAAAGCAACGGGACAACGGCTTTGTCTTCCAAAGCCTGACGGGTGGAATAGTGGGGTTTGATGAGTCCTCCGAACTTGACGAAACGGTTTTTCTCCTTCTTCATCAGGGGCGTGCCGGTGAAACCGAGATAGCAGGCATAGGGAAAGATCTGACGCATCCGCGCTGAAAAACAACCGAAATTCGTCCGGTGACTCTCATCGATCAGCATGAAGGTGTCGACTGAGTCATCCTGAACTTTTCTATGATTCAGCGCCTTGTCGAACTTGTGGATCAGCGTCGTAACGATACCCGGCTTCTTCTCCGCCACCAGTTCAAGGAGGTTTTTGCCTGAAGTGGCCCGGTTCGGCTCCAGCCCGCAGACGGCAAAGGTATTCTTCAACTGCTTGTCCAGATCCAGGCGGTCCGTTACCAGCACGAGGCGTGGATTGCGAATCCTCGGATCGAGGGCCAGACACCTTGCCAGCATGATCATCGTCAACAATTTTCCCGACCCCTGCGTTTGCCAGATGATGCCGCCTTTACGCCTCCCTCTTCTGTCAAATCGCTGAACCCGCTCCAGAGCGGACTTGACGGAAAAATACTGCTGATAATGGGCCATTTTCCTGATGCCGCTGTCGAAAACCGTGAACTTGAAAGCCAATTCGAGGAGACGTTCCGGTCGGCATAGACTGTAGAGCGCCTTGTCCTGCTCTGTGACCAAGCGCTTTTCCTCTGCTTCCCGGGCATCAAAAAAGGGGCGGGCCATGGCGAATTCTCCACTGAAAAGCTCTTCCTTCTGTTTTTCGGTGAGGCTTCGGCGGACAAAGGGGGCAACGTCCCGCTCCTTATCCTGCAGTTCCTTCCAGCTCCCCCAGAATTTTGCCGAGAAGCCTACAGTGGCATAGAGAGCCCTGTTCTTATTGACTCCCATCACCAGTTGCACAAAGGTAAAGAGCTTGGGAATGAAATCGTCACTCTGGTTCTGAATGGACTGGGAGACGGCCTGCTCAATTCCAACGTTCGGAGAAGTGCATTCAATGACCGCCAGGGGAATGCCGTTGACGAACAGGACGATATCCGGACGGACCTGCTCCAGACTGCGGGAATATCCTGCATCGTATTCCGCCGTAACATGAAAGACATTATTCACAAAGACATGCCAGTCGATGTAGTTCAGATTAAAACTCCGGGAATCGCCTTCAATGGTCTGTTCCAGGGATGTCCCCAGAGTGAGAAGGTCGTAGACGGCCTCGTTGGTCTTGATCAAGCTGTCGTATTTTACGCTTTTCAGCTTCGAAATCGCCGTCTGGATGTTTTCCTCACTGAAGAGAAGCTCCCCCCCTTTGTAACGTATTCGATTGATCCGCTTGAGCTGATCGCGGAGAATCCCCTCCAGCACGACGTTGTCGGCCTTTCCAGAACGGATGGCCAGCGCCTTCGAGGGGGACAGGTACTCAAAACCCAGATTGATCAGAAGCTGCAACGCCGGGATTTGAGAAAGATATTTTTCACGGAAGCGGAAGCCATCGGAATTTATTTTCATTCTATCTCCTTGAGGATTGCCGCCATCTTTGCCCGGACTTCCCTCAGTTTCTCTTCAAGCTGATCGATTTCATCCTGAGCGGCGTTGGAGTCACCATTTTCCTCCGCTTCAGAAATGTCCACATAACGAGGGACGTTCAGGTTGAAGTTATTCCCTTGAATTTCCGTAAAGGTCGCCAGATGTGCATACCCCTTGACGTTCTGTCGCGCGTTGACGGTTCCCACGATCTTGCGGATATGATCGTCGGAAATGGCGTTTTGATTCTTGCCCGGCAGATAATCGTGGCTCGCGTCGATAAAGAGGACCTCCTTGCGATATTCATTGGGCCCGCCTTTCTCCCGGCTGCGGTCAAAAATCAGAATAGCTGCGGGAATCGCGGTGGTCAGGAAGAGATTCCCCGGCAGGCTGATCACCGCATCCAGCAGGTTTTCTTCGATCATTGCCGTTCGGATGCGCCCTTCACTCCCCCCTCGGAACAACACCCCATGAGGAGCCACCACAACCACACACCCTTTTTTTTCAAGGGCCGACTCTACCATATGACTGATGAATGCCCAATGAGCCTTGTTTTTGGGAGGCATACCCCGCCAGAAACGGTTGTAGTGATCATTCTGGGTTTCCTCGGAGCACCATTTGTCGAGAAAGAAGGGCGGATTGGAGACAACGATGTCAAACTTCATCAGTTGATCTCTTTCCACCAGCGCCGGGTTGTTGAGGGCATCGCACCATTCAATCCGGGCGAAGTCGGCCCCATGCAGAAACATATTCATCCGGGCAAGTGCCCAGGTACTCCCATTGGATTCCATGCCGAAAAGGGCGAAATTGCCATCCTTCACCTCCCGGGCAACTTCGATCAGGATGCCGCCTGAACCGCAGGCAGGATCGCAGATGCGGCTCCCCGACTTAGGTCGGGCCAGTTTGGCCATGAGTTCCGAAATCTTCTGAGGGGTGTAGAATCCCCTGGCTTTCTTCCCGGAATCGGAAGCAAAGCGCTCAATCAGATAGACGTATGTTCTGCCGATGACATGCTCCGAAACCTTGCCGGGGCTCATGTTCAACTGCGGCTGGTGAAAATCCTCCAGCAATGTCTTCAGACGGCGGTTTCTATCCTTGGTCTTGCCTAGATGGGCCTCGCTGTTGAAGTCGATGTTGCGGAAAACTCCCTCCAGTTTTGCCTTGTTTTTTTCTTCAACGGCATCCAGGACAATATTGATCAGTTCGCCGATATTGGCCGAAGCACGCCGTTCATAAAGGCTATAAAAGTCGGCGAGAAAGCGGTCCTCAAGTTCACAGGTCTCGGAATTCTTCAACTCTACATAGGGAAGAACGAAACGCTCCCGTTCCAGGCGACGACGGATGCGATCCTCATTCTCGCTGTACAAGCTGCAGTAATTTTCATAGTGGTCCTTCCAGACATCGGAGATGTACTTCAAAAACAGCATGACCAGGAGGTATTCCCTGTAATTCACCGGATTGACCAGTCGACGGAAGCTGCTACAGACCGCCCACACGGCGTTGTTAACGTCCTTCTGCTCGATTTTCCTGTTTTTTTCATTCATCGTTAAGCCCCTTCCGCCAGCCGGAGGAGAACGGTATCCATGCATTGCCTACGCTTATTTGCCAATCTTTTTAAAAGCAGCTGCTCTTCTTCCGCCAGAGAGGCCAAGGCAACGATCTCCTTCTGCCGACCCAGGTGCGGGAAAAATACTTCGAGTCTCTCCAGAATGTCCTTGCTGATCATCCTTTGAGCAGTCCCTTTAGCCTGGCTTGCAAAATAATTTTGTGCCGGAATCTGGGCAATAAACCAGTTGAGATATTCAGGCAGAACTCGGGAATCTGTAACCCGAATCCGAAAGAGGGGGGCGGAAACCAAGGCAATTCCTGGGTCATCTTCAAGGATGGCCGAGGTAGAGGTCAATCCCCGGGAACGGAAAATGAGATCTCCCGGTTTTACCAGATGGTGCTCTCCTGGTCTTTCCGTGTCCAACCTCACCAAGGCTCCACAATCAACTCGATTGTTTCCCGTCAAATCCTTCATCTGAATAACGGCGACCGTTCCGTTATTCATCGATTGAATTCGAGTCCGAAAAGAATAACCCATTTGAATGGATGCGATTTCTTTTAATGCTTTTCTCACTTGCCATCACCAATGTTTTTTACAGAAACGCCGTTTCTTTTATTTAATAGATATTATTTTTGTCAAGTGTATTTATCCGCAAAAACATCATTACTGTAGCCTGATCACACACAAATGGGTCTATATTCTTCCAAAACGATCACTTAACAGCTTTTCTATAATTATGCCTGCGTCAACCTGTGCTATGCTTTTTTTACTATATGTTATTGATTTTCTTTGAACAATTATCTCATTTTTCCTTGACGGTCGGGGGAAAAAGACATAGGTATACCGCGCGTGACATAGGTCAATTTTGGCATATTCATAAGGAGGTAGATATGGACATTACAAGGAGAGGTTTCCTGCACTTGTCCGGCGCTGTAGGATCAGGCATTGCCTTATCCACCCTGGGCATCAACTTGAAACCTGCCAGAGCTTACGCAGATGAGCTCAACAAAATGAACCGGGTCAAAGCGGCGAAACAGGTGACGACAGTATGCGCATACTGTTCCTGCGGCTGCGGCCTTGTCTGCAGCGTGGATAAAATGACCGGGAAAATCTTCAACATCGAAGGCGATGCCGACCATCCCATCAACGAGGGAACGCTTTGCGCCAAGGGAGCCGGATTCTTCGATCTGACGGAAGCCAACAAGCACCGGCTCACCAAGGTTCTCTACCGCGCTCCGTATGCAACGGAATGGGAGGAAAAAAGCTGGGACTTCGCCATTCCCCGCATTGCCCGTCTCATCAAGGACACGCGCGACAGGGAATTTATCACGAAAAACGCCAAGGGTGAACTGGTCAACCGTTGCGAATCGATCGGCCACTATGGCAGCTCCAACGTGGATAACGAGGAGTGCTGGCTCATGACCGCCAAGAGCAGAGCACTGGGCATGGTTTACATCGATCACCAGGCCCGTGTCTGACACAGTCCATCGGTAGCGGCTCTGGGAGAGTCGTTCGGACGCGGTTCCATGACGAACCACTATGTAGACATGAGAAACAGCGACTGCATCCTCATCATGGGAAGCAACGCTGCGGAGCATCACCCCATGGCATTCAGGTGGATGCTGAAGGCCAAGGAAAGGGGAGCAACCCTCATCCATGTTGATCCTCGCTATACCCGTACCTCCGCCCGCTGTGATTACCATGTGCCGATTCGTTCCGGCACCGACATCGCCTTTCTGGGCGGCATGATCAATTACATCCTTTCCAACGACAAATGGTTCAAAGAGTATGTTCTGTACTATACCAACGCTTCCTTCATCGTCGGCAAGGATTACACTTTTAATGACGGTCTCTTCTCCGGATACGATGCAGAAAAGAGGAAGTACAACAAGGATACCTGGGTCCTGGAAAAGGAAGATTCGGGCATCCCGAAACGGGACATGACCCTGAACGATCCCCGGTGTGTCTTCCAGATGATGAAGGCGCACTATTCCCGTTATTCACTGGACAAAGTCTCCAGCATCACCGGTGTTTCCAAGGAAAACCTCCTGAAAGTCTATCAGGCATACAGCGCCACCGGTGTCCCGGACAAGGTGGGCACGGAATGCTATGCCCTTGGCTGGACGCACCATACGGTTGGCAGTCAGAACATCCGGACCATGTCGATCATCCAGCTGCTGCTGGGCAACATGGGCATGGCCGGCGGCGGCATCAACGCGATGCGCGGCGAGCCGAATGTCCAGGGTTCCACGGACCAGGCCATTCTGTACAATGTCCTGCCCGGCTATTTGAAGACGCCATCGGCTTCGCTGGAGTCGCTGGAACATTATCTGGAAAAGTACACGCCGGAATCCAAGGATCCCCAGTCGGCCAATTACTATCAGAACTATCCGAAATTTTTCATCAGTTTCCTGATGTCCCTTTTTGACGACAAGGCCACCAAAGAGAACGGTTTCGGCTACAACTGGCTTCCCAAGCTGGACGACGGGAAGCACTATTCCACGCTGCACATGTTTGACGCGATGTATGCCGGCAAGGTAAAGGGATACTTCTGCGTCGGCGCGGACACGGCCGTCAGCACGCCGAATACGTCGAAAGTGCGCAAGGCGATGGAAAACCTGGACTGGCTGGTGGGTGAAAACATTTTCAACAATGAAACCTACGAATTCTGGAGAGGCCCGGGCGTCGATCCCAAAAAGATCAAGACGGAATGCTTCCTCCTGCCCGCCGCCGCGACGATGGAAAAGGAAGGCTCGCAGAGCAATTCCGGCCGCATGATCCAGTGGAAGTATAAAGCCGCCGAAGCTCCCGGTGATGGTCTGCCCGTGGGTGAAATCGAGATCAAGCTCATGAAGGCGGTCAAAGAGCTGTATGTCAAGGAAGGCGGTCCCAATGCCGAACCCATTGTCAATCTCTACTGGGATTATCTGGACGGCAAGGGACACTTCGACGCCCTGAAAGTCGCCAAACGGATGAACGGTATTTTCCTGAAAGATACAGTTGTCGAAGACAAGTTCAAGGGCACGACGACTGAGTTCAAAAAGGGTCAGTGCGTGCCGGGCTTCGGCAATCTCCAGCTCGACGGATCAACCTGCGCCGGCAACTGGGTTCATTCCGGCAGTTTCGGAGCGGACGGCGAGAACAAGATGGCCAAACGCGGGAAGGAGGATCCCACCGGATTGGGAATCTTCCCCAACTGGGCGTATGTCTGGCCCGTCAACCGCAGGATCATGTATAACCGGGCTTCCTGCGATCTAAACGGCAAGCCTTGGGATCCCAAGCGGAAAGTTGTGGAATGGGTTGGCGACAAGTGGGTGGGTGACGTGCCCGATGGCCCCTGGCCGCCGCCGGCGGACAAAGAAAAGGGGAAATTGCCCTTCATTATGAAAACGGACGGCGTGGCCGCCATCTTCGGCCCCGGCATGGTGGACGGCCCCTTCCCGGAGCACTATGAACCGTTGGAAGGCCCGCTGGACAAGAATCCACTGAACGGACAACTCTTCAATCCGGCCGTTGAGATCTTCAAGAGCGATCGGGACAAGGTCGAGCGCGCCAGCAAGAAGTTCCCATACGTCTGTACGACTTACTCCTGTACGGAGCACTGGTGCACCGGAGCTTTGACCCGTTGGCAGGCCTGGCTTTTGGAAGCCATGCCGGCAGCCTATATGGAAATCGGTGATGCCCTGGCCAAGGAAAAAGGCATTACAAACGGGGAACGCATCAAAGTTTCGTCCGTCCGTGGATCCGTAACCTGTGTGGCGATGGTGACCAAGCGTTTAAAACCCTTCACGATTGAAGGAAAAACAGTTCATCAGGTCGGCATGCCCTTCAATTACGGCTGGCTCTTTCCTAAAGGTACGAAAGACGACAGCACGAACTTTTTAACCCCAACCGTTGGCGATGCAAACACCTTCTGCCCCGAGTATAAGGCGTTCATGGTCAACGTAGAAAAGTTGTAGGAGGGAAGCGACTGTGAATAAAAAACGTGACCTCGTAAAATTAATTGATACCACCCTGTGCACCGCCTGCCGGGGTTGCCAGGTGGCCTGCAAGCAGTGGAATGAACTGCCCGGGTTGCCGACAAAACAGACGGGTTCTTACCAGAATCCACCCGATTTGCAGTGGAATACCTGGACGCTGATCCGCTTCCAGGAATATGAAGATAAAGCCGGAAAATTTGAATGGCTCTTCCGGAAAGACGGCTGCATGCACTGCACCGATGCGGCCTGCGTAAAAGTCTGCCCCAGCGGGGCCCTTTACCACACGGAATACGGAACCGTGGGCATTGCCCATGAAAAATGCATCGGTTGCAAATACTGCGTTTCCGCCTGTCCTTTTGATGTTCCCCGCTATGACCGGGCAACGGACAAGGTCTATAAATGCGATCTCTGCTACACCCGCCTCCAGGGCGACCAGCAGCCAGCCTGTGTCAAGTCCTGCCTGACCGGGGCCTTGGCCATCGGCCCGAGGGATGCCATGCTCAAGAAGGCCTACGCCAAGGTCAAACAACTGGGCGGCGACGCCAATGTCTACGGCGACAAGTTCGTCGGCGGCACCCATGTGATTTATGTCCTCGGCGAAAAACCTGAAGTCTATGAAGGCCTGCCGAAGAGCCCCAGCGTGCCGGTCACGACCATGCTCTGGAAAGACATCCTGAAACCGCTGAGCCTCCTGGCCGCAGGCGGTGTCATTGCCGGTTCGTTCCTGCATTACATCATCCACGGACCCAAACTTCCTGATGAAGATCAGGGAAAAGATACGAAGGGAGGGGAATAACCATGAGAAAAGGATTAATTCAGGCCACGGACTCCTTTGAACGGATCGTGCACTGGTGTCTGGCCGCTTCATGCCTGGTGCTGTGTTTCTCGGGGTTGGGAATCATGTTCCATTCCCTGAACTTTCTCGGCGAGCCTTTCGGAGGCTTGAAGTCCTTGAAGTACATCCACAATATCACGGCGCTCTTCTTTCTCCTGTCCCTCGTCTTCGCCGTCCGCATGTGGTGGAAAGAGGCGGGGATCTTCGTCTTCCCCGAAGACCTGGATTGGATCAAGAGCGCGGGCGGATATCTCTGGCACGTGGACAAGGTCCCCGAGGTGGGCAAGTACAATCCCGGGCAGAAGATGTTCTTCCTGGTGGTAGCAGGCGGTGGGGCGGCGATGGTCTTCTCCGGACTGATCATGCTCTTTCCCCTGCACATCCCTGCCATGATCGTAAGGCTCATGTACCTGCTCCATGCCGCCGGGTTTGTGGCGATCTTCGCCTTCTTCTTCATCCACCTCTATCTGGGAACGGTGGGCTCTCCCGGATCGCTGCCCGCCATGATGACCGGCTGGGTGACGCGTGCCTGGCTGAAGAAGCAGCACCCCAAGTGGCTCAAGGAGATGGAAGAACATGGAACCCTGGTGGTCTACGGCGAGGAGAAATCTTCTCCACACGGCCATTGAGAATGTGAACACGCCGTATCTTCATCAAGGGCATAGCTGAAGGTAAAAAAACGAGGCATAGGGACACAACTGGAACCGTTGTACCCTATGCCTCATCTATTTTTATCTGCCGAAAAAGGAACCGATTTCGATTTCCGTCCCCGGATCCGAAACTTTATAGAAGACGCCCTGGACCTGCTGTTTTTTCCCCTGCTGCTGATCGCTCCCTTGCGATTTTGACGAGGAAGGGGATGCAGCCAATAAAAGAGATTAGACAGGTTGCCCGATATTTCTGAGACGGGCAGGAATATCCCACTTATACAGGAGACGGGTCACGGCAGGGGGAACCAGCTCTTCCCAGGGTTCATTTTGCACCATTTTGCGGCGAATGTCTGTGGCACTCAATCCCTTCTGATCCGGGGATACCTCCCGGAGGACATGGGTCGCGAGCCCGAGAGACTTGAAATATTCCAGCTTCCGTCTGCCCCAGTCATCGTAGATGGAGAGGAAAAAGAGGGCATCGAGCGGAACATAGTGCCGATAGAGTTCCGGGATGTTGATGGGAAAAGGCACGACGGAAAAGCAGGATGATTCGATCCCCGCTCCTTCAAGGGCGGAACGGACCATCAGGTACCGTTCGAAGTAGGTCAGCGGATTGGCGGAAGGATCGCTCCGCTTCGGGTCCGCACGGTCACTCCGAGTCAGGGTGGGATCCGGGTTCGTGATTCCGACGACCAGATGCCGGCAGAGCGCCATGCCCGACCGGAGATAGACCAGGTGGTCGTTATGAAAGACCTGAAAGCGGCCGTGAATGACCCCCATCTCCGCCTTGGGAATTCCTCTCTCTGTCATCTTCTTTTCAATCTCCTATCCATTTCTCTGAAACCTCAATCCAATCGCAGGGGCGAATATCGGCCCGGAGAAAAGGGCTGATCATCCGGCGAATCCATGAGCCCCCAGAGCTTTCCCCGATCCAGGAAGTTCAGAACCAGATACATGAGCTCCCTGCCCCGGACAAGGCTGAGCCCGCCGGCGGCGCAGCTTATTTCGTCGAATTTCCGGACGGAATCCCGCCGGATGTATTTCCCGTTCATGACCAGGGGGACATTTTCGCCGGTATGGATCATCGTCCCGGAGGAGGCGGTGGAGTGATCGGCGGTGACGATAAAGAGGACCTCCTCATCAGGAAGGATCTCTTCGAGGACATAGTCAAGGGCCGTATCGAGGGCTTCAATGACCTGTTTTTTAATCAGAGGGTCCCTCGTGTGCCCCGCCTCATCCGTCGCCTTCGTATGGACGTGAATAAAATCGAACTCCCGCGCCTTGTGGGCCATTTTCAGGCGTCGACGGAGATCCCGGCCCGGGTCGTCGGAATCCTTGACCTTGCGGGTTTCCATCCCCACGACCTGCCCTATCCCCTGATAAACGGCGCCGGAGGCAATCATCAATCCCCTCAGTCCCCACTTTTCCGTAAAGGAGGGAAGCCGTCCCAGCATTCCGGCCCGCTGGGTTCCGACGGCGTTGATGGGAGGAAGCCCTTTTTTTCCGCGTTTGGCATTGAGGGGATGTTCCGAGAGGGTCCGATAGCTCCAGCGAAGATAGGCGTTGAGAAATCCTGCCGTGTTCCGGGCGCGGGGATTTCCGGCCATCGAGCACAGCGGGAGGACCTCCATGAGGGGCCGCCCTTCGATAATCGGGTTGGAATCGGTGACGGCGCTCGATACCGCTCCCCGGAGAAGGAGAATGCCGCCGATTCCCTTGGTGGGCAGAAACTCTGCCTCGATATCGTCCTTCCGGAAATGTCCGACGGTTTTCTGGAAAATCCGGCAGCTTTCCCGGTCCAGGGCGGGATTCTCATGGCGGAGAATCAGGGAATTCTCCTCTTCGGATACGGAAAAGATTCGGGAAAGGAGGGCCACATCGCCCTCCCGGATGTCAAGCCCTTCTCCGAGGGCCTCCACGGCGCCCCGTCCCGGAAATTCCTCAATCCGGTAGCCGAACATGAGAAAGTGGGCCAGTTCACTGGGCAGGGCCGCTCCCTGAAGATGGGAATGGAAAAGCCCGTTCATGCCGCGTGCTGCAATCTGGTCAAGATTGGGGGTATGGGCGGCCTGGAGGGGAGTCAGGCCGTTTAGAATCGGGTGACTCCGGTCGCCAAGACCATCGAGAAGAAGAAGGATACAGCGCATGTGGGATCTCCGGGTAGTAAGGAAGAGGGATTTTCTTAAAGGAGTACTCCATGGGCTGGTTTTACGCAACGGCTATTTTGCCCGCTTTCCGGAGGAGAGGCAAAATTCGCCCCTGATAAGAAGGACCCTCCTTTGAGACATCCTGTTCTAACCTGGAGCTGGATCGAAGCAAAAGGGGGAAGTTTCTATGCGGCGACAAGCAAAGGCGAAAGGTCGCGCTGCACCGCCTCCGGCAAGCGTGGAAGTGTGGAGAGATAGCTTTGGAGAAAGTCACGGGTGCGGAGCACCTCAGCCGGATCGGTCAGTTCAATGACCCACCAGTCGCAGGAGGACGCCGTCCCCAGAAGATCCAACCGGCCGTCGATGTCGGAAAGGCATTCCGGGGGGACATGACCGTATCCTTCAAGTTCCGTGTGGTAGACATGGGCACTGAGAATCCGGTCTCGATGGGGAAGGACATAATCGCCGAAAAGGTTCTCCCGCGAGGTCGCCTTTTCCACCGCATGGGCGTGGCCGATATCAATGGTGACATAGGCGTTGCTCTCCGTAACGATGCGCCGGAACCGGAACGGGTCGTTGGTGAGGGGGGTCGTCAGATTTTCCAGGGCCACGGCGACACCGTGGCGATTGCCGTGCTCCACGAGAATCGAAAGATTGTCGATGGCACGGAACTCGTCGATTCCCTCCCCGGAGGGATTCCCGAGGCCGGAATGGACCGTCATGTGCCTTCCCCCTGCTTCCGCCACCAGATCCACGGTTCTCATCAGAAGATCGAGGGCGGCATCGCCCCGCGAGTCGGCATAGGCCACATCCACCCCATGGAAACGGCAGTGATAGCGCAAGGAAAAATCTTTGAGGCGTTTCATGCGGGATAAAAACTGCCCTTCCGGAAGGGAAGGGTCAATCGACCAGTCAATGGCCGAAAAGCCGTTCCGGGAAGCAAATTCCGTCAGTGTTTCCACATCCTGATCAAAGATGTTGCACAGGGCAATCCGAGGCTGCATGTGATAAAAATCCTTAACAAAAAAATTCATGAAACTTGAATTTAAAACTGACAACCGAATAAAGTAGAGGAAATATATTCAGCCGACACCAATAAGTCAAATTGATAAAATGAATAATGAACAGCGATCCATAAAGAGGATGAATTTGACTATTTCCCCCACTTTATATAAAAGCCCCTCTTCAGACAACCGAATCAAAAATTCGTCGCTGAGGAGAATGCCATGAGAAAAAAGATTATCGTTATCTTCCTTGCTGTGATCTTTTCCGTCTTCATTGTGAATTCCTTCGTCATCGCCGGAGAGCTGGACGCTTTCAAGGGACAGAAGGGAACATTGAAGATATCGGGCGGTACGGCCCATATCCCGGTCATGAAAGAGGCGGCTCAGAGAATCATGAGTGCCTATCCCGATATCCAGATCAGTATCGCCGCCGGTGGCTCCGGCGTCGGGATCAAGCAGGTCGGCGAAGGACTGGTCAATATCGGCAATACCGGGAGGAGGCCGACGGACGACGAGATTGCCCGCTATTCGCTAAAGCTGTATCAGTGGGCCCTGGACGGCGTGGGCGTGGTCGTCCATCCCAGGAACAGGGTCAAGGGGCTCAGCAAGGCCCAGGTAACGGATATCTATGCGGGTAAGATCAGCAACTGGAAAGAAGTGGGTGGTGAAAACAGGAAAATCAATCTGTATACCCGGGACGAAGCCAGCGGAACCCGCGAGGTCTTCTGGGAGAAAGCCCTGAACAAGGGGGCGATTTCTCCGGGAGCCAATGTCGTGGTTTCCAACGGGGCAATGAAATCGGCGGTTGCCCAGGATCCCTACGGGATCGGCTATGTTTCCGTCGGCCATATCGACCGCACCGTTACGCCGGTCGCTCTGGACGGCGTGGTTCCGACGATCCAGACGGTGATGAAGGGCAGTTATAAAATTTCCCGGGGACTCTACAGCAACACGAAAGGGGAACCGACCGGTCTGACCAAGGCATTCATTGACTACATGTATACCCCGGAAGGCCGACAGATCATCGAGAAGCACGGCTTTATTCCCTTTCCATGAGCAACTGGAAGGAACGCCTGGTTGAGAAGGTTTTCCTTCTCTCCGCTCTGATCAGTTCCTCCCTGACCCTGCTGGTTCTAGGCTTTATGGCGTTCATGGCTCTCCCAGTCCTGCGCGACGGAGGTCTCTTCCGTCTCCTTACAGAGCCATGGGCGCCACAACAGGGTCTCTATGGAATTTATCCCATGATCGTGAGCACGATGGCATTATCCCTTCTCAGCCTGGTCTTTGCCTTTCCGCTGAGTCTAGGCTGTTCCTTCCTCATCAGCACCCTCGGCCCGAAATCGCTCAGCACGTTCTTTCGGCGGATGATCCAGATGATGACGGGAATTCCCACCGTCATTTATGGCTTTGTCGGCATTTTTCTCCTCGTTCCCGTCATCCGGGAATTCTTTCAGAGCGGGTCCGGGATGTGCCTGCTCTCGGCGGCCCTGATGCTGGGCCTCCTCATCTCGCCGACGATGATCCTCTTTTTCTGCGACAGTTTCGACCGGGTCCCCCGCTCCTATGTCGATGCCGCCGCTTCCCTCGGGGCGGACCGCGTGCAGACGCTCTTGTACGTCATGCTCCCCTCCGCCGGGAAAGGAATCGGAATTGGGGTTCTTCTCGCCTTCGGCAGGGCGGTGGGGGACACCCTCATCTCTCTTATGATTGCAGGAAACTCCGTCATGACGCCGGGGTCGCTCCTGGACTCCGTGCGGACGCTGACGGCGCACATCGCCCTGGTCATCGCCGCCGATTACGAAAGTCCGGAATTCCGATCCATCTTTGCCTGCGGTCTGGTGCTCTATCTTTTCATTTCTCTGGTCATCCTTGTGGTTCGGCGTCTGGCCTTCCGGGAAGCGGAGGGAAAGGCGTGAAGAAAATCGGGGAGAAACTCATCGTCGCCTATTCCTGGATCTGTGGACTGATTCTGGCGGCGGCGGTTTTGTCCTTGATCGCGTACCTTGTGGTGCAGGGGGCCGGCACCGTCAATTTGAGCCTGATCTTCGGCGAAGCCTCCCCCCTGAAGGCTGTTCTTTTGCAGCAGCGCGTTTTTGACGGCCTCTTCCCCGCCATCGTCGGCACCTTTGTCCTGGTCGCTCTGTCCATCGCCCTGTCCCTTCCCCTCGGCTTTGCCACGGGCATCTACCTCGCCGAATACGCCGATTCCCGGATCAAAGGCTTCTTCAACCTGATGTTCGATATCCTTGCCGGCATTCCCTCCATCGTGGTGGGCCTCTTCGGATTCGCCCTGGCGGTTTTCCTTCACAGGCACTATTCCGGCAACATTCAGCCGTGCCTGTTGATTTCGAGCCTCGCCCTGGCCTTTCTCGTCCTTCCCTACATCGTTCGGACCACACAGATCTCCCTGGAAGGACTTCCCCCGGACATCCGCCTGACGGCCCTTGCCCTGGGAGCGAGCAAACTGCAGAACCTGCTTCATGTCCTTCTCCCGCAGGCCCTTTCCGGAATGATCAGCGGGGTCATCCTTGCCGTCGGCCGCTGCGCGGAGGATACGGCGGTCATCATGTTGACGGGCGTTGTGGTTTCGGCGGGGGTGCCGAAATCCCTCCTCGCCCCCTACGAGGCCCTTCCCTTCTATATCTATTACATTTCCTCCCAATACACCTCTCCGGAAGAGCTGGCCCGGGGTTATGGGGCGGCCCTCATCCTTCTGCTGCTGTGCCTTTTTCTTTTCGCCCTTGCCTTTGTCCTCAAGAAACGTCTCACCTATCTCGCTTTCTATCGCCCATGAATACGACTCTGCCTGATACGATGGAAATAAGGGTTGCCGATCTCAACTTTTTCTACCGGGATCGGCATATCCTGAAGGACCTGAGCGTTTCCTTTGAAAGGAACGCCATTTCGGCACTCATTGGACCCTCGGGGGCCGGCAAGTCCACCTTCCTGCTCACCTTGAACCGACTCTGGGAACACCTCCCGGAAGCCCGGATGAGTGGAAGGGTGGAGATTTTCCTGGGCGGCCTCTGGCGCAATATCTATGACCGGAAGTTGCCCGTTACGGACTTGAGGAGACGCGTGGCGATGGTCTTTCAGACCCCCAACCCGCTGCCCATGAGCATCGCCAGAAACGTATCCTTTCCCCTCAGAATGGCGGGAAATACGGATCGGGAGTCTGTGCGGCAAAAGGTGGAAGAGGCCCTGAAGATGGCCTACCTCTGGGAGGAAGTGAAGGACCGGATGAACGAGGATGCCCGGAAGTTGTCCGGAGGGCAGCAGCAGCGCCTCTGCCTGGCCCGGGCGCTCGTTCTTCAACCAGAGGTTTTGCTGATGGACGAACCCACCTCGTCCCTGGACTCAACCGCGACGGAAGTCATCGAAGACCTGCTTCTGGAACTCAAGAAGGACAGAACCATTCTCGTCGTGTCTCACTACCTGGATCAGGTAAAACGGGTCGCCGATCGGGTGATCACCTTTTCCGACGGCGTCATCGTCTCCTCATAGGAAGACGGACATAAAGTTCCTCTCTTCGGCGTCATCCCATCCCCTGATCCGGCCCTCCCTGTATACCATCGCTCCCTAAAAAGATCTGCAACCCGCGACAAAGAGCAAGAAGCGATCTTCCGTATTCTAAAATTTCAGTTGTTGGCGGAAAACAAAAATGATAGTTTTTATTTCTTAAAATTTCACTTCCACATTCAAAGAAAATTCCAGCGGTGTGGCAGAGGCGGCTCAGGCTTATTCAGGAATCTTCTCAAAGAGAAATTTCATTTCCTGCCTGACGGGTCGAACTAAAGGGATAAATTATGGACAATCTAAAATTAGTGGCCGGAAACGGCAAGGAACGAAGCAAAATCCAGGTAGGAAATGCCGTCTTCGGCGAAGGTCTGGTGATTATCGCAGGTCCGTGCAGCGTGGAAAGCGAAGATCAGATTCTGGAGACGGCGTTGGCCGTCAAGGCTGCCGGTGCCGACATCCTCCGCGGCGGGGCATTCAAACCCAGGACCTCGCCCTATGCCTTTCAGGGATTGGGACTGCAGGGTTTGAAATATCTTGCCACGGCAGGAGAAGCCGCGGGCCTGCCGATCATCACGGAAGTGCTGGATACCCGGGATGTCTCCTGGGTTGCCGAATTTGCCCAGATGCTGCAGATCGGCGCCCGGAATATGCAGAATTTCTCCCTGCTTAAGGAAGTGGGAAAATGCCAGCGGCCGGTTCTGCTGAAACGCGGCATGTACTCCACCCTTGAGGAATGGCTCAATTGCGCCGAATATATCATGAATGAGGGGAACCCTCAGGTTGTGCTCTGTGAGCGGGGGATTCGCTCTTTTGAAACGTATACGAGAAACACCCTGGATTTGAGCGCAATTCCGGCAGTCAAGGAACTCAGTCACCTGCCGGTGATTTCGGATCCTACCCATGGCACGGGGAAGGTCAGCCTGATCAAACCCATGTGTCTGGCTTCCGTCGCGGCCGGGGCCGACGGCATTACCGTGGAAGTTCACCGGAATCCAGCCGAGGCCTTAAGTGATAAGGATCAGGCGCTGACCCACAGCCAGTTTGAAGAAATCGCGAAGGAAGTTCGACTTCTGGAACGCTACATGAAGGAGAGAAAAGATGAATTTAGCTGAAATACGGGCCGAGATCGATCAGACGGATATGCAGATAATCAAGCTCATCAACCAACGGATGGAATATGTGTTGAGAGCAGGCAAACTGAAACAGTTCATCCTGGACCCCGCCCGTGAGGAACAGGTTTTAAAACAAATGCTGACTCAGGCCCGGGGACTGATCCGTCCGGAATTCGTCACGACGGTGTATCAGTCGATTATCTCGGAAAGCAAGCTGTTGCAGGAAAGAAACCTTAAGCTGGTGGGCTTTCAGGGAGAACATGGCGCCTGGGGTGAACTGGCCGTTCGCCGCTATGCCGAAGATATGATTCCGATTCCCTGCCTGGAGTTCGCCAATGTCTTTGAAGGCGTCCGGGATCGGGAGCTGGACTTCGGAATGGTGCCGGTGGAAAATTCCCTGGAGGGTGCCGTGACCGAAGTCAATGATATCCTCGTGGAGACGGAACTGATCATTGCCGGGGAGGTTGTGGTTCCCGTGCGCCAGTGTCTGCTGGCCCTGCCCGGTGCAGACTACCGGGAGATCAAGGTGGTTTATTCACATCCCCAGGCCCTGGCACAGTGCCGCAGCTTTCTGTCACGGAATAAACTGGAGCCGCGCCCCTTTTACGACACGGCCGGTGCGGCGCGCTGGCTGGCCCAGGAACGGCCGAGCTCCACCGCGGTCATTGCCAGTCCGATCGCTGCTGAGCTCTATGGCCTGGACCTTATCAAGGAAGATATCGGGGACAATTCGGACAATTTCACCCGTTTTCTTCTGATATCCAGGGAGCCCAGCACCACGCCCGGTAATAAATGTTCTCTGGTGTTTTCCACCCAACACCGGGCAGGCGCTCTTTTCGAAGTCCTGCAGGTCTTTGCCGAAAATGAGATCAACCTTACGAGGATTGAATCCCGGCCCGTCCGGCGAAATCCCGGCGCCTATGCCTTTCTTCTGGATTTTCTGGGAAGAGAAGACGATCCCGTCGTTCAGGGGGCGCTGGAGAAGATTCAGCAAATGACGCCCATGTCCCGGATATTGGGGTACTATCCTGAAGCATTGCCGGCCCGTTAAATCCCGTCGGCATGTTGCCCCCATTAAAGGCGACCGGGGATCAGACGGGTCTGGTTGAGTCTTTTCTTCGATATTTCGTTATGCCCTGATTCTGGCGCCGAGAATCCCCTTTGCGTTGGACCTTGTCCCTTCGGTCAATCTCAATTTCTACAGACCGGCCGTTGACCGTCAGGGACTGCAGGGCCTGCATGACCTTCCCGGCAAACCGGTTGTCTGCCGCAAGCACAGAGGAGTTGTTCATTACTTCAATTCTGTCGAAGCGAAGCCCCGGCAAACCCGCCGCAGATGAAAGATTGCGCATCAGGCCTTTCTGGCTGATGCCGTCTTTTTTGCCGGCATGAATCAGGAAGCGGGTAAATTTCTGGTGAGCCGATGAATAAGGTTTTCCGGCCTCGCGAATCTTCTTCCTTTCCGGCTTTTCGACGACATTCAGGTCCGGGGCGTTCCGGTAAGAAGCCAAAAAACGATTGAACTCCATAGAGACAAAACGTTTGATCAGTTCCTCCCGATCAAGGGTTCCCAGGGTTCTGGAGATGACGGGCAGGAAAGGATCGATCTGTTCCGGATCGATCTCAGCCTGCTTGACGGCCTCCATGTGGTTGAGCAGTCGCTTTTTACAGATCTCATGCCCTGAAGGAATACGGCCTTCCTCGAAATTCTTTTTGAGATTCCGCTCGATTCCCCGGATTTTGTACCTTTCCCGCGCACTGATGAGGGCAATGGAGATTCCCCTCTTTCCCGCCCGGCCCGTGCGACCGCTCCGATGGGTATAGCCGGAGAGTTCGTCGGGGAGATTGTAATTGATCACGTGGGTCAGATCGTTGACATCCAGGCCCCGGGCCGCCACGTCCGTAGCCACCAGCATCTGGATGTTCCTGCTGCGGAATTTACGCATCACATGGTCCCGCTGACTCTGGGAGAGATCACCGTGTAGGGCATCGGCGTTGTATCCATCCCCGATCAACTTTTCGACAATGTCCTGTGTTTCCAGCCGGGTCCGGCAAAAAATAATGCCGTAGATATCCGGATTCATATCGGCGATGCGCCTCAAGGCTTGATAACGGTCCCGATCTGAAACAACATAGTAAATGTGATGCACATTTTCCGCTCCGGAATTCCGGTGGCCCACCGTGATTTCAAGGGGATTCCTCATGTAATTCGCAGCAATCGCAGCCACTTCCCCCGACATGGTTGCCGAAAAGAGTAAGGTATTCTTCAAATCGGGAGTTTCGGCCAGGATCGCGTTCAGTTCTTCCTGAAAACCCATCTGCAGCATCTCGTCCGCTTCATCCAGAACCACCCAGCGAAGGGTGGAAAGATCGACGGACTGCCGGCGGATCAGGTCATAGAGACGACCCGGCGTGGCCACGATCATCTGCACCCCCCTTTGCAGTTCACGGATCTGATTGACGATGCTCGCCCCTCCATAAACCGCTGCGATCCGTAAGCCCGGTACATACCGGCCCATCAGGGTCAGATCTCCGGCCACCTGAACACAAAGCTCCCGGGTCGGGCAGAGGACCAGAGCCTGCGTCTGCTTCTGTTGAACATCCGTCAACTGGATCAGCGGGATGCCGTAGGCCGCTGTCTTTCCTGTACCGGTTTGGGCGAGTCCGACAAGATCGGCCCGGTGTTTCAGAATCAGGGGAATCACCTTTTCCTGCACCGGCGTCAGGAAAGAAAAACCCAACCCATCCAGCCCTTTCAGAATATTCGCATTAATCTCAAGTTCAGCAAATGTCTTCATATCGTCTTTTCTTCAGCAACCTTATTTAAAATTTGGACGGACGGAGCAAAGAGCTTCCGTCTGACACAACAGGGGACAAGGCTCTGCGCCTTGTCCCCTGTTGTGTTTGATCCGTCTTTGTTCCAAGCTGTCTTTCTTGGGCTAACGATGCCGGCTCATTTGTCGGCACCCGGACGCAGATGTTCTGCGCCTCTTGCTGCCTCCTTAAAGCCGACCTTGTTATCCTTTGAAGCGTAACCCGGTATTACAGTAATTCAACATTGTCCGCAGCGGGCCCCTTGTTGCCCTTGACAACATCGAACCGGACTCTGGCTCCCTCCTCAAGGGCTTTGTACCCATCCATCTTGATAGCGGAAAAATGAACAAATACGTCATTTCCATTGTCCTGTGCGATAAAACCAAACCCCTTGGACGCGTTGAACCATTTTACTGTTCCTTCTGACATCTTTAACTACTCCTTTTTGTGGTTTCCTTTCTGAAAACCCATTCAATTAATTAGGTCCGGATGCTCCGTAGAACACTCGAACCGGCAGCCCGCTCAATGCAACAAAAAAACCGCACTCCCTTTATAAAAGGGTTGTGCGGTTATCTTTGCTGGATGTTATTTAATATCAAACGGACACTGCACAAACATGTAGCCTTCTAACATGGGTATAACGGAAATGCAACTTCTTTTTTCTCCTTATCTTAAAAATCTTTGAATCCGTCGTCTTCCATGGGAATGATCTCTTCGGGAGAAACCGTCCGCGTCTTGCCTGGAGTCAACAGTTTTCTGCCTTTCAAATTTGGTTTGAAATTCGAAAGCAAGGCCTTTTTTACGCCGCTTCGTCCCACACTATCAGATCCGCCTCCCTGAACCAGAGACATGGAGGCGCTCCGCCTCCCGGCTGCGGGCGCTTCATGTGCCGACCCACCTACAATCTGGACCAAATCTGCCACATAGCCCTTCATCTGTTCCGCCTGGGCGTTCAGTTCCTCCGAAGCGCTGGCCGATTCTTCCGCATTGGCCGCCGTCTGCTGCGTGACTTTATCCATTTCCGCAATGGCGATATTGATCTGGGAAATGCCATGGGCCTGTTCGGAAGATGCGGCAGCAATTTCTCTAACCAGTTCCATAACCTTCCGGGCTGCACCCATTTGTTCCTGGAAGGCGTTCTGAGTCTGATGCGTTGACTCGTCTCCTTTGCGGATGGCCTTGATGGTATTTTCAATCAGGCTGCTTGTATTCTTGGCGGCATCAGCGGATCTCATCGCCAGGTTTCTGACCTCTTCGGCCACCACGGCAAATCCTGCCCCCGCCTCGCCGGCCCGGGCGGCCTCCACCGCGGCATTCAAGGCCAGCAGATTGGTCTGGAAGGCAATCTCATCAATTGTCTTGATAATTTTGTTCGTTTCTTCACTGGACTTTACGACCTCCGAGATCGCTTCCACCAGGTGGCCCAACTCTTCATTTGTGTGAGTCTGATACTTGCCCATTTCGTCCATCAAGGCTGTGGTTTGATTGGCATTATCGGCATTCTGCTTCGTCATGGAAGACATTTCTTCCAGGGAAGAGGACGTTTCTTCCAGAGAAGCGGCCTGTTCCGATGATCCTTCCGCCAGATGCTGACTCGAGGCAGCAACCTGCGATGCCGCCGCAGAGACCTGCTCTGCCCCGTCGGAAAGCCCCGAGACCACCTGATTGATCGGACGGGTAATGGAAATAGCCAGGAAGAAGCCCAGTCCCATAGCCAGACCGATGCCCACAATGGTGATGATAACGGCAAGAAACACGGCACGATTGGCAATGCCGCTGTTGTCCTCGGCCCTTTGCTTGGCACGATCCGAATTCGCCTTGCTCAACCCTTCCAGATCGACCGTGATCTGTTTACCCAGAGGTGCTGCCATCTGGATCGTGCCTATCGCCTCCTCCCTTTTGCCTGCGGATGCCAGAGCAAGCATTTTGTCGCAGACAGCAAGGTACTGTTCATGATTCTTCAGGACATTTTTAATGACATTGCGATCTTCTTCACGGGTAATCGTCTTTTCGTATTGTGTCAGTACGTCCTTGATTTTTTTATCCATTTCCTTGACTGTTGCGGAAACGGTGCTGATGTCTTTCTCTAAAATGAACTTGGTGACCAGACTGTAGATCATTGTGACCCGGAGATTCATATAGACTTCATTCACCTTGCCGATCATATCGAGTCCAACGGTATTTTCCTTGTATAATGCTGTATCGGCGTTTTCAATCTTCTTGATCTGCGTGATGCCGATCATCCCGATGATCAGGGCAATCAATGCCACCGCCATAAACCCGCCAATCAATTTGGCACTCAACTTCATCCTTTTCACAACTTTCCTCCTAAGTTTTTATTTGTAAAAAACCAATCGCCAATCATTATGGTTGCTTGTTTTGTTCGCTGAAGCCTGCAAACATATCTTATCAATAAACATGCCATTACAGATGGCCGTATGAAGCTCTTGAGGTAAACATCCCCCTCGAAAAGGATGCATTTTTTTACAGTGCCCCTTTGAGATATTCAAAAATACAGAAAAAAAACCGCACAATCCCCAAACAAGGACGTGCGGTTTTTTTAAATAAAGAAAGCGAAAACAAGCTTTCTTTTACGTTGGCTTAAAAATCTTTGAATCCTTCATCTTCCAGAGGGATCACCTCTTCGGGAGAAACGGCCCTTGCCTTACCCGACGTCAACAGCCCCCGGCTTTTTGAAGGTGCTTTCATAGCCGACAAAAACGACTTTTTCGCACCACTTCGCCCCGCTTTTCCAGACATGCCCACCCGCCGCATGGCCGCAGAGGGTCTCCTGCTTCCTGATCCCGATGCCTCGTGGGAGGAACCACCCACAATCTGGACCAAATCTCCCACATAGCCTTTCATCTGTTCCGCCTGGGCGTTCAGCTCTTCCGAGGCACTGGCAGATTCTTCCGCATTGGCAGCGGTCTGCTGCGTCACCTTGTCCATTTCCGCAACAGCGATATTGACCTGGGAAATGCCGTGGGCCTGTTCAGAGGATGCGGCAGCAATCTCATTGACCAGTTCCGTAACCTTCTGGGCCGCTCCCGTGGTTTCACTGAAGGCTTCCTGAGTCAGATTGGTTAATTCATTTCCCCTCTGAATAGCCTTGATGGTGTTTTCTATAAGAGTACTGGTGTTTTTCGCGGCATCGGCAGATCTCATTGCCAGATTTCTGACCTCTTCGGCCACCACGGCAAAACCTGCCCCCGCCTCGCCGGCCCGTGCGGCTTCCACTGCAGCGTTCAGAGCCAGGAGATTGGTTTGGAAGGCAATTTCATCAATGGTCTTGATGATCTTTGCTGTCTCCTCGCTTGATTTGACAACTTCGGAAATAGCTTCCACGAGGTTACCGAGTTGGACATTCGAGTTGGATACAATCTGATCAACGTTTTCCATCATGGCTTTGGCCTGAATGGCGTTATCGGCATTCTGTTTGGTCATGGAAGACATCTCTTCCAGGGAAGACGATGTTTCCTCCAGCGAGGCGGCCTGTTCCGATGAGCCTTCCGCCAACAGCTGACTCGAGGAGGCAACCTGGGATGCTGCCGCGGACACCTGCTCCGCACCGTCGGAAAGCCCCGAAACAACCTGGTTGATCGGACGGGTAATGGAAATAGCCAGGAAGAAGCCGAGTCCGATGGCCAACCCGATTCCGACAATGGTGATAATAACGGCCAGCCATACCGCACGATTGGCAATTCCGCTGTTGTTATCGGCCCTTTGTTTGGCCTGTTCCGCATTCATTTTGACCAATTCAGCCAGATCTGCGGTAATCTGTTTTCCCAAAACCCCTGCATTCTGAACCGTAGCCGCTGCTTCCGCCTCTTTTCCCGCCATTGCTTCGGCGAACATCTTATCACTGGCGGCAACGTACTGGTCAAGATTCTGGCGGATTCTATCCATCATCTTGCGCTGGTCCTCGGAAGCGCCTTTTTCGAGCTGCCCCAAAATCCCGACGATTTCTTTACTGAGTTCCTTGACCTTTGCGGAGTTGGCGCTGATGTCTTTATTCGTGATGAACTTGTTCACGAGGCTGTAAATCACATTGATCCTCATGTTCAGATACGCATCGTTCACCTTGCCGATTGTCTCCACGCCCAGGGTGTTTTCCTTGTACAATGCCGTATCGGCGATCTCCATCTTTTTGATCTGCGTGATGCCGATCAACCCGATGATCAGGGAGATCAACGCCACCGCCATAAACCCACCAATCAACTTGACGCTCAACTTCATTCTTTTCACACCTTACCTCCTGATTTCTTCCGTAGTTAAATGATTAAGTCCATAAAGTAATCCAAGAACCTGATGACTCTATGTCATTTTCGAGCTTCGCAAGACCTATGCCATAAGCCAGATCCCTGCCAGTCCATCACCGACAAGAAGCTGCCAGTTCATTCCGGGATTGTCATGACGATGGAAAAAGGGAGAAAAGCGAGAGATGTCGTGAAAAGGATCATAAATTGAGAACAAAGCTCAGAGGGTCATCCCGATCCTTTCAGGAGTTGTTTCGTTGATCCGCATTATGCGATTTTTCTATATTTAGGGAGGGATTATTCAAATTTTGACAGGATACTGTCTTTTTCTGCTTCATCCAGTTCCTGCCGCTGAAACGGTATAACGGGTTTGTTCAGGATTTTGCGGCAAGCCAAAAGCTTTTACATTTTCAACACATTCGAATCGTCACCCCCTGTCTGTATACAGCGCTAAATCTTCTTGAATTCTAACGTGCTGTTTCGCAAGGCCAAATTATGTCCATTTTGACATAGTCAAATCCTCAACAACAACTCAAAATCCCCGGATGGGTCGGTTTGATAAGGTGCAAACCTCCACCCTGCTCGTGTGAACGTTGAGCTGACCGCTTGCATCCGGCACCCTGTCTTTTCACAGAGGCCGGATGGCAACAAATTCTACGGAATCTCTCAAAGCATCAACGACTTGCCGATGGAGGCGGGAAGGGAAGCGGACACAGAAGCCGCAATCGGAACTGATATGGCGGGGGACAGGTATCAACTTGTAGGAAATATTTTTTGCCTTCAGTATTTTCTCCGCTTTCAAGGCGTAACTGACGGAATGGAACAGCACCACTTCATACGCTTCAGTCGTCATTTCTTACACAAACCTCTTTGTCAATCCCGCCACTGATTGTTTCAGGAAAAATGAGTCCCCAAAGACCGGAATTCCTTCCTTCCCGCAAAAAGGGGGATTTTTATATTTCAAAATAGGGTAAATCGGGCTATAAATGACCGTTCGTTTAAACATTGCACCGCCTTTCCAAAGAAGGAGAGATCTCTGTTGCTGACTATCCCGGAAATACGGAATGGGTTTCGGTATCTCCTGACGCCCACTCCAGCCTCCATCCTTAAAGCCCCAAGACCTGAATTGCACGGTTTAAAGGAACGCCTTTTTTTCACCATCGGTAAAGCGACTTTTCCGCGTCTATCGAGTCACAGGATACTCGGAATACTTTTGATCATTCTTGGATATCTCCTCATGAACATGACCTTTTCCTGCTGGGCGGCAACGGTCGGTAGCGCAGAGAAGTCCAGGATCCCCACCATTGGGACAGGCCCTTATAAACTGTACATTTTTACCGATTATTTCTGCGGTCCCTGCCAGACCCTGGAAGCGGAACTGGATTCCATGCTCCAGGAGCTGATCGAGCGGAACTCGGTTAAAATCACTTTTGTCGATCTCCCTATTCACAGGGGAACAGTCCTGTTTAATCGTTATTATCTATATGCCGCCCATGCCGCCGGCTCCGGCAGGGATCTTCTCCGCATCCGGCGGGAATTGTTTGCTCTTGCCGGACTCCAGCCCCCTGCCGATGAAAAAAAAATTATCAGCAGATTTGAAAATCGGAACATCGCCTTTCAAGTCTATGAGCTAAAACCGGTTTATCGGGAACTCAACCGTATCATCAAAGAGTTCAATATCCATTCAACACCGACCTGCGTCGTTCAATACAGTTCCACCGATATCCGAACATACAGCGGGATCGCCCAGATCAGACAAGGCATGAACGTACTGCTCGCAGCAACCGCCCGGTCAAAGTGACCTCTTTGACCGGGCCCCCCCACGCCGGCCCCTCTCTTCTCCGATGGCCGGCAGGCGGATGAAGGAAAACAGATTCAAGCCTGACAGCCCGGGCAGAACCAGGTTCCCCGCCCCAGAAGACGCTTTCTGTGAATAATTCCCCCGCAGCGCAGGCACGTCATCCCTTCACGGCTGTAAACACGGAGTTCGTTCTGATAGTCACCCTTATTCCCATAGAGATCCCGCCAGTCGGAGATGGATGTTCCCCGACAGTCGATGGCTTTCGACAGGACCGTTCCCATCGCCTTCTCCATTTCCCGCCAATCGTCAGGAGAGAGGCTGGCCGTCTCGCGCCAGGGACTCAATCCCACTCGATGGAGTATCTCACAGGCATAGATGTTCCCGATCCCCTCGATGATCTGCTGATCCATGAGAAAAGATTTCAGTGGGCGCCTCCGGTTGCGGCCCTCTGCGATGAGGAATTCCGCACATCCGGGAGCCAGGGCGTCAACAACCTCGTCTTGCTTTATCGCCTCCTCCCTCAGGGAAAGGGTGGCAAAACGCCGGGGATCCACAAGCATGACCTGGTTTGAGGACAGATCGAAAACAAAGCGACTATGTGGCGGCGGCACTGCCCATGTTTCCTGCCAGATTAAACGGCCCGTCATTCGCAGATGAATTTCCAGACTCTTACCGTTATCCATTCCGATAACAATCCGTTTCCCCCGACGGTTCACGGAAATCACCCTCTGTCCTTTCAGATTGCCCGGCATTTCTATCTTGCCGTCCAAAATGGACGTCCCTGTGATCTCCAAGCCGATGATCTTCGTTCGCAGTTGTCTGCAGAGCGTTTCTACTTCTGGAAGTTCAGGCATAAAACAACGCTTTCATGATGATGAGATCCTGATTTTTTGATTTAACCGGCATTCGGCTTCTTTATATATGCCAGAAGGAACAACAGGGCAACAAGTTATGGGGAGAATAGACGCAGAGGCTCCTTATTTTGTAAAAAATGGCCTTAAAATCCGAGAGTTTACACAGCAGGAAGCCGTATTTTGTTCAATACAGCTTGACAAGAAAGAAGGCGTATCCTGAATCTTTTTCCTTCCCGCCGGCCTGACCTTAAGGGGGAATCAATAGTCGTATCCGATAGATGCACAATAGACATCCCCTTGATAAAACAGTTGCTTTTTATGCGGTTATCTTATAGAGCACTGACGGCAAAAGTTGTGGCCTCATACCCAAAGTCGTATTGAGGACTTCAACGAAGGAGGAAGCACCGGATGAGAATTATTCCCCGCGAGGAAAAATTTTTCGACCTCTTCGAAGACCTGGCGGTCAAGATCGAAGAGGGCGGTATTCTGTTTCTGGATATCCTGGATAATTATCACGAGGCCGAACCCAAGATCGTCCGGCTCAAGGAAATCGAACATGAGGCCGATGTCATCACGCACCGGACTTACGAGAAAATGCACCGGACTTTTCTCACCCCCCTGGACCGGGAAGACATCTACGCCCTCGTCAACAAGATGGACAGCATTCTGGATATCACCGAAGCCTGCGCCATTCGAATGTCTCTCTACAAGATCAAGGAACCGGCGCCGGAGCTGAAGGATCAGGCCCGGATTCTCAATAAAGCGATCTCCAAGGTAAAAGAGGTTGTTCATGCCCTGAGGGACATGAAGAATGCCCGGATGATCATCGATGCCTGCGTTGCGATCAATACAGCGGAGAATGAAGGGGATGTTATATTGAGAACGGCCGTCACCCGCCTCTTTGAGCATGAAAAGGATGTGGTTGAACTGATCAAATGGAAGGAAATTTTCGAACGGATTGAAGAGGCCATTGATGTCTGTGAAGATGTTTCCAACATTGTTGAGGGAATTGTCCTGAAAAATGCTTGATTCGCTTGGCTTTGTCATTTTTCTGGTTGGAGTGGCCCTGGTTTTTGATTTCATCAACGGTTTTCACGATTCAGCAAACTCCATTGCCACCGTCGTTTCCACCCGTGTCCTTCCTCCCAAGTATGCCGTGCTCTGGGCGGCCTTTTTCGATTTTTCGGCAGTCTTTTTTATCGGCGTTCCTGTGGCAAAGACCATCGGCACGGGAATCATCCATCCGGATATCATCAATAACCTGTTGATCTTTTCCGCCTTGGGTGCGGCCATTATCTGGAACCTCATCACCTGGTACTTCGGACTGCCCAGCAGTTCCTCTCACGCCTTGATCGGCGGCCTGATCGGCGCCGGTGTCGTCAAGGGGGGAACGAAGGTCCTCGTCTGGTCAGGAATTACCAAGGCCACCCTTTTCATTGTCATCTCGCCCGCTATCGGGATGATCCTCGGACTTGTCCTGATGATCCTTGTCCTGAACCTCTTCCGCAGGACCAACCCCGCCAAGATGGACCATATCTTCCGGAAAATGCAGCTCCTTTCCGCAGCCGCTTACGGAATGGGGCACGGCATGAACGATGCGCAGAAAACCATGGGCATCATTGCCATTGTCCTATACAGCCGGGGGCTTCTGGGACCGGTCTTCCACATCCCGTTCTGGGTTATCATTCTCTGCTACACGGTCATTGCTCTGGGAACGGTTTCCGGCGGATGGCGAATCATAAAAACCATGGGCACGCGGATCACCAAGCTTCGTCCCGTTGGTGGCTTCTGTGCAGAAACAGCGGCGGCGATCTCCATCATCGGCGCCTCCATTGCAGGCATTCCCGTGAGTACCACCCATACCATCACCGGGGCGATCGTCGGCGTCGGCTCCACGATCCGGCTCACTGCCGTCCGCTGGGGCATCGCAGGAACAATCATCTGGGCCTGGATTCTGACCATTCCGGTATCGGCCTTTATCTCCGCCCTTCTTTACTTTGTTTTGAAACCGTTACTCCAGTAAGACTGGGGACGATTTTCTTCCATCAAGTTCAGCGGGATAGTCATTCCCTCCGTCTATAACGGATACCGCTGCGCTGCCTTTTTCCCGCCCTTTTCTTTTCCATTTTTTCACCCCGCAAATGGTGGAAATCCAGGTTTTCATGCCGTTTATACCAGAACGTCATCGTTCCGGTAGAGCTGTTCATACCTGTGACAGACCGACTGCATGAGAGAAGCAATGATCGATCTGTCCCAGAACAAGGCCGGAAAAGCCGAAGGGGGCATTGCTGCAGAGCTTTTCGCCCACATTCCCCATCAGAAACCCCCGCTCGATATCCAGCCGGTTAAGGTCCGGAATAAGGGTTCGGCATGACGGCAGGCTTCGGGCAAAGGCGCCTATGTATATAATATGTATATAAAAAGAAGCGATAAGTTCTTTTCCATCGGGATCGGGAATTGAAAGAAAAAAAGCTGGCACTGGAATTGCTAAATGATAAGCAGAGCCGAATCTTGAACAGGCGCTGCGGACATGAAAAGTTTATAGCGTGGACCGGGAAACAGTCCGTTTTATGGATGCACCCCCAAGAGGGGGGCTTTCACAAGACACAACAAGCTTCAGGAACTCTTAGACAGGCCATGCCGTCAACATGGCTATGGAGATCTGAGCCGCAATAAACCGAGTGATCGTGTCACAGGTTGAAGCGGTTCAATCTTCATAACGATCATTCCTCCATGAATACAGACGATTTTGAGACCATTCTTAATGAGGATACAACAACGCGCTCGGGGGCTTTCCGCTTGTGGGTCGCCGTCCTGCTTGATGCCGTTTTAACTTTGAAAGGTGAACGGGTTGGGTCAAGGGAACTGGCAAAGTCTTTCATTTTCGACGCGGGAAATGTCTTTTTGGATCTTATCTGCGGTGAAATGAACATCGAGCCGTCTCTTTTCCGAAAGCACCTCGAACAAGAGCTGCTGGCTTCCCAAAGGATCGCAATCTGGAGAAGTCAGTCACGACAACAGAATGCCCAGGTATCCTCTATTCCTTAAAGAAGAAGGGTATCATCTGCTGCGGTCGTCAAAGACGCATCCCGTAAGAATGACAAAAACCGTTCTCTGTCGATCTCAGCGGAGCTGTATCCTTGCCCTTGCCCTCCAGTAACTTACCAAAATCCCTTTCGCCCGGTCTGTCAGCCATAAGCGTTTCCTGATGTTGTCTTGATTATCAGCGATCGATCAGCCCTCATCTCTTGCTTCCCTTTTCCCGCAATTGTTGAACAGTCCTCTACCTGGAACTGAACCTCCACAATTGAAAATATGTTGCACAGGATCTTTTTTCACACTATATTTCGCAGAGTCCTGAATATTGAAGAAATGTAGAAATCTTGTCATAAGGAGGAGAAGGGATGGAAGAGGAAGAACTGGAGATTGTTCTGAAATTGCTGGAAGAAAACGGTCTGATGGAGGCTCTTGCAGACTGTAAAAAGCAAGGCGTCGATCCAAAGGATATCGTTCGCGACCTGATCGCCAGGTCGGAGGAACTGGAGGAGGGATGGTAATCACCGAAGCCGGGACAAAGGTTGAAGATGGTTAAGGCGGACAGCAATGTCCGCCTTTTTAATCATTAATTAATCCAGCTGAAGCGGTGTTTGTCTGGATTGGAGTATTACACCCTCAGGCCATCAGAAGGGTGACATCTCCGGAAAATATCCGCTGCAGCGTCCCATCGGGTTCTTTCAGAATCAGGACCCCGTTTTCATCCACTTCCTGCACTTCACCGGTATAACGCCGTCCCGATAGATCCACGGCGATGCGACTTCCCACAATATCCGTCAGGATCTTCCAGCGGGAAAGGATGCGGTCAAAATTCCCCTGACAGAAAAGGGTATAGGTTTGATCCAGCGCCTCCAGCCAGGCCTGAAGAAGAGGAATCCGGGGAGAGGGCTCCCCTTTCTCGATGAGAAGGGAAGTCGCCGGCGTCCGGAGGTCGGGAGGAAAGGATTCCTTGGGGATATTGACATTCAAACCCAAGCCGATAACGGCAAAATCCAGCAAGTCCATCTCCGTTCCGATTTCCGTGAGGATTCCGGCCAGTTTCCGGCCATTCACGAGAATATCGTTGGGCCATTTGATGCGGATGGGCAAACCGGTCCGGCTCTCCAGGGCCTCGGCGGTCGCCACGGCCGTCATCAGCGTCAACTTCGGGGCTTCACTGAGGGGAAGAGAGGGGCGGAGGATAACGGTTGCGTAAATTCCCTGGCCGGACGGTGAAAACCAGGTTCTCCCCCGGCGGCCCCTTCCCTGGGACTGCCCTTCGGCGATTACCAGGGCGCCCTCCGGTGCGCCTTCGTAAGCCAGCGTCTTGGCCTGGTTGTTGGTGTTGTCCGTTTCCTGGAAATGAAAGATCGGCCCCTGACCGATCAGGCGGGAGCTGAGACCTTCCCGGATTTCTCCGGCCAGAAGGCAATCGGGGATTCTGCGCAGGGCATACCCCTTTCGGGGGGACGATTCAATCTCATACCCCTCTTCTTTCAGCCTGCTGATCTGTTTCCAGATGGCGGAGCGGGAAATCGCCAGCCGGGCACTGACCTTCTCTCCGGAAACGAACTGTCCCTGTTCTTCTTTAAGGTATTGGAGCAACCGTTCCTTGGTGTTCATCGCGCGCTGCAATACCATCGTGGCCCGCATTTGTCAACCCGTTTCCATTTACCGGTTGACAAAGCACCGCTCCTCTGATAGGCGATGTCTCTCATCAAGCCACAGGAGAACATTTTCATGATACTCGATTCCACAGTAAATACACTGGCACAGAAAATCTTCGACGAGGGATCCAATGCCCTGTCCTTTGAGGAGGCCTGCGCCCTGACGAAGCTGCCGGCCCAATCCACTCCGGATCTTTTCCTGGCTGCCTGCAAAATCCGCCAACATTATCAAAATGACAACATCGTACGCTGCTCTATCCTCAACGCCAAATCAGGGGCCTGCGCCGAAAACTGCGCTTTCTGCTCCCAGTCAGCCCATCACCGGACGGACGTGGTCAAACGGCCGCTGCTGTCCGCGGAAGACATGGTTTCGGAAGGTCTCCAGATGGATTCGGTGGGGGCGACCCGCTTCTCCATGGTCACCAGCGGCACCAAATTGAACGAGGCCGAAATTGAAACGGTCGCCCAGGCGGCATCAACCCTCACGAAGTCAACCCCCCTCACCGTCTGCGCCTCTCTGGGACAACTGACGGCTTCCTCCGCGGAGCGCCTGAAGACGGGCGGCGTCACCTTTTATCATCACAACCTGGAAACGGCGCGGAGCTACTTTCCTCAGATCTGCACCACCCACGACTATGAGGAAGATATCGAGACGCTCCGCATCGCCAGAAAAGCGGGACTCCGCCTCTGCAGCGGCGGCATCTTCGGCCTGGGAGAATCGTGGGAACAGCGGGTGGAAATGGCCTTTACCCTGAGGGAACTGGATGTGGATGGAATTCCCATCAATTTCCTCAATCCCCTGCCCGGAACCCGGATGGAAAACCAGCCGCTCCTGTCGCCCATGGAGGCCCTGCGCGTAGTCGCCCTTTACCGCTTCATCCACCCCGCCAGACCGCTCCTCATCTGCGGCGGGCGGGAAATCACATTAAGGGACTTTCAATCCTGGGTTTTCCTCGCAGGGGCCAGCGGTATGATCGTGGGCAACTACCTGACGACCCAGGGGCGGGATATCGGGATGGATCAAGACATGATTGCCACGGTACAGGAATTTTCATGAGTCCCAGACATTTTCCCCTCTGGAGAAAATCCAGCCGGATCCTGGTGACCTGCCCGAAGGGAATCGCATCGTACCTTAAAAAAGAAATCGAATCCCTGGGTTTTCCGGTGGAATTGGAGCGGGAAGCCGCCATCCTGACCAGTGGTACCCTGGGAGATACCCTGCGGCTGAATCTTTCTCTGCGCACTGGGCACCGAGTTCTCTATCTTCTGGCCGAAGGCGAGGCCAACGGCCCCGATGATCTCTACCGCTGGATTCATGGCCTCTCCTGGGAAAATATTCTTTACGAAGACGGCTACCTCTGCATTACTTCCACCGTGGATCACCCCTCCATCCGGGATACCCGTTTTGCCAACCAGAAATGCAAGGACGCCATTGTCGACCGCCTGCAGCGAATCTGCGGCCGACGGCCGGATTCCGGTCCGGCGCGGGACCGGGCGGTCGTGCATCTGTTCTGGAAGGGTCAGAGAGCCCAGCTTTATCTGGACACCTCCGGAGAACCCCTCTCCCGCCGGGGATACCGGAAGATACCCGTCAAGGCGCCCATGCAGGAGACCCTCGCGGCGGCCATCGTCCTTGCGACGGGTTGGAACGGGCAAGGCCCCTTTGTCAATCCCATGTGCGGCAGCGGAACCATTGCCATCGAAGCCGCCCTGATCGCCCTGAACCGCGCACCGGGCCTCTTGCGGAGCAACTTCGGCTTCCGGCATCTCAAGGGGTTCCCTGCGCCGGTTTGGAAGGAGTTGCGGAAGAAAGCCCAGGAAAAAGCCGTACGCCATTTTCCCGGGCAGATCATCGCCACGGATATGGACCGGCGGGCTATTGCCGCCGCGGAACAGAATGCAGCAAACGCCGGCGTTCAAAACTGGATCCACCTGGCGGTGTGCGATTATTCGGAAACGGATATCCCCCCGGAACAAGGGATCGTGATCATGAATCCTCCCTACGGCGAGCGTCTGGGAAATGTGCAGAAACTGGAGCGGACATACGCAGGCATGGGCAACTTCCTCAAAAATTCCTGCTCCGGCTACCGGGGATTCGTCTTTACGGGAAATGTGGAGCTGGCCAAAAAGGTCGGGTTGAAAACCCGGCGGCGTCTGGTCTTCTTCAACAGCGGCATTGAATGCCGCCTTCTGGAATATGAGCTTTACGAGGGAACCTACAAGGATTGGAAGACGGGTACGGAACAGGAAAAGGCGACTTCATAACGAAAGTTGACCGAAGCGATTTATGGACATCGCTTCGGAATTTCACCCTGTCTTGCAAATTCCGGAGAAATGCGGTAACAGACCCTTCCCACATACAATGAATGCATTCTTGTTTGATAGCTGGAATCTGTTGACAGGAATTTAGGGGAGCGTGCCCGTCGATTATGATGAAAAATTCTCCTGAGTGCCGTCCCATCGGGGTTTTTGATTCCGGGGTCGGCGGGTTGACCGTTGTTCGGGCCTTGATGGAAAGGCTTCCCTTTGAAAATATCCTTTACTTTGGCGATACAGCACGGGTCCCCTATGGCGTAAAATCCGTGGAAACCATCAACGCCTATGCCCGGCAGATAACGGAATTCCTGCTCCGGAAGGAAGTCAAACTCCTCATTATCGCCTGCAACACGATGGCTGCCGTTGCCCGTTCCACCGTCGAATCCCTTTCGGTCGTTCCCGTCCTGGATGTCATCGAAGCCGGCGCCCACCGCGCCGTAGCGGAAACGCGGACGCATTCCGTGGGGGTCATCGGCACGCCCACAACAATCAACAGCAATGCCTATGCCCGGGCGATCTGCCGGCTTGCGCCGGAAACCCACATCTTTTCCCAGGCCTGCGCCCTCTTTGTCCCCCTGGTGGAAGAGGGTTGGCTGGATCACCCCGTTACCCGCCTGACCGCTCAGGAATACCTGCGTCCCGTACTGGCAGAGCACATCGATACGCTGGTCCTCGGCTGCACCCATTACCCGCTGATCAAGGCACTGCTGCAGGAAGTTGTCGGTCCGGACATCCACCTGGTAGACTCCGCCGAAGCCATGGCCGACGTAACCGCCGATCTTCTTCAAAGCCGGCATCTTACAAATCCCGAACGGATACCGCCGGAATACCGTTTTTACATCACGGACGTTCCCCTCCGATTTCAGCAGATCGGAGAACGTTTTCTCGGTCGCTCCTTGCCCGGCATTGAACGAATCTCTTTGTAAACGGGCCTTCTCCTTAAAAAAGGGAAAAGGGCGGTGCACCCGATTTCCGGGCAACAAAATGAATCCTTCAAAGTACAAATGGGTGGTGCTATATTTGCAGAAAATGAAGGTCTTTTGAAAAGGGGTATCTACCCTTTCTAAATACCCTTTTGAAGGTCAGGAGAAAATAACTTGATTCATTCTACTGGTAAGACGGTTTCTGTTGTCCTTTTATCCCTGATGCTTCTGGTGACCGCTTTGGGTCAGAACGGTTTATTCGCCGGCGGATCAGGGGATGAAATGCCCATCGCCATCCAAAGCAGACTGACAGCAGCGGCTGCCCGAAATCTTGTCATAACCGGCGGAGAAACCCTTTTCTCTCCCAAGGAATTAAAAAAGTTTTATTCCCGCCGTGGCTTTCGCCCGGCATGGATTGACCAGGAAGGTCCCCTGCCTACAACAGATTCCCTGCTGAGCGCTCTTAAAAAAGCCTCCCGTCATGGGCTGCAGCCGGAAGATTATCATCTTGCCCCGATTGAAGATCTGCTTTCCAGATCCCGAGGATTTTTTGGAAGAAAATCCCTTTCCGTCGAAGAGAGGGAGAACCTTGAGTTGCTCCTGACCGATGCCTTCTTTCTCTATGCAGCCGACCTTGCCTCCGGCAAGATGAGAGGAGAAAAGAGAAAAGCCCACTGGTACCTCAGGGAACGGGTTGCCCCCGATCTGACCGAAGCCCTCGAGGAGGCCCTGGAATCGGGGCAGATGCAGCCGGTTCTGGAAAGCCTCGCGCCGATATCTCCCTCTTATATCAGGCTGCGAACGGCCCTGTTGAAATACCGGGAAATTGACCGCCGGGGAGGATGGTCCGTTCTACCGGCCGACACAGCAGGCCTGAAAAAGGGAAATCGAAACAAGCGCGTTGTCCTGTTGCGCAAACGCCTTCAGATATCGGGAGACCTTTCTTATGCGGAAGATTCTGAAGGCTCGGAGGATAAAGACCTCTTCGACGACTCTCTCGAAGAAGCGGTCCGGTCCTTTCAGCAGAGGCACGGTTTGACCGTCGACGGCACTGTTGGCACCGGAACTCTGGAGTCCTTGAATGTCCCCGCCGCTCAAAGGGTCCGCCAGATCGAAATCAACCTGGAACGCCTGCGCTGGATGCCCGACCAACTCGGGAATCAACTGGTCGTCATTAATATCCCGGAGTTCAGGTTAAGGGTTCTTGAAGATGAAAAGGAGTTGATGACCAGCCGGATTGTCGTCGGCAAACACTTTCAGAATACTCCGGTCTTTGACAGCCGCATCACCCATTGCATTTTAAATCCCTATTGGTATGTCCCCCGCAGCATCGCCCTTGATGAAGTGTTGCCCCTGATCCGGCAATACCCTGAATATTTCAACTGGGAAAAGATGAAAGTTCTTGCCGGTTCGAGAGTGATCCCTCCCTGGGAAGTCAACTGGGAGAAGGTATCGGCTTCCAATTTCAAGTACCAGTTGCGTCAGGATCCGGGGCCGAAAAATCCTCTCGGCAGGATTAAATTTGTCTTTCCCAATTCCTTCGATGTTTACCTCCACGATACCCAGGACCGTTATCTCTTCGAATGGGCGGAGCGAAGTTTCAGCCATGGCTGCATTCGGGTGGAAAAGACGACCGAACTGGCCGTCACCCTTCTTCACGGAAAGCCCTCCAGAGAAGCACTGCTTTCCACGATGGAATCGGGTGAAATGAAAACGATCCGTCTTCCGCGGCCGGTCGAAATCCAGGTTCTCTATTTCACGGCCTGGGTCGATGACAATGGATCGGTACAGTTCCGCAGGGACATCTACAAGTATGACGAACCTCTGCAGTTTGCCATGGAAAAGGCCGTTCATCGATCCGGAACGGGTAAGGATTGAATCGGTCTAAAACCTCGTGCGAGCCTGCTTCCAGGGGAACACCTCTCGTCTCTCCTGTCCTTTGAAAAAAACGCTCACCGATAGCCGGCAACGGCTTTTTTGAGAACGATGGACCTTACGGAAGTACTTCATAAATACAGAGAACAGCTGGCCCGGCAAATGGCGGAATGCCTTCATCGAGACGTCAGCAACCGTTACTCCGATCGTCCCTTTGAGGAGCTTCTCATCACCACCTCGCAGGCCTCCGAGGCAAATATTGCCGTCCTCGTGCAGCAGGACTATTCCAAGCTGGACGGATTTATCGCCAAAATCAGCAGGAAGCGGCTGGAGGAAGGGTTTTCTCTCTCGGAAATCCAGCATGCCTTTGAAATCTACCGGACCCTCCTGGCGCCGATTCTCGTAAAAGAGCTGGAAGGCGATGAACTGCTCCGTGCCTTGCAGAGTCTCAACGATTGCATGAGTTACACGATCTACCGGTTCAGCGACTATTACCTGGCTCAGGCCGAAGAGGCGTTGTTCAGGGCCAAGGAAGAGGCGGAAGCGGCAAACCTCGCCAAAACGGAATTTCTGGCCAGCATGAGTCATGAAATACGCACACCGATGAATGCGATCATCGGCATGGCGGAGCTTCTTCTGGAATCCCCCCTCTCCGTCGAACAGCAGCGTTACGTGGAGGTCTTCAGAAATGCCGGAGAAAGCCTTCTGAACATCATCAACGACATCCTTGATCTTTCCAAGGTCGAGGCCGGTCGCCTGGAACTTGAGAATACGAATTTCGATCTGAGCGAGGTCATCGAAAGGACGATTGAGGAACTGGCCATCCGAGCTCATAAAAAAAAGCTGGAGCTGGCCTGTCATCTTCTACCCGATGTCCCTGTCAAGCTGATCGGGGATCCTGTCCGGCTGCGGCAGATTCTGGTCAATCTGATCGGGAATGCCATCAAGTTCACGGAGAAGGGCGAGGTTGTGGTGCATGTCGGGAAGCATCCGGAAGAGAGGGTGAATCTTCCGGAGAAAAGTGCGGACAAGCCTGCGATGATCGACCTTCTCTTTTCCGTTGCCGACACGGGCATCGGCATTCCTCGGGACAAATTCGAGGAAGTCTTTGAAAAATTCACCCAGGTCGATTCGTCTACGACCCGCAGGTACGGCGGAACCGGCCTCGGGCTTTCAATCTCCAAACGCCTGATTGAGCTGATGTCGGGACACATCGGTCTTGAGAGTGAAGAGGGCCGGGGGACCACCGTTTCCTTTACCGCCCGTTTCGGCATCCAGGAGGACCAGGAAAGGACGGTGGAAGTTGCCGAATCCTATGAAGGAAAGATCATGGGTCTCAAGACCCTCATTGTGGACGATAATGCCACCAACCGGATGATACTGCGGGAGATCCTCTCTGCGTGGGGAGGCATGCCGACCGAGGCGGAAGACGTGGAAGGCGGGTTGGCCGAAATGCAGGATGCCTGGGAATCAGAGATGCCCTATGACCTGGTCCTGCTTGATTACCATATGCCCGTCCTTGATGGGATGTGCATGGCGGAACGTATTCAAAAGGACCCGGTCCTTGCCGGTACGACCGTCATCATGCTCACTTCGGACCTGGGACGGGGTGATCCCAAGAGATTTCGGGATCTGGGCATCCGGGGCCATCTCATGAAACCGATCAAACGCGCCGACCTCAAAATGGTCATCCTGAACGCCTTGAGCAAGGCAAAAGCAGCTGGGATCCGGGAGTCCACGGCCCCGCCGCCCGCCGTTCCCAAGATAGAGAGAACGCTGGACATCCTGCTGGCAGATGATTCCCCGGACAATTGCCTGCTGCTGCGATCCTACCTCAAGGGCCGGCCTTACCGGCTGGAAATTGCCGAAGACGGGGCCATCGCCGTGGAAAAATTCAAGACAGGCCGGTACGCCCTGGTCCTCATGGACATCCAGATGCCGGTCATGGATGGTTATGACGCGACCCGGGAAATCCGGAAGTGGGAAAGGGAACATCAGCTTGAGGAAACACCGATCGTCGCCCTGACCGCCCATGCCTTCCAGGAAGACCGTGAAAAAAGCCTGCTTGCCGGCTGCACGGGACATTTGACCAAGCCCATCAAGAAAACCACTTTTCTGGAAGCCGTTGCTGAATACACAGGAGGGAGAAGAACCGATGACACAGGAGCCTGAGAAAAAAATTACCGTTCGGATTGATCCCGATCTTGCCGATCTTATTCCCGGTTTTCTTGAAAGCCGGCGCCAGGACGTTGCCGCCATTCTCAAGGCGCTGGAGCAGAATGACGCGGAAACGATCCGCATTCTGGGGCACAACATGAAAGGGTGCGGCAGCGGATACGGCTTCGATGCGATCACCGATCTGGGAAGATCTCTTGAGCAGGCGGCAAAAGACGGGGACAAAGAAAAAATTCAGGAAACGACCCAAGATTTGTCCGTCTACCTCGAATCCCTTCATGTGGTCTATGAGGAAGGGTGAACAATCGGCAAAGGCAGCAGGGATTTCAACGCCATTCATCCCGCACCGGGGACGTTTTGATTTCAGTCGGGAGAGGTAGGGGCCTTCCCCTCTTGTCTCAGGTATTTGCTCATGGTCAGGATATTGAGTCCACTGACCGTTTCGTAACGGACCTCGTCCATGAGGGCGTGCATGATGAAAAGGCCCATGCCGCTTTCCGGAAGTGTTTCCCGCTGTTCGGGATCAAAGTTCAGAAGACGGACATTTGCCGGCTCCATACTTTTTCCCCGGTCACAGATCTGAAAGGATATCCGGTCCGGGAAAAGAAGGATGTTGACTTCCACGGGATTTCCCGCCTCATTGTTATAGGCGTGTTTCGTCACGTTGGTCACCGCTTCTACGACACAGAGTTCAAGATGATAGCAGCTGATTTCGTCGAGTGACAAAGCATTGGCGATCCCGCGCACGGCCCCCCCAACCAGGGGAACATTTTCCAGTTTGCTTTCAATGATCAGCTTCATAATTCCGGCTCTTTTCATTTTTCCTCACAGCCGTCCGGCAAGCGCTCCGACAGCCGCATCTTCTGACGGCAGGATATCGAAAACACGATTCATGCGGGTCAGACGGAAAAGGCTCATGACGGTTTCCTTCACGGAGCAGATCACCAGATCGCCGTCATTGCCGATTTTTTTAAGACTGGAAACAATGGCGCCGAGGCCACTGCTGTCAATAAAGTCCACTTCTGCGAGATTAAGGACAATCCTTCGGTTTCCGGCACCGATCCATTCGCTCATTTTTTCTTTGAATTCCGTTGCGGTTGCCGCGTCGATCCTTTTTTCCAAAGGCCGTACGATCAGGACGTCTCCCATCTTGTTCTGGTGTAGTTGCATAGACCCCTTCCTTAAGCTTTGATATTCTCCGTTACATTTTGCTTTTTGAATTCAATTCCCAATAGACTTATGTCGTCCTGAAGCTTTGCTCCCTGAACCAACGTCTCAATGGCCTGGACAATCTCGTCCAACATGGAGCAGATGGACCGCCCTTGCAGGCGCTTTACAAGGGCATAAAACCGCTCCTCCCCGAAAATATCCCCTTGGGCATCGGTAAATTCAAACACGCCATCCGTATAAAGGAGAATCTTGTCGCCCGGGGATAAGACCTTCGTTTCCTCTTCAAAGGGCAGGATTCCATCGAGACCGATGATCGTCCCCCCCTTTCCCAGCAGTTCCAAGGTTCCATCGGCGTGGAGAAGAATAGGGGGCGGATGGGCGGCGTTGCTGTAGACCAGATGACCCGTCCGGACATTGACAATGAGATAGATGATGGTCAGAAACCTCTCAAAGCGTTCCCAGGGATATTCCGCATCCAGGGCCTTCAAAACCTCTCCGGGGGAGACAACCTCGGAATCGGGGGAGAAACCAGGTCTTTTCCGAATGGTGTAACCCATGTGGGGTTGAAGGACCTGGGAAATGGAAAAGGTCACCAGGGCGGGGGGAACCCCGTGTCCACTGACATCGATCATGTATAATCCGAGATGATCCTCATCAAGGCGAAGCACGTTGAAAATGTCGCCGCCGATTTTTTCGGAGGGCCTGAATTTCCAGGCGATGTCGAGATTTTCAACCTGCGGCAGGCTCCGGGGCAACAGGGTCTTCTGGATTCCGGCAGCCGCCTGGAGATCCTCGTTGAGTTTTTTCTGTTTCTCCGTCAATTCGGCATTGGTCGCAATCAACTCGTCGGTAAGATGGCGGATCTTGAGCTGATTCTTAATGCGGGCAATGACTTCCCCCATGTCAAAAGGTTTGGTGATGTAATCGGCGCCGCCAATGGCGAGCCCTTCGATCTTGGCTTTCGTCTCGGACTTGCCGGACAGAAAGATAACGGGGATATCCCGGGAACAGGGGTCGGCCTTGATTTTCTTACAGACCTCAAACCCATCGATACCGGGCATCATGATATCCAAGAGAATAAGGTCCGGTTGAAACTTCCTGATCTGCCGCAGGCAATCCTCACCGTTTTCCGCTTGCGCTATTTCATAACCGGACTTCGCGAGCAGACTGGTAAGCAGGATCCTGATATCCGGGCTGTCATCAACAATTAGGATTTTATCTTTCATTCCCCGCATTTTACGGCGTCTGCTTTCCAGATGAGTCCCGCATATTCGGAAATGGCTCGATCGCTGGAGAATTTTCCTGACCGGGCGACGTTGAAAATCGCCTTTTTTGTCCAGGAGGCCTGACTCTGGTACTCCTCCTCGATTTTGTCCTGAATCCGGATGTACGAGAGGAGATCCGGCAGGTGGAAATAGGGATCTTCCTCATGCAGAATTCGAGAGTAGATCCACTGAAACAGCCCCGGTTCCGAGGGGCAGAAGATATTGTCGCGAAAGGCGTCGATCACCTGGCGAATTTCCGGATAGCTTCGGTAATATTCCGTCGGACGGTACGTGTTTCCCCGCTGCATCTCCTCAATTTCTCCGGCTTTCAGTCCGAAGATGAAGATGTTTTCCTCTCCTGCCTCCTCAAGCATCTCCACGTTGGCGCCATCCAGCGTTCCCACGGTCAAGGCGCCGTTCAGCATGAATTTCATGTTTCCCGTTCCCGAGGCCTCCGTGCCGGCCATGGAGATCTGCTCGCTGAGATCTGCGGCCGGAATGATCTTCTCCGCCAGTGAAACCCGGTAATCGGGCAGAAAAACGACCCTCAGGATGTCCTGCAGTCTCTTGTCGGAATTGATGACCTGTCCCACGTTATGAATCAATTTGATCATCTGCTTCGCCACCCAGTATCCGGGCGCGGCCTTGCCGGCAAAGATATAGGTTTTGGCAACCGTGGGCGTTTTTTCTCCCCGGATAATCTGAAGATATTCATAGATGATATGAAAAATCTTCAGCAACTGCCGTTTGTATTCATGAATTCTCTTGACATGGACATCGAAGAGCGAATCGGGATTCACGGACACCCAGGCGGTCCTCGAGATGATTCTGCCCAGAGCCTCCTTGTTGGTCCGCTTGATCCTGCGGAATCGATCCTGGAAGTCCCCGCTCTCGGCATAGGACTCCAGCCGTTTAAGCTGTCCCAGATCGGTGATCCAGGAATCGCCGATCGTTTCGGAGATCAACTGAGCCAGTTGCGGATTGGCTTTGAGGAGCCAGCGCCGCTGGGTGATGCCATTGGTGACGTTCACGAATCGTTCCGGCCACAGGGTATGGAAATCAGCAAAATTATTCTTTTTCAAGATTTCCGTATGGAGAGCGGAAACGCCGTTGATGGAATGCGAACCGACCATGGCCAGATGGGACATTCGAACCATCTTGTTTTCACCTTCCTCGATGAGAGACATCCGCCGGACCAGGTCGAGATTGTCGGGATGGAGATCGGCGACCTGCTTGAGAAAGCGCGCGTTGATTTCATAGATGATCTGGAGATGGCGGGGGATCACCTGCTCCAGAAGGTTCACCGGCCATTTCTCCAGGGCTTCGGAAAGAATGGTATGATTGGTGTAGGACAGGGTTTTCTTGGTCATCTCCCAGGCGTCGACCCAGGGCAGGGCGTATTCGTCCACGAGGAGCCGCATCAGCTCCGCCACCGCCAGGGAGGGATGGGTGTCGTTCATCTGAATGGCCACCGAATCGGGGAAGTCGTCGAAATCGTTGTGCTCCTTGAGATACCGGCGGACGATGTCCCTCAGGGAACAGGCCACCAGAAAGTATTCCTGTACCAGGCGGAGTTCCTTCCCGGATTTGAGGGTGTCCAGGGGATAAAGCATTTTGGTGATGGTTTCGGAAGAGACCTTCTGCTCCACCGCCCGGAAATAATCGCCTTCGTTGAAGATCTGGATGTCAAAATCCGTTGATGAGCCTGCCCCGTAGAGGCGAAGCCAGTTCACCGTTTTTCCCCCGTAGCCGACAACGGGGATGTCAAAGGGAATGCCCATGATCACCTTCCAGTCGAGCCACATGGGATTGTATTCGCCGGCGCGGTCCTGGAAGTGTTCTATCCGGCCGTAAATGGGAACGATACATTTTTCGTCGGGGCGTTTGATCTCCCAGGGGCTGAATTCAGCCAGCCAGTTATCCGGTTTCTCCTTCTGATAGCCGTTATCAACTTCCTGCTTGAAGAGACCGTATTCGTAATGGATCCCGTAACCGAACCCTGCAAGATTAAGCGTTGCCATGGAATCGAGAAAGCAGGCCGCCAACCGCCCCAATCCGCCATTTCCCAGCCCGGCGTCATTTTCCTGATCCCGAACCTCTTCGATGTCAATGCCCGTTTCCTCCAGAACTTCCCGGCACAGGTCAAAGAGGCCGAGATTATGGAGGGTATCGCCCAGCAGTCTTCCAATCAGAAATTCCATGGACAGATAATAGACTCTCTTCGCTTTGGCAACCTGATAGATACGCTCCGTTTCCAGGATTCTTTCCGTCATCCTGTCCCGCAGAGAGAAAGCCGTTGCAAGAAAAAGGTCCCGACAGTCCTTTGACGGAGTTTCCTTGCACAGGGAACAGCGAAGGTGATAATCCATCGATGTCTTCAGGGCTGATTTTGTATTGGCATTGTTCAGGTCGTTCGAATTCATGGAGGGGACCCTCAATTCTTATTGTTTAAAAAACATTTTGAGGAGACTTGGAGAACTTGTCAATCAAAAAGGAGACAGAGGGGCTTAATTTATCCGCACGCAGCGGCCGGCCGGTTCCGAATCAGTTCCTCAACGACGGCAGGTTCCGCAAGGGTGCTCGTATCACCCAGATCGTCAAGGGAATTTGCGGCGATTTTGCGAAGGATCCGCCGCATGATCTTGCCCGACCGGGTCTTGGGCAGGCCGGGGGCCCACTGGAGAACATCCGGCACGGCGATGGCCCCGATTTCCTTCCTGACCCACCGCAGGAGTTCCTCCCGCAACGGCTCCGCAGGGGATCGATCCGCCTTCAAGGTCACATAGGCATAGATCCCCTGACCCTTAATCTCGTGGGGAAAACCCACCACGGCGGCCTCCGCCACAGCGGGATGAGCCACCAGGGCGCTTTCGACCTCGGCCGTTCCCAAACGGTGCCCCGAGACATTGATGACATCGTCGACCCGGCCCGTGATCCAGTAGTCGCCGTCTTCATCCCGGCGCGCGCCGTCACCCGTAAAGTAGGCTCCCTTGTACAGAGAGAAATAAGTCTGAAGGAACCGGGAGTGGTCGCCATAAATCGTCCGCAGCATGGCCGGCCAGGGTTCGGTGATGACGAGATTGCCGTCTCCCGGTCCCTCGAGGAAATTGCCGGCGGCATCGGCGATGGCCGGCTTCACGCCGAAGTATGGCCGGAGTGCCGAACCCGGTTTGAGGGCCATGGCGCCGGGGAGAGGTGAAAGGAGGATCCCGCCGGTTTCCGTCTGCCACCAGGTATCGACAATGGGGCAGCGTTTTTCGCCGACCACATTGTAGTACCAGAGCCAGGCTTCCGGATTGATGGGTTCTCCCACGGTTCCCAGGAGGCGCAGACTCCTGCGGGAGGTTTTCCGGACCGGCTCATCGCCCTGGCGCATCAGGGCGCGAATGGCCGTTGGGGCCGTGTAGAGGATGGAAATCCCGTGCTTGTCCACAATGTTCCAGAAACGGGACCAGTCCGGATAATGGGGCACGCCTTCGAACATGACCGTGGTGGCCCCGTTGGCCAGCGGACCGTAGATGATGTAGCTGTGCCCCGTCACCCAGCCGATGTCCGCCGTGCACCAGTAGATGTCGCCATCGTGATAGTCGAAGATATGCCTGTGGGTCAGGGCCGAAAAGACCAGATAACCACCGGTCGTGTGCAGCACGCCCTTGGGCTTTCCCGTGGACCCGGAGGTATAGAGAATAAAAAGCGGGTCCTCGGCATCCATCTCTTCCGGGGGGCAGTCGGCCGAGGCGTTCTCCATGAGTTCGCCCCACGAGAGATCCCTTCCCGGCGTCCAGGGGACATCGCCGCCCGTGTGCCGCACCACGATGACCCTTTCGACAACGGGGCATTTCTCTACGGCCTTGTCGGCATTCTCCTTGGCGGGAATCCGCTGGCCGCCGCGCAACCCTTCGTCGGCGGTGATCAACACCCGGCCCTGGCAGTCCCGGATGCGTTCCGCCAGGGAATCCGCGGAAAAGCCGCCGAAGACGATGGAATGGACGACGCCGATCCTCGTGCAGGCCAGCATGGCCACCGCCAGCTCGGGAATCATGGGCAGATAGATGGTGACGCGATCCCCCCGGCGCAATCCCAGGGACTTCAGGACATTGGCGAATCGGCAGACCTCTTCGAACAGCCGGCAATAGGAAAAGGATCTGCTTTCTGCAGGATCATCCCCCTCCCAGATCAGGGCAATCGCATCCCCGCGCCCGGCCAGATGGCGGTCCAGGCAGTTATAACTGACGTTCAGTTTCCCCCCGCAGAACCAGGAAATGCGGACATCCCCTTCAAAAGCGCCCTCTCTTACCTTCGTCCAGGGGCGAAACCAGTCGAGACATCCGGCCTGTTCCCCCCAGAACCCCTCGGGATCTGAGATCGACTGTTCATACATCCGCAGGTAGGTCGCGTTGTCTATCCAGGCCGCTTTTGCCCAGGAATCCGAAACAGGGAACAAATCATGCGCCATGGCCGCCTCCTTTAAAGCATCTGGAAAGAAGAAATTCTTTGTTTACTCCTTTTGCACACCGGCAATGTGCCCCTCTTTATTCTTTCGAAGAGTCCTTGCCAAAGAGAGGAAGCACTGGGATACACCTCATATATAGTTGAAATTATTCTTTAATTCAAGGTAATTTTCCTGAATTGTGAAATCGATGAGGCAAGCTCAGGCAGACCTGGAGGTCGAATGTCCAAGCATTTTATCTTTCAGGAGAATCGCGATCTGGGAGAGGACGCCGCCGACGGAATCAATGCTTACATCCACAAGCGAAGAAGTTCTCGAAGCGACCCAGGATTGATGATACTCATCGCTCAACGCAAAGAGCACCACGGCGAGAATCGCCGTGAGGGCCCACCGCAGACGCCATCTCTGAGAAGAGTTGCCACGGAGACTATGAAAGAACAGCAGTCCCAGAATAAAATATTCGGAGACATGTCCGGCCTTTCGAATCATCCCATGGAGGAGTTCGATATCCTGCTCCGAAAGGCCGGGAAAGAGGAAGTGCAGGAGCGGCCCGATAAACCGTGAGGTATGATCCGCCGAGAATGTGCCGGTGGACATCCAGAAGATCACGCCCATCCAGAGAAGAACGGGAAGCCAGTATTTGAGAAAAAAACCTTTCAATGGCCCTCCTGCCTATTTCCCTCGAAAAATCGGCTTTCTTTTTTCCAGAAAGGCCTTCGCCGCCTCAAGGTGATCTTCCGTATCGCTGAGGAGGGATAACTGGGAAGAGATGTAGTCGAGGTGCGCCCTTAACGTACTGGTCTGCGCCTGATAAACAGCCCTTTTCATCATCCGGACGGCCAGAGGCGGCCTGCTCGCTATCTTCTCCGCCAGGACGAAGCTTTCTTCCAGGAGACGGTCATGAGGGACAACCCGGTTCACAATGCCGAGCTGAAGGGCCTCATCGGGAGATATAATATCTCCGGTGAGCAGAAGCTCCAGGGCCTTGGCGATGCCGACGAGTCGCGGCAGGAAATAGGCCCCGCCGTCCCCCGGCACGACGCCCATCAGGATATAGGATTCGGCAAGCTTCGCCCTGTCCGAACAGATCCGCAGATCGCACATGAGGGCCATGTCCAGACCCGCGCCCATGGCGGCGCCGTTGATGGCTGCGATAACCGGTTTATCCAGGTCCTCCAGGGTTAGGACGATGCGATGAACCCCTTCCCAGAGATAATTCTTCATGTCCCAGGAGCGGAGTTTCCCCTCGGCCATGTCCCGGATGTCTCCACCGGAACAGAAGGTGTCTCCCTTCCCTGTGATCAGGACCACCCTGACCCGATCATCTCGTCCGGCCTCCTCCAGGTATTGGCGCCACAACCGGATCATCTCGGGGCTGAAGGCGTTTTTCGCCTCCGGCCGGTTCAGGGTTAAAAGGGCGCAATTTCCCTCAACGGCATAGAGGATGTGGTCTTCACTCATGAGCTTTCTCTCCGGTGTGCGGCATTTTAGAATTTTCCTCTGAAAATTTTGTCTTCCTATAGGACACCTAGCCATGTAATGCGAGAAATATCAGCAAATAATATTCAAATCCCTGACATCTCTTTTCTCGCAGGAGCGCACCTAATAAAAAAGGCGGGGATGAAACCCCGCCTTCTGAGATCATTTCCTGCTTGTCTCACTTGCTGATCCGCCTTCGCCGGATTATCGAGATCCCGAGAAGTCCGGGGGCGAGCAGCAGGAGGGAAGGAGGCAGAGGAACAGCAGCAGCGACACTGAAATTGTCCATGGCAAAGTGATTCCCGAAGCCGTTATACTTGCATACAGCTGCTCCACCGTATGAATGGAAGGTCAGCGTATCAACGGCACCTGCCCAACTCGGGGAATACCATGTGGGGGCATAGGCGGAAACGACGAATTCGTCTGAACCAACCAGAGAATTTGCAAGGTAGCCGGTCACTGAAATGTGAAGACCATTGTTCCAAGCGGCGGTATAATATGCCCCATTGAAGATGAACGGCGTATCGGCTGAGACGGATGCATCTTGAGCCTTATCATTATAAACCACATTCTTAAGGGACACCACGCCGGCAAGATAACCGCTTTTCTTATATTGAGAATCCGTGGCATCTAGATTCTTAAAATGAGACCAGTGATAGCCGCCGTAACCTTCCGGTACAGAGGTCAGGGTACCCTTGAGGTCGTCAAAATTAAGCTGTGCAGCTTTTCCCATACCGGATAGGGCAAATGACAGAACAAACACACATAAAACGATCAGAAGCTTCCTCATAAAACCTCCTGCCAGTTTTCAGTGAAACATCATGATAGATGACATCGGAACGCAGACCCTTACTGTCGAATGCCGAAGGGATATCTTATGAAATAAGGATGCAATAAGAAGTCCATTAGGAGTGAAACATACCCGGGGGAATAAGACAATTAGGGATTCATGGTATTTACTCCTAAGGGAATGTCTATATGGATTAGGTTATAAGCTTAAACATAGCAGGTTATTAGTTATGTATTATGGGCATAAAATCATATAAGTTATTTTTGAAATCAGGGAGAGTGATCCTTTACCCCGCTGTCCCTGTCCCGATTTTTTTTATTTGTCAAGGCTTCCTGGCCGGGATTCCGTCATTCACCAGCTCACAACATTGACGCATCAATCACTTATGATTAAAGAGAAGATTGCTGAAGCAAACTCTTTTAACCTGCATCACCAGAACAAAAGGGCAGGATCGTTTACCGATCCTGCCCTTGGTGTTTACTAACCGGCTCTACAGTTTGAAGAGAAGATCCATGTAGGTGGGGATGGGCCACATGTCGCTGGGAATCAGCATTTCCATCCCGTCGATATCGCTGCGCAAGGATTGCATTGCAGGAAATACCTTGTCACGATAGGCTTCAGCCTGTTTAACGCAGTCGGTAAGCCCCTGAGCCTTCTTGACAGCTGCCTCCAAACCGGTGAGGTTCTTATAGGCAGAAGTGAGCAGGGCGTTGAGCTTTTTCAGGAGATCCTCCTGGACAGCCGTTCCAACTGATAGAGCCTGAATGCTGGAAATGGAGTCGGCCAGGAAGGTTGCATACTCGATGCCCGCAGGGATGAGCTGCTTCTTGGCCATGTCGATGGCCACCAACGCTTCGATATTGATCTGTTTTGCGTAGATATCGACGTAAATCTCGTAGCGGGAATGCAGTTCCTTTTCGGACAGGACTTCATATTTACTGAAAAGGCTGATGGCCTTATTCGTAACGAAGGCCTTCAAGGCATCGATGGAGTTTTTCACATTGGGCAGACCCCGCTTCTCCGCTTCTTTGACCCACTCATCGCTGTAATTGTTCCCATTGAAGATGACCCGGTTATGCTTCGTGTAGCTTTCCCGGATGATCGTTGCGGCCTCGGCATTCTTGTCCTTGGCCTTTTCGAGGCGGGTGGCAATCTCATCAAGGGCCTCGGCGGCGATGGTATTCAAGGCCACATTGACGCCTGCAATCGACTGCGCCGAGCCAACCATGCGGAATTCGAACTTGTTTCCCGTGAAGGCAAAGGGAGAGGTCCGATTGCGGTCCGTATTGTCCATGGGAATTTCCGGCAGGGTATCCACGCCGACTTTCATATACTGTGCGCCTTTGGCCGCAACCTTCTCGCCTTTGGAAAGCTTCTCAAGAATTTCCGTGACTTCTTCTCCCATGAAAATGGAGACAATGGCCGGGGGGGCCTCGTTGGCACCGAGACGGTGATCGTTTCCGGCGGATGCGCAGGTCGCCCGGAGGATATCGGCATGGGTGTCGACAGCCTTGGTCAAAGCGCTCAAGAGCAGCAGGAACTGGACATTTTCGCTGGGGGTGTTACCCGGCTCCAGAAGGTTGATCCCGTCATCGGTCGAGAGAGACCAGTTGTTGTGCTTGCCGGAGCCGTTGATTCCGGCATAGGGCTTTTCATGGAGCAGACAGACCAGGTCATGGCGCAAGGCAACCTTCTGCATGGTCTCCATGACGAGTTGGTTATGGTCCGTGGCGATGTTCGTCGTGGTATAAAGGGGAGCCATTTCGTACTGCGCCGGCGCGACTTCGTTGTGCTGTGTTTTGGAGGTAATGCCCATTTTCCACAGCTCGGTATTGAGGTCCTGCATGTAATCGGAGACTCTGTCCTTGATGAAGCCGAAATACTGGTCCTCAAGTTCCTGCCCCTTGGGGGCCGAAGCGCCGAAGATCGTTCGCCCTGCCAGCATCAGGTCGAGACGTTCCATATAAAATTCCTTGTCCACCAGGAAGTATTCCTGTTCGGGGCCGACGGTGGAGGTTACTTTGGTGGAAGTGACATTTCCCAGGGCCTTTAACACCCGCAGGGCCTGCTCGTTCACGGCCTTCATGGAACGCAGCAGGGGCGTCTTCTTGTCGAGGGCTTCGCCGTGATAGGAATAGAAGGCGGTGGGAATCGTCAGGGTGACGTTTCCGCTTTCGTCCTCCTTCAGAAAGGCGGGCGAGGTGCAATCCCAGGCGGTGTACCCTCTCGCTTCAAAGGTGGTGCGCAGACCGCCGCTCGGGAAGGAAGATGCATCCGGCTCTCCCTGAATCAGTTGCTTGCCGGAAAATTCCACGATTCCGCTGCCGTCTTCGGCCGGGGAAATGAAAGAGTCGTGCTTTTCGGCGGTTATTCCCGTCAGGGGCTGGAACCAGTGCGTATAGTGCGTCGCCCCTTTCTCGACCGCCCAATCCTTCATGGCATTGGCAACGACATTGGCCACATCGGGCCTTAACGGCACGTCTTTTTCGATCGTTTCCTTCAGAGCCTTATAAACATCCTTGGGCAACCGTCCCTTCATCACTTTATCGCTGAAAACATTCGAACCAAATATTTCGGCAAGCTCCATAATTCTCTCCTTATTTTTACCTTTTTTAATATACTTGTGAATTCCAGCCTGACCAGTTGGACTTCCCTTTAACCGATATGTTTCCGTATGCACATTATTGTATCAACAATCGAGGGTGCGCACATTATTGTATCAAAATATTACTTGTTGTCTCCCACTTTTTCACTTCAGGACCTTAAGTTTTTCATTCAGATTTCCTTGGTCCGCGCCAGAAGGCCATCTTCAACATACTGTAATATTTCGTTAATCCGGATATGCCATGGCTTTTTGAAAATTCTGCAGCATTTCGTCGACTGGGAAACCGACCTCCGATATTCGTGAGTCGTTCCATCCTGTCTTTATTTACCGACTTGTAAAATGCATCTTTCCTGCCACAATACATGCAGTTGCCATAGCATGGAAAATGCCTGGTGTGCAGACTTCAGCCGGAAATAAAAGATTAGGAAATTACATAAGAAACTGCCATCTCGACAGGATCGCCACAGTTTTCCCCGACCCAATAGGGATGATCGCCTCAGTGAATCTTCGCGGTTTTCGTCTCTTCTCCCGTTGTGACGGGTGTCTTCCGGCAAAGCATGGGATCATGCAGCGATATCTGAAAAAGGATTCTTACTCAGACACGGATTTCCAGGCGAAATACTTTCTGGAACATAACATAATTGTTCCATAATGAACATCCATAGATTAAAGAACAGCCATCGAAAAAGGTCAGGAAGCCCACATCGGCCTTGCCTGGTTCATTCAGGATATGATAGAAAAATCGTCTTGAAGATCGGAGATAGACCATTGGTCGACCATAAAGACAAAGAGCAGAAGGCCCCTGATCCGTTGCTGGTGAAGTTCAGTCCTCTGCTGCAGGGGCAGGATCTGGCAGGTCCCATCCTGGATCTGGCGTGCGGCAAGGGACAGAATGGTCTTTTCCTGGCCGGCTTGAACCTGCCGGTCATCCTGGCCGATGGATCGCTGGAGGTGCTGAACGAGGCCAGACGATCGGCGGAAGGAAAGGGTTTCAAGGTCCAATTCTGGGAAATCGATCTGGAAACGGGAGGGAATCCACTCCCAGAGGACTATTACCGGGCCATCCTGGTTTTCCGTTACCTTCACCGGCCCTTGATCCCTTATTTGAAACGGGCAATTCGCAAGGAGGGAATCCTCATTTATGAAACCTTCACGATCGAACAACCCAGGTACGGCCGCCCGCACAACCCGGATTATCTGCTGAAAGCCGGTGAACTGGCCGACTGGTTCCAAGATTGGGAAATCCTCCATTATTTTGAAGGCCTTTTAGAAAATCCAACCAGGGCGATGGCTCAGCTTGTCTGCCGAAAACCCCCCTGATTCTGATTCCGGTTGCGCTTCTGGAACAAAATTGTGCATTGATGCGTTTGCAGAGAGGAAAGCTTTAAAGAATTATCTACAGATATTAAGCAATATCAATCAGTTAAGATATTTCTTTTCCAAGGGCACATATCTTGATGTAATATGAAGGATGACAAATGATCCGGCTTTATAAAAAGGCTGGAAATGTATCATGGCTCGATCAAAATACCTCATGCGCCGATCTGTTCTCAGGGAGCGTGTAATAGGATTGTTTCTTTACCCATAGAAATTCAGAATTACCTGAAGTGTCATCTGGAGAGGATGTTATGGAAAAAATACCAGCCCGGGTCAGTACGGGGTTTGAAGGTTTGGATAAGGTTATCGACGGTCTGAGAATCGGCGACAATGTCGTCTGGCAGGTTGATTCCATCACGGACTACCGCTCCTTTGTCAAGCCTTTCGTGCAGCGCGCCCTTACGGAAAACAGGAAAGTTGTCTATCTGCGTTTTGCCCAGCATGAGCCGCTGCTGGAAGAGAACAGGCGGATCACCCTATATCACCTCGATGCGCAGAGCGGCTTCGAGTCTTTTTCTTCGGAAGTATACAATATTGCGACCCGCGAAGGAGAGGGAGTCTTTTATGTTTTTGATTCCCTTTCAGATCTTCTGTCCGCCTGGGCAACGGATCTGATGATCGGCAATTTCTTCCGGATCACCTGCCCCTACCTCTACCAGCTCGACACCGTAGCCTATTTCGCCCTGCTGCGTGACAACCACTCCTATAGAACCGTCGCCAGGATCCGGGAAACGACCCAGGTTCTGCTGGATGTCTATAATGTGGAAGACAGGATCTACGTCCATCCCCTGAAGGTTATGGGACGCCATCTTCCCACCATGTTTCTCCCGCACCTGATGAGTGGAAACCGCTTCACACCGGTAAGCAGCAGCGTCGATACGGGACAGCTTGTCCGCTATTTTTCGGGAAAAGGACTGGAAAACGCGAAGAGAAATCTCGATTACTGGGATCGGCTTTTTCTTCATGTTCGAGATTTGCTGCAGGGAGAGATGGACGACAAAGAAGAAGGGGACATCCTCGATCATCTCTGCGAGATCATGATTGGGCGGGAGGAGAGGATCCATAAGCTTGCCATGAAATATCTCACCCTGGAAGATCTCTGCAACATCAAAGCACGGCTGATCGGGACGGGCTATATCGGCGGTAAGGCTGCGGGCATGTTGATCGCGCGCAACATGCTGCTCCAGGACACTTCTTTCGACTGGCCAGACTATCTGGAACCTCACGATTCCTTCTTCATCGGCTCGGATGTCTTTTACACCTACATTGTGGAGAATGGCTGGTGGAAACTGCGCATGGAGCAGAAGACCCGCGAAGGATACTTCGATGTCGCGCGGCAGATGCGGGAGCAGATGCTTCACGGCAGGTTTCCCGATGAAATCGAGGAACAATTCTGGCGGGTGATTGAATACTTCGGCCAGTCCCCTCTAATCGTGCGTTCCAGTAGTCTTCTTGAAGATGCCTTCGGAAATGCCTTTGCGGGGAAATATGAAAGCCTCTTCTGCGTCAATCAAGGGACTCCCGAGGAACGCTACCGGCAGTTCAGGGAGGCGGTCCGTCGTATTTTCGCCAGCACCATGAATGAAGACGCCCTGGCCTACCGTCTCCAACGGGGGTTGGAGCAGCATGACGAGCAGATGGCCCTCCTGGTTCAGCGGGTCTCCGGTTCCTATCGGAAGGATTTTTTCTTCCCCGATCTTGCAGGCGTCGGCATCTCTTACAACACCTTTGTCTGGAAGAAAGAGATGGACCCCCGGGCTGGAATGGTTCGGCTGGTGCTGGGTCTGGGAACACGGGCGGTAAATCGGGTTGAGAATGATTACCCCCGCGTGTTCCCTCTGGATGCCCCCTCCTTGCGCCCCCATTCCGGAGGAAGTGACATCAGGAGATATTCGCAACATGATGTGGATGTCCTCAACATCAACAGCAATGAATTTGAAACCATCCCGGCAAACGCGGTCCTGTCGGGAGATATGGGAATCCAGTCCGAAATGGTCGGGATTCGGGATCATGAAAGTGAGCAATTATTAAAAGAGAGAGGGCGGAGCGGTGAAGAAAGGTGGATCCTGACTTTTGACAAGCTTCTCTCCGAGACCCCTTTCCCGGGCATCATGCAGAAAATGATGAAAGCGCTGGAAGAGAAGTACGATTATCCCGTGGATATCGAGTTTACGACCAACTTTACCGGCGATGGCGCTTTCATGGTCAATCTCGTACAGTGCCGTCCGTTGCAGACCAAAGGCCGGGGAGAGGGAACCCGGGTCGACATCCCGGCCAAGCTGTCCCTGGAGCAGATCCTTTTCCAGACGGAAGGCAACTTTATGGGCAGCAGCATTGCCCAGCAGGTGAAGCGTCTCATCTATGTCGATTCCGAGGAATACAGCCGTCTTTCCCTTTCGGAAAAGTACGATATCGCCCGGCTGATCGGCAGACTGAACAGGATCAGCAAGCGGGAAGACTGTCCCACCGTTCTCCTCGGTCCGGGCCGCTGGGGAACCACGACGCCCTCGCTCGGCGTGCCGGTGAGGTTCGCTGAAATCAACAATTTCCTGGCGATTGTCGAAATTGCCTACACGACGGGCAGTCTCATGCCGGAGTTGTCCTTCGGCACCCACTTCTTTCAGGATCTGGTTGAAACGGATATTTTTTATGTGGCCCTCTTCCCGGAACAGGAAGAGTTTCTCTTCAATGTCGGTGTGATCAAAGAGGGGGAAAACCTGCTCCCGACTCTTCTTCCGGAAAGCGCCCGCTACGAAAAGACTGTCATTGTCCGGGATGTGGAAAAGGAAAATTTCTCACTCTTTGCCGACATCGTTTCCCGGAAGGTTCTCTGTTACCGTTCGGTCATAAGGTAGCTCAGAAGTCTCACCGGCCGTCTTTTCATATCAAGAATGCCGGTGAATGGTTGATATATTACCGGGCAATCGTCATGGTGTCCGACCAGGGGTAATACTCGACTTTTCCCTATAAAGAAATTTTTCCAGAAAGTTAGCACAGAGTCGAAACACAACAAATCCAACATTTCAAATACAATGTAGAAACGCAGATTTTCGGGATGCTTGATTTAATTCCGGTTGAAACTTACACCGCCTTGCCAGTCAATTTCCGCCTTGCTTGTCTTACAACTGTCCTTCCTGTAACAGAGTGGTGGATATTATTTCATGTCATGCTCTGTTTTGAACGGAAATCATTAATGTCAAATTTCTTTTCCCTGGACAAATTTTCCAGGATATACCAACTTGGCATATCCTGAGAATAAAGAACAAAAGCCAAGCCTTCAAATTTAATCACACTGATTTCATAGTATTTTTCACTTTCTATTTTTTACACAAAAGGTTTAAGATCGAGCCGAATATTGAAAAAAAACAAATTGTTGTATTAATTGTTGGGTAAATATAGAGAGGTTCACTGATGCCAAAAATCGACCGCAAAGAGACGAGAAAGGGCCTGTTCATGGCTCATTTAAGATCGATTTTGAAAAATCAATTTCAGGAATATAGAGAGTATTATGAATCGATGCAGCATTTACTTAAGAGCGAAGACAAGAGGATTTCTAACTGGATAGAAACTGAAATGGCAAAATATCCTCTTGAAGAACAAGATGAACTCGGTGAATTGTATAGCGAGGATTATTGGAAGTTCAAGAGTTCAGTTCCAGCCATTCATAGGTCTGCTATTTTCATCACCCTTTATTCCGAACTTGAAGATGCTAAAGTATCTCTGCCGTGCTCTCGGTGCTGAGATCAAATCGAATATTCAAACATACAAATGGCGTAGTGGTATACTCGAAAATTTCAAAAAATGCTTGGAAAAAGATATTGGCTTAAAAACGTCGAACATCGCTGTCTTGTTTGACGAAGTAAAAAAAATAAGAAAAATTAGAAATGCTATAGTACATAACGGTGGCTGGCTTTACAAAGGTGAAATATCTGAAGCAGAAGTAATAGACTACATAATCAGCAGAAGAAAAAGTGTTATTCTAAATGATAAAGGTGACGAATTCTATAGCATCGAATTAAGTGATGCGTTCATATTTGACGTTATGGATATATTTGATCAGCTCCTGACGGAGCTTCTTTCGAGTATATCAGATTGGGTAAAGACAAGAATTGCCTAACAAAATCAATCCAGCCGATCGCTTTCGCTCCGGCTGATTTTTCCGTTAGGCCAATAGGAATATGAAAGCCAAGAAGCTCGCCAGAAATCATCATTTTGTTCCTCAGGGCTACCTTGGAGGATTTTCGGATGACGGTACACGGGAGGGCCGCCTCTATGTCTTTGACCTTGTCTCGGATTCGTATTTTCGGACCAAGCCCAGAAACGTAGGGGCCGAACGCGACTTCAACCGCATAGAGATGGAAGGCCATGATCCGGATGTCTTGGAACAATCGCTTGGCGAGTTCGAGGGGAAGGCGGTTTCCGTAATCCGCGAGATCGCGACTACAGGCGAGCTGCCGTGCGATGAGGATTTCAGCTACGTGTTGATTTTGATGGCCTTGATGGTGGTTCGTAATCCCAGGCTCCGTAGAAATATGAATAGCGCAAGAAGCCAAACGGTGCGCGTAATTTGTGATTTCCTCGTGTCAGACCCAGGGCTCTATGAATACCATTTGGCTAAAGCAAAATCTGAAGGGTTCCTGCCCGGAGACGCAGAGGCTTCGTTCGAGGAGATGAGAGATTTCATTCGTAGAGACCAGTACAGCGTGGAAATCAGCACGGGCGAAAACCTGTCTCTGGAATTGGCTGGTTTTGACAGCGCCCTGCGCCTCCTGGGTTCTCGGTACTGGTCCCTCGTGAAAGCAGATGAAGATGCTCCAGATTTTGCCACGTGCGACCATCCTGTGACGTCCATATTCAAGGATCCGAGCAGAAGCGGTCCGGTAGGCTATGGGTTGCCCAACACCGAAGTATCATTTCCGCTAGATGCGAGGCATGCATTATTGGGTGTGCTCGAAGACCCCCTCGACATTGTGATAGAAGCTAGCGCAGGGCAGGTAGCCGCCATAAACAGCCGGACCCTGTACCATGCCGATCGACAGCTATACAGCAAGACAGCCGAGGTGGTGGTGCTGCGAAGCGAAGGGCTGTGCATTCTGGAGGCCAAGAGCAAGGCCTAACACGAGCACGAACCGGACGCTTGCAAGCGCCGGTTGTGCTCCCCGTTGGGTGCAACTAATATGATGATCATGCTCAGAGATGACCCGGTGATCGAGATATTCGACTCGGCGGACAATCCCCCGTCGTGGATCGAAGGAATTGATATCGAAAACGGCGAATACCAATTCTGCGACGACCACGGTCAACGATTCGTCGGAGAAATCACACGTCCATCCAGCATGCTCAAGCAAGCTCACTTCCGACTTCGACCAGAGGGCGCACCGGAAATACAGAATGTCTATAGGCTTCTTGAAAGCGCAAAGGCGATCGAACCCAATCCACATTTCGCAGACATAGAATCACTAAGAAAGCACGTGGCGGACACCAGCAGGAAGAAATGAAAAGCACCCGTAACGTTGGCCAGATATATGAGGTGGTGTAGAACATGGTTGAAAATGGCATTAATAGATTTGTAATAGATCAAGATCAATTGCCTGATAAATTTCCTACGCATCGGCATAAATCGGAGTTTTGGGAAAGCTTAGGACGCGTCGTTGGTACATTCGGTTTTCTTGAGGAAGTGCTAGGCAAGGCCATATTTGCTTTGTCAGGCACACGACCCTACGAAGAAGATGAGATAAAAAGTGCCTATGAAAAATGGCTCCCAAAACTTGAGCACGCACTATATGACCAGTTTGGAAGTCTTATAGATTGTTTCGGTAAAGAAGTGAGAGAGCATCCAAAGGCAACAATAAATAACCTAGATGAATTGTTGATGGATTTAAAAAAGGTCGCGGCAATGCGAAATGTATTATGCCACGGCTCATGGGGATTACCTGATGATTCCGGCGCTTCCCTGCCATTATTTGTAAACCGTAAAATGGAAATCTTTGATACGAAGGTGAATTGTGCGTTTCTCGATCAGGTGCAAACTCATGTGGCCATTTTAGCATGTGAGGTGATAAACACTGTAACTCATATGGGTTTACAATTTTCAGGGTCTTCTGGACCAGGAATTCAAATCTGGAACAATGGGAAAGATCACTAAATATTCGCATTTTTGGATTTTTTAAAAATAGATATATGCCAACAATGGCATGAACCGGATCGTGTCCCTGTCGGGCCACTCCCGGTTATGCAGGCGTTGGGCTGTTCCGCCAACCGGCATGCGGGTTCGCAAAGAGAATTTCCAAAACGCATCGAGCGGTAAATTGTTATTGTGGGTGACAGTGGTTGTAGATGTTTTCAATTACCGGGAAAATCCATTTTTCTTCTGATCATTTTTGCACATTAGCAAAAGAAACTTGTTATAAAGACGCGTCTCCCTCAGAATTCACTTTCAATAAATAATCCGTAATCATGATGCGTAATGGACGGTGCGGATAACTAGATGAAGTGGCGATTTCTATTTCCCCCACTCGTTGCCGCTGCATAATTACCATAAAGATACATACAATGTTGTTGCAGTATCTTACCAATCATTTTTCAATTCTCTTTTCTTTCAACCTTTTTCCTTGGAATTTATTGTTCATAAGGTCTGTAAAAGATGTATCATAAATTTAACTTTGCAGTTGTAAAAAAAGAGCCCAAGGAAGGAGTGTCATTGAGTTTTCCGATTTCGCTTGGAATTCATCACCATCAGAAGCCGCAATTATTTGGAGGCCCTTAATGATTGAAAAGAATGTTTTTGCTGACATGGATGCCATCTTTCATCCTTCATCGGTAGCAATCATCGGTGCATCGGGCAAGCAAGGAAAAGTGGGGCAGGTGTTCATGAGTCGATTTGTGAAAGCCGGTTTCCCTTTGTTATATGCCATTAATCCCGGCGAGAAGGAAATCATGGGGGTGAAGTCATACCCATCGATATTGGATATTCCTACACCCATCGATTATGCCATTGTACTGACCCCGACGGAATCGGTGCTACCGGCAGTGAAGGATTGTGCGGCAAAGGGCGTGAGGACGATCGTGGTTACGACTTCCGGTTTTGCCGAGGCAGGAAAAGAGGAAAGTAAAGAACTTGAAAAGGAGATCGTCCGAATAGCCCGGTCTTCCGGCTGCCGCATCATCGGTCCCAACTGTGTCGGCATCTACTGCCCGGCATCGAGGCTATCGTTAACTTATGGACAGACGATGGAATCGGGTCATGTCGGTCTCGTTTCTCAGAGCGGTTTTTTTGCGGATTACCTTACTTACCGGACGGGTGCGAACGGCATTTACTTCAGCAAGGCAATCAGTTGTGGCAACGGAGCAGATCTCACGGAAACGGATTTCCTCGAATACCTGGGTGAAGATCCCGAAACGGAAGTTATTCTCGCTTACATTGAAGGCACGAAGGACGGCAGGCGATTCTACCGTGTGTGCAGGGAGATTTCGAAGAAGAAACCACTGATCATGTGGAAGACTGGGCTGACCGAAGGCGGTGCGCGTGCTGCCATTTCCCACACGGGAGCCATGGCCGGTTCCGTTTCTGTCTGGGAAGGAGTCATGCGACAGGCCGGAATCATAAGTGTAAGCAGTTTTGAAGAAGTTCTTGATTGTCTGCATATTTTTGCCCTGCAACCGCTTCCTGAAGGAAAACGGATCGGCATTGTCAGTGCTCCAGGCAGTACAGCGGTTTCGACAACAGATGTGTGCTTGAAGCTCGGTCTGGAAGTTCCGGATTTCTCAAACCACACTTCGGACAGGCTTCGCACAACGATACCTGCCGTGGGCGGCAGCATCAATAATCCGATAGACCTCAGTATCGCTGCAGTTGTAAGACCAGAGATACACGGCGAGGCGCTCAGCATACTGGCAGAAACAGAGGATATTGATATGATACTGCTCGTTGCCATTGCCGGAGGCGAGCTTCTGCGTGACATTATTCTGCGTGCGCTGACTGGTGTGAAAGCAGGAAAGCCTCTCGCAGTGACGGTTATGGCGGGAACTACCGAATCAATCGGTCACGATTTCCCGGCACTTCTTTCGACTGGTATCTCCATTTACCCTGACGCAGCAAGGGCGGCGAACGCCCTGTTCAGACTTTGGGAATACGCTCAACATCGTGACTTCTATTTCGCTAAGTCGCAAAAGGACCTACCCGGTGAAGCCGATTTGAAGCCAATGTCCGGCCGCAGCCTGCCAATCATAGAAAGGGCCCTGCAGGATGGGAGAATGGTGTTGTCGGAGCATGAGTCAAAAAAGGTATTGAGGGCCTACGGCATACCTGTTACCAGGGAAATAGAGGTGCGAAATGAGCAGGATTTCCCTGCGGCCCTTGAAGAGATCGGATTTCCTCTTGTTATCAAAGCCAGTTCTCCTCTTCTGACCCACAAGACTGAGAGTGGATTGGTATTTCTGAATGTTTGCAATAAACAGGAAGCCTTTTCTGCTTTAGCAGAGATAAAGGCCAGGACCAAAGAGCATGAACCTGCAATACTGTTACAGGAGATGATCAGGGGCAACAGGGAACTGATGGTCGGCCTGACAAGAGACGAACAATTTGGTCCTTGTGTCATGTTTGGACTCGGTGGGATTTTTACTGAAATTTTGAAGGACAACACATTTCGAATTGCTCCGGTAGATAAAAGGGAAGCCATTGACATGATTCGTGGCATCAAAGGGAAAAGTGTCACAGGGGCATTTCGGGGCATGCCGCCGGTAGACACCGATGCACTTGCCGACGTCCTTATTAAAATCGGGCATATCGGTTTGAATCATCCCTGCATCAAAGCGATAGATATTAATCCTTTGATCATTTCGGGCAATAGACCCGTTGCCGTTGATGCCTTGATCGAATTAAGCAGTGAGAAAAACAAACAATTCCCGGCGCAAACCGCCTAAGTAGTGCAAATAGTTGATAGCCGCAAATTTTCATCTTTTTACGGATTACTTCTGAGTATTTATATCTGAAATTTACTATGAAATCGCATCCCGAGAAAATCTAACTTTCAATAAATTATCTACCATCTCAGGATGCAATATGTGCTGCGGATAAGTCAATGAACTCGTGTATATTCCGATAGCAATGCTTGGAATCTTTCCGGGCCAATGTGAACATTAGCGATTAGCTATAACCCTTTTTTCCGAGTTTCATTTGCCGCACCTTTCTCGCCAAAGGCAAAGGCTCGTTTCCGGGAGACTTTTTCGGAAACGAGCCTTTGTTTTCTGGCTTTATTAAAAGGGTCCTGTTTCAGCCAAATGGCTGCATTTTATGCGGCACCGCCACAGGACATTGCCGCTTGTTCGTCTTCGGTCTCACTGAGCCCGTCGTCGTTTTTTGCCGGGGCTCCGGCCGTCTGCGGGATGATTTTCCGGTACACCCCTTCCGGCGACCTTTTCTGGCCATCAACCGTTAGAAGCCGATCGATCGATATATCGAAAAGTCTTTCGTTCTCTTCAAGGTACGGCAGGATCAATTTCCAGTCCGCCTCTGTAATCGCCACAAACTGCCCGCCATTGAGCTGTTCATCAACCAGCTTTTTCCGGGGATCTCTCACATAGATTGCACCGCCTGACGCAAGGGAAAAGATGTTGGATCCCGGATAGGGCGATTCATATTCGCGGATCGACCCGTCGTGATCATTGAATCCGATGCCGTTCAGGATGACGAAACCGCCGCCGTTAAGGGGATCTCCGGCCATGAAGGACTCCGCCAGATAGTCCAGGGCTGTCCCATTGATGACGACCCGCGGTTTACCGACGGCATTGATCAGGGGCCGTCCCGCGGCGTTCCCCATGATGTAAGCGGCGCCTCCTTTGGCGCCGTACATGAAGGTCTGGCCGACATCGCCGTAGACAACCAGCTTCCCGTCTTTCATGATCTGGCAGAGCTGATCCTGGGCATTTCCATGAACATGGATCTCCAGGCCGTCGATGCCCGATGCCAGGTAATCACCCGAGGAGTCATAAACATCAATCCGCACATCCTTGACGACCGGTCCGAACCCACAGCCGGTAAATCGCTGGCCACGGTATCTGTAAACAATGAACCTCTTCCAGCCAAGTTTGTAAGCGGCCACGATCAGCACCGCGTCACAGAGGTCACCTTCCGGCTCGAAGCGTTCCGCGTCGATAATGAGGGTCCGTTCGTTCTTCCTGGGCGCCCGCAGTTGATCCCGGGTTGCAAAATCAATCCGACTGAAAGCGGACTCCGATTTTTCCGAAATCAGCGGAGTTGTGGAAAAGATCTCATCCAGGTTGACCTTCAGGACATGCTGGACGGAACTTCTCTTGATCCTGCCCGTGTCGAACCGTCGATCGTTCAGCAGGGTCAGGGCCTCAATCGCCCTTTGCTTGAATTCATCTTTTTCCAGGGCGTACCGTTTAATGGTTTCAACCGCAAACCGGAAGTCGCCGGGTTCAAAACCCCCGATCTGGTTCCGGATATAGGTGAACATTTTCTGTGCTGCCTCCGCAGGTTCTTTTTCGGAAAACAGGACCGCCAGCTTTTGTTCGATCTCCTTACACGATTCCGTCACGGCCACCGGCTTGGAGAGGTCACAGACGAGCTTGTCTTTGGGCGTTTCGATGACCTTTCCGAACTTGTCCGTACAGATGAGCTTCTTGTTTTCCGAGCCGTCGCTGGCATCCTGAAGACTGAAGATGAAAGAGCCGCCGTCCGTATAGCTGCCACCGCGGGCATTCCAGTATTTATCGGCAATGGGACCGAAGCGCGGATCTTCCCTTTCCAGGGAGATGAGCGTGGCGTCGATGGCCTGCTTTTCGGAGCAGATCAGACCGATGGACACCTCTCCCTCCTGCAGGGCGAACACCTGGGGACGGAGCATGGCCGTGTCCGTGATGCCGATCAGTTGAAACTGGCTGTTCTTGACGTCATTCCGGGCGATAATGAAGAACCAGGGTCCGTCGGGAGAGGCATTGACATGATGGGTCTGAATGGCCTTGTACAAATCCTGCTTTTCCGCGGGCAGCATGTCGAAATCCATCTCCGAGGTCGGCGCCATGGCTTCAATCAGGTATTCCAGGGGGTACTTGTAGACACGGCTCCACAGGTCGAGGAGCAGCGCCGCCTCTTCCGTATCGGTGAGAAACAGGGGGGTGTAGTTCCGCTGTTTTAGATACTCGTAAATGGACTGATAGTTGGCAAAATCACCGTTGTGCACCAGGGCCTCATTGAGGGCGCTGAAGGGGTGGCAGCCGCCGGGGTGCCAGACGCGGCCCCGGGTGGGATACCGCTGGTGGGCCAGCCAGACATGGGCCTTGAAATCATCCAGCTTGTAGTAACGGACCACATTTTCCGCATAGCCGACGATTTTCAGGATCATCATGTTCCGGCCATGGGACATGACAAAGGCCTTCTTTTCGCCGAGAGAGGCGTAATACTGGGTGTTGATCCGGAAGCTGTTCTGATAGACAAACTCGTCCTCGGCATCCCGCCGGTCCAGGGAGGAGAAGGCATTGTCCTGAATGAACTGGTCCAGAACGTCGTCCTTGACGCGGACGAAATAGCGCAGAATGTCCGGGGGTCTGACATCGAGGCCGATGCTGCGATAATCATCGATCGTGGCCAGTTTCTCGGACTTGTCAATCCGGAAGTACGGTTTGATGAATGTGTCTTCAATCTCCCCGGCCACCTCGGCCTCGATGAGGGCGATGTGGAGCATGTAATCCTCGTCGAGGATCTGCCGGGAAACACCCAGTGCTTCAGGGACGAATCCCACCGCGCCGATGCCTCCCCCTTTGCCGTTGCCACGGTTGTGCATCTGGGCGGACGGCTCAAAGATGTTCTTCCCGGTGACGGGGATGGAACTGATGAATCCCGTTACGCCGCAGCCGCCTTCCTCCTCCGTGTTCGAGGGGAGATCAGGCACCCGGCTGCAAAGCGCAGTGCGTGAAAGCAATATTTTTTCAGCGTTATCCATTGTTTGCAAGCTCCGCTTTAATTACTGTAATCGATATGTTCCAGCAGATCCGTCCGGCCGACAAGCTCTTTGACGCTTTTCATGCCGAACTTCTGGAGGATCTCAACCAGCTGGACATTCCAGGCATGGTAGAAATTGGTCAGACGCTGGGTTGCCCATTCCTCGGTGAAGAGGTCCGCCAGTTCGGAGTCCGTCGAGGCGATACCCCGGGCACAGCCCCGCCCCGATTCACAATTGCCGCAGCGGACGCATTCCAGGGAAACCAGTTCGGACGTTCCGACCACCGCCCCATCCGCCCCAAGGCAGATGGCCTTGGCCAGGTCATGGGCGGTCCGGATGCCTCCCGAGGCGATGAGGGTAACGGCATCCCGGACACCTTCATCCTTCAGGAAACGATGAACCTTGACGATGCCGTATTCAATGGGCATGGCAATGTTTTTCTTGGCAATATCCGGCGCCGCGCCTGTGCCACCGTAACCGCCGTCGATGTGGATAATATGCGCGCCGGCATAGTAGGAACCGACGGCCACCATGTCCACGTCATTGGGGGTGGATACCTTCACGGAAACGAGGGCCTGGGGATTCATCTCCTTGATCCAGTCGATGTGCTTCTTGTGATCCTCGATGGAATAGACCGAATGGAAGGGAAAGGGCGAAAACAGGGAGGTGCCCTTAACCGCCTCGCGCATTTTGGCGACGCTTTCCGTATTCTTCTCTCCCAGCAGGTGTCCGCCAAGACCGGGCTTTGCACCCTGGGCGTATTTAAACTCAACGATCTTCACCCGCTGGATCGTCTCCTCACGGACTCCGAAGAGACCGGTGGCCACCTGGGTAATCACGTGGTCATCATAGGGGATGAGGTTCTCCGGATAACCGCCTTCACCGGAACAGGTAAAGGTATTCCAGATGGAGGCATTGTGCGCCTTGGAGACCATCGTGGGGAGACTGACGGAACCGAAGGACATGCCGCCGCCATACATGGGAGTCGAGATGACCACGTTCGCCCGGCCGTCGTTTCTCCGGTTCAGCTCGATGGCCGTGGAGATCTCAGATTTGTCGACGTAAGGTGGATTGGCGGGAAATTTGAACCGCAGCTTGTCGAAGCCGCCGCCGGAATTGCCGACGGTGTATTCAAGATCTTTCCGCATCGGCGGATAGCCCGTCTCGGCCATGATCCAAGTCGCCGTAATGATGTCCGCCGTCCAGCGGTAGTCTCCCAGCGCATCATACATGGGATTGAGGGAGAGGCTCAGGGCCTGGCGCGGGCACTTGCCAAGGCAGCAGAACTCCTTGCTCTCGCATTCAAAGCCAATGCATTTATAGTCAATGGGCGGGTTTACCTTGTTGTGCCCCTCAACCCTTTCATGAACGCCGTAGGGGCATGTCCTGGCGCACGTGCCGCAGTTGATGCAGGCCTCAGACCGAGTGATCTTGTACTTGGGGACCTGGTGCCTGAAACGCGAAGGCATTTCTTTAATGGTGACTGTCGATGGTTTCATAGTCTCACTGCTTCTCTGTTTTTAAATAGTTTTCCAAAGGTGTCCTCGTCGACCTCTTCAAAGAAGATCGCTCGTCCGGTTTCTCCCCGCAGACGGCGGGCTTCCCGGATTCCCATCGCCCCCATCACTTCGAGGAGCTGTGAATGCCAGGCGCCCATGAGGTTGACGATCCGCTGGACAAGGACCGGTACGGGGATGTTTTCCAGTCCTTCCGGAAGAACAAGGAACTTTTCCGGCTCTTCATACAACCGGATACCCAGGGCAATGAGGAGCGGCAGGTCTACTGCCGTCAAGTCCGCGCCACAGATCATGGCCTTGGGGACATGCTCCGCCATGGCGATCCCACCGGAAAAGATCAGGCTAACTTCATCGCGGATCCCTTCACTGACGAGCCGCAGATGGACAGCCCGGATGACATCTTTGATCAGCCTCGGATGGGAGGATGCATGTCCATTGATTTCCAGTCCGAGGTAGTCGGCGACGACATGGATGATCTCCGCCCCGCTGTGGGTAAGCCCGGAAACCGTGTCCTCCACGTCTTTTCCCGCCGGGATTCGGATGATGACCGGGGTGCGGCTGATCCCTTTCATTTTGTCCTTTACGGCCTGGAAATTATCCAGGAGTTCCCCGTCATACTCAAGGGCCGCCAGTCGCACCTTTTTCAGCAGGGCCGAATGCTGGTCGATCTCCTTGTGGGACAGCAGGGGAATGATGTTGCCGGTATACGGTTCAAGCTCCGGCGTCAGGCCGGCGACAGGCAGAATGAGGTATGTTTCGAGTTCTGCCGCTGTCTTGGCCAGGGCAGCCTGGACATTCCCAGGCAGGTTCTCCGCCGGAAGATCAAAGACGATGGGAAGGGGAAGATGGACCGTATCGAAAATCCGCGACAGCAACTTCCCGCCGGCATCAAAGACCAGGTGATTGAGTTTCCTGCCCAGTTCAACGGCGGTACTGATATATTCCCGCCCATGGATTCCGTCCCGGGTCGGACGGACGATTTCCGACATATCCGTCCACATGCCGTCAAACCCCGTGCCGGTAAAAGGGCCTCTGTATCCAGCCCCGGAAACGGGCACTTTTCCGTCTTCGGCCTGCTTCCAGAGGGAAATGAGCATTTGGGATTTCCAGTAAGAACCGTCGCTGTTCAGGAAGTCCTGGTTCAGCGATTTTTCCAGGGCGCCCCGGGGGCATTCCTGGATGCACCGGAAGCAGTTCCTGCAGACGGAAGTGTTGGGAGCCGCCATCTTTCGCGGATCGTCTATGTCCCGCTTATGGGCTTCATAGATGCAGACTTTGGTGCATCTGCCGCAGTTGATGCAGTTTTCACCCCGCGTAATCTTGAACTTGAAGAGATATTCCAGGTCCAGGGGGGTCGCTTTTGTGGAAATGTGATATTTCTTTGGCATAATCGTTCTTCTTCTTTATGAAATGAAGTTTATAGAGGATGGAATCAGGCGTTTCTCTCCACCATCTCCCAGTATTCATCACTTTTGTCGACCTTCTTCAGAAATTCCGTGATCTGAGCTTCCGGGCGGCCATACTTGCTTTCAAGCCTTGTTTCCAGAGCATCCCAGAACCTCATCAGTTCAAGATTGGTCTGGCAGATCTCCTCGCAGGCCTTGCAGTGCATGCACATGAAGGCATTCTGCGCTTCCTCCCTGGTCACTTCTTTTCCTTCAATGAGCTTCTTGGCCAGCGCTACTTTTCCTTTTGCCGTAACCCCTTCATTGTGCGTGATCAGGTAGGCGGGGCAGACGGCAAGACAGTTGCCGCACTTGGCGCAGGCATGGGTGCTTAACTCGAAGTCAAGATGATCGATTTTCTCCTCCTTCCCGAAGAGCAGTGTGGCCGCTTTGCCAATGATCGGCGACAGGCTTGTCAGGAGATTCATGGAAAAGCCAAAAATGGCCGGCGAGAAGACAAGGGAGGCAAGAGCCGTTGAGTTGACCGCAAAAAATTTCCCGGGATTCAGGATGTTGTTCGGATCCACCTTTGCCTTGTATGCTTTCAGCGCCTGTTGCCTCTCCGGGCTGTACAGGGCATTGATGAAGGCGGCATTCCAGAGGCCCAGGCCGTAAGGCTCGGCGCCCAGGGAAACAGCCGTCTTGGTGAGCATGGAAACCAGGGGCATATTAATCATGTATTTTTTCTTCCTCGAGTCACAGAGGAAAGTGGCCATGATCAGGGCCAGCTTCTCATCGAGGATATAGGAGTCGACGCAGATTTCAACGCCGAATCGGTCTCCCAGTTTTTTAGCTCTTTCAATAAAGTCTGCCGCCGCGGAAATCGGGATAATAATTTCGCTCGCCAGAATCGTCGGCCCCAGACGCTTGGTCTTCATCCCGAAGAGGCGCTCATTCCACAGGTATCGGGCGGCATAGCGGGGTGCTGCCTCAATGACCCCCGATTTGACGATGAATCTCTCGAAGCGTTCTTCATCCTCGGCACTGCCGAACTCAAAAAGAACGCCGGCACTCTTCTTGAAAACCTCGGCCCGGATGACCTCGTTGGTGTCGTTGAGATGATTTTCATCCAGGAAGCGGATGACGTTGGGATTGAGATTCTCCGCGTTCCTGCTTTTTACGAAGCGGTCGATGAAGGAGAAAGCCGCCCGGTCGTCCTTGAAATAAAGCAGATGGGCATAGGACGCCTCCGGGACATCCCGAAGTTTGAGCGTGGCCTCAACGATAATGCCGAACTCCCCTTCGGTGGACACAAAGAAGTGAAATTCGGGGTCGGAAGGGGAAAGGACCTTGAGCTCCCCGGCGCCGGTGATCACCTTCATGGAAACGATCTGTTTTGACAGGTGCCCGTACCGAAAGCTGTTGATTCCATAGCCTCCCGTTGAGATCCAGCCGGCAACGGTGGAAAACTTGCTGGAGGGGTAAGTCATCAGACACAGGCCCACTTTCTTCGCCATCAGATCGATATCGCTCCACCGGGCGCCCGCCTCAACGGTAACGGTCTTTTCCTTCGTATCAATCTCCAGGATTTTCCGGAAAGGAGAAAGGTCGATGACAATTCCGGCCTTCGTCGGGATCACGCCGCCAAAGCCCCATGATGCGGAGCCCCTGGGTATCACGGGGACCTTCTCCTTATTGGCAAAGGCCAGGACCTTTTTGATCTCGTCTGCGTTTTTAGGCTGAACGACAAAATCGGGTTGCGTTTCAAAAAATGTCCTGGTCATGATATCCGGAACATCACCAATATCATGCGAGAACATCTCTCTTTCTTCCACCTTGTCGAGGATGTTGATATCGCCCGCGACCTTTCTGAATTCTTCTATCGATTTCATTAGTTCCCTATCTCTTCAATTCTCAATCATATCGGGGAGTAAGTGCCCTTTATTTCCAAAGATTATAATGCGACTCTGAACTACACCGTAAGCGCAAGATGAGTGCCACGATCTGAACTTCGCTACCGGGGTGGCCGGTAAAAAGATACTTTTACTCCCCAGGAGGGGAAAGAAATCAGGACCATTAATTCAAATAATAAAGAATACAGGGGAAAATTCAAATTCTTTTTGACTCTCAGCCGCAAAAAAAATCGATATTCTTACGCAATAAATCCATTTTCGAAGCGGCAGCAGACTTTGAAGGGGAAGAAAAAGGAACAAAATTGTAGAAATTTATCCACTAGAGAACAAAATTGTTACATAATCAATATCAATCACCAAGGACCCGACACTTGAATATGACTCGCCGATGGCATATATTGATACAGGAGAGAGTGGCAGAGCGGACAAGCTAAAAAAGCGGAAACGATGAGGATTTTTAAATGACCGATTTAAAATGGATATTTCCGGAGGTGACCTCATGTTTATCGTCCTGATCAATTTCCCAGCGATTAAAGCAGGTAAGGAAGCCGAGTTCGAGGAATGGTTTGCCTGGTCAAACCAACAGTTTGCCCGCTTTAATGGTTTTGTTGGCAGGCGGCTTTTAAAGCCCATCGGAGGCGGCCGTTATGCAGCGATCGTAGAATTTGAATCTGAGGATAATTTCAGGGCAATGCACGGAAGCGCTGAGCATGACGAAGCCGGCGACCGTGTCCGCCCTCTTTTACAGGGCAGTCCGACCCCCCAGTTTTACGAAGTGGTCGTCGAATAGAAATAGGGAGAAGAAAGTCGGCAGAAGATCGGCGAAGCTTTCTTGAGGAGAAGTGCTCACTGTCTGCAGAGGAATCTCAAGATGGATCTACCCTTATATCTTGAGGACGTTTTGAATGAACAGTCCCACGACGACGCTTATTCCGAAAAGGAGACCCAGGATTTTAAAGACCTCCTGCTTCTCTTTTTCCTCCCTGAACAAAACGAGGATTCCCAGTCCGGCCCCTGCACATAGACCGGCGATCATCGATCCGTAGGTAATGGCGCCTTTGAGATACAGCTCCGTTATGGCGACAGATGCAGCACAATTTGGAATCAATCCCACCAGTGCCGCCACAAAGGGCTGCAGAAAGCTCTGTCCAAGAAACAATCTATCGAAGGCTTCTTCCCCCATATAATAAACGGTACCGTTGATCAGCAGGGAGATGGCGAAGATAAAACCGAATATCTTCGTCGTATGAATCATCGGGTGGAGAAAAATCTCTCTGGGGTTGAATTGCTCTGCAGAGGGACTTGTGCTGTGACCGCAGCAGGCTTCTTGGTCCAGAACGACTTCGTGATGGTGACTTACATCGTCCTGGCCCAGGGCACAAACATTGATGTGATTAAGGATGGTTTGATTACTCTTTCTAAAAATCAAATCAAGAGAGTAACCCGCAACCAGGCCAATCCCTATCTTTGTCAACAGGAGAGGCCAGATGAGTCCAGCCTTTTCCGGGCGGGCCAGAATGATCGGAATCGCCTCATCTGAGGTCGAAAGATAGACGGCCAGCAGGGTCCCGATCGTTAAAAGTCTCTGGGTGTACAGAGCCGTTGCAACGACGGAAATGCCGCACTGCGGCAAGCTGCCGGCCACGGCCCCCACGGTGGGGCCTGCGATCCCCGCTTTTTGGACAAAGGCGATGATCCTGCTGCCGAACTTGTATTCAACAAGTTCTATCCCGATATAAATGACCAGCAGGAGCGGAACCATCGTGATCGTATCCTTGAAGGCGTCTAAGAAAACATCGTACACGGATTCACCTTTCCCGATCTATGGATTATTGCAGCGGCACAAACGGCAGAGGCCACTGATACTGATATGTTCGATGGAAATGCCCTGTTGATCGATCATCTTCTGCAATGGTTCGCTCAGGACGAAAGAGGTCATGCAGATCATTCTGCCGCAGGCCCGACAGATGAAATGGGGATGGGACGGCGAAAAAGCGTTCGCCCTTTCGTAATAGTGAAGGCCCCTCCTGGACTCGAACTCCCGAATCATGCCTTTCCGGGTGTAGGAAGAGAGAATCCTGTACACCGTTACCCTGTTGATCTTCTGTGGACTCCCGAGGCGCTGAAAAATATCATTCGCCGTGAGGGGAGAATCCGCGGAATTCAGGATATTGAGAACGGCCAGGCGTTGCGCCGTTTTGCGAAGGCCCACCTCCCTGAGGGCTCCTTCGGCAGCGGCGTGTAAAATCTCTGTTTTCATGGGACCCTCATACAATAGTTGCAACTCATTTGCAAATGCAATCTAACTTGAAAACATTTCCTGCAATTCCCGGCTGACAGGGTCCTTCACCGCCCCTTGGCGAACTTTTTTACTTCCGCCGTACCCGTTTGTGGGGTTTAACCATTTCGAAAAAATAAATATTCTTCCTCCAGTGAAGGCGCCTCTTTAAACATTCTACAATCTTAATGATTTTTCAATTTTATTGGGATATAAAGTAATGTCACTGACCAACCAACGATTCCAAATATCCATATCAACACGCAAGGGAGGTTTCTTATGCAAATCGACATGCACTACGGAGCAATATACTACCTGGCCAGTTTGGCTGGAATTGGAGAAGAGGAAGCAGAAAAAATTGCCTGGTCATCCCAGTTCGTCGATGATGCGGAGTTTGGAGGTACAGTTCAGTTCAGCGACGGCCAAGGCTGCATCTGCAGCAACTCTGCACATCGGTATATCACAGACAACATGAGTGCTCATGGGAGACTTGTATGGATTCCTTATCATTTTGTCCCGGATACAACCACACAAGGGTTTTTTCTTGATAGATTGAAGTGCAAGAAAAACAGTGACTTGGCTGGGGCTGCGGTACAGGCGGCATTGGACGAGACAGATTCCATTTCCCGGCCCTATCGTTTCGGTGTTGCGCTTCATGCATACGCCGATACCTGGTCGCACTACGAGTTTACCGGCCTCTGGTCTGACTCCAACCTCATAGACCACGTTGAACCCGTCAATGTTGATCAGAATTGGTGGGAGTCGTTGAAAGCCGATGCCGGCAGCGTTTACGCAACTCTGAAGGGGAGACAGGAAAGCGCCCTCGGACATCTCCTGGCTGACAAGTGTCCGGATCTTCCCTACCTCGTGTGGCGATATCGCGTCACCGCAGGATTGGGCCTGATCCCCAGAAACAACCCGGAAGATTTCCGGCAAGCCATCCGGGCCATATACTCGTACATGATTTCGTACTCGGGATCCGCTTTGACCCCGGATATTCCCCAGGAGCACGAAAAAATCTTGAATGTATTGATTGAACAGCAGGAAGATGATCCCGGGAAACGACTTTCGCAGTGGAGCAAGGCCATCTCCAGGAAATTCCACAGGGAACTCCCTGAGTATGATGAGGGGAAATGGATTGATGATGCCTTGGGAAAGAAATGGAAAAAGGATAAGTGCATCATTTCCGATGCCACCTATCATAGTTTTATCAAAAGCCATTACTGGCAGTTCTGCGAAGCACTCCGGAAACATTCGGACATTATTGTGTCCTTATTAGCCAAGCAAGGATTGTATCTCGTTTAGAAACGGAAACGGGGGTTCTTTCAGACATTTCAGTCAATGAAATTTGCCGTGATTTGTAATCATCACGATTTTCGGCACACTTTATTTGACTTTATGTTGAACGATTTACTTTCCTTAGACTTTTCTTTTACACTTAATTGGGCTTTTGTGCCCACTGGGATCTCTAACCTTCTGAATTCACTATATCGCTCTTTGAAAAAATCGAGGTCATCTCAAAAATGTGGTGCCAAATGATAGGTGGATTATCCTTGACATAGCAGAGCATATTTCATATTCATGGGGTGTCAAGAAAGGAGTTCCCCATGTTTGCCAGAGTCAAGAAAACCGGCCCATACGAATACCTCCAGATTGTCGAAAATCGGCGGGAGGGCAAAAAAACCATCCAACGGGTTATCGCTACAGTCGGCCGCATGGAACAACTACAGGCCAAGGGCGATATTGAGAACCTGGTGCGATCCCTTTCCCGTTTTTCCGAAAAGGTGTTGTTGGTCCTGTCCGGCAAGAGTGAAGGCATTCAGGCATCGGCGAAGAAAATCGGTCCTGCCATCATCTTCGAGAGACTCTGGAAGGAACTGAAAATTGACCGTATCCTTCGTGGCCTTCTTGCAGACCGCAAATTTTTCTTCGATGTGGAAAGGGCCATTTTCCTGACTGTTCTGCATCGACTCTTTACCTCCGGTTCTGATCGCTCTTGCGACAAGTGGCATCGTGACTATGTCATTTCCGGGGTGGATGGGTTGTCCCTTCACCACCTTTACCGGGCGATGGCCTTCCTGGGGGAAGAGACCAACGACCAGAAAGATCGAACCCCCTTCTCTCCCCGCTGCACCAAGGATGTCATTGAAGAGGAACTGTTCCAGATGCGACAGGATCTGTTCAGTGGCCTGGATATCGTTTTCTTCGATACCACCTCTCTCTACTTTGAGGGAGAAGGAGGCGAGACTCTTGGTCGACGTGGTCACAGCAAGGATCATCGTCCCGATCTGAACCAGATGATCGTCGGCGTCATTCTCGACAACAATGGCAATCCCGTCTGTTGCGAGATGTGGCCGGGCAACACGGCGGATGTCAAGAGTCTGATCCCCGTTGTCGAAAGAATTCGGAGTCGCTTTCCTATCGGTAGATTCTGTGTCGTCTCCGACCGGGGCATGATCAGTGACGCAACGCTGGCCTGGCTGGACAAAGAACACATCCCTTACATTCTGGGAGCCCGGATGAGGAGGGTCAAGGAAATCAAAGAGAAAGTTCTCTCCGCCGATGGAAATTACCGGGAGGTCTTCCCGGAAGGTGCATCTTCCAAGGATCCTTCTCCGTTGAAGGTCAAGGAAGTCGTTCTTGAAAATCGCCGCTATATCGTCTGTTTGAATGACCGGCAGGCGAGAAAGGATGCCGCTGACCGCCAGGCCATTACCGAGGCCCTGCAAGAAAAGTTGCAGCATGATCCCAAATCGCTGGTAGGCAACAAGGGGTTCCGAAAATATTTGAGGCTGGATCAGGATGCCGTTTCCCTCAACGAGGAAAAGGTTCAAGAGGAGGAGCGCTTCGACGGGAAATGGGTCCTCCGGACCAATACCGATCTTACGGCGGAGCAGGTGGCCCTCAAATACAAGGAACTCTGGCAGGTGGAACATGTCTTCCGGGACATGAAATCCATCCTGGATACACGGCCGATCTTTCACCAGCGCGATGAGACCATCAAAGGCCATGTCTTCTGCAGTTTCCTTGCCCTGGTACTGCGGAAGGAATTGGACCGCAGATTGGGAAAAACCGGGCATGATTTTGAGTGGGCTGACATTAAACAGGATCTGAAGGCCTTGCAGGAGGTCACTCTCGAAGACAACGGGAAGAGACTCGCAATCCGTAGCGAATGCCAAGGGGTTTGCGGCAAGGTTTTTCAGGCTGTCGGTGTTGCCCTTCCTCTCACCATTCGGGAGGTGTCATGATGATTATCCGATTTTCAAAGAGCAATATGTGGTGCCAAGAACTTTTTATGGATACCTATGTCACTGATATGACAAAACTATTTTTTAGCAACTGTAAAACTTCAGCTTAATGTAAATGCCCCTCTTCCCCATGCCCTGGAAGAGATCCTTGCCTTTATCGACGCTCACACCCTCCATCCCCGTCGTGTGATCGGTCTCAACAACGTCCGGCTTGATGAATATCCCCGGGCGGCCATCCGGGAGGCTCTTCTGAATGCCTTTGCCCATCGCAACTATGAGGATGCCTCGCGCAAAGTTTTCGTACGCCTCTTCAGCGACCGCATCGAAATCGTCGGCCCAGGCTACCCGCTCAAACCGATCACCCTGGCCAAATTGCGAAAAGGAAACTACCGTCCGTGCTCACGCAACCCTCTTATCGCTCAGGCCCTTTGCATCCTTGATAAGATGGAGCAGCGGGGGACGGGTTTCGCCCGCATGCGCGACGCCATGCTCAATCACGGCCTCGATCCACCTGTTCTTGATCAGCAGGACGGCTTTTTTGTGGTCACTTTGCCGGGCCGGCCGGCAACTACGAGCGCCGGAGGCCACCAACCGATGCGCCGGGATTCATTACTCCCACCATGGAAGCCAGGCTGAATGAGCGACAGCGAAAGATTGTGATACAGATCCAAGAGGGCGGCATTGTCACCAATAAGTGGGTCCAGGACACATTCAATGTGGTGCGTGATGCAGCCTATCGCGATATCCAGTTGCTTCTTGATCTGCACATCATCGAAAGGAGAGGGCGTGGGCGTTCGATCCGATATGTCCTTGCAGGAGAACGAGCGTAATCATCCGATAATCATCCGATTTCGGAAATTTGGTGAGGTGTAAAATGCTCAACCACAAATCTTTTGAGATAAAAGAGGAGATCTTCCGATAGGATCGGATGTCATCATTATCCGGACCATCCGGTAGTAATTTATCCGTCGTGTTGAATTTCCAAATCCCGCTACGACAGGATCGAATCCGTGGACTGGGAATCCTGCAGCCGGGTCCTGGATTCCACCAGCCAGATAGAGGCACTGCGCAAGGGTTGGTGACAAACACACTTTTTTATCTTCCTTCGCATTTTCCCCTCCTTACCTTGAAATTTCATTCATGGCGTATGAGATTCCACGGGTGATCCCATAAAATGCAGCCATCAAGCTGACACACGGAATCATCAGACATTGAAGACTCCTGTGACTGAAAAACCCTCTGCAATTTCCACCTAAGTCTTACACTAAAATAAGTAATTCTAGGTATTGCCCTCCAGGGACTTTCAGGGCATATTCGGGTCAAAAGAAACGCCAATCCTCTTGATGCGTGTTCAGAGGCGGGGAAAACGTTCATTTGATTAACGACGTAAGGAGGCTCCCATGAACCAGCTCCTATGGGAAGAAGAGAAGGAAAAGCGAAGAGAGGAATCGGAGAAGCGGCATGCCCGAATGGCGCAGCTCTTTAGAGAAGATCGTCTGGCCTTCGAACGGGAGCGTAAACGGCTTCTCGACGAATTTTTCAACAGTGTCGAGGATGAAGATCTTCGTCAGCGGCTGCGCGCCCTGCAGGCATCCTTTGAAACGAAAATGAAGCATGCCGGATCAGCCCACAACCGGTTCGTTCTGGCCCAAACAATTTTCTGGGATAATTTTCATCAGAACTGGCAGCCCGGCATTCAGCAGATCAATGAATCCCTGAAATACCTTTCAGGAAAATTCGCCGCCCTCCAGGACGCGGATCACTAACGCCGGCGATTCTGATAGGCATAGGTCACAGCGATGCCTACCGAGAACCTTTCGGAATACTGGCCTTCCGCATTAAGACAAAATCCCTTTCCCAGAGGCACTGAAATTCCGGCATAGCCGCCCAGCACCGTTTTATTTCTCAGGGTGTCGTCCTCTTCCGTCAATGGAATTCCAGAGATGTGATGAGAGGCGGACACCTTGGCTTCCGAATAATGGACGTAGGGGCCGGCATAAAGCACGATCCCATAGGGAACTGTGGCGGAAAAGCCGATCCCCGATGTAATGTCCCAGAGGTCTTTCACTTTGAGTTCCGTTGAATAGGGGTTGCCGTTCAGTCGCCCCGAAACCTCGTCTGTAAAACCGCTGAAGAAATAGGTGCCCTGGAGAAAGGCGCCGACTCCGAAAGATTTTCCCAGCAGGTAAAAAACCTTTGCCCCCAGCGTGCCAAAAAACTTCTCATTTTCTTCAAAATCGTCTTTGGAAGAGGTGGTTGCATTGGCTTCAGACCGGAAGGCGTCGTCAATCTCCAGATCGGCGATTCCGATTCTCCCGTAAACTTCCCAGAGGTGGCGGGCTCCGCCATAGCCCACCTGCGAGTAGATCTGGTTCTGCCGAATGACATATGTCCCGTCATTCTCAAATTTATCTTCGTGATACCCATAGCCGACGGCCGTATTCAAACCGCCGTCTTCCCTCGAAAGAGACTGCGGGGGGCCAAAGAGACCGCCCGCGACAGCGGGTCCCGGGATGAAAAAAAGCATCAGCAGAAGCGATATCCCTATAAAGTTCACGAATCTCTTAGTCATTTCGACCTCCGGTTTCTACGCGTCTTCCCTTGGTAAAGGCTACTTGACTTGCTCTTCATCCTGTCCCCACCTGTTACGGCGTCTTTTTTTCTTCTCCAGATGAGGCGTTGTTCTCCGTCTTGTTTTTACGGGCTTCAATTTTCTTCTTCCGGTGCTGGACAAAGGCATCCCGGATGGACAGGTAAGGATCGATGGCCGCTCCCTTGAGGGCCTCATAATCCCCAACCCTCAAGGAGGTATCGTTTACCGCATCATATCCCCGAACCGCCATCGGGGTATACCAGGGATTCAGGTAGGAGGGGGGATAAAGAAAATATCTGCCGGCGATATCGACCGTATCGCGAAGGCTGGAAGGTCCCAGGAACGGCCAGACGATGTAGAAGCCAGGCCCCACACCGTAGACTCCCAGGGTTTGCCCCAGATCGACATTCTGTTTCGGGATATCCAGTTCCTCGTTGGATGAGGGATCCATAAGCCCCCCGATACCCCAGAGGGTGTTCACGACAAACCGGCCTGATTCCTTCGCGGCGCCACTGAAGTCCGCCTGCAGCAGGCAACTGAGGAAACGGAGCGGAAAGGCAAGGTTTGAAAAGAAATTCTGGACGCTGATCCGCGCCGGCTCGGGTACGACCTTGCCATAGGCCTGCGACACGGGCTTGAGCAGCCAGAAGTAGAACTTGTCATTGAAATGGTACATGGCCCGATTGAAGGGCTCGAGGGGATCGGCGATGGTTGCCGGCGCCTCCTCCCCTTCCTCCGGCACATAATCGGATTCCAGTTCCTCACCCGAATCCTCCGCACCTTGTTTCTCCTTCTGTGGATTCGTCAAGGATTCTTCGGGGGTTGTGCCTTCCGGGACATCCTCACCCGACACGGCATCTTTGTCCGGCTCACCGGTTGAAGCATCAAACTTCTTCGGAGTCTCGACACGTCCGAGGGTGGACTTGGTCGCCTGTTCAGGGAATTCCTGCGATATTGGCTCAATCTGGGTTGAGCTTCCCGGCATTTGGAGCAGAATCGGCATCGGCGCTGAGGCCATAGAGGAAGACGAGGCTTCAACGCAGGGGACATTGATCACAACAAGAAGAACAAGAAGAATGATCGCCGGACAGAGCTTTTTCATGGAAAGGACTCCCTTTTTTCTCTGGAGACTATGTTTCTTTCACCTTTTTCCTCAGGGTCTGAAGCAGCTGTTCGGGGGTATTGTTAGCCAGAATTTCATTGAATTGCGTCCGATAGTTCTGGATCAGACTGACATTTTCCACAACGACGTCATAGACTTTCCATACGTTTCCTTTCCGGATCATCCGATAGGTGAACGGGATGGTCTTCGAGGATGTGACAATCCTCGTTTTAACCTCGGCCTGGTTCTCAGAAATCATGCTTTCCCTGTCAAAGATGACTTCCTCGTTGGCATAGGCAAGAATTCTGTCCGCGTAAGTCTTCTCAAGCACCTGCCGGAAGAGATGGACGAATTCATCGCGCTGAGCGGCATTAAGATTATTCCAGTTTCTCGCCAAGGCGCGTTTGGAGAGCTCCACCTCATCAAACATCTGTATGTAGATAGCCCGGAGTTTGTCTTTTTTGCGCTCCTTGGCCGACGGCGACTTGAGCGCCGGATCTTTCAGTATCGCAAGGATCTTGTCGACGTTCACATGAACCGTGTCCATGGCCGCACCGGCAAACACCAATGTCGGCACACACAGAAACATCCCGAATACTACACTAATCAGAAGTCTTTTCATAATGAATCCTTTTTATTTTCTATCGGCATCTTCCTTCTTTTTAATTTCCCCAAAGGCATATTTGCTCACAAGGCTCTCGATATCCAATGCCGGCTGCGTTTCGATAATGTTCCCTCCCGGACGCAGGAGTTCCCCGCCTCCGCCCGGATCGATGCTGAGATACTTGTCACCGATCAACCCTTCCGTCTTGATCGAGGCGATGGCATCATCATAGATTTTGATGTCTTTTCTGATATTCATTTCCACAACGGCTTTCTGATCCTTCTGGTCGATGAACAGTCTTTCCACCCGACCGATTTCGATGCCCAGCATATCCACCGTGCTTCCCGCTCTCAAACCGGAAACGGAGGTAAACCGGGCCCGAAGCTTGTAGGTGTCGTCGCCGAAGAGGGATACATGGCCGAGTTTCACGGTCATGTATCCGATTAGGATCAATCCGAAAACGATAAAGATCCCTACCGTTGTTTCCATGGCATATTTTTTCATGACTTCACTCCTGCGCTGCGCACTGTATACGGCCGATTTCTTTCTGCTGGCTCCTTGCGGACTCGATGACGGACTCTACCTGTTCAAGCAGGTTTCCCTGGGCCTGTCCGGCAAGAACAACCATCTCGACACACTCACCCAAGCCCAGCTTTCCACCTGCCTCAGCCTGAAGATCGCGAATGCCCTCCTTCTGGAAATCCTGAATGAAATCCATCATAATGGCATCCGCTTCGGCCCGATCCGAATAGGGAAGCATGGTCACAAATTCCTGAGAATTGATCCGGGTGGAAAACCCTCCGATAGGACCAAAGTGTTTATCAATGACCCGTCCGGCGCTGTAGATCGCCTTCTGTGCCGCGTCGTACCCCAAATTGGTGGCGACGGCATCCAGTCCCTCCAAGGTAAAAATCACAATGGTGTAGCTCTCCCCCAGGGCGCTCCCTTTCAAGCTCGCATGATACTGGATCTTGAACTGCCGTTTGGAACGAAGCCCCGTCAGTTCCTGCTGCAGCCCCTCGAGGCTGCGGAGGACTTCATCCTTGAAGGGATGGTCGAAATCCTCAAGTTCCTCCACCGTTCCCTGAAATACAATGGTCCGGTTATAAAGGGCGAGTATGCGGTTGGAGATGAAGTACACATCGGGAATCTCATGGCTGACCAGGATCGCCGTAAACCCGAATTTTCGCTGATACTGGGCGATCATGCTCAGGATGGCATTTTTCCGTACGGGATCCTGCCCGGAAGTCGGTTCATCAAAGAGAACAATCTGGGGATCGATGACGAGGGCCCGCGCCAGGGCCGCCCGCTTCTGCATGCCTCCGGAAAGTTCGGATGGGTACTTGAACATCGCTTCGCGAAGTTCCGTTTGCTCGATCCGTGCCATGACCCTGCGGTCGATTTCCGCTTTCTTCAGCTTCGTCGTTTCCCGAAGGGGCAGGGCAACATTGTCGTAGACGGTCATGGAATCGAAGAGCGCGTTGTCCTGAAACATGTAGCTCATCCGGCCCAGGGCGTCATACCGTTCCCTTTTGCTCATCCGGTCCAGGGATTGCCCCCGGAACAGAATGGTCCCTTCATCGGGTTGGAGCAATCCGATGATATGCTTGAGGAGCACGCTCTTCCCCCCACCGCTCAAACCGATGATGGTCGTGACCTCGCCCTCGTAAATTTTCAGATTGACTTTTTCCAGGACGGTGAGAGAACCGAAGCGCTTCGTCACATCCCGAAATTCGATCAGCGGGTTATCCATAACAGACCTCAGAGCAGAAGGGAAGTGACCACATAATCAGAAACCAGGATCAGCACGCAGGAAAGGACCACGGCCGAGGTTGTGGCCAGACCGACGGCCTTGGCCCCGTGGCTCTCCGTTCGCATATGGGCGAAATAGCCCTGATAGCAGCAGACCGTGGCAACGATGACCGCAAAGACGAGGGCCTTGATAAACCCGTCGGTGACATCCTTCAGCTCCACGCTGGACTGAACACGATAGAAATAGGTCCCGGCATTGGCGCCCATGATCCAGACCCCGGAAACATAACTGCCCAGAATGCCGATCAAATCGAAAAGGGTCGTCAGGATGGGAAAGCTGATGATGGCCGCGGCGATTCTCGGACTGACGAGGTATCTCAACGGATCGATGTGCATGGTGTCGAGGGCGTCAATCTGCTCGGAGATGCGCTGGATCCCGATTTCCGCAGTAATGGCCGATCCGGCCCTTGCCGTGATCATGATGGCGGTGAGAACGGGTCCCAATTCCCGGATCAGCGACAGAGCGACAAGGGTGCCGAGCGCCCCTTCCGCGCCGACTTTGACCAGGGCGTGGTAGGATTGAAGACCCAGAACCATACCGGTAAAGAGCCCGACGAGCATGATGATCATCGTGGATCTCGCCCCGATATAGTAAATCTGCGAAATCACCTTCTCCAGCTGGCGGGGACGGAGAATCTTCCAAGAGGCCAGCAGCAGGAAAATTGCCGCTGCGCCGGCATGGTTTACCCAGTTGAGCGCCGTCCTTCCGAGAAGGGAAAAGGGCAGAGAGAACAATCTGCCCGCCTGCCAGCGTTCCCCGCTTTCCAAAGAATCTTGAATATTTGCAGGAACCTTCATAAATCGAGTCTCTATCCGGGAAGCATTTTCAAATTCTTCCCCTGTTCGGCATAAGCCCAGCAAATGATTAAGCGGCTTTTATTATCAGCTCCCGGTGTCGCAAGTCAAGAGAAGCTTCCTTACTTTTTACAGGATATCGTCAAAGTCGGCCATTTGACATCAAGCATAGCCGTACGTCTGTGTACGAGTGCTTCGCCTCTGCCTTGCCGCCTTTATAGCATTCTTGATCCAGAATTGGGATTACCGACCGTTCAAGAAGCAGGCAGGCTGAAACTGCAATTTTCGTGCGCTCTTGATAAAAGGAAAATCATCGCTAAATTTATACATGAAAGACATCATCCGGAATGGAGAATGACCATGAAAAAGGTTTTTCTTATCACCGCAATCCTGGTTTTTGCCTTGGGATGCGAAGGCAATGGATCTTCACAGAAAGGGGTAAATAGAATGAAGGAGCAGCAAGGACTCACCCGGATCGCCACCTTCGCCGGCGGCTGTTTCTGGTGTGTGGAAAGCGATTTTAAAAAGGTTCCCGGCGTGGTCCAGGTGGTTTCCGGCTATACCGGGGGAACGGGAGAAAACCCGACCTACGAGAATTACAACCAAAAAGGGCACGTCGAAGCCGTGCAGATCACCTTCGATCCCCGGAAGATCTCCTACGAACAGTTGCTGGACATCTTCTGGAGGCATATCGACCCCACGGACGGAGGTGGACAGTTTGTGGACCGCGGCCCCCATTACCGGAGCGCTGTATTCTATCATGATGAAGAACAACGGAAAGCGGCGGAAAAATCGAAACAGAAGCTTGAAAAGTCAGGAAAGTTCGACAAACCGATCGTGACGCCATTGATTCCTTTCACAAAGTTCTACAAGGCGGAAGCCTATCATCAGGACTACGGCGCAAAAAATCCCCTGCACTACCAACTTTACCGTTCCGGATCCGGCCGGGACCGGTTTCGGGAAAAGGTCTGGGGAAAGGAAGCCGCCACCGTTCTCCGTGATCACGACCGTGCCTATGGCAAACCCGATGAGGCAACCTTGAAAAAGATTCTGACGCCCCTGCAGTACCGGGTCACGCAGCAGGAGGATACGGAGCCGCCTTTTCGCAATGAATACTGGGACAACAAGAGAGAGGGAATCTATGTGGATGCGGTCTCCGGCGAACCCCTTTTCAGCTCCCGGGATAAATACGATTCCGGAACGGGATGGCCAAGTTTTAACAAGCCCCTGGAAGAGGGAAACATCGTGGAAAAGGAGGATGACCGCCTCTTTACCCGGCGCACGGAGATCCGCAGCCGGCATGGCGATTCCCATCTGGGCCATGTCTTTCCCGATGGACCCAAGCCGACGGGCTTGCGCTACTGCATGAATTCCGCCGCCCTGCGCTTTATTCCCAAGGAGGATCTGGAAAAAGAAGGCTACGGCAAATATACCAGGATATTTCGTGAGGAATGACCCTTCCGGATAACTTTGGATTCCGCAATTGGCTTATCCGTAAGGATTTTAGAAACAAAAAATCAGGGTAAGACCGATTGACATTCCTGCAGGTTCTTGTATCTTTTTTATTATCATTGGATTCTTCCCTCATGTAAAGCTCAAGATCCTAGCAGATTGCCGGTTCTCGTTCTTATTGCGTCCATCTGGCAACCTCTGGCAGAACAGGGTAATCGGAAAGGAGGGTGTTTTCAATTCTTCATGGATAAAACTGCAGGAGAGCTGGACGACTTCAAGGTGCTTTGCAAGGAACCATTTGGACACCGAGCAACCCGCAATCAACTATTGAGGAGGGGTTTATGAAGAAAACCATTGTATTTATTTTCACAGCAGCCATTTTATTATTGACTGCACCGAGCGGAAACGCACTTTTAACGGTTCCCTATACCGTTGATGCCAACACCGTCGCCCTCTATCACCTCGATTCCGCGCCAGGAGGAGTGACTCCCGACAGCGTGGGCAATCATGACGGAGTCCTTAAGGGAAACGCACAGATCACCGGTTCCGGTAAATTCGGAGGCGGCCTGCTGCTGGACGGCAGCGGCGACTACGTCCGGCTCGGCAACGTGCATCAGAATCCTACAAGGGACTACTCGCAGGGAAGCGTCGAGGCATGGGTGAATCTGACCGCTGCCCCCGGAAACATGGTCGTGTTGGGCTCCGGAACAGAATACGGAAGCTATTGGGACAACGGATGGTTCCTGGGAAGGCATACGGGGTTCACGGGGTCCAATCTGGGATTCATGATCTGGTCCAGCGGCTATTGGCGCGTTGCCAACAGTGGAGTTACCCTGGAGAGCCTGGTGGGTGGATGGCACCATATCGCGGGAACGTGGGGCGCAAAGGGTATAGAAGTGTGGGTGGATGGCGTTCTCATGGGGAGCAATCCCGGCTGGACCTCACCGCCCGATGACCCGAATTACCTGACAGCCCTCATCGGGACCGACTCCTGGACATGGGCCACTCCGGGCACACTTGATGAAGTCAGGATATCCGATATCCAAAGAGACTTCGCGGCCACAGCCGTTCCGCTTCCAGCCAGCCTGCTGTTCCTTGCTCCCGGGCTCGCCGCCATCGCCGGGTTGAGGAGAAAGCTGAAGGCATAGGCAAGAACCGCGATCGCACAATTACATCACGGGCAGGATCGTCTGACGGTCCTGCCCGTCTTTATTTAAGCTCCTCACACAGAGGCGGTTCAGAAAACGCACATCTTTCGGACGGATGAAAGGATTGACATTCCTGGACACATTTCCTATAGTTCCGCCAGTTCACCGTCTTTTCCCGGATGCGGTCCGCCGATCCCGCCATCGGGCCGGATTGGAACCGTTTGTTCGACAAGATACAGGAGTTTTTATGCAGATTCAGGATGTTTTTTCCCATTATGGCCCGGAGCTGAAGCGCGTCGAAGAGGAAATGGAAAGTCATCTTCGTTCCGATGTGACCGTCATCCCCGAGATCGTCAACCACCTTCTGGGCAGCGGCGGCAAGCGCTTCCGTCCTCTGCTCGTCCTGACGACTGCCGATCTCTTCGGTTACCAGGGAAAGCGGTGCTATACGCTCTCTGCGGTCATCGAGTTCATCCATACGGCCAGCCTTTTCCACGACGATGTCATCGACAAGGCGGAAACCCGGCGCGGCAAGGTCTCGGCCAACAATATCTGGGGAAACGCCGCCACGGTGCTGGTGGGGGATTATCTCTATTCGAAGGCCTACCAGCTCATGGCGGAAGACGGCAATCTGAAGATTGTGCAGCTCATTTCGAACACCTCCAATGTCATGTCGGAGGGAGAAGTCTTTCAGCTGATCAAATGCGGCGAGGTGAACCTTTCCGAAGAGGATTACCGGAAAATCATTGAAAAAAAGACTTCCATCCTCATCTCCGCGTCCTGCGCCCTGGGCGGTCATCTGGGCAACGCCGGAGCCGACCGGATTGAGGCCCTGAAGCAGTTCGGCCTGCGGCTGGGGTCGGCATTCCAGATCACGGACGATACCCTGGATTACGTTGCCCGCGAAGACGAATTCGGGAAGGCAATCGGCAAGGACCTCGGCGAAGGGAAGATGACTCTCCCCCTGATCTACACCCTGAAACGCTGTACGCCGGACGAACGGGAATTCATCGAAGGCGCTCTGGCGTCAAGACAGACCCGGGAAATACCCGTAGCAGAAATTTTGACCCTGATCTCCCGCTACGGAGGTATCGCCGATGCCCTGCGTTCAGCCGAAATCCTGATTGAAGAGGGAAGGGCCTTTCTGGACGGAATGCCCGAAACACCCGCAAAAGAAGCCCTCCTGGCCATCTCCGACTATGTCCTGAAGCGGAATCTTTAAGATCCTGTCGACAATTTAAATCACTTCCGCACCGGCATAGCGGCGGCGGAGATGCTCCGGCAGACCCGCCCGATCCGCTTTTCTCGCCTCGGGCAGAAAATCAAGGATGTCCGAAGCGGTCATTCCATCCTCCCCGCGGACCTCGGCCGCCAGATCCCCGGACAGTCCGTGAAGAAAAACCCCCTTGCAGACGGCCTCTTCCAGGGGGAGTCCCTGGCCGTACATCGCCGCAACGGTTCCCGTCAGCACGTCCCCTGAGCCCGCTGTCGCCATCCCCGCGTTCCCGCTGAGATTCACATAGACCCGCCCATCGGGCATCCCGATGAGAGAATGGGCCCCCTTGAGAACGATGACGGCCTGCAGATCGGCTGCCGTCTCCTGAAGAATCCCAATCCGGTTCCGCCGGATCTCCGGAACGCTCTTGCCGGAGATTCTCGCCATCTCTCCCGGATGGGGGGTGAGAATCGTCGGCAGTTTTCTTTCCCGGATCAGCTCGAGGCGGGAGGCAATTGCCGTCAGTCCGTCGCCGTCGATCAGCAGGGGACAGGGGATTTCCTGAACCAGCGCCCGCACCAGGGCCTGGGTTTCTTCCTCCAGGGAAAGGCCGGGACCGAGGACGACCATATCCATCTTTGCGGAAAGGGACAGCAATGATTCGTAATTATCACCGGACAGGCTGCCCGCCGCCGTTTCCCGCTGTGGGACAAAGACGATCTCGCCACCCTTCTGGGCGATGGAGGGAATCATGGATGCGGGGGCCGCCAGGCGGGAATAGCCGCCTCCGGCCTTGAGGAAGGACAGAGCGGCAAAGCAGGGCGCTCCGAAATAGTTCGCCGCCCCGGCGATGAACAGGGTTTCTCCCATGCTGCCTTTGTGCGCATCAGGGTCGCGCGGCGGCGCCGGCGGGGGGCTGTTCAAACGGATCTGGAGGGAAGGACCTTCCTGCAGATCCGGGGGAAAGGAGATGTGGCAGACAGAGAGTCTCCCTCCCTTGGCAAAACCGGGGTAAAGGAGATTGCCGATTTTCGGAAGGCCGAAGGTCACCGTATAATCGGCCTGCACCGCAATCCCCAGAACCTCGCCCGTATCGCCGTTGATGCCGGAGGGGATATCCAGGCTCAGGACCTTTTTGCCGCTGGCATTGATCCGCTCGATCACCTCTTTGAAGAGTCCCCCGACCGGACGGTCCAGGCCGGTGCCGAAAATTGCGTCTACGATGCCCTGGCAATGGGAAATATCTTGATGAATCTGTTCCGGAGAATCGACGCGCACCAGGGGAACAGGCAGCCGCTTCATAATCTCCAGATTGGTCCGGGCCGCCCCTTGAAATTTCCCCGGATCGGAAAGGAGAAAAACCTTGACGGATCCTCCGTCAGACAGGATTTTCCGGGCCACGACGAAACCATCCCCCCCGTTGTTTCCTCCGCCGCAGAAAACCACAAATCTTTTCCCCGGAATTCCGATTTCCCGATTCAGAACCTCCGCGGATGCCAGTCCTGCGTTCTCCATCAGGACCTCTTCCGGAATGGCGAGGTTTTCGATGGCATATCGATCCATGGCACGCATTTCCCGAACACTGCATACTCTCATAACGGACTCCTTTGTTTTTCTCTGCCGCAATCACCTTCTTTTTTTATCCTTAAACCGGTACGGATGGCAAGAAGCGATCTTTAAAATTGTGTTTTCCGGAAAAGGTGTGTTAGATTTTTTCTGGAATAATCAAGGAGGAAGACGAATGAACAAAGGAAAGAAATTCGGCATTCTCGCGGCGATTGTCGTCGTCCTGTGTGGAGCTCTTTACCTGGGAGGTTTGTGGCAGGGAAGAAGCCAGGTGAATGCCGAAAAGGAAAAATGCCGACAGCAACTCAAGGACAGCGATGCCCGACGAATCGCGGCGGAAAATCAAGTCCATTTTTTCAAGGCCCGGACCGCCCTATTCCAGACGGCCCTTGATCTCGATCAGCGCAACTTCGGCCTGGCAAACGCCCATCTTCGGGAGGCGGACGATCCCCTGGCCCGGCTGAACCCAGCGGGCATGGGTATGGACAAAGCCCAGCTGGATGCCCTCCGGCGGGAAATTGCCAACACCAACATCCAGGTGGCGGTTGATCTGGAGGTGCAGAGAAATCTGATCCTGAACTTCGAAAGACGCCTGGACAGCATGATCCCCAGGCCCGCCAGCCCGGCCCTTCTGCCGCCTGCGGCAGTTCCGCCTCCTCCGCCGGCCGCCCCTCAACCGGCGGCTCCGGCAAGCCAGGCAAAGCCATAGAGGGAAAAGCGATGGAAGATCGCCGCAACAAGGTCATGGATCTGGACGAAGCCATCCGGACGTACGTCTGGGACGGCAGCCACATGTCCATCGGCGGATTTTCCATCAGCCGCAATCCCATGGCGGCCGTTTATACGATCATCCGCCAGGGCATCAAAAATCTTCACTTCTATGTCCATTCCAACGGGACGGGTATCGACGAGCTGATCGGCGGGGGCTGCATCTCCCGGCTGGAGATCGCCTATGGCGGCAACGGGAAGGCGGCAACCACCTGCATCCGCTTCCGGAAAGCCGTTCAGGAAGGAACTCTCCAGGTTGAAGATTACTCCAACTACCAGATGACCTTGCGCTTCGCCGCGGGGGCCATGGGCGTGCCCTTCCTTCCCACCCGCTCCTCCCTGGGTACCGATATCATAAATCGGTGGGGCTTCTCGGAGGAAACGCGGAATAAGGACCCGAAGATCGCCGACAGGAAACTGGTCGTCCTGGACAATCCCTTCGGTTCCTGGGCCGATGCCCCCAAGGTCGTCCTCGTCCCGGCCATCAACCCGGATGTGACGATTATTCACGTCCAGAGGGCCGACTATCAGGGAACCTGCCGGATACTTGGTCTGACTTATGCGGATATCGAACAGGCGAAAGCCTCCCGCCACGTCATCGTCACCTGCGAAGAGCTGGTTGAACCCGACCAGATGCGGGAAAATCCCGGACTGAACCAGATCCCCTTCATTCATGTCAGCGCCGTCTGCCATGTCCCCTATGGCGCGTATCCCACGGCGGTGTACCGCTATTACGATTACGACCCCCAATATCTCCTCGCCTACGCCAAAGCAGCGAGAGATGAGGAGCTTTTCCGGAAATATCAGGACGAGTTCATCTACGGCGTGAACAATCACGGGGAGTTTCTGGATCGGATCGGGCGGAAGCGTCTGGAACAGATTCAGGCCGACCCGAGAACAGGATATGCCCCCAACCTGCAATGGTATGATCGCGGAGGGAGGACATGAACTACACCTCCCCGGAAATCATGACGATCATGGCCGCCCGGGAGATCCGGAACGGCGACATCGTGTTCTGCGGAACGGGCATCTCCATGCTGGCCGCCATGGCGGCAAAAAACATCTCCGCCCCCGATAGCGTCATTTTCTTTGAATCCGGCGCTGTCGACTCCCTTCTGGAGGAGCTTCCCTGGGCGGTATCCGATTCCCGGGTCATGTACAGGACCGATTCCAATGGGGGACTGATGGACGCCTTTGCCACGATGCAGAACAGAATAACCGGAGACCGGATCATCGCCATCCTGGGCGCCGCCCAGATTGACAAATACGGCAACCTGAACACCACGGTCATCGGCGACTATTTTCACCCGGAGACCCGTTTCGCCGGAAGCGGCGGTGGTTGTGACGTGACTTCCTTCGTTCCCCGGTGCATCGTCTTCATGCACCACGAGAAACGCAAGTTTGTGCGAAAACTGGACTATCTGACCAGTCCGGGATATCTGGACGGCCCCGGCGCCCGCGAGCGGGCAGGCCTCCCTCCGGGCGGCATATCCTGCGTCGTGACCAATATGGCGGTGATGCGGTTCGACGAACACTCCAAGGAAATGTATCTGGACCGGTTCTATCCTGGAACCACACCGCAGCAGATTCTGGATCGCATGGAATTTCCCGTGGATATTTCCCGCGCCCGCCAGGCCGATCCGCCGACGGAAGAAGAACTGCGGATCCTGAGGGAAAAATGTGATCCCAGCCGGATGCAGCTCTAAAAAGTGAACCGCAAGAGGGAACTATGAAAAGGATCGCAGCAGCATCACAAGGCTTTCGCCTCTCTCCGTCAGCCCAAGCTTCTTCCTGATGTTTTTCCTGTGAAAATCAATGACCCGCTGTGATACGTTCAACAACCCCGCAATCTCTTTCGATGTCTTGCCGTCCCGCACCAGGGAGGCAATCTGAGTCTCTTTCATCGTAAGATTAAAACAGCCGGATGCTATTTTTTTCAGAAAGGGTGAGGCAATTTCGTTAAGATTGGTTTCTGTCATTTGAACATAGTCTCTCTGGAGTTCATTGAGCGGTGAGTTTTTCAGTTTGTCCAGATAAGGCAGCACCTGTTCCCGGATATTTGCTAGAATTCTTTCTCTGAATTCCTCCTGGTCGCTCTCCATGGTTTTCAGCAGAACCTTCAACGCCATATTGGCTTCCCCGAGACGCATCGCCTTGAGCTGCAATTCTTTATCTCTTTCCTGCAATGCCTTTTCCGTCTCTTTCCGCTCGGTAATGTCTTCCACAACCCCTTCCAGGTAAGCCGAATCGCCATCCCCTTTGATCACCTTCCGAACAGACAGTTTCCCGATCATGACGCTGCCGTCCTTGCGAAGGTAGGGCTGCTCGGCATAGAACCACCCATCCCGATCCACTGCGGCCAGCAGTTCGGCCCGGTTTCGAGGATCGGCATGAATCTGCGTGGCGGTGTCCATTATGGTCGAGATCACTTCCCCAGGCGATTCATAACCGAGCATCGTTGCGTAGGCCTGATTAATGCGCAGAAATCTCCCTTCAAAGGTGCTCTGGAACATGCCGATTGAAGCGTTCTCAAAGAGATTTCGATACAAGGCCTCACTTTCCGCCAGGGCGTTTTCCACCCTCTTCCGTTCGGTATTGTCAAAAACGGAATCCCGGCTCATTATATAATTACCGTTTTCGTCATAAATTGGATTGACGGTAGCGAGGATATCGAATGTTGTACCGTCTTTGCGCATCACTTTAGCTTCTATATTAACCAGATCTCCATGGTTTTTAAAAAGTGAAAAACGCTGATGAAACGTTTCAATTTCCTCGGGCGGCAACATGTCGGCATACTTCATCTTCCCGATCACCTCGTCTCGGGAATAGCCCAGCCATGAAAGTTCCGTCTTATTCATGCGGAGGATTGTCCCGTCCTCAAGCAGGGAATGGTAGCCGAAGGGGGCGTTTTCGTAAAGATCCTCCATCTCTTCGAGATACTTCTTCAGTTCGTCTTCCGCCTGCTTCTGCTGGGTCCTGTCGACAATGGCCACCACAGCCGAAAGCAGCCTCCCCTGTTCATCACGGATCGGCGTGGAACGCATTTCTCCCCAGCGCAAGGTGCCGTCTTTCCGGACATAATACTTTTCCTGGGAGAAGCGATCGATCTCGCCATTGATCTGCTTGTCAATGAGAACTGCGGCCTGCTCGATGTAATCCGGATGTGCGACCTCCCTGGCGTTTATTTTTTCCAGTTCTTCCCAGGTGTAACCTAAAAATTCCAGGAAGTTGTCATTGGCACGAAGAAATTTCCCCTGGGCATTCACATGGAAAATCGCCACACCGGCATGTTCAAAAAGTGCCCGATAATAGGCCTCGCTTTCACGAAGGGCGTTTTCCACTACTTTCAGGTGGGAAATATCCAGGACGGAGGCGATACTTCTCATCGTCCCCGGGATCATGGCAATCTTAATGTAGCTTTCATGCACACGGCCGAATCGGTCCACCACCCTCAATTCATAGTTCCGGGGGGAGGCTTCCGGATCGACCCTTCGCATGTAATGATATCTCTTCAGCCATTCCAAGTCCTCCGGGAGGGTGATATCCATCCAGCTCATCCTGCTCTCCACCTCTTCCCGCGAATAATGAAATGCCCGTTCAAACTCTGCATTCACCAGATAGATCGTGGTATCCTCTTCGAAGATCAGAAGAGGCGTGCCGGTGTTTTCAAAAATCGTGCGATACTGATCTTCTGATCTTCGCAGGGACTCTTCCGTCCTTTTCCGTTCGATCGCATTGACGATGTTCCCCGCTGCGGCAACGAGGATGGATTCCTCGTCTTTCGTCCATTCCTTTCCCTCATGGCAGTCATCAAAGCCGATAAACCCCCAGAAATGCCCTTCCATCATGACAGGAACAATCAGAAGGGAAAGGATTCCCTGTGCCGCAAGAAACTCCCGTTCCGTCGCCGGGAAATCCTCTATCAGACCTTTTATGGATCGGCCCTGGGGAAGTTCGCTCTGCCAGCGGGGGAAAAAATTACGGTAAGGTTGGTTGATCAACAGGGGATTATCCCTCTGGCTGCTGATCCCGGCTTTTGACCATTCAAAGCGCTGACTGGCCAGAAGTTCCCCTGTAAAGGGGTCCGGGTGATTCTCAAAAAGATAGACCCTATCCACATTCGTGCCTTCACCAAGAACAGCCAGAGCCTGATCGACCGCTTCGGAGATGTTCGGGCAGGTCAGAAGGGCAAGGGCGCTCCCTGTCATAATGTCCACCAAGGAAGTGGATCGCGGGGCGCTGTTTTCTTTCTTTTTTTGTTTCTTTTGAACGAGCTTTGGTCTCTGTTCGATGGACTCATACCCGGCGGCTCTGGCCCTCAGTTCCTCCAATTCTCTTATCAGGTGCGCTTTGGTCTTCTTCCAATCATTCATACAATCCATATCCCCATTCTCGAGTTGCTCAGATCAGAAATTCGTTAATCGCATGTCCGCTTCCCATATGTCCAAGAAAACAGGATATCCTTAATACTCCGTATTAGAATAATCCATCCCATTACGATCTGCACAGAGGGCAAGTCATTGAAGGGCAGACACATCCACCCGGAATCAAGATCACAAATATTATCTATAATATCCAGATAATAGCAGGTCTCCATCAATTCGAATAAAATTTAAGAAGGCTACCGAATACCAGTATTTCCCTGTAAAGAACTGCGTAATTAATACGTGTTGAATTTCTCAAGCAATAAAGAGACATTATTGTGCCGCTTGAAACGGCAAACGACCAATACGCTTCTTCCTGTAACATTGCAAATAAAAAAGGGGTTTCAGGACATTTCTTCAAAACAGAGGACCTGCAAATTTAAAGAAAGAATAATGAAACGACAATCAAAAAAGAAATCCGAACTCATCGAGGAGATTTCACTCTTGAAACAGAGGATAAAGGAGCTGGAAGAACAGGAAACAAAACGTAAACGTGCCGAGGAGCAAGCTCGGGAATCCCGGCAGGACCTCTTGGACATCATCCATTATCTTCCCGAATCCACCCTGGTCATCAATAAAGAAGGCAAAGTCATAACCTGGAACCGGTCGATGGAAGCTATGACGGGAATCAAGGCGGAAAAGATGCTCGGGCGGGGCGATTACGAGTATGCCCTCCCTTTTTACAAGGAGAGAAGGCCTATTCTTGCCAATCTCGCCCTTTCCCCGGACAAGCAGATGGAAAAACGGTACACAACGATTCAGCGGCTGGGAGACACCCTTTTCGGTGAATCCTTCACCCCTGGAATTCCACCCGGCGATATGCACCTTTCTTCCACAGCAACGGTCTTGCGGAATTCCCAGGGAGAGGCCGTTGCAGCCATCGAATGCATCCGCGACAATACGGAATGGAAAAAACTGCAGGAACGTTTAAGCCGTGCCGAAAAGATGGAGGGGCTGGGAAGACTGGCCGGCGGGGTGGCTCACGATCTGAACAATGTCCTGGGGGTCCTTGTCGGCTATTCGGAACTGCTCGCAGAAGCCGTTCCGGAAGGCAGTCCCTTGAAAAAATACGCCAAAACCATCGTGCAATCCGGCATGAGAAGCGCCGCGATCGTTCAGGACCTGCTGACTCTGGCCAGAAGAGGCGTGACGGTTTCGGAAGTGGTCAATCTGAACCAGGTTGTAATTGATTACTTCAAAACGCCGGAATTCGAGGAGCTGAACTTCTGTCATCCTCAGATTAAGATTTCAACCCATCTCGAAGAAGGGCTCTTGAATATCAAAGGGTCCGCCGTTCATCTCAGCAAAACCTTGATGAATCTCCTCTGCAACGCCATAGAGGCCATTCCCGGTTCCGGGGAAGTGACGATTCGGACGAAAAACCGGCATATGGACGTTCCCATCCAGGAGCTCCCGGAAGGGGATTATGCGATCCTGACCGTATCCGACACGGGCAGAGGCATTTCAGCGGATGACCTGGGCAAGATTTTCGAGCCCTTCTACACCAAGAAAGTGATGGGCCGCAGCGGTACGGGTCTTGGTCTGGCCGTTGTCTGGGGAACGGTAAAGGATCATAACGGGTATATCGACGTGCAAAGTGACGAGGGAAAGGGAACGACCTTTACGCTCTATTTCCCGATCACGAGGGATGAGGAAGACGATGACAGGAGGATTGTTCCGGTCGAGAACTATCAAGGCTCCGGAGAATCCATTCTCGTGGTGGATGACATCCCTGAACAGAGAGAACTTGCGCAAAGCATGCTGGGCAAGCTCGGCTACTCGGTGATTTCGGTCTCCGGCGGAGAAGAAGCCGTTACCTGGCTGCGTTCAAACAAAGCCGATCTCGTCGTTCTGGACATGATCATGGATCCCGGCATCGACGGGCTGGAGACCTATCAGCGGATTTTGAAAATCAACGCGGCTCAAAAGGCGCTGATCGTCAGTGGATTTTCCCGGACGGAAAAGGTGAAAAGAGCCCAGGAACTGGGGGCCGGGGCTTATGTCCGGAAACCCTATATCCTGGAAAACCTGGGCATGGCGGTTCGGCAGGAACTTGACCGATCCTGATCAAACCGAATGGAGCCAGGCCATCATCTCCGCCGGATCCGTTGTGGGTTGCCGGCAGGAAAAATTCCGGCAGACATAGGCCGTTGACCGGCCATTGACCGGGGTCATCTCCCGCGCGAATTCCGCCACCCGCAAAAGTCTCTCCTTTCCTCCACCCTCCGGGCATAAGAGAACAACCGTGCGGGGAAGAAAAGTCCGGCGAAGTTCCCGCAGCATTTCGCAAGTATCCGTCCCTTCCGGGTTTCCGGCAATGACCACCTCGTCCGAAGGGCCGGCCAGGTAATCCAGGGCCACCAGGAACTGGGAATGTCCCGCGGGCAGGGATCGGATCGCTGCGGCAAAGGCCTGCCCCGTAGCGACGGCCCGCTCTTCCAGTTCTCCCCGACCCGTCAGGCGGGCCAGGCGCAGCAGATTGAGCATGGCCACGGAATTTCCCGAGGGGATGGCCCCGTCGTAACTCTCCTTCTGGCGAACGAGCAACGGTTCGCCGTCTTCCGGGGTAAAATAATACCCGCCGTTTTCCTTGTCCCAGAAAAAAGCATTCAGATCCTCTTCCAGGGAAAGGGCGGCCTCCAGAAGAGTGGAATCGAAGGTCGCCTCGTAGGCCTCGATCAGCCCCCAGAGAAGAAAGGCGTAATCGTCCAGGTTCGCCGGCATGGCTGCCTCGCCGTCCCGCCAGCGATGGAGCAGGCGCCCCCGGGGATCGCGCAGGTTTTCCAGGATAAAGGAGACGGCCTTGCGGACCGCCTGGAGGAAAACAGGGTCTTCGAAGACGAAGGCCGCCCGGGCCATCGCCGCAATCATCAATCCATTCCAGTCGGTGAGGATCTTGTCGTCCCGAAGAGGTTGTATCCACTGCCGACGGTGCTGAAAAAGTGTCTCCCGCGCGGATTCCATCGTTGCCGAAAGGCGCTCCTCCGGAATGCCCAGCGTCGCCGCCAGATCCGCCGGCGGGTATGAACAGGAGAGAACCTGAGGTCGGCCACCGGCCTGAAGGGCATAGATCCGGATCAGCAAGTCGGCCTCCTCCGGTCCCAGCACCTGCCGCAGCTTTTCCCCCGTCCAGAGATAAAATGCCCCCTCTTTCCCGGCGGTATCGGCATCCTCTGCCGAATAGAAGCCGCCCTCCGGCGCGGTCATGTCCCTCAGCACGTAGGTCAGAATCTCTCGCGCCGTTTTTTCATAAAACGCCTGACCCGTCGCCGAAAAGGCCTCGGTATAGGCCAGGGCCAGAAGGGCCTGATCGTAGAGCATCTTTTCGAAATGGGGGACGCGCCACTGGGCATCGGTGCTGTATCGATGAAAGCCGAAGCCGAGCGCATCATAGATCCCCCCCTGCCGCATCGCCGTCAGTGTTTTTTCCACCATGGCCATGGCCTGGGAATCTCCCTGCTTTTGCCAGTAACGGAGGAGAAAGAAGAGGTGCTGAGCCATGGGGAACTTGGGGGCGGAATCAAACCCGCCATAGCGGGAATCGAAGCGGCGGCACAGATCGTCATAGGCCTCCCGCAAAACCGTCTCCAGGGGAAGCTCCCCGCGACCGCCGGCATCCGGACCCATCCCTTGCAGGGCCTTTTCAATCTCTTCGACGGATTCCAGCACTTTGCCCCGCTCCCTGCGCCAAACCTCGCCGAGCCCGGGGATCAGCGCAAGCATCCCCATCATCCCCGGCCGGCCTTCCCGGGGGATATAAGTCGCCGCATAGAAGGGACGGCGGTCAGGGGTCATCACGATCGTCAACGGCCAGCCGCCGCTGCCGGTCAAGAGCTGGCAGACGGTCATATACAGCTTGTCGATATCGGGACGCTCCTCCCGGTCCACCTTGATGGAAACGAAACTCTCATTGAGCAGCCGGGCGACCTCTTCATCCTCGAACGACTCATGGGCCATCACATGGCACCAGTGGCAGGTGGAATAGCCGATGGACAGGAAAACCGGTTTGTCTTCCCGTCGGGCTTTGTCGAAGGCTTCCTCTCCCCAGGGATACCAGTCCACAGGATTGGCGGCATGCTGCAGCAGATAGGGACTTTTCTCGAATTGCAGGCGGTTCCGGAAGGAACTTTCCGGGGCAGGCTGTTCTCCCATGGCCTTGCTCCTTAATTTTCAGACAAAGGGGCTGTTTCCATTAAGACAGGACTCCGGCATGCAAGAGCGCTTTGGCCGCTTTCATCACATTGTCTGCGGTCATGCCGAATTTTTCGACGAGGACTTTAGCCGGTGCACTGGCTCCGAAGCCGTCCATCCCGATCACGGTTCCATCCAGCCCGACGTAGTGTTCCCAACCCAGCTTGATGCCCGCTTCCACGGCGACCCGCACCCGAACGGCCGATGGCAGCACGGCTTCCCGGTAGGCAGCAGGCTGGCGGTCAAAAAGCTCCCAACTGGGCAGCGAGACCACCCGCACGGCAATGCCTTCCGCGGCCAGACGTTTTCCGGCCTCGAGGACCAGAGGAACTTCAGAACCCGTTCCCATCAGGATGACCTCCGGGGTTCCTTCCACGGATTCCCAGAGGATATAGCCGCCCTTCTGCAGACCCGTTGCAGGGGCGAGCGTTTTTTGATCCAGCACGGGCAGATTCTGGCGTGAAAAGATCAGGGCCGTCGGACCTTCCGAATTTCGGAGCGCCTCCCGCCAGGCTTCCACGGTTTCATGGGCATCGGCAGGACGGATCACAGTGAGGTTGGGAACGGCCCGCAGGTTCATGACCTGTTCGATCGGCTGATGGGTCGGACCATCCTCGCCCAGGCCAATGCTGTCATGGGTAAAGACATAGATGACCCGCAGACCCATGAGGGCGGAAAGGCGCATGGGCGGCCGCATGTAATCGGCAAAGGTCAGAAAGGTGGCCGTATAGGGAACGATGCCCCCGTGGAGGGCCATCCCCACGGCAATGGAGCCCATCGCATGCTCGCGGACGCCGTAATGGACATTGCGGCCTTCATAGCCCCACGATCCGCCAACCCGGCCCTGCACACCTTCCGGAGACAATCCGGGGCGCTGAAAATCCCCCAGCCCCTTGAGCCAAGTGAAGCAGGATGGATTGAGATCCGCCGATCCTCCCATCAGATCCGGAATACAAGGGGCAAGGGCCTGCATCACCGTTTCCCCGACCTTGCGGGTCGCCACATCGGCCGCCCCTTCTTCGTAGACGGGCAGCGCCTTTTCCCAGTCATCCGGAAGGTCACCCTTCATCACCCGGCGCAACTCCGCCGCGAGTTCCGGATACTGACGGCTGTAACGTTCAAAGTTCTGAAGCCATTGCGCTTCCCTGGCTTTTCCCCGGTCGGCTGCCTGACGGTAAAAATCCGTAACTTCCCCGGGTACGAAGAAGGTCGGCTCCAGCGGCCAGCCCAGATTTTCCTTGGCCGCGTTCAGTTCATCCTGGCCCAGGGGAGAGCCGTGGGCATCCGCGGTTCCCTGCTTGTGAGGAGCGCCGTAGCCGATGGTCGTCTGCACGAAGAGGATCGAGGGCCTCGACAAGTCCGCCCTCGCCTGCTGCAGGGCCGCATCAATGGCTGCCGGTCGGTTGCCCTCGGAAACCCGCAGCACCTGCCAGCCGTAGGCTTCATAACGCTTGCCCACATCTTCCGTAAAAGCCAGACCCGTTGATCCGGCAAGAGAGACCCGGTTGTCATCATAAAGTACGATGAGCTTGCCTAACCCCAGATGCCCGGCCAGGGAACAGGCCTCCGCCGTAACCCCTTCCATGAGGTCGCCATCGCTGGCCATGACATAGGTGAAGTGATTGATGATCTCGTTGTCGGGACGATTGAAGCGGGCCGCCAGATGGGCTTCGGCGATCGCCATCCCCACGGCATTGCTCAGGCCCTGCCCGAGGGGGCCTGTGGTCACTTCCACGCCCGGTGCACAGCGATATTCGGGGTGACCCGGCGTCCGGCTTTCCCATTGGCGAAAGGCCTTCAGATCATCCAGGGAAAGGTCGTATCCGGTCAGATGCAGCATGACGTAAAGGAGCATGGAGGCATGCCCCGCAGAAAGGACAAAACGGTCCCGGTCGATCCACTGCGGATTGGCGGGATTGTGTTTCAGGTGAGAAGCCCACAGGGTATGGGCGGTGGCAGCAGCCCCCATCGGCATTCCGGGGTGTCCTGATTTCGCCTTTTCCACGGCATCCGCGGCTAAAAAACGAATGGTATTGATAGACTTTTCTTCTAATTCGGTTGTTTTCGACATGAGGGTTCCTATCTCCTTACAGATATTCCAGATCTCGTCATACCCGTTCCGTATTTCAGAGCGTTTTTCGCGCCAGCGGCCTGATCGGCCCCGCAGCACGCGTCATCTGCATGCCTGCGCCGCCTCTGCCCTGCCGCCTTGGGATTCCCTCTGATCAGGAACTGCAATGACAAATTGCTCGTCGAGCCTTGACTTTTACCCCTGCGCTTATACTCCAACCTCGCGCCTTAGACAAGCATATTAGTTTCCAGAATTTGAATCGTCTTCAGATCCTTCCGTTATTTGCAATTCGGATGCTTTTTCAAGTGGTTATCCAGGTTTTCCACAGTGGATTATAAGGCAGAAGCATTAGAAGAATGGAAGTGCGAGGACATTCACGGGGAGGGGAAATTGATACCAAGTCGCATTCAAAAGGTTAACATGCGGCAAGGAGGAAGCGACGCAGCCCTATCGATGATACGTCGAGGAGCTGACGAAGAAACCACTGCAGTTAGCCGAATGAAGGCGACTTGGTATCAGATAACGGGGATTATTTTTTCAGCAGTTGCTTCTCCATCCAGTTCATGTATTCTTCACTGCCTCCAATAATCGGCGTAACGATAAATTCCGAAACCACATAGGAGGTGAGGTCGCGAATCACCTTCTCTACATCTTCACAAAGATTTTTCCTTGTTTTGATAATGATCCGCCACTCCTCTTCCGTTTCAATCTGTCCCTCCCATCGGTAGACGCTGGTCATCGGGGAGATCTGGACACAGGCCGCAAGTTTCTTTTCAATGAGCGCCTTGGCAACCGCCCTGCCATCGATGCCTGCCTTTTCCCTGTTTACCGTCGTAAATACCTGCACATACTCTTCCATGGTTCTTCCTCCCTTTCTGAGATTTTTCGTCCCCTTTTTCCAGGAACAGATCACCTTTGACTACCATCCACAGAGATTACCGAACTCCACCGCTTTCCTCCCATAATGGACCTCCACGGGAATCGAAAACCTCCACCCCGGCTGCTCAAAAAACGCCTGCCCTTTTGAGCTCCCTGATATCCCAACGTCACCCTCCTTTTCATGTATCCCGAGAAAGAGCATTGACGTGGACGCACTCATACATCAGAATCGCCGCGGCCTGCGGCAGGCTGAGGGATTCTCCTCCCCCCACCCTGGGAATATACCACTGTTCATCGGTCAGTCGCAGCAAAGAATCCGGTAATCCATGACTTTCACTCCCCAGAAGCAATGCCGTATTTTCCCCACAGGGATGAGGACGACCTCCTCCACGGACCGAGGTTCCCACCAGCTGATAATGCCCTTTAAGTTGGGGCAGGACCTCGGACAGATCCATTTCCGGAAGACAGGAAATATGAAAGAGACTCCCCATCGCTGCCCGAATCGCCTTCGGGTTTAACGGAGAGACCGATCCTTTGCTCAGAAGAATGTCTGAGAAACCAAACCAGTGGGCCGTACGGATAATCGTCCCCAGATTCCCCGGATTATTGATCTCAGAGAGCAGCAACAGCGGCCCCTCGCCTTTGAGAATCACATCGGACAGCGGTTTTTCCGACGGCGCTATTCCCACCGCCATGATCCCTTCCGGGGCGGCGTCCTGAGTCAGGCCCCCCCACTCCTTGATTGACAGGCCGTAACAAGGCAGGTTCGCCGGCATCCTCTTCAGGAAGGTCGCCCATCGTTCCTCCTTGTCTTCCCGAACCAGAAGGGCTTCCATTTTCCAGACACTGGCGAGGAGAGACTCAACGATCTTATAGCCCTCCGCCAGGAAAATACCGGTTTCCTTCCGGACTTTCCCCCTTTCCAGACGGCTCCATAGTCGAAGTTGCGTCTTTGAGGGATGTTGAAGATCAGCAAACCTTTCCATCTGTCATTCTTTCAAACGATTCTTTGCTGTGTATTATACATCAAAAAAAACTGAAGGAATACAGAAGAATGCTGTTTTTTAGACGTCACCGAATTATTTCTTCAAACAAATAAAAAAGCCAACCCAGGTTATTCCCAGGCTGGCTTTTTTATAAAGAATATCAGGATTTTTCCTGATCTCGTTCAAATAATCCGATCTGAAATTCGCTTGACTTATTTCCCTGCTTCTCAGATCCCCCGGAAAGGCCATGAGCCGCGATAGTGAAGGTTGCATTTAACAGAGATGTTCCCGGCCATTTTCATAATCTCTTGTTCGATGAGCTTATGCTGCTCCGGATTGCGAACCACCCCGCGGACCACCAGGACATCGTCTTCCATTTCTATTTCAAGGGTAGGGACAAGAAAACCGGGTGACGTCATGATCTTTACCTTGATACGGGTCGCCAGGGCCTTCATGTCCAAGAGCTTCTGGGCTTCTTTCGAATAAGCCTTCTCCCTTTCCAGAAGATCGTTTTTCAGGCTGCCGGCAATGGCATCCCAATCTTTCCTGCTCGTATCAACGACCCGATCATATTCCGTGGGATCCATCCAGTTGGCACCCTCGACCTGCTGGATCGTCACCGCCATTTCCCGATCCGCCTTTCTCGCCATCATGGCCGCGATCTGTGGACTCACCTCTTCCCGTTCCACAATTCTCTGCACCCTGGCTTCAAAAGGTGCGGTCATGAATATTCTCAGGACGTGGGGAATGTTTCTCAACAGAATATTGCCGCCCCGGGTCATCACCACAACGTTGTTTCTCAGAGAATATTTTAAGATGATACTCTGGCTGAATGCGGCAAAGGCCAGGAAGGACCAGTCCGTCTGTTCCCACAGTCCGGGGACGCCTTTGCTGACTTCTTCAGCGATTCTCTTGAGTTCTCCCCCTGCCTTTTCAGCCTCTTCAAAGATCCTGTGCAGGGGGATGTATTCATATCCCAGAAGACTTGCGACAGCATGCCCGATTACGCCACCACCACTTCCATATTGTTTGGTAATCGTCAAAATTGCCATAAGTCTTTTCTCAAATATTGCCCTTTTCAGGCAAAAGTTCGAAAACCTTCTTCCCGGATCAGGAACGATGGATTTCCCCGGATTTCTCCGCCTGGGCGATTTTTCTTTTCTGCAAGAGTTTCCCCACGATAACCACACCGACCGCGCAGGCAATCTGTACACCGTAATCCATAAAAGCATTGGGATGGAGCATTTTTTCCACAGCGGGGTCCGTAATCATCATTTCGCCACCGACCCGGCCGAGAATGGCCGCGCCAAGTACAATGATAATCGGGTACTTATCCATCATGGTGGAAATGAGGTTGCTGGTGAAGATGATGATGGGGATACTGAGCCCCAGACCGAAGAGCAGCAGAAACATGTTTCCATTCGCCGCGCCGGCCACCCCCAGAACATTGTCCAGCGACATGGTCAAATCGGCAATGATGATGACCCGAATCGCCTGCGCCAGGGTTGTGGTTGCTTCGCCTTCTTCACCTTCCTCTTCACCCGCGAACAGCGTTGTAGCAATCCAGAGGATCAGGGCGCCGCCGACGAGTTTGAGATAAGGGACGCTCAAAAGCAGGGCGACAAAAAAGGTCAGGATGACCCTGAGGATAACAGCGGCAGCCGTCCCGAAGATGATGCCCTTCGTCCGCTGCTCCTTGTTCAATCCACGGACCGCCATGGCGATGAGCACGGCATTGTCTCCGGACAAAATGATATTGATAAAAACGATGTTCAACATCGCCAACATGAAAGTAGCAGTCCATTCTATGTGAAACGCGGTTGACCAATCGAAATTCACGGTTGTCTCTCCTTTTCTTTAAATCAAAGAGGGCAAAGATCGTGTCATTCCACTCGAGAATTTCTGACCTTTGCCCTCTTTCTCCTTATGTTATGGAAAAATAGGCTGTGTCACTTGCCACTAAACCGGAAGAATGCCCATTCCCGCCAGCACGGAAAGCATGACCGCCGCAGCGATGACCGAACCAACCTGTCCGCCGGCATTGGCGCCCATCGCATGCATGAGCAGGAAGTTCTTCTTGTTCCACTTCTGACCTTCCTTCTGGACGACCCGGGCCGCCATGGGGAATGCCGAAATACCCGCGGCGCCGATCAGAGGATTGACCTTCCCGCCCGTCAAGACGTACATCACCTTCCCGAAGAGGATGCCGAAAACGGTGTCCAGACAGATGGCAATCAGCCCTAGAGCCAGAACGATCAGGGTTTGCGGTCTGATGAACGCGGCGCCGGACATCGTCGCCCCGATGGCCAGTCCCAGGAAGAGGGTGACCACGTTGGAAATCTCATTCTCGGCAGCCGAGGTCAGGCGGCTCACACAACCCGATTCCCGCATCAGGTTCCCCAACATGATCGTCGCCAGCAGAGGCAACCCTTTCGGGGCAATCAAGCCGCCCAGGACGGTGACCACCACGGGGAAGAGGAGCTTCGTCATCTTAGAAACCGGCTTGGCCTGGGATTTCATAACCGTCATCCGTTCCTTCTTCGTCGTCATTGCCCTCATGATGGGCGGCTGCAGAATCGGAACCAGCGACATGTAGGAATAGGCCGCCACGGAAACCGCCCCCAGCAGCTGCGGGGCGTATTTCGAGGCGACGTAAATCACCGTCGGTCCATCACAGGCCCCGATGATCCCGATCGTTACTGCCTCCAGTTTGGGGAAGCCCAACGCCAGGGCCGCCAGCAGGGTGATAAAAATCCCGCACTGTCCGGCTGCCCCCAGCAGGAAGGTTGACGGCTGCGCCAGAACCGGACCGAAATCCGTCATAGCCCCGATCCCAACAAAGATCAGCAGGGGAAACAGCTCTGAGCTGATCCCGGCATCATACAGCACCCGGATGAAACCCGGTTCTTTTCCGACATTCATGACATCGGCAAAGGGAACATTGACGATGATGCACCCGAAACCGATGGGCACCAACAAGAGCGGCTCGCAGTCCTTTTTGATCCCCAGCCAGAGGAAAACGCAGCCGACAAAAATCATGATCACATTGCGCCATTCAACGCCAAGTTGCACAAATCCGACAGTAAGTCCCATCAATCCACTAGTAATTGCTTCGGCCATCCCTTAGTCCTCCTCTTCCGGCTTGTACGGGAAAATCTTCCCCATTAAGCCCATCACCAAGCTCATGATCCACAGGGTCAGAAGGGTTCCTCCCATCCCGCAGACCAGCATCGTGACGCCAAAAGTGAAATTGTCCATCTCCATGAAGCCTTACCTCCTCTCTGCTAACTAATGAAATTAAAAGACATTAAACAAGACACCATCAACCGCCCGTTGCTCTTGAAAAATACCCCATGCAGCGTGCGTGACGTACACCAAGAGCACCGGATTGTCAATACAAACTTATACCAATTTGGCCACTGCCGCTTTCAAACCTCCTTAGAAGAGAGCCTGATTTTTCCCGCTGCTGCCCGTAATTCTTCCTTACCAATAAATTTATACGAATACCGAATTCAGCAGAAATTAAAGAAGCGTTTTCCTCAGGATGCAGTTCCGGCGAGGATCCGTTCCTATCCTATTTTTTTTATAAGATCCTGGGCGACAATGTGGATCAGATCCCAGGCACGACTGAAGGGCGGCGCATAGGCCAAATCCAGGTAACCGACTTCTTCAACGGGCAATCCCGACCAGAGGGCAGCGGACAGGGTATTGATCCGGCTGACCGCCCCCTGGGGGCCCACTGCCTGTGCACCGAGAAGAAGGCCCGTGGCTTTGTCGGCAATGAGTTTCAGGCCCAGTCTGGTCTCTCCCGGCAGGGCAAGGGGCGCCACATCTCCCCAGATCAGGGAACTGATTGGAGAATAGCCGGCCGCAATCGCCTCCCGTTCGTCCAGTCCCGTTGCGGCGATCTCCAGATTAAAGAGTTTGAAGGCCTGCGCGCCGACGATACCCGGAAAGATCGCGGGGACACCCGCGAGATTCTGTCCCGCGACCCGCCCCTGTTTGTTGGCGATATCCCCCAGCGGGACATGCGTCCACTGTTTACTGACCCGATGAAAGACTTCACAGCAATCGCCCACGGCATAAACAGCGGGATGGGAGGTCCTCTGCGACAGATCCACAGAGATGGCCCCGGTTCGCCCGAGGGCCAGCCCCATCTCGCCGGCCAGGCCTACACTGGGTCGAACGCCGATGGCCAGCAGGATTAAATCCGCCTCGAAGTGGCCGCTATTGGTGACCAACCGGAGATTGCACGCTCCGCCCTTTTCAATCGCCAGGCTTTTCGTTTCTGCCAGAAGATTAATCCGGTGAGTTTTCAGCGATTCCAGAATCAACTGTCCCAACTCGGGGTCCCACCGGGGGACAGGCATCTTTCCCATATTGACCATGGTGGTCTCGACACCGGCTTCCGCGAAGGCTTCACACATCTCCATGCCGATAAACCCGGCCCCGACGATGATGGCCTTCCGGCACTTAATCTCCCGAAGATATTTCTTGATGCCTATGGCATCGGGCAACTGTTTCAGGGTAAAAACACCCTCCAGGTCTTCCCCGGGGATGCCCGGTAAAATCGGACGGGTTCCCGTTGCCAGGACGAGAACGTCAAAGGGAAGCGTCTCCCCACCGGCAAGGGTCACCACCTGCTTTCCCAGATCCACCCCTTCAGCCTGCACACCGGTCCGGACATCGACGCCGCCTTCCCGGAACTTCTCCGGCGTCCTCGCGATCAACCTGCTTTCGTCCTTGATCACATCGCCGATGTAATAGGGCATCGGGCAGGCCGCGTAGGAAACGTATTCACCCTGTTCAATCATGGAAATGGACATCGAAGGGTCCCGCCGGCCGGCCTCTGCCGCCGTTGACGGACCCCCTGCACCGCCGCCGATAATCACAACCCGTCTGCTCATTTTCCGTCCTCCACCCTTATTTATCAGTTTCAGTCCCTAGACCCTTTCCTTTTTCGCTTTGCAGAGGAAATAAACCAGTACGCTTGCAGCCATCATGAGCAGGCAGAGCGCCTGTCCCATACTGAAGATCCCGCCCCAGATCAGCCCCAGCTGGCTATCCGGTTCGCGGAAATATTCGATGAAAAACCGGACAAACCCATAACCGAAGAGATAGGCCGCAAAGAGAAATCCGTCAAAGGGACTCCGTCTGCGGAGACTCCAGAGGAGAACAAAAAGGACAAGGCCCTCAAAGAGGGCTTCGTAAAGTTGAGAGGGATGACGAAGCTGATGGAGGGAGTCCAGGGGGAAATACATCCCCCAGGGAACCGTTGTCACCCGTCCGTAGAGTTCACCATTGATGAAATTTCCGATCCGGCCGAAGGTATAGCCCAGGGGTACAGCGGGAGAAAAAAGCTCGACCATTTTCCAGAAGGAAATCCCCTTCTTTCGGCAGAAGAAGAAGGCAGCCAGAAGTACGCCGATTGCCCCGCCATGATAGGACATCCCGCTGATGCCCACAAATCGGATTCCCCCGGAGAATTCAAAAGGCAGGATTACCTCCAGGGGATGACTCAGATAATAGCTGAAATTGTAGAACAAGGCATAACCCAACCGCGCGCCGACGATCAACCCAAGAATGAGCCAGAGCAAGAGATCCTGAATGGTTTCCCTGGAGAAGGAATAGTCTTCCTTCTTGACCCGGTACATGACCAGCACATAGGTCAGAGAAAAGGCCACAAGGTACATCAGGCTGTAATAACGGACCTGGAAGGATCCGATCGAGAAAAGATCCGGACGGAGATGTTCGGGAATGTGCTGCCAGAGGATAAAAAACGAGTCCATGATCAGATCCCTCTTCCCGAGTAAGCATCCCCTTTCAGGTCTTCCACAAGGAGCTGAGCCGAAAAGGCCGCTGTCGCGGCATCTCCGCAGGCCGTTACGACCTGTCGCAGAAGTTTGGATATGCAGTCCCCGCAGGCAAAGATTCCGCTTGCCGAGGTCCTCATGGCGCTGTCGGCAAGGATGTAGCCGTTTTCATCACAATCCACCACATCCCGGATAAATTCCGTATTGGGGGTCAACCCTACAAAGACAAAAGCCCCATCCGCCGGAATAACCCGCGACAGGTCCGGATTCTTGAGATTACGGATCTTCACGCCTTCCACAAAGGCCTCCCCCTGAATCTCCTCGACGACGGAATCCCAGGCAAACCCGATCCGCTCATGGGAAAGGACCTTCTCTTGCAGAACAGGCGTCGCCCGCAGGCGGTCCCGGCGATGGACGATCGTCACCTTCCGGGCAAATCGCGTAAGGAAGAGCGCCTCTTGAACCGCCGTGTCTCCGCCACCCACCACGACGACTTCCCTGTCCCGATAAAAGGGACCGTCGCAGGTGGCGCAATAGGAGACGCCTTTCCCGGCAAAAGCCTCTTCACCCGGAACCCCCAGGTGACGCCAGTTGGCCCCGGTAGCCAGGATAACGGCCAACGTCGGATAGTTTTCCCGATTTCCCTGAACAATCCAGCCCCCTTCCGCACCGGTGCCCTGTTGTTCTCTGCGAACGGCCTTGACATCATCCGTCACGATCGTCAATCCGAACTGATGGGCTTGCGTTTTAAAGCGCTCAACAAGATCATAGCCGTTGATCCCTTCAGGAAATCCCGGATAATTCTCCACCAGATCGGTTACCGTGATCTGACTGATGGACGATTCTCCTTCCAGGAGAAGGGTTTTCAAACCGCCCCGAGATGCGTACAGTCCCGCAGTCAGCCCTGCCGGTCCGCCGCCGACAATCACCACGTCATACTGTGATTCCGAATTCTTCTTTCCTTCCATGAAACCTCCCTCTGCCGTAGATCATGATTTTAAAAGTGCATAAATGCTGAGGATTTCGTATTTAATCGCTATCCTTGGAAATTGTAAAGCATAAATTTGCCTGGGAGCTCTTGTCATCAGCGGTTCCATGAAGGGCTCCCTGAATGAATTTTTTTCCATTGAATTTTAAAACCGGCCCGAAAAAGCAGATAACTATTTCACAGCTATTTTAAGGCTTTGGCCTCTTTAAGGGGATGGACCGTGCTAACCAACTGAAGTTAGAGGCAAATCAGTCCGGATAATTGCTTACTTTAAAAAAAATACTTGGGAAATACCCCTTGACTTTCCTGAGGGTTCATAATAAAAATACCGGAAATTTTAACTATACGCTCGGGAAGCTGGGAGCTTGTTCCCGTGTATGGTAAATACAGTAAGTTGGCTTGAGACATTTTGAAGTGCAAAGGTTAGCCGCCATGCCCTTTCAGGTCTTGGTGGTTTTTTTTCTTTCAGAGTGCCGGTCCAACGGAAAAAAATTGAGAAAGGAAGAGAGAAGCGATGCCGGAAGGGAAAGTAAAATGGTTCAATGAACAAAAGGGATTCGGCTTCATTGAAAAGGATGAGGGCGGTGACGTATTCGTTCATTACAGTGCCATTCAAAGCAGCGGTTTTAAAACCCTGTACGAGGGGCAGCGTGTCAGTTTCGAAGTACAGACAGGTCAAAAAGGGCCGGCTGCAGTAAACGTAAAACCCATCTAAATTCCTAATTACCCCATTGGTAAGAACTGAAGAAGCACTCCATGGTAGAGCCGCCGGCTCTGGGAGTGCTTTTTTCGTTGTCTGGATCATCTGATTGGCAATGGCTTATACTTCTTAGCAACCTCTTGAGGTAAAAATGAGTTTAAGAATCCTGGTCGGTATGGACGGGTCGAGCTTCGGACAGCGCGCCGTTGCTTTCGGAATCGCCCTGGCGAAGAACAGCGGGGCAACACTCGCGGGGATGTGCGTTGTTGACACCTTTGGAATCGAAAGACACTCTGCTGGAGCGAACATCGGGGCTTTCTATTTTGCAGAAAAGCTGATCGACGAAAAGGTCAATGAATCAAGAATGATCTTTGAGAACCTACTGGACAGGTTCGAGGCGCAATGCAAAAGCCAGGGCGTGAAAGCAGAAAAGATCATAAGGTACGGCACTCCGGCCAAAGAGATCATCCGGGAATCGGAATTGGCGGATCTCCTCATCCTGGGCATAAGAACCTATTTCCATTTCGAAACCACGGAAGAGCCCGATGACACCTTTGAAAAGGTCATCAGCCACGGCAGGTGCCCGCTGATCGCCGTTACGGATGAAGAGCTTCCCGCCGAAATGGACATCCTGATGGCTTATGACGGCAACCTGAAATCCAACAATGCCCTGAAGGCATTTGCCGGCGTGAATGACCGTTTGAATTTTTCCCGGGAAGTCACACTATTGAACGTAAACCATGACCTTGGCGAAGGGGAAAGAATCCTGGAAAAGGCCGACCGCTATCTACAAGCCCACGGATTGACGATAAAGAAAAAAGTCCGGGCGGGCAAACCCCGGGAGATCATCTATAAAACAGCCAAAGAGATGGAAGCCCTTCAGAAAACCCTGCTGGTCATCGGCACCAGCGGAAGTAATGAACTGTCCGATTATATCCTGGGGAATTCCATTAAAAACATGGTCCGGGACGGCTCCATACCCATGTTCATCTTCCACTGATGAAAAGTCCTATCGAAAAAAGACCATCGTGACGAGAAAAAAGAGGGGAATCAATATCCCGACGGACCAGGCCATGTACCCGAAAAAAGAGGGCATTTTTACTCCATTCTCCTCGCAGATGGCCTTGACCATGAAATTCGGTCCGTTTCCAATGTAAGAGTTTGCCCCCATAAAGACACATCCCACGGAAATAGCCGCCAGCAGGGTCTGAGGCACACCCGCAACCAGCCCTTCCATGATGCCCGCCGTATGAGCAACGCTCTGGGCAATGCTCATGAAAACGAGATAGGTGGGGGCGTTGTCCAGGAAACTGGAGAGGGACCCGGATACCCAGAAAAACTGCCAGGGCTGAACCACGCCAAGGTCGCTACCCTTTGACTGAAGCAGGGAAAGGACGGGCGCCATGGTGACAAAGATCGCGGCGAAGAGAATCGCCACTTCAAGAATCGGAGCGAAGGAAAAGACATTCTCTTCCCGCAGGGATCTGTGGGTGAAATAAAGGGAAAGGGCCGTTGCCAGGATCATGACCCCCTCCCGGAAAAGGGGACGGATAAAGAGGGAACAGAGGATCATGAGAAGAAAAAGGAAGTTGATCTTTCCCTTGATCTCCAGCTTTTTCTCCGGGCAAATCTCGGATGTCCTCAAAAATTTTTCCGGATCTTCTTTTTTCACAAAATAAGAATCCAGCAGGAAGAAAAGAGCAAGAAGGATGGCGACGGTCACGCACCAGATCGGCAGAAGCCTCAAGGTCCAGAAAAAGGGAACGCCCCGCAGAAACCCGAGAAACAGGGGAGGGTCGCCCAAAGGAGTCAAAAGCCCGCCGATATTCGAGACGAGAAAGATAAAAAAGATATAGATATGGACGACCTTCTTCCTCCATTTATTGGACCGGATCAGGGGCCGGAGAAGGACCATGCTGGCTCCGGTCGTTCCGATCAGGCTCGCAAAAACGGCGCCGATCAGAAGGAAGAGGCTGTTGATCGCCGGCGTCCCACGGATGTCGACACGGATCACAATGCCTCCCGCAATGACAAAGAGAGAACCGAGGAGAAGAATAAAGGAAAGATATTCACGGATCACGTGAACAAGGAAAAGCCAATCCCGAGTTGCAACAATAACGGCGGCCGGAATGGTCAAAAGAAGGGACACATAGCCGAAATTCCTTACCCACCACTCAGCATTCAGGAGGGGGATGACAGCGATGCAGCAGAGGAGCCCCACGAAAAAGATCCCACTCCAGAGAGGAAAATCGGCTTGTACGCCTCCTCCAGCGGCATTTACCGGTGTGACAATCAGAGATAATAGAAAGATCAGGAAACAAATACCAACGGTCTTTCCAGATCCCTTCCCTTTTCCCACAGTCATTCCCCGTTCCTGGTTTCAAAGCGCTTTCCGCTTTGCTTTTTGATCTGATCCTTGACGCAGGAATTCATCCCGCCTGCGCCGGCTCTGTCCTGCCGTCTTGATATCATCATTGATCTGGAATTGGAATAAAATAGGAAAGGGGGCAGGAATCTTACGATCCTGCCCCCTTCATGATTTCAGCACAAGAAATAAAGGAGTCTGTATTTCAACCTATTTTGCCAATCTTCTCCTCAGCGCGAAGAGGCCGGCCAGTCCCGGCGCAAAGAGAAAGACGGCTGCGGGTACAGGCACCGGCGCAGCGGGTGTATAGTCGAAGGCAACCTTCGCTTCATACCAATCGGCACCGCCAGCCCAGTCATAGCATTCGATCGTCACGGTCGTACCGCTGCCGCCGAAAGTCATCGAGTTCCTGGCCTGGATTATCGAGTCGGTAACGGAATTGATCGTCGCCCCTGCCAGAAGGGAGAGTTCTGAAATCGAAAGGATCGAGGAATAAGCAGGTGTGCCAATGGTCGGCATAACGGTCCATTGCTTCCAGTCATAGGTATTCAAAAGAGTGCCGTTACTGGTGACCTCAATCGTTGTCGGCAGCTGGGTCGCCAGAGTACGTCCACTCCAGAGTCCAACGGGAGAATAAGAGCCCTTATAATACCACTGAGCCGTCCCGGCGGCGCCGTCGAGGGTGAGCACATCATTATGGTCGATCCACATGGTAAAGTTGAGTTCCAAGATGTCTGCATGCGCCGGAGAAAACACTCCCGCCACAAGCAGGATCGCCCCCAAAATAGCCATCTTTATTTTTATTGCCTTCATACTCCCTCCTTAAGTTGTTTTAATGACAACCCGATTCATCTGATTTTCACCCATTCTAGACACGCTCATCCAAAAATTCAATCAGGGAAACCCTGATTTTATCTAATGATTAAGTGCAAGAAATTTAAGATAATGGGTAATTGTTCTACCTGCGGATTAGGGATGATCGAAAGGTGATGAGACATCGAGGAGGAAATTTTCTCGCGGAATCCGGGAAAGCCAAACCTGAAACCGATTTGGGGTGACTCCCAGCAGAGCAATGGAATACGAAGGGACTCACCCGGTTCAGTCCGAGAGGGGTGCATGCAAAGGAGACAGAAGGCAGGAGACAGGAAGCGTGACATCTGAGCAGGGTTTCTGGCTCCTTTGCATGCGGAGGAGGTAGGACCGGGAACTTTAAACCATATTATTTGACTTTTTCCGCTTGCGGAATCGCCTCTTCTTCACTGATTTCCCGGGAATGCTTCATCTTCGCTATCAGTTTCCCAACAACCACCACACCGACGGCACAGGCAATCTGTACGCCGTAATCCACAAAGGCGTTCGGATGAAGCATTTTTTCGACAGCGGGATCCGTAATCATCATTTCACCACCGACCCGACCGAGAATGGCCGCGCCCAGAACAACGATAATCGGATACTTGTCCATCAGAGTCGAGATCAGGTTGCTGGTAAAGATAATGATGGGGATGCTCAATCCCAAACCGAAGAGCAGCAGGAACATGTTCCCCCCGGCAGCACCGGCCACCCCCAGGACATTGTCCAGCGACATGGTCAGGTCGGCAATGATGATGACCCGAATCGCCTTGGCCAGGGTTGTGATTTGTTCTCCCCCTTCTCCCTCCTCTTCACCCATGAATAGTTGGGTGGCAATCCAGAGAATCAGGGCGCCGCCGACCAGCTTGAGATAGGGAATTCCCAACAGCAGCGCCACAAAAAAAGTCAGGATAACCCTGAGGATGACAGCGGCAGCCGTTCCAAAGACAATACCCTTCGTCCGCTGTTCTTTATTGAGTCCACGTACGGCCATGGCAATCAGCACAGCATTGTCACCGGACAGGATGATGTTGATGAAAACAATGTTCAACATCGCCAACAGGAAGGTGACGGTCCATTCAATGTGAAACATAGTTGACCAATCAAAATGCATGGTTGTATCTCCTTATTTCCTAAATCAAGGTGCAGAGGCCATTTAATCTTCCGTGGAAGTTTCTGGCCTTTGCCCTTTTTCTCCTTGTGTTATGTTTATGTTATAATTGTATATTACATTCAACTAAACTGGAAGAATGCCCATTCCCGCCAGCACGGAAAGCATGACCGCCGCAGCGATGACCGAACCAACCTGTCCGCCGGCATTGGCGCCCATCGCATGCATAAGCAGGAAGTTCTTCTTGTTCCACTTCTGACCTTCCTTCTGGACGACCCGGGCCGCCATGGGGAATGCCGAAATACCCGCGGCGCCGATCAGAGGATTGACCTTCCCGCCCGTCAAGACGTACATCACCTTCCCGAAGAGGATGCCGAAAACGGTGTCCAGACAGATGGCAATCAGCCCTAGAGCCAGAACGATCAGGGTTTGCGGTCTGATGAACGCGGCGCCGGACATCGTCGCCCCGATGGCCAGTCCCAGGAAGAGGGTGACCACGTTGGAAATCTCATTCTCGGCAGCCGAGGTCAGGCGGCTCACACAACCCGATTCCCGCATCAGGTTCCCCAACATGATCGTCGCCAGCAGAGGCAACCCTTTCGGGGCAATCAAGCCGCCCAGGACGGTGACCACCACGGGGAAGAGGAGCTTCGTCATCTTAGAAACCGGCTTGGCCTGGGATTTCATAACCGTCATCCGTTCCTTCTTCGTCGTCATTGCCCTCATGATGGGCGGCTGCAGAATCGGAACCAGCGACATGTAGGAATAGGCCGCCACGGAAACCGCCCCCAGCAGCTGCGGGGCGTATTTCGAGGCGACGTAAATCACCGTCGGTCCATCACAGGCCCCGATGATCCCGATCGTTACTGCCTCCAGTTTGGGGAAGCCCAACGCCAGGGCCGCCAGCAGGGTGATAAAAATCCCGCACTGTCCGGCTGCCCCCAGCAGGAAGGTTGACGGCTGCGCCAGAACCGGACCGAAATCCGTCATAGCCCCGATCCCAACAAAGATCAGCAGGGGAAACAGCTCTGAGCTGATCCCGGCATCATACAGCACCCGGATGAAACCCGGTTCTTTTCCGACATTCATGACATCGGCAAAGGGAACATTGACGATGATGCACCCGAAACCGATGGGCACCAACAAGAGCGGCTCGCAGTCCTTTTTGATCCCCAGCCAGAGGAAAACGCAGCCGACAAAAATCATGATCACATTGCGCCATTCAACGCCAAGTTGCACAAATCCGACAGTAAGTCCCATCAATCCACTAATAATTGCTTCGGCCATCCCTTAGTCCTCCTCTTCCGGCTTGTACGGGAAAATCTTCCCCATTAAGCCCATCACCAAGCTCATGATCCACAGGGTCAGAAGGGTTCCTCCCATCCCGCAGACCAGCATCGTGACGCCAAAAGTGAAATTGTCCATCTGCATACAAACACCTCCTAGAATATAAATATTATTCCAGCTTGCCAGCCGGCACACTGCCTGAATGAACGAAAGAATAACGGTACGACCGGATAATCTAGGGAACGATCCGATGGATTCGGGAAAAATTGAGAGAAACAATCGCCACGGATAATTGTGCGTCACGATTAGCGAAGAACGAGGCGAAAAAGAAGATAAAAAAAAGATAAGAAATATATAAGTATAATACTTATACTATGGAAGCGAGAGAAGGTGAGAGCGAAGGTTGATTTTTTTCCTGTTGAGGCCAAGTTTTTTGCGGATGTGATTCCGGTGGAGGGCTACCGCTCCGGAACAGACATTCATTAGTTCCGCGATTTCCTTGGTTGTCTTGCCATCCTTGATCAGGGAGGCCACCTGAATCTCTCGGGGGGTAAGATTCAGGGAGGTGGATGTTAACTTCATCAGGAAGGAGGAGATGACTTCATTGAGATGAGATTCCATGATGTTCATGTAATTTACCTGAGTGGCATCGAGAGGGGTCATTTTCAGTTTGTCCACATAGGGGAGGACCATGCTTTTCACATTGGAAAGAACCTTTTCTTCCAGTTCATTCTTATCATTCTCCCTTTTTTTAAGGAGTACCGTAAGGGCCGTGTTCAGTTCCTCAAGATTCCGAGTTTTGATCTCCAGTTCGATTTCACGTTTCTTCAGGGCTTCTTCGATTTTTTTTCTTTCAACAATTTCTTCTTCCAATTCCTCATTAACTTTTTTAAGATCCGCGGTTCTTTCCTGAACACGGGCCTCAAGTTCTTCCAATGTCTTCTGCAGCATTGCCTCTGCATGTTTACGCTGTGTAATGTCGTTATTGATTTCCAGGACAGCTAAGGGCTTCCCCTGTTCATTGCGCCGCAGCGCCCAGCGGCTTTCCACCAGGATCGGACTGCCATCCCGCCTGGTCTGTGCCAGTTCACCTTCCCAGCGGCCCCGAGTTACCAGGGTTTTTTCTATATCATCAAGATTATCAGGAAAATCTGTCTTGAGTAGGGAATGAATGTGTTTCCCCATGACTTCGTCACGACTCCAACCATATTTTTCCTCGGCTCCTCGATTCCAGAACAGGATACAGTGCCTCATGTCCAGAACCATAATCAGATCCTCCGCCAGATCCAGAAGCGCCGCCTGTTCGCTGAGGGCGTCAGACTGCTTCTTCAGGATTTCGGCAGCTGCTTGATCCACCAGTGGCCCGGAGACCTCCTGACCATAGAATTGCTGATACAATGCATCATATTCAGTGATTTTTTCCTGACCTTTTCCTTCATCTACCCCCATAATCCTACCTTTTCCTCCCTGATTGAAGTCCGAATGTGCTTTTGAACCAAAGCACAAAAACTCCGCATCTTGTCACAAGACAGCTTGTTCCTTTTATATCAAATAATTCAAGATTGAAACTCTAACCTATCTTTCACTGATAAATATATTTCAGTAAACATGAGATGAAATATTCATAAAAAATGACAAGCAGCCCTATTACTTTCCCGGATGCACTGGAAATCAGCACCGCGCAACTCTCGTCAAACTGGCGGTTCTGTTCGTACAAGATGAAATTGGGTTAACTTTTATCAAGTAAAAAAACTTGGACCTGTATCCATGAAAAAACCACCTCCCTACAGCAAAATCCCATCGAATGGAAATAGAGCTTAAAAGAGGTGGTTATTATCGGTAATACTTGGATTTACTTATCGTTTTGAGAGACCAAGCTTTGAAACAATAACTGCTTTCAAAACTTCTGATGTCCCTTCACCGACCTCCATGAACCGCGCCTCTCGGAACAATCGTGAAATCGGATATTCAACCGAGAAGCCGTATCCCCCATGGATCTGCAACGCCCTATCTGCCGTCCACATACAGGACTCTGAGGCGTACAGCTTTGCAACCTGCGCATCCAGCGAAAATTCAAGGCACCGATCCGCCTTGATCGCCGTCTGGTAAATCATATTCCGGGCAACGGTGAGCATTTTAAACATATCGGCCAGATAAAAGCCCACTGCCTGATAATTGAATATGGGCATGCCGAATGTTTCCCGATCCTGGGAATAAGCAATGGCCTCTTCATAGGCGCCCTGCATGATACCCAGGCTGACTGCTCCGAAGATCAGGCGAAAATAGTCGAGCGAATCGGTCATCAGCTTTGCGCACTCAGGCCCCGAAGATATGAGAGCATCCTTCGGCACTGCAACCTCATTTAATTCAACCTTGCAGGTTGAAACGGCAGCCATGCCCATCTTGGGGATCTTTGTGATCGTGATTCCAGGCGATTTCGGGTCCACGACTAACAGCATGAAAGTATCCGGCTGTTTCTCGATGACCTGCTTGGCAAATACAAGCATATAATCAGCATGATCCGCATTGGTTACAAACATTTTATTTCCGTTCAACACAAAGGAATCACCCCGGTCTTCGACCGTCGCGGTGATCCCGGCCTCATTGTATCCGCTATTGGCCTCAATCAGGGCCAGCGTTCCCGTTTTTTCTCCGTATGCGGCGCTGGTGAGGAAATTCTCTTTCTGCGCTTCACTGCCGGCCATCAAGATCGGGTACGCATAATAAAAACTGGTCGCTCCGGCCGCTAACGCAACAGCAGCAGACACACGGCCCAGTTCTTCCATGGCCACACAGGCACCGACCCAGCCGAGACTGCTGCCTCCGTACTGCTCTGGAACGATAATTCCCCCGACACCCATCTCTGCCAGTTTTTTTAATATTTCTAAAGGATACTCTTCTTTTTCATCAATCTCTGCGGCAACCGGTTTAATTTCTTTTTCACAGAACTTGCGCATCATGTCCTGGAACATTTTTATTTCATCAGTCAACAGATTTTCCATAAAGTCCACCTTCTATCCAACATTTTTAGTTTTCTAACCCACAACCGTTTTATATAAAAGACGGCGAGCAGATTTCGGACGATGGCAACGATCGGGAATTTCGCTCGTTGCCGTTCTGCAGCCGTCCCCTTCTTTAACTAAGAGCAGCACGGGATCTGACGCCGTCACCCTCTTTAGTATATTCGCATTATCAGACTTGCAGTATTTTACGCAAAGTCGCGGCCCAGCAGGCTTCGAGCGATGACGATGCGCTGGATTTCGTTTGTGCCCTCGTAAATCTGCTGTACTTTAGCATCCCGAAACATTCTCTCCACTGGGTAAAGCTTGGTATAACCATACTGCCCCAGCACTTGAATGGCGCCGCCGATTACCTCCATGGCCGCATCGGTGGCAAAGGCTTTGGCACAAGCTGAATACCTGCCTCGGTCAGGATCATGATGGTCGTATTTGTCTGCGGCGAAATACGATATATAACGGGCCGCCTGGGTTTTCATCTCCATGTCGGCCAGCTTCATCTGGATGCCCTGCATTCTGCCGATCGGCTCTCCACATTCCATATGCTCACGGGCGAACTGCACTGCACAGTCGAGAGCGCCCTGCGCCATGCCAAGTGCCTGCGCCGCGATGGTGGCTCTCGTCTTGTCGAGTACCTGCATGGCGATCTTAAAACCGTCCCCCTCGACACCCAGCAGGTTCTCTACCGGAACCCGAAAGTCCTCAAGGACCAATTCCGTCGTTGTCGAACCTTTAATCCCTATTTTGTGCTCCAACTTGCTGACATTCCAGCCCGTTCCTCTCTCGGCAACCAGGCAGGACACCTTCTTTTTCCTGGTGGTTTGATCCACCGTTTTAACGAACAGGGTCATCACGTCGGCAACATCTCCGTAAGTGATAAACCGTTTGGTGCCATTGACCACGTAATTATTGCCATCCCTGACAGCCACGCACTGAAGGTTCCCCACGTCTGAACCAGCGTCAGGTTCGGTAAGACCGTAGCAGGCCATTTTTTGACCACTGGCCAGGGTGGGAAGGAACCGTTGTTTCTGTTCCTCCGTGCCGGCAATTATGATTGCCGCCGAACCAAGACACTGGCCGGTCAGAATCATAGCCACACTGCAACTTACTTTGGCGAGTTCCTCTGTTGCAATCGCCATCGGAAGCGCCTTCCCGCTGGCCCCGCCGTATTCCGGAGGAAAAGGCAAGGCCAGAATCCTTTGCTCTGCAAAAGCGTCCTTAATGTCATAGGGGAATCCCCCAACTTCATCGAGTTCAGTGGCCTTTGGTAGAACTATTTCCTGTACCAGCCTCTGCACTTTTTCCTTTAGCGTTAATAGATCTTGATCAAGTTCGAAATCCAAATGTCCACCTCCAATTATGAGTTAACTGCTTTAAAAATAAAGAAGATGAAACCCTGTTGATCTTCAAAGAGAGTCCTGGAAATCAGTCCGTTATTGGATAAAACTCTCCGGATCACGGTATCTTCACTTTTTTCATCAAAGGACAGTTGGTCTGCCGAAAAAAACCAAAAGTTCCCTTCATCTCCGCCTACGACGCACAATAAAAACGTCAAGGGCCATCTTGATCCCCAACTGGTTGTTCCGTCTTGTAGTCGAAAATTGATGCCGTGGAGATGCAATGAGGAAACAGATAGGATTACATCCGGCTGATCACTCGCAAAACAGGTTCACCTGCCTGTCTTGTAGAGCTCTTTGAAGCGATAGAAGCTATCCCTTGAATAGCCGAAGACTGTGCAAACTTGGGAGATCCTCCCCGGTTGATTGAACAGATGAAGAAGATCTCGCTTGCCCCTGATTTTTACCGCACACATCAAACACGACAAATTGAAACAGCAGCAACAAAATTGTTTTGTTTGTTCTCATCAGCTCATTTACTCGGTCAAGAGGCCAGGCGCCAGTGCGCACCTGGCCTCTTTTTCTACTACTCTTTCCTTTTTCTACCGAGTTGCCTTTCTTTGGCGAACTTCGCCGGCTTCGTTACTCAGCTCCTCGACGATATTCCAGACGACGACATCGACTCCTTTTGACCGGCCTTGTTATCCTTTGAAAGACAACTCGTTATATCATCAGTGCAATCATCATCCCTTCAATGCTTTAACCCTTTCAGCAAAGGAAGGAAGAATCTGCTTGTAATCACCTACGACACCAAAATTGGACATTTTGAAAATATTGGCATCCGGGTCACGGTTGATCGCGACGATCACTTTCGATCCCAGACAGCCTGTGACATGCTGAGGGGCTCCGGAGATACCGACAGCGATATACAGCTCAGGAGCCACGATATGTCCCGTCTGTCCAATTTCCATGCTGATCGGCACCCAGCCCAGGTCACACGGAACGCGTGTTACACCGACGACGCCGCCAAGCAATCCAGCCAGTTCCTCGATCATCTTCAGTCCATCCGGAGTTCCGAGCCCGGCCCCGCCAGCAACAATGACCTTGGCATCTTCGAGCTTCACTCCTTCCGCCTTCGTTGCCTCGATGAGGCGCGTCCTCGGTGTCAACCCCGCAGCTGAAACGTCCAGGGAAGTTACCTCCCCGCTTTTGCCGGCATCAGCTTGTGCAGCCTGGAACGATCCTGGTCTGACGGTGATGACTTCGGGGAAGGATGACGACGCCCATACGGCAAGGGCATTGCCTCCATACACTGGCTTTGAAAGCAGGAGCTCGCGGGTTGATGGATCGATTTCGACACCCGTACAATCCATTGTCACTACGGCTCCGATCTTTGCTGCAAGCCGTGGCGCCCCATCCCGGCCCGTATCATCATGGGCCATCATAATGACCGCTGGATGCGACGAGGAACAGAACTGTTCAAGTACAAGGGCGTACTGTTCAGGGTTGAGGTCTGACGATGGGACCGCCACGACCTTGACGGCTCCCATTGAAATTGCCTGCTTTGCAGCCTCGCTGTCTGGCCCTGCGCCAACAACGAGGGCCGTTAAAGGCTGTTCCATATCTGCGGAAAGCCGGGCGCCCGCACCGAGTAACTCTGCGGCAATGCCAGCGAGCTTCCCGCCTGCCGTATCAGTACATACGAGGATACCATTATAGTCTGTCATAGCGCACCTGCCTCTCTTAATCTGTTCGCGAGAGCCACTGCCGCCTCTTCCGGTGTCCCGCCTGTAATGATCTCACAGCTGCGGCCTTTCTCGGGGATGAAGAGCTTCACGAGCTTTCGCCGGGCAGCGGCCTTCCCTACCTGGCCCGCATCCAACCCCAGGTCCGCCGCTTTCCAAATCGGAATCTGTTTCTTTGCAGCCTTGATAATACCCATGCCGGATGGAAGCCGGGGCTTGCCCACTTCACTGCCAACGGTGATTGCGGCAGGCATGGCTGCTTCGAAAACCTGTGTCCCCTCCAGAGTTGCTTTCGTACAGTGCAACCCTCCTCCTTCCATGGCAACCGCTTTAACCTGTGTCACGAGAGGCAATCCCAGATTTTCAGCGACGATGGCGCCAACCAGCCCTTCATCCCAGTCGGCAGCCTGTCTGCCGAAAAGGACGACATCAAATTTCCCGATCTTCTGGATGGCCTTGGTGAGAATGGTCGCGATTGAATAACTGTCTGATCCCTGAAAGGCGTCGTCCTGCAGGATGAACCCTTCTTCCGCACCCATTGCCAGCGTATGTTTGACGGCATCGGCAACCGTTCCTTCTCCGATGCTGAGCACGGTGACCTTCCCCCCGTTCTTCTCTTTAAGTTGAAGAGCCAGTTCCATCGCATTGCCGTCGTAGGGACTGATTACCGGAGGTATTCCTTCGGGCGGCACAACCTTCATTGCTTTGGAGTCCACCTGAAACTTTGCCGGTGGAACCTCCGGATCCATGATCTGTTTAACGCAAACAACAATATCCATATTGCACTCCTTAACCGTATAGATAGCAGATGCCGAAACCCGGGCCTGGCAAGGTCCAGTCAACGGCTCCTTTTTCACAAGCGATCCGACAACTACCGCACTCAAGACATCCTTCGAAACCGAACATCAATTTGCCCTCCAGCACGGTGAAACAGCCTGCAGGGCAGACCCACACGCAGCGTTTGTCCGCGCATGAGTGACATATCTCCTCGTTAAGCCTCACGTGGGAGTCCCGATCAATGTCATACTTGTTGACGGCCAGCTTATCTTCAATCTTCATAGCGCCCGCCTCCCTTTCAAGGCATCCCCAGCCATCTGCAGGAGGGTTGCCTTACCCTTCAAAGCTTCCTTCAGGAGATTGAAGGTATTTTTGCGGGGCTTGCCATCACTTGCGAAAACACGATGGGCGGCATCACAAGCAAATTCGGCATAATTATTATAGATCCGCTCATTTTCGAGGAAATGAGGCGCTCTTTTGAATGTCTCCAGATCTTTCAAGACAAACGATTCCTTGAGCGCCGTTTGATAGGAGACCAGCGTATTTGCTGAAAAATCGCCCCGCTCCTTGGCCTTGATGATGGTTTCCGCCGCCTTGATGCCGGATTCAATGGCCAGGTTGGCTCCCTCCAGGATCAGTCCGGTGCCGATAACAAGCGCCGCTGAATCCCCGGCCACAAGAATGCCGTCATCATACAATTTCGGCATCATGTTGACCCCCGACACGGGAATGAGGTGAGCGGAATATTCTGCCAGCGTGCCCCCTTCAATCAACGGTTTGATTTTGGGGTGGGCCTTGAAACCCTCCAGGAGTTCATTCGCCGACACCTTCTTTTCGATTAAAGCGCTGAGTTGAACCACCAGGCCGATGGAAATGCTATCCCTGTTGGTATAGATGAAAGCGCCGCCTGGCAGACCTTTCGTGCAGGAACCGACAAATTCCCATGCCATCCCTTGATCGCCGGTGATGCCGAAACGCTTCTCGACCTCGTCCGGCGGAAAGGAGATCACTTCCTTTACCCCTTGCTTTATGTCTGTGGCTTTCAATTCGGTTGCAAGGCCCGCTTTACGCGCAACCACTGCATTCACACCGTCACAGGCCACCACAACGCTCGCGCCCAGGTCGTCTCCGCCGGCCTTTACGCCAATCACCCGCTTCCCGTCACGAATAAGATCGTCCACCGCAAGGCCGGAGGCGACGATGGCGCCAGCCTCCTCTGCCTTTGCGGCAAACCAGCGATCAAACTTGGAACGGAGAAGCACAAAGCCGTCATAAGGGGGTTCACTGAATTCCGGTGTGGAATAGTCGACACTCAGACAGTCGCCGCCGGACATGAACGAAATCCGGCGGGAAGTCACAAAACGCTCGACCGGCGCTTCCTTCCAAAACTCGGGGATCAGATTGTTAAGAACGGGCCCGAAAAAAGCGCCGCCCCACATATTTTTCGCACCCGGAAACTTCCCGCGCTCTATGATCAGCGCCTGAAGTCCGGCTTTCGCGAGCGTGTACCCGCAGGCGCATCCCGCAGGTCCCGCACCGACTATGATTGCATCGAACTCCTCCACATTTCACCTCATGACATGGCGTTTAAATCAAGAAGTTCCCTGCCGATTGTCAGCTTGTGCATTTCTGCTGTACCGCCAAGGATGGTGCTCAGGATCGCGTCACGGTAGTGATGCTCGACAGGATACTCATCGCAGCATCCCCAGGCGCCAAACACCCTGATCGCCTCTGCGGACGCCCGTACGGCAAGATCCGTGGCGAGCCATTTTGCCGCCGACAGCTCTTTGCCATGGGGCAGCTTCTTACTCTTCAGGGTGAGTGCATAGTAGACCTGCCAACGGACCGCCGAGATCTCTGCAAACATTTGAGCGATTTTTTCCTGCATGAGCTGGAAGCTTCCGATGGGCCTGCCGAACTGGCAGCGCTCTTTTGTATAATTAATGCATGAATCGAGGCATGATTGTGCCATGCCGATGGCGCTCGCCGAGAGGAAACAACGGGCGTTATCGATACCGAGGAGGGCATTCTGCAACCCGCGCCCGATTCCCCCGAGGAGGTTTTCCTTCGGCACCCGGCAGTCGGTGAAATAAAGGTTGGACACATCTCCCGCTCTGTCACCCACCATCTCCACGAACTTGGCCGAGAAGCCAGGCGTGCCTTTTTCAACGCCGATGAGGGCAAGGCCTTTGCGGCCGAGTTTCTTGTCGGTCTGCGCCAACACGATAATAAGATCCGCGAGGCTGCCGACGGTGATGAAGATCTTGCTCCCGTTGATCACATAGCTGTCGCCATCAAGGATCGCCGTTGTCTCGATATTCCCGGCGTCGCATCCCGCATTCGGCTCGACGGCCGCAACGGCAACGATCTTCTCGCCACGGCAGATACCGGGAATCCACTTTTGCTTCTGCTCCTCACTTGCGCAACCATTGAGGACCGTGGCGGAAAGCACCCCGGAGCCCAGTGCGCAGAGCATCTGCGTCCAGCTTCCCCAGGCCAACTGTTCCCAGACTACCGCACAGGTCGGCAGATCCAGACCCAATCCACCGTATTGTTCCGGAATGTGCATGCCGATCAGACCCAGATCACCCAGCTTTTTGAACAAACTCATGTTGATCTTGTGCTCCCGCTCGTAATCCTTTACGAAGGGAACGATTTCCCGTTCGGCGAACTCCCGGGCCATCTTTTGAAACATTACTTGTTCTTCGGTCAAATTAAAGTCCATTGTTGCCTCCTATAGGGGAATGTTACCATGTTTTTTGGGGTAAGGAGCGGTCCGCTTGGTCTTGATGAGATTCAAGGAGTTGGTCAGACAGCGCCGTGTGTCGGCCGGTTCGATGATGTCCTGCACCCAGCTGACGCCGGAGGCGAGGGAAATCGAATCTGCGTATAGATTGCTGTATGCCTGAATCTTCTCCGCCCGGTAGGCTTCCGGATCTTCGGCATTCTTGATGTCTTTCTGGTAGAACAGGTCGACGGCTTGGACAGCGCCCATCGCTCCGACTTCGGCTGTGGGCCAGGCGAAGATAAGGTCGGTACCGAATCCGGGGAAGACGCCCATGCCCAGTGCGGCACCGCCGTACACCTTGCGCATGAGGATCGCGATCTTGGGGACAACCGATTCGGAGAGGGCATAGAGGACTTTCGCACCGTGGCGGATGATGCCCGTATGTTCCTGGCCTTTACCGGGGAGGTACCCGGGGGTGTCGACAAGAAGGATGATGGGAATATTGAAGGCGTCGCAGAAGCGGATGAAACGTGCCTGTTTATCCGAACTGTCGACGGTCATGCAACCGGCCTTCACCATGGGCTGGTTCGCCACGATGCCGATACTTTCACCATTCAGGCGAGCGAAGCCCACGATGATCTCACCGGCAAACTCCGGCTTCACTTCAAAGAAATCACCATTATCGACGACTTCCTTGATGACTTTGCGCATATCGTAACCCCGTGTCGATACGGCAGGAACGATCTCAGCGAGTTTTGGGGTAAGCCGGTCCGGATCGTCGCCGGTGTCTTTCTTTACGGGCCGCTCGTTACTGTTCTGCGGCAGGAAAGAGAGAAGCTTGCGAATCGACTCATAGCAGGCAATTTCGCTCGGTACGCGTAAATCGGCCACGCCGGTCAGCTGGCAATGGACTTTGGCGCTACCCAGTTGTTCCATGGTCACGTCTTCATGGGTGACGGATTTGATGACTTTCGGTCCGGTGATAAACATATGAGAAAGGCCATCGACCATGAAAATGAAATCGGTCAGGGCGGGTGAATAGACGGAACCGCCCGTGCAGTTGCCGAGAATGGCTGATATCTGGGGAACGACGCCGGAGAGGCGCGTATTGGCGAAGAACACGACACCGGCCGATTTTTCGTCGCTTACCCGGTAGGGATCATCACTACCCGCGATTTCCGGCCTCACCACCCTTGCACCCGGCGAATCGTTAAGGCCGATCAACGGTACTCCCATTTCGACCGCCATCTCGTGGATCTTGTACACCTTCCTGCCGTGCATGTAACCCTGGGAAGCACCCAAGACCGTGGTATCGTGGGCGAAAACGCAAACCCTTCGGCCATCTATGGTGCCGTGCCCGATTACAATGCCGTCGCCCGGGGCGCCGGCACGGAATTTAACGAGCATATTGAGTTCGTTGAAGCTGCCCGGATCGAGGAGGGCATTGATGCGCTCACGTGCGCTGAGCTTGCCCTTCTCATGCTCCTTGTCAATCTTGTCCTGCCCGCCCCCAAGGGATGCCTTCGCCTTTACCTCCCGAAGACTCTCAATCCTTTCCTGCATGTCACTCATAACTACCCCCTAAATACTTTAATGATCCTCGTTTAAAGCTTTGTCCGACCCATAAACTGAGCCTTTACTGAAAAGCTGTATTGACAACACCACCAAAGGTGCCGTTCAAAAAAAGTCGGTTACCTCCTTAACAGCTAAGACGTTTTTTTAAATTCCACCACCTTCAGGACTACCGCATTCATGCCATGCTCGATTTGATGATCTTGGCTCCTACGATCGCATTGGTCTTTCGGATCATGCCTGTTTCCATACATTCCCTGAGAATATGCTTGAACCGTAAGAGGTACTCCCGCTTCTGTGTCAGTATCCTGTGGAGATATTTGCCCTTGAGCACATTCGCCTCCCTAATAGAGAAGCATAGCTGCATCTTCCCATTCGCGGGAACCGAGGATTGTCTATACCTTGCGTGATATCAGCCGGCTCGTCATCGATGCAGTAACTGTTCAGCATATTTTATTTATTTTCTTTGAAAAAAGGCTGAATTTCAGAGTTTACGATTCTTTGCCAATAAAAATGCAAAGGAATTAAAAATACACTTTGGCTTTGCCGCGCAAAGGCACGGCCCCCTCCGACAGCTAAATAAGGCAATATTAGGGAAAAGTTCTTGATAGGGTTTTAAAAGATGTTCAAAAAACCGGCGCAATTCTCTGCCGCCTTTACAACGGTGTCGAAATTATGAATTTCAAAGAGCACTGTGCTAAGTCATTTCAATATTTCAAAGAAATGAAAACAGCAATAGAAATAAAACAAAAGAAGAGTATAAGTATAATACATATGGTTTGCGATAACCTGCCATTGGGAAACATCATTTAGATGATAGGCATATACCTGATTTTTACTGGTATATGACTTGGTGAGAATTGGTTCCGGATATTTACAGTTCCGGGAATTCCGGATGTTCAAAGTCTGAGATTTGCAGATTTCGGCATGGGTCGCCATCGCGCCCGCCAACCGGGTAAATGACAGCCTGAAACAGGCACTGTCCCATCCCCTCGGGTAAGAAAACTATCACTAATCCCCAAAGAGATCGGTTGTGCTAAACAAAATTGACCGCTCAGAACAGCAGAAAACTGCTTAAGATCTAAAGAAAATGAACTAAACACTATGGGCTGGTTGCCGGAAAAATCTTATCATTACATTTGCCGTGAAAGTGATCACAGATGATTGCCAATTTTGCCATATCTTCATCGGGAACTTTTACGACTGTGTAATAGAACCTGTCACCGATTTCTGCAGTTACCATTAAGTCCTTTTCAGTACGAGTGTTATAGACTTTCCAAGGGACAACCGCACCCGTTTTCACCGACATGGTAAAATATGTGATGCGCGATTCTATTCCACTTGCTTGTTCCGGGGGTCAACGATAAACATGTACGGTCGGATTGAATTCCTGTGCAAACCGCCAAATTGCGATTTTTCAGAACCGCACATAGCTGCCATTGCTACCAGCCCCATTGGCTATGATCAGCAATTCCTTGGCCTAGGGATAGTTGTTCATTCCCATGTGCTTCCACCACCGAAGATTAGTTACGACCGTGGAGATATTCTCTGCAATTTGATAATCCCTCAATAAACGCTTATTGCTTGATCATTTAGAAAAAGTCCTTTATATGTGAAACAGGTTATAGTAAAAGAGTGTGCTTTTTGAAAAAGCAGACAAAGACTCAGAGGGAGGAATTTATGGCAATCTTGACCATTTCCAAGGAATTCGGCAGCGGTGGTACGCAGATCGGACAGTCTGTCGCGAAACTTCTCAATTATGAATACATTCCCCTCAAACAAATTCATGAGGATGCCAAGCAGACGGGAAAAGAGTGGGAGCGGGCGGTGGAAGATTATGCCGGCGGCGCCTCCTCTCTGTGGGAACGATTCGACTGGTCTTTCATGGGCTTTGTCGCCCTGAGTCAAAGCTTCATTTTCAAGTACGCCCTGAAGGACAACGTGGTCATCATGGCCCGCGGAGGAAACGTCCTGATGCGTGACATCCCTTATTGCCTGAGAATAAGGGTCACCGCACCCTTTGAAAAACGGGTTGAAACCGTTGCTATGCGGGAAGATATTTCCAAGGATCTGGCCCGTTTGATCGTAAAGAAGGCGGACCGGGAACTGACCAGCGCCCTGAATCAGATGTACGGTGACGAATGGGATGATCCGGCAACCTTTGATTTCATTTTCAACACCGCCCAGCAGAGCCTGGATGATGTGGCCAATGCGGTGAAGGACGCCTGTCTCAAGAAGGATGCCTTCAGAACGGATGAAGCGGTGAAAGCGCTGCAGTTAAAAGCCAAGGCTTACGAGGTCAAGGCCGGCATTGCCACAGATCCGCATCTGCTTGTCCCCACCTTGGAAGTTGTTCCCCAGGGGGGAGGCCTCGTAGTTCGAGGCGTGGTTTCCAGTACCAAAGAATACCACGGCGTCCAGGAAGAAGCAACCCGGTTGGCCGGCTCCGTACCGGTGACCTTTGATCTCCATTTCCGTGGGGAATTCAGGCGGTAGTCGAAAAAATTCATTGAAGAACCTGCCCCATGGCAGATCACGGTTAAAAGATGGATTTCCATGGGGCCTCACATTTACGGGGCCAGGTCTTTCAACCTCAATTAAGGAAAGAGAAGGCCGGCCCCCATCGCTTTAGAAGAAAGATTCGAAGGGGTTTTTCGAATCATGCTGCCCTTGAAATTGCCCTTTCGAAGCGACTTGTCAAAAATCAGAATACTTATTTCAACCCTGATGGATACTGAGGAAGAGGGGTGAAAATCCCCCGCTGCCCCGCAGCCGTGATGGGAACGAACGCCAAAGAAAGCCACTTTCGGAGACGAACTCCGATGGGAAGGCTGGTCAGTAGGTCGCCCAAAGCCGGAATACCGATCCATCGGCAAGACTCGCGGGAGTTGGATCATGCAGACATTTTCATATTTTCCGTCCTTTTCCTTTCGGAAAAACGTCTATTCTCCTGAAATAACAATCCGTTATTATTGACAAACCCCTTGCGGTGGTTCGGAAACGACCCGAATCCGTAAAACGATTGAGGGGATGGAGGATATCGGTTTTTTTATGACGGAATCAGTTGTCACCTTGAAGAAAGTAATCAACGTGAGCCTGCTGCTCTTTTGGGTCCTGCTGGCTGTCGCAGCGGTTTCCCTCCTGTGCGGCCCGGCGGAAACCGGACTGCTTTCGGATATCCGCGAGGGACTGAGGAGCGGGCATTTTCCGACCTTTGCGTTAAAACAGGAGGATAGGACCATCCTGTTTTCCCTGCGCCTTCCCCGGATTCTCTTTGCCGGGCTGGTGGGGGCATCCCTGTCTGTTGCCGGCGTTCTCTTCCAGGCTTTACTGAGGAACCCCCTGGCCGATCCTTATATCCTGGGGATATCGGGGGGCGCCGCCCTGGGAGCGATTATCGGCATCTGCACCGGCCTGGGTTCTCTTCCCCTGGGCGTTCCCCTGCCGGCCTTTCTGGGGGCCGCCGTCACGGTGTTCCTCGTCCTGGCGGCCGGCGGCACGGAAAGAGGATTTTCCTCCGGAACCATGCTGCTGGCGGGCGTGATCGTGAATGCCTTTTTCTCCGCCCTCATCATGCTGGCCCTTGCCCTGAGCAGTTCCACCGATCTCCAGAAAATCACCTTCTGGCTCATGGGAAATCTCAGTCTGGCCGGTTATTCCGAAATCCTGCTGACGTCGCTGATCCTTCTGGCCGGCTTTACCGTCGCCACTCTATGCGCCCGCTCGATCAACCTGATGGCCCTGGGCGAGGAAACGGCCCTCCATCTGGGCGTCAACCTGGGACGGACCCGGACCCTTCTCCTGATTTCCGGATCGCTTTTGACGGCTGTGGCCGTGGCGTTCAGCGGCACGGTCGGCTTTGTGGGGCTGATCATCCCCCACCTGATGCGGATGCTCCTGGGGGCGGATCACCGGTTGCTCCTTCCCGCCTCTCTTCTCTTCGGAGCCTCCTTTCTGATCGTTGCGGACACCCTTGCCAGATCCGTTGTCCCCGACATGGAACTACCCGTGGGCGTGGTGACCGCCCTTTGCGGCTCCCCCTATTTTCTTTATCTGCTGCGGAAGGGACGGTTTTCATCATGGTCGTTCTGAATCTCAAAAACGTCTCTTTTCGCTATGACGCCGACTGGGTCCTTCGAGACCTCTCCTGCGACGTGGTGCAGGGAGAATTTCTGGGGATTATCGGGCCGAACGGCTCGGGGAAAACCACGCTGCTCAGGCTCTGCAATGGGATTCTTTTCCCCGGACAGGGGACAGTGACCCTTCAGGGAAGGGATCTCCGGAAAATTCCAAGGAAGGCCCTGGCCCGGACAATGGCTTTTGTGGCCCAGGATTCCCCGGAACTTTTCCCCTTCAAGGTCAACGAATGCGTCCTCATGGGCAGGGCGCCCCATCTGGGACGACTGCAATTCGAAAGGGAACAGGACTTTGCCATCGTCCGGCAGGCCATGGCGGCCACGGGCACGCTTCCGTTGGCCTCCCGAAATCTGGCGGACCTGAGCGGCGGAGAGAAAAAACGGGTCCATATCGCCCGAGCCCTGGCCCAGGAACCGCAGCTCCTCTTCCTCGACGAATCCACGGCCTATCTGGACATGAAGCACACAACGGCCATTTTCGATCTGCTGAAAGCCCTGAACCGGGACCAGGGCCTGACAGTGATCGTCGTGACCCACGACATCAATACGGCGTCCCTCTACTGCGACCGGCTCCTGTTGTTGAATCGGGGGAGCCTCTTCGCAGAGGGACGCCCGGAAGAAATCATTACCGAAACCAACATCCGGGAGGTGTATGAAACCCGGGTAACGATCGACCGCCATCCGGAAAACGGATTGCCGCGGATCTCATTATTGCCACAACGTCTGTCAGATCCAAGGAAGCCGGTAAAAGCCGGCGCTGCCCCGCAACTGTAAACGGCACAAAATCCACAGGTTGCCACTGAGTTTCTCCGCAAATTCGGGAAGGCGTGGAAAGCAGGTCAAGCCGTGAGCCAGGAGACTTATCTGACGGATCAAATAACTTGATTCCCGAGGGGGAAAGGAGACAGCATGCGTCACATATTTACAGCAATTTTATCTGGGTTATTGATAGGTTGGGCGTTTTTCTGCCCGCCGGTTTACAGTCAGCAGGCAACAAGCGCCGTCCCGATGGAAGAAGTCGTCGTCACGGCAACGAGAGATACGGAAGAGATTCGTTCGGTGCCGGCCAACGTCAGCGTCATTACGGCCAAAGATATCGAGGAATCCGGGGCCACCAGCCTCGTGGAGGTCCTCCAGAAACTGGAAAGCATCCAGGTCCGGACATACAGCGGCAACCCCTCCCAGGCCACCATTGATCTTCGGGGCTTCGGCGGAGACAACCCTTCCGGAAAGACCCTGGTTCTGCTGGACGGCAAACGGCTGAACAAACCGGACATGAATGCCGTCAACTGGCTTCAGATTTCTCTCTGCAACATCGAAAAGGTTGAAGTCATCCGGGGCGCCGGAAGCGTCCTCTATGGGGATTCCGCCATCGCCGGGGTGATCAACATCATCACGAAGAAGGGGGAGGGAAAACCTGAAGCCTCCGCTTCGGTCATTGCCGGCAGTTACGGTCTTCACGACGAGCAGGTGGGTATCCGCGGCTCGGAAGGGAAGGTTTCTTATGCCCTGAACGGAGAGAATTCAGGGATGCAGGGCTACCGGGATCGATCGAAGTATACCTCACGGGGGGCGGGCCTCAATCTGGGATACTCGGGCAGTGAGTTCTGGAACGCCTCTTTTGCCCTGTCCTATAACCGTACGGACTTCGAGTTGCCCGGTTCTCTCACCAAGGCCCAATACAAACAGGACCGGAGACAGGCCGGCAACCCCGACGACGACGGGGTAAATAAAGACTTCCATACCAATCTAGGCCTGGAAGCCCACTTCGGCGATGCCGGGAGCTTCTCCATCCAGTTTCTCTATGGCGCCAAGGAAATCACCGCCAACTATCGGTCCATGTCTTCCTACTCCCAGGTAAACCTGGACTCCTACGGGATCACGCCACGCTACGTCCTGGAAAGGGATATTTTCAACCACAAGAACAAACTCCTCTTCGGACTGGACTATTATGACGAAGAACTGGACAAGGACGGCTTTCTGGACCGGGAACAGCATTCAAGGATCAATACCGCCGATTTGTCCCGGAAAAGTCTCGGATTCTATGCCCGAAACGAACTGTACCTCCTGGAGGATCTGATTCTAGCCCTCGGGTATCGAACGGAAAGGGCTAGAATTGAGGGAACGGAAAAGTTGACGAACGGGACGAAGGTCTTCGATGACGAGAAGACACATAAGGCCGAGGCTTTCGAATCGGCCCTGACATGGATGATCGGGAAAAAGTCGAAGGTCTTTGCCAAGTACGCAACGGTGTTCCGCTACCCCTTTCTCGATGAACAGGCCTCCTATTACGGTTACGGCTGGGATACCTTCAATATGGATCTCGACAAGGAAAAAGGCAAGACCTACGAGGTGGGGGTCAACCTGTTTCCGCTCCCCAATCTCTCCCTGGATCTGACCCTGTACCGGATCGATATGGAAGACGAAATCGCCCCGGATGCCAACTGGGTCAATCAGAATCTGGACAAAACCCGCCACGAGGGCATCGAACTGGGCGCCTCCTATCTCTGGGAGAAGGTGGCCAAGGTGTACGGACAGATGTCTTACCGCAACACGGAATTCCGCAATGGACCAAATGACGGGAAGGATGTGCCGCTGGTTTCAGAAATTCTGGGGAATGCCGGGGTTATCTTATACCTCCCCTACGGCCTGGAGCTGAACCCGGAGATCAGGTACGTCGGAGAGGCCTATCAAGGGGGAGACTTCAGCAACAGCAAGGAAAAGATTGACGACTATACCCTCTGCAATCTTTTCCTTTATTACCGGTCGGAGCTGAAGACGCTGAAATTCTCCGCCTTCGTCGGCGTGGAAAATCTCACCGACGAGAAATCGGCCCTGATCTATTACAACGGCTACTATCCGCTGCCGGGAATAACCGTCAAGGGCGGGATATCCCTGAAGTTTTAATTTGTTCGGATATGGTTGGGAAAACCGGATTCAAAAGGGGAGAAGAAATGATTGGCCACCGGGCAACAAAAGGAATGTTCCGTGTCGCATCCATCCTGATTCTTCTGGCGGTTTTTTCCCCTGCCCAGGCAGGCACTGTGGTGGATGAAGCGGGAAGGCGCGTCTTCGTTCCCGCCTCTCCCCGGAGAATCGTTTCCCTGGCACCGGACATATCGGAGATTCTTTTCGCCCTGGGACTGGAGAAGGAAATCGTGGGCGTCTCCCAATTCAGCAACTATCCCGAGGCGGCAAAAATCAAACCGAAAGTGGGAAGCTATGTGCATCTCTCCCTGGAGCGAATCCTCGCCCTTTCCCCGGACCTGGTGATCGGGACCACCAATGGAAACCGGAAAGAGGCCGTAAACAAGCTGGAGAAAGCCGGACTTGCGGTCTACGTGACGAATCCGCAGAGATTCTCCGACATTTATCAAACCATCCTGAATCTCGGCAGGATCACCGGACGGGAAGCCGCTGCCCGGCAACTGGTCGACACAATGAAAAAAAGGGCTGAGCGGATCATATCCCTGACGGCTTCCTGCCCAAAGCCGAAAGTCTTTGTCCAGATCGATTCGAATCCCCTGGTTTCCGTGGGCCGGAATACCATTTATTCGGAATTGATCGCCATGGCCGGGGGGCAGAATATTGCGGCCCACGCCTTCGGGAAATATCCCCGCTACAGCATGGAATCCCTGATTTCGGAAAAACCGGAGGTCATCCTGTTGTCCTCCATGAGAGGTAAAGCCTTCCAGAAAGCAGACCTGGTATCCTGGAGCCGCTGGAAGGACATCCCGGCCGTGCGGAATTCGCGGATCTATGCTGTGAACGCCGACCTGACGGATCGCTTTTCCCCGAGGATCGTTCAGGGACTGGAGGAGATCGCCTGGATTCTTCACCCGGAACGGATGGAGCCGCAGGGACAGCAGGCAAAACCAGGCCGGAAGAAGTGAGTCGCGCGATGATGAAACAGGACCAGACGATTTCCATTCCACATCTCTTCTGGAAACCCACTCTGCCGACCATCCCCGGAAAAGACTCCCTCTATGCCGGGATGGCATCTCTTGTGGTGCACGGCTTGGCGATCCTGCTGGTCATCACGGCTGGCGAGCCGTTCTCCGTTCCGGCAAGGATGGAACCCTCACCTGAACTGAAAGTTTCTCTGGTCGCCTTTTCGCCCTCCTTTCCTACCCAGGCATCGTCATCAAGCGTCCAGGGGGAAAAGTCAAAATCCGCTGACGGGGGGAAGAAAAGGGAAAGCATCTCGATAAAAGCTCTGCCGGAAAATTCGGCAGCAGGCGGACGAGCATCCAAAAGTCAGGCACAGAAAAAACCAGGGGAAACGCTTCTTTTCCCCGATCCGATCGAAGCGGAGAAAAGAGTCGCTGTTCAGGAGCGAAAGATTTCAGTGCCGGCAGGTTCCGATCTGCAGATGGAACGAATCGGGACTGCCCCACCTGCATCGTTTATAGAAGCTGGAAAAGGACAGGGAAAAGAGGCGCTGGCCTCCGGTCGCGGGATTCAGAAAAGCGGCGGACCGGACAGTGAAGGCGGAAGAACTTCCTCCTTAACCCTTTCCCGCTATAAGCAAACCCCTCCACCCATCTATCCGCAGGCGGCACGGCGGAAGGGGTATGAAGGACTGGTTCTGATATCCGTGGAGATCCTGGAAAATGGCACGCCGGGGCAACTGCTGGTGAAAAAGTCATCGGGTTATGCGATCCTGGATCAGGCCGCCCTATCAGCGGTTCGGAAATGGAAATTCATCCCGGCAGAGAAGAATGATCTTCGAATCCGTTCCTGGGGGGATGTTCCCATCCGCTTTGTTCTTCAGGAGGACCGCTGAAGGGCGGCAGGGGCGTCTCTCCTTTTCCCGGAAAGACAAATTTACCAAGGGAAATCCGTCATTTTTCTTGACTTATCAGACCTGTTGCCGTTAAAAAGCCACCTGAGCCCACCGGCTATTCCGGACAATCCATGAAGACAAAGTCCCTCACCTTTATCAAATCTTACGGATTCAGCCTGTTGCTGCTCCTTTCCATTTCGATCGGCTCCGGGCTGGGCCTGCTGCTCAAAAAGGATGCGGCCCTCCTCAAACCCCTGGGCGATATCTTCCTCAACCTCCTCTTCACCTCTCTGGTTCCCCTCGTGTTTTTTTCCATTTCCTCGGCGGTTGCGGGAATGACCAACGGCCGACGGCTGGGGAAAATTCTCTTTGCCATGATGGCGGTCTTTACGCTGACCGGCATCGTGTCCTCGGTGCTCATGCTAATCGGGGTTTCCTTTTATCCGCCGGCAACGGGGGTTCACATTTCCCTGCAATCGACCGGAGACCTTCAATCGTTGAACACGGCGGACCAGATCGTCAAGGCCCTTACCACCCCGGATTTTCCCGATGTCCTGTCGAAGAAGAACATGCTGGCCCTCATCCTCTTCGCTATTCTCATCGGGCTGGCGACCTCCTCCCTGAAGGAGAAAGGCCGGGTTTTCGCCGATTTTCTGGCCTCGGCCAGCGACGTCATGATGAAGGTGATCGATCTGATCATGTATTACGCCCCGGTGGGCCTCTGCGCCTATTTCGCCTATCTCACGGGAGTTTTCGGTCCGGAGCTCCTGGGCTCCTACTTCCGGGCCATGACCCTCTATTACCCTCTGACGATTTTCTACTTCTTTGCCGGCTTCTCGATTTACGCCTATCTCGCCGGCCAGGGGCTGGGAGTGCGGACCTTCTGGAAAAATATCACCCCGCCGGCCTTGACGGCCCTCGCCACGGGCAGCAGCGTCGCCGCCATTCCGCCCAATCTGGAGGCGGCCAACCAGAGCGGCGTTCCGAGGGACATCAGCGAACTCGTCATCCCCATCGGCGCGACGATCCACATGGATGGCTCCTGTCTGGCGGCGGTCCTGAAGATCGCCTTTCTCTTCGGTATCTTCTCCCTGGACTTCTCCGGCACGGGGACCCTCCTGACGGCGGTGGGCATCGCCCTGCTCAGCGGAATCGTCATGAGCGGGATTCCCGGCGGCGGCTTTATCGGCGAATTGCTCATCATCTCCCTTTACGGATTTCCCCTGGAGGCCTTTCCCATCATCTCCATGATCGGCGTTCTCGTCGATCCCCCGGCCACTCTGGTCAATTCTACGGGCGACAATGTGTGCAGCATGATCGTCGCCAGGATGCTCGGCGGGAAAAACTGGATGAAAGACACCGATATTTAACCCTTTTATATCTCTTGACAAGTCCGGCTGACTTACCTATAGTCCGCCCGTGTCGGGCACATTTTTGTTTCCCATCCCGTTTTGTTGATACAAATCTGTACATCTTCAAACTGCCCCACAAATTCTTTTTTCAGGAGGATGCCCCTCATGCCGAAGCGCGACGATCTCAAAAAAATCATGATTATCGGTTCCGGGCCCATTGTCATCGGACAGGCCTGCGAATTTGACTATTCCGGCACCCAGGCCTGCAAGGCCCTAAGGAAACTCGGTTACGAAATTGTCCTGGTCAACTCCAATCCCGCCACAATCATGACGGACCCAGGAATGGCCGATGTCACCTACATTGAACCATTGAACGTCCAGTCCATGATTGAAATCATCGAAAATGAAAAACCCGATGCCATCCTCCCCAACCTCGGGGGACAGACTGGATTGAACCTGACGGCGGAACTTGCCAAACTGGGAATTCTGGAAAAATACGGCGTCAAGGTCATCGGCGTTCAGGTGGATGCCATCGAGCGGGGCGAAGACCGGATCGCCTTCAAGGAGACGATGACCCGCCTGGGCATTGACATGCCGAAGAGCGAACCGGCCTATACCGTGGAGGAGGCGGAAAAAATCGCCGCCGAACTCGGCTATCCCGTGGTCATCCGTCCGGCTTATACCATGGGTGGCACCGGGGGTGGCCTCGTCTATAATTCGGAAGAACTCCGGATCGTGGCCAGTCGCGGCATCTCGGCCAGCCGCGTAGGGCAGATCCTCGTCGAAGAGTCCGTTCTCGGCTGGGAAGAACTGGAACTGGAAGTCGTCCGCGACGAGAAAAACCAGATGATCACCGTCTGCTTCATCGAGAATGTCGACGCCATGGGCGTCCATACGGGAGACTCCTACTGCACGGCCCCCATGCTCACCATCGCCCCGGAACTCCAGGAGCGCCTCCAGAAATACTCCTATGCCATTGTGGAAGCCATCCAGGTCATCGGCGGGACGAACATCCAGTTCGCCCACAATCCGGAAACGGGCAGGGTCGTCATCATCGAGATCAATCCCCGGACCTCCCGGTCTTCCGCCCTGGCCTCAAAGGCCACGGGATTCCCCATCGCCCTGGTCTCCTCCCTGCTCGCGGGCGGACTGACCCTCGACGAGATACCCTACTGGCGGGAAGGAACCCTGGAGAAGTACACCCCCTGGGGCGATTATGTCGTGGTCAAGTTTTCCCGGTGGGACTTCGAAAAGTTCAAGGGCGCCCAGGACAAACTGGGGACCCAGATGCGCGCTGTGGGCGAGGTCATGAGCATCGGCAAGAATTACAAGGAGGCCTTTCAGAAGGCGATCCGCTCCCTGGAGAAGGGCCGCTACGGCCTCGGGTTCGTCAAGGACTTTCACGAAAAGAGTCTCGACGATCTGCTGGAGCGCCTCTCGGAGCCTTCCAGCGAACGGCAGTTCATCATGTACGAGGCGATCCGCAAAGGCGCCGATCTCGACCTGCTCCACACCAAGACCCACATCAAGCGCTGGTTTATCGAGCAGATGAAGGAACTGGTGGATCTCGAAGAAAAAATTCTGCAGTACAAAGGGAAAGCCCTGCCGAATGAACTGCTGGTCCAGGCGAAGAAGGACGGCTTTGCGGACCGTTATCTGGCGCAGATCCTGGGCGTTCCGGAACCGGAGATCCGGAAGCAGCGCATCGCCCTGGGCGTCGTCGAAGCCTGGGAACCCGTTCCCGTCAGCGGCGTGGAAAACGCGGCCTACTACTACTCCACCTACAACGCCCCCGACAAGGTGGCGGTGAGCGACCGGAAGAAGATCATGGTCCTGGGCGGCGGCCCCAACCGTATCGGCCAGGGCATCGAGTTCGACTACTGCTGCGTCCATGCGGCCTTCGCCATCCGGGACGAGGGGTACGAGTCCATCATGGTCAACTGCAATCCCGAAACCGTCTCGACGGATTACGACACCTCCAACAAGCTCTATTTCGAACCGCTTACGGTGGAGGACGTCCTGAGCATTTACGAAAAGGAGAAACCGGAAGGGGTCATCGCCCAGTTCGGCGGCCAGACCCCCCTGAATATCGCCGGGGAGTTGGAAAAGGCGGGGGTCCGGATCATCGGAACCTCTCCGGAAACCATCGACCTCGCCGAGGACCGGGACCGCTTCCGGAAGATGATGCGCAAGCTGGGAATCCCCATGCCGGAATCGGGAATGGCCAGCAATCTGGAGGAGGCCCTCGTCGTCGCCAACCGGATCGGCTATCCCCTCATGGTGCGTCCCTCCTATGTCCTGGGAGGACGGGGCATGGAAGTCGTTCATGACGAGGAGATGCTGAAGCGCTATGTGATCGCGGCGGTGGGCGTCACCCCGGAACGGCCCATCCTCATCGACAAGTTCCTGGAAAACGCCATCGAGGCGGAGGCCGACGCCATCTCCGACGGAACGGACGCCTTCGTCCCCGCCGTGATGGAGCACATCGAGCTGGCGGGCATCCATTCCGGTGATTCCGCCTGCGTCATTCCGCCGATCAGCATCGCCCCCAAACATCTCGAAACGATTAATGAGTACACTCGGACCATCGCCATCGAATTCAAGGTGGTGGGCCTCATGAACATCCAGTACGCCATCGCCGACGATGTCGTCTACATCCTGGAAGCCAACCCGCGGGCCTCCCGGACCGTGCCCCTGGTCTCCAAGATCTGCAACATCTCCATGGCCCGGATCGCCACCCAGGTCATGCTGGGAAAGAAGCTGTCGGAACTCAATCTGTCCACCCGGCCGATTCCCCACTTCGGCGTCAAGGAAGCGGTTTTCCCCTTCAACATGTTCCAGGAGGTCGACCCAGTTCTGGGACCGGAGATGCGGTCCACCGGCGAGGTCCTAGGTCTGGCCGGCTCTTTCGGTCTCGCCTTCTTCAAGGCGGAGGAAGCGGCCCAGGCGGTTCTGCCCGGGGAAGGAACTGTCCTTTTGACGGTGGAGCCGAAGGACAAGGGCGGGATCCTCAGCATCGCCAAGAAGTGTCAGGAATTGGGCTTCCGTCTCATCGCGACGAAGGGAACAAAGCAGTACCTCGAGGAGCACGGCATTGACGCCCAGACGATCCTGAAGATGCACGAGGGACGGCCCAATATCGTCGACAGCATCAAAAACGGAGAAATCCAGCTGATCATCAATTCGCCGAGCGGCCGGACGAGTGCCTATGACGATTCCTACATCCGCAAGGCGGCGATCAAATACAGGATCCCCTATATCACGACGATCGCGGCAGCAGCGGCAGCCGTCAAGGGAATCGCCGCATTCCGGCAGGGCCATGGCCGGGCGAAGTCGCTACAGAGCTATCACAACGATATTAAATGAGACTTGTTTGCCCATGGGCAAAGAAAAAGAGGAAAGGAACAACCGGAACAAAGCAGTTAAGACCTTTCAAGACAGAACGGGCCCCGGTCTTTCCGTCGCCTTAAAGAAGGCGGAACAACAGATTGAGCAGTTTCGGGAATCCGAACGGAAACTCAAAAAATCCCAGAGGATTCTCGTTGAGCTGACCGACCAGCTTACGGAACGCGTCAAGGAATTAAACTGCCTCTATGAGATTTCAGGCATCATGGAGAAACAGGGCCTCACCCTGGAAGAGGCCCTGCAACAAACCGTGGACGTCATCCCCAAAGCCTGGAAGTATCCGGATCTTGCCTGCAGCCGGATTATCCTGGGCGACATGAAATTTCAAAGCGCTTTTTTTTCGGAAACAAGCTGGAGACAAACACAGCGAGTCCTTCTCCATGGCAATGAGGCAGGTTTCCTGGATGTTTTTTACAGCGAGGAAAGACCGCAACAGGATGAAGGACCTTTCCTGAAAGAAGAGCGGAGCCTGATCAAGGTCATCGCAGAGCGAATCGGAGAAATGGTCGTCCGGAAACGGGCCGAGGAAGCTCTCCAGGAAAGTCAATCCCAGAACAGGGCACTCCTCGACGCCATTCCCGACCTGATGTTTCAGGTTAATGAGGAGGGTGTACTTCTCGGTTTCCATCAGGGACAGTTTGATCTCACCAGGTTTATTCCGCCTGACTTCCTAGGTCGAAACCTGTACGACATCGAGGAGCTGAAATCGATCCTGCCCCGCCGGCTGATCGACCAGATCATGGCCTACGTGCGGCATACCCTGGAAACAGGGGGGATTCAACTCTTTGAACAGAACATCCCTTTTTCAGAGGAGCGCAAGGACTTTGAAGTCCGCATGGTTCCCTATCCTCCCAACAACGTCCTGGCCATTGTCCGGGATATCACCCGCAGGAAGCGTCTTGAGAGGGAGATCCTGGAAATCAGCGGCAGGGAGCAGCGGCGGATCGGGCAGGATCTCCATGACAGTTTGTGCCAGCATCTGGCGGGAATCGGATTCATGGGGAAGGTGCTCGAAAAAAAAATCGCCGAACACCGAAAGCTGGAACCTGCCGATGTGTCTGAAATTGTGGAACTGATCGATCAGGCCATCACGATGACGCGAGGGTTTGCCCGTGGCCTGAATCCGGTGAGACTGGAAGCGGAGGGGTTGCGGATGGCCCTTTGTTCACTGGCCGGCAATGTGGAAAAACTCTTCGGCATTTCCTGCCCTGTTATTTATGAGGAAAAGATACGGATTCCCGATCCGGCGGTGGCGACGCATCTCTATCGCATCGTGCAGGAGGCCCTGAACAACGCCATCAAACACGGCAAGGCCGATACCGTCACGGTTGCCCTCCGGCAGCGGGAGGATGCCGTTGTCCTTTCCATTTCAGACAACGGCTGCGGCATCCGCAACGCCGTCAATCAGGGAAAAGGCATGGGCCTGAATATCATGGGGTACCGCGCCTCCATGATCGGGGCCTCACTGGAAATCGGCGATGGCGAGACGGGGGGGACAAGGGTGACCTGTTCCTTTACGAACCGTAGTGGAGATTGATTCAAAATGACAAAAAAACGGGTACTCATTGTCGATGATCATCCGATTCTCCGCAAGGGACTCTCTCTGCTCATCAATTCGGAGCCGGATCTGACGGTCGTTGCCGAGGCCGACAACGCCCAGCGGGCTCTGGAAAAGATCGAGGCGCATAAGCCCGACCTGCTCATTGTCGACATTTCCCTCCCCGGCATCGACGGCATTGAACTGATCAAAACGGTCAAACTGACCCATCGGGATCTCCCCGCGCTCGTGGTCTCCATGCACGATGAGTCTCTCTTTGCCGAACGGGCCCTCAGGGCGGGTGCCAGGGGATACATCATGAAACAGGAAGCCCTGGAGAAGCTGCTCGTGGCCATCCGCAGGGTTCTGGCCGGGGAAATCTTTGTGAGCGAGAAGATAGCCACCTCCATGCTGGAAAAAATGGTCTCGAGCGAGGACAGGGCCGTCAGCTCCCCAATCGATTTGTTGAGCAACCGGGAGCTGACCGTCTTCCGGATGATCGGTCAGGGGTACAAAACCAGTCAAATCGCGGAAAAGCTGCATCTCAGCGTCAAGACCATCGAATCCTACCGCGCCCACATCAAGGAAAAACTGAAGCTGGCAGACGGCACGGATCTTCTCAAATACGCCATCCAGTGGGTACAGAGCACCCCATAGGAAGGATTTCAACAGCTTCAAATTGAGGAGTGCCTCATATCTTTCAGATAAAAAATTTTATCAACTCTCCAGCAATCTCTTCTCTTCAGCGACTTTTTTTCACTCTTCCAGCCATAGGGAAATCTTGAGCTTCGTTATTTAACGATGTTGAAAATTAAGAATATTCGGAGTCCCCATTTTCCGTTTTTTCTTAGATAAAATAAGGATATTCCCCAATTGTTGTTTTTTGAATTCGTCTATAAAGTATACTTCAAGAGATTCAGTGGCCGTGATGAAAAATGAGAAGAAGCAAAGGGACGGCATCCAATACCTTTGTATCAAGTAAATTATTCGCGGCTAAATAAGCATGATTTTTTGATGGAGGTGTTTTATGAAACGGGAAAAATTGTTTAATGGGTTCAGCAAAAAGGGGGTCCTCTTCGTATGCCTGCTTTCGCTTCTTCTCTTCACTACCAGTGCATGGGCTGATCTTTACTCATTCAACCTCATTTATGCCAATCCAGATCTGAATGGGGGTGCAATAGCAAATTACGCCCAAGTGACCGTCAACCGCACTGACGGGTATAATGCAACAATTACCTTTGATGCTTTAACTGGTTGGGACCTTGGAGCACAATTAGGTGTAGAGGTTAATTCAACGGGTTTTACAGCCACACCGAGCGAGGGAAACTCCTTCAGCGGCTCATTGGATGGCTTTGGCAAGTTCAATGCATCTTTTAAGAATAACAGTAATGTAGATCAGTTCATAATCACCTTGGTCAATACGTCCCTGACTGCTTGGGGCTCTGCACAATCTGTTCTAACGTTTAACGGAAGTGGTATGTACGCTGCTGCTCACATCAAACCGGAGGGAATGAGTGGCACTGGCTTCGCAGCCGGCAACGGAAACCCGGTTCCTCTTCCGGGCGCTGTCTGGCTCCTAGGCAGCGGCTTGATCGGCATTGTGGCAATTCGCCGTCGGAAGGCAGCATAATTTTCCTTTCCTCTACCCTCTTTTTAAGAAGGGGGTAGAGGGCTTCGTAGGTCAAGACCTTCATTGATTCACACCACACTTTGCCAGCCTGATTGATTTCGCTCAGTCGGATGCTCGGCCTCGCTACTTCTCCGCTCATACGCATTTGCGACATATCGCAACCGGCATGCCTTAAGCCCTCTATCAGCTCCATTTCAAGATCCAAGTTACCATATTAGAAACCTTACAACCCTGTGTGATAAGATTATGTCAAAATATGCCCTATCATCTGTCTTTCACGCGGGTGAGGCGCACTGACAATATTCGACCATAGATAAGATTCTCTAGCGTTTTTGCATTGTTATCAATACGAAGGGTTTGGAGACAGAAGGCCAAAGATTCGCGAGGTACTGTATTTGCTTATGATTTTATTGAAGCATTAAAGGAAGGGTATCCGTAACCAATCAGAATTTATAAGCCTATTTTAATAAATGGTTGAAATAAGGAGTCATGGCATGAAGATAACAGGTAAATGGACACTGCTGGCAGCACTATCGATCATTTTTGGTTTTGTAGGAGGGCAGGCGCAGGCCAGTATTGTATCTTACAGTTTGGACACTGCCTTTACCGGGAAAGTTGACCCGAGCTCCCCCCTTACTTCCAACGGGTGGCTGATGGCGACCTTCGATGATGGAGGAGCCTCCGGAAAGGTCACCTTAACCTTGACCTCCAGCCTTGGTGTAGCCAGTGAATTCATCAGTCAGGTGGATTTTAATGTTCGTTCGACCGTCGATCCGAGCGATCTGGCTATCAAATGGACGGGCGGCACCTCCAACGGGACCGTTAATAAAATCATCGCCACAGACCAGGACAAACAAAAGGCCGGCGGCAGCCATGGTTATGATATCGAGTTGCAATTTAAAACAAAATCGGCCAGCCGTTTTGATGGGGTCGGCGAAACCATCATTCTCACTCTGACCGAAAGTGGCCTTACCGCGAATGATTTCGCCTATTTGAACGCAGGAACCGGCGATAGCGCTCACATTGCTGCACACATTCAAGGCATTCCCACAATTTTACCCGACCCTGATGACTCCACCTGGATCAAGGATCCTACCCCCGTTCCTCTTCCGGCAGCTGTCTGGTTGCTCGGCCCCGGCTTGCTGGGACTTGCAGTCATCAGAAGAAAGGGCGGCATCTTCAAGAAATAAAACAAAGCGCCGAAAGCAAGAAATTAGAAGGAGAAGAGCCGATGCAGGATCTGCATCGGCTCTTCTCCTTCCGGAAATCTTCGGCAGGATCCAGCAGATAATTTTCTCTGCCCCATTTCTCTCTTCCTTTTTCCCCCTCCTCTGGCCAAAGACCTTTTATCTCCTCTTTATCCTCACTGGACCAGACAACCACCGTTTTCATGATTTTTTCAACGATTCGCAGACATTCATACTTGATGGCAGCCAATCCTGGAATTTCATCTCAAATAAAATCCAGAATTTCAGATATTGATTTTTTTGAAATAAATTTATATAGGGTGATACTCATATGTGAATTTTTTCACACATGACGCACAAGCTGAAAGTCAACGAAGGATCTCATCAAAAGAGGGTCTGTGCTTCCTAATTAGGCAGACAGTCGTGTCCACATTCGAACAAATCTTTATTTCAAGGAGGTGATTTATGAGAAATTTAAGATATTTTCATGGATTCAACAGAAAAGGAATCTTTTTCGTCTGCCTTCTTTCTCTTCTTCTTTTCGCATCTAATGCTTCGGCTGATCTCTACTCCTTCAACCTCATCTACGCCAATGAGGAGCTCAACGGCGGCGCGATGGACAATTACGCGACGGTGACGGTGAATCTGACCGCCCAAGATCAGGCAACGATTACCTTTGGAAGTCTGGACGATTACAGAATGCAGAACCGACTCGGCGTACAGGTCAACGCCTTTGTTTTCGGCGTTTCGAACTGGACCGATGGAGGCTTTGTAAATCAGAAGAATTTCAGTAAGTTCGGAGATTTTAACGTCTCCTTCGACAAAATAGGCAAGACGACGTCTTTCAGTTTTGACGTAACAAATAACTCGACGAGCCATTGGACCCAGGCGGATCAGGTTCTGCACATCAACGACTGGGGTTACCTGGCCGTCGCGCACATCGTACCGCAGCAGGGCAATTCAGGCTACGCCGCTGGTGACGGTAAATCCGTCGTTCCTCTTCCGGGCGCCTTTTGGCTCCTCGGCAGCGGCCTTATCGGCCTCGCGGCAATCCGCCGTCGTCGTGCAGCATGATTTTTCCTTCTGCTCCATTTTATATCTTTAGGAGTCACCGAAGGATCCGGCATTGAGGGCATTTTTTCTTCCTATCTTTGCTTCGCCTATCCTGACCGATTGAAATACAGTCGGTTTCAAACTCAAACAAATTTTATTTTTAAGGAGGTATTTCATGAAAAGCTCAAATTATTGTCGGGGATTCAGCAGGAAGAGGATTTTTTTCGTCTGTCTCCTTTCTCTTTTCCTTTTCGCTTCCAATGCTTTTGCTGATCTGTGCTCTTATAACCTCATGTACGCCAGTCCGGAGCTCAACGGCGGCAAGGTGTATAATTACGGTACGGTGACTGTGAATCTGACTTCTCAGGATCACGCAACGATCACCTTTAAAAGTACGGGCACTTATTCGCTGGAGAACCGACTCGGGGTGCAGGTCAATGCCTTTGTTTTCGGCGTTACAAATCTGACGGAGGGAAGTTTTGTGGCACAGAAAAATTTCAGTGGTTTTGGCGATTTCAATGCCTCCTTCAGCGGCCTGAGCGACTTGACGTCTTATAGTTTCAACTTAACGAGAAAAAGTTATATCTATGATAAAGGACATTGGACCTCGGCGGCTCAGGTTCTGCGCATCAACGATTGGGGTTATCAGGCTATTTCGCAAATCGATCCGGAGACGGGCAACTCAGGCTATGCCGCCGCCTCTACCTACTTCATGGGGCGTGGAGTTCAAAGCATGAGCGCCGTTCCTCTTCCGGGTGCCGTTTTGCTCCTCGGCAGCGGCCTGGTCGGCCTCGCGGCAATCCGCCGTCGTCGTGCGGCATGATTTTTCCCCTCGGCTCCATTTTATATCTTTTAGAGAAGCCGAAGTATCTGGCACTGCAGGATTTTCTCTTCCTGCCTTTGCTTTGCCTATCCTGACCGATTAAACGCTGGAAGCCTCTGCTATCCGCGCAGAGGCTTCCAGCGTTGGCTATTGCGCCACCTCCTGTGATTGCAGGTTATCTTTACGCAACCTGCGCCAGCTCTTACAATTCCACAAGGAAACTGCCCAATTTTCATTCAATAAAGCGAATTGAGGAGATACCATCCGTCTCGCCCTGTCTTACCGCTTTTGTCTGTTAGGGTATTACCCTATGCTATTATAGGGATTGGCCCTATAAAAGAAACGGCTTTAGCCTGATTGTAAAACTTAGTTTTATCGGGTTTTATACAATCGTTTTTACTCATAATTTTTTATACATGGAGGTTCAACAGATGTCCGTAGTCGGCGATGTTATTGACAAGATTAAACAGCAGGACCCTTACGAATTTGAATTTCATCAGGCGGCGGAGGAAGTGCTTTTGACTCTGGAGCCCACGGCACAGAAACATCCGGAGTTCGTCAAGGCAAAAATCTATGAACGAATCGTACAGCCCGACCGGGTGCTCACCTTCCGGGTTCCCTGGGTGGACGATAAAGGCGAGGTGCAGGTCAATCGGGGATTCCGGATTCAGTTCAACAACGCCATCGGTCCCTATAAAGGTGGACTGCGCTTTCATCCCTCCGTCAATCTCAGCATCCTGAAATTCCTCGGTTTCGAACAGATCTTCAAGAATTCGCTGACGACCCTTCCCATGGGTGGCGCAAAAGGCGGCTCCGACTTCGACCCCAAAGGCAAATCGGACAACGAAGTCATGCGCTTCTGCCAGGCCTTCATGCGCGAGCTTTTCCGGCACATCGGTCCTGACACGGATGTACCGGCAGGTGACATCGGCGTGGGCGGCCGGGAAATCGGCTACCTCTATGGGTATTACAAGAAGCTGGTCAACGAGCATACGGGCGTTTTGACAGGCAAGAGCCTGGATTACGGCGGAAGCCTCATTCGACCGGAAGCAACAGGTTACGGCTGCGTCTATTTTGCCGCGGAAATGCTTGCGTGGCGCGGCCTCGATTTCAAGGGCAAAACGGTCGCCATCAGCGGTTCCGGAAATGTTGCCCAGTATGCCATCGAAAAAGTCAATCGCCTGGGAGGAAAGGTCATTACGCTTTGCGACTCCAGCTCAACGATTGTCGACGAAGCGGGGATCGACTACGAAAAGTGCGAATATGTCATGGAACTGAAGAATGTCCGGAGAGGACGCATCAGTGAATACGCCGATAAGTATTCCAGCACAACCAGCTGCTACATCGGGGAGAGCGTATGGGATGTGATCAAGAATCAGGGCCTTCACGTGGATATCGCCCTTCCCTGCGCCACCCAGAATGAAATCGACGCCAGCCATGCGGAAGCCCTCGTGAAAAACGGCTGCATCTGCATCTCTGAAGGGGCCAACATGCCTTCCACCCCGGAAGCGATCCGCATCTACCAGGACAATGGAATCATTTACGGTCCCGGCAAGGCGGCCAATGCCGGCGGTGTGGCCACCTCGGGCCTGGAAATGAGCCAGAACAGCATGCGCCTTTCCTGGCCTCGGGAAGAAGTTGATACACGTCTGCTTCAGATCATGAAGAGCATCCATACTTCCTGCCTCAATGCAGCAGCAGAATATGGAAAAGAGGGAGACTACGTGCTGGGAGCCAATGTCGCCGGATTCATGAAAGTGGCCAACAGCATGCTGGCCTACGGCGTGGTTTAATCCCAATTTCATATCAAGGCACGGGCGGACTTTAATCCGCTTCGCGCAAGGCATGAGCCGCTTTTAACATTTCCAGTCTTTACAAGGAGCGCTTGCCGGAGACCTCGGTCATCCGGCAAGCGCTCCTTTCTTTTTCCCTCCTCATACCGAGTTGCATTCAAAAGAGAACAAGACGGCGAGGAGCCGACAACGAAACCAGCTCAGTTAGCCGAAGAAAGGCAACTTGGAGTCATTTACCAAAACACAAATCAGAAAGATAACTTACCTGACCCGATGAAATATGTCTGTTTATGATTATGGGAATGTGGTATTTTTCAACTTTATTGCCAGTATAGAAATTATTTTATCGACAGTTTACACTTGTGATCAGCACCGGAGCAACCAATCAGGGAAATCCATATGGACAGGCCAGACCAGGAATATCAGGCACTGATCGGAGAAAATGCCGATTTGAAGCGAAAAATCAAGGAATTGGAAAAATTCCGGGCGGAACGGCAGAAAATGGACGATGCCCTTCTGGAAAGCGAAGCCACCTATCGCATGATCGCGGAAAATACTGCAGACATTATCCGTATCCTGGATATGGACCTGCGGAGCACCTATATCAGCCCCTCTGTTTTGCGAATCCGTGGCCTCACCGTTGAGGAGGCGTCAAAACAAACCCTCAGCGAGATTTTTTCCCCGGAATCCCTGAAGCATCTTCGGGATTTCTTCAAGGAAGAATTGAAGCTGGAAGCCACCGGAACGGCAGATCCAAACAGGTTTCGGACCGTGGAAGCGGAAGTGTATAAAAAGGATGGCTCTCTGATCTGGATGGAGATCGTCTTCTCCTTTTTGCGGAACAGGAACGGCAAGCTCATCGGTATTCTAACCGTGTCCCGGGATATCACGAAGCGTAAAGCCGCGGAGGCTGCCCTCCGGGAAAGCGAGGAAAAGTTCCGCGCCCTGGTGGAGAACAGTCGCGATATGATTATGCGTTTTGATCAAAACCACCGCTACCTTTATGTTAACCCGGCGATCGCGGAACTGAGTGGAATCCCCGCCGGTCAATTTCCGGGAAAAACAGATGAAGAATTGGGGTTTCCGAAAAATATCTGCCCCGGTTGGCACGAGGAACTCGAGCAGTCTTTTCGCTCCGGGCAGGTCCATCGACTGGAATTCCTTCACCCCGATGGTCGATGGATCGACTGGATGTTTATGCCCGAGGGAGACTCATCCGGGCAGGTCACGGCGGTTATCACATCGGCTCGCGATATTACTGAACCCAAAAAGAATGAAGCCCTGCTGAGTTCCCTGTTTCAGGCCGCCCCACTCGCCGTCTATGTAGCCGATGGGGATCGACTGCTCATCAAAGTCAATGATTATGCCTATGAGATCTTTGGGTATCCACCGGAGGAAATGCTAGGCCGGAATTCCCGCTTCCTCTTTTTCTGCGATGAAGATTACACCGAAGCAGGAAAGACGATTTATTCATCAAACACAGCGACAAAAGAGTTTCGGATGAGGAAAAAGAACGGAGAGGAAATCTGGGCTCTGATCAACCGATCGTATCTCAACGGCAGGGACGCTTCCGCAGGATTTATCGTCATCGTGCAGGATATCACGGCCCGCAAAGCCCTTGAAGACCAACTCCGGCAGGTCCAGAAGATGGAGGCCATCGGCCAGCTGGCCGGCGGCATAGCCCATGACTTTAACAACATCTTGCAGGCCATCCTGGGTTATACCCAGATGCTGATGCTTTCCCTCGCACCGGAGGATAAGAACCGCGCCACGTTGAGGGAGGTGGAAAAGGCCGGAGAGAAAGCGGCGGTGCTGACCCGCCAATTGCTTGCCTTCAGCAGACGGCAGGTGCTTCAACTCGGGCCGCTTGACTTGAACCGGACCATCGAGGATCTGATGAAGATGCTCCATCGTCTGATCGGCGAAAACATCGACTTGAAGATATTGCCCAGTCAGGATTTGTGGACGGTGCACGCCGACGCCGGTCAGATGCAACAGGTCATCATCAATCTCTGCGTCAATGCCAGGGATGCCATGCCCAAGGGAGGTCGCCTTTCCATTGAAACCCGGAACGTCCAGTTCGATGACGATTTCTGCACCGGACATGAATGGGCAAGACCGGGCAGGTACGTACAGCTGAGCATTGTCGATTCAGGCTGCGGCATGGACCAGGAGACGAAGAGCAGAATATTCGAGCCCTTTTTTACCACGAAGGAAGAGGGGCACGGTACGGGTCTGGGCCTGGCTACCGTTTATGGCATCGTGCGGCAGCATGACGGTATGATCCATGTCGCCAGCAAAATCGGGGAAGGTTCCGAATTCAGCATCTATCTCCCCATCACCGAACGTACAGAGGAGGGAATCCTTGCAGACACCCAGGAACCTGTTCCGGGAGGTCATGAGACCATTCTCCTGGCTGAAGACGATGAGCCCCTCCGTTTTCTCGCCACGGAAATTCTCAAGCTGGCCGGCTACCGTGTTCTTGCTGCCGTCGATGGCGAGGATGCCGTGCGTCTGTACCGGGAGCATGAAAAAGAGGTTGATCTTTTGCTGATGGATGTTGTGATGCCACAGAAGAGCGGTTTTGTCGTTCTTGATGAACTTCGCACCACCCGTCCGGATATCCGTTGTCTTTTCATGACTGGATACAGCCAAAATGCCAGACAAACAGACCTCATCCTCAAGCAGGGATACCATCTGATCAGAAAACCATTCAACAGCACGGACTTATTGAGAATCGTGCGAAAGGAGCTGGATCGTTCCTAGCTGCCGATCCGGAGAACATCGAGGAACCAATAGCACAGCCAATGCCGGGTCCGCTTTGAATATTCTTCCCCAACTTCTTTATCAGCGTCCCTGTAACGACTCTTTTAGCGTGAAATCAAATTTTCATAGCCGGAATCTTTCACTTGTCTCAGGTTTTATGAAAGTGGTAAGATAACCTAGGTATATTTCTTGGTTACAAATCTTGCTGATTCCGCGAATTTCCCTTCTCCTCCGGCAGAAATGGGAGCATCGAGCCGTAAGTGTGGCACATGAAGATACAAGATAAGGTACAGGATAAGGAATATCAACAGCTCAGGGATGAAATCTCCACCTTGAAGCAGGATATTCAAGATTTGGAACGGTCCAACAGGGAACTCCGGGACACGAACAAAGCCCTCCTGGAAAGCGAGTCGAAATATCGATTCATCACCGACCATACCGCGGAAATTATCCGCGTTATGGATGCGGATATGCGGTGCATCTATGTAAGTCCATCCGTTTTTCAAATCCGCGGTGTTACGGTTGAAGAGGCGAGCAAAGAAACCTTCGCGCATTTTGTTTCTCCGGCATCCAATCAACTCATCCTGTCGATCTTTGAGGAAGAGAAGGCACGGGTCACCGCCGGAGTGTCCGATTCCAACAGGGTCAGAACCTTTGAAGCGGAAGTTTACAGGAAGGATGGTTCTCTTCTCTGGATGGAGGTCAGTTTTTCCGTTGTCCGGAACAAAAGCGGCGAGTTCGGCGGAGTGGTCACGGTAGCGCGGGATATCAGCAAGCGAAAAAAACTGGAAGAGGGATTGAAAACGTCGGAGCAGACCCTCCGCACGATTTTTGACAATACCCACGATGCCATCTTTATCCATGACCTTAAAGGGCGAATCCTGGATTGCAACCAGAAGATGCTGGATTTATACGGAGTATCGCGAGAACAGGCCCTGTCGATGCATATTCTCCACGATTTCTCATCCGCGGACAACCGGATGGATCAGGAGCCGGATCGATGGGACCGGGTCATGAAAGGGGAAACGATCACCTTTGAATGGAAGGCGAAACGGCCAAACGACGGCTCCGTTTTCGATGTCGATGTCGCCCTCAAACGGATCGATCTGGACAGCGGCCCGGTCGTCCTCTCCAATGTCCGAGATATCACCCAGCGCAAAGCCGCAGAGGCCGCTCTGCGGGAAAGCGAGGAGAAGTTCCGCGCCCTGGTGGAGAACAGTCGCGATGCCATCATGCGCGTCGATCTAGACCACCGCTACATTTATATGAATCCCGTGGTAGAGCAGATATCCGGAATCCCCCCCGAGGCCTATTTAGGAAAGACCTTTGAAGAGATGGGATACCCCCAGGAACTCTGCACGCACTGGCACGAGATGACGGAACGGATTATTACCTCCGGGGAGGTCATCCGCATGGAGTTCCAGCTTCCCACTGGACAGTGGATCGATCAGATTTCCATTCCGGAAAAAGACGCCTCCGGACAGGTCACCGCCATCACCGCTGCAGGACGTGACATTACGGAGAGCAAGCAAAACGAACTACTGCTTCAAACCCTCTTCGATCAGACGCCCCTCGCCATCTGCGTCGTCGACGGGAGCAGGATCTTTAAGCAGGTCAATGACTTCGCCGTGATGACCTTTGGTTATCCCCGGGAAGAGATGATCGGCCGCAGCCCCCGTTTCCTCTATTTCAGCGATGAGGACTACGAGGCGTCGGGGAAGGCACTGTACTCGGCAGACGAAGCGAAGCAACAGTTCCGGATGAGGCGAAAAAATGGAGAGGAAATCCTGGTCATCCTCAGCCGTTCCTACCTTAACGGCACGGATGCGTCCGCCGGATCGATCGTTGTCGCACAGGATATCACAGCCCGGAAAGCCCTTGAGGAACAACTGCGTCAGGCCCAGAAGATGGAAGCCATCGGCCAACTGGCCGGCGGCCTGGCCCATGACTTCAATAATATCTTACAGGCCATCCTGGGTTATACCCAGATGATTCTCCTTTCCCTCGAACCGGAGGACAGGAATCGCGGCAAGCTGGAGCAGGTCGCCAAGGCCGGAGAGAAAGCGGCCATACTGATCCGCCAATTGCTTGCCTTCAGTCGGCGGCAGGTGCTTCAACTCGGTCCGCTGGACTTGAATTCAACAATCGAGGATCTGATGAAGATGCTTCACCGCCTGATCGGCGAACACATCGATCTGCACCTCAAACCAGGCGCTGTGTTATGGACGGTGAACGCCGACCGGAGTCAGATGGAACAGGTGATCATCAATCTCTGTATCAATGCCCGGGATGCCATGCCCGATGGGGGACGACTGTCCATCGAAACGCGAAACATCCAGCTCGACGATGACTATTGCGCCCGGAATGACTGGGCGAAACCGGGGCGGTATGTACAGTTGAGCATTACGGATTCCGGCTGCGGCATGGACCCGGAAACGAAGAACAAAATTTTCGATCCCTTTTTTACCACCAAGGATCAGGGACAGGGAACCGGCCTCGGACTGGCAACCGTCTACGGCATCGTTCGTCAGCACGAGGGAATGATCCATGTCTACAGTGAACCCGGCAAAGGTTCCCGGTTCAGCATCTACCTGCCGGCCACCGAACGGACGAAAGATGAGACGATCGAGGAACCGCAGGAACCTGCTCCGGGAGGGCACGAGACCATTCTCCTGGTGGAGGACGACGATCCACTCCGTTTTCTTGCCACGGAAATTCTCAAGCTGGCCGGCTACCGCGTGCTTGCCGCCGTCGATGGCGAGGAAGCCTTGCGCCTGTATCGGGATCATGCGCCCGAGGTCGATCTGTTGCTGACGGACGTCTTGATGCCCAAGAAAAGCGGCCGTGCCGTCTATGATGAAATCCACGCCGAAAATCCCGATATCCGGTGTCTTTTTATGAGCGGCTACAGCGAAAACGCCGTGCACACCAACTTTATTCTCGATAAGGGATTGCACTTGATCCAGAAGCCATTCAAGGCTTCTGATTTACTGAGATTACTGCGCAAAGAACTGGATCGTCCCTAGCCGCCGGTCCTGAGACACGTCCCCGGCATAAAGGAAGCCTATGAACATACAAGACATGGGTTATCAGGAACTTATCGAAGAAATCTCCAGATTGAGACAAAAAAACGAGGAACTGGAGCGGCGGCTAGCCGAGCGTCCATCCATCGACAACATGCTCCTTGTGAGCGAAGAGAGATTAAGGACATCGGACCAGGCCCTCCGCACGATTTTTGACAACACCCATGATGCGATTTTTATCTTTGACCTCGACGGACGGATCCGGGACTGCAATCAGAGAACGCTGAACTTATACGGCGTTACGAGAGAACAGGCTCTATCAATGCATATCCTCCACGATTTTTCCTCACCGGACAACCAGATGGATCAGGAACCGGATCGCTGGGACCGGGTCATGAAGGGGGAAATGATCACCTTTGAATGGAAGGCGATGCGGCCCAACGACGGCTCCGTTTTCGATGTTGAAGTAGCTCTCAAACGGATCGATCTGGACAGCGGCCCGGTCATCCTCTCCAATGTCCGGGATATCACCCAGCAAAAAGCCGCCGAGGCCGCCCTGCGGGAAAGCGAGGAGGCGTTCCGCGCCCTGGTGGAGCACAGTCCCGATGCGATCCTGCGCCTTGGCCGAAACCATCGCTACCTCTATGCCAATGCCGTCTCAGAGGAACATACCGGGATTCCCCCCGAGGAATTTATCGGCAAGACCTTTGAAGATTTAGGGCTTCCCGAGGAATTGTGCTCCCAGTGGCACGAGTCCGTTGAGCGGATTTTTCTATCCGGAAAGATTGAACGCAATCAATACCAGCTTCCCAATGGCTTGTGGATCGATCTGATCCGTATCCCGGAAAAGGACGCTTCCGGGCAGGTCAAGGCCATCATGAGCGCAGCGCGCGACATCACCAAAAGCAAAGAAAACGAAATCCTGTTCCAAAGTCTGTTCCATTCGGCGCCCCTGGCCATCATCGCCGTCGATGAAAACAGGATCCTGACACAAGCCAACGACAATAACTATGTGACCCTTGGTTATCGGCCGGACGAAATGGTTGGACGCAACACCCGTTTCCTCTACTTCAGCGATGAAGACTACCAGGCGTCAGGACAGTCGTTGAGTTCAGCGGATTTCACACCCAAGGAGGTCCGTCTGAGGCGGAAAGATGGAGAACCAGCCTGGCTCCTGATGACCCGGTCGTATCTGAACGGCAGGGACGCGTCCGCCGGGATGATTATTGCTTCACAGGACATCACGGCCCGCAAGGCCCTTGAAGAGCAGCTGCGCCAGGCCCAGAAGATGGAGGCCATCGGCCAGCTGGCCGGGGGCGTGGCCCATGACTTCAACAACATTTTGCAGGCCATCCTCGGCTATACCCAGATGATTCTCGCTTCCCTCGGACCCGATGACGAAAACCGCGGCAAGCTGGAACAGGTGGCCAAGGCCGGAGAGAGAGCGGCGGCTCTGACCCGCCAGCTGCTTGCCTTCAGCCGTCGTCAGGTGCTTCAGCTCGGTCCACTGGACTTGAATTCGACCGTCGATGACCTGACAAAGATGCTCCACCGGCTCATCGGCGAACACATTGAGCTTATTTTCATCCCGGACTCCGCGTTATGGACGGTGAACGCCGACCGGAGCCAGATGGAACAGGTGATCATCAATCTCTGCATCAACGCCCGGGATGCCATGCCCGAGGGGGGACAACTGACCATCGAAACTCGAAACATCCAGTTCGATGATGACGATCGCGCCCGGTATGACTGGGCGAAACCAGGCCGGTATGCCCAGCTGAATATTACGGATACCGGCTGCGGCATGGACCTGGAAACGAGGAGCAAGATCTTCGATCCCTTTTATACCACCAAGGAACAGGGGAAGGGAACCGGTCTCGGCCTGGCGACCGTCTACGGCATCGTTCGGCAGCACGGGGGGATGATCCATGTCTACAGCGAACTCGGGCAAGGGTCCCTGTTCAGCATCTACCTGCCCGTCACCGAACGGACGGAAGAAAAAACCTTTGTGGAACCGCAGGGACCTGCCCCGGGAGGTCACGAGACCATTCTCCTGGCAGAGGACGACGAACCCCTCCGTTTTCTTGCCGAGGAAATTCTCAAAATGGCCGGCTACCATGTCCTTGCCGCCGTCGATGGCGAGGATGCCTTGCGCGTATACCGGGAACATGCCCAAGAGGTCGATCTGCTGCTGACGGATCTCGTGATGCCCAAGAAAAGCGGCCGAACCGTCTATGAGGAGATTCGCGCCCAAAACCCCGATATACGTTGTCTTTTCATGAGTGGATACAGCGAAAAGGCCGCGCACCCCAACTTTGTTCTCGATGAGGGATTCCATTTGATCCAGAAACCGTTCAAGGCCGCAGATCTTCTGAAAACCCTGCGTCAGGAGCTGGATCGTCCCTCATAATATCGAGTTGCTTTCATAGCCGCTTTCCGTCCATTCCCTCCGCATTCTTCGTCAATCTCCTTTCTGCAAAAGTATTCCGATATGTCATAAATGTCATAACATATTGATTCTACAGAAGTTATTGACACGGAGGAAATAAATAGCTATAGGGTGACTTCAATTTAGATAATAGAATTATGGGTAGCAATCCAACATTGTGCACTCCGATCCGTCGGTTCTAAAGAGAGTCTCCATGGACGGCGGACACTGGGTGTTGCCGGAAACGGAAGCGCCTCCCGGATTTGGGAAGGAGAAAGCGATGAAAGGGGATTATATATCGAAAGGAGTTTAGGGTCATGGATGTAAGCAGAAGAGGATTCCTGAAGATTGCCGGCGGCACCCTCGCAGCCGGCGGTATCGGCTTCAGGCCTTCATTGGCGCATGCTGAACCGTTGAAAATCCAGTATGGCAAAGAAACCACAACGATCTGTCCATACTGTTCCGTGGGATGCAGCATCATCGTCACAACACGGAAAGGGAAAGTGATCAACACGGAGGGCGATCCGGACAGTCCCATCAATCGTGGTTCCCTCTGCACCAAGGGCGGGTCCATCTATCAGTTGTCGGCCAATGAAAACCGTCTCGGCAAACCCCTTTACCGGGCCCCCTATGCGACGGAGTGGAAAGAGGTGGATTGGGAATGGGCTCTGGAGCGGATTGCGGAAAATGTCAAAAAGAGCCGCGATGCAAGCTTCCGGGCCACCAATGACAAAGGCGAGGTCGTGAACCGGACGGAAGGGATCGCCTCCGTCGGCAGCGCCGCCATCGACAATGAAGAGTGTTTCGTGCACCAAAAATTTCTGCGGGGGTTAGGTCTGGTCTATATTGAGCACCAGGCCCGTATTTGACACAGCCCAACTGTACCGGCTCTGGGAGAGTCGTTCGGACGCGGCGCAATGACGAATCACTGGATCGATATCCGTAACAGTGATGTAATCTTAATCATGGGCAGCAACCCTGCCTCCAACCATCCCGTTGCCTTCAAGTGGATCACCGCCGCCATGGAAAGAGGGGCCAAGGTGATCTGCGTGGACCCGCGGTTCACACAGTCGGCAGCGAAGTCCCATGTCTACGCACCTCTCCGCTCGGGAACGGACATCGCGTTCCTCGGCGGAATGATCCGCTACATCCTCGAAAACAAGCTCTACTTCGAGGAGTATGTCAAGAACTACACCAATGCCTCCTTCCTCGTGAATCCAGATTTCAAGCTCCCCGGCGACAACAACGGCGTCTTCTCGGGACTGACGGAAGGGAAATACGACAAGGCCACCTGGTCGTACCAGACCGAAGGGGACGGGCTGATCAAGAAGGATTCCACTCTTCAGGACCCCAACTGCGTCTTCCAGCTCCTGAAGAAGCACTATTCCCGCTACACCCCGGAGATCGTCAACAAGATCACAGGGACCCCCGTTGACAAGCTGGTCGAGATCTACAAGCTCTACGGTTCGACAGGAACGCCGGACCGGGCGGGCAACGAGCTCTACGCCATGGGCTGGACCCAGCATACCGTCGGTACCCAGAATATCCGGACCATGTGTATCATCCAGCTCCTCCTGGGCAACATGGGCATCCCCGGCGGCGGCGTCCAGGCCATGCGTGGCGAGTCCAATGTCCAAGGCTCCACGGATCATGGTCTGCTGTTCCACATCTGGCCGGGCTATCTCAGTGCTCCCAAGGCTTCGCTGGCGACCCTGGCGGCGTATAACGAAAAAGAGACCCCGACGACCAAGGAACCCAACAGCCTCAACTGGCAGAAGAACAAGCCCAAGTATGTGGCCAGTTTCCTCCGGGCCATGTACGGGACGAACGCCACCCTGGACGAGGCCTACAGCCTCCTTCCCAAGATCGACGACGGGGCTAACTACTCCTGGCTCAACCTCTTTGATGCGATGTACAAGGGAAAGTTCACGGGCTTCTTCGCCTGGGGAATGAACCCCGCCTGCAGCGGCGCTCATTCCAACAAGGTCCGCCAGGCCATGACCAAACTGAACTGGGTGGTCAACGTCAATCTCTTCGACAACGAAACCGGTTCCTTCTGGCGTGGTCCAGGCATGGATCCCAAGAAGATCAAGACGGAAGTCTTCATGCTCCCCTGCGCCGCCTCCATCGAGAAGGAAGGGAGCATCATCAACAGCGGCCGCTGGAACCAGTGGCGCTACAAGGCCGTCGACGCCCCGGGCGTGGCCCTGCCCGACGGCGATATCACCTCGGAGATCTACTTCAAGGTGAAGGAACTCTACGAAAAGGAAGGCGGCCCCCACAAGGAGGCGATCACGAAGCTGACCTGGAATTACGGCACGAAAACCTTCGCCGGCCAGTATCATTTCGATCCCCATGCCGTGGCCAAGGAGGTCAACGGCTTCTTCCTGGAAGACAAAACAGTGGAAAATCCCACCAAGAAAGGTGAGATGAAGGAGTTCAAGAAGGGCGATCCCGTTCCCACCTTTGCCTGGCTTCAGGATGACGGTTCCACGTCCTCCGGCTGCTGGGTCTACTGCGGCTCCTATGCCGACAAGGGCAACCTGTCCGCCCGCCGCGACGGGAAGAAAGACCCGACAGGCATCGGCCTCTATCCCGAATGGGCTTGGGCTTGGCCGGTCAATCGAAGGATCATTTACAACGGCGCCTCTGTCGATCCGACAGGTAAACCCTGGAGTGCCAAGAAAACAGTCATCAAGTGGAGCGGCGACAAGTGGGTCGGCGATGTTCCGGACGGCGTGGGCGACCCCGGCTCCGGCAGGCCTCCCTTCATCATGAAGCCCGACGGCGTGGCAAGCCTCTTCGGTCCCGGTCTTGCTGACGGGCCATTCCCCGAACATTACGAACCCCTGGAGTGTCCGGTGGAGAAGAACTTCCTGTCACCCCAGAAGAGCAACCCGACCATCAAACGGTTTGACAAACCGGGCGTCGGTTCCGATATGGACAAGTATTCCGGCATCGATTCCTGCGATCCGAAATACCCCTTCATCTGTGCGACTTACCGGATCAGCGAGCACTGGCAGACCGGCCTCCAGACACGGTGGTGCCCGTGGCTCTCCGAAATGCAACCGGAAATGTGGTGCGAGATGAGCAAGGAACTGGCAAAAGAGCGGGGCATTGCCAACGGCGACAAGGTCATCGTCAGTTCCCCCAGAGGTAGCGTGGAGTGTGTGGCCATTGTCACACCCCGTTTCAAGCCGTTCAACATCGGCGGAAACATCATCCATGAGGTCGGCATCCCCTGGCATTACGGGTGGATTACGACGAAGGAGCGGTCTTACAACCCCGGCGACAAGAAGGCGGAAGTTTTCACCCGGGGTGACGCGGCCAATCTCCTGGTGCCGACGATCGGGGACGCCAACACGACGATCCCTGAGAGCAAGGCCTTCATGGTTAATGTGGTCAAGAAGTAAGGGGGTGAATGAAAATGGCTGAATATGCAAAACTTATTGACGTATCCAAATGCACCGGCTGCCGTGGTTGCCAACTGGCCTGCAAGCAGTGGAATTCCCAGCCGGCGAAACAGACGGAAAATTACGGAACCTATCAGAATCCTCCCGATCTTCAGGCCAACACCTGGACACTGATCCGGTTTCAGGAAGTTGAAGACAAGGGAGGCAAAGTCAAGTGGCTCTTCCGCAAGGACGGCTGCATGCACTGCACGGACGCCGCCTGTGTCAAGGTCTGCCCCAGCGGCGCCCTTCACACGACGGAGGTGGGGACGGTGGGTCTGAACCGGGAACTTTGCATCGGATGCAAGGAGTGCGTCTCGGCGTGCCCCTTCAACATCCCCCGCTATGACCGTAAGACGGATAAGATTTATAAATGCGACCTCTGCCTGAGCCGCATTCAGGCAGACCTCATCCCGGCCTGCGCCAAGGCCTGCCCCACGGGGGCCATCACCTTCGGTGAAAAAGGCAAGATGATCAAGAAGGCCTATGCCCGGGTCAAGGAGCTGGGCGGTGACGCCAGCGTTTACGGCGACAAGTTCGTCGGCGGCACCCATGTCATGTATGTCCTGGATGAAAAGCCGGAGGTATATGAGCATCTGCCGAAGAACCCGAGCGTGCCGCTCTCCGTCATTCTCTGGAAGGACATCCTGAAGCCCCTGAGCCTCCTGGCTGCCGGCGGCGTCATTGCCGGTTCGTTCCTGCATTACATTATCCACGGGCCCAAACTTCCTGATGAGGAGTCGGGTCAAGAAACGAAGGGAGGGGAATAACCATGAGAAAAGGATTAATTCAGGCCACGGACTCCTTTGAGCGGATCGTCCACTGGAGCCTGGCCGTTTCGTGCCTCATCCTGTGCCTGTCGGGGCTGGGAATGATGTTCCATTCCCTGAATTTTCTCGGAGCACCCTTCGGCGGGCTGAAATCGTTGAAATACATCCACAATTTAACGGCGCTCTTCTTCATTCTGGCCCTCGTCTTCACCATCCGCATGTGGTGGAAAGAGGCGGGAATCTTTGTCTTTCCCGAAGATCTGGACTGGATCAAATGCGCCGGCGGTTATCTGTGGCATGTGGACAAGGTTCCCGAAGTGGGCAAGTACAATCCCGGCCAGAAGATGTTCTTCCTGGTTGTGGCAGGCGGTGGGGCGGCCATGATCTTCTCCGGACTGATCATGCTCTTTCCCCTGAACATCCCGGCCATGATCGTCCGGCTGATGTATCTGGTCCACGCGGCGGGCTTCGTGGCAATCTTCGCCTTCTTTTTCATCCACCTCTACCTGGGAACGGTGGGCTCTCCCGGATCGCTGCCTGCCATGCTGACGGGCTGGGTGACGCGCCCCTGGTTGAAGAAGCAGCACGCCAAGTGGCTTCATGAGATGGAGGAAGACGGGACGCTCATCGTTTACGGCGAAGAGAAACCCTCTTCCCACGGCCACGGCCATTAAGCGGTTAACTCTCTTTAAATAACCATATTACCAAAAGGGACCTGCCCTCAAAAGCCGGTCCCTTTTTCTTTGTCCACTTCATATCTTGTCCGGCCCAAAACAGTACCCTGAAAAAAACATTTTTGCCTGATGACCGGTTTGATGCTATTGTGTTGGTTCAATTCGAAATCGCCGATATTTGAAGGAGGAATGCCATGAAGATCATTCGATTCGTCACCATGATGCTGGCCGTTGTTTTTGTGTTGGGCATGGCGGCATGCTGCGGTCATGATACGGATGTCAAACAGACAGAGATCATCAATCAGCCGACCATCGGGCAGCAGCTGGATGATCTCGAAAAGGCCTACAAAAACGGTTCGATCACCAAGGAAGAATACGATAAGGTCAGGAAGACTGTCCTGGACAAGGCTACTGCTGAACCCCAGAAAAAGTAACCTCTTTTGTCCAGGTATCTCTTCATAGCGGAGCGTTGGTTTTGACCAGGCGATTCTTGAAAGCGCGGCAAGTTCTCATTCTGTCGATGGTGCTCGCCGCCTTCTGTTTCGCGAATCCTGTCACGCCAGCCTTCGGTTCGGATTTCACCATGAAGGGACCCGGGGAAGAGCTGCCTGTCGTCGAAAAGGGCGATGGCCTGGAAACATCGAGTGTGAGAGTGGCATTACTTGGCTTGATCGGGTTTTACCAGCACGTCATATCCCCGGTGGACGGAACCGACCGCTGCGGGTTCCGGCCAAGCTGTTCCCGGTATGGATATCAGGCCATTCGAGATCGGGGCCCGGTCATGGGGATCATGATGACGGGAGATCGGCTGATTCGATGCAACATCTTCAGGAGGCCCGGTTATTCGAGACTCCCCAATGGCAAGCTCTACGATCCCCTTTCAGACAATCTGCTCTCAGAACCATGAAATCCTTTCTCCGGCTCCTGCTGATCTCTCTTCTCCTTCAATTTTTCCCCGCCAATATCTTTGTCCTTTTTGCCGACGACAGGGCCATCCTGCTCACCGGGGATCTCCAGCTCAAGATCGCCGACGCCTTCCTGGACGAGGGCGAATACTATCGCGCCGTCACGGAATACAAGAGATTCCTCATCCTTTTCCCCGATTCCGGGAGGGCCGATTATGCCTCCTTCAGAATCGGTATGGCCTATTTCCAGGGTGAGGAGTACGGACCGGCCGCGCGTTCCTTCCTGACCCTGCAGCAGAAATACCCCGGAAGCGGATATGCCGTCCAGGCGGGATATCTTGAGGGAGTCAGTCAGTGGAAGATGAAAAACTACGATTCTTCCCGGAAAATCCTGGCAGAGATGGCCGAACGGAACCCGGAATCGGAATACGCTCCCCGTGCGCTGCTGGTCATATCTCTGGCGGCTCTCGAGGCCTTCAAGACTGAGGAAAGCCGTCAGGCTTTGCAGCGATTTCTGGATCGCTACCCGGAGCATCCCGGAAAAGAAGCTGTCGAGGAGGCCCTCGCACAGATCGACCGGTTTCAAAAGCTGCCCGAAAAATCTCCCCTCCTGGCGGGGATCATGTCCGCTCTTCTCCCCGGATCGGGATACCTCTATGCCGAACGCTATGGGGACGGAATCACGGCCTTTGTCATCAACGGGCTCTTTGTCGCCGGAACGCTCACCGCCGTTCATCAGGCAAATTACGCCGTGGCCGGCATTGTCGGAGGAGTGGGCACGCCGTTCTATCTCGGAAACATCTACGGATCGGCCAACGCGGCAAAGAAATGGAATCTCACGGCCCGAAAAGAGATCATCCAGCAAGTTCACCAGATCCTCACCCCACTTCTCTGAAAACCCGCCCCTGCAGAATTGTCAATTCTTATGGGCATTACACGCATCGTCGCTGCGTCATTTTTTTCAGGGCTTTCCGGATACGGTCGTGGAGCCGCAAAAAACCACCTTGACTAATTATGAACATATGCTTATAAATAATTCATGACAAGGCCGAAGAAATCCAGGTGCATCGCCTGCAACCCGCACAGCCTCTATTTCAAACCCAGGGGAATCCCTTTGAAGGATCTGGAAGAATCCGTCCTCCACATGGATGAACTGGAGGCACTGCGGCTTGCCGATGTGGAGGGTCTCTACCATGAGGAAGCCGCTTTGCACATGAAGGTGTCCCGGGCAACCTTCGGCCGCGTTCTGAACGAAGCGAGACACAAAGTCGCCGAGGCGATCCTTCAGGGCAGGGCCTTGAGAATCGAAACAGAAAAGGAAGAAAAAGGAGATTAGGAAATGAAGGTATGTTTTGCCGTTTTGAAGGATGAAGGCATCGAAAGCGCAGTTTACAACCACTTTGGGTCCGCCCCCGCCTTTGTCATGGTGGATACGGAAACCCCGGGAGCGGAAACCATCCAGAACCAGGACAAAAACCACATCCACGGCGCCTGCAATCCCGTAATGGCCCTCGGCGGACGGAACGTCGACGCCGTGGTGGTCGGCGGCATCGGGGCCGGCGCGCTGCGGAAGCTCAACGCGGAAGGGATCGTGGTCTATGGTTCTCTGGCAAGGACCGTCAAGGAAAATCTTGAGCTTCTCAGCGAAGGCCGTCTTCCCCAGCTCTCTGTTCAGCACGCCTGCCAGGGCCACGCGGGGGGCTGCAGCCACCATTAGTTTTAAAGCCAACCCTGCATTTTTACAGATTTCGTCAATTCCATGGGAATCGCAGCAGACATCATCATTATCGTTCTCGCCTCTTTGGCAGGCGGTCTGGTGGCGAAACTCTGCCGGCAGCCGCTGATCCTGGGCTACATCCTGGCCGGTGTCTTCATCGGACCGCATACCGGCGGTATTACGGTATCCAACGTCCAGGAGATCGAAAAACTGGCCGAGATCGGCGTGGCCCTGCTGCTCTTTGCCCTGGGGCTGGAATTCTCCCTGCAGGAACTGAAACCCGTCCGGAGAATCGCTCTTCTGGGAACTCCCCTTCAGATTCTTTTAACGGCAGGCTTCGGCTTCGCCATCGGTTCCTGGCAGGGATGGGACTGGGAAACCTCCCTCTGGTTCGGGGCATTGATCTCCCTGTCGAGCACGATGGTGATCCTGAAGACCCTCATGAGTCAGGGCTGGATGGGCACGCTTTCCAGCCGGGTCATGATCGGGATGCTCATCGTTCAGGATCTGGCCGTCGTTCCGATGATGATCATTCTGCCCCAGTTGAGCCACCCGGAAACCGGGTTGCCCCTGCTGGCCCTGTCCCTCCTGAAGGCGGCGGTTTTTCTCCTGCTGATGATCTTTCTGGGCACACAGCTCATTCCCCGGCTTCTGCGGCGCATCGCCGGATGGAACTCCCGGGAGCTTTTTCTTCTCTCCATTATCGCCCTTGGCCTGGGCATCGGCTATGGGACCTACCTCTTCGGTCTCTCTTTCGCCTTCGGCGCCTTTGTGGCGGGTATGGTTCTCAGCGAGTCGGATTACGGACATCAGGCCTTGAGTGAAATCGTTCCTCTGCGGGATGTCTTCAGCCTGCTCTTCTTTGCCTCCGTGGGCATGCTTCTGGATCCGGCTTTTTTATGGTCGCACTTGAAAATTCTCCTGATCCTTACGGCCCTGGTGATCCTCGGCAAGGGGCTCATCTTTGCGGGCCTGAGCCGATTGTTCGCCTACCGCAACGTCGTCCCCCTGGCCGTGGGTCTGGGACTCTTCCAGGTGGGCGAATTCTCCTTCGTCCTTGCCCAGGTGGGATTGAAAACGAATTCAATCAGCGCCGACCTTTATTCTCTGGTGTTGACCCTCACCGTTGCCACCATGTTTCTGACCCCTTTCCTCTCCAACCTGACTTCGCCGATCTATTCCTTCTTTCGCGCCCGGTCCAGACAGGAACCTTTACAGACCATCAACCTGCCCGAATCCGGCTTGTCGAATCACGTGGTCATTGCGGGGGGCGGTCAGGTCGGTCTGAACATCGCCAGAATCCTGCACCGCTTTGGCGTCGACTTTGTGGTCATCGAGATCGACTTTCACCGCTTTGAGCAGTTGAAAGCCTTGAATTTCCCGGCCATTTTCGGCGATGCCGGCCAGCCGGTCGTTCTGGAGGCGCCACAGATCCGCCAGGCAAAGCTGCTGCTCATCACCATCCCCTCCACCATTGTTTCGCAAACGATTGCGGCTCATGCCCACGCCCTTCATCCCGAGCTGAAGATCTTTGCCCGGGCGATCAGCATCGAGCATATGAAAGACCTCCACTCCCGGGGCGTTTACGAAGTGGTGCAGCCGGAGTTCGAGGCCAGCCTGGAGTTTGCCCGTCAAGCCCTGCTGCATTTCCGGATTGCCCCGGATAAGGTCCTCTCCTTTCTGGACGCGATCCGCTATGAACTCTATGAACCGCTTTATGATACCAACGGCTCCTACCGGACGCTTTCGCAGCTGCAGAGCGCCTCCCGGTTACTGGAACTGAACTGGATCGAGCTGCCCGGGGAAAGCCTTCCGGTCGGCCTTACCATCAGGGAGTTGCAGATTCGCAGCCTGACCGGTGTTTCCGTCGTTGCCGTCATCCGGGGAAAGACCCTTAATCCGAATCCCACTCCGGATTTTTCCTTCCAGGACCATGATCTGGTCGGAATCCTGGGCGATGCCGATCAGATGCAGAGCTTCGCCGACTGGCTAAAGGGAAACCCGGCGGGAGCGAATACAGGCCCTGCCCCGGACTCTCCCTGAGGGATACGCTCAGATCCATCTTGATATTTCCTTCCTCCCCCTTTTCTTCGCTCTCCAGATTGACACGCTTCTTGCAAAGTTTCGCCGGCAGGTAATGACAACACGGAAATTCAACAGTACACCCCCTGATTTCTTAAACGATGACACCGCCTGGAAAAGGCACTCTCTTTCCAGCAGATTTAAATCTTATTCTGCGAATAGACAAGGAGGCAACGGGAAAGATGGCATTAGACAAAAACATGAGGATTATCCTGGCTGAAGACGGCGGCACCATGCGGAAGATGGAAGTCCGGATACTGAATCAGATCGGTTTTGAAAATATCGCGGCCTGCCAGGATGGCGCCGAAGCCATGCGTGAACTCGAATCGGCCGGAGAAGCCAGTCTGGTCATCTCTGACTGGAACATGCCGAACAAAAGCGGCATGGAACTTCTGCAGGAGATGCGTGCCGATCAACGCTTTGCCTCTATTCCCTTCATCATGGCGACTGGTCAGGGCGACAAGCAGTATGTGGCCCAGGCCATGGAAGCCGGCGCCAATGGCGTTGTCGCCAAACCGTTTTCACCCGATGAGTTGAAAAGTCTTATTGAGCAGATTTTTGGTGTTGCTCAGGAAAAATCCCCCCCCCCTGTGCCGGCGGGCCTGGAAACGGATACCCAGGGAAAGCCGATCCTCAAGGTGGCGCACATCCAGATCACGGACCATCTGGCGCTGGGCGTCATGAAATCGTTGATCCATACGCATCAGGCAGAATCCCGCACCTTTACCCTGGAAACGGTCTGTATGCCGAACTGGAACCGCGTCCAATCTGCGCTGGAGACCGGGGAGGTCAACGCCGCCTTTATTCTGGCCCCCATTGCCATGGACCTCTTCAATTACGGAACGCCGATCCGTCTCGTCCTGTTTGCCCACCGCAACGGCAGCATCATGGTCCGCAGCAAGACCGGTCAGTACGGAAAAATCCAGCAGCAGTTCTTCAAACACCGGACCTTCTACATCCCTCACAAGATGTCCATTCATCACATGCTGGCCCATAAATATTTCTCGGAAATGGGTCTGAAGCCGGGAATGGCCGGAGGCGGCGCCGTCAATCTTCTCTTCGACGTCGCGGCACCGGTCAACATGCCGGAATTTCTGGCGGATAACCCCAGTTCCTGCGGATTCATGGTTGCCGAACCCATCGGTTCACGGGCGATTGCCGGGGGAATTGCCGAGCGCCAGTTCCTTTCCGGGGAGATGTGGGCCAATCACCCCTGCTGCGTCGTCGTGTTCCGTCAGGAATTCCTTGACCAGCATGCGGAAGCGGTCCATGAGTTCACCCGGCTTCTTGTCGAGGCAGGCCAGTTTATTCATCAGGAACCGGAGAAGGCATCAGAAATCGCCGTCTCCTTCCTCGATCCCGAGGGGAAACTGGGGCTGAAGGCCCCCTTGATCCGTCAGGTCCTTTCCGAACCGATGGGCATCAAAACGGACGACCTGTATCCTTCCATTGAAGATCTCGATATTATTCAACACTATATGTATGAGAACATGAATATCGGGACACTGATCGACTTGAACACCTTTGTGGATCTAAGATTCGCCGATGCGGCCTGTCCGGATAGAATCAGAAATGCTGCAGCGCAGCTCGATTCATCCGAAACCGTTGCGGGAGTCGTCTCCGAAGGCAGTAAGGAAAGGGAAGAATCCAGAACGGACCTCAAGATCAAATCCCTCAATACCTCATCAAGCCGGGAGGGGAAATACTTGGTCTTTCAACTGGCAAATGAACGGTACGGCGTTTCCGTGATGGACGTCAGAGAGATCATTCAGATGCGGAGAATCACCTTTGTCCCCAATATGCCGGGTTTTTATAAAGGGACCATCAATCTGCGCGGAAAGGTCATTCCCGTCACGGATCTTCGTCTGACTCTGGGGATGGAGCCCATCGATTACGATGACCGCACCTGCATCATTATTCTGGAAATGGCCGGTGCCACGGGTTCGACCCTGGTGGGGGTCACCATGGATGCCGCCGTTGAAGTGATTGACATCCAGGAAGACAAGATTCAGGACACGCCTTATTTCGGCGAACGGGTCAACACCAGTTTCATCACCGGTCTGGCCAGGACCAACAGCAAGACCACGACCCTGCTGGACATTGACAAGCTCTACGGTGCCGACAGCTTTATTTTTCATTCTCCCGCCGTCAACGTTCAGGCCCTCTGTTGAACGACCCTGCTATAAGCAGGATCACGATATCCATGACGTTTGTTCCCGTCGGACCGGTTCGGATCAGCCCTCCGGTCTGCTCGAAAAATCGGAAGGCGTCATTGCGCTCCAGGTAGTCCTCGAGGGATAAACCCAGTTCCAAGGCGCGTTCCCAACCGGCGGCATCGGCCAGCGCCCCCGCGGCCTCTGAATTGCCGTCGATTCCATCCGTCCCGGCGCTCAGCAGAAGCAATCCCTCTCGGCTTCCGATTTCCTGCAGAGCCGAGAGGCAGAGTTCCGAATTCCGTCCCCCCTTCCCGCTTCCCCGGACAGTCACGGTCGTCTCCCCGCCGAAAAGCAGGCAGACCGGCGACTCGGAAGGTATCTGGGTCTTCAGAATCTCTCCGCCGATGGCAACCAGGGACTTCGCCACGGTACGGGCCTCTCCCTCCAGGCGGGAGGTAAGAATCCGGGTTTTCATCCCCAGGGCTTCCGCTTTTTCCTTGGCTTTTTTCAGTGCTTTCCGGTTGCTTCCGATTAAAAGATGCTCGATGCGGGGATTTGCCTCCTTCGGGGTGTCTTCGTTTTCCCCGGCATTCCCTCCTTCCACCAGTTTTCGAACCATTGCCGGGATCTTTTCCCAAAGATGATACCGGAACAGGATATCGCGGACGTCCGCATAACTGGACCCGTCTCGATAAAGGGGGGCGGAACCGATGGTCTCCAGATCATCGCCGATAACGTCGGAGACGACCAGAACGACCCCGCGCGCCTTTGTCCTTCGCCCCAACCGGCCTCCCTTGATGAGGGAGAGATGCTTCCTCACCGCATTCATTTCGTTAATCGGCGCTCCCGCCCGGAGAAGGAGCTGCGACATCTCCTGAAGATCCTGAAGGCCCAGCGGTGGGATCGGCTTTTCGATCAGGGCGGAACTCCCGCCGGAGAGAAGATAGATAAAGAGGTCGTCTTCCGAAAGTCCGGAAAGCCCTTCCAGCAGCATTTCCGCCGCCGTTACGCTCCGGGTATCGGGAACAGGATGAGCGCCGACGAAGACAGAGATCCGGTCCAGTCGAACTTCCGCATTGGACACCACCAGCCCGCCGGCGATCCGTTCTCCCAGAAGCTCCTCTACCGCCTTCGCCGCCCCGGCGGATGCCTTGCCACTGCCGAAGACGAAGAGTTTCCGCCCCCTTGCAAGAGGGTACCGCCGGCCTGCAACGATGAGATCGCCTTCCTCAAGCCTCAGGGTTTCCCGGATCAGCGTCTCCGGAAGCACGGCCTTCAGCGCCTCAAAAAAGATTCCGTTGGCCGATTCCCGCAGATTCAATTCGAATTCTCTCCCTGGGATCTGATCAAGCTTGCAATCTCCTCCAGCAGGTCGGACATCTCTTTCTGGTCTGAGAGACAGTAATCCGCTGAACTCAACCCTTCACAGCCAATCCGGATTCCGAGGACTGAATCGTTTTCCAGACGGAAGATATCCTCATCGGTGGCATCGTCGCCGACAAACAGCGCCTTGGAACAATCCGCATGATCCATAATCTCCAGGAGCGCTTCCCCTTTACGGGGCGCTTTTGCGGGCAGGAGATTTTCCACACATTTTCCGGAAATCCGCTGGGGGATGGGATTCAGTTGTCCAATGACCTCAAGAATTTTCTTCACCGCCGCCTCTCGATTCGATGTCTTGCGGTAATGCACCGACAAAGTCGTTCCCTTATTTTCAATGACGATACCGCTTTCGGAGGCGTGCGGCAGGAGTTCCTCCAACTGCTTCTGCCACTTTATGCACCGCCCGCGGAAATCCTCTTCCTGCTTCTCTCTGCAGGGCAGCCCTTCCGCGCCGTGATTTCCAATCAGAAAACGAGGCGCAAAGCCGAGATGATTTCGGGCATCGGCACGGGAACGTCCGCTGATAATGGCGAACGGCGCCATCCGGTTCAGATACGTCAAATGCTCCCGTATTTCCTTTGGAATTTCAATCCGGGCGGGATCGGCAACAATCGGCGCCAGCGTGCCATCCAGGTCGAAAGCGAACAGGGTGGAGCGATCAACAAAAGAGCGGAGCGCTGCTTGACCGGTTTCGCTGAACAGATAGATCATCGGATTCCCCTGGTCATGAAGAGTGATTGATGCGCATCGCCAGTTTTTCCCTCTGCCTTATGCGGGCGGCATCAAGAAGCATCCGTCCGGCCCAGCGGTAAATGTTGAAATCACGCACCAGAGTCCGCATGCTGGACATCCGCTCCCGCTGCTCGAAGTCGGGCATGTAAAGAGCCTGGTACAAAGCATCGGCGGTTTGCTCAATGTGATAGGGATTGACGATAAGCGCTTCATGAAGTTCGTGCGCCGCCCCTGTAAACCGGCTCAATACCAGCACCCCCTGCTCGTCATCGCGGGCCGCGACAAATTCCTTGGCCACCAGATTCATTCCATCGTGAAGGCTGGTTACCATGCAGACATCCGCCGCCCGGTAGTAAATGTTGACCTCTTCAGGATCATGATACTCCGCCTTGAGGCAGATCGGCTGCCAGGAACCTGCTGAGAATCGCCCATTGATGCGGGCGGCCAGGTCGCGGACCATATCGTCAAAAGCCCGATAATCCTCTAGGACCGAGCGGGTCGGGGCCGCAATCTGGATAAACGTGAAACGGCCCGCCATCTCCGGATGGCGCTTGAGCATGCTTTCCACCGCCCGGAAGCGTTCCAGAATTCCCTTCGTGTAGTCCTGCCGGTCCACGCCCAGCCCGATCAGGTGGTCGGCGGCAAGGCCCAGAGAACTGCGCACCGCATTTCGGCACTCGAGCACCGTAGGTTGCGTCTCCTGCCAGGGGGATGGCCACTGAATCGAGATGGGGTAGCTTTCCACCATGGTCAGATTTCCATCCCGGGAGATCGTAGACGATTCGTGATCAATCCGGGTTTCCAGGCAGCGGTCCACCGTTTCCAGAAAATTCTTGCAGTGGAAAGGCGTGTGAAAACCAAGGATGGTGCTGCCGAGCAGTCCTTTCAACAGCTCCTCATGCCAGGGGCAGATGCCGAAGGACTCAGGGTTGGGCCAGGGAATATGCCAGAAGGTGATAATGGTTGCCTTCGGGAGCGTTTTGCGGATCATCTTCGGCAGAAGGGCGAAATGGTAGTCCTGCACGAGGATCACCGGATCGTCGCTGGCGGCTTCCTCCGTCACCGCATCGGCAACACGCTGGTTAATGGCGGTATACTGCTTCCAGTCACTGGAGCGGAAAATCGGACGCACGTGAGCAATGTGACACAGAGGCCAGAGGCCCTCATTGGCAAACCCGAAGTAATACCCGTTCTCCTCTTCTCTGGTGAGCCAGAAGCGCCTCAGCGTGTATTCCGGCTGTTCGGGCGGTACCTGAACCCGGTCATGACGGTCCACGGTTTCCCGATCGGCGCTGCCGCTTCCATGGGCGATCCATGTGCCGGAGCAGGCCCGCATGACGGGTTCCACGGCGGTAACCAGGCCGCTTGCCGGACGTTGGACCTCAATCTGTTCACTGTTTTTGATGTGAATGTACGGTTCGCGGTTCGAAACAACGATAATCCGTTCTCCGGCAAGCTGGCGATGCAGCAATTTGCGGAGAGAATCGGGACTCCAGGTGATGGTCGCATCGTCGGCGAATCGGCGTTCGAAATCAAGCGTCCTCAGGAGGGTCCGCAGATCCCCGACAAGGGGCTGCATCTCCGAAGCGACCGCCGGCCGGGCGAAGGGCTTGAGGATCCCCTCTCCCCGAAGCATGGCCCGCACACCCGCCATCCAGCCGCGCCAGCTCAGGTAAGCGACAAACACCGTGATTCCGGAGATGACAACGCCGAGAAGGATAAAAAACATGATAATGTATTTGCGGGTATCGGCGCTGCGGCGTTCGACAAAACTCATGTCGTGAACGAGAATCAGCGAACCGCTTTGCACCCCTTCCTGCTCCACGGGGTAAAGGGCAACGTGAACCGCCCCCTTGGCAAGCCGTTGAACCGGGTTGGTCCCCTTTTCCTGCGAGGGATCCGAAGGACAGCCGAGGGATTCCGGGAAGTTTGGCGTCCGGTAAAGCAGCTTGCCATTGCCGCTGCAGAAACCAAGGGCCATCAATCGCTCATCCTGAATGACCCGAAGCAGCAGGGCGTTGATTCTGGCCTTGTTCCCCTGCCGAAGAAGCTCCGCCAACGGCTCCTGCAGGGTATTGGCAATCAGCCGGGAGCGGATATCCATATCCCGGACGAACCAGTGGAGGGTCAATTGATCCACCAGCGGCACCACCGCATAGGCCAGCAGGGTCAACGCGACGACCAGGGGAAGAATAAAACGCAGAGACAAACGCAGGGAACGGAAAGGCATTTTTTTCAGGTCACCTCCTCAAAATGCGGCATCCCAGCGTTTGCTGAGACGGATGGCGGAATGGATCAGGCCGACCATACTGTAGGTCTGGACAAAGTTGCCCCACTGTTCGCCGGTCCTCACGTCGAGATGCTCGGCGAAAAGACCGTGGCGGTTGTGACGCGACAACAGGTTTTCAAAGAGAAGCCGGGCTTCGTCATTGCGTCCCAGGGCCACGAGGGCATGGATATACCAGTAGGTACAGACGATGAAGGCATTCTCGGGAGCACCAAAGTCGTCCTCTTCGACGTAACGAAAAATGTAGTCCCCGTGGCGCAATTCCCGTTCGATCGCCGCGACGGTTGCGGCAAAGCGAAAATCGTCTGCGGCAAGAAAACCCACATCATGCATCAGCAGCAGGCTGGCATCCAGAGAATCTCCCTCGAAGGCGGCTGTGAAGGCTTTCTTATGGTCATTCCAGGCGCGGGCACAGACGGCGGCGTGGATCAATTCCGCCTGCGCTTTCCAGTATGCCTCACGCTCCGAGAGACCGAGGCGCGCAGCGATCTTTGCCAGACGATCACAGGCAGCCCAGCACATGACAGCGGAGAACGTGTGAATCCGTTTGGTCCCGCGCAGTTCCCACAATCCCGCATCCGGCTGGTCATGGACCGAAATGGCGGTTTCTCCCAGCGGTTCGAGCCGATGGAAGAGCGCCTTATCCCCCCGGCGGATAAGCCGCTGATCGAAGAAAACGTGGGTTACCGCCAGAATCACCGAGCCGTACACATCATGCTGGATTTGCTCATAGGCCTGGTTACCCACCCGCACCGGCCCCATCCCGCGATAGCCTGCGAGCGTCTCAATCTTTCGCTCCTCAAGATACTTCTGCCCATCGATGCCATAGACGGGCTGGATACGTCCACCAGAGGATCCGGCAACAACGTTGACCAGATATCTGAGATAGCGTTCCATCGTGCGGGTCGCGCTGAGACGATTCAAGGCGTTGACCACAAAATACGCATCACGGAGCCAGCAGTACCGATAATCCCAGTTCCGCCCGGAGTCAGGGGCTTCGGGAACGGACGTGGTCATGGCTGCAACAATGGCCCCGGTATCATCAAAGGCGTTGAGTTTCAGGGTAATGGCGGCGCGAATGACTTCATCCTGCCACTCAAAGGGAATGCCCAGATCATGCACCCAGTCATGCCAGTAACCAATTGTTTCTACAAGAAATCTGCGCGCCAGTTCCGAAATGGGTTCTGAGATCGTTTCATCCATGCCGAAGATAAGCGTCACCTGGTCTTCCAGGAAAAAGGGGAGTTCCTGGAGAATTGTGGTAATGGAGGCGTCGGTGGTAAGGCGAAGTACCCAGTCGGGTGACACGTAACGGATGTGGTGGCTGCCGTATGTGATATCACACGCTTCCCGTCCATAATCGTAGGTTGGGCGGACACAGATCCGGATGAAAGGGGTTCCCTGCAGACGCCGGACCTGCCTGACCAGCATCATGGGCGTGAACATCCGCCCGTGCTGACGGAAACGAGGGACAAAGTCGGTGATTTCGATCACCCCTCCCTGCGTGTCGGTGAAGCGCGTAACCAGAACAGCGGTATTTGACAGATAGCTCTGTTCCGTCCTGATCTGCTCAAGCAGTTCAATGGAGCAATAGCCTTTTCCTGAACCTGTCTCGTGTTCCTGCAGCAGGGAGTTGAACACCGGATCGCCGTCGAAGCGGGGGAGGCAGTACCAGACGATCTCAGCGGTGGAATCGATCAGGGCGCCGACTTGACAATTGCCGATTAACCCAAGGTCCAGAGAACTGTGCATTCTGTACCTCCTTCAAGGAAAGCAAAGAAATGTCAGTGCTGACGTCTGCATCAAACGGTGAGCATGAATGGGAACAGAATCCGATGTGGATCTCTAAATATTGTGTTTTAATATACAGGCAGCAATCTTATAAATCAACTTTCATATGCCCTTCCCCCAAGACCTCGTCAAAGTTCATCCATTAACAGATCCGGATCATAACAATTTATGAGCAGCGAAGTTTAAACCAAAGATTACGCCTAAACCTTACCGATAAAATAAGGACTTTCAGGTATTGACCTTTTTGTAAAGCTTTGTTTAAGTATTGTTAAAATGACTGAAGTTTTGTCTTCCGGATCGTTCAATACTGCGCTTTTAAAAAAATTCATTCAAAAGAAGAAAACAGCAGAAAGGAGGTGTTCAACCGAAGCGGCAAGGGGCTGTGTGCGCAAGAGAAAATGCGTCGGCCTCAGGCACCGGACGGGTTAGTAACCGTCGGCGATCATGGTGAAGGGGATCACGTTTGTAACATCTATCAAATAAGGAGGGCATATCCATGAAAAGTGCGAAATTGTTTTTAATCGGCCTTGTCGTCTTGCTCTTCGCAAGTTCAGGCCACGCCATGATATGGAACTGGTCATTCAGTACCGAGGCAGGCACCTTTACAACAGACGGTACCGGCACACCAGGCTGGTACAATGTATCGGACTTCTCAGTCACCAGCACCGGTATGGGCGCCACAATCGGCAGTTGGTCCGGAACCCAGTATGCTGCTTCCGGATACTCTACCAACACACCCTATAAGTTTCAATGGGATGGCTCAGCCGTGGTAAAATGGGATTCCGCCGGGAGTAACTCGTTCGATTGGCTGGTATTCAAGGACGTAGCGCGGCCTTATTACTATTTCTTCGGATGGGAATCAGGCAACATCAATACAGTAGACCAGGCGGCATATTTCTATGAATACGGCAGCCTTAGTCAACCATCCTATCACGTTGATGTCGACCAGGGGGGCGTCGTGCCCATTCCCGGAGCGATTCTTCTCTTCGCTCCCGGTCTTGCAGGTCTGATCGCATTGAGGAGACGGCTCAAGGTGTAGACGTTGAATCGATATCAAAGAAGGCAGGGTCAATGGACCCTGCCTCTCCTCTTTTGTGGCCAATTGTCGATTATGCTGACTCCCTGTCGCCCGAAAATTCCAGGACAGCAACCGATTCGCAACGTTATGCCTCGATCACGGCGTCTTAATTGTCTTGTGTACCCAGCCAGTTACAATAGCTGAATTTCTGCCCGATTCAATGAAGACCGAGGCTCTTAAGCATTCTGGACCGTGTTCTTCTCGACCCAGCTTCCCAAAGCCTCCATAAGCTTGACCAGAAAACCACGGGTACCCTCATTGGCAATCTTTCCCTCCGCATCGAACAGCTGCGCGGCACTCCCGATGTAAGCCTCGGGTTGCGCCATGGTGGGAATATCCAGAAACACAAGGGATTGCCGGAGATGATGATTGGCGCCAAAACCGCCGATCGCCCCCGGCGAGACGCTGACCACCGCACCGGGTTTCCCCCCCCAGACACTCTGGCCGAAGGGCCGCGATCCCACATCGAGGGCGTTCTTCAGCACGGCGGGAACGGAGCGGTTATATTCCGGCGTCACGAACAGGACGCCGTCAAAAGACTTCACACGCTGCCGGAACTCGACATACTCTGCAGGCGGCACCCCCTCATCATCATAATCCTGATTGTAGAGGGGAAGCTGGCCGATCTCGATCATTTCAAAGGTGAGGGATTTCGGTGCCAGCTCCATCAGGACCCTGGCCATCTTACGGTTGAAAGACTCCTTGCGCAGGCTTCCGACAAAAACAGCAATCTTTTTCATCACTCCTTTTCCTCCTTCTATCGTAGATTTTCTGGGTGGTTATCCAATCTGAACGGCAAGCATGGATATGGAACCACCATCGATTCCTTGCACGGGAAAATGGACCGGTTCGTTTTCCCGACGTAGACCAAGGCAATAGAGCAACGGCAGATAGTGCTCCGGTGTGGGAATCGCAAGCAGCGCGTCACGCCCTAGACCTTCATAGGCGATCAGCGGAGCATCGTGCCCTTTCCGTAACAACTCCCGGACCTGGTCCTCAAACCGCACGGCCCAATCGTAGGGATTGGCCCCGGCCTTTTCCCACCTATAAGCATGGAGATTATGAACGATGTTGCCACTGCCGACAACTAAAATTCCCTCTTCGCGCAGCAGGGTGAGCCTTTTCCCGAGTTCATAATGGTACGGGGGAGGTTGCCTGGCGTCCATGCTGAGCTGCACAATGGGAATATCCGCCTCGGGAAAGACATGGCACAGCACCGCCCAGGTCCCATGATCCAATCCCCGGCTTTCGTCAAGGTTGACCGGCAGAGGGACCAGGAGGTCCTTCACCCGCCGGGCAAGTTCGGGGTTGCCGGGGGCGGGATACTCGACGGCGTATAGCTCTTCCGGAAAGCCTCCGAAATCGTGGATGGTCGGGGGAGAGGCACTGACCGTTACGGCACAGGCCGGCACATACCAGTGCGCCGAGATGGCCAGCACGGCCTTGGGGCGGGGAATCGTTTTACCGATCGCCGTCCAGCTTTCCGTATAGGAATTTTTCGACAGGGCGTTCATCGGATTGCCATGTCCAAAGAAGATCACCGGCATTCGTTCCGTCATTGGAGAGTTCCTCCCTTTAAGTTTTTCGTCCCTCTAATCCTGATAAAAATTAAAAGCTTGATCCCCTTTCTCTTTTAGCATAATTACGTTTGTTTCTTTTGATTAGCAAGTAGGAACTATTTTTTTGTATCATACTTACCTTTGAAGACTTCACTCAGCACCAAAACGTTCCCTTTGCAATCCCTTGCGTCCGCGGTATAAATTTTGAGACTTGGGGGAATTCTTTACCTTGAAGGATGATGCAATCCGTGAACAGCGACCTCGATTTCCTGAAATATCCGGGACTTTCGGAAGTGGAAGCAGCACAGCGGTTAAAGCGGGAGGGGTATAATGAACTGCCCTCTTCCCGAGGGCGCAGCATCTGGGGCATCGCTTTCGATGTCGTCCGGGAGCCGATGTTTCTGCTGCTGGTAGCCTGTGGAGTCGTCTATCTCTTCCTGGGCGATGTCCATGAAGCCCTGATGCTTCTTGGCTTTGTCCTTGTCGTTATGGGCATTACCCTGTATCAGGAACGCAAGACGGAGCGGGCCCTGGAGGCCCTGCGGGATCTTTCCAGCCCCCGCGCCCTGGTCATCCGGGATGGCAGGGAAAGGCGGATTGCCGGACGGGAGGTTGTCCGGGGAGACGTCCTGGTTGTGAAAGAGGGAGATCGCATTCCCGCCGACGGGATGCTGCTCTCCTGCCTCAGCCTCTCGGTGGACGAATCCCTGTTGACGGGGGAATCCGTGCCCGTCCGGAAGTCGGCAGCTCCCTGCGCTAATGGAATGGGACGGCCCGGCGGCGATGACCTCCCCTTCATCTACTCCGGAACCCTGGCCGTTCAGGGACAATGCATCGCAGAGGTTCTGGCCACCGGCAGCGATACGGAACTCGGCAGAATAGGCAAGGCCCTGCAGGACGTTGCGCCGGAAGAGTCCCTCCTCCAGAAAGAGACCGGTCGACTGGTGCGTAACCTCACGATCCTTGGACTTTCCCTGTGTGCCCTGGTCGTTGTCGTTTATGGGCTGACCAGGGGAAGCTGGCTCCATGGATTCCTGGCCGGCATTACCCTGGCCATGGCGACCCTGCCGGAAGAGTTTCCCGTTGTACTGACCGTCTTTCTCGCCCTGGGGGCCTGGCGCATTTCCCAAAAGCGGGTGCTCACCCGGCGCGTACCGGCGGTCGAGGCCCTCGGTTCGGCCACCGTGTTATGCGTCGATAAAACGGGAACACTGACCGAAAACCGGATGACCGTCCACAAGATGTTTGCCAAGGGCTTCACGTGCACCCTGGAAAGTTCCGCTCAAACGGCATTGACGGAACCTTTTCACGAGATGACGGAGTTCAGTATCCTGGCCAGCCAGATCGACCCCTTCGACCCGATGGAAAAGGCGATTAAGCAGCTGGGCGACCGCTATCTGGCGGAAACGGAACATCTCCATTCGGACTGGACCCTGGTTCACGAATATCCCCTATCCCCGGAGCTTCTTTCCCTTTCCCGCGTCTGGAAATCCCCTCATGACGGGGATTACATCATCGCCGCCAAGGGTTCGCCGGAAGCGATTGCCGATCTCTGCCACCTGGACGGAGAACAGGCGGTGGAACTGGATCGCCATGTCCGTTCCCTGGCGGATGAGGGCTTGCGAGTGCTCGGTGTCGCCAAAGCCGGCTTTGAAACCCTTGCCTTGCCCGATGGACAGCATGACTTCCCTTTCGAGTTTCTCGGTTTGGTCGGATTGGCTGATCCGGTGCGGCCCTCGGTTCCGGAATCGATCCGGGAATGCCGTTCGGCAGGCGTCCGTGTGGTGATGATCACCGGCGACTACCCGGGAACGGCCCGGAACATTGCCCGGCAGATCGGTCTGACGCCCAGTGACGCCTGTATCTCCGGGTCTGAGTTGGATGCCATGTCGGAAGATGAACTGCGGCGGAGGATTAAGGAAGTCAACATCTTTGCCCGGGTTGTCCCGGAGCAGAAATTGCGTCTGGTGGAGGCTCTCAAGGCAAACGGCGAGATTGTGGCGATGACGGGGGACGGGGTCAACGACGCCCCGGCCTTGAAATCCGCCCATATCGGGATCGCCATGGGGGGTCGGGGAACGGATGTGGCGCGGGAGTCGGCAGCACTGGTGCTCCTTGACGACGATTTTTCGTCCATCGTCCAGGCCATCCGACTGGGACGCCGGATCTTCGACAACATCCGGAAGGCCATTGCCTACATCGTCGCGATCCATGTGCCGATTGCCGGAATCTCCCTGATTCCCGTGCTTTTCAAATGGCCCCTCATTCTGATGCCGGTGCATATCCTGTTTCTGGAATTGATCATTGATCCGGCCTGTTCAATCGTCTTCGAAAATGAACGGGAAGAAACCGATGCAATGACCCGCTCCCCCCGCAACCCGGCCGAATCCCTGTTGAACAGAAGAACACTGGCAATCAGCCTGCTCCAGGGAATCAGCGTCCTATGCATCCTTCTGATCATCTTTCTTGTTTCCTTTTATGAGGGCCATGGCGAAAGGGATGCCCGGGCCTTGACCTTTACAACCCTGATCGTGGCCAACCTCTGTCTCATATTGACCAACCGGTCCTGGTCGCGAACGATTCTGGCTTCTCTGAAATCTCCCAACCCCGCCCTATGGTGGGTAATCGGGGGAACCCTACTCTTCCTTGGACTGGTCCTGTATCTCCCGCTCCTGCTGCATCTCTTCAAATTTGACCGGCTTCACCCTTCCGATCTCTGGTTGTGTCTCGCAGCGGGAACGATCAGCATCCTCTGGTTTGAGGGGCTCAAATTCTTTCATGGCCTCCGAAAATCTTCTTTTAAAAGATGATTTCTTGACAACAAGACTTTATAATGATTAACGGAGTGCCGCTTAATTCTCAAATTCTGAGGTTGTACAAACTTTGGAGCATCATCCTGACGCAGACCATTTTACAGACTTGGAGGATCATCCTCCCCATTCTCAGAACCAGGGGAAAGGGAAATTTCTGCTTCTCGCCCTGGGCGCCCTGGGCGTGGTCTTCGGCGACCTGGGAACCAGTCCGCTCTACACGATCCGGGAATGCTTCCATGGGACCCATGCGATCGACCTGACCAGCAAAAATCTCCTGGGAACCCTTTCGTTGATCTTCTGGTCGATGACCATGGTGCTCTGCATCAAATACGTGGTCTTTATCCTGCGGGCGGACAACCGGGGAGAGGGCGGGATTTTTGCCCTCCTCGGTCTGATCACCAGATCGGCAACCAAGATTTCTCCCCGGCAGCGTTCCCTCACGATGCTGGCAGGCATTCTGGGCGCAGGGCTCCTCTGCGGCGAAGGGATTATCACGCCGGCCATCTCCGTCCTTTCCGCCATTGAAGGCCTGGAGGTGGCGACAAGGGCGGCGAAACCCGCGGTTGTGCCCCTGACCTGCGTCATCCTCCTGATGCTCTTTCTTGTCCAACGGCGGGGGACCGCAGACATCGGCACCATCTTCGGCCCGATCATGCTTATCTGGTTCGCAGCCATCAGTGCCCTCGGGATCCTGCAAATCCTGAATGAGCCCCGGGTATTGCATGCCGTCAACCCGATCCATGCCTTCGATTTTTTCGCCAGGAACAAGTTCCATGGATTTGTCGTGCTCGGTTCCGTGGTTCTCTGCCTTACCGGTGGAGAGGCCCTCTATGCGGATCTGGGTCATTTCGGACGCAATGCCATCCGCTTTTCCTGGCTGGTCGTCGCCTACCCCGCCCTGCTGTTTAACTATTTCGGCCAGGGGGCCCTTCTCCTTCACCATCCGGAAATGAAAATCAATCCCTTTTACGGCGTCGTTCCCGAGCTTCTGCTCTATCCGATGGTCGGTCTGGCCACGGTCGCCACGGTCATTGCCTCACAGGCACTCATTTCCGGGGTCTTCTCCATCACCCAGCAGGGCATTCAACTGGGCTTTCTCCCCCGTATCCGGATTGTTCACACCTCCAGCGAGATGGAAGGCCAGATCTATATCCCCTTCGTCAATTATGCCCTGATGATTGCCTGTATCGGCGTCGTTCTCGGTTTCGGCGAGTCCAGCGGGCTGGCCGGGGCGTACGGTCTTTCAGTGACCGGAACGATGGCGATCTCCTCCTTCCTGTTCCTCCTGGTCCTGGTCAACAGGCGGAGATGGCCGCTCTGGAAGGCCCTCCCCCTGGTGGCGACCTTTCTGGTCTTCGATCTTTCCTATCTGGGCGCCAATTTCCTGAAAATTGTCGATGGAGGATGGTTCACCCTGCTGGCCGCCATGGTTATCACCGTCGTGATGACGACCTGGCGCAGGGGACGGGAAGAGCTCAACCGGAAGCTGCAGAGTGAGAGACTGCCGGTGGAGATTTTTCTGGACGAACTGGCGGAGCACAGCCTTCCCCGGGTGCCTGGTACGGCAATCTTCATGACCATTTCTCCTGCCGGTATCCCGCTGACCCTTCTCCACCATGTGAAGCACAACCACATGCTCCATGAAAAGGTTCTGCTCCTCACTCTCCGTTCCGTAGGCGTGCCCACGGTTCCTGATCGGGAGAGGGTTACCGTCGAAGACCTGGGCCAGGGATTTTACCGTGTTGAGGCCGTCGATGGATTCATGCAAAAGCCCGATGTGCCGGAAATCCTTAGAATCGCCACAACCCAGGGGCTGAAAACGGATCCCATGACGACGACCTTCTACCTGGGTAGAGAACTGCTGCTCACCACCGGAGATTCAAAGATGCTGCGCTGGCGGAAATCGCTCTTCGCTTTTATGTCCCGCAACGCTGGAACCCCTGCGGCCTATTTCAACCTGCCGGTCAACCGGGTAGTGGAACTGGGCGCTCAGGTGGAAATTTAAAGGGAATACACTTAAGATATTGCTATATGGAAATTTACTTTGGCGGAGTTTCCTATGAATGAAAAGACACATCTTGAGATTCTGAAAGAGGGGGTAGCCATTTGGAACGCATGGAGATCCCAAAATCCCCTGCAACTCCCCAATCTTCGCCGGGCTGATCTCCGTAAAGCAGACCTCAGCGAAGCGGACCTGCGGGAGGCCGACCTCAGCGAGGTGAACCTCCAGGCAGCAAACCTCCAAGCGGCAAACCTCCAGAGGGCGGATCTTACCGAAGCGAATCTCCGTTCGGCGAAGCTTTCTAGAGCAAATCTCAGCGGGGCGCACCTCGGGGGGGCGGATCTCAGCGGAGCGGATCTTACCGAGGCGAATCTGCACCATGCCGATCTCCGGATGACGAACTTCAGCAAGGCGAACCTTCAGAGAGCAGACCTGAGTGAGGCAACGCTCAACGAGGTCGATCTTTCCGAAGCAGATCTCCGCAGGGCGGATATCACCCGGGCTAATCTTACCGAGGCGAATATCCGGGGAGCGGATCTTACCGAAGCGAATCTGAGCGGGGCGAATCTCACCGAAGCCTGTCTCAGCGGATCTTATCTTATTGAAGCCTACCTGGTCGGATCGGACCTGTCCAAGGCGGACCTCAGTGAGACATACCTTCGGAGAGCAGATCTAACCCGGGCCAATCTGAGCGGGGCAAACCTGCGGGGGACGAACCTGAAAGGTGCGGATCTCAGCGAGGCGGACGTCCGTGGAACGGATCTCACGGAAGCTGACCTCCAAGGGGCAAAGCTTGAGCCTTAGCCATGACGGCACCCCTTGCGAATTTCCAGCTATTTTAACCGATTGGAAACAAGACGATGTCTTGACAACCAGACCATTTAGTGTTTAACCATTGCTGCCGAATCCTCGTATTCCGAGGAGCGGGGGACCCGTGATTCCGGGGCGTATCGTCAGATGGCGTAGGGCACTCTTCGGCCCGAGCCCGTCAGCTAACCTCGCAGGCGTCGTAGAGGAGACTCTCTCAAAGTTTTTGACAGGAGACAGCTCCTTCAATCGTTTAACTGTGGGGGAGGTGTTATTCTTTGATTGGCCATCCTGATGTAAAGGGTTATGGGTCCTTACAAAATTCCGATAATCAAACCCAAGACCCTTTGAATGGAAAATTCCTGCTTCTCGCCTTGGGTGCCTTGGGCGTTGTCTTCGGCGACCTGGGAACCAGTCCGCTCTATACAATCAGGGAGTGCTTTTACGGAATTCACGCGATAGCGCTCACCAAGGCAAATCTTCTGGGAACCCTTTCCCTGATCTTCTGGTCGCTGACCATGGTGGTCAGCATCAAATACGTCGTCTTCATCCTGCGGGCGGACAACCGGGGGGAAGGCGGGATCTTCGCCCTGCTGGGCCTGATCCCAACCTCGGCGGGTAAATTATCGCTCCGCAAGCGAACTATCGCAATTCTAGCCGGCATTCTGGGTGCAGGCCTTCTCTATGGAGACGGCATCATTACCCCGGCCATTTCCGTTCTTTCCGCCGTTGAAGGCCTGGAAATCGCCACTCGGGCAGCGGCTCCGGCCATTCTGCCCCTGACCTGCCTCGTTCTCCTGACCCTCTTTCTGGTGCAACGCCGGGGGACGGCAGACATCGGAAAGATTTTCGGTCCGATCATGCTGCTGTGGTTTGCCGCGATCGGCGTGCTCGGAGCCTTTCAAATACTGAAAGAGCCTCGGGTTCTTTTGGCCCTTGACCCGATTTATGCCTTTCATTTTTTTGTCATAAACAAGTTCCATGGCATCGTCGTCCTTGGTTCCGTGGTCCTCTGCCTTACCGGTGGCGAGGCCCTTTACACGGATCTGGGTCATTTCGGCCGCAATCCCATCCGTTTTTCCTGGCTGGCGATCGCCTATCCCGCGCTACTGCTCAACTATTTCGGACAGGGGGCCCTCCTCCTTCATTCTCCGGAGATGAAGATCAACCCCTTTTATGGCGTTGTTCCCCCACACCTGCTTTATCCCATGGTCTGCCTGGCCACGGTCGCGACGGTCATCGCCTCCCAGGCGCTCATTTCCGGGGTCTATTCTCTTACCCAGCAGGCCATTCAGCTGGGGTTTTTCCCCCGAATCCGGATTGTGCACACCTCCAGGGAAATGCGAGGCCAGATCTATATTCCCTTTATCAACTACGCCCTGATGCTTGCCTGTATTGGCGTTGTCCTCGGCTTCGGTGGCTCAGGGGGACTGGCCGGGGCCTATGGCATTGCGGTGACTGGAACGATGACTGTCACGTCCCTCTTATACTTCCTCGTTCTCATTCATAAATGGAGATGGCCTTTCTGGAAGGCCTTTCCATTGGTTGCAATCTTCCTCGCCTTCGATCTGTCCTTTCTGGGGGGCAATCTCCTGAAAGTCGCCGATGGCGGGTGGTTTACCCTGCTGGCCGCCCTGCTCATCACCATCGCGATGACCACCTGGCGAAGAGGACGGGAAGAGCTCAACCGGAAGCTGCAGACCGAAAGGCTGCCCGTAGAGTTTTTCCTCGAAGAGGTGGCGGAACACAAGCTATCCCGGGTGCCGGGCACTGCGGTCTTCATGACCCTTTCCCCCACCGGGACCCCTCCGACGCTTCTTCACCATGTGAAACACATCCACACGCTCCATGAACAGGTCCTGCTGCTCACCATCCGTTCGGTGGACGTGCCGACCGTTCCGGCAAAAGAAAGAGTCTCCGTCCAGGAACTGGGTCAGGGATTTTATCGGATTGAGGCGCTGAACGGCTTCATGCAGACGCCCGATGTGCCGCTCATTCTGAAGCTTGCTTCCGGTTACGGACTGGAAACGGACCCCATGACCACAACCTTCTACCTGGGCAGAGAGACACTGCTCACCACGGGAGATTCAAAAATGTTCCGTTGGCGAAAAGCCCTGTTTGCCTTCATGTCCCGCAACGCCGGGACTCCCGCCGCCCACTTCAATCTGCCCGTCAACCGCGTGGTGGAGCTGGGCGCTCAGGTTGAACTTTAAAAGAGAAACTCTGTAATTTAAAAAGGGGATCGTCCGGTTGCACCGGGGCGATCCCCTTTGGTTATGGGGATGGCTTGACGACCCTCCCCGAAATGAGGTTTGTTGACTATTCGTTACCCATCCTGTCCGCTCCCGGACCCATCATCATGCCGGGGCCATGCCCGGGACCGTCACCATGACCCATGCCCGGACCGCCGCAGGGTCCTCCGGGACCAAAGCCTTTGAATTGCTCCCGCTGTTCCGGGGTCAGGAGTTTGTAAACAGCCCACTGGTAGCTGCTCCTCTTGTCATGAATCTGATCCCGAATGACTCGGATTTCCTTGTCCAGGGCCATGATTTTGGCCTGATCCAGGTTCTTTTCCTGCCAGAGAAGTCTCAGGTCACCCTTTTTGCTGAACAACTTGTCCTGAAGAGGCTTGATGTCCTTCAAATGAGCAGTCTGCATCTCCGTCAGCTTGGCCTTCTGTTCCACGGTCAGGTTAAGTCCCGGAAATTTGGTAATATCTCCGCATGGACCGTCTCCATGGCCTCTCCACCCCCGATAGGCAAAAGAGGGTACAGCGACTGCCGCCACAAGGACCAATACGGCCATCATCGTCAGTACTTTTTTCATGATTTTTTGCTCCTTTCTTGACTTTTTTCTTTGCTTTTCTATAGGGCAACAGTTGTGCCATGACGGGTATCACCACTCATGTGGTCTATATTTCAATGTTATTTACATTTTGCTTTTTTCTCATGACCATTCGGCGAGAAAACATGGATAATAAGTATCCAATTGTGGTATCCAGTTGCATACAGTGTATCCAACGGAAAGACGGAACGCCCTGCCCCCCTCCGGGAACAGGGCGGGACAGACGGGCAGTCTCATGAAAAAGGCGCACGAAAAATCCTCTTTAAGGAATTTCTGGGTGATGATCCCCCCGTGGGTCATCCTGGGGGCGCTCCTCGTGTTGATCCCGATTTTCGCTTACATCACCCTGGGAAATATCCACCGGGAGAAGGAGCTCACCACCCGTCTGTTGATCGAAAAGGGTGAGGCCTTGATCCGATCCTTCGAGGCGGGCGCCCGGACGGGGGCCGGCCTCGAATGGGGCAGTCTCCAGTTCCGGAAGCTTGTTATCGAAACGGCCCGGCAGCCGGGGGTGGATTACCTCATTCTTGCCGATACGCAGGGAGTCATCCTGGCGGACAGCGATCCCTCCATGGTGGGCGAGTTATACGGGTGGGATCTGGATCTCAAGGCTGCAGCCCGGCAGACTCAGGTGGCCTGGCGTCAGATCGCCAACGCCCAGGGCGCCGATACCTTTGAAGTTTACCGGGGCTTTTCAACAGGAGGGGACTCTTTTCCGAAATTCGGAGAAGAGATGGATTCCCCCGGTCAGGATCGCCAGGACGGCAAGAGCGGAAAGGATGTCCGCTCCTCCCCCGGTTATATCATTTTTGTCGGGCTGGACATGGGACCCATCCTCGAAGCAAGAAAGCAGGACACCCGAAATGCCGTCATCACCGGGTCAGCGCTCCTTCTCATCGGCTTTGCCGGAATGATTTCCCTGTTCCTGGCGCAAGGCTACCGATCGGTCCGGGGCTCCCTTTCCCAGGCCAGGGCTTTCTCCGAAAGCCTGGTGAACCACATGCCCATCGGGCTGGTGGCCGTGGACCCCGAGAAAAGGCTCATCGCCTGTAACGAGACGGCGGCAACCGTTTTCGGGTTGCCTGTCAGGGATGTTCTTGGTAAAAGGGCCGCGGAAGTCCTGCCCGATTGTTTTACGGAAATGCCGGAAGCCCTCAGCGCGGTGCAACCGATTCTGGCAGGGGAAAGGGATTGCCCAGTCGGTGAGGGACGGACGATTCCTCTGGAAATCATTGCCACAAGACTCCAGGACGACGAAGGGGCTTTTTTCGGATATGCAATCCTTTTCCGGGATCTGACGGAGGTACAGCGCCTCAAGAGCGAAGTGGAGCGCAATCGTCGGCTGGCGGCCATCGGCAGCCTGGCCGCCGGCGTGGCCCACGAAATCCGGAATCCCCTGAGCTCCATCAAGGGTTTTGCCACTTACCTGCGGGAACGGTACCGGGACAACCCGGAAGACCAACAGGTGACGGGTATCATGATCCAGGAGGTGGAACGGCTGAACCGCGTCATCGGCCAACTCCTGGAGTTTTCCCGCTCCCTGACCCTGAACCGGAAAGTGGCGGCCATCGAACCGATCCTTCACCATACCCTGAAAATGATCGAGGCCCAGGCACAGGAAAAAGGCGTCACCCTGATGACCGATTTTTCCAACCCGGTTCCCGACCTCTTTCTGGATACAGACAAAATGACCCAGGTCTTTCTCAATCTGACCCTCAATGCCTTAAACGCCATGGAAAAAGGGGGAACGCTTTCCCTTACGCTCGCCCAGTCTGAAGTGCAAAGCTTCCGGGTGGATGTCTCCGATACGGGCACAGGAATCGGCAAAGAGGAACTGGGCCGGATCTTCGATCCCTATTTCACCACCCGCGCTTCCGGAACCGGTCTGGGACTGCCTATTGCCCAGCGGATCGTCGAGGCCCATGGCGGAGAGATCCGCGTAACCAGTGAACTCGGCAAGGGAACGGTTTTCTCCGTTCTTCTGCCCTATCGGGAAGTCTCATCCGAACAGATCGAAACGGAGATGCCATCATGAAAAAAACCAGTGAGATTCTTGTTGTTGATGATGATTTTGCCCACCGGACGATGCTCAAGACCTTGATTGGCGGCTGGGGATATGCTGTTTCCGAGGCCGATGACGGGGAATCCGCCATTGAAGCCGTCCGCCGGCGACCCTTTGACCTGGTTCTTATGGATATCCGCATGGTCCGGGTTTCCGGAATCGAGGCCCTGGAAGAGATCCGGCAGATCAACCCGGCGCTGCCGATCATCCTCATGACCGCATACGCCTCCGTGGAGACCGCCGTGGAGGCTTTAAAGAAAGGGGCATACGACTATCTGACCAAACCCCTTGATTTCGATGAACTCCGGCTGGTTCTGGAAAGGGGGCTGGAACACACGCATCTGAAGGAGGAAAATCTCCTCCTGAAGGAACGTCTGGGGCTCCGCTTTGACCGGCGCAATCTCATCGGCCGCAGCGAGGCCATGACCGGGCTTCTCGACCTGGTGGCCCAGGTGGCCCCCTCGGAGGCAACGGTCCTCATCAGCGGAGAATCCGGAACGGGAAAGGAAATCATCGCCGCCGCCATCCATTACAACAGTCTGCGGAAGGACGGACCTTTCGTGAAGATCAACTGCGCCGCCATTACGGAAACGCTGCTGGAGTCGGAACTCTTCGGGCACGAAAAAGGGGCCTTTACGGGAGCCGATCGCCGCAAGGAAGGAAAGTTCCGTCAGGCAAACGGCGGAACCATCCTGCTCGACGAGGTCAGCGAGATGTCCCTGGCCATGCAGGTGAAGCTGCTTCGGGTCCTTCAGGAGCGGGAAATCACCCGGGTCGGAGGGGAAGAGGTGATCCCGATCGACGTCCGGGTCATTACCGCCACCAACCGGGACCTTGTCCGGGAAATCGCCGCCGGGCATTTCCGAGAAGACCTCTACTATCGGCTCAATGTGGTGACCCTTCAGGTGCCGCCTCTGCGTGAGCGGAGGGAGGACATCCCCCTGCTGGCCATTCATTTCCTGAAGGAATTCGCCGACAAGAACCACAAGGAAATCAAGGGATTTACCCCTCGCGCCCTGGATCGGATGCTTCGTTATCCCTGGCCCGGCAACGTGCGGGAACTGATGAACACCGTGGAGCGCGGCGTGGTCCTATCCCGGTCGGACTACCTCGATGAGTCGGATCTCTCTCCCGTTCTCATGGAAAATGTTTCAGGGAAAGAAAATCATGGGGCGACCGTCGAAGAATTCTCGCTGGAGAGTGTGGAGAAGATCACGATCCTGAAAACCCTGGAGGAAGTAGGCGGCAACAAGAGCGAGACGGCGCGGCGTCTGGGCATCACCCGGCGGACCCTCCACCAGAAGCTGAGGAAATATGGAATGATGTGAATCCTTCCCTGCATATAAGAGGAAAGCCTGAGTATCTGGGGCAACGACCGCTCCCGGAATTCAAAGAATCGGATTCATACGGTCAGGGAAAAACGTGTACAAGAGGGGAAAAATGAGGGAGAAAGTTGTAGCCGATGTAGACATCAAGCAGGAGTTGGTCGTTCTTCACCGGCGGATATCTGAACTGGAAAAAAGAAACGCCCGGATCAGGAAGGTGGTGGACGCACTCCGCCGTTCTAAACGAAAGCTGTCCGTCGAAAAACAGATCGCCGATATTTTTCTCACCTGCCCCGATGAGGAGATGTATGGGGAGGTGCTGAATGTCGTCCTGAAAGTCCAGGAAAGTCAATACGGTGTCTTCGGTTACATCGATGAGGACGGCGCCCTCGTTATGCCCTCCCTGTCCCGCAACGCCTGGCAGGAAAATTCGGTTCCGGGAAAAAGCATCCTCTTCCAGCGGGAATTCTGGGACAATGGCCTGTGGGAACAGGCCCTTCGAGAAAAGAGATCCTTCTACGACAACATTCCTTTGCTCATCCCGGAAGGTCATATTCCAATTTACCGGTTCCTGACGGTTCCCATCCTTTTTCACGAGGAGGTCATCGGTCTGCTCTCGGTGGCCAACAAGGAAAAGGACTATACGGAGGAAGACCGGAAAATACAGGAAACCATTGCCGGCCATATTGCCCCGATTCTCCATGCCCGGCTGCAAAGGGATCGGCAGGAGAAAGAACGGAAGCGGGCGAAGGAGGAACAGAAACGCCTGGAGGAACGTCTGCACCGTGCGGAGAAGATGGAAGCCCTGGGAACCATGGCCGGCGGCGTCGCCCATGATCTCAATAATATCCTGGGCGTCCTGGTGGGATACTCGGAGCTGCTCTTGTTGAAAATGCCGGAAGAAAGTCCCTACCGGAATTATATTTCCAATATCCTGGAATCCGGAAAAAAGAGCGCAGCGATCATCCAGGATCTCCTTACCCTCACCCGCAGAGGCGTGGCCGTATCCGAGGTGCTCAACTTGAACAAAATTGTTTCCGATTATCTCAAGACACCCGAATTCGAGATGTTAAAATCCCTCCATCCCGGCGTAACCTTCCGAGCGGATCTGGATCCGGATCTATTGAACATGAACGGCTCGCCGGTACACCTGCTCAAGATGGTCATGAATCTCGTATCCAATGCCGCAGAGGCCTCCTTCGCCCAAGGAGAAGTGATGATCTCTACGGAGAACCGGTATCTCGAGTCGCCCGTTTCCGGATATGACGATGTACGGGCAGGCGAACACCTCGTCCTTACGGTATCCGATCGGGGAAAGGGCATCGCTCCCCAGGATATCGGCAGGATTTTCGAGCCTTTTTACACCAAAAAGGTGATGGGAAGAAGTGGAACGGGGTTGGGCCTGGCCGTGGTCTGGGGCGCCGTCAAGGACCACGAGGGATATATTGACGTAAAGAGCACGGAAGGCAAGGGAAGCACCTTTACGTTGTACTTCCCGGTGGTTCGGGAAAAAGAGGCCATGGAACAGCAGCAGGTCTCCCTGCTGCAATATCAAGGGAAGAATGAATCGATTCTGGTCGTGGACGATGTGGAGGGGCAACGGCATCTCGCCTCGATCATCCTGACCATGCTGGGCTATCAGGTCACGGCCGTTTCCAGTGGAGAAGAGGCCGTGGAATACCTGCGGAAGAAAAGGGCGGACCTTCTGGTTCTCGACATGATCATGACGCCGGGCATCGACGGCCTGGAGACCTATCGGAGAATCCTGGAAATTTCCCCGCAGCAGAAAGCGGTTATCGTCAGCGGATTTTCGGAAACGGAAAGGGTTCGGGAAGTCCAGAGACTGGGAGCGGGGGCCTATATCCGGAAACCTTACCTGATGGAAAAGATCGGTCTCGCAATCCGGCGGGAACTGGATCGGAAATGAGAAGGCCCGAGGGCAGGTAAAAGGCCGGAAGGGATGAACATCAACCTATCAGCGGTTGATGTTCATCCGGACGCCGGTCATTTTGTGGATATTTCCCAATTTCCGTCAAAGGGCTTGTAAAATGCTTATCCGATGGCCTCGGAACCGCGTTCACCGGTGCCGATCCGGACGCATTCCTGCAGGTCCAGAACGAAGATCTTGCCGTCTCCGGCCTCGCCGCTATGGGCGCCCTTGGTGATGGCCATAAGAGTCTTCTCCACAAAGTCCTCATTGACGGCAATGTCCAGTCTCACTTTCCGCAGGAGGCCGCCTGCCTCGCGCGTTCCCCGGTAAACCTCCGTGTATCCCTTCTGCCGGCCCTGTCCGAGGACGTTGGAAACGGTCATCAGATTCACATTCACGGCTTCCAGGGCATCTTTCACTTCTTCCAGCTTGTGCGGCTGAATAATGGCAACAATCAGTTTCATGATGTTTTCCCTCCTTAATCAACAACCGTGTAGGCCGATTCGGATTGTTGGCTCAGATCAAGACCAATGATCTCACTCTTCTTGTCGACCTTCATCCCGAGCAGGGCGTCAACCACCTTGAAGAGGATGATGGTCACCACCACCGCATACAGGACGGCTATGCCCAGAGACATGAGCTGTACCAGGAACTGATGCATACCGCCGAACAGCAGGCCGTCCGCACCGGCGGAATTGATCGCCTTTTCCGCGAAAAGTCCTGTGGCGATCGTTCCCCAGGCCCCGCCAACCCCATGCACGCCGAAGGCATCCAGGGAATCATCATAGCCCAGTTTGGCCTTGACGATGGCAATGGCAATGTAACAGATCATACTGACCGCTACCCCGATGAAGATGGAGCTCAGAGGCGACACGAATCCACAGGCCGGGGTGATGGCAACGAGGCCAGCCACGGCCCCCGTCACGGCGCCCAGGATGGTCGGTGCGCCGTGCAGCCGCCATTCGATGAGGGCCCAGGTCAGTCCGGCCGCCGCTGTTGCGGTGTTGGTCGTCACAAAGGCATTGGCAGCCAGGTCATTGGCGGCCAGGGCGCTTCCCGCATTGAACCCGAACCAGCCGAACCAGAGCAGTGCGCCACCCAGAACGGTAAAAGGCAGATTGTGCGGCCGGAAGGGCTCTTTGGCATAACCAATCCGCTTCCCGAGCATAATCGCCATGACCAGGGCGGATATTCCCGAACTCACATGGACGACGATTCCTCCGGCAAAATCGAGGGCGCCGAGTTTTCTCATCCAGCCCCCCACGCCCCAGACCCAGTGGGCCAAGGGATCATAGACCAGGGTGGCCCAGAGAATCGTCAGCACGAGAAAGGATGAAAACTTCACCCGTTCCGCAAAGGCGCCGATGATCAGGGCCGGGGTAATGATGGCGAACATCGCCTGAAAAATCATAAAAACGAGGTGGGGGATGGTCGCGGCATAATCCCCGTTCGGGGCTCCTCCTACACCCTTGAGTCCCGCCCATTCCAGAGAGCCGATGATCCCCCAGCCCGTATCGGGACCGAAGGCCAGGGAATATCCATAAAGGACCCACTGCAGACTGATGACGCACATAATGATGAAGCACTGCATGAGAATGGAAAGAACATTTTTCCGGCGCACCAGCCCCCCGTAGAAAAAGGCCAGGCCGGGCGTCATAACGAAAACCAGCACCGTGGATATGAGCACCCACGCGGTATCTCCTGCATTCATGATAATATCCTCCTATAATAACGATTTCAGCATGCCCAAAATATAAAAAACCGGTTTTTTATATCGGCCGGCGAAAAGCCCTTCCGGTAAGCTTGACGCCTTACATATCGGTAAAAGCAAGGGAGGTGCCAACGACGACGAATTACTCTAAATCATTGATATCACATAACAATCACCAATGCGGACATGACCTGCAAATATAATAGTAACATTTTTGTTACGTTTTCAAAAATAACACGAAGGGTGTTTGAACAATATTGTATCAATAAGACGCCTCCGGAAAAGTCTGTCCTGTTCCTTTTCCCCTGGATATTGACTGCATGCAGATTTCCCGGAACACCTTTTCGTGCCCTTCAATGGACAGCCGTGCAGAAGTCAATCCTCCACAGGATTTCCCTTGCGCTGGAGGGCAAAACATGGAATGAAAGCACGGGAATATGAGGGGGAAAGAAATTGGACGAGCTCGGCTATACGCTTTTGAGGAGCAGAAACAGACGGAAAACGATCTGCCTCCAGTTGGGAAGAGACGGTGGGGTCGTTATCCGTGCCCCTCTTTTTACATCACCGGAGGAGATTGAGGATTTTTTCCAAAGGAAGACGGAATGGTTGAGGAATCGTCTCAGGGAAAGAGAAAAGGTTCAGGGGGAAGGCGCCCCCCGGGTCTTTCAGGAAGGAACCGCCTTTCTCTTTATGGGAAACGCCTATCCCCTTCGCATTGAACCGCTGAATTCCGCTTTTCGGGGCAGTCTTCTCTTTGACTCCCGGCAGTTTATCCTCGCACAAAACGATCTGGACAGGGGACGGGCGATTTTTACCGCCTGGTACGCTGAGCAGGCGGGAATTCACCTCGGCGAGCGGCTGAGGGAATTCAGCCGCCAGCTTGACCTTGTTCCCCAAGGATTCAGAATTACAGGTGCGAAAAGTTTCTGGGGATCCTGCTCGGCGGCAAACAGACTGGCGTTCAACTGGCGGCTGATCATGGCGCCCCTGCCCGTCATCGATTATGTTCTGGTCCATGAACTTCAGCATCTGGTGGAAAAGAATCACTCCGCAGCATTCTGGAAGCGCGTTTCCCTGGTGATCCCCGATTATGCCGAGCAGAAAAGCTGGCTGCGCAAGAACGGTTCCCAGTTGAATCTGTAATTCCAATTCCAGATCAAAAATGTTAGCAAGTGACAAAATAAAGACATCCTGATTCAGCGCAGTTTATTGATTCGATTATTCAAGGAGAAGGTGTGTGGATGAAGAGTTGATTCCTCTGTCCCTGCTGAAAGAGGGTGAGGAGGGAATTGTCTGGTCCGTACAGGGGGGGCATGGCCTGATCAGCCGGCTGGCCAGCATGGGGATCAGCCAGAATGCGCGGGTTCGGGTTCTGCAGAGGGCCGGCGGTCGGTTCATTGTGGAGGCGGCCGACGCACGCATCGCCCTGGGATGGTTTGAGGTCAGCCATATCCGGGTGGCCCGGAACCTTCCCAATCAGGAGGCGCCCCCTCCCGCCCCGGAGCGGCGCCGGTTGCTGGTAGCCCTCGCCGGTCAACCCAAAGTGGGAAAATCAACGATCTTCAATATCCTGACCGGCTTGTCCCAGCATGTTGACAACTGGCCGGGAAAAGAGGTGATGAAAAAGGAAGGCGTCTATCTTGCGGACAATACAGAGATGCATATCATCGATCTTCCCGGAACCTACAGCCTTTCGGCCTTTTCGGAGGAAGAGCGTGTAACGAGGGATTTCATTCTGCAAAGCCGCCCCGATGTCATTGCCCTGATGATCAATGCCGCATCCCTGGAACGAAGCCTCTACCTCCTCTCCGAAATGCTTCTTCTCGGCCCCCCCGTGGTCGTGGCGGTTAATATGATGGATGTGGCCGAATCCGCAGGAATTTTCATCGACATGGCCAAACTCCGCCAGTCCCTGGGCATTCCCGTTGTTCCCATGATTGCCACCAAGAATTCCGGAATCTACGATCTGGTTACCAAAATCCTCGCCACGGCAGACGGTGAAGAACCCTATCATCCCGTTATCCCGGAAGTTTCTCTCGATCATGAAGAGGTCTTCTGTGAACTGCTGGATTTGATCCATGAGCACGTTTCCCTGGAATCCTATCCCTCGGACTGGGTCGCCATCAAGCTCATGGAGGGGGATGGAGAAATTTCCAGAATGGTGGAAGACCGGGTGCCAGCCTTTGTCCGGGAGCGGATCAATGCGCTCTTGATCGAACATGAGGATGCCCTGCGGGCCGTGGTGAACGGCCGCTATGCCTGGATCAAGGCGGTCACGGAAAAAGCGGTCTTCCGGAAACGGATGGAAGAAGTGCTGCTGACCGACCGGATCGATCATATCCTGACCCGGCCGGCCTGGGGAATACCGATTCTGCTCGGTGTGTTCGCCCTGATTTTTTTTCTGACCTATACCGTCGGTTTCCCCGTGCAAAAACTCATGGAAGAGGCCGTCGGCCTCCTCGGCCGCTTTCTGGAGCCTTTCTTTCTCTATGCCCCTCCGTGGCTGAAAGGAATCGTTCTGGACGCAGTGATCGGGGGAGCGGGCTCAGTCCTGACCTTTCTGCCCATCCTGATCATTTTTTTCGCCGTCCTGGCGCTGCTGGAAGACGTGGGCTACATGGCGCGAGCGGCCTTTGTCATGGACCGGTTCATGCACCTCATCGGACTGCACGGCAAGAGCTTCATCCCCCTGTGCCTGGGTTTCGGGTGCAACGTACCGGCAATCATGGGCGCCCGGATTCTGGAATCCCGAAAGGCCCGGTTGCTCACGCTGCTGCTGATTCCCTTTGTCCCCTGCACATCGCGTCTGGCCGTGCTGACATTCATGACGGCGGCGCTCTTCGGACAGGGGGCAACCCTCGTTTCCTGGTCCCTGCTGACGCTGAATATTCTTGTCCTGGGCCTTGTCGGGATGACGGTTTCAGCGCTGTTTCTCAAGGAAGAACCGACCCCCTTCATCATGGATCTGCCCCTTTATCACAAGCCCAATCCCCGAATCATCGGCATGGTGATCTGGAACCGCTCCCTTTCCTTCCTGAAGACTGCAGGAACGATTATCGTCCTCGTTTCAGTCGTCGTATGGATCTTTTCCTATCTGCCGGACGGCCGCGTGGAAAGTAGTCTGCTGGCAAGGGGAGGGAAGCTGCTGGAACCGCTGGGCGTCCCACTCGGTCTGGACTGGAAAATGCTGACGGCCCTGCTGACCAGTATCTTGGCCAAGGAAAACGCCATCGCCACACTGGGGGTTCTCTACGGCGTGGGCGATGCAGGTCTCATTCACATGCTGCCGTCCGTCGTCAGTTCCGCGTCGGGACTCTCCTTTCTCGTGGTCCTGATGCTCTTTGTCCCCTGCGCGGCCACGGTCGCGGTAATGAGGCAGGAGATGAAGGACCGGCGCTGGTTTTACCTTTCCCTACTCCTGACCCTGGTCATTTCCTATCTGGCAGGCATGGCCGCCTACCGCTTCGCCCTCTGGCTCGAGTTGTGATTCGAGGCGCCGAATTGTAAATTGTTTTTTCCGCAAATCTATGTTTAGAAAGCCAAGATCAGGTTGGTTTTTATCCTTTCATCAAACCGACAAGATCCAAAATAAATTTACCGGTCTTATGGAGCAGAGACCTGAAACAGATTCAGGAATTCCATAATCCGGATATTAAAAGGAGGGGAATATAGAATGAGTCCGATCAAGCATCCACCTATTTCTTTAACCGCAAATTTTTATCAGTTGGGAACCCCGGCTTTTCCTGCCTTCCTGTCGATGGGGGAGATCGGGATGTTAATCGAAGGAGGAACGGGCCCCACCTTCCCGATCATCGTTGAACAGATACGGACCCTGGGGATCAGTCCGGAAAAGATCAAATATATCATCCTGACCCATTCACATGCCGATCACATCGGCGGCATCCCACATTTCAAACGCATCTGGCCGCATATCAAACTGATCGGCAGCAAAGTCGCGGACAAGATTTTTAAAAAGAAGGAACTGTTCTTCGACTACCTCCTGGCGGATACGGCAATCGCCCAGCTCATGAAGGCCAAGGATGAGATCAACGACCTGCCGCCTGCCCTGAACGATTACCACTTTGAACTTGATTCCAGCGTAAAGGAAGGGGACTCCATCGACCTGGGCAAAGGGATCATCTGGGATGTCTATGAGACACCGGGGCATTCTCCCTGTCACATCTGCCTTTTTGAAAAGTCAGAGGGGACCCTGGTTGTGGGAGACTGTACCGGATTCTATGTCCCGGAAAAAGACGCCTTCTGGCCAAATTACTTCGTATCCCTGGAGGAGTACGTAAACAGCATCCGCAAACTCGCGACCCTGCCGGCCAATCGGGCCGTCCTGAGCCATAACTGCATCGTATACGGAAAGGTCAGAGAGTATCTTCAGTATGCGCTGAGCGCCACGGAAAAATATCACCGGGAAATTATTGAAAGACTTGCCAATGGAGACACCGTGGAGAAGATCGCCCTGGACAAGGCGCGGTTTGTCGACAGCATTACCGATATCCAGCCTTTCAAGATCATGTATGATCTGAGCAAACTCATGATCAACAGGTCACAGAAGGCTGATCCTAACATCTCCTTCGAGCTTTAAGCCGAAAAACACGGCACAGGGCTCAAAGACTTTCATTGTAAATTGGGGAGAGACCTGCCGTTTTGTCTCTATGACCTTGAAATCGGCAGGTCTCCCCAAACGTTTTTCCGCTAGGAATGGTCCAGCTCCTGGCGCAGCATTTTCAGCAGATCTAGAGTTTTGAACGGCTTCTGGATCAGCTTTAGTCCATGATCGAGGATGAAGTTGGTGTGGACAGCATCTTCGCTGTAGCCGCTCATGAAAAGACAGGGGATGCCGGGATGGACGGCGCGGATCTCCTCGTAGACGCCGCGCCCGCCCTTCTTGGGCATGATGACATCCAGGAGCAGCAGATCAACCTCCTGTCCATGCTCCCGGTAGATGCGCAGGGCGTCTTCGCCATCGACGGCGGCAAGAACGCGGTAACCGGCCAGTTTGAGAATCTCCTCGGTGAGAAAACGGAGCGGGGCATCGTCTTCCGCCATGAGAACGGTCTCATGACCCCCCGGGGGGGGAGTCTGCCCCTCCATAAGGGGTTCTTCTTCGGTGCTTTCGATCACCGGGAGGTAGACATCGAATCGGGACCCTTTTCCGGGTTCGCTGTATACCCGGATCATCCCATCGTGCTGCCGGACGATGCCGTAGACGGTGGCTAGCCCGAGGCCCGTTCCGCGCCACTTTTCCTTTGTGGTGAAAAAGGGTTCGAAGATCTTGCTTTTCGTCTCCGGGTCCATTCCGCAGCCTGAATCCGTCACGCTCAGTCGGACGTATCTGCCCGATTTTTCCAAATCATACTTCGTGCAATCGTCGTCATCGAGCCGGATGTTTTGCGTTTCAATGGACAGCTTCCCTCCGTCGGGCATGGCATCCCGGGCATTGACGCAGAGATTGATGATCACCTGATCCATCTGGCTCCGGTCGGCGTTGACCTTCCCGAGCGCTGAATCGGGACGGATGCTCAGTTCGATATTTTCACCGATCAGACGACGGAGCATCTTCATCAGATCATCGATGACCTGATTCAAGTCCAGGGGGCTGAGTTGAAGCACCTGCCGCCTGCTGAAGGCAAGCAGCTGGCGGGTCAGGGAGGCTGCCTTTTCTCCGGCCTTTTCGACCTCCTTCAATTTACCGTAATGCCTGTCCTCCGGTCCGAGGGAGATAAGAATGATATTGGTATAGCCAAGGATGGCCTGCAGGATATTGTTGAAGTCGTGGGCCACCCCTCCGGCCAGCTGGCCGATGGCTTCCATCTTCTGGGCCTGGCGGAGCTGCTCCTCCAGGGCTTTGCGGTCGGAGATATCCTGTACGACCACAATGGACCCTTCAGAGACGTCCTTGCCGTTGAGATATGATCGGTTGATCAGGACTGAAATTGCCTTTCCGTCCTTCCGCCTCATTCGGAGCTCCTTTGCCAGGAAGTTCGCTGAATAGATCACTTCTCCGGCGGCCCGGTAGTCTTCCTCGTTGAAATAGAGGAAATGGGGATCGCGGCCAACCATTTCTTCCGGAGAATATCCGAATGTAGAGGAACAATAATCATTGACTTTTGTCAGGATTCTGTTTGCGTCGACGACGCAGATGGCAAGGGGGGCAGCCTGGAACAGGATGCTCAGCATGGCTTCGCTCTTCTTATGTTCGGTAATGTCTCGCCCCGAAGAGATAACAGCCATGACCTGTCCGGAAGCGTCCTTTTCCGGAATCTGCACCACATCAATCCATTGCCCGTTAGGAAGCTGGACTAAATGATAGAGGACTTCCCCCGAGAGAAAGCTTCGCTCCAAGAGTTCATTCAAGGAATCGCATAGATGCTCCGGGAGTCCTATTTCTTCAAAACTCTTGCCGACCAGATCGCACGGCGGGAAGGGCAACCCTGTCTGTTCGATCACGAGCCGGTTGCCATAGAGGAAACGGTGATCCCGATCAAATCGGGCGACAGCATCGCCACAGTTCTCCACCAGGGCGCGGAACTTCTCTTCACTTTCCCGCAGCGCCGCCTCGGCGGCTTTACGTTGGGTGATATCCCGGACATTGGCCAGGATCAGGGGACGATTGCCGAGGACGATCCGCTTGAGGGCAACCTCCGCATCGAAGGTGGAGCCATCGTTGGGTCGCCTAGCCTTCCATTCGAACTGGAAGACCTCCCCCTTCATCACCCGGTCCCATATCCCCCTCTGCTGATCCACCGGATCATCCGGTGTCGAAAAATCATCGAGAATGAATGACCGAAGCGCCTGTTCTCTGCTGATGCCATGAAGATCCAGCATCTTCTGATTGCAATCCAGAACCCGGCCTTCAAGATCAAAGATGAAAATCGCATCATGCGTGTTGTCGAAAATCGTCTGGAGGGCCTTTTCCGATTCCCTCAGGGCCTCTTCCCTTTTCTTGCGGTCGGTTATATCCTCAACAACGACCACGGCTTCCAGGGAAGGCCCTTCTGATCGAAGAGGGGCCGTTGTCACGACGATATCGCGAAAAGTGCCATCTCTCCGCAGGTGTTTCGTTTGGACGGAAGCAATCCCCCTTTCCGGCAGTTGAGGATACAATGCCCGTCCCACCCGTTCATACTCCCCTTCATTTTCATATAATTTCCGCGTTGTGTGCCCGATGATCTCCGACTCGGAATATCCGTAAATATCGCACCAGGCTTCGTTTACATTCTGTAAAACACGGTCCTTTGTGATGGCAAGGCCCACAGGAGCCGCCTTGAAAACCGCCCGGAGAGAATCTTCAGCCTTTTTGCGTTCGGTGACATCCCGGTCAATGCCCCGGTACCCTGTCAGATGTCCACTCTCATCAACGATGGGTACGCCACTCGTTTCGAGAACGACAATCCGGCCATCTTTATGAAAATGCAGATTTTCAACCCTTATCAACGGTTTTAACTTCTCAAAATATTCAAGATTTATCTTGGCCACACGTTCTGCCTCATCGGGCGGCATCAGATCCAACAGGTCCCTGCCCACGATTTCCGCTGGTTCATAGCCCAGAATATCTTTGACCTTCGGACTGGCATAGGTGTAAATTCCCTGTGCATCTATTTCCCAGATCCAATCGCTCGTCGTTTCAACCAATGACCGAAAACGTTCTTCACTCTCTTCCAGTGACCCGGAGATCCGCGACATGGACCGTGCCAGTTTCAGATTTCCGTAGCTCAACTCCGAAATCATGATCGACAGCTTCGCCAGGAAATCCATGTAGTTTTTGACCTGATCCCGGCTGAATCGCGGTACGCGGTTCAGTGCAGCCAGATAGGATTGCTTATCAAAACCGTATTGGTTCGCCTGATTCGCAAAGGTTTCCATATCGATCACTTCATCATCATAGAAAAACTGGCCTATATAGATATTGCCGACATGCTTTCCACCGATATAAAGAGGGGTCACCACATCCCATAGGTGATGTTTGCACTTGTAAGCTAGATATTCGCCCTGCCGCACGTTTCCGGCCAGATAGAGGTCACTTTCGGTGCAGTAAGCCGATGCCTGCGGATGGAAGCGGTGGTATCTGGTGCAGATGTCCTGCCAGCCGATGGCAACCAGGACCGTTCCCTTGAGGTCAAGGATGGCCAGTGACAGCTGGGTGAGTTTATAAAAATCCTCCATCAGAGCCTGAACAGAAGGGATATCGATAATGTCGCTTAATTCCTGATCGGCTAAATCCACATCGGAGGCACGGATGGAGGATTCAGGCTTCGACTTGATGTGCCCCCTGCGATCCCATTGCGCTTCCTCCCTCAATCTGTTCCCGGATTCCAGTCGCTCCAGTTCGTTGATCCTCAACTTCAAGCGATGAATCTCTTCAAGCAGTTCTTCGTTTGTTTGGGATGGATCGCGCATCGAGATGCTCCTCTGTCAGGATAAGGGCACAGGCAAGAAGAAAAACAATCATTACAGGATAAACGATAATTTTATTAAAGAATTACCGGTTATTTCCTATTCTATCAAATAATTAATTTAATATTTTTTAATTATATACCAACTCAGATCATTTGCCAAAGCGATTAGCCGTCGGATGGAGGGAAATTCCTGTTTCTTCCTTGATTTATTACCGTCTTGACGGAATACCCCCGGTAGTTTATTAATCGTAAAGAAGATCATTTCTCGGTTAATCATGCCGGGTTTTAAATCCTACTTCAAATAACCGGAGGGTCATTTCCTCTTGCCGGAAAAGCCAACCTATCAAGAACTGGAACAAAGAATCGGAATTCTCGAAAAAGAATCGCTGAAATACGCGCAGACGGAAAGCAAGCTGGGTGAAACGCTGCAGCGTCTTAATTTCCACATCGAAAACGCCCCGCTGGCAGTTGTTGAATTTAACAATTGCTTCCAGGTTACCTATTGGTCGAGTCAGGCGGAAAAGATTTTCGGATGGAAGGCCGAAGAGGTGATGGGCAAACGGATCGACCAGTTACAATGGGTTCACGAAGACGATATGCACCATGTGGCTGAGTTGAGTGCAGAGATGCTCGCATCACACCGAACCAGCAACATCCACATAAACCGCAATTATCGCAAGGACGGCTCGGTCATCATCTGTGAGTGGTACAACTCGGTGTTGCTAAATTCGAAAGGAAAACTCCTTTCCATTCAATCCCTGGCACGGGATATCACGGAACAGCGCCGGTTGGAGGCCGATTTACAGGCAACGAACATCAAGCTGGAGGCGGCTCTGGCTGAAGTCAAACAGACCGCAGAAACCCTGGCGAAAGCCTTTGATGAGATAAAGAGACTTAAAGACCAGCTCGAGGCTGAGAATATCTACCTCCGCGATGAGATAGAGTTAAGGGAAGGCTCCGGCGAAATCATCGGCACGAGCGATGCACTTAAATCCGCGATACGCAAAGCCCAGCAGGTTGCCCGTCAGAAGACGACCGTGCTCCTCACCGGCGAGACAGGAACCGGCAAGGGGATCTTCGCCCGGTTTCTCCATCGGCAAAGTGACCGCAGAGACAGGTCCTTTGTGAATGTAAACTGTGCCAGTCTCCCCGCCAATCTCATCGAGAGCGAGCTCTTCGGCCGGGAAAGGGGCGCCTTCACCAGCTCCACAGCGCGGCAGATCGGCCGTTTCGAGCTTGCCGATAAGGGCACCATCTTCCTGGACGAGATTGGTGAGATCCCCCTGGAACTGCAGGCCAAGCTCCTGAAGGTTATCGAGGAAGGAGAGTTCGAGCGTCTCGGCAGCCCTCATCCCATAAAGGTTGATGTCCGGATCATCGCGTCCACAAACCGAAACCTCCAGGAAGAGATAAAGAAAGGCCGGTTTCGACAGGATCTTTATTTCCGGCTCAATATCTTTCCCATCCTCATTCCTCCTCTCCGGGAGAGGCATGGGGACATTCCGCTCCTCGTGAAAGCTTACGTGGCAAAATTCAGTAAGAGTCATGGCAAGAATCTTAAGAGGATTCCCACAAAGATCATGGAATCCTTGAAAAGTTACTCCTGGCCGGGAAATGTGCGCGAGCTGATCAATGTGATCGAGCGGGCCGTCATCGTGAGCGAAGGCTCGGAACTTCAGCTTGCGGAAAAGATTGATGAACGGCCTGTCGATTCTAACCGGGAGCAGGAAACTCCCTTCCGTAAATCACGGGAAACAAAGGCCCTGGCAGAGGCTGAGCGGGACCACATCCTGAAGGTGCTCCAGCAAACCGGCTGGAGAATCGAAGGACCCCGGGGGGCTGCTCAGATCCTTGATCTGCACCCGAATACCCTGAGGGCGCGGATGAAGAAGCTCGGGATCAAGAGACCGGGAAGCCCTTAGAACCTTTCCTCAACCGTAACCTCCACCTCTTAAAAAACCACCATCACCTCCCCGACAAATAATTCGGAAACCACCATATATGGTAGGGAAATTCGCCACTGCCCTGTCAGCCCCAATCCCTTCTTCCAACAAATAACTCTTATAATCAACTAGTTATAAATATTCGCCTCTCCTTATTTCTGATGGTACGTAGTTTGTTTTATATCCCTTAAAAAGTAGAAGCCTGGGGAGGAGCGTATCATGAGAAACCGTTTCAAAAGAATTTCGTGGGTTGTGTCTCTCGCTTTCCTTTTTCTGTTCCTGCTGGAGGTAAGTTCCATACCCACATCGATTGCGGGAAGCTCATTGCCAGCCAATGAACCACTGAAAATTTCTACCGCGGGCCTGTCCATCCCAGGGATCTTTACAATCGGGGGGAAGGCGGAATCGGGGATGGATGCGATTTCGAAACTCCTGGCAATCGTTTTAATCGGGGCTACGGGAATTAAAATCGTTGAACGAATCACGGCAACACTATGGCTCTTGATCACTTTAATTCCCTTGCCGAGAAAGTAAACTTGCCGACTTGTCTATACAAAGACAGATTCGGCATTAAGGAGCCGCCCGATGAACGCAACAGCGCTAGCCGAAAATACGTTTCCGATCGCAGGGCGGCCTGGACTCAATGAGTCGCACTATTGAGGAGGAGAAGATGAAGATATTGATAGATATGTTAATGGCAATGGGAAATGCCACAGGTTTGGCCAATTTTACCATCGCTCACATTGTGATGATCTGCATCGGGATCATGTTTATTTATCTGGGACTGAGAAAAAAATACGAGCCGTTTCTGCTGGCGCCTCTGGGCATCGGCTGCATTCTCGTCAACGTGCCGGGTACCGGGTTGATGGATCCGGGAGGTCTTTTGTACTTCAACTACAAAGGCATAACGGATGTCATTTATCCCCCGCTGATCTTCTTAGGGGTCGGCGCCATGACCGATTTTGGACCACTGATTGCCAACCCCAGTACGATCGTATTGGGCGCTGCGGCCCATCTTGGAATTTTCATCGCCTTGATCGGCGCAAAGCTCATCGGCTTTAATATTGCCGAATCGGCTACCATCGGCATTATCGGAGGTGCAGACGGTCCGATGGCCATCTATGTGGCTTCCAAGCTGGCCCCTCATCTGCTGGGGCAGGTCGCCGTTGCGGCTTATTCTTACATGGCGCTGCTGCCCTTGATTCAGCCGCCGATCATGAAATTGCTTGTCCCGGAAAAGGAAAGAAAAATCGCCATGACGGCATTGAGGCCTGTTACGAAAGCGGAGAAGGTCATCTTTCCCGTGATGATCATCATTGTGGTTCTGGTGCTCCTTCCCCCGATCGCACCGTTGATTTCCTGTCTGATGCTGGGAAACATGGTGAGGGAATCGGGCATCATGCAGAGAGTCGCCGATACCCTTGGCGGACAGTTTCTGGACATTGTGACTGTTTTTATCGCAACGGCAATCGGCACAACAATGAGCGCAGAAAACTTTGTCAATATCAAAACACTGGAAATCGTCGTGCTGGGCTTGATCGCCTTCGCAACAGGTACGGCGAGCGGCCTGCTGTGGGGGCGGATGATGTGCTGGATGAGCAAGGGGAAGATCAATCCCCTGATCGGGTCTGCCGGCATCGCTGCCGTCCCGATGGCTGCCCGTGTCTCCCATGTTGTCGGCAATCAGGCGAACAGGCGCAGTTTCCTTATCATGCATGCCATGGGGCCTAACCTGGCCGGAGTCCTGGGAACGGCCGTGGCCGGTGGCATCATGCTTACCTTATTGGGGGTGGTCAAATGAATATGATTCAAGACACGATGTCCGGGGCTATTTTTTTGAGTGTGTTTGATTTTGTTGCCTGCTTTTTCGTTCTGTATTTCATCAGTTTCTTTATTCGCGCCCTTGGTTTCCTGAGCAGGATCGGGCACAAAAAAACAAAAATGCCGGAGTAACAGTAAAGATTCGAGCGGTTTCGGAACAGGGGGTAGGAGAACAGTCCTACCCCGCCAACCGCTCGATTTTTTTTTGTTATTAGAACTCAAATTCGTTCCTCCTTTTCATCCTATCCCCTGTCTTTCGTATTCTCTTTCCCTGCACTGGACTTCTTGGCTGCAGGGTGATATTTCATTGTAAGACGCTGGGCTTTGAAAAGAGCGTCCATCAGAGTTTTATTATTTAAGAAGGATCATCGACACTCGAACGCAGGACAGAAGTGTTGGAAAGCTATTCAATTGCGCGTGATTTGTTTCGGAATTCAATGGAGACTGTGCGGAGGATCAGGAAAGGAGAAAGCGTCAGATGAGACTTATTCCCAGGGAAGAAAAATTCTTCGATCTCTTTGAAGAACTGGCGGCCAAGATCGAAGAGGGAGGCCTTCTGTTCATGGAGATGCTGGAAAATTACGAAAAGGCAGAACCCAAGATTGTCCGGATCAAGCAAATAGAGCACGAGGCCGATGTCATCACGCACAAAACCTATGAAAAAATGCATCGGACTTTTCTCACCCCTTTCGATCGGGAGGACATCCACGCACTTCTCAACAAGATGGACACCATTATGGATATGATCGAAGCTTGCGCTCTCCGAATGCCCCTCTACAAGATCAAGGAGCCGGCGCCGGAGCTGAAAGAACTGTCCCGTATTCTCAATAAATCCATCCTCAAGGTGAAAGAGGTCGTCTATGCCCTGCGTGACAAGAAGAATGCCCGGATGATCCTTGATGCCTGTGTGGAAATCAATACGGCTGAAAACGAAGGGGACATTGTCTTGAGAAGGGCGGTCTCTCGACTGTTCGAAGAAGAAAAGGATGTGGTTGAGCTGATAAAATGGAAAGAAATATTTGAACGGATCGAGGAAGCCACGGATGTCTGCGAAGATGTATCCAATATTGTCGAGGGAATCGTTCTGAAGAATGCTTGATTCCTTTATCTGTTAGTTCCCCGAATGGAGAGACGGAATACTGATTTCCACTGGCATCATGAATAAATCAGAGTGATTCCATCAATATATCAATGCTCTAGAAAACAATAAAACTGGAAAGAAAAGCACTAAATATATAGTTTCTACTTACACTATATGTATAATCTATTTACCTTGCCATTTTCCTTTCTTTGAAATATTTCCTGAATCCTGAACAAAAACCAACTCAGACATTCAGACATCTCAAGCAGAAATATTTTTTGTGTGCCCTTACCGAGTTGCATTCAAAAGGATAACAAGGCGGCAAAGAGGAGGCGACGCAGTCGTATAAATGATACGTCGAGGAGCCGACAACGAAGCCAACGCAGTTAACCAAATGAAGGCAACCCGGTATTATTTCCTCAATGACCAATGTCTGTGTATCGCTTGACAACAGGGACGCAATCGACCAGCCCCAGAGGGAAACTTCATGACAAAACGGCAAATATTCTGTTGTATTGGACTCGTGCTCCTTTTATCATCCGGTCTTTCACAGGAAGTCATCGCAAAGAAGGTTTATAAAGCAAAACAGAGGTCCGCCCTCTATACGGTCAAAAGAGGGGATACGTTTCTCAGCATATCCAGAAAAACCGGGGTAACACTGCATGAACTCAGAGCCCTCAATGGGGCTTCCGCCCGCAACCTGCATCCCGGACAGAGGCTTGTACTGTCCCGCCAAGAGCCAAAAACAGGAAAATCCACGAATACATCCCTGGTTTCGCCAGTGTTTGATGACGATGAATCCTTCCTGGACGAAAATCCGGGAGAAGGCGGACCCACAAAGGAAGATTGGGATGCCGTGGAGCGAGAGAAGAAAGCCACGGCCGAGCTCCTTGGGAAATGGAGCAGTCCGGATGAACGGCAACTATTTGTCCGTGTCGCCAAGGGTTTCCTTGGAACGCCTTATCGCTTTGGCGGCGCCACGATGCAGGGCATCGACTGTTCCGCCTTCGTCGCCAAAATATACCAATTCTTTGATGTCCAGTTGCCCCGGACCGCCCGGGAACAATCTCGTCTCGGCAAGTGTGTCTCCCGGGATGAACTTGAGGAAGGCGATCTCGTTTTTTTCAATACCTGGCGACCCTTTGGCCATGTGGGAATTTACATCGGCAACAATGAATTCATCCATGCCTCTTCCGGCCGCAATTCCGGAAAGAATGTAAGGATCGACAACCTGGATCAACCTTACTATAACAATCACTTTATCAAGGCCGTTCGACTCAAGGGATGACAAGGATGGCTTTCCCGTCAAGCACTCCGGCGACTTTAACGCGGGGAGCTTTTTTGCAGCGGCCTATTTCACCGTATACCCACGACCGTCAAGACAGGCACCCATCGCCCGCTGATAGTCCGCACGCGTTCCTCTTGTCCGGGCTTCCGGCGGCTGCGTCGGATCGAAACCTGTCTGCTCGACAGCCCAGCGATGACATTGGTACCGATCATCCGCCTGTTGCTGCTCACTCTGGCCCAGGCGGGGATAGATAAACAAATCCTCTGCCGGCGGCGGCGCCTGGCTGACCTCCTCCTTCGGCGGCGGAACAACAACATAGCCGGCCCCCTGATGGGCGTAATAGATTTCGTTGGCGTAATAGTAAGGCGCCCCTCCCACCCAAAGCGTCGTGTAATAAGGGGGAAGGAAGGGCACGTACAGACCGAAGGGTGGAACAATAACGGAAAAGTATGCCCCGTAAGGACGGTACCAGACACCGCCGTAATAGTAATAGTGATGGCCGCCATGATGCGAATGATAGGAGCCATGGGGCACATTTCTGTAAGATTGACCGTGGACAGGGTAGCTGCGGTTATGTTGATAGCGCGTATCCCGAAATTCGCGATGGGGACTACCGCCTTTAACGGCACGAGGGGAGTGTTGAGGCGAACCTTGATACGCCCCGCCACGGGGACCGCCATAGGGATCTCCTCGATCCGCCGCTTCCGCTGTCGTGGACCAGGCGAGCAGAAGAATACCGGACAGCAGGACTCCCATCAGCCCCAGGCTCCAGGATATTTTTTTATAAAAAAGATCTGTCATGACAAATTCCCTTTCTGAAAATTTCATCCATTTTCGCAAGTTTCAGGTTAAAGGACCAATCCCTCAACGTACCGTGTAGCCCCGGCCTTCCATGCAGGCGGACATCGCCCTGCGGAAGCGGCTGGCCTGCCCGGCGAGCTGGGCATCCTGGGTTCGCCCTTGCGCATTACAGGCTTCCTCCATCTGCCGCGCGGATTCCTGTCTTGCCACGTCTGACGCCGCCCCGACCACGGCTCCCCCTGCTGCACCGATCAGCGCCCCCTCTCCGGCATGATAAGGACCGCCGATCAGTGCACCCAGCACCGCACCGGTAATGGACATGGTGATGGTGTCCCATCCCGGCGGCGGCATCGGCACGACACTGACACGCTGATTCACAGGGATGGCGGACTGGCCCGGATCAAATCCGGTCATTTTAACCGCCCAGTTATAACATTCATAGTGGTCACGGGACTGCTGTTCAACCGTTTGACCCTTATTCGGGTAAAAGTAGAGCTGGGTCAGAGGCAGACTGGAATTGCCGTTAACGGCAGAAACAGGCTGCACGGCGGCGGGATAGGGTCTGTAATAGCAGGATGTCATTCCCCCTGCGGCCAGGAAGAGGAGGATTCCCATGCAAAGCCGTGACATCCGTCCCCTCAGCGGATGTTCCCCTGCTGTCTCCTTACGGTCTAAAATCATATTTTTCTTCCCTCATCATGATGACGCTCCCTCTTCCCTGAGAAAATAACGGGAGTCTTTACTGAACATTTTTCCATGAATAATAAACCCTTGAAATCAACACTGCCGACTGTAATTGAGCAGGGAGTGTGCCGACAGGGGCTTAAAAATAACAATATAAATTGGATATATGTAATATTAAGCAGTTATACACGTTCAAAAAGAAAAGCCTGAGACAGAGTGAGTAATAAGTATCCACCTGCGTTATCCACCTGGAGAGAAAATAGCCACCTCGCGGATTGTTCCCGGGGTTTTTTCAATATTCATCCAGGCGATAGAGCCCGGCATGGAAGGCAGCCTTCACGGCATCGGCCAATTCCTTCGCCGTAATGCGCCGATTGATCCGTTCATCCCGGTGGGCGAGCCCGCAGGGGCGGTACTGCCCCATGACGTTGACATAGGTGTGCGGGGAGATCTCCCGGGACAGAAAGTTCATGACTTCACGGGAGCCGGCGATATTCTCCGGCATGACCAGATGGCGAACGAGAAGCCCCCGGACGGCAAGCCCCCCTTCGTCCAATTGAAGATCGCCCACCTGGCGGTGCATCTCCTTCAGGGCCTTTTTCGCCTGTTCCCGGTAATCGGAAACATGGCAGAAGCGCTCAGCCCAAACGTTATCCCAGAATTTGAAGTCCGGCATGTAAAGATCGACGATCCCCTCCAACAGCTCCAGGGTTTCCACGCTTTCATAGCCGCCGCAATTGTAAACCAGGGGGACATCCAGTCCCTGTTCGATGGCGGTAATCAATGCCTGGAGAATCTGCGGCACCACGTGGGTCGGAGTAACGAAGTTAATATTGTGACAATGCCTCTTTTTCAACGAGATCATGACGGCCGCCAGTTCCGCTGGTTCGAGCGCCTTCCCGACGAGATGGTGACTGATCTCAAAGTTCTGACAGAAGGAGCACAGGAGGTTGCAGGCGCTGAAAAAGATGGTGCCGGAACCGTATGTTCCCACAAGAGGGGCCTCCTCCCCGAAATGGGGGGCATAACTGGCGACGACGGCCTTGTCCCTGGTTCTGCAGATCCCTGTTTTCCCGGCCAGCCGGTCGACTTTGCAGTTGCGCGGGCAGAGCCGGCAGGCAGGAGAAATCAGGGCAAGAGCCCGCTCAATCCGCTCCTGCAATTTTCCTTCACGGTACAGGGAGAGGTAAATCGGCTGCCTCATAAAAGGACTTCCTTGCATTTTTCCAGATATTCTACCTCATTTTCCGGGTTGAGACCAGCCATCGAGTTTCTGAGTCTGTTCCTGCTTTTTTCAAATCTTTTTCCCGGGACTCTGTGCCTCTGCCTTTCAGCAATCCAAGAACATCCTTGACTTATACAATCCTTATCCCTAATCTCCGATAAGGGATGGAATCCGGACCCAGGAGGGGCAAATGGAAATGACCGCAAAAGAATCTTTGGAGCGTCTGTTCGGAGGGAAAGGGGTTGCAATACTTGGCGCCTCTGCGAAAAAAGGGAAACCCGGCAATTCGATCATCGAAAACATACGGGATGCGGGTTTTACCGGAAGTGTTTATCCGATCAGCATCACGTCCGACTCCATCCTGGGATTTCAATGCTACAGGAGACTGGAGGAGATTTCAGACCGGATCGACCTGGTGGTGATGGTTCTCCCTGCCGATGATTGCGTAGAGGCGGCGAAGGCCATTGCCCGGCGAAAAGACGAAAAGGGCGATATCTCAGTCGTGGTGGTGGTTTCCGCCGGCTTCAGCGAACTGGGGACAGAAGAAGGCCGATCCCGGGAAAAAGCCTTGCTGGAGGCCCTCGTTCCGCGGGGAATCCGGGTCGTCGGTCCGAATTGTCTGGGGGTGATCGATACCTACAGCGGAATCAATACCAACTTTGACATCGGCGCCTATCGAAAAGGGGGGCTTTCGATTCTTACCCAGAGTGGAGCCTTTGCGGCTTCCTATCTGAAATGGGCACAGCCGGGAAATCTTGTCGGGCTCAATAAATTTGTCTCGCTGGGAAACATGTCGGACGTGAATGTAATCGACCTCCTGCGTTATCTTGCCGACGATGAGCGCACCCGGGTGATCGCCCTCTACCTGGAAGGGACAAAGGAAGGGCGGGTCCTTATCGAAGCGGCGGCCGAGGTGTCCAGGAAAAAACCGGTGGTCGCCCTGAAGGCGGGGAAAACCCGGATCGGCTCTATCGCCGCGGCGAGTCATACCGGCTCCATAGCCGGCAGCTTTGAAATGTATCAGGGCGTTTTTCGGCAGGCGGGCGTTGTTCTGGCCTCCAGCGTCATCGAGTTTTACCACACTGCGGCCGCTTTCGAAAAAATGCCCCTGCCCAGAGGAAATGCGATCTGTGTCCTGACGGTCCTGGGGGGCCCGGGGACCCTTTGCGTCGACGAGCTGGTTTCTTCCGGAGCCGTTGAACTGGCCAGGCTTTCGGAGGAAACAAAATCCCAATTGAGAAAGATTCTCATCCCGGCAGCCAATATCGGCAAGCCGGAGGGGTTCATCGATACGACCCCCTCCTTTACAGAAGAACAGCATCAGGAAGTTTTGAAAATCGTTCTGCAGGATCCCGGTGTTTCCGGCGTGATCTATCTGACCACTCCCCCCGCTTTCATGGACGAAGAGGCCTTGGCGGACAACATCATTGCCGCCTACAAATCCTTCCCCCGGGAAGAGCGGAAACCCCTTCTGTCGGTCATCGGTTTCGGCTATTCCGTTCCTCGGTTAAGGAACCGGATGGAAGAGGCCGGAATGCCCACGATCGAATATCCGGACATCGCGGCAAAAGTGATGATCAATATGGTTCGTTACAGCCGGTACAAGTCCCGGTTTGAGTGAAATAAAGCGGAGGGAGGAAAGATGGCTTATCAGGAGATCGTTCAAAGGGCTTTGAGAGCAGGCCGGAAGCTTTTACCAGAACATGAAGCTTATGAGATCTGTAAGGAATTTGACATTCCCTTCCCCCCTGGCCGGATTGCCGGGAATTGGGAGGAGGCCCAGGAGGCCGGCGAAACCCTGGGGTTTCCCCTCGTCCTGAAGATCGTCTCCCCGGAGGTCATTCACAAGTCCGATGTCGGCGGCGTCCTTGTCGGCATTGCCTCTCCCGCCGATCTCAAAAGAGCCTACGATCAGCTCCTGGCCAATGTCAGGGAGAAAGCCGGCGAGGTGCCCATTGATGGCGTCCTCGTCCAGAAAGCCATGGCCAAGGGGGTTGAAGTGGCCGTCGGGGGACTGAGGGATGAAGTCTTCGGTCCCATGATCATGTTCGGTTCCGGGGGGATTCTGATCGAGGTTTTCAAGGACGTCTCTTTCCGGATGGCGCCCTTCGATCAGGGAGAAGCCTTGCGGCAGATCCAGGACACGAAGGCATACGAACTGTTGAAAGGCGTCCGCGGCGCACCTCCGAGCGATCTGGAGGCTCTGACGCAACTCATCGTCCATGCGGGCAATCTGATGTGCAGGATTCCCGAGCTTGCCGAACTGGATTTCAATCCCGTGCTGGCCTATCCCGAGGGCTGCGTTGTCGTGGATGCCAGGATGATCTTGAGCGCTTGACGGCTCAATTACTGGGGTTTCCGGTAATAGCGCATCGCTTCGGGAATCAGGGACTGGATGTTGGCAATCCGGGTTGTCGGAGCCGGGTGGGTCGAAAGAAATTCCAGTGAACGTCCCCCACCCTGGGCATTCATCCGCTGCCAGAGGGTTACCGCAGCCCTGGGATCATAACCGGCCTTGGCCATGAGCACCAGACCGATCCGGTCCGCTTCGTTTTCCTGAAGGCGGCTGTAGGGCAGGACGTACCCGACCGTTGAGCCGACTCCGTAAAGCTGGAGAAAAAGCTCCTGCGTTGCCGCCGCCTGGGTGGACAGGGCCGCAGACAACCCGATGCCCCCGAGCTGAACGAGAAGGGCCTGACTCATCCTTTCGTTTCCATGTTTGGCGATGGCATGGGCCACTTCATGCCCCACGACGACGGCCAGGCCTGTTTCATCCCGGGTAATGGGCAGTATCCCCGTATAAACGGCCACCTTACCGCCGGGCATGCACCAGGCGTTCACCGTCTTGTCGTCTTCGATCAGATTGAATTCCCACTTGTACAGCGCAATATCCCCGCCCGCACCGGTTTCCCTCAGGAAGGATTCCGCCGCATAGGCGATTTTTCCGCCCACCCGCCTGACCATCTGCACTTTTCCCGCATCATTGGATAGCTTTGATTTTTTCAGGACATCGGCATATTGCTGGTAACCCATGGTTGCCACCTGGGAATCGGACACCAGGCTCAGACTGCTGCGTCCCGTGAGGGGGACCTCCGCACAGGAAAGGAGAAAAAGGGTCAGGATCAAACCAGCGATCAAATTCAATTGCGAGACTCCGGACGGGGTAAAGAAACACCGCCTGTCCTTCAAGGAGTTTTTCTTGTCCATTCCGTCACCTCCAATTTATGAAACGCGTCATGGCCGGCTCCCAGCAGGCTGCAACCCTTTACAGCACCCCTCAAGACAGTATTTTCTGCAGGCCGACAAAGGCGAAATAAAATGCAAAGCAAACCAGAAAAACGCCACAGCCTCCAAGCACATTCCGATAGAGGCGGTCACTGAGGAAAGAACGGCCCTTGGCGACAGTGCCCGAAACAAGGGCGTAAAACGCCAGATCCCCAAGGATGTGACCGGCAAAGAAAACGGCAATTCCGGCAATGCCGGACATCCGGCATTGGACAATGTAACCCAGACCGATCGTGGCCCACCAGATATACCAGTAAGGATTGGACAGACTCAGGAGGACGCCGTAAATCATGAGGCGCCCCTGGTTTACGCCCGAATCCTGCCAAGCCAGGCTCAGGGATGGCAGGGAACGGAAGATGCCGTAGGCCATCCAGAGCAGAATGACGGAACCGGCCAGGGCAATGGCGGTAAAAACCCCTTCCTTCAGCAGGAGAGGCGCCAGACCGACCATCAGGGCAACGAGCAGGACCAGTTCCAGGACCCCATGACCGGCGACCAGCAACGGTCCCGTCCAGAATCCGCGCCGCGTACTTTCACTGATTGTAGCCGTAAGCATCGGCCCCGGCATCATGGCCCCGGAAAGAGCGATCACAAAGGATGAGAAAAAAATCGTTATCAGGGCCAGCACGGGAAAGATTCCTTTACACTCGGTGAAATTCGGGAAATGCGCCTTTCATCGTCTTTGTAAGGAAAGACCGCACCCCGCTGACAGAGATTGTATTATCAGGGAAATTCCCTAAAAAAGCAACGCTCCCGACAGGACACTGCCGGAAGCGTTGCTTGCAACGTTTGGATAGAATTTCCTCGACAACAGGAAAACAGCCCAGGATGAAGTTGAACCGCACATCAAATGACCGAGCAAAGGGAACAGACCGTCGTTGATATGCCTTATTTTCAAAAGGGACCGGAATGAGAAGATCGGAACAACTTCTCTCGAGGACCCGCTTTACCCGAGGGGGAGGACCGTCCGTCCGAACTTTTCATTAAGGACCTCACCCATAGCGGTATAAATCGCCAGGGAACCGCAGAAGACGCCTTCCCAACCCGTCATAACCGCCCAGGGGCCTTTCCATCCGAAACCATCCCGGGCAGCCAGCATCCAGAACAGGATGGTCAGGGTCAGAAAAACGGCCTGCAGCGCGCGGTTAGCCTTCCAGGTTCCGATCCACATAAAGAAGGTGAACAATCCCCACATGAACAGATAGGCCGTCAGGAAGGCCTCGCTGTTTTTCGCAATGCCGAATTGTCCATTGAAATAGATCAGAAAAACCAGGGTGAGCCAGAAAAGACCGTAGGATGTGAACGCCGTCGTCCCGAAGGTATTTCCCTTCTTGAACTCCATGATCCCGGCAATGATCTGAGCTATGCCGCCATAGAAGATACCCATGGCCAGGATGCCGGCACCCAGTTCGAAGAGTCCGGCATTGTGCAGGTTTAAAAGAACGGTTGTCATTCCGAAGCCCATAAGACCCAGTGGTGCAGGATTCGCTAAATTGTCCGACATGATTGATGAACCTCCTGATGATTTCTTTATGAATATTTTATAACTGCCGCTTTCGCGCGGCGAGTATAGGTTAAGCTCCCGGTCATGTCAAATAAAAAGCGCTCTTTGGGGTCGTGGGGACCTCCCCGGGAGGAAATCATAATTTATTTATTGAAATCAAACATATTCGTCGTGTTCGTTCCATTGAAATCAATTTTTCGCACTCAGGAAAACACAAAATAAAAAAACCTGAATTCATTTCAAGAATTTTCTTGACAATATTTTTCTTTTTCTGTTAGTGAAGAATCATATTTCTTCTTAAGTATTTAAAAGGAAAGTTCACCATGTTAAGGAACATTATTCTGATACTGGGCATTATTACCGTAGTCATCGTACGGAAGGGGACTGCTGCTCGGTTTCTTTAACAAATTAAAATAAGGAACTGAGAGCCGCAGGCCCCTGAACAGGATCTGTGGCTCTTCTTATTTGGAAAAGAGCCGCATTGCATAAAAATGCGGCTCTTTTGTTTTCCGAACGCCGCAATACCCCAAAAAACAAATAAAAGTTCTGCTTCCCCTCAACAACCCGTGGGGAGCCTCCCAATTCGGGTCCGGTCAGGGAAGCTGTTACCAAGGATGAAAGGAGTATAACAAATAATCATGGAAACCATCGGTGCAGACATCGTCTTACAAGTCCTCCAGGAAGAAGGGGTAGAAGACATCTTCGGCTATCCCGGGGGCAACTCGCTGCCGCTTCATGACCGTCTCCTGGGCAGTCCCATCCGCCATTACCTGACGAGGCACGAACAGGCAGCCGCTCACGCTGCGGATGGTTATGCCCGCGCCAGCGGTAAAGTGGGGGTCTGTCTATCCACCTCAGGACCAGGCGCGACCAATCTGGTGACCGGTATCGCAACCGCCTTTATGGATTCGTCACCGATCGTTGCCCTGACCTGTCAGGTCAACACCAGCCTGATTGGGCGGGATGCCTTTCAGGAAACGGACATCATGGGGATTACCCTGCCGATCACCAAACACAGCTACCTGGTTCACGACGTGAACAATCTAGCCTCGACCCTGCGCCAGGCCTTTCATCTGGCGCGCTCCGGCCGACCGGGACCGGTGCTGGTCGACATGCCCAGAGACATCCTCGCTGCCCGGTGCAAAAAAGCAGAACCTCCGCAGGATAGTTCCGCGGCCCCGGGGGATAAAGTTCCGTCAAATTTGGACCAGTTGGAAAAAATTGCCCGGGCGCTGAATATGAGCGAACGCCCTGTGATCATCATGGGTGGCGGCGTGAAGTTGGGCAACGCCTGCGAGCTGATGCGCGCGCTGATCGAAAGAGGAGGGATTCCCTTCACAACCACGATGATGGGCGTGGGTTCGGTCACCTCCGGCAATGGCTACGATCTGGGGTTTATCGGCACCCATGGCAACGAACTGGCCAACAGCGCCGTGCACCAGTCCGATTTTCTTCTTGCGGTCGGCATGCGGTTCTCCGATCGCAGCACGTCCCTGATTGACGAATTCGCACCCCTGGCCACCATCGCCCAGATTGACATTGATCCGACATCGATCGGTAAAAACGTCAAGGTTGCCCTCCCCTTTGTCGGCGATATCCGGGAAACGATTTCGGCTCTGCTGGACCTTGTGGAACCAAAGGAAAGAACGCCCTGGCTGCAGCGCATTCAGCAGGAACGGGAAGCGAAAGAGTATTGCCTACCCTACAAGGGTTGCGGAAAGGCCGGAAATCTGATCAGTCTCGTTCAGGAGGCCATGCCCAGGGAATCCATCGCGGTCTCCGACGTGGGTTTGAACCAGATATGGACCCTGCGTACCTGGAAGGCCCGCACCCCGCGCAGCCTCATCACCAGCGGCGGCATGGGGACGATGGGATTCAGCGTTCCGGCGGCAATCGGCGCCAAGATCGCCATGCCGGAGAAGGCCGTTGTGGCCATCTGCGGAGACGGCGGCTTTTACATGAACATCCAGGAGCTGGCCACCCTGAGTTATTACAACATCCCGGTCAAGATCGTGGTCCTCAACAACTACCACCTGGGGATGGTCCGCCAGCTCCAGGATCTGCTTTACGAGGGCCGTTTCAGCACCGTGGAGCTGGGCAATCAGGTGGATCTGGTGACCGTGGCAAAAGGTTTCGGCATCCCGGCGAGCAGAATTTCCGTGGACGAGAATCCCGAAGCGGCCCTGGCCGCCCTCGCAAGTACAGAGGGTCCCTATATGCTGGAGGTGATGGTGGATGAGAATGATTACGTCTTTCCCATCATTCCTCCCGGAAAACCGAATATCGAGATGATTCACAGCATCGACTGAACACAGGAGTCCCGGTTCTCCTGAAAGCGAAGTCGTAACAGGGCCAGGTCCGGGAAGGATATTTTATAGAGGAGAGAAACAGATCATGAGCATTGAAGAACACACCATTACGATTCTGGTTAATAATGAACCGGGGGTGCTCTCGCGGGTTGCAGGCGTGTTCAGCGGGCGGGGGTACAATATCAAGACCCTCTGTGTGGCACCGACGACAAATCCGGAGATCTCACGGATCACCTTAACCAGCAGTGCCGATACGGATTTCACGGAAAAGATCAAGAAGCAGCTCGATAAATTGGTTGATGTTGTGGATGTCCTGGACTATACAGGCGAACGATTTATCAAGAGGGAAATGATGCTGCTCGGTTTGAAGATTACGCCCGAGCGCCACGGAGAGGTACTCCAGGCGGTGAACACCTTTGGCTGCCGGATCGTGGCCATGCGGCCGGATTATTACATTATCGAGACCTCGGGCGATCCTTCTGAAAATGATGCGGTTTTTCAATACTTTCAGACCTTCGATGTCGAAATCATGAACCGGACGGGTCCCATCTCCCTTCCGCGAGATCCCAAAAATAATCCGGCATAATCGGACGTCTCTATTTAAAAGGATTAAAAAAGCAGTTTAAGAATTTCAAGCATGTAAGGGGGTATTTTTGTGAAGCTTACTGGATCGCAAATCCTATTCAAAGCCTTGTACGCGGAAGGCGTGGACACCATCTTCGGGTATCCCGGTGGGTCCGTCATTGATCTCTACGATGAAATGTTCCGGCAGGAAGGGATTAAACATTACCTGGTCCGCCATGAACAGGGCGCCGTCCATGCCGCGGACGGTTATGCCCGCGCGACCGGCAAAACGGGAGTCTGCCTAGTCACCTCCGGTCCCGGCGCCACCAATACCGTGACGGGCATCGCCAATGCCTATGCGGATTCCATCCCGGTGGTCATCCTGACGGGGCAGGTTGCCACGCACATGATCGGCAAGGACGCCTTCCAGGAAGTGGACATTACCGGCATTACCCGCCCCTGCACCAAGCATAATTTTCTGGTCCGGAAGGTTGAAGATTTGGGCCGCAACATCCGCGAGGCCTTCCATATCGCCCAGAGCGGACGCCCCGGTCCCGTGCTGGTTGATATTCCCAAGGACATCCTTCAGGCGATGATGGAAGAAGAAGCGGTTTCCATGGTTATCAACCTGCCCGCGGAACCGCCCGCGGAAAATATTGATGCGGCCTGTGCCGAAGCCCTGAGTCTGATCAAGGCCTCCCGCAAACCCGTCATCTTCATCGGCGGCGGGGTCCTGCGGGGTAAGGCCATTTCTGAACTGCGGACTTTTGTCGATGCCGTCCATGCGCCGGTGACGGGCTCGCTCATGGGGCTGGGGGCCTTTCCGGGAACCGATCCCCGCTGGCTGGGCATGCTGGGCATGCATGGCACTTATTATGCGAATATGGCCGTCAGTCACAGCGATCTGCTCATTGCCGTGGGCGTGCGCTTCGATGATCGGGTCACCTCCAAGGTGGCCGAATTTGCACCGAACGCCAAAATTATCCACATCGACATCGACCCCGTTTCGATCAATAAAATTGTCAAGGCTCATGTCTCCATCATCAGCGACTGCCGGGAAGCCCTGCAGCGCATCAACACGATGACCGGGGGACAGGTTCTTCTCTCCGAAGACCAGACCCGCGACTGGCTGGATCAGATTGAAAAATGGAAGCAGGCGGTTCCACTGGGTTATTGCCGCAGCGAAAAGATCAAACCGCAGTATGTCATCGAAAAGCTATACGAGCTGACCAAGGGCGAAGCGATCATCACGACGGAAGTCGGTCAGAATCAGATGTGGGCCGCCCAGTTCTACCATTTTGATCACCCCGATACCTTCATCTCTTCCGGCGGCCTGGGAACGATGGGGTTCGGTCTTCCTGCGGCTATCGGCGCTCAGGTGGCCTTTCCGGACCGCACGGTCGTAGACGTTGCCGGAGACGGAAGCATCCAGATGAACATCCAGGAACTGGCCACCGCCGTGTATTACGATCTGCCCGTCAAGGTCGTCATCCTGAATAACGGCTTTCTCGGCATGGTCCGGCAGTGGCAGGACATGTTCTACGGAAAGCGTTACTCCCAGACACACATGAAGCAGGCCCTGGATTTTGTGAAGCTTGCCGAGGCCTTCGGCGCCGTCGGGTTGAGGGCCACAAAACCGGAGGAAGTGGAAGACGTGCTGCGCAAAGGTCTTGAAACACCGGGGGCCGTCATGATGGATTTTCATGTGGAACCGGAAGAGCAGGTATACCCCATGGTCAGTCCGGGCGCTGCACTGACGGATATGAAGCTGGGAAATCTGCGGAGAGATGCCGATTAGGTCATTCGCCCGTGCACTTCATCAAGAGAAAGGTTAACTGAAAAAAATGGACATCAAGGAAAGCGTCATCTCAATCCTGGCAAGCAACAAACCCGATGTGCTGGCCCGCATCGCCGGCACCTTCAGCGGTCGCGGCTTCAATATCGACAGCATCACGGCTAATGTGACTAGAGATCCCCGGATCACGAAGATCCTCATTACGACACATGGGGATCAGGACACGATCATCAAAATAGAAAAGCAGCTCAACCGCCTCGTCGATGTTCATCAGGTCACCGATCTGACCAGTCTCGACCTTCCCCTGCGCGAGATGTTGATGATCCGCATGCCGATGATGGGAGAGAACCAGGACAAAATCATGGAAATCGTTGACAGATATAAGGGAGAAGTGATAGAAACCGGCGCTGGGTATGGCGTTCTGGAACTGACAGGCAGCAAGGAAGATATGGACAATGCCTTGGCAGCCCTGGAGCTTCTGGGGATCGATGATTTCGCCAGGACGGGCAGCATAACGCTTTAGGGATGGACGCATAGAAGGGAAGCCTGTCCTTGCCTTTGCAGGGTATAAAGGATCGTTTCTTCGCATAGGGGCAATAAATCATTGCCCCTATGTCTTATACAGGTTTCGAGGAACAATAAAAAAATCTCGGGTTTAAGATATCAGGAGGCTATTTATGGCAAAAATTGATTTCGGCGGCGTCGTGGAAGAGGTTATCACAGCAGAAGAATTCACATTGGAAAAGGCGCGGCAGGTGCTGAAAAATGAAGTGGTTGCCGTTGTAGGTTACGGCATTCAGGGGCGGGGACAGTCTCTGAACATGCGTGACAACGGCATTAAAGTTATCGTCGGCGAGGGTCCCTATGCGTGGGATCAGGCGGTTGCCGATGGCTTTGTTCCGGGCGAGACCCTCTTTTCTCCCGAAGAGGCGGCAAAGCGGGCTACCATTATTCAGTATCTGCTCTCCGACGCCGGCCAGAAGGAGATGTGGCCGGTCATGAAGGAGTGCCTGCAGCCGGGCAACGCCCTTTATTTTTCCCATGGTTTTTCCATCGTTTACAAAGAGCAGACCGGGGTGATTCCTCCGGCGGATATCGATGTCATCCTGGTGGCCCCCAAGGGCTCCGGCCGCACCGTGCGGACGAATTTCCTCGATGGCAGCGGCATCAATTCCAGCTATGGGGTTTTTCAGGATGCAACGGGGAAGGCTCTGGAGCGGACCCTGGCGGTGGGAATTGCCATTGGTTCCGGTTACCTCTTCCCCACCACCTTTGAACAGGAAGTGTACAGCGATCTCACCGGCGAGCGGGGCGTGCTGATGGGTTGTCTGGCGGGAGTCATGGAGGCCCAGTACAACGTCCTGCGCAAAAACGGCCACACCCCCAGCGAGGCCTTCAACGAAACCGTTGAGGAACTCACTCAGAGCCTCATCCGTCTGGTGGCGGAAAACGGCATGGACTGGATGTATGCCAACTGCAGCATCACCGCCCAGCGAGGTGCCCTGGATTGGAAGGATCGCTTCCGGGATGCCGTCGCCCCCGTGTTCAATTCCCTTTATGAAAGCGTGAAGACCGGCAAGGAAACCCAGATCGTCCTCGACGCCAGCAAAGATCCGAATTACCGGGATAAGCTCCAGAAAGAACTGGAAGTCATCCACAACAGCGAGATGTGGAAGGCCGGAGCCGCTGTGCGCGATTTGCGGCCGGAACGGCGGAAGAAATAGCATTCCCTCATTCGGAAACAGAACGGCAAAAGGGATGGGGATTCCAAGTTAAGTTGTAACTGTTTATGCAGGGGATTAACCGGTCTTGACCAGCGGGTTAATCCCCTTTTTTCAGGGAGATCCTTCCCGGAAGGAGAGATTCATGCGCAGTGATATCATGAAAAAGGGTCTTGAAAAGGCGCCACACCGTTCCCTCTTCAAGGCCATGGGATATACCGACGAAGAGATTCAACGCCCCCTCATCGGCGTAGTCAATGCCGCCAATGAAATCATCCCCGGCCACATCCATCTGGACCGGATCGTGGAAGATGTCAAAGCGGGGATTCGCCTGGCCGGCGGAACACCCGTCGAGTTTCCCGCCATCGGGATCTGCGACGGCATCGCCATGGGCCACCTGGGAATGAAATATTCCCTGGCGAGCCGGGAGCTGATTGCCGATTCCACGGAAGCCATGGTCATGGCCCATCCCTTTGACGGCCTGGTCCTCGTGCCCAACTGTGACAAGATCATTCCCGGAATGCTGATGGCCGCCCTGCGCCTCAATATCCCGTCCATCTTCATCAGCGGCGGCCCCATGCTGGCCGGACGCCATGAAGGCAGGGCCGTGGACCTCATCAGCGTCTTTGAAGGGGTCGGTGCGGTCAAGGCGGGCAAAATGACGGAAGAGGAACTCAACGCCCTGGAAGATTGCGCCTGTCCGGGATGCGGTTCCTGCTCGGGCATGTACACGGCAAACTCCATGAACTGTGTCACGGAAGCACTCGGATTGGGACTGCCGGGCAACGGGACGATCCCCGCGGTTTTTGCCGCCCGGCGGCGTCTGGCCAAGGAGGCCGGGATCAAGATTATGGAACTGGTCAGCAAGGACATCCGTCCCCGGGACATCGCTACGCTCAGCGCCTTTCAGAATGCCCTTGCCGTGGACATGGCCCTGGGCTGCTCGACCAACACCGTGCTGCACATCCCCGCCATTGCGCATGAAGCCGGGATTACCCTGGATCTGGACCTCTTCAACAGCATCAGTGCCAAAACGCCGAACCTGTGCCACCTCAGCCCGGCCGGTCCCCACCATATCGAGGAACTGGACGCCGCCGGCGGGATCCAGGCCGTCATGAAGGTCATCCGGGAGCTTGGCGTGATCGACGAAACGGCCCTGACGGTATCGGGGAAGACGGTCGGTGAAAACCTGGCAAAGGCCCGCGTCCTCAATGAAGAAGTGATCCGCCCGCTGAACCGCGCCTATCGCCAGGAAGGCGGCATCGCCATTCTCCGAGGCAACCTCGCCCCCGACGGCGCCGTGGTCAAGCAGTCCGGAGTCCTGCCTGAAATGATGGTCAACGAGGGCACCGCCCGGGTATTCGATTCCGAGGATGAGGCGATTGCCGCGATCCTGGGAGGTAAAATCGTTCCGGGGGACATCGTGATCATTCGCTACGAAGGTCCGAAGGGCGGTCCGGGAATGCGGGAAATGCTGAGTCCCACCTCGGCCATCGCCGGCATGGGTCTGGACAGCTCCGTTTCCCTGCTGACCGACGGCCGCTTCAGTGGCGGCACCCGCGGTGCAGCGATTGGACATATTTCCCCGGAAGCAGCGGAAGGCGGTCCCATTTCCCTCGTCAAGGAAGGAGACCGCATCGCCATCAACATCCCGGAAAGGACTCTGATCCTGAAGGTCGACGAAGAGGAGCTGAAGCGGAGGAAGCAGGAATGGCAGCCCAAACCGCAGCCGGCCCTGAGCGGCTATCTGGCCCGCTATGCCCGCCTCGTCACTTCAGCCAGCACGGGCGCCATTTTCAAGGATTGACGCCAATCATCAGGTGAAATCCGGCCATTGAAGTATGTGTTCCTGCCAAATCCCGCCCTTCTGTTATCAGCAAGGGCGGGATTTCTCCTCTCTTTCAGAATCCTGCGCCTCATTCCTCTGCTATTTCGAATGTTCCTCCGATTCGAGTCTCATGTCTGGCATCAGGAAAACAAAATCATAGAAACAAAAAGTCATTTATGCTAGAGAAGCCGTACAAAAATAAGAATTAGTTTTAAAAATCGGGAGGTTTTAATGAAAAAGGAAAGTAAGAACAGAAATACGTTCATCATGTTTCTGTTAGCTTTTCTCGTTGCATTTTTTGTCGTATCCGTGGTGGAGGTGCTGCGTTCCTCCTTTGCCCCGGTGGCACCCGATGTCCAGGTCGCATCAGCGGTCCCCTCGACGGACAATACGCGAATGCCCGGTTCCTTTGCCGATCTTGTCGATCGATTAAAACCCGCGGTCGTGAACATCCGGACGACCCAGACCGTACGCTCCGGAGCGAAGCCCTTTTCTTCACCCTTCGGCAATCAGGAGTCGCCCTTCGAACGGTATTTCTGGGGGGATGAATTTTTTGAACGGTTTTTCGGCGATACTCCACAGCGCGAGTTCAAGAAGAAGAGCCTGGGGTCCGGTTTTATCATCAGTTCCGATGGGTACATCTTTACGAATAATCATGTCGTGGAAAAAGCCGATAAGATTCTGGTGAAACTCTCCAACGGCAGCGAATATGAGGCGAAAATTATCGGCAGGGATGCCAAGACGGACATCGCCCTGATCAAGATAAAGCCTACGGGCAGTCTGAACGCCGTTGAAATAGGCGATTCCGATAAACTCCGCGTGGGAGAATGGGTCCTGGCGATCGGCAATCCTTTCGGGTTGGAGCAGACCGTTACCGCGGGGATCGTAAGCGCCAAGGGACGGGTCATCGGCGCAGGCCCTTATGATGATTTCATCCAGACGGACGCGTCGATCAATCCCGGAAACAGCGGCGGTCCCCTGTTCAACATGGAAGGGAAAGTCATTGGGATCAATACCGCCATTGTCGCCCAGGGGCAGGGGATCGGATTTGCAATCCCTGTCAGCATGGCCAAGAACATCCTCTCCGATCTCAAGACGAAGGGGAAGGTTTCACGGGGCTGGCTGGGCATTTCCGTTCAGGACATTACGGAAGATATCGCCAGAACGATCAAGCAGAAAGATCGGCAGGGCGCCCTGGTGGCAGAAGTTTTCAAAGGCGATCCGGCGTATAATGCGGGGATGAAACCCGGGGATGTCATCGTTGAAATCAACGGCAAGAAAGTCAACAACTCACACGAACTGCTCATGATGATCGCCGGCTTTCACGTAGGGGACCGTATCGATCTCAAGTTTCTGCGGGACAATCGGCTGATGAAGGCAAATGTCCTAGTTGCGGAGCGGACGGACCGGACCGAACTGGCAGCCAGGAATGGTACCTCCCGGGATAATTACGGCATGGCAGTCCACGACATTACGCCGGAAATCGCTCAGTATCTGGGGTTGTCCAGCCGTACGGGCGTGGTTGTAACCGACGTTCGCGAGGGAAGTCCGGCTGACGATGTGGGGATTCAGCCCCAGGATGTGATCCTGCAGGTAAATCGCGCAAAGATTGCTTCAAAAAAAGACTATCTGAAAGAAATATCCCGGAAGGAAGCAAAACAGAATCTCCTCCTTCTAGTGAAAAGAGGGCAATCCACCTTTTTTGTCGCCCTGCGGCAATAGGCTTCTGCCTTTCCATGAGGTCGTTCCATGACCGAAGCTTCCGCACTGCCTGTCATTTATGACAAGCTCAACAGCCACTTTGGAGATCTCCACTGGTGGCCTGCCGAAACGGCTTTTGAGGTGATCGTAGGCGCGATCCTCACTCAGAACACCGCCTGGCAGAATGTGGAGCGCGCCCTGGACAATCTGAGGGCGGCATCTATGCTGGAGCCTCAATCGCTCTATGAAGCGGATTCCCGTGTTTTAGAGGATCTGATCCGCCCGGCGGGTTACTTTCGTATTAAAACCTCCCGTGTCAAGAATTTCCTTTCTTTTCTGCATTCGTATTATGGATTGGATCTGGAAAAAATGTTTTCCGAGGACTTATGGAAACTCCGCGGGAAGATGCTTGCCGTCAACGGAATCGGGAAGGAAACGGCGGACAGCATCCTGCTTTACGCCGGCAGTCAACCCATCTTTGTGATCGATGCCTATACGAAAAGAATTTTCTCCCGGCACGGGATGATTGCGTCAGACATCTCCTACGATGCCCTGCAGGAATACGTTATGAGATCCCTTCCGAAAGATGTCCCCCTGTATAACCAGTATCACGCCCTGATTGTGAATACGGGCAAACGATACTGCCGGACGGTTCCCCGCTGCGACGAATGCCCCTTGAAGTCCGTGGGATATTGCCAATAAGAGGTTTCCGTGTTCAAGAACATCTCCCTTTTTGCGATTAATTCCGGCCTTATTCGCTGGCTTTATTACCTCATCCGCTTTTATTTCCTCTTCTGCCGGGTGAGTGTCACGAATGAGACTCCTTTACTCCAACGGCTTTCCCGTCATGAGCCCCTGATCGTCTCCATCTGGCATCAACGGATTTTAACGGTGGTTCCCTACTCCCCGCGCTTTGCGCCTTATTCGCCCTCGGTAATGATCAGCCGGAGCCGGGATGGCGAACTGGTTGCTCAGCTTTTTTCCTGCATGAATTTCCGCCCGATTCGCGGCTCGAGCTCCCGCGGAGGGAAAGGGGCGCTTTCTTCCCTGATCCAGGATCTTCAGGGTCATGCCGCGGCAATCCATGTCGTGGATGGTCCGCGCGGACCACATGGGATCATCAAACCGGGCCTCATCACCCTCAGCCAGCTATCCGGAGCGCCCATTTTTCCCATCTCCGCCTCCGCCAGTCGGGCGTGGATTTTAAACAGCTGGGACCGCTGCCTGGTCCCCAAACCCTTCAGCACCATCCACATTTCCTGGGACGCTCCAATCTTCATCCCCCCTGATCTCGATCCGGAGAATTTTGAACGGATGCGCCTGGAAGTCCAGAATCGAATGCTTCAACTCCAGCAGGAACAGGACGCCCGTTTAGGCTGGGATAATTTGTTCTAATGATTGCGGGGAATGCTTACTCATAAATCCGCGCTTTCTCCTCACCCCTCAACACCTTCAAGGCAGCCTGGGCGAAGGCCAATGCTTCCTGCTCCGGATACCTTTTCACCGGTGCGATGAAGCCGCATCTCTCTTCTATCCAGTTAACGGCATGGGCGGATTCCAATATCTTACCCGTCAAGATCACCGCATCAACCTTGCCTTTCAGGACAGACGCCATGGCGGCAATCTCTTTCGAGATCTGACAACACATCGCCTCCAGGTAAAATCCGGCTTCTTCATCGCCCTCCTGGACCCGTTTTTCAATTTCACCGATTTTGTTGGTCCCGAGATAGGCGACCATCCCCCCTTCACCTCGAATCATTTTCAGGATCTCCTCACGGGTATGCTGACCGGAAAAGCACAGATCCACCAGCGACACGACAGGCAGGGCGCCACTCCGCTCCGTGGTGAAGGGTCCTTCCTCGAAGGCGTTGCTCACATCCATAAGTTTGCCGCCGGCGACGGCAGCAATGGACATGCCACCTTCCAGGTGGGCAATGATGAGATTTAGGCTGTCTATTTTTTTATTCATGTCTCTGGCGGCGAGTCTTACAATTCCTTCGATGTTCAGTACATGGTAGACGGCACGCCTTTCAATCGCGGGAATGCCGGAGACCTTCGCCATGGGATCGAGAGATTGAGCGGCACAATGCGCGACAAAAGCAGGGATTCCCTGTTCATCGGCGATTTCCCGGGAAAGCATGCAGCCCAAGCCCGCCGCATGTTCTACCCGCGACAGAATGACTTTAACGTCATCGACCATTTTTTGATTGACCATGTAGGTGCCGCTTTCCCTGCGGTTTATGAAGCTTCTCCCGACAACTGCCGCTAAATCCCCTTTCTGAATATTCCACTGCCTGAGCTGGTCCCTGATGGCGTCAATGCGATAGGAGAATTGATCCAGGATCTTGGAATACTTCCGCAATTCTGTTACGGGATGGATCATCCGGGCGCTTTTAACCTCATGCTCGTCTTCAAAGATGGACACCTCGCTGCTGGTGGATCCTGGATTGATCAACAATGTTCTGAACATATAAATACCTCCTTAATGCCGGTGCCTCGGAGTAGGAATAAACCGGTTCCAGTTGTACGATCTAGACCGACTTCAAGACCAATTCGCAGTCTTTGCTGGCCAATTCAACAGATAATCCCCTTTGTTGATATGATACTCTTTCCTAATCAAAGAGGGCCAAAAATACAAGGAGCTGGATAGTAGTTGTCAAGGCGAAATGGGTTGGAGGACTGATTTCTCAATGCTATCCATAGACGGAATGTCCCACCTTTTGCCTCTTCATTAAAACATAATTAATTTATCTGCGATAGTTTATACAAATGAGGAATATTCAATATTTAATTAAAAAAAGATATAGTGCATGTTGTTGATAAATAAAGGAATTATCAGATGGTACTTAAGTATTAGGCCATTTCAATCATTGCCAAAATGCATTAAATGAATATGCTTCAATTTATTCTTGACTTTTTATTAATTATTCTATATGCGTAGCATAACTTATACTCGCATATATTGTCGATACGGGCGAGTAAGATTAAAAGGCAAAAAAGGAGGAGAATACATGAATGACAGGTGTAAAAAGTGCAGAAGAGAAGACAAGAAGTGTCCCTATTGTGAAGTTCCTGAAGATAGGATCTATTCTCGGGATTTGCCGGCACTTTGCATGAGGAATTCTGATTGGGTTATGAAATCGTATTTCATGAAGAATCCGAAACCTTGACAAACTAACTCATTCGATATCTCGTAACAGATATCCTATTACGCCCGTTTTGAAAGAGCAGATCTTTCATAACGGGTCCTATCAAAATTCATCCCCTATTGTGTGTCCAACTCCTTGCTCTTCCGCATACTCTTCAGTGAACAAGATGTCGTTTTTTCGAGAGGTTGATATGGTATGGAATTGAAAATAAAAACGATTGCGGATTCTTCCGCTGCACTGCGCGGTAAATCTTTGTCAAAAGCAATTTGCGAAGTCGAGTGTCTTTGGCCAAAGCTGAAGAAAGGGCAAAGGGATGGGAAGACTTTGGGAGGAAAGGTGCAACGGACAAGAATAGAAGATATCATTAAAAATATACCTTTTTTCGCCTATCTGAACGAAAAGGAGATTGCCGAATTAAAAGAGCAGATCATTGAAAAGCAGTTCATGAAAAATCAGCTGGTCATTCATGATGGGGAAATATCGAAGTATTTTTATATTATTTTTTCAGGAAAGGTAAAAGTCATTCAGCTGAGCGCTGAAGGAAAAGAAAGAACGCTAGCCATTCATAAAGAGGGTGAATTCTTTGGCGAAATCGGAATGCTGGATGGTGGGACTACTCCTGCCACAGTGATCGCTTTGGAGAAGGCTCGGATCGGACTAATTACAAAAGCGGTATTTAACCGCTATCTATTCAACTCAAACGAAGCTCTCAAGGAAATCGTAATTATGCTTTGTGGCGTGTTGAGAGACTCTTGGTCTATGATGAAACTTATGAGTTTTGCAGATGCAGAGCGCAAAGTCAAAGCTGTGTTGAATTTAATGGCGACAAAGCTTGGTGTTTCCGTTCCGGACGGTATGCTCATTGATATGAAGATCTCTCACAGCGACATCGCAAACTTCGCATCTTTGACGCGGGAAACGGCCACTCGTGTAATCAACCGCCTTGAGAAGGCGAAGGAAATCGAGATCAGTGCTAAATTTATTCTACTCAAGCCTGCCTTTTACAAAAACATTGATCATTTGTGATTCAGATCACAGCATTTTATAAAATAAAAATCTAAATTTATTAAAACGATTGAGGCAATACTGGCCTTCCTGGAATTATTCTCCTGGAAGGAACTTAAGGCAGAAATCAACACTTATACTTTACAGGCGAACGTTTACGTCGCCGGTATTTTCTGTACAGCGTAGATAGAATACAGCAGAATTTACTGCCTTTGTCTAACATCAAACGGAGTCCTCGTCCTGTTCTACTTAGTCTTCGGCATGATCGAAGAAGATAAGCCGAATCCCTTCTCCGTGGGTTTCCGCTATACACTTATTTAAACAGGAATCAACAGGGTAACGGCATAGTTAGAACTCATGAGTATATGGGGTCATCATCTATTTTCCCCTCTCTGTCAAGTCTGCGCCATTCTATTGTAATGGGGTTCTTCTCAGGAAGGGTATATTATAGGGATTTCCCTACTGTTAACTGTAATAATAATTGAAGATCATTTCGAGGTAAGGGCTGAAAGTCCTCGTGAGTTACAGTAAGAGATGTGAATCCCGCTTGGTGCGGGCAGAATGGCAGAATGGGTCTGCCGGCAACTGTCATATAAATTGACGGTTAGCATAATTTAGAATGGAGGATTTGTTTTATGGCACAGAGAACAGTAGATGCACACAACCATTATTATCCGAAAGTGTACTTGGACTATTTATGTTCCAAGGGTTCAACCGCTCCGATGTATGCCCAGCATGATGGGGGCACACATTACCGGGTGTGGCAGAACGGCGTATGCACTGCCCACATCGACAGAGCAGGTCACTATGATCTCGAAGCGAGAATAAAAGATCTCGACGCAGCAGGTCTTGACACTCAGGTGCTCACCGTTACAATTCCAGGCCCCGAGGTTCTGCAGGCCGAGGATGGTGTGTACTGGGCGAAGAAGTGCAACGACGAATTAAAAGAGGCAATGGATAAGTATCCCGGCCGGTTCTTCTTCATGGCAACGCTTCCGTATCAGGCTGTTGATGCGGCCTGCGAAGAGCTGGAGAGATGCTACAAGATGGGCTGCCGCGGAATCCAGATGTTCTCGAATTTCAATGGAGAGCCTGTCTATCTGGAGAAGTTCCATCCGATTTACGAAATTGCGAACAAGTATGAACTGCCCTTCCTGGTCCACCCCGCATATCCGTTGACGGCTGATGTTATGACGAAGATGCGGATTCCCTTCCAGCTTTGGGGCTATACGCTCGATACAAGCATGGCCGTCATGAGCCTAATTTTACAGGGTGTATTAGAGAAATACAAGAAGATGACCCTGGTTCATGGTCACTTGGGTGGTACAGTTCCCTACTTCGTGCGCAGAATCCAGGATTCCTACAAGGGCTACGCGGCGGAATGGGGTATCGAGTTGTCAGAATCTCCCGATATCACCTACAAGACGAGGGTCTATCCCGACACCACGTCCTTCTACCTGCCGGCTATGAAGTGCTGCCTGGAATGGGTGGGACCCGGTCAGATGGGTATTGGTACAGACTATGCTCACCGTGTTGGCGATCCGGAAGGTGCGATCAAAGCCGTTAAGGACTTGGGTAGCCAGGCTGGTTTGAAACAGGATGAGATCGACATGATTCTTGGAAAGAACTTCGAAAAGATATTCAAACTTCCGCCTCTGAAATAAGAATGGAGGGAGGAAGGCTTTGCCTGTCTCTCCCAATGTTGTTCTAAGTAGAAGCTTAAATAATCTTACCCCTTACCTGTTCGCTGTCGTCTAACTGTACAGGTAAGGGGTTTTATATGTATGGGATTCATGGCCCTATAGATCGCTCTGTTTATAAGTAAGCGTACGACAAAGTCATCTTGGAACTTCTTTCCAGATAAGTTATTGATGTATCGGTCAAGAGAGATAAGCCGCGGTTCTTTGAAAAAGGGATAAAGCAAGGGGTGGAGCTGAGAACGGAGTAAAAGACAGCAAGGATCAGTCAGTACTGGTCAGACTTCAGCCGGTAGGAGCAAACCACGTTCGTCCTTGGGCAGCGGTTTCCATTGATCGGGGAGCAGTTCCCTCAAGCGACTGACTGGATGGCTCATGATCCTGCGGAGTATGTCATCAAAGTACTCCCAGGGATTGACGTCACAGGTTTTACAGGACTGGATGAGACTCATGAACAGGGCCGCCGCCCGGCCGCCTCGTTCGCTGCCAACGAAAAGCCAGTTCTTGCGGCCCAGGGCCACGGGACGCATGGCATTCTCCGCCAAGTTGTTGTCCGGTCGAAGCCGTCCATCTTCCAGATAACGGCACAGAGCCTGGCGTTGATTCAGGGCATAGTCCACCGCCTTGCGGATGGGTTCCGACGGAATCGACTGTTGCTTCAGCTCTTCAAGCTTGGCAAAGATTCCGGCAAGGATCGGTGCAGCATGTTCCTGCCGACGGCGCTGTCTCTCTTCTGGTTTCATATTGGCGCAGGGAGTTTCCACCTCATGATAGAGACGGGCAATGCGGGCCAGGATGTCCGTCGCTTCCTGGGGACGCGAAGAAACTGCTTCATCGAACTTTCTCCGTGCATGAGCCCAGCAGCCTACCTCGATGATCCCCTCTTTACGGAATAGTTCATCGTAGCCGCTATAGGCGTCGGCATGGACATAGCCTCGATAACCTTCAAGATAATCGATGGGTCGCCGCTTACTGCGATCAATGGAGAAGTCATAGGCAACAAGCGGGGGATCGGTTCCTCCCTGCACATAGACCCACAGCCTGGCCTTTTTGAGCTTTCCATTCCCTTTGACTTGCAGGGGAATGGGTGTGTCGTCGGTGAACAGGATTTCCGCTTCCCCAATGACGGCCTGCCTGAAGGCCTTTTCCAGTCCGGAGATGCTTTCGTAGGTCTGCATTAGCCAGCTGGCCTGGGTCGCTCGGGGAATCGGCACCCCTTCCCGCTCTAAAATGCCGTTCTGCCGGTACAGGGGCAGATGATCGGCGAACTTGCTGACGATCAGATGGGCAATCAGCCCCACATCGGCTTTGCACCTTGCGACGGGATGATCAGGCATCGGCGCGGAGAGGATGCCGGGGGTTGCTTCGTCGTCCTCCGGCAGGGCGTATTGGGGGCGCTTATAGACGTTGACGATGAGCTTGCCGGGGCGGTATTCCAGTTTCTCCGAAACTTCGACGTTGATCACCTTCAGGGGCTTGCCCGTTTCGGGGCAGGTCTTCTGATCTTCGGGGATGTCCAGCAGGATTTCCACCCGTTCCAGGTGTTCGGGAATGGGAACCCGCCCATGATGCTGGGAGACCTTGCGGGTTTTTGTCTTGACTTCCTGTTCCACAGGCGCTTCCGGCTTTTGATCTTTTCCGGTCTGTTCCAGCGATTGGATTACGATGGAATCGAACATCAGCTGGTTGGGGTTGAGCCGCTCGGACTTTCGGCCATAAAGGCGCCGGAGCATCTGTTCCATCTGATGCTGCAGGGTGGTCAGCTGGCGCTGCAGAGATTCGATCTTTCGGGATAGTTCCCCGATCTGCGCATCCTTCTGAGCGGTCAGTTCTGAAATCTGGGCATCCTTCTGCGCAAGGAGTTCCAGGGCCTGAGGAAGTGTCGAAACCATGGGAGGGTATGTAGCACATTAACCTAATAATGTCAAGTATTTATATGCCTATTTTGTATCTATTCCCCACTTTTTTCGGTACGATTCCTTCCAGCAGCATGGTCAGATCCCGACGCTCGATCAGACCGTCTTCGGTCCACCGCTCCGGAAGGATGAAGCAGCCCCGTTCCAGGCGTTTGTACCAGAGAGCCAAACCATCCCGGTCCCAGTAGAGGAGTTTGACCATGTTGCGACGGCGGTTCACGAAGACGAACAGAGATCCAGACAGGGGATCGGCCCCCAACTCGGATCGGATGAGGCCGCAGAGACCATCGAAAGATTTGCGCATGTCGCAGCGGCCGCGATACAGATAGATGTGGGTTGCCGCCGTCAGACCGAGCACGGGGAGAGGCTCCGAAGCGTTTCAACGACGGTGCGGAGGGTGAAGGGATCGAATCCCCGATCCACCTCGATGGCGAAATTCTTGTCTGGATGAATTCGGATGCCGGAGCCGGTTTCGACCGCTCTTCCGGGAATCAGTTCCAGAAAACCTCCTGTGCAAGGTTCTTGTTCCCGGAGTCGGCGGCGCCAGGCATGAAACTGATGCCGATTGATCTGCTTTTCACGGCAAAATGTGGTGATGTTCAAGCCACTTGCTGCCTGGTCTTCGATGATGGTGCGCCAATGGGCTCGTCGTTCCGCTCTGATCATCATATTTTGCCTCCCAGAAAGAAATTTTTCTTTGTGGGAGGCTATAGCTCAGGGAATGACGGATGTGAAGATGGGTACATCAGACGCTTACGTTTATAACGCATAATCAGGCGCGAGCGGAAGAATCAGTAGTATACGGAGAATCCTTCCCCTCGGTGGTGTTTCAATTTTGTTGTCAGCCTTTTAAGGTTGATCAGGAGGCAAAATCTTCATTCTTTTCCTTGCGCGAAATAGCCGTTTGCAAAGGTGGAGAGAAGGTTCGTCTTCGTTTGGACACGGCGGAGTATTGGCACGCCACCCTGAGCTGCTTTGAGAAAGGTAAGCGTATCGCATGCAATTGCCCTGAGATAAAATCCCTTAGTCAGTTTTTCCGTCTGTCTTATACAAAATGAAACCTTTTAACAACTCCAAATAGATTTTTATAGTCCTGGTAAAAAATCAACCATTAAATCGCATAAACTATACAATAATGCTAGAGGATATTCGATATTTGTATTAGTTATATGCAAGGGTAAGTCATCTAAATTTATAATACATTGTATTTATTGAATAAAGAGCAAAAGTACTTAATTTTGTAAGTGCATGATATTTATAATAAATTACCGAACTTTGACATGATCTTATAGTCATAGGTATAAATTGAGCCTGTTCAATACCATTTATATCAATGATAATAGTAACTTATATGTTTAATAAATTAAAGTTAACCCAAAAATTCTGCATACCCTGTTCTTTGAAAATCGGGTCAATTGGGAGATTCCTTTTATATCTCAGTAGCTTTATGTTTCTCCTCAATATTGAACGCCAGTATTGAACATGGTCGGCTATCAGGTCTCCCTGCCAGGTCTTGCGAGGGATTTTAATAACTGACGGAACAGGAGCAAGACTTCATTGCTTAATTTTCTACTATTGATATACATCCCCTCTCTCCGGTAGTCGATTGTTACGCCAGTATCGGTCCCAAAGGATACAATGTTTTTCTGATTCTGGCACGGATCATCAAGATAAAAGAGCGCATCCTTTCTAATCGCCAATTGGCCGAAGTTCTGAGAAAGAACGGCCTTTGCCGCTTTGTTACCGGAGACATCCAGTTGGCCACAAGGTTCACAGCCTGGGAACCGTTAACGGAATCCCCATGGCGACCCTCGTAACCCAGGCCAGCGTATCCGATCAGAAAGCAATTCTTCCCTTGCTTGACGAGTTGAAGGATCGCCATCCTGATCTTTCGTTCTCCTACCTCATTCTGGACAAAGGGTATAATGCTGAGGAGATTCATCAGGATGTCTATGAACACTTCGGCATCCTTCCGATCATCATCAGGAAGAAGATGGTTTATCCTAAAGGGTTTACAAAAGATGGCTCTCCGCTCTGCCCGTGGGGAATACCCATGAAACCAAAGGGTATCGAAAATATGGCCCTGCGTTACCCCGCAGTGTCATTTATCAGAAGTTGAAACCCCTCCGCACCGGTATCAAAAGAACATTAGGTTTGGTCAAAGAGAATTGGTATCGAGTGGAACGGACAAATTTTTACAAGGGTATTGACAATGTAACGATCCACGTTGTTGAACAGGATAATGTCCTTACCCAGGACATTATCTTTGACTTCCTCAGAACCGGGAAGAAAAGCCCGGTTCTGAAATTGAATTATTGAACAGGCTAAAATTAATACATTTGAAGAAAATAGGCATATCATTTAAGGAGTATGATTCTCAACCTTTGTTTTTTAATCCGGAAGTGAAGCAATCCTTCGGAAATCCAAGAACGCAGGAATTCCTTTCGAAAGTAATGGATGCCATCAACGGGAAACCCGTCAGCACTATTCTGACTGAACACTATCCGCTAGGCAGGTGGGATTTCGGAAACAAGGTCTACTTGTCGACGGGAATGATAAAGTGTACCAGAAATGGGAATGAAAAGTGTACCACCTGGAATTCCTAATCCTGGTAACATCTCCTTATAAGAGAGGAGGGGTTACCGATGATTTCCAGCGAGGCATTTATGGACATTTATCATTTGCACCGTCGAGGTTACAGTATTCGGAAAATAGCCGAGACTCTCGGTGTCCACAGAAAGACCGTCAAAAGACACCTTGAAAGCAATTCCTTCCCCAAATACAAAACAAATAAACGGAGGGAATCCATTCTGACACCCTACTACCAGACGATTCACGATTTTCTGGACGAGGATGATTACCAGGCAACCTGGATTTACGATCGCCTGAAAAAGATGGATTATCCCGGCGGTTACGATACGGTCAAGCAGTACGTCAGTAAAATCAAAGAGCAGAAGACTCGCCTGGCCTATCTCCGGTTCGAAACGGAACCGGGACTCCAGGCCCAGTGTGACTGGGGTGATTTCCAAGTCGTCGATGCCGAGGGAAAGACTACCACTTTTTACGCCTTCGTGATCGTTCTCGGTTTCTCCAGAGCCATGTATATCGAGTTTGTCCGGCACTGCACGATGGACATCTTCATGGACTGTCACATCCACGCTTTCAAATATCTCCAGGGAACTCCAGCAGAAGTCCTCTATGACAACATGAAAAACGTCGTCATCGGCAGACAGGAGGGAAAAGTGGTCTTCAACCACGAGTTCCTCCACTTCTCCCATCACTATGGTTTTCTACCCATGGCGGCGCCACCGTACAGTCCATGGATCAAGGGGAAGGTGGAACGGCCGATGAACTTCATCCGGGAACGCTTCTGGCGAGGTTACACTTTCACCACGATCGAGAAGGCCAACGAGGATGTCCTGGCATGGCTCAACGAAACGGCAAACCAGCGAATCCATGGCACCCACCATCAATGCATCCAGGAACGATGGGGAGAAGAGATCTTCAAACTGGGACAGCTTCCTCCGGCGGATTACGACACGTCTATCAAGACGTTCCGCAAGGTCTACCGGGATTGCCAGATCTCCTACAACGGAAATCGTTACCAGGTCCCCCACCGCATGGTCGGAAAAAAGGTCCTGCTGAAGATCAAAAACGGCCTGATCCGCATTTACGATGATCAGGATCTTCTGATTACCTACGAAGAACCTGGGACAAAGCACAATCTGATTGCCGATCCCCGTTTCGGCGAAGAACTCAAACATGACAAAGAGCAGTTAAAAAGAAAGTACGGCAAGAGCAAGGGCAAGGCCACCCGCGGCCTGATCAATGGCAGCCTCTACATCGATGTGGCTTACAGGCCCCTTAAAGAATATGAAAGGTATGCCTCCGAAGGTGCCTTATGGAACAACTAACCCATGAACGCCTCCAGGACAATCTCAAACGTCTCAAGCTGACCAGAGCCGCAGAGGTCCTGGACGCCATCGTAACTCATTCAGAGGAAGATCGGGTTTCGTATCTCTCTTTCCTTGATCACCTCCTGGAAGAGGAAGTGGCCGCCAAGGAAAAGAGACGGATCGAAACCTCCCTGAAGATCGCCGGCCTTCCCTTTGCCAAAACCATTGAGGAATACGACTTCTCTTTCCATCCTCATCTGGACAAGAAGGCCGTCATGGAGCTCTTCGATCTCTCTTTTATCCCCAAGCATGAGAACGTCATCTTTCTGGGACCTCCAGGGGTGGGAAAGACTCATCTTGCCATCTCCCTGGCGATCAAGGCCTGCAGTCACGGATTCAAGGTCTACTTTACCACCATGCACACCCTGATTGCCAAACTCAAGGAAAGTCAGAGTAAGGGCAAGGCCTATCTGAACTCCAGCCTCGTGATCGTTGATGAAGCCGGTTATCTTCCCGTAGACAGTAAGGAAGCCTACCTCTTTTTCCAGTTCATTTCTTACCGCTATGAGAAGAGCTCAACCATCATCACCTCAAACAAGAGCTTCATCGATTGGCAGGAACTCTTCGGAGATCCCGTGATTGCCTCTGCCATCCTGGACAGGCTTCTCCATCACAGCAAGGTGATCAACATCAAGGGGCATAGCTACCGCTTAAAAGAACATGCCTTCAGCAAACAGATTTACAACCAGCAAGGAGGTGATTCCGTGAACGACCTGTCATCATGAACCGTGTGCCAGCATAAAGGGGTGGTACATTTTTATTTTCCCAGAACTGGTACACTTTTACTTTCCCATTGACACTACTCTCCTTTTATGCTGATGAAAGCGCTTTCCTTGCAGAAATGGTTTGGAATCAAACCAGATCAATGACCGCCTGCACGTATCACCGAAAAACGTCACGGGGCGGGGAAAGCCTGCTTGACCTCCCTTTTCAAGGAGGGCAGAGATCATCACTGCGGGGCAAGGGCCTTCAATATAAAAAAGAGTCATTCTAAGCATTGGGAAACAAGTCGTAACATACTATTAACATTTCAGAATTAATATGCGAAGAAACAGTTCCCGGAGTCACTTTGGGTGTTGAAAGACTATCAAAAAAATCAAACAGATGGTCGGAAACATTCGTTCCAGTCAAAATATTGAAAAAATGGCGCCAGAAAAATAAGGGGAAAAGTTATACAAATACCTCAACATGGCTTATGCCTTCTCACTATTTTTTACGTAGAAATCATAGGCATGTCGTTTTGAGACCAAGTCAATTAAATTGATATTTTGCTTTGTCAGGGTGAAAATAAGGACGGGGTTGACTATTTTGCAGCTGCTTGCCAAGGAAGCTTTTACAAGTGATTTATGGAAGAACATCTTAATACACTTTTTATAACGACTCAGGGTGCTTATCTTTCAAAAGAAGAAGAAGCTGTTATCGTTAAAGTAGCAGGAAAAGTTCGTCATCGTGTTTCCGTTAATAATCTTGAAGGAATCGTCTGTTTCGGAAATGTTGATTGCAGCCCTTATCTAATGGGATTCTGCGCTCAAAAAAATGTCTTTATAAGTTTTTTGTCAGAGCATGGCCGTTTTTTGGCCAGGGTTCAGGGACCTACTTCCAAAAATGATCTGTTGCGTCGCGAACAATATCTGCGAACTGATGATCCTAAATTCTCAACAGATATGGCAAGATGCATCATTTCCGGTAAGATTATCAATTATTGCAATGTGTTAAAGAGGGCATTAAGAGATAATCGGGACAAAATCAATGCCGAGAGAGTGTGGCAGGTGGTGTCTCATCTGGGACGGTGTTTGCTTTCAGTAGAGCAGGAAAAATCACTGGATAACCTGAGGAAGACTGAAGGATATGCTACACATCGATATTTTAGTGTTTTCAATGAGCTGATCTTGATGCAGAAGGAAAATTTCCCATTTGAAGAACGAACCCGCCGGCCTCCACTGGATCCAGTGAACTGCCTTCTTTCCTTTGCCTATTCATTGTTGGATCACGATATCCGCTCAGCCCTTGAGTCGGTTGGTTTGGATCCTGCGGCTGGTTTCCTGCATCGAGATCAACCTGGAAGACCAGGTCTTGCCATGGACCTCATGGAAGAATTCCGTCCTTTTATCGTGGATAGGCTGGTGCTTTCTCTTATCAATTCCCTGAGAGTGCATGTAAAAGGCTTCCATAAATCCGATACTGGGGCGGTTCTGATGGATGACGAGACACGCCGAACCCTGCTCGTGGCCTACCAGGAGGAGAAACTAAAAGAATTGCTTCATCATTTTCTAGATGAGAAGATTTCCATTAAGTTGTTATTCCATGTTCAGGCAATGCTCCTTTCAAGATACTTATGTGGTGATTTGGATCGATATCAACCGTTCATTTATAGGTGATTTTCTAAACTCTGTAGTTAAGCATAATTTCATAATTATTTATAACATACCTTTCGAGAGAACGATCGACCATAGAATTGTAATGGAGGAGGCTGATTGGGCAGTTTGGTTATTACAGAAACAGCAATTGAAGCCGTCAAGCGGATTGTCGGCAAGACAAAAGGGATTATAACAGTTCGCCTTGATCTACAGATCGGATCGTGTTCCTGGCCATCTTTTGGCTTAAGCTTTGACAATAAATCGGCTAACGACTTTGTTTGGCATACGGGAAATATCGAATGGGTAATCACTCGGGCATTGTTTGCTAAAGCTTGTACAATCAAAATTGATTATGTTCAAGGGATACAGGGTGAGCGATTCTCCATTACCTCAGATTATCCGTTGGCCACCACGTGCCTCGGATGTTCAACAAAATGCAGGAATAACTTGAGACTGGCACGGGGATCTCTCGATACGTTGAAAAGTGATGGGTAGACTGATCAAAGATGGCCCAATTGGGCAACCAGGTTTTACGCTTCCAGTCCCCTTGTTCCGCCTCGGTCGGAAATGCACTTTTGCCCCACTCAGCACGAGGTTGAACACGTTTGTATGGCTGAGCGGGTTGCGCTGGTCCATTGAGCAATGCTTCGAAGAAACAAAAACAGAGCTGGGAATGGACCAGTACGAGGTGCGCAAGTTCCCGGGATGGAACCATCATATTTTTTAATGTGTATGCCCGCACATTACTTTCTCTGGAACCTCAAGATCAGGTTGGGGGGAAAAAAGCACCTGCTATTACACCATCGCAGCTTAGATTGATTCTGAAGACGGTGCTCCCATTGCGTAAGTTCGATATTGAAACGGCACTTTGGCTTGTCGGCTGGATTCAACGGCGAAATCATTGTGCCTATTTGTCGCATCGCCACAAAAAGATGTCCAAAGCGAATCATATTGCACAAGTATCGTTGTATGGTTAACTATGGGTTCAATTAAAACGCAGCTATGCTTGCATTAAACCCATGGAAGGAATTCTATTTTTTCCTTAAATTATATTTAACCATCTTGATCTGCAGGCCTTTTCTGCTGAAACCGAGACGTTTGGCGGTGTGGGTGATGTTTCCGCTGCATTCTTCCAGGATCTTTTCGATCATTCTTTTTTCCACTTCCGCCTTCTGGCTTTCGATGACATTTCGATACAGGCCCGATTTTTCTCCTTCATTGGCAAAGTCGTCATTAGGGCGGCCCTCCCCAGCGCTCTTCTTTTCACTGCGGGCCATCAGGACAAGTCGTTCCGTAAAATTTTCCATTTCCCGCAAAAGGTATTTTTCAAACTGATCTTTTTCTTCACCTTCATGATCCGGATTTTCTTGATCCGCTGCGTTTCTGATTTCATCGGGAATATCGTCCAGGGAAATTTTTTCGCCCTTGGTCAGCAACACGATTCGCTCGATCAAGTTTCCAAGTTCGCGGATATTGCCGGGCCATCTGTATTTCTTGAAACAATCGAGGACCTGCGGGGCTATTTCCTGGATATTCTTGTTGAGCTTGGAGTTGAATCGATCCAGAAAATAAAGGGTCAGGGACGGAATATCCTCCTTCCTCTCCCTAAGTGGCGGCATTTTGATGGGGACGACATTTAACCGATAATAGAGATCTTCCCGAAAATTTCCCTCTTTTATTTCTTTCAGCAGGTCTCGATTGGTGGCCGCGATGATTCTTACATCCACATGAAGGGTCTTTACCCCGCCGACTCTTTCAAAGGTTTGATCCTGGAGGATCTGTAGGAGTTTGACCTGCATGTCCTTGGGGAGTTCGCCTATTTCATCAAGGAAGATCGTTCCTTCGTGCGCCAGCTCAAATTTCCCCGGTTTCGATGAGGCCGCCCCGGTAAAGGCGCCCTTTTCATATCCGAACAATTCCGACTCGATAAGACTTTCGGAGATGGCCCCGCAGTTGATTTTAATGAAGGCGTTATCCTTTCTGGGACTTCCCCGGTGAATGGCATGGGCAATCAGTTCTTTACCCGTTCCGGTTTCACCGGTAATCAAGATGGTCGTCCTGGTCTCGGCAATCTGTTCTATCGTCGAGTATATCTCCCGGATTTTCTCACTGCACCCGACAATGCCGTATCGGTCGATTTCACCCGCTCCCAGAATGACCTTGTCGGAATTCTTCATTCGAGTCCGAAGGGCTTTATCAATGACGCTGATTAATTCATACTGATCAAAAGGCTTGGTTATATAATCAAAAGCCCCTTTTTTCAAGGCATCCACTGCTGTTTCGATGGTTCCATGGGCCGTAATGATAATGACCGGCGTTTCGGGATATTTTGCGGTAACACTCTCCAAAAGCCCCAGACCGTTGAGTCTGGGCATCTTCAAATCCGTAACCAGAACATCAAAACTTTCTTTTTCGAGCTGGGCCAGCGCGTCCAGGCCATCTATGGCTTCGGATACCGAATATCCTTTTTTCTTCAGCATCGCATGAAGCACGACACGCATGTTCAGCTCATCGTCGACAATTAAAACTTTTTTCATCTTTTTCTTTTCTTGGTTATTTTCCGGAATCAGTTTTCCAATCTTATTCGAAAAGAACTTCCTTTTCCCACGATGGATTTAACCTTGATACTCCCTCCATGGTTTTTCACGATCCGATTGCAGATCGCCAATCCTAATCCCACGCCTCGTTCTTTGTTCGTATAGAAGGGCTTGAAGATGTTTTTCAACTCTTCCTTTGCGATGCCCTTTCCCGTATCGCGCACAAGAATCTCGATTCCCTCCATGTTTTCCCTTTCAAACCTTTTTGCGCCCAGGGTTAAGATTCCACCTTCCGGCATCGCTTCGATCGCGTTGGAAACGAGATTCAGGAGAACCTGCATGATCTTTTCCGAATCCATTTTTACGGTCGGAAGATTTTCCTGGATTTCCTTTTTAATCGTCACACTATCCACAATTTTCCTGGCTTCTACAAGGGAAATGATTTTATCCAGAACAGGTTCGATCCTTTGCTCTTTTTTGTCAAATTTATAGGGCTTCGCGTAAGTCAAAAATTGGGACATCACGCCGTTGAGCCGATCCGTTTCCTCGATGATGACGTTCAGAATCCTCCTGTTTTCCTCATCGTCGATCTCTGTCGCCAGATATTGCGCCGCGCCCTTGATGGAGCCGAGGGGATTTTTTATTTCGTGGGCAAGCACCGGGGCCATCTCTTCGAGCATCATGGACTTTTCTCTTTCCAACCGTTCGTCAAAAGCGTACAGCGAAGTGAACACATCCTGACTGTCCGGATAAAAAAAGCTGAAGATCTTTTTCATGATCACTTTCAGGGGCGTTACGGAAATCACGATGACGAAAGACGCTACCAGGATCTCCGTCAAGGGAATGGCCGAGGTTTTTGTAAAGAGGGTAATGACCAGATAGAAGCATCCCGTTGCCAAGAGCGTCGAAATCGTAATCACCAGGGCCTTTGCCATCAATTCATGAAGACGCGTCAGGTGGGGATAGGCAACAATGAGCAGGACGAAATAGAGGAGCGCCGCCAGGAGAATATTTGAAAAGGGCGGCAGTACGAGGGTCCGTTGCGCCGCAAGATTCAGGAGGCACAATCCTGCGGCTATGGCGCAGGCGATCGCCAGGTAAATCAATCGCCTCTTTTCCACACCGGCGGCTTTCCTCCCGATATACACCAGGAGCGAAACATAAATGATGAGGGCGACGCCGATGCCATAGGCGCTCATCAAGAGGACAAAGAGATTTTCCTGGAGAATCCCCGTTAATCGGATCAAATACCCCGATATCGGAAGGGCGAAGGCGATAATCAGGGCATTTTTGTTGATCATTTCTCCTTTCTTGATCAGGGTCCACGAAAAATGAAGACTCATGGCCGGCAGCAGAATCAAGGACAGTTCCGCCAGGATTTTCCAATGGTTCCCCTGCGAAATCAGAAACATGAACGAAGCAGTCCTCTGGATGAAGATATTCATACAGAGGAAGGCAAAGGATATTTTTTTTTCGTTCTTGCGCTTATTGATGAAGAGCGACGTAGCGATGATCAGACTGACCGTCGCCAGAATAAAGGTCTCCATTCTTTATGTACACCATCCTTTTTCCTGGATTTTTTCTCTGTTTGCCAGCAGCCCTTAGGTGCGTAATCATCTTCGCACCGCGAACTGTCTTATACACTTTTTCCTTCGGCCCGTCTCTCGCCGTTTTAGGCACATTTTTCAACTTATTGTTTTTACTTTATATTTTTAACAGCATTTTTAATATAGCCCTCTGGCACATCCCATGCTTTTAGAAGCTCGATTTCACCAATACTGTGGAGTTTACCATGATTTCAGAAGACTTTATCGCTGTCGTATTTCCCGGTCAAGGATCTCAGCGGCCGGGCATGGGGAAAGATTTTTTCGATAGCATTCCCCTTTCCAAGCAGACCTTTGAAGAGGCATCCGACGCCTTGGGCTGGGACGTTGCCTCTTTATGCTTTTCTGAAGATGAACGACTCAATTTAACGGAATTTACCCAGCCCTGCATTCTTACCACCGAGATCGCCATGTTCCGTGGTCTGCAGGCCCTTTACCCTTTCTCTCCTTCCCTTTACGGTGGACACAGCCTTGGTGAATTTTCGGCCCTCGTGGCCGCCGGCGTTTTCCCTTTCTCGGAGACGCTGCGCATCGTTCACGAAAGAGGCCGCCTGATGCAGAATGCCGTTCCCGTGGGTGTCGGAGGAATGGCCGCCGTTATCTTGAACGATCTGGATGCTTCGCAGATCCGCAGTTTATTGTCCGATCTGCCTGTGGATGTCGCCAATGAAAACTCTCTCTCCCAGGTCGTCATCAGCGGGGAGGCAGAGGCATTGCCGATCGCAGAGAAACGCTTATCCGAACAGTTCACCGATCCCTCGTTCCGGGTGGTTCAGCTGCGTGTCAGCGCCCCTTTTCACAGCCGGTTCATGGAGACCATCGGACAACCGTTTGAACAGGTCCTGCGCACCTCCGCGCCTTTCTGGCAACCCGAAAAGGCGGCTGCCGTGACGTCCAACTATACGGGAACCTATCATCTTCCCGAGGTTGATGCTATTTTAAATGCCCTTGTTTTACAACTCAGTTCCGCGGTTCGCTGGATCGATAACATGAGAGCCCTGTCTGCCAGAGCGAAAACGATCTATGAAGTGGGACCCGGCAGGCCGCTTCGGGACTTTTTCAAGACCATCGACGTCACTTGCTCTTCCATCACGGCCCTGTCCGCGGCACAACGTCTCTTTCGGAATGTTCAATGAGAATTAAAATTTTTAATCTGTTCATTACCTTATAAAGAAAGGATTAGAACATGGATCTAAGCCTGAACGAAACTCAGCAAATGTATGTGAATACAGTCTCTCGATTTGTTAAGAACGAGATCATTCCCCATGCCCTCGAGATGGACCGGGGGCATGTCTTTCCTATAGATATGCTTAAAAAAATCTGGGAAATGGGCATCATGAATATCTCGATCCCGGAGTCCATAAAAGGTTATAATGTCGATGTGGTTTCCGCCGCCTTGATCATTCGGGAACTGTCCTATGGCGACTCCGGCGTGGCAACATCCGCCATGTGCAATGACCTGGCGAACGTCGTTATCGCCCAGCACGGATCGCAGGCTCAACAGGAAGCCTATCTGAAGCCCTTTGTCGATTCCCCGCTGGTCTCGGCCTTCTGCCTGACCGAACCGGCCGCCGGCTCGGACAACCTCTCCATGACCTCCTTCATTACAAAGCGCGACGACGGCAAGTATGTCCTCAACGGATCGAAGTGTTTCATCACCAACGCCTCCTATGCCTCGCAATTCACCGTCTTCTGCAAGGTGGGAAAACCTTCCAGCCAACTGATGGCCTGTGCGATCATCCCCGCCATCCCAGTTCCTCTGGACTCGGCCTCCCCCATCAAGGGCGTCCGGGAAATTCAGCTTCCCACCGGAGGGAAGATTATCGTGGGGAAACCCGAAGACAAACTGGGACAATGTCTGTCCAATACAGCCAGCGTGACCTTCGAGGACGTCATTCTAGACCCTGGCCAGATTATCGGCGACCGCCGGCTGGGCTTCAAATACGTCATCGATGTCCTTGATTTCGCCCGTCCCATGATCGCCGCGATCGGCGTCGGCGTGGCAAAAAGGGCCTTTGACCTGACCTTGTCCTATGCGAAGGAACGTAAGCTCTTCGGCCAGCGGCTCTGTGACCTTCCCGTCGCCCGGCAGACCCTCGTATCGATGTGGAAAAAGGTTGAGCTTTCCGAATTGGCTCTGTTAAAATCCGCCCTCAAAATTATGGAAGACGCCCCCGACAAAGGGCTTTACTCGTCCCTCGCAAAAAATTGCGCCGCGGAAGCCGCTCTTTTCTGTTGCAATGAGGGATTACACCTTCACGGCGGCTATGGGTTCACCAACGAGTACGAGATTTCCAAACTCGTACGTGATGTCCATATTATTGATATTTACGAAGGGACCCGCGAGGTTCAGGATATGATCATCGGGCGGGAGCTTGTTTAAAGAATGCTATATCTTCACGGCTTGGGTCATTTTCATCCGGAAAATGTCATCAGCAATTCCTTCCTGGAAGAACTGGATATCGGGACGAACGAAGAGTGGATCATGGAGCGGGTCGGCATTGTGACCCGCCGGACCGTTCTTTCCCTCGATTACATCCGGTTGACGAAGAATTCGGATCCGCGGGCGGCCTTCGAGGCATCGGATTACAATAACGCCCAGATCGGCGCCTTCGCAGCCCAGATGGCCCTGGAGCGCGCCGGCCTCTCTGCAGCAGACATCGGCATGGTCATCTCGGGAAGTTCCGCCTCGGACCATCTGACGCCGGCGGAGGCATCGACGATCGCCGGGGAGCTGAACATTGACGTACCCTGCCTGGATGTGAATTCGGCCTGCAGCAGCTTCGGCATGGACGTCCATGTCCTGAGCATGATGAAACCGGAGGCGCTCCCGCCCTTTGTGCTGATTGTCAATCCGGAAACCATGACACGGAGCGTGGATTATTCGGATCGCAGCGTCGCCGTTCTTTTCGGGGATGGAAGCGCCGCAGCGGTGGTTTCCACTCGGGAACCCTCCCGGGCCGTTTTTCTTTCCAGTTTCTGTGATTCGAAACCCACGGCCTGGGAAAAGGTCGTGATTCCCCGAATGGGGTATTTTCGTCAGGATGGGCATGCGGTTCAGGGGTTCGCCATCCGCAAGACAACGGATTCGATTCGCGCCCTGCAATCCGTCTATCCGGTCAACCGTTTCGTCGGCCATCAGGCCAACCTCGGGATGCTCCGCACTGCCTGCGAACGTACCGGCATTAGCGAGGATCAGCACTGGCACAATGTGGAAAATTTCGGCAACACAGGCTGCTCCGGCGCTCCCGCCGTTCTGAGTCAGCATTGGAATGACTTTGCTCCTGGTGATCATGTGGCGGTCTGCGTTGTTGGGGGCGGCCTCACATGGGTACATACCCTGTTGAAAATTGAGGATTCGTTATGACTTATGAAGAGTTTCGCGAACGCGGCAGCTTCAGCCTTGAAGATCTGCTGGCCTTCGCTTACGGCAATCTCGTAGACGACCGCCCCGAAGGCTTTAACGCACGCCTTCCGGCGCCCCCCTTTCTCATGATGGATCGGATCCTGACAATCACCCACGAAGGTCGGCAGGGCCGCATCGTAGCGGAACAGGACATTCGCCTGGATGCCTGGTATTTTCAGTGCCATTTCAACGGAGATCCTATCCAGCCCGGATGCCTCTGCGTGGATGCCGTCTGGCAGTTGCTCGGTTTTTACTGCGTCTGGCGCGGCGCCCTGGGTGCGGGAAGGGCACTAGGCTGCCAAAGCGTTTCCTTCAACGGTCAGATTCGGCCGTATAACCGTTGTGTCCGTTACGAAGTGGACATTCGCCGCTTTTCCCAGTTAAAGGATTCCGGCGCCAGCGTCGTCATCGGGGATGCGAAAATCTTCGTGGACAATGAATTGATTACAGAGATTACCAAAGCCCAGTCCGGTGTTTTCAGCGGCATCGTTTATCCGGATTATCCACAGCACTCCCGCAACTCCGTGGGGGGAATGATTAGGAGTTAAGAATGACTTCAGACAAACCAGTGGCCATAGTAACAGGGGGCGGTACGGGAATCGGCGCCGCCTGTTCGAAAGTTCTTGCCCGTGATGGGTTCCGGGTGGGAATCAATTATATCGATATCGTCGAGGATCAGGCAAAAGCCGTTCTTGGACAGATTGAAGACGGGTTTCTTCTCAAAGCGGACCTCACGGATGCGGACCAGATCGAATCCATGCTTTCGGAAATCAAGGAGAAGGCCGGCCGTGTCGATGTGCTCCTCAACGCCGCCGGGATCTCCATCAACAAGGACATCAACAGCATGACGCTGGAGGATTTTGATTTGCAGCGGTCCATCGTCCGGGGAAGCTGGTACCTGACGAAACGGATTCTCCGTCTTTTCATGCTCCGGAAAAACAGCGGCCGAATTATCAACATCTCCAGTGTGGTCGGCCATTCCGGCAACAGCGGACAGATTCCCTACACGATGGAAAAAGCCGCATTGGACGCCTTCACAAAGTCGCTCTGCAAGGAACTGGCAGGAAGGAACATCCTGGTGAATTCCGTTGCGCCGGGATTCATTGACACCCCGATGACCCAGAATCTGCCCGAGGAAGTTAAAAAGCGCATCTTAGACAGTATTCCCCTGGGACGTCTCGGCGCCCCCGAGGAAATTGCCGATGTGGTTTCCTTTCTGGCCTGCCGGGCTTCCTATATCTCAGGTACGGTGATTCATGTAAACGGAGGCCTTTATGGCGGTTAATCGGGAGATCATGGATCTCGTTCTGAAAGCAGTTCCTCAGCAATACCCCTTTCGTTTCATCGATGAGATCATCGAACTCGACGAAAATCACATTGTGGGGTCGTACCGCTATCGCGAGGATGAATATTTTTACAAGGGACACTTTCCTGATCGTCCGATTACCCCGGGAGTCATTCTTATCGAAACCATGGCCCAGACCGGCGTCGTGGCTTTCGGGCTCTATCTGACGATGCAGCAGAGGCATAATTCTCTTGAAGAGACCAAACAATTGACCACCCTTTTTACGTTTGTAGAAAGTGTAGAATTCAACAATATTGTATCTCCCGGTGAACGGGTGATCATCCGCGGTGAAAAAATCTATTTTCGGAGAGGAAGCCTGAAAACAAAGGTCAGCATGGAGCGGGAAAACGGTGAAAATATCTGTTTTGGTGTGCTAGCCGGGGCGGGGGTTATGGTTGCATGAAACGTAGAGTCGTTATTACAGGAATGGGTGTCATTGCACCCAACGGTCATGGTTTAGAGGAATATGAAGCAGCCCTTCGCGAAGGCCGATCCGGCATCCGCTATATTCCGGAGTTGAAGGAACTCAATTTTGCCTGTCAGGTCGGTGGGATTCCTCAAGGTGTTGAGGCGTTGCGCGAAAGTTATTTCGTCCCCGAACAACTGGTTTCGATGAATGAAAACATCGGCTATGCGGCGATCTCCGCCATTGATGCCTGGAAGGATGCCGGGCTTACCGTTCCTCCTTTCAATTCCGATGAGGTGGATTGGGACTCGGGTATTATTGTCGGCTCCGGCATCGGGGGAATGGATACGATTGCCAATGTCGTGGTCCCCATGGTCAATGCCGGGAAGGTAAAGCGAATGGGCAGCAGCATCGTCGAACAGGTCATGAACAGCGGAACCAGCGCCCGTGTCGGCGGCCTCTTGGCCCTTGGGAATCAGGTAACCTCCAATTCCTCGGCATGCAGCACCGGCAATGAAGCCGTCTTTGAAGCGATGATGCGGATTCGCAATGGCTTGGCCAAGCGGATGCTGGCCGGTGGCACGGAAGGCGCTTCACCCCACATCTGGGCCGGCTTCGATGCCATGCGGGTACTCTCCAAGAAATTCAATGATAATCCCGAGCAGGCATCCCGTCCGCTGAGTGGATCGGCAGCAGGATTTGTTCCCGGCTCTGGGGGAGCGCTCCTTCTTCTGGAAGACCTGGAAACGGCTCAGGCCCGTGGCGCGCGTATTTATGCGGAGTTGCTTGGAGGGCATGTCAATTGCGGTGGCCATCGAATGGGGGGATCCATGACCGCTCCCAATCCGGAAGGGGTCAAGAGGTGCATCCGTGCGGCGATTGCCGATGCAGCGATTTCCACCCAGGACATTGAGGCGATCAATGGGCACCTGACGGCGACCTTCGCTGATCCCTACGAGGTAAAGAACTGGTCCGGAGCGTTGGAGCGAGGTCCGGAAAATTTCCCCTATATCAATTCAACCAAGTCCATGATCGGTCACTGCCTGGGAGCCGCGGGCGCCGTTGAATGCGTGGCCGTTGTATTACAGCTTTCCAAGGGGTTTCTCCACCCCTCTGTCAACAGTTCGGATGTTCATCCGGATATTGCAGATTTTTTCAAAAGCATTCCTCAGCAGGCTCTTGAATGCCCGGATCTGAAAATTATCGCCAAAGCCGGTTTCGGATTTGGCGATGTGAACAGTTGCTTGATTTTTAAGAAATGGGAAGAATAGAATAAAACATTAGAAATATCACTAATAAAGGAGTATAAAATGGACGAAAAAAAGATTTTTGACGAGTTGATCAACATCCTGAGACTTTATGCAAAAGACCCGGCTCTTCTTGAGACAGCCACAAAGGATACGCATATTCTCAACGATCTCAAGGTCAACTCCGCACGGCTTGTGGACGTGATCATCAAATGTGAGGATGTCTTTGGAATCGAAATTGATGATGACGATGCCGACAAAATCCGGACCATCGGAAATGCCATTGAAGTGGTTCAAAGCAAATTGTCCTAGGGTTTTCTTCATGAGCGAAACGGAAAAGAGTGCGCTTCGTCTGCAATATTTTCTCGGAAGGATTGCTATCTTTATTCTGGGGCCGCTGATCTATCTTACGATACGCCTTGCCGGCTATCGTGTCCGGGATATACGCAAGATTCGCCATAAATGCCACGAGCTCTTCAAAATCCATGAAGGGCCGTGGATCATTTGTGCAAATCATCTGACGATGATCGATTCCGCGATTCTGGCTTATGTCATTGCCCCGGTTCGCCGCTTCATGTTTAATTACAAGATCCTCCCTTGGAACGTTCCGGAACGGGCCAATTTCCAGCGCAATCTCTTCCTCACGGTTCTCTGTTATCTGTCGAAATGCATTCCCATCAGTCGCGGGGGAGATCGTCGGGAGGTCAAGTCCACACTGGAACAGTGTCTGAGTGTATTAAAGAGCGAGCAGAATGTTCTCATATTTCCGGAAGGTGGCCGTTCCCGGGTCGGACATGTGGACACAGAGAATTTCTCCTACGGGATTGGTCAATTGATCGAATCCTGCGAGGAATGCAAAGTGCTGTGCATCTATCTCCGGGGAGATGGTCAGGAAAAGTACAGCAATCTGCCCCGCTGGGGGGAGAAGTTTTCCGTGCGCATCGACGTCATTGAACCTGCCCCCACGGAGTTGACCGGTCGCCGGGCACATCGTCACTACGCGGCACAGTGCATTCAGCAGCTTGCCCTGATGGAGGAACAGCATTTTGCCTCACGTCGGCAACGACATCGTGGATCTGACGCAATCCACTGTGAGAAAGAAGAGCAGAAATATTCGCTTTCTGAACCGCGTCTTCACGCCTGATGAACAAAGTTTCATCCTGTCCTCACCGTTCCCCGATCTGAGGCTCTGGTCCTGCTGGGCTGCGAAGGAAGCGGCTTATAAAGCCATCAGCAAGGCATACCCTAATATGCCCGCAATACCGAAGCTCTACCCCGTCTCATTGGATTCCGGAAACTGCGGAAGTGATCTGAATAACTCTCCGAAGTTTCAAAGATCCCGCTTTCCTCGTCTATGTGCGGGTTTTGTAATGACACCCGGGGGGAAGTGCTGGATTCAAATTGAATATTCCCATACCCACCTTCACTGTCTTGCCTTTACCGAAGCTCCGGATACGCTGAATTTCTCCGGCATGTCCATTATCTTTATTCCTCTCTTCAGGATGTCCCCTCTCCCGAGGCCGAAGCGGTCCGGCTTGCAGCAAGGCTCCATCTTGCCGGACTGCTTTGTGAGAATTTCGAAGATCTGGAAATCTCCCGGCAGCAGAGAGGATCTTCACCGGCGCCGCCCCGGGTCTTTTGCCGGGGCCAACGCCTGGATGTTGATATCAGCCTGAGCCATGACGGATTCTTTCTCGCCTGTGCCTGTCTCCTGCCCCCTCCCTCATTTTAGTTTGCACGGCAGATTTTGGGATTTGCACTCCTTGTCTTCCTATGATAGTTTTTTATGTAACGGTATGTTCGATTGATGGAAGAGAGAAGACGAAGTTCATATCAAGGCACGCTGGATTGCGGAAGTTAAATGGTCACCTTTATTGAAGGCATAGGCATAAGGACGTTAAAGGTCTGCCGTTCCGCATTCAATACACTTTTTTTCGCCTGGCGGGCAATTGTTCATCTCCTTGATCGTAGAACTTATAACAAGGCCACTCAACTGGTCATTATAATTCAGTTATATTTTACGGCTGTTCAGATATTGCCCCTGTTCATTTATATTTCCGCTCTGATGGGCCTCTTAATGATGGGGATCGTCCTTGACTCCATCAAGCAACTCGGTATGACGGGATATCTGGGAAATATCCTGATGGGCTTTATCTTCACCGAGGTTTGCCCCTTTATGACGGTTCTGCTGCTGGCACTGCGCTCCGGAGCGGCGATCAACACGGAAGTGGCGGTCATGAAGGTCAACAAGGAATTGGATACGTTGAGTGTCTTCAACATCGACGCCTTCGATTATATCGTTGTCCCTAGAATTCTAAGCGGGGTCATCTCCGTCGTTCTTCTCAACGGTATTTTTACCCTTGTGCTTCTGGCCAGCGGCGCCCTGTTCTCACGGATGATTTTCGGGCTGGGATTCGATGCCTATCTCCGTATTTTGGTCACTTCCGCTGAATTTTCGGACCTGGTAATCCTGATCCTGAAATGTGCGACCTTCGGGTTCTTTATCACCTTGATTCCAATCCATTATGGATTGACGGCATCGAATGAATTATCCAGCATCCCCATAGCCGTTTTGAACGGAATGAATAATGTCTTTATAGCCATCGTCATCATCGAGGTCCTATCATTACTCCTAAGCTCCATTTAATATTATTTCAAGATGAGGATCGTCTTGCCGAGACCCTGTCGGGACTGAAGGAAAGGCACCAGCGGAACCTGGGGCTTGTTTCCATGGACATCCCTTTGATTTCCAACTTGAATGTATGGCAGAATATTGCTCTAATACGCTTTTACCATTTCAATGAAAGCAGATTGCCAGCGAGGAAAAGGGTTCTGGGTCTTCTCAATCGTTTCCAGAAGATGGAAATTGCGGACTTGCGAATCGCGGCCTTGGACCATCGGGAGCGTTTTCTCGTCAAACTGCTCCGGGCGTCGATGGTTCAGGATGCGCTTCTTGTGATTGATCGTCCTTTCCGGCTTGTCCCTGATCTCCCCGATGCGGAAATGATCGAAGACAGCCTGGCACAGATCGATGAACTTTACACCTCCTGCCAGATTTTTGATTATGCATGGAATCGAAACAAGTATAGGACAAAAGATGTTTCGGAATATTGAATACAAGGTCGGTCTGTTCATTCTGATCACTTCCGCCCTGATTGTCACGTCGATCGGGTATGTGGCCTATAAGAAAGAGGTCTTTTCCCGGATGGACACTTATACACTGTCTTCCTTTTCCGGTGAGGATCTGACGGTAGGCATGCCGGTTCTCCTGTCGGGCTACAAAATCGGCAGAGTGGATGCCCTCGAACTCGGCAGTGATGGGCGCATCCTGATTCGGATCAAAATCCCTCATAGGCATGCCAAGTGGCTTCGTAAGGACAGTGTCTTCATCATCAACAAACCGCTTATCGGCGATCCGCGTATCGTTTTATCCGTCGGGAAAATGAGCAGTCCCCCCCTGTCCACAGAAGCGGTCAAGGAAGTTGTGGTCGCCAACGATATCAATGAAACCATCAAGAAGCTGGAACCGGTCGTGGAACGATTGAACCGGATCACCATCAATATCGAAACCCTGACGGCAAATCTTGCCGATCCCAAGGGGGACGTGAATCAAATCTTACGCCATACGGAAACACTGACCGAACGGCTTTCCCGTACCGAATCCCTCCTTGATCTTGCCGTGGGAAACCCGGATACGGTTTCTGCGGTGCAGGGAGCACTCCAGAATACCGAGGAAATCACCACGGAGATGACCCGTATCTTGAAAACGGTGGATGCCATGGCTGTAAAATCGGATGAAGCCCTCTACGGGAAAAATGGGATTTTCCCGTCCTTGAGAACGCTCCTGGTGGATCTTGTTGGCAAACTGGTCAAACTGGATCAGTTCATTATTCACCTGAACAATGTGGGCGCCAACGTGGACGCATCCACGAAGGATCTTTCGGTACTGCGCAGGGATATTGACGAAACAGTCAGCACCCTCAACGGTCTGGTCAAGGAAATAGACCGGAAAATACCCTTCAAAAAGGACCCGCAGATAAAACTGCCATGAAAAGATATCTTGGTCTCATTTGTTGCTGCCTGCTTCTTCTATGCGGGTGCGCCGCGCAATCCATACCGGAATGGAGAACGAACAGTTTTAATTCTCTGGAAAAATATAAGAACGATTTCCTGGCGGGAAAAGATCACCTGGCAGAAGTCCACTTTCAAAAGGCCGTTGATGAAATCAAGAGCAGCGGCGATCTAGCCCTGCTGATGACGGCCTACCTCACGCGATCTGCCCTGCTGATTGCCGTGCTTGAAACGCCCGACTTCAGGGATTATCTTGAAATCGCAAAGGCCGATCCGACCGATGCCGATAAGCAAAAAAATTATTATTTGCTATTGGCAGGAAAATTCGATGTCCTTCAAAAGGAAAAGCTTCCAGCGCCCTATCAGGACTTTGCCGAGGTTCTGGAGAAGGGCGATCAGAAGGAAATATCCAGGGTGGTAGGTGACATTTCGGATGACCTGTCCCGGTTGATTGCCATCGGCCTTGCCGTCCGCAATGGCAGGGAAGATGAGGCCCTCCTGACCGGAGCGGTCGATCTGGCCTCCCTTCACGGCTGGCGGAAGCCCCTCTTGATTTATCTTAATCGGTTGAAATCCTATTATCGGGAAAATCAGAACTGGGAAAAAGAGGAGAAAATCCGCCTGAAGATGGAATTGCTCACTCCCCACTCAGGCATGCGGGGCAAGACGGGTCCAACTTGTTGAATTCCACAGATGGCCTGCTTTAGCGACTCGATTCTCGGAAGGGGAAATACCGCATTTAAGGGCAAAATACCGATGGAAGGCCAGACAGGGCGTCAATTCCGGATGAAAGACGGTGACGAGCACCTGGTCATTTTCCGCGGCGGCAATGTAATTCTGAAATTGCAGGAGAACCCGGACCGTGCTTCCGACGCGGAAGATCTTCGGCGCGCGGATAAACGTGAGGGGAATCGGGTCCGGAGAGACCTCGGGGATCGAGGCTTCGATAGAAAAACTGTCAAGCTGTGAACCGAAACTGTTCCTTTCGATATCCATATCGATCAACCCGAGGTGAGGCTTTTCTCCGAGGACACCGGAAGCCAGGAGGATGGCGCCGGCACAGGTCCCCCAGATCTTCATCCCTCTTTGAAAGGCGTCCAGGAGAGCCCTTTCCAGATCAAAGATCCGCATCAGCCGAGAGAGGCAGGTGCTTTCCCCTCCCGGAAGGATCAGCCCCGCGATCCCTTCAAAATCACCGGCTTCCTTGACCCGTATACCGGGGATGCCCAGCCGTTCCAGATGGTCGAGATGTTCGCAGACCCCTCCCTGAAGATCAAGAACACCGATTCTGTTTTTTAAACTGCCTTCACTGCAAATCATCGTAAGGAATACTAATTTACCAGCCGCGCACCGCCAGGATCTGATCTTCCGGTATTTGTGCGATTTCAAGGCCGGGCATGGCATCGCCCAAATCCATGGACGCCTCCAGAACCTTTGCGGCGTCGTTGAAGTAAGCCGTTGCCTTGACAATGGCGCGGGCCCGTTTGGCTGGATCCGATGATTTGAAGATGCCGGATCCGACAAAGACGCCATCGCAGCCGAGCTGCATCATCAAGGCCGCATCCGCCGGCGTTGCAATCCCACCTGCAGCAAAATTGACCACGGGAAGTCGGCCAAGCTTCCGAACCTGAAGGGCAAGCTCATAAGGAATTCCATTGTTCTTCGCAAAGCCCGTAACTTCCTCGACCGGCATGGCGATCAGCTGTCGCGTTTCCCGATTCATGGTCCGCATATGGCGCACGGCTTCCACAACGTTTCCCGTTCCGGCTTCCCCTTTCGTTCGGATCATGGCTGCACCTTCGGCGATCCGACGGAGGGCCTCGCCGAGATTTCTAGCGCCACAGACAAAAGGGATTGAAAACTTTGTTTTATCAATATGGCATTCTTCATCAGCGGGCGTAAGGACTTCGCTTTCATCGATATAATCGATCTTCAACGCTTCCAGGATCTGCGCCTCCACAAAGTGACCGATCCGCGCCTTTGCCATGACCGGGATTGAAACAGATTTTTTGATTTCAGATATCATGTCTGGATCAGACATCCGGGCTACACCACCCTGGGCACGAATGTCCGCGGGGACCCGTTCCAGAGCCATGACCGCCACAGCCCCTGCTTCCTCCGCAATTTTGGCCTGTTCAACATTGGTGACGTCCATGATGACCCCACCCTTAAGCATTTGTGCCAGTTGAACATTCAATTCATATCTTTTTGTGTCCACGATCTTCTACCTCTCTCGTTCTCAGAGTTTCTGCGATTTAAAGTCTTTCGATTTTTATGATGATTTCGGGAATACGTCAAGAGTAAAACGCGAATGAGATGATACCGAATAATAAGGAGGATTACCAGAACATGCGCATTTTTATGCCCTGCGAATTCAAATAAGTCTTGATGTCTTTTATGGTATACATATCGTAATGGACCATGGATGCAATCAGTGCCGCATCGGCTCTGCCCCGGGTCAGGACATCTCTGAGATGTTCAGGTTTTCCCGCTCCGCCGGAAGCAATGACCGGAATACTCACATTGGAGGAAATCAGGGACGTCAAATCGATTTCGTAACCTTTCTGGGTGCCGTCCGCATCGATGGAATTCAGACAGATTTCTCCGGCGCCAAGGCTCTCGGCTTCCTTTGCCCACGCCAGGGCATCGATCCCTGTAAAAACCCTGCCTCCATGAATCACCATTTCGTAGCCGGAAGGAATTGCAGGGGACACATCAACCTTCTTGACATCCATACCCAAAACGATGCACTGGGAACCGAAGGCCTTCGCCCCCTCCCGAATCAAAGGGGGATTCTTTACGGCTTCCGAATTGACACTGATCTTTTCAGCACCGGCCAGGATAACGCGTCTCATGTCCTCGACGGTGCGAATTCCTCCACCGACGGAAAAGGGAATCATGATCGCTTCGGCCACCTGACGGACGATATCGATCATGATGTGTCGACTGTCTGAGGAAGCCGTGATGTCGTAAAAGACAATTTCATCAGCCCCCTGCTCATAGTATTGACGAGCCGCTTCAACAGGATCGCCGATATCAATATTAGCCCTGAATTTTATGCCTTTGGTTAATTTACCGTCGCGTACGTCCAGGCAGGGGATGATCCTTTTACTCAGCATCGGTTCCTCTCCATCGGCAAAAATTCTCGAGCAAAATCAACCCGGGTTTTCCGCTTTTTTCCGGATGAAATTGCACGGCGACGACATTCTTTGACCCAACCGCTGACGAAAATTCTATTCCATAAGAGGTCGTTCCAAGAACGTTTTCTTTCCTCTTCGGCTGGGGAAAGAAGGAATGCACGAAATAGAATTCCGCATTCGCTGGAATCCCCCGGAATACTGGGTGGTCGCCCCGAAAGGAAACGGAATTCCATCCCATGTGAGGAATTTTTAACCGCAGGCCGTCATAGACCATGTCGTCAGGAAAGCGTTTGACCTCTCCAAGGAGTATTCCCAAACAGGAAGTGTCATTTTCTTCGCTGTAATCGAAGATAATTTGCGTTCCCAGACAGATCCCCAACAGTGGCTTCCCCTCCTGGGCAAGACGGACAATGACTCTGTCCAGTCCTGTCTGCTTGAGATGTGCCATGGCTTCGCCTGCGGCGCCAACGCCGGGGAAAATGATGTGAGAAGCGCTGTCCAGCACTTCATCATCACGGGTAATTTGGCAGTCCTGTTTCAGCCATCTGAGGGCACGGTACACACTGGTCAAATTCCCTGCCTGATAATCAATGATCGCAATCATGATAATCTATTTTCTGCTTAAAAAAACCACTGCCATGATTATCTGCTTCCTGATTCCCGCTATAAAAAGCCTCGCCTGGCGTAAAGTCAGGCAAGGCTTTCCAGACTTCTCAATGGCGAAGATTTCCGCAGTTACGCGGAACTTACCTCTTCCAATTTTCCGCACGCATTATGCAGGCTGAAACACATAGGTCAGCTGTCCGTTGGATGTCTTGGCGGACTTTGCCGTCATCTCCATACCGACCTTCAAGGTCTCGTCAGGATTGGCAACCGCCGGATCGATACGTCCGAATACCTTGTATTCGCCGTAATCCACAAGGGCGATGGTGTAGGGCAGTTCATCCGTGAAGCCCGTCGGCCCATAGCGGAGCGTGCTGAAAGAAACCAGCTTTCCCTTGCCGGTAACTTCAAACCAATCCATATTGCTGGACAGAGACTTGTAGCACTGAGCGCGGGGCGGGAAAAATTTCTGGCCGCAGTCCTTGCACACTGTTCCCATGATCTTACCCTGTTCCAGGTAATCGATAAAATCGTTGACCTGCGTTACACCTGTGAAGCTTACCGTCCCAAATTTACTGAAGCGAACATCTTTATCTTTAGCCATGATTATTCTCTCCCAAAAATAGTCACACTACCGTACAAGCCAACACCACCGATGTTATGAACCAGACCGAACATCGGATCCTTCACCTGAATATTATCGGCCTCATCCCTTAACTGCCGAACGATGGTCCGAACCTGCGAACCACCCGTTGCTCCGATGGGATGCCCCTTGGAAAGAAGCCCGCCGTCGATGTTGACGGGGATGCTACCCTCTTTATAGGTCTCTTTTGCACGGACTAATTCAGGACCGCCACCCGCCTCCGCAAAACCGAGGTTTTCAATGGCCATCATTTCGGCAATGGTGAAACAGTCATGGACTTCGGCAACATCGATATGCTTCGGCGTGATGCCGGCCATCTTATAAGCCTGCCGACCTGCTTCAATGCCGACCGCCAACCCGCTCAAAGATTCGCGCCCGACCATGTTGACCGCTGCCGAAGCGGCGCCGACGCCGAGGATCCAGATGGGTTTTTTGCAGAATTTCTTCGCCTTTTCTTCGTTGGCGACGATGATACAGGAGCTGCCGTCGGCGTTCGCACAGCAATCACCCACGCGCAGAGGACTGGCAACCGGACCGCCCATCTTCTGCGGATCGAGGAAATCTTCATGGGCCACCGGTTTCCGATAAACGGCACGGTCATTCAGAACGCCGTATGTTGCTGATTTTACGCGGATGTTTGCAAGATCTTCCGGCTTTGTTCCGTATTTTGCGAAGTGAGCCTGTGCATGAAGGGCATAGTATGCAGGCATCATTGTGCCGAAGGTTGATTCCCACTGAATGTCCGCACCACGGCCCATTCTTTCCTGGGATTCATTGGAGGTCAGCTGGGACATGATCTGGAAGCCCAGGACCATGACACAGTCATGAAGACCGGACGCAACCAGGGAGTAGGCCAGCTTCAATCCCGTGCTACTGGATGAACAGAGCGTTTCAACATAGAATGTCGGCTGAGGATTCAAGCCCAGGTATTCGGCAACGACACCGGCCGGGGATCTCTGCTTGTCATACTCGGGGGCGGAGCACATGACCGTGGCGTCAACATCCGAGTTCTGTATATTTGCATCCTTCATTGCTTCACTGTAAGCTTCAAACGCTAATTCCCTTATGGAACCGGGATAGCTTCGAACAAAGGTGCTTTGTCCTACGCCAATAACTGCAACTCGACTCATAAATCTCCTCCTGATCTTTTTGTTTAATTCATCCCGTCACATAACTCTAACTACCAGATTAATGCTAAACGGAGGATTGCTACCATAAAATAGAAGGACTGTCAATTTATAAAAGTTCCCCTTTTTGCACAGTATGCCGATCGGCCCTCATCCGCACTCCCTTGCTTCCGTCGCTTGCACGGCCATATCCTCTATGCTTTTTCTTTAAAAAAGTCTTGCCCGGTGTGTCTGTCCGCCAATCCGGGATGGGTGGACCAGTTGCCCCGCAGGGTCGGCAGAGACAGGGATTTTCGAATCAATTCGCAAAAGGTTTCCCTGGACACAAACCGTCCGCCCAGGGAGGCAAGGTGGGGGGTATAAACCTGGCAGTCAATCAGGGTAAAGCGGAGCTTCCCCAGAAGATTGGCGAGATAAATCAACGCGGCCTTGGAGGCGTTTTTTTCCTGGGAAAACATGGATTCGCCAAAAAAGCAGCCCCCCAGGGAAACGCCATAAAGTCCCCCGACGAGTTTTTGGCCCCGCCATGTCTCCACGGAATGAGCATATCCCAGTTCATGAAGAATGCAGTACGCTTCCTCCATTTCCCCCGTAATCCAGGTCCCCTCCTGAGTCGGACGGCTGATTTTCCGGCAGGCGGAAATCACCGCTTCAAAATGCCTATCCAGGGTCATGGAAAACCGATTCTGACGGAGAACCTGCCGCATGCTCCGGGAGGAAACGATTTTCTGAGGAAAGAGAATAAAGCGAGGCTGGGGAGCCCACCAGAGAATGGGCTCCCCAGGGGAATACCAGGGGAAGATACCCTGTCGATAAGCCTCAAGCAGGCGATAAGGCGATAAATCACCGCCTACCGCCAGGAGGCCGCTTTCCATCGCCAGGGAAACAGGGGGGAAAAGGACCTCTTTACCGAGCCGGAAGATCGGCATGGTCCTTCTGTTCGAGTTGTTCCTGCATCACCTTGACGACAACATCATCCTGCTCAATGTCCGCATAGGCCTTGCCGCCCTGCTGCAGACTGCCGAAGAGGACTTCGTCGACAAAGAACCGTTTGATCTTGTCCTGAACAAGTCGAGCAATTTCCCGGGCGCCGTATTCCGGGGAATAACCCTTGCGGGCCAGCCAGGCAAGACAGGCATCCGAAACCTCCAGCTCAACCTTCTTGTCCTGCAACTGCTTGTTGAAGTCGCGGATCGCCTTTTCCACGATCTTCAAAACCACTTCATCGGTCAGGGCATTGAAATTAATCACGGCATCGAGGCGGTTCCGGAATTCCGGGGAGAAGATGCGTTCGATGGCCACAAAGACCGCATCCCGGTTGATTTCCTGTCCACCGAAGCCGATGGCCTGTCTTCCGATTTCCCGCGCCCCCGCATTGGAAGTCATGAGAATGATCACATTCCGGAAGTCGGCTTTTTTTCCCGTATTGTCCGTAAGGGTGGCGTAATCCATGATCTGGAGCAGGGTGCTGAAAATATCACTGTGGGCCTTCTCAATTTCATCGAAGAGCAGCACGGAATAGGGCGATTTCCGGATATCCTCGGTCAAAAGTCCGCCTTCCTCATAACCCACATAGCCGGGAGGTGCGCCGATCAGTTTGGCGACCGTATGCTTCTCCTGATATTCACTCATATCATACCGATGCAACGGAATTCCCAGCGATGCCGCCAATTGGCGTGCCAGCTCCGTCTTGCCGACCCCGGTCGGGCCAACCAGCAGGAATGAGCCGATCGGTTTGTCCGGTTCGCGGAATCCTGCCCGCGATCGCTTGATCGACTCGACCAACTGTTCGATGGCCGAATCCTGGCCGTAGATGGTGCTTTTCAGTTCGACTTCCAGATCTCTCAGTTTTTCGACTTCAGAGGAGGAAACATTCTTTTCCGGAATGCGGGCGATCTTGGCAACGATTCTTTCCACGTCGTGCTGATCAATCACATGGCGGATATAATCAGCGGTAGGCTTCATATTGGCAACGGCCCCTGCCTCGTCAAGGACATCGATGGCCTTGTCCGGAAGCCTCCGGTCATTGATGAATTTTCCGGACAGTTCAGCGGCCGCCCGCAGGGCTGCCTCCGTATAGTAGACATGATGATACTCTTCATACTTTTCCTTCAACCCTTTGAGGATCTGAAAAGTCTCCTCAACGGTCGGTTCAGGAACTTCAATCTTCTGAAACCGCCTTGACAGGGCGCCGTCTTTCTCAAAATACTTTCGATACTCATCATAGGTCGTAGAACCGACGCACCGGAGTTTTCCGTTGACAAGCGCCGGTTTGAGGATGTTGGAGGCATCCATGGAGCCGCCGGATACCGCCCCCGCCCCTACGATGTTATGGATTTCATCGATGAAGAGGATCACATTGTCCAGTTTGTTCAATTCGGCCAGAACACGCTTCATGCGCTCTTCAAAGTCACCGCGGAATCGCGTTCCCGCCAGCAGGGACCCCATATCCAGGGAATAAATCTTGGCATTTTTCAATCGCCGCGGCACTTTGCCGTTTACGATCAGCTGAGCCAGCCCTTCCGTCAAGGCTGTTTTTCCCACGCCGGGCTCCCCCACATGAACGGGATTATTCTTTAACCGCCGGCAGAGAACCTGAATGGTTCGATCCAGGATATCTCCCCTCCCGATCAACGGGTCCAGTTCGCCGGCCATGGCCTTGGCGGTCAGATCGGTGGTAAAGGCCTTGAGAACCTCGCTCTTTACACTCTCCTGTTCACGATGAATCCGCTCGTTATCCGTCCTCGGATCTTCACGATCCGAGTTATGTTCAAAGCCTTTTTCAGGGATGGCCGGAATGCCGTGAGAAATATAGTTCAACAGGACGAGCCGCGTGATCCCTTCCTGAACCAGAAAGTACGAGGCAAAAGACTCCTTTTCTTCCAGGATTGAAACCAGGACATCCCCCAGATCCAGAACCTCCTTCTGCGATGACGAATTGTGCCAGACAGCCCGCTCCAGAACGCTTTGAAAGCCCAGAGACTGAACGGCATCGGAGTCATTCAGTCTGGCGTGGGAATCTTGAAGGTGAGTTTCCAGGGTACTCTTTAAATGACCCAGATCTCCCCCGCACCTCTCGATAATATCGCGACCCTCGTCAAAGAAAAGCGCGGCATAGAGCAGATGCTCCGGTGTAATAAACTCATGGCGCCTTGATTTTGCTTCTGCATAGGCCGCCATAATAATTTGATTCAAGTTTTCACTAAGCCTCATTATTTTTTACCTCTCGCCTTAAAACTTACCTCTGGCCGGATCCGTCAATTTATCCAGCCGAACCGACCGATGGAATCCCTTTTCAGGAGCTCCTCTTTCAGGCCTCATCCATGCTGCACCTTAAGGGAAACTCCCTTTCCCTGGACATAAAATGCACCTGGGCTATTTTGGTTGACGCGATGTCATAAGTATAGATTCCACAGAGCCCCTGCCCTTTCTGATGCACATCCAGCATGATCCTGGTGGCCTCTGCAGCCGGTTTGTGAAAAATGGTCATCAAAATGTAAACGACAAAATCCATTGTGGTATAGTCATCATTGTGAAGCAAAACCCGGTACATTCGAGGCTTCAAAGTCTCATTTTCATGTCCGATGTCCAGCTCCTGGTCATAATTCCTTATAAAATCATGTTCTTCGTGCATCAGCCGTTTTCCTAATCAGGAATACCCTCCTTTTCGGGATTTACATACTTTGCGGAATCGCAATATGCAAATTTCGATTCCGGAACAATCCTCTTTTTTAAGCCAGGATAATACGTTCCCTTTATTCATTGTCGATTTTTTCAGGTCACCTAATCCAGCATTGTATTAATTATATAATATAAATTCAGCCAAATCTCAAATTCTTTCCACTATAATGGAAAAATCACGCCTCTACTTTGAATTGTAATTTAATCATGCCTCATCGATCTGGCAATATCTCTCTTCCCTGCCTAAATTCCAAAGTTCCTTAATGGCCCAATTTCACCTTGACAGGAAAAGGGGTTTCATATAGAAGTTCATATTTACTTATTGAACTCTTAACGAGGAGGAAGATTCTTGGCTACACATAAATCCGCAGAAAAGAGAAGCACGCAGAATGAAAAACGCCGACTGAGGAATGTTTCAGTCAAATCAAAGGTTAAAACCTACATCAAATCCGTACTTACGGCTGTCGAAGCAAGGGACAAAGAGGGAGCGCTAAGCGCCCTGCAGCAGGCTATTCCTGTTATCGCCAAGGCAGGGGCAAAAGGCGTTTACCATCAGAAGACGGCATCGCGCTACATTTCCCGGCTGACCCGCAAAGTCAATGTCCAGATTGCGAACGAAGGTTAGAATTCATTCGAAGCGCTTTTCTTTCTCCCTGATTTAACACAATCCACAATACAGGGCGTTCAACAGCTTTCAGAATCCTGAAAGGATGAGGCTGTACGCCCTTTCTGCTACATCATTGGACAACTTTACCAATGCGCTTTTCCGTTCGGCTTCCGTCTTGCTTGTCTGCCCGCTCAGGACATTATAATCGTTGTAATAGCTGAAATTCCGACTCTGCCAGAGAATCTTTTTCGATACCCGTTCCTCAAAAGTGATATCCAGTACAACGGTGACCCGCTCTTCCACCGCAAGATCCGTTTTGCTATAGGAGAGGTGCGAGTCGGTCAGGCTTTGGATATTGCCCCGGATGAGGGCATCCGCCTCGTCACGGCTGCCGGCCAGTTGAAAACGGCCTCCCCGAAGCACCTGATCCATGAAAGCGCTGCGAAAGAGGTTTTCAAGCCCGGCTTCGCTGGTCCGGTTGGCAAACGTGTCGACAAAGACCTTTTGAATGGCCGAGTCGATGTTGTCCTCACCAGCGACCAGGTGATAGCCGCACCCTGAATTTATCCACAGCAGAACCAGAACGATCAAAAGCCGTCCCAACCGATAACGCACGTTCTTGCAGTCCATCTCTTTCATGGTCTTCTCTCTTCCCGACGATGACCGGCACGCTCCAATTCCCAAAGGGTTCTTCCCTGCTGGATGTTCTTTGATTTCCTTCATCCCTTCACAACGATGTTCACGAGTTTCTTCGGCACATAGACTTGCTTGACCACGGATTTCCCCTCGATAAAACGGGTTACCTTCTCATCGCTCATTGCCAGCGCCTTGATTTCTTCCTCCTGTTCATCCGGCGCTACGGTGATCCGGCCCCGTACTTTGCCATTAACCTGGATGACAATAATCATTTCATCTTCCGCAGCCACTGCCGGATCATAAGTCGGTAGTGGCGAATCGGCCAGACAGGCCCCTTCCTGCCCAAGCATCTGCCAGAGCTCTTCGGTCAGATGGGGCACGATCGGCGCCAGCAGCAGCACAATGGCCTCGATGGTCTCGCGGACCACGGCAAGGGCCTTGCGGTCCTCGAGGGACGGTCGGGGCAGGCCGTAGAGGGTGTTGACCAGTTCCATAATCGCACTGATGGCCGTATTGAAGTGGAAACGCTCTCCGATATCCTCCCGGACCTTCTTGATCGTCTGATGGGTCTTGCGACGGAGGCTCTTCAGTTCTCCTTCCAGTTCCTCCCCTCCCCGGAAGGGAGCGATCCCCTGGAGATCATCCAGATAATCCACGACAATGCGCCACGTCCGCCCGATGAAGCGGAACGATCCCTCCACCCCCTGTTCGCTCCATTCCAGGTCTTTTTCCGGCGGCGCGGCAAAGAGGCAGAACATCCGGGCCGTATCCGCTCCGTACTGCCGGACCAGATAATCTGGATCGACGACATTCTTCAGGGATTTTGACATCTTCTCCGTCTTGCCGATCACCACCTCGGACTGGCAATGGACGCACCGGCCTTCATTGACCTCTTCCGGAAAGAGATAGCCGTGCTCCGGACAGCGGGTCGTTTCCTTACAGACCATTCCCTGGGTCAACAGATTCGTGAAAGGCTCGTCCACCCCGACAAGACCGAAATCCCGGAGCATCTTGGTGTAAAAACGGGCGTAGAGGAGGTGAAGGATGGCATGCTCAATCCCGCCGATATACTGATCCACGGGCATCCAGTAATCCACCTGTTTCCGGTTGAGTCCGGGTTTTTCCGCAAAGCCGGGACAGCAGTAGCGTTCGAAATACCAGGAGGATTCCACAAAGGTGTCCATCGTGTCGCTTTCCCTCTTCGCCGGACCGCCGCAGACGGGACAGGTCGTGTTGAGGAACTCGGGGTGCCTCGCCAGGGGCGATCCCCCTTCCCCTGAAAAATCGACATCCCGGGGCAGGACGACGGGAAGGTCTGTTTCAGGAACCGGCATCGTGCCGCATTTCGGGCAGTTGATCATGGGAATGGGCGCCCCCCAGTATCGCTGCCGGGATATGCCCCAGTCCCGGAGCCGGTATTGGATGGTCCTTTTTCCCTTTCCCCGGGCAATCAGATAATCGGCAATCGCATCCAGTGCCTTGAGGTTTTCCATCCCGTCAAAGGGACCGGAATTGACGAGGATGCCCTCTTCCACATAGGCCTCTGTCATGGTCTCCGGATCGAGGGTCCGCCCCGGCGGCGAGATGACCACCACCTTGCGGAGATTGAACTTTTCGGCAAATTCGAAGTCGCGCTGATCATGAGTCGGCACAGCCATCACACATCCGGTGCCGTAATCGGCAAGGACAAAATTGGTTGCAAAAATCGGCATTTTCCAGCCGGTCAGCGGATTGAGGCAGTAGCAGCCGAGAAAGAGTCCCTGTTTTTCATAATAATCCGAGGTCCGCATCAGCTTGTCCTGCTTTTTGACTTCCTCCGCAAAGGCGATCGCCTCTTGTTCAAGAGGTTTCCCTCTGACCAGTTCCATGACGAGGGGATGTTCGGCGGCAATCAGCATGAAGGTGGCGCCGAAGAGGGTATCCTGACGGGTCGTAAAGACCTTGATGTCGCCGGCTCCATCCGCCATGGGGAAGGAAACCTCGCAGCCGTAACTCTTGCCGATCCAGTTCCGCTGCATGGTCAGCACCCGTTCCGGCCAACCCGTCAACCGGTCGCATCCCTCCAGGAGTTCATCGATATAGGAGGTAATGCGAAAGAACCACTGATCGAGAATTTTTTCCATCACCTCGGAACCGCAGCGCCAGCAAAGTCCTGCTTCCACCTGTTCGTTGGCCAGGACGGTTTCACACTTGGGGCACCAGTTTACGCTGGAGGTTTTCTTGTAAACGAGGCCCTTTTCGAACATCCAGAGGAAAAAAAGCTGTTCCCAGCGATAATATTCCGGTTCGCAGGTCGAGACCTCGCGATCCCAGTCATAGCTGAACCCCATCCGCTTGAGTTGCTTTCTCATGTGGGAGATATTCTCATTCGTCCAGAGGGAGGGATGAATGCCCCTTTCAATGGCGGCATTCTCCGCCGGCATGCCGAAGGAATCCCAGCCCATGGGGTGCAGAACGTTGTACCCTTCCATTCGCTTGTACCGGGCCACCACATCGCCGATGGTATAGTTTCTTACATGACCGATATGAATCTTGCCGGAGGGGTAAGGAAACATCTCCAGAAGGTAGTATTTCTTCTTGGCCGGATCTTCCGTAACCTTGAAGGTCCCCGTTTCTTCCCAGTATCGCTGCCACTTTTCTTCAATTTCCTGAGGCGTGTATTTTCTGTTCATAGGGCACTCCCTTATTAAATTCGGAATTTTCTTTAACATATTACGATAACGCATTCAACACGGAAACGGTCGCCCTGTTTGCTCTCTCTAACTTCAGAATCAGAACAGTATAAATCGGGCAGGGGACATGATTCCACAGGAATGCCCTATTCTGAAGATCGGAGGAATTTCTTCCTGTCGGTCAGCAGGTTGCGTATCATAAGAGAAAGCCGGGATAAATAAGGAGGGAAGGGCGAAAGGACCTTTTTTTTCAAAAAAAGGACAGGGGATGCGTCAGAAACTTGCGCCTTTACTGTTTCGACTCTTCCAGGGAACTGCCGATTTCCTGATCGACGCCCTTTTTATTGAGCTTTACATGCAGGGCGTCAAGAATTCCATTGATAAAAGAGCCGGAATTTTCCGATCCGTAAACCTTTCCCAGATCAATGGCTTCATTCATCGTCACTTTTGGAGGAATATCCGCACAGAAACAGAGTTCAAAAACCGCCATGCGCAGGATGCTTTTATCGACTTTGGACATCCTGGCTATGGACCAGTTTTCGGAGCAGCTGCCGATCAGAGCGTCAATCTGATCCCGATGTTCCCACGTCCCTTCGACCAGAAGGGACGAAAAAGGTTTTGCTTCTAGCGGGGCTTCGTGATGATTCCAATACAGCTCGATAGCCTCCCCCGCCTCCATTTCCACAACTTCCAGGCTGTAAAGAACCTGCAGGGCAATTTCCCGTGCTATCCTTCTCTGACGCATGAAACCCTCTAATTCCAATTTCCTATCAAAACGCTTTCGGCACGCGGCGGCCTCATCGGCTGCTCGAAATCCGCATCAGCACACCCGCACCGTCACCGCCTCGCCGCCCTGAATATCATCCCTGTTCTGGAATTGGAAGCTTCTGCAGGATGTGCCCCTGATAGAGCGCGGCATCATATCTGCCTTAATAGATCAACCATCTCGATGGCCGTCATGGCGGCATCCCAGCCTTTGTTCCCGGCCTTGGTGCCCGCCCGTTCAATCGCCTGTTCGATCGTATCCGTCGTCAAAACGCCAAAGGCTATGGGAACTCCCATCTCCAGACCGACATTGGCAATCCCTTTGGATACCTCTGCACTGATGTAATCAAAATGCGGCGTCGCACCGCGGATCACCGCTCCCAGGCAGATGACGGCATCAAAGCGTTTACTCCCGGCAAGCTTTTTAGCCACCAGCGGCAATTCGAATGCCCCGGGCACCCGATAAATCTGAATGTCCTTTTCTTCCGCCCCGGAACGTATCAGGGCATCCAGAGCACCATCCAGAAGCCGACTGCCTATAAAATCATTAAAACGGCTGACGGCGATGCCAATTCTCATTCCTGTGGCAATTAAACGTCCCTCTGTTGCTATCGGCATGTCATCCTCCTCTTTTCGTATCTCGTTTCTCCCAAGTTCATAGCAGGGCGCATTCTTTGCCGACGGCCTTATCATCCTCTCGACTTACTGGGGTATACACAATTCACCGCCCTGCCTTCCCTGCTTCCCTCAGGGGAGCCGTTTTTTTCCTGGACACTATATCTCCAGAATGTGTCCCATCTTATTCTTTTTCGTGGTCAGATAGCGGATATTCTTGTCCGTGGGCGTAATTTCAATCGGCACCCGTTGCGTAACCTTGATCCCGTATCCTTCCAGACCGACGATCTTTTTCGGGTTGTTGGTCATCAGGCGCATCTTCTTCACGCCGAGATCGACGAGGATCTGCGCTCCGATCCCATAATCCCGCAAATCCGGCTTGAAGCCCAGGGCAATATTCGCCTCGACGGTATCCTTCCCCTTCTCCTGCAGTTCATAGGCCTTGATTTTGTTGGCTAGCCCGATTCCCCGGCCTTCCTGATGCATGTAAACAATAACGCCCTTTCCTTCCTTCTCGATCATTTCCATGGCTGTATGGAGCTGATCACCGCAGTCGCACCGTTCGGAACCAAACACGTCGCCCGTCAGGCATTCGGAATGGACCCGCACCAGGACCTCGTCTTCCGGCTGGATGTCTCCTTTAACCATGGCCAGATGCTGAAGTTTATCCACATCATTTTCGTAGACGACAAGCTTGAATTCCCCGCCGTAACGGGTCGGAATGGTTGCCGTCGCCGCCCGACGGATCAGGGATTCGTGCTTCATCCGGAATTCGATCAGATCCGCAATGGTCGCAATCTTCAAACCGTGTTCCTGGGCAAAGATCTCCAGATCGGGCATCCGGGCCATTGTCCCGTCATCCTTCATGATTTCACAGATCACTCCCGCGGGCTTCAACTTCGCAAGCCTCGCCAGATCTACCGATCCCTCGGTCTGGCCCGTCCTGACCAGAACACCACCCTTCTTGGCCACAATTGGGAAAACATGGCCGGGACTGACGAGATCGCCGGGCTGAACAGCATCCGCCACAGCCGCCTGAATGGTCGTTGCCCGATCCGCAGCGGAAATCCCCGTGGTTACCCCGGAGCGCGCTTCAATGGATACCGTAAACGCCGTTCCGAAGCGGGACCGGTTGTCCTGCACCATCATCGACAGATTCAGCTTGTCAGCCAGTTCCTCGTTCAGGGTCAGGCAGACCAGTCCCCTCCCATATTTAGCCATGAAATTGATCGCTTCCGGCGTAACAAACTGCGCCGCCATGCAGAGATCCCCTTCATTTTCCCGGTCTTCATCATCTACAAGAATGATCATCTTGCCATTCCGGATGTCCTCTATGGCCTCTTCGATTTTACACAAACCCATAATTCTTTCTCCTCTTTTGGGAAACGCCGTTCTTTTTCTCCGTTCTCCACATACGGAACTCGGCGCGCTTCCCGCAAGTTTACTTTAAAAATCCCTGTTTCATCAACAATTCCCTGGTAATGCCGCCTTCCTTCTTCTCTTCGGAAGAAAAGAGGCGCTCCAAGTATTTGCCCAGGATGTCGGTCTCAATGTTCACCCAGTCGCCCTTTTTTTTAAATGCCAGCGTCGTTTTCTCCGCTGTATGGGGAATCATATTAACATAAAAGGCATTCTCCTCACAGCGGTTCACCGTGAGGCTGACTCCATCAACGGCGACGGAGCCTTTGGGGACAAGATAGCGGTTTAAATTTCTTTCTATCTCAATTCGGAAAATAATGGAACCGGATTTAGCGGAGCATTCTGCAATCTTTCCCAGGCCATCGATGTGACCGAGGACAATGTGTCCCCCCAGAAAATCGGTCAGGCGGAGGGCTTTCTCCAGATTGACCCGCTGCCCCGGGGAAAAAAAGGCGAAATCCGTCCGGGCGAGCGTCTCTGCGGAAACATCGGCGGTAAAACTCCGGCGACTGACGGTCGTTGCGGTGAGACAGGCTCCATTCACGGCAATGCTGTCCCCGATGCGGAAATCGGCAAGATCCATGGCCGTCTCGATTTCCAGCAAGGCGTCTTCACCTCGCCTCGACAGGCGGAGGACCGTCCCCATCCCCTGAATAATCCCGGTAAACATCCTAAAATATCCCTAAGGTTCGTCCTCTTTTTTTTCGTCCTGGAATTCCTTAAGCTCCTCCAGAAAATCTTTGACATCGCGAAACTGCCGATAAACGGAGGCAAACCGCACATAGGCGACGCCATCCAGATCCTTGAGAAGCTGCATGACTTTTTCACCGATGCGGGAAGAGGACATTTCTTCACCGGAATATTCCTGGCAGAAACGTTCCACGTTCGCGACAAGAGATTCCATGGTTTCCGTGCTGATGGGCCGTTTCTGACAGGCCTTTCGAACCCCGTTCCGGATCTTGTTGCGATCAAAGGGTTCCCGCCGGCCATCCTTCTTCACCACCGTCGGCATAATTTCTTCAATATACTCATAGGTCGTAAAGCGCCGGCCGCAGGCCAGACACTCGCGCCTCCGCCGGATGGCACTGCCGTCCCGGCTGACCCGGGAATCCATGACCTTACTCTCAGCTTCGCCACAGAAGGGGCATTTCATAGGGTTTTTACCTGGATTCCTGCTTCTCCGAGAATCTCGGCGGCCAGCTTGTCACTATAGCCATCCAGATTCACTACGGAAACAATTCCGGCGTTAATGATCATCTTGGCACAGATCACACAGGGATGGTTTGTACAGTACAGAGTCGCTCCGGCAATCCCCACACCGTGAAGGGCCGCCTGAATAATGGCATTCTGCTCGGCATGAAGCCCTCGACAGAGTTCGTGCCGTTCCCCCGAGGGAATCTGAAGTTGCTCCCTGAGACAGCCGATCTCCAGGCAGTGCCGCAAACCCGTGGGAGCGCCGTTATAACCAGTCGCCAGGATCCTCCGCTCTTTCACCAGCAGGGCGCCGACCTTCCTCCGTTGACAGGTGGAACGCCTGGCCACCAGGGAGGCAATATCCATAAAGTATTCGTCCCAGTCCGGCCGGGAATTCCCTTCTGTCATGTACTTTAAATCCGCCCGGCGTATAGGGGGAAATCCCGACAGAGGCGGCTCACTTCCTCTTTCACATCCCGGAGGTGCTTTTCATCCTCCGGGTTTCCCAGGATCTCGACGATCAGGCGGGCAACGGTCCGCATTTCTTCTTCTTTCATGCCCCGGGTGGTCAGAGCGGGCGTGCCGATCCGAATTCCACTGGTCACCATGGGACCGCGGGTATCGAAGGGAATGCCGTTCTTATTGACGGTGATTCCTGCCGAATCCAGCCGTTCCTGGGCTTCTTTGCCTGTTATGCCCTTATCGGTTAAATCCACCAGGAGCAGATGGTTATCCGTTCCCCCGGAAACGAGACGGTACCCAAGCCGGATCAGCTCCTCGGCCATCGCCTCGGCATTTTTCACGATCTGCCTCTGGTATTCCTTGAATTCTTCCGTCAGGGCCTCCTTGAAGGCCACCGCCTTGGCGGCAATGGTGTGCATCAACGGCCCGCCCTGGATGCCGGGAAACACGCGGCTGCCAAGGGCCTTTTCATAGGGTGACTGACACATGACCAGGCCCCCACGGGGACCGCGAAGGGTCTTGTGGGTCGTCGAAGTTACGTATTCGCACACGGGAACAGGAGAGGGGTGAAGGCCCGCCGCCACCAGACCGGCGATATGGGCGATGTCGGCCACAATCAGCGCGCCCACCTGATTGGCAATGGCCCGGAATTTCTCAAATTCGATGATTCGGGAATAGGCGCTTGCCCCGACGACGATCAGCTTGGGTTTGTGCTGCCGGGCAAGGTCTTCTACCTGGTTGAAATCAATGCGTTCGGTCTCGCGGTCGACGCCGTAGGGAATCACATTGTATAATTTTCCGGAAAAGTTGGCGGGACTGCCGTGAGACAGATGACCGCCATGGGCGAGATTCATCCCCAGGATCGTGTCTCCCACCTGCAGAGCGGCAAAATAAACCGCCATGTTGGCCTGAGTTCCAGAGTGGGGCTGCACATTGACATAATCTGCGCCGAAGAGCTGCTTGCAGCGTTCGATCGCCAGATTTTCCGCCACATCAACATACTCACAACCGCCGTAGTATCGTTTACCCGGATATCCTTCCGCGTATTTGTTCGTCATGGTGCTTCCCTGGGCCTCGAGAACCGCCTCGCTGACAAAGTTCTCCGACGCGATGAGCTCCAGTTTTTCCGCCTGCCTCCGGGTTTCCAGGCGGATGGCCTCCGCGATTTCAGGATCGGTTTTGATTAACGCTGACATGAAGGTAATATCCTCTTTTCTCTAATTTTAAATCCTGTTTTTATCGAACGTTCCTTCCCCGCCAGGGAGCCAGCGAAAATTTCCGCCCTCCGTATTGACCCTGGCCTCCTACTGACCGAAGCCGTCCCTTCCGGCCTCAAGGGCCCGGATTTTATCCAGACGCCCCTGATGACGTCCCCCTTCAAAGGGGGTTTCCAACCAGACTTCAGCAATCTTTCGAGCCGTCTCCGGATCGGTCTTCCTGCCGGCAAAGATCAGGATGTTGGCATCGTTGTGGAGACGGCTCAGGCGGGCCGTCTCGGTATCGAGACACACGGCAGCGCGGATCCCGGGAAACTTGTTGGCCACAATGGCCATGCCTACCCCCGATCCGCAGACCAGGATTCCCCGGGAGAAAAGGCCTGACGCGACGGATTTTGCCACCACCGCGCCGAAATCAGGATAGTCCACGGAGGCCTCACTGTCCGTTCCAATATCCGACACAACCCAGCCTCTTTCCTCAAGAAAGGATTTGATGGTTTCCTTCAGACAAAAACCGGCATGGTCGGCACCGATGATGATTGTTTGATTCATGAAATCTACTCGAAATATTTCTTTAAGATGACCGTTGCATTCACACCGCCAAAGCCGAAGGTGTTGGACATGGCGATCCGGATATCGCCCTGCCGGGCCGAACCGGGAACAAAATCGAGATTGCAGGCGGGATCAGGCTGCTCCAGATTGATCGTGGGAGGGATGATGCCTGTCTCCAGCGCCTTTGCCGTAAGGATGGCTTCCACGCTCCCTGTCGCGCCCAGGAGGTGACCGGTCATCGATTTTGTCGAGCTGACCGGAAGCCGGCTGTTCTGCTCTCCAAAAACGGTCTTGATGGCCTCTGCCTCATATTGGTCGTTCAGCGGTGTCGAGGTCCCGTGGGCATTGACATAATCCACGTCGGCGGGGCCAATCCCGGCGTCCCGCAAAGCGGCCCGCATGCACCGAACCGCCCCTTCATGACCGGGAGGCGGGACGGCCAGATGGAAGGCATCGCTGGTCGTGCCGTATCCGATAATCTCTCCGTAGATTTTTGCCCCCCTGTCCCTGGCGAAATTCAGTTCTTCAAGGATGAGAATTCCACATCCTTCGCCGATCACAAATCCGTCACGGGAAAGATCAAAAGGACGACTGGCTTTCCCGGGCTCATCGTTTCTTCGGGAAAGAGCGCCCATGGCGGTGAAACCGGAAACTGCCAGGGGAGTGATCGCCGCTTCAGCTCCGCCGGCGAAAATAACGTCGGCATAGTCGGAAACAATCAGCCGGAAGGCATCTCCCAAGGCATTCGTTCCGGACGCACAGGCGGTCACGGGACAACCGATGGGGCCTCGAGCCCCGAAGCGGATGGAGACATTTCCCGCTCCCAGATTGGGCAGAACCGAGGGAATGGTAAAGGGAGAAACTTTGCGGGGACCTCCTCTCAGAAGGGTTTCCTTTTGCTTTTCCAGTGTGGCCAGACCGCCGATGGCTGAACCGATGACGACGCCCACGCGCTCGGCCCGGGAATCTTTAAGCTTCAAACCCGCATCGGCAACAGCCATTTCTGCTGAAGCCAGGCTATAGATAATAAAGGGATCCAGGCGACGGAGTTCTTTTTTACTGACATACGCGATCGGATCAAAGTCCTGAAGTTCTCCGGCAATGCGCGTTTCATAATCCGCGGCATCAAACTTCGTGATCGGCCCGACTCCGGAGCATCCGCCGCAGATTCCGGCCCACGTCTCCGACACGGAGTTTCCCAGAGGCGTCAGAGCCCCCATCCCGGTTATTACAACTCTTCTTTTCAAGGAACGTCTTCCTCTTGAAGATTCTTAGGCAGTCTTCGTCTTACCTCCTGGGAATCCTTTTTTGCTCTGCAATTTGCAGGAACAAATTCGGCTCTCAATCCCAGGTCACATTTCGCGCTTTGAGAAAATCGATCACATCCTGGATCCTGCGGATCTTTTTAAGTTCTTCTGTGGAAATCTCCACATCAAAGGTGTCTTCCATCTCCAGGAGCAATTCAGCCAGATCAAGAGAATCAGCCCCAAGGTCATCAATAAAGAATGCCTCGGGAACACATTCTTCCGCTGTGACTTCCAATTGATCGACAATAATTTCTAAAACTTTTTCTTCCAGCGTCACCTATCGTTCCTCCTCGCACGGCCGCTCCTGATTCATGGGCATTTTCCGTTGTGCATCTCCGGGAGACATCTCCCTATGCCATCGATCAAGACGATTCCTTCGCGTCGGACACAAAGTCGCTGCTCTTTAGATAGCTGCGGTGGCCTCGTCGTAAGTTCCTCGACGGATCATCCTTTACGACAGCGTCCATCCCTCCCTGTCGCCCGGTTATCCTTTTCTGCAACTTGACATGAAACCTTCGAGAAGATGAGCCGTGCCAAAGTGATTTAGTTTCTGTCAGATCTCCGCTTTTCTCAAAGAAAAACGGCTCAGGCGAGATCTTCCACCTTGACGACGGCGCGGCCTTTGTAGGTTCCACAGTACGGGCAGACCCTATGAGGCAGTTTGAATTTGCCGCACTGAGGGCAGGCCGAAGCCTGAACCGCAGTCAGAAAATCGTGCGCCCTTCTCATATTTCTTCTCGTTCTGGAATGTCTTTTAACTGGATTTGGCATGGTGATTCCTCTTTCTATAATATTTCCATAAAAAAATTTTTATTTTTGAATGATTTTATCCGCTGTTCCTTCTATAATCCACACATTCGGCAAGAATTCTTCTTAAGAAACATCTCTACGCTTTATCCGGCCTATCTCTTGGGAACCTTGAGATTTCTTAACACGGCAAACCGGTCATCCCCCAAATCCCTCGGGCAATCACAGTCGCCCCTGTTCAGATTCACACCGCACTGAGGGCACAACCCTTTACAGGCGTCGCGACAAAGGACCTTCATGGGAATCTGAAGCATAATCTGTTCATAGATCAGAGGAGACAGATCAAGAACTTCGCCCTGATAAAAGCCGAAATCCAGGTCTTCCGTGCGCAGTTCCTCATTATCCTTGATGCTCTCCTTAACGGGAAGCAACGTATAGCGAAAACCAAAGTTCACCGGAAGGCGAACGGACTCCAGACAACGGCAGCAGATGGTTTCCACAACGGCATCAATCTTCCCCTCGATGAAGACCGCTTCACCCACCCGGGAAACATGGCAGGTAACAACCGTCTGCGGGAGATTCAGGATGTCCGACTCTTCTTCGGCCAGAAAACTCCGGAACCAGCCCTCCTGAAGATCGGAGGAGAGGTCGAGGCCCGCTTCGGGAACCATCAGTACATTAATTTTCAAAATACACCCTAACTCATTAAATCGTAAGGCTTTTATCCAGAGCTATCACCTGTAACCCAGTGATTCTCTTATATAAAGACGAGGATTAGATTATAAATATCCATCCTTGTCAAGCACAATTTGCTTGAAATACCCTTGACAAACCGGGAAAGCTGGTCCTATAAAAAGGGCACATCAAAGGTCTGTCAGGAAAAGGATATATGCATAATATCAAAGAGGTTCGAACCCGTTTTGCACCCTCGCCGACGGGTTATCTTCATATCGGGGGGGCACGTACGGCCCTGTTCAGTTGGCTCTATGCCAGACACACACAGGGGAAATTTGTCTTAAGAATCGAAGACACCGATCAACAACGTTCTACGGAGGAATCAACCCGGGCGATCCTCGATGCCATGACCTGGCTCGGACTGAACTGGGATGAAGGCCCTTTTTTCCAGGCCGAACGCGTCGATATCCACCGGGCAATGGTCCGGAAACTGGTTGACGAGGATAAGGCTTACTACTGCGTCTGTTCGCCGGAAGAACTGGAAGAAAAGCGGAAACGGGCCCTTGCGGAAGGCCGCAAACCCAAATATGACGGAACCTGCCGCGATAAAAAGCTCCCCCCTTCCGACGGTGCGGTTGTCCGGTTCCGCTGCCCCCAGGCAGGCACGACCATCGTCGACGATCTCATCAAAGGGAAAATTTCCTTTAACAACGAGGAGCTGGATGATCTGATCATTCAACGCAGCGACGGATATCCAACCTACAATTTTGCCGTTGTGGTCGATGACGCCCAGATGGAGATATCCCATGTGATCCGGGGCGACGATCATGTCAACAATACACCCCGGCAGATCCTCCTTTACGAAGCCCTGGGATACGACATTCCTCAGTTCGGTCATGTCCCGATGATCCTTGGCGCCGACAAGACCCGCCTCAGCAAACGGCACGGGGCAACCTCCGTCATGGCCTACAAGGAGCTGGGATACCTGCCGGAAGCACTGGTCAATTATCTTGTCCGTCTCGGGTGGTCCCACGGAGATCAGGAAATCTTTTCCCTGGACGAACTCATCGGGTTATTTGACCTGGGGAACATCGGCAAATCTGCAGCCGTCTTCAATCCCGAAAAGCTGCTCTGGTTGAACCAGCACTATATCAAATCCTATCCGGAAGACAAGCTGCAGGAGGCGCTGACGCCTTTCTGGAACGAGCGGGGTCTCGAAATCTCAGATCCTGACTACGGCCGGCACATTATCGGAGATCTTCGGGCGCGGGCGAAGACCCTTCCCGAGATGGCGGAATCCAGCACCTTTTATTTCACCGATGATCCGCCCATCGATGCCGATGTCGCGAAAAAATTCCTCACCCCGGAAATCGCCGGCCATCTCGAAGCCATTGCGGAGGCGCTGGCAACGATCGAGGATTATTCCAAAGAAGGGATTGAGGTCTTTCTCCGCAATCTGGCCGAGGCCCGGGCCATCAGACTCAAGACGATCGCCCAGCCGCTCCGCATCGCCCTGACGGGAAAAACGGTCAGCCCCGGCCTGGATGATGTCATGCTGACCCTTGGGAAGGAACGGGTGATTTCCCGAATTCGGCGCACCGTTTCGTTTATCGGGAGTCAGTCTCTGCCCTGAAATCTTTTGCCTTGACTTTTTCTCTGTTGTTTCATAAAAAGGCGCTCTGCAAAAGCTTTCCGCAATGGGGAACCTTATCGCGGCAGAACCCGGATTTCAGAAATAACCATTCGGATTCGAAACCTGTTCCCCCAATCATGGTCCCATCGTCTAGTGGTTAGGACGCTGGCCTCTCACGCCGGAAGCCGGGGTTCAACTCCCCGTGGGACTACCAGTTATCATTAAGGAGTTATCGTAAAACGATAACTCCTTTTTTGTTTGTGGATTTCTCCCTGGGGCCATTTTTCTCGAGCAGGCCCACATCCCATCCCAGACTTTGTAATGCCCTTCCCTGCTGACATGGATGCGATCAGTCCGGCGGGCAGTCCCGCGGCTTGAAGAGGATCACCCGTCCCCGGCCCAGTTCGAAGAGTTTGGTGCCGGGCCCCTTGAAGTTCGTCTGCCGGCTGGCCAGCGTCATATCGATAGGCACCGCGATGTTCGGGGAGGCCGTAGGAATGGTCTTCACGGCCATCCCCACGGTTTGCTGGAGGTGGACGCTCTGCTTCTTGATGTCGATCCCGTCGACGAGAAAGAGATAACCGCCGGACTTCGCCACGGAGTTGTCGGGCGACATTCCGCAGGAGGTGACGAGATGGAAGTCGATTTTCTTGGGGTTGAGGGAGAAGATCCGCCTTTTGGCATGATCCAGGCAGATCTCCAGGGCGAACTTGTAGCCGTTCATCTCGAAGAGGGAGCCGCCGCCCAGACCTGAGCGGCTCTCCTCGGATATTTCGTACGAAACCGGCTTCTTGCGCCGCAGCATCTCGTCACGGCTGATTTTGCCGTCGAAGTATTCAACAGACGCCTTGTATCGCTGGTCGAGGCTGGGCTGCCAGACCCGCTTCTGGCCAGGGAGGTTGGGGACCCCCTTGCCTTTCACGAGAACCGTGTCACGCGCACCGTCCGTCGGCCGCAGCGTACGCTCGGCGCCTAGGACATTGGCAAGGCCGACGTGCGCGATGTCGGTCTTGCCGTGATGAAACTCTTTGCCTTTGCCGAAAAAGCGGCCCAGGTAGTCGATGGCGGAGACATACTCCTTGTAGATGATGAGGGAGTCCTTCTCCGTTGACATCGCCACCTCGACGCCGCCCCTGCGCACGATGGCGAGGTTCAACATCTCGATGTCCTTCGCCTTTTGAGCAATCGGCATGTGGGCAATGGCGGTCCCGAGGACGAAAATCCAATCACCGTAGTCCGCATCCTTGAGATAGGGGTCCATCTCGGCGTTGATGCCCGAAGCGGATTCGATGGAATAGGCGCCGCACTGGCCGCCCCGGTAGAAGAACTCCGGGGCGATGAATATCTTGAGTGCGTGTGGGTCCAGACTGGCATCGTTACGCGCTGCGGCGATGGCGTCGGCGAGGATCTGGCAGCGCGATTGAATATCCTTCGTCTCATCGACCAGACCGATGTACTTCTGCCCATTCGTCGGCTTGGAGAGATCCCCGGCGGTCTGGATGTGATAGCCGATGAACTGGACCTTCCTGTAAATGCGCGGGATCTTCCGCATGACGGCCATCTCCTCGGCCACCTGTTCGATCAGGTACTTCATGACCGGCATCTTCATGGCATCAAGCCCCTTGAGGCCTTCCTCATGGGCATGCCGGGTCCGCCAGGCCCTGCAGGCGTCATAGAGGGCGTTCAGCCGCTCCTTCTTTTCCCGCTGCTGGCTGATGTTGCCCGCATCCTTGACTTGATAGTCGTGATAGGCCTGCAAGGCAGTCTGAACGGCCTTGATGTGGCCACCCTCCCAACTGGAGCGGGTCAGGCCGATGGCCCTGCGAAATTCCTCTCTGGTCATGATCATGAGACAGCTCCTCCGCTTGAAAAGAAATTCCAAAGTCAGGAAGGGATATACAAGACCTGTTCCCTCGTCAAGGGATCATTTGCTCAGGAATGGAGGTCCGGATGATACGGTTGGAAAGGCGGAAGCTTGAGAAGATACGTTACTCATGGAGGAAGCAACGTTCACCTATGGCGGCAAATCTACAGGGGCGTTGGGGATCTATTTACAGAGAAGAATGATATAGCCCTGACGCCAGAGAACTGACACAGGAAACACCGTGTTTCGTCAAAGTTCGGAAATAGCGCTTAAGAAGTCTGGTCCTTATCTTTCTGTTCTTCCTCTTTCATCAGCTCTTCCATAAGCCTTTCCAATCCGTCGATGATTCGTTCTTCTGAAGGATGTACGGGCTTGAAGCGCGTTTTCACCTCTTCTTCGGTAATGCCAAGTTTTTTCAGGAGTTCTTCTTTAGGTTTCATCATAGTAGGGATTTGCTATAACATTCTTTGAAAATTGTCAAAGGGGATGGAAATGAGACAGGACAAAATCCAATATTGATCGAAAAATTGGACCGACCGCCGTCGTTAAGGATTGGGTGTGAATTCCTGAATATGTCTTGAAAAAGCATGATTCAATGATAAATTGATACCATAGGATACATTCAACGGGAACTGGGTATCCTGGGGAAATGACGCCGAACGAGGAGCGTAGCTTGACAGGACTTTCTGAAGATGCACGGAAAAGAGGCAACTAATGCCGGAACGGCTTCGGAGCATGCATGGACCCGAAAAATCTCATAACATGCAGAGAATGGCTGAGGAACCGCCGGCCGCTCATCGGCGGCCTGTTCCAGCACAGGGCCGTCAGGCGGCTTGCCGAAGACCTGAGCCTGGAAAGCATCCCTCTTTTGGTCGAGGCCCTCGGAACACCCGACCGTAGGGCAGGCGCAGAGGCGGAAAATGCCCTGCGGTCCCTCCGGGCAGGGGAAGATCGGGAATTGATCGATGTTCTCTGTCGTCTGATCATGGACGACCCGGACGGGCCGGCAGCAAAAATCTGTATTTCAGCAGGACAACGCCCATCCAACCGGGAGGAGCTCTGCCTGTTCCTCGTTATCACGGGACAATTCGATGCGTATTTCCGTGAAGATACCGAATTCGCGGGACTTCACCGGGCCTATGAGGCTGCCGACGAAACAACGAAAATCCATGTCCTGGATATGATCCAATCGGGAGACCGGCGGTTTGAGGAATTTTTTACAGGCCCCAGGGAACTCCGGCAATGCACCGAAAAGGAGATCCTGATTTTTTCGGAGCATGCTTTACACAACGTCAACTGGCAGCGTCTCTTCAATGCCTTCCTGGAGCTGCCGCTGAAATATGGAGTCCCCCTGCTGGAACCCCTGCGCATCTCCGGCTGGGAGCCGGAAGACGCGGAACTGAAAAGTTTTTACCGTGAAATTCTGAAGGCGGGCAGCGGAATGGCCCTGCCGGGTCAACCTCCGGTGAAAACGGAGCCGTCCTTTGACCACTGGTTGGAAGGGGACAAAAGCACCCAAGGAGAAATTGTCACCGGCCAGGATCTTTTCCTTCACCTCAAACACCTCAAGCGGCAGGCCATAGAGCATGTGGTGGAGAATTTGACCCCCGAGGGCATTCCCCTGCTGGCGGAAGCCCTGACCTCGCCGGACCGGTACCTCAGCGACCTGGCAGACAATGCCCTGCGCTCCCTGCAGGGGCGGGAAGACAGGGAATGTATCGATGTCCTCTGCCGACTGGCCATGGACGATCCGTCAGGCGCGGCGGCACAGATCTGCATCGCGACGGGAAAGCGTCCCTCCGATCCGGAGGAGTCCTGTCTGTTCCTCGTCGTCACGGGGCAGCTCGACGCCTATTTCCGGGAGGATCCCCAGTTCCAGGGACTGAGCCTGGCCTATGAGACGGCCGACGAGACGATCAAGGCCCACGTCATGGATAGGGTCCGTTCGGGAGACCGGCGGTTCGAAGGATTCTTTTCAGGCCCCAGGGAACTTCGGCGCTGCACCGGAAAAGAGATCTCGATCTTTACGGAATACGCCCTGCGCCACGGAAACTGGCCCCGTCTCTTCAAGGCCTTTCTGGAACTGCCGCTGAAGTTCGGAGTCCCCCTGCTGGAACATTTCCGCACCTCCGGCTGGGAACCGGAAGCCCCGGAGCTGAAAAGCCTTTACAAAAAGATTCTGGCCCAGAGCAGCGGCGAGGCTTCGCCGGACCAGGCGCCGGAGGCATCAGGTTCAGTCCTTGACCGTTGGCTGGCAGATGGTGAAAGCAGCAAATGGGATCGGCTTTCCGATCAGGAACTTCTTGCACGCTTAAAGGAGGCCCCCCCGCCGGAAGGAGTCGCCATTGTTGCCGCGCTGGCGAAAAGGGGCGTTACTGAAGAAATCGCCGCCGCCGTGCAATCCAGTCCGCACTGGCTCGTTCGCCTGGCCGGCTATCTGACCGGGATCTTCCCTGATCCGGATAGCAAGGCCGAACAAGAGGAGATCTTTTGGGTGCGTGCGTTGGCCGGAGTCGACGGGATCATGGAATTCCTGCCAGTCCGGGCGACACCGGCGGACGTGGAAAAGCTGGCAGCCTACCCACCCGAGGCCTTTGCGGGAAAACCGGGGGCCGTCCGCCGGGTGCTTCGCCTGCTGGTCGACCACCACGCGGAGGTGGGTGTTCACGAACCGTTGTTGATCCAGGCTGATGAGACGGCAGCCGTGGTGGAACGGGCCGATTGAGGACAGGGAGGTCAACCGATGGCAACAAAGAAGAAGTCCGGACTTCTCAGGAGAATGTTCTCGTCGCTCTTTGGAAAAAATCCGACAGCCGAACCCGTTTACGGGAGAAATGAAGCGGCACTCATCGCCCGAATTGCCACCCTGGAGATGGATCTTCAGGAGCGGGATGAACGGATAACAGCCATGCAGCGGGAATATTCGGCCTTAAGCGAGTCGATGGACCGTCAATCGGCCCGCGTCGGGCAGGCGCAACTGGAAAAGACGTTCAAAAGACTCTCCGGAAACCTCTCCACCCTGGCAGCGCTGATCGATCTGGCGGACTCGGGACGGGAGGTGGATTTGCACGATGTCGTCGTACTCTTCCGGGTCATCGAAAGGGACTTCGCCGCTGCGGGGATGGAGCGGATCGGGTCGGTGGGAGAAGTCTGCGCTTTCGACCCGGCTGTCCACTCACGGATGAGCGGCGGTGCCGTCTCTGCAGGAACGGTCGTCACCGTCCACGTGCCCGGCTACCGGATGGGGCGGAAGATTCTTCTCAAGGCCCTGGTGACACCGCGGGAGGCAACCCATGCGTGAGGTGGCTGTCGACTTCGGCACATCGAATACCGTGATCGCCCGGCACAACGAAATCACAGGGCGCACCGAAACGCTCGAAATTCCCGGCATAACAACGGAGATGTCCTATCGGTTGACGCCTCACGGAGAAGAGCATATCGTGTATGTCATTCCGTCTCTGATCCACTACTCGGAGACAGAAACGCTGATCGGCGATCAGGTCCTCTCCCAGGGGCTGGCGGAACACCCGGATACGATCCGCTGGATGAAGCGCTCCATCGCCTGGGGCATGACCGCCCGGAAACGAACAGCCCAGGGACACAAAAGCCCGGCCGAAGCGGGAGAGGATTTTCTCCGGCGGCTCCTCTTTTACATGTCGGACCGCATCTCCCTGGAAGAAGACCCCATCACCTTCACCGTGCCGGTGGAAAAATTCGAGGACTTTCAGGACTGGCTGCTGCGGCTCTGCGAGTCGATGAACATCCGGCGGGCGCGGCTCATCGACGAGCCATCGGCCTGCATCTTCGGCTATCAGGGAGAGGCGCGGGACGAGGAACGGTTCGTGATCTTCGATTTCGGCGGCGGCACCCTCGACGTCTCCGCCATCCGCCTGACCCGCTCCCCGGACGGCGGCCGGAAGGCCATCGAGCTCGGCAAGGCCGGATGCGATCTGGGCGGGATGGATATCGACCTGTGGCTGACGGAGGACTTTTCCGAACGCCACCGCCTCTCCGATTACGAAAAAAGGGAGTTGAAGGCTGTTATTTTGCGACAGGCCGAGACGGTCAAGATCCGCCTCTCCGATCCCGAGGCCGCTAGCGGCGAGGCCCTCGCCGTCCTCGACGACCTGGGACGGGCACCGCGGTCGCTGCAGACGACGTATGTCCAGGGCTGTCCGGAATGTAAACCGGGCCTGACACGCACACCCCTTATGCCGGGCGAGGTCTGCCTGGGCTGCCTCCTTTCATCCAGGGGTTTTATCGTGCGCATTCGAGAGACCTTGGATCGGGCCCTGGAAAACGCCGCCGTCAAGGTGGGAATGCGGCGCGGCGATGTGACAAAGCTCCTGGTGACGGGCGGGACCAGCCTGGTGCCCGCTGTTCGAAGGCTGCTGGAGGATGCCTTCGGGAGCCGCGTAGTGTACGACCATCCCTTCGACGCCGTCGTGCGCGGCGCCTGCCGTGGATCCGTCGATCCGGTTCTCCTGCACGATTACACCATCGAGAGCTACAGCCGCGAACGCCGGGAATACGAGTTTCTGCCGCTCTTCCCCCTGGGGACGGAGTATCCGACCCATCCCGACAAGCCGGTCCGCTTCTGGATCACCGGCAGCCACGAAGGGCAGACGCGGATCGGCCTGAAGATTTACGAAGTGTCCCGCCTGGGACGACGCGCCCTGGACAACCCGATCGTCAATCAACTCGGCCGTCTCCAGGAGGCGTGCCGCGTGGCCTGCGATTATGAGCACATCTGCCTCAATCTCGCCAACCCCACGTTCATTCTCGCCGATCCCCCGGTCAATCTCACCCGGGACCGGAAGCGGTTTCTGGCTTCCTACGCCGTGGACGGCAACCGGCGGCTCCTGGTCACGGTGCTGGACAACATGACCGGAAAAATCCTCTTCCAGGATCACCCCGTCGTCCGTCTATAAAAGAGAGGGGAAAAGTGGGGAGATCAGCGGAGCGAAATATTCGCCCTGTGAAGAGGGCGTTGTGGTAAGGGTTATGGTCGTCTGGGATGGGAAAGATGGGGAGAAGGGACCTGAAAAAATGGGGGAGATGGCTGGAGAACCGCTGGCCGGCTGCCGGCAGCCTGCTCCAGCGCAAGGCCGTCCAACGGCTCTCTGAAGATCTGAGCCCGGAGGGCATTCCCTATCTCGTCAAGGCCCTCGCCGTACCCGACCGGAAGGCCGCCATCATGGCGGACCATACCCTGCGGTCCCTGCGGCCTCGGGAAGACCGGGAATGTATCGATGTCCTCTGCGGTCTCGCAATGAGCGATCCGGGAGGGGCGGCGGCGAAGATCTGCATCGCAACGGGGAAACGCCCCTCCGACCCGGCTGAGTCCTGTCTGTTCCTCGTCGTCACGAGACAGCTCGACGCCTACTTCCAGGAGGACGACCAGTTCCAGGGGCTGAGCCTGGCCTATGAAGGGGCCAACCGGAAGATCAAGGCCCGTGTCCTGGACATTATCCGCTCGGGGGACCGGCGGTTCGAGGGATTTTTTACCAGCCGCAGGGAACTCCAGCAATGCAGCGAAAGAGAGATCCTGATTTTTCTTGAATATGCGCTGCGCCAAGGCAACTGGCCCCGCCTCTTCAAGGCTTTTCTGGAACTGCCGCTGAAGTACGGATATCCTCTCCTGGAACATTTCCGCACCTCCGGCTGGGAGCCGGAAGATCCGGAATTGAAGAGCCTTTATTCTCAAGCCCTGGTGGAGAACAGCGGCGAGGCTTTTCCGGGCCGGGCGGCAACGACACCTTCAATCTTTGACCGCTGGCTGGAAGAGGGCGAAAGCGGCAAATGGGACCGCGCGTCCCCTCAGGAACTCCTTTCACGCCTTAAAGAGGCAGACCCGCCGGAAGGGGCCGGCATCGTGGCGGCGCTGGCAAAAAAGGGGACCACGGAAGAAATCGCCGCCACTGTGCAATCCAGCCCCCACTGGCTTGTCCGCCTGGCCGGGCACAGAACGGGAATGGTCGGCCATCCGGCAGGCGAGGCGCAGCAGGACAGGGTCTTCTGGGTGCGTGAATTGGCCGAAATCGGCAATGTTCTGGAATTCCGCCCGGACAGGGCAACGCCGGCGGATGTGGAAAGGCTGGCCACGGCCCCGCCCAAGGCCTTTACGGGAAAGCTGGGGGCCGTCCGCCGGGTCCTGCGCCTCCTGGTCAACCGCCAGGTGGAGGTGGGCGTCCACGAACCGATGGTCATTGAAGCAGATGAGACGGCAGCCATGATGGAAAGGGCCGATTAATCAACCGAGACGGCAAGGCGCTCAAAACGGGAGGACAGATTACGGTGCGGATTCTGGAGATAGCGGATTTTCTCGCCGCCAACCCCATTATTGCCAACCCGAAGGACGGAACGCTCCTAGTCCTCATCCCGGAGGGGGAGTTCCTGGCGGGGGGGCCGCGCTATTCCGACGAAGGCGGGGACGTCTTTCCCGTACCCCTGCCCGCCTACTACCTGGCCGTCTGCCCGGTGACGAACGCCCAGTACTTGAGGTTTATCGAGGAGACGGGCCATCCCCCGCCGGATCAGGGGACCCGGGGGTCCCCCTTTCTACTGCCGCCTGTGATCTGGTCAGGCAGCCAGGTGATTGATACCCGATCTCAGGAACCTGTCGAGTGGACGGGTCCCTGGTTGCACGATGAGGCCGACCGGGAAAAACCAATCTGGAAAGGGCGCTCCTTTTCCCCGGGAAAGGCGGATCATCCCGTGGTTGGGGTAAGCTGGGAAGATGCGGTGGCATACTGCCGGTGGGCGGGGATGCGTCTGCCTTCGGAGCTGGAATGGGAGAAGGGGGCGCGGGGAACGGACGGAAGGCCGTATCCCTGGGGGGACGCCTGGGAGAAGAGCCTCTGTCGGAACCGCCGGGATAGGGGCAGCGAGACGACCTGCAGCGTTTGGTCCTATCCGGAAGGGGTCAGCCCCTGGGGTCTGTACCAGATGGCGGGAAACGTCTGGGAATGGTGCACCGACTGGTACGAGGGGAACGCTTACGACCGTTACCGGGAGGGCGACCTGACACCGCCTGAATCAGGAAACTCCCGGGTCTGGCGCGGCGGCTCTTGGATCGGCCGCGATGCCGGTGGCTTCCGTTGTGCGGCCCGAAGTGGCTGCAGCCCATCGAACCGGTGCAACTTCGGGGGCTTTCGGTGTGCTTTAAGTCTCTAATCTTCAGGGCCGGAAGAAAGATAAGGAGTAATTCATGGATTTTTCAGAAGAGCTGGTGGGTCTGTTTCTGGCCAATGTCCCTTTGATCAACCTGGTCACCTATGAAGAGGAGCGGGTGATCCGGACCGTCGAGCGGATCAACGGGGAGCGGCAGGCGAAGCTGGGCGTCTATTCCTGGGACCTGGCCGACGGATTCCAGACCCTGGTGGAGGCACAGCAACCCCTGCCGAAGAAGGAGGTCACGACGGACACCCTCCTTCCTTTCCTGGAACAGAACGCCCCGCGGGGAAGCGTGTTCATCCTCAAGGACTTCCATCACGCCTGGGCGCAGAAACGGCCTTATATCACCCGCAAACTGCGCAATATGGCGCCGGGACTACGGGCGAAAGGCCAGACCCTGCTCCTTCTGACCCCGACCTACGATCTGCCGACGGAACTGATGGATGACGTCGTCGTGGCCTATGTCCCCCTCCCCACCGAGGAGGAGCTTGCCGGCCTCTTTGCCGAGATGACCAAAGACCTGGACCGGGCCAAGCTGCCCCCGCCGGAAGTGCGGCGGAAGCTCGTCGTCGCGGCCCTCGGACTCACGACGAATCAGGCGCGCCTCGCCTTTTCCCGGGTCTGGGCGTCCCTGGAACGGTTCGACGAGCGCGGCATCGAGCTGGTGACCTGGGCCAAGCGGCAGATCATCCGGGAAAGCGGCGCCCTGGAATTCTGGCCCGCCGAGGAAGGCGAGGCGGATGTGGGCGGCCTGGACCTCCTCAAGGAATGGCTGCGCAAGCAGGAGAAGGCCTTCTCCGAAGAGGCCCGGATCGCCCGGCTCCCCTACCCCAAGGGCGTTGCGCTGATCGGCATCCCCGGCACCGGCAAGAGCCTCACCGCCAAGATGGTCTCCGGCCTGTGGAAACTGCCCCTGCTGCGCCTCGATGTGGGGGCCGTCTTTGCCTCGCTCCTGGGCGAGTCGGAGGCGAACATGCGGCGCGCCATTGGGCTGGCCGAAACGGTCAGCCCCTGCATCCTCTGGATCGACGAGATGGACCGGGCCTTTGCCGGAACAGGCGCGAACACCCTCAACAGCGGCGCCCCGACACGGGTGTTCGGGAGTTTTCTCACCTGGATGGAGGAACGCCGGAAGCCGGTCTATGTCGTAGCGACGGCCAACGACATCAGCGGCCTCGATGCGGCCCTCATGAGCCGCTTCGACCGCACCTTCTTCCTCGACCTGCCCAACGCCCTGGAACGGCGGGAAATCTTCACGATTCATCTGAAGCGGGCCGGCATCCCCTTTCCGGAGCGGATGTTTCACCTGGATGAACTGGTGGACAAGAGCCGCGGCTTCGTGGGACGGGAGATCGAACGGGTCGTCCGCGACGCCCGCTTCAGCGCCTTTGACGACGGCAACCGGCAGCTGGAGCAGGAGGACCTGATCCGGGGCATCGCCGAGGTGATCCCCATCGAGAAGTCCCATGGCGAGGTGACGGAAAACCTCCGCCGCTGGAAGACGGAAGGATGGGCCTCCCCCGCCTCCAGCGAGGAAGCGGCAGTGCCGGTCCTGCGGGGCCGGAGAATTGAACTTAAGTAAAGGAGGGAGAAACACCATGTCGCACTTTGTCAAAATTCAGACCCGGATTCGGGAAAAGGATCCCCTGATCCGCACCCTCCGGGAGCTGAACTTCCGCTTCGAGGTTGGGGAAAATCTCGTCGTCCGGGGCTATTCCGGCAATCGGGAACGGGCCGAGGTGGTCGTGTATACCGGATCTCAATACAGCATCGGTTTTGTGCGCCGCGACGACGCCTACGAGATCGTTGCCGACTGGTGGGGCGTGGAGCAGAATTCGCCTTTCCGTCAGGAGTCCTTTCTCCGGGAGCTGAACCAGCGGTATGCCTACAACCTGATTCTGGATCAGGCCGTCGAACAGAACCTCATCGTCGAAAAGGAGGAGACCCTCCCCTCCGGGGACGTGGTGATCACCCTCTCCGAGCGGGGTTAGGACGGGAAAGAAAGGGAGAATGGCCATGAAGAAGATCAAGATTACCCTGTCCCCGGATGGGACGCAAAAGATCGAGGTACTGGGCGCATCCGGCGAGGAATGCCTGGAATTCACCCGCGCCCTGGAAGAGCGCCTCGGCATGCAGGCCGAAGAGCGGGTCCTGAAAGAGGAATATTACGGAAACAAGGCACAGCGGGAAGAAGAGCCCAGCCGGGAGACGGAGCGATGACGGAGAGAGAGATGGAGGCTCAGAAGAGCGGACGAATGCAGACCTTTCCAGAGAGGCTCCGCACCTATATCCGCGCGGGCTACCCCCTGCTCTATGTCGTGACGCCGGAGGAAGACCGGGCGATCGAGTTGATCGCCGCCGCCACTGCCGGGGGAGAGGGAGAAAGGCGGACGCCCTATGTCTGGTCGGTTTCCCGGGGGCTGTGCACCCTGGACTTCAAGGCCGTCGACCGGGCCAGGACGGCGGACCCCAAAGGAATCCTGCCCTTCCTCCTCGAATTCCGGGAACCGGCGGTCTTCGTCCTCGAGGACTTCCACTTCTTTCTCGATGAACGCGCCCCCCTCGCCCCCCTGGTCATCCGCCAGCTGCGTGACCTGGTCGGCCCCTTCAAATCCGCCCGGAAGACGGCCATTATCCTGTCCCCGATCCTCAGGATTCCGCCGGAACTGGAGAAGGATATCACCGTCCTTGACCTGGAGATGCCCGACGAAGAGGAGCTGGCCGCCATCCTCGATGAAACGGTGGCGCAGGTGAAGGATAGTCCCCAGGTGGAGATCAACCTGACAGGCGATGGGCGGGAGCGGATCGTCAAGGCCCTCTGCGGCCTGACCCGTATCGAGGCCGAAAACGCCCTGGCCAAGGTCGTCGTCGGCAGCAGCCGCATCGATCCCGAGGACGTGGACCTCCTCCTCGACGAAAAGGAGCAGATCATCCGCAAGACGGAAATTCTTGAATACTACGCCACGCCGGAGCGTTTCGGCTCCATCGGCGGCCTGGACCTGCTCAAGCTCTGGCTCCGCCAGCGGGGCCGTGCCTTCTCCGAGGCGGCGCGCCGCTTCGGCCTCCCCAACCCGAAAGGGCTCCTTCTCGTCGGCGTACCGGGATGCGGCAAAAGCCTTTCGGCCAAAGCCGTGGCCTCCGAATGGCGGATGCCCCTCCTCAGATTCGACCTGGGCAAGGTCTTCGCAGGATACGTGGGGCAGTCGGAAGAGAACATGCGCCGGGCCCTCAAGATGGCCGAAGCCGTGGCCCCCTGCATCCTCTGGGTGGATGAGATCGAAAAGGGAGTGTCGGGCTCCCAGACCGGGATCAGCGACAGCGGCACCTCCGCCCGTGTCTTCGGCACGCTGCTGACCTGGATGGAGGAGAAGACAAAGCCGGTCTTCATCATCGCCACAGCAAACGACATCGAGGGGCTGCCCCCGGAACTGCTCCGGAAGGGCAGGTTCGACGAGATTTTTTTCATCGATCTGCCCGATCCGCAGGAGCGGACGGAGATTCTGGCCATCCACCTGATCCGGCACCACCGGGACACCCGTGATTTCGATCTCCCCGTGCATGCCGCGGCCATGGACGGCTTCTCCGGCGCCGAAATCGAGCAGGTCGTCGTTTCGGCCCTCTACGAGGCCTTTGCTGAAGGGGAAGAGACCCTTCTTGCCGACCGTCATCTGGAACAGGCCATCACCTCGACGGTCCCCCTGTCGAAGTCCATGGCCGCCAGGATCGCACATCTCCGGGAAGAGGCCAGGTTAAAATGGCGTCCGGCCTCGAAATAAAAGCATGACAGTTTCTTCCTTCTCATCATTTCCCTGCGTGGACACCGGCGGGAAACCCGCATTCGTGGAAAACGGGAAGGACGGAACCATCCTGGTCCTGATTCCGGCCGGGGAGTTCCTCGCGGGAGGACCGCAATACCGGGATGAGGTCTTTGTTGCCTTCCCCCTTTTCCTCCCCGCTTACTATCTGGCAATCCACCCGGTGACGAATGCCCAGTACCTTCAGTTTATCGAGGAAACGGGCTACCCCCCGCCCGATTCGGCATACTGGAACTACCTGGGACAGCCGGTCTGGAAGGGCCGCTCCTTTCCCCCGGAGAAGGCGGAGCATCCCGTGGTCTGCGTCAACTGGGAGGATGCGGCGGCATACTGCCAATGGGCGGGCCTGCGCCTGCCGTCGGAATTGGAGTGGGAGAAAGGGGCGCGGGGAACGGACGGGCGGGAATATCCCTGGGGAAATTCCTGGGATGAAAAGCACTGCCGGAATTACAGCAATCGCGGCAGCCAGAAGACCTGCGGTGTCTGGTCTTATCCGGAGGGGGCAAGCCCCTGGGGCCTTTACTCGATGGCGGGCAACGTCTGGGAGTGGTGTGCGGACGGGTACGATCCGAAGGCCTTCCACCGTTACCGGATAGGCGACATGGCTCCCTCCGCTCGGGAGAGCCTGCGCGTGCTGCGGGGCGGCTCATGGATCAACGACAGCCCTGCCGACTTCCGATGCGCACACCGCAACGGCTTTACTCCGAAAAGCCGTAACGACGCCGGGGGATTCCGATGCGCCAAGAATCTTTTTTAAGGTTTATCCGGTTAAAGTTTACCCTTGAACATTTCTTTCTTCCCGTTGGCAGGCAACTCATCGAAGTCTCCGAAATGATCAAAGACATCTATCACCAAGTCATTGACATCATAAGAAACTGCCATTTGATCGCTAACCCTATTTTCAGGAAAGGCTTCAAAAGCAAAAAATAATTCACATAATCCCACCGTGATTAGGTCCATAAAAACAATTGCTGTTGCATCCGCTTTGCTCGGAAGAACGCCCCCATCATATTTATAGACGCAATAGGTAATACCCAAAGAAGTTTTCCACTGCGACTTGGGCGGTCCAACAACTTTTTCAACGTCACCCTTACTGATACCTGGTCCTATAAAACTAACATCCAAACCCGGTTTGCCATTAAGGATAGAGACAGCTAGACAGCTAGACAGAAATAATATGAAACAAAGAATAATCAGCTTTGATCCGGCCAAGATCCAATCTCTTTTAATATTCATTTATTTTCCTCTAGTCGTTTCGTGCATTGCAGAATTGCTTTGTCAGGATTCGATGAGAAGAGCGGACCTGTTAATTCTTCTATTCTTATGAGTCGAGAGTCCTGCCCAAACTCCAGACATAGATAATGAGGTGCTACGATAGGGATCACTCCGCCAGATCCCGGTCCTAAACTCCATATGGAATAACCGTAAGACACAAGCCACTCATACATAAAGTATTGATCATCTTCGAGCCTATACTTAGGTTCACCAAAAGCAAGGAGAACATCGGCACGGGTTGTTTCATTTAATTGAAATGATTTAACGGCTTCCTTGCTCAATACAGGCCCAAGTCCATGGGGAATTGTTGGCACAGGAATACATCCATAGAAAATAACCATCATAATAAACAGAATAGATTTAAATATCATAAGATTATATTACTGCCCACGCTCAACTAAACTATGTTTTTCTAGAAAATTATTATCATTAAATATTAATATTAACTGATATTTAGGTGCAGCAGCAATATCTTTATGCTCACGGTCTTGGAGCATCATTCGCCCATCTTTTTCCATCCAGACATCGTAGATCAAAATTTTTCCTTTTTCATATATTGAATTGGCTTGTCCCAAACGGTCTATGATTTCCTGCTTTGTAGTCTTACCATCATGAAGGAATCCTGAGTATTTGTTGGTTAATGTTGGATCAAGCTTCTCAACAGTCCAACACCCACAAAGGAGAGCCAATAAAATGAATATTAATAGGGTATATTTAATATGTAGAAGCCATCCCAGTGGCATGTATAACTCCTTATGTTTATAATCATTTATTTTGTCCGAACCCCTTTTTTATCGACGCACTCTACTTTTGGTGACAAGTCAATCATAAGCAAATAAAATTCTCATTATTTAAATATATACCATTTTAAAGTTGGATAGAATCATTTCTGCTTTTTTTAACTTGTTTCCATTGATAATCATTTTAATCCCCATGGACGAAGACACGCCACAGCAAATTCGGACAGGCGGCATTGAGCATCTATCATTCGTGAATATTTCCGTGTTTGCATTGGGATTATTTTTTGTTATATTGTAAATCAATGACTTGCCAAAGTCATTCTTTCGTATCTCCTTCAGAAGCATCGTATTTAGATTGCGTAAAATGAAACCTGACGCTTGCTTTTGTGGAAACGACAGAAGATTGACCAGATACCAATCCCAATACCGGCATGCTGGACCGCCCGAAGAGGTTTGAAAGAGTGCCGAACCATATCAATTTTGACAAGAGTCCCTGCTTTCTTTCTTGTCTCAAACCTTTTCCCATCCTGCCCGGTTTTCGATAGGAAGGATCTTTTCAAACCGTTACGATCACACCCATTGTCCTGCCGTTTCACCCATTTCCCCGTTCCGTATACGGGACATGAAATGTCTTCATGAGAAGGAGTGTGATCAGGGTAATGATGGAACAGGGTTTATCCACACCACGCTCTGGACACGGCGCCATGCCGGCACTCTCGTCATTCCGGCAACGGAATCTCTCCAGAGGAGGAACTCCGATTGTCAGAGAATTTGGTTGCTATGTGCCAGTGCTTCTTACGTTATGGATGTCCTGGCACTCAACAATACCAAAGGAAAGGAGGATGCTGTCTATTTCCCGATCTACAACGGGCCGCAGATGCAAGCGGATGCAGTGAGCGCAGTGCCGGATTTCTTTGCAGACCCGCCGATTCCCGGAACAGGACAAAGGCCCCATTTCCAATGAACAGCCGGCTCCGATTTGCGAGTGCATCGTGTGATGGTCGACAAGAGATACTACCGTGAACTCTGTGCGACGTGATATGTCTAATTGTTTACCGTACATAAGGAGATGATTATGAGAATCAGGAAGACGATTCAGTTGTTCTGTTTAGTGGCGATAGGCTTGCTTATCGTTGCGAGCGGGCAGGCCGATGCCTACAGTGTTCAGGGTAAGGTCCTGTGCGCCTCCAGCGGCTGGGTGCCCAAAGGCGCCACGGTCCAGGTGTATGAAGTGGATCCCGTTCCGGGCGGTTCCTATGCGGTCAACACGCCTGCCCTTGCCACCGCAGCCATCAACGACAGCGGAAACTACACGCTAACGTTCCCCTGGCCCTCGGGGGGATCGGGCTTCGAAGCAGGGGGGCCTGATTTAATCTTTCGAGTTACACAGAACATAGACGGTGCGACCCAGGTCATTTTCGATGAACCCACCTCGAAAACCCACTGGAACGTTGCGGACGGCGCAACGCAGAACATCAGCATCACTTCGGCACTGGCCGTATGCACAAACCCCGCGGTCACGCCGTCGAACATTCCCAATAACAAGCTGTTTCTCTTCACACGGGCCGGCGTTTACGAGACTGCAATTATCGACTGTCAGGGCAGCAGCGCAGCCAGCAGCGGCTATTGTCGTCCGCGCAAAGCCCCATACAACTATTCCGGCGCTGACTCCGACATGCCGTTCGGCGGGAGCGTGGACCTCTTCGGATGGTTCGGACAGCAGGTGCAGCTCGCCTATTACAAGGTGCAGTTCTCGGTTGACAACGGATCAACCTGGACAGATGTCGAAACTCCCCTGCCGAACAAGTGGTATGACACTTCCGATATCAACCCCCTCAACTGGCATTGGGTTTCGGAATCAATGGGACCGTTTACCGACGGCGGCCAGAGCAATCTCTACAAAGTCCCCTATCTTGTCAGGCCGAATACACCATGGTCATGGCTTGATCGTGTTGTGCAGTTCAATACGACCCTTGCAACGGACGGGGCTGTTCGTTTGAAAATCACGCCGTATGTGTGGAATATGGGGCACACGGCCCTGGAGCCGGCCACGAGCAGCAATATTATGGTCGACACAAACTACGGCGAAATCGTCCTGCAGATCGACAACACGCCCCCGAACGTCCAGATCCTTGATGTCAAGTTGAACAACACAAGCAAAAAGGTCTGCGATATCCTTAGTTTCGGAACGGCTGCGACTGACAAGATCGATGTGAACTTCCGCGTATTCGATCCGCGCGGACACCTCCGCGATTACGCCTTGAATGCCATGTACGGCCATAATGCCGTCGTCACCCCGACTCCGACCATGCCCAACAAGGCTGTTGACGATTATCAGAACAATTCGGCAGGCAGTCCCCTGTGGACGGGAAATTTAAGCTTTTCAGCACAGTATAAAGGCAATGTATACACTTCCGCCTTGATGCCGACCTGCGCGTACCAGCTCCGGCTGCAGGCAAGCAAGCGGACCACCAACGGCTACGGACTCATCTATCACTGGGTGGAAGACACCTGGCACGTAACCATCCAAAGGCCATGATAAGGAGAATAATCCCATGAGATCAATATACAGTGTCATAACGCTTGTACTTCTTGCGTTGTTTCATCCCGTGGTCACGATCCCCGCTGCGGCGTATTCGTTGCTTCTGCCTGCCGCGGCGCCGTCCCCCGGGCTCCCGTATACCGCCGAGCAGGACCATTACGGCGGTCCCGCATGCGTCCAGATGGCGCTCAACTCCTGCCCTAACGCGGCCTCACGGCATCTGAACAGCCAGGCCGACATTTACACATCGATCCTCTCGCACAATACGGAGCCGACAACATGGTTCAGCGATCCGAACGGCATCAAGGGCGCGCTGTCGGATCCGATCTTCTCCCCCTGCGGGCACTGGAGCGATTATTCCAACACGGACAAAAGCAGTGCGCTCGGGAAAATGGTGTATTACATGGATACAATGAAGTATTTGATGCCTGTATCCATCGGCAGCAGCGAACACTGGGTGACGGTCATCGGGTACCAGACGGATGCAAAACCAACGTATTCCGGTTCAGTCACCCTTCAGAGCATCCTGTTTTACGACCCTCTTCCGGGGAACGTGAGTGCCATGTGGGTAAGCGGCACGGTCTGGCTGAACGATTCCACTTATTGGGGAACGCCCCTCAATAAACCCGGCAGTGCGTGGCATAACAAGTACATTGCCATCATCGAGCCTCCGAAAACCAAGCTGACCATAAAGGTCCGTCCATGGCTGCTTGAGGGCATTATTCTTCCGGGGGAAAGGATCGAACTTGCCGTGACGGACTGGCTGAAGCTCGTGCAGGAGCAAAAACTTACCAGGGGGCCGTTTAAAAACCTGTCGCAAGCGACAAAGTTCGAGAAGCCGATATTGGTGAAGGCGGAGAAATACTCCTACTATATTGTTCCCTTCAAGGATTCCCGCATGAGTGCCATCTTCAATGCGTATGACGGCTCCTTTGAGGAGTTCCGCTACACCCAAAAGGTGCGGAGGTTCGTATTTGACCAGAAGGCCGTCAACGACGGGATAAAGCTTAATCTGAGAGAATTCGATGTCGATGTAATCAGAATAGACGAACCCAAGCTCCTTTATAAACCGGCCCTGTCAACCACCGGCAGATTCGCGCCCGTGTGGGAAGCTCAGGTCACCATCAAGGACGCCCGGGGAAAGGAGCGTCAGCTGCCCGTCTTCATGGACACGGAAGGGCAGGTCTTGAAAAGAGTGCGAACGTTTAAACAGGACCTCGACCTGCTTCCGATGAAGAAGGGCGTCGTACAATAAACAGTAAATCGATAACACGGTCGCATTAAAGATCAGGACTCGGGGGGTCGCTTCTATTCACGTATTGAAATAGGAGCGACCCTGCCGGTCTACGCCTCAATCGGCAGTGCCCCGGATAATAAAAATGGTTCATCCGGCTAAAGGGTACTCTTGAGAATTTCTTTCTTCCTCCTGCAATAAAGTATCAAGTTATTTTCACAGAGATCCATCCTTTCAAGTGTTCATCAGCGGTCAGTTTCACATGTATTTTAAAATCAGAACGGACTTGCATATAAACATTTAAAATTATACAGTTACACTGTCAGTTTGTTATTTGATTCGATAACACTCATATTCTTAATTATGGCAACAGTCTGGGAAGGCGGGATTTATGAATCTCCCGGAGATGGACATAAAGACAATAATCAGTCTTTTATTCATAGGAAATTTCACACAGCTTGTCGTTCTGATTTTTTATAGGAATATTCCCGAGTATCGGCGACCTTACTGGCATTTCATGGCTGGGAAAATGCTTCAGTCCGTGGCCTGGTTGCTTTTAGCCATGAGAGGCGCGATTCCTGATTTGCTGTCGGCGTATACAGGAAATGTTTTTCTGATCTACGGTTTTGCCCTGGAGGTATTTTCATTAACCACTGTGGGCAGGCCTGAGAAAAGGTGGGGAATCGTCTATTTTTCCATAGCAACCGTCGGAATCGCTGTGTTCTGTATTTTCGCTTTGACACCGCACCTTTGGGTTGGATATGCGACCAGCGCATCAATAGCCCTCTTCCTGCCTGCTTCGGTGGCGATGTTCTTCGCTCCGACCTCTTCTCCTATGAGAAAAATCGTAGGTCTATTTTATGGAATCGTTTGTCTGACGCTTGCTTTCAGGGCATGGAACGGGTTTTTCGCCTCAAGTGAATTCGTTCTGATGTCACGAAACCTGATCCAGACGCTTTCATTTACCTCAATGTTTCTCCTGTTGATTTTGGGAGGGAGCGGCTTTTTGCTTTTATTCAAGGAACAGGCTGACAAACTGATGAGCGAAAGTGAGAATAAATATCGAACACTCGTGGAAAAGGCGAATGAAGCAATCTGCATCATTCAGAACGGAATAATCGTCTTCGCCAATGGAAAAGCATGGGAACTGATCGGAACTTCTCAGGATCATATCATCGGCCGGCCATTTACCGATTTTATCTTCCCGGATGACATGGAAATTGTGGTGTCATATTATACGGGTCGAGGCGCAAAAAGCGACATTCCCAGTGTATATACCTTCCGGATGATCAACCAGGAAGGGGAACCGGTCTAGGTGTTGATTTCTGCAAGTCTGATTGAATATGGCGGCAACCAAGCGACGATTGCCCTCCTTACCAATATCAACAATCTCAAGCTGATGGAAAAAGAGCGCGAAAGGATGATTGGAGAACTCCAAAGTGCTCTTGCCGAGGTAAAGACCTTGAGTGGCCTGCTTCCGATATGTGCCTCCTGTAAAAAGATTCGTGACGACAAGGGTTACTGGAATCAGATTGAATCTTATATTGCAAAACACTCGGATGCCGAATTCAGTCACAGTATTTGTCCTGATTGTGCAAAAAAGTTGTACCCGGAGTTTTATAAAGATAAGGAAATGCATCGATAAAATATCAACGATTTTTTCCCATAATCTTCCCCATTTGCTTACTAAAAATTTCTCATGACGACATCGATAAAACCGATTCTACATCTAGGAAAATTTGATTTAGCCCAAATCGCAGCCGTATTGGAGGGATTGGAAGAAACCATCATTTTCATGCTGATCAACCGAGCGCAGTATGCGGCCAATAAAGCGGCCTATGACCCGGATAGTAGCGGTTTTGAAGGTGGAGGGGACCTGAGCCTGTTTGCACTTCGTCTCCGGTATCATGAAGAAATGGACGCGGTATTCGGCAGATTTTGCGTTCCGGAAGAACGTCCCTTTACCAAAGATTTACCGAATCCGAGACGTCGTGTCACCCTGCCTGAATCAGGTCTTTTTTTGCGCGACTTTAATGCTGTCAATATGGCCGACGAGATACTCGACGCATATATGAATCTTATTCCCTGTATCTGCCTTGAAGGAGATGACGGTCAGTACGGATCTTCGGTGGAGCACGACGTCATGGTGCTGCAGGCAATCGCACGGCGCATCCATTTTGGTGCGCTCTATGTGGGGGAAAGTAAATATCAATCCGATAAAACTAAATATCGAACCTTAATCGAAGCCAAAGACCGGGCCGGCTTGCTTGTCGCTCTAACCAGAACGGAGGTGGAGGAGAGGATTCTTAAACGAGTTGCGGATAAAGTGGAGCATATACAGGCCGAGATCAATCCGGAGGTTCGGCGCCGTATTCCTTCTGAAGAAATCATGGCCTTTTATCGAAATCGCATCATTCCACTCACAAAAGAAGGAGAAGTCCGCTACTTCCTGAATCGTCAATTTGAAAACCATTCTGACAAAATCCGCGAATAACTTCCTCCTGAAGTCCGTTAAACGTCACTATTGTAAGACTGCTTGATTTCGAATAAGCGTTAGCCGGAACAATTACCTTGCCGTAATAGATTCCAGATGCAAACTGTGATAATCAAGGCTTAGAAAGGGGTAGTGAATAAGTTATATTCCATACCAATGGCGCCCCAAACCGACCAAGAACCGCTGAGATTTCAACTTGAATGGGACTTAGCAAAGAGAAATAAGTCATAATGCCGATCAAGAAGCTCTCCAAAAAAGCACAGTTTCTTCCCATGACGGGCGCCGAAATGGCGGCTCGCGGGTGGGAGGAACTGGATGTGCTGATTATCAGCGGCGACGCCTACATCGATCACCCATCTTTCGGTCCTGCCGTGATTGGACGGGTGCTTGAGGGCGATGGCTGGCGGGTCGGCATCATCGCTCAGCCGGACTGGACAGATCCACAAAGTCTGACAGTGATGGGACGTCCGCGGTTGTTCTGCGGAATCACAGCCGGGAACCTGGATTCCATGCTCTCCAACTATACGGCTGCCCGCCGCAAACGTAGAGAAGACGCCTATAGTGAGGGTGGGGAAACCAATAGACGTCCCAACTTAGCCACCATAGTCTATGCCCAACTGGCCAGACGGTCCTTTCCGAAATTACCGCTCATCATTGGTGGCATCGAGGCCAGCCTGCGACGCGTGGTTCACTATGATTACTGGCAGGACAAACTGCGCCCGTCCATCCTTCAGGATGCCAGGGCGGATCTCCTTGTATATGGCATGGGTGAACGGGCAATCCGGGAAATCGCAAGACGGACAGAGAAGGGAGAATCGTTGGAGGGTATTGCAGGAACCGCGCGATTGCTGGGAGGTAGGGAATCAGAATCAGGAAATTTCGTAAATTGCGTGATCCTTCCATCCCTGGATGAGTGCAGGGCCGATAAGGGTGCTCTGATCAGGCTGACCAAGCTGGTGGAAAGAGAGCAAAATCCGTTTTGCGGGAAACCCCTTGTACAGTTTCACGGGGAGCGAGCGCTCTATATCGAACCACCGGCAGAGCAGCTGAACAGCGAAGAACTCGACCGAGTCTATGAACTTCCCTTTAATAGAATTCCCCATCCCTCCTACCGGTCACCGATTCCCGCCTTCACCATGATAAGGGACTCGGTGACCGTGGTCAGGGGGTGTGGCGGGGGATGCAGTTTCTGTGGGCTCGGCCTGCATCAGGGACGCTTCCTGTCCAGCCGTTCCGAGGATTCGATTGAACGCGAAGTACGCAGGATGACAAAATCCTCGAATTTTAAGGGAACGGTTTCCGATCTGGGCGGCCCGACGGCAAACCTTTACGGATGCCGAAACGGGATTCGGGAGAACTGCCGGAAGTGCCGACGGGCAAGTTGCCTGTTCCCGAACCTCTGTCCCCATCTGGATATCGATGCAAAAGCCGCAGTCCGGATGATGCGCCGCATCCGTGCTCTGGAAAAGGTGAAACATGTCTTCATTCAATCCGGCATCCGCATGGACGTGGCCTTGCGAATGCCGGAATACATCCGCGAACTGGCACGCCATCATACCTCAGGCCATCTTAAGGTCGCCCCGGAACACCTGCATCCCATTGTCCTGCGCCGCATGCGCAAGCCTGGGCCGGAGTGTTTTGAGCGTTTTCGTAAGTTGTTTGAAAAAGAAAGCCGGGAAGCGGGCCGTGAACAGTACCTTGTTCCCTATTTCCTCACCAATTTTCCGGGTTCCACGCCTGGTGAGATGAAAATAGTTGAAGACTTTGTCCGCCGGGAGCGCTGGGAATTGCGTCAAGTGCAGGATTTCATCCCTCTGCCGATGACTCCGGCTGCAGCCATGTACTACAGCGGCTTAGACTATGAAACGGAAACACCGATGCATGTCGTTCGAGGGCTGGCCGAACGCCGTGGGCAGATGCGCCAGCTCCGGCCTGAGACGTATGGCACCCATAAACGAAAACAAGGAGCTGGTTTGGTGAGAAAAAAGCAGAAGGATTAGCTCTGTTTTTCGGGAAAACACTTGTGCAGTTTCTGCGGAATTAGATGATGCGACACAAAAGTGTGCTTTTCACCGCTAATCCGCGATGAGAAAATATGTTCCACCACTATTTTCCGTATTTGCAAAAAAATGTCTTTCTTCCTCCTACCATGAGCGTGGGACAGTCTCGGCTGACGCATGCTCTTTCAATCCGAAATCGTCGATCACATGCCGTCACATTTTTTTAAAGGAAGACCAATGCATTGAAGATGCAGATGGGATTTACCGCCGAAGTTGTGGATTTAACGGAGAATCCATTGACAAGATGTCTGTTCTGTGTGATAGACGTAGTGCTATATCTAAGGACCTCGCGGACTTTGTCCTTTAACTTGAGATTCGGATTTGGGTGGGATTTCTGTTTGTTTTCCATTGTTGATGCTTTAATAACGCAATAAGTGGAATTTGACAGGCAGTTTTGTAATAAGTGGAATAATAGTTTGCTGTTATTCCACTTTTTCTTGTTCAATATCTCAATAAGTGGAAGATCTTTCCATCTATATGGCCGGATATAGAGGAATATTTTCCGCCTATTACACTGTTAGCGTAAGGGAAATAAAAGACAAACGAAGCCATGACAGAAGAAAAGAAAAAAGAAATCGCATTGGCAAAAGCGAGGAATTTCAAAGATGGTAGTCCAGATCCTTTTCTTGCACAAATGGAATGGGAAGAACATTTAATAAAAGTGCAGCAAAAATTAAATAGGCGTACGGTTCTGCTCTCGGTCATCATCTCGTCTATCCTTGGCATGTCTGGAGTAGTCGGTGGAGTATTCTTAAAAGATCATTTAGAAAAAAACAAAACACAAAACCGCCAAGAAGTATCGCAGCATATAGGCATAGAAGATCCCGCACAAATAACTCCGACAAAACTTCATGAGACTTCCACCATAAACGAATCTTCATCATCAAAACCTCCAAAGGATGGGCATGGACAAAAACGCTAACCCGTCAATACAGCGGATCGCTGCGCTCCGGCTGATTTTTTCGTTATCTAATAAACTAATTGAAAATGGGATAATATGCCAAAGCGATATAGGATACGATGGGAATATGAAGATCAGTTGCTTAATGCACGCACAAATTTGTTTCTGGTCCTAAATGGATTAGGCGCGGTAGCTGTTCAATTAGCAACGAAATCCGAAGCAAAAATAATCATTGCCATCATTGTTTTAGTTGCGAATGTACTATGGTTTATTTGTGCTATACAATCATTGAGGGTAATTGTAGCGCTTGCAAAAAAATATCGCACTAGTGCTCCTGATGACCCAGTTGAAGAACTTGTCCAAAACACACTGGGCAATCAATATTGGCTTCGACCTACAATTATTCTGAGTGGTTATATGCCTTTTATTGTAATGATCGGTTGGGCAATAGGGTTATATATGTTGCTTAAGTAATCATGAGCTAACGCGCAGGTTAACAGGAAGGGCTGCGCCCTCCTATTAACCTGCGCGTTAGCATAAAGCTAGAGGTTCCATATGATAGATTTTATAAAAGATCCATCAAATCAAAAAAGTATAATTGCAAGCGTAATTGCATCTCTTCTCATAATAATATTTATTCAACCTATCTTGGGGCATATATGGAGAATTTTGATTTGGATAACTAGTATTACCTACGGTGGTCTATTAGATAGTTAGTGTCTACAGAAATGCAGCAATGGGTCATCGAAATTGGGTGATTGTGTGGTTTGCCTCTCTAATATTTTTTACCCCGACTTTTATACTTGTAGGGATTTTTATAAGGATAATCTATAAGAAGTTAAATAAAAGCAACAATATAGGAAATGAGAGTGACAAAAGAAAAAGTTTATTAATACCCGTCTTACTTTTCTGTTTAATATCACTCTATATGGGGTTAGGAGTCTTTATGGACCTTCAGCTAAATTCGAGATTCAATCAAAGAATAGAGGCTCTTGGCCCTTTTTTGCAGGATATTGAAATTAAAAGGTTGAAATCCGAATGGGCACTAATGAAATCGAGGGAAGACTTTTTAAGAATTGAAAATAAGATTCAAGAATATGCGAAGAAAAATTCAATTCAGCTACCAGACATATTTTTTTAGATGCTAAAAAGAAGCTTTCAGTCGGACGCGCAAAAAGCCGCGCGACGCTGAAGCGCAGTGTTGCACCTTTCCTTTGCTAATCTATGATATAAACAGTTACGTTAAGTTATTGACAAGTAAATGTATTCACGGAAGATCGAATTCAACATGAGCAGCTAAAAATTCGTTTCAACCGGATGAACCTTTTTCAATCCTCCGTGCTTTTCTCCTTCATCCTTGTCGTCCCAAGACACCTGGGGTTTTGAAAAAAAGGTTCTTCTTTTCAACAAATGGCTTTATTAAGGTGGTATATAGCAGAGCAACCCGATGATCGTACAGATTCATGCCTATGAATCCTTCAGCCGCGCCAACGGTCCGGGCGCCAGAGCTGTTGTCTGGTTCCAGGGCTGCCCTCTGGCCTGTCCGGGGTGTTTCAACCCTGAAACCCACGATCCCGGAGGCGGCCACCTTTCCGACACGGAACTCCTTGCGGGGGAAATTCTCAGCAAAGGGCAAGGGATTGCAGGTATTTCCCTGACGGGTGGGGAACCGTTCTCACAACCGGAAGCCCTGCTGGATTTGGTGCAGCTGCTCAGGCCTTCCCCGCTCAGCATCCTTGTTTTTTCCGGGTATGAAATCGCGGAGATACGGCAGATGCCCTGTGGACCGGCAATCCTGAACTGTCTGGACATTCTCATTGCCGGGCCGTATGATCTGAACCGATGCCTGAGGCACTCTCTCCTGGGATCGTCCAACCAGACGATCCATTTCCTGACCAACCGATACACCTACAGGGATTTCAAGGATATCCCCCCCTGTGAGGCGATTATCCACCCGGACGGTTCCGTGACTCTGACCGGCATAAGGCCGCTGGAGACGGGAACTTAATGGCAGAACACCGCTTTCCATTTCTTTGCCGGGCATCGGCTTCCGTTCCGGAAACAGGCCGAACTTATCCATCAAGAAGAGGAGGTGCAATTTATGAGTTCCCTTCGTTTTCCCGAACCCTATCAGCATCGGCATCCGCCAGTCTGCAACATCAACGAGATGCTCAAAGAGAAACCAACCTTGAGCCAGAAGGCGGCCGATCTGATCGCCAGGACGGTCGGGTCATGGCGTTTCCTGATTATTCAAAGCATTCTCCTGGCCGGCTGGTTCATTCTCAACCTGGTGGCCTGGTTTTCCCCGTGGGACCCCTACCCCTTCATTTTCATGAACCTCATCCTATCCCTGCAGTCGGCCTACACAGCCTCTATCGTCATGATCAGTGAAAACCGGCAGGCGGAACGGGATCGTCTCGAAGCCCACCATAACTATGATCTGAATGTCAAGGAGGAAGAAGAATTGCGGGCCATCCTCGACCACCTGGCCGCCCAGGATGAAGCCCTTAAAGAAATTCACCGGCAGCTTGCTGTAATCCGGAATGACCGGGGACAAACCGCCGCTACGGGCGACCTGCATTAGTTTAACGACATTCACCTTTTCCAGTAAACAGGAGGTTTTCCAATATGCTTGCGATCGAGAATTCAGTTCTGTTGGTCATTGATTTTCAGGGTAATCTGGCACAGGCCATGGCCGACCGGGATTCGCTCTTCGAAAACGCCCGAAAGATGATCCGGGGGATGGAGGTTTTCGGCATACCCCGGATCGTCACGGAACAGATCCCGGCCAAACTGGGACCGACGATACCGGAGATCGCCGGCCTATTCTGGGGGGTAACGCCCATTGCCAAGGAAAGCTTCAGTTGCTGCCAGAATCCCCTCTTCCGGGAAACACTGCAGCAGACCGGTCGCAGACAGATCCTGCTGACAGGAATCGAAACACACATCTGCGTTTACCAGACCGCCCTCGATCTGCTCGCAGCGGGTTATGCGGTTTATGTTGTCGCCGATGCCGTCTCCTCGCGAACAGCCAGGAATCGGGAGATCGGTTTGCAGATGATCCGGGAAGCCGGCGGAAAGCTCACCTGCACCGAGGCGGTCCTCTTCGAGCTTTTAAAAACAGCCGCTTCCGACAAATTCAAAGAAATTTTTCAGATTGTGAAATGAGAGGCGGGGGAAAACCCCGGCAAGGTCGAAAAGGAGGCGAAAAACGTTCAAGCGGCGACTGGGGAACCAGCCGCCGCTTGAGTATAGATCAAGAAATCGGATTTCTAATTGCGGGAGACCAGGTGCCGGACCGCCTTTTCCAACCCGTCCAGGGTCAGTTCGAACATGGGAAAGACGTCCTGGACAACCCCGATGGTCCAGGTATGCCGCCATTCCCATTCCGGTTGAGGATTCAGCCAGACAGCATGGCGGAAGGTATTGGTCAGCATTTTCAGGCGTTCAATACTGGCGATAGAGGATTTGTGGAAATAGTAAATCCCCCCATTCTGATGCATCAGTTCCGACGGCGCCATGCTGGCGTCTCCCACCATGATCAGGCGCGTATCCGGCTCCTTGCGGAGAAAATCCTCGATGGCCTCCGCTTTGTGGCGGCGCTCCGGATCCAGCCAGACATGATCGTAGACGGTGTTGTGGAAATAGTAGATCTTCAGATCCTTGAACTGGGCGCGGGCATAGTTGAACAGCGTCTGCACCACGCTGATATACGGGTCCATGGACCAGCCGCCGTTGTCAATCATCAGGATCACCTTGAGACGGTCCGTCATCCGGCGGTCGAAGACAATCTCGACTTCACCGGCATTGCGCATCGTTTCATAGATGGTCTTGTCCACATTGAGGATGTCCTTCGGCCCCTCGGGAACCATCTGTCTCAGCCGTTTCAGGGCCTCCCCCATCTGGCGCTGGGTCAGGGGGCCATCCAGGGAATAGGCCTTGTAACGCCTATCCATGGCCACCTTCATGGCTGATTTGTTCCGGGAGCGGCCGCCGACCCGCATTCCGCCGGGATGATAACCGGAATGGCCGACAGGCGAGGTTCCCCCGGTGCCGATCCATTTGTGTCCCCCGTGGTGCTCCTCCGTCTGATCCTTGAGGCGATCGAGAAAATACTGCACCAGCTCTTCCGGGGTCATCTTCTGCATTTCTTTTTCGTCGATGCCCAACTCCCGGGCCAGCGCACCGGGATCCTTATTCAGCCAGTCCTCCAGCATGGCCCGCACAACATCGGATATTTCCTCGATATCGGGCTCTTCCAGGGCCACCCCTTTGAAATGATAGGCGAAGATCTGATCGTAAAGATCAAAGTAGCGCTCACTCTTGACCAGGATGGAGCGGGCCACCGTGTAAAAATCCTCCAGGGAGGTCACCATTCCCAATCCCAATGCCTTCTGCAGCCGGAGGAAAGAGGTCGGGGATACCGGCACCCCCTTCTCGCGCAGGGTATAAAAAAATTGCGTAAACAAGGAACTCCCCCCTTAAATTCTCAAGCGTGACATCTGCTGGGCGGCAAGATTCAGATCCGCGCTCTTCTTGAAGAGAATACCGAGATAGGGCGACTCTCCCTTGTGCAGCTGCTTGATTTTGAAGTCGGGATCCGCCTTGAGAGCGCGAATCCAGTTGATCAGTTCCCGTGTGGCCGGCTTCTTCTCGATGCCGCGGAATTCCCGCAGCCGGTAGAAGGTGGTGATGCAGGCCTCGGCCATGTCGTCATGGATGCTGGGGAAATGGACATCCACAATCTGCCGCATGACGTCGGGATCGGGGAAAGCGATGTGATGGAAGTTGCACCGCCCCAGGAAGGGATCCGAAAGGTCTTTCTTGGCGTTGGACGTGATGATGATGACCGGCCGATTCTTCGCCTTGATCGTCTTATCGATCTCCATGATGTCGAACTGCATCTGATCCAGAACATCCAGCATGTCGTCCTGAAAATCCGTATCGGCTTTATCGATCTCGTCGATGAGCAGAACCACGCGCTCATCGGCAACAAAGGCCTGGCCGATCTTACCCATCTTGATATATTCTTCGATATTGCTCACATCCCGCCGGGAATCACCGAAACGGCTGTCATTGAGCCGTGTCAGGGTATCGTACTGATAGAGCGCCTCCAGCAGTTTCATGCTGGATTTGACATTCAGGATGATTAGCGGCATCTGGAGACTTTCCGCAATCGCATGGGCCAGCATGGTCTTTCCCGTACCAGGCTCTCCCTTCAGCAGCAGCGGCATTTCAATGGCGATGGAGACATTGACGATTTTGGACAGCTCCTCGTCAAGAATATATTTCGAGGCCCCCTCGAACCGGCGTAACGATTTATCATGGCTCATAACAAAAACTCCTTAACCTCCGGGATTTTACCCGATTTTTTTTCAAGAAAAACCTGTGATCTTTTCAAACCCAGACTTTCTTAATTTCCCACTCCTTCAACCCTGCAGATATAATCATGCAATGCGACCTTGTCAAGATCGAATATAAAATCATAACGATAACATCATAATCCCCTTATTCCGGAAATCCCCGTCCCACCCTGATCCGCACCGTCTTTCGAACCGGCATGACCGGTCACCACAGACGGGCCATGATCTTTCGAACCAGGCGGGCCGGCAGGGGATCCACCGTATGGAGCGCACCGTAAGGGCAGACCTCGATGCAGCAGAAGCACCGGATACATTCTTCATAGTTGAATCTCAGGGGCCGGACGGTTCCGTTGACGGCTTTCGCCGGGCAGATTTCCCAGCAGGCCCCGCAATGCCGGCAAAGGTTCGTCTCAACAGAGGGCCGGGGCAGGAAGTAGAGCCGCAGCATCCGCTGCAGAATCCGCGTACCGGAAAGCACAAACGGCACGACCTCGGGGAGTTGGAAAGCCCCGACAGGCTCCAGCTGTCCATCGATATCGAGTGGTTCTTCCAGCAGTCCCCGTTCTCCGGCGGCTTTCAGGACGGGGATTGCATCCGGCTCCAACGCCAGGATCCGGCAAATCGTCCTGTCAATCGCCAAGGCACTGTCACTGCCGAGCAGCAGGCCGACCTCCTTCGGAATCCCCCGTTTTCCCGGCCCTTCCCCTTCCAGGGCCAGAATCCCGTCGAGGATCGTAACGGCCGGAGAAATTCGCTGATAAAGCTGGACCAGCAACCGGGCGAACAGAGAGTGGTTGATGCCTGTCTTCATGTGCCATTCCGGCTTCCGGTATCCCACGATACAGCCGAAGAGATTCTTGACGCCCAGGGTGAGAATCATCTGCCGGTGGGTTTTAAACTTGGGGAGATTGATGATGAAATCCGACTCGATGGCTTCCCTGGCGATGTCGACCAATCCGAATGGCTCGCCGATATCGATTTTCACGGATTCCTGAAAAGGGCGGCACTCCACGTGAAAAGGCGCGAGGGCCTCGGCGATGCCGCTTTCCCGGAGGACCCGGTCGAAGGAGCCCAGCGCCGGGCTGTCGGCAACCAGGGGGCGGGCGCCCTGCTCCAGGACATATTCCACGACGGCCTTGATAATGAGGGGATGCGTCAACAGGGCCTGTTCCGGGGTGGCGTACGTCATCAGGTTCGGCTTGATGAGCACCCGGCTGCCGGCACAGAGGCGCTGTCCGCCCAGGCGCTCCAGCATGGCGAATACCTGGGGCCTCAACGTTTCGTACCGGTAAGAGGATTTTTGAATCAATACGAGGGACATGGTCCGAACAGCCGCTCCTTGGCGCCGAAAAGATCGGGCATTCTATCATCAAAGAATTTCCGGCGTCATTATTTAAATTTCCGGATTGTTATGGCGTGGGGAAGGTCCTGAAAAAAGGAAGGGCAAAGGGAAAAAGCTCAACAAATAACTTGTGTAAAAGCCGGGACGACGCAACCTCATGCGAAGTCGCCTTTTTTCGGCTAACTGCGCTGGCTTCGTCGTCAGCTTCCAGACGTATCCTCTTTACAACTGCGTCGCCTCCTCCCAAAAACATTCAAAAGATCCGGGATAAGGAAAGAAAAAAGGCAACAGCCAACAGGATCACCGCACCCGACAACATCCTGTCAAAACGGGCCGTCTGACGGATCAGCCATTGATCCCAATGGGAGGTCTCGATACAGCGCTGAAAGCGCCGGAGTCGTCTTCCCAGATCAAAGGGGCAACCGCCCATCGCATCTCTCGCACCCATACATCCAACGTTTCTCATTGTCATGGTTCGCATCTTCAACCCCTGTTTCCGAAGTCTGTTTTGAAATTTCCGTTTCGCCCTAAGCGTGATACTTCCGGACGACGGCCGTAACAACCCCCGCCAGCTTCAATTCCTGCCGGGGCCGGATGAGCGGATAGTTCGGATTGGCCGCCTCCAGAAAAACCTCCCCCTTTTCCTTCCGGAAGGTTTTCATGGTCCACTCACCGTCCACTTCGGCGATCACCACATCGCCGTTTTTCGGTTCGCGGCCCTTTTCCACAATCACCAGATCTCCCGGCATAATTCCCTCCCCGATCATCGAATCGCCGGACACCTGAAGGAGAAAGGACGCCTCCGGCCTGGCCACCAGGTATTCATCGAGGGAAAGAACATCCCGCAATTCCTCTTCCTCCGGAGAGGGGAAACCGGCGGCGACCTCCCCGACCAGGGGGATGGAGAAGGGCCGCTGCTTCCAGGCCAGACGCCCCGCCGAATCCCGCTCCAGGATGTCCGCCTCAACGAGTTTTCCCACCCAGAAATGCACAACGCTTTTCGACTTTACGCCGAGGAGCGCCACCATCTCCTCATAGGTCGGCATCCGTTTCCTCTCGCGGAAGAACGCGGCAATCTGCTTTTTCACGATCTGGACCGTTCGTTTCTCTTTCATGATTCCTTTTTATAGAACATATGTTCTATTGTCAAGGAAAATTTTTTAAGAAGAAAAAAGCAAGGAGGAACAGGGAGATCACAAAGGGAAGGTATGTATTTGTCTCTCAGGAGCAGCCGACTTACAGGCGTCCCGCTTCCAGGAAACTGTAGTAGCCGCTGCGGTTGAAAATGATATGGTCGAGGAGGGCGATGCCGAGCACGACGCCCGCAGCCTTGACTGAAGTTTTACAGTTGCTAAAAAATAGTATTGTTATATCAGTGACATAGGTATCCATAAAAAGTTCTTGGCACCACATATTGCTCTTTGAAAATCGGATAATCATCATGACACCTCCCGAATGGTGAGAGGAAGGGCAACACCGACAGCCTGAAAAACCTTGCCGCAAACCCCTTGGCATTCGCTACGGATTGCAAGTCTCTTCCCGTTGTCTTCGAGAAAGACCTCCTGCAAGGCCTTCAGATCCTGTTTAATGTCAGCCCACTCAAAATCATGCCCGGTTTTTCCCAATCTGCGGTCCAATTCCTTCCGCAGTACCAGGGCAAGGAAACTGCAGAAGACATGGCCTTTGATGGTCTCATCGCGCTGGTGAAAGATCGGCCGTGTATCCAGGATGGATTTCATGTCCCGGAAGACATGTTCCACCTGCCAGAGTTCCTTGTATTTGAGGGCCACCTGCTCCGCCGTAAGATCGGTATTGGTCCGGAGGACCCATTTCCCGTCGAAGCGCTCCTCCTCTTGAACCTTTTCCTCGTTGAGGGAAACGGCATCCTGATCCAGCCTCAAATATTTTCGGAACCCCTTGTTGCCTACCAGCGATTTGGGATCATGCTGCAACTTTTCTTGCAGGGCCTCGGTAATGGCCTGGCGGTCAGCGGCATCCTTTCTCGCCTGCCGGTCATTCAAACAGACGATATAGCGGCGATTTTCAAGAACGACTTCCTTGACCTTCAACGGAGAAGGATCCTTGGAAGATGCACCTTCCGGGAAGACCTCCCGGTAATTTCCATCGGCGGAGAGAACTTTCTCTTTGATTTCCTTGACCCTCCTCATCCGGGCTCCCAGAATGTAAGGGATGTGTTCTTTGTCCAGCCAGGCCAGCGTTGCGTCACTGATCATGCCCCGGTCGGAGACGACACAGAATCTACCGATAGGAAAGCGACTCCGAATTCTTTCGACAACGGGGATCAGACTCTTGACATCCGCCGTGTTGCCCGGCCACATCTCGCAACAGACGGGATTGCCATTGTTGTCGAGAATGACGCCGACGATCATCTGGTTCAGATCGGGACGATGATCCTTGCTGTGACCACGTCGACCAAGAGTCTCGCCTCCTTCTCCCTCAAAGTAGAGAGAGGTGGTATCGAAGAAAACGATATCCAGGCCACTGAACAGATCCTGTCGCATCTGGAACAGTTCCTCTTCAATGACATCCTTGGTGCAGCGGGGAGAGAAGGGGGTTCGATCTTTCTGGTCGTTGGTCTCTTCCCCCAGGAAGGCCATCGCCCGGTAAAGGTGGTGAAGGGACAACCCATCCACCCCGGAAATGACATAGTCACGATGCCACTTGTCGCAAGAGCGATCAGAACCGGAGGTAAAGAGTCGATGCAGAACAGTCAGGAAAATGGCCCTTTCCACATCGAAGAAAAATTTGCGGTCTGCAAGAAGGCCACGAAGGATACGGTCAATTTTCAGTTCCTTCCAGAGTCTCTCGAAGATGATGGCAGGACCGATTTTCTTCGCCGATGCCTGAATGCCTTCACTCTTGCCGGACAGGACCAACAACACCTTTTCGGAAAAACGGGAAAGGGATCGCACCAGGTTCTCAATATCGCCCTTGGCCTGTAGTTGTTCCATGCGGCCGACTGTAGCGATAACCCGTTGGATGGTTTTTTTGCCCTCCCGCCGATTTTCGACAATCTGGAGGTATTCGTATGGGCCGGTTTTCTTGACTCTGGCAAACATGGGGAACTCCTTTCTTGACACCCCATGAATATGAAATATGCTCTGCTATGTCAAGGATAATCCACCTATCATTTGGCACCACATTTTTGAGATGACCTCGATTTTTTCAAAGAGCGATATAGTGAATTCAGAAGGTTAGAGATCCCAGTGGGCACAAAAGCCCAATTAAGTGTAAAAGAAAAGCTTGAGTTGAGCGGTCACTTCCACATCGGAAGGAGACGGTTCAAGATCGCCGTGCGGATGGTTGTGGGCAACGATGATCGCCGAGGCGCGATCCGCCAGGGCATCCGCGAAGACCTCTCGGGGATGAACGGGGGTCCGGTCGATCAGGCCCAGTTTCAGGGCGGCAGAGACGTAGCGGGTGCGGAAGCTGAGACGGTGCGAAAGGGACTGCTTCTTCATGGCATCGGCCAAGGTCAGTTCTCAGGCGGACAGGACGTGGAGCAGGAATTTTACTTGGTCGGTTACTTGGTCGGTTACTTGATCTGCTACTTTGTCGGTTCCGGTCAGGGAATTCAGGGTGTCCCGGAGGGGCCGGAGCATGAAAACGATGAAATCCGCTGCCTCGACCTGGCGGTCCGAGAAACTCGAGACCGCATAATAAGCCTCCTGCCGTTCCCGGACAACCAACTCCACGGGGACAAAAGCCAGCCAAGGCTATCAGCGTCTGCCAGAGCCGCCCCACCCGGCCGTTATCGTCTTCTAAGGGATGGATTGGGATCAGTCAGAAACATTTGCGATAATTCGCCGGAGACCGACAATTGCCCTTCTCAGGCTCTCGGCTTGTCCGCTGGCCGCATCGGGCCGCCAGGAAGTTTGGACGTATTCAATCAGCCTGGATGCATAGGCCGGTCCCACCGATCGACCGCTTCCTTCTCGCGGCACCATATCTTTCCTGATTGCACCACGTCGTGAACATCGTGCAAGATTCACCATTTCAGTTTTCGGGTCATTAAGTTTTTCGGGATCGGCAGGAATCCTGTTTTTTCTCACACCTAAAAAAGGAGCCAATGTGTCAGCGTCGGCCATCAGCCACGCCTCGACTTCCCTTACGGCGACGCGAAAGCACAGGTTCGGAGCAAGACATGGGACCCACTGCGAACATAGCGTAGGTGCACATGCAGCATCGTTGTCAAGATCCACCAGAACCAGCCACGGCCAAGACCTAGCGGCATTGTTGAAACCTTGAATCTTTTGGTGCAGGAAAGCCTTGCCACATTTTCCGTAAACCGTCCCAGGGAAACCACCAGCCTCGATAATCAACTTATGGGCTACTGCCTCGTCCACGATGCCCTCCACCGCAGCGCAAATTGTCACCGCTCCCTTCATTTCAGAGAGCTCCGAATAAAGTCAATTGCTGCGCTTTCTCCGGGCGCGTTTTAGGAATGACTACATCTGCTAGAGTCAATCCCCCTTGAAGAAGATCCCGGATATCCTGATGCGTTGCCGTCGTACTCACCGTTGTGCCTTCCTCCTCGGGAACGAAGAGCAGCACCTCATCAAGACCGATTCCCTCATCACGGAGCAGTTCTGGTGAATGGGTGCTGATGAAGATCTGTCTGCCTGTACGACGCTGCACCCGTGCAAACATCTGTGGGAGAAGTCGAATAATTTCCGGATGCAACGAGAGTTCCGGTTCTTCAAGCAGCAGTGGACCAGTTCCGTCCATCGTCGCCCATAAAAGACCCATGAGCCGCAAGGTTCCGTCTGAAAACTGTTCCTCGGTCTGCCAGGCACCCTGTGGTCGCCAGTGGTGGAATTTACCCCGTAGGTGCGGGACGCCCCGGTTGTCACGGTAGAGTTCGATCTCCTGAAGCTGAGGGACGGCAACATGAAGGGCTTCCTTGATGCGGCGCATTCGAGCGTTGCGCGTATTTTCGGGAGTTTTTGCAACCTGCTCCAGGAAATCGCCGCCGAAGGGATCTTCTGATCGGCCGACCGAACGATCCGGCTCACGAACAAGCTGAGGAACGATATGCAGGTAGCGGATGGAGGAGAAGAAAGCGGCCAGTTCTCGAAACGGACGATTCACATTTACCTGTTCAAGATAGGTTTGGGACAATCGGGCTGAATCATCACGATCTTCATCATTGGGTCGTTCCAGGAGCACTTCGCTGTTGTGGAGCACTCGCTCTTTGCGCAGCAATGGATGACGTTGTTTGTCCTGGCTGAATGCAAGTTCATATATCCAGTGCGATGTTTCGCCTCTATCTTTGAGTTCAACAAGCACTTCCACATCCGAATAACGTCGTGCAGCTAAACAGCGGATCGCCGTGACGCCGCCACGACGATCGATGGATTCCTGGAACCCCCCTCCCGGAGAGGCTAAATCTCTCAAGAACCGAAAAACATCCAAGAAATTCGATTTGCCGGAGGCATTCGGTCCCACCAGGAAAGCACGTTCTCGGATGTCCACATCGGCTGTGGCAAAGTTTTTCCAGTTTTTGAGAGCCACGCGACAGAACATAACATCTTTACTCATAGTGAACGCCTCTATTCTTGCCGATTCGTAGTTTATCCCCGCTTATCGTCTCTTAAAAAAACCGAGCTGGTAACGATTTTTATCTCATAAATGATTGTTTGCAGGGGTCATCTTTCCTCATTTTCAATTGACCAAACCGGGCCGGTTTTGAACAACAGTAACGGCTTTCAACCAACCCTAACAGATTGTTTCTATGTGAAATTTCATGTGCCTGTCAACCTGTTTCTCCGATTTTCTTTGAATAACAATTTCAAGAACGCTTTGCTAGCCCCTTTCACTGACAGCCATTTGATGCAGGCCCTTGATATCGCGCAGCGGTGGCGCGCCAAAGAGGCGGCTGTACTCGCGGCTGAACTGGGAAGGGCTCTCATAGCCGACCTGGAACGCCGCAGTCGCCGCATCCAGGTGCTCCGTGAGCATCAGCAGCCTCGCTTCATGCAGCCGCAGCCACTTCTGGAACTGCAGAGGGCTCATGGCCGTCAATGCACGGAAGTGGTGATGGAAGCTGGATTTGCTCATCCGTGCGTAAGCCGCCAGGTCATCGACACGGAGCGGCTGGGCGAAGTTCCCCTTCAGCCAATCGATTGCCCGCGCGATCTGATGGCCCTGGCTCCCCGTCGTCCCGATCTGGCGCAGGCGCGGTCCCTGATCGCTCACAAGCAGGCGGTAGAGGATTTCCCGCTGGATGAGCGGCGCAAGGATCGGGATGTCCTCCGGCTCATCCAGTAGATCGATCAACCGCTGGAAAGCATTGAGCAACGGCAACGAAACCTCGCTGACGGCCATCGCCCGGCTTGCCTGCTGGACGCGCGGCAAGGGAAGGCTGCTGTCCACCATCAATTGCGCGATCTCGCACTGATCAAGCTTCAGCATCAATCCCAGGTAAGGCTTCTCCCTGCTTGCCTCGATGACCTGCGCCACCACCGGCAGATCCACGGATGTGATCAGGAAATGATGCGCGTCATACACATATGCGTCCTCTCCAAGGAGCACACGCTTGGCTCCCTGGGCAATCAGGCAAATGCTCGGCTCGTGCATGTAGCTCGTCGGCTCTGTAGGTCCTTCATACCGGCGAAGCGAAAGGGCCGGGATCTCGGTAGCCGGCTCTTCTCTCTCCGCGGTCCATCGGGCAATCCTCTCCACCAGCGCCGCCTGTGCAGCCTCCAGGCCATCGGCACCCTGAACCGGAATCGCATGATATTGTTGCATTGATATTCTCCTTATTTTCAGCTTTTTTGATATTATCAGAACGGTGCTCTGTCGCGCAACCAGCAAATAGGAACATTTGTACAATCAGGCAAGAATCAGGCAGGATCGGTCTACCCGCTTTGTTCTTTCCGGCGTATGATACAAATCATTGAATCCTAAAAATAAGGAGATGAAGAAAAAATGCAGAAACGTACATTGGGAAAAAGCGGCCTGGAAGTTTCGGCTCTCGGACTCGGCTGCATGGGAATGAGCTTTTCCTATGGTCCACCCAAAGATAAGGAGGAGATGACCTCTCTTCTTCGGGCAGCCGTGGAGCGCGGCATAACCTTCTTTGATACGGCGGAAGTTTATGGCCCGTTCACAAACGAAGAACTCCTGGGCGAAGCCCTCGCTCCGTTCCGCGGGCAAGTGATCATCGCCACCAAGTTCGGGTTCGACGTTGATCCCAGGTTTGATCCCCGGGGGATGAAAGGATCGCCAAGCCTGAACAGCCGGCCAGAGCACATCAAACAGGCTGTTGAAGGCTCGCTCAAGCGGCTCAAGGTCGAGACCATCGATTTGCTCTATCAACATCGCGTTGACACGAACGTGCCGATCGAAGATGTGGCGGGAACCGTGAAGGAGCTGATTCAGGAAGGCAAGGTCAAGCATTTCGGCCTTTCTGAAGCAGGCGTGCAGACGATCCGGCGCGCCCATGCCGTTCAGCCGCTCACTGCAGTCCAGAGTGAATACTCCTTGTGGACGAGAGGCCCTGAAGCGGAAGTTCTGCCGACCCTGGAGGAACTCGGAATCGGCTTCGTTCCCTACAGCCCGCTGGGCAGGGGTTTTCTCACCGGGAAGATGGACGAGAAAACGACCTTCGACAGCTCCGACTTCCGCAATACCCTGCCGCGCTTTTCGCCGGAGGCGCTCAAGGAAAATTTGGCCCTGATTGATCTTCTCGCCGACATCGCCGAACAGAAGAAGGCGACCCCGGCCCAGATTGCCCTCGCCTGGCTGCTTGCCCAGAAGCCGTGGATTGTCCCGATCCCAGGCACCACGAAGCTGCATCGCCTGGACGAGAACATTGGCGCTGTTGCCGTCGAACTTGCGCCCGACGATCTCCAAGAGATAGACAGCGCCGCCTCAAAGATTGAGATAGAGGGGGCTCGGTACCCCGAAAAGATGGAACAGATGACCGGCCGCTGAGCAGCCGTCATGGCAGGGAGGAGTCAAAATGATGAGCAATAACATCAAAGGAAAAGTCGTCGTCATCACTGGCGCGAGCAGTGGGCTTGGCGAAGCGTCCGCCCGGTTTCTTTCCGCACAGGGCGCAAGCGTCGTGCTGGGTGCACGGCGTGTCAATCGCATCCAGTCCTTGGCGGACGATCTGACCGCCAGCGGCGGCAAGGCACTCGCCATTTCTACAGACGTCACGCACTCCGATCAGGTTAAACGATTGGTCGACACAGCCGTTCAGACCTACGGACGGATCGATGTCATGATCAACAATGCCGGGCTGATGCCGTCCTCGCCACTCGAGCGCCTCAAGATCGACGACTGGGACCGGATGATCGACGTGAACATCAAGGGTGTGCTGTACGGTATTGCAGCGGCGCTTCCGTATATGAAGCAGCAGAAAACCGGGCATATCATCAATGTCTCCTCTGTGGCCGGCCACAAGGTCCGCTACGGCGGCGCGGTCTATGCGGCGACCAAGCATGCCGTGCGGGCCCTATCCGAAGGACTGCGCCAGGAAGTGAAGCCCTACAACATTCGCACGACGGTGATCTCACCGGGTGCGGTCGACACGGAACTGCCTGACAGCATTACCGAGCCGGATATCGCCGAGACCATGCGCAAAGTATACGTGGTTGCAATTCCTGCCGAATCGTTCGCGCGGGCAGTCGCCTTCGCCATGAGCCAGCCGAAGGAGGTGGACGTGAACGAAATCCTGTTCCGGCCGACACTCCAGGAGTTTTAAGCTTCTCCCGGTGGAGTGCCGTTCCAGAAGGAGAGCACCATGCCGGTTTGCTTCCAGGTTCAGGGATAATAGGCGGCAAGCTCGGAATGACCTAAATGAAAATAATTCCAATGAACAGAAACAAAACGAGGCAAATATGAAAAAAATTTTAGTCACTTACTTTTCCCACAGCGGCAACACGCGTGAAATCGCCGATCAAATTCACAAGGGCGTGGGTGGAAATATCTTTGAAATTCAGGCAGAAAAGCCGTATCCTCATGATTACGATGCGGTTGTAGAACAGGCAAGACAGGAACTGGATTCCGGCTACAAACCGGCCTTGAAAACAAATATTGAGAGCATCGAATCTTACGATCTGGTTTTTATCGGCTACCCGAACTGGTGGGGCACGGTTCCCGCTCCGGTCAGAACCTTTTTGTCGAAATACGATTTCTCGGGGAAGACTATTGCCCCGTTCTGCACGCATGAAGGCAGCGGTCTGGGACGGAGCGCTGCAGATATGTCGAAACTTTGCCCGAAATCGACGGTGCTGGATGGTGTCGCCATAAGGGGAAGGGATGTGAAAACCGCTCAGAGTAAAATTTCCGAGTGGTTGCGAAAAATTAAAATCACGGAATAAGAAGCTCCATTTTAAGGAGGGTTTCTGATGCTGAACTTTGATTTTTATAACCCAACGCGGATTTTATTCGGCAAGGACAGGCTTCAGGGTATCAATAGATATATTCCAGCCGAGGCTACGGTCTTGATAACCTATGGAGGTGGAAGCGCTAAAAAGAGCGGCCTTATCGACAAGGTAAAAGCTGTACTCGGGAAGAGGAAGATTTCTGAATTCGGCGGCATCGAGCCGAACCCCCGTTACGAGACATTGATAAAGGCTGTAGAAACGGTTCAGAAGGAGAAGATTGATTTCCTGCTTGCCGTCGGCGGAGGATCTGTCATTGACGGGACTAAATTCGTTGCGCTTGCTTCTTATTACAAAGGAAATCCGCGTGACCTGTTGAACTATGCCTTTAAGCCGATTCCTCTTGATTTCGTAGGAGAAGCTGTTCCGTTCGGCACCATACTTACCTTGCCCGCAACCGGTTCTGAAATGAACAGCGGAGCCGTCATCAGTTATGAGCACGGAAAATATGTCGTTATAAGTCAGTTAGCCTTTCCCAGATTTTCCATCTTAGATCCGACTCTTACCTTTACGCTCCCCCGGAACCAGGTTGCCAATGGAGTGATTGATGCGTTTGTCCATACAATGGAGCAATATCTCACCTATCCGGTGGGGGGCAAGCTGCAGGATCATATCGCCGAGGGCATTCTACAAACATTGATTGAAATCGGATCAACGACCGTTGCGGAACCCGAAAATTACGAGGCGCGTGCCAATCTGGTCTGGTGCGCTACTTTAGCATTGAACGGGATCGTTGGTGCGGGGGTTCCGCAGGATTGGGCGACTCATTTCATCGGACATGAACTCACTTCATTATTTGGTATCGATCACGGACAGACTTTGGCGATTGTGTTGCCGGCAGTACTGGAAATACGTCGCGAACAAAAACGGGCGAAACTTCTCCAATATGCAGAACGTATCTGGCACATAGGAGACGGCAGCGAAGAGGAAAAGATAGATTCGGCCATCGAGAAAACAAGAGAATTCTTTGAAAGTCTTGGTGTAAAGACTCATCTTTCCCAGTATGGCATTGGAGCGGATAAAATACCGGTTATTATTGAACAGCTGAAGGCTCATGGGATGACGGCGCTATCGGAAACTCAGGATCTTACGGTGGATATAAGCCGGAAGATTCTTGAAAGAGCCCTGTAATTTTCTTTCCGGAAATGTCCCCAGATATTTAAGATGCCTCAAACCATAGGGAATAGGGATGCTGCTTTAACCGGTTCAGCACATCCGGGGCATTCATCCTGGACTTTGATGGATGCCTTTTCTTCCTCATTGTTCTCCATCCACAGGATGGCTCCGCAGCCTCTACATACGAGGAGGTAGAACAGGTTTTCATCGATTTTTCCCGCACATTTTTCGCAGATCTTGATTTTGATTTCTTTTCCATCCAGCATGGCAAAGTTCATTTTCGCTGCTTTCTCAGCCTCACGTTTGCAGACGGTGCATTCCATCATTTTGCTTCCCCTTAAATCATCTTAATCATCCAATTATTCCCGTTGAGAGCCAACGAAAAACCTGTTCGAGACACATCAGATATGATTAATATGCCCTTGCTAAAAACCATGTCAATGATATTGTGAAAACGGTTTTTTTTCAAAAGGAGACACATCATGATGAAGATTCTTCTTGCCGGCTATAATCTGGATTACGAAACGATCCGGCAGCTGCAGGCCGCCCGGCCCGACCTGTGCAATTTGACCCCTGAAACCCTTTCCGCCGCCTATGCCCGCATCAGCCGAGATCCCCGTCCCGTCGATGCGCTGCGGGCCGCTGCCCGTGAGGAGGTGGAAAAAGCCCGGCAGTCCAACCGGACCATCGTCTTCGGCCTGGGGCACAGTTCCGTCGCCGAGCACGCCATTTTCAACATCGATGTGATCGGGGTTTCCCGGCTGGTTGTGGAGGAGATCGAAAAATTCCGCCTCTGCTCCTACACGGAAAAATCCCAGCGGTACATTCTGCTGGCCGATGACGCCGTCATTCCCGAAGAGGTCCGGGAGGCAGGTCTGGAAGAAACTTTCCGGGAAACAATCGGGAAACAGAATGCCCTTTATCACGTCCTGTATGACAAGCTTCTGCCTTACGTTCTGGAAAAGCATCCGGAGATGGCCGCCCTTCCGGCAAACCGCTCCACCCTGGAAGGATGGGCCAAAGAGGACGCCCGCTACATCGTCTCCCTGGCAACGGAGGCCCAGCTGGGAATGACCCTCAACGCCCGCAACCTGGAACTCCTGCTGCGGCGGCTGGCCGCTCATCCCCTGGAGGAGTGCCGGACCTTCAGCCGGCAGCTTTATGAACGGACCTTTGAGATTGCCCCGTCCCTGATCCGTTATGCCGAACCGACCCCCTTTGACCGGGATACTCGATCGGCCCTGCGTCGGGCGGGCGAGGCACTGTTAGCCCGGCATTCCGGGGAAGAAGGATATGGGGAAGGCGGCCTGGGCGGAGAGAAGAACCAACAGGGCGCCGTCCGGTTGATCGACGCCGCACCCGATGCAGATGACCGAATCCTGGCGGCGCTGCTGCATACCTCTTCGGCCCTGTCCCTTGACCGCTGCCGGACCCTGGTGCGCCGCATGGGCACCGCCGAAAAAACCGCCCTGCTGCAGGAAGCCTTCCGCTTTCTATCGGAACATGACACCGTTTTGCGGGAGTTTGAATACGCGGACCTGACCTTCGAGCTGACCCTCTCGGCAAGCTGTTTCGCCCAGCTCAAACGGCACCGGATGGCCACCCTCACCGTTCAGGATTACGATCCCGATCTCGGGGCCACGATCCCTGCCGCCATTGTGGAAACCGGGATGGAACCGGCTTTCCGCGAAGTCATCGCCAGGACAGAGGCCGTCTACCGGCAGATCGTCCAAAGGGCCCCCCAGGCCGCCACCTACATCCTATCCAATGCCCACCGCCGCCGGGCCATCCTCAAGGTCAACGCCCGGGAGCTCTACCACATGGCCCGCTTGCGGGCCGACGTCCACGCCCAGTGGGACATCCGTCAGCTTGTGAACGACATGCTCGTCCTCGCCCGGAAGATCATGCCTCTCACCCTGGCGCTTGCCACCGGCAAGGACGGCTTCGCGACAGCCTATCGAGCTCTATTTCCCGAGGGGAAGAAGGAATGAAATCGATGCGGCTTTTAAAAGTTGCTGTAAAAATCCGGCCAGAGTTTTTGACTTTTCCTTCGAAGGGCTTTCAAAGGTCCATGGTCTCAAGTGGAGGAATGAAGGAACAGGTTTTTTCCGAGACTTTTTTCCCTGTTGATAAGGGAGCACGGTAGGGAAACGACAGGGCAGGGATAAATCCCTGCCCTGGAGGAAACTAATTTTTCTTTCTTAAAATTCTGGAGCCCACCAGACCAATGATACCGGTTCCAAGAAGAAGGATGCTCGGCGGAAGAGGAACAGCGGAATCGTATACGGCATACAAACCATGACCACTTTGAGAAATCAGAACTTGATTCCGTAAATCCCCGGCATTTAAGTCCAGGGTGTCGTTTCCGTTACTTTGATAGAGATGATCGACACTGGCAAAAATGGGATGGGTACTGCTGATCGCGATATTCCCGCCAACTCCGTTATAAAACGTGCCAAAACCAAGGCCAAAGGTATTCAGAAAGGCATTCCACTGCCCTGCTTCGTAAGCCGCTCCTCCAACGCCAGTGCCGCCGGCAAGGTAAATATTACCGCCGTTATTGACATAATCGATCAACACTTGGTTGTTTACGTAATACCCTGCCAGGAAAACACCATCATAACTCGATAACGTTGCCAGATCGAAAGTGACGGCAGTTGATACCGTCCAGGTATGCCCGGCACCTGTCATCGTGTTGCTCAACTGGCTTCCTGTTAGTCCGAAATTATTGGAATAGGCCAGGAAATTACCCCCTCCCATTCCCCCGGTAAACCAGGATGCCACGTTCTTTGCGAACTGATCCGGGTCATTGACAGAGGAATAACCTGAGTTCGATAAAGTCCACTCATCATTGGCCAGGACAATCTTTCCCGCATGGGCTGTTCCACAAATTACGCCTATCGACAGAAACAAGGCAAGAAGCATTATGGATCTTTTTTTCATTTTTATTTCGTACCCCCTTTCTTTTCTGTTTTTAAATATCGGTAACGTTTAATGACCTCCCGTGGACAAGCCTTTGAATGAAACATCTCCACATGCTCATTCAACACCGTTCATTCATGCGGATGAACAATATTCCGCAGTTTATCTTATTTGCGAATTTTGAGGAGTGTAGTCTAGAAAATAATGAAGCACAATACAATCGGGAATCCCCTGATTTTTTAACTACTATAAACCTTAAGATTCCTTAAACCTTTTCAACTTAATAAGTTAATCAAGAAAGTTACATACTGCCTTTTGGAATCCATCGCTTCTCGTATCCCTTACGCAGCCGCTCCAATCCCTTGCGGTAGCTTTCGTCGTCGAAATATTCGAAAGATCGGGGATAGCAGTCGTGAATAGCAATCCGGAAAAGGTCAGCAGCAACAGGAAGATGAGAGACCGCCCCCTTTTCCCTCGCCATCATCAAGGCAACAGCAGCAATCTCCCTTGCGGCCGAGCATGGAATTGATGACGGCGGTGGCACAGCCCGGCCCCGTCCCGACAGTAAAGGCGCCGGTGGGGCAATTCCGGCTGCAGGCGCCGCATTCAATACAGGCATCGCGCTTGGAAATCCCGGCCCGCCCCTTCTCCATGCTCAGGACTCCGCGAGGGCAGACCTCCAGGCACAGACCACAGCCGATGCACTTTTCTGCATCGAGCTGAAGTGTCACCACATTTTCCAAATAGAGCAAGGTTTCCATTTTGTTCCTTTTCTTATGGATTAACGTTTTCTAAAGGATCCACAGCACTTTCGCCGCAATCCAGAGAACCAGACCAATCAATCCGCCGGCAATCTGCAGGGGAAGGGCCCAGCGAATTTCCTTCCGAACCCCCGACAGGGAGGTGATCGGCGTGGATCCGGTGAATTTCATAGCCCAATAGGAGGAAGCGGCAGGCACAAGGAAGAGGACGGAGAAAGACTCGAGGACCCGCGTCAGCGACAGCGGAGAGGTCAACCGTAAGTCCAGCAGAATCAAGACTAAAATCCAGGCGGGGCACAGTCCCTTGACGGAAAAGGCCCGGCCGGGCAACCAGGGAAAAAGGGCCGGGGTAATCGTCGTCCCGGCAAAAAATGCCCCTAGAAGGGCGGAGACCATGAACATTCCCGAATCGAGAGCGAGGGACATTTTCCATTCGGATACACCCTCCATTCCAGCGGTAAGAAAAAAGAAGAAGCACAGCAGGATCAAAGGCTTCAAGGCGGGAATCCATTCCATCGGAACAAGAACGATCCGGTCCCGAAAGGGAAAGGTCTTCCTTCGCATGGCCTCTGTAGCCTTCATTCCGGCATCCAGGTAGGCGGGCAGATCCCGCGCCTCTACCGGGCCATAGGATACGGCAAAGCCGGTCCGTTTCCGAACCTCATGGGCGGCTACTCCCGGGGCTGCAAGCTGTGGCAGAATCAGCCGACGATGCCTCACGACCTGTTCCAGACCACTGGATTGCAGACGACGGATCAGTTCCTCTGTCCCGAAGGTGCCTTTGCCGGCGGCACACCAGACATTCACCCCTTTCGTATCCAGGACAAGAATCCAGAGGGCTCTGTCGGGAAGGGCTTCCCGCAGACAGTCAAAACTCAATTTGTAGTTTGCGGAAACCACGACAGGGGCCTTTTCATCAGGATTTCCCAGGGCATAGAGACCCGGATCGATCGAATACCGCATCCGTCCGATCCCGAAGCGGACCTTGAGGCTGCCGAGAATGTCCTGACGGGAAAGGTGGGCCTCTACCACGGGAACTCTGCCGATGACTGTTTGCAAGGCGCCCCTGACAAAAGATTGATGGAGGTCAGGAAGACTTAACAGGGTCGAAGAACCGGTCCCTCCTGCAGAGGCATTCGGCGAGAGCATGGGAAAGATCAGCCGGGTTTGCTGCTCCGATGGCATAAATTACCTCCTGAAATCGAAAAATAGTCTTTGTGCTTTTAGCCATTAAATTTAAGCACATCGTGCTCTTATCTCTTTTATCTTGTCTAGTCAACGGGTTATGCAAGGACGACAAAACGTTCTGCCGGCATTTCCAGCCGAAGAGGACCTTCTTCATCCAGATCTGTTTTATCAGCTCAGTGGTTTCCCAAAAAAGGTCATCCCTGTTTTGATCTCTTTTTTATCTTGAATGATCATCTGGCCTGTGCCATACTCCCTTCGCCTCATTAAAGTTGATTAACGGCCCCATTCCGGATCGAGTGTTCATAGGATGGCTTAAATCATGCAGGAAACTGAATTGACCAAGCGGCTCTCATATTAGGTTTTTCCCATGTTATATCTCGCAATATCTTACTTATATTGAGGATGGTACCATGAGAAAAAAGATTCTGATCATTGACGACAATAATCATCTCTCCCTGTTTTTAGAAAAAAAGTTGACGGATGCCGGACATGATGTTGTCACAACCATGAACGCCCTGTCGGCTTTTAAATTCCTGGAAGATTACACCCCCGATATCATTCTCTGCGATTACTTCCTGCCGAACATCAATGGTGACGAGTTATGTCAAAGAATCCGTCAGATGGATTCTCTGAAGAACGTCTATCTGGCAATCATGTCGGCCGCTGCCCATGAGCTGGATTTGGATCCCTCCAGCATCGGCGCCGATGCCCTGATCGCCAAGGGGTCTTTCAAGGAAACGGAGGCCCTTGTTTTTGCCGTCCTCAAGGATGCAGAAACCCACGGCCATGGCCACCCGGAGCTTGGCCGAATTGGGCTGGAAGCCACCACCGCGCGCCAGTTAACCAAAGAGCTGATTGCCAAGAACCGATACCTGCAGACGATGCTCGACAGCATTGCCGAAGGGATCATCGAAGTCTGCTCCGATCAGATCGTTTATGTCAATGCCCCGGCCATGAACATTCTGGGCAAACCCCAGGATCAGCTTCTGCTGATTTCGTTGCCTACCCTCTTTGATGGCCCGGCGAAAACCCAGATAGAGACTCTGCTCGGTTCTGATGCTCAGGATTCGATCCTGATCGAGCAGCCGGAAACAGAACAACGGGATCAACGCATCCTGTCCGTGAAAAGGTTACCCTCCTGCGGCGAGTCCAGCAATATTCTCATGCTGATTGAGGACGTCACCCGGCGGATACAGGCTGAAAAAACATTGCGCGACTCCCACCACCACATGGAAGCGCTGGTTCAGGAACGGACCGAAGACCTGAAACGGGCCAATGAAATGTTAAAGCAGGTCCAGAAACTGGAAGCCATCGGAACACTGGCGGGTGGCATTGCTCACGATTTCAATAATATTTTGAGTTCCATGATCGGGTATATGGAACTGGCCAAGCTGACCCCCAGCCCTGATAAAAGGCAGTTTTACCTTGATCGGGCTCTCCAGGTCAGCAATCGGGCCAAGGACATGATCAAGCAGATCCTCATCTTCAGCCGTCCTCAGGAGCAGGAGAAAAAGCCCGTCCTCCTTGCCCCCCTGATCAAGGAAGGGATCAAGATGCTTCGGGCAACACTCCCGTCCACGATTCAGATCAATCAGTGGATTCCCGATCAATCCATCATGATTCTGGCCGATTCGACCCAGATTCACCAGATTCTGATGAACCTGGCAACCAATGCCTTCCATGCGATGCGGGAAAAGGGCGGCATCTTGGATATTGAACTTGATCAGGAAAAGATCGAGCCCGGCATGCGTCTGCCGGCCTTCAATCTGACCACGGGAGAGTATGCCAGACTGACGGTCAGGGATACGGGACACGGGATCGATTCTGCGATCGTTGACCGGATTTTTGATCCTTTTTTTACCACCAAGGGACCCGGAGAAGGCACCGGGCTGGGATTATCCGTTGTCTATGGAATTGTCCGGGATCATGGCGGCAGGATTCATGTCGTCAGCGAGCCGGGCCAGGGGACAACCATCAACGTTTATCTGCCCCTGATTGACACCGTCGAACCCACGAAAAGCGAGGATATGGAACCGATCCCCAAGGGCAGTGAGCACGTTCTTTTCGTAGATGACGAAGCGGCCATCCTCGATGTAACCAAGGCCATGCTGACGACCCTCGGGTTTAAAGTAACGGCCCGCCAAAGCAGCACGGAAGCACTGGAGCTCTTTCGCTCCCAACCCGGTTCCTTTGACATTGTCGTCACGGACATGACCATGCCCCATATGAGGGGAGATGAACTGGCAGCGGAACTGTTGAAGATTCGCAGCGACATCCCCATTATTCTGTGCACAGGCTACAGTGACCTGATTTCCGAAGAAAAGGCGCGGGAAATCGGCATTCGTCAATTCCTCATGAAGCCCCTGTCCCTGGGGGATCTGGCTCGGGCGGTCCGGAAAGTCCTGGTCTGAAAGGTCGTCTTTGATCTGGAACCGGAATTAACCTTGTTCCGGCGCTGTTTTGGGAAAAAGGAGAGAAAAAGTGGAGCCCCTTCCAAAGGTGCTTTGGACGGTCACCTGCCCCCCCTGGGCTTCAACCGCCTGCTTCACAAAAGCCAACCCCAGGCCCGATCCTTTTACATCCTCAGCACACTCGAAGTTCGCCCGGTAGAATTTATCAAAGATCCGACTCTGGTCTTCATCTCGAATTCCATACCCCCTATCGGCCACATCGATGATCACGGAGTCCAACCTTTCTGAAACCCGGAGAATCACCTCCCGGTCCGGCGGACTGTACTTGATGGCGTTTTCGATCAGGTTCAAAAGGGCCTGTTCGATTAAATTGCTGTCCAGCAAAACAGGGGTTCCTTCAGCGGGCGCCTCAACACGAAGCTCAATCGCCTTGCTCTTCGCCGTTGGCTGCATCTCGGTTTGAACATGCCGGAGGAGGTCCGACACCAGTACGGGAATCTTTTCAATCCGCTCCCGCCCCTCCTCTATCCTGTTGATGTCGAGGAAGGTGTTGATAAATCTGGTCAATCGCTCCGATTCCTCCAGGACAATCCCGGCATACTGCTTCAAATCCCCCTCCAGGCTGCCCACCAGCAGTTCACTGAACCCCTGGATGTTGGCCATGGGGGTTCTCAGTTCGTGGGAAACGATCGAAACAATTTGACCTTTCAGAAGTTCCACTTCCTTGACCTTTGTGATGTCGGACAGGATAAACAGGGAATACGTTTTTTCCGCAACGGACAGGAGAGAGAGATCCACTTTCAGGTATCGCATTTCCGGTCGTCCTAGAGAGACCGTGATGGCAGCCATCTGCAGCCATTGCTCGAAGGCCGGGCTGCCCACGTCTTTTTCCAGGACATGGTTCGCCAGGTCGGCAAGAAAGCGGTCCCGGTCGTCCAGAGATACCGCATTTTCCACGCACAGCCGATGGATATCGCGATTGGCCAGAATCAGTCGTCCCTCCGGATCGAAGACTGCCACACCAAAGAGATCGCTCAGTAAAATACGATCGGACAGTTCCTTTTCAAAGATCAGTTGATCGGCAAGGTCATGAAGGACAAGGGCCTGCTGTTGAATCCCTCTGGGGGTAAGAATACCGGAAAGGCCTTCTCTTCCGTAATCCGCCTTGTCTTTTTCCCTCTCATTTCTCAGATGCGGCAAAATGGCGGCATAGGTAGCGCCGAGGCTGACCGCCGCTGCATGAAGCTTGAAAAGATAGGCCAGGGTCAAAAGGATTGGAAAACTGATCAGTGTCGCAGCCGGCGGATTCCAGACGTGCCAGATTGAGAATGCAAGAAAGGTGACAAGGGAATAAAGCAGCAGGGCGGCGATCAGAAGGAGGACACTGTTTCTTTCGTTCAATCGAAAGAAACAGAAGCACAGCAAAAGAGCGACGGGAATACCGATCAGCCAGTTTCCGGCCAATGGGACGACACGAATCGCATTGCCCAGCAGCAGGTTGTTGACAATGTTGGCCTGAACTTCCACCCCCGACGTGCCCATCCGTGATTCGGCATAAGGGGTTGTGACGCTGTCCACCAATCCCATGGCCGTAATCCCCACCAGAACGATCTTTCCCCGGAAATAGCTTTCCGGATAAGCCCCCTGGACGATGTCGAGAACAGGGAGCCGGGGAATCGTGCCTGGACCGCCGGAATAATTGATTCTCATGAGGTTTTCCTGGAGAATGGCCCTTTCGTTTGAATGTTCCCCAAAAGGAGCGCTTCGGGAAAAGGAACGCTTTTCCGCCAGTTCATAGATTACAGAAGCGAAAGATGGCAACCGCCGCCCTTGAAAATAGAGGGTGTGATAGACTTCCCGGGCCACCCCGTCAATGCCCCGTTCAACATGAACATGTCCCGCCAGGGGAGCAGAAAACGTCCGGACGGGATATTCGATGGACAGGTCCTCATTGATGAGAATCGGTAAAACCACCGGACCGTATTTATCCATGGTTTCGGCAAGGAGGGGATCATCCGGGGAAGTCTCGGCCAGAACGATATCGAAAGCCACGATGTCGGCTGCCTTCGTTCTTTCAAGGAGGGATGCATACCAGGTTCGCTGAAGGGGCCAGGGACCGAGACGAGAAAGGGTTTTTTCGTCAATGGCGGCAATGAGAATCTTTTCCAGGGGTTTTTCCGGCCCACGAAGACGAAAGGCCAGATCGTAGAAATAGTTGTTCATCCCCTCCAGAAAGCCGAGATAATCGACCCCGCAAAGGATCAGGAGACAAAGGGCAGACAGAAGGATCTTCCGAATCTGGATCATGGACAGCAGCGTTTTAAAAGCTTCAGGCTTTGGACAACAGGTTTTCCACCTTTGCCAGCAGATCAGAGAAGACGAAGGGTTTTTTCTGGTAAGCGTCCGGGCGCAAGGCATTTTCCACCGGCTGGCCGCCATCATTCCCCGTAAGCAATATCAAGGGAATCCGGGAAAACACCGGCTCGCTTCTCACCTCCCGAATCAAGCCATGGCCATCAAGCAGGGGCATGACGGCATCTGTGACAATAAGATCCGGCTTATGGTCCTGCAATAGCTGCAAGGCCTTGACGCCGTTTGATGCCTCGATCGTTTGAAAGCCGGCCTTTTCGAGGTGAATGGCCAGCAGGAGCCGAAGATTGGGGTCGTCATCAACGACAAGGATTAACTTTCCGGTTTTCTTCATATAAATTCTTAGAGGGCTAAAAGAAGAATTAAAAGAAGAAGTCCTGTCCCACCTCCAACCCATTCATAGGGGAACCTGTTTTGAATTGTAAAATTCTGCGGCTGAGAAAATTCGCCGGCTTTGCCGTTGCGGTCGATGGCAGCCATGCGCACAAAGTAAGTTCCGGCTTCTTTTGGTTTTTTGATCGATATTTCCGGTTTGCTCACCTTCTGATCCACCAGGACCTCTTGAAACTGACTGTCCTTCGCCACTTGAACATGATAGGTAAAGCCTTCACCCACGCTGTTCGATCTCAGGGTGATCTCATCAGGGGAGAGAACCGGTAAATCTCCCGATGAAGTCTGCGGCAGCGGTGATCCGTTAAATGACACGGGATCGGACCAGGCGCCGGAATAATCATCTTTGGCAATAGAGCGAATCCTAAAGGTACAGGGTTTGTTCTCCAGCCCCTCGGGCTTGAAAGTCAAGTCTGTAAGGTCTGCCTTGTCCAGAAAAAGCTTCTGGAATTCCTGGTCCTCGCTGATCTGCAGATGATACCGTACCGCATCGCCGACAGACAGCCACTCCAGGGTTGTCTCTTTTTTTCCAACCTTGAGCCCATTCCCCGGCATCAGAATCATGGGGGGCAGCGGGTTTTGCCGAATCGTAAAGGCATGCGCCTCGGAGGGCGCGCCTTCCAGACCGATCGGATCGATGCTCTGCGTTAGGAGATAATAGGAACCGTCTGTAAGGCTATTCATCGTAAAACGCTCCCCGCGTTTGACGACGCCTTCCCATACCAGTTGCTTTCCCTGTTCATCTTTCGCGATCATGACGCGATAGGCCTGAGCGCCACCGACTGCAGCAAGAGCAATGACCGGCGCGCTGTTGTAGAAAGATTTCATTCCCACGGGATTCGGCGCCAACAGGAGCTTTCGAGGCTGCGACGGTGGAGCAGCGGCGTTTTTGATCTTGGCTCCCTCACCCTGCGCCAAATTGATCACATTTGTTGCCGTATCTACGGTAACCTTGCTCTTCAGGACTTCCACATAAGTTTCCTGCTTCTTATCCACGGCCACCCGGAATTCCGTCCCTCGGACAGAGGCAATGGCACTGGGGGTGTGCACCCGAAATCGGGGGGACCGCCCCGTTGCCGACTGCACTTTCGCGATGACCCGGCCCGCACTGAGGAAAAAATCGCGCAGCAGACGGAATGTCCCGGTCTTCCAGGCTTCGAGGATCGTTACTTCCGTCTCGGACCGAAGCAATAAACTGCTTCCGTCCTCATATTTAATTTCCAGGATGCCATCCGGACCTGTCTTCAATTTGCTCTGTGGAGGAACGGCATTTCCTGTCCTCAGGCTTATCCAGTCCTCTTTACCCTTCAACTGCACATAGGCGGCTCCCTGCACGAGTGCCACATAACCCTTCAGAGGCGTCATTCTCTGAGCAGCCATAGATTTTCGGATATTCTTGTCGGTTCTATGTTTTTGAGTGCGAGCATGCGTAAGGGGAGCCTGTTTATCCGCCGGATTCCCACAGTTCTTGTCCAGTTTGCCGAAGTTACGGGGAGTTCCCTCTTTGGCGCCTGGATTCTGAATTTGATGGCCTTGAAGCGAACGTTGTGCGGGAGCCGTCTCCCCACGGGCGAGGGAAGGCAATGGCAGGGCAATAAAGAAAAGGAAGGCGATCAGAATGACCCGACACTTTTTCATAATGCACTCCAAAGATTAACTTTTTTCTTCAACTTAAATGAGATATCTGAGATACCCGAGATCGGAAAACTTGTCAAAGGAAATCAACAGGTCAGAGCGGCCTGAACGAAGATTTTATTGCAATATACACACCAGAAGATCATGAAAGATCGGCCGGTCAACGGGGAATCCTGCCTCCTATCAAACTGTTATGATTGTTTATTTCAGGAAAGAATATAGAAGGGTTTTATGATCTCTGCGCTTGGTAGCCAAGAATTCCCTCGTGAAGGAGATCCAGCAGAAACCTGGCTTTTTCCCGCATTCCTTCGTCCTCGCAGCCCAGAATCTGCAAAAAAGCCTCTTCCTTGACCAGCGCGGCTTCGCCCAGGGTCTTCTCCTCTACAAGAGAGCAGAAAATCTCGATGGCTACATTGGATGCCGGATCACAGATGCACTGGTATCGGATCTCGGAAATGACGTTGTCGATGACATTGAGATAGAGGTACATGAAATCGTCCGTGTTCCCGCAGACGGGGCTGACTTCGCCGAAATTCCTCAGGAAGATGGATGCATCCTTCAGGAAACCGGCATGCTCGAATCCCTTTTTCAATAAATTGCGGTAACAGGAAATAATCGCCTCGTGCACTTCCCTCTCCTTATGTCGCTTGACCAAAAACCTTACAGATAACTGCGCTCCCGGAAGATCTCCTCCAGAGCTTCGAGAAAGATCCGACACTCCTCGACCGTATTGTAGAAGTAACAGGAAACCCGGTACACCATGCGATGCTCGTCGTGAGATCGGGGGAGGGTCCATCCCTGTCCGAACCGCTCGTTGAAATACGAGTGGACACAGAAAACGCCGTCCCGGATCATGACGTTTCTTTTCCGGCTCAGCTCTTCGGCGATTCTCACCGCATTGGGCCGCTTGACCTCGAAAGTCAGGATTCCGCCCCTTTGCTCCGCATCCTGCGGCCCGACGATCCGGAACCACCCCGTATCCCCATAACGGTTCATCAGTTCCCCGGTCAAAAAACGGTTCAACCGGCCCTCATGGGTGCTGATCCGGTCCATCCCGATTCGCTGCACGTATTGGACGGCTGCGCCTGCGGCGATCATCGCGGGGTAATTCTGAATTCCCGCTTCGAAGCACTCCGGCGGATCCAAGAGTCTGTAGGAGGAATAAGTGGCATCGGCGACCGTTCCCCCGCCCAGAACTACCGGTTCCAGAACGAACCCGCTCCTCTCGTCTTCATGAAGATGCCGACCCAGCAGTTCCTTTTTCCCATAAAGCACCCCCACACCCCGCGGGCCGCACATCTTGTGCAGGGAAAACGCCAGGAAATCGGCATCCAGGTCCTGAACGTCGATCGCTTGGTGGGGAACGGCCTGAGCGCCGTCCAGCAGGACCAGGGCGCCGTATCGATGGGCAATGCGGATGATTTCTCTTGCCGGAAGGGTGTAACCGGTTACGTTGGACGTATGGCCCATGCTGACCAGCCTCACCCGGCCATTTTTCATTTTCCGCTCGAAGGCATCAAGATCGAAGAGATCCCGATCATCGGGCACGGTGTAATCTACCCGGATCAGCCCTGCTTTCTGCAGCCTCAGCCAGGGAATTAGGTTCGAGTTGTGTTCCTTGTCAGTCAGCAGAACAACGTCCCCGGAACGGAAAGGGAAGCCGAGAGCCACCATGTTGAGGGCATGGGTCGTATTGAGGGTGAAGAGAATTTCGTTTTCAGAACCGGCATGGATAAGGTCGGCAATAATCCGGCGTGAACCCTTTATGCCCTTATCGGGATTTCCTTCGATGAGATCGGATACCTCTTCGGCAAACCAGTGGCGGCTCCTTCGTCCACCGCAGGCAGGATAGTTCGCGTAGCATTCCTGGAGAGATTCCATGACCTGTCTGGGCACCAGCGTCGTACACGCGTTATCCAGGTAAACGGGAGGCTTCCCGTTTCGACTTCTCCCGAGGGCGGGGAAGTCTGCCCGGCAGTCCTCCAGGAATGTGCGGCTGCTCATGAGTTTCATCCTGCCTGTTACAGCATTTCGTCCAGGATTTCGCAGGCGCTGCAGATAAGGCCCGTGCACACCGTGAAGAACAGATTCTTTTCCATGATTTTTTCCAGATCTTCCGGCACCGTCACGTTGTAACCCAGGATGGTTCTGCAGATCAGGCTTCCGTTTCTTTCAAGAAATCTTTTTTCAAACTCCACAGTCCTCGCCTTAAGCAACGCCTTGGTTTCCTGATCATTGGGTTCGCAGTGACCGAATTTCAGTCCGATGGCCATCAGTGCCCCGGACACACAGCCACAGGCATCACCATTGCACATTCCCCCGCCGAAAGACGCAGCAACCTTGAAGGCCTCCTTCTTATCCATGCCAAGGCCGTGCCTTTCCACTGCATAGGCAAGCACCTGCTGTGAACAGTTGAAGCCCTCCTTAAAACCCTTGGCCGCTTTTTCTTCCGTCATGGAAGCCATAGACATCGTTTTTCCTCCTGCAGCAATACCAGACACACCGCACCTGAATCAGGGTTTGCTTTTCTCGGGTTTTTCCGAACCGGCATCCCTGGCTTTGCGCTTTTCCATCAACTCATAATATTCTTGATATTGTTTCAGAACGGCATGTTCGTACTCTCTGACGCTGTTGGCGGGAATGTAATTGACTTCCCCCAGCTGGTTGATGAGATATTTCGCCGTTTCCTTATCAGGAATTTTCCCTTCCTTGTAAGCATGTTGAAAAATGTTGTTTAAACCCGTCACATTGACCTTGGAACCATCGGGAAAGAATACGGCACGGTATTCTTGCGGTTCTCCCGGTCATCAAAAGCAGGACCCTAAAGTGATTTGCGGTGACATGTTAACCTCCTTATAAATGAAATATCGTCATTTTTTTAGCAGTTATCTCCCGGCTGTCCCTCTGCAAAAAGCTCCGCCGCAGCCAGAAGACCTGCTTGAATAATAAATTTTTCCGGTATCTCCTCATAGATGTTCTTTCCGATCGATAGGGTCCTGCATTCTGAATCCCCACAGACATCGCAACAGGAACTTTGCCCCACGGCAGCTCCGATCCACTCCTCCAGGGGTTTTTCTCCAACCCAGATGCGGTTGGATTGCAGAGGGTCCTGGGAAAACATGGGAAAGTTGAGGGCTTCCGTTTTCAAGATAACCTCAATGCCCAGTTCAGCCAGGGATTTTTTCAGCTTGCCGACTGCGCTTTGAACGGTTTCACCGGTAATGCCACAGCGGGGGCAAGTCCGCTCCTCCCTGTCAACAAGCCTTTTCCAGCGAATCGTTATGGTTTTCATTATAACCGCCAACTATCATTATCGTTCATTAGAAGCACAGAAAACGATCCCGGGAAAAAAGATCCGACACGACCGACCGCCCGGATAGCAATACGTCATCCGCAGCATTGCTTACGGACACGATAGAATTTCTGTTCAAGAAGCCATTCATTGATGAGTCCTGTTGCGCAACCGACACCGGCATCGACAAAGAGAGCATCGGCAGGACAGTTCCTGGCACAGGCGCCGCACTCCATGCAGGCATCGATGTCAATGATCCGAGCTTTTCCCCCTGCGAGCGAAAAGACCTGGTGCGGACAGACCTCCAGGCACCTGCCACAGCCAATGCATTTCTCAGTAGCCAACGCCAGTGTGGAAACGTTGCGCAAATAGCTGAAACCCTTCATAGCCCCCCCCCAAATTCTTCACAGCAATTTTCCCGCCAATACAGAGATTGCACTCAGGACAAGCGCAATTCCCATAGCCGGCATCGCGGTCCGCATCTCCTTTTTCACCCCCGAGCGTGACGTGTAGGGGGTGCATCCGGTGAAATTGAGCGCATAAAAGGCGCTCACTGCAGGAAGTGCAAGAAAGGCAGCGACGGTCATAGGTCCGCTCCACGCTCTCCCTTCGGCGAGAAGATAGAAGGCTGTAATCCATACCAACCCTGTCAGAGCGCCCTTGACGGAAAAACTTCTGCCGGGCAGCCAGGGAAGAAACAGTGGCGCAATCGCAACGCCGGAGACCACTGCGCCGAGATAGGCGAAAGCGGCTATGATCCCATTCTGAGTCCCCTGCCACAGTGCCGCTATAATGAACAGCGCTGCCGCCACCATGATCGTTGGCTTGAGGGCCTGCACCAATTCCACAGGGATGAGCACCGCCCGTTCCCGAAGAGTAAAAGTCTGTTCCCGCATTTCAGATGTCGTCACCATATTGTTGTCCAGGTATGCCGGGATATCTCCAGCCCGGATGGCCGCGTACCGGATGCTGAAGCCGGTTCGTCTTGTCACTTCGTGAGCCGCCACCCCCGACGCCCCCAGGATAGGCAGAATGAGACGGCGGTGGGCGACTGCCTTGGGCAGATTGGACAAGGCGATGCGCCGCACCAGCTCTTCCGTGCTGAAGGTCCCTTTTCCCGCTGCACACCATACATTGATGCCATAGGTCTCCAGGACGAGAAGCCAGGCATTCCGTCCTCCCAGGACGCTGCGGACGATGTCATAGCTCATTTTGTAGTTGGCGGTGACCAGCACCGGATCATCCGGCGTCGGAGCACCGATCGCATAAAGGCCCGGGGGCACCATATAGTTCATCCGGCCAATACCCCAACGGGCTTTCCAAGTACCGAGACGGTCGGCGAAGGTAAGCGTCGTGGCAATCTGCGGCACCTGTCCCGCCCCGGTCATCAGCCACCGAATGAAACCGGGAACTGTCTCGTTGATCTCTCCACCACCGGTAGAGGTTGGGGGTCCTCAACAGGGAGGCTTGTCGTCGGCAGAAGCCCCTTCCGTCGAGATACATCCTGTCGGCGCCGGTTTCAGCTGCCTCTTATCCAGTGTTTTTAAGGAAAGTTTGTTATTGTGTTCTTCTGCCATGCATTCCTCCTGCCCATGGTCCCCTTTTAAAAAATCTCGCAGCTTCTTTTTGATTCCTCCATAAAAAGCGCTGCAGTTCGATCACCATATGGTTGAGCAGATCAACCATTGTCCGGGAAAGGATTTACCCCCATTGCACAGCACGTTTCCCGCTCATGGCCGTCGCCAATTTCCTTCTGCTCCACGGCTCGAACAAAGGCATTCAGGCTGATGATCAGGATGTCCCGCATGGCGGGGTCCATGGCTGCCAAAATCTCCCCCATTCTATCCATCAGTTGATTGTCAATACGGTTCAGGAGCGTTCGGCCCTTTTCCGTTGGCGTTACACAGCAGATTCTTCCGTCTTTATGATCCTGCTGACGATTTGCCAGTCCCTTGTCTTCCAGCCGTTTGGCAATGCGGGTCGCACCACTCTTCGTGACCGCCGCGCTCCTTGCGATATCCTGCATGGTGCAGAGATTCTGATTCAATGCAACCTGCAGGGCGCGAAACTCGCCATGGGAGATATTCTCATTGCAGCATTGCCCATCGAGACTTTGCATCCCGAAAGCGTACGTTATATTCTCAATCAAACTAACAAGTTGCCTTGCCTGAGATTCCATCGATCCATTTTCTCCACTCTGAATAATCCCACCATGAAGGGAGGTTATACTACCTGAAAATTTTTTTCGCAGATTTAGTTGATTTTGTCAACTAAATCTGATTTATAATAGCACGTGATATGAAGGAAGATAAAACTTACTGCGATGATTGATTCTTTTCGACCAGCATTGAGTAAACCTATTCTGTAAGGGAGGAAATATGGCACAAGCTGCGGTGAAACGACTTTCCTTTTTGGACCGGTTTTTAACTCTGTGGATTTTTCTGGCCATGTTCATCGGTGTGATGGGGGGATACCTCTATCCTGGCATCCGGGACATCATCAACCTATTCCAGGTCGAAACGACCAACATCTCCATAGCCATCGGCCTGATTTTGATGATGTACCCGCCCCTGGCCAAGGTCAAGTATGAGAAGCTGGGGCAGGTTTTTTCCAATTACAAGGTTCTGGTTCTTTCCCTGGTACAGAACTGGGTCATCGGGCCGATTCTGATGTTCCTCCTGGCGATATCCTTTCTCTCCGGCTACCACACCTACATGGTGGGGTTAATCCTCATCGGCCTGGCCCGGTGCATTGCCATGGTCATCGTCTGGAACGACCTGGCCGACGGGGACCGGGAATACTGTGCGGGTCTGGTAGCCTTCAACTCGATCTTCCAGGTCCTGTTCTTTTCCTTTTACGCCTACATCTTCATTACGATACTCCCCACCTGGATCGGCCTGAAAGGGGCGGTCGTCGACATCTCCATCGGACAGATCGCCCAGAGCGTTTTCATCTATCTGGGCATCCCCTTTATCGCCGGGATGATCTCCCGGTTCGTCGGCCTGAAGACGAAAGGTCAGGTCTGGTACGAAGAAAAGTTTATCCCTAAGATCAGCCCTATCACCCTGATCGCCCTGCTGTTCACTATTCTCGTCATGTTCTCCCTGAAAGGGGAATACATCATTGAACTGCCCATGGATGTGGCGCGGATCGCCCTTCCCCTGCTGATTTACTTTGTGGCCATGTTTTTCGTGTCCTTCTACCTGTCCCGGAAAGTCGGGGCCACCTATGAAGAGTCCACAACCCTGAGTTTTACCGCCGCCTCGAACAACTTCGAGCTCGCCATCGCCGTGGCCATCTCCGTCTTCGGGATCAATTCCGGAGAGGCCTTTGCCTGCGTCATCGGCCCACTGCTGGAGGTCCCCGTTCTTATTTCCCTGGTGAACGTGGCCCTCTGGTTCAAGAGAAAATATTTCCCCTACACCAAGGAAACCCCCACGGGAGTCTGTCATTTTGCCTGTAAAGATTGAGTTATCCAGAAGGGAAAAAGGGCGTTTTTAAAGATGGAGAAGAAAGGAGAAAGTGATGACAGCAGAGAAGATCAAAATTTACGGAACAGAAACGTGTCCCTTTACTCGGCAGGCCCGTGCAGCCTATGGAGAAAAGGCCATTTTCATCAATGTTGAGAGCAATCCGGATAAACTTGATGAAATGCTCGCTTATTCAGACGGCAAGCGGATCATTCCCGTTATTGTGGATGAGGAAAAGGTGATGGTCGGTTTCTCCCCGGACGGAGGTTCCGGCGGTGGCTGAGCAATATAACTGTTCTCTCGGGGAGAGAACCACGTGGCGCAGACAAACTAACTAGTTGAAATTAAGCATATATTGTGTGAAAATCTAAGCAGAAATGTTGTCCACTCTGATCCAGCTTGTTTACTATGAGGAGGCCGGCGATGTCTTTTAAAAATGTGGCGGATACCGACAAAAAGCTTCGGGAGGTCGGGTACATTTCCTCCCAGGAGATCGCCACGGTCGTTTTCCTGGCGGGGGCGACACAAAAGCCGGTTCTCGTGGAAGGGCCGGCGGGTGTGGGCAAAACGGAACTGGCCAAGGCCGTGGCAAAGGCGCTGAAGCGGGATCTGATCCGGCTTCAGTGTTATGAAGGGCTCGATGAGAGTAAGGCCCTCTATGATTGGGAATATTCCAAACAGCTCCTCTACACCCAGATGCTGAAAGAGAAGATCCAGGACATCATTGCCGACGCCCGGACGCTTCCAGAGGCGATGGACCGGATCGCCCTGCAGGAAGATGCCTTTTTCTCCGATCGGTTCGTTAATCCCCGCCCCCTCCTTCAGGCCATCACTTCTGAAGAACCGGTGGTGCTCCTCATTGATGAGATCGACAAGACCGATCCGGAGTTCGAGGCCTTTCTCCTGGAGCTGCTCAGTGATTTTCAGGTGACCATCCCTGAGCTTGGAACCAAAAGCGCCCGGAACATTCCCTTCGTGTTTCTCACATCCAACGCCTTCCGCGAACTGAGCGACACCCTCAAGCGCCGCTGCCTCTACCTGCACATCGACTATCCCGACAAGGAGCGGGAGCTGGGAATTCTCGAGGTGAAATTTCCCGGCATCGACCGGGTTTTCGCCGAAAAGATCGTCGAGGCCGTCCGGACGATCCGGGGACTGGATCTGAAGAAAAAGCCCTGCGTTTCGGAAACCGTGGACTGGACGCGGTCCCTCATCGCGTTGCAGATGTTCGAGATCAAGCCGGAAGTGATCAGGGGGACCCTGAATGTCCTTTGCAAGAGCGAGGCGGATGCACAGAAGGTCCGGGATCATTTCTCCCATCCGCCGCAAGACGGTTTAAGCTCAGCCTGAAGGGGGTAGGCCATGCTTCAAGCGCTCCTGCAGTTTGCCACCCTGTGCCGCGCGGGAGGATTGAGGGTCTCCACGTCGGAAGTCATTAACGCCGTCCGGTGCCTGGAGCTGATTGACTTCGCCCCCGAAGAGCCTTTTCGTGTGGCTCTGCGGACCAACTTCGTCAAAGAGGCAAAAGACCGGGAACTTTTTGACAGAATTTATGACCTTTATTTCCACACCCTGCAAATCGGCGCGGACGACATGCGCTCCCGGGCGCTGTCCAACCGTCTGATCGATCTGGTGGACACCTTCAGCCAGGAAGCCCAGAGATCCGATTCCGCCCTGGAATTCCTCGATTTTCTCGCAGGAAACCGGGCTGCATTCCTCCAGGAACTTCAGAAAATCCTGGATCTCGAGGCGGATGCGGCGGAGCTTTCCTTTTCCGACATCCTCTCTGCCCTGCAGAAGAAGGTCCTGCACGGAAGGGCCGCTAAACTCCTGACGGAAAGCGATCTGGAGGATGCCGACATCGAGAAACGGAGTCTTGATGATCTCCTTTTGGAACGGTTGGGCATTGCCGGTCAGATGCAGGCCGACGTCCCACCTGGTCAAAAGCTGCCGGGAGCAGATGCCGACCATGCCCCCGGGCGGGCCAGGAATCTCGAGGAAGTCCCCTTTTTCCAACTCACCAGAGAAGAGGCCCGGGAGGTTCATCTGGCCATCGAACGTCTGGCCCGCAAGCTGCGGGACCTCGTTGCGAGGCAGTATCGCAGAAAACGCAGTGGAATCGTGGATATCAAGCAGACGCTCCGCCGCGCCGCCCGTTACGAGGGCATTCCCCTGGAACTCTTCTTCCGCCGGCGACAAAAGCGGAAAGCAAAGATCGTGGCGCTCTGCGACGTCTCCTACTCCGTTTGGAAGGCTGTTCCGTTCATGCTCAACATCCTCTATTCCATCCAGGATTGCCTGAGCCGGGTCCGGAGCTTCGTGTTCATCGCCCGCGTGACGGACGTGAGCGAAACGATGAAAGACCACACCATCATGGATGCCATTGACCGGATCATGGCCAGGTTCAAACTGGAGTTGCCAAGCTACGTAGTCTATGGCAATGGAGAGACACGCAGCCACATCGACGAGGATCTGGAGATCTCCGATTACGGAATGGCCTTTTCCCAGTTTCAGGAAGAATTTCTCGATGTTCTCGATAAGAAGACCACCTTGATCATTCTGGGCGACGGTCGGACCAATTTTCTGGATCCAAAGGCTCAGATTCTGGAGGACATGCGGGAACACTGCCGCCGTGTGATCTGGCTCAACCCTGAACCGGAACGCCTCTGGGACGTCGGCGACAGCGCCATTGCAGCTTACCGCCCCTTTTGCGACGACGTCCGCTCCTGCCAGAATCTCAATGAATTGAAGACCTTCATAACCGGCCTTGTTCTTTGATTCGGCATGAACTCGCAAGAATTGAGCAGACTGTATAGATAGCCCTTTAAATAATGCCCACCGGTGGACTTTATCGATCAGGGCTTGACGATATGGAATTGAAATCCAAACGTTCCTAATCGTGAGAAAAAAATTGGAAATCAAATATGCTCTGTATCGGGATTAAAATTCATCCGAGGGAAAAAGGCTGGAGAAAATTAACGAGAGGTGAGTATGGAAAGAAAAGGGTTAGTGACATTTGCCGGAAACCCGTTGACATTAATAGGTGACGGGGTAAAAGTCGGCGACAAGGCGCCGGATTTCACGGTACTCGACAAGGATCTTCGCGAAGTCAAGCTTTCCGATTTTGCTGGAAAGGTCAAAATCATCAGTGTGACACCCTCCCTCGATACACCTGTCTGTGACCTTCAGGCGAGGAGGTTCAACGAGGAAGCAGGGGCTCTCGGAGACAAGGTATCCGTAATCAATATCAGTATGGATCTCCCATTTGCAATCGCTCGATTCTGCACCAGCGCCGGCATTGAGAATATCCGGACGCTTTCGGATCATCGGGACGCATCCTTCGGTAATGCTTACGGCGTCCTGATCAAAGAGTTGAGACTTCTGTCACGCGCCATTTTTGTCATCGACCAGTCAGATATAATCCGCTATACGGAGATCGTACCCGAAATTGCCAACCAGCCGAACTACGACACGGCCCTTGCAGAGGCAAGGAAGCTAAGGGGATTTATACAGGAAGGCTTGGAACGTCACTGGGATCCATATTGGGAATGAGAGGGGCCGTTTTCATCAATGTCGACGGCGACCCGGCAAAGCTTGAAGAGATGCTTGCCGATTCCGGCGGCAAGCGGACCGTTCCGGCCATTGTGGAGGGAGACAAGGTGACGGTCGGCTTTCTGGGAGATGCGTCACAGACGGGAGGCGTCCCGCTTTTCGGGGGAGGCTGATCCGCCTGACAGGTCTCTCGAGGAGAGATCGACACGAACCTATTTTAATTCAAGGAGGGAAAAGCCATGATCGAAGTTTCGAAAAAAGCAGCGGATATGATCAAGGATTTTATGGGAAACCAGGAGGGACCCAACACGGTCAGAATCCTCTTGCAGACCTGTTGAGGCCCCGCCTCTCTGGCCATGGCTCTGGATGAGCCGAAGGAAAATGACACGGTCTTTACGGAACAGGGGATCACCTTTTCGATCGACAAGGATCTCCTGGAAAAGGCCAAACCGATTCAACTCGATTTTGTCGAAGCCTGCGGACAGGCGGGATTTCAATTCACCTCCAATCTGCCCGAGGAAGGCAGCGAAGGCGGCTGCCGTTCATGAGGATAGGAAAAAGCGCCGCACAAACCGGACAGAGCAGGCCCATTAAAGCGACAGGCATGATATACCGATGATTGAACAATTGATTCCCTCTGGATTTCCGCCACCGAAGAAAACGAAACCGGCGTGGTGGTTTCTATTTGCAGATCATAAGATCCTGATTCTGGAAGAAGACCTCTCCGTGTCCGTTCCCCTGATCGTCGATCCGCCATCGATCGGCTTTTCGACGATCAGGGAACAATACCTGGGTACCCTGGCGGGGGTTGACTGCTATTGCGCCGAGGTCTCGGAAAAGAGTCCCCTCCCACCGAAATCCGTCTTTTCCGGATTGCGCGAAATCCACGGGCTCCTGACCGAACCTCTCTTTTCCATTGCCATGAAGGCCCTTCACCTTCTGGACTGGGATGAAACGGCCCGCTACTGCGGCTGCTGCGGCAGGGAGACGGTGTCTGCCAGGGAAGCGCACGCCCGCGAATGCCCCACCTGCGGGATGATGGTCTTTCCCCGCATCTCACCGGCCGTTATCGTCCTGGTGGAAAGAGACGGCCAGTTGCTTCTGGCCCGCGGCACAAGATTCAAAACGGATATATTCAGCGTCCTGGCCGGTTTTGTGGAACCCGGCGAGACCCTCGAAGAGGCAGTTCACCGGGAAATCAAGGAGGAGGTGGGCATCAAGGTTCGGGATGTCCGTTATTTCGGCAGCCAACCCTGGCCCTTTCCCGATTCCCTGATGATCGGCTTTACCGCAAAATACGCCGGCGGCGAACTGAAAATAGACAGAACGGAAATTGTCGAAGCCGGCTGGTTCCATCCGGAAAAACTCCCAAACATCCCCCAAAAAGTCAGCATCGCCCGCAGGCTGATCGACTGGTTCGTCGAAACCAGAAAGCAGGAGAAAACACCGCCCGGGCCATAGTTTAAAGTCCCACATAGACAGCCGCAGTCGCAGGGCGTAAGATCGAGCCCTTGACATTTTTAAATTTTCCGACGAAACAATGGGCATTCTATTTTCCGGCTATTGCCAGGAAAAGAGGATGACCATGTTATTATGGGAAAAGTGTTTGAATTATAAGCACTAATGATCTACAAGAGAGATTTGCAGTACCTTTTGTAATTGACCATAGATTGTATGATGAGCCAAAAGGTTATTTCTGCATGTCCTTCCGATCGGAGTAAAATGCAGTTCTATAGCATAACTTGATGGGCGCGCTGCAAATCCGGGGCGTTAGCCACTACAGGATAGGGCGCATGATCGCTCAAGAGCAAAACCAACAGGACGGTGAAAGAGAAGTGCAAGTGCAGGAATCAGGTTCAGATGGGCTCAATGTGTTTCCGGCCTATCTCGATACAAAAAGGGACTTTGTGTTTGGAACTTTGGTTTGCTGCCCCTTCGGGAAGAAATAGCGGCTAAAAATCTGATGCAGGTGCAGGTGGCCCTGACGGACCGCCTGTTTAGCTCGAACAACATGTGGCACAGGTACAAATGGTTGTTCTAAGAACCGATATCGAAAGGGCACTCGATGAGCTTGTCTCTCAAGAAGAAGGGATGCGTTTTCAGGGACTGGCCGTAGTACTTGGTAAGAAGCGCTGGCCCGAACTTATCGCTCGCCAGCGCAAGAAGGATCTCGGCCTTGATGCTTACGCACCCGCAAGCCTGACGCCGGAGAAAATTGGAAAGGGGCTCGCCGCCTCGATCACACCAACACTGAATAAGATTTCTGAGGACGCGAAGAACGCTAAGAAAAACTTTTCTGACTTAAAGACACTCCTCTTCGTGACGCCCTCTAAAGTGGGCAACGCCGACAGAAAGCGGTGGGAAGAGAAAATTCAGAAGGACCATGACCTACAACTTCACATCATCGAGCGCGAGGAAATCATCACGCAGATGATGATGCCCGAGAACGTCTCACTCCGTGCCAGCTTTCTTCACCTTGATATCGATGCCGAACCGCGTGTCGCAGAACTCATTGATAGAATAAGACGCGCAGCCGAAGTTATCACGCGGACCTGGGCTAGCAAGACAAAAAGATATCCGCTCATCGAACTAACAGCGGTGCGGCTTGACCCGAATGGCGCAGAGTCTGCCAACGTGCTCTCGCTTGAGCAGATCGACCAGGCGCTATCGCAGGGCAGTCGTATCGTTCTCGAGGGGCCGGCCGGCTGCGGAAAAACCACGACGCTGATCCAGCTCGCGCAACGCGCGCACACCGCCGGCACGTCATTCATCGTCGAACTTCCAACATGGACATCGTCGCGCCGGGGAATTTTGGAATACATTGCCGGTATGCCTGCATTCCAAGTCGAAGGCCTAGCGGCCTCCGACCTTGCGCGTGTGCAGCAGACGGAGCCTTTCCTGTTTTTGTTGAACGGCTGGAATGAAATTGCGGAGTCGAATTCAGTTCAGGCGAACGACGCACTCCGGGAGCTGGAGCGTGATTTTCCGAGCGCGGGCATCATCGTCGCAACCCGCACGCACCACTTGACGCCGCCGCTGCCCGGTGCCTTGCGGCTGCGGTTGTTACGCCTGCGGCGTACGCAGCGGGCCGCTTATCTGGAGGCCCGCCTTGGCATAAAAGGTGCCGAGCTTCGCGACCGCATTGATGCCGACCCGTCACTCAACGAGCTGACCCGAACGCCATTCATCCTTTCGGAAGTCGCTTCGCTTTTTGAAGCAGACGCCGAAATTCCATTCACGAAAATCGGAATCGTAGACCAAGTTCTCCGTTTGCAAGAACAACGCGACGAACACAGAAACGCGCTGCAAGCAGCACCGACGTTCGGCCGACAACAAGACTACCTAAAGGCCCTCGCAATTGAGATGACCAGCCGAGGTACGGTAGCATTGCCTGAGACTGACGCCCGCGCCGTCGTCTGCGCGGTAGCACAACAGCTTGCGGACCAAGGGCAGATCGAGGCGGTGGGAGCGCCGACGGTCCTTGCATCGCTTACAGGGCACCACGTTCTTGAGCGCATCGACTACCCGCAAACGGCATTTCAGTTCGAACATCAGCAACTTCAGGAGTACTACGCTGCACTCGACGTCCGCGCACGGCTTTTCGACCTGCACGACGAAGACCACGATGCGGCCGGCCGCTTCACTGTCGACTACGTAAACGACCCGTCTTGGACCGAACCCCTCCGCATGATCGCCGAGACGTTTGCCGAGCAGACCGGCGATGGCGAAACCGACAAGCGAGACATTTGCGCCGGAGAGAAGCTGGTGAAGATAACGCTCGCTGTCGACCTCGTATTCGCCGGAGAGCTTGCGCAGCTTTGCGGCACATCCGTTTGGAATGAAGTCAGGGCTAGGGTCGGCGAGCGCTTCCGCGCCGTCTATGCGATCCGCGACGGCAACTTCCGGCAGTATGCTCTCGCCGCCATGCTCGCCACCGGCGCAGACGACTTCAGCGATATCATAGTGCCACTTCTGTCGGGACAAGACCAGCAAACGCGGCTTCGCACGTACAGGCTCTGGCCAGACATCCAAGTCTCGTCACTCGGACCGAACTGGCGCGAACAGGTGCGCGGCTGGACTGAAGAGGCGCGAGTGGATTTCATCTCCGAGCTACTTCATCATCGTGTCGATGGCGAGGTCGCGGCCTTCGCGGCTGAGGATAACAGTGACAGGGTTAAGACAGCGGCGGCCTCAGCCCTCATGTGGACTGAGTCTGATGACGCGCTGACCCACCTCATCGAGTCGATGAATGCGCAAACGTTCGAGGATGTTGCACGCAAGAACGCTGACCGAATGCCTGTAGTGCTCAGACCAAAGACGATCGCCGCGATGCGGAAATTCATCGAGAGCACTACGGACCATCCTACACGACTGCGAACCGCGCTCGATTTGATCGATTTCGGTGAGACAGGCCTAGACGGTGTCATAAAGGATGCGATGGCGGCGCTGTCCGGCGGCAACATGCGAAATTTATATTCGCACTACATCCAACCGGCGCTCAAACATCTGCGCAAAATCGATCCCGCTTGGGTGAGCGAGTGGGTGGCCGTCCAGATTGCCAACAGCGCCCTCTACGAGCACGAGTACTGGTTGCCATTCGCGACCGCCATTCCTGACGGCCTTGGTGAGAAATACCTGCAGAGCCTCGAGACTGAAGACTTAAAGAACGCGAACTTTCAGGGCATGATTACGGTGATCGCCGCTTGCGCGGATACAGAGCTTGCAGCGCGCGTATTTGCGAAACTACGCGAGCTGCGGCGCAAGGTGGAGTCGGAGCCTGGCGTGCAGCACGAATTCGAGTGGCAGGTTATGAACCAACTGGAGACCTTGTTTCGCCGCCTTCCCGGTGATGTCGCCACGGCTGGCGTCCTTTCGTCCGTCACTAGTGGTTATCCACTGGACATCAAAGTCGCGGCGGACCTTCTCAGCAGAGTCGCCCGGTCAGACTGGGAACCGCTTTGCATCGCGGACGACGACCTGAAGGCACGCCTCCGTGCGTACCTCAAAGGCAGCGTCGATATCGTGCTCCGCCGGGACGATTTCTACGGCGAGGAGAAAGCCAACCTAGCCTCGTCGATTGCACAGGTCGGAAAACCCGAAGATATGGTGGACCTGGTGACGCTCATCCGCGCCGACATCGATAGAATGCGCCGCGGTCGGGCCGCCTGGGTAGCTGGCGACCGTGGACCTCTCGGCAATGGCGGCATCACGAGCTACGCCGGATGGAACATCGCTGCCATCATGCACCTCGACCCGACCGGTGCCGAGCAGGTTCTCATTGACTTACTTCCCGAGCCGGAATACCTCTCCGACGTCACGGAAGCAATGGCGAGCGACTTCGTCCGGACTTTCCGCTACGACTTGATGTGGGACACGCGTGAAGGTCGCACTCCGCCAACAGATGACGAAAAGCGGCGCACACGGTTCGTTGGCGCACTCAATACCGAAATCAAGCACCTGCAAGAGCAGAGTCATGATGGGAAACCCGCTGCTGGGCTGAAAGTACTCGCAAAGGCCCTCGCCGCAATTGATGGCCGCGGTTCCGTGGCAGCAGTGCTCGACATGATTGCCCTGCCTGACCAATGGGACCAAGACATCCGTCTCGTTGCCGCCGAATGTTTGTTGATGGCGGGTGTCGTTTTGCCCACAACAACCGTGTTCGCTCTGCTCGACTCTATCCTTGAGCGGACAGAAAAATGGATGTCCGATTCAGACAGGTACCTTTTGCAACGCATTCTCGCGCTTTGCCCATTCGTCGACGATCCTGCGGCAGGGATCGCCATGATACGCGACGTGCTCGGCCGATGGCGGCTCTGGAAATCCGAACTACGCGGGCTCGCCACCGCACTCGGCGAGAGCCGCTCGGATGCCGCTGTAGATCTCTTATATGAGCTTGCATCCGATGCGCAGACGTTCGAGCAATGCAAGGACAATTTCATCAATGCCTTCGCTGCACTTGACACACCGCGTGCACGCGAGCTGCTGCTGGGTTTTGTCGATCCGGACATTCGCGACGGCATCTTGTTAAAGCAGCTTTCGCACCGTGAGAACATACTCATCTCGCGGCTCATGGAACTCGCTCAGCGCCGGCCGGAGGTGGCCGCGCGGTTACAGGAATTGTGTGAACACGACTTACCGGAACTCAATCGGCACGTCCTCTCAAAAGTCATGGACTGGCTTGGAACGCCAGAAGCCCTCACAGCAAACCTGAACCTGATCGATGATGCCAAGCCCTCACCGGTTCCGCAAGGCATCTGGGACCAACTCAGAAGTGCTTTCGTTGAGCGAAGACCACACGGACAGAATACCAACATCTTCACGGTACACGCACGCGCGTCAAACGAACTGCGCGTCCGACTATTCAGAATGGCGATTGAGGACGAGAAACGATGGAAGTCAGCTTTTAAGCTTCTCGGTCAAATCGAGGAATGGCGTTTGGAGTATGGCAGGCCAGCTAGTGAGCCGCGTCATCCCGATCTCGCATCCGGACAATCTTGGCCACCCCAGGAACCTTGACTTTGCTCCTTGACCCAAAGATAAATAGGGAACGTACTCTGTCTACAGGCCATAAGGGCTAATAACAGCTTTCAGTCCGACTTACTTCGCTCGCGGCTTAAACTGAGCGATGTACCCGCCGATAGGCACGCATAGCACGCTGCTCACCGGCGCGTCTGCCAGGTTAAAAACGAAAGAACGGTATGGAAACACTGGAAGAAAAAGTGGCCAAGGTAGTCAAAGAGGAAGTGGAGATCGTGGACTACGATCCAATTTGGCCGATGCGATTCGAAGAGGAGAAGAAGCACCTGCTGGACTGTCTGCCTGCGGAACTGATCCGGCGTATCGAGCATTTCGGAAGCACCGCTGTTCCTGGTCTCCCAGCCAAACCGATTGTCGATATTCTCGTCGAGGTGACAGATTTGGACGAAACAAGGCGACGAATCGCACCTATTCTGGAAAGCCAGGGATACGACTATTTCTGGCGGCCCACCTGGGGAGACGACGTCCCCCCTTACTATGCATGGTTTATCAAACGAGGAAGAGACGGGAAAAGGTCCCACCACATCCATATGGTAGAAGCTTCCTTTGAACACTGGGATCGCCTCTTCTTTCGGGATTATCTCCTCGAACACCCGTATGTCGCCCAAGAGTATGCGGCATTGAAACTCACCGTATCGCAAGCTTATCGTCATGATCGCGTGGCTTATACGAAGGCCAAGACAGATTTTATTGTACACATCACGGAGATTGCCAAAGAACATTACAGTAAAGCCTGACCCGGCCTAACAGCAAACCGCCAACGGATTGATGTGCGAAGATAGAGGCCGGCTGGTCTTTATCAGATTGATCAAGATTTGTTTTTTCACCCCGTTTGAACCTCAAAGGAGGATAAGTATGGGATCAAATCTCTTTGATACGCTTTTGCAAGATGTGCTTGTTAAGGAGATCCTTATCAAAGGGCTGATCATCGGGGTTATTGGCACAGCAATCTTCGCCGCCCTGAAGGAAAATCTTAACGTTCTGAGAACCAACCTGCTGATAACAAGCGCAAAGAGGAAGATAAGAAAAGGCCATCCCAGAGCGGTCAAACGCGGCGTTAATATGCTTGCTGAAATCGCCATCCATATGCCCTACCGGAAGCAGGAGATGTTGGACATTGTGACCAAGGAAGTGTTTCGGAATAAGTTCAGCTATACCGGAAAGGTTCCGCCGGTCACGACGCCAGCGATGGTGGGGGTCTTTGTCGATTCGCTCAAGGCCATCCTTGGCGTTCCCCGGAATGATGAAAACGATCATGGCGTAAACATCGATCTCCACAACATAGCGTTGGTTGCGAAGGAAGGGGAAAGCATCTATCTCGAAAAAATGAACTTCAAGGATGTGGTCTTGTGGGGAAGTGAATTTATCCGGGTAGATTTTTCCCGCTCTGATTTTGAGAACGCCGATCTCGGTGGAGTTCGCTTTGAAAATTGCGGGATGGAAGACCTCAATCTGAAAAATGCCAGGATGAGTTTCAGCTTCCTTGAACCTGAGCGCCCAACCATTCTTTCCAACTCCATCGCATCTCGCTCAAATATTGATGAAGCGCTGATCATTACGGGAGATGCCGTTCAATTACAGATAATAAAGACGGAAATCGATCAGGAACGCCGTGAAAGGTTATTAAACAAAAAGCCGATGGTCATTATTGAATGGTGATTCCGGGAAAGCTCCGGCCAGGAACATCGACAACCAGAACAAGGCCGAAACGAGATTTCTCCTTGAGCCGGTGCACGATACCTTCGCCCTGTGCCGTATGTCAGGGATCTGATAGCGAAGCCAATGAGGAGTGTGCTTCAATACAAAATTGGGATTAAGGCTGAAACCGAAACAGAGGGTGAGGTGGACACAGATTATGATGAAAGCGGCGGGAGGATTCATCCTGGGAAGCGTCATCGCTGTTCTCCTGGGATGCGACATTCAGAAAAATATGCTCTATTATCCCGGGCAATATACCATCGCTGATATCCAGCGATACGCTGCGGAAAACGACCTGCGAATGTGGCCTGACTCAGACGCGGGGTATCTGGGCATCGTGAGCCGGAAAGGTCCGGCGAATTTCAGAGGCACGATCGTCGTCTTTCACGGTAACGGCGGACCCGCCATATTCCGGACATACTATATTGACGCCTTGGAATCGCGGGGCTACCGCGTGGTATTGGCCGAATATCCGGGTTACGGCGGCCGTTCCGGAGAATTGAGCGAAAAGAGTTTTGTTGCCGACGCCCGACAGGCAGCCCTTCGCGCCAAAGGGGAATTCGGCGGTCCCTTATACCTGTGGGGAGAATCTCTAGGCTGCGGAGTGGCATCCGCTCTGGCTACGGATAAGGAACTTCGTCCTCAGGGCGTCGTGATGCTTACCCCTTGGGATTCTTTGCTGGGAGAAGCAAGGACCCAGTTCCCGTGGTTCCCCGTCAAGCTCTTTCTCAGCGATCGCTATGATAATGTTGCAAACCTGGCTGCTTATCACGGCCCGGTCGCCGTCATTCTATCCAAAAGGGATGAAATCATCCCCAACAAATTGACGGAGAAACTGTACAATTCCCTTTCCCAACCCAAACGAATGTGGTCTTTTGAAAACGCAGGGCATAATGATTGGCCGAGCCGTCCCGAACTGGACTGGTGGAGCGAGGTCATGGACTTTCTGAATGCAGAAGGCGAAAAGTCAAAACCGTGAAGAGATCCCTCATATCTGCCACCGCCGGATAACGGATGATTCCCGAAGCAGGGCAGAGGTTTTCCGGAACTGCCGGTATCAGCTGATGTTCCGGTTTTCCCCCTTAAGAAAGGACTGAAAATGAATTTCGGCATTCTCATTTTTCCAGAGGTTGAAGAACTGGACTTCGTCGGGCCGTGGGAAATGGCCGGCATGTGGGGCAAGTTTGCCGACGGACCGGAACAGCGTTTGATTATTGCCCAGTCCCTGGAGCCGGTCACCTGTGCAAAGGGTCTGATGGTTGTCCCCCATAGAGCGATCGGACAATGTCCACAACTGGATTTTCTTCTTGTGCCGGGCGGCCAGGGAACACGCCGGGAGGAGGAAAATCCGGCGCTTGTCGGTTTTATCGCCGAGCAGGCAAAGCGGTGCAGGGCCGTACTCTCGGTGTGCACAGGCGCGTTTCTCCTGCACCGGGCGGGACTTCTGGCGGGAAGACAGGCCACGGCCCATTGGAACTCACTGGACCGCCTGAGGGCGCTGAGGGATGTCACCGTCGTCGAGGAGCGCATTGTTCGCGATGGAAGCATCTGGTCATCGGCGGGTGTTTCGGCAGGCACCGACCTGATGCTTGCCTTCATCGCAGAGACCGCCAGCGAAGAGGCTGCAGGCAAAGTCCAGTTCGCCGCAGAATACTACCCCTCGGGACAGCGATACGGCAACCCCGATCGAAGTCCCATGGCGCCCGGCTACCTGAAGAACAAAGCCTGATGAAGCGACTCGTCAGACCTGCCGCTGAGATCCTTGCCGAGCCCATGTCCGCCATTGCCATAAGGGCCATGAATCTTCCGGATGGTGAGAAACAACCCGATACTACTTCTGCGGCAGTAAGATTTCGCCCGCAGAGAAAATAATGCACCTGAATGCGCCGGCCGTGGAGTGGAACCCCCGCATCTCGCCGGCATTGCGTTATCAAGAAAGAGCAAGGAGAAATAATGAGTGGGGAAAATAAATCAATTCACGAGTTTGATTTTAAATTAATCTGCGAATATTTTTCGAGTTTGGAACGACAAGGGCCAGGGAGCCCTGAAGTAACGATTAAAGCTTTGAGCTTTATTGACAACCTGACGGATGAATCAAAAATTGCCGACATAGGCTGTGGAACCGGCGGTCAGACGATGGTGCTGGCCAACCATGCGTCAGGACATATTACAGGCATTGATTTGTTTGCCGACTTTATAGAAATCTTCAATGCGAACAGCAGGAAATGCAATCTCCAGGATAGAGTTGAAGGCGTTGTCGGCTCAATGGACAATCTCGCTTTTCAGAATGAAGAATTGGATTTGATCTGGTCGGAAGGGGCGATCTATAATATCGGATTTGAACGAGGCATAAATGAATGGCACAAGTTCCTGAAGACAGGGGGGTATATTGCCGTTTCAGAGGCGTCCTGGTTCACCGAAAAGCGGCCTGTCGAAATCGATAGATTCTGGAAAGATGCTTATCCGGAAATCGACATCATCTCAAATAAAGTCGCACAAATGCAAAAAGCCGGATATCTACCGATTGCTACTTTTGTTCTGCCTGAAAATTGTTGGATTGAACATTTTTATGTCCCGCAGGTTTCTGCACAGGAGAAATTTCTAAAAAAGTATGCAGGCAATAAAACTGCCGAAGAGCTCGTGGAGAACCAACGGCATGAAGCGGAGTTATATCATAAATATAAAGCGTTTTACGGCTATGTTTTCTACATAGGGAAAAAGGTATAAATCAAATGGATATTTCCATAATTCAGGCAGGTCCAGTTGATGCCGAAGAGATTCTCACCCTGCAGAAGGTGGCCTACCGGAGTGAAGCAAAGCTGAATGACGACTGGAATATCCCGCCTCTCACCCAGACTCTTTCTGAGATTGAGGAGGAGTTCAAAGCCAAGTTTTTTCTGAAGGCGGTTGCGGGAGAAAAAATCCTTGGTTCCGTGAGAGCCTCTCTCAACTCCGGAACCTGCTTCGTCGGTAGACTTATCGTTCACCCCGATTATCAGGGGAAAGGCATTGGCACCTTGCTCATGGAGAAGATAGAAACGGTTTTCCCGGATGCAGCGCGATTCGAATTGTTTACCGGCATCAAGAGTATCGACAATATCCGACTTTATCAACGGCTTGGGTACCGGAAGTCCCGTGAGGAGAGTTTACCGTCGGGAGCCCGGATCATCTACATGGAGAAAAAACAAAAAAGCCAGCCAGACGCTGAACCGGATCGGAGGAAAGAGGCACCCGCCTCCCGATGAACTCTGTGGGGCGAGGAGAGGGAGATTTTGATGAAACTTGGAATCCTGATGGCTTTTTTTGTGGCTCTTGTCGGTCTGGCGTTTTTTGAACCGATGCCGGCCATGGGTTCGCTGCCCGTTCCCGTCGAATCGGTTACGGGTTGTGTGAGGAATGGGAAGATTCACATTCAGGCCCCGGAGCGGTTTCGCCATGAGCTGCCTCTCCAGATCAACCCCTGCAGCAATATCCCTTTCGATTTCTCAGTTTGTGAAGGTAAGCTGATCCAAGCCACAGGAGGCATCGATCTTTACAACGGAACTTTTGTGTGCCCGAGGGATGTGGCGGTCATCGGCAACTGCCCCTCGGAAGAAGAAGCGCCCCTGAAGGACACGAACACCCGTCCCAGGATGCTCACCAGTGAAGAAGCCGAAAAGATTGTCTGGGATCTGCCCGAAGTGAAAGCCCTTGCGGCCCGGATGAAAGGGACGAAGACACATCTTTTTACCATGATCACCGGCACTCCCGATAAAGAGGCAAAACCGGGGGAATCAGCCGCCGCCTATGAAGTGTACGTGGGAGAAGATCAGGGGACCCACACCGTGCGCGTCATGACGGTCCTTGTCGACGCTTACGACGGGAAGGTCTCCCTTTACGACGTGGTAACAGACCGGGTTATCCCCATTGAAGAATACAGAAAGCAGGTGGAAAAATGAACGCATCCGTCCGAGTCTTTCCCGCAAAACAGGGAAATCCCATCGAAGCTGAATCCCGGATTGCATCCGGGTTGCCGAAGAGGAGCCTTTTTACAGAGGTCCGCAGAACCCGTCTTTTTTCTCTGGTGATGATTCTAGCAACGGTTGCTTCGATCGTCTTGATGGCCGGTATCGCCATGGCGGAGGATTCCGTGGCCGAAACCGTCGCCTTTGTCCGCCAGGGCGACATCTGGATCGCAAAAGCGGACGGCACCGGCCAGCGCCGGCTGACCGATTTCGGGGACTGCGGCGGGCCCGCCCTTTCAGCAGACGCCAGGCAGGTGGCCTTTTCCTGCCGTTCAGAGAAGGACCTCTACCCCGATACGGGTTTCGGGCAGATCTACCTGGTTGAAACGGCGGGCAGTAAGCCGCGTAAAGTGAAGTTCGACGGGATTCTCGCGGCAGAACATCCAGGATTTTCCTCTGATGGGAAGAGCCTGGTCTTCGTGGGACTCTCGGAAGTCCAGAAGCAGGGGAAGGAAGAGGAGGCCCAGGTCTATGCCACCATGTCGATCAGCATCGCCGATCTCCAGACGGGGAAAATTCAAAGCGTACTGCGCCATCCAGGGACGATGCTCGATGCGGGATACATTTACAGCAACCCGTCCTTCTCCCCGGACGGGCAGCTGATTTTCTGGCAGGACAGCGGAAGCGACGTCTCGGGCGGTTTTACCGTATCGGATCTGAAGGGAAAGACCCTCTTCCAGTTTCCTTCCCAGGTCACGGACCCTACGCCTTACTGGCGCCCGAGCCTGGCCCTCGACGGGAAGACGGTGCTCTGCTATACGCCTGCGACTTCTGAAGCCTCGGACGATTCGATCCATCTGGTTGACCGGAAAACGGGGAAGCTGGTCGAGGTCACGACCGGCGCCAACCCCGTTTTTGTCCGCCATGGAACGGCCATCGTCTTCGAACGCTGGGTCAACAGGTGGAGCGAAAAGGCCTCATCGAATCTCTGGCTCCTGGAGTTGAAGCCGGGTGCCACACCGAAACAGATCATCACCGACGCCTCCGAACCCGCCGGATCGGCGTTGAAACCTGGGAAATGACCGGTTGCTATCGCAGTCCCGTCGTCACGGAAAGCATTCCATAGGGATTCGAATCGTCAAAGGTGACGACGGGTATCCGACCGGCTTGACCACCGGAACCCTGCCAACGGGCCGTCGCGAGCACCTTTCCTCCCCGCCCGGCCTTGAAGTTGACCCCTCCATCATTTCCAAGCCGAACGGTGACCTTCCTGCTTTCCCCCGGCGTCAGCCGGTTAGACGGCGAGAAGGATTCTCCCTCCGGAAAGATATGAACGTTTTCCCGGGAGGCGTTTTTGAACTCCGCCGTCACGGAAGAAGCCGACGCCTTACTGGAGACAGCCGGCGCACTCCCTGAGCTGTTGACAGCTGCAGAGCCCGCAGGATATCCTTCCACCCGGCTGAATCCCCTGGCGTCGGATTGGCTGTTCTGGGCCCAGGTCGACGGCTCGGAATCGATGACCGTATAGGTCCCGGCGGGAATCGTGACGTTCGGATAGCATGTCCAGTAAGCATTGGGGACACCGCCCTGTCCGGGCGTTCCCTTGGTCTGCCATGGTCCGTAGGTCGCGCCGGAGGAAGAGCGAAGGGCAATCGTTCCCACCCTCGACCCCTTGGCGTTGTTCCAGTGGTAATCCTGGATCAGGGTGATGACGTGCGGAGTCGAGATTGAGAAAACCGTCGCCTTTCCTGGGTTGTTGTAAACACCGCCAATGTTTCCCGTATCAAAGATGACCTTCCCATTGGCGCTGCCTGAAGCCGGGACCTGGACGGGAGCCGCCGCCGTCTCCTTGACCGGCGGTCTGTTCACGGCCGCTTCCAGCTTATCGATATGACTGTTCAACGCCGGATCCGGCCAGTACTTGAGACTTTCCCGGTATCTGGAGATCGCATCCGGAATCCGCCGCTGCTGCTGGAGGGAAGCCCCATCGGCCCGGAGGCGCTGTGCCTGGGCCTTACGGCCTTCAAGCTCCTTCACATAGGCGGAACGGGTCGGATCGGTCCAGGCTCGCACGCTTTCTTTGAATTTCGAAAGGGCCTCTTCCGGCCTTGAGGCGTTCAGAGACGCCGTCCCTTCACTCCAGAGACTATCGGCAAGGGCTTTCTGTTCCGCCTTTTTCACCAACTCGCGCTCCAGGAGCGCCACATGATCGGCAAGGGCCTTGTCCGGCACCAGGGCGAGACTCTCCCTGTACCTGGCGATTGCCTCCGGATACCGCTTCGAGTTCTGCAGCTGTTCGCCTTCCGCGCGCAGCTGTTTGGCGCGGGCGGCGTTCACCTTGGCGTCGGCCTGCTTTTTCATCTCGGTTTCAAGCTGCCGGATATACTCCTCCAGTTTCGGATCGGGCTGGCAGCGCAGGGTTTCGCGGTATTTGGCCACGGCTTCCGGATACTGCTTTTTGGATACGAAGGCATCCCCCTGCCGGCGCAGCTCCAGGCAGGCCTGTTTTGCGGCGGCTTGTTTGTTCAGCGTGTCCACGAGTTTCTGGACGTAGGCCTCGCGTTCCCGGTTGTCCGGCGCACAGGCGATGTTCTCCTTGAACTTCGCCGCCGCCTCCGCGTGCTTCCCCGCATCATACAGCGCCTTTCCCTCTGCCCATTTCGCCTCGCATTTCTGCGCGGCTTCCTGCTTTTGCGCCTTTGTCCGCTGGAGTTCCCCGAGCTTCCACTTCAGCTTGTTCCAGTGAATCTCCATGTCGCCGTTTCGCGGACGGATCTTCAGCGCCTCTTCCGATGCGCCGATGCCTTTCTTGATCGTTTCTTCATCCAGGGGCTTGTCCGTCACGGCAAGGCCGGCAGCATAAGCGTACAGCTCCTTGAACCGCTTGTCCTTGGCCGCGGCATCCTCGCGGAGCTTATAATACTTGGCGTAGTCGGGATCGGAGAAATCGCCGTTTTCCTTGATCGCCTTCAACCCTTCCTCATACTGCTTGACGGCGGGTTCGAAATCGTTTGCCTGGTAATACCGGTCTCCGTTGGCGAAAAACGCCCGGGCATACTCCTTGGCATTGCGGCCCTTCTGGCCCTTTTCCATGGACGTGGCCAGGTCTTCGAGCTGCCCGCGGCGCGGATCGCCCTGTTTTAAGCGTGCAGCGCGGTTTTTCAATTCCTTCGCCACCGCGCCGAGGCCGTTGGCATCGGCCGGGCTTCCCTTCGCGAAATTCGCCTTCGCATTCTCGTAATACTGCATCGCTTCGCGCCGTTCGGCCAGTCTGGTATTGACCAGTTGCAGCGACGAGGTGTACTGCTTCACATCAGCAGGGGAAAGCTCCTGGGCCATCACCTGCTTCAGGTGCGTTTCCGCCTGCTCCCATTCCTCTTCCTTGAACAGGCGCGTCCACTCCGCAAAGCTCTTCTGCGAGAACTCGTTATACCAGGCAATCCCCTTGTTCATGTCGTCGTTGACCCGCTTCCAGACGGGGTTCTCCGTCGACTGGCCGGCTGCCAGAGGTCGCAGAATATCCTGCAGTTCCAGCATGCTCTTGTGTGCGGACCAAACCTTCTTCTGCGCGATGAAGCCGTCGAACTCCTTGGCCTTCGCCTCGATCCGGGGCCACTGCGCCGCATAGGTCTTCGCGTCGGTCAGCTTCTTCTTGGCGTCGGCGTCCGCAGGATTCAGCTTGACCGCCTGCTCCAGCCGCTTGATCGCGGTCGAGTAGTCGGCCTTATGCAGGGCGTCCCAGCCGTTCTTCTTGGCTGCGGCTCCCAGTTCCGCCAGCACGGGGGCGGCGAGGGTGGCGTCCACTTTTGCGGCGTCCTCGGCAAGGGCAATCGCCTCATCGAGCTTTCCCTGGTTGGCAAGCTGCCTGGCCTGGGCAAGTTTCTGGGTTTGCTGATCCTTTGCCTTCCCGATCTCCTCCTGCTTCTTCTTCAGCAGCTCTCCCGCTTCAACGACCGGTTTGTACTTTCCATGAAGCTTCGCCGCCTCATCAAACTCCTTCTTCGCCTCGGGAATCTTGCTCGACTCGATGAACTTCTTACACGACTCCACGTGGGCCAGAACCGTTGATTTTTCCGTCGTCCACTTCCGGACCAGGGTTGCCGCTTCCGGATTTTTCGGGTCCAGCGCCGCCGCTTCCCCACCCAGGGAGATCCCTTCATCGAGGCTCCCCTGAGCAACGAGCCCCTTTGCCTTCGCCAGCTTTTCCGCGGCCTGCTGGGCCTTGTTCGACCCCTCCAGCGCCTCCTTGGAGACGGAAATGATCACCGCCTGTGTCGCTTCACCAAGCTTTGCCCCCTCCGCGTTGGTGACCACCAGTTTCACCGTATAGCTGCCGGTATTGCTGCAATTAAGACGGAGTTCACTGCCGCTGCCCGGCATGCCGCAGCTCCCTGCCGGATCGACAGACCAGTTATAACGCGGAGATTCCGGCTGGGGGGTGATGCTCGCCTTCAGGAAGACATCTCGAAAGACGGCAAACTCATTGGGCTTAAGCGTTACCATCCCGCACTTCTGGGCCTGGCCGAGCTGCGTATCGCATTTCCAGATCTGCGGCGGCGATTCCAGGTATCGCGGTTCGCTGATGGTGACATTGTAGGCCTGGGCGGTAATCGTCACTTCCTTGGTGCCGACTTCGTCTCCGCCGTCCTTGGTCTTGGCGTGAACCGTCGCCTTGACCGGTTTGTCGTCCTTGGGTTTGAAGGAGGCCTTGTCCCCGGTACCGCTCCAATAACCGGGGATGTCCCACCAGAAGCCGATCATATCCTCGCCCATGGGCGGTTTGGACTGGACCTGAAGCTTGACTTCCTGCCCGATGCTCGGTTTCTCCGGCGTCACCGAAACCGTCAGTTCGGGATTGACGACGGAAATCGGGATCTGCTCCGACTCGCCGATGGTCACCTTGCGGCCGTCCATTTCCCTCTGTACCGTCACCCAGACGGGCGTTGTCCCCGACTTTCTGAAGGTGGCCGTATTCCGTACCTGGGACCCTCCTGATGTCTCATAACTCGGGTTCTTCGGATCGCCGAAGATGGCGTCGGGGTTTCTTTCCCAGAGATAGAAGAGCGTCGGACCCGAGAATGGTTTATCGCCCGAAAAGACCTCGGCATAGAACGTCGCTTTGCCGCCCACAGGAACACTGTTTTCCTTGGGGCTCTCCTTGGTGATTTTCACCTTCACCGTATTGCACTGAATGGACACCGAAGCGGAGGCGCTGTCGCCATCCATGTCGGTCACCTTGACGCTTGCCGTGCAGGGTTTGCATTCCCTGGTGTTGACGACCTTCGCCTGCGCCTCCTTTGCATCCTGGGCGCAACCGCTCCAGACATAGGAGTAACCGCCGCTCCCTTCCGCAGCCTCAGCCTGCAGGGTAATGATGTCGCCGAAATCGGCGGGGTTTTTCGACGGATTGATCTTGACCGTCAAAGGCTGCTTGTATTTCTTGTTTTCCTTCTTTCTCAGCTCATCCGCTTTCTTCGGATCGTAGGTATCCTTGCCGAAGGCACTCTCCCAGCACCCCTTGGCGCAGTCATTCGGCCCGATGAAGAAATGGCGCCTCGTGCAGCCCCATGCCCCGGCGCCGCCGAAGCAGGGCCCGCTGCTCTTGCATTCCGGGATGGATTTTCCCTCCGGATCATACCAGACGCCGATGTGGCCAGCCCAGCCGCTTGAACAGCGGCAGAGGCAATTGAAATACTGGTTCTTCTTGTCTTCCTCCGTCGGCGGAGGGGTGCAGCCCTGTTCCAGGGAAGGCTTGGACGTTTCAACGCAACCGGCCGGGTTCTTCGCGATGACGGTCCGCGTCTGCTTCTTGGTTGCCCTGCTGCATTCGCCCCAATCGGAATACTCGTAGGAGCACGATGGCGGCGTCTTTTTGCCGTCCGTCCCTGTCACCGTCCCATCCTCGGTTTTGCTCCCATCGTCTTTTTGGGAATCGTCCTTCTTCTGGGCCCGGGCGGTCAGCATCGCTCGGGAGGATGTCCCAACCGTCTTCTTTCCCGCCCGAGTGTCCGTCACCGCTACGGCCGAAATGGTATAGTTTCCCGCTTCCTTGGGAGAGAAGGAGAGGGAGCTGTCGCTTCCACCCACGGGATAGTCGTTGACGCGCCACTCGATGCGTGACTTGGCAAGAAGATCCTGGACTGCCCGGTCCTTTGTTGCCACCGCGACGTTGTAGGTCACCGTTTTGCCGACTTCCGTTTCCGCCGGCCCCGAGACGATGAGGGTCAAGGTCGCCGTCTCCTTGGGCGCGATATCCACGGATTTCTCTTTCAGCACCTTGCCGTATTTACCCGTCGCCGGGTTCCACCAGTCGTAAAGGCGAACCGTCAGCCGCCCCCGGCCGGAAACGACGAAAGACGCCGTATCGACGCGGACTTCCTTTTTCTTCAATCCGCCTTCAAACCGCCAATCCCAGACAACGTCCTTGTGGACCTTTCCCGCGACCACCTTTGCGGTTGCCGAAACCTCCTCGTCCATCTCGGGCATCACACTGCTGAGGAGGAGGTCGATCTGCAGTTCGCCCATCAGGCAGGCCTGAAGGGCACGATAGGCCTCTCCTCCCTTTCCTTTCGCAATTTCGAAATCCTTCCGGGCACCGACGAGACGCAGCTCATAATCCCGGGCCGTGCTCTTGTAAAGGGCGGCCTCTCCGGAGGCAAGCCCGTAAGGAATGGAAAACACGAAGGTCATGAAGGCATCCTGCATGGCATTGGATTCCATGGCGGTGCGCATCGAAAAGTCCGGCGCTCGAACCGCACGGTCGCGGGCCTCGGCGTACCGCTGTTGAGCCGCTTCATAGGCGTTTCCCCAGGTCGATGTTCCTCCCGCCAGCTGTTCGTAATACTCGATGAGATTCTCGATGAAGGCCACTTTGTAGCGGAGCGGGGCCAAAAGATCGAAAACCTTTTTGTGGCACTCGTTGTTCCGGTCGTACCGGGTTTCCGGATAATTCATCTCCTTCAGGAAGAGTTCGATCTGCTCGATGATCCCCTTTCTGCCGGCTTCCATCATGGCGAGCATCTTGGAAATGCGCCCCTTGTCGAACTCCGGATAACCGGTGAGGTGCCAGCTGGAGGGGATGTAGGGCGATGAGGCTTCATTCAGCAGATCCGTCACACGGCGCAGTTTCCCCGCCATTTCGCCGTAGGTCTTCACATAGTGTTCATAGATGCGCATTTTCGAGAGCGGCAGGCTCTCCTGTTCCCAGACATTCTTGATGACGCGGGAGTAGGCCTCCACCGAGGCGTCGGCATTGCTCACCAGGTTGGATGTCTTCAGTTCCTCTTCGAGCCTTTTCAGCTCGTCGCGCAGGCGCGCCACTTCGGTGTCATAGTCTTTCGCGGCGCGAAGCTCGTCTTCCGCCCATTTCTTCAAGTGCGATAACGTCTGATTCAGGGCGGCGGTCCGGACGCGGTTGTAGGAGGCGAAGAGGATCTTGCTCCCTTTACCGCCGCGGGCGTCGATCTTGATCTTCACCAGGAACTCGTCGTCCCACTCCTTGTCGTTGAAATCCGGATAGACGCTTTTCAGCGCGTCGCGCAGTGCCTTGACAGACGGGTACTGCGGCATGATGTTCTTTTCCGCGTAGTCGCGGATGGAGTCATTGATGGTCGCGTCACCGAATTTCGTGGAGGAATAGGCGACATTCGCCTTGTCGGTGAGAAGCCATTCATAGGAAATCGGATGGCGCAGCCCCTGCCGGTCGTAGAGTCCCTGCAGTTCCCTGGGCTTCGTATTCGTCCAGAGGCCCGATTCCACCCAGGCCTGGATCAGGTTCTGGGCCTGGCGGGCCTCATAGGCCGCCGCCGCAATCGGTTTCGTCGCCATCACAATGCCGGTCACCACCGCCGGCAGCTGCCCGCCCGGGACACAGCCCATGATGCCGATGGTCACCCAGAGGCCCGCATCGAGGGCCTTTGACGAATCCCCTTCATAGTAGGCCTGTCCGCCCGAGATCAGCCCCTGGGCAAAGTCGCCCACAATCGGGAGGGAGGTGACCCAGGCGTTTTCGAGTGCCAGGGCCTCATCCTCCGGGCTCATCGCGGGGCCGTTCAGGATGTCATAGGATTGATAGAGCGCAGAGGCTACACCCACAATCGCATCGAAGGCGCCGACGCTGATCGAGGGGTCCCCCAGCTTCGTGTAGGCCGGATTGAACATCAGATCCCGCACCTTGGACTGCAGCTGGCGCAGCGTCCCTCCCCCTTTCACGATGCGCGGCTCCGCCTTGGCGCAGAATCCCTTCATCTTCGCCATTTGCTCTTCGGGGCTGAGACCGGCCCGGATCTTGTTCTGGATGGCGATTTCCTCGTCACGCCAGCCGATCTTTTTCAGGTCGCCCTCCGGCAATTCCCGCATCTCCTTCAGCAGCTTCTTCAGTTCGTCATCTGGGGACTGGAGCAGGGCGCCAGGCTGGGAGCGGCGCCAGTCTTCCATCAGCCGTTCCAGGTCCAGGGTCTCGTCCAGACTGACCATGCTTCCGGCGTTCAGGGCGATCAGTTCCTTCTTCACCCGGTTCACCTGCCCCTTCAGGGCTTCCGAAAGCTCCCCACCGGCTTCGAAGGCCTCCAGGTCGGCCTTGTTCACCCGTCCCATCTTCGCCAGCATCTTGAGAATCCGGCCGGCAAGTTCGCCGCCCTCATCCATCAATCCCAGGTTCTTCAAAACAAAGCGCAGTGCGGCCTTGCCGGCATCGGTATCGCCGAATTTCGTCTTCAGTTTTTCCAGCAGCTGCTCCTGCAGCGCCTTGCCGTTCGGCGCGGACTTCAGTTTGTTCAGCCCGGCCACGATCTCGTTGAGGTCCATGCTCCCCTTGGCCTCGCGCATGATCTTCTCGATGTCGTCGAGGGAGCGGGCCGAGCTGGAAGCCAGTTCGGCGACGATGCGGTCCATATCGCGCATCATCTGGGATTCGGTCCAGCGGAAAAGCATATTGCTGATGCCGCGGTTGAAGTCGTCCACATTGCCCATGCCCAGTTCGGCAAGGATCTGGGTGGCGCGCGAAGGGTTGTTGCTGACCGCCTTGGCTGCGGCCAGGACCTTCAATTCCTCTTCGGTCAGATCCTGGATGGCGTTGAGCCCCATGTCCTTCCAGACGCGCATGGCGTATTTGGCGTTGTCCGAAGGGCCGCCGTGCATATGGCCGAAGAACAGGGAATAGTCCGAGGCGATCTTGGTGAATTTGACCTGCCCGCCTCCGAGGCCGCCGAAGCCGATCCGTTCGACGATTTCATCGGGCAGGGCCTGGATTCCTCCCTGCCGGAGCGTCCACTGACCGTCGGCATCCTGGGCAAAGACGCGGGTCCTGCCGGGATCGTCCAGATAGGTCTTTCGAAACCACTCCTGCCCCGTCGCACCGCCGTAATAATCGGGGTTGGAAGCTGCGGCGAAATGGGCCTTGACGTTGCTGGTCATGGCATTTTTGATTTCGTCGCGGAACATGCGGACGACGTCGTCCTTCGAGTCGCCCCGCGCCAGGGCTTCCTTCGCCTTTTTATAGGCATCGTGGAGGTTGCGATAGCCGTAATTGGGCAACTCCGTCGTGCAGACGGCGAGGCTGCCCGCGGTGAGCTTTTTCGGAACTTCCCCCGAATACTTCTTGAGGATGGGATCATTCTCGGCGTTTCTCAGGACCCGGGCCGTCACCGTATCGAAACTCGACTCGATGGCGGATGCCGCGCTGTCGCCGTTCTTGCCGAGATAGAGGATGTCGGCGTCCCGTCCCGGTTTCCAGCTGCCGGTTGCCGCGAAAACCGATTCAGATTCACCCAGCGACCGGGCCGCCATCTGGGCGGACTCTCCGGCAACGTTCACGCGAATCTGCTGCACCCGGTTCTGCAGGGCTTCCGGCAGGCGGCTCATGTTCTGCTCGTACCATTTCAGATCCCGGGTCATGAGCAGCAGGGCCGCATCCGTCGGCTTATCTCCCTTGAGGATCGACATGAGGATATGCTCGCCGAGATCATCGGCCCGGCTTACGGAAGCCGCCCCCAGGAACAGCAGGCTTGCCAACGCAATCCAGACTGACAATAAAATGTTGAATCTTCCTCTTTGAGTCTTACGCATGAACGCCTCCTTGATCGATAATCCCTGTTGTTCCTACCAGACCGGTCGCCGCCGTTCCTCTTTTTCAGCGAAAAAAAAGCCCCCCTCCGTCTTGTACGGGGGAGGGCTTTTTTTATCGCATAAATAATGCCTGTTTATTTGACGATAAAGACTTTATGTTTCTCCAGCACTTTCTTGAACTCCGGATGTTTGCGCAGGTTATTCAGGTCCGGGTCCTTGCGCAGGGATTCATAGTCGCTGAATCCGTTCGTAAGAGACGCATCCAGTTCATCCAGGCCGAAATCCACGTCCCCCTTGAGAGCATAGAGGCAGGCCAGATTGTAGCGGATGGAAGGACTGTCCGCTTTGAGTTCCTTGGCTTTTTTCAGATCTTCCAGAGCCTTGTTGAACTTGCGCTGCTGCATGTAGGCAACGCCGCGGTTCGAATAGGCATCGGCATAGTCCGGAGCCTTTTCGATGGCGAGGGAAAATTCTTTCAGGGCATTTTCGATGTTTTCGTCAAAGAGGGCCTTGTTATGGGCATTCTTTGCCGTTGAAACGTAGCTGAGCCCCTGCTTGATGTGGCTCTTCACCTCAAAGGACGCATCCGCCGACGCCGCGGGAGCCTGGGTCGCTGCGCCGGGCTGCGGGGCCGCCGGAGCGGCTGGTGCGGGAGCGGGCGCTTCCTGTTTCTGCACCTCAGCTTTTCCCTTGACATCCTGGGCCTTCTCGCATCCGGTCAGGGAAAGCGATGCACAAAGCAGGGCCGAGGCCGCCAAAACCATCGTGCTGCCATAAAACTTACTGAGCATAAAATATCCTCCTTAGAAATTGTTGAATTGATTAACGCCGTCTCTGTCCGAGCGGCATGTTCCATTCGCTCTGTGATGCAACAACCTGGGGATTCTGATCGATATCGTCCCCCTTTTCCTGCTTGACCCGCTGCGTGACACGAGGCTTCGCGTAGAAAAAGGCGTTCTTTACCGCACCGTTGTTTTTGTTGAGCCCGTCAAGAAAATAGTAGGTAAAGATGCTGTTGTTCAGCTGATCGGACTCCCAGGACTGCTCACCGGCTCCACTGGCGCCGATCAGGACTTTTCCCCAGCCGTCCTGCCCGTTGAAAGACTTCGAGCCGCTCGACGTCTTCACTTTCGGACCTTCATCGTCAAGAACGATATCCTTGGCACCGAGCAATCGCCTTCCGTATTGAGGGGAAAGGCCATAGCCTTCATTATCACTGGCGCCCAGCGATTTGCCGCCGGGAGGAAGGAAGCCGGGAACCTTGCTGTACGCGCCGTTGCTGTAACAGGCGTCCAGAATCATCACCAACCGCTTGGACTGCAGATTGTCGATGAAGTCGCGGAGTATGCTTTCGCTGATGGAGGTGTGCCATACCTTCTCCCTCGGCTTGATCTCAGTATCGTAGGTGACGATAAAGACCCCGCCGAATTTTTCCGGCGGCGTGCCGTGGCTGCTCATATACACCGCGACGAGATCATCCGGACCGGCCATCTTCTTGATACGGTCAAGGGCCATGGAGATGTTTTTTCTCGTTGCATTGGAATTCGTCAGGAACGTCACGTTCGAGCGGGGAAACCCTCCCCGGTTCGGATCGACGAGAAACTGGTAGAAAGTGGTTGCATCCTGTACCGCAAAGTGCAGTCTCGGGATGTTACTCATGAATTCCCCGACGCCGACGACCAGGGCATAACGGTTGCGGACAGGACCCGGAGGATCACCGCTCCTGACTGTGGGTTTCAGTACGTTGGCCCGGGAGAAGAGGTTGCCGAATCGTCGCTCCCATTCCTTGACCTTGATATTTTCCGGTGTAACCGGTGAAACCCATTTGATCCCCACGACCGTCTGGGCGATGGAGAAGGCGCGGTCTACCTGTTTCTCATCTTCATAGGCGCCCTTCAGCTGTACCCGGCCGAAGGAGTCAAGTTCGACAAATCCGCTCCCGATGCCACCACGGAGCAGGAGCTCATTGATCTGGCCGATGTGCGAGTCACTGACGGGTGTATCAGCAGAACGGGCGGGAACGATCATTGTGAGGACGATGACAAGTGACAGCAGAAAATAGAAGATAAAACGCACCCCCGGATGGCAGAGGCTCATCGCCTGTACCTTGGCTGTCGGTTTTATTGCATAGATACTCATAGGGTCTTCCTTATTGCTCTTCAGCTATTTTTTCTTTGCACTTTTCTTCTTGGGACTGTTGCCCACCGACTTGGCGCCACTGGCGGTTCCGTCACTGGACGCCGAAGGTCCCATGGCCAGGCCCTTTTTAACGGTCAGATCCTTCGTCAATTGATCCGTCTTTCCGAATGCGGACACCTTCAGGGTAATGCGATACTGCCCCTCCGGCGCATCGGCGGGGATGTCGAAGCTTCCTTCCGCACGCCTGGTTCCGATACCGGACGTCACTTCCTGGTCAACCGAGCCCAGTTCCTTCCACTCATTCTTTTCAGGATCAAGAAAAGAAAGAGCCCGGGTTTCGGTAACCTTGACTTCCCTTGCTCCTTCCGGCGCCATTACATAGTAGGAGCCGTTCATCTGGACTTTTCCCCCCGGGGATACACCTGTGGGGTTGAGAAAATAATTTTCAATTTTAATGACTTCCCCCTGAGAGGAATTGTAGCCGGTTCGGTTCGCCGTCTCCTGGCCTCCGGCGACGGGATAGCTCTTCAGGTCCGAATATGCCGAGAGGCAGTGACCCCAGGCAATGGCAAAGGCCAGGGCGCCACCCACTGCAGCACCCGCTGCGGCTCCGATCAGAGCCCCCTGCCCCTTTCCGGTCACAGCCCCGATAAAGGCGCCACCAAGGGCACCACCGATCGCGCCGGCAGCGGTATAGCCGGCAATGCACCGGCGCTGGGCCGATGCCCGTTCCTCAGGGGTAAGGGGCGTGCCTGGCGGCGGCAGCGGCGCGCAGGCGGTGAAAAGGAAGATACCCAACAGGAACGGAATCAGTCTGCGGAATTTTTTAATCTTCACGGTCTGCATCTCCTCTTAACGATGGCGCAGCTTGACCTGCATGGTCAGTATCCCACCGTCGGAAATGGCGGCCGCAGGGACAACGCCGAAATTCTTTCCGCCTTCCGATTCAAGAACGATGTCCTTGGCCCCCTTGCTGGCCGGTTTCCACCCCGTTTTCGGTGAAATGACCGCATAGGAGGTCTGCATGTCGTCGACAACGATATCCTTGGCTCCCCGGAGGCTCTTTGCGCCGTCCATACTGGATGCAATCTGGACCGGTGGAGGAGGTGGCAGATCCGCGACACTGCTGGACGCGGTGCTCATTCCCGGATCGGATGAAGAATAAGAGGGGGCTGCAGAAGACGGGGAGGAACTGCTGGCGGATACAGCGCCCTGCTGGCCGCCGATGGGGCTGGGATTGTCGGATAGCATGATCATCAGCGTTTCCGTGCCTGGATTCCCGACGAACTTGAAGGTCGTCGTCTTGGGAATCTCATGCATGGTGTACGCATCGACATATTCATTGAAGAGAACATTCGTATTGCCTGATGAACCGATGTTGAGGATGGTCATATAGCCCGGCCGATTGGTCCGGACGAGCATCTTCATCCTTTCCCCGGAGCGGAAGGTCCGGGCTTTCGTCACGGATCTCATCTGACCGTCATCGGAGAGAAGCATCAGCTGATAGGAGACACCAACGTACCGTTCCCTTGACGGTGTGGCCTGCTTTACCGTCTTTTTTACCGGCGAACTCTTGCCCGACGTGGAAGACATGGATACGGAAGGCCCTTCCCCGCTGTCAAAGATCGCCTTTGCGCCTGTCGGTCCAGCGCCGATGGCAGGAAACGCAAACAGCAGCGCCAGGGCACAGCATCCTCCAATTGTTAGAAATAGTCTTTTTTTCATGTCTTATCCTCCTCTGTTATATTGTAACTGTTTGGAGCTATGGCCGGGATTATTGGTGCTGATTCCGAAAGACAGGGTGCAAGGCTTATGCGTGCGGTGACAGACTCTTCCTTTCCAGCTCTCTTCTTCTTATCGGAGAAAGCAGGAAGGACTTTAGCTTTTTTCAACGGTGCATGCAAGTTAAACCTATACCCCTCTTTGATGGAATAAGACTTTGATAAAACTAGCAAAAACAAAAATTCTTCATCGGAAAAAACTCCGAATGGAATAAAAACTTTGCAGAGATTAAGTACCTGTCAAATGAGGTGCCGATGAAATCAGCCTAAAAATGAACCCGACTTTCTTTTTCTTGATTATATTTCAGAAAGCTTCTAAACTTCGCTCTCTTGTATGCGAGAAAAGATACGCTCCATATCGTAAAGCTCCATTGAATGACACAGCACCTGACTCTCAACATCTTGCCGATCGTAATGAGTGGTTCGTCAAAATGAACTAACCTCATGAAGGTCCAGCGAATCCGCGCTGATGAACACTATGCCTTCTGTCATTTTTTATTTTCAGTTGCATCAACCATTCCGTCTTCATCCCGATCGCGAAAAATTTCTTTGGGATGAGGAAAACAGGGAAGTCTTTCTGAAAGCTTCCGAACGGTCATATCTTCCGGCTCTAAGCATGTTTGCCGAGCTGATCCGGCAGCATCCCTCTTTCCGGGTCACCCTGAGCATGTCGGGAACGTTCCTGGAGCAGGCCCAGATATATGATCCGGATGTAGTCAATGCCCTGCGGACGCTTCTTGACCTGGGAAGAGAAAGCCAGCAGGTTGAATTCCTTGATGAAACCTATTACCACTCCCTGACCGGCCTCTTTGCCGACCCGCATAAGCAGGAATTCCGGGATCAGGTCTCTCTTCATCGGGAAAGCATCCGAAAACTCTTCGGCATCTTTCCGCGTTCATTTCGAGATACGGAACTGATCTTCAACAAGTCCATCGCGGATATCGTCGCCGATATGGGTTATATCTCCATGCTGTGCGAACCGCGGGAAAATTCGCAAATGGGTCATGAAACCGGATCGATCTCCCCCAACAGGGTATTTCGTGCCGGGGGGAGCAACCTGATCGTGATTTCCCGCAATCGCACCCTCAGCAACGATGTCTCCTTCCGCTTTTCCGATCACCCACTGACGCCGGAAGAATACGCCGGCTCGATTGCCGGGATTGAAGGCGATGTGGTGCTGCTGGGCTACGACCTGGAACACATCGGCGGCCACATCCACGAAGAGAAAGGGATCTTCGACTTCTGGAGAGGATTGCCGACCGCACTGGAAAAATATCCCGAGATCCTTATCGAGACACCGAGTCAAACAGCCGTCCGCTTAAAGGAAGCCTCTCTCCCCTCGCTGGACACTCACGGCTCATTTTCCTCCTCCTGGCTCGATGCCGTCAGGATGACTTTCGGCTGGTTGGAAAGCTCGACCCAATACGACCTTTTCAAGAATCTGGAGTCTATGGAAGGCGTGGCGCGCCGGGCAGGCGGGGAACTGCTGACCCGGTGGCGCAACTTGACGGCTTCAGATCATATTTACTTCCTCAATGAACAATCCGACGTGAAGCCCGTCCTTTGCCGATATGACAATCCCTATGAAAAATCAACCATCCGCGCCACGGAGATCCTGACACGGAAAATCTGTGTTCTCGAGACGAACATCACCCGTTTTGAGATTCTGAAGAAAGCGGAAAAAACGCCGATTCTGTTGATCACCCCGGAAACGGGAAGGTTGCCGAGCGACATGGGAATGCTGGCCAAATACATCTCCGGCAAGAGCGGGGGACAGGGCGAGGTGGTGACCGCCTTGTGCGAGGGTCTTCTGGAGAGAGGGATCGACGTTCACCTGGCCACCCTGAATCTGAAGAAGCGGTTTCAACAGGAATCCAGGATGTCGGAGCATCAATGGCAGGAAATCCGGTACAAGATTGATCCCGAAAACATTTCTCTCATCAGTTCGGCGATTTTTGCCGACAATCTCAGCGCCTATTCCGGAGATGTCCTGGGCACCGCCGCTGAATTCCAGCGTGAGATCGTCAATAACATCATCAAGACTGTCCGGTCCAAGCATGGAGGGCGGATGATCATCCACAGCCACGACTGGATGGCAGGCGGCGCCATAACCGCCTATGCAAGAGCGACCGATGTACCAGTTCTACATACCGTGCACAATGTCTTCACGGAAAATCTACCTTTGGAGTTGCTGTCCGGAATCAACCTGAACCGGATTTCTGAGCACCTTTACTACTCAGAGGCTTACAGAAAGACCTGCATCGACTGCCAGGCCACGGCGATAAAAAATGCAACGGTGATCAATTTCGTGGGAGAACATTTTCTCCGCGAGGTCGTGGACGACTACTTTCTCGATCGGCCGATTATTCCGCCCAGCGTCAGGAATGAAGTCAAGGTCAAGTATTTCAACAACGGCGCCCAGGCGATCCTGAATGCCCCGGCTTCCGCCATGTACCCTGAAAACTGCCCTTTCCTGGTACAGAAATATGGCCTGGACAATTCCATCATGAAGGCGAAACGGGAAAACCTGGTGGCCTTTCAACAGAGAACCGGTTTGAACGTCAACCCGGACGCCATCCTCTTCTACTGGCCTTCCCGCCTGGATCCCTACCAGAAGGGCATCGAACTTCTGGAAGCGATCGCCCAGAACTTCGTTTCCGTCCATCCCGACGCCCAGATCGCCGTCATCGGAGATGGAATCGGCGGCGACCGCTCCCACGTGGAGATTCTCGGTCGAATCGCCTATGCCTCGCAGGGCCGGATTGCCTATTTTGGATTTGATGAAGCCCTGTCGATGCTCGGTTACGCGGCGGCCTGCGATGTCTTCGGCGCTTCGCTGTACGAGCCCTGCGGTCAGATCGATCAGGTGGGAAATCTCTTCGGTGCGACGGCCACAAACCGGGATACGGGCGGCTATCATGACAAGATCACCGAATTGCGGCTGAAAATGGACGGTGCCCCGCAGGATGAAGGCAATGGGTTCCTTTTCCGGGATTATGATCCAGGCGGACTGTGGTATGGTCTGGAAAGAAGCCTGAACTTTCACCGGAAGCCTCTGGCCGTCCGTGAAACCCAGATCCGGCGGATCATGAGGGAATCCCGGGAGAAATACAGCCTTCAGAAGATGATCGCCCAGTACATCCGGATCTATGAACGGCTCAACGGCGGCAAGCCCCTCGGATGAACCGCTGTTCTCAGTCGCCTTCCTTCTTTTCGCTCAGAACCGAACCTTTCGGGGGATAGTCCAGTGTGCCCTCGAGTTGTGAAATCCTCTCGGGCGCGTGATCCGGAAAGGGCAGCTTACCCTCTGTCCGCCAGCGCTGCGCAGCCTCGGCCGCTTCCTGACTCCTTTTCTCATCCAGACCTTCGTCCCGAGACATGTAAAGGGTCTGCGAAGGGAAGGCAAAACCGCTGCCGGCCGACCCGACGAGATCCATGATCCGCAGCAGCAAGTCTTCCTGAACGGCGAGGAACTGCTCATAGGCCGCCTCAAGGACATAGGCGAAGATCTCCACATCCAGGGACGATTGACCGAAGTGGATAAAACGCACACGCACCGTCATGGAGTCCACACGGGGGTGCCGGTAGAGAAGCCCACGGAGCTCTGCCAGGAGATAGCGAAGCTGATCCGCTGTCGTCTCGTAGCGCAGGTTCAAGGTATGCCGGAGAAGGAAACGATCGCGCAGGGTAAAGTTCTCGACAGGAATCGACGCGAGCTGACCGTTGGGAACAAAAGCAACGGTGCGGTTTGATGTCCGGATCTGGGTGGAGCGAAGACCGATGTGCTCGACAATCCCCTGGTACTCGCCGGCCTTGCAGAAATCACCGAGGCGGATGGGTTTGTCCCAGACCAGGAAGACGCCCCCGAAGAAATTCTCGATGGTCTTCTGGGCGGCAAAGGCCACGGCGATGCCGCCGATGCCGAGACCGGCCACCACGGCGGTAAGATTGATCCCGGCAAAGTAATGGAAGATGACCACCAACCCCGTCATGACGGCCAGTGCCTTGAGCAGCGTCGCCGAAAGGCGGATGACCGCATCGGCACCCTCAGGCCTGCGCCGTTCCATGATCTCTGCGCCGACTTCAATCAGGTGGAAGCAGATCCACGTCAGGCCGGCAACCGCCATCGTTGAGGATAGAAACGTCCAGAAAAGCCGGTCGAGCAGGGTAAAACCGCCCAGAGAAAGCAGGTAGATCACGCCTGCCGAGAAAAGAAAAACCAGGGGTTTCCTGATCCGCCTGAGGGTTATCAATCCCGATTCGTCAAGGCGGTGGCGAAGGGACTTTTGCAGAAGAGCATAGAATAAGACGGTGATGATCCAGCCGAATAAAATGGCCACAGGAAGCATCAGCAGCGGCAGGATCCACCGGTATAAGGGAAGGCCGACCAGGCGGTTTTCCGTCAGCGCGGCCGGCAGACGCCCCTCGAACCAGGGAGAGTCGATCTCCTCATAGATATGGGGGACGAGTTTGAGAGTGTCTGCGGAAAACAGCCAGACTTCGGGATTGTCCCCCTTCTGAACGCGCTCAAGCAGGATTTTGTGTTCCCCCGACTTCGTCTTGACAACCGCCACGAGTTCCCTTTGAGCGGGCAGACCATCCTCCAGATCTCCTTCGGGTTTCGTGCTCAGTTTGGTTTCAGCGACGGACACCCTGTCATCGAGTACCCGCTGGAGTTCGAGGGAAAGTTGCCGGGCATTCTTTCCCGTCTGCTTCGTGTCGAGGTAGTCGACGGCCCGTTCATAGTCCTCCCTCTCAATCGCCTTGAGGAAACCGACAATGGTACCCTGGGGGGTGCTTCGTCCCAGAGGGTCATCGTAGGAAGCTTCGGCCTGTTGAGGCGCCCTGCCAGCCTGGTCGGTCTCGCCTTTCACGGCAGCCCATGCACCGGACGTTATCAACAGGGAGGACATAACCGCCAGAATCAGTCTCATTGCGTTCTTTCTGATCATCGACATGGTTTCTCTTTCCTTTATCCCTTGATGTTTCTACTGCTCCCGATGTTCATAGCTTCTTATAGGGACAAAGTAAAGTCAATCAAAACGCTCCCGTATGGTTCCATCCTTCCGGCAGGGGTCGGCTTGGAATCTTCTCGAGAAGACGAAGGATACGATGCCTTTCTGAAGGATTAACCTTTGAATTTTAAGGAGTAATGATCTAAAAGAACTCTGGATAGGATTGAAAGTTATGAAGGATTTGAACCCGATGAAAAATAGATGCGGATGGTGCGGTACGAATCCGCTCTATGTGACCTATCATGATAGTGAATGGGGCGTGCCTCGCCATGATGATCGCGGCCTTTTCGAATTGCTGACTCTAGAGGGGGCGCAGGCAGGTCTAAGCTGGCTGACCATCCTCAAGAAACGGGAGGCCTACCGCACCGCCTTCCATGGATTCGATCCCCAGAAGATCGCCGGTTATTCAGAAGCGGATGTAGAGCGCCTGCTGGCAGACCCAGGCATCGTGAGAAATCGTCGAAAGATCGAATCGGCGATTCGAAATGCGCGGGGAGTCCTCACCATTGTTGAAGAATTCGGCTCCTTCGACTCTTTTCTCCGGCGCTATGTCGATGATCAGCCCATCCAGAATGCTTGGCATTCGCCGGCCGAAGTACCGGTAAAAAACGCCCTTTCCGATAAGATGAGCAAAGACCTGAAGGGACGGGGATTTAACTTCGTGGGTTCGACTATCTGCTACGCCTTCATGCAGGCGATCGGGATGGTGAATGATCATGTCGTAGATTGTTTCCGCCATGCCGAACTGAAGGAGGCAGCCAGGCAAAGGACGCGGGAACGAGATTCAAATTATCCGAAGTGAACTTGCCTCTTCTATTCCATCATCCTGGAGAAAGGAGAAGGACATGACAAAGATATCGCTGGAGCAGGTGCCTACGTGTGCGCCGGATCCAAGAGGAACCCCGAAAATACTGACCTTGCCCGGCGGTTTCCGGGTAGGCATCGCGAACATGGATTCTATTCTCAAGGAAGTGGCGGAGTTGAAACTTACTGGGACTTCGGCGATCAGGGCAGAATTGCTCAGGAGAACGGCCCTTTGCAATTATATCCCTTCAAGTGCGGAGAGGGATTATTCCCTGGCGTTGTTTGAGGAATACAAGCGGAAATTTCTGGAAGGCGGGTAGCATCATGAACCAAAACGCCCTACCCGATTCCGAGAATAAAACTGAGGCCGGATGACCAATCAGACGGGAGTCAATCGAACCTTTCGGGAGCGGAATCCTGCAGGTCTGTTTCCAGATCTGACAGGATACTTATTTCCCCTGAATGGCAGAATCAGAAAAAAATGTTACAGATTTCGGTTCTGAGGTGTCCTTTGAAAGCGAAATTCCTGTCAATCGGCACAACGCCTATACCTCTGATCAACAGATATTGCTCACCGGTATAGGGTTGACTCGCACCGATAACTTCTTCAAATACCAGAAAATCGTAAATAGAGTTCGCACCCTTGAATGTCAGTGTTGATTCCACTGTTCTCACCTCCCCGCTTACCTTTAGGTGTTTGCTGATGGGCGCCTTACCTCTGAATCTAGCAAGATGCATGCCTGATCAAGTATACAGCACAAGTAGCTGTTATTAATGACCATTACCTGGAAGCAAACGCGTTCGGTTTGATTAATTTCCTGTTATCGACTTGGTGATTTGAGGATCGCCGGTTTCTTTGGAGATGATCCAAGGAATAAAAGCCCTCTTTTCATCCCGGATCAATTTTCTCCAGTTATAGATATTTTGACTTTACCGTCGGCCCATCGACATCCTCGCGATACAGCCAGGTCTGTTTTGCGAAACATCCTTGTTTTCTTCTAGATTTTAAATGGTTATCAGAGAACTAAAACAGAAAGGACAGCGCCGGTAAGCACGATGTAGAGGAGATCAATTTTTTTCAGGAGGGCAAAAAAGGCGGCCAGCGCCAGCAAAACCCGGAAGGCATCCCAGTCAACGGCAAGGGCGAACTTGATGGAAACGGAAAAGAGCAGACCGACGAAGGAAACTGCGATTCCGGAAAGGGCTTTCCTGAATCGGGGGGATCTTCCCAGGACATCAACAAAAGGGGCGGTCGCCACGAGGAGAACGAAGGACGGGGTAAAGATGGCAACAGTCGCAATCGCCGCACCGGCCAGCCCATGCAGCAGATACCCGACAAAGGTCGCCGTTATGACAATCGGACCGGGTGTCACCTGTCCCAGGGCAATGCCATCCATGAACGTTCTGCTGTCCATCCATCCCTGAGTATGAACAATTTCTTCGAACATGAGCGGCACCGACGCGAATCCCCCACCAAAGGCAAAGAGATCTATTTTCATCAGGAGCAGGGCCAACCGGAAATAACCGGGAGCAAGGACATAAAGGGCTCCCATGCCAACGGCCACGGCGGTCAAGGGCAGGACAATGTTTCCCGTCCTGTGGCGAAGGCCCCTTGCGTGCAACCCGGAAAAAGGCGGATCCTCCTTTCTTTCGATAAAGAATCCCGCAACCGCCGCACCGATAACAACCAGAAAGGGGTTTGCCTTAAGGAGAAGGGCAAAGGCGGAGGCGGCCATCAGGAGAAAGTCCGTTTTATTTTTAAGATTGGTTCTGCCGAACGTGACCGTGGCATGGGCGACCATCGTCACCACGATCACCTGCAGACCACTGAACAGAGAGACCGCCCAGGGCAGGCTGCGTGATGTGGAATAGAGCGACGACAGCAGGGTCATGAACAGAAAGGCGGGAAGCCCGAACCCGACAAAAGACGCCAGTGCCCCCGGTACTCCTCCTGTTCGCAGTCCGACATAGGCGGCCGTCTGCATCGCTATGGCGCCCGGAATCGATTGACAGAGGGCAAGGCCGTTGCGAAACGTATCGAAATCCAGCCACTTTCTGCGGTTCACGGCAAGTTCCGCAACATGGGCAATGATGGCCGGACCGCCGAAAGCGGTCAGACCGATCCGGAAGAATGAGAGGAAGAGCTGGAACGGCGGAACAGAGACATCTCGATTCTCCCCTGCCTGATCAAGAATCTGAGGTTTATCCATACGCTTGATTTTTCTGAATTCTTTCACTTTTTCCTCTGGTTTATAGTTGTCCCGCCATACCCTGTCAAGCGATATGGCCTTACCTGGTTATTTTATCCTTCATGAATTTTCGGGATAGAAGATGGGGGATGATTGTGCTATGAGGAAAAAAGTTTTTAATTATAGGCAGGTCTGCATAATCACGTGAAAAACCTTTTGGATTGCCTTCGGGCTGACCCTGTTTGCAGGCATGACGACAGGAATCGGCAGCATCATCGCGTTCAAGGCCCGGAGAACGGACTATCGATTCCTCTCGCCGGCGACGGGTTTCCCGGCTGGGACTATGTGGTATCCTTCCTTTGTGCCGAAAGTTATGGCGACTACCGGGGCCCTGGATCGATGCAGCCTTCTTTTTCAGCGGCATGCTGGTGATGGCTTTGAACCTCCTGCTCATGAAAGCGTGACGAGAAAAAGGCCAATCGGCGGGTGCAGGCGACTTGAAACCGCTTCTACCTGACATCTACGCTGAGGCAAACAAATATTAAATAAGTTCAAATGTATGAGCGAAAAATCATATAACAAACTTCCATGAAACAGGCACTGTAAGCGTCAGCTATGGAAGAGCGGAAAGGATTTGACATCTCCGGTAAACCTGAAGCTCCAGCGGAGGGATGAGACGAATCGGCCGTCAAACGGGTATACCCATCAGGCTGAACATTCACAAGAGGAGACAGAAAAACATGACGATCATCGGTATAAACGGAAGCCCGAGAAAGAACTGGAATACGGCAACCCTGCTGACGAAAGCCCTTGAAGGCGCTGCCTCGCAGGGGGCTGAGACAGAACTGGTCCATCTGTATGATCTCAGCTTCAAGGGATGCACAAGCTGCTTCGCGTGCAAGATCATTAACGGGCCTTATAACGGGAAATGCGCGATGCAGGACGATCTGAGTCCGATCCTGAAAAAGATCGAAGAGGACGCGGATGGGATCATCCTGGGAACCCCGGTATACTTCGGGGCGATGAGCGGCGAGATGCGATCCTTTCTGGAGCGCCTTCTGTTCGCGCCCCTGGTTTACAGCAATCCTCCCCGGTCGGCCTTTCCGCGTCAGCTCCAGACGGGAATGATCTACACCATGAACGTGACCGAGGAGCAGTGCGCCGAACGCCATTATGACATGATGTTCAGCTCGGCCGAGGCATCGCTTCGCATGGTCTTCGGAGCGGCCGAAACCTTCTGCTGTTATGATACCTACCAGTTTCCGGACTATTCAAAGGTTGTCATGGAGTATACGGACCCGGCGAAGAAAGCGGCACGGCGGGGAAAAGTCTTTCCCGAAGACTGCCGGAAAGCCTTCGAGTTAGGCAGCCGGATGGCGGCCAGGGCATAATGGAGAGATATGCCGACAAAGATCGTGTGTATAGATCAACTCTTTTCCCACATGGAGGGATAAAAAAGATTGGAGATGATTATCCGTAACGAGAAGGAGTCGGATGTGGAAGCCATCTCCGAGGTCACTAAAACGGCCTTCGAGAATCATCCCCATAGTGAAAACGTCGAACAATTCATCATCAACGCCCTGCGAAAGAGCAAGGCCTTGACGGTTTCTCTGGTTGCAGAAGTTGAGGGAGAAGTGATCGGCCATATTGCCTTCTCTCCCGTGACCATTTCCGACGGCAGTGAGGGTTGGTATGGCCTTGGTCCGATTTCCGTGCTGCCGGAATTCCAGAGACAGGGCATCGGGAAAGCCCTTGTCCAGGAGGGTTTGGCCCGCCTGAAAGCTCTGGGCGCCAAGGGCTGTGTTTTGGTGGGCGATTCCGCCTATTATCAGAGGTTCGGTTTCCGGAATCTCCCGGATCTCATTCTCGATGAGATTCCACAAAGGCTCTTTCTTGCCCTGCCTTTTGATAAGAATTCGGCCCGGGGCACTGTCGTCTTTCACCCGGGGTTTTCTGCAAGAAACTGAAAAAGGACCATTGGAAGAAAACCATGAAAATATCCGTTATCCTTGCACACCCTGATCAAGACAGCTTCAACCACGCCATTGCGTACACCGCTGTCGGACAACTCGAAAGAAAGGGGCACGAGGTTTCTTTTTCCGACCTGTATGCCGAAAATTTCGACCCGCTCCTTACCGGGAAGGAGATTCCCAAAGATGCCTTCCTTCCGGAGGCAATCAGATCCCATTGCGATGAAATAAGCGAGGCCGAGGGGATCATCATCGTCCATCCCAACTGGTGGGGTCAACCGCCCGCCATCCTGAAAGGTTGGGTCGATCGGGTTGTCCGCCCCGGAGTCGCTTACGAATTTCTGGAAGGGGATTCCGGTGAAGGCGTCCCGAAGGGACTGCTGAAAGCCGACACGGCTTTGGTTTTCAACACATCAAACACAATGGCGGAAAGAGAGGAGCTTGTTTTTGGAGATCCCCTGGAGACGATCTGGCGGAACTGCATTTTCGGCCTGTGTGGTGTGACTCATTTCCATCGCCGCACATTCGGAGTTATCGTAACGAGCACGGAAGCGCAACGGAAGGCATGGCTTGACGAGGTAAGAGAAATTGTTGACCGCCTCTTCCCCCGGGAACACCTTTAAAGACCCTGTTCCCGGGCCGAACGATGAAAATATCCTGGAAGGGCTGAAAGGAGAAGCATGGATCGAGGATACGTTCACGGATACGATCATCGGGAGAACATCCGCTTGCAGGACCAGGCTTCCACCCTGGTCGATCTGCTCCATTCCGACACGGCTTACCCGGCGGGAAGCCGAATTCTGGAAGCCGGTTGCGGCGTCGGTGCGCAGACGGTCACCCTTTCAAAAAACAGCCCGGACGCCCTGTTTACCTCTGTCGATATTTCCGCAACCTCTCTACAGGAAGCCCGGCGGATGGCAGATGCAGCGGGCCTGACGAATGTCCGGTTCGAACAGGCGGATATCTTCTCTTTGCCCTATAGGCCGGAATCCTTCGATCATATTTTTGTCTGTTTCGTCCTGGAGCATCTCCCCCATCCCGTCGAGGCGCTGAATTCGCTGAAAAAACATCTGAAGAAAGGCGGCACGATCACGGTCATCGAAGGGGATCACGGTTCGGTTTATTTTCATCCGGACAGCGAAGCGGCGCACCAGGCGATTGCGTGCCAGGTGGAACTGCAAAGGCGTGCCGGCGGCAACGCCATGATCGGGAGAGAGCTGTATCCGCTGCTGTGCCGGGCAGGCTTTTTGTCCGTTCGCGTATCGCCGCGAATGGTTTACGTGGATGCCGGCAAACCGGATCTGGTCGAAGGGTTCACCAGGAAAACCTTCACCGCCATGACCGAGGGAATCCGGGAAGCGGCAATCCAGGCGGGGATCATTGAATCTCATGTTTTTGATCAGGGGATTCGGGATCTGTATCGCACCGCCGAGGTGGACGGTGTCTTCTGTTACACCTTCTTCAAGGCCGTGGGAATCAGCGCCGATCCACCGGGATGAGCAGTGGGGAGATGGACCGGCCTCAGAAGAATCGGGAGGATTTTCAGTTGCTGCACATCTTTGTCGATGCCGATGCGTGCCCTGTCAAAGAGGAGGTTTACCGCGTCGCAAGCCGATACGGCCTTCACGTCACTCTGGTGGCCAATTCCTGGATGCGAGTTCCGGAGCAACGATGGATTGTACTCGAAATCGTAGGGGACGGGCCCGATGCAGCCGATGATTGGATTGTCGAACACGTGCAGCCCGGCGACATTGTGGTCACCGCGGACATCCCGCTGGCGAGCCGCTGCCTGAAGGCAGGCGCCTGGGTCATCGGAACGTCCGGAAAGCCCTTCACGGAAGACAACATCGGTTCGGCCCTTGCGACACGGGATCTGTTGTCGGAACTTCGGAGCACGGGAGAGATCACGGGGGGCCCTCCACCGCTCACCAAGCGCGACAGATCACGTTTTCTTCAACAACTCGATGCCGGTATTCAATCTCTTCGCCGGAAACAATCCTGACAGACGTCAATCAAGAGGCACAAATGCCACGGCAGAGAGATCACAATGAGGAGAGATGGTTCGGATGAATGCCTTACATTGCACCGAATCCTTTCTGCAAAATACCAAGTTTCAGGTATTGACTTATTTGGAAGCAATGCTACTTAGTACTTAATAAGTTTTGTTTCCTCACCGGAGGAATTCAAACTATTTAAAAAGAGGCATCCTGAAAAAGAAATCCTGAAAAAGCCAACCCGTCTGTGCAGTCTGTACAGGGGAACGGAAAGCAACGGGTCTCAAAGGACGAGACAGCCGAGCCGCCAGGAGAGATGGAGAAATTCATCCTTGGCGGCTTTTTTTGTGGGAAGCCGACGCCGTTAGCTGAATGAAGTCAACTCGGTTTAAAAACACAGATGGATCGAGTCCCCGTTCTTATTTGGATGAGATGAAAAGGAAATTTGTTTCGTGTCCCTATCCCGAATAACCGCCAACAGCGATGCTTATCAGGCACATAATTCCTCGCCTGGTTTCGGCCAGGTCCGGAACGGTTTTCGCCATCTGCTGCGCTCCATCAACGGCGGCTATCTGGAAAGGGCCCAACTGGCTTACAAAGATCTGTCACAAACGATGCCCGCCGTTTTTGACAGATTCAGCATGAAATTAACCCAGGACTACGATGCAATCGGCCGGGCCCTCAGGGAAGGCAATCTCACCGGAGCGCGGCAGGCCGTTGTTCAGCTCAGAGAGGATCTTCAGGTCATCGCAGGCACGGAGAGCATCTCCCCGCAGCCTTCGAAGATCGCCGGCACTATGAATCCTTCAGCGGCAGCAGACATTATTCGGTCATACTATTCCGCTCACATTCATGGGCAGTCTATCGGAACCCATATCGACATTCTCATCTGAATTCAACACCTGGATGAATCACCGGTTAAACTGTCCATCCTTCTATGACCTTGGATCAACCGTATGTGAACACCAAGAGTGAAATGCTATGGAGAAGACGGCTTCATCATGAGGAACCTTCTGCACTGGGATCGGACCGTTTTTGACTGGATCAATTCAGGCTGGTCCAATGCCGTTCTGGATGAAATTCTGCCCTGGATCAGTCACCTCGGCGATGCGGCGGCCGTCTGGCTGTGGCTTGCCCTGCTGGGCCTGTTGCTCATCCGGCCACTTGCAGGCCCGATCAAGCCCGATTATGATCGGAAACAACGGGACACGATCTTTAAAGCCATTGCCCTCTCCTGCCTTTACCTGGCATTGATCTATTTTGTGAATGCCGGAACATACAATGGTCTCAAACATTTTTTCTACCGTCCGAGACCCTTCGTGGAACAGGCCGTGACGCTGCGGGTATCCCCGGAAACAGCTTCGAGTCTCCGCAATGAGAGTTCATTCCCTTCAGGGCATGCGGCCAATGCCTTTATGGTGGCGGCAATTTTTGCTGAACGGTTTCGGAGAAAACGATACGGTTTATACGGCCTTGCGGCGATGGTCGCATTAAGCCGGATCTATCTGGGCGTTCATTATCCCAGCGATGTTCTCGTGGGTAGTTGTTCAGGCTTGACCATTACGTGGTTCATGTTGTCCTTTCGGCCCCTGGGACAACATGGAACGTGACAATTTCACGATATTTTAAGATGGAGAGAAATGTACCTCTGCGTTGAATAAGATGAAATAAGGTCATTTATGGAAAAAGAACTTGAAGTTGAAGAAGAAAAGCTGCGCATTCGGGAATTGACGATTGATGATTTTGGCGAGGTCTTCCACATCGGCGAAGAGATATTTACCGCCGAGTATTCCCAAAACCTCTACCGCACCTGGGACGAATATGAAATCACCACCCTGTTCAATTCGGATAGCGAGCTTTGCCTGGTGGCGGAGGCGGGCGAAAAAATCCTCGGCTTTGCCCTGGGAACCACTGTGGAAAAGCATAACTCCCCCTGGAAATACGGCTATCTGATCTGGCTGGGGGTGCGGGAAGAGGCCCAGAAGGGGCAGGTCGGCAACAGGCTCTTCAATGAGATCAAGCGCCGGATGAAGGAACGGGGGGTACGGATGATCATCATCGATACCTCGGCCGACAATCAGGCGGCGCTTTCCTTCTTCGAGAAAATGGGATTCAAGGATCGGCAGGAGCATTTATATCTGTCCCTCAATTTATCCCGCAGAACCAAAAGAAAACACGTCAGGAAGAAAACAAAGTCATGAACCGCAATCTGAAAGAGGTAGAAAAAGCCATTCGGCCGGAGAGATTGCACAAAACGCTCATGGATCTCCTTGACATCTATTCGCCGTCGGGAAAGGAAGAGGACATTCAGCTTTACCTGGGTGAAATCCTCGGCAGGACCGGGGCCATTGTGGAACGACAGGAAGTGGAGGAAGAGCGCTATAACCTCTGCGTCACCATGGGTCCGGGCGAACCGCAGCTCTTCCTGGTCGGCCACGTGGATACCGTCGCAGCCTGGGATCTGGAAATGTCCGGACCGCGGGAGGAGAATGGCATCCTCTACGGCCTGGGAAGCGCCGACATGAAAGGAGGGTGCGCGGCCATGGTTGAAGCCTGGCTGGCCCTTACCGAGGCCTTACCGGTTGACGAACGGCCGTCGGTCGGCCTGCTGCTGGTGGTCGGAGAGGAAGAAAACGGCGATGGCAGCGCCGCCTTTCTGGAATCCTGCCGTCCTGCCTGGGCCGTCATCGGTGAACCCACTGGCCTGGCGGCCTGTTTTTCTCATTACGGCTATCTGGAGGCAAATTTCATTTCCCGTGGTCGACGGAGCCACTCCTCCCTCCCCGAACTGGGTCACAACGCGGTGGAATCCATGCTGCGGGTCCTGCTGCATCTGGGAAAAGACGCCCTGTTTCACCGGGAGAAGTCGGACGTGGTTTATTCGATCCGGGAAATGAGTTCTTCTCCGACCGGCTTTGTCGTTCCTGATCGCTGTGAAACCTGGATCGATCTGCACCTTCCCCCGGGAAGGGAACCCATGCTCATTCAGGAGGCGATCCGCCGGGGCATGGAGGATGCGCGTCGGTACATCCCCGACCTGGACGTCGACGTCAGCTTTGACGTTGCTTATGGAGGATATGATCTCGGCGCCGAAAACCGGATGGCGCGCCTTTTAAAAGAGGTCTATGACGAACTGAATCTGCCCTTCCGGCGGGATTCCTTCCGTTCCCATTCCGACGGAAATCTCTTCTATGCGGCTGGGACCAAGCCCATTCTTCTCGGACCCGGCTCCCTCGAAACCGCTCATACCTCAGACGAACAAGTCCTCTTTTGGGAAGTCTTGACAGCGGCGCGCATCTATGCCGCCCTCTGTTTGAAGCTTCTGTCGTGAAATCCGGAAGATGCGGCACTTTCCATTGACGGCAGAATCGACAAAGGCCTTCACTCCTGCTCAGGTATTCATCAGGGATTCCAGACGGTCTGCCATTTCCCGCCCGGACTGATACCGTTCCTCCCGCTTTTTGCTCATCGCTTTTCCCACAATGGCTGCCAGCTCTTCAGGAAGGGAGGGATTTCTCGCCAGGACAGGAATCGGAGCATTTTTGACAATGTTGTTCATGACGGCGGTAAGGACCTCTCCCTGAAAAGGCTTGATCCCGGTCAGGAGTTCATACAGGACAACCCCTAGAGAAAAGAGATCGGTTCGCCCGTCTGTCGTCTCCCCGTTAACCTGCTCCGGAGACATATAATTCGGAGTGCCCACAATCGTTCCGACCTGGGTTCCTGATAGATCCACCACCCGGGCAATGCCGAAATCCGTTACGGTGACATGGCCTGTCGAGGATATCTGAATATTGGCGGGTTTTATATCCCGGTGCACCACTCCCCGTTCATGGGCGTAATCCAGAGCAAGGGCGACATCCCTGACTATCCGCACCACTTCCGGGGAAGGCAGCAGGGCTTCTTTCGCGCAGTACTTACTGAGGTCGCTGCCATCGAGATATTCCATGGCGATATAGGCCGTTCCCAGGTCTTCGCCGACGTCGTATACCGTCACAATATTCGGGTGGGAAAGCCCCCCGGCAGCCTCCGCCTCCCGAAAGAAACGGAGCCTGGTCTGGTCGATAGCTACCCCCTCACCGTAACGCAGTGTCTTGATTGCCACGGTCCTCTGAATAAGAGGATCCCGCCCCAGATAAACCGTCCCCATGGCGCCCTGTCCGATGACCGAGAGAATTTCGTAACGTCCGATGGTGAGTTTTGTCTTTGCGGAATCCAGGACAACAGTGGCATCCCCACTTCTTTGAAGTCCTTCAGTATTCCTTGCGACAGCGTCATTTACCTCAATATTTGAAACAGTTTTTCCGGAATCGCCGCTTTGAACCAGGGTCATTCCGCTAGGGGCACGCAGGGAAAGGGCATCCGACTCCCGGAGCTGTGTTAAGAATGCACTTTCCTGCAAAAGTCCCTGCAATCGGCTTTGTTCGACGATACGCCGGTAGCTGGGATGAAGGACATCCACGGTAAGATCCTTATCGCCCACAATCCCTTTCGCCAATTGATCAGCCATAGAAAGAACGAAAAGATAGGGGAATTGATCCCGGTCCAGCGTCAGGGACGAGCGGTCCCGATAGGAAAGCACATGGTGATTGACCACGACATTCACCATCAGATCGGAGAACCCCCATTCCGACAGGGCAATTCCGGCAATGACGGCATGATTGATTCCAAAGAGCCGATCCTCCTCCTCGAGTTTCAACGAGCCCGTATACCATTGCGACCCATTGGCGCCCTCTGAAGTGGGCATCGTCAGAAGAATCATTTTACCGATATCATGCAGCAATCCCATCGTCAGGAGACTCCCCTGATTCAATCCGCTGAAAAGAGAATGAAGGTGGGCAGCGCAGATCGAAACTAACGTGGCATGTTTCCAGATCTTTTCCATCGCCTTATCCTTTTCGGGATCTGAAGTCAGGAAAAGGCGGAGCATTCCTTCCCGATAAAGAATATTTTTGACATTGACGATGCCGAGAATCAATAAGGCATGATTGATCGAGTCAAGCTTCTTTGGCATTCCGAAATAGGGAGAGTTTGCTACTTTAAGGATTTTTGCCGTCAGCACCGGATCCGATGTCACCATTTTCGAGATATCGGATATCTGAATATCCGGATCGTTTAATATGCGTTGAAGCTGCTCGTGAACGGAACGGAAATTTTTCAGTTGAGAAAGTCGATCCCGGATGACGTGGAGGGTTTCCGGGGAAACATTCCGGTATTCCAGCGGAGGAATAAAAGGGTAGGGATTGATATATCGATCTGCATAAAGATCTTCCAGGCCCGTCTGGATATTGTTTTTGATCATCCAATTAAGGGTTGAAAATCCCTCCCCCGGAAAAACCGTTTCCTCTCCATCCGGCTGCAGCGGAGGCATAGCAGGAGAAGAAATGACCGTTCGATCCATTTGCTGCAAGGGCTTTGTCGGTGATTTGATGACTGCAAGACAGGCTTTTTTCTTTTCTTTCCCTTTCAGAAGGAAAAAAACCACAGAAAGCAGGACCAAGACGGTTACGAAGATCACACTGATTGACATATTTCTTTTTCCTCAACAAGGTTGGAAACTCGTCCTATTTCATCGTGGCGGCATACGACAAAAAAGAGTAAAAAATTCCCCAATTTTTTAAACTGCTCGATATTTATTAAGTTTAACAAACAGATCAAACCAGACCATTTTTTAGCTTGCAATTAAAAAAAGCTGTAGTATCCTGCAAATTAGTTGAATGTTTTTCTTTATGAACCTTTCACACCCGTTCTATCAAATGCGGTTCTTTTACTCGGATTCCTTATTTCGAGAACTTATATCCGTTTCCCGCAGAACTTGATTTGTCATCCTTTCCGCACATCGTTGCTCCCTATGCTGAGACTTTACGGATAATCCTGGGTTGCTCATCCCCCGTTCGCGAAATTCAGTGCATTGACAAGAGATAAGAAAACATCATGTCAACAATCGCCAACGTAAAAGGGGGTTTAATCATGGGGCAGATTTTATAAACCCATTAAAACCAACTTTTAATTTCCCGGAGTCGGAACCCGCCATCAAACGCGGAAGAGAGGAGAATGAATGGCGTTTCACGCTTGGAATGCTTGGGCAAATTCTGTTGCGCCTGTTCCTCGCAGTTATAATCTTTCTTACGACAAGCAAAAACGAATCCATCGCACTCTCTTTGCTTTCTTTTCTGTTGAAAGCCCAGAAATAAAACCATCAGGGTTTCGACAAAACAGAGTATGAAAAGGAGGTAGAACGATGAGAAGTATCAATCCTGACGGATCCGTCACGGCAAGAGCAAGGACACTGCTGTACCTGCTTGACAAGCCCCTGACGCCGGAAGAAATCTCTCAGAGACTTGGTCAACCCCTCTTTAACGTAAAAACCAGCCTGCGGGAAATGGTTCTTTCCCATATCATCGACCAGAAGGGTGAACGTTTTGTCATCACCGAGCAGGGGAAAGAAAAACGATAAGATTGCGGCAGCAAATAAAGGATAAGTAGGGGCAGGGATCAAGGAACAAACCTCCCTGAAGGCAGACCGGCGAGCGGGCAATCGTTGTGTCGCCTTCAGGGAGAAAAATGAAATTCTTATTTCAACCAGTCATTCATTTCTTCAGCCTGATAGGCCTCCTGCTGAACCGTAAGGTCCATCTTCATCACCAGGCCGGAATGTTTTTTAAACTCCCCGTCCTCCTGCAGTTTGGCGTGCCTTCCCAAGGCCTCTCTGACATCCCCCAGGGCTTTGCGAAAAACCTGTTCGATGGGAAGAGCTGTGTCCATGCCCCCCGGAGTCATCCGTGGCAGGGGGCCATCCTCGGCAACCGCTTCTGCAAAGAGGGCCAGTTGTTTCATTTTTTCCATGGACTGGTCCATCAACGCCCAGCCTTTACCGCCATCCTCCTGGGAATGCCAGGACAGGCGAAGGTGCTGGAGCATCTCGTTATACTTGCTGTTCAGCTCCGCCTGCAGCGTCTCCATAAAGGCAGAAGGCAGTTCAAAACCCCCTTGAGGCAGCCCCTTCGCATCTTCCGGGCTGAGCTTGTCCAGCAGACGCTGGAAACGCCGGGCATGGATCGCCGACTCCCAGGCTTCCCGATGAAGGACCCGCCGGATATGGGGATCATCCACCTTCTCCGCCTCGCCATGGTAATGGGGAATCAGCTTTTCTTCGTATTCGATGTAGGATTTCAGCATCGTCGCCCGGCTGGCGGGATCAAAGGGATAAGGCCCAGGTACGAAGTTCGGCTCGCCGCCCAACTGGCCGATGATCATGCCCAGCCAGTGCATGTGCCACATCTCCTCCCGGGAACGGGAAAGGAGGCCGGCACCCATGGGCGTATCCTCCCCCTCCTGATAGGCGTGGACCAGATAGCGGAGAATGGCGGCGTGTTCATCTGCGAAATCACGATTCAGCATATCGATCAATTCTTTACGATCCATAAAATGATCCTCCTGACTAAATGTTATGAATGGCTTTTTCCGTACTTCTAAACAGCAAAAATAAAGTCCCCTATGCCTTCCAGTCCCGAAGTTCCAGCTTGAGAGACAGAAACTGCAGCATATCCTTGAGGGTGATGATCCCCACCAGGCGTTCGCCTTCGACCACCAGTAGACGGCTGTTTGCCGTCCGGCTCATGATCGCCAGGGCGTGGACGGCATCTTCATCCGGTCCGATTGTGATATCCGGAGTGCACGGAGCGACGATTTCTCCCACCGTATGCTCTCTCCATTCCTCCCTGGGAATTTCCGCCGCCTGGCGGACCGTGATGCATCCGACAAGGCGGTCGAAGGAAACCACGGGAAACATCTTGAAATGATACCGGTACACATAGTCATTGACAAATTCTTCCAGTGTCAGGGCTCGGGACACCGAAACGGGGTTCGTCACCATGAAACGGCGGACTTTTTCTCCTTCCAGAACCTTGCGGGCGATGATCTGGGAATAGGACATCTGGGCTGCATTGCGCAGGAAAAAGCCGATCATCAGCCACCATACACCCCCGATAAAGTTGCCGCGGAAGATGCTGAAAATTCCAAGCAGGATCAGCAACATGCCGAAAGCTGAACCGAACCCGGAAGAAATGCGCGTCGCCCAGCGAAGGTTTCCCTTCCAACCCCACAGGATCGAACGGAGAACCCGACCCCCATCCAGAGGGAACGCAGGAATCAAATTAAAGGAGGCAAGGAGGAGATTGATAAAACCCAGGTAAGACGTAACCGCCGGAATCGTCCCCGGCCATCCCAACATCCTGCCGGCCTGGGCGATGCCATGAAAGGTCAGGCTTAGAAACAAACTGGCCAGGGGGCCGGCAATGGCCATGAAAAACTCCGACCTGGCACTGGGAGGCTCGTTGTCCATTTCCGCGACGCCCCCGAAGATGAAGAGCGTGATTCCCTTCATGGGGATGCCGTATCGGGCGGCTACCAGGGAATGACAGAGCTCGTGAAAGATGATGGAGAGAAAGAGTCCCAGTGCCCCGAACGCCCCCATCACCCAGTACGTGGCCTCGGATGCGCCTTTATAGGAGCTCGGAAAAATCCCCTTTGCCAACGACCAGGTCACCAGCAAGGCCAGCAGCAGCCAGCTGGCATCGATGCGCACTTCAAACCCCAGCAGCTTGAAAAGGGTAATGCGGTTTCCAAACATGCCCTTTCCCTCAAAAAATTATCTCGGAAGTTCGAAGATAATGACCTGATTTCTAAGGAAAATCAAGCTAAATCACGGTTTCTCCAGAAAAGGGGAGAAAAATCTGTTGCCAATTGACGCGAACCTCACTATAGGACGGACGAGTTCCACCTTATTTTTCCCGGAGGTTTGCCGGTCGTTGATTGAAGAAATTGCCGAGGGATTTTTCAGAATGACCCTTCCCATGCCTTTTCGGCTGGATCATATCAGGTCTTTTGCCCTGGTTTCGGGAAAGCAGGTTACACTGATTGACACGGACCTGGATATTCCGGAAGGATTTTCAACGCTGGAAGGCGCTCTGCAGCAGATCGGCCGATCTCCCGCCGACATCGACCAGATCTTTCTGACCCACTATCACGCCGATCATTGCGGTCTTGCCGGACGATTGAAAGAAATGAGCGGTGCCCGGATCTATCTTTCCAAAGCCGACTCCGAGGCCATTGCCAACCAGAACCGGACAGAGATGCTATTTCATCATTTGCGGGTTTTCTGCCGGGAGCAGGATTTCCCCGAGAATCTGATTGCGTCGCTGGAAGAGCTTCATACCTATTTCACAGGGGTCACCTTTCCCTTCGAGGTCGATGAATACCTCGACCCCTATTCATGGCATGCGTCCGGCCATCGCACCTTTCAGGTCATCCCCGTGCCCGGCCACACGCGGGGTCAGGTCTGCTTCTACTTTCCCCGGGAGGCTCTGCTCCTCTCCGGTGACCATGTCCTGCCGGAAATAACCCCCAATCTCAGCATCGACCTTTTTCATCCCGAGTGGCATCCCCTGGAAAGTTTTCTCGAATCCCTGCAGCGAGTCAAATATTTACCGGCAAACCGCACGTTCCCCTCGCACGGCGACATCATCCCAAATCTTCAAACCCGCATCCAGGAAATGGAAGCCCATCATGAGGAACGAAAGCAGCTCATTTTGAGAGCGGTGCGCCAAGGATCTGACACCGGTAGGGAGATATCCCTGAAGATCTTCGGCGCTGATCTGCCCGAATTTGATCAGTATCTGGCGCTCCATGAAACCTGCGTGCATCTGCTGGAACTGAAAAGTGAGGGGCTGATTCAGGAAATCCACTCGGGCGTTATCAAGCGTTATCTTCCCTGAAGATTAAATATAGGGGAAAACGTAACGGGTCACCATCTCGAAGTTATTTTTGACGCGCTCCCCGCCGATCACCATTCCCATGTGTCCGGGAAGGAGATACTCCGCATTGAGTTCAGACAGCCGAGTAATGCTCTGCTTCAACAAATTGCCGTCACCGCCGGGAAAATCGGTCCTCCCGACGTTCTGATCAAAGATCACATCCCCGGAAAAGAGGGCGCCCGTGCGCGGCCAGTACAAGGCGATTGAACCGGGGGAATGGCCGGGGACAAGCAGGACCTGGAAAGTCTCCCCACCCAGAACCAGTTCGCCTTCCTGCAGAACCAGGTTAATATCGATCGCGGGAACGCTCAGGCCGAACATGCGGCTTAACATCGCGTTTTCCGGCCCATTGTAAAAGGCCACTTCCTTTTCGTGAAGGGCAATCTGAACGCCGGAGCCGTTAAAAAGCGAGCTTCCTTCGATATGGTCGGCATGGCCATGGGTATTAATAATCGTGCGGATGTCCTCCCGCCGGAGGCCGTCTTTCTCCATCTCGCTCAGGAGGCGGGGAAAATATTTGGCCAGTCCAGGGTCCACCAGGGCCTGAACGGAGCCACCGATGTAAAAGCTGTTGCAATTGTTGTCGAAATACTCCGCCCATTCGTAAACAAAAATATCGTCATCAAATTTCACGTTCGTTCTTCTCCTTAAAAATAAACTCTCAATTACAGACGTCCTTTTAAAAGGTCATTCCGGCTGCAGCAGCTTGAAGCCGAGCGCCGGATCGGACACCCGGTGAGCGGGCGTGTCGAGCAGTTCGAAAAGGACCACTTCCAGGATATGCCAGACCTTAACCCCCCGGCGGATGCACCCCGTGATGGTCTGGTCTTCCCGGCCCATGGCGCAATGCATGTGAATCTGCGGACGGCCTTCTTCATCGGGGAAGAGCGTACCGGTTCCCGCCACTTCACGAACATTATCCAGCAGGAGTTCCATGGGTACCACCGGAACAGCGCGGCCCTCCGTTGGTCCGACGACCACCCGGCTTCCCGAATCCAACGCACCCACGGCAATCATGGCCGCTGCACGAATCGACTGTTCCTCAGCGAACCGTTCGATCACCTCATGGACAATTTCTCCATCTTCAAGACGGAGGACAAAGATACGCCCCTGGCGGGCTTGTGAAAATTTCATAGATTCTTCCAGTCTCCTTTATCTCCTGTGCTCGTTGTTTTCAGGGGAACATCTTTCCGGGATTGAGAATACCCCGGGGGTCCAGGAGCGCTTTGATTTTTTTCATCGTTTCCAGGCTTTCGCCATGCTCCCTGGCCATGAATTGCTTTTTGCCCAGTCCGATACCGTGCTCTCCCGTGCAGGTCCCCTCGAAGGACAGAGCCGAAGAGACAACCCGGCTGTGGGCCGCCTCGACCCTTGCCCACCGTTCTTCGTTTTCGGGATCGTCCATGACGACCACGTGGATATTGCCATCTCCCGCATGTCCAAAGATATAAGCCGTGAGATCGGCCACGATCTCCTTGATGTGCGCCACCAGTTGGCTGTACCGGGAAAGGGGAACGGCGACATCCATGCTCAGCGACTTCAATCCCGGATGAGCGCGCCGGATCGATTCATGGGTCAGATGGCGGATCTCCCAGAGCCGTTTCCGCTCCGCCGGACCGATTCCCCGGTCCAGGAGGAGACATCCGTTGTCCCGGCAGATTTCGGAAACAAAATGCATCTCGTCTTCCAGCCCCCGTTCGCTGTAGCCGTTGAACTCCATCAGCAGCGTGGGACATTCTTCGAGAGCGAGCCCCCGGTCCCGGTTGAGGACGCCGACGATGCCCGCATCGAGAAACTCCATGGCCCCCGGAGCCACCCCGGACCGCATGATCTCAAAGACCGTCCGCGTCGCATGCCCAACGGTGGGAAAAGTTGCCCGGACAGCCATGAAAGCAGCGGGAAGCCCCATCAGCTTCAAGGTGGCTTCGGTCACGATGCCCAGGGTGCCCTCCGCACCGGTCAGAAGGCGGCAGAGGTCATATCCGGAAGAGCACTTGCGGGAGCGGCTGCCTGTCTGGATCACCTGTCCATCGGACAGAACGGCGGTGAGGCGCATCACATAATCCCGCGTGGCGCCGTATTTCACACTCCGGATTCCACTGGCATTGTTCCCGATCATCCCGCCGACCGTCGCCGCCGCTCCGGGGTCCGGGGGGAAGAAGAGTCCCTCAGCCTCCAGAATACGGTTGAGATCCTTGTAGACCACGCCGGCCTCCACATCCACCTGAAAATCCTCCGGTCGGACGGCCAGGACTCTGTTCATCTCCTGCAGATCGAGTACGATTCCTCCCGAAACGGGGATGGGATTGCCCTCAAGGGAACTGCCCGCCCCCCAGGGGGTCACAGGGATCCTCTGCTGGAAGGCATGGGCGACGATCCGGCTGACTTCAGCGGTGCTCCGCGGCCAGAGGACGACCTCGGGAAGACAGGGTTTGTGGAAGGATTCATCATGGGAATGGAGAAAGCGGACCGACTCTCCCCGGGAAAGTCGGTCCCGTCCCACGATTTTGGTCAGATGGTCGATATCCGTTTCTTTAAGGTGAGATCTGATCTTCATTTTGCACCCGCCGAATGCCAAGGGGCCGTCTCCCGGCTCGGGGCGTTGGCTTTTGTCTGCTGCCCCTGTCACCTTGCTGTCCCTTTAAGCATAATCCGGTAAGTCTATGGAGACTTTTCGCTCCCTTACCATAAAACAGGAGAAGAAAAAAGGTTTTACGACAGGCAAGGCATTTCAGGGCAATTCAGGCGTGTCCGGTCCATCCATCTATCCGGCATGTTCGTGACAAGTCATTGAAATTCTCAGATCAAGAAATCCCTCTGTAACCCTCTTGACATCCATCCCCTGAATTGACATCCTATGTCCAAGGAAATCGTGATTTGACCGGAGGAGGAAAAAGAATCGCATGGATCGTTTATCTGCCGTTGAACTGTTGAATGCCCACATTGCCAACGAAAAGATGCGTCAGCACTGTTACGCTGCCGAAGCGGTTTTGCGGGCGCTGGCACGGCGTCTCAATCAGGATGAAGACCGGTGGGGGCTGGCCGGTCTGCTACATGATCTGGATGTGGAGAAAGTGGATGCGGACCTGTCGGTGCACGGATTGGAAACGGCAAAAATCCTTCAGGAAAAGGAGGTCGACCCGGAGATCATCGAAGCCATCGTCCTGCATAACGAAATGGCCAGCGGCAGGCCACGGCAGTCGGATTTTCATTTTGCCCTGGCGGCAGGGGAAACCGTCACCGGCCTGATCATGGCCACGGCCCTCGTCTATCCGGACAAAAAGCTGGCCAGTGTCAAACCAAAGTCCGTTGTCAAGCGGATGAAGGAAAAAAACTTCGCTGCTTCCGTGAATCGGGATATTATCCTGGAATGTGAAAAACTGGGTATCCCCCTTCAGGAGTTTGTGGATCTTTCCCTGAAGGCCATGCAGGAGGTCAGCGACCGGCTGGGTCTGTAGAATTCCAAAGAATGTCATCCTATTTTTGAGGTGTGAGCATGTTTAAACATATTCTAGTCCCCGTTGACTTTACCCCGAAAAACAAGAAGGCCTTAGAGGTTACCCTGCAGATTGCCGGATCGGAAAAGGTTCGCGTAAGTCTTCTCCATGTCGTGGAGATCATTGAAGACGCGACCTTTGACGAATTTGGGGACTTTTATGCCGGTCTGCAAAAGCGGGCCGAGAAGAAAATGACCGGCCTGGTCGCCTTTTGTGAAAATCACGGCGCCCAGGTCACCGACAAGATCGCCTTCGGTAATCGAGTTCAGGAAATCCTGAAATATGCCACCGAAACGGACGTTGATCTCATCGTGATGAGCTCCCACAAGCTTCATTTAAAGGAGCCGGCGCGGGACTGGGGAACCATCAGTTATAAAATCGGCATCCTCTCTCAGTGCCCCGTTCTGCTGGTGAAGTAGAAGATGATCAGTAATGCTGATAATGTTTTTTAATGGTTGGGTTATCCAGGTTCTCCTGAGTCAGCTTGGACAGGACATCCAGTGCCGTCAGATCCAGTTTCATTTTTCTGATCTTTTTATCGTACAGGGCAACTCTGTCATTCAGTTTCTTTCGTTCATCCCTCCGCATGAAGGGCTGGGATGACAGCAGCTTCTGAATTTCGCGGCGGGATTCGACCATCGCATCCAACGCTTCCTTGAGCGCATCCCGGCGGCTTTTCTCATCCTGGATTTCCGTATCCGGCTGTTTTGGTTCCACAACATCGGCTTTCGCTTGAACGGGAACAGGCGCCGTTGCTGTTCGAGGTTGTTGGGGCGGGATCAGGTCTGCCGTCCGGCGGTTGATCACCTGATAGTTTTCTTCGGATTTGGCCTGGGCCTCGGTGGTCCGGATACAGACGTCGACGACAAATTCTCCCGAGTTTACGGAAAAGGGGATCACAATGCTGGGACTGTTCAGAATGTGCCGAATGGTGTGATCCTTTCCGAAAATAACGGAGGGGATGGCGGCAAAAACTTTCATGCCCATCCTTTCCATGTTGGTTCGGGCCACTCCGGAAATCATGTTGGTGAGTTCTCCCGCGCAGTCCAATACTTCCTGCGTGGTTTCACTGTAAGTTTCCCCCAACATGGACCCGGCAATTCCCCAGAGACAGCTTTCCGAAAAGCTGATGGCCAGTGAACCCGTAGCATCCCCGGTAATGCCGATAATTCCGGAAATATCCCCCTTGGCCGTATCATCTTTTTTTAAATAGGGTTTTCCGGCAACAGCATCCATGAAGGCCATCGTCTTGATAACTTCCGCAGCGCCATCAAGAAAAGGATTGATAAATCTAACATCCATGAAAGGAGGTCTCCCACATTAGTAAATTTAAAAGGGCGTGAGGCGCATCGATCAGAATATCCGGAGAAACGGCCCCCAGAGCTTACCAGGGACAATGCTAGCAATACCAATGCCATTACGGCAAAATAATAAATTGACGAAATTTAAGACCCCGATCCCAAAGTTTCCCTCATCAGCAGAGAAAAAAGGGCCTGGGGGGTATCGATGAGAAAATCGGGAGAAACGGCCTCCAGGGCGTCCCGGCCGTGCCAACCCCAGGTGACCGCGATACTCTTGATGCCGGCCCGGCGCGCCTCCCGGATATCGCCGGCGGTATCCCCGACATAATAGACATCCTCCCTGGAAAACCCGCTCGTTTTCTGCGCATGGACGATCTTCTCCGTTTTGTTCAAAAGGAAATCGGCGCCCAGCACCGCTTCAAAGCATTCCGAAACGTCCATCCGCCTCAGCAGTTCATGGATGACGTCCGCACTGTTGGAAGAGATGAGCACCAACCGGTGTCGTTCGGCCAAGGCCGACAATACCGGGGTCATGGCGGGAAGAGGCCTGATCAAGGACGTGTCGATCGAGGAATGGATTTTAGCCAGTTCGGCCAGAAAGGCGGAAAGATCAATGCCCCGCCGGGCAAGTTCTCCGTAAAAATTGTCCTGGCAAAGGGCCAGAAAGTCGGCCCGGCTTGAGATAATTGGTCTGCCGATCGCCTCCAGGCACTGGCGGAAAACCTTTTCATAGAACTCTAGGGAATCCACCAGGACTCCGTCAAAATCAAAGAGAAGCAGTTTCTGATCCGTCTCGTTCATGATTTTTCGGAAAAAAGTTTCTCCAGGGAGGACTCGTAGGGAAACTGCGCGATTCCAGCTTCCGTAATGATGGCGGAGATGTAGCGACCGGGGGTAATATCAAAGGCCGGATTGTAAACATCCACACCGACGGGAGCGATCCGTACGCCCTGAATCGCCAGGACTTCCTCGTCCGGCCGTTCCTCAATGGGGATCTCGGCTCCACTGGAAAGCTGCCGGTCAATTGTGGAAAGGGGAGCGGCGATGTAAAAGGGGATCTGGTGGGCCGATGCTAAAACCGCCAGGGAATAAGTCCCGATTTTGTTGGCGGTATCCCCATTGGCGGCAATCCGGTCCGCCCCGACAAGTACGCAGTCGATCCGTCCCTGTTTCATGAGGAAACCGGCCATGTTGTCGGTGATCAGGGTAACCGGGATGTTTTCCTGCTTCAATTCCCAGGCGGTCAAACGGGCCCCCTGAAGGACGGGCCGTGTTTCGTCGGCGAAGACCTGGATCTGTTTGCCCGCATCCCGGGCCGCCCGGATCACCCCCAAGGCCGTACCGTAACCGGCCGTGGCCAAGGCGCCGGCATTGCAATGGGTCAAAATGCGGGCCCCGTCACCGATCAGGATCTGCCCCTGCTGTCCGATCCGCCGATTGATGGCCACATCCTCCTCGGCCATCCTCTGAGCTTCGACTACCAGGACCTGTCGGACTTTTTCCGTTTCTCCGGCTATTGATTCCGCCGATTCGGCTGGACGGAAATTTTCGGCGAAACAGCCCTTCATCCGTTCGATAGCCCAGAAGAGATTTCTCGCTGTCGGCCGCGCCGCGGCAAATTGATCACACAGGACTTCAAATCCCTTCTGAAACTCCTCGGAAGAATCCGCCGGCAGGGCAAGAGCGCCCAGCGCAATCCCCATGGCCGCCGCCACTCCGATGGCGGGCGCACCGCGGACGGTCAAATCCTTAATGGCCGCCAGCACCTCTTCATAGCGGGTACAAATCAGCGTACGCTCTTCCGTCGGCAGGGCCTTTTGATCCAGGAGAAGGACGGCATTCTTCTGCCAGGCAAGTGTCGATGCGGGCATCCTTGATTTCCGATTTCCTTTAAATAGTTCCCCGCCGGTTATCCCGCCAGCATCTTCTTCAGGAGGTCATTGATGATCTGGGGATTGGCCTTCCCTTTGGTTTCCTTCATGACCTGACCGACGAAATAGCCGAAGAGCTTGTCCTTTCCGGCGCGGTACTGGGCCAACTGGTTCGGATTGGCCTCCAGTATCCCGGCAATCACGGAAGCAAGCGCGAATTCGTCCGTAATCTGGACCATTCCCTTTTCTTCCACAATCGCCGGGGCTGTTTTGCCCGTTGAGTACATGACCTCGATGATCTCCTTGGCCATCTTGCCGCTGATGGTCCCCGAATCGATCATCCGGATCATCTCGCTCAGAGACGCGGAAGAAACAGGGCAATCCCGGATGTCCCGCTTTTCCTCATTGAGGAAGCGGAGCAGGTCTCCCATCACCCAGTTGCTGGCCGCCTTGGGATTTGCCGACTGCCGGGCAACCTCCTCGTAATAATCGGCCAAGGCCCGGCTGGAGGACAGCACGCCGGCATCATAGGACGGAATGCCATAGTCCCGCACGAAGCGCTCACGCTTTTCCAGGGGCAGTTCCGGCTGTTCCTGAAGGACGGCCTCTACCCAATCCGCGGAAACCTTGATCGCCACCAGATCCGGGTCTGGAAAATAGCGGTAATCATGGGCTTCTTCCTTGCTGCGCATGGAGTGGGTCACCCCCTGGCTGTCATCCCAGAGGCGCGTTTCCTGCACCACCGTTCCGCCCCCTTCCAGGATGTACTGCTGTCTCTTGATTTCGTATTCAAGGGCGCGCTGGACATTGCGGAAGGAATTCATGTTCTTCAGCTCCGCCCTGATTCCAAACTCGCTCTCCCCTTTGGGCCGGAGAGAAACGTTGGCGTCACAGCGGAAGCTGCCCTCCTCCATATTGCCGTCACAGATTTCCAGATAAACCAGGATTTCATGGAGCCGCCGCAGATAGGCCGCCGCTTCCTCGGCACTGCGCATATCCGGTTCGCTGACGATCTCGATCAGCGGCACGCCGGTGCGGTTGAGATCCACGTAACTCCAGGGATTATGGGCGTCATGGATGAGCTTGCCCGCATCTTCCTCCATATGGATGCGGGTCAGACCAATTCGCTTCTTCCCGTCCTCCACTTCGATGTCCACATGGCCGAATTCCGCCAGGGGATAGGCATACTGGGAAATCTGGTATCCCTTGGGAAGGTCGGGGTAGAAGTAATTCTTCCGGGCAAAGCTGCATTCCTCATTGATCCGGCAGGAGGTGGCCAAGGCCATCTTCATCCCGTACTCCACCACCTTCCGGTTCAGGACGGGCAGCACGCCGGGCATCCCCAGGCAGACCGGGCAGGTGTGGGAGTTGGGCGCCGCCCCGAATCTGGTGGAGCAGCCGCAGAAGATCTTGGATTCCGTCAGCAGTTGGGCATGGACTTCCAGCCCGATTACAGGTTCGTATTCCATCAGAGGGTCGGCCTCCTTCTTTCGATTTGGGCATGCTTTTCATAGGCGGAGGAGATCTGGAGAAGCTTTCCTTCTTCAAAATGCCCCGCCAGAAACTGCACGCCGATGGGCAGTCCGCCCTGCGTATACCCGCAGGGAAGGGAAATCCCGGGAATGCCGGCGAGATTCGTGGAAATGGTGAAGATGTCGGAAAGATACATCTGCATCGGATCATCCGTTTTTTCGCCGATTTTGAAGGCCGGCGTCGGAGTCGTGGGGGTCAGGATCACGTCGCATCCCCGCAGGGCTTCATCAAAATCCTTCTTGATGAGCCCCCGGACCTGGGAGGCCTTTTTGAAATAGGCATCGTAATACCCGGAAGAAAGGGCGTAGGTCCCGAGCATGATGCGCCGCTTCACCTCCGCACCGAAGCCCGCCGACCGCGTCTTCTTGTACATGTCCAGAAGGTCCCGGCATTCCTTGACGCGGAAGCCGTATTTGACACCGTCATAACGGGCCAGGTTGGAGCTCGCCTCCGCCGGGGCGACGATGTAATAAACCGCCACACTGTATTCCGTGTGCGGCAGGGAGATTTCCCGGCATTTAGCCCCCAGTCCCTCTACAGTCTTGATGGCCTGTTCGATGGCGGCCCGCACTTCGGGATCGATCCCTTCGATAAAGTATTCCCTGGGAATGCCGACCGTCCAGCCCTTGATGCCCCGATTCAGGAAATCGCGGTAGTCCGGAACCTCCACAGGGACCGAAGTGGATTCCCGAGGGTCGTAGCCGGCAATGGCGTTCAACAGGATGGCGCAGTCTTCCACATCTTTCGTGAAAGGCCCGATCTGATCCAGGGAAGAGGCAAAGGCGATCAGACCGAAGCGGGAAACCCGGCCATAGGTGGGCTTCATTCCGACGACACCGCACAGGGCCGCAGGCTGACGAATGGAGCCGCCCGTATCCGATCCGAGGGACGCGATGCATTCATCTGCAGCCACCGCAGCGGCGGAGCCCCCGCTGGAACCGCCCGGTATCCGCTCCAGGTCCCAGGGATTCCGGGTTACCCCGTAATAGGAGGTCTCTGTCGACGAACCCATGGCGAACTCGTCCATGTTCGTCTTCCCCGTAAAGACCGCGCCCGCGTCGCGCAGCTTGGTGATCACCGTGGCGTCGTAAGGAGGGACATAGTTCTCAAGGATGCGGGAGCCGCAGGTCGTTCGAACGCCCTGCGTGCAGTAAATGTCTTTCAGGGCGATGGGGATACCGGTCAACGGCTTGATTTGGCCCGCCCGGATCCGTTCGTCGGCAATCCCTGCCGCTTCAAGGGCCGATTCCCGCATCAGGGTAATGTAGGCATGGACCTTCTCCTCAACGGCATCGATGCGGCCGAAGACGGACTGAACGATGTCCATGGACGAAACTTCGCCGTTCCGGATTTTTTCCTGTAATTCGTGAATGGTTAAAGAATAAAGTTCCATAGGCTCCTCTTTGCAGGACGGAAAACGATCCAAAGCGTCTTATGACCTCTGCCGCCGGAATTCCGTCCTGAAATGTTGTCCAAAAATGCTCACTCGATGACCTTGGGCACCCGGAAAAATTCCCCTCGGGGATCCGGTGCATTGGCCAGGGAACCCTCCTGAGGGAGGGATACCTGAACCTTGTCCTCCCGGAAGGCATTGTTCAGGGAGATGGCATGGCTGAGGGGCTCCACCCCGGCCGTATCGACCTCATTGAGCTTATCCATGTACAGCAGGATGTCATTCAACTGCCCCGTGAACATTTCCTTTTCCGTTTCAGAAAATTCCAGCCGCGCCAGATGGGCGACATAGGTCACTTCTTCCTTCGTGATTTTCAATGCGACTCACCTCGAATGAACTTGAAAATCCCCGATACGTTTTACACGACGGTGATTTTAATACGAAATCGTCACCTATCATATCTGCCGGGGAAAGGCAAAATATTTCCCCGGGCGAGACCTGTAGTCCTTTTGGTTCATCGAAGGAAAGCGTTCATGCCCGGAACCGAGGACGATAGCGGGGCGTCAACGACACAGGCAGAGCCGGACGGATGACGGGAATAAAAAAAGCCCGCCTTTTCCTTTGGAGAGAACGAGGCGGGCTTTTGGCCTTTTCAGTCAATATGCGTTATTTCCTGCGAAGGTTCCTGACCCTGAACCCTCCAATACCGGCAAGACCGAAGCCGAGAAGCAGGATCGAAGGCGGCAGAGGGACAGCGCTTCCACCTGCCAATTCAAAGCAGACAACCCCCCACTGCTCCATGCCTGCATAAGATCCACCCCAGGTCATTGTGTGCTCCTGGTCATCCCAGGTATTGTAGAAGTAAATCAAATTGTTGTCTCCGTAACCATAGCCGAACATCGAGTGGCCTTCAACCTGGATCATGACGACACGTCCGGCATCGATCTCCTTCTGATAGTCAGCGAAGGTAAAGCCGAGAGAAGCCTTCGTGTCGATGAGCTGAGTATAAATTTTGTCCATAGACGTCACACCGTACCCGCAATACTGGAGGTATTCCAATATGCCGTACATGCCGTCTTGGTTAGAGAGACCATAGTCAAGAGCATCTTGCGCCGTGAAAGCAGCACCATTTGTCCAATAGTAAAACGTCGTCGATCCGTTGCTGTTCCCGACGGAATCCTGGCTGGTGCCCATAAAGTCTGCAAGGCTGGTAAATGAATGCGTTACGATTTGGGCATCTTCACCGGAAACCCCGAAAGCACCGTTTCCAGAAGTATTGTAATCCGGTGTACCATTCGAATAACGATAAAAATCAGTGACATAACCGTAACTGGCAATGGCATTATTTGCTTTATAGAGCCAGTTATTGGCTATTGTAAAAGTCGTAGATTCCGCCGCTCCTCCAGCAACTAAATTGCTGTAAGAAAGCCCCTTATAACCTTTTGTGTCGTAGTATCCCACCATCATCCCGGCGGAGGTGGGCGAACACCCATACCACCAGTCATAGGTAGGGACGCCTGAAAGGGTCGTACCGCCCAGTGAATAGCTCCCCAGCAACGACGAGCTGATACTCCCGGCAAAGCCGGTGGGTAAAAAGAGAAAAACCGATAAGACCGAAACCAAAAACGCGGATAACACTGTGGAACGCCATCTTTTCATGATCGTTGCCCTCCTTCTTTTCCTGTTCATATGATTATAAATTATGAGCATCGCAAGGCCCTCGCCTGAATTCCTTCAATCAAAAAAAATCATGGCCTTGCAAGCTGACCACACCATATTCCTTCGATGGACCTCCGGTTACAAGAGTCCATAGGCACTTTTGAAATTTGATCATTTCATAGTCCCACAAAAAATCAATACCATTTAAAAGGTATTTTTTTCTAAGGTTTAGGCGTAAGGCAAACCTTCAGCAAATCGGCAAGCATAAGGGACATGCCCTCCTTCTGTTTAAGTAGGTGCTTTACAATTGTTGCCTAAAACCAACTTCGCGATTGAAATGTCTTTATGTGAGAGAACCGGTCATCTTGGTTCAATAAGGATCCCCCGCGTCAGGCCGTGGCCCTTTTTGCCCACTATGATCCAGCGCCATCCGTCCAAAACCATCATCGTGGGTTGAGTGGCTTTGGGGGTCTTATATCGTAACCGGATCCGATGACACATCAGGTTTTTCACAGGATGGTTTGTATCGACAGTAATTTTTTCTTTTGTCGATTCAACGGGCAGGGTTTCGCACTTGACATCCAAATCCGTCAGTTTATCCCGGAAATAAACGATTTCCCCAATTCCCGGCCGGACTACAAGCTCTATCGTGGCGATGCTTTCCGGCTTGAATGTTAGAGAGGTCTGCTCGTAGTACAGCTCATCATGCCTTCCTCCAGATCCATTAAGCCCCTCGGTTGTGACAATGCGCCCCGATTCGGGACAGAGGGTACCGGGCACACGCGGAGCATCCAACAGTCCGAGGGCTATCCCTGATTGAAGCCTGAAATCCAAGAGCCCCTTTTCCTGAAGCCTGGCCGCATCTGAGTGAATAACCTTTTTGGAATCGACTTCCCAAGGCCCAGCCAACTTTTTCCCCGTTCGCTCTTCATAAACGGTAATCATGACCGCAGCGTTTCCATGATTGGCAATCGCATAATACGGTTTGCCGGATCGCCAGTACTCCTGAACATACACACCATGGTTCCAGCCCAGTCCGATTCCAGTTAATTGACCGGCCATCAAAACTGTCATCAGCAGCGCTCTCATTTCCTGATCCTTTGCGCTTTCGCGATCGGTGATTATAAAAGCAGAAGGCCACCCCCTGGGTGGCCTTCTGCTGCGTGTTTACCATACATTCGACGGCTCTTGCCTAATTTTTCATTCGGCGCCGGGAACCTGCAAAGAGGGTAAGCATGCCTGATCCAAAAAGAATCAGCGTGGGTGGGATCGGGACTGGAGTCAAATCCCAGCCGATGACATCCAGGGCGCGGATATCTGCACCGGTTATATTCTCAACTGTCGCAGACGCCAGCGTGGGATCCATAAGGCCGATATAGATCCCGGTCAGTTCATCAGCTTTCCAATGGCTCGCCTGTCGCCCATCTCCTGTGTAGTAACCCGTGGAGAGAGACCATTTGTTATCGACATCACTGAAATAGGATGTTCCCCCGGTAAGAAGGGAGCGGGGCGTTGTTGTGAAGCTTGCCTCATCTGTGGGGGTAGCGGTACCAAATCGAAAGAGGTCCAATGCATAAAATGGAATGTCAGTCTTTTGCCCAATCGCCAGATAGTAATCAACGATATCCACAGCGGATACGAAGCCAAGGACATGGCCGATTTCATGGGCGGCGACGGTTTCGAAGTCATAGGACCCTGCAGTGACTCCGTTGGAGTTGTCGTAGTCAAAATTAAAGTTGGTACTGAAGGTGATTTCGGCATCCATCGCTCCAAACGCTCCATCCAAGCCGGCAAATCCCATCGCTTTAAGGTTTGCCTTAGTGCCGTACATACTTGAACTCAGACCAAAACCGGTTGGCACATAGGCGCTGACCTGTGACGAGGTCGGAAGATAAGCAACGATACCGTTACTTGCTTCATCGGCGGCATCAGTCACCATCTGATTTCGAATCGTATTGTATGCCCCCGTCAATATCACCGAACTGGTTGATCCCAGGATACCGGAGCCCAGCGGAGCCAGATCGGCATTGATCGTTACCGTAATTGGATCGTTGAACAGCTTCCCCCAGGTATTAGCAGCCCGCTGGAACGCACTCAACGCTGCTGTATTTCCTGCCAGTGTGGCTCCCGGATTGATGACGATGTTCGTTGCAAAGCTGCTTCCAGTAAAAACCAGACATATCAGCCATGCCCACAAAAAACTCTTCGATAAACGATTCATAGCTGCCTCCTTTTATGCCTAACTTTACGGTTAAACTGTTGTAAACTATTTCAACAATGAACCTCGCAATTCAGACACCGGGCTTTCTCAAACTGCACAGGACATGCAAACGACCCTCCTCTCCCGGATAGACCTGCCGCAAGCCCTCGAAAGATGATAAAATCACCATTGTAAGATGATCCCACAGTTCCACAAAAAATCAATACCATTTACAATGTATTTTTTCTAAGCATTAGACGTAAGGCTAACCTCCGGTGAATAGGGTAAGAATAAGGAAAAACGACATCTTCCTGCTTTTCTGTGCTTTATTTTTGTTGGCTTGCAGTCGATTGCAGGATGATTATATGAGCGGAAATCCCGGTATGCCTTTCTCTCATGCCCCCTCTCCTATCCAGCTCTGCTTTCCTTTGCGCTGGATAATTATCGTTGATCCCGTTCTTTTTTCAGGTTTTTTTCATCTCGATAAATGATTTGACAATCCTTTATTTCCGTATGTATAACCGACAGAAATTTACTAGAGTGGATCTATTTATGTTTAATATCGGCATGCCGGAACTTTTGTTGATTGCCGTCATCGCGCTGCTCGTTGTCGGGCCGAAGCGACTGCCCGACGTGGCCAAATCTCTGGGAAAAGGGTTGGCTGAATTCAAGAAGACCGCTGAAGGGGTAACCGACAGCCTCAAAGGCACTTTGCAGGACAGTGAGCCGCAGACTCCGCCCAAAGAAGGGGAAAAGGGAGAAGATAAAGGCGCCGAGGAGAAAAAGCTTGAGGAAACAACCTCAACCAGGCAATCGCCAGAATCCCGGAACGAACCCTGACCCAGCCCCGCACCGCCTTCCTCTTCCCTAGCCGAAAAGTATCATTCCATTACCAGCTCAGGAGGATAACAGGACGGCAAGGGAGAGAAGCTCAGCCTTAATCTACACCTTACGTCGAGGGACTGCCCGCAAAGACGGCTGCCGTGCGAATTTTGATAAGGAATTGGGCTGATCCGAAACGATTAAATTTCTGAGGATGCGAGAGGCTTCTTCACCGTTAAATAAAAATCCCGTCTGAATACTTTATGACCATATCTACTGATGAAAAACTGCCGTTAACGACCCACCTGGAAGAGTTGCGCAAGCGCCTTGTTCGCGTCCTCATCGCTCTCGCGATCGGCTTCAGCCTCTGCTACGCTTTCAAGGAACAGCTTTTTCAGATTGTGACGTATCCTTTGCTTGAGGTCTTGCCCAAGAACAGTTTCATGGTCTTCACCTCCCTGCCGGAGGCCTTCTTTACCTATATGAAGATCGCCTTCTTCGCTTCGCTGATCCTGACGAGCCCTTACATCCTTCTGGAAATCTGGAAATTCATTTCTCCCGGCCTCTATCCTCGGGAGAAGAAATACGTTTTCCCCTTTGTCTTTCTTTCAACCGTCCTCTTTGCCAGTGGGGTGCTTTTCGGATACTTTATTGCGTTGCCGCCAGCCTTCAAGTTCTTTGTCTCCTTCTCCTCCGATTTCCTGAAACCCATGGTCTCCATGAAGGAATATCTCACCCTTTCCCTGAAATTGCTCCTGGCCTTCGGCCTCTGTTTCGAATTGCCGGTCTTTATCTTTTTTCTGGCCAAGCTCGGCATCGTCAATGCCCAGATGCTCTCCTCACAACGACGCTACGCCATCCTGATCATCTTTATTGCCGCAGCAGTACTGACGCCTTCACCAGATGTCGTCAGTCAGGTTCTCATGGCCATCCCCCTGATGGTTCTCTATGAGATAAGCATCGTGGTCGCCCGCTTTGCCGTACGCAAGCCCGGGGAAAGCAAGGAGCAAGTGAGTTCAGAAGAAAGCAAGGAACTCGAGGTAAGCGACCAGGAGGCTCCCGGGGAGCAAGATGTTTAACCCCTCGTTTCATCTCCTCCGGGGAAAAGGGCGTGCCACCGGCAGCGTTCTGATCGTGCTCATCCTGGGGCTCCTACTGATTCTGCTCGTGGGCAGCAGTATCCTTTACTATGTGATGCTCCGGGATCTGCCCAGCATAGCCGCCCTCAAGGAGTATCGTCCGAGCATTACAACCCGTGTTTATGCGGACAACAACGAACTGATCGACGAATTCTACCTGGAGAATCGCAAACTGGTCAAATTCAGCGATCTTCCTCCCATCGTCATTCAGGCCGTTCTCTCCGCTGAGGATTCCCGATTCTTCGAACATCGCGGCTTTGATATGCAGAGCATCTCCCGGGCCTTTTTCCGGAATCTCAAGGCGGGCAGGATTGTTCAGGGGGGCAGCACCATCACTCAGCAGGTCGCCAAAACCCTCTATCTCTCCCCGGAAAAAAGCTACAGCCGCAAGATCAAGGAAGCCGTCCTGGCCTACAAGATCGACCGCTCCCTTTCCAAAGAGGAGATCCTGAATCTCTACCTCAATCACATCTACCTCGGCCACGGCGCTTACGGGATTGAAGCGGCGGCAGAGGTCTACTTCGGCAAGAAAACACGGGACCTCAATCTTTCCGAAGCCTCTCTTCTGGCCGGACTGCCCAAGGCCCCGTCCAGCTATGATCCCTACACCAACTATGAAGGGGCCCGGCAGCGCCAGGCTTATGTCCTGTCTCGAATGGTGGAAGACGGCTACATCAGCGAGGCAGAGAAAAACCGCGTCCTGCAGACGCCTCTGCTGCTGAGATCGATTCGGCCCAACGACCGGGTCGCCGCCTACTTCATCGAAAACATCCGCCGTTATATCCAGGGGAAATACGGCAGTGACGTCCTGTACAAGGAGGGACTGGAGGTTTACACCACGCTAGATATCCGCATTCAGCAGGCCGCCCGGGATGCCGTGGAGCGGGGCCTTCAGGAACTGGAAACCCGGCAGGGTTATGCCCCCCACAGTGTCCAGGGAGCCCTCCTCTGCATGGACGCCCGGACGGGGGCCATTCGGGCCATGGTCGGCGGCAGGGATTTCAGCAAAAGCGAATTCAACCGCACCACCCAGTCACGCCGGCAGCCTGGTTCCGCCTTCAAACCCATCATTTATACGGCGGCCTTCGACCGGGGGATGACCCCCGCCACCTATATTGATGACTCCCCCATCTCCTTTACGGACAATGCGGGGCAGGTTTGGGCCCCGAAAAACTTCGACGGGGAATTCCTGGGACCGATCTCGCTGCACAGAGCCCTGGTTCAATCCCGCAATATTGTGACCATCAAGCTGCTGCAGGAAATCGGCGTGGATTATGCGATCGCCTATGCCGCCAACATGGGAATTTCTTCACCCCTCGTCAGGAATCTTTCCCTTGCCCTGGGCTCCTCCGCTGTGACCGTGCAGGAACTGGTTCGCGCCTATGGCGTCCTGGCCAATGGGGGCAGGCTTGTGGAGCCTTTCATGATCAAAAAAATCGTGGATCGGTCCGGAAATGTTTTTGAAGAGCACCCCGTCAAAGCGGAACAGGTCATCGATCCCCGGATCGCCTTTCTGACGACCCAGGTTCTACAGGATGTCGTGGAAAGCGGCACCGGCCAGCGCGTCAAGAACATCGGCCGCCCGGTCGCCGCCAAAACGGGAACGACCAATGACATGCGGGATGCCTGGTTCGTCGGATATACGCCATCGTTGGTCACCGGCGTCTGGGTCGGCTTCGACCAGCAACGGACCCTGGGAAGCCACGAGGTGGGAGGCCGCGCGGCTGCGCCGATCTGGCTTTACTGCATGGAAAAGGCTTTGGCAGGCGTGCCGATGGAAAATTTCCCAGTCCCGGAAGGAATTGTCTTTGCCCGGCGAAGCGAAGGGGCGACACCGGAACCCTTTGTTGACGGAACCGTCCCCCCCGACTGGAATCCCGTCCTGCCCGCGCAAAGCCCCGTGAGCAATGAGGAATCCCCCGAGGAGGGGCGCAATTTTCCCTTCCCGGGCGATGGGCGCTTATTAAATTCGGCACGGACTCCGTAGAAAAACAACCGCAAGGCAAAAAAAATAAGGAAGGGCCATGAACGGCTGGCAGGGTAAAATCCTGAAAATCGACCTGTCCTCCGGCAAATGGGAAGCCGAACGTCCCGAGCCGGAGACCTATGCCCGCTGGATCGGCGGCCGGGGGCTGGCGGGTTCCTATCTGTGGGATCAGGCAACCCGATCCTGGGACAATCCGGAAATGCCCCTGCTGTTCTTTGCCGGCCCTCTGGTGGATACGGCATCGCCGACCTCGGGCATGATGACCGTCATGTCGCGCTCCCCGCTGACCGGCACGGTTGGGGACAGCTCGGTCGGCGGATCACTGGGAACGGCCCTGAAAAAAGCGGGATGGGACGGCCTGGTCATTACCGGCCAGGCGAAGACCCTCTGCGGAATCGAAATTGAGGATGCCCGCATCACCCTCGTGGATGCCACGTCCCTGGCCGGAAGGAGAGTATCGGAGCTTTACGCCCGGCTGAAAGAAAAAGGGGCTGTGGCCCTGGCAGGTCCGGCAGCGGAAGCCGGAGTCCGCTTTGCAAGCATCGTCGTGGACGGGTCCTACCCGGCGGGAAGGAACGGTCTCGGACTGCTCTTTACCACCAAGAATCTTAAATATCTCACCGTCCGGGGTTCAGGAAAAACCAAGGTTGCCGATCCCGAGGCCCTGAAAAAAGCAGCAGAGGATGTTCACCGCCTTGTGGCGGCCTCTCCGTTCCTCCTCGGGGACCTGGGGATCGGACAGTACGGAACGGCGGCCCTTTACGATCTTGTCGCTGCCCGGCGGATGCTGCCCACGGAAAATTTCCGCAGCACCCACTTCGACGCAGCCCGGCAGATGAATGCCCACGCCTTCCGCAAACGCTACGCTCCCCGCCGGACGGGCTGCCTGGGATGCTCCATCCTCTGCAAAAGGATCGCGACCGACGGCCGGAGCCTTCCCGAATTTGAAGCCCTTGCCCATTTCAGCGCCCTCCTGGAAAACACCGACCTGGAAACGGTGATGGAGGCCAACCGGCTGTGCGTCGAACTGGGAATGGACCCCATCTCGGCGGCGGCGACGCTGGCCTGTCATGGGGAGATCCGAGGGCGGACCCTGGAGCCTCCGGAAATCCCCTCTCTGCTGCAAGACATCGGAACCGGGCAGGGTATCGGACAGGTCCTGGGAAAGGGAGCCGCTCTCTATGCGCGGTCCTGCGGGAAGCCGGAGACGGCCATGACGGTGAAAGGCATGGAACTGCCGGGCTTCGATCCCCGGGGGGCTTACGGAATGGCCCTGGCCTATGCGACATCGACCCGGGGCGGCTGTGCCCTCCGCGCCTATCCCATCAGCTCCGAGATCCTGCGCAAACCCGTGGCAACGGACCGCTTTACCTTCAGCAGCAAGGCCCGGATGATCAAAGGGGCGGAGGACCTTTTCGCCGTCGCCGATTCCCTGACCGCCTGCCCCTTTGTCTTCCTGGCCGCCTCCCTGGAGGAATACGCCCGGATCTATACCGCCGTGACCGGAATCGAGACGTCTGCCGATGACCTTTTGACCGCAGGGGAACGGATCGATTATTCGGAGCGGACTATGAATTTCCGCAACGGATTCCAGGGAACCGACGATGATCTCCCTGCCCGCTTTTTTGAGGAACCGGGGACGGGAGACGACCATCTGGAAATCCCGCCCTTGAATCGGGATGAATTTCTCAAGGCGCGGGCTCTTTACCGGCGCATCCGCGGCCTGGATGAGGAAGGAAGGCCGACCCGCGAAAAAGCGGCTGAGTTGGGAATCGCCTGGAACGGAGAAATCGAAGGGTGAGGGCACCATGGAACGCTTGATCCGAAAATATGCCGACAAACTGGTACACTCCGGGCTGGCCGAAGCGGGCGCTCCCCTGCTGGGCGCCTGGGACGCCGAACTTCTCTGGAATCTCGAAGAACCATCCCGCGCTTTATTCGAGGAGGTCTTTGCAGGACTGCATATTTCTTCCCTCCTCTTTGCGCCACCTGCCGAACCCTACCGTACCGCGGTGGACTTCCTGGCCCGGACAGCCCCTTCCGGCATCATTTCCCCGGAAGATACGGAAACCCGGACGTTCCTCCACGACCTGCCGGTTGTAACGTCTTTTTCCCCGGCAGACATCATCCAAGCCCTGAAAAACCGGAAATGCGCCATCCTGCCCGGCCGGGGAATCCTCACCTATGGAACGGTCAGTCCAGAACAGGCCTTCGTGACCTTCAGCTCCGCCTGCTTCGCCTGCTTCGTCAAATTCTTTGCCGATTATCTCCGGGATGTCCGGGCAGGCGTTTCAAGCCCGGAGCAACAGGCGGCTTTTCGGCAGGCGGTGAAATTCCTCGATCCTCCTGCCCAGCTGGCTACTCCTCTCCTGACCGGCCCCTTCCGGAATGAGGCGGCGGTCCTGACTGCGATGGAAGAAGCGGGAAAGGCTACGGTGGACTGCCGGCTCGTCGATTCCTATTTCGGCAACATCTCCTGCCTCTTCGAAGAGATCCTCTACATCAGCCAGACGGGCAGCTCCCTGGACGAACTGCGGGGCTGCATCGATCCCGTTCCCTTGGACGGCTCCTCCTGCGTCGGCATCACCGCCTCCAGCGAGTTGAGCGCCCACCGGGCGATTGTGGCCGGGGGAGCCCACCGAACCATTCTGCACGGCCATCCGAAATTCTCTGTTATCCTTTCCCTGGCCTGCGAAGAGAAAAACTGCGAGTTACGGGGTCAATGCCATCTCCGTTGCCCCCGTCCGCGTCAGGCAGCCGGGATCCCCATCGTCCCCGGCGAAGTGGGCACGGGACCGCACGGCCTCTGCCATACCGTCCCTCCGGCCCTGGCCGATCACCGGGGAGCCATCGTTTACGGTCACGGGGTCTTCACTGTCGGGAAAACCGATTTCAACGACGCCTTCGCCGCCCTCCTGGAAATCGAAAAAGCGTGCCGGGAGGCGTACTTCGCCAGTCTCTGATTAGTGATTAGACAACCGAGTATTCCCCAAAGGAAAGAATGATTCGGACTAATTAAACTAAATCACTTGAATAATCATGGATTTCCGTGTATGAGGACAGTGCTTTCTACTGGGTGGAAACGACCATGCGACTCACGGATTACCACGCCAAATACTATGCTCATGAACTGACCAAGCGCTGCCCCCCGGACAACCTGGAAAAACTGGCTGCCTCTCTGGTGGACGCCCAGGTTGATCTGAATCCGCACCAAGTGGATGCGGCGCTCTTTGCCTTCAAATCTCCCCTGTCCCGTGGTGCCATCCTGGCAGATGAAGTCGGTCTGGGCAAGACCATCGAAGCCGGGATTGTACTGGCCCAGAAGTGGGCGGAACGCAAGCGCCGGATCCTGATTATCGTCCCGTCCAGTCTCCGCAAGCAGTGGAATCAGGAAATGCGGGAAAAATTCTTTCTTCCCTCTCTCATCCTTGAATCCAAGTCCTTCAACCAGGAAATCAAAAGAGGAAAACGCAATCCCTTTGATCATGAGGAAATCATCATCACCTCCTATCCCTTTGCCCGCAACAAGGCCGAGCAGATCCAAGCCATTCCCTGGGACCTGGTGGTCATTGATGAAGCGCACCGCCTGCGGAACGTCTACAAAACCTCCAACAAGATCGCCCGAACGCTCAAAGCCGCCCTGCCGGATGTTCCCAAGCTGCTGCTCACGGCAACGCCACTGCAGAATACCCTTATGGAACTGTACGGACTGGTCAGTTTCATAGACGCCCATGCCTTCGGAAATCTGCAGAGTTTCAAAAGCCGCTTTGCCCGCCTGAACAGTGAACCCGACTTCAATGAGTTGAGGGCGCGCCTTGCGCCGGTGTGCCGACGAACGCTCCGTAGGCAGGTGCTGGAGTATATCCGGTATACCAACCGGATTCCCATCACTCAGGAATTCGTTCCCACCCCGGATGAACAGGTCCTGTACGATCTGGTTTCGGAATATTTGCGCCGTGAAAACCTTCAGGCCCTACCAGCGAGTCAGCGCACCCTGATGATCCTCGTGTTGCGAAAGTTATTGGCATCTTCCACCTTTGCCATTGCCGGCGCGCTGAACTCAATCGTCAACAGGCTGAAAGCTAAGCTGAAGGATGACGGACGTTCCGGAAAGGTTGCCGAAGACCTGACGGAGGATTTTGAAACCCTCGATGAGCTCAGAGAGGAATGGGGGGATGATGATTTTGAAGAACGGCTGACTGCCTCGGATATAGCAGCCATCCGGCAGGAAATCAAAGACCTTGAGGCGTTCCGAGATCTGGCGGTTTCCATCACGGAGAACGCCAAGGGCAAAGCCCTCCTGCTGGCTCTTCAATCCGGATTTGCCAAGGCCGAGGAACTGGGAGCCGACAAGAAGGCTCTCATCTTTACCGAATCCCGGAAAACCCAGGACTATCTGTTTCGGCTCCTCGCCGACAATGGGTACCAGGGCCGGATCGTCCTGTTCAAAGGTTCCAATAACGACGAGCAGGCGCGGGACATCTACCGGAAGTGGGTTGAACAGCATCGAGGGAGCGACCGGATTACCGGTTCCCGCACGGCTGATCTGCGTGCGGCCCTGGTGGACTATTTCCGGGAAGAGGCCCAGATCATGATCGCCACGGAAGCGGCGGCGGAAGGGATCAATCTGCAGTTCTGCTCTCTGGTGGTCAATTACGATCTCCCGTGGAACCCGCAACGCATCGAGCAGCGCATCGGGCGCTGCCACCGGTAGGGCCAGCAGCACGATGTGGTGGTAGTCAACTTTCTCAACAGGAACAATGCCGCCGATCAACGGGTTTATGAACTGCTGTCCGAAAAGTTCACCCTGTTCAGCGGCGTGTTCGGTGCCAGTGATGAGGTATTGGGACGCATTGAATCCGGCGTTGATTTTGAGAAGCGCATTGTTCGAATTTATCAGGAATGCCGATCACTGGAAGAGATTCAAGCATCCTTCGACGCATTGCAGCAGGAACTGGAAGCTGAGATCGATGAGAGCCTGAAAGTGACTCGCCGGAAGCTGCTGGAAAACTTCGATGAGGAGGTGCATGAAAAACTGCGGGTCAACCTCCGGGAAAGCACGGAGTATCTGAACCGATATGAAAACTGGCTCTGGGAATTGACCGGCTTCGCCTTACAGCAGCATGCCGAGTTCATCTCCGGTGAAACCGCTTTTCGACTGAAAAGGAATCCCTTCCCTGGCAACTCCATTCCCCTTGGTCTTTACCAGCTGGGTAGAAATGTGCAGGATGCTCATGTCTATCGCATCAGCCATCCCCTGGCACAATGCATTCTGCAGAATGCAGCCGAAAGAAATCTGCCGGAAGCCGAAATCATCTTCGATTACACAGACCATCCGGTAAAGATTTCCATCCTGGAGCCTCTGGTCGGCCAATCGGGGACTCTTTCCCTTTTTTGCCTGACGGTGGACTCCCTGAATGTGGAGGATTATCTGATTTTCTCCGCAGTTAAGGACGACGGGGCTGTTCTTGACGAAGAGCAGGCGCGAAGATTGTTTTCGCTGCCGGGGGAATGTTCTGCAATGGAAGCCTCTCTTCCCTGCCATGACCATCTTCAGCAGATCTACAATGCCAGAGCAGACAGGATCGTTGAGACCATCAGCACCAGGAATAGCCGTTTCTTTGATGACGAGTTGGAGAAGCTGGAAAAGTGGGCTGACGACCTCAAAAGCGGACTGGAATTCGATTTGAAAGAGCGGGATCGGGAAATCAAATTCCTTAAAACTGAATCCCGAAAGATCCTGCAACTGGAGGACAAACTAAAGGCCCAGCGGGAAATCAAGGAACTGGAGAAAAAGCGTAATGCCAGACGTCGCAACCTCTTCGAGGCTCAGGATGAGATTGAGCACCGCAAGGAAGAGTTGATTGAGGAGGTGGAGGCACGGTTGCGGCAGCAGATTTCATCAAGGGAATTGTTCTCCATCCGCTGGCGGGTGGTGTGAATACTTTTGATTTGCACTGGATATATTGAATTATCTAAATAATCCGATGTCTTATAAGTCGCATGCTTCTAATTACAATTAACATATTATGTTAATTTTTATTGACAGAAGGTTCTAATGGAGATATTCTTCCGTACAAAGAAGCTGCAGAAGATTTGCTCGCAGGAAAAGAAATGAAAAAGGTTCTGGGAGCCAACCGAGCAGAAAAGCTTAAACAACGGATGATGGAGTTGTGGGCTGCAGATTCATTGTCCGATATCTCTCATCTGCCTCCCGCGCGTTGTCACGAACTGACCGGTAACAGAGCCGGACAGTTTTCCGTCGATCTTGAACATCCCTATCGGCTGTTGTTTGTTCCAATGAACAATCCCCTGCCTCTTTGCGGGGACGGGAGCATTGACAAAAAGCAGGTCACGGAAATCCAAATTATCGACATCTTGGATACACATTAAATAGATCTTATGGAAAAGACCAAGAAATATGCATTCACCCCGGATTATGCGGTACCACCCGGGAAAACCCTTCAGGAGGTCATGGCAAGCAAGGGCATGTCTCAGAAGGAATTGGGAATCCGCACCGGATTGACTCAAATGACCCTGAATCGGATTTTCAGGGGAGAACAACCCATTACCTACGAAACGGCTGGACGGCTTGAGCTGGTAACGGGCGTTCCAGCGAGATTCTGGAATAACCTCGAACTCCAATACCGGGAGCAGTTGGCCCGAATCGAAGAGCAAAGGCGGCTGCAGGATGGGATTGATTGGCTGAAAACAATTCCCACGAAAGAATTGCGGGAGCGTGGTTACCTGAAGCACGAAAAAACTGACTCGGAATTGCTCCGAGAGACATTGGCCTTCTTTGGGGTAAGCAGCGTAAAAGCATGGCATGATCTCTGGAATGAACCCGCCGTGGCGGCGCGGAGATCAACGTGTTTCCAGTCAAGCCCCGGACCGGCCTCCGCCTGGATCAGGCAGGGCGAACTGCAGGCGCAGGGAATCGACTGCAGGCTCTTTGACAGAGAGATCTTCTTAGAAGCTCTGAAAAAGATCCGCAGCCTCACCCGGGAAGAACCGAACGTTTTCGAGCCTGAAATAAAAAGACTGTGTGCCCAATCTGGCGTAGCTCTGGCGCTTGTTAGGGAAATGAAGAAGGTGCCATGGAACGGAGCAACCAAATGGCTTCTTCCCCGTAAAGCCATGATTATTCTGAGCCTGCGAGGAAAGGGAGAAGACAAATTCTGGTTCTCCTTTTTCCACGAAGCCGGGCATGTCCTTCATGACAGCAAGAAGGATTTACTGATCAACGATGAAAGCGATCAGGATCCTCGTGAAGTGAAAGCAGACCGTTTTGCAGCGGAATACCTCATCCCATCAAGATACGATCGTGAAATCCGGACTTGCCGATCGAGAGAGGAGATCATTGGACTGGCGGACAAACTCTCCATAGCGCCGGGAATCATTGCCGGCAGATATCAGCATCTGACGAAAAAGTGGTCCTATTTTAAGGACCTGATTCGAAACTTCGAGTGGAAAGTATAAATTTTTAATGGAGAATGTGTACACGCGTGGTTGCAACAGTTGATCCGTGCTCATAAGTTATTCACCATCCGCTGGCGGTTTACGCCTGCGAAAGCGGCGACAATGCCTCCTACATTGACAACCTACGGACAACAGTTAAAGTCCTTTCCATGGAACAGCCTCTGGGGCTGTTACCAGACTTGAATAGTTCAGATAGGATTGTCTTGACAAGGACTACAAAATATCAGCTTGGCGTTGACCATTTTGTTCGCGTAGTACCCTTTGTAGAAACAGGATTAAAAATGAAAGCCAAAAGAGTTGCAGGAATACAACCAGAGGTAATGCGTTGGGCAAGAGAGTCTATTGGTTTGTCCGTGTCAGATGTTGCAGCAATTTTAAAGAGGCCAATAAAGGAAATTAAAGACTGGGAAGCAGGCACCGAGGCACCGACATACACCCAGCTCGAAAAACTAGCTTATCAAATATACAAGAGACCGCTTGCCGTATTTTTTTTACCACTTCCCCCGGAAGAGATAACCCCAGAGCGTAAATTTAGAAGCCTACCTGACGCTGATCTTCAATCCTTAATGGCTGATACACACCTCCAAATCAGGCGTGCGCATGCTTATCAACTCGCGCTAAGTGAGGTGTTTGATGGACATAATCCATCCGAAAACTGCATTTGGCATCGATTGATGCTTTCGCGCAAGGCATCAATTGTCAAACAAGCTCAAGTTATCAGGGAAAATTTGGATATATCCATAGAAGACCAAGTCCGTTGGAAAAATGATGATCAAGCTCTCAAAAAATGGCGCCAGGCAATCGAAAACGTTGGAATTTTTATATTCAAGGCACCGTTTAAACAAAAAGACATCTCTGGCTTTTCATTGTTAGATCAATCATTTCCGCTGATTTATATAAATAATGGCACAACAAAAACGAGGCAAATATTTAGTCTGCTGCATGAACTATCTCATTTACTGTTAAATGTTAATGGCTTAAGCAAACTGGACAATAGTTATATAAAACAGTTGCCCGACAACGAAATGAAGATTGAGCGATTCTGTAATGCCATTGCAGCAGAGGTTTTAATCCCATTATCAGATTTTGAGCGGCAAACTCAATTTCTCGATTCTAACATCGAATGCTTCGGTGAAGCTCAAATTGCAAATTTAGCAAACCGATACGGGGTTAGTCGCGAGGCGATTCTCCGTCGTTTTCTTGATCAGGGCCGCGTAAGTACAGCCTACTACAAACAACAAGCAAAACTATGGACACAGCAGCAAAAGAAGGGAGGGGGTGGTGACTGGTATGCCTCACAAAATGCCTATTTGAGTAATCGTTTTGCAAAAGAGGTAATCAGCAGACACTACCGCAAGGAACTTAGTATTGATCAAGCTTCAGACCTACTTGGAATTAAAGCTAAGAATTTTGCAGGACTTGAACAGATGATTCTGCGGGGAGGTATCGCATGATTTATGTATTTGATACCAGCTCGCTTAGCCAACTGAAGCACTTTTATCCAATGGTTTTCAAGTCGGTGTGGACCGGATTGGATACGCTCATTCAACAAGAAAAGCTAATTTCAACTCGTGAAGTATGGAATGAAATTCAACGAGGTGTTCCCGATCAACACACACATGAATGGTTGAAGGCACGGAAGAAAATATTTACTACCCCAAGTACAGATGAAATGAATTTTGTCTCGCAGATATTCAAAATACAGCACTTTCATGGCTTAATTGGTCAAAAGCAGCGGCTGAAAGGAGATCCAGTAGCTGATCCATTTGTGATAGCCTGCGCAAAGATTAGATGTGGAACGGTCGTCACTGAAGAGCATCACAAACCTCATTCAGCAAAAATACCCAATGTATGTGAACATTTCGATCTTTCCTGCATAGATCTTAAAACTTTTATGCATCAGCAACATTGGAGTTTTTAATGGCATTGAATCAAAAACTTGAACTGACTTGGATCGGCAAGGAGATTCAACCGAAGCTGGAGCCGAGGATTCTGATCGAGGACCCGGATCTATCCTATGGCGACCGGAATACGGAGAACATGCTGATATTCGGGGACAACCTGCTGGCCCTGAAGGCCCTAGAGCAGGATTATACCGGACGGATCAAGTGCATCTACATCGATCCTCCTTACAATACGGGCAGCGCCTTTACCCATTATGAAGATGGATTGGAACACTCCCTCTGGCTGACCATGATGCGAGACCGCTTAGAAATACTTAGAATTTTGCTCTCTGATAATGGTTCTATTTGGATTTCTATTGATGATAATGAAATGCCTTACCTCCGCGTTTTAATGGATGAGATATTCGGTCGCTCCAACTTCATTGCCCAGTGTATTTGGCAAAAGGTATATTCTCCTAAAAGTACAGCGAAATTCCTCTCTGAAATGCACGATTACATCGTATGTTATGCCAAAAATGCGGAAAAATGGGAAAGACTTTTACTTCCACGTACTGAAAAGCAAGATAAAGCTTACAAAAATACAGATAATGATCCACGTGGCCCATGGAAAGCTGGCGATCTTTCCGCACGGAACTACTATGGCGCGGGTACGTATTCTATTACATGCCCGTCTGGAAGAGAAATAGATGGACCTCCACAAGGTATGTATTGGCGTGTCTCGGAAGAAAAGCTGAATGAAATGGATAAAGATAAGAGGATCTGGTGGGGAAAAAATGGAAATAATGTCCCAGCGATCAAACGCTTCCTTTCTGAGGTTCTTCGCGGTATCGTGCCACAAACTATGTGGTTTTATGAAGAAGTTGGGCATAATCAATCCGCGAAGCAGCACTTAAAAGAATTGCTTCCTGATGTACAAGAACTATTTGTAACACCAAAACCAGAGGGAATTATTGAAAGAATCTTTCAAATAGCCACAAAGCCTGGAGATTATGTTCTAGATTCGTTTGCAGGCACTGGAACAATGGGAAGTGTGGCCCAGAAGATGGGCCGTAAATGGATCATGGTGGAACTGGGCGAGCACTGCCATACCCACATCATCCCCCGCCTGAAAAAGGTCTGCGACGGGACCGATCAGGGCGGCATTTCCAAGGCCGTCAACTGGCAGGGTGGTGGCGGTTTCAAGTATTATTACCTGGCCCCGAGCCTCCTGAAGAAAGACCGCTATGGCCAGTGGATCATCAACGAGGAATACAACGCCACCATGCTGGCCGCCGCCATGGCCAAGCAGGAGAACTTCCGCTACTGCCCAGATGAAGCCGTTTACTGGAAGCAGGGGCAATCCTCGGAAAAGGACTACATTTTCACCACCACAGTGCACCTGACGCCGGAACATCTGGACCGGATTTCCGAGGAGATGCAGCCGGATGAAAGTCTGCTGATCTGCTGCAAGTCCCACTTCGAGGGGGCGGAAAGCCGGTTTGACAACATCACCGTCCGGAAAATCCCTTCCATGCTCCTGGGCCGCTGCGAGTTCGACCGGGATGACTACAGCCTGAACATTGTGGACATGCCCCGCAGTCCCGATGAACCTGTCTTCGTGCCCGTCGGCCCGCCGGTCCCTGAAAAGGGGAAAGAACCAAAGAAGACCCGGGCCGGGATAGCCAACCAGTTGAATATCTTTGACGGGATGGGGGAATAAATGGACAAGCACGCCGCTTACATCCGCAATCGATTGAGCCTGCGCCCGCCCCAGACGGAAAGCCTGGAGATCCTGGCGGGCATTGCGGATCGTCTGACTTTGCGGAAGAATGCCGATCTGACGGTTGAACAGGACAAGGTTCTGACCTTTCTCGCTGAACGGACAAACACCGACGGCGCGCCCCGGGTCTTTTCCGACTTCGAACGCAACTTCCCCTGCCTCTGCTTTGCCCTAGCCACCGGGGTCGGCAAGACCCGCCTCATGGGGGCTTTCATCGCCTGGCTCAATCAGGCCAAAGGGATCCGAAACTTCTTTGTCCTGGCACCGAACCTGACCATCTACAACAAGCTCATCGAGGATTTCTCCAATTCCCGCAGCCCCAAGTATGTCTTTCCCGGAATCGGCGACTTCGTGCACCGGCCACCCGGCATCATCACCGGCGACAACTACACCAGCAAAGGGACGTTGTCTCTCTTTGAAGAAACCATCAACATCAATGTCTTCAACATCTCCAAGATCAACGCGGAGACCAAGGGGGGCAAGCAGCCGCGCATCAAGAGGCTCTCGGAGGTCATCGGCCTTTCCTACTTTGAACGTCTGGCAAACCTGGACGATCTGGTCATCCTGATGGATGAGTCCCATCATTACCGGGCTGAACGGGGCATGCAGGTGATCAATGAACTGAACCCCGTGCTGGGCATCGAGCTGACAGCGACACCGAAAACGGAAACCGGGGGTACGAAGCTCTTCAAGAATGTGGTATACCAGTACGGTCTGGGGAAAGCGATGGAGGACGGCTTCGTGAAAGAGCCCGCCGTGGCGACCCGGAAAGACTTCAACCCGGCGGCCTACAGTCCCGACGAGTTGGACAGGATCAAGCTGGAAGACGGCATCCGGATCCATGAGGATACCCGGGTGGCCCTGGAGATTTACGCCCGCGACGAGAAACAGCGGCTGGTGAAGCCCTTTGTGCTCGTCGTCACGCGGGACACCGAACATGCCTCCCGCGTCCGGTCCCTGATCCAGTCCAATGTGTTCTTTGAAGGCCGCTATCGTGACCGCGTGATGGAGATCCATTCCAACCAGAAGGGCGAGGAAAAGGAGGAAAATATCCAACGGCTCCTATCCCTGGAAGACCCGGACAACCGGATCGAGATCGTCATCCATGTGAACATGCTGAAGGAAGGATGGGATGTCACCAACCTCTACACGATTGTTCCGCTGCGGGCTTCCGCCTCGGAAACCCTGACTGAGCAGACCATCGGCCGAGGGCTCCGCCTGCCCTACGGCAAGCGGACGGGCAACGGCAAGGTGGACAAGCTGACCATCGTCGCTCACGACAACTTCCAGCGCATCCTGGAGGAGGCCAACAAACCGGGCTCCATCATCCAGCAGCAGAACATCATCGAGATCGATCCCGACAGCTTTGAAGGAACCAAAGAGGTCGTCGTGGCCAAATCGGCCTTTGAGGAAAAACTCGGTGAGGAAAGGAAAACCCTTGAAGACCTTCCTGAATCCCCGGAAAAGAAAACGGCAGGGCTGAAACTGGAGATACGGAAAACGCTCTATGATACCCTGCCCGAGGTCAACAGCGTGGTGAAGAGCGTATCCGGATTAGCCACGCAGGAAATCAAGGAAATCGTGGTGGGTCGGGTGCAAGACATTCTCCTTTCTGACCCGCAACAGCATCTCTTTGCCGCCGAAATCATCACAGAGATCCGGAATGCCTACGATTCCACGGTCAACGAGTTTATTCGGAACACCATTGAAATCCCGCGGATTGTCATCCAGCCGACGGATGAAGTGGATTCCGGTTTCCATGATTTCGATCTGGATGCAAAGAACCTGAATTATCCGGCCGTCGCCGAAGAAATCCTGATTCAGTATCTGAACCGTAAGGAAAACGCCCGGGAAACCTTGATCGGCAAGTTCGGCATCCAGGCAGACAAACCGGAGAATCTGATCCTGAATGAGCTGATCAATTTTCCCCTAATCGACTATGACAGCCAGGCGGACCTGCTGCAGAAGCTCGTGGGGCAGGCGATGAGACAGCTGCAAAGCTACCTGAACGAAGAGGATTTTCTCAATGTGGTCCGGTATCACAAGCGGGACATCGCCACCTTCATCTACTCCCAGCTGAAGCCCCATTTTTACTGCAATACCCAGTCTTACGAGGCGCCGGTTGTCAAACCCTTCACTCGGATCGAGCCCCACAACCTGACCAAGATTTCGGCGGACAGCATTCATCATCATACGGAAACCATCCTCCCGACCAGTGCAATCCCCCAGAAAGTTTTCTCAGGCTTCCGGAAGGCCTGTCATTCCCGTTACAAGTTCGACGGCAAGAGTGAAAAGGATTTTGCCACCCTACTGGAAAATGATCGGGCCGTTATCAAATGGCTCCGCCCCGCACCCAGCCAGTTCCGGATTTACTGGAATCCCCAGGCACGGATGTATGAACCGGATTTTGTCGCTGAAACGGCAGAGATGATCTATCTGGTGGAAATCAAGATGGACAGCCAGCTCCAGCACTCGGAGGTCCTGGAAAAGGCAAAAGCGGCGCTCCAATACTGCCGGCACGCATCTGACTACAATCTGAAAAACGGTGGGAAAGCCTGGAAATATCTCCTCATCCCTCACAACGAAGTACAGTTGAACAGCAGCTTTGCTTATCTGGCTGGAAGCAGGGAATTTTCAGGATAGAATTCTACAATAAAGCAGCAAGCCCCCGAGGGAAAATTCCCTCGGGGGCTTGCTTATATGACTACCGTCGCAACCGACGGATTGGAGGTCGGCCCATCCGGGCGGAATAAGGTGGACTACATGTTGGCGAGCTCCTTGTATCTCTCCAATCTTTCCTTCGCTTCTTCTTCAGCCTGCTTATATAATTTTTCCGCGACCTCGGGGAACATTCTCCTCAGGCTTGAGTAACGGACTTCTCCCTGCATGAACTCCTGGAAATTGCCTTTGATTTCGGGAGAATCCAGTTGGAAGGGATTCTTGCCTTCGGCGGCCAACAGGGGGTTGTAGCGGTATAAGGGCCAGTAACCGGCTTCGACGGCCTTTTTCTCTTCCTCCTGGCTCTTACCCATGTCGATACCGTGATTGATGCAGGGCGAGTAGGCGATGATCAGGGAAGGCCCGGGATAGTTTTCCGCCTCCGTAACGGCCTTGAGGAACTGGTTCTTGTTGGCTCCCATGGCTACAGAAGCGACATAGACGTATCCGTAGACCATGGCCATGCGGCCGAGATCCTTCTTGCGCACCGGCTTGCCTTTTGCCGCGAATTTCGCCACGGCCCCGGTCGGTGTGGACTTGGAAGCCTGGCCGCCCGTGTTGGAATAGACCTCGGTATCCAGGACCAGGATGTTGAGGTCATGATTCTGCGCAATGACGTGATCCAGTCCGCCGAATCCGATGTCATAAGCCCAACCGTCCCCGCCGATAGCCCAGATCGATTTCTTGACGAGCAGATCCTTGACCCTGAGGATACGTGTCAGCAGGTCCTTCTGCAATCCGACAGACTTCGGCAACTCCCTGGAAACCGCCTCTTCGATCTTAAACCGCAGGTCCTTGGTCTTTTCGGCATCGTTCATATGATCCAGCCAGGAGGTAAAAAGTTCTCTCAGTTCTGCGGAAATATTCTCTTCCAGGGCGGCCCGCATATGACGGGCGACTCTCTCACGCCTCTGGGTCATCGCCATCTCCATCCCCAGGGTAAATTCCGCATTGTCCTCGAAGAGGGAGTTGGCCCATGCCGGCCCATGCCCCTTGGCGTTGACGCTATAGGGACAAACCGGGGCAGAACCTCCATAAATCGAAGAACATCCTGTGGCATTGCCGATGATCATCCGGTCCCCGAAGAGCTGGGTGATCACCTTGATGTACGGGGTCTCACCGCACCCCGGACAGGCGCCGGAGAATTCGAACAGGGGCTGGCTGAACTGGCTGCCTTTCACCGTGGTCTTCGCCATGAGGTTGTCCTTGATCGTAATCGTCAGGGAGAATTTATGATTGGGCACCTGAATCTCATCCTGGCTGCTTAAGTGCTTCATGACCAGGGCCTTTTCCTTCGCCGGACAGACATCGGCGCAGTTCCCGCATCCGGTGCAGTCCAATGGACTGATCTGCATCCGGTATTTGAGCCCTTTGAGCTCTTTTCCCTGGGCATCCAGGGTGACAAAATCTTTTGGGGCTTTCGTAAGCTCTTCCTCCGTCGCAAGCACCGGCCGAATGACCGCGTGGGGGCACACAAAGGAACACTGATTGCACTGGATGCAGTTTTCCGGGATCCACTCCGGCACATTGATGGCAACCCCGCGTTTTTCATACTGGGAGGTCGCCGTCGGGAAAATGCCATCGGCAGGAAGAGCGCTTACCGGCACTTGATCCCCTTTCTGGAGGATCATCGGGGTCATGACCTTGGTGACAAATTCGGAGACAATCTCATGCTGATAGGTCGAACGGCCGGACTCGGCCCACGATTCCGGCACATCAATGACCTCGATCGCGCCCAGGGCCTGATCCACGGCGCTGACATTCATATTGACGATTTTGGAACCTTTTTTACCATACGCTTTCTGGATGGCATCCTTGAGGAACTCGATCGCCTCATCCGGAGGAATGACGTTCGCAATCTTGAAGAAGGCGGCCTGCATGATCATGTTGATCCTTCCGCCGAGACCGACTTTCTCCGCAATACTGACCGCGTCGATGTTGTAAAATTTCAAATGCTTTTCCGCAATGATCCTTCTCAGTCTGACGGGAATCTCCCTTTCCATTTCTTCCACCGTCCAGGGAGAGTTCAAAAGAAATATTCCACCCTCGACGATGCCGTCCAGGAGGTCGAACTGGTTGACGTAAGCCGGAACATGACAGGCGACAAAATCGGCATGTTTAATCAGATAATGAGAAAGTATCCGATTCGGCGAAAAACGGACGTGCGAAACGGTCACACCGCCTGATTTTTTCGCGTCATAGGCGAAATAAGCCTGGGTGAACAGGTCGGTATTCTCGCCGATGATCTTGATCGCTTCCTTGTTGGCGCCAACGGTTCCGTCGGCGCCGATACCCCAGAATTTGCAAGCTGTCGTGCCCTCAGGGGACGCGGAAAATTCTTCGCCGACTTCAAGGGAGGAATTGCTGACGTCGTCGATGATGCCCACCGTGAAAGATCTCTTGGGGCTCCACTGATCCAGATTGTCGTAAACAGCCTTCACCATGGCCGGGGTGAAATCCTTGCTGCCGAGTCCGTACCTTCCACCGATGACCAGCTGTCCGGTGTCCTTTTCAAGAATCGCCGTGCTGACCTCCTGGTACAGAGGCTCTCCGACACTCATCGGGGACTTCAGTCTGTCCAGCACCGCTATTTTCTTCACGGAGCGCGGCAGGACTTTGAAGAAGTGTTCCCGGGAGAAGGGAAGGTAGAGCCGTACCTTGATCAGGCCTAGTTTGGCTCCTCTAGCGTTCAGATAATTTATTGAACCTTCAATGACATCACAGCTTGATCCCATGGACACGATGATTCTGTCGGCTTCGGGATGTCCCACGTAATCGAAGAGATGATAGGGTCTCCCCGTGAGTACGCCGACCTTCCTCATTTCTTCTTCCACGATTCCCGGAAGTTTGGCGTAATAAGGAGAGCAGGCTTCGCGATTCTGAAAGAAAATATCGGAAATCTGCGATGTACCGCGCATCTGCGGATGTTCAGGATTCATGGATCTCGCCCGGAAGCGGTCGATCGCATACCAGTCCACGAGTTTTGCCATGTCGGCGTATTGGATCAATTCAACCTTCTGAATGACCATGGAGGTCCGAAACCCGTCAAAACAGTGAATAAAAGGCAGGCTGGCCTTGATACTCGCCAGATGGGCGACCAGTCCCAGGTCCATGACCTCCTGAGGGGAAGCCGAGGCAAGGAGGGAAAACCCGGTCTGACGGACTGCGTTGATATCCGAATGATCGCCGAAAATGCAGAGAGCATGGCCGGCGATGGATCTCGCCGCAACATGAAAGACTGCCGGCATCATTTCACCCGCGATCTTGTACATGTCCGGTTTCATGAGGATGAGGCCCTGTGATGCGGTGAAGGTTGTGGAAAGCGCCCCCGCAGCCAGTGCCCCGTGAACCGTTGCCGCCGCTCCGGCTTCCGATTGCATTTCAATGATTTCGAGGGGCTGGCCGAAGATATTCTTTCTCTCATGCGCCGCCCATTCGCTGCAGTATTCCCCAATGGTGCTGGACGGTGTAATTGGATATATCGCCGCAACCTCGCTCATCGCATAGGCAACGTGCGCCGCAATCTCATTTCCTTCCAGGGTTTCATTATATCCGGCCATAATTTTCTCCTTCTTGAAATAAATCGATCTATTGGGTTGAAAAACTCAATCTCCTGCCAGGAAACCAGCCTGCACAGCGAATAGCTCCGGGTGGTTACCCGGAAGTTAACGACTCGAGAAAAAGGATCGTGTTTCGATGACTCTATTTCTATTTTTGAATTTTAGAATAAAAATCGGACACATGCGCCATGTAACCAAGGAGAAATCTACAAGTGTTTAATATCTTTTATGATAAGAAAGTATATTCTGGGTAAGATTGTATTGGAAAGCTTTATTGCTGACAAGACAAATTCTCTTTACGGTATTCATTACAACGTAAATCACTTATAGCCGCGAAGCCTTTTCTTTGTCAAGCATAAAATGAACGTCATTCATATTTATTTCGTTCCAGATATAGCTTCAAGCTAGCTACAAAACAAATTGATATTTATACAATTATTCTTCACCCTCACCTTTTAGCTACAAGATAACTTTGCTGATGTATCCATTTTTTGTTTCATAGTTATCCAAAAAATGAATTATGTTCAATGTATCGTTTCGATTTGCAAAAGATAAATGGCAGCCGTGTGAGGTGACAACAGGTTAGAATGGCTCAAATAAGGATAAATGCTTTATTTGGAATCTTTATCGAGCATTCGAATAATTTCATCATTTTGTCGAATGATCTTATCATTCTGCGACATGATTTTATCCTGCTGCTGAAGAATTCTGTTGTTCTGATTCATCAGAATCCGGGAGAATTTCAGCTGAGCATTTCCCATGATTTGAGTAACTTCCGGGACACTGGACGCTTTCGCAAAGCCTTCCTTGGCCTCAAGCTCAATTTGATCCGCTTGATCGCGGAGGTTATCCGCATCATAAGTAGGTCCTGCTGCAATGCAGGTACTGGCAACGATCAGCGAAGCAATTCCAACTATAATTGATTTTCGCATACAGTACACCTCATAAAGGTATTTTTTGTTTTTAATATCGCATTGTTCTCGAAATTGGTCAATCATTCATCTTATTCGATTCCTGACCAATTCCGCTTATATTTTCGACTGGTTCAAGGCAAAAGAACAAGAAAGAACGTATAAATTCGGAAAGGAATATTATAGGCTGGTCGCAGATGAAATAAAGATCGTCAGAAATGAAGCGCACCCGAAAGGCGGCTGCGTTGCCTTAGCGGGTGCACTCTGCGTTGGATCGGAACTCGGCTCCCTTTCGGGAGGACCCGATTCCGCCATGTATTGGCTCCCCAGCGCGGACTCGAACCACGGACCCGATGGTTAACAGCCATCTGCTCTACCGACTGAGCTACTGAGGAGTAGACTTTAACTTAATTGCCAGCTGTTCCAGGAAGTAACAGGTACCTTCAAGGCAAAATCCGGAAAACACCGCTGCTCCCTCCGGCATATCGCCGGAAAAGAAATCACCTTGTACCACAACCGGACCCCCTGCGCAAGGGGATTTCGCGCTAGCGGCAGCTCATGCAGACGGCAAGGTCCTTGAGTGGGACCCCTGTCTTGTTGCTGATATACTGGAGCTGATCCTCCGGGGCGAAATAGCGGCCGCAGACACTGCACGTTGCCATCTTGAAGGTGCGTCCCCAGATCTTGCGCTCGCTGCCACCGCTGCCGAGGGCCATCTCGATGTGCCCCGTCGGGCAGGCATAGGCACAGGCGCCGCAGCCGATGCAGGCCGCCGAATCCTCCACAAAGGGAGGTCCGACAATCTTGTCTTTGCCGCGGAAGGAGAACCCGATGGCGGAGGCACCCACCACATCCTCGCAGGTCTTCACGCAGAGCCGGCACAGGACGCACTTGCCCTTGTCCTTGTCGGGGCGGAACCGCTTCTCAGGTACGACACCCAGCTCGGCAGCCATCTCCTTGATCACTTCCGATGTCGGGCACCTGGCCATGAGCAGTTCCAGGACGAGACGGCGCACCCCCAGGACACGCTCACTCTTCGTATCGACGGCGATACCGTTCTCGACGAGGTAAATGCAGGAAGTGACGATACGCTTTCTCGTCCCCTTCGCGACTTCCACAACGCACAGCCGGCACGCACCGGATGGTTCGACCGACTCGTGGTGACACAAGGTCGGAATGACGATCCCGTTTTCGCGGGCGGCAGCAAGGATTGTCGTTCCCGCCTCGGCTTCAATATTCTTTCCATCTATGACTAAGTTCACCATCTCGCCACCCTTTATGCTACGGTTACCGCATCAAACTTGCAGGTTTCTCTACAAACGCCGCACTGAATGCATTTCGCCTGGTCGATCGCATGGACCTTCTTCCGCTCGCCGCTGATTGCTTCCACGGGGCACTTCTTCGCACAGGCCCCACAGCCCGTACATTTCTCCGCGTCGATCCCGAACTTGATGAGAGCCCTGCAGACGCCGGCCGGGCACTTCTTGTCCCGGATGTGGGCTTCGTACTCATCCCGGAAATAGCGGATCGTGCTCAGGACGGGATTCGGCGCACTCCCACCCAGGGCGCACAGGGAACCATCCTTGATGCCCTCGGCCATGCGTTCCAGGAGTTCCACATCCCCCTTCTTACCTTTCCCCGCGCAGATGTCATGAAGAATCTCATTCATCCGGTAGATCCCCTCCCGGCAGGGCACACACTTACCGCAGGATTCGGATACGAGAAATTCGATGAAGTAACGGGCGATGTCAACCATGCAGGTTTTTTCGTCCATCACGATCATCCCACCGGAGCCCATCATGGAACCGGCTTCCCAGAGAGAGTCAAAATCCACGGGAAGATCGGTCATCGTGGCGGGAATGCAGCCGCCGGACGGACCACCCGTCTGGACGGCCTTGAGCTTCCTGCCGCCGGGAATCCCACCGCCGATATCGTAAATGATGTCTTTAAGCGGGATGCCCATGGGTACTTCCACGAGGCCGATGTTGTTGATCTTGCCCACGAGGGAGAAAACCTTCGTGCCCGTGCTGTTTTTCGCGCCGATTTCGGAAAACCACTTGCCGCCCCGGGCAATGATGACGGGAACATTCGCCCACGTCTCCACGTTGTTCAGGTCCGATGGCCGGTCCCAGAGGCCGTGCTCTACCGTGTGAATGTACTTGGCCCGAGGTTCGCCCGCCTTTCCTTCCAGAGAGGCCATGAGGGCCGTCGATTCCCCGCAGACAAAGGCCCCTGCGCCCTTGCCGATCTTGATATCGAAAGAGAAGCTCGTCCCGAAGATCTTGTTGCCGAGGAAACCGGCTTCCCGGGCCTGTTCAATGGCTCGCTGGAGGTTCGCCACGGCCAGGGGGTATTCGTTGCGCACGTAAATGTACCCTTCATGGGCGCCGATCGCATAGGCTCCAATGATCATCCCCTCCAGGACGCTGTGGGGATCGCCCTCCATGACGCTCCGGTCCATGTACGCCCCCGGATCTCCTTCGTCGCCGTTGCAGATGACGTATTTGATTTCGCCCTCAGCGTCCCGGCAACTCTGCCATTTCGTACCGGTCGGGAAACCGCCACCGCCTCGTCCCCGGAGGCTCGAGGTCTGTACCTCAGCGATAACCTCCTCCGGTTTCATGGTCTTCAGAGCCTTATACAGGGCGGAATACCCTCCCCTGGCGACATATTCCTCGATACTCTCAGGATCAATACTTCCGCAGTTGCGCAGGGCTATCTTTACCTGCTTGCCGTAGAAGGGAAGCTCCGTGATCTTCGGTATCCCGGAGTAATCGGCCGGGACGGCGCCTTTGAAATAGGCTGTCTTCTTTCCCTGAACAAGAAACTCCTCTTCATCCATGCGATAGGTCGGAGCCACCTCGCCAAGGCCGCCATTGGCCACCTGATCCAGAAGGCCGGGAACCATCTTCGCCGTCATCCTACTGAAGGCAAGGCGCGGTTTGCCCGGCACAATCACATCGACGAGGGGTTCGATGCAGTCCATCCCCATGCTGCCCGTCTTGCTGAGGACAATGTCCAGACTGCGTTTCGATATTTCCTTCTCCAGGGCATCGTACACTTCCTGCGCTCCCGAGGCTATGCCGCTTGTCGCCATACCAACCAGAATCTTGGTCTTTGCCGGCATGAGCTGTGCGAGCCCCCGTTTCGCAGCTTTGTTCAGAGCATCTCGTGTGTTTATCGTACTCACTTTTTCACCCCTGCCTTGCGATAGTTTTTCAGAATCTTGGGAATTTCATCCTGGGTGAGATAAGGATGGATGTTCCCGCCAATCCGTGCCACCGGGGCGAGACTGCAACAGCCAAGACACCGAACCTCCTCAAGGGTAAAAACGGCATCCTCCGTCGTCTCTCCACGGGAGATATCGAGTTCCCGCTCCAGCCGATCCATGAGATTGAATCCTCCCTGGACGTGACAGGCCGTACCTGCGCACACCTCAATGAGATATTTACCCCGCGGCTTCAGGCTGAAGGCATTGTAGAAAGTCGCAATCTCGTAAATCCTGCTCAGGGGAACCTTGAGTTCGTCACTCACGATGGCCAAGGCTTCCTTCGGCAGGTACCGGAATTCCTCCTGGAGATCCTGCAAAACAGCGACAGCAGCACTCTTTTCCCCATCGTACCTGCCGATAATCTCCTTGATTTTTCCCCTGTCTACCACTGTGTTCATTATCTTCCCCTTGATGTTTTCCGGTTACAGTTTCCGCCACTAACGGCTATATTTCACTTTAGTCTGGAGCTTCTTGTATTCCAGCTTCACCCTCTCCTGGAAGTAGGCGATTTCATCAGGCGTCAGATGCCGGAAGCGGCCCTGAAGTTTGGTATAGTCTTCCAGCGGTCTCAAAGTTTCCGGCATATCCGCACTCAATCTGTACTTCCCATTTTCTACCTCATAAAGAGGAAACGCCCCGGTCTCAACTGCCAGCCGTCCCATTTTGATACAGTCGCTCGAAGGACAGCGCCATCCGGTGGGGCACACGGAAAGACACTGAATATAAGAAGGTCCCTTGATCGATCTCGCCTTTTTCACCTTGTTCATGAAATCAATCGGATAGCTGTGACAGGCCGTTGCCACATAGGGTATGTTGTGAGCAACCATGATCTCCGGCGTGTTCTTTTTCCAGGTCGCATTGCCGCTGCTGACCTCACCGGGAGGAGCGGTCGTGGTTGAAGCCCCGAAGGGCGTGGAACCGGAACGCTGAATCCCCGTGTTCATATAGGCTTCGTTGTCAAAACAGACAAAGAGCATGTCATGACCTCGTTCCATGGCGCCGGAAAGGGCCTGAAGTCCGATATCCACCGTACCGCCATCCCCGCCGATGGCTACCGTCTTGACATAGCGATCGGATATTTTTCCTTTGCGGCGCAGGATCTTCAACCCGGATTCCACACCGGCGGCCACGGCGGCGGCGTTGGGGAAGGCCACGTGCATCCAGGGGAGCTTCCACGCCGTCGTGGGATACATCGTGGCGATGACTTCCATGCACCCCGTCGCGTTGACAATGACCGTATCCTTACCCAGCGCCTTGCACATCAGACGGATGGCCAAGGCCTCTCCGCAGCCCTGACAGGCGCGATGTCCGGCGGCGAAATATTCCTCCTTGTCCACCAGCTTCGGCGCATACAGATCAAAGTTTTCCACAAGACCAGATCGGTACTGTTTTGCCGTATTCATTATTCTCTCACCCCATAAAATTCGTAGGCTTTCTCTGGTTTTTCCGTATCCGCTTTAGCCGCTTTCTTGATCATGTCCATAAAGTGGTCGACCATGACATCCCGTCCACCGAGACCGATAATGTAATTCACAATGGCGGGACGCTCCTTTTCCCCATAAAGGGCGGAACGCACCTCCAGGGCAACGGGTCCCCCCGGCCCTCCATAGGAAAGGCACCGGTCCGTCACAATCAGCACTCTTGCGCCTTTGACCGCCTGCTTCAGTTCCTCAAAGGGAAAGGGCCGCCAGAGCTTCAGTTTCAAAAGGCCGGCTTTCACGCCCTCTTCCCGCAGTTCATCGATCGCCATCTCCGCGGTTTCCCCCATGGAACCCATGGTCAGCATGAGGATTTCCGCACCGTCCGTTTCATAAGCTTCGATGGGCTCATATTTCCTGCCGAACTGCTGCTCCCATTCCTTCCAGACTTCAAGAATGACCTTCTTGGAGTTCAGCAGAACCTCTTCCCGGCTCTTGCAGGCTTCCGCATAGATATCCGGCAGACCCAGCGCACCCAGGGTAACGGGATTAACGGGATCCAGCGAAGCAAAAGGTTTGAAAGGCGGCAGAAAACGATCCACCTCTTCCTGGTCCGGCATGAGCATCGGCTCAACCACATGGGTCAGTTGGAAGCCATCGAGATTGACATTGGTCGGCAACATGACATCCGGGTGTTCAGCAATCTTGAAGGCCTGGATCGTCATATCCACGGTTTCCTGTCCATTGGCGGCAAAGAGGGAAATCCAGCCGATATCCCTTTGGCTCATGATATCGCTGTGATCATTCCAGATGTTCAGGGGACCGGAAAGCGCCCGGTTACCGATGATCATGACGACCGGCAATCTCATGGAAGAGATGATCGCCAGAATTTCCGCCATATAAAGGAGCCCCTGGGAACTCGTTGCCGTAAAGGCCCGCGCCCCGGCGCCGGAAGCCCCGGCACAGGCGCTCATTGCTGAATGCTCCGATTCCACGGTGATGAATTCCGCATCGAGACGTCCTTCCGCAACGATCTCCGAAAGATGCTCCGGTACGTGCGTATTCGGGGTGATGGGATAGGCGGCAATAACTTCCGGTCTGCACAGGGCTGCCGCCTCGGCGGCGGCCAACGCGATTTCCATACCTATTCGTTTCGACATGGCCTATTCCTCCCCCACCATCTTAATCGCAGCGGGCCAGCATTCATGGGCACAAATGCCGCACCCTTTGCAGTAATCCAGATCGGCCACGAAATATCCTTCCGAATCCTCCGATATGCATCCCTCAGGACAGAACAGGTAGCAAACGCCACACTTGATACACTTGGAATTATCCCAGATCGGACGTTCCGCTCTCCAGGTACCGGTATGATAATCCCTGGAACTTCCAGGCCGAAAGACGATACACCCGGGATTCACCTCTTGCCAGGTTTCTGGCCATTTTTTCTCCGCCATTCTATATACCTCAACCCTTGTCTGCAGATTTATACGAGTTTAACCTCATCAAAGGCTCGCTTCATAGCTGTCAGATTCTTCTTGGCAATCCTGCCGAACCGGTGTTCAATGGGTTCATTCAGGGACTCCATCTTCACAATATCCGTCATTTTGACTAAAGCGCCCAACATGGTCGTGTTGGTGATGGGAACCCCCAGCTCCGCCCAGGCAATTGCCGTGGCATCGACCAGGGCGATCCGGCCGTTGAACTGAATGTATTGTTCGACCTCTTTGAAGGGTTTGTGCGTATTGAGAATCAGAAGCCCTTCCGGCTTCAGCCCCTCGGCTACATTGACCAGGGTAATCAAGCCCGGATCAAGAACAACCACCACATCGGGACGATAAATACGCTGTCGCTTCTTTATCCGCAGGTCATCGACCCGGTTGAACGCCTCTACCGGCGCACCACGCCTTTCAGGACCGAAACTTGGAAATCCCTGTGCATACTTGCCTTCACCGATCGCAGCCAACGCAAGCATTTCTACGGATGTCACCGCGCCCTGCCCGCCTCTTCCGTGCCATCTCACTTCTATCATTGAATCTTCTCCGGGGTTGTGTTCGCGAACAAAAGGATTTTTTACGCTTTATGGAACTTGTTTTGAGTCAATGCTTAATATACAAAAACTTTTTCTTGTCAATCTTTATTTACGAAAAATAGCGCCGTAACTATCTGTAATATAGCTGTTTTCGGGTCATTATATAACTGTTATTTGACTTTTTTTTCACAAATGCGATATTACTAAAAAATTTTCTTCCCTGCGGAAGCCCTTGTCAGGTTCCGGCATAGGTTTTCAGGGCTTCTTCGTAGAGATCCCGCCCCTGCGTATCGTTAATCACCACCAGCGGCATCTCAAATACGACCAGACGGTAAATCGCCTCCGGACCGAGATCCTCATAGGCCACGACGGCCGCCTCGCGAATGCAGCGGGCCGTCAGCGCCGCAATCCCCCCGATGGCGCCGAAATAGACAGCCCGGTAACGCTTCATGGCGGAAATTACGTCCGGAGAACGTTTCCCCTTGCCGATCATCCCTTTCAATCCCAGGGACATCAACTGCGGCGCAAAGGGATCCATCCGGTAACTGGTCGTCGGCCCGACGGAGCCGGTCACGGCTCCCGGTTTTGCCGGAGCCGGACCGGCGTAGAAGATAACGGCCCCCGGAAGCGGAAAGGGCAGCGTTTCACCCCTTGCTGCAGCTTCACAGAGCCGGCGGTGGGCCGCATCCCGACCTGTATAGATGACTCCGCTGAGCAGGACCTGATCTCCGGTGACCAGGCTTTCACAGAGGGCGTCCGTTAATGGCGTGTTCAGACGGATCGGTTCCTTCATGGCTCAGATGACCGCCTCTCTGTGCCGCGCCACATGACACTGGATGTTGACTGTAACGGGAAGGCTGGCGATATGACAGGGCATCATTTCCACGGAAACGGCCAGGGCGGTCACGCGTCCCCCGTAACCCTGGGGGCCGATCCCCAGGCGATTGATCTTCTCCAGAATTCCCTGTTCCATGGCGGCCAGGCGCTCATCCCGGTCATTGGCTGTCCCGATCTGCCGCAGCAGGGCCTTTTTAGCGAGAAGCGCGGACATCTCCAGAGAGCCGCCGATGCCTACCCCCACAACCACCGGCGGGCAGGGATTGGAGCCGGCCTTTTGGACACAGGCCACCACATGATCGACAATCCCGGCTTCTCCCACCGCGGGAACGAGCATGGCGCTGCTGCTCATATTCTCACTGCCGCCGCCCTTCGGCATCGCAATCAGTTTAAGCCGGTCGCCGGGAACCAGTTCGGTGAAGATGACCGCCGGCGTATTATCGCCCGTATTCTTTCTTGAGAGGGGATCACAGAGGGACTTGCGGAGATAACCTTCCCGGTAGGCCTGACGAACCCCTTCCTGTACCGCCTCCGAGAAGTCGCCCCCGACCATGTGCACGTCCTGGCCCATTTCCACGAAAACAACCGCCAGTCCCGTATCCTGGCAGAGCGGCAGCTTGTCCTGTCTGGCAACGTTTATGTTTTCGAGAATTTTTGCCAGAGCATAACGTCCGAGAGGAGATACTTCCTCTCCTGCGGCCCTGGCCAGGGCATTCTGCATGTCCTGACTCAGTTCACAGTTCGCAGCAACAAAGAGGTCCCGCAATGTTGCAGTCACGGTCTCTACAGAAATCTCTCGCACCCGGCTCATCGTTCCGACACCCAAATTTGTGACGTCCTTACGGCTCCTTTTCCATGCCCCGGCGGAATTCCAGGGATTTGGAAAGGGTCATCCGATCCAGATACCGGAGATCGCCGCCCATCGGTACACCCTGGGCAATACGGGTCACCGGAACATCCAGTTTCCCGATCATCCGGGCGATCAGGAGCGCTGTTGATTCTCCCGATACATTGGGGTTCGTGGCCAGGATCACCTCCCGGACCGCTTTTTCCCGAACCCGCTCGACCAGTTCCTGCAGATGCAACTGCTCCGGCCCAATGCCCTCCAACGGCGAAAGGGCCCCGTGGAGGACATGATATGTCCCGGAATAACTCCCGCTTTCCTCAATTGCCATCAGGGCGTCGGGATCTTCGACCACACAGATCAGACTCGAATCCCGGGCGGAGTCTCGGCAGATATTGCACAACTCGGCCTCGGCAAAATTGTAACAGACTCGACAGAAGTGGATTTTATCCCGCACTTCCAGAATGCTTTCGGCAAGCCCTCGGGCATCGCCTTCCGGCGCTCTCAGGATGTGCATCGCCAACCTTGTCGCTGTCTTTTCCCCGATTCCCGGAAGCTTTCCCAGTTCCGAAATCAGACGCTTAATGGGAAGGGCGTAACCTGCCATGCCGAAGCCGCCCCTCCTACATCAATCCGGGAATATTCATGCCCCCGGTAAGTTTGGCCATTTCCGAGGATGTCATCTCCTGAGCCTTGCGGACCCCTTCGTTGACAGCAGCCATAATCAGATCCTGCAGCATTTCCAAGTCTTCGGAATTGACCACCTCTTTCTCAATTTTAAGGGAAACGACTTCAAAACGACCGTTTACCGTGACCGAGACCATGCCACCACCGGCTGTGGCCTCCACGGTGCGGGACGCCAGATCTTCCTGAAGACGGGCCATCTTTTCCTGAAGCATCTTGGCCTGTTTCATGATATTTCCTAAATTTGCACCCAATGAACCTTACCTCCTTATCTATGGGAATAAAAATAAACCCTCACTCTTGCTCTGAGGAGCCCTTTGCAGGGGGTCGGACCTTGACATCCTGAACCTCCGCCCCTTCGAAGACACTCAGGACCTTTTGCAGGAGGGGATGATTCAGGGCCTCTCGTCGGATTTCTTCAATCGTGTTTTTCCGGACCATCGCGTCTGATATTTTCTCGGCGCCCCGGTTGTCCGATTCCGCCTCCAGGGATTCAATCTCCACCGTTACGGCGGTTTGAAGAAAGGAACCGGCCATCTCGCTCAGACGCTCTTTCTGCCCAGGATCATTCATGTTCTCAAAAAACATGTGGTTACGAAACCCGATGCGCAGACGGCCGTTTTCATAGCCGAGAAATTCGCCCTGCTCGATCTGGGAGGCCAAAGGAACGGAGAGCTGCTTGACGTGGTCCTTGAAATTCTTCCAGATGTCCCCGGAAACCGCCGGCTCCCGAGGTGATTCTTTCAACTCCGGGATCGGCTCCCTCACGACGTCCACTTGTGTCCGAGTCTCCTCCGGCAGCGCCAAGGGGCGCTCTCCGCCTGCCGGAGCGTTTCCCGGCCCGGAGGCATTTTCGGAAACGGCCGGGGGAATCCCTTTTCCAGGCGGCGAAGGGGAAGCGGCCAGACGGGTTTCCAGATCCTCCATGCGGGCCAGGATCTCCTCCAGGGGAAAAGCGGGCGGCAGACCGGCCATGCGACAGACGATGGTTTCCAGGTTGAGGCGAGGGTTATGGCTCCGGCGAACATTCTCCTCTTCAGCCAGGAGGATATCCAGAAGCTGCTGCAGGGTTTCTCGCGAAACTTCCGCCACTTGCGATTCAATCCTGTCCAGATCATTTCCGGAAAGTTCCAGGAGTTCCTCTTTTCTTCCCACAATCCGGACGAGGAGAAGATTGCGGAAGTGCTGGAGCAGAAGCGAATAAAAGTAGGTCATGTCCAGGCCGGCGTAATATCCTTCTTCGACGATCTTCAGGCAGTGTCCCGCATCGCGGCGCAGGACCGCCTCGGACAGCTGAAAGAGAAACCGGCGGTCGGTTCTGCCGAGCAGTTCCTCCACGGCCTCATCCTGAATCGTCGTCCCGGCATAAGAAATCACCTGATCAAAGATACTCTCCGAGTCCCGCATGCTGCCGTCCCCCGCCTCGGCAACCCAGGCCAGCCCGGCATCGCTGATTTCAATGTTTTCGGCCTCCGAGATCTTTCTCAACTGTTCTGCAATCTGGCGGAGGGAAAGGCGGCGGAATTCAAAGTTCTGACAGCGGGAAAGAATAGTTGCGGGGACTTTGTTGGTTTCCGTCGTGGCAAACATGAATACGACGTGGGCGGGAGGTTCCTCGAGGGTCTTCAGCAGGGCGTTGAAGGCCTCCCGGGTCAGCATGTGCACTTCATCGATGATATAGACTTTATACCGGCAGGAAATGGGAAGGAAACGGATCCGCTCGCGGAGCTCACGGATTTCGTCGATCCCCCGGTTGGAGGCGCCGTCGATTTCCCGGACGTCCAGAGAAACGCCCTCCGTGATCTCCCGGCAGTTTGTGCAGGCATTGCAGGGGATTTCAGCCGGCCCGTGTTCACAGTTGATGGCCTTGGACAGGATGCGGGCGACGGAGGTCTTGCCGACCCCCCGCGGGCCGCTGAAGAGAAAGGCATGGGCGATCCGATCCTGACGGATGGCATTTTTCAGGGTCTGGACGACATGGGGCTGACCCACCACGTCCTCGAAGACCTGGGGTCTCCATTTCCGGGCTAAAACGAGATAATCCATAAGAACTCCGACAGAGAACACTTGCCGAAGATTTCGCCGACCCCTCTTCGGCAAAAGGGGATGATCAAAACGGAAGAGGAGATTTTCCTGTCGGGAACCTCACGATCACGCTGGGAGTACGAAGATGTTCAGAAAAACTCCGACAAAAAACCGGGACGGCACGCTCTGGATCTGGGAATATGCGGACGGTCATTTTCGGCGGAAAGAAGATAGCCAGGCTGATCCGCAGCACACGCTGGACATTGCTACCGCTGCTTCCTTCCGGACCTGACGGGGTTCGCACGCCATCGTTGCGCGGGGCCCGGCTATCTATATTGAAAAGGATCCCGTCTAAAAATCTTTTTTCGCGGCGGGCGAAAAATCACTTCTCGCAGGAAGGAACTGGCGGAGAGAGGGGGATTCGAACCCCCGGTACATCTTTGTGGACATACACACGATTTCCAGTCGTGCCCCTTCAGCCTCTCGGGCATCTCTCCTCAAAGAAACAGCCGCTAAAAATGACGCAAGCTCCCTAACAGAAAAAAAGAAAAAACACCACTCCTTTTTAATATGAAATCGCTTTTTCGGATAACGGTGTTCCTGGCCTTGTCATTGTCTTCCCGGCGTATCCGTCGTATGGCGGCCTCTTTCGCCTCTGCCTTTCCCTTCTGATCTTCTCTTTAGTTCTGATGAAGTGGGTATAATTGGCGGAGAGAGGGGGATTCGAACCCCCGTGAGAGCTTTTGACCCCCAAATCGATTTCGAGTCGATCCCGTTACGGCCACTTCGGTACCTCTCCGCAAGATCAATCCTTGAATCATTACCATCAGATATTTAGAGTGCGGGATGTTATCCTCTTTTCCCGGAAAAATCCACTTAAAATTTCCCCGCAGGGCATTGACAAAACGCCCCTGGTCACCTCGACGGAATGATTAAGCCGGGTATCCTGAAACATCCGGTACAGGGAGTCTACCGCACCGCCTTTTGGATCGCCTGCCCCGTACACAACCCTTGCCAGCCGGGCCTGCAAAATCGCCCCGGCACACATGATGCAGGGCTCCAGCGTCACATAGAGGGTCATCCCCGTCATACGGTAATTTTTAATGATTTCCGATGCATGCCGGATAGCCAGGATCTCTGCATGAGCCGTGGGGTCATGGCGGGCAATCGGTTGGTTGTGACTTCCGGCGATCACCAGGTTTCTCCAGACGATCACGGCCCCGACCGGCACTTCCCCCTCTCGCGCGGCCAGACGGGCCTCATCGAGGGCAAGGCGCATCATTCGCTCATCACGGTATTTCCTGGATTCTGCAGCACGGGATTCAAGATCGTGTTCGAGCACAAGCTCTGAAGACTCTTTCTCCATATGATTAAGATCCAACTGTTGATTTTAAAGATTTCCTATTCTATGCTTTCGTCACTGAAGTGAAGATAAGGTCATGATGTCCACAAACAAAATTCTCCTTTATTCCGTTCTGATCTCCCTGATCATTCATCTTGCCGCCCTGTCGCTGATCAGCCTGATGGAATGGCGGGGGAAAAGGCAACCTGAGCAGGTTGTGACCGTTGAACTTACGGAGATGTTTGCCGCCAGTAAGGAAAAAACCGCTCCCCGGAAACCGCCGCTTCCCAAGCCCCATCCTCCGGCTCCCTCCGCTAAAAAGACTGTGGTTTCCCCTCAGAAAAATGTCCGCGAGGCAACGGTAGACCTCAACAGCCGGGAGCAGCGTTATCGGCCTTATCTAAAGGCGTTAAGGGAAAAAATCGAAAGAACCTGGATTTATCCTGAAAAGGCTACGGCGTTGAGAGAAGAGGGGACGACGGTCATCCGGTTTTCCCTTGCAGCGACCGGAGAAGTTGTGGATACCGCCATACTCCGGTCATCCGGGTCGGACTTGCTGGATGAGGCCAGCCTGCAGGCTGTCAAAACGCCACATTTCGCCCCTCTGCCGGAAAATTTCCAGCTTTCCCGATTGAACATCGTTGCGACGTTTGAATATCGTCTGGTGCAATAGATTCGTCGATATCAGATTTCCGAAATGGTCTCCATCAGGTCGCGGTTCAGTTCCAGAATTCGATCCCGCACTTCGGTCTGTTCCACCCAGGGTTTGGCCTCCAGTTGCGGCTGCCTCTGGCGCAGTTGCGCCAGCCGAACTTCCAGATCTCCAATAAGATAGGCCCAGTCGATCCTCGGCGCCGCCTTTTCCGGAAATTCCACTCTCTGAATCTCCTCGCCGATTTTCAGGACCGTTTCTTCCAGGTATTCCGGAATGATCACCTTGTAGCCGAACCGCTCCCGGATACGCTCCGCCAGAACCTGCTGGGCGTCATACTCGCCGTGAACGAGGAAGACCTCCAGATTCCCATTGCGGAAGTGGCTCAGCCATTTCAGCAGCTGGCTCTGCCCGGCATGGGCGGAGAAACCGCCGATCGTGAAGATCCGGGCCTTGACGGCGACCTGCTCATTTAGGATACGCACCTTCTTGGCGCCGTCGATTATTTTGCGTCCCGTGGTTCCCTGGGCCTGAAAGCCCACAAAGACGATGCTGGCCCCTTCCCGCCAGAGATTGTGGCGGAGGTGATGGCGAATCCGGCCGGCATCGGCCATGCCGCTGGCGGAAAGAATGATGGCCGGTCCCTCGTAGGTGTTGATGGCCATGGATTCCTCCGTGGTCGGCGTCGTACGGAGCTGGGGCAGGTGCAGGGGATCTTCACCCTTTTTGATCAATTCCTGTGTTTCTTCATCCAGAAAAGCAGCATTACGGCGGAAGATTTCCGTGGCCTGAATCGCCAGGGGACTGTCCAGGTAAATGGGCATGTCCTTCGGCAAGCGGCCGTCCCGGGAAAGCAGGTAGAGACAGTACATCATCTCCTGGGTCCGTTCGACGGCAAAGGCCGGAATGACCATCTTCTCCCTGCTTTTGTAACTGTAAGCGATCGCCTCGGCCAGTTCATTCAGGCTGTCCTTTTCATTCTTGTGATCCCGGTTGCCGTAGGTGGATTCGAGAAAGAGATAATCCGCCTCACCGACAATTCCGGGATCTTCCATGAGCAATTGCGCCGGCCGGCCGATATCCCCGGAAAAGACCATTTTCGCAGGCGCACCGTTTTCCTTCAACCACAGCTCAAGGAACGCGGCGCCCAGGATATGCCCGGCATCGCTGAAGTTCACCTTCAGTCCCGGAAAAGGTTCAAAGGGTTTATCATAGGAGACGTTCTTGAGCAGGGGAAAGACCGCCTGGGCATCCCGCTGGGTATACAGCGGCCCGACGCGTTTCTCCCCGAAGCGCAGACGCTTCCGGCTTTTCCATTGCGCTTCCATTTCCTGGATGTGCGCGGAATCCAGCAGGAGAATCCTCAGCAGATCCGCCGTCGGCGGAGTCGCATAAATCGGCCCCCGGAATCCCTTCTGAACGAGACGGGGCAGAAGGCCGGAATGATCGATGTGGGCATGGGTGATCAGAAAAAACTCGATTTTTTCGGGTTCATAGAGGTCCACATCCCAGTTCCGTTTCTCAATTTCCGCATTGCCCTGATGCATGCCGCAGTCAATCGCGAATCGATGTCCAGCCGTTTCCAGGATATAACACGATCCCGTTACGGTCCTTGCCGCACCTAAAAACTTGATTTTCATGGTCAATCCCTATGTATGAATAAAATGGCGGATGAGCGGTCCTTATTCCATTGCCTGCCGGAATGCAACCGGATTTTTATCCGAATAGATCCGCTCTGGAAGTTTCACGCAATCCTTGATCCCTGCCCCCGAGAAGACCGGGCCTGTTTCCCTTCGCCATCGTTCCGTTCAAGGCAGGAGGATGCCGAGAAGAGCCAGGATCAGCCACCGGAAAAAGGCAATCACCGGATCGAGGATACCGAGGTAAAGCAAGCCGATAATGATGAAAAACCCATAGGGTTCGATGCGGGAAAGGGTATTGCGGAACTGTACGGAAGAAAATCCCATCAGGATCTTCGAACCATCCAGGGGTGGAATGGGAATCAGGTTGAAGGAAGCCAGCATGATATTGATCTGGGCCAGATAATAAAGAATCTTGGCCAGATTGCTCAGAGGTGGCGGCGCCAGAATGCGCCAGGCCAGCAAGGCCAGAAAGGCCACGATCATGTTGGCAATGATCCCTGCGGATGAAACGAAGATGAGCCCCCGACGCGTGTCGGGGATGTTGCCGAGGTTGACAGGCACCGGCTTGGCCCAGCCGAACCCGAAGAGAAAGAGCATGGCCGTCCCCAGCGGATCAAGATGCTTCAGGGGATTCAACGTCAGCCTGCCCAACCATTTGGCCGTCGGATCTCCCATGCGCCAGGCCACCCAGCCGTGCGCCAGTTCGTGAAGAATAATCGAATACAGCAGGGGGACAGCAAGCAGGACAAAGGTGACCGGATCTTGAAGCAAAAGGTTGAGAAGGCCCATTCGTATGCTCCCTAGACATTAAACCGGAAGGTAATGATGTCGCCGTCCTTTACGACATACTCCTTGCCTTCCAGGCGGACCTTGCCGGCTGCCTTGGCCTTGGCGTGCGAACTGCCGCAGGATATAAAATCATCATAGGCAGTAACTTCCGCCTTGATGAAACCCCTTTCAAAGTCCTTATGTATCGCCGCCGCGGCCCGGGGGGCCTTCGTCCCTTCCGGAATGACCCAGGCCTTCACTTCATCCTCTCCCACGGTGAAATAAGAGATCCGGCCGAGGAGGGAAAAGGCGGCCCGGATCACCCGGCCGAAGGCCGGTTCTTCCATGCCCAGGGCAGCCAGGAATTCCTTCTGTTCCTCGGGGGGCAACCCGGCCATCTCCGCCTCCAGTTCACAGCAGATTCCCAGGACCGGATCGGCCAGACCGGCTTCCTTCTGAAAGGCTTCCACGACGGAAAATCCCTCTTCGGCGACATTGAGAACAACCAGTTCCGGACGCAGCGTCCAGAAGGAAAAACTGGAAAGGGCGGCGCGTTCCTCTTTTGTCAGCGGCAGTTCCCGGAGGGGTTTGCCTGCTTCCAGCTGTTCCTGAAGGCGCGGCATGAGTTCCACATGGAGAGATTCCGGCGGTTTCAGGGTTTTTTTGGCCACTTTCAAGAGCCGCTCCCGGCGGTTCTCGACGACCACCAGGTCGGAGAGGATCAATTCGTCGGCCAGCTGCCGGCTGCGATTCACCATGGCCGGAATCGAGTTGTCCGAAAAGCAGTCCACAATATGGAGCAGGCCTTCGGCGCTGCTGAGTGCCTGGCGGACCGTCTCCCACGCCTTTTCACCCACGGCGTTCACATCCGTGAAAGGCACCCGGGCGGGTACCGCCCGGAGGGGTTTATAGATCTCCACCAGCCGGTCGAATCTTCCGTCGGGAACGGAAGCCTGACCGCGGACGCACGTCTCCCCATGGACGTCCCGGCTACGGACGCCGGTCATGATTTCAAAAAGGGTGCTTTTCCCACTCTGGGGAAGCCCCAGAATCCCGATCTCCATGATTTATCCCTCCCCTGCCTGCTTTTTCAGGCAAACTCCTTCTCGATCCGGGCCATGGCCTCGGCCAGCCGGTTGTCCGGGACGGTCAGCGAGATGCGGATGAAGCCTTCCCCATATTGACCGTAGGCCGTTCCCGAGGCCACCACCACCGCCGTTTTCTCGAAAAGGCGGTTGGTGAACTCCAGGGAAGTCATGCCCGCCGGAACCGGCACCCAGAGATAAAAGGTGCCTTTGGGCGGCTGAAAGTCAATGCCGATCTTCTTCAGCGTCTGGAGGACCAGTGCCCGGCGCTGGGCATAGATCGTCCGCATCTTATCAATGGACGCCGATTCATGACGGAGGGCAAACAGGCCCGCATACTGGATGGGATTGAAGATTCCCGAATCGGTATTTTCCTTGACCTTGCTCATGGCGGCCAGAATCTCCGGATTGCCTGAGGCCATGCCGATCCGCCAGCCCGTCATGTTGTAAGGTTTGGACAGGGAATTGAGTTCCACGCCGACCTTCTTCGCCCCGTCCGCCATGAGGAAGCTGAGGCGTTCCTGGCCTTCAAAAACCATCTCGCTGTAAGGGTTGTCGTAGCAGATGGCAATGCCCGTTTCCCGGGCGAAGGCGACCAGGCGGTCCAGGAAGGGCCGGGTAGCACACGCCCCCGTGGGGTTGTTGGGATAATTGAGGAACATGCCCCGCGCCCGCTTCAGAATGTCGGAGGGGATGTCTTCAAAAACCGGCAGATACCCGTTCCCAGGCAGAATCGGCACATTGTAAGGTTCACCGCCGGCCATGAGGATGCTGGAACGATAGGCCGGATATCCGGGATCGGTCATGAGGACGATATCCCCGGGGTTGATGCAGGCCAGGACAAAATGATGGCACCCTTCCTTCGAACCGATAAGCCCAAGGATCTCCTTTTCCGGATCGAGACCGACACCGTAGTTTTCCGAATACCAGCGGGCCACCTCCTGCCGGAAGGCCAGCATGCCCTTTTCCTCATCGGTGGGATACCGGTGATTTTCGGGATTGTGCGCCTGACGGCAGAGTTCCTCAATAATGGAATCCGGGGTGGGTTCCACCGGGTCCCCGATGGCCAGGCTGATGACATCCACACCATCGGCCTTTGCCTGATTGATTTTTTTCCGCAACTCCATGAACAGGTAAGGGGGAATTTTCCCTAATCGTTCCGCAATCTGCACAGTTTGGTCTCCTTTATTATTTCTACTTAAGAATTTCCTTAGTATCCGTTATCCTGCCAGGCCTCTTCCCAGAGCCGGCCTTCATAGACCACGCGAACCCGGCCCTCCAGATAGACGTTCCGGAACGCGCCATCGATCTTATCGAAATGGATCTTGAGAATCTCGCCGCTTCTCACGGTCACCTCGACCGGCGAGGTCACCTCCCCCCGCGCTGCCGCTGCCAGGGCCGAGGCCACCGATCCCGTGCCGCAGGCCAGGGTTTCGTCTTCCACGCCTCGTTCGTAAGTCCGGACGGAAAGACTGTGCGGACCGGTCACCGTGACGAAGTTGGCGTTCGTCCCCGCCGGCGCAAAAGCCTCGGAATACCGGAGCGCCCGGCCGTAACGGAAGACGTCAAAAGCATCCAGATCGGTTACGAAGGCCACGACATGGGGAACTCCGGTGTTGAGGCTGTCCACCGTCAGCATCTCATCCTGGATAGGAATGGCCCGGTCAGCCTGAAGCGCCGAAGGTTCCGTGAGGCGCAGCTTCACAACGTCTCCCCGGACTTCGGCATCAATGATCCCCGCCGCGGTTTCAAAGGACATCCGCTCCCCGGCAATTCCCTGAAGAAAGGCAAACCGGGCGACACAGCGGCCCCCGTTGCCGCACATCTCCACTTCACTGCCGTCGGCATTGAAAAAACGCCAGCGGAAGTCCGCCCGCTCCGAAGACTCGACAAGAATCACCCCGTCGGCCCCTACCGACACCTTCCGGCGGCAGACCGCCTGCACAAAAGCCGGTATATCTTTTATTTCAGCCAGCGCCCCTCCCCGGTTGTCCACCAGGATAAAGTCATTGCCGCTGCCACTCATCTTGAAAAAGTTCATTCTCTTCCTGCTCCTGTTCAGCCCGAAAAAAATTTTATACCCCTGCATAACGCATCCTGACGCCGACGTCAACGCCGGAACTGTGTTCTTTTTATACTTTACCACGATTAACGAGAGCCATCGAATAAGACTTGTAATATCGACAACAAATCGATAGTTGATATTCTCATTTCAAAACGAGGAGGAATGGGTGAGCGAAGAAATTAAAGAAGAGGAAGTGCAAAAGATTGAAGGTTCTCAAGAGATAGCATCATTACTTATTGCAATCTTACAACCGGCTATGGCAGGCGGATTACCTGAAGAACGAGCCAAACAAATATTTAATGAGATTTTGGGTAGTATCGACAATCTTGAAGGGGTTGTAGATGGCAAAACAGCTTTTCAACTGCTATTGGAAAATATAACAGGAAAATGGTACCCCATGGTAACCAGCTAGATTTCTGTTCTTATTATGTTTCTGAATGAGTTCATCTACAAAGTCGCAACAATGTTGACTGAAATATTTAAGGATTTTCGTTTGAAATGATTGATATAACACAGAGGTCACCGGGGGTCGGTTTATCGGCAATGCGGTGGAACGGCTGGCGTTCGGTGCTCAATCTGTTCCATCATCTTTGATCCAGCCCTTTCGGGTTCCATCTCTGTATAGCGCTTTTGCGTAAGATTCCGCAGTCAGATTGTACCTATTGCTTCTCCGACCCACAATACCTTTGCCCTCCCCAATTGCATAGACTTTGATGATCGATGCCTCAACTCCCTAATATTGTTGGTACAAAGATCTCATATAGCCTCGCTGGGTCATCTATGCACCTCCATGTATGTTCTTGTGGTCATGACACAGTGAGTTCCAAAAAACGGCATATGGCATTACATCACCGTGTTTGGCCTTCCAGTGGGCGTCGATCCCATCCCATCCATTTCCTTGAAAGACGTGTCCACATATCGGGCATTGGCGAGACTGGTTCTTAGAAACACCCCGATGGCAGCAAAGACAATCATACTTATTATTCATGTCGTTCATCTCCATCCAACAATTGAAATGTTCGGCTTGGCTTTTTGCGTCTGCACCCGTGACAAGTAATCACCTTCTAAACTCAGGACTCCTCCAATTTAAGTTTGGTTATCAAAATGATCAGAAGGGAATTGTTTAACCTATAACGAGGCTCTGTTAGCTTTGTATAATTTCATGAAAGCTTCTATTGCCCGTTTTTCATGTTCTTCAGAATAACCGTCAGATCCATATTGGGTGGCTCTTTTATAAATACTGTCTGCATCAAAGATTTGGAGAAATGCTTCATTATTTCCAACATCTGGCCTGTACATCGCTATGAAGCGGCCTAGATAGTGGTGATGTGTGTCGATTAAAGACAAGATGTAGTTGTTCACCTCTAAATCAGATTTAGCCCACCGAGCCAAAAGGACGGTTTGTCCATACAGAGTATGTTTTCCCTCAAAGATGTCACGCTGCCCTGAGATAAAGTATTCATTCATTCGCTTGAAAAAGTTCTCATACAGAACATTTATGTCGATGTTTTTTTGAACTGTGTAGTATGTTCCAGGTTCGCTAACCATCAGAAGTAAACTGCCAGCCAAGTTCAAGGAGGATGTATCGGTGACGATTTCCTTTAGTAGAGACTGAATTTCGTTAGGCTGGACTTGATCGTTTAAAAGAGAAACAATTAATAATTTGACGGATGTTAATTCTGATTCGATCAAACCACTTTCGAATTCTTCAGGTAAAAGCTTCATATTTTTGGAGAGGAATCTGATTAAGGTGCTGGCTGTATGAGGCTCAATTGTCTGATGATATACGCGAAACCTAGACAAGAGTTCAGGAAGTTTTTTCTCTTCACGCAACTTCTCGAATTCTTCGATCATCTTGGTATTGAGCATGTCATTATCATAGCTATTCCATTCCGATATTACAGCTTTTACTCTTTCATCAGAAAGTTCCCCTTGTGGTATGCGCATCAAAAAATACTTTGGAAAAACATCGGGATGTGTAATCCTCTGTGTCTTCCTGCTGTTTCCTTCGTCTAAAGATACTTTAGTGATAATCAAAGCATTATGAATTTCTGGGAACAATGCCTCCAGGAGCTGCTGTAATATTTTGTCATCAGGCGGTAAAACCTTTTCAATATGTCCTTTAATCTGTTCATACCTTTTCTCTTCATTACCCATATAAGGCCAAGTTGACTGAGTGATGAGGGACCAACTAGCGGAGATGTAGAACCAAGGCCTTTGCCAAATATCATTATAAACTTTAGGATAGAAGATTCGAACTAATTCGAGGATAAAAAAATCGTGTAAATTGACCTCTGTCTTAACTGCCGGCAATGTAGAGTAGAGCCCATTCAAGTATCTCTTCGCTGTCCTGAGGGTGGGAAAGAGACGGTGAATATATTTTAAATATGCATAATCAAAAGAATCATGAAACTCATTGATCCGCTGTTCGTCTATTTCAAGGATTTTAAACAAACGATTTACTTCTGTAAGGTATTCGCGATGATATGAATAATAAAGGAATTTGTCGATTGCGATCTGCTCGGCTGGAGGCAGGTTAATGGGACTTTGAATTATCTTCTCTATATAAGATGGGTCAGTGTGAATCTCATCCTGAAATTGAGAACGAACAACGTTATCATCAAAACTCAGCACGAATACTACATTCTTGAATTTAGCAGAGAGCTTTACGATCTTAAACACTTGTAAAATATCATCCTTATTCAACCTGTCTATATCATCAATGAGAATGACAATTTTCATGCGTGTATAGTTGATACATTTTTCAACCTGGCTCTTCAGTTCCTCTACAGATTCACCGGACATGGTAAAATCAACGAATACTCCTGAGGAGGCTTTAACACCAAGGTTAAGAACCTTTGTGTACTTAGTAACGGTTGCTTTGAAATTAGGAAGAAAAAATTTTTTATTTAGAGATATATAGAGATTCGTATAGAAGGCTTTTATGACCGCATTTTGCGATGAAAAATACCACGGATCAAATTCGTTAACTATTATATTCTGCTCTTTCTCTAGCTTATTCTTAAGCAGCTTCAGAACAGACGTCTTTCCCTCCCCCCACTGGCCATGAAGTCCGAAAACAAATGGTTCTGAAGATGGAAAATTTATGATTTGTTTACTCATTTTGTCTATGAATTCTGTTCTATTCAGTAAATCCTTGTCGATCTGATCAATGGGTTCGTCGGGGAAGAAATTGTTATCGACATATTGATCACTTCTTGCGGGTGGCAATTCAAGAGACTTGATGCGCTCACCGGTGATTTTCACGCTGATCGACCAAAGAATTGCAACTAGGAGTTTGTCGGACTTTACGACGTAATATGATATAATCGCTCATCTTTGAATGCAGGAGTATCACGGATGAGCGCCAATTTTATTCAATGTGATCGAAGGACGTCTTTTTTGCTTCCGCCGTCAATTGACGACTGGCTTCCTGACGGTCACCTTGCCCGGTTTGTGGTTGAGATTGTAGCCCAGCTCAACCTTCGTTCTTTGAGGGATTCCTATGCCGGTCGCGGTTCACAAGCGCACAGTCCGGCAATGCTGACAGCACTTTTATTTTACGGTTATGCCACGGGTGTTTTCTCCAGCCGCAAACTGGAGCGCAGCACCTATGATTCGGTAGCTTTCCGGTACATAGCAGCCAATACGCATCCGGACCATGATACGATTGCCAGTTTTCGGCGACGCTTTCTGAAAGAATTGTCCGAACTGTTCGTTCAGATCCTGATGATTGCCCGCCAGATGGGCGTGCTTAAACTCGGGAAAGTCAGTCTTGACGGCAGCAAGATCAAAGCGAATGCTTCCCGGCATCGGGCATTGAGCTATGGTCACGCCTGCAAGCTGGAGGCACAGATTAAAGCCGAAGTCGCCGAACTGCTCAAGAAGGCGGAAGCTGCGGATCGTTCCGACCTCCCCGATGGACTGAGCATTCCCGAGGAGCTTGAGCGCCGGGAAAAACGCCTGGCGGCCATTGCTGCTGCCAAGGCAGAAATCGAACGGCGCGCGGCAGAGCGTCATGCGCGTGAGCAAGCCACCTACGAGGAAAAGATTGCCCGGCGCATCAAGAAAGAACAGGAAACCGGCAAGAAACCCCGAGGCAAACAGCCAAAGCCGCCGGTGTCCGGCCCGCGTTCCAGTGATCAGGTCAATCTGACCGACGAAGAATCCCGGATCATGCCCGTTCCCGGTGGAGGATTCGAGCAGGGATACAATGCCCAGGCGGTTGCCGACACGACATCCAAACTCATCGTTTCCGCCCATGTCACCCAGCACCCTAATGACAAGCAGGAAATTGAGCCGACGTTGGAACACTTGGCGGTATTGCCGGAGGAACTGGGAGCTGTGACTGATTTGATCGCCGACAGTGGTTACTTCAGCGAGGCAAATGTCGCTGCCTGCGAAAAGCAGGAATTGACTCCTTATATCGCCGCCGATCGGAAAGAACACAATGAACCCCTTTGGGACCGATTCCAGGAACCGCCGTCGCTGCCAGACAACGCAGATGCCGTAACAAGGATGAAGCACCGGCTTAAGACTATAGCGGGAAAGGCTATCTACGCATTACGAAAGACGACATCTGAACCCGTCTTTGGCATCATCAAGGCAGTCATGGGATTCCGAAGTTTCTCGATGCGCGGTTTTGAGAAGGCACAAGGGGAATGGAATCTTGCCTGCATAGCCTGGAACATCAAAAGACTGCATACCCTGACCACATAGATTGAAAAAGAACATGGTTTCCCTGAGGTATTAAGGAAACATTCATAATGCATCCGAGCATAAAGCCGTCACGGATGCCAAACCCGAATTAAATGAACAAAATAATCTCGGACTTTTCATCAATAAAGTAGCTGAACAGTCAAGTCCGACAGACTCCTAGGAACCAACATATTAACCACAACTTGGATGGTGTCGATAAATCAAGGTTTTTTAGTGGTTCCTGACTGATACATATTGCGATAACTACAAAAGCAACAAAAACAAAAATCCCATCTATATAGGTGAAGGGAATCTCCTTAAGCTTTTGACTATTATACCAATATCTCTGCCAAAAATTTTTCGCAGGCCTATATCCGACAAAAGGCAAAAGCGAAACAATGAAAACCATGGACCAATCAAAAGAGAACTCAAGCTGAAATACTTTCTTAATATGGCAGTTGGTAACAATGTATGGGAAAACCCATTTGCCAAAAGATAGCCCAGCAACAGACAATATCGCTATTAATTCGCAGTTCTCTTGTAAGCATTTCCATCCTTGCCATGTCCTAAATATCTCTATAATTCGTGTCATCCGCACATTTCCAAAGCCCAGCCTGATTGCCCTTCCTTAAATTTTTGCGTAAAAGCAATGAACAAACTCTCTATAATAAAAAGTCGTTTTAATACCCACTACCTCTTTTATTCTTTTTCCAGCATTCTTAACTATTTTTCAAGTAAATTCATGACTGTAGAATTATTGAATGCCGTTTGTAATGTCACATATCAGCAAAATATAATGAAAACAAAATTTCAGGAAGAATTTGATGAATTTAACCGGAACAGTTTTTCAAAAAATGTCTTGTACCGAAAAGTGCGGGATAGCATCTACAAGTCCTTATTTATACCAATAGACCAATCTACTGATTGTCATTTAAAATGCACAACAACGGAAAGGCAGGACCATTTCTGACCCTGCCTTTCCGTAATAAACTGATTATGTGGTTGTTTTATTACATATTACTTATTAAACTTTCTTCCGGCTCCTGCCAAGCCAACAAGACCTAGACCAAGAAGAAGCATGGTGGTAGGTTCGGGAACGCTTGTGGCAGTAATACGAACCAGGAAATCGTCATGGTTATCTAGTGGCCCAGGTGCTCCGTCATCAAGGAAGAGCCAAATGCTGCTGCCGCTAACAGCATCGGGAGCCCCTTCGACGCTTGCAAAGAAGTTTGCCGTATTTGCGACGTTGCCCGGATTATTAACCCCATTTGTAACATTCCGTGCTGTATTTACCGTCCCTTGGTTATAGAGGAATGCGAAATCTAGCGTGGCACCACTGTCGACGACCCCTACTACTGCATGCTCAGGTGTCCCAGTCAAGTTTTCAAAGCCACCTGTTGTATGGTCGAATAACATGCTGCTTCCATACCAAAATTGATTTAAAAAGCCGGCTTCCGCACCGTAATAATCCACCGTGATAACTGCAGGCCCCCCTGCGAGTTGGATTTTACTACCGTAATACCCGCCCAATGTGTATCTGCCAGAATTCGTATCCAGCACCTTTACGGCATCAAACAGTGAAGTATACTGCAAGAATTCATTGTATTCATTATCTGGGATAATACCGTGCTGAAAACCCAGCCCGCCATCCTTGATCTCAAGAGTTAATGCATTAGCACCAGTCGCAAGCGCTACCACAAGCCCTATCACAAGCATAAATCTGATAAATAATCGTTTCATATGCCCTCCTTTTTTAGAAAATTAAGTGCTAAGTGCACTACTTAGATTAAAAATATAGCAACACGTGGACCATGTTTACAGTTACTTGATATTATTATGACTTTGTGTATATATACTTTTTATTAAGGTTAGAATCGTAAAGAATTACGACACATTTTTTAAAAAATATCTATGGTGACTAATGGATCATCAACAAATTTAATGAGCTGTAAATCTAAACAGGCAAAGAATGAAATATGTAAAAAAAACCGACGATTTATTGATAATCCTTACTTTACTCTTTTAATATACGTTTTCAAGTTTTCCGATTTGAAAAACTTGTCGCATCCGGAAAACTGAAAAAACACCTCTATCGCTATATAGGGCATCGAAGTGAAGGATCTTTCCCAATAATAGCGTTTATTTCAGGTTTGTCCGTTTTCAATCTATCCCCATATCAACCCCCGACAATGCAAAGTACCCCGCTTATTTTTCCCAAAGGTTGATCAGGGGAACTGAATTGATTGGACACAATAATACATTTTGTCCAATGATGTGTTGATATCGATGATTTTCGTTGTTCAGGATGAGCCTTATTTGTCGCTTTCAGTCAATATTGAATACCGTTTGAAACAAAGCATAACTGTCAAAATCATCGGATGCTTACTTACAGGAAGTAGTTGATCGGTTACATGAGCTGAAAATTGGCTGACGAGACGATGCTTGTTTGAACTGCGATTCAATGATCTGCCCCGAAAATCCAGCGCATGCCTTTGTATTTGAGCTTGGCATGTCCCCCGAACAAGATCCTCATATCAGAAACAACCTGAGACAAATCAGCGAAGAGAGTCAGGGCATGAGTCACTTCCCAAAGAGGATGTTATCACTCCTCAAGCGCCAGAGGGCTTGCGGCAGTCGGTGCGGCAGGGCGATGTCGGCGTCGTCTCTTTCTCCGTCTTTTTGCCGGGGCCGTATTTGCAGGGGGTGCTGAATCCATTGAGGGAGGCGTCCCGGAAAGGAAGGCTTCCCACCATTTCAGAACAGCCTGACTTTCCCGTCTGGACTCTACTGTGAGGCGCAGGTATGCCAATGCCTCTGCAAACTCTGGTCTGTTGACCATGACAGAAGGTCGACGCGGTGGCCTTCTGTGCATTGATGGCTGCATGACGAGGATGCTTCTCAGTTGAGTGCCGACCCGTCCGGGGATGCTCACGGTTTTGCGGAGTTCTTGCAAGGACGCCGTACAAGCAGCATCCAGTGCCTGCTGGCGGGGGATACCGCCCCTCTGGTGTTCAAGCGCCGCTTCCTCCAGGCTGGGGCCGAAGAATGCGACAAGGAAGAGCGACGGTGATGGCGGTGTGCCACTTTGGCATAGCCGGTCGAGGCATTCAAGATTACCGAATACGATGGCCCGGTGATGGCTGCTTCGGCTGAGCCACTGACTGAGCATAGGGAAAAGTGCAGTAAGGAGTCCGCTTGTTTCCAGAAGACCGAAAACGGATTGCGCAGCGCCATGCAGGAAGAGTTTCAGAATCTCTTCATAGAGCCTTGCCGGTGAAGCGCGGGAAATCGTGGAAGACAGGTCACAGAGGATCTCCCATGTAGCGGGTTCGATGGCAAAGTTATGGGTTGCGGCAAAGCGAACAGCCCGGAGCATTCGCACCGGATCTTCGGTAAACCGTTCATAGGGGTCGCCAATGGGACGGATCAGTCCCTCGTGGAGGTCGCTCAGTCCGGTTGAGTAGTCAATCACCGAAAAATCTGCAATATTGTAGGCAAGGGCATTGATCGTGAAGTCACGGCGGAGTGCATCCTCTTCCGGCGTGCCAAAGACGTTGTCACGGAGGACCATTCCATCGCTGTCCTTGAGGTGCCGCAGAGGACGATTCTCTGGACCGGGCTCATCCATGTCCCCCTCATCAGAGGGGGCCGCAGCTCGGAACGTGGAAACTTCGAGGATTTCGTCCTGAAAGTGAAGATGAGCCAACCTGAAACGGCGGCCGACCAGACGGCAGTTGCGAAAGAGCCGTTTGATCTGATTGGGTGTGGCGTTTGTGGCGATATCGAAGTCTTTGGGGGTGCGCTCCAGGAGCAAGTCGCGGACACAGCCTCCGACCAGGTAAGCAATGAAGCCTTTGTCACGGAGTCGATAGAGTGTGCGTATCACATTCGGGCTTATCTGCTTTCGGGATATCCGGTGTTCCTTCCGGGGAAGAATTCGTGGTTGCATGGTCTGCACCATAGCACGCCCCGCCGAAAAAGCAAATTTCGGACATCATTCCGGCATTTATTTACAAGACAACTTTGCCTGCGAAAAGAAGAAAGACTTTTTAAAAGTATGGTTTTGCGTGATTAACCAATTTCATGGCAGGGAATGGAAGAAAGTGTGGCAGGGGAATCTGCCGGAACAGCGGAACGTTTATCCGAGCGGAAGCAACTGCCGGGGAAAGATTTGGCGTATTTCTTCATCTGGGAAACCGCCTCTGTCAGCTCCCCGTAATGGGAAAGCCGCCGGTTGCGGTGATGGGTCACTCCGCCGATGGAAACCGTCATCAAGGGAAAATGCCGGGTCTGTCCCTGCCGGTCGATAGATTCGATATAGCCCCGCCCCCGGTCATCGGCATCATAAAAAGTCGGGATAATCTGGTCAAAAGCCTCGATAATGGCTTCCGATGCAGACTCTGCGAAGCCGACATCCATGAGGAAAATGAAATCATCGCCCCCGATATGGCCGATATAGCTTCCCTGGGGCTGCCGGCTTTGAACAATGCTGAGAATCAAGCGCCCCATGACGCGGAGGACCTCATCGCCCCGGCTGAAACCATATTTGTCGTTGAAGGGTTTGAACTGATCCAGATCGGCATAGGCCAAGTCAAACTCCCCATCCCGATCGAGCCGCGCCTGGATCTCACGGTTGATGGAGATATTTCCTGGCAGCCGGGTCAGGGGGTTGATCTCGATCAACCGCTCGGACCGCAGGAGGCAGAGCTCCACGCGGTTGATCGCCTCCGCTTCGAGATCCGTCCTGCGGAGGTAATCCTCGACGGGGAGGATATCCCAATTCACGGCAGACCCTGGTTCGTCCAGGATCGCGAGAAAGGGAAGCTGGCTGAAAAGGGGCTCGGCCTTGAACGTCCGCAGGGCGTCTGCCGTCGCGTCGTCCTCCTTTTGCCATTCGATGATCACCAGATCCGGCAGGTTCGTGTAGAGAAAGTCCAGGGCCTGCTGAATCCGGTTAAAGGTGGCGATGGAATGGGAGGCGCGCAGTTTCTGTTCCAGGAGGGAAACCATGACAGGATTTCTGCCGATGATCACAATGGTTTTTCGATTCACCATGCCGGATCATCCCCCATGCCCCGCATGGATTCGATGTTCCTCAGGACTTCCCGGATATCCTCTTCGCTGAGATTGAGCTGTTCAAAGGAGGCGGGAGAAACCGCCGGGACAAAGGCATCGCCGGCATAACCAAACCCCATGGCCCTGACCAGAATGTCCGCCAGATGGACGATGGCGGTATCTACAGGGGCATTTTTCGCCAGATGGGGTTTGTGGTGGTAGGCAATGACGTCTGTCAGATTTTTAGGGAACTTCCATTTTTCAGCAAGCCACAAACCGACCGCCGCATGTGTTTCAGAGAAGTGAGCCTTCTCGGCATCGAAGATCAGCATCCCCTTCTGGTCCGTCGCTTCCAGGACCATTTTATAATCCTGGGGAAATTGAAGCAGCAGGATCACCTTGCCGAGATCATGAAGCAGGCCGCCCACAGACGCATCCTCCGTATTCTTCATCCCCTTCATTTCCGCGATCGTCCGCGCCGCTATGGCACAGCCGACGGAATGCTCCCGAAGACCGACCATCGCCGTCTGCATGAGATCCAGAACCGTGACCCCCATCAGCAGCCCCTTGATCACATTGAAACCCAGGAGCGTCACCGCATGGGTGACGGAGGAGATCCTTCCCGGAAAACCAAAAATGGCGGAATTTACCATCTTCAGGATTCTGCTGGTGAGTGCCGGATCACTGGAAATAAAGCTGCTGATTTCACTGAGAGAGATTTTTGGATTTCCGACAATGACCGCAAGACGCTTGATCACATCGGGAATCGTGGGCAGCATTTCGATCCTTTCCACCTTTTGGCGCAACATCCTTATATCCATGGCATGACCTTATCCCGGGGTCCCGTTCTCAGCACCTAATTTTCATAATTCTCGGTAATATGTTCTTCAACCAGCCGCTTCAACAGACTCATGTGCGGTTGCTGCTCCACGGGACGGAATCTTGCCTCCAGATCCGCCAGCAGTTTTTCCCGGGATTCGGTGGAAGGCGCACTGCCTTCAATCTGGATGGCCTCAACGGCCATGCTCCGAATCCGCTCGATGTAATTCTCCGTTAATTCCGTCCCCTCTCCGAAGAGGACCATCCCGTTTTTCATCAGGATCGGCTTAGCCAGGATCATTCCTGGTTCCAGTTTTTCGGAACCCACTCTGCGCATGAAACTCCCAACTCCTTTCGCCCTTGCCGGCAGATCGTTTCCTGGTTGCCAACAATGGATTCCTCAGGACAAAATGCGGCCCCCCGGACCGTCCCAGGGCGTCTCTTCCAGAAGTTCCCCAACGGCCGTCAGCATATCCTCAAATACAAAAGGTTTATGCAGCGTCCGATGCGCCCCCAGCGCCTTGGCCAGGTTCAGAAACGCCCTCGGTCCGGCGCGGTGGCCACCGGACATGGCAATGATCTTCACCCAGGGGAATCCTTTCCGCAGGGCCATGATGGTTTCAATGCCATCCATTTCCGGCATGATAAGGTCGGTAATCACGAGATCAGCCCCCGTCATACGCTGCATTTCCATGGCAGCCCTACCATCTGCCGCTTCAACCACTCCGTATCCTTCCTGTTCCAGGACCTCTTTCAAAACGGATCGAAGTTCATCATCATCTTCCACAATCAGAATCTGCGGCATTTTCAACCTCCTGTTCTTCCGGACGCTCCGGCTTATCCATGTTTCTTTTGCCATTGCGTTTATGAATAAGCGGCTTGACGATAAATTCCCGGCGCCGCATTCCAAATTTTTCTATAGATAAATTTCCATTTTCTGCTGCAGGGCAAAGCAATCCAGCCGATGCTCTCCCAAGAGAATCGATCTGCGGCAATCTTCCACCATGGCGTCAAGCTCCGAATCCGTCCGGTCTTGATTATGATGGAACAGCCCCAGTTTCGCAACCCCCGCATCCATAGCCAGGCGCAGGGCATCACGGTAAACGGTATGCCCCCATGCCTTTTTTTTCAGATAGTCCGCCTCGGTATATTCCGCATCATGGATGAGCAGATCCGCCCCCTCGCAAAACCGGATATAATCTTCATAGTTCAGCCCACCGGGATGACGGTATGTTAATTCATTATCTGTCAACAGAACGAAACTTTTGCCATCCTCCTCAAAACGATAGCCGCCCCCACCGTCAGGGTGACTCAAGGGAATGGGAGTTATCCGCATGGAACCGATTTCAAAGGGTTCAACGCAGGATGTCCGGCAGGTCAGATGAGCGCGGAGGTCAGCAAGAGTGAGGGGAAAGTTCGGCGGCCTCAGAATGCGCGAGAGCATCTCCTGGGCAGAAGTCGCAACAAAGGGACAGCCGAAAATCTCCATGCGCACTCCCGGATGGTAGATCGGCTTGAAGAAGGGAAATCCGATCACGTGATCCCAGTGAGCATGGGTAAAGAGCATGGTGTATTCGAAACGGTGCTCTTCCAGCAGCTGATTCCCCAGCCCCCGGATCCCGGAACCGGCGTCAACAATAATGACTTTTTTCTCCTGCGTCCGAATTTCGATACAGCTCGTATCGCCCCCATATTTCAGGTATTCTTTCCCGGAAACGGAAATGGACCCTCTTGCTCCCCAGCACCGAACAATCATCGCGACATCACTCTAGGCAAATTAATTTTTTCGCTGAAACTCAGATCCATTAACCTATTAATTCGTTTGGATGATTCCCTTTTTTTCATACCAGTGTCGAACCATGATTTCCATACAAAAAGTCTTCTCTCTCCTCCCTTAGACTTCGCCTTTTCCCAGCACGGCAAGGGCGATTTCTACATTGTTCAAGGGAGCAGACACCTGAAAACCAGCCACCCGGTCATGGACTTCCGTGCAGATGGTCCTGGCGATCTCGATTCCGGCACGCCGGCTCTCTTCTCCCGTTGCGCATTCTGCCATCCGACGAAGAATTGCCTCCGGCACCACGACGCCCGGGACTTCATTGTTCATGAATTCCGCATTCCGGTAACTCAGGAGGGGCCAGACGCCGGCCAGAACAGGGATCCGTTTCGGGTATTTTTCCACCCGGTCAAGAAAGCGCAACAGCGCCTCCACATCAAAGACCGGCTGCGTTATGGCAAATTCGGCACCCGCCTCGATTTTCAGGAAATATCGGTCGATTTCCCGCTCCATATCCACGGCGCAGGGGTTTGCGCCCACGCCGATCAGAATCCCCGTGGGAGGATCTACGGGACTGCCGCCGATATCCCAGCCGGTATTCAGATTATGGATCACCTTCGTGAGGCCGATGGCATCCACATCGAAGACGCCCGTGGCTTCCGGACAGTTTCCCAGTTTCGGTGGATCACCGGTTATAATCAGGTAATTGGCGAGACCTACGGCATATCCGCCCAGCAGATCACTCTGCATTCCAATGAGATTCCGGTCCCGGCAACAGTAATGGACCACCGGCTCGATCCCTACTTCCTTGAGGATGACCAGGGCTGTGATCATGGGCGATACCCGGGCGCTGGCCCTGGGTCCGTCGGGAATGTTGATGGCATCAATCCCGGCTTCATGGCACCGACGGACCTTGGCAAGCATATTACTGAAATCACTGGCCCGGGGGGGAAGAATTTCCACGGAAGTCACCTTCTGCCCGGAAAGCATCTTGGCCGCCAGACGGGATTTCTCAGCCGTCGGAATGCTCTGCAACTGTGTCGGAGCAGGCTCGCGGGACACGATTTCAATATGCTTCCGAACGCCGCTGAGCCCCCGGACAGCCCGGGCCGCGGTGGCAATATGCTCCGGAGTGACGCCGCAGCAGCCGCCGATCCCGCGGACACCCAGTTCGATGAATTTTTTGGCGTACTCGGTAAAATATTCCGGATTGGCCAGATAGAGGGTCCTGCCCCCGACAGTCCTCGGCATCCCGGCATTGGGCATGACAACCACCGGTTTACTCACCTGGGGCAGAATTTTCAGCAGGGCCTCGTAAATCCCAGCCGGACCGGTGCCACAGTTCAAACCGATCACATCCACGTTGGGATCGGTCTCCAGGGCCGCAGCCATCTTTTCCGCCGGCGTTCCGGCTGCCGTCTCTCCCTCTTCATCGACGGCAAAGGAGGCCAGCACCGGCACCCCAGTCTTCCGCGCAATCCGGGCAGCCAATTGCAATTCTTTAAAATCACTGAATGTTTCCAGAAGAAGCAGATCAACGCCTTCCCCGGTCAAGGCTTCCATCTGCTCCCGGAAAGCGGCTTCAACCTCCAGAATTTCCGGTCCTGCGATCACCTGCCCCCCCTGGGTGCAAGGTCCCACGGAACCGGCGACATACAGCTTCTGCCCGGCCGCCTGGCGGGTAAGCCGAACGGCGGCACGATTGATATCGGCCACCTTTTCAGCCAGTCCATAGGACCGGAGTTTGATCCGATTGGCGCCGAAAGAATTGGTTTCCAGGACCTCCGCGCCGGCTTGCGTATACTGTTCATGAATTTCCCGGATCAGCCCGGGACTGGTCAGGCACAAATCATCATAGCAGGTTTGAATAAAAACCCCTTTATCATAGAGCATCGTCCCCATCGCCCCATCAAAAATCAGCGGGGTCTCGGCCATCCGGGAAAGAATATTCTGCAGAGCACTCATCGTGTCACCTCGAAAATCGCATTATTCCAATTCCAAATTCACGGGCTTGATTCGTCAACTTCGTTTACCGGCTCCTCGGCGCACGCTGCCGCAGGCCTGTCCCGTCTGTGCCTTGCCGCGTTGCCTTCCTTTTTACTCTGGAATTGGAAGTACTCTCCCGAAATCCTGCATCATCTTTACTATAAGTTTGCAGCTTCCGTGCCCTTGCTCAAAACAGTCGCCATTTCAATGAGGATTTTCACTTACAGCGCAACAAACCGCCCGCCTGGAGGGGATTTAACAGGATGTGCCTGGAAAGGAAACACTGGATACCAAAGCATGCGAGGAGGCGAGGAGGTCACGCATCCGGACAATCGACCCGGCAACAATCGGGTCAGAGCCACCTTCAGCAGAATCGGGGTTTTCAGGTTAAGCGGATACGGCCGGTGGAGAAAATCTTTTGGGTAAATTCCTATCCGTCCTTCTCCGTTGCTTCAGCGGATGTCCCGCTTTCCGACGTCTGCTGGGTAGAGCTTCGGGAAGATTTGCGTCGATGCCGCTTCTTCTTTGCACCAGAAACGGAGCCGGGGTGGGGCTCCTTCTCGGCTGCGGTCGATGGACGCAGTTCAGGCGGCTGAGGAGGCGGCGTGTTCAGGGTTGTCTGGTAAAAATCATCCAGAAGCATGGCGATCAGGGCCATTTCTTCTTCATTCTGCAGGAGGCTCTTAACCAGAGGGAGAAAGCGCTGCATGTGTTCCACCTGCAGCTGGTCGCGCATCCTCAGCTTGGCCTCCAGCAGAGCGGTCACCCGCTGAGACACGATGGTTTCCACTTCCTCGTCGCCAGGTAGAGTCCGTTCCTGAAGATTGATACTGAAGGACTTCGCAATATCCCTCAACCGGAACTGCTCCATTTCGGCGACAAGAGAAATGGCCGTGCCGCTTGCCCCCTTGCGACCGGTCCGACCGGCGCGGTGAATATAGGCCTCGGGATCCTCAGGGGGTTCATACTGAATGACATGGGAGAGATCCGGAATATCAATGCCGCGCGCAGCAACATCCGTAGCCACCAGAAACCGAAGGTATCCATTTTTGATCCGCGCCATGACTTTTTCCCGGTCTTTCTGGCTCAGTTCGGAACTCAGTTCATCGGCGTCATAACCGAAACGTTTCAGGACGACGCTCACGAAATGGACCGCGGACTTGGTGTTGCAGAAGATTATGGCGGAAACGGGATTTTCCGCTTCGATAATCCGCACCAGAGAACGTTCCTTGCCCATTCCCGGCACAACATAGTAAACGTGCTCCGTCTCCGTCACATGGACCGAATCCCGGCTTAAGCTCAACAATTCCGGTTTTCTCAGGAATTCCCCGGCAAGGCGAAGGACGTGCGCAGGGAACGTGGCCGACAGCAGGTAACCGTTGATTTCGCGGGGGATGAATTCCTGGATCCGCCGCATGTCCGGATAAAACCCCATGGAAAGCATGCGGTCCGCCTCGTCGAAGACCAGAATCGTCAGCCTCTTCAGCGACAGTGAACCCCGCATCAGATGATCCAGGATTCTGCCCGGCGTTCCGATAACGAGGTGCGCCCCTTCCCGGAAAGCCTCCAGTTGGAGATTATACCCCACGCCACCATAGGCGACGGCTGTTCGAACGCCTGAAGAACCGCTCAACAGGAGGGCTTCTTTCGAAACCTGAAGGGCCAGTTCCCGCGTCGGTACAAGAATCAGGACCTGGCAGACAGCTTCCCGAGGGTTGATGCGTTCCAGAATGGGCAGGAGATAGGCCCCCGTCTTTCCACTGCCCGTTTTTGACTGGATCATGAGATCCCGCCGGGCCAGGATATAGGGGATCGCCTTCGCCTGGACATCCAGCAGTGAAGTCCACCCGGCGTTGGTTGCAGCGGTCTGCATGGCCGGAGACAATTCTTCCAGACGGACCTCCGCCAGGGCATTGGCCGGCTCAAGAATCGGTTCTTCCCGGAGGGAATCAGAGTTACTTTCTTTTGAAGGTGGTAATTCGGGTTCGGAATTTTCCATGTTGGGTTCCATTGGTATCCTTAGCAGTGACAATCGCACTCTCTTGAAAGATAAATTTAAATTAAAATTATTAACAAATAATACTGTCACCAAATTCATTAACATTCAATCCTTTTATTTCGATCGTCATTCCGGTTCCGCTCGCAAGCCCCCACAGGTTATATCGAATCGCCTTTAAAAAAACAATTCGGCGGCAAGAAAAGCAACACAGTTAGCCGGTTATTCCAATTCCGGATCAAAAATGGTATCAAGGTGGTCCTGTGGGGACGGCAAAGCCGTACCCGAAGGGACTCCAAGGAGCAGATACCAAGGCAATGAATTTCTCACCTGCCGAAAAGGACAGGACGGGGGAGATGAAAGATCGATTGGGGGACAGATGGTTTCATTCAATAGCTTGTTGTTGATCTTTCTGACTTTTTTCCTTCTCCGCGTTCTCCTTCGAGAGCTTTTGACTCTGTTCAATATCCGTCATCTGCAGCGTCATGGACGACAAGTACCGGAAATGCTTCGTGACGAAATCGATGAGGCGACCCTTTCCCGAATGACGGATTATACAGTGACGTCATCCCGGTTCACCACCTTTGAGGAAATTGTGGATGATCTGATCACGCTGGCGGTTCTCCTCACCGGCCTTTTACCTTGGCTGACGGGCCTTCTTGCCGGCTGGAAACTTCCCTTTGTCCCGTCCGGTCTGCTCTTCTTCGGCTTCCTGGCCTTGGCCAGCGGCATCGTCGGCATCCCCTTCGATCTTTACCGCACCTTCGGAATTGAAAAACGTTACGGATTCAGCACCATGACCTTCCGGCTCTGGGTGACGGACCTCCTGAAAAGCCTCGTCGTTTCCACGATTCTGATGGGCCTGCTGGGGGGGGCCTTTCTATCGCTGATCCACTATGCAGAAGAATCCTGGTGGATCTGGTCCTGGCTGTTGTTTGCCTCCTTCCAATTGTTGATGCTCTGGCTTTACCCGGTGGTCATTGCCCCCCTCTTCAACCGTTACGAACCGATTCAGGACACGAACCTGAGAGAGGCCGTAATGGATCTGGCGAATCGGGCCGGCCTGGAGGTATCCGGGATTTATCAGGTTGATGAAGGCAAACGGAGCCGTCACACCAACGCGTACTTCACCGGTCTGGGAAAAACCCGGCGCATTGTCCTGTACGACACCCTCCTGGCGTCCTCCCCACCGGAGGAGATCCTGGCCGTCCTGGCACACGAAATCGGGCACTGGACAAAGAGGCACATCCTCAAGCAGTTGATCTTCATGGAAGTAGCCTCGCTGGGATTATTTTATCTCTTTTCCCTCCTGCTTTCCTGGCCCCTCCTCTATGCCACCTTCGGCTTTCCTCAGCCTGTGACTTATGCCGGACTGCTGATCATCGGAATCCTGGTGGGCCCCTTTTTCTTTTTCTTGAATCCCCTCGGCGCTGCGGTGCTTCGCCGATTTGAGCGGGAAGCGGACGACTACAGCCGAACCCTTATCGGTACGGCAACCCCCATGATTTCGGCCCTGAAACGTCTTGCCAAGGATAATCTATCCAATCTCTTCCCCCATCCGCTTTACGTCCGGTTCTACTATTCTCACCCCCCCCTGCTGGAACGGATCGGCCGCCTGCTGACTTCACCGAAGTGAAAGCCGGCAAAGACGCGCTCGTACCCGGCAGAAACAAAAGCGAAAGGGGAGACCCGATTGCCGGCAACAAGCCACAGATGAGGGAAAGACTTTCATGAACTTGATTTTTCTTGGGAAATGAATAGAATATTTTAGAATTGCCTTGAGGTGAGGATAGATTATGCCGATTTATGAATTTTACTGTCAGCAGTGCAATACCGTTTATAATTTTTTTTCCCGTACGGTCAACACGGAAAAGATCCCCAACTGCCCCACCTGCAAAACGGTTCCCCTGAAACGCCAGATGTCGGTGTTTGCCAAAATAACCCGCGGTAAAGAGGAACCGGGAAGTGAGGATATGCCTCCTCTTGACGAAGGCCGGATGGAAAAGGCTATGAACATGCTGGCCAGCGAAATGGATGGAATCGATGAAGAGGATCCCCGTCAGGCGGTTCACCTGATGCGGAAACTGTCCGATATGACCGGGCTGCAGTTGGGAAGCGGGATGGAAGAAGCCCTGAACCGCATGGAACGAGGAGAGGATCCGGAACAGATTGAACAGGAAATGGGCGATCTGCTGGATTCGGAAGAACCGTTCGCCCTGGCGCAGAAAACGACCCGGGGAACCAACCGGCGTGCGCAGCCCCGGGTCGATGAAACCCTCTATGACCTGTGAAGATGCAACCACCCTGCAGACGATAAGGCCGGAAGAGGAGGAAAATCCGGCCTGACCCGGAAGCATGGCTAGCCGAAGAGGCCGATCAGCAGGACCCCCGTCACCATGAGCAAAGCCCCCGCCAACCTTTCTCCGATCTTTTCTTCCCGAAACCACCAGGCGCCATACAGGACGCCGATGACGAGACTGGTCCGCTTCAACGCGATCATGTAAGCCGCCTGGGTCAACGAAATGGCCAGCATATGACTAAAAATCGTCACCGCCATCGTCCCTCCCAGCACCAAGGCCATCCCGGGAGTTCTTGTCTGCAGGATTTTATCGGGCCTCTTCCCGGAAAAGGCCAAGCCGGCAAACATCAGGGCCGTCAGGATCAGATAATAGACAATACCGAAATAACTGGGGCTGGAGTGGAGAACCGCCAGCTTCCCGAGCGTGGCCGTAAAGGCATAGATGAAGGAAACCAGGAGCATAAGCCGGGATCCCGGCTCCCGGAAAACGGCCAGAAAAGGCTGCCACACGCCCTGCTTGAAGGAAGATAAATTGAGACAGTAAGAGCCGACAATGATCAGAAGAATCCCTGCCAGCCCGCCCATACGGACTGTTTCACCCAGGATAAACCATCCGGTGAGCAGGATGAAACCGGGCGTAAAGGCCAGAAAGGGCAGCGACAGAGAGAGGGGAGAAACTTTCAGGGCCTTCATGTAACACAGAAAGGCCAGCACCTCCAGGGGAAGGGCAATCAGCACGCAAGTCCAGAAAACCGTATCCGTTTGGGCCGGGGATACAAAGAAAGATGCGCCAAGCAGCCAGGGAAGGGTATAAGCGAGGCGGATCAGCCCCATCTCATAGGCGGATCGATCGCTGAAGAATCGCTTGGTCAGGGCGTCGGACGTTGCCAACCCAAAAGCGGCGATTAAGGAAAGAAAGAAACTTAAAGTAGACAAGTTCCGCCAGTCCCCCTTCTCTCATCCATTCCCTTAGAAAAAAATAAGGACATAGAACCTCTAAAATCAGTCTTTCCTTGATAGGAAAAATTTTAAGGCCATTCTATTGGTTCAACTCTTAAAAGGAACATGACCTGAAAAGTTCCCAGGGAAATAAAGGGGATTTTTCCTGCATCAAGGACCGGTAAAAAATTCATAAACAAGGGCTAAAACATGAACATTCTGATCGTCGATGATGACAATGAAACAGTCGATCTGCTGGAATCCAGCGTTACTTTTTGGGGTTACTCCGCCGGCAAGGCGAACAACGGCAGACAAGCGTTGAAAATGCTGCAACAGAAACCCTATGATGTTGTCATAACCGATGCTCAAATGCCCGAAATGACCGGCTTTGAATTGTGCAAACAGGTCTGTTTCCGATATCCTCACATGTACATTATCGGAATCACCGGCTGCCTGGAGGCGAAAAAGTTTAAAGAGGCAGGTGCGGATGTCTTTTTCAGAAAGCCCTTTCCCTTAGACGAGTTGCATGCCGTTCTAAAAAATATTCCGCCTCCTTCCCAGGCCGGCATCTGAGTGTTCGGAATAAGCTGGACGAACAGCCAGGGATTCAGAAACGGAGGAAGACTTGAGGACATTTGATCTCAGATGTAATCCACCAGTTTACCGCTGGTCATCCGCAGCCTCTGACTCATCAACCGGCCCAGCTTGTAGAGGATTTTTGCTCCGAGGATGGGGGCCTCCTCCATCAGCCGCTGGAGATTCGCCAGGGTCAGGATCAGCATGGTCGTGTCTTCCGCAGCCCTGACCGAAGCGGAGCGCGGTTCCCCATCAAACAGGGACATCTCGCCGAAAGTCTGCCCCTTGCTTACAATAGAAAGCAACTTTTCCTTTCCTTCAATATTCTCCTTGATGATGTGAACCTTCCCTTCCACAACAATGCACATGAAAGCGTCCCGGGAACCTTCACGGATAACCGTACCACCCCTTGCCGTTTTCGCCCCCTGGAGATAACGGGCCAGATTCTCGATCTGTCGCCAGCTCAATTCCGGAACCCATTGACATCGCTCCAGTAATTCAGCCCGTTCCTCAAGTGAAGATGCTGTTGGAATCATGTTTTCCCACCGGTTCATGATAGACTCCCTCTACTTCACCCTTCCATAATGGCTTTACGACTTTATGAATATATTCAGCCCATGTTTCAGGCAGCTTCTCCTGACCGGCAGGATCGGTACAGCACGGAGATAGTTGATGGAACAGACTTATTTATTGACGTTCAGCGTCATTCTTTCTCTTTATGTTCTTTTCTGAAAAAAACTTTTTTAACGCATTTAATTTTTATTCACGACTTTCGAATGTGATTTCCATCATACATCCAGTTTTATTTACAACTTATTTCCTTTTTTTGTTAACCCCAAGACATACCCGGAATTGGAGGAAGAAATGGATTTCAATTCAGCTCGATGACCGCATGCCCCACTCGCCCGCTTCATGCCCGCGGAACAGTTATAGCATGGGAAAAAGATATTTTACACGGAATGATTCATAAGGAAATTTTTTCCCTGATCGTCTCATCTGGAGATGCCGATCAATTCATGGTCCTTATCCAAAAAGAGAATTCCGATGAGCGATGGGGCGGTAAAATAGAGAACATACCATGCAAAAGGGGGAATTGGGATGAAAGCGATCGTTGCAGATGATTCACGTTTAATACGCGGTATTATCGAAAAGACAACCGCGTCGATTGGTTTCGAGGCTGTTCAGGCCGGTAACGGTCAGGAAGCCATGAATATTCTGGAAGCCAACGCCGGCGAGATCAACTTGGTGCTCCTTGACTGGAATATGCCTATGTTGAGCGGCCTTGACGTTATAAAAAAAATGCGAAGGGATGATCGTTTCAAAAAGATTCCTGTGTTGATGATCTCAACGGAGTCTGAAGACGACAGAATCCAGGAAGCGCTCAGTGCCGGTGCCCAGGGTTATCTCACGAAGCCCTTTACGCCGGAGAAACTATTGGATGCCATTCATCATGTGCTGGATAATCACTAGAATCGTAAACACACATTATTTTCACAGATACAGTTCATTTAGACCAGGATCGAAGCCTCAGATTTCATCAGGCCATCCGGCTTTTTTTTACCAGAAATAGAAAAATGGAGATTAATTCTATGAAGAGAATACTTGGAATTGATTGCAGCCCAAAGGTCGAAAAAGTTGTTTCCGGGCTGTTGGGAGAAAATGACGAAATTCAATATAAGCCATTTCATGACAATATCGCCCTCAACGGCTACCAGATGATCCTTCTGGAGATGGGCAAAAATCAGGAACACGTCGTGCAGCAGATCTGCAAACTTCGCTATGCATGCAACTTTCAGAATATCCCCATCATTCTCATCCATGCCCGGAAAAAAGATATCCCGTCGCAGCCTTACATGATCGCCGGAGCAACGGAAGTGCTGTCTCTGTCAGATCCCTTGCCGGCCTTCAAACATATCATCAACGGCTACCTGATTCCCAATCGAGAGCCTCTTACAGAAGAATTTGAATATCTGGAGCCCTTTATCAAAAATACCTGCCATATCATGGAGACCATGGCGGGAATAGAGGTGGAATTCAAGAAAGTCTACTTCTCAAACACCATCCGGATATTCGGTGACGTTTCCGGTATCATGGGGCTTTCCGGAAATGCAGAAGGAACGCTCGTGGTCACCTTTTATTGGGAACTGGCAAAAACGATTGTTGCTAAAATGATGGGGATGGACGCAGGAGCAATAGACGCGGAATTGATTCATGACGGGGTCAGTGAAATCATCAACATGATCAGCGGCTCCACAAAAAAGGATTTTGTCGGTAAGCCCTATCATTTTGAAATCACACTGCCTTCGGTCGTCGTCGGCCCCGGCCATCAGATCGGCTATCTGCAGAACACCTCTGTCGCCGTACTGATCTTTCAAGTAGGCGATCAGTCTTTTGCCTTGCATGTCTGTATCAATCCGAGAATGACCATGTCGTGAGTTTGTTCAACGGCCCGATACAGGATCGCTGTACGCTGAAAAGTATTGTTCATCCAAATGGATATCTTCACATCGAGATCTATGGACCTTAAAAATTACATTCTTCTAGTCAACCGTGACAAGAAATTTCTGAACACGGTCTGCAAATCTCTGCTCGAGGCTGGATACCCCGTCCTTACGGCCACCGCCATGAGCAGCGCCATGAATCTGCTTTCCAACAATTCTGTGGCGCTCATTGTCAGCGACAGCGAGCTGGAGGATTCCAACGGATACGAATTCCTTGAGTTTCTCAAGAACACTCCCTTCTTGAAAAAGATCCCTTTTGTGTTTTTTGTGCCGATTCACGATCAAAAGAGCGCCGGTAAGGCATTCGGCATGGGAGCTGCCGATTTCATCGTCTATACCCCGAACGGTGAAACCCCGACGGTCCTGATCGACCGTATCGGCGAAATGCTTCCTTCAAAGGCCGTCAATGCAAGAACCTCGGTCATGCAGAATGAAGGGCTTCATCAATCTTTTACCCCACGTTTGGAGGCCGTCTCTGCGGCGCCGGTCGAGTGTCGGAAAAGCGAAAGAATAATCCCCAAGCAGATAGTGAATATTGAACTATCCCGCGATTCCATTCTCTGGCTGCCTGGCAGGGTAAAAAACATCAGCAAGCAGGGATTGCTGATCGAGACCTCCCTGCTCGGACGGCTCGGGATGGTTCTGTACATCAGGGTGCCGCTGCCTTCCGGAACATGCGTTATCGAGAGTCATATTCGGCATATCTCCATCAATAATCATCAGCTTTCGGCAGAGATCGGGGTAGAGACGGAACAGTCCATCGATTGGATTGAAACATATGATTACATTGTCAACCTGAAGGAAGACGACAGGAAGCCCACTGCCAGAAAATCTCCTATCGTCGATGCAATACCCGTTGAGAAAAAAATCAATGCCGACATGATCATCCGGATGAATGACAACAAGCCTGCCCCAGCCGATCCGCTTTTCAACAATTTCGGTGAACCCCGAAGCGAAAAGGCGCTGGAAATTAAATTCTATCGCAGTCTTGTCGGAAAACAGCTGGGAAACTACAAGGCGGTGTCCTTTATCGGCGCCGGAGGCATGGGAGGGGTTTTTAAAGGATGGGATGTTGTCCTTGAGCGCAATGTGGCCTTGAAGGTGATCTCTTACAATCTGTCTTCCATTGCGTCATACAGGGATATGTTTGTCAAGGAGGCGCGCCTGGTTTCCCGTCTGACACATCCCAACATCGCACAAATCTATTACATCGATCAGATGGACGATGTCCTCTACTTTGCCATGGAACTGATCAATGGCGGAACCTTGGCCGATTTCATCAAGGATCACAATAACCTCAATACCGCCAAGGGATTGGAACACTTCATCACCATCTGCCGGACACTCGATTTTGTCAGTCGGCAGAACATCGTTCATCGCGATATCAAGCCCGCAAACATCATGATCGACGATAACGGCATCTTGAAGGTCGTTGATTTCGGCGTTTCCATTGTAAATGACGGCAGCGGCAACAAAAAAAGAAAACCCGAGGGTCTGGTCGGGTCACCCCTTTTCGCCTCCCCTGATTGCATTATGGGTCGGCCATTGGACTGCCGCAGCGATATATATTCATTAGGGGCTACATTTTACAACGTTTTTGCAGGGGTGCCTCCCTTCGACGGAGAATGTGTTGAAGCCATCCTGTTTAAACACCTGAATGAGGAACTCGTCCCCCTGAAGAAGAAAAATCCCATCCTTTCCAGTGAGCTGTCGGATATTATCGGAAAAATGATGGCAAAGAATCCCGATGACAGATATCAGGACTACCAGGCCATCATTCATGACTTGAATGTCCTGATGCATTGAACATGACCCTCTCCTGACTTTTTTCCTTAAGTTAACCTACAGATTTTCATGAACTCTCGCCTTCCGGAATCCCATTATTTTCCTTGCCCTTATCAGGCGCATACGGATTTTGCTGTGAAAAAACAGATCTTTTGCGCTGAAGGTGAAAATTTTGGAGTGCCGGCCCATACCTGGGGTCATATTTTGCATGAAACAGCGATAAAAGGAACGATTGGGGCAATAATCAGGAGGATTTATGCTTCGGTTTAAAAATTCAATTGTTATTGATTTGAGCATTGTTTGTTTTCTCGTCCTTCTGCTGGCCGGCGCCTATGCCCTGCAATGGAGCCCAACGGAACAGCTGGAATACAAGGCCTACGACACTGTTTCTTCTTTCAGGGATAAAGCCCCTGCATCCAATGTCGTTGTCATCGGAATCGATAATAACAGCATCACCGCTATTGGCCGCTGGCCCTGGTCCAAAGGATACATCGCCCAGATGGTCGGCATGCTTCAGGATTATGAAACCAGAGTGATCGGGATCGATATCCCCTTTTCCGAAAATGACCATAACCAGGGATTGACCGAGATCCGGAATCTTCTCAGCGGATTGGAAGCGAAAGGCATCCGAAGCGGACAGCTTTACACAAGCCTTAAAGAAGCAGAGGGACGGTTGGATAATGATACCCTGCTGGCTGAATCGATTGCCCGGAGCCATCGGGTCGTTCTGCCTTTAACCTTTGCCCTGGGACGCTCCCTCGCAGCCGTTGAAGCCCTGCCGGATTATCTAACCAGGAACTCGGTCAGACTGGACACAACGGCCCCCAGTTTGACCGCCCGGGAGCTGATCTCGCCGATCGCTCAATTCGCGGAACCTGCTTTGGCCCTCGGTCATATCAACGTGGCAGCAGATAAGGATGGCGCCGTGCGCAGCGAACCGCTGCTTATCAATTATGAAAATCGTTATTACCCTTCCTTTGCGCTGCAACTGACCCTGAAGTTTCTCAAATACAACCTTGACCATCTTCGTCTGAACAAGGGGATAGAAATCGGCAACGCCCGCATTCCCACCTTTGATGAGCATCGAATGCTGATCAACTACAACTGGAATATCCCGATTTATTCCTTTGTGGACGTCCTCAATCATAAGGTACGACCCGCCTTGTTTAAAAACAAGATCGTCATCATCGTCCTGAACGCCACCGGTCTGGGAACTTTTCAGACTACCTCCGCCGGACCTGACACCCCTTCCTGGATCGGAATCGCCAGCACGGTGGACAACATTCTTCACCAGGAGCACATCGTGCGGCCTGCATGGGCCGTCTGGCTTGAACTGGCAGGTATGGTCCTGTTCGGATGCTTTGTCATCCTGGTTACCTCAAGGCTCAAGCCCCTTTACAGTGCCGCCGCCTCGCTGACCCTGCTGATCCTCTGGGCCGGATTCTCCGTTTACCTCCTTGCCGGCCGGGGATACTGGATAAAACCTGTCTATCCCGCATTGGTTCTGATCCTCGGTTATCTCGTTATGGCCTCGCGGAAATATCTCTTTTCGGAAAAGCCAAAGGTCAGCATCGAGGCGGACAGCGTGGAAGCCAATAAAATGCTTGGCCTTTCCTTTCAAGGACAGGGGATGCTGGACATGGCCTTTGAAACCTTCCGGAAGTGTCCCGTTGAGGACAAGGCCATGAAAGAGCTTCTGTACAATCTGGGACTCGACTTCGAAAGAAAGCGGCTGTTCACGAAGGCCGTTGCGGTTTATAATCACGTTGCCCAGGCTGGCAGTTTCAAGGATATCAATGACCGAATCCAGCGGATGAAACTGGCGGGAGACACCATCAACCAACAACCCGCCGGTAGCAAAAAGGACGATACCGTCATCCTGCAGGATACCGAGATCAAGCCGACCATCGGACGTTACGAGATCAGCCGGGAACTCGGGCGTGGAGCCATGGGAACGGTTTATCTGGGCAAAGACCCGAAGATCAACAGGGAAGTGGCGATCAAGACCCTGCGCTATGAAGAAATTGAGGACGAACGGCTCCTGGAAACCAAGAAGAGATTTTTCCTGGAAGCCGAAGCGGCGGGAAAACTGTCCCATCCCAATATTGTCACCATTTACGATGTGGGGGAAGATTCCGATCTTGCCTACATGGCGATGGAGCTGCTGGACGGAACGGATCTCGTGAAATATTGCGGCAGGGACAGCCTCCTGCCCATCCCGGAAGTCGTCCGAATTGTAAGCCTGGTGGCCAATGCCCTGGACTATGCCCACAAAAACGGCGTCGTACACCGGGACATCAAGCCTTCGAATATCATGATCCTGAAGAACGGTGAAATCCGGGTCGCTGATTTCGGCATCGCCCGCGTGATGAGTTCTTCCAAGACTCAGACAGGCGCCGTCCTTGGCACGCCGAGTTACATGTCGCCGGAGCAGATCTCCGGACAGAAGATCGATGGACGTTCAGACCTTTTTTCACTGGGGGTCGTTTTTTATGAGATGTTGACCGGGGAGAAGCCTTTTCAAGGAGACAGCATCGGCACCCTGATGTACAAAATCACCTCAACGAATCCCAAGCCGCTCCTGGAAAGGGCTCCTCACCTCCCGGAACTTTTTGCGGACATCTTGAACAGGGCCATGGAAAAGGACGCGGATAAACGCTATCAGCACGGAGGTGAGATCGTTGATGACCTTGCCGCCTATCTCAAAATTTAGGAACAGAAGATCGATGGACGTTCAGACCTTTTTTCACTGGGGGTCGTTTTTTATGAGATGTTGACCGGGGAGAAGCCTTTTCAAGGAGACAGCATCGGCACCCTGATGTACAAAATCACCTCAACGAATCCCAAGCCGCTCCTGGAAAGGGCTCCTCACCTCCCGGAACTTTTTGCGGACATCTTGAACAGGGCCATGGAAAAGGACGCGGATAAACGCTATCAGCACGGAGGTGAGATCGTTGATGACCTTGCCGCCTATCTCAAAATTTAGGAGACGATCTTGAAGCTGAATATTGCCGGCCAAACCGATAAAGGACTCATCCGACCGAATAATGAAGATGACTACTTTCTGGATCCGAAACAGGGAATTCTGGCAGTAGCGGATGGCATGGGAGGACATGCATCTGGCGAAATTGCCAGTAAGATGGCTGTGGATGTCATTCGGGATTATTTCCAGAAAGCCAGCGAAAACAATGCACCCATAATCGCGTCCTGTTACAATGAAAATTATTCCGATGCAACGAATCAGCTTTGTTCCGCGATTCAGCTGGCGAACAAGGCCATTCATGAAGCGGCGAAGAGCGACCCTCAACTGCACGGCATGGGAACAACCCTTGCGGCAATCATGATCCAGGGCAAACAATTGAGCATCGCCCACGTGGGAGACAGTCGGATCTATCTGGTCAGGGCGGGAGAAATTGAACAGTTGACCGATGATCACACATTGGTATATGAGCAGGTTAAGCATGACCTGATTACCAAAGAAGAAGCGGAACAGTCCACGATCCGGCATGTACTGACAAGGGCGCTCGGTATTGCTCCCTTCGTAGATGTCGATCTGGACGAAATGACGCTGGCGGAAGGCGATGTACTGATTCTCTGCAGCGATGGTTTGTCCGGAATGATTTCCGATCGAGACATTTTGCTCATGGCAACATCTCTTGATAATCCCTCGGTAGCGTGCCAGGAACTGATCAACATGGCCAACCAGAAGGGCGGGAAAGACAATATCACCGTTGTTGCCGGCTACCTTGCCAAGAAGCGCCGGTTTGCGTCGGTTCTCAAATTTTTTAGATGGTTCAGGAGGTAAAGAATGGCGGAGGTTTTATTAAAATTTAAAGGAGCCGTTGTCAAAGAAATCCCCCTTGAGCAAGATGTCATAACCATCGGCAGAAAGCCGGACAATGATATTGTGATTGACAATCAGGCTGTCTCCGGACATCATGCAAAATTCACACATGAAGGGGATACTCTCTACATTGAGGATACGAACAGCCTCAATGGAACGTATGTCAACGGACAAAAAGTTTTTAAAAGTGAAATATTCAACGGCGACGTGGTTCTTGTAGGAATTCACACCTTGGAAGTGATTTCCGAAAGGAACAGGGAAGTGGATCCCAGAAATGCGACCCTGAGGGGAAGATCCATGGATGAAACCATGGTGATTGCTCCGCAGGATCAGCGAAATCTTCTGGCTTCCACGGGAAAGACCAAGCCCGACGTCCTGGGCGGCTTTGTGGTCGTGAATGGCTCCACGGAAAAAAGGGATTATCTCCTGAAGGAGCGGGTGACGACCATCGGAAAGGAAGATGGGGCGGGCATCCATCTCAAGGGCTTTTTTGCCCCCAAGGTGGCCGCCTTGGTCAACCGGAGGAAAGAAGGGTACTTCATCAATCCCTCGGGGGGAAAATCCATGAAAATCAACGGACAGGACATGACATCCCGGTATGACCTGAAAGACGGAGATCTTGTGGAAGTGGGGGGCCTGAAGATGCAGTTCTACATCAAGGAAGAATAGCAAGGTCTCCATCTCAAGTTTTGACAGAAGGCTGAAGAACAGCAGCCGCAATCATTGCGCAAAAGGATTTTTCGTGAGGTTGAAGAGAGTCCATATTATCCAGATTCTGATCCTGATCGGGGCAGCCCTGACCTGGTTCATCACCACAGGAATGCTGTCGGCAAGCAACCCGTCCGATACGGTCGCAGATCGTATCCAGCAGAGGGTCGCAACCGCAACGGGAAGATCTCTGTTGAACTTCGCCTACAACGATGAGGATACAGTCCGGCTGCTGAAAACCTTTTATTCGGAACGGAAGGGTCTGCCGGCCTGGATTGGAGAAGAAGGACCGGATGCGCAGGCAGTTACGCTGCTGCGGATTTTGAAACGCTCCTATCGGGAAGGGTTGTGCCCCCAGGATTACGGCATCGAGCGCATCGAAACCATGATGACGGCGATTTCCCGGGAAAAGGAGCTGGATCGACCCTTAAACACTGAACGTCTGGCAGATCTTGATCTGCTGCTGACGGAGGCGTTCTTTTCTTACGCCGCTCATTTTACCGGCGGCAGGGCAGATCATCAAAAGCAATATCCCGGCTGGGTTTACAAACCCAGACAGACCGATCTCGTCAAAACGCTGGTCAATGCCCTGGAAAGCAAAAACTTGGAAGGGACCCTCAACGATCTGGCTCCCCGGTTTTACGATTATCGGAAACTTCACGAAATACTCAATAGTTACATTGATATCGCGGAAAATGGAGGCTGGCCTGTTATCCCGGATGGCCGCCCGCTGAAAAAGGGAATGCGTGATTATCGGGTCAATCTGCTGAGAAACCGGCTGATGATGACTTCAGGGTCGCCGAACACTTCGCAGGCAATCCCCAATGACGTATTTGACCGGGAGTTGGAAATCGCCGTTCGTTCCTTCCAGCGGCAACATGGCCTGCGGGAAGACGGCATCGTCAGTCCGCCCACGTTGCGGCATCTGAACGTCCCTGTGGAAGTCCGCATCTGTCAGGTTGCCGTCAATCTGGACCGGTTGCGCTGGCTGCCCACAGAACTGGGAAATCGTCACCTGCTGATCAATATCCCGGCCTTCAACCTCGAAGTGGTGGAAGACCAGAACGTGGTCATGAACATCCGGGCCATCGTCGGCAAGACCAACAAACGAACGAATCTTTTAAGCAGCCGGGTCACCTCGGTCGAATTGAATCCCTACTGGCGAGTGCCCAAGACCATCGCCGTGGAGGAATATCTTCCCAAGCTCAAGAAGAACCCCCAATACCTTTCGGGAAAGAAGATGAAGGTTTTTGCGGGCGGTAATTATCAAAACAGCCCCATTTCTCCGGAAACCATCAACTGGTCCCGCTATTCCACCGAGAGATTTCCCTACTTTCTGAGACAGGAACCAGGACCGGACAATCCTCTCGGCCGCGTCAAGTTCGTCTTTTCCAACGAAGCCGACATTTACATCCATGACACGCCCACACGCAGGCTGTTCGCCCAGAGCCGGCGCAGTTTCAGTCATGGCTGCATCCGCATTGAAAAGCCCGTGGATCTTGCCGTCTATCTGCTGCAAGGTTCGTCCGACAATCGCTGGTCGAGCCGGAACATTCAGGCCGAGATTCAGAAGGGAAAGAACAAGACCCTGATCCTTCCCAAAGTTGTTCCCGTCCACATCGTTTATAAAACGGTCTGGATCGATCGAGAGGGCAACCTCAATTTCCGTCCGGACATTTACAATATCGACAACATTCCCGGGAATCTTACGGTGATCATGGCTTCGCTCGAACGCTCCTCCGTCAACTCCGGCCTTCGCTGACCGGACCTCCATATCGACCCCTTAACGAATCCCCTTACCCGGTTTTAATCGCCTAACCCCTCCCAACGGTGATCCTTCATCGCGACAACCCTGCACAAGCTGTCGCAGCGGAAAGGAAACGCACTTTTTTCCCCCTGCCTTGACAACTAAACTTTGGTGACTATATTAGTGCCAATAGGAGTTATCCTTAACGATATCAGTCTATTGAAGGAGGAAGACAATATGTTTGGACCGGGAATTTGGAGAATGGGAAGAATGTTGGATATGTTTCCTGAAATGACCCGCTTTCATAAAGACATGAATCGGTTTTTTTCAGGTCTGACTCAGGAGTATGACCAGCATTACCCGCCGGTCAATGTATGGATCGGTGAGGACGATGTGGTTGTCAGGGCAGAGCTCCCCGGAATGGATCCCGACGCCATTGAGATTACCACAAAGGGCGACCTTCTGTACCTCAAGGGATCGAGAGAACCGGAGCAACTCGAAGAAGGATGCCGTTATCATCGTCAGGAAAGGGGTTTCGGCCGTTTCAGCCGGGGGCTGCAGTTGCCCTTCAACGTCAATCAGGAAAAGGTTGAAGCAAACTATGAAAAGGGAATTCTGCAGATCCATCTGCCCCGGGCGGAAGAAGACAAGCCCCGTAAAATAGCCATCAAGTCGGAATAGCGAAGGAGGGTTTTCTCATGGTTCAGGAATATAAACAGTTTGAAAAACAGCCGGCGACAGAACCCGCCGTATCGGAACGGACGAAAAACACGAAGATTTTTACACCAAAAGTGGATATTTACGAAACGCCTGAAACGATGGTGCTGATCGCGGATGTCCCCGGCGTTGATGAAAATTCGGTTGAAGTCATCCTGGATAAGAATGTTCTGAAAATTCAGGGAACGGTCGAGCAGGTTGAGCCGCAGGAACACCGCTTGTATTACGCGGAATACGATGTCGGCGATTATCAGCGGACCTTTACCCTTTCAGAAGACGTAGACAGGGGGAACATTGAAGCATCCGTCAAAAATGGCGTGCTTCGAGTCGTCCTGCGCAAGGCTGCCCCTGTTCAGGCAAAGAAAATAGCCATCAAGGCAGGATAAAGAATAAGGAACAGACATTAAGAAGGAGGAACAAATCATGGCAATCAAAAGTCTTTTGCCTTCCCTGAAGAGGAGAACGGAAACGCCTGCAAAGCGTGAGGAGGAGCATCCCTTCTATTCGCTGCAGAGGGAAATGAATCGGCTTTTCGATGATTTCTTCCGGGGGTTCGATCTTGAGCCTTTTGGCGCTCTGGAAGATCGTTATGCCGGTTTTTCACCCTCCGTCGACGTACGGGAAAGTGACGAAGAATTCACCATCAAGGCCGAAATTCCCGGAATTGATGAAAAAGACGTGGAAGTCCTGGTTTCCGACGATGCCGTAACCCTCAAAGGCGAAAAGAAAGAGGAACAGGAAGATAAAGGAAAGGACTATTACCGCCTGGAACGGACCTATGGTTCCTTCCACCGGGTGATTCCTCTGCCTAAGGGAATCAACCTGGAAAAGGTAGAGGCCACCTTTAAAAACGGGGTCCTGACCGTCAAACTTCCCAAAACGGAGGAAGCCCAGACCAAGGGCAAGAAAATTCCGATAACTACGGAATGACAGCACAAGACGCTGACATCCCTGTATCACTGACCTTTCAGGCCGGTTCGTAGCGACAACCTTTCCGGTCCTGTTCCGGGCTCTTTTCCGGACAGGACCGGAAAAGAGCATTCTCTGCAGAAAAAATCCCCTTCAATTTATTGACAAGTGGCATTCCATGATTATCTTATGCACTGTTTAAACTGCGAAAAAGTTCTGCAGCATTCAGAAAATCAGGCATGCCCGACATGCCAATCCTACATGAAATAACAATTTTAAGGAGGCAAGGAAATGAAGATCGTACCATTACATGATCGTGTTCTGGTTATACGGACTGAAAACATGGAAAAGACGGCCGGCGGCATCATCATCCCCGATACGGCGAAGGAAAAACCCCAAGAAGGAAAGGTTGTTGCCGCAGGTCCGGGAAGACGGGACGATGAAGGCAAGCGCATTCCGCTGAACGTGAAGGAAGGGGATCAGATCCTCTTCGGTCGCTATGCGGGGACGGAGGTCAAGATCGACGGCGTCGAGCACCTGATCATGAGGGAAGACGATATTCTGGGCGTAATCGAATAATTCTGGGGAGGGGAACGAAATGGCTGCAAAAGAAATCAAATATGACATGGTTGCCCGGGAGAAGATCCTGAAGGGCGTGGATACCTTGGCCAATGCCGTCAAGGTCACCCTGGGCCCCCGGGGGCGGAACGTGGTGATCGAAAAATCCTGGGGAGCGCCGACCATTACCAAGGACGGGGTCACGGTCGCCAAGGAAATCGAACTGGAAGACAAATTTGAAAACATGGGCGCCCAGATGGTCAAGGAAGTCGCCTCCAAGACCTCGGACATGGCCGGCGATGGGACCACCACGGCCACGATCCTCGCCCAGGCGATTTACCGCGAAGGCTCCAAGATGGCCGCTGCCGGCATGAATCCCATGTCGCTCAAGCGGGGCATCGACAAGAGCGTTGAACTGATCATCGGGGAATTGAAGAAGATCTCCAAGGACATCCGGGATAAAAAAGAGATCACGCAGGTCGGGACGATTTCCGCAAACAACGATAACACCATCGGCGAAATCATTTCCGAAGCCATGGAAAAGGTCGGCAAGGAAGGCGTCATCACGGTCGAAGAGGCCAAAAGCATGGAAACATCCCTGGAAATCGTGGAAGGGATGCAGTTTGACCGCGGTTATGTCTCCCCCTATTTCGTGACGGATCCGGAGAAGATGGAAGTCGTCTTTGAAGACCCCTACATTCTACTCTATGAGAAAAAAATCAGCGTGATGCAGGACCTGGTGCCCATCCTTGAACAGATCGCCCGTTCCGGACGGCCCCTGCTCATCGTGGCCGAAGACCTGGAAGGCGAAGCCCTGGCGACGCTGGTGGTGAACAAAATCCGGGGGACCCTCAAGTGCGCCGCGGTCAAGGCGCCGGGATTCGGGGATCGCCGAAAGGCCATGCTCGAAGATGTCGCCATTCTCACCGGAGGTCAGGTCGTCTCCGAGGAAATGGGCATCAAACTGGACAGCATCACCCTCAACGATCTGGGAACCTGCAAGCGGCTCCATGTCGACAAGGACAACACCACCATCGTGGATGGCGCGGGAAGCCTGGCCGCCATCGAAGGCCGGGTCAAACAGATCCGCGCCCAGATCGATGAAACCACCTCCGATTACGACCGGGAAAAGCTCCAGGAACGGCTGGCCAAACTCGTGGGCGGCGTCGCCGTGATCAAGGTCGGCGCGGCAACGGAAATTGAAATGAAGGAGAAAAAGGCCCGGGTGGAAGACGCCCTCCACGCCACAAGGGCGGCGGTGGAAGAAGGCATCGTCCCCGGAGGCGGTGTCGCCCTGCTGCGGGCTCTCCCGGCCCTGGAAGGCGTAAAACTTTCCGATGAGGATGAACAGCACGGCCTGACCATCATCAGGCGGGCTCTCGAGGAACCGATGCGCCAGATTGCCGCCAATGCCGGATTTGAAGGATCCATCGTCGTGGAGAAGGTCAAACACCAGGCCGGCAGCGTCGGGTTCAATGCCGATGCCGGGGAATACACCGATATGATGGAAACAGGCATTATCGATCCCACCAAGGTGGTCCGTTTCGCCCTGCAGAATGCGGCTTCCGTGGCGTCTCTGCTCCTGACGACAGAGGCGATGATCGCCGAAGCCCCCAGGAAGAAGGGCGCTGCCGGCATGCCCGGCGGCATGATGCCCCCTGATATGGGCGATATGGATTACTAAACGACAAGCGATTTTCCCCCCTTGTAAAAACCTTCCGGCCGTCGTGGCCGGGAGGTTTTTTTCTGAGTCAAAGCGGACGCTTCCCGACGAAGTCGTTGCTTATCAACAAAAAACACGCTATCTTAAAAAGCATATCAGGAAATGTCATCGTTTTCAGCAGACGGGAGGAATTCGCCCGTGCGTGATTATTACGAGATTCTGCAGGTCAGCAGGGAGGCTTCGCCGGAAGAAATCAAGAGGGCCTACCGGAAAATGGCCCTGCAATGCCACCCTGATCGCAACCCCGGAAACAAAGAGGCGGAAGAACTCTTCCGGGAGGCCGCCGAAGCCTATGAAGTATTGAGCAATCCGGACAAACGGCGCATTTACGACCGGTTCGGCCGTGAAGGTCTGGAGCGTAGCGGTTATCATGGCGTCACCCGGCCGGAGGACATCTTCCGGGCCTTTGGCGGAATCTTCGACGAACTCTGGGATTTCCCTTTCGGACGAAGGAGACGGACTGAGGAGGAGGAAGAAAGAGGGGAAGATCTGGTCGTTTCCCTGAGCCTGACCCTGGAGGAAGCCGCCCATGGCAAGGACGTTGCCCTGGAGATTCCGCGGACCCGGATCTGTCCGACCTGCAGCGGTTCCGGCGCGAAACCGGGCACCGGATGGATCACCTGTCCCGTCTGCTCCGGCAGAGGCTCGATCTCCCGTGGGGATTCCCTGTTCCACCTGATCGTCACCTGCTCGGCCTGTGGGGGACAGGGTCAATACCTGGAATCTCCCTGCGCGGATTGCCGCGGAGCGGGAGAAGTTCCAGTGACCGTTCCCCTTTCCGTAAAAATACCGCCGGGAGTGGGAAGCGGGTCTCAACTCTTTGTGTCCGGCGAGGGACAGCCCAGCCGTCGGGGAGGGCCGCCCGGCAATCTTTACGTGAGAATGGTCGTCGAAAGCCATCCCCTTTTTGAACGGGAGGGCGACGATCTTTTCTGTACGATTCCGATCGGCATGACACAGGCAGCCCTGGGCGCAAGGATTACCGTTCCGACCCTCTGGGGGGACGATCCTTTGGCCATTCCTCCGGGGACGCAGCATGGGGCAATCTTCAAGCTTCCCGGCAGGGGGATGCCGATTCTCGACGGCGCCGGCCACGGAGATCAAATTGTCCGGATCCGGGTGGTCATCCCCCGGAAACTTTCGGCGCTCCAGAAACGCCTCCTCAAGGAGTTCGAAAGGGTCTCGGGAAAGGGAAAACATCCTCCCCGCGGTCTTTTCCAGAGATTGTCCGACCGATTCTTCAGACGCCGGAAGATGTGATCTGTACCTCCAATTTCGGATCGAAATAAAATATCTGCCCGTATCCGGGCTTTTACCTCGGGAGTATTCAACACATGGTCCAGGAAGACCTTACCCGCCTGAAAATCGACAAGTCCGACCGGACAGTGCGCAAAGGACGAAGGATTTCCCCGTTTTACTGGATTGCCGCGGTCCTCCTTCTTCTGATTCTTGTCCTGCTCTATGTTACCGGACACCTTTCTCCCTCCGTTTCCGTGGAGGTCACGAGTGTCTCCCGGATCTATCCCTCCCAGACCTTCTCCCTCCTGAACGCCAGCGGGTACGTCGTGGCCCAGCGGAAGGCCGCCTTGGCCGCCAAAATTACGGGACGCCTGGTTGCCCTTTCGGTGGAGGAGGGAAGCCGGGTCAAGACCGGCGAAATCATCGCCCGCCTGGAGGATGAAGACGCCAGGGCCCTGCGTGATCAGGCCACCGCCAATCTGAACACGACCCGGGCCCAGGCGGCCTCGACCCGGGCGGAAATTCACGACGCAACTCAGAATTACCAGCGGAAAAAGGAGCTTCTGCGGCGGGATGTCATCTCCCGGGCGGAATTTGATACGGCCGAGGCGCGTTATCTGAGCGCCAAAGCCGCCGTGGCCGCGGCGGAGGCAACGCAGAAGGCCGGGGAAGCCGCCCTGAAGGCCGCCCAGGTGTCCCTGGATTATGACCTGATCCGCGCCCCCTTCGATGCCGTCGTTCTGACGAAAAACGCCGACATCGGCGACATCGTCACGCCCCTGGGCGCGGCGGCCAACGCCAAGGCGGCCGTCGTGACCATCGCGGATCTGAACTCCCTGCAGGTAGAGGCGGATGTCGCCGAATCCAATCTGGCGCTCGTCAAGATCGGGCAACCCTGTGACATTCAACTGGACGCCCTGCCCGATACCCGCTTCCGCGGGCAGGTCCACATGATCGTCCCCACCGCCGACCGGACCAAGGCGACCATCATGGTCAAGGTCCGGTTTCTGGACCCGGATCCCCGGATCCTGCCCGAGATGAGCGCCAAGGTCGCCTTCCTCTCCCGTCCGCCCCGGCAGGACGAGCAGCGCCTGCGCACGGCGGTGAACGCCTCCGCCCTGGTCAAGCGGGACGGCCGTCTCGTGGCCTATTTGATCAAAGAGGACCGCATCTCGGAAATCCCAGTGAAGCAGGGTGAATCCTTCGGCGACCTGGTCGAGGTCCTCGACGGCCTGAAGCCCGGCGACCGGGTCGTGCTGAAGCCCTCGGACCGCCTGCGGGACGGTTCGCGGATCAAGATCAAGGAAAAGTGAGAATTGCCATGGGAAGCGAAGACAGCCGATCCGCCAGGCCCATGGTGTCCATCCGGGACGTCAGCAAGTCCTACTGGCGGGGGAATCGCCCCGTCCCCGTCCTGGAGGACATCTCCTTCGACATCGCTGAAGGGGAATTCCTGGCCCTCATGGGCCCCTCGGGGTCAGGGAAGAGCACCCTGCTCAATCTGATCGCCGGCATCGACACCGTGGACCAGGGAACGATCCTCGTGGGCGGCCTGGACATCACGGCCCTGGCGGAAACGGAACTGGCCCACTGGCGGGCAACCCATGTGGGCTTCATCTTTCAGTTCTACAACCTGATCCCCGTTCTGACTGCTTACGAGAACATCGAACTGCCCCTCTATCTGACCTCCCTGTCCCGGAAGGAACGGCAGGAGCATGTAGAGATGGCCCTGCGGGTCGTGAACCTTGCCGACCGCAGCGATCATTACCCCCGCCAGCTTTCGGGAGGGGAACAGCAGCGGGTCGCCATCGCCCGGGCGGTGATCACCGATCCGGCGATCCTCGTTGCCGACGAACCCACCGGGGATCTGGACCGGCACTCCGCGGAGGAGATCCTCAATCTCATGGAACGCCTCAACGAGGAGTCCGGCAAGACCATCATCATGGTGACCCACGACCCCCGGGCAGCGGAAAGGGCCAGGATTATCCGTCATCTGGAGAAGGGAACCCTGACGAATGATGCTCTTCCGTCTTCTCTTTAGAAACGCCTTCCGCAACCGGCTGCGCAGCGGACTCACCATCCTCGGGGTCGCCCTCGCCATCCTGGCCTTCGGGTTGCTCCGCACCCTCGTCGACGCCTGGTACGCCGGGGTCGCGGCCTCTTCGGCCACCCGGCTCGTCACGCGTAACTCCATCTCCCTCATCTTCCCCCTCCCCTTCTCCTACAAGGAAAAAATCCGCCAGGTCAGCGGCGTCCAGACGGTTTCCTGGGGCAACTGGTTCGGCGGGATCTACATCGACGAGAAGAACTTCTTTGCCAACTTCGCCGTCGAGCCGGAAAGCTATCTGATCCTTTACCCCGAATATACCCTCTCCCCCGTCGAAAAGGCCGCCTTTCTCCGGGACCGCAAGGGATTTGTTGCCGGGCGCAAGCTCGCGGAAAAATACGGCTGGCGGCTGGGAGACACCGTCACGCTGAAGGGGACGATTTTTCCGGGGAACTGGGATTTCGTGCTGCGGGGTATCTACCGGGGGCGGGACCAAACCGTGGACGAGACGCAGTTCGTCTTTCAGTGGGACTATCTCAATGAATCCCTGAAAAAAACGGCCCCGGGACGCGCGGACCAGGTGGGCTTCTACATGGTCGGCGTGAATCGCCCCGAAGTGGCCGAGGAAGTGGCCACGGCCATCGACCGGCTCTTCAAGAATTCCATGGCGGAAACCCTGACGGAGACGGAAAAGGCCTTCCAGTTAGGGTTCATCGCCATGACGGGGGCCATCGTGGTGGCCATTCAGATCGTGTCTTTCGTCGTCATTTTCATCATCCTGGCCGTCGTGGCCAACACCATGGCCATGACGACGAGGGAGCGTTTCGGGGAATATGCCGTGCTGAAAACCCTGGGGTTCCGCAGCCGGCACCTTGCCGTCCTGATCCTGGGGGAATCCCTGGTCATTTGCCTGCTCGGCTGCGCCCTGGGGATCGCCCTGACCTACCCCGCCGCCGCGCTGATCAAGGAAAAACTGGCGACCTATTTCCCAATTTTCAACATCTCGGTCAATACGCTCTATCTGGACCTGGCCGCCGCTCTCCTGGTGGGGGTCATAGCCGCCCTGATCCCCCTCCAGCGGGCCATCGGCATCCGCATCGCAGAGGGACTGAGGAGGATCGCCTGATGGCTCTCCCCGTCAGTTACACCCTGCGGAATCTCTGGACGCGCCGCCTGACGACCGCCCTGACGATCGCCGGCATGGCCCTCGTGGTCTTTGTCTTTGCCGCCATCCTGATGCTGGCGGAGGGGTTGCAGACAACGCTGGTGGAAACAGGGGTTTTCGACAATGTCGTGGCCATCCGGAAAGGATCGGTTTCCGAGGTCCAGAGCGGCGTGCCCCGCGACCAGGCGGCCATTCTCGAAACGGAAAAGGAAATCGCCCTCGGTCCCGAAGGCCGTCCCCTCTTCGCCAAGGAACTCGTCGTCCTGGTCACGCTCCCCAAACGGGTCAGCGGTGATCCGGGCAACGTTGTCCTCCGCGGCATCGGCCCCTCCTCCCTGGCCCTCCGCCCCCAGGTGAAGCTGGTGGCCGGCCGTCTGCCGCGGCCGGGGTCCCTGGAGATGATGGCCGGCGCCAGCATCGCCAAGCGCTTCCAGGGGGGTGGTCTCAATGATACCCTGTGCTGCGGGATGCGGAACTGGCGGATCGTCGGGGTCTTCAACGCGGGAAACAGGGGATACGGCTCGGAAATCTGGGGCGATGCGGATCAGCTCATGGCCGCTTTCCGACGCCCTGCCTATTCCTCCGTCCTCTTCCGCCTCCGCAATTCAGTGGGTTTCGAGTCGATCAAGGCGCGGCTGGAACGGGATCCACGCCTCACCGTCGAGGTCAAGCGGGAAACGAAATACTACGCCGAACAGTCGGAGATGATGGCCAAATTCCTGCGGATCGTCGGCCTCACCCTGACCCTCGTCTTTTCCCTGGGGGCCATGATCGGCGCCATGATCACCATGTACGCCGCCGTGGCCAACCGGACCAGCGAAATCGGCACCCTGCGGGCCCTGGGCTTTCAGCGGCGCAGCATCCTCCTGGCCTTCCTGATGGAGTCTCTCCTCCTCGGACTCCTCGGCGGGATCGTAGGCCTCTTCCTGGCGTCCTTTCTGCAGTTGATCACCGTGTCGACCATGAACTTTCAGACCTTCTCCGAACTGGCCTTCAGCTTTACCCTGACCCCGGAAATCGTGACTTTTTCCCTGCTCTTCGCCCTGATCATGGGCTTCGTCGGCGGCGTCCTGCCGGCCCTCCGGGCCGCCCGCCTGCAGATCGTGGATGCCCTGCGGACAGGATGAGCACTTTTTCCACCCGTTAACAAGGGGACACTTCCCGTATTTTTGTTTGACAACTGGCGCAGATCAATGTAGAAATTTTTCATGCCTAGAATCGCCCGTATCATAGCGCCCCATTATCCACATCATATCACCCAGCGGGGTAATAACCGCGTCGATGTCTTTTTGGATGATGAAGACAAAGCCAAGTACTTATCACTGCTGAAAGACTACTGCGAAAGATTGGCCGTTGACGTCTGGGCCTATTGCCTGATGACCAACCATGTCCATATCCTGGCCGTTCCAGCCAGTGATGTGTCATTGTCCCGCTGCATCGGCAGGACAAATCTTCTGTACACACAGCACTTCAACAGGAAATACAATCGCAGCGGTCGATTATGGCAGAACCGTTTCTTTTCGACTATTGTTGATACGGAATCCTATTTATGGGCAGTGGCAAGATACATCGAGCAAAATCCTGTAAAATCGGCGCTGGTAAATCATCCGGAGGACTATCTTTGGTCGAGTTGCCGAGCCAATATTAGGGGACAAGAAGACGGATTGGTTACAGGTAAAGGGTGGCTTGATGGAAAAGATCGGGAAGCCTACCGGACATTCCTGATGCAAACGGATACGCTGATGGATCAAAAGATCAGGGTGAATACTTCAACTGGGCGTCCTTTGGGAAGCGAAGACTTCCTTTCGGAATTGGAAAATAAACTTTGCCGAAAGATATTGCCAGGCAAGGCTGGTCGCCCCAAAAAGCAGAATGTAATTTAATACGGGAAGCGTCCCCCTAATTTTCCCTATTTTCCATATTTTCTTATAGAATTACTTGTTGGGCGCCAGGTAACTGGCAACCTTTTACATATCGAGCCCGTACATTATGAAACCCCTTCTTTTCGCATTGTGTGCAGTTTTCGTGACGACATCTGCGATCGCAACGCCCCCGTCCGTAGAGAACGCTGAAAGGATGCTTATCGTATTGCAGACAGAAAAGCATCATCAGGAAAGGCTTGCAGCGCTTGACACGCTCAATCGCCGTGGTTTCGCTGAACGATTTGGCAGAGGAATGCCGCTCACGGCTGATCAGCGAGAGGAGGTCGAAACTGTTGTAGCCACGGTTTCACAGATCGTGAGCACTGAGCTTGCATGGGTGCGCATAAAACCAGACCTGATACGAATCATTCAGGAGACATTCGATGACGAAGAGCTCAGTAGTATTTTGAGCGTGTACGCAACTTCAGGTGGCAAGGTATTGCCTCAGAAGTTGCTTGGCGTTGAGGAAAGATTTGCCAAATTGATGCTTGACCGGATGAATGCAGCGGAGCCAATGATTCAAGCGGGAATCGAGAGAGCTCTCAGAGAACTCAGGAGATCTCAACTCGACACAACGAGTGACCCACTAGACCACTTAAAAGGGGACTGGGTTATAACAACTTTTTTATTTGGTGGCGGTCACTCGGGTATTTCTGCATGCGGGCTGGTCCATCAACCAGCAAGCATAGTGTCACACTCAAATGGCATGGTAGAGGTATCCGCTGCATGCAAAGATGGTGGTCAATATTTTTTCAAGCTTGTGCGTAGTAACGATCATCAAACCTATCTTTTCACGGTGAATAACAAAGAAGGGATTAATGTTGGCGATTTTCCTCTGAATTATTGTGGAAGCAAAGGCTGGATGGGTTCTGTGCAGCAAGTCGTCGGCGATAAAGAAATTTCCTTATCCGCATCCATTACTCCTATCGAAGGAAAAACTTGGTACGGCTGGAGAATCGTGGTACGCCCTACAGCGGAGGCCGGGGTCGATTCCAACAAAACAAAAACCCCCTACTTGATGGTCGACTTCATTCGACGCAAGTAGATTAGCCCAACATGCCGCTCAACAGGGACGCCCGAACAGCCGGCTTCACTTCGTGGTTGCGCAATCGCGGGCACCCGTTAGCCTAACGTCATGCCTACATTTGATTGCGACAGATTAAGCATTGATGCCGTCATTCGCTATACATGGCGAGTTACGATATTAATTTTCATGTTCTTTTTATTAATATGATGACCAACCATGTCCATATCCTGGCCGTTCCAGCCAGTGATGTGTCATTGTCCCGCTGCATCGGCAGGACAAATCTTCTGTACACACAGCACTTCAACCGGAAATACAAACGTAGCGGTCGATTATGGCAGAACCGATTCTTTTCGACTATTATTGATACGGAATCCTATTTATGGGCAGTGGCAAGATACATTGAGCAAAATCCTGTAAAATCGATGCTGGTGACACGTCCAGAGGACTATCTTTGGTCGAGTTGCCGAGCCAATATTAGGGGACAAGAAGACGGATTGGTTACAGGTAAAGGGTGGCTTGATGAAAAAGATCGGGAAGCCTACCGGACATTCCTGATGCAAACAGATACGATGATGGATCAAAAGATCAGGGTGAATACTTCAACGGGGCGTCCCTTGGGAAGCGAAGACTTCCTTTCGGAATTGGAAAATAAACTTTGCCGAAAGATATTACCAGGCAAGGCTGGTCGCCCCGAAAAGCAGAAAGAAATTTAATACGGGAAGTGTCCCCCTATTTCCCCGCTGCATCGGCAGGACAAATCTTCTGTACACACAGCACTTCAACCGGAAATACAAACGTAGCGGTCGATTGCGGCAGAACCGATTCTTTTCGACTATTGTTGATACGGAATCCTATTTATGGGCAGTGGCAAGATACATTGAGCAAAATCCTGTAAAATCGGCGCTGGTGGCACGTCCGGAGGATTATCTTTGGTCGAGTTGCCGAGCCAATATTAGGGGACAAGAAGACGGATTTTTTACAGGAAAAGGGTGGCTTGATGAAAAAGATCGGGAAGCCTACCGGACATTCCTGATGCAGACAGATACGCTGAGGGATCAAAAGATCAGGGTGAATACTTCAACTGGGCGTCCTTTGAGAAGCGAAGACTTCCTTTCGGAATTGGAAAATAAACTTTGCCGGAAGATATTACCAGGCAAGGCAGGTCGCCCCAAAAAGCAGAAAGTAATTTAATACGGGAAGTGTCCCCCTATTTTCTCTATTTTCTCTATTTTCTATTTTCTCCCCTATTTTCTAAAGTATTTTACAATTTCGCCAATTTATAACGATCACTGCCCCTTCCAGATCATAATCAACGTAAAGGGCATCCCAATAAAAAACGCTCAAGGAATATGAAACCTACCTGCGCTTTTACTCTCATTCTATTATGAGGTGGTAAAAACGTCGGAGTATTTTACATTTTTTAAACAATATTAAATCTCAAGATTATCAAGCATATATATAATACTACTCAAATCACGGAGAGAGCATGATTTTGATAATACCATGATATTATATATTAATTTTTAACCCATGATATCGGTTCCTCCCTAGCCAATTGTCGGGATTTTTTACAAAGCCAATCGTCACCTTAAGCCTTATAAAGGTAATACAATTGTATAATCAATAAGTTACCATTTTGGCATCTCTCTTGCTGCTGTTTTAATAGAAAATTAAGGAGGTGAGAATATGAAAAAGACAAAGAATTTATCGGTTGGATTGTTGTGCATGTCAATGCTGATGCTTTTCCTGGCGACAAGTGCAATCGCTGACACAGTAACAATCAAGCCCTCCACCACGATACAGTGGACAAATGAAGATTTCAGCTCATACCCATTTTCCGATTCAAAATGGAAGAATCCTGATGCGGAAGTGGTTTCTTGGGTCACTGGCGATTCAGTAGCAGAGCTATATAGGCAAGGACATTGGGAAAATGGAAGCTATCCAACCGCTACAGGATCTTACGCAAGTTCATACAACACGACGATGCCAACGAGCAATGAGACAGCCACTATATCATATGTTAATGGGAAACCAGCTATTAATACTTCATATCCGACGTACCTTTTAGTGAAAGATGGAGCGGCTAATAGTCCTGTTTGGTTCATCTATGATCTGCTTAATCTTCATGATGTCTATGTAAATGGAACAGTGGTGGCGGATTATGCATGGAACGGAACCGATACTATTTACGTAGACAATCCATGGCCAAACCAGGGCTCAATTTCCCACGTTGCTTTTTTCGGCACCGTATCCTCTGTTCCTGAACCCACTACCCTAATGCTTCTTGGCTTCGGTCTGGTTGGTTTGGCAGGAGCTGGGAAAAAATTTAAGAAATAACGAAACACATAATCGTTTTGACTACGGAAAGGCAGGGCCAAATTGGCTCTGCCTTTTTATATTGTCTGAATTTATTGACCGTTAACGCCAATACACACCCGACGAGCTTTTCTGATTTGATCATTTGATTGACATCCCGCATAGTTTTTCCCTATACTCCCGTCGATATAAGAAAATTCTTCCAAAGGAAAGGGAATACCCTATGTATAGAAACTTTCGGATTGTCCCAAATATTATCTTCGGCCGCGGGTCTTTCAACCAGTTGGATGATGTTCTGAAGGAGCGGCGGGTCGGTGCGGATTCTTATATGGTCTTTGTCGTGGATGACGTCTTTACCGGGAAGGCCCTGGAAGGACGGATTCCGCTGCGGGGCAAGGACTTGCTGCTGCGGGTCAATGTCGCTGATGAACCGAAGACCAAGTATATCGACGAGTTGGTGGCCCGGATCCGGGCCTATGCCCCCGCCCCCGCTGCCCCGGCAGGGATTGTCGGGATCGGGGGCGGGAGCGCCATGGACATCGCCAAGTCGGTCTCCCTGATGCTCAACAATCCCGGCTCCTCCGCCGATTACCAGGGCTGGGACCTTATCAAGAATCCCGCCGTTTACCATGTGGCGGTACCCACCCTCTCCGGGACGGGGGCCGAGATTTCCCGGACGTGCATCCTCACGGGGCCGGAGAAGAAACTGGGCATCAATTCTGATTACACCCTCTACGATCAGATTCTCCTCGATCCCGAACTGTTGGCAGGAGTGCCAAAAAATCAATGGTTTTACACCGGGATGGATTGCTTCATCCATGATGTGGAATCCCTCCACGGGACGTTCATCAATGAGTTCAGCAAGGCCTACGGGGAGAAGTCCCGTGATCTGTGCCGTCAGGTCTTTATCGAGGATTCTCCGGAGAAGGACGACAAATTAATGATGGCGTCCTACTTCGGTGGCATGAGCATTGCGTACTCCCAGGTGGGGGCTTGTCACGCCCTCTCTTATGGACTTTCCTTCGTCCTGGGGATTCATCACGGCATCGGCTGCTGCATCGCCTTTGATCAACTGGAGGATATCTACCCCGAGGGCGTCCGGGAGTTCCGGCAGATGATGGAGAAGCATGATATTCCGCTTCCCCGCAATTTAACAAAAGATCTCGATTCGGCTTCTCTGGAAAAGATGGTGACGACGGCCCTGGGCCTTGTTCCCCTCTGGGAAAACTGCCTTGGTCCCGACTGGGCCAACATTATGACCCGGGACAGAGCGATGGAACTCTACCGCAGGATGTAAACCGTCCCGTAAGGCAGAGAAACCGAATCCTATTCTCTACAGGGATTTGGTGCGAAACATCGTGTTAGGACATTTAGTTCGAGGGGTCTCCGAAGAAAATCCATACCGCATCGAATGGCAGGATGCGCCGCTCAACGGGTCGGGTGTCTGTACCTGGCCCGACGGGAGCCGCTACGAGGGAGACTGGCAGGAGGGACTTCCTTCCGGGCAGGGAAAGTATGTCTGGCCCGATGGCTGCAGCTATGAAGGCGGATGGCTTCAGGGTCTGCCGGAAGGAAAGGGAGAATACATCTCTTCCGATGGAACCCGGTATAAGACCGAATGGAAGGAAGGTCGATCTCAAAGAGCCAGGGAAACGGTAGAATTAGCGACCGAGCTGAAACTCACCGTCGAAAACCAGTCCAAAACAATCTCCGATCTTCAGCATAAGCTCGCCCAGAAGGTCTCTTCTGCTCAAAAGGCTGACACCCGGGCCGTCAAGGATGCGGAAGCCCGCTTCAAGGCCCTTGAGGCGGAAAATATTTCCGCGGAAAATAAAGTTCAAGCCCTCGAACAACGGGCGGAGACCCTGGCGGCCGAACTGAAATCCTCTCTGGAAAACAACCAGACAACCCTTGCCGACCTGCAGCAGCAGCTCTCCGAGCAAACCGCCTCTGCACAAAAGGCCCAAGCCGCAATCGCCACAGCGGAAGGGCGCTGTCAAACCCTCGAAATTGAGAACGCTTCCGCGGAAGAAAGAATTCAGGCCCTCGAGGAGCAGGCGCAATCCCTTGCTTCCGAGCTGAAGGACACCGTTAAAGACCACCAGAAGACCCTGGCGGAACTTCAACATCAGCTCGAGCTGCAAAGATCCGCTGTGCAGAAGGCCGAAGTTGCAGCTGCGGCGGCAGAAGAGCGGCTCAACGCCCTCGAAACGAAAAAGCTTCAGGCAGAAGAGCGGGTTCGCTCCCTCGAACAGCAGGAGAAGATTTCCGCGGTCCGGCTGGAAGCCGCTTCCGAGAGCCATCAGAAAGCCATCGCCGAACTTCAACAGCAACTCAAGGAACAAACCGACGCCGCTCAAAAGGCCCAAGCCGCCGTTGCCGATGCGGAAAACCGCTGTCAAACTCTCCAAGCCGAAAAAACTTCTGCGGAAGAAAAGGTTCGAACCCTCGAAGAGCAGGTAGAAGCCCTTGCTGACGAACTGAACAGCTCTACCAGGACACAACAAAAGGCCGTATCGAAGCTTCAACAGGAACTCGTTCTCCAGACCGCTACACTGCAAAAGGCCGAAGCAGACGCCGCCAAAGCGGCGGAAGACCGATATAAAGCCCTCGAAGCAGAAAAAATCACCGCCGAAGAAGAGGCCAAAACCTTCAAACGGCAGGCGAAAATCCTTGCCGTTGAACTGGATTCCACGATCGAGAACAACCAGAAGACCATCGCCGACCTTCAGCAGCAGCTCGCTTCTCAAATTGAAGTAGCGCAAAGGGCGGTAGCGGACGCCGCCAGAACGGCAGAAGACCGGTACAAAACCCTCGAAGCAGAAAAAATCTCTGCGGAAGAAGAAGTCAAAACTCTCAAAGGGCAGGCGGAAATCCTCGCCGTCGAACTCGCTTCCACCCTGGAAAACAGCCAGAAAACCATCATCGACCTCCAGCAGCAGCTCGCCCTGCAGAACATCGCCGCGCAACAGGCCAAATCCGCGGCCGCCACTGTGGAAGAGCTTTGTAAAAACCTCGGATTCGAAAAAATTTCTACTGAGGAAAAAGTTAAAACGCTCGAACGGCAAGTCGATGCGCTTAAGACGGAACTGAACGACACCGCCAAGGCGTATCAAAAATCCCTTTATGAATTGCAGCAGCAGCTCAAAGGGCAAACGGAAGCAGTGCAGAAGGCCGAAGAACTGGCCGCCGCGGATACCGACGCCCGATATCGAGCCCTCGAAGCAGATAGAATCTCCGCGGAGAACAGGATCAAAACCCTGGAACAGCAGGCGACAAAGCGCTTAGCCGAACTGAATATCACGGTAGAAGGCCAGCAGAAAACCATCGCCAAACTGGAGAAACAACTCGCCCTGCAAAGCGAGGCAGCGCAAAGGGCTGAAACAGCCGTAACAGTATCCACTGAAGTCGAGGAACGATATCGAGTTCTTGAAGCTGAGAAAGCCTCTGCGGAAGAAATGCTCAGGACCCTCGAAGAGAAGGTAGAAGCGGATGCGGCCAAGCTGAAGAACACGGTCAAGAATCAGAAGAAAAAGATTGCCGATCTCAAAAAACAACTTGCCCTGCAGATCTCCACCGTGCAGCAGACCGAGGGATCGGCCGCAGAGCTTGAAGACCGGTACAACGCGCTTCAAGCCGTAAAAATTACGCTGGAAGAAAAGCTCAAATCCTTCGAGGAGCAGGCAGGAACGGGCGCGGATACGGGCTCGATCGAACTGACCAGCACCATCGACAACCAGAAGAAAACCATCACGGAGCTCGCCAAACAGCTGGCCGAAGCGGAGGAAAGAAACCGTATCCTCCAGCAGAAAACCGCTTCCGGTGTAACCGATGCGGTTCTTTCTCACGTACAATTCTCCAAGGGCTACGAGGATGGCAGAATTTATCTGGGCGAACTGATAGACGACCTGCCCGATGGCCTGGGGATCATGACTTTCCCCGATGGCGCGCAATTTGTCGGCGAATGGAGCGCCGGCGAGAGAAACGGACGGGGAACCCAGACCTCCCCCGATGGTTCTTCCTATGCCGGCCAATGGGAAAAAGACGCCATGGCGGGCGAAGGCATTCTGATCCTGCCTGAGGAGCGGACCTACATGGGAACCTGGAAAAACAATTTATCCGACGGCAAGGGAATTGAAATCTCTTCTGATGGGAAAAGATACGAAGGGGAATTCAAGAGGGGCAAATACGAGGGGCAGGGAACCTTAACCCTGGCCAACGGAACAAGGTATACGGGGGAATTTAAAAACAGTCTGTCAAACGGAAAGGGCATTCTGAAATACCCCAATGGCGACCGGTATGAAGGGGAGTTCAGGAATAACCAGTATCACGGCCAGGGGACATTGACCCTGACCGATGGGAGAAAGTACACGGGCGAACTGGAAAAAGGCCTTCCCCATGGCCAGGGCATCATGATCCTGGCGGATGGCCGGAAATACATCGGTGAATTTCGGAACGGTCAATTTGTCGATAAAAAGATTTCTCGGGGTGGATAGAAACCTTGCAAAAGCTGATCAGAATATTTTCAGGAAAAGAAGACGTTGCGTTTATGTGGGAGGAGGACTCCTATTCCGGCACGGGTCTCTATGCACATCCCGATGGCAGCAGCTACGAAGGGCATTTTCAGGAGGGGCTTTTTTCGGAAGAAGGCTCCTTCATATGGCCCGATGGCGGCCAATATTCGGGTGAATGGGAAAACGGGCTTCCCTCCGGCTGGGGGATTCTGAATCTTCCCGATGGCGGCCGCTATGAGGGGGAATGGCTGGAGGGGAGAATCGAGGGAAGTGGGACTCTTCTTCTGCCCGATGAGACAACCTATACGGGGCAATGGAAGAAGGGCAGAAAAGAGGGACAGGGGATCATTTCCCTTCCTGACGGCAAGCGGTACGAAGGGGAATGGAAAAATGATCAGTTTGATGGAAGAGGAATTCTGACCTTTCCCGATGGCTCCCAATACGAAGGGGAGTGGAAGGAAGACCAGTTTCACGGAAAAGGCATCTTGACCTTCCCGGATGGTTCAAAATATAATGGACAATGGGAGGGCGACAAATTCAAATTCACGGCATGACAGGCTCTAAGAAAGAGGATTTATGATCCTGAACTGGCAGGCAACCTATCAGAAGAGGCTCGTAGACGCAGCGAGCGCGTTGGCGAAGATAAGACGCGGGGCGCGGATTTTCATCGGGTCCGCCTGCGGAGAGCCGCAGCTTCTGGTCCGGACGCTGCTGGACATGGCGCCCAGCCTGGCTGACATCGAGATCATCCACTTCCTGGACGCCGGGATAACCTCCTACAACGAGGAAAAGTATAATGAAGCCTTCCGGCACAACGCCCTATTCATCGGCACCAACACGAGAGCCGCCATCAAGGAGGGCAACGCCGATTACACGCCCGTCTTTCTTTCCGAGATTCCCCTGATGATTCAACAGGGCGCCATGCCCATCGATGTCGCCCTCATCAGCGTCTCCCCGCCGGACAGCAGCGGATATGTGAGTCTGGGCGTTTCCGTGGACATAACGAAAACGGCGGCGGAAGAGGCCACCTACACCGTGGCGGAAGTGAATCCGAACATGCCGCGGACCCTGGGCGACAGTTTCCTGCACGTCAGCGAAATTTCCGCTTTCGTGAAAAACGATGCGCCGATTGCCGAATTTGAACAGAAATCTCCCGATCATATCGCACGGTCCATCGGCCAGCTGATCTCCGATTTGATCGACAACGAATCCACCCTTCAGACAGGCGTGGGTAAAATTCCCGCTTCCGTCTTTCCCTACCTCGGCAATAAAAAAGATCTCGGCATCCATACGGAAACGTTCTCCGACGGGCTGATCGATCTGATCGAAGCCGGCGTGGTAACCTGCAGAAAAAAGACCCTGAACCAGGGAAAGGTCGTTGCCGCCTTCTGCATGGGCACTCGGCGCCTGTACGACTACGTGCACAATAACCCACTGTTTGAATTCCGGCCCTGCAAATATGTCAACGACCCCTATGTGATCGCCCAAAACGACCGGATGGTGTCCATCAATTCGGCCCTGACGGTGGATCTGACCGGTCAGGTATGCTCCGATTCCCTTGGATTTGAATTCTACAGCGGCATCGGCGGTCAGGTCGACTTCGTCCGGGGCTCCGCCATGTCCAAGCGCGGCAAATCCATCATGGTCCTGCCCTCCACGACGGAGGACGGCAAGATTTCCCGGATTGTTCCCTGCCTGTCTCCCGGAAGCGGCGTGGTCGTCACGAGGGGGGATATTCATTACGTCGTGACGGAATACGGCATCGCCTATGTCCACGGCAAATCGGTGCGCGATCGCGCCATGACGCTCATCAATATCGCTCATCCCGATTTTCGCTCCGAGCTGCTGGCCGCGGCCAAACAGCAGCGGTATATTTTCCAGGATCAGACGCTGCCGGTGGTCTTGTATCCGAAAGAGTATGAAGTCCACTGGGTTGACAAACAGGGCGTGGAGATCTTTTTCCGCCCGGTGAAGGCGACGGACGAGCGGGCGATTCAAGAGCTCATCTACGATCTGCCGGAACAGTTCGTGTTTACTCGGTTTTTCCAGAGCCTCAAATCCTTTCCTCACAAAGTGGCGATGCCGCTGGCCGCGATCGATTACAACGATAAAATGGCCATTGCGGCAGTCATCGGAAAAGAGGAGCCGGAAGGAAGGGAAAAGATCGTCGCCATCGGCCGTTACATCAACAATCCGAATACGGGTTTTGCAGAAATTGCTTTCACCACGCATCAGGACTGGCAGAATCGGGGGATCGGAACTTTTCTCCTTCAATATCTGATCCGCATTGCGAAAGAGAAAAAAATCGCCGGATTTACGGCGGATGTCCTGCGACAGAACAGACCCATGCTGCTCGTCTTTTCCAAGTCCGGTTACCCCATGACGACCCATCTCGAGGAAGGGGTCTACGAACTGAAGATTGATTTCAGCCAGGAAAATATATAAAATTCACCCGCCCCCATGATGATGAAACTCTGCATTTTTGTCAGTTCAATCCAGCAGGAACTTGAAGACGAGCGCCTGATCGTCCAGAACCTGGTCAGCACCGATGCCTTCCTGTCGGAATCCTGCACATCCTTTCTTTACGGCCTGGAACCGGCCTCTCCGGAAGAGGCGCCGGATGGATGCCTGCCATCCCTCGACGGCTGCCAGGTTTATCTGCTCCTCATCGGCACGAAATCCGGAATTCCGGTGGGCGGGCTGTCTCTCCCCCACGCCGGTTACCGGGATGCAAAGAAAAGGCGGCTTCCCGTCCTTGCTTTCCTGAAAGGGGACCGCAGCGTCAAGCGGAGTGGGGGAACCGCCGGAATGCTGGACGAACTCGATGCAGACGGGCTGCCTTGCAGAAGCTTCGGCAATGTCATCGAGCTCCGGAAAGAGGTCCGGGATGCGCTGGTGCAACTGCTGCAGGACCAGTTCGGGATTTCACCGACAAGCGAAGAGGATTATATCGCGGAATCGACCATCGAGGCCACGTCGGCGTTCGAATCCCAGCCCCTCAACCGGCTCCGCTGGCGTGATCTCGACCTGAACGTCGCCCGCACCCTTCTCGCCGCGGCCGAGCGGTGCAGTCCCGATGAGCTGTCCGACGAGGATCTCCTTGCCGGAGCGACACTGAGGGGCCTGGTCTGGTATGACCCTTCCTCCCATGAACACTATGCCACCGCCGCCGGGATCGTCCTGCTGGCCAAAGACCCTTCGGCAGTCTTTCCCCAATGTCGCATCCTCGCCGACGCCTACCGGAGCACAGTCCCCGACGGGGACCCGCGCGACCACGAAGACATCCGGGGTCCGATGCCGGTGGTCATTGAGCGGGCGATCGACTTCATCGACCGGAACACCCGCCATCCGATGCGCGTCGTCGGCCTGAACCGCGTGCGCCTTGACGAATATCCCGTCGACGGCCTGCGTGAGGCGCTGGTCAATGCCGTGGCGCACCGGCAGTATGAAGACGCGGGCCGCAAAATCATCCTCGAAGTCTTCTCCGATCGGGTCGTGATCTCCAGTCCCGGCCTCCCCCCGCGACCGATCACCCTGGCCAGCCTGCGCCGGGGAAAGTATCGGCCCTGTTCCCGCAATCCCGTTCTGGCCCAGTGCCTTTCCTATTTTCACCGCATCGAGGAGCGTGGCAGCGGGTTCCGCCGGATGCGCGACCACATGCTGAACCACGGGCTCGATCTGCCCCTTTTGAGCACGGACATGGGCTACTTCCAGGTCACCTTTCCGGGACCGGGCGAAGACATCGATCTTCTGCGAGTTCCGGAGAGACACCTTCGCGTTTCCCCGGCGGTGGAAGCGCAGTTGAATGAACGGCAACGAAAGATGCTGCAATGGCTGGTGGAAGGACAGGAGTTGACCAGCCGGCAATGCGAGGCGGAATTCGGCGTTTCCCGCCCGATTACAGCGGGAGACTTCGGGCTGCTCGTCGAACTGGGACTGGCGGAGAAACTGGGAGGCGGGCGTTCCACCCGCTATCGTCTCAAAAGCAGGAATCGTTAAATAATCGTAAAGCGGCAACCGCTAATCGTAAACCGCAATGTCACAAGGAAAAAATGCGGGCGGCCTGCCGTATTCGTAAACGAATCGTTAACCGACCCGCCCTAATCGTCAAGGCGGGAGGGAATCCGGACCGGGAAATGGATTTATTCACCCCAGCGTTTCTTTTTCCCTGTTCCGCTCCTTTGCAAAGAGCTTCGCCAGATCCGACAGCTCATCGGACAGCAGCTCGAGCAGATCCTCCATGGCAAGGATCCCCACAAGACTGCCTTTTTCATCGACCACGACAACGCGCCGAATCCCTCTTCCCCGCATATACTGGATCGTATCCCAGATCCCGCGATTTTCCGACACGGCAAACAGGTCGGGACTCATCACATCCTCCACGACGACGCTCTCCAGCGGCACCTCCCTGGCGATCAGTTCCACGACCAAGTCCCGATCTGTGAGGATCCCCACAGGCAGCACCTCACCATCCCGATCTTCCACGACGACAAGCCCCCTCACATGATAATCCCGCATGAGTCTTGCCGCGTCCAGAATGCTGTCCTTCCGCCTCACGATGACCACATCGCGGTTGCAAATTTCTCCAATCGGCATCTCCCCACCTCCATAAAAATAGTAAGCGCAATAGAATTATACAGGGAAGAGGGCATCCGTTCAACATCAATTCCGGGAGATCAGCGCGTTGACGAAAGTTAGAAGGGAGGGACAGCCAATATTCTCCCCGAATAAAGGCGAAATATTGTTGACTTTCTCCTTATAAGAAGGATAAATTAATCAACCTATGGATCCTTCATCACCTTCCCCTTTCCAGGCAATTTTGAGCGACAAGCTCTCCGAGTCCCTCTCGACTCCAATTCCTCCCGGCACGCCGCGGCGGGTGCACGGTGCCGTGCATCTTGCCGGCAAGGCAACAGCCGTTGTGGGAATGCGCCGGGCGGGAAAAACGATGTTCCTCCATCAGATCCGTCGGGAACGTCTCGCGGATGAAATGGACCGGGAGCGCATGCCCTATATCAACTTCGAGGATGAACGTCTCGCGGGAATGACAGCAGAACATCTACATCCCCTGGTGGAGGAGTATTATCGCCGCTTTCCTGCCTTGCGCGGCTGTGATACCGTGCTGTGGTGCTTCGACGAGATCCAGACGGTTCCCGACTGGGAGCGCTTTGTGCGACGTTTCCTTGATTCCGAGAAGATTGAACTTTATCTGACCGGTTCCTCTGCGGCACTCCTCTCCCGGGAGATAGCCACAGCTCTTCGGGGCCGCGCCTGGGAAGTTGTTCTTCATCCCTTCAGTTTTCAGGAGACCTTGATACACGCCGGGAAGTCCCCACCGGCGCAGCCGGATTTTCTGGACGGGCCTGCCCGTTCGATCCTGGAACGGTCTTTTTTCGACTACCTTGTGGCCGGTGGTTTCCCGGAGGCGCAGGGGTTGGATGCGGCTACGCGTTACCAACTGCTTCGGGACTATGTGGATGTGGCTATCCTGCGTGATGTGGTAGAACGGCACGGGGTAAGCAATGTGACGGGGCTGCGCTGGCTGGTCCGTCACCTCCTCGGTAATGCGGCGGGACTGTTCAGCGTGGAAAAATTCTACAGTGCGCTCAAGTCTCAGGGACTGGCCATATCCAAGGACACAGTGCACCAGCTTATGGGGCATTTGCAGGACTGTTTTCTGGTTCGTACCGTCTGGATGGAGGCTTCCTCGGAGCGTCAGCGCATGGTTAATCCCCGTAAGGCTTACCCGGTAGATCCAGGACTCATCCCGGTTTTCGATCGCACTGGACGTTCCAATATCGGTCATGCCTTGGAAACGGCAGTGCTTCTCGAGTTGGAGCGCAGACGGGCTGAGATCAGCTACGTGAGGACACCACAGGGCTTTGAGGTGGATTTCCTGGCCCGTTACCCATCGGGACGGGAAGAGCTGATCCAGGTCTGCGCGGATGTAACGTCCCTGGAAACAATGGAGCGGGAACTGAGGTCACTAATAGAGGCGGGGCAACAACATCCTCAGGCTCACAAGCTTCTACTGACGCTCACCCGGGACGGGTTGCCCCGGCAGGTTCCTGCGTCAATTTCGGCCCAGCCAGCCTATGTATGGCTTTTGTGTCCTCCGGAACTTTCTTAAGGAGGGAGAGAATGAGATTCAACCTGGATTCTGAACAAGTGAAATACTCAAAATGCCCAAGACATCACCATTAAGATCAGGAGGTTGAAATGCCGCTGGCGGAGATAAACGGAACGGTGCTTTCCTACTCTCTGGAGGGGCCGGAAAATGGCGAGGTCGTGATTTTTTCGAATTCTCTCGCATCAGACCGGGGGATATGGAAGTTTCAGGCACCCGTCTTGATGGAAGCCGGTTACCGGGTGCTGTGTTATGACAGTCGCGGCCATGGGCAATCGGCATCCCCGGCCGGGCCTTATTCCATGGAAATGCTTACGCTGGATGCCGTGGGCTTGATGGATTTTCTCGGACTGAAAAAAGTCCATTTCTGCGGCATTTCCCTCGGGGGAATGATCGCCCAGATGATGGGGGCCTTCCATGGGGAGCGCCTGCTCTCCCTGATCCTCTGTGACACGACCTCTCATACCGCTTCTCCCGAGGTCTGGGATGAGCGGATCGAAACGATCCGGAAGTTTGGAACGGCAGCCGTGGTCGATGCCACCATCGACCGCTGGTTCACCAAGGCCGGTCAGGCGAGGCTGCCGGGTGAAGTAAACGAGGTCCGCAGGATGATCCTGAACATGTCCGTGGAAGGGTACTGCGGATGTTGTTCAGCGATCTGCTCCCTGGACCTACGTACGGCAATCACTGGTATTTCCGCCCGGACCCTTGTGATCGTCGGGGAGCAGGACGAGGGGACCCACGTCTCGGAGGCGGAATACATTCATGGACGGATTGCCTCCTCCAAACTGCGGATCATTCCCGATGCCGCCCACCTGGTCAATGTGGAACAGGCCGGACGCTTCAATGCCATGGTTCTCGAATTTCTGAAAGCCCTTGAGCCTCTATGATTCCAGGAAAAGCGATCCCTCCCGAAGCGAACATGGAACTGATTCTGATTCGACATGGTTCAACCCTCTGGAACGAGGAAAGGAGAATCCAGGGCTTAAGTGACATCGACCTGAGCGATACCGGTTTGGATCAAGCCCGACATCTTGCCCTGTCTCTGAAAGACCACCCGATTTCTTCCATCTATTCGAGTCCCTTGAAACGAGCCCGAAAAACGGCTGAGATCATCAACGAATATCATCAGGTCCCCCTTTACCTGGAACAGGATCTGACGGAAATGAACCACGGGGATCTTGAAGGCATTTCTGTGCAGGAGCTGATCACACGCAGAAAAGACTTCCTCAGGAAATGGCTCACTGATCCTGCCTCTGTAAGCATGCCCCATGGGGAATCTTTTCTGGAACTGCAAACCAGGGCCTGGAAAGTCATCGAAGGCATCCTCACCAAAGGTGAAAATGTGATCGTGGTTGCACACAACTTCACCATCGCTTCCATCCTCTGCAGGATTCAAAATATCCCCCTGATGGAATTCCGATCCGTCTGCGTCGATCCCGCTTCCAAGACTATCATTCGATTTCATCATGGATTAGCTTATTTAGAACTGTTCAATGACCGGGCTTATCTGAACGGCAACCAACGATAGGTCTCCCCTGATCCGTCTTTACCCGAATGGCAATCCCATCGGGAGTCGACAGAAAAGTCCGCCGATGGCGCTGGCATGGAGCAGTTTGTGCAGGTAATGCCTTTGGCTGAAAAACAAAGAAAAACATTCCGAAAATATATAAAGTTGCTGCCTTGGACGAGATCATTGCCGAGGCATGACGCAACAGAACAATAGAATGAAAATAAAACAGACGCCTACCAGACACACATCACGATTTCACTTTTCGGAGAGTGTATCCCGCATCCTCCTTGCCTTGGCAGCATTAACGGTGATTTCAGGCTTCACATGGCTGGCCGCACTCCGGGCCGACAGGGAACTCCGCACCGACCTGCTCCCCCAGGTATGCATGATTGCCGCTTCGGTAAATCCACAACGGGTGGCGTTATTGAGCGGCACAGAGGCAGACCTCGCCTCGCCCGATTATCAGCGAATCAAAGAACAGCTGACCCGCATCCGCCTTTCCAATCCCAAATGCCGCTTCCTCTATCTTATGAGTCGCAGGTCCGATGGCACGATTATTCTTCATGTGGATTCGGAACCTTCCCAATCGAAGGACTATTCGCCGCCGGGCCAGGTCTATTCCGAAGCTCCTGCAGAACTTCATTCTGTTTTTGCCACCGGTAAGGCCACGGTCAGAGGTCCGTACAGCGACCGCTGGGGGACCTGGGTCAGCGCCTTCGTACCCCTGCCCGATACAGGAACCAGCGGCGTACAGACGGTATTCGGCATGGACATTGCCGCAGCCGACTGGATAGGGACCGTAGCCCTGCGGGCGACTCTACCGGCAGCCCTTGCTGCCCTTGTCGCTTTGCTCGCCCTGCTCGCAGCTTCGCTTTACAGGAGCCGTCGCGACCTCCGTGACCGTCAGGAGGAGTTGCGGCAGACGGAAGCGACTCTCCGCGGTATTTTCAAGGCGACTCCCGTCGGCCTTTCCACGGTAAAAGACCATGTTATTCAAAGTGTCAACAAAGCCTGGTGCAACAGCTTCGGCTATTCCGAGTCCGAAATCATCGGACAGGACACCCGAATGATGTTTGAAAACAAAGCGGAGTATGAGCGGGTGGGAAGGGAATTGTATTCCAAGCTTCCTGAGCGCGGCATCGCTTCCGTCCAGACGAGGCATCGGCGGAAAGACGGCGTCCTTCGTGATGTGATCCTGACTGCCGCGCCCCTGTCAGCGGCAGCGCCTTCCCTGGAAGCGGTCGTGGCTGTTGAGGATATCACAGAGCGAAAACGCCTGGAGGAGCGTTTGAGACGAGCCGAAAAGATGGAAGCCCTGGGGACGCTGGCCGGCGGTGTCGCCCATGATCTCAACAATGTCCTGGGCGTGATGGTCGGCTATTCGGAGCTTCTTCTGGAGATGCTGACACAGGGAAATCCCCTGAGAAAATATGCGGATTATATCCTGCAATCCAGCATGAAAGGCGCAGCCATCATTCAGGATCTTCTGACTATGGCCCGTAGAGGGGTTATCGTTTCGGAAGTCGTAAATTTAAACAAAGTGGTCTCCGATTATTTCAAAAGTCCCGAATTTGAAAAGATGATTGCTTACCACCCCTGTGTGAAGATTTCAACGGACCTTGCAGAGGGGCTTCTAAACCTGAAGGGATCACCTGTCCATCTGGGCAAGATGATCATGAACCTGGTATCCAATGCCGCAGAGGCGATCTCCGGTCCGGGAGAGGTGGTCATTCGGACGGAAAACAGCCACTTGGACGAGCCGATTCGCGGATATGAGGAGATGCAGGAAGGAGATTATCTGGTCTTGACCGTTTCCGACACGGGAAATGGGATCTCCCCAGAGGATATGGACAAAATCTTCGAGCCCTTTTACACCAAGAAAGTGATGGGAAGAAGTGGGACCGGACTGGGATTGCCCATGGTCTGGGGAACAGTCAAGGATCATCATGGACACATTGACGTGCAAAGCCAAGAAGGCAAAGGCAGCCGCTTTATCCTTTATTTCCCGGTAACCAGAGAAGAACCGGAAAAAATTGAAGAAACGGCTTCTCCTGTTTCCTATCGGGGCAAAGGGGAATTCATCCTGGTTGTTGATGATGTGCGGGAACAACGCGAACTTGCGATGAACATGCTGAGAAACCTCGGTTATCGGGTTGAGGCCGTTGCCGGGGGAGAGGAAGCCATCGAATACCTCCGGCAGAAGAACGCCGACCTCGTGCTTCTGGACATGATCATGAACCCCGGAATTGACGGAATGGAGACCTACCGGAGAATTCTTGAGATTCAACCGGGGCAGAAAGCCGTGATCGTCAGCGGCTATTCGGAAACCGACCGGGCCCGCAAGGCACAGGACATGGGTGCCGGGGCTTTTGTCCACAAACCTTACATCCTGGAGAAAATCGGGCTTGCCATCCGGCAGGAACTGGATCGCATCTCCTAAGCGTTTATCCCCCTCAATCCTGTAACTCCTGTTTTAAAAAAGATTTCGTAAAAAGGGAACTTTTCAGGAGCCTCCTTTGTCTAAGTTTTCATAAATCATTAATCCATTTTCGCAGCAGAGGAGATTGCCATGAGAAGATTGAGCAGACTGTTGGCCGTCCTGATCGTGACTGTCGGCATCCTTTCCTGGAGTGCCGCCCAGTCGCAACCGGACAAAACGGCGGAAGACCGGACCCTGTCCCCCTATTTTCTGGTGAAAAGCGATGATCCCGCCGTGGACCGGCTTCCCTTGAAAGCCACCTCGGCGGCGGTCAATATTTCCGGCGTTATCGCCGATGTGCAGGTCACCCAGCGCTACCGAAATGAAGGGAAAAAACCGCTGGAGGCGATCTATGTCTTCCCTGCCTCCACAAGGGCCGCCGTCTACGGGATGAAGATGACGATCGGCAAACGGGTCATCGAGGCCAAAATCAAGAAGCGCGATGAGGCGCGCCGGGAATACGAACAGGCACGGGACGAGGGACGGAGTGCCTCCCTTCTGGAACAGCAGCGCCCCAATGTCTTCCAGATGAACGTGGCCAATATTCTCCCGGGCGACGAGATCACCGTGGAGCTGAAATACACGGAACTGCTCGTCCCGGAAGATCGGGTGTACGAATTTGTTTATCCCACCGTTGTCGGCCCTCGGTATTCCAATGCCCAGGCCGATCAAGCGCCTCCTTCCGAACAGTGGAGCGCCAATCCCTACCTGCATTCCGGGGAAGCCCCTCCCTATGCGTTCGATATCTCGGTAAACCTGGCAACGGGACTGCCACTCCGGGATATTTCCAGCCCCTCGCATTCCGTGAAGACGGCTTTCAGCGGGCCCACCCAGGCCCGGGTTATCCTTGATCCGTCGGATAAATCCGGGGGAAACCGCGATTACATCCTCCGCTACCGTCTCGACGGCAACAAGGTCCAATCCGGGCTGCTCCTCTATCAGGGAGAAAAGGAGAATTTCTTTCTCCTGATGATGCAGCCTCCCCGGCGGATCGCCCCTGAAGCGATCCCCGGCCGCGAATACATCTTCATCGTCGATGTCTCGGGATCGATGCACGGGTATCCCCTGGACATCTCCAAGAAGCTGCTGACCAATCTGATCGGCGGACTGCGCCCTTCGGACCGCTTCAATGTCCTTCTCTTCTCAGGTGGATCGTCCCTGATGTCCGAAGAATCCCTGCCGGCCACACCGGAAAATGTACAGCGGGCCATTGCGGTCATTGAAAACCAACGGGGTGGCGGCGGAACGGAAATCCTGCCCGCCCTGCAGCGCGCCCTCTCTCTCAAGAAACGGGAAAAAGACTCGCGGACGGTGGTCATTGTCACCGACGGCTACGTCACCGTCGAGGAGGAGGTCTTCGACCTGATCCGGAATAACCTGGGGAAGGCCAATCTGTTCGCCTTCGGGATCGGGACGAGCGTGAACCGCCACCTCATCGAAGGGATGGCCCGGGTCGGCATGGGAGAACCCCAGATCATCGAGAAACGGGAAGCGGCGGATGCCAAAGCGGAACGCTTCCGCAAGATGATCGCGTCCCCGGTATTGACCCGGGTGAAGGTGGACTTTGACGGTTTTTCAGCTTATGATGTCGAACCGGTTTCTATTCCCGACGTGATGGCCGAGCGTCCCATGATCCTCTTCGGCAAGTGGCGGGGAAAGTCCAGGGGCAAGGTGACCCTGACGGGAATCTCGGGGAAAGGCCCCTATTCCGAAACCATTTCCGTAGACAGGGTCTCGCCGCTACCGGGCAACGCCGCCCTGCGCTATCTCTGGGCGCGGCATCGCATTGCCATCCTGTCCGATTACAACCGGCTTCGTCCGAAGGATGAACGTATCGAGGAAGTGACGAAGCTGGGATTGACTTACAACCTGTTAACGGCTTATACCTCTTTCGTGGCTGTGGACAGTGAGATCCGCACCGACGGCAAACCCACGACGGTCAAACAGCCGCTTCCCCTGCCCGAGGGCGTTTCAGATTATGCCGTGGGTAGGCTAATGGCCAAGGGCATGATGAATTCCGCCCCTATGGCAGCCCCGGCCCGCGAAGTATCGGGAAGGCCGGCCTATGACTCGTCCCTGCAGAACGAGGCAAAGAAAGAAATAGTTCAGGGAAATAAGACCCAAAAAGCCCCAGCCTCCCTATCCGTGGAAAACATCGTCGTGTCCGGAGGACTCTCAAAAGAGGATGCGGAAAGAATTGTTCAGAATCAGCTTTCTCGACTGGAGCCCTGCTTTGCGGGAAGTCTGTTTCACGTGAAACATATCCTTATTCTGATCCTCTCTCCGGATGGAACGGTTCGCGAGGTCACGGATTCTTCGGGAACCCTGGACAATGCCCCTCTGAAATCGTGCGTCCTTGAGCATCTGAAAAAGTGGCGTTTCCCTGCCACGAAAGACGGCGGAGAAGCCACAGTGACGCTCACACTGACGATGGGCAGGTAGGGCAAAATAATACTGTAAAGAATGATGGAAGTCTCGAATTCTCAAGAGGATAAAAGTGCGATCGTCGAGGACGCGGACCTCGAAGCCGTGCTGCTTTGCCAGAAAGGGGATGTCGAGGCTTTCGGAATCCTGGTGGAACGGTACCAGAAAAAGATGCTGAACGTGGCCTACCGGATGATCGGCGATTACGAGGAGTCCTGTGATGTGGTTCAGGAAGCCTTTCTCGCCGCCTTCCGGGCCATCTCAAAATTCCGGAGAGAAGCGCGTTTTTCTACCTGGCTTTACGGGATCGTGGTCAATTCCACCAAGAACCGGCTGCTACAATTGAAATCGAAAAAGGCCCGCTTGACTTCCGTTGAATTCTGCCCGGATCTTTCTTCCGGCAATCCCGGGTGCGGGTGTAGCTGCCAGGAGGTCTCCGGTCCGCAGGATTCCGTCCTGGAGGATCTGGAAAGAAAGGAACGAGACGCCCAGGTGCAGGAATGCATCGGGCTGCTCGATGAAGGATACCGGGATATTCTTGTCCTCCGTGACATTCAGGGTCTCTCCTATGACGAGATCGTTTCGGTTCTCCGTATACCCGTGGGTACGGTCCGATCACGGCTTTTCCGGGCGAGGAATACCCTGAAGGACCTTCTGCTTCAGCGAATGGGAGATTTTTCATGAATTGCCGGGACATCGAAAATCATCTGCCCGCCTATCTGGAGGGTCTTCTCCCGCCGGAAGAAAGAGAGAAAATTCGGGAGCATCTCGCCTCGTGCCGGCAGTGCAGCAAAGCCCTGGCTGATCTGAAGCAGATGGAGACGATTCTTTCCGATCTGGAGGCGGTGTCGCCCCCTCCCTGGATGAAGCAGAGGATCATGGCCAAGGTGCGGGAAGAGGCGCAACCGGAGAAGGGTTTTTTCCGCAAACTCTTTTCACCCCTTTTTCTGAAGATTCCTCTTTCGACCGCAGCACTCCTGCTCATCTCGGTCCTCGCCTTCTATGTCTACCGTGGTCAGGAACCGGAGTTGCGGAAGGAAGGGATCCATATCGCCCTGCCCCCTCCGGTTTTGGAACAGCACAGCGAAAAGCAGGAGCCCTCCAGGGCGGCCTCTGCCCCGCTGGCTTCGCGGCCGAAACCTTCCACCGGGCCGACCCTTCCCCGAGAAATCCCATCATCCAGGTCAAACCTCCCTGGAGATGCGTCGCCATCCGTCACGACCCAACCGGCGGATCAGGCCATTCCGGCCCAGAAAAGAGATCTTTCTTCCGGAGCCGAGGGGATTGCGGCACCGGAAAAAGGGAAGCGCGCCCTCGGTAAAGTAGATTCGCTAAGGCCGCAGGAGGAGAGGCCGGCCAAGGCGCCCTCTCCGACAACCGAAATGGACATCGCCGCCGCCTTTCGGAAAGTGGAAAAGGCTCCGGAACAAGCCGCCCCCCAACCCCCGCCCTCCGTCACTCGCACTTTTCGGATGGCTGAACGAACTGCCGGATCGAAAGAACGGAAAGCGGAATCCGTTGTTACAAAGGTCCAAGATCAGGAGAGCGGCCGCAATTTGCATGCTTCGGAGATCGTGAACCTTCTGCTTGACTTTGACGCCGTCAAGATCAACTACCAGACTTCCGAAGGAAGCGAAATTTTGACCGCGGAATTGCCGTCCCGACAGGTCCGTCCCCTCCTGCAGAAGCTGGAGGCTCACGGCATCGCAGGGAAGAACGTCTCGGTCAGTAGGGCCGAAACCCAAGAAGATACGCAAAAAATCCGGATTGAAATTCCCGGGCGGCGCTGATTTTTCTATCGATCGGACCGGCCGTTCTTCACCGTATCCTTCCTTGACAATCCCGGAGGTTTCCCTCTATACTTCCGCAAAATTCAGGATATCGATCGACTGTTCCCAAAGGCCGATATAAACCATCCAAGGAGACAAAACCATTATGGCAGATCCAAGTTCCAACCCCACAGTCATCTTCAAAACCAGTCTGGGCACCTTCGAGGTGGTCCTTTATCAGGACAAGGCCCCCATCACCGTTGAAAATTTCCTGCAGTACGTGAAGGATCAGTTTTTTAACGGCACCCTGTTCCACCGGATTATTCCCGGATTCATGGCCCAGGGCGGCGGATTCGACAAGACAGGCCAGCAGAAACCGACCCTCCCTCCCATCAAGAATGAAGCGGAAAACGGTCTGAAAAATGACCGGGGCACACTGGCCATGGCGCGCACCATGGTCGTTGATTCCGCCACTTCCCAGTTTTTCATCAATTTTGTGGATAATGCCTTCCTGAATTACGCCGGCAAGAACAACTTCGGTTACGCGGTCTTCGGCAAAGTGACGGAGGGGATGGACGTGGTCGACTCCATGTCAAAGGTCAAAACCGGTTCCCGGGGACCCTTCCAGGACTGGCCTGTGGAAGACGTGACGATTGAATCCGTCACCTTGAAGTAAGGATTTGCACGTTTGAATTTTTGACCAAAACTCGGAAGGGGGCATGCCATGATGCCCCCTTCAATTTTGCAGTCTTTATGAGCGTAATCTTTCGCTGTACTCTGCCGGCTGGTGGAAAGTGAGTTCATTATCCTCCAGCCTGTTCATGCATTTTATCCCTGCCAGTCTTCCATCAGTTTTCCAAAAGTGATTTGGCCGCTTCGCAATACAGCTGTGTAGCCACTCCCGGGATTTCCCCAGGCACCGGCAAGATAAAGCCCTCCGACGGGGGTGCGATTATCAATCCTGGTCATGTAGCTGTTACTCATGGCCTGTTCAAATCCATAAATAGCCCCCTCGGTATTGCGGGTAAAAGACCAGTTGGTAAGGGGCGTCGCCGATTCTTTCACCTCGATCATGGAGGATAGACCGGGAATGACCTCTTTTTCAGCTCTCTGGATAAGGATGTTCGTCCATCTCTCCTTTTCCTTGATATAGGCTTCTTTCCGTCCTCCACGGTAATCAGCCTCGTATTTACGCCATGGTTCATAACCTGTCAGGAATAAGAGCGTCAGCGTCGCTGTGCCTGGTTTTGAGTAGCCATCAAAAAGGCTGTCATAGGAAATGACGCCAAAGCTCCCCTGTTCTATATCCCCCTTGAGCGAGAATTGATAATCTGCTTCCGGCCCTTGGCCTGACTTGACAGGATGGTGATAGCCTCTGAGCCTGCCCTTCAGTTCCTGATTCAGTCCCAACCAGACGATGAAGCTGGAGAGGCTCGGCCGATACCCATTGAGCTTTTCCAGATATTCGGGAGGCACCGCCTCCGGCGGCAGCATCTCTTTGAAGGTTGTAAGGGCGCTGGCATTGCTCACGACCGCCCTAGCCGGCAGGGTTTTCCCACCAGACAGCGCGACTCCAGTCACAGCCTTATCTTTAATCAGGATCTTTTCGGCCGCAGAACCATACAGGATCTTCCCGCCCGCCTCCTGTATCGTGCCTGCCAGTAAATTACTCAGTTCCTGCGACCGCGGTTTGATGTAGTAAGAACCATTCCTCAGATACTCTCCAAAAGCAATGGCGTAGTAAAAGCCGGAGAGTTTGGACGGGGGAAGTCCATAGTATCCCCATTGGGCCGATAACGCATCCTTAAGCTGGGGATTCTTTACAAATCTGTTCAGCAGATCGGCAAGGGTTTCATTTCTCACCTTCCACATCCTCGGATACTGCATCGGAAAGGCCATCCGGGAAAACTTCCCTTTCAGCTGTGCCAACCTTTGATTTTCTTCTCCAATGCCCAACATTTCCTGAACAATGCCGCGAATGCCTTCTTTCTCTTCAGGAAACTGCTTGGATAAAAGATCGACCAGCGCATCGGGGTCCCGCTGAGGAACGACCATTTCGAAATCGGGACCTTTAATCCTTAAGACCTCCGACGCCTCCACGAGTTCGAGTTTCTCCAGAACACCCAGTTCCCTCAAGAGCTGTGCTGTGTCATTATTGTGGATCGATGTGCCTTCCAGAGACACCTCGAAAGTAAATTTCCCGCCGGCCCGTGAAAACGCCGTTGCATAACCACCGGGGATAACGTGTTTCTCGACCACGGTAACCGGGAGGCCGGATCTAGCCAGATAGGCGCCGCAACAGAGGCCTCCCAGCCCCGCACCGATGATAACCACAGGGTAGTCACTCTTCGGCTCAATGGCGGCGGCATAAGCGGCTGCCTTCTCCCAGTCGAAAGGAAGGAATGCCAGTGCCATTGCCGAAATCTTCAAGAAGGAACGTCTTGACATTGTCTCGATATTCATTTTACCCCTCCTTTTCTCTTGAATTGAGTAACGCCGTTATACATGGACTCGCGATGTCCTTGCGAAGCTCATGTTGTCAACAATCTAAAGGGGCAGCTTGCCAGTTTGCAGAGCCGGTGCCGGGGGAAGTCCGGTGGCTTCAAGGATTTCCTTCTCGCCAAGGGTCTCCCGTTCCACCAGGGCTTCGGCGAGGGCGTCGAGCTGGTTGCGGTATTCGCTCAGGAGCCGCTTGGCCTCCTCGTGACTTTCGGAAATAATCCTGAGCACCTCGGCATCGATCGCTTTGGCGGTCTCTTCGCTGAAGGGTTTCTCGCCCCCATAGCCGCCCATGCCGCTCAAAAAGACGTTCTCCCGGGGCGCGAGCTGCACCAGTCCAAGCCGTTCGCTCATTCCCCAGCGCGTCACCATCCGGCGGGCCAGGCTGCTGGCCTGCTCAATATCGCTTTCAGCCCCCGTCGTCTTGGTCCCGTAGACGATTTCCTCGGCGGCGCGCCCCCCCAGCATTCCGATAATTCTCGCCCGCAGATAGGCTTCCGGATAGTTGTAGCGATCGCTGTCCGGCCGCTGATAGGTTACGCCGAGCGCCTGACCCCGCGGCACGATCGTCACCCGGTTTACCGGGTCGGCGCCGGGGACCACCAGCCCCAGAATGGCATGTCCGCCCTCATGGTAGGCAATGCGCTCCTTGTCGGCATGGCTCAAAAGAAGCGGACGTTCGGGACCGAGGATGATCTTTTCCAGGGCTTCCATGAAGTCTTCAAAATGGACTTCGTTCCGTCCGAGTCGGGCCGCCCGCAGCGCCGCCTCATTGACCAGGTTTTTCAGATCGGCCCCGGAAAATCCCGGCGTTTCGGCGGCAAGTTCCTCCAGATTTGCGTCACCCGCCAAGGGCACGCCGCGGGTGTGAACTTTGAGAATCGCCTGCCGCCCCACCTTGTCCGGAAGGTTCACCACCACGCGCCGGTCGAAACGTCCGGGCCGCAGGAGCGCCCGATCGAGTACGTCCGGCTGGTTGGTCGCCGCCAGCACGATGATGCCCTGCCGACTTGAAAAGCCGTCCATCTCGGTGAGGATCTGGTTCAAGGTCTGCTCCTGTTCGCTCGCTCCGCCGATCGCCGCCTGTCCACGGGCGCGTCCGATCGCATCCAGTTCATCGATGAAGATGATGGCCGGCGCCTGATCGCGGGCCTGGCTGAAGAGGTCCCGCACCCTCGCCGCGCCCACTCCGACGATCATCTCCACGAATTCCGACGCGCTGATCGAGAAGAACGGCACACCGGCCTCCCCGGCAACCGCCTTGGCCAGCAGGGTCTTTCCCGTACCCGGAGGGCCCACCAGCAGGACTCCTTTCGGAGCCGCTCCCCCCAGACGGGTATACTTCGATGGGTCCTTGAGGAAATCTACGATCTCGACCAGTTCGTTTTCAGCTTCGTCAATGCCGGCGACGTCGTTGAAGGTGATCTTTGGCCCCTCTTCCTGGTCATAGCGGCGCGCCTTGCTCTTGCCGATGCCCATCAGTCCCCCTCCCAGGCCGCCCTGCTGGGACGCACGCTGGAAAAGCCAGAGATAGAAGACGATAAAGAGCAGCCCCGGCCCAAAGCTATAGAGGATCGTTGCCAAGGCGCTGCGCTCTTCGTGAAGGGGTTTGGCGCTGATCTCTACCGCGTGATCGATCAGAAAGGCTTCCAACCCCTGGTCGACAAAGGAAGGCAGGGTTGTCGTGAAGTTACTCACCGTCTTGGACTCCAGCTGCGGTTTTGCACTCCCTCCACCTGGTGCTGTCAACGTGTCCACCATGCTCTTTTCCACTGCAAATCGTATGGTAAGCGGCACTTTGAAGCGGCCCGTGATCGTATCACCCCGACTGAAGATCGCCTGGACATTGTACTTGCTGACTTGATCCTTAAAGAGGGTATAGGGAACAATGCTTGGTTTTTCCGGACCGGGCAATAAAAATTTTCCCAGCATGAAGTTTGCGACTAAAATAAGGATAAACCATATCCAGGTCTTGCGTGGCGGCATCTTGTTCCACGGGGATGCCTTCCTCGCCTCGGGTTTTTTCCCGTTGGGTTCGGAGTTGCTGTCTTTCTGTGTCTTCTTCCCAAATAATTTCATGAATTACCCCTCGGACAATGTCCTGCCTTCAAATTCAAGGCTTATCGTTCTCCTGTTTTCCTGCAGCCTTAAGAGAGTCTACTCTCCAGATCTTTTCCAGATATTCCCGAATGGAACGGTCGGAAGAAAATTTACCCATCCTGGCCACATTCAGTATCGACATGCGAATCCATCGGTCTTGCACGAGATATGCCTCTCCCACCTTATCCTGCGTCTCGATATAGGAGGGGTAGTCCGCAAGGAGACAGTATTCATCGCGGCTGAGGAGTTCATTAATGAGAGGCTGGAAAAGGTCGCGGTCACCCCGGGAAAAAAATCCGGAACGGACCAGGTCGATGGTTTCCTTCAGTACGTCATTCTTCTCATAACTGGCCCAGGGATTGTAACCCTGCGCCTTCAAGTCCAGAATCTCTTCTGCCGCCAGTCCGAAGAGGAAGAAGTTTTCCGGCCCCACTTCCTCCCGGATCTCCACATTGGCCCCGTCGAGGGTCCCGATGGTCAGGGCTCCGTTCAGGGAAAATTTCATGTTTCCTGTTCCTGACGCTTCCTTGCCTGCCGTGGAAATCTGTTCCGAAAGGTCCGCGGCGGGATAGATCCGCTGGCCGTTCTTGACGTTGAAATCAGGAAAGAAGACGACTTTCAACCGGTCCGCCATGTCCGGGTCACTGTTGATCACCTCGGCAATGGAGTTGATGAACTTGATGATCAGCTTGGCCATGACATAACCCGGAGCAGCCTTCCCGCCGAAGATCACCGTACGGGGAGGAGCATCCAGGGAAGGATTTCTTTTGAGCCGGATGTAGTGCGTAATGATATGGAGGGCATTGAGGTGCTGCCGCTTGTATTCGTGGATCCTCTTGACCTGGATGTCAAAGAGGCTCTCCGGATTCACGACGATTCCAGTGCGTTCTTCAATAAGCCGCGCCAGTTCCTTTTTGTTGTCCTGTTTCACCTTACGCCAGGCTTCCCGAAAGGCCGCATCGTCGGCGAAATATTCCAGACGGGAAATGGAATCCTGGGGGTTGCAGATCCAGGATTCTCCCAGCGCATCGCTGATGAGGCCGGACATCCCCGGATTACTGAGGACCATCCAGCGCCGCGGAGAAACGCCGTTCGTCACGTTCAGGAATTTCTCCGGAAAGAGTTCATAAAAATCCCTCATCACGGTTTCTTTCAACAATTCCGTGTGCAGCGCCGCCACCCCGTTGATGGCGTGGCTTCCCACGGCAGCCAGATTTGCCATCCGGACGTAGCGGTCGTCCGTCTCGTCGATGAGGGAAAGGCGCCTGAGCCGTTCGTTATCCCCAGGATAGGTCAACCGGACATCTTCGAGGAAACGGCGGTTGATCTCAAAAATAATCTCCAGATGCCGGGGAAGCACCTGCTGGAACATCGGCAGGGACCATTTTTCCAAGGCTTCCGGAAGAAGGGTGTGATTCGTGTAGGACAAGGTATTCTGCGTGATCTCCCAGGCCCGATCCCATTCCATTCCCTGCCTGTCCACCAGAAGCCGCATCAGTTCCGCCACGGCGATTGCGGGATGGGTATCGTTCAACTGGATCGCAAATCTCTTGTCGAAGGTATCCGGCGCGCCCCCTGCGAGATGGTGAATCCTGAGCATATCCTGGAGAGAGCAGGAGACAAAGAAATACTGCTGGGAGAGTCTCAGCTGCTTTCCCAGGCTCGGCTCATCATTCGGATAGAGAACCTTCGAGATCGTTTCGGAGGCCACCTTATCCTCCACGGCGCCGTAGTAATCCCCCTTATTGAAGGCCTGAAAATCAAAGGACTCGCAGGCCTCCGATTTCCAGAGCCGCAGGAGGGTCACGCTTTCCACATGATAACCGGGAATCGGGGTATCATATGCCAGGCCTTTGACAACATGCGCCGGGACCCAGCGGACACGAAAGCGCCCCTGTTTGTCATGATACTGCTTCGTGTGGCCGCCGAAAGGCACGTAATAAGCGATTTCCGGGCGGGGAATCTCCCAGGGATTGCCGAGGGCCAGCCACTTGTCGGTTACCTCGCGCTGCCATCCGTCGCGGATTTCCTGATCGAAGATGCCGAATTCATATCGAATTCCATATCCAATGGAGGGAATTTCCAGGGACGCGAGGGAATCGAGAAAGCAGGCCGCCAGTCTGCCGAGACCGCCGTTTCCGAGTCCCGGCTCCCCTTCCTGCGCGATCAGGGAATCCAGATTCAGTCCCAGCTGCGCCACCGCTTCCCTCGTCTGCTCATAAATGCCGAGATTCATCATGGCGTTGGCCAGATGTGGTCCCGGCAGAAACTCGGCGGAGAAATAACAGACGGCGCGGCTGCTTTGATGAAGGGATTCCATCGCCATTCCCCAGCGTTCCAGCATCCGGTCGCGCACCGTGTAAGCCAAGGCCATGTACCAGTCATTTCGCGTCGCCAGCTTGGGGATACGCGCCTGAATATAGTACAGATTCTCAAGAAGCGCGTTTTTGATGTCCTCAGCCGTCAAGCCGGTCCGGATTTCATCCCGCACGATCGGCATATCAGCGGGCTTGTGAGAGTGTTCCCCATTCATCATATAACTCCTTTTTTCCTGCCTATAAGCCTATAAACCTGTCCCGAACGACCATCAGACCATCAATCCCGTTCAAATCTCTCCACTTTCAAAGTGACGAGATTATCGCTGTCCGGGCATTTCAATTCGATCACATTCCCTTCCCACCAGGGAAGATTTCCTCCGAACTGGAAGGTGGAAAGGCTTGGGAAGATATCATGAAAGAAAAACCCACATAACCCGGCAGGATTGTGACAACTGATCTCAAAGGTGTCGCCTTTCGCATGACCCGCACTGCAATCCCCTTTGACATCCATCACCGTGGCGATCATTTTTTTGCCAATTCCTGGATCTTTTGCCATGGTTCCTTTTCTCCATCTTCAATGAATTTGTGTTCTTTCTATCTTGCCGGAACATGGGTCGTGGTTATTTCCGCCAGCAGTTTTTCATTTTCTCCTGTAACTCTGGTTCTAACAACCATGAGCTGTTTCCCTTTGTGGACAAAGGTGGCCTCGGCTTTCAATTCACCACTCCGTTGATTGCCCAGTAAGCTTGAATTTAGATTGATTGCCAGCGGAAACCCCTTCCCATCCGCAGGGATCTCCTCAGTCCCCAGGGCCAGAACGGTCGCCGTAACATCGGCAAACCAGATGATTGCCCCGGCATGAACGGTACCGAAAGGGTTGAGCATTCTCGACGAGACTGGCATGCTGCTGACGGCATGCTGCTCATTGACTTCCTCAATAGAAAACTCAATTTCCCAATTGTATTTCATCGGAACTCCCTGTTATTTAGCACATTCACCTCACCGGTAGATGTCCTTTCGATGGCCGGCCTTCGCAGCTCCATACAGTCACTTCTCTGCCCCGGATGGAATATCCGATCCTATAATTGTTTTATTTTACACGATATTTTTCATCCCGCCCAGAGCTTTTCAGTGTTCATGGTTATTCTCTTCAAGATCCCGTACCGTTCATTTCTTCCTGTCCGAAACGGATCATTGCTTCAAGAATGCGATCGACATCGTCGCGCGTGGTCCGCAGATTCATGAAGCAGGTGCGGAGACAGAATTTCCCCTGCACCTCCGCCCTGCCGAGGAAGGCAACCCCTTCGGACAGCAGGCGGGCAAGGACACGCTCATTCTGAACATCGGAAAGATTACGGCAGCGGACACACACCGCGTTCAAGGTGACCGGGGCCAGCAGCTCCAGCTCCGGTTCGGCTTTCGTCCGTTCTCCCATATACTCGGCGAGGTCGCACAGATCGTCGATCGCCCTCGCATAGGCCTTTCGTCCGAAGGCCCGCAATGACCACCAAACCTTCAGCGCCTTGAAACTCCGCGAAAGCTGGGGGCCGTATTCCGCATAGTTCAGAAAATCGGGATCGGAGAACATTGAGAGATAGGTGGGAACGAAGCTATAGGTTGTCCGCATGTCCTCGGCCCGCCGGACAAGGACGCACCCTGCCTCCAGGGGAGCGAAGAGGAATTTGTGCGGATCGAGGGACAGCGAATGTGCCCGGCCTGCGGGCAGCAACGGATCGCGCCTTCTCTCGCTGAGAATCGTCAGGGCGCCATAGGCCCCGTCGATGTGAAGCCACAGTCCTTCCTCGCCGCAGAAGTCCGCCAGCTCCTCAAGGGGATCGATCGCCCCGGTCGTGACGGTTCCCGCCGAACCCACCACACAGAACGGGCTGAAGCCTTCACGGCGGTCCTGCAGAACGGCCTCTTTGAGGAGATCCATGCGCATCCGGAACTGGGAATCACAGGGGATGTGACGGACATGATTCAGCCCGATGCCGAGAATCACAGCCGCCTTTTCGACGCAATTATGCACCTGGTCCGATACATAGAGCCTCAGTGGCGATGTCCTCCCCTGTAAGCCTTCCGTCCTCGCAGTCTTCCCGAGGTACGTATCACGGGCAATCGCCAGAGCGGTAAGGTTCGCCAGGGATCCTCCACTGGTGATGATTCCTCCGCTCCCTTCAGGAAAGGAGAACAATTCATGAAACCAGGAAATGACCCGTTGTTCAACGGCATTGGCCGCAGGGGAAAGCGTCCAGAGATTGCAGTTCTGATTGAGGGTGCTTGCCAAGGCATCGGCAAAGGCGGAGATCCCATTGGGAGAGGGTAACACGTAAGGAAGAAAACGCCGATGCGCCACATGCGTCGAATTCGGCATGACCACATCCCGGAATTCCTGAAAGAGTTCCTCAAGGGATCTTCCCTCTTCAGGGAGGGGCTCCATCATGATCGCCCGCATGGCCTCTCGATCAATCTGTCCAAACCCCGGTGGTTTCGCGAGATCCCCCTCATAGTTCGCCAGAAGCTCCCCCAGGAGGCGGCCTGCCTTCCGGTGTGTTTCAGGATCGAAAAGAAGCTCATTCATGTCATCGCTCTCCTCAAGGATGCAAATGTAGATTTTGGTTCTCGATCATCATGGATTGGCTGCGCCACTTTTATGCTGACCTGCACTGGGAGCGGATTGGACAAATATCGCAGGCCTTTTTCCGGCAGTAGTTCTTCCCGATGCGCAGCAACGCGGACTCAAAATCGGGAAAGTCCGTCGCCCTTCCCCCGCTTTCCTTCCACCGGCCCTGCAGCAGGACAAGGGACTGCTCCCGATCCTCGATCTTTTGGAGGAAGAAACCGATGTTCCCGGCAGCCAGCATGACGAGGTCGGATGGCAGCGGCCTCGCTTTCTGCCAGATTCCGCGCATCTCGCGCAGAAAGATGTTCACCGTCACACTGCCGATCCCCTTCGCCAGTGCCTTGAGCCGCTCCTCCAGGTCCCTGGGGTCCGAAGCTTCCGCATACAGCCGGCCAAGATCGCCCGAATAGCGCTCCCGAAGCGTCCTGCAGAGATCCAGCAGCTTGGTTGCGGTCTTGAAATCGTACCTTACATAGCCGCCGCGGTCCAGGATCGATACCAGGCCGTCCCAGCCGGTCCGCTCGATCTCCTCCGGCGTCAGGACGCCCGCCTCTTCGAAGGCCCGGAATGTGTGTTTCACGATGGTCTCGGAGATCCGGGCACCGAAAAGGACCGAGGCGAGGAGCCATTGGAAGATAGCGTCTGACCGACTTTCGTCGAGGTCGATGCCTAACTCCCGGGAGAACCTCCCGCCCACAGCCGCGACGATCCGGGTCACGTCCCCGTCCTCTCCGCTGCGAAACTGCTTAGAGGTGTTCATGCCGCACTCCCTGCCCGCCGTACTGGATATGGTTTTTTGAAAGTCCGCGAAGATGGTGATCACTTTAAAAAAATAATGCCTTATCAAAATAAATGCAAGTCAGCACTGTACAGACCTGCCTTCTCTCCAGAGTTTTGAATCAATCGCATACTAAATATACATGCCGTATATTTAGTATCCACACCGTTACCCGGCAATAACCTTTCCGAAACATGCCAGCTCTATATAAATATACGATATTATTATTTATTATCATAATAACCAAGTATGGCATACCTCTTGACTTATATCGTTATGAGTACGGTGTAAGATAACGTTGTGCGATTACAGAGTATAATTAAAAAATCATCGAAAAGAAAAGAGGAAAACCATGAAAAAAATACTATTATTGGGAATGACTGCCGTTGTGCTGCTCTTGTCTCTCCAAGGCTGCTATATCTATCCCGGCGGATGGTATGACCACCATGGAGGCGGTGGCCCGTGGCATGACGAAGGTGGCGGCTACGGACATGATGGTGGAAGTGGTCACGGCGGTCATGATTCGGGAGGCGGACGACATCACTGACAACCATCAAATGTCAGTAAATATTAGTAACCATTGGTAAAAAAATGCAAGGCATTGGCAATCTTGTGCCAGACAATGGTATTGAGATTGTCAACGCCGATGCGCTTGCAAATGACAGAGAGACCGGAGTGACGGGGAAAACAAGACGACGACCGAGATGGTTGATTATGATTCAAACGTACGCCTCATCTGTCGTGTAAAGCGCATCTTAATCTCCTCCCTTGAGGCAGTTTCAAAAAACAATTCTCGTGCTTCCCGTAGGTTTTCACGAGCTTCTTCGATTGTGTCTCCCTCACTGGCAATATCGAGTTCAGGGCAGAACGAGACGTAACCGTTTCCTTCCCGTTCGATAATCACCGAAAACCGTTTTTGCATGGTATCTTTACCTATTTTACTGAAACGATAGTCAACAGTGGAACTTTGTCATCGATGTCTCTAAAATATCAGAAACTTTAATTTCCTTTTTGTATTTTTCGGCAGCACATTTATACAATTACGGAATGTATGTGTTCGCACAAGTCCTCAATGAAGTTGGCAGCGTTATCAGCATCGGCGTGCGATATTGGCCAACGCGTCCCAGGATAGCTTGGGTCCAAGTCAGCTTCGTGAGCGATCTTATTTCGACGTTCAATAACTACCCGAAGGCGATTCTTCACATCTTGAACTGGTAGTCCAAACTTCAATGCGACTGACGGCCACAGCTCGCAGGGTGAAAAAAGTCGAATTGCATCGGCGATTTTGTCGGGATGTTGGAACGATTGAAAACTGTGCCTTTCTCGAATCTCTTGTTCGAACCAAGAACTATCTCCGACATTTCCCAGACCAATTATTGCGGCGTCGATTGTCACTTGAAAACGACGGAAGGCATTTGTAAGGGGTCTCAATCCGACAAAAACTTCAATCATGCCAAGACGTGTGATTTCATGGACATAATGGTCAAGGGCACTTACCGTCAGAACTACTTCTGCCCGCAAAACATCCGTAGCGTCTACCGCGGGAGTGGTTAATCGAGAGAGCGACACATAGAGACCTCCGAGTCCGCGTACGCGCGCGATGTTGGCTCTGAATTGCTGAATCGCACTATACATTGTCAATGATCTTAATGATTTTATCTGCACCCGTTGAGAATATTTCATAGAATTGTTGCATGGACTTCTTCGTTCTTTTTAACACGACCCCTGTTTGTTCAAGCTGCTTGTCGGTCAAATCAAATACTGGTGCCTTGTGTTTTTGTGAAAGAGCAATCAGACTATTGAAGTTTGACATCTGGATGAGTGGTTTTGCCGGTTGTACACCTGCAGCCTTATAAACATGATCAGTAAGAAGCATCCCATTTTTCTTAAGCACTGGGATAAGCCTTGTCTCTACACCCTCTTCTATTTCGTCTATCCATTTTTGAAAGGCTGCGGATGGTGTCTTTCCTTCCCGTAGTCGATAGTTTTGCACGATAGTACCAAGGAACATTGGATTTTTATCGGGAAATGGATACGTCGCTTTTTGGAGCAGAGGTTGTGTTTTCGCTTGCTTTGACCAACTGGCCCATTTTGGCAACACCGAAGCAAGACTCTCAGTCGCCATGACAGAAAAGTAATCAGGAGCCATAGGGACAACAAAATAATCGCTTGTCATCAACAAGTTCTGGTTTATTGGCCCAAGACTCGGGCTCATGTCCACCAGCATGATATCGGCATTATATTTGTTCGCTGTAATGGTGAACAAGTGCGAAAGTGATCCAGGCAAGTTCTGGAGCGTCACCAGTGATCCTGACAATTCTTGAGCTATGCCCAAGGTTACTTCGTATTCTGCCAACCCAATATGCCCAGGGAGCAAGAGCATATTGGGTTGGCCTTTTATTGTTGCACATGTAACCGCTTCGATAGCTGTAGGTCGCGATTCAAAAGCCGGTGCCAATCCATCACGGATATTCCTAATTCCCTTTCCCTTGTAAATCGCATCAAATTCATCTGACTTCTTGAATCCCAAAACCATGCCCGTAAGGTTGCATTGTGGGTCACAGTCAACGATAATGACTTTTTTACCCTTTTTTGCCAGCATCCATCCCAAATTAAATGTTGATGTAGTCTTGCTTACTCCACCTTTGTGATTGAATAGCGCAATTTGTTTGGCCATGCGAACCTCCGTGTTATCTCTCAGAAATCCTTTCCTTCAAAAGTTGAAGAAGTCATTCTTAAATTTGTGGATAGCTATAGTTTGATCTGGAAACTTTAATAACAAAGAAATCATCATTAAATATCTCTCTGCTGGAAATTTCTTCTGTATTGCATAGGCAATCTGCTCAACAGTGTTTGCACCAAAAGGCGGCTCAGACTTTTCTACTGCTCAGTTCCTGATAGCGTTCCATGATCAGGTAAATGCCCTGGTCGAAGATACGGATGGTTTGGTTGAGGGTCTCTACGGCTTGAGACTTTTCTATGTTTGAAGCGAAGAGGGTTTGACAATCGGGGAAGAGCCACATCTGACGACGCAGCATGAGAAGGGCGTAAATGGCTTCCTGAAGGGGGATCCCCTCCTGAAAGCGGGCCTCGGCATAGTGGGAAAAAAATTCTTCGAGGGCTGGATAAGGTCTTTCGTTAAAATAAACCTTGACGAATTTCTGATAGAAACCCTTGGCGCAGAGGGTGCAGTGTTCCTGGGAAAGCTTCTGAAAGGAAGATGTCTTGGAATTTCTTTGTACCGCTTTGGCCCACTGCACGGCGATTTCCTCGGCGTGGGATTCAACTTCTTGAGCCAGCTTTTCTACAAAGCCCCCCATATTTTTCCTCAAAATTTCAGTCGAACGAGAACGAACGATTCAATAATCCTGGGCAGGGCGACCATCTGATCGATGGCGTGGTTTCCGGCTATCCTTTAATGCAGCACACGGCCCGCAGGCGGGCGACTTTGCGGGAAAGCCCGGCGCGATGAACCACATCGACCACATCGTCCAGCTTTTTGTAGGCTTCCGGAATTTCCTCCTTCAGGGTGCCCTTTCCCGAGGCCATGACCAGCACGCCCCGTTCGGCCATTTCCCGGGCGATCTGTCGGCCCGAGCTGACGCGCGTCGCCTGGGCCCGGCTCATGACCCGGCCGGCGCCGTGACAGGTGCTGCCGAAGGTCTCCTGATAGGCCTTTTCCGTACCCACCATGACGTAAGAACCCGTACCCATGTCACCGGGAATCAGCACGGGCTGGCCGACTTTCCGGTAGCAGACGGGCAGTGCCGGGTGTCCCGGAGGAAAGGACCGGGTGGCGCCCTTCCGGTGGACACAGAGTTCCATCATCTTGCCGTCCACGGGAAAGGTTTCCAGCTTGGCGATGTTGTGGCAGACGTCGTAGAGTAGCTTCATCCCCAATTCCCGGGGGCTTTTTCGCAGCGTTTTTTCGAAGGTCTCCCGCGTCCAGTGCATCAGCATCTGCCGGTTCGCCCAGGCGTAGTTCGCCGCACAGGCCATGGCGGCCAGATAATCCTTGCCCGCCTGGGATTCCAGCCAGGAGCAGGCAAGCTGCCGATCCGGCAGGGGCACACCCAGTTCGTTCATCTTCTTGACCATCCGGGCCAGGTAATCATCGCAGATCTGATACCCCAGGCCCCGCGATCCGCTGTGAATCAGCACGGCCACCTGACCCACGGAAAGCCCGAAGGCTGTCGCCACTTCCGGATCGAAGATCTCCTCCACCACTTCCACTTCCAGAAAGTGATTGCCCGATCCCAGGGTCCCCAGTTGGTCCCGTCCCCGCTCGATGGCCCTTGGGCTCACCTTGTCCGGATCGGCCCCGGCCATGGCCCCGTGGTCTTCCGTCGTCTCGACGTCCTCTTCCGAACCGTAGCCCTGACTCACCGCCCAGCGGGAGCCTTGGGTCAGAACCTGGCGCTCCTCTTTCGGGGAAAGCTTGAGAACACCCGTGGAGCCGACTCCCGAGGGAATATTGTGAAAAAGGGCAACCACGAGATCCTTCACACGGTCCCGGATATCCTCGAAGTTCAGCTTGGAGGTGATCATCCGGCAGCCGCAGTTGATGTCGTACCCCACGCCGCCGGGCGAAATCACGCCGCTTTTCACATCGAAGGCCGCCACGCCGCCGATGGGAAACCCGTATCCCCAGTGCATATCCGGCATGGCTAGGGAATACTTCACGATTCCGGGAAGGTAGGCTACATTCATGACCTGTTGGGGGCTTTCGTCTCCTCCCATTTCCCGCAGAAGCGCCTCGCTGGTATAAATCACGCCGGGAACACGCATCCCCCCTGTTTTGGGAATGGTCCAGCGGCAGGCATCCAGTTTGTTCAGGGTCACGCTGATCTTAGACATCGAAGATCACCCGTCCTTTCCAGCCTTTCGGGGTGCGGACGACTTCCGCCTGGTGGTAGGTCGCCGCCTTGATCTCCATATTCAGGACATGCCTGTGGGAATCGTAGGCTTCGCCGGACAGGGTCGCCTCCAAGGCGGTATCGGATATTTGACGAATTTTGACTTCTTTCATGAGCTGGCCTTCTCCACTCCAGAGATAGAGCGCCTCCCGGAGAAAATTGACCCAGAGATCGGCAAGGTCGGTTCCTTCGACAACCAGATCACGGCTTATCCGGATCTCCACCGCATCCAGCTCCGCCATCAGTTCAAAGACGGCCTTCCCGGCACAGGCAAAGAGCTCCTCCAGGGAGGAGGCCTCCACATCCATGCCGAGATCCGCCGTGTGATCGAGCAACTGCCAGGAAGCGCTCACCGGTCTTAATCCTCCTCAGGAAAAACAGGATCGGCCGGCTCGTTCTCTTCGGAAACATTCTCCTCTTCCTCACGGGTGTCCCGTTCCGCACTGGTCATGCCCACGAGCTGTTCCTCCGCATCGAGTTCGATCAGCTTGACGCCCTGGGTGGTTCGGTGGATCAGGGGCACGCCCTCAATCTTCATGCGGATGATCTTCCCGCTGTTGCTCATGAGCAGAAGGTCCTCCTCTCCCGTGACCTGCAGGATGCCCGCAACCAGTCCTCCCTTGGGTACAACGCGCAGATTGATCGTTCCCTTGCCGCCCCGGCTCTGCAGGCGATACTCCGAAACCGTCGTCCGCTTGCCGTAGCCCTTTTCGGAAACGGTGATGATGGCATTTCCCTCTTTCGGGATATCCATGCCGATGACCACATCATCTTCGTCCATGGAGATGCCGCGCACGCCCCGGGCCGTTCTGCCCATGGTGCGGATGTCGTCCTCGTGAAAGCGGATGGCCTTTCCCTTCCGGGTGGCCAGGAAGACATCCTGACCGCCTGCCGTCAGCTTCACATCGACCAGCTCGTCGCCTTCGTCGATCGTCAGGGCGATGATTCCGCCGGAACGGGGATTGGAATAGGCGGAGAGATCTGTCTTCTTGACGATGCCCGCACGGGTGGCCATGATAACCGCCTGCCCCTCTTCAAAGGACCGCACGGGCAGAACCGCCGCCACCCGCTCCTCCGGTCCGAGATTGATCAGATTGACGATGGGCTTGCCCTTGGCCATTCTTCCCGCCTGGGGGATCTGATAGACCTTCAGCCAATAGAGCCGGCCGGCATTGGTGAAGATCAGGATGTAATCGTGGGTGGAGGCGATGAAGAGCCGCTCCACGACATCCTCTTCCTTGGTCATCATCCCGACCTTTCCCCGCCCGCCCCGGCGCTGGGTTCTGTAAAGGCTGGAGGGATTGCGCTTGATGTACCCGCCCTGCGAGTAGGTGACCACCATTTCTTCTTCAGCGATCATATCCTCGATATTGATGTCTTCCGAACTGGCCACGATCTCCGTCCGCCTTTCATCGCCGTACCGCTCGATGATCTCCTCCGTCTCCGAGATGATCACCTCCAGGACCTTTTGGGGATCATCGAGGATACCCTGCAACCGCTCGATTTCCTTTAAGATGGCCTCGAATTCTTCCTTGATCTTGCTCTGTTCCAGTCCCGTGAGACGCTGCAGCCTCATGTCCAGGATCGCCTTGGCCTGAATGTCCGTCAGCGAGAAACGGCTGCACAGGGCGGCTGCCGCCTCCTGGGGACTCTTGGATGCTTTGATGACGGCGACTACTTCATCGATGTTATTGAGGGCGATGATGAGACCTTCCAGGATATGGGCCCGTTCCCGCGCCTTATTGACTTCGAAGGTTGTGCGCCGGACGATGACGATTTTTCGGAATTCGATAAAACTCTTCAGGACTTCAATGAGATTAAACACATAGGGCTGACCGTTTTCGATGGCCAGCATGATGATCCCGAAGGTCGATTCCATCTGGGTGTGCTTGTACAACTGATTCAGGATCACGCTGGAGTTCTCGTCGCGCTTCAGATCAATGACAACCCGGATTCCCTCACGATCGGATTCGTCACGGAGATCGGAGATTCCGGTAATTCTTTTGTCCTTGACCAGTTCGGAGATCTTTTCGATCATGGCCGCCTTGTTGACCTGATAAGGAATCTCGGTGACCACAATGCTCTCCCGGTCATTGCGCTCATTCTTCTCGATGATCACCTTCGCCCGCATGCGGATGATGCCCCGCCCCGTCCGATAAGCAGAGAGAATTCCTTCCCGCCCGTTAATGAACCCCGCCGTGGGGAAATCCGGTCCCGGAATATAGGTCATGAGCTCTTCCAGGGTCATTTCCGGATTCCGGATGAGAGCGATGGTCCCGGAAAGAACCTCGGTGAGATTGTGCGGCGGGATGTTCGTCGCTAAACCGACCGCAATACCCGCTGTACCGCTCAGCAGCAGAGTGGGAATCTTCGAAGGAAGGACGGAGGGTTCCGTCAGGGATTCATCATAGTTCGGGATGAAATCCACCGTGTCTTTTTCCAGATCCGCCAGAATTTCCTCAGTGATCCTGGCCATGCGAACTTCCGTGTAACGCATGGCCGCCGGGGGATCGTCGTCGATGGACCCGAAGTTTCCCTGGCCGTCAATGAGGGGATAGCGCATGGAAAAATCCTGGGCCAGACGGACGATGGTGCCGTAGGCCGCCTGATCGCCATGGGGATGGTACTTACCGATGATATCCCCGACGATGCGGGCCGACTTCTTGTAGGGCCGGTTCCAGCGGTTTCCCATCTCGCTCATGGCAAAAAGGACGCGCCGGTGAACCGGTTTGAGGCCATCGCGCACATCGGGAATGGCCCGGCCGATGATGACGCTCATGGCATAGTCCATGTAGGACTTTTTCATCTCATCTTCAATATTTACATTGATATTTCTTTGTACTGCCAATGGATCCATTCTTTTTTATTCCTCTTTCCTAGACATCCAGGTTGGACACATAAAGGGCATTCTTGTAGATGAAGTCGCGACGGGGTTCAACCTGATCCCCCATCAGCGTGGTGAAAATCTCATCGGCCTGCACGGCATCATCCACCCGGACCTGCAGAAGGGTTCTCTTCTCGGGATTCATGGTGGTTTCCCACAGCTGTTCGGGATTCATTTCTCCCAGACCTTTATAGCGCTGGACAGAAATCCCCTTCTTGCCCACGGAGGTCACGAACTGCACCAGAGCGGACATATCCGGAAGTTCCCGGCGGTCGCTTTCCTCTCCGTCCATCGCCACTACCGAATAGGGGGCCTTGCCAATTGTGGAAATCTGGGAAAGAAGCGCCTTGATTTCCGAGAACTTCGGCGCTCGATAGATGGATTTTCCAAAGGAAATCCTTGAAGTCTTTCCATTCTTTCCCAGGCGGAAGAACATTTTACAGCCGCCGTGCTCCTCATCCGCTTCCACACCCGTTTCCATTACCTCCTCGCCGAGGGAATCCGCGGTCTGGCGGGCCGTTTCCCTCAGAAGCCCTTCATCCTCAAAGTCCTGGATGGACAAAGACGGCCGTTCGGCGAGAGAGAGGATAATCTTTCGATTGCAATCCTCTTTTTCGAACTTCTCCAGAATGGTCTCAACCCGCAGAATCTTTTTGACCAGATTGAGCAGGGAATTGCCGGTGACGGCCTCTTCTTTCCCGTTGGAATAAAGTTTAATCCGCTTGACACCATTCTGGAGGATGAAGTTGTTCATTTCGTCCTCGTTGTGAATGTAAAGCTCGTTTTTCTTTTCCGTGATCTTGAAAAGCGGCGGCTGGGCGATATAGAGATATCCCTTTTCCACGAGCTCCCGCATCTGCCGGAAGAAAAAGGTCAGCAGCAGAGTCCGGATATGGGAGCCGTCCACATCCGCATCGGTCATGATGATGACCTTGTGGTAGCGGATCCGGCTGACGTCGTAATCCTCCTCCCCGATCCCCGTACCCAGGGCGGTAATCATGGTCTTGATTTCCTCGTTCTGCAGCATCTTGTCGAAGCGGGCCTTCTCCACATTCAGGACTTTTCCCCGCAAGGGCAGGATAGCCTGATTGCGGCGATCACGCCCCTGCTTGGCGGAACCTCCCGCCGAATCCCCTTCCACGAGATAAATCTCGCTTCGGGCCGGGTCCCGCTCCTGACAGTCCGCCAGCTTTCCGGGCAGCGCCCCCACCTCCAGGGCGCTCTTCCGGCGTGTCAACTCGCGGGCACGCCGGGCCGCTTCTCTAGCCCGCGAGGCATCGAGGCATTTGCTCAGCAGTTGCTTGGCTGTCGCGGGATTTTCCTCCAGATAGCTGCCGATTTTTTCGTAGACGATGCCTTCCACGAGCCCCCGCACTTCGGAGTTTCCCAGCTTGGTCTTGGTCTGACCTTCGAACTGGGGATTGGCAACCTTGACGCTGATGACACAGGCAAGGCCCTCCCGGAGATCTTCCCCCCGCAACGACTCCTTGCCGGTCTTCAAGAGGCCGCTGTTGACCGCATAGTTATTGAAGACCCGCGTCAGCGCCGCCCGGAAACCGCTCAGATGCGTCCCTCCCTCGGTGGTGTTGATGCTGTTGGCGAAGGAAAAGATGTTTTCCGTGTAGGTGTCGTTATACTGCAGCGCCACTTCCACGGTGCAGTCCTCCCGCGCCCCGCTGATGTAGATGGGGTCCTTGTGCAGGACCTTCTTGTTCCGGTTGATGTACTCGACGAAGGAGACGATGCCGCCTTCGTAAAAGAACTCGCTCTTCCGGTCGTCACGGTCGTCGATCAAGGTGATGAAAATGCCGGAGTTCAGAAAGGCCAGTTCCCGCAGGCGGTTGGCGAGGATGTCGAAATTGAACTCCATTTCTTCGAAGATCTCCTCGTCGGGCTTGAAGTAAATCTTGGTTCCCCGGCCCGTGGTCTGGCCGGTCACGGCCAGGGGCTTTTCTGGTACGCCGCGGACGTAGGATTGCGTGTAAACCTTTCCATCCCGGCGAACGTTGAGTTCCAGGGAGCTGGAAAGGGCATTGACGACGGAAACGCCAACCCCGTGAAGCCCACCGGAAATCTTGTAGGTTTCGTTGGAAAACTTTCCTCCGGCGTGGAGCTTGGTCATGACGACCTCGGCGGCGGAGACTCCCGTCTCGTGCATATCCACGGGGATTCCCCGACCGTTGTCTTCTACCATGATGCTGTTGTCCACCCGGATCTTGACGGTGATTTTATCGCAGTATCCGGCCGCCGCTTCATCGATGCTGTTGTCCACCACTTCATAAACGAGGTGGTGCAGCCCGTCCTTGCCGATACTGCCGATATACATGGCCGGTCTTTTTCTGACGGCTTCCAGACCTTCCAGGATCTTAATGCTTTCAGCGGAATAAGTGTCCGTTGTCATCTTATCTGATTTCTCTTCCATGCTTCTTCTCTTCCATACTGCTCTGTTAAATGTCAGTTATTTGTATTTTATCGATCTTTGTGTATTTTTTTCCTGCCTTAAAGCTTCAGGGGCATGACGACGCAGAGATAGCGGTCGTTGTCCACAGGGGTAACAATCGTGGGCTTCATGAAGGCGCCGATGCTCATCATCACCTCTTCATCCCGGATCACTTCGATGGCGTCAATGAGGTAATCCACATTGAACCCGACCTGGATATCATCCCCGGAGTAAGCCACTTCCAGTTCGTCATTGGCTTCTCCCACGTCGGGATTGTTTGAATTCATGATGATTTTGTTGGACATCAGGGTCATCACCACCCCGTTGTACTGCTCCGTCGAAATGACTTTCATGCGCCGGAGGGTGTGCAGGAGGAGGTCATGATTGAAGATCACCCGGATGCCCTGCTCGCTGGGGATGACCCGTCGATAATCGGGGTATGTTTCATCGATCAGACTCACCTTCAACAGGGTGTTGGCGGTCTTCAGGACGAACATTCCCCGGTCCGATCCGATCTGAATTTCACCCGGCTCGGTATCGATCAGCTTCCGGATCTCTGCGATGCCTTTCCGGGGAAGGATAATGCCTTTTTCAAGAACGAAGGGGGGATTTCCCTCGATCATTGCGTAACTCTTTGCCAGGCGGTGTCCGTCCGTGGCGACGATTCGCAGCACCACCCCCTGTTCCGTCTGTTCCGTCTCCATGAAGGCCCCGACCAGATTCTTCCTCGTTTCGTCGTTGGAAATAGCGAAGGCCGTCTTGTAGAGCAGTTCTTTCAACAGGGAGGCCTGGACCGGATAGAGGGGAACCTCTTCGTCATAGACGACGGCGGGAAATTCCGCGGCGGAAACGCCGGGAATTCGATAAACCGCCTTCTGACTGGTCAGGGTCACCTGATTGTGATCATCACAGTGGAAGTGGATTCCTTCTCCCTGAGTTTCCCGGATCATTTCAAAGAGTTTTTTTGCGGAAAGGGTGATTTCACCTCTGCTGACAATCTGCGCCTCGTAATTGGCAACCAGGCCGAGTTCGCGGTCCGTGGCCACAATTTTCACCTGGCTGTCTTCCGTTTTGATCAACAGGTTTCCCAGAATGGGCATGGTGCTTTTTTTATCCACGATTCCCAGAGTCTTTTGAACACCATCCAGAAAAACCTGTCTCGAAATATCGAATTCCATGACCTTTCCCCATTCCTTCTTGACTAGTATTTTATTTTTTTATTTTTTGTTTATTTAATTAAAGGTAGTTTTAGTAATAAGACCTGTGGATTGCTCTCTCTAAAAATAAATACCTTTAATTTTTAATCCATTACCCTGAAAAAAGGTTGTTGATAAGTCCCGGGTTGTCCTGTTAGTTCTTTTTAAGAAGTTGATCCTCGATGTCCTGGAGGAGCGTTTTCAACTTGCTGTCCGTCTCCAGCTGTTTACGGATTTTGTTGTTGGCGTAAATAACCGTGGAATGATCCCTTCCCCCGATTTTTTCCCCGATGTCCGGAAAAGAGCTGCCCGTCAGCTTCCGGGCCAGATACATCGTCATCTGTCTTGCCAGGGCGATATTTTTGTTTTTACTCTGGGATTTGATGTCGGATATCTTCAGGTTGCACTTGGCGGAAACGGCCTTGAGAATCTCTTCAAAAGTTACCCCATCGTTATCCCGCTGCTTGATGATGTCCTTCAGGACTTCCTTGACCAGGTCCAGATCAATAATTCTTCCCGTCACGGAGGAATAGGCGGCGATCCGGACGAGAAAGCCCTCCAGTTCCCGGATGTTGGATTCAGCGTGGGAAGAGATGTAATAGGCCACATTGGTCGGGATCAGGATGTTGTTTTCCTGGGCCTTTTTTTCCAGGATGGCGATCTTTGTTTCAATTTCCGGCGGCTGGATATCGGCGATCAGTCCCCACTCAAACCGGGAACGGAGCCGGCCTTCCAGGTTCGGGATGTCCTTGGGGAATTTGTCACTGGTGACGACGATCTGCTTTCCGGAATCATGAAGGGTGTTGAAGGTGTGAAAGAACTCTTCCTGGGTTCGTTCCTTTCCGGCGATAAACTGAATGTCATCCATGAGCAGGCAGTCGATGTTGCGGAACTTTTCCCGGAACTGCGGCATCTTATCAAAGCGGATGGAGAGGATCAGCTCATTCATGAATTCTTCCGCGGAAACATAGACCACGTTCATGTCGGGATAAATGGACATGCTCAAAAGCCCGATGGCGTTCAGGAGGTGCGTTTTGCCCAGACCTACCCCGCCGTAGATGAACAGGGGGTTGTAATTTTTGGCCGGCTGTTCGGCGACGGCTACGGATGCCGCATGGGCAAACTGGTTGGATGAGCCCACGACGAAGCGCTCAAAACTGTAATTGGGGTTGAGGGTCGGATGCACCTTGGGCCTTCGCGTTTCCTGGGGTTGAACTTCGACGGTTTTTTTCTTCCGTGCCGGACTTGCCGCAGAACGAGGATTTTTTTCCGAGTCCTGCATAATGACAAAATCGACCAGAACCTCTTTTCCCATTGAGCTGGAGACGGCTTCGGAAATGACCTCCCGGTAATTTTCCGTAAGCCAGTCTTTAAAAAACTTGTTCGGCACCGATAAACTGGCGTGATTGTTCTCGATAGAGGCCACCTTAAGCGGACGAATCCAGGTTTCAAAATTCTGCTGGCTGATTTTTTCCTTAATGATTTTGATACTTTCTTCCCAAATATTCTCCACTTTGTAACACCTATCCACATACTTATCAACAAGTGTTGATAAGTATCGAAAAAATTTACCTCTTATGGGGAAAAGAGAAGGTTCTGACAGATTCTCTTTTCCGAAACTTATTTCGGCTGGTTTAGCAGGGCGAGCAGACGGTCCCGTTCCTCGGAGGAAGAATAGCGAATCTCGATTCTTCCTTTTCTTTTTCCTTGTCGAATGAATACCGGGGTCCGGAGCCGAGTGGAGAGGCTTTTTTCAACCTTCTCCAGATGCAGGGCCACCTTGTCCGGAAGTTTCGAACGGGACTGTTCCGGAGGTTTCGCAACAAGTCGTTCCGTTTCCCGCACACTGAGCTTCTTTTTCAGGATGATCTCAAGGGTCTTGAGCCGGTCTTCTCTCTTTTCAAGAGAAAGCAGGGCACGGGCATGACCGGGGGTAATCCGTTTTTCGATCAGTTCCCTGCGAATCTCTTCCTCGAGTTTCAGCAGTCTCAAGGTGTTGGCGATCGTGGAGCGATCTTTTCCCACCCTTGAGGAGAGTTCCTCCTGGGAAAGTCCGAAAACCTCCATCAGCGTGGAATAGGCCTCGGCTTCTTCCAGGGCGTTCAATGCCGAGCGCTGAAGATTTTCAATCAGCGATAATTCCGCCACTTCCACATCCCGGGCATCCCGGATCAGAATGGGGATTTCCGTGCAACCGGCCTCTTTGGCGGCACGCCAGCGGCGTTCGCCGGCGATGATCTCATATCCCTCTTCCCGAGGGCGGACGATCACCGGCTGGAGGAGGCCGTTTTTCCGGATGGATTCCACCAGATTCCGGTGCTCTTCATCGTTAAAATCCTTCCTTGGCTGAAAACGGTTGGGAACCAGCTCCTCCACACTGCAGTGGACAAAAGAGGGGCGTTCGTTCAAGTCGTCAAGGAGATCGGGGAGGATCGCCCCCAATCCCTTGCCTAGAATGTTTTTGGGCGGCATTTAGATCCTCTTGCTGTTCAGGACTTCCTGGGCCAGTTCCATGTAGGAAACCGCCCCTCTGGATTTGATATCGTAGAAAATGATCGGGAGTCCATGACTGGGACTCTCCGAGAGACGGACATTTCGCGGAATCACCGTGTTGAACACGGAACTTCCGAAGTGACTGCGCACATCTTCGCTGACCCGCCGGGAAAGGAGATTCCGCGAATCGAACATGGTCAGCAGAATGCCTCCCAGGGAAAGCAGAGGATTCAACCGGGTCTTGACGAGTTTCAGCGTACTCATGAGCTGCCCAAGCCCTTCCAGAGCAAAATACTCGCACTGAAGGGGAACGATCACGGAGGATGAGGCCACCAGGGCGTTCAAAGTCAAGAAACCGAGAGAAGGAGGACAATCCAGAATGATGAAATCATACTGGGCATCCAGTTCCCGAATCAGCCTTTTGAGCTGTTTTTCCCGCTCCTGGATAGAGATAAATTCAACCTCGATCCCGACCAGATCCTGATTGGCGGCCACGGCGTCAAGATAGGGGACGCACGTCGGCAGAATCACATCCCGCAGCGGGACTTTGGAAATCAGGGCGGAGTACAGGTTTTTTTTGGAAATCTGCTCCCTGTCGATACCCACACCGCTGCTGGCATTTCCCTGGGCGTCGCAGTCAATGAGCAGGGTTTTTTTTTCAGCCGTTGCCAGGGTCGCGGAGAGGTTGATGGCCGTCGTGGTTTTCCCGACCCCTCCCTTCTGGTTGGCAATGGATATCACTTTTCGCATGGGAGCAAAACCGATTTTAATATTTTTTAATCTCAAAAGAGGTGCAGACGTTAGCACATAACAAGCTTTTTTAGAAGGAGTATTTTCGTTAATCTTTATAGTAAGTTATGAATAATACTCATGATTTCAAATCGTTGCACCGGCCCTCCGGCTCGGAGAAAGGCAGGGTCTACAACTTCTTGAAGACCAGGATCGCCCGGAAATCTCCCGTTTCAGGAAGGGCCAGGGTGTGCACATCGGCCAGGAAGAGATCCCAGTCCGCAAGGGCTTCCGAAACGTCGGCCAGTTCCTCCCGATAACCGGCCCCTTTCATCGCGAAAATAAGGCCGGAGGGAGAGACCAGCTCTTGGGCCGCCTGGAGGTACTCCGGAAGTTTCAAGGCGGCCCGGGAAACCACCATCTCGAAGCGGTTCCGGTAGAACTCGTTCTTCAGCAGGTCTTCCAACCGTTCCTGAAGGATGGACATTTCCTCCAGCTTCAGTATCCGGCAGAGGGATTTCAGAAAAGACACCTTTTTACGGGAAGCCTCCAGAAGGGTGACTTTCAGACCGGGAAGGGCAATTTTCAAGGGAATTCCCGGGAATCCTCCTCCCGTGCCGATGTCGATAAGATGGCCGTCGGTGGCGGGGAGGTAGGGAACCAGAGTCAGGGAATCCAGGAAATGTTTGACAAAAACTTCCGCTGCGGACCCGCTGGAGGCTACCAGGTTGAACCGGGAATTCCAGAAGTTCAGTTCCCGGTAATACAATCGGAAAAGATTTAGCTGTTCATCCGATAGAAAGACCCCGAAATCGGCGGCCGACTCTCTGAGGAAGCGCATAAATCTGCCGGATACGGCGGATTTGAAATCGAAAGAAGAAGAATTTTCCAATAAAAGTTCCCTTTACCCGGATTGTTCTGAGAGAAGGACGTGCGACTGTTTCGTAGCGAAGATTCCGACGTTTTAAACTTTTCTTTTGAACGGAAAAGGATTAAGTATTCGCCTTCTCTTTCTATGCAATTGGAGAAGACGTGTCAACTCCAAGCTGAGATACCACGTTGTTTTTTTCATCAGGTAACAAGGCGGCAGGATCAAGCCTGTCAATCAAGGGAAGGTTTTCTGGGAACATGCGTCTGGCGGCAACTCGGGATCATATCGCGGTCGTATTGAACCGGCCGAAATATGCCGGAAATATCGGTTCGGCGGCGCGCTGCGCCAAGAACATGGGAGTTGAGCGGCTGATTGTGGTGAGTGACCGGGATTACCGGCAGGAGGAGATCCGTCAGATGTCCACCCACCTTGCCGCCGATGTGGTCGATTCGATCGTCTATTGCCGGGATCTGAATGAAGCCCTTTCCGGATTTTCGTATGTCGTTGGTACGACTGCGCGGCTGGGCCTTGCCCGGGGACCGGTGGTGTCGCCCCGGGAAATGGCGGAACAGGTCGTCGAAGTATCCCTGGAAAATGACGTAGCTCTGCTTTTCGGGCCGGAGGACACGGGATTGACCAATGAGGATCTGCGGTACTGCCAGACCGTCGTTTCCATTCCCACCTCGGAGCGGTTCCGCTCGCTCAATCTGTCTCATGCGGTCATGATCCTCTGCTATGAAATCTCCGTGGCCCAAACGGGGATTCCGGAACGGTTCACCCCGAAAATGGCCTCCTCCCGGGAACTGGAGGGAATGTACGGGCATATCGGCGCGCTCCTTCAGGAAATCGGTTTTTTGAATCCGGAAAATCCTGAATACTGGATGATGCATATCCGGAGGCTCTTCGCCCGGATACGCCTTTCGGCCAAGGAGGTCCGGATTGTCCGGGGAATCTGTCGGCAACTTTCCTGGTATCTCCACCATAAAAAAGAATGACTTTTCCGTTCTAATTCCTTCCTTTCATGAAATTTGCAATGCCGCATTCCCGGAGAGATGACCCCTTTTCTCCATAAACAACGAAGAAATCTCATCTTTTGAAAAGATTTAAGGTCTGATCGGGCTCTTTGAATTAAAAATAGCCCTGATTTCCTCGGCAAATTTTGTCATTTGATATTAATTTCTGATATATTATAAATAAAGACAACATAATAAAGGGGTGGATCGCTGAATATAAAAACATTACAACGGAATTGATTATTTCTTGTTATTTGTTATAACCTTTTATACAGGTTGATCGTTCTTTGGAAAGTTGCCAGTTTGTTTCCACATCTTCCACAGCACAAGTCATGGCTCCCATGAAATGCGCCTGTTGAATTTTATCTATTTCATTTTCTTTTTCCCGCAAAAGTTGAGGCTACAACGATATGACTATGTTTTCAGGGTTTTTCAAAGCCAACATTAAGGAGATAAAACAGCATGCTTATTGAGAAATTTTCGGTAAAAGCTCAGGATTACATTGAAAGTGCCTGCCGGCTCGCAGTGAAAAGAGATCACGAGTATGTAACGCCATGGCATATGCTTTCCGTTATGTTGAAACCCAACGATGACCTGACTCGAAACTATCTTTCCCAGACCAAGATCGATCTGGAAGCCCTTGGGGCCAGGGTGGACGGCAAACTGCTCACTCAGCCGAAGGGAAAGGAGGGCACTTCTCAGACGCCGATCAACCGTGATTTGGAAAAAGTATTTATCCTGGCTGAGGAGGAAAGCCAGAGGACGAAGGAAAAATACATCGGCATCCAACACATCGTGCTGGGCATGCTTGCCACGGAAGACATTGCCGAGGCTTTTTTCGACGCGGGAGCGGATCAGCCGGAGCTTGAGGCCCTTCTCAGACAGCCGCAAAGGGGCCGTTTTTCGGGGGGAGAAGGCGAATCCGGCGATTTCGAGTATCTGGCCAGATATACCCTGGACCTGACGGAGCGAGCCCGGAAGGGGGAACTGGATCCCGTCATCGGCCGGGATCAGGAAGTCCGGTTTGCCATCCAGATTCTCAGCCGTAGACTCAAGAACAATCCCATCATTATTGGTGAACCCGGCGTCGGCAAGACCGCTATCGTTGAAGGTCTCGCCCAGCGCATCATCAGCGGGGACGTCCCGGAGGATTTGAAATCGGCGGCCATCCTATCCCTGGATATGGGGCAGCTGATCGCCGGGGCGAAATACCGGGGAGAATTCGAGGAGCGCTTTAAACGGCTGCTGCAGGAAGTTTCCGATGCCGGCAATGTGATCCTTTTTATCGATGAAATCCATATGCTGATCGGTGCCGGAGGTTCTGAAGGCGCCATGGACGCGGCAAATCTGATCAAACCCGCCCTGTCCAGAGGGGAAATTCGTTGCATTGGTGCGACAACTCTGGAAGAATATAGAAAACACTTTGAGAAGGATGCGGCGCTGATGCGCCGATTCCAGGTTGTGATGGTGGAAGAGCCCAGCCTTGATGAAACCGTTACCATCCTTCGCGGAGTGAAGAAAAAATACGAAGTGCATCACGGCGTCCAGATTCTGGATGCCGCACTCGTTGCGGCAGCGAAACTCTCTAACCGGTATATCACGGACCGGTTTCTTCCGGACAAGGCCGTTGATCTGATCGACCAGGCATCGGCGTCCCTGCGCATCGGTCTTTCGTCAAAGCCTGAAGAAATCGATAAAATCGACCGCCGGATTGTCGATCTGGAAGTTGAATCCCATGCGTTACTGCAGGAAGCGGATCCTGAAAACGAAGAACGTCTTCGTAACCTTCAGAAAGAGATCGAAGAACTCAAGGAATCAAGCCAAAAGCTGACGGAAAGATGGGAGAAGGAAAAGAAGGCCCTTACGGAGGTCCAGAAGGCCAAGAAGACGCTCGAAGAAGCCAACCAGGAAATGGAACAGAAGATCCGGGAAGAGGATTTTTCCCGGGTGGCCGAACTGCAGTACAAGATCATCCCACAATGCAATAAGATTTTAGAAGAATATGCCGATGTCGATCTTTCCGACAAAGGATTCCTGCGTCGAACCATCACGGAAGACGACATTGCCGATACCGTTTCCAGGCTGACCAATATTCCGGTCTCCAAGCTCCTCGGTTCGGAAATTGACAAACTCCTGCACCTCGAGGACCACCTGCGCCAGCGGGTGATCGGCCAGGATCACGTGCTTTCGACCATCGCCAAGGCGATTCGACGTTCCCGGGCCGGCGTGCAGAACCCGAACCGGCCCATTGCTTCCTTTCTCATGCTCGGCCCTACGGGTGTAGGAAAAACAGAGGTCTGCAAAACCCTGGCGGAATTCATGTTTGATGATGAACGTTCCCTTGTCAGGATAGACATGAGCGAGTTCATGGAAAAGCATTCCGTGGCCCGGCTGGTCGGAGCCCCTCCGGGCTACGTCGGTTATGAAGAAGGGGGCATCCTGACCAACACCGTCCGCCGCAAGCCCTACAGCGTGATTCTTTTTGATGAAGTGGAAAAAGGACATGCGGATGTCTTCAATCTCTTCCTGCAGCTGCTGGATGACGGACGCCTGACGGACAGTCAGGGTCAGACGGTGAATTTTTCAAACACCGTGGTGCTGATGACCTCCAACCTTGGTTCGGAAAGTATCCGGCCCGCCGAAACGGAGGAAGAAATCCAGGAGATGAATGCCCAGATCATGAAAGCCGTTCGGTCGCATTTCCGCCCGGAATTCATCAACCGTCTCGATGATATTCTCGTCTTCAAGCAATTGACCCTGGAGGGGATGAAGATCATCGCCGACATACAGCTCAAACGTCTTGCAAAATTGTTGAAAGACAAGGATATTCAGTTACAGGTCAAGGACGAGGTCCTGACGCTTCTGGCCGAACTCGGCTTTAATCCCCTCATGGGCGCGAGGCCCTTGAACCGGGTCATCCAGACGCGCCTGCAGGATCCTCTGGCCGAGGACATCATTGCGGGAAACATCAAGCCGGGGGATACCGTCACCGTTTCCGTGGCGGAGAATTCGTTTGTCATGGGGGTGAACGAACCTGCAGAATCGTTGGAATAGGCCTTGAGTCTTGGGGCGCTCCTTAGGTATCTTTTGCTGAAGACTTGCGGAATCGATGTTTTGGGGATGGAGTGGATGTTCATTAGCAGAGTAAGGTGGATGATTCTATGGATTTGCTCCCTCGGATAACCGGATCTGTCCGGAACTTCTTTTCGGTGGATAACTGGCCGTATCTTCTCGCTGCCGTTGCTGTCCTGGGTGTTTTGATCCTTGCTGCGCTCCTGGTTTATTATTTTATCAGGAAACGCCGGAAAGCCCGCGAAGAAAAAAAGCCGGCGGAATCAGACGCCGGAAAAACGGCGGCAAAGAAGGCGATGCCCCCTTCAAGCCTTGCCAGGATATGGAAGGAGTTTCTGAAGGAGATCCCCTGGTCGATCAGGCCGAACATTCTGGCTTACGAGCACTTCATTGTCTTCGGTGAAGCCGGTTCCGGAAAAAGCGCCCTGATTGACAATTATACGGACTGGCAGGGGCGAGCGCGACAGTTCTATCCCAGCTACACGAAAAATCCGCTTTTGCAGATCTATCTCGGCTCAAAGGTTCTGATTCAGGAGATTCCGGCTGCTCTCCTGGACGATACATCGGAGGATGTCCGGCGCGCTCTGCTTAAACTGTGGAAACCGCTTTTTCGGAGACATGATCCGACTGTCGTCATTGTCTTGAACGGAGCGGAGTTTCAGACGGATGATCCGGAATATCTGGAATATCTGAAGCAAAAGGCGCAGATGATCCGGGGAAAAATCAATCTGCTCGGGAATATCCGAAAAAAGCCGGTCAAGGTGCGCATCGTCCTGACCTTGATGGACCAGATCGAGGGGTTTTCCGAATTTTCCCAATTTCTTACCAGGAACAACATTCCCTTGAAACTCGAGTTCCGCTCTAAAACCGATTTTCAAGACATGTCCGAACACCCCGATGCGCTTGAGGAAAAGAAAAAAGCGGAAGACCGCTCAAAAACGGATATCACGGATATCAAGGATCTTTCCGGATGCCTGGATCCGTACGAGGAACATCTGACCCGCGCCATTCTCTCCCTTTCCGCGGACCAGTATCTGAAAGCCATCACCTTCATGCGACAGGGGCCGAAACTCTTTCAGGATCTGTCCGTATTCATCAAATTCCTTCAAAACCCTGATCCATTGTCCCTGGAACCGGAAGTGACGCAGTTCTACCTGACTTCGCAGGTCGAGGGAGAACCCTCGGTGTTGAATCCCTTTGCCCCTTCGCTGACCGCCCGGGAAATCAAGAAAATCGATCCTTATTTCAAACACCGCGTTGCCGCCGCTGCCATAGGGTTTGCGGGACTTGCTTTTTTGGGCGCCGCATATTTCCATGGACGAAGCCTCGTTGTCGAAAGATATCGGACCCTGGCGCGTGTCGAAGCCTTCCCCCCTGCCCGCTACGATCAGAAGGTCCATGAGATTCTGCCATCCGTCTATGTGCAGCAGCATCCCCTGATGAAAGTTTTTCCTGATTTTTTCCCGGAAATCAACAGGGAGATCACCAACCGCTGCATGGACAACATTCGCAGATTCTATCTCTTGCCGGAATTGGATAGACTCTCTGCGGCAACGACGGCAAAATCGCCTGTCGCTGCCGGGCGAATTGTAACCATCCGCAGCTTCGATCAGCAATATCGAGGGACAATTGACGAAGCCCAGGACAAGGCCGTCTACCTGCTGGCTTTGATCTATGCCACCCGGAACAACGAACTGGGGAAGCTGATTCGGCATAATTCAGCCTCCTGGTCGCAGATCCTCAATCTATCCAAGGAAATGATTGAGGATTACGTCCATAACAACGAATCCTCCGCCGGCGTTTCTCTTGCCGGGAAAAGGATTTCCTTCAGTCCATCTCAAGGGACGGTAGAAGATCCGCGCCGCTGGATGGTTTATTTTACGGAGATTGGCCGTCTTTATCGGCAGCCTGTTCTGAGCCGGTCGGAATTCGAGCGACTGCAGAAGGAAACGGATCAGTTTCTCGGGATGATCCAGCAACTGGAGCTTTACGACCTTACCGTCAGGCTGGCGGAGCTGCTGAGAAAGGAAATTCCGTCGGACATCAATCTGGAGATGATTTCTCATAAGGAATCTGAGCTCAGGCAGGAGGCGATTAAAAATTTCCTGAACTTCATAAAGAATTCCAATATCAGTTATCCGGAAGTGGCGGAAAGATCAGGGTTTACCGGACTGCTGGAGAATCTCAAGGCGATGCTCGCCTTCAAGGAACCGCAAGGGGTGAGTAATCTGTCGTTCAGCTTTTCCCTGGGGGGGGAGGCGTTCAGCTTCAGCGCCCAGCAATGGAAGGACCTCCTGAATCGAAGCAGGATCTCCCTGCTGTTGAGAGAGTTTGTCAACCGCCACAAAAATCAGGATGGCCTGCTCTTCTTCCCCTCTGATCAAGAATTTGGCGATCTGGTCATGAATGCGTCAAATGATGGACGCTTTTTGTTCATCGGTCATGCCAGAGTCGACGGTAGGTTCACGAAAGAGGCCATTGAAAAGAGAGTCAGGCCGATGTTGACGGAACTGCCCGATGTCATCGCCCGTTTGCCGGTTTCCCCGGAAGACAAATCCTATTTTTCGAATTTCCTGTTCAAAGAGATTGACATCTACGGACGCCGGTATGCGCAATCCTACCGGAAATACTACCTGGAATTCGATATCAAGGCCGGATCCCCGGCCGCGCTGCGCTTTGTATTGAGCCAGATGGTGCTGCCCTCGTCGCCATTGAGAGAAGTTCTGGTGAACATGATGGACAACACCCTGATCGATCCCGGCAAGAATGAGTACATGCAGGCCTTTGTACGGAATCTGGCGGAATTTGATTTCATCAGGCGTCTCATGGGCGAGCAGAAGGGAACGTTTCCGGAGCTGGATCGATACAAAGTCCTGATTGAACAAATGCTGGCGGACATGCAGGACCAGCAGGAACCTGCCGAAAAGAAGGACAGGGAGGATCCCTATGCCCAGTTCAAAACCCGCTTGTCCCCCCTTGGCCGGATGAGCTTCGCCATCTTCAATAATGAGAAGGATTCATATGTAAACCTGGTGAAACAATGGCTCGACAGCGTCGCGGTGCCCCGCGGCTGGCAGGATATCTTCCTGGCTCCGGTCTGGCAGGCCTATTTTCTGGGCATGCGAGAAATTGAAACGGAAATGGCTAAAACCTGGAAGGAACTCTGGCAGTCCGATATCCAGCCGCTGTATTCCAAGTTTCCCTTCAGCAGTTCTTCCGGAGAGGAGATTTCCGTCGATGAACTTAGAAATGCGACGCACCCCGCGGGGCATTTCTGGCAAACCTATCAGGCCATGTTTTCGCCTTTCTGCAAGGAGGAAGGACGGCGGTGGAAGAAGAAAAACGGCCCCTATAATGTGCCGAAGCTTCCCAATAACATGCTGACGGCGCTCAATGCCGCTTCACAGCTTTCTTCCGTTCTGTGGGATAAGGAAGGCAAAGAACGTCCTCTGGAGTTCATGGTCAGGCCGAAACCTCTACCTGCCGTGCTTCCCAACGAGCCGACCGCGGCATTGTCCTATCTGCAGGCCGGAGAATCCGTTGTTTTTGGCTTTAATCAGAAGCCGTCGTGGAAGAAGATCAAAGTCAACTGGCAAAGCCCATACTGGGCGGCAGTGGGGATGGAATTTACAACTCGGGACAAACCTGTCAGAATCAAAAGATCGATCGAGATTCCGTCCTCAAACTGGGCTTTTTACCGTCTTCTTCAGAAGGCGGAAGGACCCCAGGGTGCTGCCAGGCCCAACGGTTCCGATAAAGGAATTCAATCCGCCGGTTCTGGCTACAGTCCGGCCAATGGTAAAAAAGCGGGTGATTTCAAGACGTACTCATGGGCCATCAGGCCCCCGGCGATAGATGGACAGGGCCGCTCGATGATGAACGTCGTTTTTGACATCCAGAATGATCCGTGGGCCATCTTCAAAGTGCCCCGTTAAAGGGGCGGTTCGTTTCAGGTGGTCTGAACTTTTATCCCCAAGGGGAATATGCTCAGGATATCGTCTCATGTTGAAATTTCATCAAAAAGACACTGTTGAAGGATTGGCAAGGAGTGCGATCCTCATCCTTTCCCTGCTCGCCATACTGGGATGTCTGTGCGGCTGCGGGAAATCCGCCGTCAAGCAAGAGCAGATTCTTTTCAACATCCTTCCCGAGGTACGGATCAACGACGAGCGGCCTGTGTATATTGTGATCCGCAAGGTGAACAGAACGGAATTTCAGATCCATGATTACGATTTTATCTCCGATCTGGTCTATGCCAATCCCCCCAATGAGAGCCTCCTGGACTGGCATATGCTCATGCCCGGACAGAAAGAAAAGATAAAGGTCATAAAGCCCGACAAATCGGATATCGGGGTCTATGTCCTCTTCGCCAATCCCGGTGAAACCTGGAAACTGCTCTTTGAAGCCCCCCTGAAGACGGAATATTACATTAAAGTTAAAAATAATGAGATAGAAGAATACCAAAAAGGATTTTTGTGGTGACGGCTGCCGGAGGGCAGAAGAATTTTTAAAGGTACATCCATGCCGAACAATCTGAATACCGCTTTCATTGAGAACGGTTTGCGTCTGGATGCTCAGCAGCCATGCGGGAAGCTGGAATGGCTCCAAGCCAGCTATGACCGTCCGGCCGAATTCTGGTCCTCGCTGAAGGGGGCATTTGATGCCCGCTTTGCCGTCCATGGAACAAGCGCCCTCTACGGCAGGTACGACTTCTATCATGACATCATCGGCTGCAACAGGAACAATGCCGCACCGGCGCTGTGCTGGAATGAGCCGGTTTCCGGCATCCGAAACATTTCGTATGGCGAACTCGGTGCTCTTGCCGCTGCAAAAGCCGGCCACTGGGTCCGGCTTGGCGTGCTGCCGGGACAAATTCTCTGCATCGTCAGGACGATCGGGCTGGAGATGATCGTTGAACTGCTGGCGGCCCTGAAGATCGGCTGCCGGATATCCTTTCTGCCTCTCCGGGGGAATCGCTTTTTGCAAAGTCGGCTGGAGGCCCTTCAACCGGAACATATTTCGCTTGCGGAGCGCCATATCCCTCTGCTGGCGCAATGGAGCGAACGGGTGCTTTCGGAAGACAATGCCGGCAAGAGAATCCGTAACGAACGGGAGCAATCTTTCAGTTATCCATCCGGCCAGGTTGTTTTCCGCTCTTTCGATCCCTGTGGATATGACACCGCCGTTCCGGCGGATATTACAAGCGATGCGGCCTATCTGTGCGCACTGCGTGATGCCTCGATTTCACTGGGAATCGGACCGGGACAGGTGTTTGCCGCCCCGGGATTTCATCTTCTGGAGACCACCCCGGCCCTTCTGTTGGCCGGTCTGCTGAGCGGGGCAACCTATCTTCATCTGACACCCCAGGATATTGAAGCCAAGCCGGGGCTCGTTGTACAGATGCCCGTCAAGACGTTCGGGGTGAGTAAAGAGGTTCGGGACATCCTGCTGGAAAAGCAGGTTGAGGTCGGGAATGCCTGGGAATGCTGGTTCCGCAACCCGGCGGAGTCTCAGGACCTAGAGCAGTGGCAGAATCTTATCCGGCATCTCAAGCTTGAGAACAGCTATGCCTTTAACCTGAGGTGGAGCGCCGCCCTGGGCGGATGCTCCCTGTTTTCCCTCCGGCGCAAGGGCATGGCGCATATGTCCGTATTGCCTGTTCCCGGCAGTGCCTGGTGTCTTGGCGAGCTGTCCGGGGGCGAGGGGGTGGCCGTTACGGACATGGGCCTGTACACATTGTCGGTGTCCGGCGCACCGGAGGAGGAACAGAAAGGGACGGCCGACAGAATCGCCAAAAACAGGGGAGAATGGATTTTTGCCGGAGTCCAGACGCTTCACCGGAACGGCAGGACCTTCCCGGCGGAAGAGGTTCTTTCATCGCTCCAGGATCTGGCAACCCGTTACCGGTTTTTCTGTTCCCTTGCGGATGTTCCCCTGATGGATCCGGGGGTAGGACACAGGATTGTGCTGCTGGTTTTTCGCGGTGTAGATGCCGGCGTGAACGAAGCCCGGATTTTATCCGAAATTCGGTCGATGATTGTTCGGGAGATGGGGGAAGAATTTCAACCCGATCACATCGAGTTTCTACCTTTGTATCCCAGGTTTCTGACCGCTGCTGAGGTGGATCACGCCTGGTGCCGCAACGCGTTCCTGACGGGGGCGCTTTCCCGGAGGTCGCGGGGGAAAATCTTCCTCAGTATCACCCGGCTGAGGAAATGCATCATGAAGGCATAGAGAGAAAGAGATAGGGCAACATTTGCCGGACAGGCGATGTAAATTTATGAATTTAACCGTAAGAAGGGAGATAAAGTATGGCTATACAGGATGAAATTCCGAAATCACGTCTTACCCTGAGGTATAAAACAGAGATCAACGGGCAGCCCGAAGACCTGTCTCTGCCGCTTCGGCTTATGGTCGAAGGTGACTTTTCTCAGGGAACTTCCACGGACCGGAAAGTCGATCTGGAGGAGAGGCGTCTGCGCAATCTTAACGGCACGAATACCGATGCGGTCATGAAGGACATGGGGATGTCTCTGAAGTTTTCCGTGGCCAACAAGATTGACCCGGAAAACTCTGATGACATGAATGTGGATATTCCCATCGACAGCATGAGATCCTTTTCTCCTGACGAAGTGGCAAAGCACGTGCCCAAGCTCAAGGGGATCCTCCAGATGAAAAAGCTCCTGGAGGAGGTCATCTCCAATGTGGATAATCGAAAGGAATTCCGCAAACTACTGAATGAACTGATGGGCAACGAGGAAGCGCTGGCCAAGATGCTGGAGCAGCTGAAAAGCTATGAGAGCATGAAGCTTCCGTTAGGCCGGAAGTAAAAGAAACCGGCGGACAGGTCCGATCCGCGGCGCCTGTTTCATCAGAGAATACAACAAACTCTATCAAGGAGGAAGCCATCCATGGCCGAGAAAACGAAACAAGAAGAAAAAACTGAAGAGAAAATCGCAGAACTTGATCTCAAACGTTTCCTTTCAAGTATGCGTCTGAGCACCGAAATAAAAGAAGCGGTTCCAATGGTTCAGGACAATCTCCAGGTCGTGAAAGAGGATGTGAGCGACGAAGACCGCTTTCTTTCCGGCATGGCAGCCCTGCTGTTGAATGTGGATAAATCTTCTAAGCGTCTGGACAAGGGGAGCATCCAGGAACTGATTGCCCGCATCGACGAGGCCGTCATCGAACAGGTCAACGAGCTCATCCATCATGAATCCTTCCGGCAGATGGAATCCACCTGGCGTTCGCTCAACGACCTGGTCCTGAATACCAATTTCAAGGCCGACATCATGATCGATATTCTGGATGTGGGCAAGGATGAACTTTACGATGATTTTGAAGCCAATGCCGTCGACATCACCGGCAGCGCCCTTTTCAAAAAGGTCTATGTCAGCGAATACGATCAGTACGGAGGAAAGCCCTTCGGTGCGATCATCGGTCTTCATGAGTTCACGCAGTCACCCGATGACGTCTTCTGGATGACGACCATGGGAAAGATTGCGGCGGCCAGCCATGCGCCCTTTATTGGATCCGTGTCGCCGAAATTTTTCGGATGCGACTCCATTGAGGAATTATCCGCCATCAAAGACCTTGAGGGGCTCATGAACCACCCGAAATACGGGGCCTGGAATAAACTGCGCGAGTCCGAACAGGCCGCCTATCTGGGGTTGACCCTGCCCCGGTATATCACCCGTCTTCCCTACGATCCGGATATCAATCCCTGCCGGGGAATCACCTTCAAGGAAAAAATCCGGGGGAACAATGATGAGGATTACCTCTGGGGAAGCGCCGCGATGCTCTTCGCCCAGAATATGGTGCGCTCCTTTGCCCAGTCCGGCTGGTGCCAGTATCTGCGCGGTCCGAAAGGCGGCGGCCTGGTGAGCGGATTGCCCGTGCACACCTTCAACCTGCGCGGCGAGGAGGAAATCAAGATCCCCATTGAGATGGCCATTCCGGATTATCGCGAGCTGGAATTTGCCAACTGCGGCTTTATCCCTCTGATCTACCGCAAGGGCACCGCCGATGCCTGCTTCTTCAGCTGCCAGTCGCTCAAGAAGGCGAAGAAGTTCAAGGATCCGAAAGATTCGGAGAACGCCCAGCTCGTCACCAATCTCTCCTATACGTTCTCCATTACGAGAATTGCCCATTACGTCAAATCCATCATGAGGGACAACATCGGCAGCAGCGCGGATGCCCAGTACATCCAGAACACGCTGACCAACTGGATTTTCCAGTACGTGACGACCGTGGTTGATCCCGATGATCTGACCCTGCGCTTCTATCCCTTCAAGGCGGCTTCCGTCGAGGTGACGGAGCGTCCGGGCATGATCGGATGGTATGACTGCAAGATGGCGATCCTCCCCCACATCCAGTTTGAAGGGATGGACGCGGAACTCCGGATGGACACCCGGCTCTAAAAATTAAAATTTAGACAAACATAATCTAAGGAGGAATCATCATGGCCGAATCAAGTTATAATTGCAGTGTTTCCCAGGGATTCAATTTTCAAAAAGATCAACAGATTCTCGTAGGACATATCGTTTCGTGCAAGGTCGGCAATGATCAGTTTGATGCCGATTTCAACGTGACCGATCCGGAGGATGCTTCCAAGCTGGTCAAAGTCTTCGGTGTCGTCTCTTCCATCTTCTGGAGCGGCGGCTATGCCGACCCGGTTCAGTTTTCCTGTCAGGTGTCCAACCCCAACAAGGTGAAGATTGCGACCCTGACCCATAAAAGCCTCGCCAATACGGAGGTCCTCTTCAAGTTCAACATTTACGACTATGACCCCAAGGCGAAGAAGTATTATAAATGCTTCCATTCCAACGACACGGAACTGAAAGGGCTCGTTCAGAAATCGGGTGGAGATCTTGTGATGGCCATCGATATGGATCAGTCTGGTGAAGTGATGTCTCCCAAAAACTTCGCCTTCACACTGGGAGTCATGCCTCAGGATCTTGACATGCAGATTCACCTGGCCGTTTCCCTCTCCGACAAGTTTGTCAAAAAGTGGGGCGTGGAAGTCGCCAAGTAATCCGTTTCAACCATCGATCCGGCGGGACTTTCAATCCCATTCCCCTCCCCTTGCGGGAGAGGAATGGGGAGATTGGCCGTTGCCCGCGATGGGAGACAGGGGAATTTTCAGAAATCTAAAGTCACTTCATACAGTCAAGGCGGCAAAAAGAAATGGATGATAAACTCGCCCGGGTTTCCTGGAAAATGGGGCAGACCCTTCTGCCTGAACACCTCACGGCAATGGAGGATTTTCTGCTGGCAGATACCGTCCTGCGGTTTCGCGTGCAGGGACTGCCTGCTTACGGAATCGGGAAACTGATCTTGAATGAAACGCTTTTAAGCGAGGGGATTTTTTCCGTCCAGGAAATGACCCTCGTTTTGTCTTCCGGATTGCTGTTGAGCGTGCCCGGCAACGTCAGGCTCTCTCCTTTCAACCTGAATCTTCCCGGAACGATCAAGGTCGCCGTCTACCTCCATCTCCTCGAGGAATCTCCTGCCGCCGACAGCAGCCCGGAGGGCTGGGGCGACGAGGTTGAGGAAAAAATCCCGCGGCTCATGCATCGAATGGCGCTCTCTTCGGAGCAGGACTACACCAACGCCATTGAAACACTGAAGCTGGCGGAATTCCAGAAAAGTCCCCAGGGCGTCTGGCAGATTTCAAGGGATTATGTCCCTCCCCTGCTGCAGATGGGGACTTCCCCTTTTCTGCGGAGTGAAATTGACGCCCTTGCTGAGGCCCTGGCTCTTTTTCAATACAATCTCTACATGGATGCCGTCTCCTACTTGAGCGGCGACAGCCTCTCCAGCGTCAAGCAATGCCTGAAAAGCGTCTTTCGGACCCAGAGGCTGCTGGCAAATCTCGTTTCCCAGGTCCATCTTCATCCTTTCTACCTCTGCGAAGAACTGTTGACCCTTTATACGGAAGTCTGTTTTTACAGGAATACGACCCCGGAAAACATCACGTCCGCATACAATCATGATCAGCTTGTCTTTCTCCATACGCTCATCGATCTGATCAGCAGGCAGATGCAGATGGTCAGGAGTCTGCCGCCATACCTGCCCTTTGAGCTGAGCGACAATATCTACAGGGTCAAGCTGCCGGACGAGATTCGTCAGGCCACGAATGTGTATCTCCTGGCGCAGAAAGACCGGGTCATCAGCCGGCTTTCTCTGGAGGATGTCAAACTGGCCAGTCTGTCCCGGCTGCCCGTCGTCCACAAGATGGCGCTGCAGGGCATCCCGTTTAAACGCGTGGAACATCCCTCCTTTCAGCATGCTTTCGGAGCAGAGGTTGAATTCTATCTGATCAAGGAGGGAGAAGAATGGGATCATGCGCTCACGGAGATGATGGTCGCCTTTTACAACAGGCCGGAACTCAAGGATACAGCCTTTTATATCTTCTGGCGGATCGAATAAGTGGTTGCCGCTGCGCCGGCAAATCGGCAAACAAGCCGGAATCATTCTCCTTCATGGATATTCCTGATGACTCTTTTCAGTAAATTCGGAGACCGTTCCTCCGCCGCGGTTAAAAAAAATGATATTGAGGATATCATTGAAAATCTGAACGATGTGCTCAATACCAAGAAGGGCTACGGCAGCTTCCTTCCTGATTTCGGGATCCGGGACATGAACGAGTACAGTTCCCGCGATCAACTGGCGGCGGTTATCATGGAGGAGGTAAAATACAATATCGAGCATTACGAACCGAGACTGCAGCTGATGAAGATCTCCATCGAAGAAAATCAGGATCCTTTCCGCATTTCCTTTAAAATTGAATGCCGGGTAAGGGATACTCAGAAGGCATTGTTCATGGAGTTCAACTCCGTGTATAATGACTTTCATATCAAGAATTCATGATCTCAACGCTCCGGAGTCGGAAATGTTTACGGACGCTTTAAAATTAACCCTGGCGCTGACCATCGGCGGAACGACGATTAAAATCCCCGGTGCCAATGTCAAATCCCTGGAGACGGACATCCACTCTTACGGCTTTACTGCCGGGCTCAGTTTCTGGGTCTCTTCGGAAAAAGGCAGGGACCCGCTTTTCTCCAAGTTCGTCACTGAGGACCTGATTCAGGTAAAACTGGATATCGAGCCGAATTTAAAGCCGAAGGGGGCGAAGATTGACCCCTTGAGACTTCAGGGATACGTCACGGACAAGGCACTGCTTACCGAACTCACCATCGAAAATGTAAATCTGAAGGGCGACCCTGTTCTTTACCGCAATTACCGGATTTCTTTCGCCGACCCGGCCTCTGTGCTCTGGCGTCAGCATTTCCCCTGTGATCTGATGGTTGATGAGGACATCAAGGCGCTCATCGACGCCAATCAGGCATCCGGCGTGAATCTGAAATGCGACTGGGGCATGTTGAACAACAAATACGCCATCAATACGCTTTCCCCCGGCTCTCCGGATGAAGGAAGCAGCTTCTATGATTTCATTGTCTGGCTCGCGGCGACACAAAACGGCGTCTTGCGCTACGATGGACAGACAAACTCTTACACCCTTTCCGGAACCAAAGGCCAGGAAGGGGATGAAATGGCCATGAGCGAACTGGAAGTAGCGGATCACCGGATCGATTTTCCTGAAACTTTCCGCTACGACGATCGATTTTTAAACGTCCTGGCAGAAGATCCCCAGAAAAGCGAAACGAACCGCAGTACGGCAGAGAAGGGACTCCGGCGTGACGTTCTGCTGCGCATTCCCATCGCCTCTGATTTCGAGACGGCTTTCAAGCTGGAATCGAAAAAACAGAAAAGCCGGAAGCACGGAGTTTCCCTGACCCACCGGCGTTATCCCCTGATGACCTACCGTCCCGGCATTGTCGTCAAGTTCGAAGGTGGGCTCTGGAGCAAGAAGATTTTTCTCCAGGGCAAGAAATACCGTGTCAGGGATATCTTCCTCCGGGCAAAGGCGGCCAATGACGCTCCCGATGCCGACCACAATATGCCGTACACGCATTATCAGATGGATCTGGACTCGGAGCTGGAACTCAAGGAGGACAAAGCCCTCAATCTGCCGCCATTCAAGGCGCCTTCCTATCCGATCTATGTCGAGGGGAAAATCGTCAGCGAGCAGGGGGAAGAGAAAGAGGACACGTATCAGATCTATGAGCGTCCGAAATTCAAATTAGAGATCCCCTTTGTCGACGATGAGACACAGGCGGAGATCGATCAGTACACGGAGAAGATTCCCGTTACGGACAAGGAGGGACAGTCCGAGAAGGATCACTATCGAGTCAAGATCCCGCTTTTTGAAGATAAGCAGGTTATTTGTCCCTTTGAGCCGCTTTTTGCACCGGGGCACTTTTATTTTCCAGCGTACAAGGATGAGCGGGTCCTTGTGGCGCTCGATTTCCACCGCGCACGGATCGTCCAGTTCCTTGACTGGCGCCCGGGCGGCCGCCTGCCCATGGATACCCAGGGAAATCATATTCTCTTCGGCAAGAGTGATGAAAGCAAAACATCCATCAGCCATATCTACGTGGACAACAAACCGCAGCTCAACATGAAGCGCTCATCCAGTAAAGACACGGAAATCATTCAGTTGCAGGAAGGCACGATTATTCTGCAGACCAAAGATGAAAGTTCATCGTAGACCTCATTAAATAATGGAAATAATGGATTTCGATTATGGGAAATCTTGTTTGCCGCGTAGAGCTCGATAAGAAAAAGGGGATCGTCCTGACGGTTGAAAACAGTGCGGGTAAGATCACCCAGACGGTTGTGATGGACGGGACGAAGATTACAACGACGGTCAAAGGGGCCAATGAAACCAGCACGATCACCCAGCAGCAGGATGGCATTCAGATCGACTGCAAAGCCTTTACGCTCAATGCGGAAACGATCAAATGCGTGTCGACCAAGGAAACACTCCATGAAAGCGGCCAGGATTTCAATATCAACGGTAAAAGCAATGTAAATGTTTCCGCAACAAGCAACGCGAAATATACGGCCATGAATTCCACGATGGAAAGTACCTCTGAAACCAAGGTAAGCGGGATGACCTTGAAGTTCTCCGGAACGGCCAGTGCGGAATTAAAAAGTCCCAGCATCACTGTGGATGCAACGGGGATGATGGATCTCAAATCGAGCGGTATTGCCAATCTCAAAGGTTCCATTGTCAACATCAAGGATATCGTCAACATCGGTTAAAAACCGGGCGATCGGGAAACATGAGGATAGACGAAAGCCTTTATAAAACATTTCTGGAAGAGATGACGGCCCTGGAAAATTTCCGCATCGCTTACGCATCCCTGCATCCCGGCGTTCCCCTGGACCGGGAAGATCCGGACGTGAGGCGCTTGATCGAAGCAATGGCCCTGTTTTCCGCCCGCACACGCCTTGCCGGTTCACGAAACATCAGCGCCACGAGCCGGAGGATTTTCCAGCAGTTTTTCCCCTATCTGCTGGCTCCCATGCCCTCGATGGCGATTCTGCAGGCCGTGCCTTCCCGACAGTTTGTCGAGCCGGTCGTTTTTCCGAAAGGATCGGAAATGATCCTTTCTCCGGAATCCGGCGGCGGTGCGATTTTCCGAACTCTGACTGACCTGCGCATCCTGCCCGTATCGCTTTCCAAATTCAGCATGCTGCTCAGGGAAAAGGGGTTCCGGATTGCTCTTCGCTTCAGTGCAGCCTTTCCCCGCAGTGAAGAGATCGGGCGGCTGAGCTTCTGTATCAATCATCTGAATAATTATGAATCTTCCCTGGCGGTGCTTTTTCATCTCAAAGGTCATCTCAAAAAGGCGTCGGTCCTTTTTGATGAAAAAGCCGATGAAACATCTTCCGGGATTCCCTGTGAGGTATCCTTCGGCATGCCGCAGGAGGAAGACAGCCTCGCTCATCCCCTGCAGAAGGCGCGGATTTTTTTCCATTTCCCCTGGCAGGAAGTCTTCCTGAATGTCCAGGTTCCCAAGGTTTCCGGGAGTTGGAGCGATTTTACGATCCTGCTCGATCTTGACGCCGGATGGCCGCGAAAACTCGTTTTAAACCAGGATGTCTTCCAGAGCTTCGCCGTCCCGATCGTCAATCTTCGACAGGGTATGGCCCAACCGATTATGTGTGACGGGACGCAGGAACGCTATACGATTCGTCATCCGGACATGGATTCCGGCTTTGAGGTTCATTCTGTGCAGGGCGTCTACGAGGTCGCCAAGGAAGGGATGGCTTTTATCAAGCCGGGAATTCTTTCCGGGTCGGCGCCGTCCTATGAGACTGAAGAGGAGAGAGACAATCAGGGACGGAAACACCATTATCTCCATCTCCATTTTCCCAAGGCTTTTGAAAAATCCAGAACCATCGCGACGGAAGCGCTCTGGTTTCAGCCCTGGTTTACCGAAAAATTCTCGGAAAGGCTGACGGTGACCCCCTACAGCCGCAGAACGGTCGGGCTGAAGTGGAACCTCCTTGTCAACCCGATCCCTCATGCCGAAAACCTCTTTCAGGACAGCATTGAGGGATTTCTCCATTTTCTTACTCTGACCAATCGGGAAACGTTGGGTCGTGACGATTTGATGGACATCCTCCAGGTCATGGGCATTTCGAGACAGAAACAGTTGCAGGCGCTCAGCGAACTCCTGGTTGATGTCCGCATTGAAAAATCCCCGCTGCGGGACTCGCGGTTTTCCGGTCAGCTGAAGTATAGATATATCCTGCGCTTTCGTGAATATGATCCCAGCAGGGAATCCCTGATGGAGGTTTTCCTCACGCAGGTGGAAAAGATTCTCAATGCCTGGATATCCGGCGCCAAAATAGAGGTCATGAAAGAGGTTGCCGGCAGTACTCCGGGATTTACTCAAACAAGGGAAGTTCGATGAAAAACAAACCATGGGAAGCCATACATGAGATCTACACCAGAATGGAAAAGCTCTGCGGGAGAAGCCTCTATCTTCCTGAAGAGTCCCTTTACGCCGTCCGGGAAGAACAGCGGGAAAGCGAAGAGAGCCAGCCGGAGGCCGGATACCTTTACAGCATTGACGATGTTGTGCGCATCCGGGCGGAGCTGAGGAATCAGCTGGACTTTCTCCGGGCTGCGCTGGCCGAGCAGTATTCCGAGAGGGATACATACATGGTCCTTTTTGCCATTGTGGCTCAGATCGATGAGCTGATCCAGACAAACCTGCTACGGACCATGAATACCAGCTGGCCCCTTCTTCAAAAGGAGCTTTTTCAAATCGAAGACGCCGGAGAGGTCTTTTTCGAGATCCTCGATGACATTCTGCCGAAGCCTCAGACGCCCACTTTTGTTTATGAAGTCTATTTTTTCTGCATACGTTACGGATTTCGCGGGCGTTATGAGAGCAATCCCGTCAAGATAACGGAATATCTGAAGAAACTGCAGGCAAAGCTTAAGCAGGAAGAGATCGAACTCCCTTTGGCGGAAGCCGATGAGAGGGTTAAATTCAAGAAGTTCCATTCGCCCTATTGGAATTACTTGATCATGGCCGGCGTGCTTCTGGCTGCCTATGTCTTTTTTGTGATTCTGGGTAAATTTCACTGAATGAGGATCCTGTTATCGTAAGCGGCGGTAAAGCCATGCCCAAAAAAATCGATGACCTATTTTCCCCGGAACGTCTGCATCGAAATTGGCAGAAAGCGGGAAATCGTGAAGAAAGGCCGCCTGTCCCTGATCGGGGAGGGCAATCGGCCCTGGAGATTTTTGAAGAGCTGCAGAGACTCGTCCAGCAACAGTTTTCCGGAGACGATGCCCTGGTGCTGAACCTGCTTCTGGATGAGTTGCATGCCCTCCTTACGCCCGCTTTTCCGGCTGATGGAACGGATCAGGCCCCGGCAGAAGATCAGGAAGAAAGAATTCCCGCCATCCATGAGGTCTTGAACCGGCTCGAGGATCTGGTAGAGGCTTTTGAGATGGCCGGCCGCAGCCGACCGCGGAAATGAGCCCTATCTCCCGCCTGCTGTACAGGGTTTCTTCGATACGCGGCAGGGGGGGGACGTTATCAATGGAATTGCACCCATGAATAATCTGGAAAAAGAAGTATCGGGAAGAATCCATGAATTCGATGTCATGTCTCTTTTGCGACTTCTGAAGACCTGGAATTATTCGTCGGAAGAAATCCGGTTTCGGAGTCACAACAGCATCTGTTCACAATCCGGCCTGATCCATGACATCCTGTTCAATCAGGAGCCCGTTCGCGAGGCAGTCATCACGCTGAACATGGGCCTGCTGGGTGTTCAGTCTCCTCTCCCCTCCTACTTCAGGAAAAAAATGGAAGGCGAAGAAACGGGAAGAGGGTCCCTTGCCGACTTTATCGCCTATTTCGATCACAAACTGATCCGCGATTATCTCTGCAACATTTATCCGGAAATAAACCATTTCTTTTTTCCTCACTGGGAATTGACCAAGCGGCGCTACCTTCACATCCTCAACCTCAAATCCATCAGTACGCTGCATTGGCTTTTCCAGAAGGTTTTCCCTGAGATCGGCGTTCAGGTGGAGAATGCCGTGCTCAGCAGCGATGTGCAGACACAGCCGGTCCGGCTGGGAAAAACAGCCCTTGGCCATGATGCGATTTTCGGCCACAAGACCAGCATTCCGATCAACGGCCTGAGGATCACCCTGTACAGTGAGGAAGAGATGACCGATACCCAGGTGCCTTGGCCGAGAGAAATAAAAAATCGGCTCTCCAGCCTGGTCTTTCCCGTTCTGCAGCCGGTCGGCATTGATCTGGAAATTCTTCTTGTTCTGAAATCCCAGAAAAGGTGGGTGCGGCTCCATGCGGAAACCTATCTGGGCTATGACAGGATTCAAAGCGACGAGGAAACCTATCGGCGGGTCCGCATCTTTCGAGGGCATGTCGGCGAATTCTTCCGAGCCGCCGGTGAAGGGACCGTTGCGGGAGAGCCGGGATAAGGGGGAAAAGAAGAAAAGGGAAAGGAATTGCTATGGAATGTAAGAAATGCGGCATCGATCTTTCCGGACGGGAATATAAAACGGTCGCTTCATGGGCATTCTGTCTGGAATGTTTTCAAGCCCTGATGAACAAGGCTGAAGAAAGAAAGAAGGAGCCGGCGGAACCCCAACCACCGGCGGCAACGGAGGAGCCGCTGCACTGCCTCCTTTGCGAAAGGGAAATCGAACCGGACACGGGGCATGAACTGCTCGGGATGATGCTGTGCCGGGAATGTTATGAAAATCTCATCAGAAAACCGGAGATTCCGCCACGACAGGAAGCCGGTGACCAGGAGCCGGATCAGGACCGTTCGGAGAAGCCGCCAGTGATGCAGGTCCGTGTGGACTTCAGCAGCCCCGTTCAGTGTTCCGGCTGCGGCAGGCAGATCCCATCCATCGCCAGCAAGTCCTTTGACGGCCGCCCCTACTGCCCGGACTGTTACTACAGACTGCCGGAGATCGAGGCCCGGAAACCGAAGCCCTTTCCCAAGGCGGAACCCGACCGTTCCGGTGAAGGTCCAGATGCCTCCGGCGTTGCGGGGGAACAGCCCGCCGGACTGATCTGTTCCGCCTGCCAGCGGCGAGTTCTCCCCGCTAACTTGAAGACCATCGAGGGGTTTGAAATCTGCCTTGCCTGTCTGACCGCGGATCCGGAAACGGCCCTGGAAATCGCGCGCATACGCCATCGCAAAGCCTTGGAAAGAATAAGGAAAGAATTGACTTAGCAGCCAAATTAAAGACTGGAGATCCTCATGAACATCGAACTGATCCAGGGAACGCTCGAAGTGAGCGAGAGCCCCGGCATGGAAACCACCGATCCGCGCTTCGGCGATATCGCCACCCTGGTGCAGGAGGGAAACTACGAAGAAGCGGCAACCCTGGCAGAGGCGATTTTAACTGAAAAGATCTATGACATCCGCATTATCGGTTACTTCTTCTATGGCCATTTCATTGAAGGGGGCGTTGCGGCCCTTGCGGAAATCTATTTGTCCTTGGCAGACCTCCTCAGTGAGAATCTGGAAGCATTAGGGCCGGTGAGAAACCGGGGAAAGCATCTCCAGACCTCTTTGAACTGGCTCACCAAGCAGATTTTCCGGACATTGCAGTATGAGGAGGAAAAAAAGAGCGATCTTTATGAAGAATGGGTCTCCGGAGTGTCCAGCGATCAGGTGCAGGAGGCTCTGGATGCCGGGGACAGCCTGCGGCGCATCCTGGGTCCTGTGCTGGAAGATGCAGCCACTCCCATTCTTGAAGGTCTGACAAAGATCACCGATTGGCTGAAGGCATTCCAACGCCTTGTCTATCGCGAATCAGAGGCGGAACCGGCGGAAGAAACAGGCTTCGAAGTTGAGGAAGAAACAGCGGCCCAGGACCGCATGGAACAGGAATTGCGGCGGGAGGAGAAGAGGCGGTTCCACCCGTCCGGTCCGGAGGCGGGGGCAGAGATCCCCGGTTTGGAAGGATCTTATCATCTGAAGATGCTCATCAAGAAACTGGAAGCCTTCGACGACCTGATCGCCGAGAAAAAATTTTCCAGTGCGGCCATTGTCGCCGATGACATCAACGCCATCATCGCCAGCTTTGATCCCAGGATCTATTTCCCGAAGCTGTTCCTCAACTTTGCCCTCAATTCCGCGGCCCATATCAATGATCTGGCAGCCTTTGCCGAATACAGGGAAACCGTGGCCTGGCAAGCCATGCAGGAGCTGTATAAGGTCGATCTGGAGAGCTTTGTGCGCTTTAATCCGGAGCCCCCTGATATGGGGGTGTCCTCTGGGTCCGGGGAATATGGCGGAATGACCGGCTATGATCAGGACTCCGAAGACGATTATTAGCGATTTCCCCTGCCGGGATGGCGCCTTTTTCTGTCGTTTCAGGGAACTGCACTTTTCCTTGCCACAGATATTGCAGCACGATTTCATGAGGCTTTGCCTGTAATACGCGGCAACGCGGGACGTTGCGTTGCTGAGGGGAGAAAGACCGGAGCCCCGTAGCGTGAATTCAGCAGGGATGCGCCTTGATCCCGGAATCTTCGCCGGATAAGGACTATGGGAGGTAAAATGTGCAAGACAACTATAAAGAATCTCGATGAACAGGTAGACAAACAGCTCAAAGCGCTTTACGCGCAGGAGGCAAAGGCGCCGGAGTTGTTTGCCCGAAAGACCGGACCTACGGGGAATGCCTGGAGCATGCCGACGGCAAAATATCAGACAACGAAATTTACGATTGGAAACAAGGGGCCATCGGGAGAAAGGCATAGATCCTTTCATGAAGAAGCGGTCGTGTATGTCTGGCATGAAAAAGACGTTTTAAATCCCTCCAAAATGAGGCCCGGCCATGCGGCGATGAAACTCAGCCGCTACAGCAACCGGGAAAATAAAAATAAAATGGTCAAGTACATCAGCTGGTGGCCGGGAGACGGTGCTTCCAAAGACACGGAAGCGCAGCGTGGCAGCCGCAACACGGATACCCGATCGGATCGGTCCAGTGAGATGAGCGGTGATGCCGATGTGATCCTGCTGTTGAAGCTCCAGTTTATCCGGGTGCAATGGTCAAAACTGGCGGGCGGCCTTGATGATTTCAAGGATCTTGCCGAAAGCCAGTGGAATCAGTTGGATCAGGAGACTCAGGACCGGTTAAAGACGAAATTCAAGTGTGAGGGAAATTTTAGCAACCTTGCCGACCTCAAGATTCAGCCCAGATCCGATCAAAAATTTTTTTATGAGATGGACAAGGTGGAATATCGTGCGAAGGCGCCGGAGATTGTCGCATTGAGCAGAGCCCGCTATCTGACGGATCAGAACAGTCTCATCGATAAGATGGAGATTCGCAAGCAGCCTTACGTCCGGGTCTATGTTCCCTGTTCCTGTCTGCCTGCCCCCATTATTCCCGGAGAGGTGTATCTGGGGCGCTCCCCCTGGGGGCTTTCCATCGACGCCATGAACTATAAATTCCGCAGCTACGAAGAGGGATTCCGTTATTACAAGATGAAAGGCTATAACGGAAACTGCATCGGTGCGGTCTGGGAATGCATGAAAAGTGGTCTGGCGGAAATCATCACGGATAAATTCCGGCCCGCCAAGGGTTTTACCAGCACACTCGCCCATTTCCAATCCCTCCTCCCTTCCGATGCCATCGACGCCTCCATCTCCCTTTCCCAGGAGATTGTCCGTTTGAACAAACAGCAGCAGTACCTGGATCTGCGGGCCTATCAATGCCGGGAAGAGCTGGCGGCATTGGCGGGAAAGCACGAATGTTTCGGAGAGGCCTGGCACAGTTATGTGCGCCTTTCGACCTCGTGGCGCGCTCTCAGTTCCGTTTCCGGAATTCGGCCTTCCTCTTTGACCCCCATCGATAAACTGGTGGACAAGTACGAAAAGAATGAACGCGCTCTGGGAAAGAAGGACGAGGACAGCGTCCAGGACCTGTTGAAACTGGAAGCCGTCTGGGAGTCGCGCTATGTTGCGGTGAGTCCTGTCAAAAAAAAGCTGTTGGAGTTGAACAAAGCTCTGTCCAAACTTGCCGAAACGAACGAGAAGCTGGAAAAATTGAAGGAAATTCAGAATCTGGTAGCGAAAGGACGAGATGCAATCGATCAATCCGGTTATTCTCTGCATGAACGGCTGCAGTTACGGCAGATCCTGAACCTGAAGCCGGAGCAGCAGACGAAGTTTTTTAAGGATCAGTTCAGCGAGTTGGAGAAGAAAACAAAACAAAAAGAGGAACAGTGCGCCGCCCTGGAGAAGGATGTCAAAATTTTTGAAGTAAAAGCAGAGCCCGCCCTGAAGGCCTGGGAGCAGGAACTGGAAAACTACGAGAAGGTCCGCCGTTCCCGGGCGGTAATCCTCCTCAAACTTCATGAAGCCGTTTTCTCCTATGTCTTCAATCACCCCGGCAGCAAGACGTCCTCCGCACCTGACGGGAGGTATTCCGCTGCCCTCCTGCTCGGGCAGTTCGTCTGCTGGCTGTATGCGGAAACGGTGCATGACAACCTTTCCATCCGCTTCCGTAATATGACTGCCGAGGGGTTCCTGCTGGCCATGGAAGAGAAGGATAAACGTCTGGGAGACGCCTTCCCGAACCTGTGCATCCCCAACCTTTACACCGGGGCGGTCAAAGGCAGCAGGACTTCCCAGGAAGCGAACGCCAGCCGGGACAGGATCCTGCTGTAATCAAAGGGAATCTCATTGCGAAAGGCGCTGCTCTGCTTTGAAGGGAGATTTGGAACGCTCCAGATCCCCCTTCCTTCTGACCGGTCAGCGCCAGCCTATTCTCCGTGTTTTTTCCGGATAACCATCAGATGAACCAGGTATTCCATGATACTTCGGTCGTGAAGTCTCAGGGTCCAGGGGACGTCCTTTTCGGAGATGAGCTCCAACGCCTCAACCGCATGGGGATGCCGGCCGCCGGACAACAGGGAGCGCAGGACGTCCGGACTTGATCCCTGTTGCTCCGACCGCTGGGAGTGACCTCCCAGCCAGGCCTCCACAGGAGTGGCGTTGGCGGTCCAGTCGTAGGGGGTTGAGAGGACGGCATTGCCGCCGGGCATCAGAATCCTGCTGATTTCCCTTAAAAAATCATAGGGCGACCAGACACAGTCCAAGACATTGAGGCTGACCCCCGCGGAAAATGTCTCCTCGGCAAAGGGAAGGGCGGTCGCGTCGCATACCCAGAAATCGACCTTCTCCGCCTTTGCGAAGGCGACGGGAAACCGCCGGCGCTCGAAAGCGATGCCGCCCCGGCGGCGGGGATAGGAAAGGCATCCCTTTTCGAGAATCGCGGCGGCCGTCTTCAGCATGCCGAAATTCAGATCGATGCCCAGGACGATTTCATCGAGCGCTTCGGCGAGTTCGAAGCTCGTGCGCCCGACGGCGCAGCCGATATCGATGACGGGACCTCTTTGTGCGTGTCCGGCGACCTGGAGGCCCTCTCTCAACAGGTTGAGCACCGACCCCGGCGGAGCGGAAGAAGGCGCCGGTTCTCCGGGGTCCAGATCGCCGTAGTGGTCAAAGGCGTAAGTGCTGAGATACTGGCGTTGGGAATCGAAGGCCGATCCCGGGCCGAAGCAGTCCCCCAGGAGACTTTCCATCGTTTCGCTCAGATCGTCCCGGCAGAGAATCGGCAGAAAATTCTGGGCAATGTAGGTCCTCAGGTTGGCAACAAGGATGGGGATGCCGTCAAGCACGGGATATTCACTGAGGCAGGAAGGGTTGGAACAGACGAGGACCCCTTCCGTGATGGTGTCTTTGCCCTCTTTGAGAACGGCTCCGATCTCCAGCGGGGATTCGCAGCCTGCTGTTCTGCATACCGGACAGAGGGGGGTGAGTTTTTCAAAATGAAGCCGTTTGATGGGATTTATCCTCCTATCATGACCGTTGGACATCCGGGCGGAAGGATCTTTCCCGTAGGGCTGGGAATGGGTGCGACACAGGCGGGATGGGCGGTCAGGTCATTTACCCTGGCTGCGGGAAGACCGCCGATCATGACGGTTGCCGATCCCATGACGACCGTGCCGGGGCCTCCCGGCACACAGCCGGGAAGGGTGCAGGGCGTGGTTGTACTTGTCACCCGCGCAGCCGGCTGTTTCCCGATCAGCACGGTAAACATGCCGGTGATGATGGTCAGCGGAAGCGCCGGGTGAGGGACAGGCGTCGGAACCGGCGCCGGCGGATGAATGGGGGCGTGGCAATGGGGTGCATCCTGGAGTACCATGTCCCCTACACGGGCGGCTGGCGGCATAAGCTATCCTCCTCTTTTCATGAGAAGCCGAAGTCCTCTTGATAAAGATCAGTTCAAATGGATGATCTTTCCCTCCAGGCGAATGTCGCCGTCGGAACGGATGTCCGTCTTTGCTGCGGAATCGATTTCCAATCCCCCTTCGCTGTTTATCACTGCTTCCTCTTGGGCGTGGATATTGATCCGCTTTGCCTCCAGGGAAAGGGTCTCTGTTGACTTGATCTCCAGGCGAGCCCCCTGTACGGTGAAAACCGGTCCGGCATCCGTCATGCGGAGGCTCACGGAGATTTCCCCCTCCGGTTCGAAGATCTGGATGAGTTCCTCCCGATCAGCGGAGGAAACGACGATCTGACGACCGGAATCGAGCTGCAGGCGCTTTTCCTTCCCTGGAGGAATTTCTGCCGGATTGAATTTTATGACATCCGCTTTCTGGCTCATGATGCGACTCCCCTGATGTAAGGCTGTCTGAAAAATGACCCCGCAGGAGAGATGCCGTCTTCAACATCTCGCCTGTATTAAGAAAAGAACTTGACCCTCTTTGTGCGAAGAATAAAAAACGAGGCGTTGCCTGTCAAGAAATAAAGACCGTTTCTAGCCGGTAGGCCTGCCGCCTCGGAGGTTTTTGATCGCCTCGGCCTTTTGTGCCTCAGTCAGAGGGCTGCCGTATCGCTGCAGATAGCGGTTTTCGCGAACGGTTGCGAAGACTTGATCATAATGCCGAATGGCATCTTGGGTCAGGTCCGGCAATATCAGGATCGACCGCCGGTTGTCTGCAGGCAGCTCCTCGTGATTTTCCGGCAGGTAGCCTTTCTGCCGGCATAGCTCGAACAGCGGGGTCCCCGGGTAGGGGTGGAAGACAAAATGGCCGAAGTCATCCGGGTCAAGCGCTTCGTTCAGGGCCAGGGTCGATTCGATATCTGCCGGCGTCTCGCCGGGGATTCCGAGCATATAGTTGGCCGTTGCCAGAATACCCGCTTCTTTCGTCCAGCGGAAGACTTCGATGAACTGCCGATTGTCCCCCGGCCTGTTGAGGATAGTCTCCCGAACCCGTCGACTGCCGCTTTCAATTCCGTAGACGATATGTCTGCAGCCGGCCTTTGCCAAAAGGCTTATAAGCTCGGGTGTGACCGTATCCGGCCGGGCGTTGAGGGAAAATCCTCGACCGAATTCCCTCCCGTACAACGTACAGAAGTCTTCCAGCCAGCCCCTGTTCACCGTGAAGGTGTCATCGAGGAAAATGACATAGCTGATGGGCGTATGTCTGTCGATCCGGCGCAGTTCTTCCAGGACATCGCCGACCGGTCTTCTCCTCAGGTAACCGCTGCCGTAGAGACGATTGATGGCGCCTCCGGCACAGTACGTGCACTGGAAAGGACAGCCCCGCATGGTGCTGATATGGAAAACCCCGTGGGTTTCCTTCAACAAGTCCCGGGCCACAAAAGGGATCTGTTGGCAGGCCAGAGGCGGACGCAATTCAGGCCGTTTAGAACCCTTTACCCAGAGATTGGCAATTTTTGCGGCATGGAGGGCTCTTCCCTTTCCCAAGTGCGAAAGCAGGTTGCAAACGGCTTCTTCTCCTTCCCCCAGGCACACAAAATCGAAGGCTCCGGAGCCCAGCACGGATTGAGGGGAAAACGTCGGATGGAGCCCGCCGGCGACAATCGGAAGGTCCAGTTTTTTCCGCAGTTCGACGGCGATGGAAACGGCCCTTGCATACTGTCTCGTTGTAAGAGAAAAACCGAGAAGGTCAGGCGACTCATTTTCAATCGCCGCAATGATCCCGGTAGTGGTGCAATCGGGTTGAACCTTGAACTGGGCTGCCTCATGACCATGCTTCCGGACATAGGAGGCAATAAAAGCCGCCCCGATCGAAGCCAGGGTCCAGGTGGAATCGGTCTCAATTTCCAGAAACAGGATTTTCATAAAGGCCATCTCATTGGTTGGATAGGCAAAGGTCCCTGACGGGTCCCGCTTTCTTTTCCGAAAGTAATTCCGGAAGTATAGAGAAAGGCCGATCGGGTGTCAATCGCGCGTCCATGGTAAAGGCCGCGTCCGGATTATATTGTTTTGACATGCTATTTTAGCTTGGCTATACTCCCGCCTCTGAAACAGCAGGTTCCTGTCAGACAATCAGAGAAATATCGATTCAAAAGTGGCGATTTTTCTGTATATAACGATTCCGGATCAATGAGCAGCGGGTTTTATTCAACGGAATTTCGGAGGGTGTATGAATGAAGTGAGGGAAGTGGTTGTGACGCTGATCAACAGCACGGCCGTCATATCCGTAGTCGCTTATTTTTTGTCCAGGAGCCGCTTTTACGATGACTTTCTTAAGAAGAGGATCTCCTGGAAAAGTCAGCTTCTTCTCATCCTGATCTTCGGTCTCTTATCCATCTACGGCACGGCGAGCGGTTTCAAGTTTATGGGCGCCTTTGCCAATACAAGGGATCTCGGTCCTGCCCTGGCGGGCCTCTTCGCCGGTCCCCTTGCCGGAATCGGCGCCGGGCTCATCGGCGCCGTCCACCGGTATTTCCTGGGGGGCTTTACCTGTGTCTCCTGCGCGTTGGCCACGCTTGTCGCCGGACTGGTTGGCGGATTGGTTTTCCTTTGGAAAAAAGGGGAATTTATCGGTGTGACCGGGGCGGTGATTGTGGCCGTGGTCATCCAGATCCTTCACGCGGGATTAACCCTCCTGATCGCGCGTCCCTTCGAAGATTCCTTGAAAATCGTGGAAATGTTCACTCTTCCCATGATTCTGGCAAACGCCATCGGGATGGGCATCTCCGTCTCTGTCGTTGTGAATCTGGTCAAGCAGCGTGCCTGGGAGCAGGAAAAAAACACGATTGCCGGTGAACTCAATGCGGCCCGGGAGATCCAGATGAGCATGGTCCCCAAGATGTTTCCTCCCTTTCCCGACAGGCCGGAATTTGACCTTGCCGCTGTCCTCGAACCTGCAAAGGAAGTGGGGGGGGACTTCTACGACTTTTTCTTTGTCGACCATGATCACCTGGCCTTTCTGCTGGGGGATGTTTCCGGAAAGGGCATCCCGGCTTCGCTCTTCATGGCTGTTACAAAGACCCTGCTCAAGTCTGCCATGAGTGAAAAAGCGAGTGTCGACCAAGTCCTATTCAAAGTAAACAATGCACTCTGTGAAGGAAATGAGATGTCGATGTTTGCCACTGTTTTCTGTGGAATTGTTGATACGCGGACGGGAATCGTGGAATTCAGCAACGCTGGTCATAACCCGCCCGTGATGCTCCGCCGCTCAGGAAATCTGGAGTTTCTCTCCTCGATGGGGTCCCTGCCCATCGCGATCTTTGAAGACAGCCCCTACACCCGGGAAACACTCACTCTCGAGAAAGGCGATGCCATCATCATTTACTCCGATGGCGTCACAGAAGCCATGAACAGGGAGCAGGCGCTTTTTTCGGAGGCAAGACTCCTTTCGTCTCTGCGGGAGGTCAAGGGAAAGCAGTCCGATGAGCTCTTGAAAAAGGTTCTGGCGGACGTCCATGGGTACGCTGCGGGCGCCCCCCAGTCCGATGACATAACCATCCTGGCGTTACAATACCGGGGACCTCAGGACGCTTCGATAGAGGCGGTTGCCGGGACGTATTGAAAGTGCGACGGTTAGGAAAGAGGGAGCCGGGTTGACGCAGGCTCGTGCAGATCATGGAGCGATATTGAACCGTGTAAATCAGCAATGAAAAAACGGGAGAAAAGGTAGAATCGTTATGCCCCGGAAACCTTCGAATCTGGTCTATGGCGTGGACGATATCCCGCCCCTTCGTATCATCCTCGTCCTTGCCATCCAGCATATTTTTTTCCTTACCGCCGGGCTTATCACCGCCGCTTTGATCGCAAGAGAGATCGGCGGCACTCCGGAACTTGTTCAGAGCATCGTCTGCATGTCCATGATCGCCGGGGGCATTGCCACGATCCTTCAGGCCCTCAATAAAGGTCCCGTGGGGAGCGGCTATCTCTGTACGGAGGGGATCGATCCGACCTTTGTCTCCTGTTCCATTCTGGCGGGGCTTACGGGCGGGATCTCCATGATTTTCGGGATGACCGTCTTTTCCGGTTTCCTGGAATGTCTCATCTCGCGGGGCATCAACCGCATGAGGATTCTCTTTCCCCCGGAAGTGACGGGAGTGGTCCTCACCATGGTCGGGCTCAATATCGTCCCTGTGATGATCAGCAATTTCTTCGGCATTTCGGGCAAGGAAGATGCCGTTCAACCCGCGAATCTCTTCGTTGCCGCCGCCACCCTGGCGGGGATGGTGGGGACGAATGTCTGGAGCAAGGGGAAGCTTCGCTTCTATTCCGTGATCATTGGCATGGGCGTAGGTTACCTTGCCGCATACCTGCTGGGTGTTCTGAAAGCATCCGATCTGGAAAGGATCTCCCAGTCCCCTCTCCTGTCTTTTCCCGATCTCTCCCATATCGGCTGGTCCTTCAGCCCCCTCCTGCTTGTGCCTTTCATTTCGGCAACAATTGCCTCGTCGTTGAAAGCGGTGGCGACCTTTACCATGTGCCAGAAGATCAACGATTCGGAATGGAAAAGGCCCGACCTGAATAACATCCAACGGGGGATGCTGGCCGACGGGCTCGCCTCTGTTTTCGGCGGCCTGCTGGGAGGAATGGGGCAATCCCTCTATGCAGGCAGTGTGGGCCTCAGTGCCGCCACGGGAACGACAAGCCGCATCGTCGCCTTTGTGACCGGCGGGATGTTCATCGCCCTTGCGTTTCTTCCTAAAATGGCAGCGGTCTTCAGCATCATGCCGAAACCCGTCATGGGAGGGGCGCTTGTTTTCATGGTGAGTTTCATGGTGATTTCAGGCATCCAGATCATGACCTCCCGTATGATGGACGTTCGGAAGACCTTTGTGGTCGGCATATCGCTCATGTTCGGAATCAGTGCGGATATCTTCCCGGGCCTTTACCGAAATTTTCATCCCCTGCTGGAACCGTTCTTCAGCTCTTCCCTCGCGGTGACGACCATTCTGGCGATCAGCCTGAATCTGCTCTTCCGCATCGGCATCGCCCGCAGGGAGATGCTGGAGCTTGAGCCCGGCGTTGATTCTTCACAAACGATCTTCACCTTCATGGAAAACCAGGGGGCAGCCTGGGGGGCGCGCGGGGAGGTTGTTCAGAAGGCGAAGATGGCCCTCAATGAATTCTTTGAGTCTGCCTCTCACCTGGGGATCGCAGAGGGCAAGATCGTTGCGGAAGTTTTCTTCGACGAATTCAATCTGAACATTACGATCCGTTATCAAGGAACTCCCGTCGAATTTTCCGATGTCTTTTTAGAGGGAGAAGCCCTTCTCGATGACGAAAATGCCTTCATCAACCTTTCCTTCCGGATCATTCAGCAGTATGCGGATCGCATCGAATCGGAAGAAAAAGACGGTCAATGCAGAGTTTTACTCCATTTTGACCATTAAGCATCATGAGGTATCCTTATGGTGCCGGGCATTCCAGAGGATATAGCGGCAGGGGAGGAAAAATCAGGAGTAAACGGTTTTATGGACGACGAGCGTTAATTTGTTCCGGCCATCCTCGCGACGGTATCGAACCTCGTCCATGAGCTGTTTTACGAAATAAATCCCCAGCCCCCCGATCTGACGGTCATTAATGTCCGCGTTCACATCCGGGTCGGGAACAGCTGTGATATCGAAGGGGATGCCGGAATCCGCGATCTCAAGAACAAGGCTTCGCCCCTCGGCCGCTTTGCAGGTGATCTCGATGCTGCCCTGGTGATCACAATTCCCGTAGGCATACTTGATGATGTTGACGAGGACTTCCTCTACGGCCAGTTCAATATCGCGGATTCTCTCTACGGAAAAACCCTGCTCTCTGGCATGGGAACTCACGAAGGCCATGAGATCGTAGAGGGAGTCCAGAATTCCTGGCAATGTGATCGTTGCGGGCATGGTCATACATTTGACCTATTTCAGGGCATCTTCCTGGGTTTCAAATATTTTGAAGATGGTGCCGAATCCGGAGATGTTGAACACATCCTTGACAGGTCCCTTCAGTCCGGAAAAGAGAATCTTTCCGCCTTTCGGCTTCAGCTGCTTCGCCGTGGCCAGAATACTGCGCAGGCCGGCGCTGCTGATGTAGTCCAGGCCGCTGAAGTTGAGAAGAAAAGTCTTCTCGCCCTGGACCATCAGGTTTGCAAGCGTCTTTTCAAATTCCGGTGCGGTAACAGCGTCGATTTTCTCTTTGACGGAGACAACAACTGTGTCCTTTTCCTTCGTTGTCACAATTTCCATAAATATCACCAAATGTTTTCCGATTATTTATAAATTCAACTGTCAGACGTTGAAAATATAAGCAGAACGGTTCCGCCTGTCAATGGAAGAATGAGGCACAGGGCAGAGCACGTTGTCCGTCGGGATTTCTTTCGCCATAAAAGAACTTGACTTTCCTCTCCCGGAAACTTATTTTTTCCGGAAATTAATAAGGGAATATCAGGGAGGATGGATCATGCCCGGTTTTGAGCTGATGGGTCCGGAAGAACTCAAGGAAGTTATGGAGGTCATGGAAACAGGCATCCTGATGCGATATGGTTTTGACAACGAACGGAAGGGCGTTTTCAAGGTCCGGCAGTTCGAAGAGGAATTTGCCCGTTACTGCGGCGCAGGCTATGCCCTGGGGGTCACGTCCGGCTCATCGGCCCTCAAGATCGCCCTGACCGCCCTGGATGTCGGGCCTGGCGATGAAGTGCTCGTTCCGGCCTTCACCTTTCTGGCGACCTGGGAGGCGGTCCTCGAAGTTGGGGCGATTCCCGTCCTGACGGATATCGACGAAACCCTGAACATGGACCCCGCCGACATGGAGCGCAAGATCTCTCCCTATACCAAGGCGGCGATTCCGGTGCACATGTGCGGCTCCGGCGCCCGCATCGACAAGGTTCTGGAAGTGGCCCGCCGCCACAATCTTCTCGTCCTGGAGGACAACGCCCAGGGATGCGGCGGCTCTTTCTCGGGGAAAAAGCTGGGGACCTTCGGCGACATGGGGATCTTCAGCTTTGATTACTACAAGACCATGACCACCGGCGAAGGCGGCATAGTCATTACGAACAGCGAAACCCTCTATCACCGGTCCGACGAGTATCATGATCACGGCCATGACCATAATCCCAAGGTCAGCCGGGCCATGGAGGGTCGATCGATCCTGGGGTTCAATTACCGGATGAACGAGCTTCAGGGGGCCCTGGGGCTGGCCCAGTTGCGGAAGCTCGATACCATGATTGCCGAGCAGAGAAAAAACAAGGCGGCAATCAAAGCCCTGCTGTCAGGAGTGAAAGGGGTCAAATTCCGGGATCTTCCCGATCCCCAGGGCGATACGGCCACCTTCCTGGCCTTCAACCTGCCCGATGAAGGTGCGGCGGAAAAATTCCAGCAGGCCCTCGGCGCCGGCGGCGTCGATACGGTCTGCTACAAGAGAAACGCCTGGCATTATCTGCCGAACTGGGAGCACTTCCTTTCGCAATCGACGGCCAACTCGAAGAAGTTCCCCTTTACCAATCCCATGAATCAACGAACGGTGCGCTACGAGCGGCAGGACATCCCGCAGGCGGAAGATCTCCTGGGCCGCACTTTGGTCATGGGGATCAACATCCGGATGCCGGAAGAGCGGCTGGCGACGATTCGCCAGGCGATTGAAAAGGCTGCCGACGTCCTTTAATTTCCAACTGCAAGGAGAGAACATCGTGTTTATCGTCACCGGCGGAGCCGGTTTTATCGGCAGCGCCTTCGTCTGGAAGCTGAATTCGGAAGGCATAAACGACATCCTGATTGTGGACAATCTGGGTGAGTCGGACAAGTGGAAGAATCTGGTCAATCGGAGCTACGCCGACTATATCCATAAGGAAGATTTTCGGCATATGCTGGAAGAAGACATTCTGTCGGCGGAAAATATCGAGGCCGTGATTCACATGGGGGCCTGCTCGTCCACGACGGAGCGGGACGCCGACTATCTCATGGAGAACAACTTCCACTATACATGCGATCTGGCCCAGTGGGCGGTCAGCCACGATGTCCGATTTGTCTACGCCAGTTCCGCGGCCACCTACGGCAACGGATCGCTGGGGTTTGACGATGACCTGGAGGGGAGTTGCCGGCTCCGGCCGATCAACATGTACGGCTATTCCAAGCAGCTCTTCGACCAATGGGCCATCCGGCATGGATTGATCGACCGCATCGTGGGGGTCAAGTTTTTCAATGTCTTCGGACCCAACGAATACCACAAGGGAGACATGACCAGCGTCGTCTTCAAGTCCTTCCACCAGATTATGGATACGGGGCGGGTGCGGCTTTTCAAGTCCCATTCCCCCGATTACGCCGCTGGGGGACAGATGCGGGACTTCGTCTACGTGAAGGACTGTGTGGATGTTCTCTGGCAGTTTGTCCGGCATCCCGAGATCAACGGGATCTTCAACCTGGGCACCGGCCGGGCGAGGACATGGAACGATCTGGTGAATGCCGTTTTTGCGGCGATGAACCTCCCGCCCTGTATTGATTACATCGACATGCCGGAATCGCTCCGCGGCCAGTACCAGTATTTCACCGAGGCGCGGATGGAAAAACTGCGAGCGACCGGGCTGGAGGCCGATTTTTCCTCCCTCGAGGAAGCCGTGGCCGATTACGTCAAGAATCATCTCCAGGCCGAGGATCCCCATCTGTAAAAGCGAAAAGAGAACCTGAAATGAAAATCGTCTGCATTATCCCCTCGCGTTATTCTTCCAGCCGCTTTCCGGGAAAGCCCTTGGCCGATCTCTGCGGCAAACCGATGATCCAGCATGTCTACGAACGGGTGCTCCAGTCGAGTCTCGTTTCCGCTGCGGCGGTGGCCACGGACGATGAACGGATCTTTGAGGCGGTCCGGAAGTTTGGCGGAAAGGCGATCATGACGGCGGGGCGACATCGCTCCGGGACGGACCGTATCGCCGAAGCGGTTAATTCGCTGGATCTGCAAGAGGAGGACATCGTCGTCAACGTCCAGGGGGATCAGCCCATCTTTGAACCGGACCAGATCGACGAGGTGACCCGGCCCCTCCGGGAAGATCCTGACCTGCCCATGGCGACCCTGATCTACCGGATTGTCCGTGCGGAAGAGATCACCCACCCCAATTGCGTCAAGGTGGTTTTCGATTCCGCCTTCAACGCCCTCTATTTCTCCCGCTCCACGATCCCCTATGTCCGGGACGACCGCCATACCATCGCCTATTACAAGCACCACGGGATCTATGCCTATCGGAGGGCCTTTCTCCGCACCTTTACCGCCCTGGAAGAGGGCAAGCTGGAACGGCTGGAATCGCTGGAACAGCTGCGCGCCCTGGAGTTCGGCTATCGGATTCGGGTGGTGGAGACGCTCCACGACTCCGTGGAAGTGGACGCCCCGGACGAGCTGGCCCGGGTCCGGGACATCCTGCTGGGCAGATGACGATCCTGCCTGTCTACAACGCCTGCCGGCCCTGGACCTTGTCCTTGATCCTCAGGAAAGGATGACCGGCATCGGCACGGTCTTCTCCGGCCAGCCTCCTGCTTGATTGGCGCCTCTGTACGATCCGAACCATACCGTGCTGACCATGAAGTTGCCTTCCGTTCCCGCCTGCCGGACACGGTCCAGTGAAAAGCCGAATTGGGCGGCCCCGCAGCTCACCCCCAGCTTGAAGGAACGATTGGCCGCCTTGGTGTCCGCCTTGCGGTAGCGGATGCTGATGTACTGGAGCGCGTCGTCGAAGCTTCCCGCCAGTTTCCTCTTCATCGCCTCGGAGAACTCGTTTTGAATATCCGCCACACCCTGTTTGAAGCAGTTCTGCATTCGCGAAAGCTCCATCAGCTTGCCTGCGGGCATTTTAAAGGATGCCTCTATCAGGAACGCTCCCGGCACCTGCCCCTTGTCTTGCCTGGCCAGGTTGAGGATGTCGATGATCGCACCCTGCAGCCCCTCGTCGCGGAGAAAGGTGCGCAGGTTGTTGACGCCCACCTGGAGCGATTTTGCCAGGCCGGCCTCCAGGGTCCGCATTTCCAGATATTCCCTGGAGACATCCAGAGCGGAGGCCATGCGGTCCAGTTTCTTCCTTTCATGGATGCACTTTACGCGCAGGGCGGCGATGCCGGGGAACCGCTTGTTGTTGCCCGCGGATGATTCCCCTCCCTTCGAGGCGATCCACTTGTGGATTCCGGAGAGGATTTGCACGAACAGCTTGTCCCTGACCTTTGCCTCTTCAAGAGCCAAGTGGATCACATAGCTGCACAGGCGCCTGTTTCTCTCCTCGAGCGTGTCCGATTCCCGGGGCTTGCAGTTCCGGTTCGCCTGGGCCTGTAAAATGCCGGGCAGTCCGTCGTGCGGCCCGTTCCAGGGAGGGCTGTCCATATGCTGCCAGTATGCCTTGAGTGCCTCATCCACCGCCTTGATGGCCCTGCGCCAGTCTCCGGTGTCGGTGCTGGCGATCCAGTTCTGCAGAGTCGGCAGGACGCTCCCTTCGGTGGGCAGAGTGTCCTTGATGGCGTCCTGCACGAACAATTTCACCCTATCCAGGTCGGGGATATCGCTGCCAAATAGTCCCCGGCACTGTTCAAAGCTGTTCCAGTATTTTACAAGACTCGGCAGGGTCAGGCTCTGGCCGACGACAAAACCGCTGCCCTCCAGCAACAACCGCTGGTTTTTCGACCAGAATGCGATGCCCGTCTCGTAAGACATGGAGTTGACGGTTTCCCAGTTTTTCTCCAATTTCTTGAACTTGTCTTCCAGAAAGGTCATTTTCAGCGACTTGGAGGTCAGGGTGGCTTTGAAGTTGCCGCTCTTGTAGAGGTCCATATCCGGCGGCGCCACGGTTTCCATGATCTTGGTCTTGCCCGGACCCCTGTGCTCTTTCCTGTCGTAATAGTTGCTGAAGGCAGACGGCGAGGTATCCACCTTCTGCGTCATTTCCGGGATGAACGTCGTCTGCGGGTCTCCGATCGCCACGGAATTGGTCTTCCCGTACGTCACGGGGTTCGGTTTGACCACCGCGCAGCCAAGCTCCAGCTCCATCGCCAGCCCGAAGAGCTGACCGCCCACCTGTTTATAAAGGATTTTCGTCTCCTGTGATAAAACGACGTCGGGATCGGGGCAGGGGGTATTCATCCGGTAGCTGGAGGTTTTCGCCGTCCACTTGATGCTCGGAAGCTTCGCGGACAGGGCAAACGTCCCTCCGGGCCCGACGGTCTGATCGTTGAACGTACCGGCGTGGATGGCCGCCGTCGCGGAGACTCCGGCGTTCAGGCCGGCGCTGGCTTCTTTGGTGTGTATCCACCAGCTCAGGTAGCAGCTTGGATTAATATCTGTGTTTTTGTCGGCGAGTGCCTGGTTGAACTCCTTCTTCTGAGCCGAGGTGGTGGATTTCACGTGTCCCGTGAACCACTGGTTCATCTGTGCCCGGCTCTTCTCCGTATGGGTGGGGGCCGGATCTGTCGCGAAAACCCAGGTTCCGTCCAGCCCCGCACTTGCCGAAGCGGTGAGATTGATCGAAAAGCCCAGGGAATCCATATCACTGATGCTGAGGTTGAAGAGGTTGGTTGTATCAAATTTCCCCCCGACTGTTACGCCCAACCCGCCCTTCATATTGGTCCACTTGCCGAGCATGCAGCTCAATACCACGGGATGCCACGCCCTATCGAGGGCCATGACGGCCTCGTGGTGGTCGCTTTCATGGACTGCCAGCAGGTTGGTGACCGCCCTGGCCCGCCATTCCTCGCCCTGCCGGGGAGGGTGGGGTATGGGAGGTCGGCTCAAGCTCCGGAGTTGAAATTCCGAGAAATTCCCCTGGTTGGCGATGTAGATAAACCGGTGGGCGGCATGCTTGGCGCTGAAGTTTCCTGAAACCGAAAGCGTCAAAAACATGGAAACCCCGGGGGGAATGAAAATCTTGGCCAGATCGACGGCAAAACTGACCCCCGTGCCGTATCCCAGCGTCTCGAAGGCATGCTGGGCCTGACCGCGGTAATCGACCCCTGAGAACATGAAGGCGTTGAAGAGCTCCTCGGGGCTGGGTTGAGCGGGCAGACCCCGACCGTAATTCTCCGGATGAGGGACGTGCGCCTTCAACAGCGCCTCATGGACGGGCTTGCGGTGGGCCAGCGCCTGACTCGTCAAATGCTCTTCCAGAACATCCCTCTTATACCAATCGGTCACCCAGGTGCGCATGCTGTTCCATAGATCGGACCAATGTCCCATGTTTCTCCTCCTGTGAAGTTTTCCTGTGGGATGTAACAAATGCCCGGTTCTCCTGACGCCGGACCGGAAACATACTTTGCAAATCGACGGCCAGAAGGAAGCAATAAAAAAGGGACAAGCCCGGGAAACCGGACTTGTCCCTGAAGAATTGAAGGACAAAGCAAAAAGCTATGTAAAATGGATCAAACTATCGGCTCATCCTCCTGCGAAGAGCGGCCAGACCGGCAAGACCCGGAGCAAAGAGCAGGATGGCGCCCGGAATAGGAACCGTAGGATTGGGGTTGGGAATTGTACCACCATCGACGGAAATCACCGATTTTGCGAGTGCTACAGCCCACCATTGTTGAGTATGGCCGGTATCGATATCAATCCAAACCTTAAGTCCGGAGGCAATGTCATCATAAAAATTTGAACCTAACGTGAAGGTCGTATAAGACCAGGCGTTATCCTGTCCTGTCAATGAGCCGATATAGGTCAAGGTGCCGTTGTCGTAAGCATAAATTTTATCTACTTCGCCACTCTGCCAGTCAACATCCCAGGCGCTGATATTTAAAGTTGCAGAGGTGATGGTGCCACCGATGGCATTGTGCTGCCATCCCCAATCTTCATTGTACCAGCGGTAATACTGGGAACTGGTATTAGGTGTTTGATCCGGACAAAAATAGCCGGTCGGGTATTGGATCGTATCCGTAACCGGTGCGGCCTGAGCCACGCCGGTCAGAGCCAGCAGCAGGCTGGCAAATAACAAGGTAACAAGTTTCTTTTTCATTTATTTTCTCCTTAAATGATCTTTTTTACTTGAAGTTAAAAGCAAATAAACCACATTCATGTGGAGGATCCAAAAACCTTCGTTAGGCGACGAAACCACCAACTCAGCATAAATTTACATCCCGCCACAAACTCACACCCTCCGTATCACCTCCTTTTTCAGGAAAAAGCTCCGTCGAGACCGAATCATGAAGATAACGCCATGCCGGACCCTGTTGCTTTTCCTCTAAACCTCAGGAATGAGGAGTTTACGAATGACCCTGGCTCAAAAACCGATACAAGCCGGGGCTCCCTTCTTCCGCTGCAGTCGATTCGTATAAGAGAACAGCCCGCTTAAGAACTGTTAACTTTTGTGAATGCAATCTATGTTAGGAGCCAGTTTCGTACAATCAGGGCGGGACTGATTTTCCGTGGCGGAAAATGATTAAATTTATCAGGAGAAAACCTTAGATAGGCCAGGTTGTAACCACGATGGAACATGGTTTCCCTGAGGCCAGGCAAGAAGGAACGGATTACCCTTTAAGCGGAATTTCCCGTTTCGGATTCCTGTCTTGTGAAGCAAGCGTGGGCATCATGGAATCCAAAGACGTGCGGCGCTGCCGGTCATACCGGCAGCGCCGCGGGAAGAGCTTGAGGAGAGGGTCGTTAGAACAGGGTTGATTGCTTCAACATCCGGATCAATTCGCGTTCCGCCGTCGAACTGCGATTAAACCGACCAGGCCGCTGGCCAGAAGCCATGCCGCGGCAGGAATCGGGGTGGCGACCAGTTGATCCTGTCGCCCATAAGCGAGATCCCCTTCATGACCGGGTACCCATAGATTGGCAACCTTGATACCGTAGGCGCCATTGCTGTCATCATCAGCGTTTTCCAAACTTCCAAATTGCGAGATAACGGCATTCAGAAAGATATTCGAGGTCCCGCCCGCATCGGCATACGTTTCTTCATTCTCAAGATACCAGATTGCATGCTGGAGAGCCGCTGCAGACGCCTCACGTTGAGATTCATTGCTGTAATTGTATCCGCTCAACGTCCCCTTAGCGAAGTTGCTGTAAAGATATGCGGTGCCTAGAGAAATAGGATCCCTGGAATTGGTGTTTTTGCCCCCGCCGTTCGCCGAATTGCTTATCGTAACGGCGTATGTTGCACCGGTGTAGAGATATTCATCTTTTTCCAGGCAGAAGGATTGAAAAGTTCCTGGCTGCGGTGTTGATGAAAGAGGATTCTGTTGTTTGATATCTGCGGTTGTTCCCGAAACATACCCGGCGAGGATCGACTGTAATGCGTTATCTGCTAAAAGCGTAAACTCACCACCCTGACCGGATTGATAAGGTCCAAAACTGCTTCCCGTTGTGATTGTGTATGCCGCTGCCATTTGCGCAACCAGGATCAAAATGGCTGTGACTGCGGTAATCAACATTGCTCTTTTAACCATGATCTTTTCCTCCTTCTTCTTTCCTCATTCAGTAGGTTTTGTATTCAACCGGGTTGTCGTAAGGCAACGACCGGTGGTTTGCTTAGAATTTCCCCGTTAGTTGCGGAGAATTCTCCTGAAGTTGAGGAAAAAATACAGGAAAATAGAACTTTGGCCAATCGGGGGAAGGCTGATTTCCCGGTTAAAAAGTCAGTAAAAGGAGGAGGGGAAAGACCTTAGAAAAGCCTGGGGAATATCCCTTAGTAAATGTGACTTTTCCAGAGATCAGGGAAGGAGGAGTTGATTATCCCTGGAGCGGGATTCGCCGATGCTGGTCACGGTTATGGCGGGCCGGCCGAGGACGGGGCATTTGGCTTCGCAGATGCCGCAGCCCACACAGAGATCCAGATCCACGTGGGGCTGCCGAAGCGTCAGGAGCTGCCCCGCCCTGTTCTTAACCGGAACGGCTTTGAACCAGATTGCCTTTTCCGGGGTGGGACAGACCTCCTGGCAGACAATGCAGGGGGTTGCATGGGCGAAGGGGAGGCAGCGGCCCTTGTCGATCATGGCCGTGCCGATCCGGACCGTCGCCTTTTCTTCCAGGGACAAATATCGAATCGCCCCTGTCGGACAGACCTGGCCACAGAGGGTGCAACGGTATTCACAGTATCCGATCCGGGGGACCAACATCGGCGACCAGATCCCGTCCAGCCCCGCTTCCAGCAGGGTGGGCTGCAGGCCGTTGGTCGTGCAGACCTTCATGCACTGCCCGCATTTGACGCACTTTTTCAGAAATTCCGCCTCGTCCAGGGAACCGGGGGGCCGGATCAGCCGGGGGTCCGCTGCCCCGGCCTTTTTCAAAGGCGAGGTCCGAAGCAGTGGAACGGCAACCAACCCGGCAGCGATCGCCCCGATAACCCGCCGCTTGCCCAGATCCAGGGCGGCCCCGCTGCCTTTCCGGGAAAATCCGAAAGAGACGGCATTGCGGGGGCACAGATCGTCGCAGTTCATGCAGAGGAGGCATTCCGACTTGCGCCACTTTTCCTTCAGATCCGGGGCGGCCCCGCCGGGGCAGACCCGGGCGCAGGCGCCGCAGCCGTTGCAGACCTCGCTGACGGAGCGTTTCAGCAGGGCGTACCGCGAACAGAGGCCGAGGAGTGCCCCCAGGGGACAGAGGTATTTGCACCAGAAGCGTTTCTCCCGCAGGTTCAGGGCCAGGATTCCGAAGAACAGCAGACCGAGAAAGAATGCCTGCTGAAAAGAGGGCTGTTGGAAAGAGAGGATACTTTTTTTCAGCAGGCCATAGAGAAACTCGGAGAATTTGGTGAGGACGGGAAGATCCCAAGTATAGACAGTATCAAAGACGGTGACGACGGCATGGTGAATCAGGGGGTAAACGGCCAGCGACAGAGACCGGATCAGCAGGGAAAGGGGATCCGCAAGACCGGCGAGTTGAAGGGCAAACGCCGAGGAAACCAGGAGGAAAATCAGCAGGAGGTATTTTCCGAAATAGAGATGGCCGGGTTTTTCGGGGGCCTTTTCCCTTTTCAGGCAGCCCGCCAGGTTGTGCAGGGTTCCCAGGGGGCAGATCCAGCCGCAGAACACCCGGCCCAGCAGGATCGTGGCCAGCAGAACGAGCAGGGCGAGCAGAAAAGGCGAATAAAACCGGCGGGTGGACAGGACCGTCGTGAGGTAGAGAAGGGGATCGGCCTCCAGGAAAATCTTGACCGGATAGCCCAGTTCATTGGCTCCCCGGGATTCCGTCGAGAGGAAAAGCCAGAGAAAAAGGAGCAGAAAGAGGGCCTGGGTCAGGCGGTGGATATTCTTCAGCATAGGACTTTGATGCCGTGCAAAAAAATCGGGAGCCTTCCGGCCCGCGGTCAAATGCTTACAGGGTGATCCTCTTGATTTTCATTGCCGCCAGGTCCATGCTGCCCAGGCGGCGCTGATGACCGATGCGGACAAAACCCAGGTCCGCCGGCTTCATCCCGAAAAGGGTGGCCCCGAAGGCGTCGACGGCCACGGCATCCGTTCCGGCGATGACCAGATTGAGCTGCCGCACGTCCGCCAGGTTTCCACCCTGAGGTCCGTTGTCCGTCAGGATCCGGATGGCATCGAGAATTGTCAGGGTGGGCTTGATGAATGCCGCCAGATCCACGAGGCTTTCATCGATGCGCTGATGGATCCGTCCCCGCCAGCCGCCCATCACCCCCATCCAGTTTTTCATCCCCAGGGTCAGTCTGGCTGTGCCGTGGGTCTTGGCGATGGGGATGTTGATCACCTTGTCCGCCTCGAAGACCTCCGAATAGAGGGGCCATGACTTCAATGAATTGCCGTTGATCCGCATCTCCTTGAATTTCCGGTTGTCCGTAAAGGAAACGGACGCGCCCGCGGCGGATGCCGCAGCGGCAATGCCACTCTGCGTGTAGGTTCGCCGCGGGTCGTTGACGGGATTGTCGAAAACCTTGACTTGCTTGGCGCCGGCCTCAAAGCAGAGGCGGACGGCGGTGGCGACGACTTCGGGATTGGTATTGGCGGCGTATTCCGGTGTGCGGTCCCAGCCGATGTTGGGTTTTACGACCACGATGTCTCCCCGCGAAACAAATCGTTTCATCCCGCCCAGGCTGTCGATCGCCGCCCGAGTGATTTTGGCGGGTGGTGTCCCCCGGGCAACCGCCAGATCCGGTCTTTCGGCTGCCTGAAGAACGGCCAGAACGGGGTCCAGGCTCACCGGCAGGCTTAAGGCCGCTACGGTCACCAGGGCTGATTTCAGGAAATCTCTGCGGTTCATGGAAATCCCTCCCTTGAGCAAAATCGCCTATTCCGGGCCAATGCCGTGCTGCCGAAGGCGGAACCGGTTTCTGCCGCCTAGCGGTTTTCAACACCCCCGCAACCTGAAAACAGAATACACCAACATGGGCTGATTCGCTAATAAAACGCTGCGGGCAACGCAGAAATCCGCAGAAAAATTCCCGGTGCAAGAGACAGGATTTTTTTGGAGAAGAGTTTGATTTTTCAGCACTTATGATTTAACTTAAGTCAAGTCGCAGCAAAAGGGGCAAAGAAAAATGAGATATTTGAACTTTCAGAGCCTTTTGCCCAGGCATTGGCGTATCATGACCTTCTATCAACGCTTCGAAAGCCTGGTTGCCATGGTGATCACGCTGCTGATTACGATCGTGATCGTCGTGACCATCTACCGATTGTTCGTCGATGTGGTCGGCGGGCTCGTCCTTGGCGCCTTGGACCCTCTCGATCATCGCGTCTTCCAGACCGTCTTCGGCGAGATCCTGACGGTCTTGATCGCCCTGGAGTTCAGTCATACACTCCAGTACGTGGCCACCGGGCAGCAGAGCACTCAGACGAAGGTGATCCTGCTCATCGCCCTGCTTGCCGTAACCAGGAAATTCATCATCCTGGATGTCAAGGAGACAACGGCCGAAACCATGATCGGCCTGGCCGCCATCGCCCTGGCGCTGGGAATCGTATACTGGCTGTTGCGCGAACGCGACGATCGTCTCGAACAGGCGCGGGGTCGCTGCAATCCCAGGAATTCATTGATGGATACTCAAAGTCGCCCGGAGGATGAGGACAGGAGTAAATCTTGCGGCCATTTATGAAAATCCTGTGGTTCATCCTGCTGAAGCAGACTTTAAAATCTCACCCTTGTTTATTCCAGCATCAGGGATTGCGAACTCGGGGAGAGGATATCCTGAGCCAAGAGGATCCCTTTTCCATGGAGAATCGTTCTGCCCCGGTCAACTCATAACGCCAGACGGAGGTCAGGTTATGGAACTGCAGGAGGCCATTATTAAAAGACGCAGCGTAAGGAATTTCAGTCAGGACGATGTCACAGACGATCAATTGCGGCAGATCTTCGAAGCCGTCCGCTGGTCTCCGTCCTGGGCCAATACGCAGGTCTGGGAGTTTGTCGTGGTGAGGGATAAGAAATTGATCCAGGGGGTTACCGCGACATATTTCGAAAAAAATCCTGCGAGAAAGTGTTCCCTTGCCGCCTCAGCACTGATTGTCATTTGCGCAAAAACAGGGTTGTCCGGCTGTTACGGAGGAAAGCAAGCTACCAAGCACGCCGACTGGTACATGTTTGATTTGGGTATCGCGACTCAGACGTTGTGCCTGAAAGCCTATGAGTTGGGTCTGGGGACGGTCGTCGTCGGTCTCATAGATCATGACGCATGCAGGAAATTGATCGGACTGCCGGAAGATTATGAAGTGGCTGCCGTCATTCCAATTGGAAAGCCCGCTGTTGAACTGAAGGAAGGTCCTCCGCGCAAAGCGGTATCCGAAATGGTACATCTCGATGCGTTCGGCAAAAAGATGTTTTAGGTTCAATCCAACCAAGGCGTATTTTTTTGAAAAATTCGTCCTGGAAGTGAGCACAGCGCCGAGATGCGATGCAGCCAACATTTCAAGTACAAGTTGTTGAATGAATTTTATGATCGGATGATTGAATCCTGGTTATAACTTCTACCTCTTTCCATCTAATTCTCATCCGCTTATCTTAAGTCCATCCTTTCTAAAGCTGTTCAGTTTTGACTTTTTCCAAGTATGAAATATTTCATTCTCTTATTACCAGAGTGATTTTTGATTTAAAGTCTTTTTATAGTAATTACAAATTTATGTGAATATTTATCACAGGATTTAACTGGTATGTGCTCCGTAGTTCATAAGTAGTGAGTTAAAACAAGTTAGATTATATAATTAAAAATACTCGATTTTAGTGAAGCGTACATGTAACCCATGGAGGGCATTAATCGTGGACAGGAAACCAACTTATGAAGAGCTGGAGCAGAGAGTTGAATTGCTTGAACAAGAATCAATAAGATACAAGGAGATCGAGAACAAACTCAGTAAAACATTGCAGCGACTCAATTTTCATATCGAGAACAGTCCTCTGGCGATAATGGAATTTAATAATTGCTACCAGATTACCTATTGGTCTTGTCAGGCTGAGAAGCTCTTTGGCTGGAATGCTGAAGAGGTTATGGGCAAAAGAATTGACGATTTCCAATGGGTTCACGAAGATGATGTGCAACGAGTCGCGAAGTTAAGCTCTGACATGCTGGCCGGAAAGCAAACCAGCAACTTTCACATCAACCGCAACTACCGCAAGGATGGATCGATCATCATTTGCCAGTGGTGCAACTCCGCACTGGTAGACACGCAGGGTAAACTCATCTCCGTGCAATCCCTGGCTCTGGATTTAACTGAACGTGTAGGGATGGAAGCCAAGCTTCGAATGAGTGAGGAACGGTTTAGAGGCTTCATGGACAACAGTCCCGGGATTGCGTGGATCAAGGATGAGGAAGGCCGTCATGTTTACTTGAGCAAAAACTATGAAAGAAGGTTTGGAGTAAAACTGGACGATTGGCTCGGCAAGACCGACTATGAGCTGTGGCCATTAGAAACCGCCCAAGAATTTCGTAAAAATGATCTTATTGTACTGAATGAAGATCATACAGTTGAGATCGTTGAAGAAACACAAAATTCGGACGGATCGACCACTTATTGGTGGAACTTTAAGTTCCCAATCCGTGATGCGGCTGGTCGCAGATATGTTGCCGGTTACGGAATAGATATTACTGAGCGGAAGCGAATTGAGGGAGAACTGAAATACCATCAGAAAAATCTGGAAATTCAAATAAACGAAAAGACGGCCGAGCTTGAAGAACGCAACCGGTATTTGAAGTCGGAAATGGAGGAAAGGAGAAAAGCAGAAGAGCAACTGGAAAAATACGCAGAGGAGATAACCGACCTTTACGAGAATGCTCCTTGTGGCTACCATTCTTTGGCAGCTGATGGAACATTTCTTCACATGAATAATACGGGACTCGCATGGCTTGGTTATTCAAGCGACGAGGTGATCGGAAAGATGAAGCTTACGGATATTCTGACACCCGAAGGGAAAGAAGCATTTCAGCGGGACTTCCCGCTCTTGAAAAAACGGGGATGGATGCGTAACATCGAAGACAAATGGATTCGAAAGGACGGTAGCATATTCGATGTATTAGTTAATACGACTGCAATTTTTGACGAAAAAGGTGATTATCTTATGAACCGATGTTCTGTGTTCGATAACACCAAACAGAAACGGGCAGAAGAGGATTTACGGGAACGCGTTAAAGAATTGCAGTGCCTCTATTCCATTGCCGGTATTATTGAGAAAACAGACACAATGTCTGAAATATACCGGGAGGCTGTAGACCTTATGCCAAATGGTTTTTATTATCCGGAGCTTGCCTGTGCAAGAATCATCTATGAGGACCAAGAATTCAAGACGGAGAATTTTCGAGAAACCAAGTGGAAAATATCGGCAGATATAATTGTGCATGGCAAGATCATTGGCTTGGCGGAGGTGTGCTATCTAGAGGAGATGCCTGGTAGAGATGAGGGGCCTTTCCTTAAAGAAGAGCGTGATCTTATCAATGCAGTTACCGAGCGTCTGGGAAGAGTCACTGAACGCAAACGGTATGAAAATGATCTAAAAAAACTTATCTCAGAAGCACTATCAGAAATTAAAACGTTGAGTGGTCTGCTTCCCATATGTGCTGAATGCAAAAAAATTCGCAATGATGAAGGATATTGGGAACAAATTGAATTGTACATAAAGCAACACTCGCAAGCAGAGTTTAGTCACAGTATTTGCCCTGATTGTGTAAAAAAGTTGTACCCTGAATTTTATAAAGCATAAGGAGACGGACACAATGATATACATGTGGCGAGTCTCCAGAAGGTGCCATTTTTCACTGATCAATACTGGACACTTACCAAAAGAAATCCATTACACAATCTCATCCTCCGGAAATCTCACTTCCAATAAATAACTGCTGACCTGGTGAATGCAATCGATGGTGCGGATAAATAGATGTTGTCACTGAAGATCGGATTCGACATAATCATAGTACGCACGCATCGACCGGATGAACCATGTTTTAATCAAAAGAGAGATAGTCGGGGAATTTGAAGTTGTCGTTAATTAGAACGAACCGGGGCTGGTTGAAATGGCCCGGCAGGTCCTTCCACTTCGAGTCGGGGATCTTCGTCTTGCCCTTGATGGTGTTGAAATCGAAGTTGTTCTTCAGCACCCCGGCTGTTCCCGACCAGCTCTGAACTTTCAGAGCCTTTTGCCCAGGCATTGGCGTATCATGACCTTTTATCAGCGCTTTGAAAGCCTGGTTGCCATGGTGATCACGCTGCTGATTACGATCGTAATCGTCGTGACCATCTACCGATTGTTCGTCGATGTGGTCGGCGGGCTCGTCCTTGGCGCCTTGGACCCCCTTGATCATCGCGTCTTCCAGACCGTCTTCGGAGAGATCCTGACGGTCTTGATCGCCCTGGAGTTCAGCCATACCCTCCAATACGTGGCCACCAGGCAGCAAAGCACTCAGACGAGGGTAATCCTGCTGTAAGCGTCTGATGTACCCATCTTCACATCCGTCATTCCCTGAGCTATAGCCTCCCACAAAGAAAAATTTCTTTCTGGGAGGCAAAATATGATGATCAGAGCGGAACGACGAGCCCATTGGCGCACCATCATCGAAGACCAGGCAGCAAGTGGCTTGAACATCACCACATTTTGCCGTGAAAAGCAGATCAATCGGCATCAGTTTCATGCCTGGCGCCGCCGACTCCGGGAACAAGAACCTTGCACAGGAGGTTTTCTGGAACTGATTCCCGGAAGAGCGGTCGAAACCGGCTCCGGCATCCGAATTCATCCAGACAAGAATTTCGCCATCGAGGTGGATCGGGGATTCGATCCCTTCACCCTCCGCACCGTCGTTGAAACGCTTCGGAGCCTCTCCCCGTGCTCGGTCTGACGGCGGCAACCCACATCTATCTGTATCGCGGCCGCTGCGACATGCGCAAATCTTTCGATGGTCTCTGCGGCCTCATCCGATCCGAGTTGGGGGCCGATCCCCTGTCTGGATCTCTGTTCGTCTTCGTGAACCGCCGTCGCAACATGGTCAAACTCCTCTACTGGGACCGGGATGGTTTGGCTCTCTGGTACAAACGCCTGGAACGGGGCTGCTTCATCCTTCCGGAGCGGTGGACCGAAGACGGTCTGATCGAGCGTCGGGATCTGACCATGCTGCTGGAAGGAATCGTACCGAAAAAAGTGGGGAATAGATACAAAATAGGCATATAAATACTTGACATTATTAGGTTAATGTGCTACATACCCTCCCATGGTTTCGACACTTCCTCAGGCCCTGGAACTCCTTGCGCAGAAGGATGCCCAGATTTCAGAACTGACCGCTCAGAAGGATGCGCAGATCGGGGAACTATCCCGAAAGATCGAATCTCTGCAGCGCCAGCTGACCACCCTGCAGCATCAGATGGAACAGATGCTCCGGCGCCTTTATGGCCGAAAGTCCGAGCGGCTCAACCCCAACCAGCTGATGTTCGATTCCATCGTAATCCAATCGCTGGAACAGACCGGAAAAGATCAAAAGCCGGAAGCGCCTGTGGAACAGGAAGTCAAGACAAAAACCCGCAAGGTCTCCCAGCATCATGGGCGGGTTCCCATTCCCGAACACCTGGAACGGGTGGAAATCCTGCTGGACATCCCCGAAGATCAGAAGACCTGCCCCGAAACGGGCAAGCCCCTGAAGGTGATCAACGTCGAAGTTTCGGAGAAACTGGAATACCGCCCCGGCAAGCTCATCGTCAACGTCTATAAGCGCCCCCAATACGCCCTGCCGGAGGACGACGAAGCAACCCCCGGCATCCTCTCCGCGCCGATGCCTGATCATCCCGTCGCAAGGTGCAAAGCCGATGTGGGGCTGATTGCCCATCTGATCGTCAGCAAGTTCGCCGATCATCTGCCCCTGTACCGGCAGAACGGCATTTTAGAGCGGGAAGGGGTGCCGATTCCCCGAGCGACCCAGGCCAGCTGGCTAATGCAGACCTACGAAAGCATCTCCGGACTGGAAAAGGCCTTCAGGCAGGCCGTCATTGGGGAAGCGGAAATCCTGTTCACCGACGACACACCCATTCCCCTGCAAGTCAAAGGGAATGGAAAGCTCAAAAAGGCCAGGCTGTGGGTCTATGTGCAGGGAGGAACCGATCCCCCGCTTGTTGCCTATGACTTCTCCATTGATCGCAGTAAGCGGCGACCCATCGATTATCTTGAAGGTTATCGAGGCTATGTCCATGCCGACGCCTATAGCGGCTACGATGAACTATTCCGTAAAGAGGGGATCATCGAGGTAGGCTGCTGGGCTCATGCACGGAGAAAGTTCGATGAAGCAGTTTCTTCGCGTCCCCAGGAAGCGACGGACATCCTGGCCCGCATTGCCCGTCTCTATCATGAGGTGGAAACTCCCTGCGCCAATATGAAACCAGAAGAGAGACAGCGCCGTCGGCAGGAACATGCTGCACCGATCCTTGCCGGAATCTTTGCCAAGCTTGAAGAGCTGAAGCAACAGTCGATTCCGTCGGAACCCATCCGCAAGGCGGTGGACTATGCCCTGAATCAACGCCAGGCTCTGTGCCGTTATCTGGAAGATGGACGGCTTCGACCGGACAACAACTTGGCGGAGAATGCCATGCGTCCCGTGGCCCTGGGCCGCAAGAACTGGCTTTTCGTTGGCAGCGAACGAGGCGGCCGGGCGGCGGCCCTGTTCATGAGTCTCATCCAGTCCTGTAAAACCTGTGACGTCAATCCCTGGGAGTACTTTGATGACATACTCCGCAGGATCATGAGCCATCCAGTCAGTCGCTTGAGGGAACTGCTCCCCGATCAATGGAAACCGCTGCCCAAGGACGAACGTGGTTTGCTCCTACCGGCTGAAGTCTGACCAGTACTGACTGATCCTTGCTGTCTTTTACTCCGTTCTCAGCTCCACCCCTTGCTTTATCCCTTTTTCAAAGAACCGCGGCTTATCTCTCTTGACCGATACATCAATAACTTATCTGGAAAGAAGTTCCAAGATGACTTTGTCGTACGCTTACCTTGAAATCAGCGATGTTGATGCGCGGCACGGGTACGCCATCCCAGTGCTTTCCCTGCTTCCGGAGTAGAAATTTGTCGAGAGCCGCCCCTTTCAATTCCTGCTTGGTGCTGCCGCTGCGGTAGTAATACTCGCCTTTGTAACTAACAGGTGAGGGATAAGGCTCCACCACGATTTCGAGCAATTCTTTGCCTTGTTCAATCCGCAAGTTGACATCGACAAGAATGCCCAGAATATCCCGGATCTTATTGGGGATATCTTCCAGCAGTTTCTTTGCGTTTGCCACTCCCAGCACCACCCCTTTGTCGTTCTTGCCGATGATCAGTTTTCCACCCTGGGCGTTGGCAAACCCGCAGATCCAGCGGATATAATCATCCCGCCAGGATTCTTTCCATTCGATGTTCTGGGATTCCTTGGGACTCATAAATAGGGTGCTGTCCTTTTGTTCATAAGTCGGTCAAATTGGTTAGGTTATACGCTGGATGTGGCCTTGTTGTCACTTGGTCGCTTTCATAGTCGTTTTCTTGATCGCTCTTGATGGACACTTGCCCTCGATCATAAGGTAACGACGAAGTCTGGGGACTGGAGAGTATCATTGGAATCTCTTACACAAGACCGATACAAGCCTTTACAGTGCGTGATAACATATACCTGTGCAACAACACTTATTCCTCAGTGAAATAATCAGAGTCTATCCTTCTTATCTCATATTTTGCCACGATATTGGTTCCCAGGCCATAATCTATGATGAGTTCTGCCAGAGAATCGCCGTTGATCAGAATCACCTTGGGGTCGATGCTTTCAACATAGGACATCGCCTCTGCAGAGAAGACACCCGTTGTGATGAAAACTCCTTTCTTCGCCCTCTTGCCGTGGAGTGCACCGACAAATTTCTGAAGTTCCGGGCGTCCTACCGTTCCAGCCCACCTTTTCGCCTGCAGGTAGATGACGTCTAATCCAAGACGATCTTCTTTGATAATGCCATCAATACCTTCGTCGCCACTCTGTCCAATGGATTTTCCGGCATCGGCGTGTGAACCACCATAACCCATGGCTACCATGACATCGACAACAAGGCGTTCAAAAAACTGGGGAGAATTTCCCTTGATTCGATCAAGGATTTCGGTGGCCAACTCATTCCTAATGCTTTGATAAGCTTCCTGCAATTTCTCTTCAGGAGTTTCCAACGGTGGTACATCTAAGGAATTGGTTGGCGTCGGTCGGTCGCTCTTGGCCGTATGAAATTCGACAAACTCAGGATATTGATTCAGTATTTTTACATCGATACGCTCAAGTCCTTGCTTTAGTAAGTCTTGGCCGCGCTTGGTAATGGTAAAATAGGCTCGCCGTGGAGTGTCCAAGACTTTTGCTTTGGTCAAATAGATTTTGGCCCAGGCGACGCGGTTATCGAAGGTTGTTTGTGTCCCGCTGGGGAGTCGCTCTTTTAAATCTTCTTCGGAAAGTTTCATTGAGGCCGCGATCGATTTCCGAGCATCCTTTATTGCGTGTTCTTTGCCATCTCTTGCTATTTCCAGTAATGGTTTGAAAAATGACTGAAAATCGGGAATCGACATCAACTACCCTCCTTACTTAATGGTCTCCCGAAATAGATTCCGGCCTCAACAAAGCAGTGAAACGTTTTTTACCGGTGCGGAGCATATCCTGCATAAGAGCGGTTTTGAAAGAACGAAGTTTCACAAGTTCCAATGCAGCAATATTTATTGGTTCATTGCACTTTATGAGTTGCTTCCCTATTTCCTTTTGCTCATACGTTGATTCAGGGAAAGCAATTTTCAAAGTCCGAATAGCCCCAAGATCGATTCTGCCGAAAGTAGAACCTCTTGAGGCATTAAGAATCTGATGCACAACTCTTTTCGATTTAAGCGCGAAAAAGATGAAGAGGGTATCTGCAAATTTTTTTGTCATGACAACAACATCTTGACCAATGCAGAACCGTCCAGTTTGATCAACATAAACAGGAATCCCAAATGATGCATTTCTAGAAAATATTATGTCGCCATCTGTAGGTTCATGCTTATCTGTTAATAAAACATAGTCATGTTCAGTTACATAATCCAGATCTCTGAAATCAAATCCTGACTCTTTAATGTTTCGAGGTCTGATAACTGGTATACCTTCCTCTGTGTAAGTTGGTGTGTAGTGCTTACAATCGATAATTTCAATGAGTTTTCCGAGTGAATTTACATCCCATTCCGCTGGAATCCTCCCCAGTGGCGAGTCTTTGAATTGATGCGTTTTTTCGGCGCGGAGGTTACCTTGTTCGTCGATGCCGCGGGTGAGGAGGTCTTGCATCAGGCCGGTTTTGATGCGTTGCTGTTTGGCAATCAACGCCTCGGTCTGTTCTATCGCCCGGTCCACCGTCGAGAGGATATCAGCGATTTTGGTTTGTTCGGGCAGCGACGTGGGAAGGTCAAGTTCAACAGTAGACAGAGCAGTCTTTGAAATCTCCGTAAACGTGGTTCCTTCTCCAAGATTCTTGATCTTGTCGATATTAAACAGAAGATTATAGTAATGAACTCCGGGTGAAATCCACTTTTAAGTCTTATTGTCTTGCAACCTTGGTTCGTACAAAATTGTACAGTTGGAAGAGCAACGTAGCCGATTGGTGCACGAGATGATATTATTAACGAACCAGCAGGTAATAATTGTGCTGAACAGTTGTTGAGTCCTTTTTCAGTTATCCGTTTTCCAGAATCACAAAGGTAAGGGGTTTTTAGCTTGCTTAAATCGTTCGGTGTGACCCATACGATTTCGCCATCCCAAAAAGAACGTATTGAGGTTGAAGGCGTAGATCCGGAGAATATCGTCGCTATTTCATCAATCCGCTTTGTTTCCCAACCTTCTACGGCGCTCATTTTACTGCTCCTCCTTAGCCAATTTCGCGATGAGGTCGTGGCCCTTTGAGGTCAGGCGATATTTCTGGAGGGAGCTGCTGGGTTTGTCGGGGACAGTCATTTCCAATAAACCGTCCTGCAAAAGGGGGCTGAGCACTTGGTTCCGGAACTTGGTTCGGTCCGACCTTCCCGCAATTTCCATCAGGACGGTGATTCCGCTGTCAATCCGGCACTGATGCAAGATGTCCACTTGGTGCCGACTTAGTGCCAACCTGGTGCCGACTTCTCCAGTGACTTCCCCGGTACTTCCCCCCACGGCCTCAAAAGCAATGCCGGGTTTGCGGCGGATGGTAACGACAAAACCGTCGGTGAGTTTAAATTCCGGGTCCTGCAATCCGGCAGCGCGGCACCGTTCCACCATATCCCGGATACCGGTCCCCATCCGTTCAATGTATTTGGTCAGATAGAGCGGCTCGGCGACCAGGGGATTTCTCGGATAAGAACCGTGAGGTTTCAGCAGGTTCTTCAGGGTAAGGGCCGGGGGCAGGCTTCCGGGGTTCCAGACCTCAAGGCGGTCGGAAAAGAGCATGACCTGGACGCTGGCGGTACTGTCGTAGTCGCGATGTGCGATGGCATTCACGATGGCTTCGGTAATGACCTCCGGCGGTATTTCATAGGCAACGGGAACCTGAACGCTTTCCGCGCGGGTGCCGACGGCGAGGTCAATCTTGGAAAGAACAAAATTCACCGACTGGTTCACCAGATCGAAGAGATTGCCTTTATAGACTTGATAAAAGGGAATCGGCTTTTGGACCTCGGTACCATGGAAATGCGCACACTTCACCTCGGAGGAATAGATGAACCGCTGGGGCTCACGACCGAAAAGAAGGATTGCCGCATTGGTGGGCTGCCCTTTTTTCAGGAGGCGCAAATGGGAAAGCACGGATTCAACGTCGGTTCCCGCCTCCAACGGCAAGCCGCGGGAGGACCTTGCCAGATTAAGAAACCATTGGACCTTCTCTGTGGAAATATCCTCGATTCCTGCATCCTTGCAAAGGGTGGCGTCAAAGGGGCCGAACCGCAATAAATCCTTTTCCGCCAGGTAATCGACGAGGCTTGCGTAGACCCCGGCGATCAATTCCGGCAGGGTGGAAAAGCGGCGACGGATCAACTGTGCTGCAGATTCGTCGATCAGGGCCTTCATCTTTGGATCCCGGGCGGCATCGTCGGCACTCTGAACAAAAATGAGCCGATGTTTGTTCCGTTCCGTCGCGCGCAGAAACTCCCGGTGGGTAGGCGAAAGGCCTTCCAGGTCCGGGCTGCCGTAGTTCTTTCCGAACAACCCGATATAAATTTCGGATTTTTCCACTTCATCCAGATAGAGCTGATCGGCACGCCGATCCTTGGCGGGTACATCTTCAAAGAGAAAGACCTCGCAAAACCGGCGCAGGAGGGGATCTCCCCGGAGGAAATCGCGCAGGGCCTTGCGCTCCGCGGCAAATTCCTTCTGGACGCTGCTGATGAAAATGCGGATGGTGCTCATGATTCTTCTGAATCTCCTCCACGAACTGTTCGAATGAGACTGGATTTACAATTTGCTCAATACGTTGAGTAAATATACTCACGACATGGACTATTCCGTCTCAGCTTCCAGATAACCCAACCCTTTCAGAAATCCTTCCAACGTCTTCAAAGTTTCCGACTGTTCGCTTTCCAGTTTTCGGAAAGAGACAGCGTATTTGTCCCACAGGTTTTCCATAAGGGCGATGAGTCGGCGCTTTTCGGCATTCAGATAGCGGTTCAGTTCGGAGCCTGCCAGGTCATAGAGCTTCTTCAGGATCAGGCGGCGGGCCTCTTCTTCGGTGAGTTGTCCGCCGATGGCGGCGAGGATGTTGTCGGTCCGGGCGAGCCGGGCTTCGAGGGCCGTTCTGTCCTTGTTCAGGGCGGCGATCTTCTTCCGGTCGTCTTTGTTGGCGCTGTCGAGGCTTGCCAGTTGGGCGTCCACCTGCCGGAGGAGTTCCTGACTTTCGGCCTTGTAGTCGTCACCGCCGAGACGTTTGAGCTGAAGCTTGAGTTCCAGCTCGTCGGTCTTGTGTTTCAGGGCAGCCCTGCCCTCCTTGATGCGCTTTTCCAGGACGGAGATCGCCTTTTCCTGGGCTTGCAGGTTTTCCCGTTCCCTGCGGGCAGTTTCGCCCGTACTGGCGGAAAGGTCGTCGATCAACTCCTTGAGGACCTTCTTGATGACGGCGGCGGTAACGTTCTCGTCCTCTTCCGCCTCATAGGCGGCGACTTCCCTGGCCGTTTCGACGGCATCGGCCAGTTCGCCCTGGGCCTCGCCGATGCCGGCCTCCAGCGTATCGATCTCGTCGGCCTCGGCCTGAAAGAAAGCGGCGATCAGGTCATCGTCGGGGATCAAGGCCTGGTGCCAGCCGCTGGAGATGATCGTCTTGAGGTCGTAACGGATCTGCTGCCACCAGTTCACGAAGACCCCGGCGCATTGAAATTCGTCGAGGACCTTCAAGGGGAGAAGCCTGTCCTTCAGCGAAGTGAGCAGTTCGGAGCGGACCTCCGGCATCTTCCGGCCATCGCGCAGTCCGGAGAAATCCTCCCGAGCCACGGCCCACCAGGATTCCAGGGCATCGAAATGGCCGGAAATCGTCTGTTGAAGGGCCGGATCGGCTTCGAGAACGGCCCGAATGGCGGGCTTCGCGGCGATCGATGGCCGGAAGGCAAGATAGCCGGGGCGTTCGGGGGCAAAGAGCAGCTCCGGCACAATGCCGAAGCGGGCAAGCTCAGCTGCTCGGGCTGAAACCTCGGACTCGGGAATTCCGCCGATCAGGTGGGCCTGGACATCCTCCGGTTCCGGATCGGGGGAATTGTCGATGTAGCGGCGGATGTTGAGGTTGAAGTCGTGGGTCTCCACGATTTCGGCCTTGTCCACAAGGCGGCTGTATTTGGGGATTTCCAGCTTGTGGGAAAAGACGTAGTTGATCTTCTCGATATCTTCGGGCCGCAGCTTGTTCTGGGCCTTTCCCTCGTCGTACTCGCGGTCGGCATTGATGAAGAGGATCTTGTCCTTGAGGGCGTCGGGCTTGTTCTTGTTGGCAACGATCACGCAGGCAGGGATGCCGGTGCCGTAAAAGAGGCCGGGTGGCAGGCTGATGATAGCCTCGATAACGTCGTCTTGGATGAAGATCTCCCGGATGAGCTTTTCCTTGCCGCCCCGGAAGAGGACGCCGTGGGGCATGATGGTGGCCATGTGTCCGCTCGGCTTGAGGCTGGCCAGCATGTGCTGGACGAACATCAGATCCGCCTTCTTGCCCGTTTCGGGGCACCATTCCCGGAAGCGGCCGGGGAATTTCATCGTGGCGCGGCTGTAGTTCTGCGAGAAGGGCGGATTGGCAAGCACGCGGTCGAACCTGCGCACCTGGCCGTTCTCCAGGATCAGTGGGTCCTCCAGGGTGTCGCCGTTTTCGATGGAAAAGCGGGTGATGTTGTGGAGGATCATGTTCATGTTGCAGATCGACCAGACCGTGCCGTTGGAATCCTGGCCGTAGAGGGCAAGGTCGTTGGGGTCCTGGCCCTGCTCCTCCACGTACTGATGGGACTGGATGAGAAAGCCGCCGGAACCGACGGTGGGATCGTAGATCGTCTGACCGGCCTCGGGCTTGGTGAGTTGTACCAGCAGGCGCACCACTTCGGCGGGGGTGTAGAACTCGCCGCCCTTCTTACCTGCGCTGTCGGCAAAGAACTTGATGAGGTATTCGTAAGCCGCGCCGAGGAGGTCGGGGAATTCGAAGTTGTCGTTGACGAGGATGAATCTGGGCTGGTTGAAATGGTCCAGCAGGTCCTTCCACTTCGCGTCGGGGATCTTCGTCTTGCCCTTGATGGCGTTGAAATCGATATTGTTCTTCAGCACCCCGGCGAGGGCGTCGTTCTCCTCTTCCACGGCGGCAATGGCCTTGTTGAGCATGTTGCCGATGTCGTACTTGAGGTCTTTGAGGGCGGGGACCAGCTCGCCCTTTTCGTCGACCCAGGCTTCATGCCAGCGGGCTCGCACGGGCACAAAGAAGGTCTCGCCGTAGGAGGTCTTGTCTTCCAGCAGTTCCTGGATCAGTTCGGGCTGGTCCTTCAGGTGGGCGAAGTCTTTTCGGACCTGTTCCCGCTTGCGGTCGAATTCATCGGAAAGGCGCTTGAGGAAGAGCATCCCGAAGATGAATTCCTTGAACTCCGAGGCGTCCATCTTCCCCCGGAGGATGTCGGCGGCCTTGAAGAGAAATGATTCGAGCTGGGAGAGGGTGATTTTTTCTGTTGTCAAGATCGATTCCTCTGTGTCTTCTTGAACTTGGAAACCGGACCCGAATTGTCTACGCTCTTTTTGCTCAGATTTCAATAGGTCTTCTTGATTGCTTCCGGGATGGACGCCGGAGACACAGGAAACCGCTTCAGGCCATGGTCGCCAGGGTCTTGCGGAAGCGGGCCAGGGACAGGCCGAAGAGGCTGGTTCCGATCAGGGCCAGGGTGACAAATTGCGGCCACACGACGGCAAGGCCGGCGCCGCGGTAGAGGATGGCCTGGGCGAGGATGACGAAATGGGTGTTCGGGGCCGCCAGCATGGCGAACTGGACGAACTCCGGCATGCTTTCCCGGGGGGTCACGCTGCCGGAGAGGATCTGCAGCGGCAGTAGGATCAGCATCATCAGCAGACCGAACTGGGGCATTGAGCGGGCAACGGTGCCGAGAAATATGCCCAGGGAGGTGGTGGCGAAGAGGTGGAGGGCCGCGCCGGCCATGAACAGCGGAATGGAGCCTTCGATGGGAACCTCCAGCAGCCCCTGAACGACAAAGATCAGCGAACAGGCCGTGGCGGCCAGGACCACCAGCGCCATGGCCCACACCTTGCCGGCCATGATCTCGAAGGGCGTAACGGGCATCACCAGCAGATGCTCCACGGTGCCGTGCTCCCGCTCGCGGATCAGTGCGGCGCCGGTGAGAATGATGGAGAGCATGGTGACATTGTCGATGACCTTCATGACCGCCCCGAACCAGGATTTGTTCAGCTGGGGGTTGAAGCGGGCCCGCAGGGCCAGATCCACCGGAGGAGTCGGGTTGGCGCGGTGCCCCTGGAGAAAGCTGGAGATCTCGCTGGATATGATGGTCTGGATATAGCCGCTGCCCGTGAAGGCCTGGCTCATCCGGGTGGCGTCCACGTTGAGCTGGATCGTGGGCGAGCGGCCGGCCAGGACGTCGCGCTGGAAATCGGGGGGAATGTTGATGGCGAAGGTCTCGAGGCCGGCATCCATCCGGGCATCCATCTCCGCCTGGGAAATCAGCGCGGGAGGCAGAAAGTACGGCGGGTAAAAGGCATCGACAATGCGGGCGGAGAGCGGCGAGCGGTCCTCGTCCACGATGGCGATGGGCGCCTTGTGCAGCGTTTCGGGCATGGCCGTCGCGCCGACGTAGATCGCATAGGAAAAGGCGTAGAGGATGAGGAAGAGCATCACTGGATCGCGCAGCAGGCTGCGCAGCTCTTTGATTCCGAGAAAAAAGATGTTGGCGGTATGCATGAGTCAGCGCTCCTGTTTTCTGAGCAGGATTGCCCCCAGGCCGATGAGGATGGGAACGGCCAGCAGCAGGGGAATAAAGGAGGAGGAGAGGTCGCCGAAACCGAGCCCCTTGGAGAAGGTGCCGCGGGCAATGGTCAGGAAATGGGTGGTCGGATAAATCCGGCCGATCACGGCGCCCGCACCCTCCAGGGAAGAGACGGGATCGTTCATTCCGGAAAACTGGACCGCCGGCAGAAGGGTCAGCAGCGTCGTGCCGAACAGGGCGGCGATCTGACTGCGCATGAAGGCCGAGATGACGAGTCCCAGGGCGGTGGCGGCGATGACGTATAATCCCGCCGCCGCGGCAAGGGTGAAAAAACTTCCTTTGATAGGCAGGCGGAACACAAAAACAGCCAGGACAGTCAGCAGCAGAAAGTTCAGCCAGGCCAGGAAAACATAGGGAATCTGCTTGCCGAGGAGGAACTCCAGCCGGGTAGCGGGGGTGACGTAGAAGTTGACGATGGACCCCAGCTCCTTTTCCCGCACCACGGCCAGGGCGGTCAGCATGGCCGGGATCATCATCAGGAGCAGGGGGATGACGGCCGGCACCATGGCCGGCAGGCTCTTCACGTCCGGGTTGTAGCGAAAACGGGTCTCGATGGTGGCCGCCCCCGCCGGTGCGGCAGATCCGAGGGCCTGTCTGGCCAGATTCGCCAGCCAGTGGGCGTGCATCCCCTGGACGTAGCCGCGCACCGTTTCGGCCCGGGTGGGCATGGCCCCGTCGATCCAGGCCCCGATGGAAACCGGCGAACCCCGGCGCAGGTCGCGGCCGAAGCCGGGGGGAATCTCGATGGCCAGACTGATCTCCCCGGCACGCATGCGCCGGTCCAGGTCATCGTAATCCTTGATGGGCGGCCGTTCGCGAAAGTAGCGTGAACCGGCGAGATTGAAGGTATAGTCGCGACTGAGGGGCGTCTGGTCCCGATCGAGCACCGCAAAGGAGAGGTCCTCCACGTCCATGTTGATGCCATAGCCCATGACGAGCATCAGGATGAGAGTCCCCACCAGGGCCAGGGTCAGGCGGATCGGGTCGCGAAGCAGCTCCAGGGCCTCGCGCCGGTTGTAGCTGATCAGGCGGCGCAGGCTGAAGAAACTGCTCCGCGTGGTCCCGGCTGGCCGGGATTTTCCTGCAGGCATTGCCGTCGTCTCCACATGGTCCGTCGTGGTCCCTTCCATTCTCTCGTCAGCCGCTTCTTCAAGATAGCGAATGAAGGCCTCTTCCAGCGTCGTCACGCCCCGTTTTTCGATCAATGCCGCCGGCGTGTCGCTGACGAGCACCCGGCCTGTGTGCATCAGCGAGATCCGGTCGCACCGTTCGGCTTCGTTCATGAAGTGGGTGGAGATGAAGATGGTGACCTTGTCCTTGCGGGCCAGGTCGACCATGATCTGCCAGAAGGCATCGCGTGCCACGGGGTCCACCCCCGAGGTCGGTTCGTCGAGGATCAGCATCTCCGGGCCGTGGATCATCGCCACCGCCAGGGAGAGACGCTGGCGGTGCCCCAGGGGCAGGGCGGCGGGAAGGCTCTCCATGACTTCGCCCAGGCCGAAGCGTTGGGCCATCTCCTCCACCCGCGCCGGGATCCGCTCTTCCGGCATCCGGAAGAGGCGCGCATGGAGCACCAGGTTCTGCCGCACCGTCAGCTCGCCGTAAAGAGAAAAGGACTGGGTCATATAGCCGACACGCCGCCTTGTCTCGATATCCTTCGGGTCCACCGGCCGGCCGAAGAGCCGGGCTTCCCCTTCGCTGGCGGGCAGGAGGCCCGTCAGCATCTTCATGGTGGTGGTCTTGCCGCAGCCGTTGGATCCCAGGAAGCCGAAGATCTCTCCCTGCCCGATGCGGAAGCTCACGGAATCGACTGCGGTGAAATCGCCGAAACGCACGGTGAGATTGTGGGCCTCGATGGCGGTTTCGCCGGCAGCAGCGTCCGTCTCCCGGGGAGGGATGACGACCGGGCGGTAGCCTTCGCGCTGGGATGCCGGGAGCAGGGCGAGAAAGGCCTCCTCCAGGGTGGCCGTGCCTGTCGAGGCCAGGAGTTCCCCGGGGGTGCCCGTGGCGAGGATGCGTCCGGCGTTCATGGCCACGAGCCAGTCGAAGCGGGCGGCCTCCTCCATGTAAGCGGTGGCCACGATGACGCTCATGTCGGGTTGTCCGTTGCGGAGGCGGTCGATGAGTTCCCAGAACTGCCGGCGGGACAGCGGATCGACGCCGGTTGTGGGTTCATCGAGGATCAGCAGGTCGGGGTCGTGAATGAGGGCGCAGCAGAGGCCCAGCTTCTGCTTCATGCCGCCGGAGAGCTTGCCGGCGGGACGGTCGGTAAAGGGGGCCAGCCCCGTCGCCGAGAGCAGCTCGCCGATCCGCCGCTCGCGTTCCTCATGGCCATGGCCGAAAAGCCGTCCGAAGAAATCGGCGTTCTCAAAGACGGAAAGCGTGGAATAGAGGTTCCTGCCCAGCCCCTGCGGCATGTAGGCGATCCTTGGACAGGTGGCGCGGCGGTGCCCGGCATCGGCCATGTCGCCGCCCAGCACGGAAATCCGGCCGGACTGGATCTTCCGCGCGCCGGCTACCAGCGAGAACAGGCTGGACTTGCCTACCCCGTCGGGACCGATGAAGCCGACCATGGAGCCGGAGGGCAGATCGAGGGTAATCTTGTCCAGGGCCAGGGTCTTGCCGTAGCGCAGGCTGACTTCCTGCAGCCGTGCCACGGGCGGGGATGGGGATGCGGAAAGGTAGGCGTCAACTGCCGGATCGCTGGCTTTCATTGGACGAGTTTTTCCTTCAGGCGGGGCGGCCAGTCCGTCCGGGGGTCCAGCCGCACATAGGCTACGCCGGGCAGCCCCGTCTTGACCTGGGTGATATATTTGCGCAGCAGCTCCACGGGGATCTGCGCCCGGACGCGGAACATCAGCTTTTCCCGTTCACTGGCCGTTTCCACGGTCTTGGGGGTGAACTGGGCCACGTCGGCAATGAAGGACACCTTGGCGGGAATGGCGTACTGGGGGGCGGCGTCGAGCACCAGCCGCACCTCGGTGCCCAGGGCGACCTTTCCCACTGCCGCGGTGGGCAGGAAAAAGGTCATGTAGACATCGTTCAGATCCACCAGACTCAACACCCGTCCGCCGGCGCCAACCACCTCGCCGGGCTGGGCGACCCGGTACTGGATCCGGCCGTCGCGGGGAGATTTGAGGGCGCTGTCCTTGATATCCGCCTGAATCCGCTCGACCGTCGCCTGCGCGGCTTGAATGGCCGATTCCTTCCCGGCAACCATTTCCCGTGCCGTCGTAATGGCCGCTTCGGCTGCGGCAACCTGGGCACGGGCTGCCGCAACGGCGGCGGAGCCGCTCTGTACGCGGGCCTGATCGTCATCCTCCTCCTGCTGCGACGTCGCGCCCTCCGCGGCCAATGTCGAGGAACGGGCCAGGCGCTTTTTCGCGACGCCGAACTCGGCCTCACGCTGCCTGACGATCGCCATCGCCGCCGCTTTTTCGCTCTCCCGCTGCAGCAGCTGGCTGCTGGCGGTTGCCGTATCGCTTTGCGCCTGCTGCAACTTCGCCTCGGCCTCCCGCAGCTGCGCCTCGAGCACATCGGTATCCATCAGGGCCACCACCTGTCCGGCCTTGACAAAATCGCCTTCCCGCACTCGGATTTCCTTGATCCGGCCGGCATTTTTGGCGGACACATCGATCTCCGTGGCCTCGATCCGGCCGTTTCCACTGGCCAGACCTTCATCCCGCCGGACGCTGTAGCGCTGCCAGGTCAATACGGCGACAACGCCGATGACCAGTATCACGACAGCTCGGATCAACCATTTCTTCTGCTGGAATTTCATGAGCTCTTCTCCCGACTCGCTTATGCCAAGTCGCCTTCATTCGGTTAACTGCGTTGGCTTCGTCGTCAGTTCCTCGACGTATCGTCTATACGACTGCGTTGCCTCCTCCTTACCGCCTTGTTAACCTTTTGAATGTAACTTGGCATTAATCGCGGCCTGCCTGATCTTCCGTTCCGCCTCCCAGCGCGGCATAGAGGTTGACACTGCTGGAGAGCAACGCCCGCCTTGCCTGAACGACCGCCTGTTCGGCGGCAAACCGGTCGCGCTCCGCATCGAGCACCTCAAAATAAGGCGCCGCACCGCTCTGGTAACGCAATACGGCCAGACGGGCGCGTTCCGTCTGGGCCGCCAGGGTCGCCTGCTGAGCGGCGACCTGATCGGCCAGCCAGCGCCTTTCGGCCAGTGCATCGGCCACTTCGCGGAAGGCTTCCATGATCGTTCGCTCATAGTCGGCCACGGCCACCTTGCGGTGTGCCTCCGCAAGGTCGAGATTGGCCAGATTGCGGCCGCCCTCGAAAATCGGCAGGGTCACGCTCGGAACAAAATGCCAGACGCCGCTGCCCGCGGCAAAGAGATCGTTCAATTCGGCGCTGGCGGTGCCTGCACTTCCAACCAGCACGATGCGCGGGAAAAAGGCCGCCCGGGCCGCGCCGATATTGGCATGGGCCGCCTTCAGGCGATGTTCGGCGGCGAGGACATCTGGACGGTTCAGGAGCAGATCGGAGGGCAGTCCGACGGAGATGTCGCGGACAAAAGCCGGTTCAATCCGGGACAGCGGCGAGGCTTCCGCCGGCGGGGAGACGCCGGTCAGCAGGGTCAGGGCGTTGCGGTTCTGGTCCCGTGCGCGCAGCAGCACCGCCAGGTTGGCCCGCGCCGAATTGAGCAGGGTTTCCGCCTGGACCGCGTCCAGCTTCGAGCCGGACCCTACCTCGTAGCGACGTTTCATGATCCGGTAGGATTCCGCCCGGCTGGCCACGGTGGACTGGGCAATATCGACCAGTTCGTCCAGCTCCCGCGCCAGGAGATAGGTATTGGCGACTTCGGCGACCAGGCTGGTGACGACGGCGCGGCGGGCTTCCTCCGTTGCCAGGTAGGATTCCAGGGCCGCGGTGGAAAGGTTGTGCACCCGGCCCCAGAAGTCGAGCTCCCAGGCACTGAGGTTGAGGGTGGCGGAGTACTGTTCCGAAATTACGGAACGCCCCGTCGGTGACAGGTCGGCAGGTATCCGGGAGCGGTCGCTCACCGCGCCGGCATTGATGTTGGGGAACTGGTCGGCGCGCTGGATGCCGTAGAGGGCGCGTGCTTCCTGTACGCGCTGCATCGCGATCCGCAGATCCCGGTTGTTTCCCAGCGCCAAGGCAATCAATTCCCGGAGCCGGGCATCGGTGAAGAATTCGCGCCAGCCGAGCCGGACGGCAGGAGGAGCGGCCTGCGTTTCAACGGCGCTTACGTTCGGATAAACCGCCGCCGTCGGCAGGGGCGGCCGTTCATAGGAAGGGGCCAGCGAACAGCCGGTCACAAGGGAGATCAAGATGCCCAGCAGGATCTTTCGAGGGTTCATTCTTTTTGGACCTTGCCGTTGGGTTCGTTTTAAGGGGAAGTGGTATCTTTACGGTTGCTTCCTCAAATCCCCGGCGATTTCGCCGCTGAGCTGGGCGAGGGCGGAGCTGACGGCTGCCGCCAGCGTTTCATAACGGTTGTCGGTCAGGGGCTCGGTCAGAGTCGCCATGTGCGAAACGCCCACCCGGTCCTGATCGGAAAAAACGGTCCACTGGGCCTTGAGGAGAACCCGGTCGCCGGGCATGCAGTCGAGACGGAGAATCCGCAGGACCAGCAGATAATCCGATTTTTCCGTCCGCACCCGGGGCTGAATGAAGATCCGGTCCGATCCGAGGAGCAGCGAAAGATTCTCCATCAGCACCGTGGTCATGTTGTCCCGGAGGGAGCCTGCCCAGCGGTCGAATTCGGCAAGGATCAATTCATTTTTGCCGTCCCGAATCACCATCTGGGGGCGGTCCAGGTAGTCGGGGATTTCAACGGGAGCGATGCTCACCGAAACAGGGTTTGGCGCCTGGGAGGAATGGGGATTGGATTTCTGCTGTTCAAGGGGGGTCAGTGTATAAAAATGGGCCGAGGGAGCACTCGCACAGCCGGCAAGCAGAAGGGCGGCGGCGAGACAAAACGTTCGGGGAAGGAAAGAGGATCTTTTCATTTTCAATATCCTTTCGGAATGACCTTGCCCTTGAGCAGGGAATCGGGATGGCGTTCCAGGTAATCGGAAAGCTGCCGCAGCGAACGCGATGCAGCGCCGAGTTCCCGCAGGGTCCTGTTCATTTCCACGACCAGGGGGGAATCCTCCGAGTAGGTCTGCAGGGTCAATTCGGATTGCTTCATCACGGCCTGGGCCGATTCCAGGGTCACCTTCGTTGAAGTCACCAGTTCCCGGATGTCCTCTCGAAGGGCCGTGGCGGTTGCCTTGCCCTCCGTCAGCGTCGCTTCGGTGGCGCTGGAGGTCTTTGCCAGGCTTTCGAAGAGGGGATCGATCCGGCTGTCGACGTGCCGGACGAGGGACTGGACATCCCGAATGGTGGATTCCAGGGTCTTGGTCGTCTGCTTCGCATCAATGGAATTGATGAGCCTGTCGAGTCCCTCAACGGCGCTGTTCAGATTGGCGACGATCTCTCTCAGGGGAAGATTGGCAATGGATCTCTGCAGTTCCTGAAACTCCGTGGGGATGGTGGGGATTTCCGTATATTCCTCCTTCGTGCCCACATACCGGGCGGGTTTCGAGGGGAAGAAATCCAGGGCCACCATGAGCTGCCCGGTCACATAATTCTGAAGCTGAAGCTGCCCTCTCAGGCCCATGCCGACTGCCTTTTCAATGGCCTTCGCGTCGATTCTGATCCGTTCGGCGCCTTGGATCCGCGCCGGTTCCAGACGAATGATCACCGGGATGTGCAGGACGCGGTTCTTCTGGTCGATGGCCACACTGATATCGGTGACATCACCGATCTTGACTCCCCGGAACGTCACGGGAGATCCTACATTCAGCCCCTTGACCGACCCTTCGAAAAACAGGACGTAGTATTTGCTTTCCCGGAAGAATTTTCCGGAGCCGAGGGCCAGCACCGTTCCGATCAGGATGGCCAGCGCCCCGACTACAAAGGCGCCGATCATCATTTTATTTGCTTTTCCGCGCATCTTTTTTTTCTCTGCTTTCCAAGGATATTGCCCTATCTCTCATTCCTTCTTCCGTCCTTCCCCGCGGGTGAGGAAACGGATGACTTTCTCGTCCTTCGATTCTGCCAGGATCCGCCTGGGGTTGCCTGCGGCCGTCATGGTCTTTTCATCGGGGTCGAGGAAAATTGAATTGGTGCCGATGGCAAAAATGCTTGCCAGATCATGGGTGACCACGATCACGGTTGTACCCAGGCTTTCGCTCAGTTCAATGATCAGATCGTCCAGCAGCCGGGCGCTGATCGGGTCGAGTCCCGCGGAGGGCTCATCAAAAAAAAGGAAGTCCGGATCAAAGGCCATCGCCCTGGCCAGGCCGGCCCGCTTCTTCATGCCGCCGCTGAGTTCCGCGGGATAAAAGTCTTCAAAACCGCCGAGTCCGACCAGGGCCAGTTTGAAGGAAACCAGCTCCCGGATCTGGGACGGGGACAGATCCGTATACTGTTCCAGCGGCAGGGCGACGTTTTCCGCCAGCGTCATGGAACTCCAGAGGGCACCGCTCTGAAAGAGGATGCCGAAACGCCTCTTAAGCTTTTCCTGCTCCTCGGATTCGACGTCCCAGAAACTGATGTCGCCATAAAGGACCTGGCCGTCGGCGGGCCTTTTGAGACCGATCATCTGCTTCATGAGGGTGCTCTTGCCGCAGCCGCTCCCGCCCATGATGATGAAGATATCGCCCCGGCGGATCTGAAAATTGAGATCGCGCATGAGGACGAAACTCCCGTAGGCCATCTCCAGGTTCCGGACTTCGATGACGGTTTCCCGTTCCGTGCCGGGAGTAGGTTCCGGCGCGCTCATATGTTCAGCACCTGACAGAGCAGCGTGATAATGGCGGTCGCCACCACGATGCTGACGATGCCGGTGACCACGGCCGATGTGGCGGCAAAACCGACGGCGGCGGCGTTCCTTTCACACTGCAGGCCGCGCAGGCAGCCGGCCAGAGCCACCAGAATCCCGAAGACGAAGCTGTGGAAAAGGCCGATCCAGAAGTAGGTCAGTTTCACCGCCTTGAGCGTCTCGAAATAGTACTCGGCCACGCCCAGATCGAGCATGCCGACACCGACGATCATCCCTCCCAGGACGCCCATGAGATCGGAATAAATGCACAACAGGGGCATCATCACCATGAGGGCCAGCATCCGGGGCAGGACGAGGAAGTCCATCGGCGGGACGCCCAGGGCTTCCAGGGCGTCGATCTCCTCGTTGACCTGCATCATTCCGAGCTGGGCGGCAAAAGCCGCCCCGGTCCTGCCGGCCATGATGATGCCCGTCATGATGGCCCCCATGACCCTTATCATCCCGATTCCCACCACATCGGCCACATAGATCTGCACCCCGAATATCCTGAGCTGAATGGCGGCCACGAAGGCGAGGATCATCCCTACGAGGAGACTGATGAGGGAAACGATGGGCAGGGCCTGAGCGCCGGTCTCCTGAAGGGTCCGGACCAGATCGGAGGGACGGAATTCGGCCTTTCCCCGCAGCATCTTGAAAAGGGAGAGGATGGCGTCGCCGACGAAGGCCAGCATTTCCTGGAATCCCTGGAAAAAGTCCAGGGTCGAATCGGCGATCCGCACCAGAAAGGTCGGGGCGGATTTTTCGCGCGTCACCCCCGTACGCTGTTTTTCGGGAGCAGCCAGATCGAGAAGTTTGTGAATGCCTGGGGGAAGATCGGAAAGGTCGACCGCAATTCCGCTTCCGCTGCACAGGTCGAGGATCTTTGCCAGAAAGACCAGAAAGGCGCTGTCCCAGGCGCCCAGTCCTTCGGCCACGAAGGCGACCCGGGTCGCCTTCGTTGTCCGGGCAAGATTCTGCAGGGCCTCGCCGACATCGGGAAGCCTGCCGCCCACCCAGTTTCCGGAAAATTTCAAGACGAGTCTGTCCGGGGCAATCGGAACAAACTGTACGGCGGCTTCCTCAAAATGGGCGGTATCGGGATTTTCCTGAGGCATCGGGATCGGCGACGGTTCTTTTCCCTATGAATTAGGCGATGCAGGAAATGTCAACGCTTCAGATTTACAAGTATTGATGCGCCGTCAAATCCCATCTATCCGTGGATTCACGGTTTCTTTATCCATCCATAACACAGCATTTCGTTCCTGCGCTTTTAGTAAAATTGCTGCTTTAAACGGACTATATCAGAATACCGGATTCTTTTCACCATTCGTTATGGCTGTTTGCCCTGCTCATAAGAGTCATTTGCCGATAATCTTCACCAACACTCTCTATTCCCGGAGGCCGTCAAACTCGCCATAAAATATTCGCTTGGGAGAGACGGTAGTTATAACTGCAATTGTGCATCCTAATTTTATTCTGAAGTTTGCAGCTTGATATGCCCCAACAGTTGATCAATGATCAAGCGGTTATAGTTACGCCGCCATGCGGCGGTAAATAAGATAGGCTCCAATCTTTCCTTGATGGCGATCAAGGTGACACCGGGATGGGATATGCCCGACCCATCATTCGGCAACAGAGATACACCGGCCCCGGAACCAATCATGGCCAGCACTTCAACCACGCTGGCGGCATGATAGTGCATATCAGGTTTGAAACCGCCAGCCGCCAAGCAGGCGCTGATAATAGCCTGATTCCTTCTTGGATAACTATCCTCGCAGTAACCTATGAATTCATCTTTTGCCAGTTCCTTCATACTAATCTGCTTTTGCCCAGCCAAATAATGAGTTTCTGGAATGACTGCTATCAAGTGGATTTCGAAAAGGACAGTCTTTTCAAATTCATCAAGGGCTACGCCACCGTGATTGTCAAAGAGGGCAACATCTATCTGCTTCTTGCGGAGTGCCCTGAACTGGTCGGCGGGAGAAAGCTCATGGATTTTGACGGACATCCTGGGATTCGACTCTCTGAATCTCCGCAGTGCTGCTCCCAGACACGAAATAATAGGTAAAGCAACGAACCCTATATTGAGGATATTGCCACTTCCCGGGATATTTCCTACAACTTGGACTGCTTCATTGTGCAGGTCGATGATTTGATGGGCATATACCAGAAACTTTTCACCGGCGGCGGTCAAGCGGATGCCAAATCGTTCACGGACAAACAGAACAGCCTCCAGTTCCTCTTCCAGATCATGGATAAGATGGCTCATTGCCGGCTGCGAGACATTAAGACGGCGCGAAGCGCGACTGATGTTGAGTTCTTCTGCGGCTGCAACGAAATATCTGATATGTCGGAGTTCCATAAGTCACCAGCTATAATAAAGCTGCATATCTGTCAATGGAAAAAAATATGGAGCATGACTTATGAAAGTAGTGTATCATTAAACATAATGTGGCTCAGATCACCCAATAATGGATCGTGCTCCTGAAAACTGAGTTTCTAGAGCCGCAAAACAATGTCGCATTTCCATCGGCCATATCGGCCCGCAAGTACAGGATGTTCTCAAACGGCAAAAGAAGCAGTGGTTCATCCAACGCAACAGGATAGGTATTATCGCAGATTGCACGCAGCCGAGTGCAATCTGAACGTCTATACGAACAGGTATGAGTGGCAACCTCTCGCTTTCCGATGAAAAGGATTATAGCAACTCTTCACCTGCATTCCCTTTTAATTATCGATCTTTATCTTTTGTCGTCTACTTATCCAATCGCTTTGTGGATATTTTAAGTAAACACAGGTTTATTGTTTTCTGATCATTTCTGCAAATTAACCGACTAGAGCTTGGAGGGTACAAGTATGTCTATTGGGCCCATTCTTCTGAAATCTTCAACGGTTCCTGAAAAGTGTGCCTTGTTCAAGATACCGGATCATTTCATTTCAACGTGCCGGAAGAAATTTAGTCCTCCCCAGGCATCAAGATCTTCCGGTCTGTTGGATGGACGTTCGGTTTGTCTCCAGCGGAAGTTGAATTATAAGCTCCAAGCTCTAGTTTATTTCTTATGGGAGGAGGTGATCCGTAACAGCATTTTGGGGCGTTCATGTTCAATTATTGTTCTTCAAAAAGGAGGAGAGTATGTTGCAAGATCGTAAGATGTTAGGACTTCTATTGATTTCAGCTCTTGGTATTTTGATCGCGATGGTGCAGCCTTTTGCACCTGGGTTATCGCCCTTGGGACATTATGTCATGGGTACCGTTATTGTTGGCTTGGGGATGTGGATCTTCCGTCCCGGCATGTTGCCTTTTATGTCAGGAATTTCCTTTATCCTTGGCGTTACTCTGGCACTCTTTTTTGCTTTTAAAGCCGGTCTGGTCTTTCCGGGTAAAGTACCCTTTAAGTCACCGCAGCAGATTTATGGGGTCGTCATGGGCGGGTTTACGTCGTCCGCCGTCTGGACCTTGATCCCCGCACTGTTTTTCGGTTTTGTTCTCCAGAAAACGGGGTTGGGCAAACGCATCGCCTATCTGGTATTGAAAACCTTCCCGGCGAGTTGGCTGGGATTGGCGATAAGCTGGCTGGTGATCGGCGTTGCCCTTTCCTGCCTGACGCCTTCCATTACCGTGCGGGTGGCCATTGTCGTCCCGATTGCCATCGGGATTGTAGAAGCATGCAAGTTGGAATTCCGCTCCAAGGGTTCGGCCTATATCTGCCTTCTGGCGTGGGGAATGGCCGTCATTCCCGGTACCGGCTGGTTGACCGGCTCTCTGTTTGGACCGATCATGCAGGGATTTTTCCCCCCGGAAATTAAAGCCATGTGCAATTTTGACGACTGGTTCCGTATTCTGGCCCTGCCCTGGCTTGTGATTACGATTGTGTATGTTGTTTTGGCCTTTTTCATTGCCAAACCGAAAGAAGCCATCTGCTTTTCGGCCGACATGTTCAAGGAGGAATACAAAAAACTGGGACCTCTGTCGAAGGATGAACTCATTACTCTGATTATCCTGCTTCTAACGCTGATTATGTTTTCCACGGAAAAGATCCATGGGATTCCCACCCCGGCAACAGCCCTGGGCGCCCTGTTTCTTCTCATCATTTTACGTATCATTGCCGGTCCGGAGATCAGCACCGGCATAAACTGGGATGTGGTCTGCTTCTTCGGTGTCGCAGTCGCGTTGCCCCCCATCTTCGGGGTTTCCGGAATCTCCGCATGGTTTGGTCCCCTGATCAAGGGACCTATCATGTCCATAGCGGGCGCACCCCTGCTGTTCATGCTGATCATCACTGCGGGGCTTTTGCTTATCAGGTTCGTGGACGTCCCCTGGGGCTTCACGACCTGTGCATTGACCATCATCATGCTGATCCCGCTCTTCAAGGATTTCGGCTATCATCCCCTGGTTGTTACCATGGCGTACCTGATTGCCGGCAACTTCTTCCTGCTGGCTTATCAGCAGCCCTGGATTCTCATGGCTGAAGGGATGACTCAAGGGCGGGGATGGGCGCCGGTTCATGTGACCATGTTCGGTCTGATCTACATTGTTTCGGCCTTCATTTCTTTACTGGTGGCCGTGCCTTATTGGAAGATGATAGGCGTTATCCGTTAAGTAATAAGTCATAAAAGCACAATCATCGGTCCCGGATATAGACAGAATTTTGTTTATATCCGGGACTTATTCATTCTTGATTGAGTATGGATGTTGAGTGCCAAAGAATCTCACCTCACCGTGATTCTCACTTTTAATAAATTATCTGTAATCTCTTGGCAAAATTGTATGTGCGGATAAGTAGTCGTTTTCCTCAATCTTCGGTATCAACCAATTATGAACAAATATTTTGAGGAACTCATGCCTAACATTCAGGCTGGAGCAATTCGGATGAACCTAAGGGACATTGTGATTGTCCCAGTGCTTCTGATTAGCTCGTCTTACTCTCTTATCTTAAGCGATCTTCGATAACCGTTCTATCCGGTGGCTTTCGGCTTTATATTTACAACCAAATATCTCGGTTCATCTCTGAGACACGGTCTGCACCGTACTTACAGACGTACAGGAAAAGTTTTTCCCGAAAATTCGAATCAGCACAACGCATTTCTGTCAAACGCCATTGGACCTGCCGGTAAGCTTTTAGTTCCTGTTTTTGATCCTGTGTCTTTCCATGACTATCGGTGAATTTATACGCAGAGACGAAGCCGTTGCTTATTTTCTGGACGTTAGTAATGGAGAACTTATCGAGATCCTCAAGGATAGGCGAATCCTCCATGAGCATGAAGGTGCTTCTGTCAATGGGAAAGTAAAAGTGTACCAGTTCTGGGAAAATAAAAATGTACCACCCCTTTATGCTGGCACACGGTTCATGATGACAGGTCGTTCACGGAATCACCTCCTTGCTGGTTGTAAATCTGTTTGCTGAAGGCATGTTCTTTTAAGCGGTAGCTATGCCCCTTGATGTTGATCACCTTGCTGTGATGGAGAAGCCTGTCCAGGATGGCAGAGGCAATCACGGGATCTCCGAAGAGTTCCTGCCAATCGATGAAGCTCTTGTTTGAGGTGATGATGGTTGAGCTCTTCTCATAGCGGTAAGAAATGAACTGGAAAAAGAGGTAGGCTTCCTTACTGTCTACGGGAAGATAACCGGCTTCATCGACGATCACGAGGCTGGAGTTCAGATAGGCCTTGCCCTTACTCTGACTTTCCTTGAGTTTGGCAATCAGGGTGTGCATGGTGGTAAAGTAGACCTTGAATCCGTGACTGCAGGCCTTGATCGCCAGGGAGATGGCAAGATGAGTCTTTCCCACCCCTGGAGGTCCCAGAAAGATGACGTTCTCATGCTTGGGGATAAAAGAGAGATCGAAGAGCTCCATGACGGCCTTCTTGTCCAGATGAGGATGGAAAGAGAAGTCGTATTCCTCAATGGTTTTGGCAAAGGGAAGGCCGGCGATCTTCAGGGAGGTTTCGATCCGTCTCTTTTCCTTGGCGGCCACTTCCTCTTCCAGGAGGTGATCAAGGAAAGAGAGATACGAAACCCGATCTTCCTCTGAATGAGTTACGATGGCGTCCAGGACCTCTGCGGCTCTGGTCAGCTTGAGACGTTTGAGATTGTCCTGGAGGCGTTCATGGGTTAGTTGTTCCATAAGGCACCTTCGGAGGCATACCTTTCATATTCTTTAAGGGGCCTGTAAGCCACATCGATGTAGAGGCTGCCATTGATCAGGCCGCGGGTGGCCTTGCCCTTGCTCTTGCCGTACTTTCTTTTTAACTGCTCTTTGTCATGTTTGAGTTCTTCGCCGAAACGGGGATCGGCAATCAGATTGTGCTTTGTCCCAGGTTCTTCGTAGGTAATCAGAAGATCCTGATCATCGTAAATGCGGATCAGGCCGTTTTTGATCTTCAGCAGGACCTTTTTTCCGACCATGCGGTGGGGGACCTGGTAACGATTTCCGTTGTAGGAGATCTGGCAATCCCGGTAGACCTTGCGGAACGTCTTGATAGACGTGTCGTAATCCGCCGGAGGAAGCTGTCCCAGTTTGAAGATCTCTTCTCCCCATCGTTCCTGGATGCATTGATGGTGGGTGCCATGGATTCGCTGGTTTGCCGTTTCGTTGAGCCATGCCAGGACATCCTCGTTGGCCTTCTCGATCGTGGTGAAAGTGTAACCTCGCCAGAAGCGTTCCCGGATGAAGTTCATCGGCCGTTCCACCTTCCCCTTGATCCATGGACTGTACGGTGGCGCCGCCATGGGTAGAAAACCATAGTGATGGAAGAAGTGGAGGAACTCGTGGTTGAAGACCACTTTCCCCTCCTGTCTGCCGATGACGACGTTTTTCATGTTGTCATAGAGGACTTCTGCTGGAGTTCCCTGGAGATATTTGAAAGCGTGGATGTGACAGTCCATGAAGATGTCCATCGTGCAGTGCCGGACAAACTCGATATACATGGCTCTGGAGAAACCGAGAACGATCACGAAGGCGTAAAAAGTGGTAGTCTTTTCCTCGGCATCGACGACTTGGAAATCACCCCAGTCACACTGGGCCTGGAGTCCCGGTTCCGTTTCGAACCGGAGATAGGCCAGGCGAGTCTTCTGCTCTTTGATTTTACTGACGTACTGCTTGACCGTATCGTAACCGCCGGGATAATCCATCTTTTTCAGGCGATCGTAAATCCAGGTTGCCTGGTAATCATCCTCGTCCAGAAAATCGTGAATCGTCTGGTAGTAGGGTGTCAGAATGGATTCCCTCCGTTTATTTGTTTTGTATTTGGGGAAGGAATTGCTTTCAAGGTGTCTTTTGACGGTCTTTCTGTGGACACCGAGAGTCTCGGCTATTTTCCGAATACTGTAACCTCGACGGTGCAAATGATAAATGTCCATAAATGCCTCGCTGGAAATCATCGGTAACCCCTCCTCTCTTATAAGGAGATGTTACCAGGATTAGGGATTCCAGGTGGTACACTTTTCATTCCCATTTCTGGTACACTTTATCATTCTCGTCGACAACTTCCGGTGGAGTGGGATAAAATGTTTCTGTGGTCCCGTACGAAATCAACTGTTTCCTTTGCTTCGTCAAGGGTTTCCGTCGGAAAATCGAACATCAGGAAAAGGTAAGCGTACGACAAAGTCATCTTGGAACTTCTTTCCAGATAAGTTATTGATGTATCGGTCAAGAGAGATAAGCCGCGGTTCTTTGAAAAAGGGATAAAGCAAGGGGTGGAGCTGAGAACGGAGTAAAAGACAGCAAGGATCAGTCAGTACTGGTCAGACTTCAGCCGGTAGGAGCAAACCACGTTCGTCCTTGGGCAGCGGTTTCCATTGATCGGGGAGCAGTTCCCTCAAGCGACTGACTGGATGGCTCATGATCCTGCGGAGTATGTCATCAAAGTACTCCCAGGGATTGACGTCACAGGTTTTACAGGACTGGATGAGACTCATGAACAGGGCCGCCGCCCGGCCGCCTCGTTCGCTGCCAACGAAAAGCCAGTTCTTGCGGCCCAGGGCCACGGGACGCATGGCATTCTCCGCCAAGTTGTTGTCCGGTCGAAGCCGTCCATCTTCCAGATAACGGCACAGAGCCTGGCGTTGATTCAGGGCATAGTCCACCGCCTTGCGGATGGGTTCCGACGGAATCGACTGTTGCTTCAGCTCTTCAAGCTTGGCAAAGATTCCGGCAAGGATCGGTGCAGCATGTTCCTGCCGACGGCGCTGTCTCTCTTCTGGTTTCATATTGGCGCAGGGAGTTTCCACCTCATGATAGAGACGGGCAATGCGGGCCAGGATGTCCGTCGCTTCCTGGGGACGCGAAGAAACTGCTTCATCGAACTTTCTCCGTGCATGAGCCCAGCAGCCTACCTCGATGATCCCCTCTTTACGGAATAGTTCATCGTAGCCGCTATAGGCGTCGGCATGGACATAGCCTCGATAACCTTCAAGATAATCGATGGGTCGCCGCTTACTGCGATCAATGGAGAAGTCATAGGCAACAAGCGGGGGATCGGTTCCTCCCTGCACATAGACCCACAGCCTGGCCTTTTTGAGCTTTCCATTCCCTTTGACTTGCAGGGGAATGGGTGTGTCGTCGGTGAACAGGATTTCCGCTTCCCCAATGACGGCCTGCCTGAAGGCCTTTTCCAGTCCGGAGATGCTTTCGTAGGTCTGCATTAGCCAGCTGGCCTGGGTCGCTCGGGGAATCGGCACCCCTTCCCGCTCTAAAATGCCGTTCTGCCGGTACAGGGGCAGATGATCGGCGAACTTGCTGACGATCAGATGGGCAATCAGCCCCACATCGGCTTTGCACCTTGCGACGGGATGATCAGGCATCGGCGCGGAGAGGATGCCGGGGGTTGCTTCGTCGTCCTCCGGCAGGGCGTATTGGGGGCGCTTATAGACGTTGACGATGAGCTTGCCGGGGCGGTATTCCAGTTTCTCCGAAACTTCGACGTTGATCACCTTCAGGGGCTTGCCCGTTTCGGGGCAGGTCTTCTGATCTTCGGGGATGTCCAGCAGGATTTCCACCCGTTCCAGGTGTTCGGGAATGGGAACCCGCCCATGATGCTGGGAGACCTTGCGGGTTTTTGTCTTGACTTCCTGTTCCACAGGCGCTTCCGGCTTTTGATCTTTTCCGGTCTGTTCCAGCGATTGGATTACGATGGAATCGAACATCAGCTGGTTGGGGTTGAGCCGCTCGGACTTTCGGCCATAAAGGCGCCGGAGCATCTGTTCCATCTGATGCTGCAGGGTGGTCAGCTGGCGCTGCAGAGATTCGATCTTTCGGGATAGTTCCCCGATCTGCGCATCCTTCTGAGCGGTCAGTTCTGAAATCTGGGCATCCTTCTGCGCAAGGAGTTCCAGGGCCTGAGGAAGTGTCGAAACCATGGGAGGGTATGTAGCACATTAACCTAATAATGTCAAGTATTTATATGCCTATTTTGTATCTATTCCCCACTTTTTTCGGTACGATTCCTTCCAGCAGCATGGTCAGATCCCGACGCTCGATCAGACCGTCTTCGGTCCACCGCTCCGGAAGGATGAAGCAGCCCCGTTCCAGGCGTTTGTACCAGAGAGCCAAACCATCCCGGTCCCAGTAGAGGAGTTTGACCATGTTGCGACGGCGGTTCACGAAGACGAACAGAGATCCAGACAGGGGATCGGCCCCCAACTCGGATCGGATGAGGCCGCAGAGACCATCGAAAGATTTGCGCATGTCGCAGCGGCCGCGATACAGATAGATGTGGGTTGCCGCCGTCAGACCGAGCACGGGGAGAGGCTCCGAAGCGTTTCAACGACGGTGCGGAGGGTGAAGGGATCGAATCCCCGATCCACCTCGATGGCGAAATTCTTGTCTGGATGAATTCGGATGCCGGAGCCGGTTTCGACCGCTCTTCCGGGAATCAGTTCCAGAAAACCTCCTGTGCAAGGTTCTTGTTCCCGGAGTCGGCGGCGCCAGGCATGAAACTGATGCCGATTGATCTGCTTTTCACGGCAAAATGTGGTGATGTTCAAGCCACTTGCTGCCTGGTCTTCGATGATGGTGCGCCAATGGGCTCGTCGTTCCGCTCTGATCATCATATTTTGCCTCCCAGAAAGAAATTTTTCTTTGTGGGAGGCTATAGCTCAGGGAATGACGGATGTGAAGATGGGTACATCAGACGCTTACAGGAAAAGGAAATTCCATATTCCTTCACTATTGGCGGCCTGAAGAATGTTAAGGCGCTCATTTTTGCCCGTAATTTCCCCTTTATTCATAAGTCGGTAGATGCGTTCACTAGCCGATTCAAAGCCCCATAGGATCATACGCAACCCGGCCTGGTAGGCAAGCTGAAAAAGGTCCCGATCAAAGGCTTTTTCCAGGCGCCCGTAGATATAAAACCGGATGTCAAGACCCTCGTCGATAATGGCTTGCGACAATCTCCTCAAGTAGGCCGGGCTGATCGCCTCGTCGATAAAATGAAAGAAACGAGCGCCTTGCCTTTCGTGCAGTAATTTTATTTCGGTGACGGTTTTGGACACCGGCTTGATTGCGTACTGGCTACCGAAGTGATGCGTACAGAAGCTACACTTTTTCCAGTAGCAGTTGCGGCTTGCCTGGATATTGAAGATCAATTCCGGGGTGAAATAGTTATCCGCCGGCAGATCGGAAAACTCCGGAAGGAACAACTCGTCAATCGGAAGCGGTGGCACCTCTTCGTTGATGACGATCTCTCCTTGATCGTTGAGATAGATGAGGTTGGGTACAGCCTCTATACGGCTCTTGCCTTCGAGGCATTTCAATAACTCAATAACCGGCCTCTCCCCTTCATTGAAAATCACCGAGTCAGCGAATAGGCGGAAAAAGTCAGGGTTGTTAATCAGGATGCCGGTATGTCGGCCGAGGAGGTTCCCCCCGATGCAGACATGAGCACGACTCTCTCGCTTTAGCAACATGGCCAACGTAAGGCCTGCCAACAACTGCGAGTAGTCCCCAATGGAAATGCCGATGAATTCGGGATTGTTTTCCAAAAGACCAGGGATCAAATCTGTATAGTATTTATAGAATACATTGCCAGTGACATTCTCGCAGTGCGCCCTTAGACTCTCTACTGTATGATAGATCTTGACTTGGGGATGAAGGAAGTAGACTTGGGATGGGTGATAGCAGGCTGAAAGAATTTCACAGGCTTTGTTAATGATCGACATCGCCCCATCCACTTTTGCGGGGTTGTAAAAGGCGTCGTTGCTTCTTAGAATAGCAAAAGCCCCTTCAATTCGCTGAATGACCGATCTGTACTCATTTCGCCGAGACATGAGCAGAATTTCTCGGTATCGTCTGTAACGGGTTTGAAATTCTACGGGATGATTCTTGAGGTTGTTTGGATCTGGGCAGGCTCCTAATACAGAGGGACCGTCTTGTTCGTAGTCAGTAAAGGCATTTTTGATTGTCTCAAAGAGAAATGCCGGTGTAAGGACTTTATTGTAAAACTCAATGTTGAGATCGCGTAGATGGACACAGTGTCCATTGTTTTTCAGGATGCTATGGATCGCTGGACCGGCAAGATGCGGATTGAAGTGAATCCACTGGGGAACAAAACACAGTAAACATATCATAATCTTGAAGGCATCAATTTCGCCAGCAATAATGATCTCCAACCATCAAATGAAGAGGCGAAGTCCCCACTCTGATTTCAGACTTCACCTCTTCATTTTTTCCCTGTACGGTGGCCACAAGCACTTAGATCCAGCTCATTTCATTAATCAAACAAATCGAAGATAGAATGTTTTTTCTTCTTGTAGTGTTCATGATGGTCATCATGGTGACGGTCATGATCTTCATACCTGTGATCTTCTCTTCTGTATCTGTTTTCGCTCATTCCCACAGACGAAGAGCTAGACGAGGCAGAACGTTCTATTATCTTGTCGAGTTTTCCTCTATCAAGCCACACCCCTCGACATTGAGGGCAGTAATCGATCTCGATGCCCTGCCTTTCAGCCATCAATAATGATACGTTACATATTGGACAATTCATTTTTTCTCCTTATTTTGGGTTTTTTCTTCGGTAAGATATTAACTTAACACGAACTTGTCACCATACAAATTACACAAGGCATTAACGTTTGATAACAAGGACTGGCTTCTTGGCCTTTCTAATCACTTGCTCCGCTGTAGAACCCAAAAGCATCTCTTGAACATTAGTTCTTCCATGGGAGCCGATTACTACCAGTGAAATGTCCTCCTCAGCTTCAACCCTTATTATCTCCCTGGAGGGGATGCCCGTTTCAATTCTAATAGTTGTCTTGAGTCCCCAATCCTTCAGTATTTTCGCTATCTGATTTGCTTCATACTGTATAGCTGACTCTCTTTGTTCTTCCAATGAAGACACATCCAGAAGGGATAATGCCTCACAGATATAGTATAATTCCGGAATTTTTAGATTTCTTATATCTCGAACATGAAGAATCACTACTTCCTCAGTTCCAGCTTTCTTAAGCTGTATCAGATATTTAAGGGCTATTCTTGAAACATCTGAAAAATCAGTCGGGTATAAAATTTTTCGGAACAAAATCTCACCTCATGGAGTTATGAACAATGGTTGTCTTACTCAGGACAAGTTATTTTTATCGAAATTGTATAAGCTATTGCTCAGCAAGAATGACATCCCACAAATCTTATATCCTTGACAAACTTTTCGGAATAATGGTACGCGCAAATGTACTTATTAAGTATGTAAGGCATGAACGTCATGATTGTCCGATTATCAGAAAAAATCCATTCTTTCCACTCGATATAATTTGACATTAACACGTGGATAAGCAACGTCGCAAGGTACGTATCGCTCTCCTTTCTGTCGTCTCAAACACGGCACTCGTGGTCATGAAGTTGCTCGTCGGCTTGATGGTCGGCTCTGTTTCAATAATCTCTGAGTCGATACACTCCGGAGTAGATCTGCTGGCTGCCAGCATTGCATTATTTTCAGTAAAGACTTCGAGCATTCCAGCCGACAGCAAACATCCCTTTGGACATGGCAAAATTGAAAATATTTCAGGAACTATAGAAGCCCTGCTGATCTTTGTCGCAGCAATTTGGATTATCATCGAAGCCATGAAAAAATTCATGCACCCGGAGCCGATGACTGCGATCGGGTGGGGTGTTGGGGTCATGCTGATTTCAGCAATCGTCAATATCATCGTATCAGAAATGCTGTTTAAAGTGGGAAGGGAAACGGATTCCATTGCCCTGCAGGCCGATGCCTGGCATCTTCGAACGGATGTATATCCTTCTATCGGAGTAATGGTCTCTCTGGCAATGATCTGGGTTGCGGAAGAAATCTTTCCTAATAGGGATTTTTCCTGGCTGGACCCCGCTGCCGCAATGTGCTTGGCCCTCCTGATAATAAAAGCAGCTTACGAATTGACCACTCAGTCGGCGAAAGACTTGCTGGATGCTCATCTTCCTCCTGCAGAAGTAGAATGGATCCGTCTGTGTATCATCGATCAAAGTTCTATTGTTCGAGGCTTCCACGATCTAAGGACGCGCAAGGCGGGACACTTTCGTTTTGTCGAGTTCCATTTAAAAGTGGATCCGAATATGTCCGTAATGGATTCTCACGATATTACAAAATTACTAAAGGAAAAGATCAAAGCTCAATTTCCGGAAACGACTGTGACCATCCACATCGAACCCTGTGACAGCGACTGCGTAGATAAATGCATCGAGGGATGCTTCCTGCTGGGACAAAACAGCCATAAACTGCATGCTAATGACGGCATCAGACTACTAATTTAACAAGGAGATATTAATATGTTTGGAGGTCTTTTTCAGCCCATGCATCTGCTTGTAATCTTGATTATCGCATTGGTGATATTTGGTCCTGGAAAATTAGGCAATCTGGGCAGTTCACTTGGTAAAGCAATAAAGGGATTTAAGAAAGCCATGGAAGAACCGGAAACAACATCAAAGGAAAAAGAACCAGTGGAAAGAAAGTAAAGAAAACAAGAAGGAATAAATCTCCTGTTGCGACAACGAAGTCAGATAACCAGTCTTATCAAGATCATCTCATTTATCGCTCTGATCCTATTCAGCACTTATCTATTTATTCATTATGATCTATACCTTTATTTCATCAACAAAGGAAAGGCCATTGGATTCATCAATTCCTTTCATCCTTATGATGAAGTTGCTTTCATATCCCTGCAAATTCTGCAAGTCATAATAGCAATACCAGGGGAAGTCACCGGCATTATCGGCGGCTATCTCTATGGTCCGCTTATGGGTACAATCTATTCCATGATTGGTCTCACGATTGGTTCGTGGTTTGCCTTTGCCCTTGCCAGAACATTCGGTTTCCCCCTGGTGAGGAAAACTGTAGATCCCGGAATAATCAAGAAATATGGCTATGTCATGGAACATCATGGGATTCTTCTATCTTTTGTCCTTTTTTTTATCCCTGGTTTTCCTAAAGATTACCTTTGTTATATTCTGGGCCTGAGCAGTATCAGGCCCCGCGTATTCCTCATTATTTCAACAATTGGAAGATTATTTGGAACCATCCTGCTTACGGTTAGTGGAAGCCTTGCTCGAAATGATCAATATAAAACCTTGCTGATGATTGCTGTCGTCAGTAGTATTTTAATCTTTGTGGGATACCTATATCGTAATCGATTACTGTTCTTAATTAGGAAATTAAAATAACTTCGCTGATGAGGTCCCAGAAACAAGACAGACTGTCCGTGTTCATCTTTTCAGCATTCAAGAAATCAAGACAACCATCCCAGGGACTTACTGCTCCATATTCATCGCGAAATTCCCTAACCCAAGTTCACGACATATGAATAAAGGATGAGTAAAAATAAGCTGTTGTGCTCTGAGATTTGCCATTTGGGCACTACACTTTTTTAAAATCTCACAGAATGGTCTTGGCCGTTTTTCCTTGCAGATGGACCATCGTGGTGGGAGACTCGCTTGCAGCGCTCCTTGAGCCGTCCGATCTTTGTGATAACCTTCTCGTAATCCTTGATGCCTCGTTTTTTGGAAATGGCATCGCCTGCCTAGCAAATCTCTTCCTCGAAACGGCTTGCAAAACGGTTTTTGATGGATCACATACTCCGCCCCGACAGACCGGGAACGTTCGTTATCGATGGTGTCAATGTTCATCTCCTGGTAATCGGGATTGGAGACTTTCTCTTTGACAACCTTTCGTTCTTCTCGGCAGAAAGAGAAAAAGGAAACTTCGATGATATCATCCGCTGCGGCCGACGGAGAACAAATCCTTGACCAGCCTATGGATTCCGTCTTAACCGGCGGCATCTTCATCCTGGATTTGAGACGGCAGCCATGCGGGAAGGCTATCCTTCCCGGATCAACGAGAGCAGCTCCTCCGCCGACATCCGGCCGCTTATATCGCTTCCGTTCAGCAGGCTGTTGGCCAGGTCGCGCTTCGTGCCGTGGAGCTTCAGGATTTTTTCTTCGATGGTGTTCTTCGTCACCAGCCGGTATACCGTCACAGGCCGCTGCTGGCCGATGCGGTGCACCCGGTCCGAGGCCTGATCCTCCACTGCCGGATTCCACCAGGGGTCCATGTGGATGACGTAGTCCGCCGCCGTCAGATTGAGGCCCACCCCCCCGGCCCGGAGGCTGATGAGGAAAAGAGATCCCTGTCCCGCCTGAAAGGCCTCCACTTCACGCCGACGTTCCTTGGGCGGGGTACTTCCGTCGAGATAGCGGTATTCGATGCCCTTCGCCTTCAGATAATCCTGGATCAAGGACAGATGGCCGACGAACTGACTGAAAACAAGCGCCTTATGGGAATTTTCCAGCAGTTCCTCCACCACTTCTCCGAAAAGGGTCAGTTTGGAACTCGTCAGGGCGCTGTCCGGCAGTACGAGCCTGGGGTGGCAGCAGGCCTGCCTCAGCCGCATGATTTCCGCCAGAATCTTCAAATGTTTCTGTCCCAGGGGAGTATCATCCTGTTCCAGGGTTTCCACGGCCTCCCTCCGCATGGTTTCATAGAGGGCCATTTCTTCCGGAGACATTTCCACCTGTAGCGTCACTTCGGTCCGAGGGGGCAGTTCATCCAGCACCTGGGACTTGATCCGCCTCAGGAGGAAGGGGGCAATCAGTTTCTTCAGCTGCTTCCGGGCTTCCCGGTCGCCGTTCTTCTCGATGGGGATGGCGTAACGTTCGTTGAACTGCTGGCGGGAGCCGAGCAGCCCGGGATTGATAAAGTCGAAGAGGGTGTAGAATTCCCCCAGATGATTTTCAATGGGGGTGCCCGTGGTGATAAGCCGGAAGTCGCCCTTCAGGGCCAGGGCGGCCTGTGCCCGCTGCGTCTCGAAATTCTTGATAGCCTGGGCCTCATCGAGGATGATGGTGCGCCACTGCACTGTGGCGAGAAGTTCCGCTTCCTGCTGCAGGAGGCCGTAGCTGGAGATCAGCACATCCATCCCCTGGAGTTTGCCGATTCTCTCCTCGCGATTCCGTCCCCCGAAGAGGATGGGATTGAGGGTCGGGGCGAAACGTCCGATCTCGGCCAGCCAGTTCATGCAGACGGAGGTGGGGGCAATCACCAGGGTAGGACCCTGGGGAGCGCGTTCCAGGATGACCGCAAGGGCCTGCAGCGTCTTGCCCAGTCCCATGTCATCCGCCAGACAGGCCCCTGCCCCCCAGGAGGATAACCGGACCAGCCATTCATAACCGGCCACCTGGTAGTCGCGCAGTTCCGCCTGCAGCGTGGAGGGGACGACAGGTACCAGGGCCATGCCCTTTTCGAAGGCTTTCACCCGCTCTTTCCAGGAGGCGTCCCGACTCACCTGGGTAAAATCATCGAAGAGATCATCCAGGACCGGAATAGCCAGGGCATGACAGCGGACTGCCTTTGTCCGCTTGTCCGTGTAGGCGTTCACCTCCTCAAGGCGGCGGCGCAGAGCCTCGGTCAGCGCGACAAACCGGCCCTCCCCGAGGGGTAGAAAACGCCGGGGTGAGGTTTCCACCAACTCAAGGAGGGTTTTCATGTTCATGATCAGGCCTTCATCCAGTTCGAGCCGGCCATCCAGTTCGAACCAGTCCCCCGATTTGCGGATCTTCAGGCGCACCGCATCGAAAGAAACGGTCTGAGGTGTCTTCAGGGACTCTCCCTCGGGCCATTCCACCACCACTTCTCCCTGCTCCTGCAGGGCTTTCAGCTCCAGCAGCACCTCCAGGCAATCCTCGGCGTTTTCCAGGTACCCCTGTCCCCGGTTGTTCAGCACCAGGGCCAGCGTAGGGCAGCTGTCTTCCAGAATCTTCACCTTCCGGATCTCCAGCGCGAGGTCCCGCCGGGCAAGCATCCTTTTTCCTTCCATGTCCGCCATGACGTGCTCCATGCCCTTGCCCGGTTTCAGGCGGGTGCCACCACTGCCGAAGGGCTGCACCAGCAGTTCCACGTGAAAACCGTCGCCCATCGGCGCCAGTTGTACGACGGGACGGGGATCGCCCTGGATTTCCTCGAGGGATTCCGCGCTGCCGCCGATGGTGGAATGAATGGTCACCAGAGTGGAAATCTCTGCCATGGCTTGCATCAGCTCATTTTGGGCCGTTGCCGGGACGGTGAGTCCCTTGCTGCCCAGGATCTGCCCGATCCGTCGATGGGCGTCTGAAAGTTCGCAGATTTTGAAACGGGTGGGACTTTCCGGGATCATGGTCACCCGGGCTTCCGAAGAGGGGACACTCAAGCGCAGGTTGAATCCTTCCGGCGACTCCGTCACCGTCAGCTCCACCTCCCCCCGGAGAAATTCCACGGGTTTCTCCGGATTGTCTTCGGATACAATCAGGGGATGACCTACGAGGAGCGGCAGGGTCTTCTCCCATTCAAAATAATACTCGGCACTGCTGTAACCCCCGTAATATCTGGATTCCGCCTTCAGGGTTGCCCGGATCATGTGATCCTGACGACTCAGGTATTCCAGATTTGTTCCCTTGTGCAGCCGGCTGAGGGCCACAGGGCGCCCCGAGGTCCATCCGCCCCGGGCCTTCTGTCTCTGTTCCAGCGGTTTGAGGGACAGGCCCTCCTCGCCATGACGGAAAAGCCAGATCAGGCGTTTTTCCGTGGATGTGGCAACAGGACGTTCCGTTGCCGCCGTCTGGGTCAGGGCCCGGAGGCTTTTCTGCCAGGTCTCTTCAAAATGGATCGACGGGATGAGGGAGATCAGCCCGGTGGCAGCGCTGATCTCTTCGGCCTGCGGCCGGTAGAGAGGCGCATTGACGCCGGCGGCGGCGAGCAGCCCGGCGCATTCCATGGCGGTCCAGCACATTCCGTTTGCCCGGGCCCGTTGGAATAATGCCTGCAATGACGCGATGGTTTTCGTACCGAGACGGCGTTGCTGCCAGAATTCCCCCAGGGCCGAAAAAACGGAACTGAGGTCTGTCCGTTCCGAAAGCGCGTCATAATCGGGGTATTCCGGTTCCATCAGCAGGGCGGCGGCGATTCTTCGCAAAGCCGTCAGGCTGATGATGTAGAAATTGTTCGGATTATTGCGATGGGTGGTCAGGTACAGGTATTTTTTGAGCTTTGCCGCGATTCCCCTGTCCGGCTGACCGGCATAGGCCTTCAGGAGGGCCAGCAGGAAAAACAGACCGGCCGGATCGGTAAAGAAATTGTTCCGAATCCCTGTTCTCCGGGCCAGGTAGCGGAGCTCCGCCTCATAGGCGGCAATGGCCTCGTCATTTTTCCCTTCGAGGAAGTAAAGGAATCCCCGCAGACCATCGGTGGAGCCTTCCGCCTCATCTCCCAGTTTAACCATAAGTTGTCTGGCTTCATCAAGACGGCCCCCAAGGAGGAGACGAAGGGTCAGGACATGAAGGAGGGGGCGTCCGCCGTATCCCTGGGACTTTTCTCCGAAGGCCAGCGTCAGGGCGTCATTCAGCGGCGCCTCGTCGGGTTCGAGAAAGATCAGGCTCTGGAAGAGGATGCGGGATAACGCGGCGGACCGAAGATCCAGGGGCAGCGTGGCGAACCAGGTCGGGTCGAAGGGTGCGTTGCAGATATGGAGAAAGGGGTCCGGGGTCCGGTAGGATACCGGGCAGTAGCGCAACATCTGGTCATACAGCGCCTTGACCTCCCGGGAATCGTGGCGGTAGAAGGCGATGCGGAAATCCCTCAGGACGCGTTTCCAGTCATATTCCGGTGAATATCGGGAAAGATAGCGATTGCCGGGCATAAGGCGTTGAATGGTCCGGGCTATCTTTTCAAAATGCCCGTCAGCAACGGCCCGCCGGGTGGCGATTTCCCGGAAACCTTCCGGACATTGATAATGTTCATCCACCAGACCCAGCTTGAGGATGCGCTTCAGGGGTGGTTGTAGATTCTGCCAACTGGTTCTGCCGGTTCCATTAAAGGGAATCCCCGTAACATCGAAACAGCGGATTACGGTGGTCATGCTCATCGGTTCCATTGCAATGGAACAGAACTGAACCAGGACCTGTTCCCCGGGGGACAACGTCTCATAGAGAACGGACAGTTGTTCACGCTTTTTTGTAATGGTTGCCGAATTAAAAGGCTGCTTCATAAAAAATCCTGTTTCGAAATTTCTAATTCTGGCTGGATTCTGCTTTATTTGCATTTTTCATGCAAGATTTTTCTCCAGGTTATTCGGTCCTGTCCGGAAGAGGGCATCGGCCGTCTGAAAGCTAAACTCGAATAAAATGAGAAAATGTGTTATTCCAATTCCATATCAAAGCGCTAGCTTCGTTGGCTTCGTTATCGGCTCCTCAACGTACCGCTTGTGTACGTCTGCGTCGCCTTTGCCTTGCCGCCTTGCTATCATCTTTGATCTGAAATTGGAATTAGCCCGGAAGATCGTTATCCCAACCCGAATTATGAGGAGGTTTTTATGAGAGTTCGCGTATCTGCTGCGTTTGAACAGGCTGGTGAAATTCTCTGCATGAAGTATATCTATGGTGGAAAAGAGGTCTTTGCCCTCCCCGGTGGCGGTGTGGACAAGGATATTCCCCTTCAGGAAGCCATTGTCAATGAATGGAAAGAGGAACTCGGCGTCAAAGTCGACGTCGGCGATATTATCCTGATCGGCGAAGCCCCTGCCGGAAAGAGGCATCCCCAGACCCTGCACATTGTCTTTGAGGCCCTGGAAATCCGTGGCACTCCCAAGGTGAGGCCGGACGCCACCCATTCCCTGGATGTGGCCTGGGTCCCGATTGATAAATTAGCCTCTCTTTCCCTCTATCCTGATGTAGGCAAGCAGCTTTCCGTCAGTCTGAGTGAAGCGCCCCGCCGGGCCATCGCCTTCATCAGCAATTGCATGGAAAGGGGCTACTGGTAACGGGAGTCCTCCTTGGCCCCGCCCCCCAGCACCTTGTAGAGGGTAACCAGGCTGGTGAACCGTTCAAGGCGGAGAGCGGTCAGCACCTGTTGGGCGCTGTAGAGGGAGCGTTGAGCATCCAGGACGTTCAGGTAGCTGTCAATTCCCTTGGAATAGCGGGCGTCGGCAAGACGGTAAGTCCTGGCGTTTGCTTCCACGAGGGACTCCTGGGCCGCCAGCTGTTCTCCCAGGGTTCCCCTCAAAGCCAGGGCGTCCGCCACTTCCCGGAAGGCCGTCTGGATCGTCTGTTCGTATCGGGTTACGGAAATCTCCCGATCCACTTGGGTGACGTCATAGGCTGACCAGGTGCGGGCATCGAAGATCGGAAGAACGATCTGCGGCGCAAAACTCCAGGTCCCTTGTCCGGACTTGAAGAGGCCGGAAAGATCCGTGCTGGCCGTTCCAGTGATGGCCGTCAGAGAGATGCGGGGAAAGAAGGCCGCCCGGGCGGCGCCGATGTTGGCGTGGGCTGCTTTTAACCGATGTTCCGCAGCCAGGACGTCGGGTCGGCTCAGGAGCACATCGGAGGACAATCCGGCGGAAATTTCTTTCGGGGGGCTGACCCCGTTGAGTTCCGAAGGAAGTAGCTCCGAGGGTACGGGAGTTCCTGCCAGAAGGGTCAAGGCGTTTAAATCCTGTGCTGTCCGCTGGGTGTATATGGCAACGTTTCTTCGGGCCGTATCCACTTGAGTCTGCGCCTGGCTGAGGTCCAGTTCCGAGGCGAGCCCTACATCATAGCGCTTCCGGATCAGGTTGTAGGAGGCCTGCTGGGCTTCGAAGGTGGACCGGGAGAGTTTCAGATTCTCGCCGTCGGCCGCCAGGGTAAACCAGGCATTGGACACCTCAGACACCAGCAGGATCTGGGTATTGCGACGTCCCTCATCCGTGGCCAGATATTCCTCCAGGGCCGCGTCCTTCAGGCTTTGGATGCGCCCGAAGAAGTCGATTTCCCAGGAAGAAATGCCGAAATCGACACTGTATGACTCCTGGGTCAGGATGTGACCGGAGGACGAGAGATCCGCCGGGATGTGTTTCTTGGTCCAGTTCCCGGCCGCGTTGACCACGGGAAACAGTTCATCCCGCTGGACTCGATAGAGCGCCTGCGCCCTCTGTACATTCAAGGCCGCCAGGCGGAGGTCGCGGCTGTCTTTCAGGGCAATTTGAATGACCTTCTGCAGGCGTTCCTCGGGGAGAAAGTCCTGCCAGGGCAGGTCAGGCGCCGGCGTGGGCACATCAGGCTTCGCTTCCTGGTAGGCCGCGCCTGTAGGCCAGCTGTTGGGGACGGGAGTGGCCGGGCGATCGTACTTCGGGGCCAGGGTGCATCCCCCCATCAGAACAACAAGGATTCCCACCAGCAGAAGCCGGTAGCTATTTCTATTTCTCTTCATCTTCTCAATCCTCGATTGGATTTTTCTTTTGTTCTTCGTCGGCCTTCAGTTTCGCCGTCAGTTCCTGATCGATCACCCCGATGCGGTGGGATCGATCTTTTGGCTCTGCCTCGGCAGCTTGCTGTCGCTGTTTTTTCCCGAAGATTTTTTCGATCAGCACATAGAAGAGGGGAGCAAAAATAATCACCAGGATGGTGGCGGTCACCATCCCTCCCAACACGCCGGTGCCGATGGCATTCTGGGCTCCTGCCCCGGCGCCCGTAGCCAGGGCAAGGGGCAGGACGCCGAAACCGAAGGCAAGAGAGGTCATGACAATCGGCCGGAATCTCAATTTGGCTCCTTCCAGTGTGGCGTCGATGAGATCCATTCCTCTGTCCCGTCCGGCTTTGGCGAACTGAACGATCAGAATGGCATTCTTGGTGGTGAGTCCCAGGGTGGTCAGCAGGCCGATCTGAAAATAAACATCATTGGGCAGTCCCCGCAGGCTGGAGGCGATGATGCCGCCGATCGCCCCGAGGGGCAGGGCGAGCAGAATCGAGAAGGGAATAGGCCAACTCTCATAGAGGGCTGCCAGGCAAAGGAAAACCACAAAAATGGAAAAGGTGTAGAGTAATCCAGTCTGAGAACCGGCCATCCGCTCCTGGTAGGAAAGGCCGGTCCAGTCAAAGCCGACTCCCTGCGGCAGCTTCCCGATAAATCCTTCCATGACCTGCATGGCCTCACCGGAACTCCTGCCCTGCGCCGCCTCGCCCACAATATTAATGGACGGAAAGCCGTTGTAACGCTCCAGCTTGGGAGAACCGTAAGTCCAGTGGCCGGAGGCAAAGGAAGCAAAGGGGACCATCTGGCCTGCATTATTGCGCACATGAAGCTTTTCCAGATCAGTGGGCAGCATGCGGTAGGGGGCATCCGCCTGTGCGTATACCCGCTTGACTCGACCGCCTTGAATGAAGTCGTTGACATAGGCGCTGCCAAAAGCCGTGGAGATCGTATTGTGGATCGAGGTAATGGGCGCTCCCATTGCGCCGGCCTTTTGCCAGTCCACGTCGATCCGGTATTCGGGTACATCTTCCAGACCATTGGGCCGGACCTTTGTCAATACCTTGTCTTGTGCTGCCATGCCGAGGAGCTGATTCCGGGCCGCCATCAGTTCGGCATGCCCCAGACCGCCCCGGTCGAGCAGCTGAAAATCAAAACCCTTGGACGTGCCCAGTTCCATGACCGCCGGTGGCGCGAAGGCAAAGACCATCGCGTTGCGGATTTTGGAAAAGGTCCCCATGGCCCTTCCCGCCACGGCGTCTACCTTCAGATCCCCTCGGTTCCGGAGATCCCAATCCTTCAACTGGACGAAGGCCAGGCCGACATTCTGTCCATGGCCGGAGAAGTTAACGCCCGAAATCGTCATAATGGACTTGGCGGCATCTTTCTCCTTTTCCAGAAAATGGTTCCGGACGTCCGTCATCACCTTGTCGGTCTGCTCCAGGGTCGCGTTTGCGGGAAGCATGGCCTGTACCAGCAGGAACCCCTGATCCTCATCGGGAAGATAGGCCGTTGGCATGCGGAGGAACAGAAATCCCATGGCCGCCACAATCACAACAAAAATTGTGAGATATCGAAACTTGCGGGAAAGGGAATGGCCGACCATCTTGATATAGAGGTCCCGAACATGAAAAAAAGTGCGATCAAACCACAGGAAAAAGGGGCGCAGGAAAGAAATGGAGTTTTCCGCCGGTTCGTGTCCCGCGGCCATAGGTTTGAGGAGTGAGGCGCAGAGAACGGGTGTCAGGATGAGGGCGACCAGAACCGAAAGCAGCATGGAGGCGATGATTGTGATGGAAAACTGGCGGTAGATGACCCCCGTGGACCCGCCGAAAAACGCCATGGGACCGAAAACGGCCGAAAGCACCAGCCCGATTCCTATCAGGGCGCTGGTGATCTGATCCATGGACTTGCGGGTGGCCTCCTTGGGGGAGAGTCCTTCCTCGCTCATGATCCGCTCCACGTTTTCCACCACGACGATGGCGTCATCCACCAGCAGACCGATGGCCAGCACCATGGCAAACATGGTCAGCATGTTGATGGAGAACCCGAAAATACCCAGCACCGCGAAAGTCCCCAGGAGCACCACCGGCACGGCGATGGTCGGAATCAGCGTCGCCCGGATATTTCCCATGAAGAGGTACATGACCAGGAAGACCAGTAGAATCGCCTCGAAAAGGGTCTTGACTACTTCATGGATGGCCACCCTGACGAAGGGGGTGGTGTCGTAGGGATAAACGACCTTCATGCCGGCGGGAAAGTAGCGGCTCATCTCCGACATCTTGTTTCGGACATTGTCTGCCGCCTCCAGGGCATTGGCGCCGGCGGCCAGCCGGATGGCCAGGGCGGCGGAGGGCTTGCCGTTGAATTGAGCCTGGACATCGTAGGATTCGGTTCCCAGTTCAGTTCTGCCTATATCGCTGATCCGCACAACCGATCCGTCCGGATTCGTGCGGATGGGAATGGCGGCAAACTCTTCAGGCGTCTTGAGCATGCTCTGGACAACAATGGCGGCGTTCAGCCGCTGGTTTGGCACCGCCGGCGTCCCGCCGAACTGACCAGCGGACACCTCCACGTTGTAAGCCTTCAGTGCCGTAATCACATCCGCAACCGTCATCCGGTAATCGGTCAGCTTGTCGGGATTAAGCCAGACCCGCATGGCGTACTGGGAGCCGAAAATCTCGACCTCGCCCACCCCCGGCACACGGGAAAGCACTTTTTCCAGGCTGGATTGGGCATAGTCCCGTAGATCGTTGCCATCCATGCTCTCGTCTTCCGAGATCAGCCCTACAATCAGCAGCCAGTTCCGAGTGGATTTGGCCACCTTGATGCCTGTATTCTGCACGGTCTCGGGCAGGCTCGCCATGGCGAGCTGGAGCTTGTTCTGCACCTGGGCCCAGGCCAGATCGGGATCGGTTCCCGGGGCAAAGGTCAGCTCCACGCGGGCTTGGCCTGACGAATCGCTGCTGGCAGAGAGATAGAGCATCTTGTCGAAGCCGGTCATCTTCTGCTCGATGATCTGGGTCACACTGTTTTCAACGGTTTCCGCCGATGCCCCCGGGTAGAAGGCGGTCACGGCGATGGATGGCGGAGCGATGGGCGGGTACTGGGAGATGGGCAGATTGTAGATTGCCAGCCCCCCCGCCGCCATCATGATGATGGCAATGACCCAGGCGAAAACCGGGCGATCCAGAAAGAATCTCGATAGCATCTTGGGCCTCCGTCAGTTCGATTTTGCAGTGGATGGGACTGCATTCTTCTGTTCTCCGGTAAAAGGAATAACCTTCACGGAAGAACCGGGTTTGGCTTTCTGCATTCCCTCGACAATTAACCGGTCACCAGCCGCAAGACCCGAGGAGACAAGCCACCGGTCACCGATCGTCCGTTCCGTCTTCAGCATCCGCTGCTGGACCTTTCCCTGGGCGTCCACAATCAGCACGACTGGATTTCCTTTGGGGTCGCGGCTGACGCTCTGCAGTGGAACCAGTATCGCCTGTTCGTTTATCCCCTCGTTGAGGACAGCCCGGGCGTACATGCCCGGCAGCAGGACCCCTTTGGGATTTGGAAAGATCACGCGCAGGATGAAAGATCCTGTGGTCGGATCGACAGTGACGTCGCGGAATTGGAGGGTTCCTTCCAGGGAATAGGGGGTTCCGTCTTCCAGAAGGAGCTTGACCTTGGCTGAAGACATCCCATCTTTTTTAAGCGTTCCGCTGGCCACGCTCCGCTGCAGGCGCAGCATGTTGGCGCTTGACTGGGTGACGTCGACGAAGATGGGATCGATCTGCTGGATCGTGGTCAGCGCGGTCCCCTGGCCTGCCGTAGCCAAAGCGCCCACGGTCACCAGAGATCTGCCGATGCGCCCGGAAATGGGGGCGGTGACACGGGTATAGGCAAGGTTGATCCGGGCGGTTTCCACGGCCGCCTTGCCGGCCTGGATCTCCGCCTCGGCCTGCTTGAGGGCGGCGGCGGCATCATCGTATTCCTGCTGACTGACCGCCTTGCTGCCCACCAGTTCTTTGTAGCGCTCAGCCCTGAAGCGGATGGACGTCACATTGGCATCCGCTCTGGCGAGATTCGCCTTGGCGCTGGCATAGGCCGCCTTATACGTCGCCGGATCGATCTGGTAAAGAACGTCGCCTGCCTTGACATCCGCGCCTTCCGTAAAGTGGCGCTTTTGGAGGATGCCGCTTACCTGGGGTCGCACTTCGGCGATCAAATAGGCCGACGTTCGACCTGAGAGTTCATTGGTGATCATGGCCGGTTCTGTCTGTACGGTCACCACGGCCACTTCGGGCGGGCCGCTCTGGGGGGGCTTTGACTGCTTTCCGCAGCCGGAAAATATCAGGAATCCGACCAGAACTCCCAGAATGGCCATGAGTCTCTTGCTGTCACGAATTTGCATGTTCCACCTCTACGACTTAAAAATGAATGAGCTTGCACCCGTTGGGCGGCTGCAGAATTATTTATGATAACCAGCGGCAAGCTTTTAAAAGAACCCCGTGCAATTCTGAATGAGCGTTCATTCTATAGCCTCTGTTTATCTGTCATCTTTTGATGCCATCCCAACAGGCCTCGACGGTTCTTATGAGCAGGGATTCGTCAAGAATGACAAATCCGAGGATATGATCCCTTGCCAAAGCAATCAGCGGACCGAAAGCCAAGTCAAAAAGCACGGCCAAAGGAAAATCTTTCAGAACCTGCTGGGCGAGCCCCAGGGAAAAAAGCTCCGTAAAGATATCAACCTCCCCCGCTTTTCCCATAAGTCGGTCCCTCTGTAGAGAAACCCCATAAGGCGAGTTGTGGTATTGTTCCATAAAGCGGAAATGGAGGGGGAAGGAAATAAAGTACCGGAGCAGTGCCGTACCGAGGTGGATAAATCGCTCCCGAAAGGGTATTTCGGCAGAGTAGCCTTCCCGTAGGGCCACCAGGATCTTTTCTTCCACTTCCCTGTAGAGCGCATTGATGAGCACATCCTTGTTCTCAAAATACCGATAGATGGTGCCTACCGCCACGTCAGACTTTTCGGCGATCATCGCCATCGGGGCTCCATGGAAACCCTTCTCTGCGATCAGTTCCAGAGCGGCCTGTATGATCTCGTTCCGTTTGTCCGGCGCTATCATGGTTTCATCTTCCCTGCCCAAAATATGAATGAACATTCATTCATAAATAAGACGTCTTCATATTTTCTTTTGTGGGACTTTGTCAAGCTTTTTCCACCGCTTTCCGGTGGGAAAACTTAATTCGCTCTGTCGGGAAGCTGCTTGTGAAGATAACCTGGAATCCACATCATTGAATGTGATAAAGGTTTCTATTCACATTGTGTGCCTCAGGCAAGGACCAACGAAAACCATGGAGGGTCTTCGTTGGAAAACCGGTTGCATCCGGGGGAAGGGGAGAGAAGATGAAAGGAGGCGAAATGGAGAAAGCCCGCTTTATCGGCAGACCGAACCGGTTTACGGTGCGCTGTGCCCTCGGCTCGGAAATCCTCGATGCCTATCTGCCCAATCCGGGACGTCTGTGGGAATTACTCCTGCCGGATAGCGTTCTATATGTCGTCCGGCAGGAGACCGGGGCAAAGCGGAAGCTCCGGGGGCTCGTTGTGGCCGTCGAACGGGATGGCCGGCCCGTCATGCTCCATACCCTGGCCTGCAATGACGTCGTGGCCGATCTGCTCCGTCAGCGCCGCCTGCCCGGCTTCGAGAGCATGCACGTGGTGCGCCGGGAAGTCACCCGGGGTTCCAGCCGTTTTGATTTTCTGCTGGAGCAGAACGGTCTTCCCAGGTTGCTTGAAGTGAAATCCTGCACCCTCTTTGGCCGCCGGATCGCAATGTTTCCCGATGCCGTAACCACCCGCGGCCGGCGGCATCTGCTGGAACTGGCCGAACTTGCACGGGAGGGGACGCCGGCTCATGTTGTCTTTCTCGTTGGATCTTCCCATGTGGACTATTTTCTGCCCGACTACCACACGGACCTCAACTTCGCTTCAACCTTTCTTGCCGTGCGCGATGCCGTCCGGTTTTCCGCCTTGGCGGTCGACTGGCAAACGGACATGACGCCCGGTCCGATCATCCGGGAACTTCAGATTCCCTGGGCACTGTTGGAGCGGGAAATTCAGGATGGAGGCTGCTATCTGCTGGTTCTTCATCTTCCCAGGGACACGAATTTCACACTCAACGGTCCGGGTGGCCTGACTTTTCGGAAAGGATACTATGTCACGGTAGGTTCAGCCCGCTCCGGGCTGACTCGCCATCTTGAAATGGCCCTGCGGAAACCGATGGTTGGAAACAATGCCCTGGAGAATCTGAAGACCGCAGCGGATTCTCGCCTGGTCATCCCCATCCGGACCACGGAGCCGCTTGAGGCGGAGCTGATCGCGGCCCTCTCCCTCATCGCCGACTGGTCCATCCCGAACTCGGAGACACCGGTAGAGGCAGGACCTTGCCGCTTCTTCGGCATGGAAGAAAATCCTCTTTCCCGCCGCGCTTTTGTGGATTTTCTCCTCGATTACCGTATCAACCGTCTGGATAAGCAGCTTTCCTGAGCGTCAGGCTGCGCTTCCCTATAAAAATCCCTGCACATCTCTTCGTCCCTTTCTTATCTCCAGAAACTTTTCTGTCGGCACTTCTCGAAAAAACATCGAATACGGGTCAATCCGTACTCCATTTAAGAAAAAGGCAATCTCAAATTAAGATTTTTTATACCGATAAATCAGGCCATGCCCGATTGTGAGATACTTCACTATTCTGTATGAAGAATTAAATAGATTCTTTAGACCAGACAAGAGACGACAACGGCGTCCGGGACCAGAAATCGATTTGATGGCTTCCTCTGCTGCGCGCTTTACAGAAAATCATGAGGTGGACTTGGCGATGATTCAAAACTTCCTTTATGAAAAAATAAGCGAACGTACCCTGTGCCGGTGGTTTGCCGTTCCGGCCATCCTTTGGGCCCTGCTGGTTTCGTTAAACCTGGTGGATTACTTTGCAACACTGCATGCCTTATCCAACGGCTGTCGTGAACTGAACCCCTTCGTCGCCAGCCTTTTCCAGATAGAAGAATTCAACGCCGTTCTGGCGACGAAGCTCTTCTTTCTGGCGATCCTGTTCGTGTTGCTTCCTTTCATTAAAAGTTGGCAACTGGATCTCCTGGCCGTTGCCACCTTCGTTTACGTAGCCGTTGTCACGTATCATGCCTATGGGACGTACCTTCTCCATTTCATGTGATACCAAGTCGCCTTCATTCGGCTAACTGCGTTGGCTCCTCCTTGCCGCCTTGTTATCCTTTTGAATGCAACTTGGTATGAGATTGCCTTTCAATGAACCGGGACTTCTCTCCCTAAAGATCCATTCGATCAAAACTCTGAATAGATCTATCTTTTCTCTTTCAACATCAACAGGATGCAGGAAAACAAAAAATAAGCCAGGGCGATCATGTAATGCGTAGAAGATTGGATCTGCCAGGGAAGGTAAATCTCCCCCGTCGGCAGCACGGAATGGATGAAACCGAAGAGGGTCAATCCTGCACAGATCAGGGTGCACAGAGCGGCAAGGTGCGACTTGGAATTGATTAGAAAGGCCAGCATGCTGCCCCAGAGCAGGCCGGTTGCAATAAAGCCGTTGCTTAGCAGCGTAAGGGTCGAATGCAGAATCTGCAGGCGGTGCGGCAGTTTATCCGGGGTAAGGGATGCCGCGTCCAGAAACTGGGACAGGATAATGACCACCAGGTTGGCGACGACCGGCAGAAAGCTTAAGCTGACCGCAGGGGAATGGGATTCCGGCGACTCCTTGTAGGCCTGATGGACGATCTCGAAACCGATGAAGAGAAAAATAGGGGCAATGACGGCCCGGGGAATCAGGCTGACAAAGAGGGACAACAACCCGGTCAGGGAGCAGATGCCGGCCAGAAGTCCGGTCGCCAGCGTGTACACCCAGGTCGCTCCCATCTTTTTGTAGGCCGGATGGCCGATATAGGGCGTGGTTTGCGCCACGCCGCCGAAAAAGGCGGCAACCAGAGAAGTGCAGGCCTCCGTGAGAAGAATCTCTCTTGTCCGGTAGGAGTCGCCTGCCAGACGGGCGCTTTCAGTATTGTTGATCCCGCCGATGATCGTCAGGATGCCGAAGGGTATGGCCAGGGGCAGGTACCGGAGACTCTGAGGCAGGGTATGCAGAAAGTCGAGGGAGAAAAAGGGGATGCAGAGCTTTGCTTCGAAGGAGGGCGCCTTGAACTCCGGAAGGTACCCGGCGTATCCCAGAACAAAATGAAGAATTGTGCCCAGGAGCACCGCGACCAGAACGCCGGGCAAGCGTCCCGGGAGCTGCATCCTGCCGATCAGAACGGCAAAGATGAGCCCCATGGCCACCATGCCCACGACAACCTCATTGAAGATCTCAAGAAGCGGTAAAAAACCGAGGAGCAAAAGCCCGACCCCGGCGATCGACCCCAGCAGTCCGGCCGTAGGAATAATGCGCTGAATCCATGAACCGAAAAAGGAAGTGAAAATCTTGACGATGCCGATCAGAAAGAGGGTGGCCATGCCCACATGCCAGGTAAGCAGCGCGTCCTGTGTGGCGACGTAAGTCGGTCCAAGGACGGCATAGGCGATCCCGATGGTGGACGGCGTATCCAGTCCCAGGGGCATTGCCGTGACATCCCGACGCCCTGTTTCCCTTGCCAGCCGGAGCGCAAGAGCGGTATAGATGAGGTCGCCGAAGAAGATCCCCATGGCCGTGCCGGGAATCATGCGGGTCAGGATGATGTCTGCAGGATAATTGAAGGTGCAGACAAGAATGGTGCTCAAGAAGATGAGCACCCCGACATTGTCGAGAAACAAGGCAAGAAAGGCCGTCGTTTCCCCCCAGAACCGGTTCGTATTGGCCGTAATTCCTTCGTTCACTTTAAGATAGCCCCTTTGTTGATCTGAATTAATAATAATCCCATTCAAACCATGTCCTGAACTTAGCTCGATAGGATAATGGACTGACACCCTCCTCTCTTTTTTACCCCACCTTTTTTTTATTTTGCCAGGCCTTCGCTTCTCCTGTACCACGATCCGAGAAAATGGCCGACAGGCCATCATTGCCTTTGGGCAGTAACCGTCCCTTCCGAAAAGAAGTTTTGTCCCGAGCCAACCTTTATTTAAGGGAGAAGGGGATATCTGACGGTGAACTTGATCGTATTGTCGTATTCCCCTTTTATCCTGCATGCAATTAAAAAAATAACGGTCAGTCGTTGATTGACGTGGTGTAATGGATCAATTCTGGCGGAGATTAACGCAGCGACTTCAGTGTTGGCAAATTACGTAATTCACTTTAATCTATTTTCCTGTGATATCAGAAGGGGGGTAGGTGGCTATTTATAGGTAATCATGAAATATCTCCCTTCATTGTAAATTGATAATGTGCTATTTTAATAATAAATAATTGAGAACAAGAACATCGAATATTGATTGCTCAACATAGTAATTCGAAGGAAATGATCTGGAATAATAGGAAAACATGGGAGGAGAAAATGTCTGCTATTGACAATATTTTCAAAGAGGCTCTGTCGCTAAGACCATCGGAAAAGGCACAACTCATCGACAAACTGATTGCTAGTCTGGACAAGCCCGATAAGGAAATCGACGAATTATGGGATAAAGAGGTTGAAGATAGAATCGATGCCTATGATCAAGGCAAGCTCAGGGCGATATCCTTAGAAAAAGTGTTTCAAAAATATCGGTAAAACCAGATGAATATAAATTTTCTGGAGATTGCACAAATCGAATTGGATGAAACAATTGAATATTACAATCGCGAGGTTCCTGGTCTTGGCGATGAATTTCTGGCCGAGGTATTGAAAACCATTGATAGGATAGGCGAATATCCTGAAGCATGGCAAGTCTGTTCAAAGCGAACAAGACGATGTCAAACTCGCCGCTTCCCGTATGGAATTGTTTACCAAATTCGGAGCCAAGAAATACTTGTTGTTGCCGTTGCGAATCTCCACAGAAGACCTGACTATTGGAAGGATCGAATATAGACATCATTGAACGTCTGCTTGGAGAAGAAGATTCAGTCCTCATTTACTTCATTCATCCCTCTCAAACTTAGCGTTCGCCTTTAAAAAATCAAAGGGACAGAAAATTTAGCATGATATGAAATTTAATAAATTCGTTTGGGAACTTTATAAGCAATCGGATCGTGGAAAGGTAGCCATTAAAAGATTTTCGCATTTGAGCAACGAGTTTATCGATGAGTGGTGTCGAACAATAGATTTTGAGTTTCTCGACGAGTTCAAGGAGCAGTTCCCTGTTCCGAATATTTCCATCTATGTTTCACTGCTCGTCCGCGAGTCGATTTCCGGAGTGAAGTTTATGGACTCGGGGGAGGCTAACCGTTACTATATCGATACGCTGGTCTCCACGGGAATCCCCTTTGAGATGGCGGACAAGACCGGAAACAAGAGAGTGGTTGCAGGGTTTCCTTTGGAAAATGAGGAAGAATGGTATGATTACGTAGCGTCTGTCTCGTTTGGCCTGTACCAGGGGCAGCCGGATTATTTCCTGCCGTACAATTTCAGGACGAAGTTCAACCAGATTGAGGAAATCCACGCTGAGTTCAATATCCCCTTACCGTCGGTTCCTGGGAAATTTGACAAGTCGGGACGCCGTTTGTATTACGCTTCGATCAATGGGGTTTGGCAGGAATTCCGGCTGCGATATGGCCTCTAGCCGGCCGACATGTGCGCCTTCCTTTACGACTTTGCTCAGGAATTCATAACTCCGCTGAACTCCGCCGATATGCCGTTGTCATCAAAAGTATGGCTCGTCACGGGAGGATCGTGGGATATCACAACCATCGATCAAGCAACTTCCGACACAGTCAGCAGGTGGGCTGGAAATACTGCCATTCGACGGGGTGACATCGTGATGATGTATCTTGTCAGCCCCCGAAAGGCAATCGAATCTATCTGGCTGGCCTGTACAGATGGATTCATTGACCCTTTCTTTCACTACCATGGCACTGTGTGGATCTGCAATCCCATCAAAACCATGCCCGTGACTTTTTCCGATTTGAAGAATCACCCTCTTCTTTCAAGGAAGTCGGCAGTTAAAGCCCGCTTTCAGGGACCGTCAAGTCGTTCATCGTGCACCGTTGAAGAGTATGATGCCGTTTTGAAAATCATGGAAAGCAAAGGGAAAGATATAACCCTTTTGCCCCGTATGCCCCTGACTGAACCATTTCCGCAGGTTGAGATTCAGAATGAGCGCGATGTTGAGGTGCAACTGATCGAACCATTTCTGAAGCGTCTCGGCTATAAAGAAACAGACTGGATTCGGCAAATGTCGGTTAAAATGGGACGAGGCGAACGCAACTACCCAGACTATGCGTTTGGGGCCAAAACAAGGCGCGGCGAGGAGAGCGCTAAAATGGTTCTGGAGTCACAATATCAGCTGAGTGCCCAAGGGGTATTCCTGGATGCCTTTTATCAAGTCAAGTCTTATGCCTTACGTCTTCAATCCAAGGTGATGGCAATGGCCGCGAAGGAAGGGATCTGGGTATTTCCAATGGGAAATGGAACGTTTGACATCCGAAGGGCAATTTATAAAACATGGTCCGATCTGGCGCATCCAGACGGTTTTCATGAAGTCTTGACTCAGATTGGAAGAAAAGATGTATTGGGCTGAAAACAGTTTCTATGCTTCGATTTATGACGAAAGTACAGGGTGGCAGTCTATAAATCTTAAAGCAAACAGGGCATTTAGTTTGATTGTCTATCTGCTGAGCGCATTGCCGCCAGTGAGCTTTATCATAGTCGGCAGCACGTTCTGTGCATGAATAAGCTCAATCTGAACCGTAAGAAGGTAATGCCATGATCAAAAAGACCTTGAGAATGTTTGCGACCCTGTCCCTTATTCTGCTCCTTCAGCCTGGCTGCACGACGGTTCGTATCGGGCCGGAGGCGAACGAGACTGCGGTCGTCTCCAGGGAACTCGTCAAGACGACCAGAAGCTGGGATGGAAAGCTGCTGCCCGCCTATCCGCAAGGGCAGGCCGAAGTCTCGATTCGACGGATTACAATTCCTCCGGGAGCTAAGCTGGAAACGCACAGCCATCCCGTGATCAATGCCGGGGTCCTGCTGAGCGGTCAGCTCACCGTCGTGACGACTGACGGTAAGACGCTGCACCTGAAGGCAGGAGATCCCATTGTCGAAGTCGTGAACACGCTGCACTACGGGATGAATGAAGGGACGGTGCCCGTGGATCTTGTCGTATTTTATGCCGGCACCGTCAACATGCCGATCACCGTTGTCAAAGATCGATAAGAAGGCTCGATGATCCCGCCTGCAGACGATCACCGGCCGGATGGCGGCATGGAAAGGGTTTGTCGCACCGTTCGGTCCAGAATTAGATTGAACAACCCGGGACTCTCTGATAGGTCTGTCCAACGGGGAACCGTCCCGCTACAGCTTCTTCATTTCCTCATTTCGCGAGCCGCCGAAAACGATTCCGGCTCCGGCAGGCAGAATTTTGAATTCCTTACCGTCTGACTCACCCTCTCCGGCGTCAAGCCAAACGGTGGCCCTGGTCGTGACCACCATGGCCTCCTTCCTCACACCCTTCATGGGATCTTCTATCAATGTGGCCCTTCCCGCCCTGGGGCGGGAATTTTCCCTTCACGCCCTGTCCCTGAACTGGGTCGCCACGAGCTTTCTGCTGGCGGCGGCGATGAGTCTGGTCCCGCTGGGAAGGATGGCCGATCTCTATGGACGGAAAAGGCTCTTCCTCTGGGGGATTCTTCTTTACACGGCGGCTTCGCTGGCTTGCAGCCTGGCGCCCGAGATCGTCCTGCTGATTATTTTCCGCTTTCTCCAGGGCATCGGCGGGGCCATGATCTTCGGCACGGCAACGGCCATCCTGATCTCCGTCTTCCCCGCCAGTGTCCGGGGAAGAGTCCTGGGAATCAATGTGGCCGCGGTTTATACCGGTTTGTCCGCGGGTCCCTTGATCGGCGGGCTGCTGACCCAGCACCTGGGCTGGCGGAGCATCTTCCTGTTCAATGCCGGCCTGGGACTCGTCGTCCTGTTTTTTACCCTGTGGAAGCTGAGAGAGGAATGGGCCGAAGCCCGGGGGGAGCGTTTTGATCTTGGCGGCTCTCTTCTTTACAGTCTGAGCCTGCTCCTGTTGATGGTCGGCCTTTCATTCCTGCCGACCGCGGCCTCCGTCTTTTCCGTTGTTGCCGGAATTGCCGGCATCGTGGCCTTCCTGAAGTGGGAAAAGGGGAACCCCAGTCCCCTTCTGAACCTTTCCCTGTTTTATCGAAACCGGGCCTTCACCTTTTCCAACTTGGCCGCCCTCATCCACTACTGCGCCACCTATGCGGTGAGTTTCCTCATGAGTCTGTATCTGCAGCTCATTCAGGGCCTTTCTCCACAATATGCAGGGGCGGTCCTCCTGATCCAGCCGGTTCTTCAGGCCGCTTTCTCCCCGCTGATCGGCCATCTCTCCGACCGGATTGAACCCCGGCTTCTGGCCTCCCTGGGAATGGCCTTCACCGTCTGTGGCCTGTGTCTGCTGATCTTTATCAACGGGCGGTCTTCCCTTTCCTACATCCTGATCAGCCTTGCCCTGCTGGGGCTTGGATTCGCCTTGTTTTCCTCGCCGAATGTAAATGCCATCATGAGTTCCGTCGACAGGAAGTTCCTCGGCCTGGCCTCCGGAACCCTGGCCACGATGCGGATTCTGGGGCAGATGTTCAGCATGGGGATCGCCATGCTGATTTTTGCCCTCTTTATCGGAACGGTTCAGCTTTCGCCGCTCACCTACCCGCTTCTCTTGAAGAGCATGAAATGGACCTTCGTCCTTCTTGCCCTGCTTTGCGGTCTGGGGATTTTCGCCTCGCTTGCCCGGGGGCGGATGCGCTGAAAAAAAATCCCTCCGGATTTCGCTATTCGATATCCAGGGCTTCCCGGGGCGAAAATTCCTTGTAGTGGTAGGGCAGCGCCTCGCGGATCGCTTCGGGGATCCGGCCGTACCTTCCTTCAAATTCTTCCAGATATTCCCGGCGGCCCCGGTAGAAATCCCGGAGGCGTTTTCCCAGCAGGGCGGAGTCGTCGAAGAGCCGGTGGGCGGTCATGAGATCCAGATTGGCCCGGTCGCACTTGATGGGGTAGTGATAGCCCAGGTGATCGGCTTCCAGACTGAAACGGAGCTGATTGCGGACCAGATCGTTGTAGGTGGACAGGGACTGGCGCAGGGTGACCTTTTCTTCCCGGATTCCGATGGTTCCCGTATTGGCGAGATAACATTGAATTTTATTCCGCTTGACGATGTCGTAAAAAATCATGGCATGTTCCAGGCGGTCGCCGGCCATGAAGGGATCCAGGAAGAACTCCCGCTTGAACCGCCCGGCCTCTTCGGGGTTCCCGCCGCTGCTTTCGATGGACTCGCCATAGATGAACTGCATGGTGGCCTGCTCCGGTGTCAGGCGGCTGATCACATTGACCAGGGGATTGCGGGTCAGAATGATGATGAAGTTCAGGCGATCGGCCCGCAGGCTCGACGAGGCAATTTCCAGATTATCCCGGGAGACGACGGCCCTGCCGTTTCCCGTCTTGGAAATATCGGCGAAATTAGGCATATAGGGGTACTTTGTCAGAGCCACGTTTTCCAGGAAGGCCTCTTTCGATTCCGCCGCCCGGAGGATTTCCGGCTGGCTTGCGTCGAGCCCTTCCGTCTTTACGTAAACGCCGCCCATCTCGAAGGCCGCGTAACTTCCATCGAATCCAAGAGCGCCGCCGTCATCGCCGATCATTTCCGAACGCTCCCGCGGTATTTTCGTGAATTTGCGGCAGAGGGTCGTCGTCTTGCCCGTCGCGGTCAGACCCGCGGCTGCCGTTACGATCTCCGTCATTTCCGGCCGGCCGGCGATCTGGTCGTAAACCCAGAGGAAATCGCGGCGGGCGCCGGCGTGGAGAAACAAACCTGTTTTGTCGATGGCTTTGATCCGCCAGTCTTCAAACTGGAAGATGCCCTTTTTCCCTTCCCCGAGATAGATCGTGTTGCGGCAGATTTTGACCTGATCTCCCCGCTTTTCGCCCAGCATGATGCGGACGGAGATGTCTTTTTCCAGGAGTTTCTTGGCGCGGTTGCGTTCGAAGGACTCATCGGTGAAATAGATGATGGTGTAGGTGGGGTCGTCCAGCACGACCGGCGGATGGTTGAAGAGGAGTTTCAGGCCATAGGCGATCTGGGCATACTGCTCCGGAACAAGGAACCGGGCGGAAACGCCGTCCTGGCCATCGCCGATAAAGGTGTCCAGGGAAATCAGGGTTTCTTTTTTCAGCAGTTCCAGCATCTGTGTCGCAAGCTGTGCTTCCTCCTCGCCGAAGGGATGATCGACACTGTTGCGGGTGTGAGGCGCCGAGCGGGACATGGGTTCGGAATCGGCCGCCACCGAGCCGATCTGGGTTTGAATGACCCCCTCCTGTCTCAGGGCGATTTCTTTCAATTCATCGAGCGAACGGCCTTCAATAAGACGGCCTTCCTTCCGGGCGGTTTCGTAAAGTTGCGTGGCTGCTGCCTTGAAAGTGTTCATCGGTCTCCTCCCTTGTTGAGAGTCTGATCTGGCATTGTAAAACTCTTTCGATCCATGGGATCTGTTCTATCTGCCCTGCTTATTCTCTTAATCGAGAGAAGCGAAGGAGGCGTCTGTGAGCCCGTCCAGGAGCTGAAAAGATTTCACCTTGATCAGGAAGATCTCGGTGTCGGGGTTTTCCGCAAAGGCTTTCAGGTGAGGATGTCTTCCCAGCAGGCGATCTTTAATCCGGTTTTTCCTTTCTTTGCTTTCAATCCGTTCGAAGTGACCGCTGACAGTCAAAGCCTTCGTTTGCTCCCTCTCTCCGGGGGAATTCCCCTCTCTGGTATCCACAAGCAGACTGACCGCCGGATTGGATACGAGATTTTCATATTTCCGGGTGCTTCTGAACGTCATCATGTAGATTTCCCGGCAGTCTTCATCGACGGCATAAGACATGAGGGAACAATGGGGCTCACTCCCGGAAACAGTTGCCAATACGCAGGTGTCCTTGGATCTCAGCATGTCTTTCATCGCTTCCAGCATGGTACGGACCTCCCGTTGAAATACCAATAGAAATTCTGATCCTTAAAATGTGGGTTCTTGATAGAACCCTCTGTATGATATAGAAGCTCCAGGTGAGCGGGAACAGTTTAAAAATACGAGAATTCTCATGAAAATTCAATACAATCCTTCTTTGAAGAAAGCCGGGATGGATGATCGGCAGGGATCGCTGGAATGGGTGGGGCAGAAGTCGAAAGAAATCGCGACGCTCCTTCTTTTCTGGTATGAAAAGAATAAGCGGCTTCTGCCTTGGCGAACCACGGCTGACCCCTATGCCATCTGGCTTTCAGAGATCATGCTGCAGCAGACCCAGGTGGATGCGGTCATTCCTTATTACCGCCGTTTCCTGGAGCAGTTTCCGACGATCCGGGATCTGGCCCGGGCGCCACTGGAGGCGGTGCTCAAGGCTTGGGAAAATATGGGGTATTACAGCCGGGCGCGCCATCTGCACGCGGCAGCCCGGCTCATTGTTGACTCTCATGGAGGTCAACTGCCGCAAGATCCCGATGACCTGAAGGCCCTCCCCGGCATCGGCCCCTATACCGCGGGGGCGATTCTCAGCATTGCCTTCGGAAAACCCGTTCCGGCGGTCGACGGCAATGTAAAGCGGGTCTTAAGCCGGCTCTTCGCCGTGGACCGTCCGTTGAACGACGGTTCAACGCAACGGTACATTTCCCTCCTTGCAGAAAAGCTGGTTCCGGCTGAGAACGCGGGTCTCTTCAATTCGGCGCTCATGGAGTTGGGGGCGCTTCTCTGCCGTCCGGGAATGCCAATCTGTTCCGCTTGTCCCCTGACTTCGATCTGTCTGGCTTATGCCGGCAACAGTCAGCACCAATTGCCGGTTGCGGGTAAAAGAGCGAAACGACCCCATAAAGAGGCAGCCGCTGTCATTCTCCAGGATTCGGGGAATCGTCTTTTGATCGTCCAGCGGCCGGCTGATGGCTTTCTGGGAGGGCTCTGGAAGTTTCCCGGAGGAATGGTCAATCCAGGGGAAACGGTTTCAGAGGGCCTGAAGAACCGCTGCCGGGAAGAGCTCAACCTTTTCGTCTCGGTTCGGGAGCCCTTGCTGACGCTTCAACAGGGTTATACGCATTTTCAACTAACGCTGCACGTTTTTTCCGGGATGATCCTGGAGGGGAATCCGGGACTCCCTGCGACCGGCAACTGGCTATGGGCTTCGGTTGGAGACATCCGGAGATTTCCCTTCTCCCGAGCCGAATTGAGGATCCTCGAAGCCCTTTTCCCCTGAAAATTAACGCCATCTTCGGTTCTTTACTTTTCCGGTCAACTCGTGTAATTTATGGACAAATCGCAGTTAACCCCACCGGTTGCGGGATTATGAAAAAGGTTTCCGGTAAGGGGGCAAGGCGGGTGTAACAGACGTGGCATCCGGTGGCTGCCGGAAATCAGAAAAGAACGAGGATTTTGGTTTTTTCCATGAATACGGACGATATTATCATTCGTTGTCTAAACTGTGGAACGAAGAATCGTATTCCTAACAATCGGTTTAAGGAGCATCCCGTATGCGGTCGGTGCCATGCGACCCTCGATGACATGATTATCCGGTGTCTGAGTTGCGGGACGAAAAATCGCATGCCTGAAAATCGGCTGAACGCTCATCCTCTCTGCGGGCGTTGCGGTGCGCCGCTGGTCGTTGACAGCAGCCTCCATGCCCCGGTGGAGGTGACAGACAGTACCTTTTTAGGGGAAGTCCTGACATCCTCACGTTCCGTGCTGGTCGACTGCTGGACCCCCTGGTGCAACCCCTGCCGCACCCTGGCCCCGATCCTTGAAGAGCTTGCCGCGAAATACGGGGGCGGAGTCAAAATCGCCAAGATGAATGTGGATGAAAACCCCTTGACCGCTCAACAGTTCGAAGTACGGAATATCCCGACCATGCTGCTCTTCAGGAAGGGAAAACTGGTCAATACCCTTGTCGGTCTGCTGCCGAAGGAGGAAATTGAGCGTCACCTCTTATCCATTATGGAAACGAGTTGATCTGGTATACGGAAATTTTATAATTGATGAAGGGAAAAATCAGCATGTCCGGAATTAAGCCGAAACGACTGGAAGAACATCAGGTCTATACAAGTCGCGTCTTTGAAGTCTACGAAGGAAAAATTCTATTGCCGGACGGAAGAACGGCCAGCCAGAGTTGGATTACTCATAAACCCGTCATTGCCGCTGTGCCGGTGTCTCCCGAAGGAAAGCTTCTCCTCATCCGACAGTATCGGGCGGCTGTTGAGAAGATGCTTCTTGAAATACCTGCCGGTGTCATGGACAAGGGGGCGGAAACAATCGAGGAGTGCGTCCAGAGAGAACTGGCGGAAGAAATCGGATTTCAGGCCCGCACACTGATCAAACTTTTTGAAGGGTATCTGGTCCCTGGTTATTGCAATGAATATATGCATTATTATCTTGCCATGGATCTCTTTTCGGCCACACTGCCGCCCGATGCCGATGAAGTGATCGAGATTGTCCCTACCTCCTTTCAGGATGCCATTGCGATGGTGCGAAATGGGCAGATTATCGATTCGAAAACCGCCCTGGGCATCACCCTGGCTTGGGAGTATCTGAGGACCCGCCCCTCCTGAGCCGTCCTGATTTCTCTGCGGATTCTCCACGCCCTTGTCAGCCAAGGGCCGCTGTGACAAAGCTTGCCCGATTTCGAAAATTCTGCTATATAAATCTTATCTTATGAAAAGCTGAAAGCTGGTTAGTTCTTTCTGTAAAGTGTCCCTCTGCTTGCCAACCCGAATCTTGATCTATTTAAGGAGTTAAGGAGGAATGACGTATGAAGAAAAAAGAAACCCGTTCTCTGGATCAATTGGTGAGTGAACAGTTAGCCAGGTGGCATACACAACGAGCTGCCCATGAAAAGGTAATGGCGGAAGAAAAGCCCAAGCCCTGCTTGACGATGTCCATTGATCCCGGTAGTGGAGGCGTTGAAATCGCCAAAAGACTTGCCCCCTTGCTGGGGATGGATCTCCTGGGCAGTGAAATTATCCAGCGGATTGCTGAAAGCGCCGAGAAGAGCGAAGAGGCTGTAAAATCTCTTGACGAAAAGGAAACGTCAAAGCTGAATTCCTGGCTCAGTTCTCTGTTTGCCTCTCAGCATCTTACGCCAGATGAGTATTTGCGTCATCTGACCCGTGTTTTCGGAGCGATCAGTAAATACGGCAATACCATGTTGCTGGGGCGGGGTGCTCAGTACATCCTTCCCCGCGAAACGACCTTCCGGGTAAGGATCATCGCGCCCCTGGACATGCGGATTGAGAAAGCCGCTCGAATGACCAAATCGAGCCGGAAGGAAGCGGAAGACTTTATCCTGAAGATGGAATACGACCGGAGAACCTTTGTCGAACAGTATTTACACCGGGATGTTACGAATCCTCTGGACTACGATCTGGTGGTGAACACCGAAAACCTGAGCGTCGACGCGGCGGTTGCGACGATCCAGACGGCCTTCAACGCAAAATTTCAAGGGAAATAAAACCGAAAGACCCAACCAAACCCGGTTGAAACTCCTCCGGATCGGTTCCTCTGCATGTACCGGGCATCAGAGATCCGGATTTTTTTCCATTCCACTTTGCAGCGTTAGCTGTGTTCGCTTTGTTATCGTCCTCCCGATACACGGTTGTGCATACCAGCGCCATCTCTGCCTTGCCAGCCTGTTCGAATTGGAATGACACAACCGTTTCTTTTCGGAAGTCGGAAGCCTGAGTTATTTTTTGCCCTTCAAAAGCTCTTCGTATTTGCCGCTGATCAAATAAATCGCAAAGTCGAAGATGCGCATGGTTTTGGTGATGGCTTCGATCGCCTGATAGGAGTCTAGGGGACTGGTGAAGACGACCTGCATGTCGGCAAAAAGCCAGAGGTGCCGGCGCATCATGATGAGACCATGGAGGGCTTCGCGAAGGGGAGTTCCTTCCTGGAATCTACGCTCCGCGTATTTGGTGAAATATTCCTCCTGCCCGGAGTAGGGTTTCGGTTCAAAATAAAGATTGGTGAAATTCTCGTAAAAATCCACTGCGTAGCTGATGCACTGATCCTGGGTATAATCATGATATGATGGTGTCTTGGGGTTTTTTCTTACATCTTTTGCCCAGTTTGCAGCAATGTCTCTCTTGTGTTTCACCACCACATCAAATAGGCGATCTGCAAAAACTTTCATCATGACCTGTAACCCTCCTGAATAGAAATATTAAGAATTAAAACCGGTCAGCGTGACCATGCCCCCAGCAAGCCATGATCATATCTGGCTAAAATCCGATTTTTGAAGCCTTTCAACTCACCAGCCCGCTCAGTACAACATTAATAGCGAAGTATGTTTACTCGCATTGGAAAAAAATATCAATCATTTCCTGAAAAGAAATGCAATTGAATGACATATTCTTTCGATTAAAAAATATCAACTTGATTTCTCAAACGGAATTAGTGAATATTTAATTGGTGTTAAAATGTAAAGGTCTTTTTTCCCAAGTTCAAGTCGCTATTCTTTTTTACCATGTATTTGGATGCCTTCTACCTTTTTTGACGGTTTTCAGGATTCTACGGGAAAAATTTCGATCCGGCCCTTGAAAGCTTGAGTAACCTTGTTTTCCGAGAGGTTGATGCCATGGAAGAGTCAATCCACCAGGGCATGGTCATATCTGTACGGGGTAGCGTGATCGATGCCCGCTTCGACAATTATCTTCCCGCCCTGCGTTCAGTCCTCCGAGCCGGGAAGGAAGGCCGGATCCGGATTGAAGTCCATACGCAACTCGATGAACGAACGGTACGCGGCGTGGCCTTGACCTCGACTTCGGGACTGGCCCGGAGTTCGGTTGTCGTGGATACGGGACGCACCTTTTCCGTCCCGGTAGGCCCGGAACTTCTGGGACGGGTCTTCAATGTCTTTGGAGAAACCATCGACAACAAGGAGCCCCTTGGAGAAATGGAGTGGCGCTCCATCCATTCGGCCCCTCCTCCCCTGACCCGGCAGTCGACCGTTTCGGAAATTCTAAGGACCGGGATCAAGGCCATCGATGTCCTCGCCCCGCTGGAGCGGGGAGGCAAGGCCGGCCTGTTCGGCGGGGCCGGTGTGGGAAAAACGGTTCTGATCACGGAGATCATCCATAACATGGTTGGCCTCCTGCAGGGGATCAGCATCTTCTGCGGGATCGGGGAACGATGCCGTGAGGGTGAAGAGCTCTATCGGGAAATGAAGGAGGCCGGTGTCCTGGAAAATTCCATTCTGGTTCTGGGTCAGATGAACGAACCGCCGGGGGCGCGCTTCCGGGTCGGCCATGCGGCGCTGACGATGGCCGAGTACTTCCGGGATGACGCCCGCCAGGACGTGATGCTTCTGATCGACAATATTTTCCGCTTTATCCAGGCCGGTTCCGAGGTATCCGGTCTGATGGGACAGATCCCCTCCCGTCTGGGCTATCAACCGACCCTGGCGTCCGAACTCGCGGAGCTGGAGGAGCGGATCTGCAGCACCAGCAGCGGGGCGATCACCTCCATTCAGGCGGTCTACGTTCCGGCAGATGATTTTACCGACCCATCCGCCGTTCACACCTTCGGCCACCTTTCCGCCTCCATTGTCCTTTCCCGTAAACGGGCCAGCGAAGGGCTTTACCCCGCCATCGACCTCCTCCAGTCCGGTTCCAAAATGCTGATGCCCCACATCGCCGGGGAACGCCATTATCACATCGCTCAGGAGATCCGCAGAACCCTGACGATTTACGAAGAGCTCAAGGACATCATCGCGATGCTCGGGCTTGCCGAACTGTCCCGAGAAGATCAGCGCGTCGTTTTCCGGGCGCGCCGTCTGGAGAAGTTCATGACGCAGCCGTTTTTTGTCACGGAGCAGTTTATCGGCACAGAGGGAAAGAGTGTGACCCTGGAGGACGCCCTGGAAGGCTGCGAGCGGATTCTGAATGACGAATTTGCCGGTTTTCCGGAGCAGAGCCTCTATATGATCGGCGCCATCGGGGAGGCGAAACTTGATGAACCTTAAGATCCTCCTGCCTTCTCAAGTGCTGATGGAGGAAAAGGTCGCCAAGATTGTCGCGGAAGGGGCCGAGGGGTATTTTGGTCTCCTGCCGGGTCATATCGACTTCACGACGGCCCTGGTGCCGGGATTGTTGACGATCGTTTCGGCAAAGGGTGAGAGGGAGCTGCTGGCCATTGATCAGGGCGTTCTGGTGAAACGCGGCCCGGATGTCTGGATCTCCACCCGGAACGCCGTCCGGAATGCCGATCTGGGCATGGCGAAAAATCTTGTGGAGGAGCAGTTCAAAACCCTGGACGACCGGGAGAGAATGGCCCGATCCGCTACCGCCAAACTGGAGGCCGATATTATCCGCCGGTTTATGGAGCTGAAGAAAAATGGCTAAAAGATTCCGTTCCTCCGACGAAAGACGGCAGGCCGTTTCGGGGGATTTCCCTGGAAAGATTTCCCGCTGCGAGGAGCGGAAAATCCGGGGAAGCGAACAGAACAGGGAGTCCTTCTGGTTCGGTCTGGGCACAATCGGCATCGTCGGCTGGTCCGTGGTGATTCCCACCCTGCTGGGGGTGGCGGTGGGATTGTGGATTGACCGGAACTGGACGAGCCGTTTTTCCTGGACGCTGATGCTGCTGTTGGGTGGCGTGATGATTGGTTGCATCAATGCCTGGTACTGGGTGCGTAAAATCGGAATTCGAGGGGAAAAATGACCGGATATGGCCTTTCTCTGGTGGGCGTCTTTGCCGCCGGCATGATTCTGGGAGGCTTCTATTTCGCTGTCCTCTGGCAGACGGTTCGGCGTCTTCCCGAGTCACCCTCACCGGCAGGATTGCTGCTGGTGAGCCTCCTGCTGCGGATGGGCGTGATTCTTCCAGCGTTTTATCTCCTCATGGCCGGGCGGTGGGAGCGGATCGCTGTCGCCCTGGCAGGATTTGTCGTCATGCGGGAGATTCTGGTTCGCCTCTGGGGAAAGGAAAAACCAGATGCCCCCTTGAAAGGAGCCGTTCATGGACATTCTGGGCCTCACTAAAATAAGTCCGGATCAGGTGATCCTCTGGCAGTGGCATTTTGTCGTTCTCAATGCCACCCTGATTTATACCTGGCTGGTCATGGTTCTGCTGGTGGGTCTCTCCTGGCTTGTGACCCGACATCTCTCCACCGAGCTTCGGGTATCGCGCTGGCAGAGCATGCTGGAAGTCCTGGTATCGGCCATGCGGACCCAGATTGCGGAGATCAGCCAGGAAGATCCGGATCGCTACCTTCCCTTTATCGGGACCATCTTTCTCTTTATCGGCCTTTCCAATATCCTGGTGATTGTCCCGGGCTATGTCGCGCCTACGGCGTCGTTGATGACCACGGCCGCCCTGGCCCTCTCCGTGTTTTTCGCGGTCCCGCTTTTCGGAATTTCCCGGCAGGGCCTCTTCAACTATCTGAAGGAATACTTCCAGCCCACCGTTTTCTTTTTCCCCTTTCATGTCATGGGGGAATTGTCCCGCACGCTGGCCCTGGCGGTACGACTCTTCGGCAACATCATGAGCGGGGACAAGGTGGTGGCCATTCTGCTGGCCGTTACCCCCCTCTTTTTCCCCATGATCATGCATATCCTGGGATTGCTCATCGGCCTGGTTCAGGCTTACATCTTTTCCGTTCTGGCGATGGTCTACATCGCTTCGGCGATCCAGTCTCATGAAAAGAAGGAGAAGGGAGGGCCCTCTGGGCTGCAGGCCGTTGCTCAGGAACCCTCAAGCAGGCATACCTGAGACTTGAGGAAGACAGGTTTATTCCATTTTGAGTAAGGAAGGATGGGGATATTATGGACAGTATGAGTTTGATCGCCATGGCCTCCATTGTCACGGCGGGTTTGTGCATGGCCATCGGTTCCATTGGTCCTGCCCTCGGGGAGGGAAATTCCGTCAAGCAGGCCTTGATGGCCATCGCCCAGCAGCCCGATGAACGCAATACGATCACCCGGACGCTTTTCGTCGGTCTGGCGATGATCGAGTCCATCGCCATTTACTGTTTTGTCATCGCCATGATTCTGATCTTCGCCAATCCGTTCTGGAACCATGTGGTTGCCAAGGCCGGGGGATAAGTCATGCAGATCGACTGGTTTGTCCTATTCGCCCAGCTGGTGAACTTTCTGATTCTCCTCTATCTGCTCAAACGGTTCCTCTACGCCCGGATCATCTCGGCGATGAATGAGCGGGAAGCAAAAATGGTTGCCCGCTTCGAGGAAGCCGAGCGGCTGAAGAGAGAGGCGGAAGAGGCAGCCAGGGCCTTTGAGGAAAAACAGGCCTCTCTCCAGGTCCAGGCGGAGCGGATGCTGAACGAAGCCCGGGCGGCGGCGAATCACCGGCAGGCCGAATGGATGGATTCGGCTCGGAAAGAGGTCGATTCGATTCGGCAGCGCTGGGTTGAAACCGTCCTTCAGGAGAAGGCGGCTTTCCTGGAAAGTCTCCGTTCGCGAACCGGCCAGCAGGTTTACGCCATTGCCAGGCGCATCCTTGCCGATCTGGCGGATACGGCCATCGAAGAGAAAATGATCGACGTCCTGATGAATCGCATCCGCTCCCTGGATCCGAAACAGGGGGAGGCAATCCGCTGCGCGTTGGAAGATTCGGGAGGCGAGGTGGCGGTTCAAAGCGCCTTTCCGCTTGCTCCGGAGGATCGAGAGCGCCTGACGGCTGCTGTCCGGGAACTGACGGGGAGGCCGGATACGGCTGTTCTGTACCAGGAAAGTGCGGAGCTGATCAACGGCATCGAACTGCTGGCCTCCGGACACCGGATTGCCTGGAGCATCAGTGACTATCTCGACCATCTTGAAGAAAGTTTTGATCAGGCGCTTCACGAGGAAGTTCGGCAGGCCCTTCCCAAGCCTTCCTGATTGAAAAGCGTTCGGCATCCGGAGGCGCAAAAGCCATGAACAGGGATAACCCACGCGGGGGTGAACTGAAGAATTTCCTGGAGCAGACCTTTGCTGCTCTGGATTCCACCCTCACCAGTTCGGAAGCCCGGTTGAGGGAAAGGGAAGTCGGGACGGTCCATTCTGTCGGTCAGGGAATTGTCTCGGCCTCGGGTCTTCCCCATGTCCGCTCGGAGGAACTCGTTCTCTTTCCGGGAAACCGGATGGGCCTGGTCTTTAATGTCGATCCGGAGGAAATCGGGATTGTCGCCCTGGACCCCAGCAGGGACATTTCCGTCGGATCGGCGGTCCGAAGGACGGGGCGGGTGCTGGATGTCCCCGTGGGAGAGGCGCTCCTGGGGCGGGTTGTGGACCCCCTGGGAAGGCCCCTGGACAATCTGGGCGAGATTGTTGCCGCCCGGCGGCTGCCGGTGGAACGGGAAGCCCCTGCGGTCATGGATCGCGCCCCGGTTACGGTTCCCCTGCAGACCGGGATCAAAGTCATAGACGCCCTCATCGCCATCGGCCGGGGGCAGCGGGAATTGATCCTGGGCGACCGCCAGACGGGAAAAACCGCCATTGCCCTGGACACAATTCTCAATCAGAAGGATAAGCAGGTGATCTGCATCTACTGTGCAATCGGCAAGCAGGGCGTCGATACGGCAAGGGTCATCTCGGTCCTGGAAAGCTTTTCGGCCATGCCTTACTGTATTGTCGTGGTTGCGGCAGGCGAAGATCCTCCGGGACTGCAATACATTGCTCCCTATGCCGCGACGTCGATGGGGGAATATTTCATGGAGCGGGGGCAGGATGTCCTGGTCGTTTACGATGACCTGACCCGCCACGCCCGTGCTTATCGGGAATTATCCCTCCTGCTGCGCCGTCCTCCGGGACGGGAGGCCTATCCTGGGGATATCTTTTATATCCATGCCCGGATGCTGGAACGGGCCACCCATCTGCGGGAGGAACGAGGCGGCGGGTCACTGACCGCAATTCCCATTGTCGAGACGGAAGGGCAGGACATTTCCGCCTATATCCCCACCAATCTCATTTCCATCACGGACGGACAGATCTACCTCGCCTCCCGGCTTTTCTCGAAAGGCATGCTGCCGGCCATCGATGTCGGCAATTCCGTATCCCGGGTGGGCGGCAAGACCCAGCTTCCCGCCTACCGGGCCGTTGCCGGAGATCTCCGGCTTTCGTATTCGCAGTTTGAAGAGCTGGAGACCTTCTCCCGCTTTGGAACCCGGCTCGATGAAGGAACCCGGCGCACCCTGGAGAGGGGATGGCGGGTCCGGGAGATTCTCAAGCAGAAGCAGTATACTCCCCTGCCGGTGGCGGATCAGATTGCCGCGTTGCTTTCCGTCACGGGAGGGGCGCTGGACGCCATTCCCCTGGAGAAGGTCGGGGCGGCGGAATTGAGGATTCAGCGGGCGGTTGCGGAGCGATTGACCGATCTGTGCGCCCGGATTGAAGGGGGACGACCATTAGACATTCACGATCGCAATGCCCTGCTGGAATTGGCCCGTTCCGTCCTGGCTTCGGAATCGGGGAGGTTTCGGGATGCAGACCTCTGAGGCGCTGAAACGGAATATTTCGACCACGCAGGACCTGCAGTCCGTCGTCCGGACAATGAAATCCCTGGCTGCGGTCAGCATCCGGCAGTATCAGAAGGCGGTGGAATCGCTCAATGAGTATAGGATAACTCTGGAAATGGGGCTGCAGATTGTCCTGAAAGACCGGGAGATCGATCTGCCGTTTTCGAAGCCAAGACCCCCGGGCCGCATCGGCGCTATCCTCTTCGGGTCGGATCATGGGTTGTGTGGCCCGTTAAATGCCTCTCTTTCTTCCCATGCCCTGCGAGAAATGGAAGAACTGGGAGTTTCCCGGAAAAATCGAACGGTTCTGGCCATTGGCATGCGTCTGCCGGGGTATCTGGAGGAGAAGGGTCAGGACATTTTCGAAATCCTGTCGCCCCCGAGTTCCGTGGCGGGGATTACCGCGAGTGTCCAGGAGGTACTTCTGATTCTGGAAGAATGGCGTTTCAGCCTTTCCATTGAAAACGTTATCCTGTATTATCATGAGTATCTGTCCGGCTCTTCCTATCAGCCCTGCACCCAGCCTCTTCTGCCGGTGGATCTTCGTTGGCTGCGGGAGGTTAAAAGCCGGAAATGGCAGTCCCGCACGCTGCCCCTCTACCGGATGGACGGGGATGACCTGTTTTCCTCGCTGGTGAAAGAGCATCTCTTCGTTTCTCTTTACCGCGCCTTTGCCGAATCCTCCGCCAGTGAAAACGCCAGCCGTCTGGCTGCAATGCAGAGTGCGGAGAGAAACATTGAAGATCGCCTTGACGAACTGAATTCTTTGTTTCATCGTAGAAGACAGGCAACCATCACGGAAGAGCTTCTCGACATCCTGACCGGTTTTGAAGCCCTGAACGAGAAGAAGTCAAATTCAAGGAGGAAGGAATCATGGTAGCTGAAACAAAATACTGCGCCATCTGTGCCTGGCGGGAGAAATGCCAGAAGCGTTACAGCGTTCGTACGGATAGTATGGGAAATGTCTATTGCAACGAATACACCCGCGATCTCTCCTTGAAAAGAAAAGAAGAGGGCGAAGAGCAGAATAAAGAGGCTGCTACCCGCATCGAACGTTATATCGAACATCAGCTGCGCCGGATGAAGGATCTTTCCGAAGAGGAGCTTAAAGGTGGGGCCAGCGGGGCGGTGATCACGATTTCCCGGGAGACGGGTACCGGCGGCTCTGAAATTGCCAATCGACTTTCCTCTGCGTTGAAGATGGATGTGATGGACAACGAGATCATCGAATACGTCGCGGAAAGTGCCAATATCAGCAAAAAGGTTATTGAATCCCTCGATGAAAAGGAAGTGAGCCGCCGTGACGCCTGGATCGCCTCCTTTTTTGAAAGCAAACACCTGTGGCCGGACCAGTACCTCGATCACCTGACCAAAATTATCGCCACCATTGGCCGTTACGGCAATACCATCATTGTCGGCCGGGGCGCCCACTACATCCTGCCGCCGGAGAAAGTTTTCCGGGTCCGGCTGGTGGCCCCTCTGGAAAACCGGATTGCCCGTGTCATAGAGACCCGGAAGATGACCCGCAAGGAGGCGGAAAAATACGTCCTGAAAACCGACAACGACCGGCAGGCCTTCATCCGGAAGTACTTTCACATGGATATCACCGATCCCAGCCATTACGATCTGGTGATCAACATGCGGATCATCACCGTTGAAGGCGCCGTGGAGGCCATTCAGGCGGCCTTCCTGAAGCGGAAGATTCTCGAAGCGCCCGCCTCCGCGGCATAACCGGTGCGGTTGTTGTCTCCGGGGGGCTCTTCCGGAGCGTTTCCTCCGGAGTTGCCGGCGTCTCTTCCAAAACGGAAATTCTGGGAGAGACGGCGCCGGCCGCCGCTTCGTAAGGCCGGGTGTCCAGCACAACGAGTGTTGCCCCCCCCGGGATTTTTCCATGAGCTGTTCCGCCATTGTGGTAGGTTTTTTCGTGGTGACTTCCATGGAGCTTGCATGCCGAGCTGGATCAGGATGTGTTGGTCTTTTCAGAATAATTCGAGATTTTCCCTCTTTTCACCTGCAATATCACCTGTTATAATGCCAATCGTAATTGTATTTTTGGTATGTTGTGTTTATTCACTGTCGTTCAATCTTCAGCACACCCAAGCTCACGAGGCAATCCGTTATGGCAAGGGCACCGGAAAATTTTTCGGAAATAGTAAAAGAAGTCCGTCAGCAATTGGGCCTCAGTCAGGAAGAACTGGCCCATGAGTTGGGCGTGAGTTTTGCCACCATCAACCGTTGGGAAAATGCCAAGACGGTTCCCTTCAAGCTTGCACGGACGCAGTTTGAGGCCTTCTGTGTGCGAATGGCGGAACAGGGCAAGCTCAGACTTAATGATAAGGATACCAACCCATGACCCCCGGTAACTTTCAGCAACTGGCGAATTTCATCTGGTCCGTAGCCGATCTGCTGCGCGGGCCGTACCGGCCGCCTCAGTATGAACGGGTCATGCTGCCTTTGACGGTTTTGCGCCGTTTCGATGCCGTGCTGGCTCCATCTAAAGAGGGGGTGCTGAAGCGCTTCGGAACGTTGAAAGACAAAGATTCTCAGTTGGTGGACCGGGTATTGAACGAACTTGCCAGGGATGAAAACGACAAACCGCTGGGTTTCCACAATCACAGCCCGCTGGACTTCCGTAAACTTAAAGGGGACCCGGACAACATCGGCCGTCATCTGGTCGATTACATCAACGGTTTTTCCGAAAATATCCGCAAAATCTTCGAACGTTTTGAGTTCGAAAAAGAGATCGAAAAGCTCGAAGAGGCCAACCGGCTCTACCAGGTGGTCTCGCAGTTTGCCGAAATAGACCTGCACCCCCGCCATGTGGACAACATCACTATGGGGCTGGTGTTCGAAGACCTGATCCGGCGCTTAAACGAAGCAGCCAACGAAACGGCCGGAGACCACTTCACCCCACGGGAGGTCATCCGCCTGATGGTCAACCTGCTGCTGGAGCCCGATACCGAGGTGCTTACCCGCGAAGGGGTGATCGTCACCATCTGTGATCCGGCCTGCGGCACCGGCGGCATGCTGGCCGAAAGCCAGAACTGGATCCGCGCCCACAATGAAGACGCCACGGTCAAGGTATACGGCCAGGACTACAACCCGCGCTCCTATGCCGTGGCCGCCTCCGACCTGCTCATCAAGGGGCATCGCGACAGCCGCATCGAGTACGGCAATACCCTGACCAACGACCCCTTCGACGCCATGCGCTTCGACTACCTGTTGGCCAACCCCCCTTCGGCGTCGACTGGAAGGGGGAAAAGAAGGAGATCGACCGTTGGCCAACCTTTCGCGGCTACTCGGGTAAACTTCCCCGGGTCAACGACGGTGCGCTGCTCTTCCTGATCCACATGATTGCCAAGTTCCAGCCGTGGCAGAAAGGCAACCGCGATAAACCCGGCTCGCGCATCGCCATTGTTTTCAACGGCTCGCCGCTGTTCACCGGCGGCGCGGGCAGCGGCGAAAGCGAAATCCGCCGCTGGATCATCGAACACGACTGGCTCGAAGCCATCGTCGCCCTGCCGGAGCAGATGTTCTACAATACCGGCATCGGCACCTTCGTCTGGGTGCTGAGCAATCGCAAGGAAGATCACCGCAAGGGTAAAATCCAACTGATCGACGCCCGCGAGCGCTGGACGCCGATGAAGCGCAGCCTCGGCAACAAGCGCCGCTGGCTGGATCAAAGCGCTATCGACGAAATCACCCGTGAGCATGGCGGCCTGATCGAGTCGAAAACCAGCAAAACTTTCTCCAACAAAGAGTTCGGTTACCGCCGTGTCACCATTCTGCGCCCGCTGCGCCTCAAGTTCCAGATTACCCAGGAAGCCAAAGAACGCTACCTCGACACCTGCCCGACGAGCAGGGTTGGGCCAAGGGGACCAAGGAAACGGCGCAGAAAAAGGCCTTCCGCGATGCCTTGACTTTTCTTTTACACTTAATTGGGCTTTTGTGCCCACTGGGATCTCTAACCTTCTGAATTCACTATATCGCTCTTTGAAAAAATCGAGGTCATCTCAAAAATGTGGTGCCAAATGATAGGTGGATTATCCTTGACATAGCAGAGCATATTTCATATTCATGGGGTGTCAAGAAAGGAGTTCCCCATGTTTGCCAGAGTCAAGAAAACCGGCCCATACGAATACCTCCAGATTGTCGAAAATCGGCGGGAGGGCAAAAAAACCATCCAACGGGTTATCGCTACAGTCGGCCGCATGGAACAACTACAGGCCAAGGGCGATATTGAGAACCTGGTGCGATCCCTTTCCCGTTTTTCCGAAAAGGTGTTGTTGGTCCTGTCCGGCAAGAGTGAAGGCATTCAGGCATCGGCGAAGAAAATCGGTCCTGCCATCATCTTCGAGAGACTCTGGAAGGAACTGAAAATTGACCGTATCCTTCGTGGCCTTCTTGCAGACCGCAAATTTTTCTTCGATGTGGAAAGGGCCATTTTCCTGACTGTTCTGCATCGACTCTTTACCTCCGGTTCTGATCGCTCTTGCGACAAGTGGCATCGTGACTATGTCATTTCCGGGGTGGATGGGTTGTCCCTTCACCACCTTTACCGGGCGATGGCCTTCCTGGGGGAAGAGACCAACGACCAGAAAGATCGAACCCCCTTCTCTCCCCGCTGCACCAAGGATGTCATTGAAGAGGAACTGTTCCAGATGCGACAGGATCTGTTCAGTGGCCTGGATATCGTTTTCTTCGATACCACCTCTCTCTACTTTGAGGGAGAAGGAGGCGAGACTCTTGGTCGACGTGGTCACAGCAAGGATCATCGTCCCGATCTGAACCAGATGATCGTCGGCGTCATTCTCGACAACAATGGCAATCCCGTCTGTTGCGAGATGTGGCCGGGCAACACGGCGGATGTCAAGAGTCTGATCCCCGTTGTCGAAAGAATTCGGAGTCGCTTTCCTATCGGTAGATTCTGTGTCGTCTCCGACCGGGGCATGATCAGTGACGCAACGCTGGCCTGGCTGGACAAAGAACACATCCCTTACATTCTGGGAGCCCGGATGAGGAGGGTCAAGGAAATCAAAGAGAAAGTTCTCTCCGCCGATGGAAATTACCGGGAGGTCTTCCCGGAAGGTGCATCTTCCAAGGATCCTTCTCCGTTGAAGGTCAAGGAAGTCGTTCTTGAAAATCGCCGCTATATCGTCTGTTTGAATGACCGGCAGGCGAGAAAGGATGCCGCTGACCGCCAGGCCATTACCGAGGCCCTGCAAGAAAAGTTGCAGCATGATCCCAAATCGCTGGTAGGCAACAAGGGGTTCCGAAAATATTTGAGGCTGGATCAGGATGCCGTTTCCCTCAACGAGGAAAAGGTTCAAGAGGAGGAGCGCTTCGACGGGAAATGGGTCCTCCGGACCAATACCGATCTTACGGCGGAGCAGGTGGCCCTCAAATACAAGGAACTCTGGCAGGTGGAACATGTCTTCCGGGACATGAAATCCATCCTGGATACACGGCCGATCTTTCACCAGCGCGATGAGACCATCAAAGGCCATGTCTTCTGCAGTTTCCTTGCCCTGGTACTGCGGAAGGAATTGGACCGCAGATTGGGAAAAGCCGGGCATGATTTTGAGTGGGCTGACATTAAACAGGATCTGAAGGCCTTGCAGGAGGTCTTTCTCGAAGACAACGGGAAGAGACTTGCAATCCGTAGCGAATGCCAAGGGGTTTGCGGCAAGGTTTTTCAGGCTGTCGGTGTTGCCCTTCCTCTCACCATTCGGGAGGTGTCATGATGATTATCCGATTTTCAAAGAGCAATATGTGGTGCCAAGAACTTTTTATGGATACCTATGTCACTGATATAACAATACTATTTTTTAGCAACTGTAAAACTTCAGCTTTACTGAAGTTGACCCCGAGGCCGCGCCGGTCGTCGCCAAGGAGCATAAGACCGTCGCCCTGGATGTAGAAGCCCTTTTCCCAGGCCAGACCCTGCCAGAACTCAAGCCCGACGAACTAAAAACATTGTTGGGACTGAACCCGAAGGGCAGGGGTAAATACGTCGAGTATGAAGCCGACTCGAATTTGAAGGATTTTGAAAACATCCCGCTAACAGAAAACATTATCAGCTATGTGCTGCGCGAGGTACGTCCCTATGTGAAGGACGCCTGGATCGACCGTGAGATGCTGGATGATCAGGACGGCGGCATCGGGAAAGTGGACTACGAGATCAACTTCAATCGCGAGTTCTTTCAATACCGGCCACCGCGCCAGCTAGCCGTGATCGACGCGGAACTGGAGGCGGTCGAGAAGCGAATCATGGAGTTGTTGCGGGAGGTGACGGATGAAAATTGATGGCACTTTCTCAGAATTGATTCAAAGCATCCAGACCGCCCACCGTGAGCTGGCAGCCCAGGCGGGGAGGGCGGTTAACATTACCCTGACTCGGGTGTTCTACCAGCTCTATCGGCAAATTGTGCGGACACTGTCCGCACTTTTTACCGAAAGAAGAAGAGGTGCAGCGCTTTATTGATGAGCAATTGCGGGAGGCGACGGAGTGAATGCTCTGCAGTTTGTGAAACGTCTTGCCACCGAAAAATCCCAGATGCCATCTGGGAAATTGCCGACCGAAGAAAGAGAGTTACTGCGCCGCAAACTCACCGAATGGGGCGAGGAGGTGGGAGGATGAAGGGCTCATGCGAAGACGTGAAAGGGTGTAGGATTAAAGAAACCGTGCTGCGGCTGAAATTTATTGCACCGCTTCGGAATGAGCGAACAGATGCAACTTCCGACCATGCCAATTACCTGGGCCTTGAAAACATTCAGTCATGGACTGGAAAGCTGTTATCTAACACGACTACCGAATATGCTGAGGGTGACGACTCTGCAAGCGGAACGGCGAATGTTTTCTATTCTGGTGATGTGCTTTTCGGAAAGCTGCGCCCCTATTTAGCAAAAGCCCTTCATGCCAACAAGCATGGTGTGTGCAGCACTGAATTCCTGGTTTTGAAACCAAATCCTGATATTGATCCGCGCTTTTTGCTTTATTCGATGCTGTCGCCAGATTTTGTTGGCCAAGTAGACGCTTCCACCTTCGGCGTAAAAATGCCCCGTGCAAACTGGGAATTCATTGGTTCAATGAAGCTCCCTATTCCCGATTACGAAACCCAACACCTGATCGCCGACTTCCTAGATCGTGAAACTGCGCGCATCGATGAGCTGGTGGTGGAGAAGGAAAAGATGCTGGCCCTGCTGGAAGAAAAGCACGCCGCCCTCATCAGCCGTGCCGTCACCCGTGGCATCAACCCCGACGCCCCCCTCAAACCCTCCGGCCTCGACTGGTTGGGGGATATTCCAGTGCATTGGGAAACTAAAAAGCTAAAGCATATTACTTCATTAAAGAGCGGTGAGACAATAACAGCTGATTCAATTTCTGCTACTGGTGATTATGCTGTTTACGGTGGCAATGGACGCCGTGGGTCCACATCCGACTATACACATATTGGCAACTATGTTCTTATTGGACGGCAAGGTGCGCTCTGCGGAAATATCAATTATGCATCTGGTCACTTTTGGGCATCTGAACATGCTATTGTCGTAACTATAAAAGGCAACGATGACGTTTTTTGGCTCGGTGAACTGCTTAGATTCATGAATCTGAACCAGTATTCTCAGTCTGCAGCGCAACCCGGCATATCGGTTGAGATGATAGAGAATTTGAAAATTCCAATTCCACCAATTTCTGAACAAATCAAAATTTCCGCTTACCTGAAAAAGGAGTCTGAATACATTGACGAGATTCGACGAGGAATTACAAGTACCACTTCTCTTCTCAAAGAACGCCGCGCCGCCCTGATCACCGCTGCAGTGACCGGACAAATCCCCATTGAGGAGATGCGCCCATGACCGGCAAGCCCGTCAATCCTCTCGACATCCTCATTCAGCTTGACTGGACCGAGGGCGATGATCTGGAATTCAAATCCGCCCAGGGCGGAATGCCGAAGAGTCTTTGGGAGACGTATAGCGCCATGGCCAACAGCCACGGTGGGGTGATTCTGCTTGGTGTTGAAGATAATGGCCTGGTGACCGGCGTGCGCGAGCCGCGCAGGCTCAAGAAGGCTTTCTGGGATACGGTCAACAATCGCGGCAAGGTGAACCTCAACCTGTGTACTGATGCGGACGTGGCCGAAGTGGTTCACCCGGGTGGGACGATCCTCGCCATCCGGGTACCGCAGGCAACCCGCTATCAGCGTCCGGTCTTTCTGGGACAGAATCCGCTTACCGGCGCCTATCGTCGCAACTACGACGGAGATTACCATTGCACGGAGCAGGAAGTGGGCAGGATGCTGTCCGACCGGGCAGAGGAACCTGCGACAGCCGCATTCTGGAAGGCTTCGGCATGGAGGACTTGGATTTACCCAGCCTGCACCAATACCGTCAGCGACTTGCCTCTTACAAACCCACCCATCGCTGGCTGAGTGAGACTGATCAAGTCTTGCTTACCAAGCTCGGCGGTTGGCGCCATGATCGCAAGACCGGCAATAACGGGCTGACGGTGGCCGGTTTGCTGATGTTCGGGCGTGACGAGACGCTGCGCGAGGGGGCACCCGGCTACCATGTGGATTATCGGGAACGGCTCTCCGTCGACCCATCCGAGCGTTGGAGCGACCGCCTCACTGCCGACGGAACCTGGCACCCCAATCTGTTCCAGTTCTACCTCCGCGTGGCCGGACGCTTGGTCGCTGATCTCAAACTGCCGTTTCAACTCCATGCAGATCTCTTTCGCAAGGGAGAGACCGAAGTACATGAGGCCCTCCGCGAAGCGCTGGTCAACGCCCTCATTCATGCCGACTACAATGGCCAGGGCGGTATCGTGGTGGAAAAGCTACGTGACGGCTTCGAGTTTGCCAACCCGGGCAGCCTGCTGGTCTCCTTTGATCAATTGCTTCGTGGCAATGTCAGCGAGTGCCGCAACAAGGCCCTGCAAACCATGTTCATGCTGATCGGGGCCGCGGAGAAGGCCGGTTCCGGGGTGGACAAGATGCGCAAGGGGTGGGCCTCTCAGCATTGGCGTTTGCCGCTGGTTCGGGAACAGGTTCAGCCGGATCGGGTTTGGTGGCGCCTGCCCATGGTCAGCCTGATTCCCGAGGAATCGCTTTCCAGGCTGGGAGTGCTCTTCGGCAAGAAATTCAACAGACTCAACCAGGTCGAAGTGCAAGCGCTGGTTACCGCGGATATTGAAGGCACAGTTGATAATTCCCGGATAAGGCATATATGTACCCTTCATGCTGCTGATGCAACCCAACTGCTCCAGGGCCTTGTAGCTCAAGGCCTTTTGGTCCAGGAGGGACAGGGACGCTGGAGCCGTTACCGGCTGCCCTTTCTTAACCACTCCGAACATAAGGGTGGGGACTCCGAACATAAGGAAAGGAGCTCCGAACATAAGGACAGGGACTCCGAACATCGCCATCTTCTTCAGGCAATCGCAGCACCCGCTAGAAGCCAGCAGAGGTTGCAGCCCGATGAAATGGAACGGCTTATTTTAGAACTCTGCCGAGGGCGCTGGCTGACCCGCAACGAACTGGCGGAGCTTCTGGATCGCCATCCGGATGGTCTACGCCAGCGCTTTCTGAATCCAATGGTAGGACATGGAATTCTTCGTTTACGCTATCCAGACAAACCTAACCGAGCCGATCAAGCTTACACCACGAGCGACGGTATTGAAGAAACCGCCTTTTCTTTAACGTAAGGGGCGGACAAGTAAAGGATGGTCTTATGAAATCAACCTCCGAAGCCGCCTTTGAAACCGCTATCGAGGCGGTGTTGCTCGGTGACGGGTATACCAAGCTTCCTTCTAATGCATTTGACACCGAGCGGGCAATCTTCCCCGCCGAAGCGCTTGCCTTCATCCGCGAAACCCAGGCAAAAACCTGGGATAAGCTGGAAGCCCTGCACGGCGCGGAAACCGGCGAGCGGGTGTTGCAGGCGCTGTGCAAATGGCTGGACACCCACGGGATGCTGACCACGATACGCCATGGCTTCAAGTGCTTCGGCAGGACGCTGCGCATTGCCTATTTCCGCCCGGCCCATAGACTCAACCCCGAACTGGAGGCGCGCTACCGGGCCAACCGGCTGGGCATCACCCGACAGCTCCATTACAGCAGTAGGAACGGGAAATCGCTGGATGTGGTTCTGTCGGTAAACGGCATTCCGGTGGTGACGCTGGAGCTGAAGAATCCGCTCTCCGCTCAGACAATGGCCAACGCCATCCACCAGTACCGAAACGACCGCGACCCGCGCGAGCCGATCTTTCTCTTTACCAAGCGGACCCTGGTGCATTTCGCGGTAGATACCGAAGAAGTGTACATGACCACGCGTCTGGCGGGGACCGGCACCCATTTCCTGCCCTTCAACCGGGGGAATCAGGGCGGTGCTGGCAACGAGCCGGACAAGGCCGGACGCAATTACAAGACGGCTTACCTTTGGGAAGAGGTGCTTACGCGGGAAAGCCTGCTGGATCTATTGGCGCGCTTCCTCCATCTCGACATCGCAGAGAAGGTCACCGACGAAGGCACGAAGGTGCGCCGGGAAACGATGATCTTTCCACGTTATCATCAGCTACAGGCAGTACGGCAGATGGTGGCGGCAGCCGGCGGCGAGGGCGTCGGACACAATTATCTGGTGGAGCACTCGGCGGGAAGCGGCAAGAGCAATACCATCGGCTGGCTGGCGCACCGGCTTTCCTCCCTGCATAACGACCGGGACGAACGTATCTTCGACAGCGTGGTGGTGATCACCGACCGAGTGGTGCTTGACCGGCAGTTGCAGGACACCATCTATCAGTTCGACCACCGCCAGGGAGTGGTGCAGAAGATCGACGAAGATTCGCGCCAGCTGGCTGAGGCCCTGGAATCGGGCGTGCCGATCATCATTACCACCCTGCAGAAATTCCCTTTCGTCTCCGGGCAACTGATGAAACTGGCCGAGGAGCGTGGCGAAGGCAACAGCTATCTGCCGACGCGCAAATACGCGGTGATAATCGATGAGGCGCACAGTTCCCAGTCGGGCGAAACGGCCACCGAGTTGAAAGGGGTATTGGGCGGAGCGGAGTTGATCCGCAAGGCGCGGGAGGCGGCGCAGGAGGAAGGCGAAGAAGAGCTGGAACGGCTGTTTCGGTCCATGGCCAAGCGCGGCCGCCAGCCCAACATGAGTTTCTTTGCCTTTACCGCCACCCCCAAACATAAAACCCTGGCGATCTTCGGCAGAAACGGCGAACCTTTCCACCGTTATACCATGCGCCAGGCCATCGAGGAAGGGTTCATTGAAGATGTTTTAAAGAACTACGTCACCTACCAAACCTATTACCGGCTGATCAAGAAGGCCGAGGAAGACCCCAACGTCGAGCGCAAGAAGGCGGCGCGGGCGCTGGCGCGCTTCATGCGGCTGCATCCCCACAATATCGGCCAGAAGACCGAAGTGATGGTCGAGCACTTCCAGCAGCACACCCGCCACAAGATTGGTGGCCATGCCAAGGCGATGGTGGTGACCGGATCCCGGCTGGAAGCGGTACGCTACAAACAGGGATTCGACCGCTACATCAGTGAAAAGGGCTATCCCATCAAGAGTCTGGTCGCCTTCTCCGGCACAGTGGAAGACGACCAGGCGCCGGAGAAGAGCTACACCGAAGTCGCGATGAACGGCGGGTTGAAGGAAAAAGAGCTGCCGGAAACCTTTGCCAAACCAGACTATCGGGTACTGCTGGTAGCAGAAAAGTACCAGACCGGTTTTGACCAGCCGCTGCTGCATACCATGTACGTGGACAAGCGCCTGGCCGGAATTCAGGCGGTGCAGACCCTTTCGCGCCTGAACCGCACCCATCCTCTCAAGGAAGAGACCTTCGTGCTCGATTTCGTCAACGACCCGAGCGAGATTCTGGAGGCGTTTCGCCAGTACTACGACGGCTCCGTCATGGGCGAGGAAGTGGACCCGGACCGATTGTATGAGGTCAAGGCCGAACTGGACAAATCCGGCATCTACCGACAAGACGAAGTAGACGAGTTCTCGCAGATTTTTTTTGCACCCAAACGCCGTCAGAGCCCGGCTGACCACAAGAACATGAACGCCTTGCTGGATCAGGCGGTTGCCCGTTTCACCCAGCTGCAAAACGTTGAGGAGGATGAGGCCGTACTTTGGCGCGGCAAAACTCAGGCGTTTCGCAATCTATACAGTTTTTTGAGTCAGGTGATCCCCTATCAGGACAGCGATCTGGAAAAACTCTTCACCTATCTGCGGCACCTGGCGTTAAAACTTCCCAAGCGCAAGAGCGGACCGGGATACCAGTTCGACGAAGAAGTCGAACTCGATTACTACCGGCTGCAGAAGATCAGCGAAGGGTCGATCAACCCGGCCGAGGGTTACGCCATGCCTCTGGATGGGCCAAGCGAGGTCGGGACGGCAAAGGTGCGCGAAGATTATGTAACGCTGTCCCGGTTAATCGACATCATCAATAAACGTTTCGGCTCCGAGTTAAGCGAAGCCGATCAGCTCTTCTTCGACCAGATCGCCGAGGCCGCAAGTCAGAACAAGAGCTTGCGAAAGGCCGCTGAAGTGAACTCCCTCGACAAGTTCCAGCTTGTCTTCCGCCAGGTGCTGGAATCTCTGTTTATCGAACGGATGGAACTCAATGAGGAGCTGTTTACCGACTACATGAGTAAGCCGGAAATGCAGGAGGTTGTTTCACAATGGATGGGTAGCCAGGTGTATGACCGGCTGGGCGGTTCGAAAGGGAACCTTGGCTTTACGAAGGATGAATTTGCGATTGAAGTCAATTAAATTGTTTCATTTTGTTTCCCATTCTTTGATCGCTGCATAGACCTCATCCGCCTCTTTGGCCAACTGCAGCATCTGGACAAGTTCCCGGTTTTGAAGGGCATGGGCCCCCAGGGCCAGGGCCGAAACCTGGATCTCCGGTTGCTCCAAGGGGGTAAGGCTCAGATAAACGTAATCGATGGGTTTTTCGGTGACGACATCGCTGATGCCTCCCCGCGTCAGGCCCAGGGCAAGGAGGGGCCGGTCCAGGCCGGCGACCCTTGCATGGGGAAAGGCCATCCCCTCGTTGAAAAAGGTTGATCCCTGCGCCTCCCGATCCCGGACGGCCTGGAGAAAGGCGGCAGCCTCCACGGGGCGATAGCTGCCGCAGGCTGCCCGGACCAGGGTTTCAAGAACCTCTTCCTGGCTGGCCGGTTTTTCCCAGAAAACAATTCCGCTGACCTCCAGCAGAGAACTCATTCGCAGGGGGGCTGTCGAGACGGCTCCTGTTTTCGGAGGGATCTCCCCGAGGCTTTCCTCAGGGACTCTCAGCGACACCTCCAGATCGGCCATTCCGGAAGAGCCAACGGCGACGGTGAATTCGGAAGGCCGGGTATCGATGACAACGACCGTCGTCCCCCGCGATCGTTCCATAAGCTGGTCCGCAATGCTCTTTTTCCCCAGGAGCCTTTTCCAGAAGGGCAGGGGCGCCGGAGACCCCATGACGATATGGCCGACCTGGTATTCCCTGGCAAAACGCAGAATCGTTTCGGCGATGTCGTCGCCCTTGTAGGTGAAAACCATGGCCCCGAGTTCCTTTGCCAGGGTCAGCGTCCCGGAGAGAAGGAGCTGCGTCCGGGCATCGATGACGGTGGACTCCTCGGAAGGGGTCTGCACGTAGACGGCGTACCAGTTCCGGTTGAACCGTCCCGCCAGGCGCGAAGCATACCGGAGAAGCTTCCCGCTGTTGGGGCCGCGGGAACTCAGGCAGACCATGATCTGGTCCGGCACGATGCCTTCCTCCTCCCGTTCTGTTTCGTGCCTTTTCAAGTCGATCTGCGCCGCCATTTCCCGCAGGGTCATTTCCCGCAGATTTTCGAGATTGACCGTCCGGAAAAACCGGCTCAGGGCGAGGGGAATCCGCTCCAGGGGATAAATCTTCCCTTCCTTCAGACGCTCCTGGAGATCCTCCGGGGTGAGGTCCACGTTGACAATCTGATCCGCTTCGGCCAGGATGCTGTCCGGCAGCCGTTCCCGCACTCTCACCCCGACGGCCTTTTCCACGGTATCGTAGAGACTTTCCAGGTGTTGCACATTCAGGGTGGTCATGACATGGATTCCCGCGGCAAGCAGATCCTGAACATCCTCGTAGCGCTTGGCATTCCGGCTTCCCGGGACATTGGTATGGGCCAGTTCATCCACGAGGGCCACCTGGGGCTTACGGCGCAGAACGGCGTCCACATCCATTTCTTCGACTAGAATTCCGCGATAGGGCTGAACGAAACGGGGAAGTATTTCGAGGCCCTCCAGCAATTTTGCCGTTCCGATCCGCCCGTGCGTTTCCACGAGCCCCACGACCACGTCGATCCCCTCCTGGCGGAGACGATGGGCCTCCTGGAGCATCTGCCATGTCTTGCCGACGCCTGCTGCATAGCCGAGATAGACCTTCAGCCGGCCGCGCTGAGCGCGGCGGATCATCCGCAGAAAGGCATCCGCACGATCGGAATCAGCGTTCATGGCCCCTCACCGTTTCCCGTCCAGATCCAGATTAAGCAACAGTACATTCACCCGGGGCTCCCCCAGGATTCCCAGATCGCGGCCCGTTGTGAAATCGGCGATCTTCTTCCGCACAGCGGCTTCGTCTAATCCCCGAGCTTTGGCGACCCGCCTTGCCTGAAGCAGCGCGTTGCGAACGCTGATATGGGGATCCAGGCCGCTGCCGGAGGCTGTGACCGCATCGGCCGGAATCGGGGTCTCTGGTCCCAGTTCATTTTCCAGCCGGTAGTCGGCAACGCGTTTTTTCACCGTGTCGACCAATTTCTTCGCGGTCGGTCCCAGATTGCTCCCCTCGGACCGGGCTGCGTCGTAACCTCCTCCCGCCGCCGAAGGGCGGGGATGAAAGTACACTGTTCCGTCGAACGGCTGGCCCAGCAGGGCGGAGCCGACGACAACACCCTTTTCACGAATCAGCAGCGAGCCGTTGGCCTGCCAGGGAAACAGTCCCTGGGCCATCGTCCAGACGGCCAGGGGGTAGACCCCGCAGAGAAGGACGGCCAGAAGGGCAAGCGCCAAAAGGGCAATGCGAAGTTGTATAAAGATATCTTTCAGCATATTTTCCCTCTTTGTTCCCTCACGAGACCAGATGCAGGGCTGCAATAAGCAGGTCGATCCCCTTGATTCCTACAAAGGGCGCGATCAGGCCACCCAGGCCGTAAACGACGAGATTCCGTCTCAACAGGACAGCCGCCCCCAGGGGGCGGAAGGTCACCCCGCGCAGGGCCAGGGGTATGAGGGCCACGATGATCAGCGCATTGAAGATCACGGCGGAAAGGATGGCGCTCTGGGGTGAATGCAGGCCCATGATGTTCAGGGGGGCGATGACGGGGAAGAGGCCGACGAGCATGGCGGGCAGGATGGCAAAGTACTTTGCCACGTCGTTGGCGATGCTGAAGGTTGTCAGTGCGCCCCGGGTCATGAGCATCTGCTTGCCGATTTCCACGATCTCGATGAGCTTGGTGGGATTGGAATCGAGATCCACCATGTTGCCAGCCTCCTTGGCCGCCTGGGTGCCCGTATTCATGGCGACACCCACATCGGCCTGGGCGAGGGCCGGGGCGTCGTTGGTCCCGTCGCCGGTCATGGCCACGAGATGGCCGGCGGCCTGCTCCCGGCGGATCAGGGCCAGCTTGTCCTCCGGTCGGGCTTCGGCAAGGAAATCATCCACACCGGCCTCCCCGGCGATGGCGGCCGCGGTCAGGCGGTTGTCCCCGGTGATCATGATGGTCCGAATCCCCATGGCCCGGAAGCGTTCAAACCGGTCCTTAAGGCCCCCCTTGACGATGTCCTTCAGGTGGATGACGCCGAGGACGCGCTCCTTTTCCGCCACGATCAGGGATGTGCCTCCGGAACGGGCGACCGAATCGGCCACCTGAATCACCTCCGGGGGGAATTCCTGACCGGTGAAGCCCCGGATGGCATCGGGAGCCCCTTTCCGGATCTGGCGGTTCTCGATATCGATTCCGCTCATGCGGGTCTGCGCCGTAAAGGCAACGAACTGTGCCGAGGGCATGTCTCCGATGGAGCGGCCCCGCAGGCCGAACTGCTTTGCCAGCACTACGATGCTTCGCCCTTCCGGCGTCTCATCGGCCAGGGAGGCCAGTTGTGCCGCATCGGCAAGGTCTTGGAGCACTACTCCCGGTGCGGGCAGGAATTCCGTGGCCTGGCGGTTGCCCAGGGTAATCGTGCCGGTTTTGTCCAGAAGGAGGACATCCACATCGCCTGCCGCCTCGACGGCCCGTCCGCTCATCGCCAGGACGTTCTTCTGCACCAGCCGGTCGATTCCGGCGATGCCGATCGCACTGAGCAGTCCGCCGATGGTGGTGGGGATCAGGCAGACCAGCAGTGCGGCCAGAACAGTCAGGGAGAAGGACAGCCCCGAATAGAGTCCGAAGAGCTTAAGGGTCATCGTTACCACGAGAAAGATAAGCGTCAATGCGGAAAGCAGGATGGTCAGGGCGATTTCGTTGGGGGTCTTCTGCCGCCGGGCTCCTTCCACCAGGCTGATCATCCGGTCCAGGAAACTCTCCCCGGGATTGGCCGTGACGACCACCCGGATCCGGTCCGACAGGACGCGGGTGCCGCCGGTGACGGCGCTGCGGTCGCCGCCCGCCTCGCGGATCACGGGCGCCGATTCGCCTGTAATGGCCGATTCATCAACCGTGGCCACGCCTTCGATAATTTCCCCATCCGCCGGGATCATTTCCCCAGCGGTCACCAGGACGACATCCCCCTTGCGCAGCTGCTCCGCCGGAATGTTCTCGAGGGAACCGGAGGCCAGGAGACGGTTGGCCAAGGTCTGAGTGCGAGTCCGGCGGAGAGCATCCGCCTGGGCCTTGCCGCGACCTTCCGCCATGGCCTCGGCAAAGTTGGCAAAAAGCACGGTAAACCAGAGCCAGACCGACACCTGGAGACCGAAGCCCAGCGGCTCTCCCGCCGGACGGAAGAAGAGCCCCGCCGTCGTCAGCAGGGCCCCTACCTCCGTGACGAACATCACCGGGTTTTTCATCATGGTCCGCGGGGAAAGCTTCGGAAAGGAGGCTTTAAGCGCCTGGAACAGAATCCGGCGGTCGAACAGGGAATGGGATTTTACGGCCATGGGACAATTCCCCCTTTATTCATTCAAAAAAGCCTGCCGGAGTTCGTCAGAAGAAAATGTTCTACGATCGGTCCCAACGCCAGCACGGGCAGAAAGGTCAGTGCGCCGACGATGAGAACGGTGCCGATGAGCAGGACAACGAAGGTTAAACCGGATACGGGGAAGCTTCCCACATTGGGTGGGGTCAGCTTCTTCGTTGCCAGATTTCCCGCGAGGGCCAGAACGGGGAGAATGACGAGAAAACGTCCGACGAGCATGGCGATGCCCAGGGTGGTATTCAGCCAGGGGGTATCGGCGGAGAGTCCTGCAAAGGCGCTGCCGTTATTGCCCGTCGCCGAAGTAAAGGCATAGAGAATCTCGGACAGGCCGTGGGGTCCGAAATTGTTCAGCCCCGCGACGCCCCAGGCGCTGACGGCCGCCCAGGCGGTGAACCCCAGGATGCAGATCGAAGGGATCAGGATGGCCAGGACGCTGACCTTCACATCATAAGCCTCGATCTTCTTCCCCAGGTATTCCGGTGTGCGCCCGACCATCAGGCCTGCCAGAAATACGGTCACCACAACAAAGAGGAGCATGCTGTAGAGACCCGCCCCGACGCCGCCGAAGATCACCTCGCCCAGCTGGATGTTCAAAAGGGGGATCAGTCCGCCCAGGGGCGTAAAGGAATCATGCATGGCGTTCACGGCGCCGCAGGAAGCGCCGGTGGTCACTGCGGCGAAGAGGGCGGAATTGAAGATCCCGAAGCGGACCTCTTTGCCTTCCATGTTTCCCCCTGCGGGGTCAAGGCCCAGGGAAATCAGATGGGGATTGCCCGTGGCCTCGGCCAACCAGCAGACCAGGACCCCCGCCAGCAGCAGGAGCGCCATGGCGCTCCACAGGGCCCAGCCGTGGCGCTGGTTGTTCACACTCCGGCCCAGATACCAGGTGAGGCCGCTGGGAATAAGCAGAATGGACAGCATCTGGACAAAGTTCGACAAGGGCGTCGGATTTTCATAGGGATGGGCGGCGTTGGCGTTCAGAAAGCCGCCACCGTTGGTTCCCAGCATCTTGACGGCGGCCTGTGAGGCCACGGGTCCCTGGGCGATGATCGAGGTCGCCGGAGGGGGACTCGGCTCCTTGCTGTCCTCCGGTTGGGCGACCGGTGGAGAGGCCGGCATCCTCTGAGATTCCAGGGGGTGAACGGCTTCATAGGGATGAAAATTTTGGATGGATCCCTGGGAGACCAGAAAAAGGGCGTAGACCAGGCAGAGCGGCAGCAAAAGATAGAGATTTCCCCGGATCAGATCGACCCAGAAATTGCCAAGGGAATGAGCCGACTGCCGGGCGATTCCCCGTACCAGGGCCGCCGCAACGGCGATTCCAGCAGCCGCCGAAACAAAATTGTGGAAGACGAGCCCTACCATCTGGGAAAAGGTGGAGAGGGTCGTTTCTCCGCCGTAACTCTGCCAGTTCGTGTTCGTCAGGAAACTCGCCGCCGTGTTGAACGCCAGCGATGGACTGACGGCGCCGAATTGCTGCGGATTGAGGGGGAGAAGGGCCTGCAGCCGGAGAATCAGGTAGGTAAAGAGCACCCCGACGAGGGAAAACATCAGCAGGGACATGGCATATTGTTTCCAGTTCTGCTCCACTACCGGATCAATCCCCAGCAGCCGGTACATCAGGCGCTCCAGGGGTTTCATCAGCGGGTCCAGGAACGTCCTTCCCGCCGGATCGAGGACGCGTACCAGGTAGAGCCCCATGGGTTTGGTAAGTCCCAGAAGCAGACCGAAGAACAACGCCAGTTGTATCCAGCCGTAAGCATCCATGATATCTTTCCCTTCTTAAAACTTCTCCGGATAGAGGATCGTTACGACAAGATATCCCATCAGGAGGAGTCCGACGATTCCCACCACAAGATCAAGCATCGTTAAAACCTTTCACAGGCCTCGATAAAGAGGAGGCAGAGACCGAAAAAAGCCAGGAGAAGAAGTAAATAACCAAGATCGCCTGCCATATCCGTTACTCCCGATCTTCCCGCGGATCCGCTTTTTTCAGGGTGAAGGAAAAAGTGGTCCCCTGCCCCTCCCGGCTTTCCACGTTTATATTGCCGCCGTGGGCCTCCACAATCTCCTTGGCAATGGCCAGTCCCAACCCGGCGCCTTTTTCTGTCTGCTGATCCGGAACCCGGAAGAATTGCTCAAAGATCCGCTGCAGAAACTGGTGCGGAATTCCGCTTCCCGTATCAGAGACGAAAAAACGGACCATTTCCCCTTCCGCCGCCGCCGAGATGGCAATCCGCCCGCCTGGGGCGGTATAGCGAAGGGCATTGTTCAGTAGGTTGGAAAAGACCTGGCCGATCTGGACCGGATCGGCATAAACCGGGGGCAGGGCATTCCCGAATTCCATCGCGACCTCGACGCCCCGATCCCGGGCTGCCATCCGGATGGGTTCCAGCGCATCGAGGATCAGCGTCCGGGGTGCCTCCTCCCGGCAATTCATCTGCAACCGGCCGGAGCCGATGCGGCTGATATCCAGAAGATCCGTCAGAATGCGGTACAGCAGGTCGCTCTCTTCGCGGGCGGCCAGGAGAAGTTCCTCCTGTTTTTCCGTCAGCGGGCCGACCTTTTCTTCAAGTAGCAGATGAACGGCCATGCGGACCGAAGTCAAGGGGGTTTTAAGCTGATGCGAAACGGTGGAGATCATCCCCCTTTTCATTTCATGAAGACGGCGCTGCTCCGTGATATCCTGCATCATGAGGATCATCCCACTCAAATTTCCCCGCCGGTCCATGATGGGTGCCATGTCGGAACGGAAAAAACGTTCATCCCCATCGACAAAACGCTGATGGATCCTGTTTCCGCTTTCCGGCTGCCTGGATTCTGCGCCGGAAACGGTTTCCCGAAACAGGGTCTGCAGGTCATCCAGGGGAAGATCCTGCAGGGAAATCCCTGCTCTAAGACCAAAAAGGCTTCGCGCTGCTGCCGACGAGATTTCCACTTTTCCTTCGGGATTCAGAATGGCCAGGGCATCCGGTAAATGATCGAAGGCTTCCTGGGTGGCCCGCTCCATACGCAGCAGCCTCGCTTCGTCACTGCGACGGAATTCCCGGAGGCTTTCCGCCATATCGTTGAAGGCTTCCGAGAGCCGGCCGATTTCGTCCCGGGACTCAGCCGGTACCACCAGCTCCAGATTTCCATCCCGGATCGCTTCCGCCGAACGGGTGAGGCGATGAATGGGATGAAGGATCCATTTCCCTGTAAAACTTAAAAATATCATAGCAATAAAAACTCCGAACGACAAGAGGAGGACCATCCGGCGCTGGGCCGATGCTGCCAGCTTTCTCGCCCGGCTGTCGGCATCATTCATGTTCTGCTGGTTCAATTGGAGGATCTCATCGGCCGATTGCTTCACCTGCTGAGAAAGGGGCAGCAGCTCCGTTGTGTAAATGCGTCGGCGGTCGTTGTCCGGCAGGGAGCTTTTCCGGATTTCCTGAAGGCCTGTCCGGTAGCGGATAAAAAGCCCCTGGAGCGTCCTGGCTTTTTCCCTCTCTCCGGGCAGGGTGACGTTGTTCAACTCCACCTGGAGTGCCTCGGCGAAGAGGGGTTCATTCTTCCTGATCTGTTCCTCCCCCTCCTGCGGGTATCCCAGCAAGGTCAGCATTATGCCGCGGTCCATGGAACTGAGGTTTTCCTTCATCTGCTGACAGGCCACGATGCTGTTATAATTTTCCCGCAGGATCACATCGATGGATTGGCCAAGCTCCTGGAAGCGAAGGATGCCCTGCACCCCGATAATCAGGAGAATCAGCAAGAGGCCCCCGAAACCCAGGGACAGCTTATGGCGAAGTCCGAACATGAGATTTCCTCCGCAATGTCTAAAGGCAATGGCCGTACCAAGAGAGAAGCCAATGTAATTTGTTGAATTCACGTTCTTTTTAAAAATGGAGGAACCAGCGACCCTTTCATTTTGCAAGGCAGACCCGTAGAAACATTGAAAATTGCAAGGGGATCAGATGCCGTATTGTTTACGGCGGCGCCAGAGGGTGGCCTGGTCGATGCCGAGGATGTCCGCCGCTTCCTGCAGCGATCGCGTACCCGCCAAAATCCGGCGGATGTGCGCTTCTTCGATTTGCTCAAGGGAAACCGGATCTCCGATTTGAATCGTCGGATCTCGGGAAGGGCGCAGGTTATCCGGAAGATCCTCCACCCCGATCCTTGTCCCGCGACAGAGAATAACCGCCCGTTCAACAACGTTGCGCAGTTCTCTCACGTTTCCCGGCCAGCGATAGGAGCGAAAAAGATGGAGGACCTCGTCGGTAAAACCCGAAACGCTCCGGTGGCAGGCCCTGCCAAAAAAGAGCAGGAGATGTTCTGCCAGGGCAATTGCGTCATCGGGCCGCTCTCGAAGGGGAGGGATTTCAATCTGGATGACATTCAGGCGATAGAAGAGATCCTCCCGGAAACGACCTTGCCGGACGGATTCCTCCAGATCCATGGAGGTGGCGGCAAGGATCCGGACATCGGCGTGACGGGTGACATAATCGCCGACGCGTTCATACTCCTTATCCTGGACAAAGCGGAGCAGCTTCGGCTGAAGGGAAAGAGGCAGGTCGCCGATCTCGTCCAGGAAGATGGTGCCGCCGTTGCAGGCGCTGATTCGGCCGGGATTGTCCCGGACGGCGCCCGTAAAGGCCCCCTTGACGTGTCCGAAGAGTTCACTTTCCAGCAGTTCCGGCGACAGGGAGGGGCAGGAAAGGACGCTGAAAGGCCTGGCTGCCCTTGAACTCCAGGAATGGATGGCCTTTGCCAGGACACTTTTCCCCGTTCCCGTTTCTCCCCGAAGCAGCAGCGTGGCATCGGAAGGGGCTGCCGAACGGGCCAGTTCAACGGCACGGTTCATGGCCAGGCTGGAGGAGGAAAAATCGGTTTCCGGACGTGACCGGCCAAGGTCTTCCTTCAGAGAAACAATCTTCTGTTCCAGGGCAAGCATATCCAACGCCTTGCGGACGGCGAGCTTGACCTGAGCCGGCGTAAAGGGTTTGGGGAGATAGTCCGTCGCTCCCCTTTTCATGGCTTCCACGGCGCTTTCAACTGTGGCGTAGGCTGTAATCACGATGATTCGAATCCAGGGGGTTGTGGCCAGCAGGGCGGGGATAAGATCCAGCCCATCGGCCGCCCCCAGGCGGAGGTCAACGAAGACTACGCCAAAGGATTCGCGGGAAGCTTCGGAAAGAGCGTCTTCAAAATTGCTGACGGCTACAACGCGGTAGCCCTCTGTTTCAAGGCAGATGGACAATGTTCTGCGGATATTGATCTCATCATCAACCACCAGAATATTCAAGGAAGGATACCCCCTCTGTTTTCAGGAATGCTCTCTCTTTTTTGAGCTTGAAGCAGATTATAAAAATTTTGGCTCATCCGGTTGATGCGTAGTTTTGTCTGATTATATTGAATTCGATGTCGGTGACTTCATCTATAAAGTAAAAACAATAGTGGATGAAATATTTGAAGAATTTCCAATTGAAATGTAGCTTCTATAACATATTTATAAAAGATATAAAAAAGGAGAGCAACAAGCTCTCCTTTTTTATGAAGAAACCTTCTTTTTAGTCTACAAAAAATCTATTTTGCATTATTGCCGACAATTGCCTCTGCTACCCCTAAACAGAATGCTTGTTCAATGTCCTCTATGCGAGTTGTGCCGCCATATAGGCCTCCCCATGCGAAGGTTTTTGAAATAGTAAATTCAGCCACAGATTCATTTTCTGCAGGTAGAAGGTTAAGGATAAAATCTCCAGTGATATGCATCTGTCCGAGACCAGCCAACATAAGACGAGCAAAAGCATTCCCCTCATCATATTCGGTAATCTTTGAACTGAGTACGAAAGCACGCTTATCGGTTGTATTACACTGAGCAGTTTTTTTCTTTTCTGTAATTGTTTGAAGCAGTCGACTTTCCAACCTTTGGCGAGTAATGTCATTTAAAACAACACCGTCAGATGTTGATAGTTTGACAGTTACCTCATCAGTGGGGCACAAACGATTGACATCTGCAAGCGGCTTCTTAAATTCTGCTGTAGGAGCATGACCCGCACAACCGGAGAAAAAAACTAAAGCAACAAAAGACAACAAAAATAAATTTCTCTTTTTCATACCCTTTATCCGATCCTCCTTTTAAACAGTCCCGAAAATTCTTATCCAACAAAAAAACGATGATCTGTTTTATTACTGAATGTTTTAAATTTAACGGGCTTAAAATTTTATTACGTTCATGCATTGTCTTTGTTCAAAAAACATCTATTTGTTACGGACTTCCACTTTCATCGAATAAACTACTTCCCTTTATTAGCGACGACTAATATCAAAAATGGTACGAAATACAATGCAAGTTAATTACGAGATATATTGCAGTTAAAAACTGGTACACCTTAATATAGATCTAGTTATTTTATGTCGAAATCTACTATATAAAAAAAATTTTACAATTCAATGACTTCAGGAAGCAAGATATTTTTTTAAGAGTACTCAGCAACCGGTAAAATGATGTAAATCTGTTCCCTTTTTCCCTCCGGATAGAGGATCGTTATGACGAGGTATCCCATCAGGAGGAGTCCGACGATTCCCACCACAAGATCAAGCATGGTTAAATCCTTTGAGATATACCTGGGTAACAGGCCGTGTGCCTGTTTTGAGCAGGTCATCCGGGTTCAGATATCCGAACAGTTGAATCAGTTTCGCCACGGTTGCCGTCCAACCCGTCTGGTGACTTGCGCCAAGCCCGGCTCCGTTGTCTCCATGGAAATACTCATAAAAAAGGATGTAGTCGCGCCAGTATGGGTCACTGTTGAATTTCGCCGTGCCGCCGTATACGGGGCGGCAGCCCTTTGAATCACGGAGAAAGATGCTGCTGAGGCGGCGGGAAATTTCTTTTGCAACCTCAAAAAGATTCATCTCGTTGCCTGAGCCCGTGGGACACTCGATTTTGAAGGAGTTCCCATAGAAAAGATAATACTGAAGAAGCGCCCTCAGGATGGTGAGGTTCACCGGAAACCAGACGGGGCCGCGCCAATTGGAGTTGCCGCCGAACATGCCCGTATCGGATTCGGCCGGGAGATATTTCACCTCGAATTCCTCGCCATGGACCGTGAAGATATAGGGATAGTCCTTGTGCCGGCGGGAGAGGGAACGGATTCCATAGGGACTCAGGAAGCGCTCTTCATCGAGCATTTGGGCAAGGATGCGGCGCAGTTTACGCTCCGACAGGATGGACAGGAGGTGACGGTCGGCGACGCCGCGCTGTTGTGGAGGATGTATGTCTGCCAGGAGATTGGAATGCCTTTCCAAAAACTGGGTCGCCCTTTCGAGAAAACGGGGGAAGCGTTCTACAAATTTGTGCGGGATGACTGTGGCGGCGCAGAGGGGGAGGAGACCCACCATGGAACGGACTTTGATGCGCTTGGCCGTGCCGTCCGGCATGCGCAGCAGGTCGTAAAAGAAGCCGTCTTCTTCATCCCAGAGATCGTCCTCGTAGTTTGCCCCGACCTTGTCAATGGCAGCGGCAATCCAGAAGAAGTGTTCCAGAAATTTGTTTGCCACATCTTCGTAGGCAGGGTCTTCCGTGGCGATCTCAAGGGCGAGTTCAAGCATATTCTGACTGAACAGGGCCATCCAGGCCGTCCCGTCCGCCTGTTCAAGGTATCCGCCGGTAGGCAGATGGGAACTCCGGTCGAAGACCCCGATGTTGTCGAGGCCGAGAAAACCGCCTTCAAAAACGTTATTTCCACTGGAATCCTTTCTGTTGACCCACCAGGTAAAATTCATCAGGAGTTTTGTGAAGGCCTGTTTCAGGTACTCTACATTACCCCTGCCGAGAAGCTGCTGTTGAATGGAGTATGCGAAAAGGGTCGCCCAGGCGTGCACCGGGGGATTGACATCGCCAAAGTTCCATTCATAGGCGGGGATCTGCCCGTTGGGGTGGAGATAGACCTCGCTCAGCATGAGTTCGAGTTGTCTCCGTGAGAAGACGGGGTCGACCATGCTGAGGCCCACCGTGTGGAAGGCCAGGTCCCATGCCGCATACCAGGGGTATTCCCATTTGTCCGGCATGGAAATGATATCGTCGTTCACCATATGATACCAGTGCCTGTTCCGGGTGGATACATGCACCGCCGACCCGGAAAGCGGGTGTGACTGGTGCTCCGACAGCCACTTGTCAAGGTCGAAGTAGTAATATTGCTTGGTCCAGAGCAGGCCTGCCAGGGCCTGCCGCATGACATCCCGCTCATCCCGGGAGAGAAGATCGGGCGAGATGGCATCATAGAATTCATCGGCTTCCTGGATGCGGGCCGAAAAAAGTTCGTCAAAGGCCTCCCCGAGAACCCCTTCCGGCTTTTTGTAACGCTTCGTTATTTCTGCGGGGCTGGTATCCGTCAGACGCAGACGGATGCATGCCCGATCTCCTCCTGCAATGGTCAGGGCGTGATGGAATGCGGCTTTGGTGCCTCTTCGATCCGGATTGACGGCGTTCCGGTCACCGTGAACGATGTAAGAATGAATTCCGTCCTTCACATAGGGGCCGGCGTTGGGGGTTTTGAAGAGCCTTTCGTTGTTCGTTTCGTTCTCGGTGAACAAAAGAGGGACCTCTCTATCCCCGTAGAGGAAGCGTTCACCCAATTTTTCATGCTTGACGCAAATGACCGATAAACCGGACCCGTCGGGGATTTGAGCCATTTCAGGCTTCGTCTCTTCCTTGGACCATGACCAGGTATTGCGGAACCACAAAGTGGGAAGGATATGCAGCACCGCCGCGTCGGGACCGCGATTCCAGGCGGATATTCGAATCAGGATGTCCTCCGGTATTTCCTTGGCGTATTCCACAAAGATATCAAAATAGCGGTCGTCATCGAAAATTCCGGTATCAATCAGTTCGTATTCATATTCCTTCCGTGTTCGCTCCCTGTTTATCTTTACAAGGTCGTCATAAGGATAGGCCGCCTGGGGGTACTTGTAGAGGTATTTCATGTAGGAGTGGGTCGGCGTGTTGTCGATGTAGAAATAGTACTCCTTGACGTCCTCTCCGTGGTTGCCTTCAGAGTTGGTAAGTCCAAAGAGCCTTTCCTTCAGGATCGGGTCTCTTTCATTCCAGAAAGCCAGGGCAAAACAAAGCCGCTGCTTCTCATCGGAAATGCCCGCCAACCCATCCTCTCCCCAGTGGTAGGCTCTGGAACGGGCATGATCGTGGGGGAAATAGCTCCATGCATCCCCGTTTTCACTGTAATCCTCGCGGACGGTTCCCCACTGACGTTCGCTGAGATAGGGGCCCCATTTTCGCCAGGGCACGTCTGTTTCATCAGCGGCAATCAGTCGAAGAATCTCCTCCGACTCCTTCACAACGTCATGCTTTTTCAGTGCGGACATGTTCTTTTCTGAACCAGCCATACCTGCCTCCCGTAACATCACGAACATCGACGAGTTTAAGGACTCTTCTTCGCCGGCGGCGCATACCATTGCTCCTGCGGCACGATCTTGGGCTCCGGCGTGTCAGACCGGTAGGCCGGGGTCATGATCTGGACGCCGTACTCATTGAAGACGTCCAGGATCCACCGATGCAACTCCGTATAGAGCTCCATCATCTCCGAAGGATTATCGGTATAGACGTTGAGTTCGTAGACGATGGCAAAGTCTCCCAGTTCCTTCTGCAGGACGAAGGGTGAGGGGGCCCTGAGCAGTCCCGCCGTGCGCTCCGCCGCCAGCAGCAGCATCGCCTCCACCTGCCGCCAGGGAGTCTCGTAGCCGATCCCAACGGTGGTATGAAGGATCAGCCCCTTTTCGCGGGCAAGAGAACTGTAATTGACCACATGGCCGCTGAGGATCTGCGAATTGGGAATGCTCACTTCTTCGTTTTTAAGGGTTCGCAGATGGGTCACCTGCAGCCGCATCATCGTCACATCACCCATCATGTCGCCGATCTTGACCCGGTCCCCGATTTTGAAGGCCCGGCGATAGATCATCATGTAACCGGCGATGATATTGGAAACCAGTGAGGTGGAACCAAGGGAGAACACAACCCCGAAGAAGATGGAAATCCCCTTGAAGGCCGCAGAGCCGGAGCCGGGGATGTACGGATAGGCCACGACCAGGCCGAAGACCAAGAGCAAAAAGCGGGCGATCTTGTAGGTTGGGGGCGCCCAATCCGCGTCGAATCCGGCAAGCTGGACTTTCTTCTGGGCAATCGCATCAAAAAAGAGACGGAGCAGCCGAAGGACAAAAAGGAAGAAAATGAAAAGAATGAAAAGGGTGAGCAGGTTGGGAATGGTGTCCACGACTGCCTTACCCATCTGGGTCAGCGGCGTGGTGATGAGCTCGAACAGCCGGTTGGCGAGGCCGCGCGTCCAGGGAAAGAGGGCAAGGACGTAATGCAGGTAAATGAAAGACATGATGAGAATGGCGGCGATGCGGAGGGAATACAGCATGCCGTGGATCGCCACCCAGATATGCTCCGCCCGCACGACCTCGAAGGACTGGATGCCCAGGGAATGGATCCGGTTCTTGATTCGCCTGGTCAGAAATTCTTCGAGTCGTCTGCCAAGCCGGAGCAGAATCATGATCCCCAGTACCAGAAGGGCTGTGGCCGCAACGGCATAAAGGGATCCGCGCAGCAGGGCGTCACGGTTGCGCATGCTGCGGTAGTCGCCGATCGCCTGGCGGATTCTTGCCAGGTGGACTTTGACCAGATAGCCGCGGCTCAACTGCTCCATCCCGGCATCCGCATCGGTTAAGATCATCAGGAGCCGGTCACCGGCAAGGAGGGTGGTAAAGTTTCCTGAGTCGACGCTGCGCAGCATGTCGCTGCGGATGGATGGATCGGCGGCAGCCGCCTCGATCCGGTTCCTGATCGCGGCGGCACGCTGATCGGCAGGAAAGGATGACGCTCCGCGCACACGAAACAGCACCTGACCGTCAATCTCGACGGGGGCCGTGACGAGCTCGTTTTCGGACACAGCGGAAATACCCGTACTGCCCATCTCTCCCGCCGCGTTTGCGGAAATCACCGAAATCGCCAACACAAAGAAAATTAACGGTAGAACTAGGATCGTTCGGATCATTGTCGTTCCCCCTCATCGGACATCTTTGTGTTCGAGGCGCCGGGACACGTTAGGAACCGCTCATTATGGGATATTAAGAAGGCTGCTGAGGTACGAAAAAAACCACACTAAAAAGTTTGTTGCTGAAATTCCTTCAGTACCGTTGATTCCGGAACGAAAGAATTGACGTTTTATCAATCAATTTTTCTCTTTATATAATTCCGGGTACAACTTTTTTGCACAGTCAGGGCAGATGGCATGGCTGAATTCAGCTTCCGAGCGCTGCATCAAGTACAATTCGATTTGTTCCCAATATCCCTCATCATTTCGGATTTTCTTGCAGGAAACGCATATTGGAAGCAGGCCGCTCAACAGTTTAACTTCTGAAAGTGCTTTCTTCAGTTCAGAGATCAGCCGCTCACGCTCTTTTTCATATTGCTTGCGTTCAGCTACTTTTCCCAGACGCTCGGCAATGGCATCGATCAGATCACGCTCTTCTTTTAAAAAAGGCCCTTCGTCTCTCTGGGGAGTCTCTTCCAGATAGCGCACTTCCACCCTGCCCGTCAGCCTTCCACACACATTGATATCGGCCGACATTTTCCATGGCGTCTCTTGAAAATTCCCCGTTTTATATTCCTGGTCCGCGTAAGTGATTCTTGCACAGGCGTGTTCCGGATAAAACAAGCTTCTCGGCATCAGGTCGGCTGTCTTCCTGAATATTTCCTCTATCGCATCTGTCTTTTCAATCACATCAGCAATGGAATAGAGGCAATTCAGTTCCTTGATGCGTTCCCTTAACGACTCCTCCACCTTTTTTCGCTCGGCTCCTGAATGCTCCAGTTCCTGGATACTCTCCTTTAAAGAGGCATTCTCTTCAAGCAGTTCTTGATTTGTTTTGGCTGGATCTGCCATAGGGAGATCTCCTTCGTGATAAAAGATGGCGAATGGACAAAAAAATTGGAACTATTTGTAACTTGTTATAAATTACTTGATATACATTGAGATGTCAAACCGGATATGGTTCATCGGATACGGCTTCCCATGCAGATCAAAACGGAATCCCCACCGGTACTGCTCGTGGGGTTGTAATAGATGTCGCCGGTCGCTGTGTCGTTGTAAATGCCACTGGTATCGTTGACGCCGCTGCCCGTTTCTCCGGCCTGATAAAAAACCGGACGGCTCAGGGACCATCGGGTAAACCGAAAGCGGTTTTGTTTGACATTCCGGGCCTTTTTTTTTATAAACCGTGAAAATTCAATCCCTAAGCGGGGTTATAAGGAGTGAAACATGACAACAGCAATCGTCATGATCAACTGTGAGGTTGGGAAGGTCAATGCCATTGCGGAAGCTCTGGTCAATCTGGACGGCGTTGCGGAGGTTTACTCCATATCGGGTGACTATGACCTGCTGGTGATCATCCGGGTGAAAGAGTACGATCAACTGGCCAGGGTCGTTGCCGATGATATCGCCCGGATTGCCGGCATTACCCGGACGAATACGTTTATGGCCTTCCGGTGCTTCTCCAAGCACAATATGGAGGTGATGTGGGCGGACATGCTGGGGGAATAACGGAGCCTCTCCGTCTGTCCACGGCAATCCGCAAGGCCGGACGTCAGGGAATTCTGCCGCTCATCGCGGACATCAAGCCGGTTTCGCCCCGGGACGGCGATCTCGTGGGACAACGGGACGTGGCCGAACTGGCCCTGTCGCTGGTGAAGGCGGGGGCCTGCGCCCTTTCCGTGGTTACGGAGCCCACGAAGTTCGGTGGGAGTCTGGAAATCCTCCGGTGCGTCAGCGAGGCCGTGCCGGTCCCTGTTCTGCGCAAGGATTTTCTCACGGCGCCGGAGCAGATCGAAGAATCTGCGGCGCATGGAGCGGCGGCGATTCTGCTGATTCTGGCGACCACCCCTGATCCATTGGCCGCGGACCTTTACCGCAGTGCGCAGAACCGAGGGCTGGAGGTCGTTGTGGAAATCCATACTCGAGAGGAACTGCAGCGCGCCCTGGCGCTTTTTCCTACGATCATCGGGATCAATAACCGGGACATCCTCTCTCTGGAGAGGGATTCGGGAGATGTGCGGGTCACGGAGGAATTGGCACCCCATGTGCCGCCGGGAATCGTCAAGATTTCCGAAAGCGCCCTGATGACGGAGGAGGACATCCGCCGGGCCGTGACCGCAGGGGCCAACGCCGTCCTGGTGGGGACTGCCATCCTGCAGGCAGAGGACCCGGCCGCCTTTGTCTCTTCCTTGATCGGGGGGATCTCTCCATGACCCGGGTGAAGATCTGCGGCCTCATGCGCGAGGCGGAGGTGGAGATGGCCGCCTCTGCCGGTGCGGATTCGCTGGGTTTTGTGACGGAGTACCCGGTTCCCGTCCCCTGGAACCTTTCCCGGAGCCGCTCCGCGGAACTGGTGGCCCTGGCGCCGCCCTTTGTCACGACGACGGCGGTGGTGGGCGGCCCGGTGGCGGAGATGGTGGCCATTGCCCGGACGGTGCGCCCCCACTTTCTCCAGCTCCATGGCGATGAGACCCTGGAGGAGATCGAGGCGGTCTGCAGCGCCCTGGCCGGTACGGGGATCAAGGTGTTGAAGGCCCTGAGGATCTTTGTGGACACGGGCGAGGCCCTTTTCACGATTAAAGATCCGGTGGAGGCCTGTGCCGTACTGGAGCAGACCGGCATCGCCGGAATCGTGGTCGATTCCAAGACGGCTTCCCGACCGGCGGGAACGGGAGTGACCCTGGACTGGAGCGCCCTCCGGGGCATAACGGACCACATTTCCCTGCCGCTGATCCTTGCCGGGGGACTCAATGCCGGCAACGTGGGTACGGCCATCGAGCTGCTGCGACCCTATGCCGTCGATGTGATCAGCGGCGTCGAACGCAGGACGGGGGAAAAAGATCCCGACCTGATCCGGGAGTTCGTGAAGACCGTCAAAAGATTTTAGGAAAGGAACTCACAGACACTTTATGGAAGACCCTTCAAAACATCAACTGAAACGGCCCTGGGCCTTCATGCTCGTCGCGGTGAGCCTGGACGGCAAGATCGCTCCCCGCCGCCGTCCCGGGCAGCCCAATCCCGTCGGTCCTTCCCTGATCGACCCCGAGATCATGAAGCTGCACAACCGGCAGCGCGCCGATGTGGACGCCATCATGGTGGGCCGCAATTGCATCCAGCTGGATGATTCCTCCTTGACGCTGAGGGAGGCGGCCGGCAAAAATCCGGTCCGAATCGTTCTGGACGGGTTGGCGGAAATCCCGCCGACGGCCAGGGTGCTTCAGGGGGATGTGCCGACTATCGTCGCCGTGACCCAGGATGCCGATGCCCGCCGGGTGGAGGCCTTGATGGCTCAGGGGGCCCGGATCGTGACGGCGGGCCGGGGGCAGTTTGTCGATCTTCCCCGGCTGATGGACATTCTTTATAAGGATTACGGAATTATGCGGCTCCTCGTGGAGGGAGGCGGCACGGTCCATCGCTCGATGATCGCCGCCGGGCTCTATGACGAACTTCATCTGATCCTCTGCCCGTTCGTCATCGGCGGTGCCGCGTCCATCACCCCGGTTCAGAGGGGCGCCTTCTGGCCTCGAGGGGAAGTGCCGCGGTACCGGCTGGAGCGAGCGGATCGACACGGAGATTACCTGTATATCGTTTACCGGGCCGACGAAAGTCCGGAGTAAGCAGAAACAAGCCTGCCAGCTGGCGCGGAAGTCGCCGAAGGCCCTGGATAAAATTCAGAAGGAGAGGACCATGGAAAGCAAAGAAGACAAGTGGAGAAATTTCGGCGCCATCGTTGTTCGACTGACCCGTGGCGAAAATATCAGCCGGGAGGAGGCCCGGGAGTGCTGGCGGCAGATCTGTGAAGAGGAACAGAGCGATCTTCAGCAAGGGGCGTTCATCGCCGCCCTCAAAGCCAAGGGAGAAACGGCGGAAGAAGTGGCGGGAACCTTCGAGGCCCTGTACGAATACGACACCCTGAAGGTCTCGGTGGAAACGCCGGAACCCCTGATCGACAACGCCGGTACAGGCGCGGACACCCTGAAAACCTTTAATATCAGCTCCGGAGCAGCCATTGTCGGGGCCTCTCTGGGTCTTTACGTCGTGCGGCACGCCGCCCGGGCGATATCATCAAATTGTGGGGCCATCGATGTCATTGAAGCCCTGGGGGTCAACGTTTCATCGGTTCCCAACGCCCCTCGCCAGAGCATCGAAAAGGCCGGCATCGGCGCCTGGAACGCCTTCCTGCCCCAGGTCCATCCCAAGACCCTCGCCCGGGTGATGTCCCAGATCCGCTTCGGTTCGACCATCAACATCGTGGGACCGCTGCTCAATCCCACCCCCCCTTCCTACAAGGTCATGGGTGTGCCCACACGGGCCATGATCGACATTGAAGTGCAGACCCTCAAAGCCCTGGGTTTCAAGAGGGCCTTCGTCATGCACGGAACGGACGACGAATCGGGAAAAGGAATGGATGAGATTTCAACCCTGGGGACCACCTATGCGGCGGAACTCTGCGAAGATGGATCGATTTTGGAGCACACGCTGACGCCGGAGAGATTCGGGATTGCGCGGGCCCGGTTCGAAGACGTGGCATCGAGCCGTGACGTGAAGCGGGACGCCCTGGTCCTGCTGCGGGTCCTGGCGGGCAAGGACCCCGGACCCCGCTGTGACATTGTGTGCCTCAATGCCGCGCCGCTCCTCTATATCGGCGGTAAGGCCGGTTCTCTGGAAGAGGGCCTGGCAATGGCCCGGGAGTCGGTGGCAAGCGGCAAGGCCCTGACCAAACTGCGCGACTGGGTGACCTGGCAGAACGATAAGCCGGAAGACGGGCTGCCGATTCTGGAGGCCATGCTTGGACAGATCTGACGTCGAACTCAAGTATTCCAACTGCTACTTCTGCACCAGCCGCGGCTGTGCCATGAAGGTTTACGTCAAGGGCGACCGGGTGGAGAAGGTGCGCATCGACCGGAGCGCTCCGGTGAATCCCGGGGGCTGGTGCGTCCGCCCCTTCCTGGCGAAGGAGTATCAGGAGCATCCCTTCCGGCTGAGTTATCCCCTGAAACGGGTTGGGGAGCGGGGCGCGAATTCCTGGCAGCAGATTTCCTGGGATCAGGCCCTGGACGAAATCGCCCGGAAGCTGGAAACGATCCGGCAGCAATATGGGGCCGAAGCCCTGGCCACCAGCTCGGGAACGGGACGGGGCGCCTGGGATTTTGCCAAGGGCCGCTTCATGAACCTCTTCGGGAGCCCCAATCGTTTCGGCGCCGTCACCGTCTGCTTCGGGCCGCGGAGCATGGTTTCCTTCTCCATGTACGGCGGCTCGCTGGTGCCTGACCGCAAACCGGACAAAACCCGTCTGGTCGTTCTCTGGGGACGGGAGCCCCATGAAGGGGGCGCCCATACCTGGCACGGCTTTCAGCAGGCCATCCGGGACGGCGCCAGGACGATGGTGGTGGACCCTCGACTGACCGAGCCGGCCCGCCAGGCCGATGCCTGGGTGCAACTCCGGCCGGGGACGGGAACGCCCCTGGCTCTGGGGATGATGCACATCATGATCGCCGAGGGCTGGTATAACAAGGCCTTTGTGGAGGCCCATACCTTCGGATTTGACCGGCTTGCGGAAAGGGTGAAGGCGTATCCTCCAGAGCGGGTGGCGGCGCTCACCGGCATCTCCGTGCCCCGCCTCCGAGAAATCACCCGTTTCTTTGCGGAAAATCAGCCGGCGACGGTCACCATCGGCTGCGCCCCGGAGCATTCCGCTCCCAACAGCATCAATGATATCCGGGCCATCAACATCCTGTTCGCCATTGCCGGCAGCATCGATGTGGCCGGCGGGGCGCTGATCGGCGGGCCCTATGAGGATTTTGTTCCCGATGCGGCGCTGGAGGCCAATGATACCCTCTCGCCGGAGCAGCGCCGCAAGCAGCTCGGCAGCGACCGGTTCCGCTTTCTCAGCTACCCGGGATGGGAACTGGTGGTGGAGCAGCTAAGGAAAAAATGGGGCGATCATCATCCCGCGGCGGTTTATCTGAACTGCATGGCCCACGCGCCCACCGCCTTCCGCGCCATGCTGACCGGCAAACCCTATCCGGTCCGGGGGCTGATCGTTTCCGCCAGCAATCCGCTCCTCTCCTTTGCCAACAGCAGGCTGGTCTACCGGGCCCTGAAGGCCCTGGACCTCCTCGTCACCCTGGACATCACCTGGACGCCCACGGCGCAGTTGTCCGATTATGTCCTCCCCGCCGCCTGCTGGCTCGAGCGGCCGGACATGGGCAATTTTGCCTCCATCGGGTCCTATCCCCTGGTGCAGATCGGCGAGGCGGCCGTTCCGGCCAGCGTGCCCGGCAGCTATGACCGGCGCAACGATTACGAGTTCTGGCGAGGATTGGGGGTGCGTCTGGGGCAGGAGAAAGACTGGCCCTGGGAGACTTTCGAGGCGGTCTGGGAATACCGGCTGCAGGACATGATGAAGAAAGAGGGTGTGGAAACGCTGGCGGAACTGGTTCACAAGAAGCGCTGGGCAGTCACCCCGCCGCAGCCAGGCCTCTGCGCGGCAGGACCGCTGGCCACGCCGACCGGCAAGGTGGAGATATACTCGACGATTCTGGAGAAACTGGGCTACGATCCGTTGCCTGACTATCAGGAGCCGCACCCGCCCGATGGCGACTGGAGCCGCTATCCCCTCCTCAATATCAGCGGCACCCGGGTCCTTCCCTATCATCACACGGAGTTCCGCCATGTGGAAGGATTCCGCAAGCGGCAGCCTTTTCCCATCGTGGAAATTCACGTAGATACGGCGCGCCGGCACGGTATTGTCGACGGGGACTGGGTGTGGATCGAATCCCCCCTGGGGCGGGTGAAACAGCGCGCCCGGCTGGTCAACACCTTTGCGCCCGACTGCATCGTTGCGGCGCATGCCTGGTGGTATCCGGAAAAACCCGCTGCCGAGCCTTCCCTTTACGGGCTCTGGGAATCAAACATCAATGTCACCATCGACGATGACCTTGAAAAGTGCGATCCCATTTCGGGGGGGTGGCCCCTCAAAGGGGAGTATGTCCGCTGCCGCATCTCAAAGGCGGCAGAGGGAGAAGAGCCCTGCTAGACACAAATTAAAAAAGCCCTGGAAGCGGCTACAAGCTTCCAGGGCTTTTTATCATTCTATGATCTCTGCCGATATTGCCTAGACAGATTCAATCTTGCACAACAGGGCCTTGAAATCGGGATAACCGGTGATCGGGTCGCGGACATCCATGTCGGTCAGCAGGTTGACATTCGCCTGTGACCAGCCGTGGGGAACGGATACGATCCCGGGCAATAACCTCGGTTCCTCTTTTGCTCTCATGGTGATGCTGCCGTTGCGGGTGGAAAGGCGGATGCGCTCCCCGTCTTTGATCCCGTAACGGCTGGCAGTTGCCGGATGCATTTCGGCAAAGGGTTCCGGTTCCTGTGCCCGAAGGTGCGGGACATGCCGCATCTGGGTATGGGTAAAGGCCTGTCTCCGGGCGCCGCTGATCAGGATCAACGGGAACTCCTTGGCCAGTTCCGGAGTGCTGACAGGGCTCTGCGCCGGCTCAAGATATTTCGGCAGTGGGTCGTAACCGGCCTCTTCCAGGGTCTTGGAGTAGATTTCGATCTTACCGCTGGGGGTGTTGATCTTCTTGTTTTCGTAAGCGAAGTAATCCTGCTTGTCGAAATACACGCCCATCGGATTTGCCTTTAACTCCTCCGTGATGCCGCTGGGTTCCAGCAGATGATCCATCACTTCCTCGTCTGAATTCCAGGGGAACAAGTCGCCGAATCCCAGACGGCGTGCCAGCTCGGTCCAGATCCACCAGTCGGGTTTGGACTCGCCGATCGGCTCAATGACCTTGTGGTGGTACATGGCAAAAGGTTCTCCGTGGACGACGCCGTACACGTAGGCCAAGGCGTCCTTCTCCATGAAGGTGCAGGCCGGAAGGACCAGATCGGCCATTTCTGCCGTTTCGGTCATGACGATGTCGATGGCCATTAAGAAATCCATGGATTTGAAGGCCTCAATGAACTTGTTCGCTTCCGGGAAAGAAACCGCCGGGTTGGCTGCGGCCACGATGGCGCCGCGGACAGGATAGGGTTTGCCTTCCAGGGCTGCCTGGGGGAAAAGGGTCGCGATACCGTACGGTGACTTTCTGCCCCAAAGCATGTAGAACAACGGGTATTGATCCGCGCCGATGGGCACTTCGTCCATGGGAAGGCGCAGGTCGGTCATGCGCAGGAAGGGGATGGTGACCCACGTCCCGGGTTTGTCGATGTTGCCGGTAACGATCTGCAGGATGGACAGCAGCCTGGACAGTTGCAGGCCGTTGACGTGCTGATCCAGGGTGTTGATGCCCTGGACGATGCATCCGGGCTTGGACTGCGCGAAGATCCGGGCGATCGCCTTGATGTCCGATGCCGCCGCCCAGGTGATTTCCGCCGCCCATTCCGGTGTATACTGCTGGACGTGCGCTTTCAGCTCTTCGAAGCCGATCGTGTACTTCTCGACGAATTCCTTGTCGTAGAGACCTTCGTTGATGATGACATTGAGCATGGCCAGGCCGATGGCCCCGTCCGTCCCCGGGCGGATTGCCATGTGCAGGCCAAGTTCGGAAAGCTGCGTCCGTTTGGGATCGATGACAATCAGGTCCAGCTCTCTCTTTTCAATTTTTTCCCGGATCATGTCGGCCAGCATGCCCTTGGAACCGTCCGGGTTATGGCCCCAGAGGATGATGCAGCGTGCATCCGGCGGATAATCCATGGGATACCGCCCGAAAGTCATCTGGCGCGCCAGGATGCGGGAGCGGTAACAGATATTTTCCACCGATAAAAGATTGGGTGTGCCGTAAGCCGATTTGAATCTCTGTGCAAATCCGGCCACTTCTATATTTTCCACGCCCATTGAGCCGCAGAAAATCGCCAGTGCCTTGGCGCCGTACTTCTTTTTGATGGCTGCCAGTTTTTCAGCGGCAAAGTCTAAAGCCTCTTCCCAGCTGAGCCGTTCCCAGGTATTGCCTACCCGGCGCATGGGGTATTTGATGCGGTCCGATGAATAGACAAATTCAGCGAGATACTCACCCCGGGGGCAGATATACCCCTTGCTGACAGGATGTTCCGGCAATCCCTCCACCTTTACCATCTTGCCGTCTTCCAGCGTGACCTTGATGCCACAGTCCCACACACATGACATGCAGTCACTGACTACTGTTTTGCGTTCCATTTTCCTACCTCCCTGTTTGTTTATCTTAAATAGGTATTATGCTCGTAATTACAATATCATAAACAATTATTGCATCCGTGAATGCAAAGAATCCGTATCGTGTCATATTAGACATAATATACGTTTTATTTAGCATAAATCGTGGTGCAAAAAAAACGTTCCTACTTTCATATTATATATTATATTAAGCATTAATGTTCTTAAAATCATCCCTTGGCATTAAAAATATTGACCAGCGGATCAATTACATATGTCTTCTTTCTGCATTCGGGGATTTAATCCCGTTAAAAACGAGGTCAAAGATTTCTCCATAATTTGCGAGGAGGTCATATTTTTCCTCTTTAAGCAGCCATCGAGTGACCCTGTGCTCCAGAAAACCCAGCAGCACCTCCCGGATGACACGTCCTTCCATATCATTCCTTATGAAGTTTTCTTCCTGGCCTTCCTTGATGATTTCAAGGACTTTGTCATTAAAGACCCGCACCTTGCCAAACGTCCTGGATTTGAAGAAACTCTTGTTCACACGCATCTCGAGCATCAGGATCCGGGCGTAATCCGGATTTGTTTTGAAGAAATAGAGATAGTACCAGGTTAATTTCCTTAGTTTATTGAAAGCATCATGGATACCTTCGATGTGAAGATCAAGCTCATCGCAGAATGCCTCCGTCTTTTGCGCGGGTATTGAGAAGAAAAGGTCTTCCTTGTTCTTGAAGTACTGATAAATGGTACCTTCTGCGATGTTTGCCCTCTGAGCAATTTCGGAGATGCTGGCACTTTGAAAATTGCTTTTACCGAAAACTTCAATCGCTGCCTGAAGGATCTGCTGTTTCCTTAAATCTTTCTTTTTTATCACGGTGAGAATCTTTGCTTTATTAATGATCAAAACCACTGACATTGTCAGTGGTGGGGCATGGGGGCGAAGGCCCTACACCAATGGCGAATCAACGATGTTGATGAGCAAAAACGGTTTTTGTGCCATTCACTCAAGGCGGTATGGAATTATACATACCCCGTTTTTTCATGCCATTTGTGAAGGGACGACAGCGAATGACATTGTCAGGAGTTGTCGTCCCTTAATAAAGCCACCGACAAGGTCGGTGGTGGTTTACTTAAAAATAAATATGAACTTTGTTCAATCTTAGCTATTTATCTTTATTTGTCAAGGAGAATTATTCAAATAAATCTATTTATTACCTGCATTATAAGAAAGTGAGCAATATTCAATAATTTCTTGCTGAAGGGGGTGTTTCTCGGGCTGCCTGTAATCCGAACGGCCGTTGCTGGTGCCTGCATTTTTCACTATTATGGCATAAAATGAATATTGCTCATGTATTCCTCGGTAGAGATGCAGTGAGCTATATTATTCATAATAATGGTGAATGATCTATAAATATAAAAAAAATTTTTATTTGTTGATCGTTGTTTTGTATAAAATGAATAGTATTCAAAATATTTCTTGACGGCTGCGTCTTTATGCTGTAGCTATAGGTCGTATATTATATCGCTCCGGCTGGAAGCTCAGAAAAAATCTCGTAACACCGAGAGCTGGGGAGGGAATGGCAGTTGTGCATGTAAGGAAGCAACTGTGCCCGGGAGTTGTCTCATGATGGAGGCAGCTCGGTGAAAAACGATCATAAATAAAGATGTGAATATAAGGAGAAGTAAGATGGAAATTACAGAGGGATTGGAAAGCAAGAGTATTGAGGAGTTGCACGAGATCAACAGGCAGCTTGTAGCCTTGATCAGGGACAAGGAAAGGGAGCGGGAACGAGAGGCAAAAGGGCAGTTCGCCATCGGTGACCAGGTATGGTTTCGGCGGACCAAGAATGGTGAAATTATTCATGGAATTGTGAAAGGAATCAACCTGAATACTTTAAGGGTGCAAAAAATCGGGTCTCACGTGCGTTGGGCCGTATCTCCTTCTTTGTGCCACAAGGAATTCGAAAAGCTTTTTCGTGGTCATGAGGCAAGTACGCCGGCGAAAACTCAAATGAGGATAGGTTATGCGGTGGGCCTGTCGCGGTAGCGCTGCAATACGAGACACTGCCTTAAGTCTGCATTTTTCCGGAGAGGGGGCGGAAAGCTCCGATTGCTTCCTGCATGGAGATGTTGCAACATCGCAACGAACCTGCCCCCCCTGCACGAAGGTAGAACAAGAAACATCTTCCTGGTTTCACATCTCTTCACCCCGATCTGTGCCGAATCCTTCAGCCCACCTGATAGCTTCGGTCCAGCAGAGTGAGAAATTCGACAAACTCACGACTGCCATGACGGTCATTGACCAGCGTATGGACTGGCCGGGATGCAGGTCGATGCCGGCAAAAAGCGACACAATTCCCTCCCTTTTGTATTCATAGTTCCGGCCCTGGGCAGCATATCGGTCTGGGATCGGCAGCAATATTCTTGATATCCTAATGCCGGGTTTTTCATCGCAGGACGTTGCGACATTGTTCTTTAGAGGTGTTGAGCATTTCCACCTCTTATTTATAAACACAGAGGACTTCGGCCATCTTTGCATCAAAATCCAGATCTTTGCGCTTAAGGTAGTAGCTGATCCTGCGGGGCTTGATATTACTCTTGGGCAAAATGGCATGCAAGTGCCCTTGCCAATTTTGGCCAAGCTTGGGTGACCCTGCTCTTGACAGTGCTGACGAAGATGCTTGATCAGCAAGCTGTAGGTCCAGGTTTCCTGAGCGTACCTCAGCTCGGTCGGTTTTCGGCAAGCGCGACGGAAACAACCCAAGCCTTGGCGTCATTGCCAATGAGCGTTGGATGTCCAACTCGCGGTAAATTCTGATGGACGGGTAATGACCATGTCTCGAACAATGTCCGGTGATGCGCATGCTGTCATCGTAAAGCCATCAGATGCGAAAGTCAATTTTTATGGACAGTTAAGCAAATTATTGAGCAGGATTTATTTGTGTGTGGAATCGATGAATATCAAGTAAACGGAAAAGCACGAAATATGACAACATAAACAAACATATCTCACGTATCTGTATGTTATTTATAAAGAAACGTACACAAATTTAGGCAGTAGAAATTATTTTGAACGACATTCAATTTCTGCTTGACAAATTAGATATAATACAGCTACATGTGCACCCTAATAAGGTTTGAGACGAACCCGTGGGATCGTTGAATAAACCAAAATTCCAAAAAGGAGGATCAGTATGAGAAAGAAGTTGGAAATGTTTCGGAAATGGTTCACCATGTTGATGTTGGCAACTGTGCTCTTGAGCCCGGTTGTTTTCACGGGGACGGTCCTTGCGACCGAAGGCGGGGGTGGGGCGTACCCGAACGGCGCCGATGATTTCATGTTGGGGGCGCTCCCGCCGCCGGGGTTCTATTTTAAAAACCATGTGAACTACTACACAGCTAAGAATTTCAAGGACAACGACGGAAATGACCTCATTCACGATTTTGATCTGAAAGTGACAGCCGAGGTGCTCCGGTTCATCTACGTGACTGACAAAAAGATCCTCGGAGCCAATTGGGCTGTTCACGCCTTCGTTCCCATGCTCTATATGGATGTGGAAGCCGGTGGCAGAGGCGACAACCGTTTCGGACTGGGCGACATAATCGTCAATCCGATCATTCTCGGTTGGCACTTCAAGAATTTCCACGTGGTCACGGGTCTTGACATCTTTATGCCAACTGGTGACTTCGACAAGGACCATATGGCAAACCCCGGGAGGAATTACTGGACCTTTGAACCCGTGCTCTGCGGGACCTACCTGAGCGACGGCGGCTTGGAGGCCTCCGCCAAGTTAATGTACGATTTCAACACGAAAAATGATGACACGAATTATCGATCCGGCCAGGAGTTCCATGCGGACTACACCCTCGGTTATCACATCAATAAGGAATTGGCTGTTGGTGTCGGTGGTTACTACTATCACCAGATGTCGAACGATGAACAGGACGGGAAAAAAGTGGGCACAGACGGGTTTGAAGGCCGGGTGTTTGCCATTGGTCCTGAGGTGAAGTATGATTACAAGAACATGATGTTCATTCTCAAGTGGCAGTCCGAGATAGACGCGAGAAACAGGCCTGAAGGCGACAAGTTCTGGTTCAACGTTGTCTACGCTTTCTAATTCCAGCTTCAGATCAGGAGAATGGGAAAGCAGCAAGCAGACGTGACACATTGTTTAACGGTAGGATAAGTTCTACCGGGTTGTCGATCTTTTGGCAGCCCGGTAGAATGATGATGGTTTTGAGAAGGCACAAGGAGAATGGAGCCTTGCCTACATGGCTCGGAACCTCAAAGGGCTGCATGTCCTAACCCGATAGATTGAATAAGGACACAATTTCCCTAAAGGCCTTAATGGGAGATCAAAAACATGCATGAAATTCAGCGCAAAATTGGTTTTATCTGTGACATGGACGGGGTGATCTATCATGGGGAGTCACTCCTCCCTGGCGCCTGCGAATTTCTCCGCTGGCTAGAGCAGGAGGGGAAGCAGTATCTATTCCTGACGAATAACAGTCAGCGTACGCGTGAAGAGTTGCAGTATAGGTTAAGCAAATTGGGGGCGGAAGTGGATGCCATGCATTTCTATACCGCTTCCTTGGCCACGGCGAGTTTCCTTGCCTCCCAAGAGCCGGGGGGCAGCGCGTACGTGATCGGCGACGCTGGACTCACGAATGCGCTCTATCAAGCCGGGATATCCATGAACGACATTGATCCCGACTATGTAGTAGTAGGGGAGTCTAGTTCTTACTCATTTGAAAAAGTCTCCCATGCAATCAAGCTTGTGCTTGCTGGGGCAAAGCTCATTGGCACTAATCCAGATTTTGTCCTGCCCACCAATCGTGGCATATTCCCAGGTTGCGGCGCGCTGATTGCGCCTATCGAACGCGCCACGGGCAGGCGGGCGTATTTCATGGGTAAACCGAACCCGCTTATGATTCGCCACGCGTTAAGATGCTTGGAATGCAGTCGGGAGGATGCGATATTCATCGGTGACTCCATGGAAACCGATATTGTCGCCGGAATCAACTCCGAGATTGATACCCTTCTGGTGCTTAGTGGGGTCACGTCTGGAGAGGATCTGGTCCGCTATCCCTACAAGCCCCGTTACATATTGAATGGTGTGAGAGACATACTGAGCGGGGCACCGATAGAGACCTGACGAGAAATTATCGTTCTCTCGGTAGTATGCAATAACGACAGAAAGGATCACGATTGACCTACCTTGACCCGTGAGGCTTTCCGAGAAATGCTGAAATTGTTTTCCCCACGTTCTGGTTCGGATAAACCGACGGAGGAAGGAATGATTATGGCACGTGCACTGGTGATCTACGATACACTCAAGGGAGCGACGCGGGCACTCGGCGAGCTCATCGCGAAAGGCCTTATGGATAATGGTGTTGAAGCCGACATTAAAAAAGCCGTGGAAATAGTAAAGGACAGCGATTTGGCCGGTTACGATGCTTACATATTCGGATCCGCCACCTATCATGGCGAAATGATGAGTTCCATGAAGCGCCTCCTCTTCTTAGCTGAGAAGGTCCGTCTCAAGGGCAAGATCGGAGGGGCCTTCGGGGCATATGGTTGGAGTGGTGAGGCGCCGCGACGGATTTTTGATACGATGTACCACATTTTGGGCATGAGGATGGTTACCCAACCTTTGTCTCTGAAATCTCCAAGCGAACCGGAGGCTATGAAAATAGCGGGGGAGTATGGATGTTTGATTGCTGAAAAGCTCAAAACCTGCCCCTGATGACTCTTTATTGTTATGGGAGTTTTGTATCACTAATGGCCCTCGCCAGTTTTAAAGTTACAGCGGTAGTCGTTTGACACAGGCACAAGGAGGAGATATGGACGCTATCGGATTTGCTGTCCTCGCAGCGATGGGCTTTGCTTGGACGAACATCCTCACCCAATTGGGGATGAAAGATTCTCGGGTATCTTCCTTCACTGCCCTCTTCATAAACCTAGTCGGGGGCACAATCGCTCTTCTCCTTTCTGTTCCTTTTCTGGGTGGCCTGCCGCAAGCTGGGATGCATTGGCGGGGAGTTCTCTACTTTGTGGCGGCCGGACTCGTTACCGCACTTGCTGGACAGGCTGCGCTTCTTGCGGCCATTCACCGAATCGGTGCTACCCGGACGTCCTGCTTCGTTCTGGTAGATAACATCTTCGCTGTTATTCTTGGCTTCTTGGTTCTCGGACAGTGGGTTTCCCTGCTCTCCGGCATCGGAATCCTGATTCTTATGGCCGGAGCAGTCGCTTTTGTCTGGGAAAGCGCCGGCACCAATAAACAGATTCAGATGGAGCCGCGCAGTTCCAGCCAAACCGTTATTGGAATCGCGATGGGGGTGCTTGCAGGTTTCTGCTTCGCCGCCGGCGGTGTTCTGAGAGGTTTGGGTATAGCATTGCTTCCCGCTGCTGTAGTGGGTGCTGCCATCAATATCATGGCCGGGCTGGTTGCCATCTTTGTTTACTATGCGGTTGCAGGCAAGTTGCAGGAGATTGTTGCTGTGGGGTGGAAGAGAGGGACTTTTCTCCTGCTCTCCGGTGTTGCGAATGCAGTAGGAACAGTCGGGTTCATCCTCGCACTGAAGTACGGTGGAACAGTGGCCATTACCACAGCGTTGAAGAACACATCGCCGCTGCTCACGTTCGCTTTCGCCATCCCGCTGTTGCGCCGGCACGAACAGTTGAGCGTGCGCTTGGGTCTCTTGGTCGTCGTGGTCGTCATGGCTGCGGTTCTTATCGCTCTCGGACGACAACAAGGGTTCGTAAAATAAATGAGAACAAAATGTGCGTCCTTGAACCAAGAAGGTTCTAGGAGTATGGGTTAGGACAAAAAAAATTAAGCAACACCACTAGCCATTCCAGGGGGGCGGATGCTATCGGGATCGAGTGGCGGAATAGGCAATTAAACAAATCATCTGTAATATTCCAATTCTGCTAACCATTTCTTATAATTAATCCGCGCATAATGTTTATGATCTTCAGAACAAATTCGATTAAACATCCAGTCAAATTTTTCTTTGATTTTTTCATAGCCCTCGACTGGGGCTTTTTTAACAATAAACATTCTAGCATTTGTCTCGAAAAAACTTACTGAATCTGCATCCATAAGCGCATTTTGTTCCTCGTCACCGCCGACTTCATGTTTGCTGATTAAATGAGAAATTTTATCAATTAAATCTTTTGGCGCGTTTTCGGATTTTAAAAAATTAGAAATGATTTCAGCACTTTTTTCTTGATGATCTTTTAGAAAGGCCGGATCTAAATAATTTTCCACTTGTTCGTTCTTTTTATCATTAAATGCCCTTTCGATATCATGGCAATAAGCCGCAATTCGATGTGCTTCGGTAAAAATAGGGGAAAATTTCTCCATCCAAAAAACAGTTCGTTCGAAATGAGCTTTCTGTTCATCTGGAATAACTTTATTTACAAAATTAAGTGTTTTTCTGTAGAAATTCATCAAGTAAGAAATGCTGTCCAAATTCTTTGAGATCTTAGTCTTCGCTGTTTGAACTCATTAACAATAGGGCCTTTTTTTGAGGTTTTCGAAATCACATTTTCGTTGTCCTGATTTTTCCCTTAACCCCCCGGCTTACTTGAACCCAGCTAAGATTGAAAAGACCATGCGGCTTCGTCTCAATCCTTATTCGTTAGGGACTTACACGTAAGTCTATGAGCAATAGACATCACAGGGAGAAAAAATATTATGCTAAGTCCATTCTGAAAGGAATAAGAATCAGGCGTTATATACAATAAGGGCATTCTCCGAAACGTTACGCTCAATGCAGCAAGGATGACATTTCCCGTGGAACAGAAAGGAGACTTTTCCCTTTAGCTCCGCCTCCTCGGTAAGGCTGTCATAGTTTCCGACGCCCTTTGCGATTAGCAAATTTGCGTCTTCAACAAGCTGGCGTACCTCCGGCGATACCTTTTTCAATAATGTGCCTGGAAAGGGCTCGACGATGCCATTGTCTATAACCCTGCCGAGCTTGCCTAGGCCAACCGCCTCTGCTAATTCCACTGTCACATCATTGAGGACGGGCATTCTGCGCGTGACAAACGTTATCTGCGGGTGGTATTCGTTGTTTAGGGTTTCCACAAAGAGCCTGTCGAAGACGACCTCACCGCAATTGTCGGTGAAATAGACTACTTTGTCGCTCTTTGCGAGCCTCTCCCTGAACATCAAAACATCCTCCATGTTTATGAGCATCTGTGCAAGCATCATAGATAGTCCCCGCTGTCCAGTTTCATTAGAATTCACCATGGCGTCCATGGCGTTTCCTGCTATGGAGAACTTTAACGCCTGAAGAAAAGGGTCTTCGCTTTTTTGAACGGTTTTTTTTGCCGACGGATATATTTTCATTGCCCGTAGGTTCTGCTCCTCCTTTACCGTCTTCAGCGGATCCTCCTTCCCCGACATTTCCTTCAGGATCAGCCATATATCACTGACTATCATAGGTGAAATCATCTTCCAATCCTCACCTCTGAGACTTTTGAGCTCCAGTATCCTGCTCATGAAATGCTTGTTCTCTTCCTCAGTCTTGAGTACGTTGCGGGCAACACCTATTGCCATTTTTAGTATACACGGAATACAATCACTCCAGATGTACATGGTTGCTCCTTTTTACGGGATTATTTTTCGCTGGCGGTACAAAATGGACGAGATGGCCAGTGCGTTATTGTATACATTATTTACAGAACGTTCACTAGTCCTGCATCGCCTTATCAAGAAGAAGCGGTAATTCAGCCAGATCATCAAGTATGAAATCGGGCTGGACTTCGCTGCAGGCGAGATGCTTGCGGGTGTGAACACCGGTGAGAACCAGAAGAGTTTTCATTCCCGCCCGCACGCCCATGGCGATATCTGTGTCCAGCCGGTCTCCCACGAAGAGGATCTCGGGGTAGTCCACGCCGGTGGTGGAACGCAGTACCTCTGCCATTCCCAAACCAGGCTTGCCGATCACTACGGGATCCACACCGGAGGCTGCGGCGACGGCTGCCACCACGCTGCCGCCTCCGGGTAGCAGCCTTCCCTCGGCTGGAAAGGTGGCATCAGTATTGGTAGCCACGAAGAGTGCTCCCTGCATGATGAAGTGCTGAGCGGCCGCAAGTGATTTGTAGGTAAGAGCGCGATCCAGCCCCACCACCACGGCCACCGGTGCAGCGTCGCCGGACGCATCCAGTACGTGCTGAGCGGCGAACCCAACTTCACGTAATTCCTCAAGAAGCCCGGATTCCCCCAGCGCCAGGACCTGACTGCCCGCAGCGAAGCGTCCCTGCAACCATGTGGCGGTGGCTGCCGCAGATCCCAGCACCTGCTCGTCTTTGACAGGGATGCCCATGCTCTGTAGTTGCTGAGCCAACGTGGTGCGATGCATGGTGGCATTGTTGGTCACATAGCGCAGCAGCAGCCTCCGCTCCTCGATAGCAAACACGGCATCCAACGCATGTGGCAGTATCTGAGCACCACGGTAGATTACACCATCCAGATCGAAAGCCACCAGTTTCAGCATATGCGTAATCCTTCCCGCACCCGCAAACTCCAGATCAATCACGGCTACCTGCATGCCGTGATTGATCTGGAGTTTGCGGGGCATGTCAAGAAAGACATTGAAATTAAGAAGTCCTTGATAAGGACTTCTTTTGAACTAGCGAGACTATACTTAATAATGATCTTGTGTGTCAATGAATGAAATATAAACCACAGAACGTGAGGTGTGTTGAGCGCGGCCACTCTGCATAATGCACACCCTATCTGTGTAAACCTCGCGTAGGCCCCCATGATCTTGATAAGGCTTGAACGATTCGACGGGAGTTTGTGCTGCGGACGGAAGGCATGCCGGAAACGGGTATTGCCGCTGTCTTTATTCAGTTTCTGTCGCGGTTGATCAAGAAGTCACGTTCATTTTTGAATACTTTGCATAGGCGACCAAATCATGTTCCCGTTTACTTTAAACATCCCCTGATCGCCTATGCGGTCTAATTCATATGTTTATCCACAGGAGCAATATCTTTGTTGCATAGTTTGATGCCTTTTTCGCACATGTTTCCAGCAGCTTCACAATTGGTTTAATTCCCTTCCAGGCAAAGGTTGCGGCACGATTCAATACGGCGGTCACGCTGTGGAGGAGATACCCATTCCATAATTATTCTATCCCGGCCAAGTATCTTGTTCAATTCAGACAGCGGTTTGTGTTGGCCTGACAGATCGTTTACGCAGACGACCCGGGACCGGAAATCTTTCATACCGAGTGATACAGAAAACCGGCTCCAGCCGAATAATTCCTCCGCAACCAGTGGTTTCCCGTCCAGAATGGTCATGATTACATCTCCCATCGCCTGACGGCGATCAGGCCAGGGAATCAGTGAAACCAAACAGGAAATGAATGTGACTATCTCAGGTGATATGCCCTTATGGGTGAGGAATTTATGCCTTCATTCACATGTCCTCTCTGTCTCATGGATGAAGTCATTATAAGCGGTATTTTAGTATTTCCTAGCTCTAAAAGCTATCAGCATGGAGATATGCGAGGAATAGACTGGTAATGCACATGTCTCGAACAATGTCGGTGATGCGCATGCCATTGCCGTAAAGCCATCAGATGCGTAAGTCAATTTTTATGGACAGGGAAACAAATTATTGAGCAAGATTTATTTATGAGTGAAATCGATAAATATTCAGCAAACTGAAGATTACGATGTACAACAAAATAAACAAACATATCTTATGTATCTGTGTGTATTTTTATGACAAATATACACATGGCTAGGCAGTAAAAATTATTTTTGAATGACATTCATTTTTTACTTGACAAATTAGATGCCATGCAGCTACAACAAACCCTAAAGAAGCATTGATTTGGACCTGCAGTATCCCTTGGTCCAAGTCATACGGGAATGTAAGGGTAATGCTTCGGGAATGGGACATTGAGTATGAGTAAGGAAAAGATTTTAGAAAGGGATTTTACTGCAGCGAATGTTTCTTACTTGAACCAAGATGTAGGAATTGAAGGATTTATGCAAATTCCTTGGTTCGAAAACGTCGCGTTAATCATAATCTGAAACTAACCAGGGCAGGTTAAATACTTAGCTTAAGTTGCCCTCGAAATAAGAGCGTTATTTGATGGGCACCGAGTTGCTGCCGGTGGAAGGAGGCTAAATTAAATGGGTAACGAAGTGGTACTTTTTGCCAAGGACGGGGCTGTGGCATATCTTACTGTTAATAGAGGTGCCGCGCTTAATGCTCTGAACAACGAAGTTATGCTCAGGTTCGAAGAGATTTTCAAGTCCCTCGAAACCGATGAAGCCATTAAAGTAGTAGTGATTACGGGATCGGGTTCCAAAGCTTTTGTAGCAGGCGCCGATGTAAAAGAGGTCAAAGAGGCTGGGAAGGGAAGGACTGCTTTAATTGCGAAGGGTCAGCAGATAATATCTGGAATAAGTGCATCGAGCAAGGTCGTGATTGCGGCTGTTAATGGCTATGCGCTTGGTGGAGGGTGCGAACTGGCTCTCGCTTGCGACTTAAGAATCGCATCTGAGAATGCTAAATTCGGCTTGCCGGAAGCGACACTGGGTGTGATGGCTGGATACGGTGGTACGCAGCGCCTTTCCCGTCTCGTTGGACCGGGGCGGGCCAAATATATCATGTTCTCCGGGGCAATGATGAGCGCGGCCGAAGCATGCGCTTGGGGTCTTGTCGAAAAGGTGTACCCGGCTGATACCCTGATGGAAGAAGTCAAGGCGCTCGCGCTGAAGATCAGCTCAATGGGTCCCGTGGCTATCCGTGGATGCAAAAATGCAGTTGATGGCGGCATGCAACTTTCTCTTGAGAAAGCACTTCGTTACGAGATCGAGATTTACGACAAGGTCGCGAATTCAGAAGATGCAGAGGAGGGATTATCCGCCTTTTTAGAGAAGAGAAAGCCTGTCTTTCGGGGGAAGTAATGGGCCCCAGTGTCCGGGAACTGATTGCGACTAATAACACTTCTGATCTTTATAAGGAGTGAATAAAAAGGGGGATGAAATGACAACAGTACAAGCACTAGTTAGATTCGTTATCATTATGGCTATCGGATGGTTTTTTATGTACTTGGTGCCACCGGCATGGTTTCTTTTTACCTACATTCCGTTCTCGTTTCTGCTTCTCATGGGGTTGGTTACCTTCGGAGTGTGCGGGCTCGGTTGGCCCTTTGCGGCTCCAGGCGGATTTCTCTACAAAGAAGGCATGAACCGGGCGATACCCGGGGTTCTGATGTTGGCCGTCTGGCTGGTTGTTGCATTTGTTATTAATTGGTTATTAGGAAATGTCTGGCCCAAGATGCCCATGACCCCCTGGTTCGGGATTATCGTCTTCATGGTGACGCTGTGGTACACATTCGATGGTGTTGGGCCTTGGCCTTTCAAGCAGCCTTGGGCCAACTGGCTTTTCGCCACGGTCCTGATCATGGTTCTTGCGCTGGTCATCTGGTCCGTAGCAGTGGATCTTAAAGGTACCCCGGCTGAAGGTGCGCCGTTCAATCCGAAAGGCTTGTTTCCGGGTAACTGGTGGCTTGCATTATGTGTCTGGATAATCGTTTGGGTTCAGGTATTTGGTGGACCGATGTGTTTCCAGGGATGGCCATTCTACAAACTGCCGAAAGGCGTCTATCCGGTTGTTCTAACCTTGGTAGTCATTGCCCTTGGTTATGTCTGTTGGGAGGGAAGCCTCGCGCTCGGTGTTTCGCCTACATTCTCCTCTTTCGCTATCGCTGGCAGTATGATTGGGTGGTCCCTGATGCACTCCGTGGCCTTCGAGATGGCTCCCTTTGTCAACTGCATCCAGCCGAAGAGGGGTGTCCTCTGCTTTGTCCTTGAGGAGATTGTACTGACCGCAATCTGGATAGGTGTTCTCAGGATCCTCCTGCAGCCCATCTTAGCAAAGGTTGTCGCCGCAGGTCTTCCCTTTGATATCAACCAACTGACGGCTTTCTACACTCTGCATGTCGTCGCAGTCATCCTGCTTATCCATCAGTTCTTCTTTATGCGGGCACCACTTTCAATTCCCGGTCCCCCGCTCGGTCCTGAGCAGCTTCCCGGGGAGTGAAACAAAATATAGCATAGGTGAGTTTTGGAGGAGGGTTTATGTTTGTAAAGGATTTTGCACAGTTAGAAAAAGGGATGTTTGAAGAATGCGGTGGTAAGGCGGCCCATCTGGGCGAAATGACGAGCTTGGGGCTGAGCGTTCCCCCGGGATTCGCGGTATTGGGAGACTCATATTACTACAATCTTAAGGCAAATAACCTCGAACAGAAGATTGCGGAAATAGAGGCGACAATTAATTATGAAGACTTCGCGGATCTGGAAGAGAAGACGGCAAAGATCCGAGAACTGATCAACACAGCACCCGTACCTCCGGAGATAGAGAAGGAGATCGTCGAGAATTACAAGAAGTTGAGCGGTGACGGAGAGGAAGCGCTTGTCGCGATCAGGTCGTCCGTAGCGGTGAAGGATTCGCCCGTATCGTCGTTTCCCGGTATGATGGACACGTTCCATTTTATTCGCGGTGCGCAAAACGTTGTTGATAAGGTACGGGAAGTGTGGGCGTCTGTGTGGTCAGCTCGGGGCGCGTTTGCTCGGTACAACAAGAAACTTGACTACAACAAGGCGGTGATCGCCCCGACGGTACAGAGAATGGTGAACTCGGAGATGGCGGGCGTACTTTTCACGATGAATCCGATAAACGGTAATGCGGATGAGATCGTGGTCGAGGGGAACTGGGGCCTTGGCGAAACCGTTGTGTGCGGCAAGTGCCAGAGCGACATGTACATCATGACGAAGAACCCTATCACCGTTAAAAAGAAGATAATTGCGAAGAAGTATGAGACCTACGTCCAGTCAGAAGCTGGCGGTGCGAAGTGGGAGGATGTTCCGGCTGATAAAGTGGCGCTCCCGACGCTGAATGACAACCAGATCGAGAATTTGTGCCGCACGGCATTAACGATTGAAAAACATTATGGGGTTCCGCAGGATATAGAATGGGCTTACGAGAAAGGCAAATTATACATCCTGCAGGCTCGCACAGCAAAAGCGGGCAGCGCTGCCTGATGCAGAGGAACTGGCCTCAAGATTGAGCCTGTGGTGACACCGGCCGGTCGCGAGAAAAAAATGTAATCAAACCATTATAAATAGATTACAAGTACAGGAATAGGAGGATTTGTTTTATGGCACAGAGAACAGTAGATGCACACAACCACTTTTACACGAAAGAGTATCTTGATTACTTAGTCTCAAGAGGAACGACTGCCGCCATGCATGCAGTGCACGATGGGGGCACACATTACCGCGTGTGGCAGAACGGCGTATGCACTGCCCACATCGACAGGGCCGGTCACTATGATCTCGATGCGAGAATAAAAGATCTCGACGCAGCAGGTCTTGACACTCAGGTGCTTACCCAAACCATTCCAGGTCCTGAGACTCTGCCTCATGATGAGGGCTTGTACTGGTCGAAAAAATGCAACGACGGATTAGCGGCGGCGATGGAAAAGTATCCCGGCCGGTTCTACTTCATGGCAACGCTTCCGTATCAGGATGTTGATGCCGCGTGCGAAGAGCTCGAGAGGTGTTACAAGATGGGCTGCCGTGGGATCCAGATGTTCTCGAACTTCAATGGCGAGCCTGTCTATCTGGAGAAGTTCCATCCGATTTATGAAATTGCAAACAAGTATGAACTGCCCTTCCTGGTTCACCCGGCTTACCCGCTGACGGCAGACGTTATGACGAAGATGAAGATCCCCTTCCAGCTTTGGGGCTACACGCTCGACACAAGCATGGCCGTCATGAGCCTTATTTTCCAGGGCGTGTTCGAGAAATATCCGAAGCTGACCCTCGTTCACGGTCACCTCGGCGGTACGGTACCTTACTTCGTGCGCAGAATCCAGGATTCCTACAAGGGTTACGCAAAGGAATGGGGCATTGAGTTGAAGGAGTCACCCGATATCACCTACAAGACGAGGGTCTATCCCGACACCACGTCCTTCTACCTGCCGGCTATGAAGTGCTGCCTGGAATGGGTGGGACCCGGTCAGATGGGTATTGGTACGGACTATGCCCACCGTGTTGGCGATCCGGAAGGTGCGATCAAAGCCGTTAAGGACTTGGGTAGCCAGGCTGGTTTGAACCAGAACGAGATCGACATGATTCTTGGAAAGAACTTCGAAAAGATATTCAAACTTCCGCCTCTGAAGTAAGAATGTAGATTGGAGGGGGGTGTGCTCAACTCCCCTCCAAATATTAATTCTACCGCCTGTTCCGCTAAAATCCTATGGAACAGGCGGCTATGACCATCTGGAGGAAAACATGGCTTTAGAAGTTAAATGGGTGGGCTTTGATTTCGGGCAGTGTATGATGAACCCTACGGGCTTACGGAATCACCTGGTTATTGCCGATGTCTCAAAGGAATTGGGGCAGCCGGAGCTGATTGAGGAACGTATACAAAAGTACCGCATCATGAAGGAAAAATACGGGACATACAGTGCTGTGAAAGAAGGGCACCGTGACGAGATTATGGAGTACGTCTTCGACGGCGAGGAAGAAGCGAAGGAGCTATTTTCGGCGAAGGAGCAGGAGCATCTGTCGATGGGTCCTGGGTTGCCCGAGGCGCTTGCTTACCTGAGGGATTCGGGAATTCACATCGCAGTCGTCGCGGAATTGAAAAAGACTCTCGGAGCGATGAATAAGGACATCGTGACGCGGTTCTTGGAAACGAAAGGCTTGACGCACTTTTTTGAGGAACTTGTCTCTCCGCAGGGAAGAGTCGATTTCAAAGATGGATCGATTAACCTTGAGTATAAGGGAAAGACAAAAGAAGCCGGGACGATTTACGATGAATTGTGCGGTGACCTGGCTAAACGAGGCATCAAGCCGGAAGAGTGCGCCATGGTGGGCGACAAGCTGGGGACGGACATCATCCCTGCTAAAAAGCGCGGCATAAATACCGTACAATACACGGGTTATATTGACATGGGTGTTGTTGAAGAGGCGGATTACAGGATAGAGAGCTTTCTGGAATTGAAAGACCTCATCAGGAAGAAGGTGTGACATGAATGGGGCGAAAAGGATAATTGTCGAATATGGAGACGGAGCCCGCCGGGAGGCTGATTTCGAGAAATTGAGCGCGCAGGGTCAGGTGGAGCTGTCTGTGCTGGGACTTTGTGAAGCTCCAGTGCCTGAGGCGGGGAAAAAGTATGCGTTGATACGGTGGAATGACGGATGGAACGAAGTCTTAGCCGTAAATGAGAAAGCCAAGGAACTCCTGCGATTCTATTCGATAGAAAGGATGGAGGATATCGGCAGGTTTGCTCTGGAGATAGAGGGCGGGAATCCCGACCTGTATATTGTTAAGCGGAATCCTGATAAGGTCAAGGACATCATGCTCGTTGACGGTGTAAGCAACGCACAGTCATACATCATGGAAGAGAAAGCGACCGTGAGGGAAGGCGGCAAGGTTGAGCACTTCTATTACGATAAGACGAAGCCGAATTTCAAAAGAGAGGATGACTCTGCGGCGTCAGAAAGTTTCAACGCTATCGTTAGCACGGTAGAAGGGGAATTGAAGAAGACAGGTATGACTGCGAACGATTTGCTTGGAAAGGATGAGGCTGAGCGAGTCAAGGTTTATAAAACATTAGCCCGCACGCTGGGATTGTATGGCATGCAGAGGCAGCAGGACGTCTACGGATTTCTCCAGGTTGTTATTGAAAAGCTCGTTGCTTGAGTAGAAGAAAGTTATTCAAAACAAGTATCAATTTTAGCTCTTTAAAAATTTAAGAAAGTACGGACGGACATAAGGATTGTGCAAGGCGCTGTTCATAGGACCACGTGGGGATGACGACGGTAGAATATCCGGAACTATGATGCAGAGTAAAAGAGAAGAGAACCCGGTCTCTTGAGATGGGTATCTCAATAGAATTGCTTGGGAGAGGATGCCGGATTTAAGGTAATTCTAATGTCAAGGATACTGTAGGATTATTTAAACGGGTTACTTAGATTTTCAAAGAGCTAAAAAGCGGTACAAGAATAAAAATACTTTTTAAAGGGGCTTGAAACTATGTACGACAAAACTAATCTTGATATTCATGACAGAAGCATCAGTAGTTTAAGGACCTTCAGGGCATCAGCGGATGATGATATTTTTTGGTTCAGAGATGATCTTCACCAGCCTTTTCCCATATCCCCACTGGGAATGACGACCGTTCAGAAGCATCACGCTTGGGGGTATCACGTGGGTGCGGAAGTAACGAAGCTGCCTCCGACCAAGGGAGGTTACTCAAAGATATACAAGGGCAGGGTATATCTGGGGTTCGCCTCGCTCAGCGACCCGGCGGAAATCGAGCTGAGGGCTATTGAGTTCGGTAGAAACGTCGAACGCGTTGCTAAAGATTGGGACGGATTCTATGCAAAATGTATTGATGAGGTGAAAGAGAACCTCAATTTCATGGGGAGCGTAGCCGACAGTTTTTCCGACAAGGATTTGCATGCGTCTATACGCAGAGCAGAGGCGGGGAACAAGAGGAATTGGGAGCTCCATTTCATTATGATGTATCTGGCGGACGTCCTTTATTTCGAGTTCGAAAATTTCTGCAAGGAGCACAACTTGGCAGAAAAGGACTTTGCCGGCATGCTGAAGGGATTGGAGACGATGGCTACCCGAACAGACACGGGATTGTGGAATCTTGCTCGGAGTGCTGATCGTAGTGGATTGACGGATATATTTGAGAAGAACGAACCTGGGCAGATTTTGGGTCTTGTGGCGCATGCCCCGAATGGAGCAGCCTGGCTGAGCTCATTCCACGAATTTCTGGGTATCTACGGTCATCGTATTGTTGCCGCACACCTGGATGTTATATTCCCAACATGGATTGAGGATCCGACTCCGGCGATTCAGACGATCCGGACCTATATCGGCCGTGTCAAAGAAGGATGGGACATCCGGGAGGAGAGGGCCAAGATGCTTGCAGAGGCAAAGGCTGAAACGGATGCGTTTGCGGCAACGTTATCTGCAGAGGACCGGGAGGCCTTTTACAAACATATCGATATCGGCAAAAAAATCTACATGTTTCAGGAAGATCATGGATTTTACATTGATGGAGCCTCTACAGCGTATCTGCATGATGTAGCGATGGTTTGCGGCCGAAGGCTTCAAAAGTACGGTTTGCTCCAGAAAGCCGACGATGTATTCTTCCTGAACTATCACGAGTTGGAAGAGATGTTGGAGGGGATTGCTCAGCACAAAGAAGCTGGGATATACCACTACACCCGGCTGGTGCATTCTGTAGTGCCGGAGAGAAAGGAAAGTTGGCAGCAGGTTTCGCTCCAACCTGATGATGCTCCGCTTACGATGGGTAAGATACCGGAAAAGACGGAAGATCCGATCCTGATGAAGGTGTTCGGTATGGTTGATGAAATGCTGAACGCCGGCAAGGTAGAAGAGATCCAGATTATGGACAAATTCGAGGGTTATCCCGGATCTCCTGGAGTCGTAGAGGGAATTGCGCGCGTAGTCACAACCTTCGAAGGGTTTGCTAAACTGGAACCGGGTTACATTCTGGTATGCCCGTATACTGCAACAGCGTGGACGCCCCTCTTCCCGAAAATTAAAGCGGTCGTGACGGATACAGGTGGAATGCTGACCCACGCGGCAATCACGGCTAGAGAATACAAGCTTCCGGCTGTCGTCGGTACGTGGAGAGCTACAAGAGCCATCAAAGACGGAGATCTGATCAGAGTCGATGGCAATGAGGGTGTGGTTGAGATTCTCAAGAAGAACAATGAATAAGAGTGTGACTCCCTACTCCGATCTATGGAGGGAAGGGAGCGAGAAATGAAAGGAGAAGTAAAATGAGTTACGAGAAGTTGTTTACACCGGTAAAGATGAGAGCAATGACAGCCCCGAACAGGGTTCACAGGACTTCGATGGTTTCCGGTCTGGCCACGGAAGACGGATTTGTGACAGAAGAGCTGATCAAACGCTACCAGCGAGAGGCAAAAGGCGGCACGGGCACCATCGTGGTCGAGGCTGCTGTCGTATTGGCTTCCGCGAGCCCATATAACCTGAGAATCAGTGATGACCGCTTCCTTCCCGGGGTTACGGAGCTGGTGAGCAAGATGCGGGAAGCCAATCCGGAAATCAAGATCGGTGTGCAGATCATGCAGCACCTGAAACTTTCCAAAACCGGCTGGAGACAGAAGGTTGAGGACTTCAAGAAAGAAGATCTGCCGAAGATCGTCGAAAATCACGTGGAAGGCGTCAAGAGAGTTCTTAAGGCAGGGTTTGATTTCGTAGAAATCCACATGGCGCATGCCTATGCGCTGTCTTCCTTCCTTTCCACGGCAAACAGGAGAACCGATGAATATGGCGGGAAGCAGCTAGCCAACAGAATGAGACTGCCCATCGAGGTATATCAGGCAGTGCGCAAGGAAGTGGGTGAGGATTTCCCCGTAGGCGTCAGAATCAATGGAGAGGACTTCTGCATCCCCGGTTCGACCGTGGTCCACAGTTCACAGATCGCGAAGAAGTTCGCTGAGCTGGGCGCAGATTACATCAGCGTGTCAGCCGGCAGCCGTTTCGAGGATGCGCCGGTTCCTGAAAAGGATCATCCGTACGATCCGATGTCCGGATACAGCGGACACAGAATGAGCCCGGAATTCTGGATGCCCGATGGAACCCATGTCCATCTGTCCGAAGCGATCAAGAAGACGGTCAATGAGGCAGGGTATACGACGCCGGTCATCATTGCCGGAAAGATCAGAGACCCGAAGCATGCCGAAGAGATTCTTGCCTCCGGCAAGGCGGATATGATCGGTCTTTGCCGTGCACTGCTGGCTGACCCCGATTGGACCGTGAAGGCGAAGGAAGGCCGCGATAAGGAAATCGTGAAGTGCGCCGCCTGCAACTGGTGCCTCGAGGCCGATGCCCGGTACGAGCAAGTGAAGTGCTCAAGATATCCTGAGGGATACACCAGCGCGCCTGATCCCTGGCTGCCGAACATGGCAAGACCTGCACAGTTCGCAGCAGACTAGTATGGAAGAAGACTTTGGGTCGTTCTGAGCGAACGGCCCAAAGTTGTTTCAGTAAATCAAGCGCGAAGGAGCGACCAATGAAGAGAGAAGATTTTCCCAGGCATCGAAAGGAAGATGAGGACCATTATCTGAAAATGAAATGGTGGCTCGGGATGACCCTTGGCGATGTTCTGGACAGAACCGCTGATGTATTCAGCAATAAGATTGCGGTGGCTGACGACACGAATCAGCTCACCTGGAAAGAATTGAAGGCCAAGGTAGACCGGCTGGCCGTCAGTTTTTTAGACCTGGGACTCGGAAAGGGAGATTGCGTCCTGCTGCAGCTTCCGAACTGGACCGAGTATGCCTGTGCATACTTCGCGATGCAGAGAATCGGGGCTGTCCCCGTATTGCTGATCTCCGGATACCGGCAGTTGGAAACGGGCCATCTTGGACTCGCAACCGAGGCGAAGGCATGGATCGTCCCCGATGTGTACCGGAAAATGGATTATGTTTCCTTCATGGACGAAGTGAAGGCGAAGAACCCCCAGATGAAGCACGTGATTTCGGTGCGGGCGACCAAGGGCGGACCCGGCTTCACTACGAGCCTGGAGAAGTTGATGGAAGGCGAGCTGACCGCTGCGGATCGGGAGCGCCTAGCCAAGGTAAAGCCCGAGGCGACGGATATCGCCCACATCGTTCCCTCCGGAGGGACGACGGGACTTCCCAAGGGGATTCCAAGGACGCACAATGACTACATCAGCAACGTGGAATTCCTCCACAAGGGATGGGAAATGTCCACGCAGGACGTGGCTCTGCTCGTCGTACCGGTGGGACACAATCTGGCGCTGCTCAATGTGGTTGGGGCCGCCGTCGTAGGCTACAAACTGGTGCTTACGGACTCCACGAGGCCCAAAGATTTATGTAAGTTGATTCAGGACCACAAGGTCACCTACATGCCTCTGGTGCCGACCCTGGTGAGACGAATCCTGGAAACGCCGGAACTGCCAGATTTTGACCTCTCCTCACTTCGGAAGATTTCCGCAGGCGGTGAGCCCAGCACCCCGGACCTGATTCGTGACGTGTATGCGAAGTTGAACAACTGCACCTACATCAACGAGTTCGGGATGAGTGAAGGCATTCTCACGCGGACCAGCATGACCGATGATATCGACACCATCTGCTCGACGGTGGGTAAGCCCTGCTGTCCTTACGATGAAATCAAGATCCTCGACGTGAGCACCGACAAAGAGCTTCCCCTGGATACGGATGGCGAGTTGGCGACGAAAGGTCCGGGCGTATTTGCCGGTTACCTGAAGAATCCGGAAGAGAACAAGAAGAGCTTCACCGCGGACGGCTTCTTCCGAACAGGCGATCAGGCAAGAATTACCGCAGAAGGCAATCTGAGGATTACCGGAAGGATCAAGGACATCATCATTCGCGGCGGTGAAAATATCACCCCGTCCCAGGTGGAAGACGTGCTGTGCAGCCATCCCGGAATTGCGGATGCCGCGGTTATCGGAATGCCCGACAAGGTCCTGGGCGAGGTGGTCTGTGCGTACGTGAGGCTCGTTGCGGGGACAAAGCTGGATCCCGAAGAGATCAAGGCGTTCATTGACAGCAAAGGCGCTTCCAAGCTTCTGGTTCCGGAGCGCTTCGAGTTTGTGGATGCGATTCCGATGACACAGGCGGGCAAGCATGACAAGAAGGCCCTGAAAAAGGACATCAAAGAGAAACTGGGGATATCATAATTATAGATTAGAGCCTGTTCAAATATCTGAATTTTGAACAGGCTTTTCTTTAAGGAGAAATAAAATGGCGATTAAAAAACTTGGCGTAATTGGTACTGGACAGATGGGAGCGGGCATTGTGCAGGTCTTTGCACAGGCCGGCTATGATACGGTTGCCGTCGATTTGTTGCCCGCAATGCTGGAGAAGGGCTTGAAGGGAATCGAAAAGCGACTGATGGGGCGGGTCGAGAAGGGCAAGCTGGCCGCCTCCGAGAAAGATGCGATTCTTGGTCGAATCAAATGGAGTTCCAAGCTGGAGGATCTGGCCGACTGCGACCTGATTGAAGAAGCAATTCCCGAAAATCTGGAGCTCAAGAAAAAGACCTTCGCCGAACTGGACAAGATCTGCAAGCCCGAGACGATCTTCGGCAGCAACACGTCGGGCCTGTCCGTCACGGATATGGCCGTTGCGACAAAGCGGGGCGGCAAGGTGATGGGGATACACTTTCACAACCCGGCGCCGGTGATGCAGTTGTGCGAACTGGTTAAAACGGTCATGACGGACGAGGCCACCATCGAGGAAGTGAAGGCATGGGGCAAGTCGCTCGGCAAGACCGTCGTGGTGGCCCCTGATGTGGGCGGCTTTATTGTCACCCGGCTTTTCACCCCCTTCCTCCTGGGCGCGATCCGGATGCTGGAAGAAGGAATCGCCACGCGCGATGATATCGACATCTCCATGAAGCAGGCCGTCAACCACCCCATGGGACCATTGGAAGTCGTGGATTTCATCGGTCTGGATACGGAACTGTCCATCGCGAAGAGCCTCTATGAGGAGACGAAGGAAGCGAAGTATGCTCCCCCCGTGCTTCTCGAAAAGATGGTCGTGGCGGGATGGCTTGGCCGGAAGGTCGGCAAGGGCTTCTACGACTATAAGTAAGAGAGAGTTTTCAGGAAGAACCAAATCCGGACCTCCGAAAAACCCTGCAACATCCGGGTTTGGTTCCGTCCTGATTACTTCCGCAAGGGAGGGAAGTGTGGCGCTGCAGCGTATTTTCTTTCCGGCGGGAATTTATCCGAACGCGAAAAGGGGGTGGAAGGGTTGACCGGGGCCGCCAAAGGACAGCAGGAGGCGTCTCGGTGAGAGAAACGAAGGGATTATGGAGAAGAAGTGTTGCTACGTTCGGACCATCTGTGGTCGGCGTGGAAACGGCAACAATCAATTGATTAAAGGGGCGAAATATTAGTAGTGAGCAAGTTGGAGAAAGATAGTTATGAATAGTGAAAGAACAATAAACGTGAATCAATTCATCAATTCCCGCGGAATTTCCGGAGGACAGATTCTGATCGTTTTCCTTTGTTTCCTTACGATCTGTCTTGACGGGTTTGATGCACAGGCAGTCGGGTTCGTCGTTCCCGTTATCGGGAAGGAATGGCATCTGGCTAAGACACAAATCGGGACGATGTTTTCCATGGGACTGATCGGTCTCATGATTGGATCCTTTGTCCTGGGTCCACTGGCGGACAAGATTGGGCGCAAAACAGTTATTTTGATGTCGGCTTTTTCCTTCGGTTTGTTCAGCCTTGCAACCGCCTACACGCAGACCATTGAGCAGATGGGTATCCTGAGGCTGCTTACCGGTATCGGACTGGGCGGCGCCATGCCCAACCTCGTTACCCTGACCTCCGAGTATTGTCCGCAGCGGAGCCGTTCCTTTCTCACGACGTTGATGTTCTGCGGATTTACCATTGGCGGTGCCGGTGGCGGTATCATCGCGGCCCATATGACCGTAGCCTGGGGCTGGCGTTCGATCTTCTTCTGGGGCGGTGTTATCCCCATGGTCCTGTCCGTCATTCTCGCAATCGGGTTGCCGGAATCCATCCGTTACCTGATCGTCAATGAGAAGCCCCAGGAAAAGGTTGCGAAGAACCTTCGTCGGGTTGCTCCGGATGCCGATTTGAGCGGTGCGGCATTCACCCTCACGGAGCAGAGACTGGCAGGCTTCCCGGTGAAGGAACTTTTTGGAAAAACCCTGGCTGTCGGGACGACCTTACTGTGGTTCGCCTTCTTCATGGATCTCATGGTGGTCTATTTCTTCACCCTCTGGCTGCCCACAATCATTCAATCCCTGGGGATGGAACTCACCAAGGCTGCCTACGTCAGCTCCGTGTACCTCCTGGGTGGAACGGTCGGCGGGATCCTCAACGGCAAGCTGATGGACCATTACGATCCTTACAAGGTGCTTGTCGGCTCCATGCTCTTCGGTGGTGTGGCGATCTTCATCGTCGGGGCCGTGACGCACTGGCTCTGGCTCACCGTGGCGATGTGCTTTGTCGCGGGTATCGGGACCAGCGGCGCTCAGGTCGGCTTGAACGCCCTGACGGCTGCCTACTATCCGACGCAGAACCGTGCGACGGGCGTTAGTTGGGGCTTGGGCGTCGGTCGAATGGGGACCGTTCTTGGGGCCAGCCTTGGCGGCATCCTTCTGGCTGCGCAGTGGCCTCTGTTCGCAATCTATTCGCTCTTTGCAGCCAGTCGGATATTTTGTGCCGGTGCGGTCTGGGGTGTGAGAAAGACCAAACGTGCCGAGATCGCCTTCAAGGAATGGCAGGAAGGTCATGCCCAGGGTGCGAAGGGCGCAGCAGATCGAGCGGCAGCCGCAGCTGTGGTGGAATAGACGGCAATAAAGGAAATTGATGTAACATAACGGGAAGCGCTAAAAGCTGCTTTCTGCGATAAACGATGCACGGGATTCCATGATTTTTGAATGGAATCCCGTGTTCGTTTTTACAGGCCGGAACGATATTCTTTATTGACTTTGGGAAATTCAGAAGCTTTTTTGAAAATCGGCAAGGCTCATGACTTTGAGCAGGGGGTAAAGAGGGGTTTTCCGCAGAAGATAGAGAACCCGATCACGAGTCTCCGGAAAGCGGGAGGCGCAGCAGTCATCGAGAACAATGACATGAAAATCAAGGCAGATGGCATCATAGGCCGTGCTGAGCACGCAGACCTCGGTAGAAACCCCGCAAATGACCACCGTATCCACCCCCAATTCCCTCAAGGAGTTATCGAGATCCGTCTTGAAGAAGGCGCTGAAACGCGGTTTATCGACGATCAGATCGCCGGCTTCAGGCTTCAGTTCGCGAATGACCTGCGCGCCCGGTGTTCCGGCAATGGCATGGGGATTCATCCGGGACTGGAAGAGGAAACAGTCGGGTTGCAGGGCATCGTTGGAATAAACGATGGGAATCGCTTTCTCCCGGCAGAACCGGATCAATTCTTGAAGATTGGGGATGATCCTGATCCCTTCTTCCCCTACGGGAAGAGGACCATCCAAGTTAAGGAAGTCCTCCAGCATATCGGAAACAATTAACGCCTGCTTCATGGATTCTCCAAAAAAGAAATGAATTGAGACGAGACTTTCTCTTTTAAAGTCGATATATAAAAAAGCCCCTCGTGCGTGTCAATGGTTTTTTCGTAGAGATGCTCAACGATGATAAACGGCAATACTTCCCGGAAACGTAACGGTTGTCCGTAGTTCCGCTTGACCGGAAGATCTGTTCATGCCATAAAGTCAACGATATGCAAATAACTTACACACGGGAGATATTATGGGCGGAAGAAAGTTTTCTCGAATTCTCTTTGATCGTGAGGTCCTTCTCAGAATCGGCGATGACGTCCTCCACGGCGAAATCGAAAATCTCAGTCTTCAGGGCGCATTGTTGAAAACGGAACATCCCCTGAAACTTCAGGACATCGTGAACATTGAACTCCGGTTGTCGGACGATCCCGCCCCCCTGATCCTGGAACTTCAGGGAACCGTTGTTCGCTGTGAGCAGGACAAAGCGGCCATCCATTTCACCCGCATGGAGCCGGATTCGTTTATGCACCTCAAGAACATCATGGCTTACAACCAGGGGGATGAGGCAATTGTCCGGGATGAACTGGCGAAATATCTTTCTGGTAAAGACTGAAATCTTAAAAAGATCGAGGTTAAGGAAAAATGGACAAGAAATGGATTAATACCGGGGAGGCCCCTCTACCGGTGGGGCCTTATGCGCAGGCGGTGAAGGCGGGAGGATTTCTCTATGTCTCCGGACAGATCCCCTTGGACCCTCAGACCGGACAATTCCCGGCTGGATTTTTTGCCGAACAGGCCAGGCAGGCCCTGGACAATTTGGCGGCCATCCTGAAAGCGGGCGGTTCCAGTCTGGATTCCGTCGTCAAGGTCACGGTCTATCTCTCCGATATGGCGTATTTTGCTGAATTCAATACGGTGTATGCAGCCTACTTTGAACAATCCCGCCCCGCCCGATCGTGTGTTGCCGTTCGGGAGCTTCCCAAAGCGGCCCTGCTGGAAGTCGAGGCGATCGCTCTCTGCGAGGATTGATGATGGAGTCTTTCCTGGGCGGTTTGAACGAGTACATTGCGAGCTCGTATTTCACAGCATATCTGGCCGCCTACATCGGAGGACTTCTGGTCAGTTTCACCCCCTGCATCTATCCGGTCATGCCGGTTGTGATCGCCTATATCGGCGCCCAGAGCGCCCGGAAGTCCCGAGTCCGATCGTTTTTACTTTCTCTGGCTTATGTCTTCGGGCTGTCCCTGACCTATGCGGCGCTCGGGGGGGCCACTGCCCTGACGGGGCAGTTGTTCGGCAAAATACAGAATAGTTTCCTGACATCCTTTCTGGTGGCCAATGTCTGTCTTCTCATGGGGCTGGCCATGCTGGATGTCTTTTCTCTTTCCATCCGGATCCCCGGGTTCATGGCAAGGCCGGAGAAGGGCCTGTGGAGCAGCGATATCCCCGGCAGTTTAATGATCGGCGCCACCTCCGGACTTCTGGCTGGCCCCTGTTCGGCCCCGGTATTTTCCGTACTGCTCGCCTATGTCGCCACCCGCCAGAACGTCTTTTTCGGCATGAGCCTCCTGTTTGTCTTTGCCTTGGGGATGGGGACGCTGCTTGTTGCTGTCGGCTCCTTTGCAGGACTGCTGGCCGGCCTTCCCAGGTCCGGTGTGTGGATGGTCCGGATCAAACAAGGTTGTGGCTGGCTCCTTCTGGCCACGGGTGAGTATTTTCTGATCAAGGCCGGTGGTTCGCTGGTTTAAGATTATTTAATTTGTGGATACAGGAGCATTAAAGGCCATGAAAAATTTCCGCACGCTGAGTTTTGTTTCCGGACTCATCCTTCTGGTTTTATGCCTGGTAAGCTGTTCAGAACCTTCTGACAGGAGAGAAGAAGGACGGAACAAAAGCCTCCCTCAGATTGAAGGCGTTGAAGCCCCGAATTTTAAACTCCCCAATCTGGAGGGGCGATCCTTCCAACTCAGCCAATTTCGAGGCAATCCCGTTCTGCTGATCTTCAGTACCACCTGGTGCGCCTATTGCCGTTCCGAACTGCCTCATCTGCGGGAAATTAACGGTCGCTACAGTTCCAAAGGCCTGGAGGTGATTCAAATCTTTATTCAGGAATCCCCCCAGAAGGTCTCCTCCTTTTCCCGCCAATACCGCCTGCCCTATCGTATCCTGCTGGACGAGAGGGGAGAGGTCGCTGAATCGTACAGTGTTCGCGGCGTTCCGGACTTGATCCTTCTGGATCGGAATGGACGTGTCCTTTGCCGACGTTGCCCGGATCTCGATGCCACCCTGAAGGACCTTTTCGAGAAGCCTCAGCCGAACTAGACCGGACAACATTGCACAAAAAAAAAGAGAACAGGGCGGCAAGGAGAAGGCAGCTCAGCCGTAGAGAAAACGTGTCGACGTGCTGATGGCTTATCTGGATTTCAACAGGTTTTCAATCTGGGGGATATTGGCCCCGAAAACAGCTGAATCCCCGATGAGAAAGAAAGGTGTCCCGGTCAAGCCGAGCCGGTTGGCAACTTCCTTGTGTTTTTTCAGGGTTTCCTCTGCCTGGGCATCCTTGCAAGGCTGGAATTTCATGTTATCCAGTTTACCCGTCATGGCTTCCTCGTAAGCTTTCCCCTGATCTTTGGCGCAGAGGACATAGAGCGCCTTCGCCTCGGCATCTTTGTGGAAGGGCAGCGGATAGAAAAAGATGTAGCGGGTCACATCGGTCCGGCCGGCAAAAAAGGCGGATGCCTGGCGGCAGTATGGACAGTCCGGGTCCGTGATTTCAATGACCCGTTGCGGCCCCTTCCCGATCTTGATCGCCCTATCCAGGGGCAGGTCTTTTGCCTTGGCCGCGATGATTTCCCGAATCCTCTCCTGGGTCAGATTTTTACCATCTTTGGTAACGATTTGCCCGAGAAGGAGATAATCCGGTCCGGGGGCGTAGTAGACGATCTCATTGCCCACAATCACCTCGTAAACCCCCTGTAGGGCCGTTTCCGAAATCTTTTCGGCGGGAATCTGGGGGAAACTTTTCTTGAAGGCTTCCTCGGGAGATCCTGCGGCAGAGATCCCCGTTCCCATAAAAAGAAGAAATAAAAACGCCATAACGAGGATGCTTCTGCTTCCTGCCTTTATCTTATTTCTGTAAATTGTCATAAGGTTTAAGATTCCTTTCTTTTCTTGAAGAGAAAACATGGTTTCCCCGCTAAAGTCAAGGGACAATTCCCCTTGCAAGGGTCCGCTGCAGACGATAAGATACGCGTCATTTCCAGACCGGGAAGGAGAAGGGACGGCATGTCGATCACCCCTGAAAATACCTGGGCCGCGGTTTCGGCGATCCGCGATCAGGCCCCGCTGATCCACAATATCACCAATTATGTCGTGATGAACAGCACAGCCAACGCCCTGCTGGCCCTCGGCGCCTCGCCCGTCATGGCCCATGCGCAGGAAGAGGTGGAGGAGATGGTCAACATCGCATCGGCCCTGGTGATCAACATCGGAACGCTCAGTGCGCCCTGGGTCGAGGCGATGGGCAGCGCTGCACGAAAAGCCGCTGGACGGGGAATTCCCCTCGTGCTGGATCCGGTCGGGGCCGGCGCCACGGCATATCGAAATCAGACCGTCCGGAAACTCATGGATACGGTTTCGCCCACGATCATCCGGGGCAATGCCTCGGAAATTCTGGCATTGGCAACGATTGAAAAGAAGAAAACCAAAGGCGTGGACGCTACGGAATCTTCCCACAACGCCATTGAGGCCGCCCATCGGTTGAACGAACGCTATGGAAGCACGGTCTGCATCAGTGGGGAAACGGATTTCATTGTCGGGGACCAGGTCGTTATTGGAATCGGGAATGGCCATCCCCTGATGACCCGCGTGACCGGGCTCGGTTGTACGGCCTCTGCGCTGTGCGGAGCCTTCGCCACCGTTAATTCGTCCTTTCCGTTGGCTGCGGCGCAGGCCATGGGGGTCATGGGCATCGCCGGGGAAATGGCGGCGGAAATCTCACCGGGTCCGGGGAGCCTGCAACTTCACTTCCTGGACTTTCTGTATCGGCTGACGGAGGACGACCTTGCCCGCCGTCTGCGGATTTCCTCAGGAGCAGGATGATGGATTCGCCCGCCCCTCTAGAGCGAAGGACAGAAGGCCTGTATCTCGTCACGGACCGCGGCCTGTGCGGTCAAAGGGATCTGGAAGAGGTCGTTTCCCTGGCTGTGAAGGGCGGTGCGGCCTGGGTCCAGCTCCGGGAAAAGGATCTGCCCACGCGCCCCTTTGTGGAAGAGGCCAGCCGGCTGAAAAAAATCCTTGCCCCCCTGGGGGTTCCCCTGATCATCAACGACCGGCTCGATGTCGTCCTAGCCTCGAAAGCCGACGGCATCCACATCGGCCAGGAGGATATGCCCTATGAGATCGCCCGCCGGCTGCTGGGGCCGAAGGCCATCATCGGCCTTTCCGTGGAAACCTGGGAAGACGTGGAGCAGGCCCAATCCCTGGACGTCGACTATCTGGGCATCAGTCCTGTCTTCGCCACGCCCACCAAAACGGATACCAAGGGGCCCTGGGGGCTGGAGGGGATTTCCCGGATCCGGGCCTTTTCCCACCATCCCCTCGTCGCCATCGGCGGAATTTCCCGTGCCAATGCCGCCGCGGTCATTCTGGCCGGTTCCAACTGCATCGCCGTGGTATCGGCAATCTGCGCGGCATCCGATCCCCGTAAGGCTGCAGAGGATCTCTGCAGGGAGATTTCCGCAGCACAGGAACAACAAAAGCGGGCCGGACAGTAGCGAAATCGTCCTTAGCCCATCTTCCCGCAGGCCCTCAATCCAATGAACCCGGACAAACTGATTCTTTTCGACTATTCAGGGACGCTCAGTCTTCAAGCCGTTCTTTTCGGCCAGGAGGATTCTCTCCGATTGGCACTGGAGCAGAGCGGTCTTGCCCGTCTGGGTGTGACGCCTGCTCGATTCTGGGAGGAAATTGTCAACCCGACCTGGGAAGAAGGCAGCACGACTAAGGTGGGATACCGCCGGATCATGCTGAGATGTCTTTCGGAAGGGACAACATTTCAAAAGGCCGGAGCAGAGCCGGCGAGCTTGCCCGATCTGGAAGGGGCTGTGGCGGATTTCGTGGATTCCTATCTCGCTGCATCCCGCATGGAAGAGGCCTGGCATCTCCTTCTCCGGGACCTCCCGAATCAGCGGGGTCTCTGTACGGTTATTGCGACGGACCATTACGCAGAAGCCACGCCGGCCATTCTGAGATATCTGGCGGACTGGGATATCCCCGCCCTGGCCGCGAAAGAGGCTTTCGACACGGCGCAACCCGCAGCGCTGATCGTGGCCAATTCCGCCGATCTGGTGGCGCACAAAGACTCCCCCTCTTTCTGGCAGCCGTTAAAGTCGGGGCTTGGACTGCACGAATTGAAGGACATTCTTCTTGTTGACGATTTCGGCTACAATGAGCAGGCAGGCGATGCTTATGGTGAAAGGAAGCGCGTTCAACAACGGGAGGACAAAACCGCTCAGCTTCTCCGGGAGGTGTTTTCCGTTGAACCCCGCATTTTCCGCTTTTTTCTGGAAAGGGGGAAGGGGGGGCAAGGTTACGCAAACCTCATGCGCCGGGTCGCGCTCTTGATGGATCAATTTCTGGACAGGGAAAACGGATAATCCTTTTAAAAGATCCACAGCAATCCGGAGGGTTCCTCGTAGAACGTCATGTGTGCCAGAAAACCAGAGGCCAGGGAACGCGGCGCTCCCCTATCCCGATGTTCTATGGGAAGGACTAGATAGTCTTTCTCGGGTTCACCCGGCGTCTTGACGGTAACGCCCGTGGAGCCGGCAGCGTCTGTCTTGGTGTGCAGTTCAGACGGGCGATGGGCCGGTGAAGCCGGTTTCAACCGGTGCTCTTCTTTCTCCGGCACAAGCACGGCATATTGGACCTTTGTCTGCGGAACGAAGGTATGACGGAGGTCGCCGTAGAGATCCATGCCGAAGGTCACCCCGTTTTTTGCTATAATTCGGGCCTCCGTACACAGAACCGTTTCAATTCTAGGGGTTTTCTTTTTCACACAGAGACGAGCCTGGGCCGCCAGATACTCGTATTCTCTGTTGTCTGTGGAAGTTCCGAAAAAAAGTTCGTCTCGCACATGATTGTGCAGGACCTGAAAGGCATGGCAGAAAATCAAGGGTTCGATAAAGAGCAGCTCCGCGGAAAGCGAATGCAGGCCTGAATCCTCCCAGAGCTCATAGAGCGTCTGTCTTTCCTTGATCCGGCGCCCGTGACTTGCCACCATGATTCTCGGTTCTTCCGGAAGCGTGCAATAACGGGAGGAAGAAAGGCCGTGTAAGGCATTCTTCTCGCTCCAGCTTATCAACTCATTCAGATCGGGGCGGACATAGGGATCTTCCACTTCCTGCAGATCGGGTCCGAAAAGGAAGAGCGAATCACTGAATTCCCGAATGGCGCTGCGCAAGATGCATTTACCGGTCTGCCACGAATTGTTCCGCAGACAGGCAATCTTCCAAACAACCTCAAAGAAATAAATAGCCGGCACGATCGTCTCAAACTCTCGAATCAGGAGATATGGACAAGTTTTTTCCGCGTGAGAGGCAACATGTCAATGTTTCTGCACCCTCGCTGACAATGCTTCCACGACAACTTATGCCAGGAAAAGATCATTCTTTCTCTGATTTATCAAGAAAAAAATCCCTTTTGTTATGGGTGAAAGGAAAAGATTCACATTCCCGCCCTGACCGGAACGTCGCCACTCCCCCTGGAATCAGGCCAGGTTGCTTTTAAATGGAGGCATCACTCGGGTTTCCAGCCGACATAAAGCCGGGTTATGCCCAAGGTCAGTGGATAATGCCGAACATCCGAAAAGCCTGCGTCGCGCATCATTCCGGAAAAGCGCTCCGGAGAAGGGAAAGAGAGAATGGAGTCGGCAAGATAGAGATAGGCGGCGGGATTGCGGGTAAAGCGGCGGGCCAGCCGGGGCAGGACAGAGCGGAGATAGAAGCTGCACAGAAGCCGCAAAACCTTCACCTGCGGCGACTGCATCTCCAGAACGGCCACCTGACCGCCATTCACCAGGACCCGGTGGAATTCCCGCAGTGCCCCCGGACGGTCGGGAATGTTGCGGATGCCGAAGGCGATCCCCACCACATCGAAGGATTGGTCGGCAAAGGGAAGGGCCAGGGCGTCTCCCTGGACGAAGGATACCCGGTCCCGGCATTCCTTCCGGCGGGCGCTCTTTTCCGCCGCCTTTTCCAGCATTTTCGGGACAAAATCCAAACCGGTCACCTGAACATCCGGATAGCGGCGCGCCACTTCCAGGGCCAGATCCGCTGTTCCGGTGGCCACATCCAGGTAGCGGCGGGTTTTGGGAAAACGCATCTTCCTGGCGGCAAAACGCCGCCAGGCCACATCCCGGCGGAAACTGAGCAGATGATTGAGAAAATCGTACTTTCCCGTAACCGTTGCAAAAATCTCCTGAACCATGCGGATGTGCTCATCCGGCTTCAGGTCTTTAACCGGTGCGTAATTTCTTTTCAGGGGCTCTTCCACAGATAACAATCCTTTATTAATCCTTCTGAGCTGCCTCCATCTGCCGCAAGCGCTCGATCCTTTTTTCAATGGGGGGGTGGGTGCTGAAAAGCATACGAATAAAATCGCCCGATAAAGGATTCACGATGAACATGTGCGCGGTGGATGGATTTGCGTTTAGCGGGGTCGTCCTGGCAGCGAGGGTCAATTTCCGGAGCGCACCGGCCAGGGCCTCAGGCTTCCCGGTGATCTGGGCGCTTCCCGCGTCGGCTTCATATTCCCGAGATCGGGAGATCGCCATTTGAATCACCGTTGCCGCGATGGGGGCGATGATCGCCATGGCAATGGCCGGAATCATGCCTTTCCCCTCATCATTGCCGAAAAAAACGGCCCATCGGGACAACAGGACGACGGCACTCGCCACCGTTGCCGCCATGGAGCCGATCAGGATGTCCTTGTGTTGAATGTGGGCCAGTTCATGGGCGAGAACGCCTTCCAGTTCATCCTTATTGAGAATTTTCAGGATGCCGGACGTCACTGCGACGGCGGCATGGTTTTCATCTCTTCCCGTCGCAAAGGCATTGGGCGTCTCGTTGGAAATCACGTATAGCCGCGGCTTTGGCATCTTGATCTTGGCAGATAGGGATTCCACGGCGTTGTGGAGAACAGGGGCTTCTTGCCGGGAGACTTCCCGGGCGGAATACATGCGCAGAACAATGGTGTCCGAGTACCAGTAACTCCCGAAGTTCATCAGGGCCGAGAGGACAAGGGCAATCACGACGCCGGTCCCCCGGGCGACAAAATAGCCGACGAGCATGAGCAGACCGGACAGGGAGGCCAGCAGGAGGATCACTTTGAGTGTATTCATGACATATTTCTCTCAGGAGTTTATCTGCGCCGGACGATTTCCGGCGCTTTTTTGTTTTGACGGCCGCCAATCCCTTTATCAGGCGTCGCCGGTGCATTTCAAGTGCTGCCGCCTTTCGGAACGAAGATCCACAGGAGAATGTACAGCAGGAATCCGAAACCACAGAAGAGGAACAGAAAAACAAACAGAAATCGCCAGAACCAGGACGGAATGGGCGTATGCTCCCCCAATCCTCCGCAGACACCTCCGATCCATTTGTCCCTTTGCGATTTCGAAAATTGCTGCAGCCAGTTATTTTCGTCCATACCGCAACCTCCCGGCGCTCTGGAATTATCCATTCATTCCATTCCCAAAGCACGCTCTGTCTGGTTTCGTTATTGGTTCCTCGACATCCGTCTGTGGTCGACTGCGTCGCCTCTGCCTTGCCTTCTCGATATCATTCTTGATCTGGAATTGCGAAACAAAGATAACCATTCTCGGACCGTTTGGCAATACAGTCATTTGGAGGAAGCCGGCGCAGGACGACCGGTTGTTTCCCCCCTGCTTCGGTGTGGGAGTCGGCCCTTGCTTTCTTTCCTTGCAACCTTCTGCTGTGCTCAAGTATGATGCGTTCTTCTTTCCGGGCATCGAAAGAACAGGCATGAAGCATTGACAAGAAAAGAAAGGAAAGAGGCAAAAGAGATGGGGTCAACTCCTCGAACCGGGAGCAAGAAGACGGCAACTCCCGGCATGGACGCTTCTCAAAAAAAAGTAACGCTCTTCACCGATGGCGCCTGTCTGGGGAATCCCGGACCGGGAGGGTACGGGGTTGTGCTCCTCTATGGAGAACACCGTAAAGAACTCTCCGGCGGCTATCGGCTGACGACGAACAACCGCATGGAAATCCTCGCGGCCATTAAAGGTCTTGAGGCCTTGAAGGTCTCCTGTGCAGTCACTCTTTACTCGGATTCACAATATCTTGTAAATGCCATCAACAAGGGATGGGCAAAACGCTGGCGGGCAAACGGCTGGAAGCGGAATTCCCGGGAAAAGGCGCTCAATCCCGATCTCTGGGAACGGCTGCTGAATCTATGCTCCCTGCATGAGGTCACTTTCGTCTGGGTACGGGGACATGCGAACAATACGGAAAACGAACGTTGCGATGTTCTGTCCAAGGAGGCTGCCGGGCGGACCAACCTCGAAGCGGATCGGGGATACGGACAGGATATTCTTTCCTGAAGGCGGTCCTGAGAAGACATCGGATCGCAAGAATGGCCTTTTTTCCGGACTTCATCCCGCAGGGGATATTTTAAATCTTTTCCTTCTTTTGCTCCTTGACTTGCGCCTTGAGCGCTTTTTTCCGGAGTTTGGCCTGGTCTTTTTCTTCCAGAGGGGCCGTGTCCGACACGGTTTCCGGTTTTTTCCCCTTCGCCATATCCCGATCCGGTGAAAGGGTCGGCCGCAGCGGCGCTCGTCCGTCGTCAAGGGAATCCGGTTCCTGTCCCTCAAGGGTTTTTTTTCTCCGGATTTTTTCCAGGATGTATTTGGCAAAGGACTTTCCGAACTGGGCAATAAATCCTGTAATCAGGACGATCAGCACCCATTTCAGGATGCGCCCGAAGTCAATCGTCGAAATATCCATGGGTCACATGCGGCATTATCGGAATCAAGGCTGTTACGTCAAATCCGGTTTATTTTTTCAGAACCGTCGCTTCAATAAGATCCACCAGTCCCTGGGTATCGTTGATGTCCAGGCAGGGTACGCCGATTTTCAGCGGTGTGTCACTGGCCAGGGCAAACAGATTATCCTCCGGACCGCAGAGCAGCTCCCGCTTGAGGATGGCCCGGTAAATCTCAATCTTTGGATGGGGGTTGCCTTTGAACCCTTCCGTCAGAATCAGATCCACATCGTGGACGTAGCGTTCCCGGAGGACCTCAATGCTGAAATCTTCCTCCACATCTTCAACCAAAGCCACCTTTCGCGGGGTTGCAACGATTGTTGCCCGGGCGCCTGCCTGCCGGTGCCGCCAGCTGTCCTTGCCTTCGACATCGATATCGAAATCATGAAGATGATGTTTGATGGTTGCCACCCGGTATCCCCTTGTGACCAGTTCCGGAATCAGCTTTTCAATCAACGTCGTTTTTCCCGTATTGGATTTGCCGACGATGGAAATGACAGGAATGAGGGATTTCATCTCTAATGTTGCTCCTTATGCCATCTTCCAGCGGTATTGTTTCAAGGATGACCGGGGCAGAGCGCGGCCCCCGGACATCACGGTTTTGTGAAACGAGAAATGTCTGAATTTTATAGACGAAGCCGGATTGCATTTCAAGCGGTATCTCCGTGAAAAAGGGGATTAATAATTGCTTGCACTTTTAAAAAGAAGGATTATATACGTACCAAGCGTTTTGAAATTGCCTTTCAAGATGCAAGTCCAAGGACAGGAGGCCTCAAACTGCATGGCGAACATGCTGAATGCCTTAAAGACGATTGAGCAGTACAAATCCGACAGTCCGTACTACAGCGAACTGCTGGATATTCTGGCGGAGTTGCTCATCCTCAGGGAAGAGTATCTCAAGACTTCCGGCGGAATGATCTTTCCGGTGGATGAACACCTGATCCCCCAGAAAGTGGCAGGTGGTTTACCTCTTATTGACTTTATCTCCGGAAAATTCGATATCTCTCTGCCGCGGAATTATTTCCTCAAGCTGCTGGAAATCGCAGGAAAGCGGTCCCCGGAAAGAACACAGGAAATGCTGAAACAGCTCGAGGACGGAGAGCTGGATTTTGAGAAGATGATCCGTTACACCTTCGACCCCCTTGCCGAAGGAGAATTTCCCGAGGAAAAGGATGATGATTTTTATGATCTTGTGGAGCTGTTTCTGGAAGAAAGTCTGAGACCGGAATTGGAAAAGATCGCCCATCATTACGGCGAGAGGATTTCCCAACTCGGATGGTCTGAAGGCTACTGCCCGATCTGCGGAAAAGAACCGAAAATCGGGAAGATCAAGGCCGGTGATGGACGTCGGTATCTCTTCTGCAACCAGTGCGGTTTTGAGTGGCACTACCGGCGGGTGAAATGTCCCTTCTGCGGCAATGAAGAACAGCACGCCCTTGCCTATTTCACCATCGAAGGGGATGAGCGCTACCGCGTGGATGTGTGTAATGTCTGCAAACGTTACATCAAGATGGTCGATCTGAGAGAGACGGAACAGGAGGCCAATCTCGACGTTGAAGACATTGCCACCCTACATCTGGACATGCTGGCCTACGAGGAAGGGTACAGCTAGTTCGAAGCATGCCGAAGCCTGTTTATGGACCATGAAAAGATCGCCCTTCTGATTGATCGACTGGAGGTCAGTCTGGAAGGTGCTTATATTTCCATCGTCACACAACTGGCGGAAACGCAGCACAATCCGTTTGAGATCCTCATTTCCACAGTGCTCAGTCTCCGTACGAAAGACGAGGTCACGGCCGCAGCTACGGAGAGGCTCTTTCGTCTGGCCTCAACGCCGGAGGGGATGCTGAAGCTGAGCGAAGAAGAAATTCGCCGGGCCATTTATCCCGTCGGCTTTTACCGGAACAAGTCCCGGCAGATTTCAGGAATCTGCCGGGACCTTCTCGACCGGTTTTCCTCCCGGGTTCCCGATACTCTGGAAGATCTGCTTTCCCTCAATGGTGTGGGGCGTAAAACGGCCAATCTTGTACTTTCCCTGGGCTACGGGCAAGAAGCCATCTGTGTGGATACCCATGTCTACCGGATCTCCAACCGTCTCGGTCTGGTGAGCACCAAAACCCCGGAGCAGACGGAATCGGCTCTGCAAGACGTCCTGCCGCGACGCTACTGGTCCCGCTACAACACCCTCCTGGTTTCCTTCGGTCAGCGCGTCTGCCGTCCTCTTTCACCCCTCTGCAGCGCCTGCCCCCTCGGAGATCTCTGTCCCCGCATTGCCGTTACCCGCCACCGCTGAGCCCTTTCTGGCCTATCGGAAGACATCGCCCCGCTTTAGGAAGGCAAGGACCTCTTCAACCGGTCGCGTATTCAGGATGGAGGAAGGCTGGCACCAGCCACGCCGGGCCATGCCGATGCCGAAACGGATCAGACCGAAATGTTCCGGACGGTGGGCATCCGTGCTGATCGCCAGCAGGATGCCCAACTCCCTGGCCCGGTATATGGAAATGTCCTGAAGATCCAGGCGGTCCGGCATGCAATTGATCTCCAGAATCTTGCGGTGCGCTGCCGCCCCTTGAAAAACGGCTTCCAGGTCCACGGCGACGGGTTCCCGCCTCCCGATGAGACGGCCGGTCGGGTGAGCCAGGATATCCACATGAGGGTTCTCCAGGGCCTTCAGAATTCTCCTGGTCATCTTTGCCTCGTTCTGGTTCAGGGCGGAATGCACCGAGGCCACAACAACATCCAGCCCGGAAAGGATTTCATCCGACAGGTCCAGTCGCCCGTCGGCCAGGATATTGACTTCAATTCCCGAGAGCAGCCGAATTCCTTCCAGCTCTTTGTTGAGCCGGCGGATGGCCTGTTGCTGTTTCAGCAGCCGTTCCTCATTCAATCCTCCGGCAACGCCCAGGCCGCCGGAATGATCCGTAATCGCCAGGTAGGAGTAGCCCGCCGCTTTCGCCGCCTGGGCCATGACCTCGAGGGATGCCGCGCCATCACTCCAGTCCGTATGCACATGGAGATCTCCCTGGATGTTGGAACGCTGGACCAGTTCCGGAAGGGCATTTCTTGCCGCCAGTTCGATCTCCCCGTGATCCTCGCGAATTTCCGGCGGTATATACTGCATTCCCAGGCGTCCATAAAAGGCCTCTTCCGTGGCAAACTTTTCCACTTTGTCCGTGGCGACATCGGTGATTCCGTATTCACTGAGTTTCAGCCCTTTTTTCTGCATCCGGGTCCTCAAGGCGATGTTGTGCTGCTGGCTTCCCGTAAAATATTGAAGGAGCGATCCGAAGGCTTCATGTTCCACTATCCGCAGATCGGCTTGGAGCCCGTCGGCCAGGATCACGCTGGCCTTTGTCGGTCCCTGGGCCAGGACTTCTCGAACCAGGGGGAGGGATACAAAGGAACGGATGACGTCCTCGGGATTCTCTGCCGTTCCCATGAGGTCGATGTCGCCGACGGTTTCCCGGAAGCGACGGAGACTCCCTGCCGCAAGGAGATTCTTTGCGCCCGTCAGGAGCCGGAGCCGGGATAGAACTTCCTCAACCACGGGAAGCGCTTGTCCCAGGGGAATGCGTTGATCCTTGCGTCGTAAGGATTGAATCTGGTGCAACAGATTTTCCGCGGTCCGATCCCCGAGTCGAAAGAGAGAGGCCACCTTCCCCTGTTGAATGGCCGATTCCAACTCATCGACAGAGGAAATTCCCAGTTCCGTCGCCAGGCGATAGGCGGTCTTCGGGCCAATGCCCGGAATCTCGAGAAGATCGGAGAGACCTTCAGGAAGAGAATTCTTCAGGGTTTCCCAGGCAGCCAGATGTCCGGTGCGGACCAGTTCCTCCATCTTGGCGGCGATCGCCTGGCCGATCCCGGGAAGGGCTTTCAAATCCTCCCCTGACGCCAGCATGACGGCAATTTCCCGGGGCAGATGTTCAACAACCTGGGCGGCTCGGCGATAAGCCCGGATTTTAAATGGGTTTTCGCCCTTGATTTCCAGGAAATTCGCCATTTGCTCAAAGATCCCGGCGATGTCGGTATTCTTCATCCTGCCTCCTCTGCCCGGATATTCCTCTTCCTTTGTTCTTCCTGGAAGTAGTGTACTTCTTGAGCAACATTTCACTTTTTCTTTACTTATAATGCAAAAGACAACTCTTCTAACAGCAGAAAATGAAGGGATCGGCGGAAATTGTTGAAGTTACTCTTTTCGCGTAATGTTGATTTTAATCGTTGCGTCAGGGAAAAAGGATTGAATTCTTTCAACATCGATGATATACGGCACAGCGTTGCTGCTCGCGAACTATTTCTTCAAGGTCATCCTTATCCAGCGAGAAGCTAAAAAGAAATTAAAGAGGCTGAAATTGTGCATATTCTGATCAATGTATTACATATCCTTTCCTGTTTCGTCCTGGTGATCGTGGTTCTTCTTCAAGCCGGCAAGGGCGCCAATATGGGGGCGGCATTCGGAGGCGCAAGTCAGACCGTCTTCGGAAGCAGCGGAGCGGGAACATTTCTGGGAAAGATGACGACTGCGGTTGCCATCATTTTCATGCTGACATCCCTTTTTCTGTCCTATACGTCGATCCGTAAGAGTTCTTCTCTGATGGAGGGGGCTTCCCGTCCCGTTGCGGAAAGACCGGTGACGACCCCGGCACCAGCCCCGGCCCCGGTACCGGCACAGTTGCCGGCTAAAAGCGCGGCTCCGCCGGTTACCGCCCCACAGACCCAGCCAGCGAAGTGAGGGCCGCCGTATCAGGAAAAATTGTCAGGAGAAGCTTTTCATGTTGACAAAATCAGCAAGGGTAGGGTAGCTTGTTCGTCGCTTGAAACGTGCTTTCGATAATGGCATTATAGAAAGCACGGACGATTTTCCTGGCGAGTCATGTTTTGGGAAAATTGCCGAAGTGGTGGAATCTGGTAGACACGCTATCTTGAGGGGGTAGTGGTTCATGACCGTGCCGGTTCAAGTCCGGCCTTCGGCACCAAATATCTTAGATATTATTTTTCACGGATAATGGGGATTTAGAGGGAGACTCTAAATCCCCATTGTTGTTTCGAAAACCTGTCGAGAAAGAAATCCGTCCAACGATCGAGGATTGTGTTTCTTGAGCCAGGCTGGAAAGCGCGGACAAGGGATAGAGAAACTTTAAAGTTCGTAGAATTGACTTGACAAAAGAGGACCAAGTTGTTATTGCACCACACTGTAATATTTCACGATTCTGCTCCAGAGACGTGATCATGTTGCCATGTGCCTTTTAAGGCCGAGCCCATTCTTAAATAATTCTAATTCAATGGCCAAATCAGGATGAGAGTCTTGAAACTTGGGAATTGTGGACCAATCGTAACATTCATCAGATAGCCAAGACCATGAAAGTACTTCGATTGACTAACATCAACAATAATAATGACAGGGGGATTTAGAAATGGGAAAGCTAGATGGTAAGGTAGCGGTAGTAACCGGCGGCGGAAGAGGGGTAGGACGAGCTATTTGTCTTGCCTATGCGCAGGAAGGCGCTGATGTTATCGTAAACTATGCCGGTAATCATGCTGCAGCCAATGAAGTAGTCGCCATGATTGAGAAAATGGGACGCCGGGCAGTGGCCGTTCAGGGGCGTGTCGAAATAAAGGAAGAGGCGGTGAAAACCGTTCAGGCCGCTGTCGATAATTTCGGGAGAATTGATGTTCTCGTAAACAATGCAGGTGCGACAAAACCGGCGATGCTCCATAAAATGACGGAAGAACAATGGGATGCCGTGGTCAACATCCATTTGAAGGGTCCCTTCCTTTGTGTCCAGGCGGCGTCAAAATATTTCATGGAACAGAATTACGGGAAAATCATCAATGTTACTTCTGTTGCCGGACTGGTGGGAACGACTGGACAGATTAATTACGCTTCGGCGAAAGGCGGTATTCTTTCTTTCACCATGTCCGCCGCAAGAGAGCTTGCAAAATTCAATGTTACAGCAAATGTGATCTCACTGGGCATTGTGACAACCGATATGACCGAAAAAATCACCACGGATGAAAAATTGAAGGAAATCTACATGCGACGCATTCTGCTCGCACGGTATGCTGATCCGTCAGAAGTGGCCCCCGCATTCGTTTTCTTCGGCTGTGATGATTCAAAGTATGTAACAGGTCAGCTGCTGAGAGTCGACGGCGGCTATGGGATGACCTAAACCGTCAAATGGGAAAGCAGAATGAATTAGTTTAACAATCGATCATTATTGATTTTATGAAACCCTCTGAAAAAGAAGAATTGTTTCAGAGGGTTTTACACAAGTGGAATGTTGTATTTTAAGGTAATTTCATAAAGAGATCTAGGGCTGACGGGTGACGAGAAGGAGAATTAAACAAGGCTGCTTTTTAACCTCATGAAAGATATTTCTTGACAAAATTAAAGTTACATCATAGCTAAAGCCATTGAAAATTTATAAAAATATGGCAGGGAAAAAAGTCAGGAAATAAGGATTATGGGAACAAAGGAATCAGAAAAAAAGAGCTCATTGTTGAAACCTCCGTTATCCAAAAAACTGTCTGAGAAGTCAGAGGAGAAAATAATGGAGCCGTCATCGACAAAAATCGAGGATCAGCCTGTGGAGAGCACTGCTGATAGACCATCGGACAGCAATATATTTCAAAAAGTCAAATTTGAAGTATATGGGGAAGAAATGATTTCCAAAGAGGTCAAGCAGAGCGGTAACAGTGGCCGGGTTTACTTGCCTCCGGATTGGATCGGAAAACATTTAAAAATTATACGGATTGATTGAGTAACAAAATGGCAGATGAAATAGAGATAAAAGAAATCGATTTTAGATATGCCCCGGAAATTACGGCCATCCATCGTGCTATCATGAAGGGTAACATTGCCGATTCCTGGATGCAGAGCATCGAACTCCATCTTCGGAAGCAGGATGTGGTTGGCTATGTAGCGATTAAGGACGGCCAGGTGACGGGATATATCATAGGTGAGATCAAGGGGCCGAGTTTCGGCCTGGAAAAAAGCGGCTGGATTATTGCGCTGGAGTCACATCCAAATTATATGGGAAGCGGAATAGGGAAGGCCCTTGTGGAAAGCATCTTTAAATATTTCAAACAAAAGGGAGTGATGGATATTTATACAGCTCTGCGGTGGGATGCCGTGGATATGGTATCGTTCTTTATATCGGCAGGGTTCAATCGCTCTGATTTCATTAATCTGGAAAAACATCTTGACGATGCTGTTCCAGAGTAGATCAGCTGGATAAATACTTCCAATAAGCACGTGCCATATTTGGCAGCGTGAGTCATTGGCAAAGCGCAAGATACAAAAGAGGGTACGGCCTTTGGGGCTATACCCTCTTTTATTTTCAGTTCAAAGGTTTCCTGTCCTAGGCTGCCTGAAGGACTCCTGCCTTTTTCCCTTCCGTCTGGAATGTCTGGAATATCTTGCGAGGACACTTCTCAACACAGGCTAAATTACATTCCGGTCCATAGGCCAGGCATTTTTCATGGTCGATGCGAACCAGGTCGTTCTCAACGCTGACCGCACCGGCAGGGCAGGCCTTTACGCACATCTTACAGGTAATGCACCCCACTTTGCAGAGAGCCCGCACCGTTTTACCCGGATCATGGGTGCTGCACGGTACCCACACACGAGCTTTCAAGGGGATCAACTCGATCACCTTCTTGGGGCACGCCCGCATACAGGAGCCGCAGCCGACACACTTTGCCGCGTCAATCACCGGATAGGCATTCTCCAGGGTAATGGCGCCGAATGGACAGGATGCCACGCAATCCCCTAAACCAATGCAGGCATAGGAGCATTCATGGGGGCCCCCAAAAGCCAGGCTGGCGCCGGCACAAGTCTCGTAGCCCAAATACTGATATTTCTGTCCAACCCCTCCCTCGATACGGGAACACCGGACCGAGGCAATTATGTCTGCCGCACCCCCTACTTTTTTCCCCGTAATTTCAGCAACCGCTTCCGCAACGGCGGCCTTGCCAGGAAAACAAAGATTCGTAGGCACGTCGGGATCATGTACAACGGCCTCGGCGTATCCTTCACAACCTGGATATCCACAGCCGCCGCACTGTGCACCGGCTAAGACTTCCAGCACTTCCTCCACTTTCGGGTTGGCTTCCACAGCAAACTTCTGCGCTGCCAAAGCCAGACCAATGCCGAACAACAATCCGATACAAACGAGGAAAGCAATTCCTCCCAGCGCCAACTTCAACAATACTGGATCCATGTCATACCTCGATTAATCTTTATCCTTAAAATATGGCCATCCCGGAAAAGCCCATAAACGCTAGAGCGAAAAGGCCGGTTGTTACAAAGGCAATGGGCAGACCTTTGAATGTCGGCGGTACATTGGCCAGTTCCAGCCTCTCTCTGGATGATGCCATCAAAAAGAGGGCAAGAAGGAAGCCGCCGCCAGCTCCCAATGCAAGCATGAAACTTTCAAAGGCGTTGTATTCATTGCTTGCCAGCGTCAAAGGAACAGCCAGAATGACGCAGTTTGCGATCACCAGGACAAGGTACACACCGAACGCCTTGAAAAGAGTTGGATTGACTTTGCGGAGAACCGTATCAACTGCCTGAACCGTAAGCGATACAAGGCCAATAAAAACGACAACCTGCAGGAAATCAAGCCGGAATGGTTTCAGAACGAACTGATACAGGAACCACGAGATCATGGCACTGACAACCATGACGATTGTGAAGGTTACGCCCATGCCAATCGCCGTATCTTTTTTCTTTGATGTCCCGATAAAGACACAAAGGCCCAGATACTTGGTAAAGACGTAATTGTTGATCAGCATGGCTCCGATCAGAATCGAAAAGAGAAATCCGATATAGGGTTTTTTAACGTCTATCAGGGCCGTTCCCATGTCCTTGCCCTGTGAGCGAACCGCCGTCGTACTGACGACATGAGGTTCTTTCTGGTTTAGATCGTCTTTGAAATTGAGAGATACCGTCCGCTTGTCAGGGCTCAGGGCCAGCTTTTCGACCGGAAGAAGGACATCAGGATTCGACTTTTCAAACACCTTGAAATTGGCTGGATTGGTGGCCCAGTTCTGGTCCAGTTCTCCCGCGAACTCAATCGTGATGGTGCGGTTATCCTTGAAGGCGGACTTTTTGAAGAAGGTGTTTTCCGCGTTACCGTATCCAGGAAGAACAATCAGCAGGACAAGTATCAGCAGGAAAAGCTTTACAGTGCGTTTCATAAAAGCGATCATGATTTCTTCTCCTTACTGCGATTGAAAACTATCTCAATGTAGTTGAACATCGCCATCATGATACCCACGCAGAAGAAACCGGCTGCTGGAAGTACGAAGAAAAGAAGGGGCTTGAATCCAAGGATATCGTAACCGAGCAGTGTTCCCGAACCAAGAAGTTCCCGGACGAAACCGATGGTTACCATCCCGACCATGAATCCGATACCCATGCCCACACCGTCGAAGAAGGAATTACCCACCGTATTTTTGCAGGCAAACATTTCCAGGCGCATGGTGATGATTGCGAAGGCGACGATCAATTTGACAAAGAGACCCACCTGTTTGTAAGCATCCGGGACGTAGGCCGCCAACACGAGGTCAATAACCGTAACCCAGGTGGCAATGGTCAACGTATAGGTCGGGATGCGAATCCGGGGGTGAATGAAGTTTTTGATGGCGGCAATTGTGCAACTGGAAAAGACTTGCACGAAAAGAACGGCGGTACCTAGCAGTAACCCGTTCTTGACGGAGGTTGTCAATCCGACCGCGGGGCACATGGAAAGGGCCAGACGGAAAATCGGATTTTCCAGCAAAATACCGTTAACGAGAAGTTCAGATTTGGTTAATTTTGTGACAGCCAAGATTCTCCTCCTTTACATCAAATCAAAGCGGGTATCTTCCGGCTTGCGATTGCCTCATCCAGGATCTTGATCCGGTAGGCAAATCGTTTGACCATGTTCTTGACACCATCGGTTACGCACCGGCTGGAGATCGTGGCGCCGGTCAGGGCATAAATATCTTTGTCGCGGTACTGCTTGAGGATCGTATCCAATTGTTCGCCGCTGGACTTATCCGGAGCGTCCAGATAACGGCGATAATCTTCAGGCAGAGGTTCCTTGACGACATTCAAAGTCTTGAGACGGTCAAAGGATTTGTTCCGGAACTGATTCTTGAAGTAGTTCTGCGAGATCTCTGCTCCCAATCCCGGGTCCTCTTCATGTTCCATGATCTCCAGACCGCGGACGTCAAACTCCGGACTCAGGGATACGATGACCTTGATAAAAGTCTTGAAGCCGCCGAATTTGCCGGAAAGCATATAGGCAACTTTCTTATCCCCTTTGCGGGCTACAACCGTCGAATCCTGATAGGAAATGCCCTGATCCGTTTTGAGGGCCTCTTTAAGGGCCGCCTTCCGCTCCGTTTCCTCGGCAGCCTTTTCCGGAGAGACGTTTAAGGGGAGGCGCTGGACAAGTTTCCCCTCCAGGGACAGCTTGAGCAACTCGTAGGATTCCTTGCCTCCGTTGGCGACGGGAACCATGTAGCCAAGATAGGTTGTCCCCTTCTCTTCGATGATGTAGCGGTAAAGAGAGTAGAGCTTCAGGTCTTTCGGCGCGGGATTCTGGCTGCCGTAACCCAGCAGACTCAGCATCGTTGTCTGAACTTCCTTGTGCTCATTCTCTTTCTTCGCTTTATCGGTGAATACAAAGGCTCCACCCATGATGAGGGCGGCGAGAAAACAGGAAAGCGTTAAGCGAAACGTGATCCGTATAATTTCGTTCATTTTACCGTACCTTTCGCAGGAGCAAAACGCTGGGGTTTAAACCATGATTCTAGAGCCGGCGTCAGCGTATTCATAAGCAGGATCGCATAACAGATGCCCTCGGGGTAGCCGCCCTTGAGGCGAATCAATACGGTTATTGCCCCAACCCCGGCCCCGAAGATCAGTTGAGCGATTTTTTGACTGGGGGCAGTGACATAATCCGTGGCCATGAAAATGGCACCCAGAAAGATACCACCGGAAAGCACCGCCAGAATGGGATCGCCGCTGAAGTAGCCTTCCCCGCCGAAGATCCAGGTGAAAATGGCAACGGAGGCGATGACTGAAACCGGAATATGCCAGGAGATATAACGTTTGAAGATTAAAAACGCGCCTCCAAGGAGGATGAGGAGATTTGACGTTTCTCCGATGCAACCGGGGCGGACGCCGAGGAAGAAATCCTTATAAATTGTAGAAAGTGCACCGTATTTATCAATGACAGCAGCGAGACCATAATGTTTGAGAACGTAGAGAGGCGTAGCTGTAGCAACGGCGTCAACTCCCGGTTGCATGTATTGGAAGATGGAAAAATCCCGGATGGGGACAATCCAGGCCGAGGTCATGGCAACCGGAAAGGTTGCGACGAGAAAGGCACGGCCGATCAGGGCCGGATTGAAAATATTGAACCCCAATCCGCCAAAAAGATGCTTCGTAATGTAAATGGACATGACCGCACCCAGGATCGGCATCCAGTAGGGGACGCCGGGTGGGATCACGTAGGCCAGTAAAAGGCCGGTTATCACGGCACTGCCATCCTTGATGGTGATAGGACGATGCAGAAGCTTCTGGGAAATCGCTTCGGTCAAAACGCAACTCAGAACGCTAACCAGAGTAGTGATCAGGGTTTGGAATCCGAAGATGAAAACCGATAAAATCAGGGGAGGTAACAGGCAAGCGTTCACGGTCCACATGATCTTGGCCGTGGATTCACGGCTCTTGACATGGGGCGAGAGGGAGACCGTAAGTGCCGGTAATGGATTTTCTGAAATCTGAGTATCTTTTACTTGCTCCACGATGGCTTGGCTCCTTATCTTTTAAACTATCTTTTTGCCTTCTGCTTGGCCAGGCGGATGAATTGGACAAGCGGTCTCTTGGAGGGACATACAAAAGCACAAGAGCCGCACTCAAAACAGTCGAAGACCCCGAATTGCGCGGTATCGACTCCCCTTCCGGCTTCTACGTAGAGGGCGATTTCGTTGGGAGAAAGACCCATGGGACAGGCATCCAGGCACCACCCGCAACGGATGCAGGGTCCATAGGGCGAGTCATCAATCTCATCCTGGGTCAGGAACAGAACGCCGGAAACTGTCTTCGTGACGGGAATGTCCAGGGTGGACACGGCAAATCCCATCATGGGACCGCCCATAACAATCTTGGCCAGATCGGGCTTCGTGCCTCCCAGATAACGAACGATATCGCTGATGCGTGTTCCCACCCGCACCTGCAGGTTTGCCGGTCTGGCGATGCCTCTGCCGGAGATGGTGACGACTTTCTCGTAAAGCGGCTTATTGAGAACGACCGCATCATAAATGGCCTTGGTTGTCCCAATATTCTGAACAATCACACCGACATCAAAAGGCAGACCGCCACCAGGAACCTTTCGTCCGGTGACGCTTTCGATCAATTGCTTTTCAGAACCCTGCGGGTACTTGACCTGGAGGGCATCGACCGTGATTTTCAGACCTTCGAGATTCTGCTTCTCCAGGGCTTTCCGCAGGACATCGATGGCGTCCTTTTTATTGGCTTCAACGCCGATATGTCCCTCCGAGATCCCTAAAACGCGCAGAAGGATCTTTGTCCCTTCAATGACCTCCTCAGGCTTTTCAAGCATGACCCGGTGGTCGGTGGTCAAATAGGGTTCGCACTCCGCACCATTCAAAACGAGTTTATCAACCTTCGTACCGGGAGGCGGGGCCAACTTGACATGGGCCGGAAAACCGGCGCCACCGATACCAACGATCCCGGCATCTTTGATTTTTTGCAGCAGTTCCTGCGATGTCAGTCCCTTCCAGTCTGAAGGCGAATAAACTTTATCCGGCGCTTCAAGATCCCGAGCGATGGTAATGGAAGGAACGCTCAGAGAAACCGGCCCTTTGGAAGTGCCGATATCCGTCACAGTCCCCGTGACACTGGCATGAACATTCGCTCCCAGACCCTGAGCCTGACCGATCAGATCGCCTTCTTCCACGCGGTCTTTTTTCTTTGCAAGGGGTTGGCAGGGAGCTCCGAAATGCTGAAGAAGCGGGATTTCAAACTCCTCCGGTAAGGGCATCTTCTCAATAGCCAAATGCTCGGCAATCTCTTTGGATTCTTGAGGGTGAACCCCACCTTTGGCAAAAGTCAATAATGACGTGCTCATAGTTGATAATCCATTGATTTGATTAAAGATTATGCTGCAAAATCAAGAATTCCCGAAAGCGCTCTCTTGCTGGAAAGAAACCGTTAAAAGTCGCAACCAGGCTTCAGCGCTCCAACGTTGCTTCCGAAAATTCTCTTCAAATTTCTCTTGCCGGCGTTTTTCAGGATCCCTTATTTTTCGCACTGGCCCGCTGTCACAGGTGTCTATTTCATGTCTATGATAGCGGTGATGTGGATATTATGTAATTACATGTTTGTCAAGTAATATTTTTGCCGCTTGAGAGGGGTCCATAAAGGGGGAAATTCAGATATGACCGGGGTTTCAGCAAAAAAACTTCCGGTCAAAACCGCTTATTGAGCGCCAAAGGGGTCAGGCTTTGAAAAATCGGGAAGATAGGCTTCATTGCTTTCGAATTCTTGAACAAAGGCATTCTCAAGGCCAAGTTCCAGGGCATAGGCAATGACCGTATCATATTCCCGCTCGGAAATCGTCCTGTTGAGCTGCGGATATTCCCTGGCCTTGAACTGAGGGGAATACTGGGACATGATGCTGATGTAAAGATTTCGGGAGAGGCCGGCCAGGAAATCAAGGCAGGAAAGGCTGTTCTCGAGATAGCCAGGCAGGACGAGATGGCGCACCAGAAGACCTCTCTTGGCCATCCCGGCATTGTCGAACTCCAGATGGCCAACCTGGGCAAACATCTCCCGCAGGACCTCCTGGACGATCTCCCCGTAACCGGGGGCGGCGGAAAGTTCGCCCGACGTATGAGAATCGAGATACTTGAGGTCCGGCAGAAAGATATCGATGAGTCCCCGGATCTGGCGCAGCGCCTCAACGGAATCATAGCCGTTGGAGTTATAGACGACCGGAATGGCCAGGCCCTGGGCGCGGGCGATTGAGATGGCGTCGGCCAGAGGGAAGATCAGATGGGAAGGGGAGACAAGATTGATGTTATGTGCCCCGGCCTCTTCAAGACGGCGCATCTCGGCGGCAAGCTCCCGGGGCGACAGCGTACGATAGTCGCTTTCCTGAAATTCCTGACTGATCTGATGGTTCTGGCAGAAGAGGCAGCGGAGATTGCAACCGGCGAAAAAGATGGCGCCCGATCCCCGGGAGCCGGAAATGGGAGGTTCCTCGCCGAAATGCAACCCGATATGGGCAACGGGAATCCCGGCGCCGATCCGGCAGAAACCGGTCTCCCCGGCCAGACGGTTTACCTCGCACCCCCGCGGGCAGCAGCGACAACAGGCCAGCTCCCTGCTGAAAGATTTTTCCATCTACTTCTCCCCTTTCAAAGGTAATATTGTCTCCGCTGGGCGAAGAGGTAGAGGGCGGACAGAAAGACAACGTTCGTAAAAAGGGCGATGGCCAGGATATCGAAGGCGGGATTTCCGTCCAGCCCCAGGAGGAGAACGCGCAGGAGGTCGACCGCATAGCTGAAGGGATTGAGGTAAATCAGAATTTTCAGCCATTCCGGGATATTGGAGAGGGGGTGGAGGGCGCCACTCAGGAAGAAGACCGGCATGACGACGAAATTGTTGACCGCGCCGAATCCCTCCAGGGAGCGGATTCGCGCTGCAAGCAGCACGCCGACGGCGGTTACGGCCAGGGCGATGAAGAAGATGGCCAGCAGGGTCTGGACAAACTGCAGGAGGCCCAGGGAAATGCCGAGCAGGGGATAAACCGCCAGCACAATGAACCCCTGAAAACCGGCGATGATGGAGCCACTGAGAACCTTGCCGAGGATGATCGACCAGCGGGGAATCGGGGCGATGGTGATCTCTTTCAGAAATCCGAATTCGCGGTCCCAGACGATCGTGGCCCCGGCCATCACCCCGGAGAAGAGGACATTCATGGCAATGATCCCGGGGAAGATATACTGCTGCCAGTTGATCCCGACGAGTGGCAGGGCGATGAACCCGAATTTGAGCCCCGTTCCGAGGAGGAAAAGCCAGAGCGCCGGCCGGACAACCGCTCCGATCAGGGGCATTTTCTGGCGCCTTGCCCGGATGAGATCGCGTTTCATGATGTAGTAGCTGTCCCGAAGGCCGCTTCTCATTTGATCCTCCGCACGCGAAGGGTCGCCTTCAACCGCTCCAGTTCGCCGGTTTCCGAATCCTGCAGGTCGCGGCCGGTCAGGTGGAGGAAGAGATCGTCCAGGGTCTTCTGTCCGTGAAGCTCCTTTAAACGGGCGGGGGTATCGCAGGCAATGACGGCCCCCTTATCGAGGATGGCGATCCGGTCGCAGATTTCCGCTTCTTCCAGGTAGTGTGTCGTAAGGAGGACGGTTAGGGAATAAGTCCGGCGGAGCGTTGCGATGTATTCCCAGATGCGGCGGCGGGCCTGGGGGTCGAGGCCGACGGTCGCCTCGTCCAGAAGGAGGACCCGGGGGTGATGGAGAATGCTTCTGGCGATTTCCAGGCGGCGCTTCATGCCTCCGGAGAAGGTGATGACCAGATCGCGGCTGCGGTCGGCTAGTCCGATCATGGCCAGGAGGCCGGCGATGCGCTGCGGGGCCTCCCGAGGCGGCACATGGTAAAACATGGCGTGAAAATAAAGGTTTTCATAAGCCGTCAGGCGCTCGTCCAGGCTTGAATCCTGAAAGAGAACCCCGATGGAGCTCCGGATCTTCGCCGCCTCGGTTTCCAGCGGCCAGCCGTCTATCGCCACGGAACCGCTGTCCGGCTGCAGCAGGGTGACGAGGATGTTGATCAGGGTCGATTTGCCGGCGCCGTTCGGACCGAGCAGGCCGAAGCATTCGCCCGGTGCGACGCGAAAGGAGAGATTGTTGAGGGCAGGATGGCCGTTGAAGGAATGGGAAACGTGCTCCACGGAAATCATGACTGCCTCAGCAATTGAAACCCCGGGGTCTTATGCATTTTCCCCTGGCCGTCAATCAACACCGCCTTGATTTTTTCCTGCCTCAAAAAGGCCATGCTCCAGTCAAGATCGTTCAAGAAGAGCGCTTTGGTAACAATGTCGGCGGTCGCCGCGTTGTCTGTCACCACGGTCACCAGGACCATCTTTTCCGAGGCCGGCCAACCGGTGCGGGGATCGATGATATGGGAATAGCGGTGACTGTCCTTGATAAAGAACCGTCGATTGTCGGCGGACGTGCCCATGGCTTCCCCCGAGCGCAGGACGATCACCCCGACAAGCTTCCCGGCTGAGCGTGGGTTTTCCACGCCGATCCGCCAGCCGCGGCCGCCGGGTCCGTCCCCGATCACTTTGATGCTGCTGCCCGCGTTGATCATGGCATTCGTGACCCCGTTCTTTTTGAGAATCCGTGCCGCCTCCTCAACGGCGTACCCTTTGGCGATCCCGCCCACGGTGAGCGACATCCCGGCTTTTGCCAGCCGAATCTGCCGTTTGTCGGGAAAGAGGAGCAGTTTGTCGCTGCCGACCTTGGGGAGAGCGGTCTTGATGGCCGCCGGTTCCGGGAATTTCCCCTCGCCGTCGTAGCCAAAGCCCCACAGTTCCACCAGAGGGTTGACGGTCACATCAAAGGCTCCTTTGGTCTTCCGCCAGTACTCGGAAGCCAGGGAGAGCATCTGCCAGGTATCTTCGCTGACTCTCAGGGGAGGGCCGCCTGCCCCGACGGCCAGACGGTTCAGGTCGGACAACTCATCCCGGCCGATGGCGGCCTCGATCTGCTGCATGCGCGAAAAAGCCGCCGTGATGGCCCCTTCCGCCCCCCGGTCGTAAGCCGTAATCTCGATGAGCGTTCCCATCATCAACCGGGAGCGGACCACAGGTTCATGGGCGATCCGGCTCCAGGCCATCCAGAAAAAGCCGAAGAGCGATCCCACGAGGAGGACAGCCAGGAGAGTTTTATGACTTTTTTTCATGATCTTCTTTTTCTTATCCCGCTTTTTTCAACTGGGTGTGCCGGGCAGGTCCTGCAGGGCTGCACCACGCCTGCTGGTTTTCGGCATCGTGACGGGGAATTCTGGGGATTTCAGAAATAACGGAAGGAATTACGATAGCCACGGATTACAACGGTCACAGCCAACCTGGCAGCCTGACGGCTCCTTCCCTCCAGCGCCGGCCTGACCGGGAAAAATGTCGGTAAATTTGTCCCGGGATTGAATGACGGCATCGATGACCGGCATATTCTCTGCGGACCCGCGCCGATAAGACCAAAGCCCCAGCATGATGCCCAGCAATGCCCCGGCGAGGACGGCGATACCCATCCCGGCGCTTCCCATCCGGCTCCCCAGCAAACCGCCCGCAATGGCGGCCATCAGGGGAAGTCCAATCAGGGTGAAGACATTCTTGAGGACGGCGTAGGGCTTGCGGGAGACGGACACCAAGTCTCCGACCGAAGCGCCGGCCCGGTTCAATGCCTCGGTCCGGACGATGGAATTGTCTGTCGCGCAGTGGCAAACCCGCCGGGCGATTTCTTGCGCATCGGGAATGCCCGGCTTGTCGGGCCGGATAACAATCTCCGCCCTTCCGTTGGGAAGGAGACTCGCCACAACGGCTTCATATTGTGCCATTTTGAACGTCCATTTTTTACAGGGATATTTTCAGAGGGAAGATAAGAAAAGCGTGATGGTATGTCAATGAAAAAGTCATCAGACATGATGGTTCGGAATGGAAAGCGGCGCCCCCCGTTTTTTTTCATTCCCGCGTTGGGGGGGCGCAAAATGTTCCGCCCGTCAGTCTACAACGATGATCGAGATGTCTTCCGCATGATTGACGATCTTGTTGGCAATGCTGCCAAAGGTGAACTTCTTTTTCCCGGCGATGCCCCGCCGGCCCAGAAGAATGGCGTCGTAATTCCCTCTCCTTGCCTCAACAAGGATGTCCTCGGCGATATCGGCTTCCTGTCCGCAAAGCTCAACGCAAATATTGTCGGCAGGAAAGCCCGCCTTGATCAGGGCTTTCTTTGCTTCATCCAGGAAGCCCTCGGCGGCGGCCCTTTTGGCTTCCTCAACGAGGCAGAAGTCCTTGAGTTCTTCCGCCAACAGGGGATGTATTTCAGAAGGCCCTTTCAGCTCGCAGGCTGCCGCCGGATCCGCCACGACGCTCATGAGCGTTACCTGGGAGTTGGGATTGATGGAGTTCGCCAGGAACTGGACGGCCCTCAGGGAATTGCTGGATTTGTCTAATGCCACCAAGAATTTTTTCCCCATGGTTCTTCTCCTTTCGTCTGAGTGTTAAAGTATCCTTTCCACACCGCTGAAAATCTTCATTTCCGCTGTTACGGCAATTTTGCTGACCCCCATGTCCCTGTACATCCTGAAACCCGCGTCCCGGGAGGGCATGGCCATGCTTCAGTTTATCGGGTTTATTGAGGCGTGGGATTTACGATTAACTTTAATGAAAGAATATCTGAATTCCCCTTTTAACGCAATCCTTTTGGCGAGCTGAGCCGGCTTTGCCATTGCCTTTTCCCGGAGGTCTTCCCACGGCATCCCTTCTGCCTGCCGCCGGGTCATTCCCCTAAAAGACGATCCGGCTTTAAAGCAGGGCTAAAATGAGGATCAGGCCGTTGACAAAGTAGAAGATGCGGATGTATTTCCCATAAGAGTCCAGTTCCACCCAATCGCGGGTCGACACGACAAGTCTCCAGACCTTGATCGGAAACGGCAGCGTCAAGAGCGTGCCCCAGGCGATGCGGGAAAAACAGCCCGTGAGGGTCAGGAGGGCGATGCTGGTATAAATCGCGATCCAGAAGGCCATCAGAAAGATCCGGGCGCCTCTTTTCCCGAGGCGGACAGCCAGGGTGCGCTTGCCCACCGCACGGTCCGTTTCCATGTCGGGCAGGCTCTGATAATAAAGAATCAACGCAACCATCAGTCCGATAGGGAAGGAAACGGGCAGGGCCGACCAGTCCACCCGGCCCAGGATGACCCAGTTGGAACCCATCACCATCACCGGCCCCATGTTGATGGCCACGAAAAATTCGCCAAGGCCGTGGTAGCCGTACTTGACGGGGGGGGCCACGTAAAAGAGGCTGCTGAAAAAGGCCAGGACCATCAGGGGAAGAATCGCCCACAGTTTCAGGGTCCAGACGAGATAAAATCCGGTAAGCGCGGCGACGGTGTAGAGAAGGATGATGGCTTTCCCCAACTCCGTTACCGTGATCTTGCCTTCCTGAAGCACGCGGGACCCGCCGATGGATTCCCCGGCATCGGTTCCCTGCATGTGATCGAAGTAATCGTTGGAAATGTTCGTAGCGAAATGCACCAGAAAAGATGCGAAGAGGACCAGGAAAAAATGGAGAAAGTCAAAAGATCCCTGCCGGCCTGCCAGAACCGCCCCGGCGGTCAGGGGAATCAGAGTGGCGACAAAGAAGGGGGGGCGGCTGGCCTGCACCCACGCCTTTAATTTTTCTCGATTCACGCTTCGGCTCCTTCCTTCGTCCCCGGAGGAACGATGAGATGATCCGCCTTGAGTATCCGCTCCAGAGCGCCGAGGATCTGTTCCGGGAACTGGGCGTGGACATTGTGAGAGGCGTCGCGAAATACCGTTACGTTCATCCTGGGGATACCTTCCTTCATCTTTTGGGCGGTTCCGGTATAGGCCTCATCCTTTTCTCCGCAGAAGTAGAACAGCGGAAAATGCAGGACCGCCAGGCGCTCCGCAAAGAAGGAGTGGTTGCCGACGCTCATGATCTTCAGGGCGCGGCGGAGTTCTTCAATGCTGTTGTCCCGCCTTTCCCGGAGAATCCGCTGCAGAGCGGGTGTGCCATCAAGGGTGCGAAAGAGGGGGAGACGATACCACCCTTCCAGGAATGCCGCAAGATCCTTCTCCGTCCGGACATTGGCCAGCAGGGCCAGATCCCGCAGATAACGCTGCTGCCTTTCCTCCGGATCGGCAATGCCGAAAGAAGCCGACTCGATCACCAGCCGTTCGATCCGGTCCGGCGCCAGGAGGGCGATATTCTGCGCCACCCTTCCTCCCATGGAGTATCCGTAGAGGCTGAAACGGTTTACGCCCAGGGCTTCGAGATCCCGCAGGACAAGATTGGCCACGTCTTCCAGAGTCCGTAGGCTGTTAAGAAAATCCTTCCGGTCAAAGAGGGACCGGCCATGACCGGGAAGGTCGAAGGCAAGGCAATGGCAGGTCCCGGCAAGGGGCTCCGTGATGGCCTTCAGAGAGTGGCGATTCCCCATAAATCCATGGAGAAAGACAAAGGCGCCGGAATCCCGATGGCCGAATTCTTCATAATGCAGGACCGTGTCTTTCATCGGCTGTCTTCCCGCCCCTGCCGGGCGATTTCTCCGGCCTGCTTCGCCAGTGCCTCCCGGCTGTATTTCAACTTTTCCTCTTTATCCCGGTGTTCCATCAGGAGAATCCGCTTGGGGACCTTGTAGCCGGGCAGGCGCGATTTCAGAGCGACAAGCATCTCCGCCTCGTTGAAAGGCCCCGGCATTTCGACGAAGGCCCAGGGGACCAGTCCGTATTCCCGATCGGGGACTGGCACAGCGATGGCGGTTACGACGGAATCCAGCCTCAGCAAGGCATTTTCGATCTCGAAGGGAGAGATGTTCTCGCCTCCGGAGATGAAGATCCCATCCTTCCGCCCCAGGACCACGAGATTGCCTTCCGGATCGAGATAGCCGAAGTCGGCGGTTGAAAAAATCCGGTTTCCTGGGACAAGCGGCTTGGGGGGCTTGTCAAGGTATCGCGAAAAAAGCGTTTTTCCCCCCAGCAGGATGGTCCCGTCCTCGGCAATCCGGACCTCCCGGTAGGGAATAGGCCGTCCGGCGGTGAAATAGGCTTTCCTGCCGGAACCCCGCGCCACCCCCGTGGCCTGGGTGCAGGATTCCGTGGACCCGTAGGTCGGCATCACGGGAATGCCCAGATCCAGCGCCTTTTCGATCAACCAGGCCGGCAAGGGAGCGCCGCCCAGTTGAATGGCCTTGGTCTTCTGGAGGACTGAGACAATCTCTTCGGAGGCCAGAAAACGGATGAGCTGGGTCGGCACGAGAGACAGGGCCGACGGGGAGTGGGCCAGTACTGCCGTATCGATTCTTCTCAGCCTTTCCGGCAGGATGCACGTACTGCCGGAAAGCAGGGTCCGGACCCAGATCAGGGCGCCGCCGACGTGGAAAAGGGGGAGACTGAGAAGCCAGCGGTCCGCCGGCTCCAATCCGATGAATTCGTTGGTCCCCAGGGCGCTGTAAACATAATTTCCCACGGTATGGACGATGCCCCGGGGTTTCCCCGTCGAGCCCGAGGTGAAGATGGCGCTTGCTTCCTGGCTGAAGGGGATTGCCGGCCAGGGCTGGCTGTCCGGCTGAAAGTCCGTGTCGGAGTCCTTCGGCAGCAGTTGCTCCGGGTGAAGAACGGCAAAGTCGCTGGAAGGCGGCGCATCATCGCTTGTCACCAGAAAATCGAAGGGTGCCGTTTCGAGCAGGCTCCCCAGGGGCGCCTTGAAATCCAGGGGAAGATAGAGGAATCCCATCACCCAGGCGGCGAGAAAGAGGTGGAGGTGCAGTTCGCTGTTTTCCCCATGGAGAGCCACCGAATCGCCCTTGCGGATCCCGGCCTTTTCCAGATTGGCGATCACGATTCCGAGGCGCTTCCGGATTTCGCCAAAGGTCCGGGTGCCCTCCGGCGTCACCAGTGCCGGATTTTCCCGGTATTCTTCAAAGAGTCGTTCCAGGTCGATGGATTCGTTCTGCAGGAAAGGCGGCTTCACAGGACTCTTTCCCCAATGCAGGATGGATTCAACGAAGCCCCCCCGAAGAGCAGCCTGTCGGGAATTTCCAGTTTTCCCCCGCGAATGGACGGGGACGGCTGCAGGACATCGGCGGCAAGATAGCGCAACGTATCCAGACCATGGACCGTTTCGGGCGGGAGGCCGACCAGCCGGGAAAAGACGCCCAGGACAGCGAGGGAAATCCCGGAATTGAAGGCGGAGCTGAAGATCGTCCGGATGCTGGTGTCCTCGGCATCCTTCACGGCCCGCGCCATGGTGTGCAACCCCCGGAGCAATCCGGGTTTCAGAATGACCGTCCGGACAGCCGCGTCCAGCTCGGAGAGACGGGGCTCTTCCGGATCGAGAAAGCGCGTCAGGGATTCATCCAGGGCGAGCGGCCAGGGGACGTCGCCTGCCCTTTCCAGCTCCTCCAACGCAAGGGGTTCTTCCACATATTCTACGGGAAGATCACAGAGGGCCGCAAAATAACGCCTGTAGGCCGCCGGCGTCAGGTTCCGGTTCCCGTCCAGGCGCAGGGATACCCCTGTCCCCATCTCTGCGGCAAGCCGGTGAATCTGCCGGATTTCCACCTCTTCCGGGAGCCTGCCGATCTTGATCTTGAACGTGGTGGTCCCACTGTTTTTCAGGTCCCGTATCTGCCGGTCCAGGCCTTCCTCTGTGGACTCCGGAATAAAAAGGGCGTTGACCGGGATCCTCAGCGGCTCATTCGGAAGACGAAAGAGGCCCTTCAGGTTGTCTTTTCCCCTGGCCTGGAGATAAAGGCCCAGCAGGGCGCTTTCCAGGCCGAACAGCGTATGTCCCGTCCACGACGATACCGGGCAGTCGACAATGTCCAGCAGGGGCGCTGTGATTTCAAACCGGTCATAAAAAAGCCCCGCATTGTTCAGGAAATTTCCGAGGTCAGGAATATCCTGAAGGCATCGTTCCAGCGTTGTCGAATCAAAGCCGGCCAAGGGAGCAATTTCCCCGTAACTGCAGTGGTTGTAATCGTCCGTCAGGGAGAGTAGAAGCCCTTTCCGGTTCTGCAGGAGCTCACTGCCGACCTTGAGCGGCGCGATGAAGCGAAGTGAAAATCGATAGACTTCGGTGCGGATTATCCTCATCCTGATGCGTTTCACCGAACAATGTTTCGACGGATCCTGCATAGCATCTCAAACACCGACCCGCCGGTCCACATACGGCACCAACTCAAATCCGTGATCACAACCGGAATAACTTGGAATATTGAGCTGTTCCCTGAAATTAAGTGCTATGTCCAAAAAAATCCCGCCTCCCGAATCCCGGCCCCACGCTCAGCGGGAAACGCGCTGTGGCGAAAAGCCCTGTTTTAATGGTGAAACAGGCGCAGTCCGCAAAATGCCATGACAATGCCGTATCTGTTGCAGGTGTCAATCACCTGCTGGTCGCGGATAGAGCCGCCGGGTTCAACAATGGCGGTCACGCCGCTGCGGTGGGCGCGCTCGATGTTGTCACCGAAGGGGAAGAATGCGTCGCTGCCTAGAGCAACGCCGGTCACCTTGCTCAGCCATTCCTTCTTTTCCGCTGCCGTCAAAGGGTCGGGACGGCGGGTGAAGATTTCGGCCCATACCTCGTCGCCGATGACGTCCTCAGGGGTATCGCCGAGATAAACATCGATGGCATTGTCGCGGTTGGGCTTGGAAACATCACTGCGGAAAGGCAGATCCAGCACTTTGGGCATATGGCGCAACTGCCAGTTGTCGGCCTTCTGTCCGGCAAGGCGGGTGCAGTGGATGCGGCTCTGCTGGCCGGCGCCGACGCCGATGACCTGGCCGTCCTTGACGTAGCAGACGCTGTTGGACTGCGTGTATTTCAGAGCAATCAGACTCAGCACCAGATCGCGTTTCTGCGCATCGGTCAGGGTCTTGTTCTCGGTCACGATATTTTCAAGCATACTGCTGTCGATCTTGAGGCTGTTGCGGCCCTGCTCAAAGGTAATGCCGAACACCTGCTTGTGTTCCAGGGAGGCGGGTACATAGTCCGGATCGATGGCGAGCACATTGTAGTTACCGTTTTTCTTGGTCTTTAGAATGTCCAGTGCTTCCGGCTCATAACCCGGGGCAATGATGCCGTCGGTTACTTCGGGCTTGATGATCTGCGCCGTGGGCACATCGCACACATCGCTCAGCGCGATATAGTCCCCAAAGCTGCTCATGCGATCGGCGCCGCGGGCGCGTGCGTAAGCACAGGCCAGCGGAGAAAGCTTTATATCGGCGTCGATGTGATACATTTTGCGAAGGATATCGTCCAGTGGATAACCCAGGGCAGCGCCGGCGGGGGACACATGCTTAAAGGAGGCCGCGGCAACCATGCCGATATTCTCGTTCAGTTCCTTTACCAGCTGCCAGCTGTTGAAGGCGTCCAAAAAGTTGATGTAGCCGGGCTTGCCGTTCAATACGACAACAGGCAGATTGCTGCCGTCCGCCATGAAGATTCTGGCAGGCTTCTGGTTGGGGTTGCAGCCGTATTTAAGCGCTAATTCGTTCATTCCTTATTCCTCCACCGTTTTGTATTTGTTGATGATGACGTCTTTGTACGCCTGGGTCGCCAGGTCGATGGTGCGCACAAACAGGCTTACCTTGTTATCCTCGTTCAGAGCCCTCCACAGCCTGCCGGCGTATTCGCCCGGGTCTTCCCCGTCCATGGCCACGAGCAACGGCTCGCCGACAAAACTTGGAATCGGAGCGCCGTTGCACTTGTAGGTACTGATAAAGTGCCCCTCTCCGGCGAGGGGCTGCGGATAATCGAAGGTAAAGCGCTGAAGGCTGTTTTCATTGCCGTTGTCGCTCTTCAGAATGCTCAGCTTATAGCCGCCCATGCGCATATCGACCACGCCGGAAATGCGGGGCGTCCAGTTGGGGCCGTCGTCTTCAAAAGTGCGGGTATTCAGTGCGGCCTCGAAGCCATAGCCGGGGCAAATGTCCCTGGTGATAAAATCACGGATGGTGTCGGTCTGGTCGCCGTTTGTCACAATCGTGGTATTGCCCAGAGTCAGCACGGGGTTGTAAATAATCAGGTGCGGGTCCGTCATCTTGGATGGGTCGGCAGCCATGGTGCAGATGCCGCCGTCAATGGGGGCGAAGACACGGTTACGGCTGTTTACGCTGCGGCCCATGATAAAGTAAGCAATCATGGCTTTCCTGCCGCCGGGTGTTTTTCCGATACAGATGCCACGGCCGGGATACTCGTTGCCGGCCAGATATTCATATAAGTTCTCTTTCACTTTTTTATTTCTCTCCTTATTCTTGATAAGAAATCAATTTTTTGAATTGGGAATGTATGAAGAGATCATTTCTATGTCAACTAGAATAAGATTAAGCCATATTTTCCTTGAAGCCATGAATTAGCGATTATAATGCGCTTCCACTAATCGGGAAGCAGTTCCCTCAAGCGAGTGACGGGATGGCTCATGATCCGGCGAAGCATGTCGTCAAATTACTCCCAAGGATTAACGTCACAGTTCTTACAGGACTGGATGAGGCTCATTCATGAACAGGGCCGCCGACCGACCGCCTCAAGAGAAACGGATAAAAATCCAGTTTATGCCATATCTGCTTATACCAGTTTATAGATGGTATCATTCCCGTAAATAATCCGTATTGTCTTAATCTTGAAAGGTGGCATTATCTGAAAGTCAAATTTCCCTTAGTTGTGCGGGTAAACTGCTTAAAAGTCTTTAATTGTTACAGATTACACCTTTATCTCTTTATCTATTTCTACATCAAAAGAAAGAGGAATATCATGCGATTCATGGATTCAATGCGAGGAGAACGTTGGGTTGAAGATCAGAAAAAACTTGTTCACCAGAAGCAACTTATAGAAAATGAGCTTGATTTGTCACCTACGGGGAAAGCTCGTGAAGCAAAATCCGCTGGCATTAAAATATTCCAGATCGACCTCCCAATCAATAAGCCCAAAGGGGACACCGCTCTAATTGGTGCATTAATAAGGAGGAACCCCCAGGATTACAGAAATGTTATAAAGTCCATTGAGGAGGAAGGTTGGCGTTTTGACCATGTGAGCTGCGTGTACTGCATAACGGACAATGCAATAAAAGACAAAATATTGAGCAGTGGACAAGAAGAGACTCGTAGCAGCGAAATCTTTGGCAGCTTCATCTTTCGCGAATCCTAACATCTGAATATTGTGAGACGAATGAGTACGGGGTTCTTCTTCACGGAATTCCCTTTGACTTCTTTTTTCGCTTCTCTCCTCTTCATAAAATGAAGGGGGTACCTGAGCAATGCTTCGTTCCAATCCTACAAAAAAATCATAGGAGGCCTGCCCATGACAACGGAATTGCCCAAACATTATCAAAGCATTAAAGAACGGTTTCAAGAGTATGGAAAAGCGATTGATCAATTAGGGAAAACGGTTCGTCAGGCTGGGCCTATAGACGAAAAAACTTCACACTTAATCCAACTCGCCGCTGCTGCCGCAATAAGATCAGAAGGCGGCGTTCACAGCCAAGCTCGAAGAGCTATGGATGCAGGAGCATCGCGTGAAGAGGTTTATCACTCATTAATTTTACTGACCAGCACCATTGGCTTTCCCAACGTTGCAGCGGCAATCTCCTGGGTCGATAGCATGTTGGGGGAATAACGTACACGCCAAAGAGGTCTAAACTCTTAGGCGAACACATCTCGATTGAAGTATTGCTTCTTTCGCTTCCAAACCTGTTCTTTACCTTTCACCTCAATGGCTCTTAATCACCGCAGTTCAAGGAGGTTCGGCGCCTTCCCCTACGAACCGGCTCCGAGGGAACTGTTTTCATCTATCAGATGCTTTCGTAACGCACTTCATCTACAACTCAATGGGTTAAATTTGCAATTGAATTATTGATTACGAGTTGTACTGAAGCCTTGAATAGGCTGACATATTTGTCAATCGACTAGCATCAAGCAAAAAATGTTTGGCAGTTCCGTTTTTTCCCGAAGAGTCTGGCTGAAGTTTTACAGTTGCTAAAAAATAGTATTGTTATATCAGTGACATAGGTATCCATAAAAAGTTCTTGGCACCACATATTGCTCTTTGAAAATCGGATAATCATCATGACACCTCCCGAATGGTGAGAGGAAGGGCAACACCGACAGCCTGAAAAACCTTGCCGCAAACCCCTTGGCATTCGCTACGGATTGCAAGTCTCTTCCCGTTGTCTTCGAGAAAGACCTCCTGCAAGGCCTTCAGATCCTGTTTAATGTCAGCCCACTCAAAATCATGCCCGGTTTTTCCCAATCTGCGGTCCAATTCCTTCCGCAGTACCAGGGCAAGGAAACTGCAGAAGACATGGCCTTTGATGGTCTCATCGCGCTGGTGAAAGATCGGCCGTGTATCCAGGATGGATTTCATGTCCCGGAAGACATGTTCCACCTGCCAGAGTTCCTTGTATTTGAGGGCCACCTGCTCCGCCGTAAGATCGGTATTGGTCCGGAGGACCCATTTCCCGTCGAAGCGCTCCTCCTCTTGAACCTTTTCCTCGTTGAGGGAAACGGCATCCTGATCCAGCCTCAAATATTTTCGGAACCCCTTGTTGCCTACCAGCGATTTGGGATCATGCTGCAACTTTTCTTGCAGGGCCTCGGTAATGGCCTGGCGGTCAGCGGCATCCTTTCTCGCCTGCCGGTCATTCAAACAGACGATATAGCGGCGATTTTCAAGAACGACTTCCTTGACCTTCAACGGAGAAGGATCCTTGGAAGATGCACCTTCCGGGAAGACCTCCCGGTAATTTCCATCGGCGGAGAGAACTTTCTCTTTGATTTCCTTGACCCTCCTCATCCGGGCTCCCAGAATGTAAGGGATGTGTTCTTTGTCCAGCCAGGCCAGCGTTGCGTCACTGATCATGCCCCGGTCGGAGACGACACAGAATCTACCGATAGGAAAGCGACTCCGAATTCTTTCGACAACGGGGATCAGACTCTTGACATCCGCCGTGTTGCCCGGCCACATCTCGCAACAGACGGGATTGCCATTGTTGTCGAGAATGACGCCGACGATCATCTGGTTCAGATCGGGACGATGATCCTTGCTGTGACCACGTCGACCAAGAGTCTCGCCTCCTTCTCCCTCAAAGTAGAGAGAGGTGGTATCGAAGAAAACGATATCCAGGCCACTGAACAGATCCTGTCGCATCTGGAACAGTTCCTCTTCAATGACATCCTTGGTGCAGCGGGGAGAGAAGGGGGTTCGATCTTTCTGGTCGTTGGTCTCTTCCCCCAGGAAGGCCATCGCCCGGTAAAGGTGGTGAAGGGACAACCCATCCACCCCGGAAATGACATAGTCACGATGCCACTTGTCGCAAGAGCGATCAGAACCGGAGGTAAAGAGTCGATGCAGAACAGTCAGGAAAATGGCCCTTTCCACATCGAAGAAAAATTTGCGGTCTGCAAGAAGGCCACGAAGGATACGGTCAATTTTCAGTTCCTTCCAGAGTCTCTCGAAGATGATGGCAGGACCGATTTTCTTCGCCGATGCCTGAATGCCTTCACTCTTGCCGGACAGGACCAACAACACCTTTTCGGAAAAACGGGAAAGGGATCGCACCAGGTTCTCAATATCGCCCTTGGCCTGTAGTTGTTCCATGCGGCCGACTGTAGCGATAACCCGTTGGATGGTTTTTTTGCCCTCCCGCCGATTTTCGACAATCTGGAGGTATTCGTATGGGCCGGTTTTCTTGACTCTGGCAAACATGGGGAACTCCTTTCTTGACACCCCATGAATATGAAATATGCTCTGCTATGTCAAGGATAATCCACCTATCATTTGGCACCACATTTTTGAGATGACCTCGATTTTTTCAAAGAGCGATATAGTGAATTCAGAAGGTTAGAGATCCCAGTGGGCACAAAAGCCCAATTAAGTGTAAAAGAAAAGCCTGGATGAAAAAACCATTATTCCTCACCGTCTGAAAGACATCGATCCCGCATGCTTCCATGGAAGGTCTTGCCTTAGTTGGTAAACGGCATGGAATATCCTGAAGCGAACCGCACTCCTTGCATAGCAAACAGGGACCGGCAAGCAATACAAAGGCTTTGTAGTAACCATCCTTGAACATATCCCCCTCCATTTTAACCAACATTTCCTGCAATCTTTGATGTTCTTCACCAAACGCCGGAACGGCCAGATGAAAGAGGATTGCCCTTTTGTAGGAATCCAGAATTGCCCTTGTCTGTTCCGGCGTTGGCGTCTGAGGGGGACAGCAGTGACTTTTGCTGCCCATAGGGCATGAAAAGAGACATTTTAGCCTTACCCATGGGGCTGTTACAACACTGTCAGGGTGGATTACTTTTGTGTGTGTCACACCGTCACACAAGGCTTCTTTACAATATTTTTCTAAATCCGATCCTTCCATGTTGGCCTCCTATATTTTACCTCTTTCTTTTGCAATGCGGACTAATAGCTCCGTTTTATTCTCATGCGGAACGTAGATTTCCGGTCTGCGGGACATAGTTAGCGCACCACTGGGGCAGGAGGCGGCACAAACACCGCAGCCAAGGCAACGTTCCTTATTAACTTCAGGTACCTCGACCCCGCTCCCGTCATCACACATAGTAATTATTTTAATCTGGCAGCTATTGGCACAAGTACCGCACCCAACGCAACTATCCCGATCTAAAGATGGCATGAAATTACTGGGCTGAGCAGGTAATTCATTTTTCCCGATGGAAGAATGTAGCGCTACGCAGCAGCAGCCGCAGCAATGGCAGATAACGGTCGGCTGGGTAAGTACGTTATCAACCGTATGAACCAGCCCCAGCTTGGTCGTTTGGTCCAAAACCCTTAGCAACTCGTCAACTGTGGCCGGCCTGGCCATACCCCGGCTCACCATCCATTGACCGGATGCACCCAAAGTGGTGCACACATCCTCTATGGGACCGCCGGCTTCACAAGTCTTACCCATGTGGCTGGCCCTGTGACGGCAGGCGCACATGGACAGCGCACCGCCACAGGAATTGCGGATAATTTGGGAAGCCCGCTCGTAGTCTAAAACCTCTGTGTCCACCATAGCCGGGATCAGGCTTTCATATACCAGCGACCTTAGTAGTTTGGTATTGCCACCAAAGAACTCTTCCCATACCCCGGGCGTTTCAAGATATAAGGTAAATAGTTCGGCCAGTTCTTTCATGTCTATATCTTCTCGCACCCGCATGAAGGTAAATTCAAAAAAGCCTATCATCATCGGGGCCAGCATATAATAAGTACCATCCCGCAAAGGAAGATCCAACACTAGCCCTTTGGGGGCCATATTTTCCAGTATGGGCAACAATTCCCTTTCTTCAAGGCCAGTGATGCCGGCGATCTTATCCAGCTTCATCGGCACCATCGGAAATTTACTTCCAACCAAAGCCTCACTTTCGGTATAAAGGCGGTGGAGTATTTTCATCAGCACCTCATTAACTGGTGCTCCCACTGGATTACTATTCAACCGGTCAGCCAATACCCTGTAAACCTCTGCCTTATGATCTACTGCTATATGTCCCATTTTATAGATTCCTCCTGAATTGTTACGACATTATAAACCCATAAACCGCCACCAGCATTTTAAAATTTCCTCCTATCACTTCCCTTCTCCTAATATAAGTATATGCACATATTAGATTAAATTTTTTTACAGCATCATTTCATCTTAAGCAACCGTGACAAACTCTGCAGGTCTTCCAAGAGATTTTTTATCCTCTCTTCTCCTAGCTCACGGGCTAAACTTTCTTGTACCCCCTGCCACAGGGGCAGTGCTTCCCGCAAAACCGAAATCCCACTATCTGTTATTCTTATTCTTTGCTGTCGCCGGTCTTCTCCCTCTTCTATTGCTATAAGCCCTTTTTTTTGAAGAACTGCAGCATTCCGGCTCAACGTAGAACGTTCCATACCCAGTGGTTTGCAGAGTTTCCCAATTGTTGAGTCTTTATTGCCTGCAACTGCCATCAACAATGAAAACTGGGTTCCCTTTAGACAAACTGATTTAAACGCCTGGTCATAGAGCTGGCTTAACAAACGTGACGTCTTGCGCAAGTTGAAGCTTACGCATGCATTGCCAGTTCTTTTTGACAATTCCTTTAAGTTTTCTTGGTCTAAATTGCTTAAGCCCATATAACTACTGCCTCGCTATTCAAATCCTTCAGAAGGAGTATATACACATATTCTTTCATGTCAAGTTATCCTTTTACAAATGTTTAAGTTTTTAGCCCCTTAGTGATTTCTAAACCATTGAATATACTGTGTATTAATGATTTACACCTGAAATGGTGTATCCTTGCAAAAATGTCTGATACTCACTTTCAGGAAGTAATTTTCAGAGTTGACCTACCGGAATGATCCTAAAAAAGTGCTGAAAGGGTGCTTTTTCTTCCGTCAAAAAGCTCTATTAAAAAACCGGCTTTTCAATGGCTACCCAAATCGGCATGGGAGTGCGGCCTGCTTCCCTTCCAGATAAATTTAAGGAAGATAGGCTGGTTCCTTCCCCTGATTTACCACACCAGACTCAGGCTTAGGTCTTCTTCGAGCTTCACGGCCGTGCCGAAGATCCTTCCTTCCCGGTTCAACATGCCTTCAATCCAGCAAACATCTTTTCTTGCCGCCCTTTCCAGACGAAAACGTTTGCAGGTCATGACGACCAGGCGAAGGCCGGTAAGCCGGCCCGTCAAGGAATCGATGGCCGGAAAGTAGAGGATTCCCAGGTCACTGCGAAACTCCTTGTATCCACCTATCCCTTCATAGTCGTTGATCAGATCACCACAGCCGTAGAGGATCAGTTTGCCCCTGTATACGTCGATGCCAATCGCATGATGGGAAGAATGGCCATGAAGAATGTCCACGTTTGCTTTATCAATAAGATGGCGGGCAAAGCGGATGTGTTCTTCCGGTACCCCGTATCCCCAGTTGCCACCCCAATGGATGGAAACCACGGCAATATCCCCGCTCTGCTTTACCTTGCGTATCTCCTTTCCAATTGCGTCCACGGTTTCGGCAGAAAAATCCTGCAGTTCGGCAATACCTGGATGGCTCTCCGATGCCGACCAGCTGGGCATGACACCGCTCGATTCATCTCCGAAAGCAAAGACAAGCACCCGTCCCCTGCCGGGAAGATCCTGAATCGCCGGGAGCCGCGCCTCTTCCTCATTTCTGCCTGCCCCGGAAATCTTCATCCCGGCCATTTTCAGGGTGGTTATGGTTTCCAGAAGGCCCTGGTATCCCCAGTCGAGGACATGGTTATTTGCGAGGCAGCAGACATCTATTCGGGCAGCCTGGAGACAGGGGACATTTCTGGGATTCATTCGGTAGTTGATCCCCTTGCCTGCCCAGTAATCGTCACTCGTCGTGATGCTGGTCTCCAGGTTGATGATCCGTGCATCCGGCGCCTGGGCCGCAATCTCGGTCAGGGAATTCCCCCAGATATAGCCGAAATCAACGAGCTTGGGTATGAGACCGTTCACCTTCTCGGCAAGAGCAACATAGCCTCTCGCATCTTTCACGTAAGATTCATAAAGGACCGGGTTACTCGGATAGGGAAGGATCTGATCGATCCCTCTGCCGGTCATGACATCCCCGCAGAGAAAAAGTTTGATAGTGCCTGAGCGGTTGGTCATGGCCATCCTTGAATCTCCTTTTCCCGACTTTGTCTGTTTTGCGTTCAGCTCAGTCGTTTTTAACGCGCCTGATGAGAACGGGACAAAGCGAAGATAGAGAAACCGTACTTATGGATGTTCATCGTTCCCGAAGAATCAAAGTTCCTTTCCGAAATCCGCGTGGAAGGCATCGACAATCTTTTTCCCCCAATCCCCACCTAGGGGTTCCAGTCTGCCAAAGAAGAAACGCATGACCGGCGGCTCCTCCACGAACCGGAGCCCTCCGATGAGGTCTCTATGCTGGTAGAGCCAGGAGACGCGTTGGGCGACATATTCAATCTGGCCGAGGGTAAAGGCGCGGCGGGGGATGGCGATTCGCACGAGTTCCATCCGGGCGACGATTTCATCGCCCTTTGCGTCCCGGTCTTCCGACATGGTCCCCCGTTCAACCCCCCGCGCCCCGGAGACGAGGTACATGGCGGCATTGAGGGCTTCCGCCGGATACTGAAGGGGCGGGATATGGGGCAGGAAGGCCTTCGCATCGACGTGGCAGGCCAGTCCGCCCGGCGGGGTCACGACGGGGACGCCGTATTCCTGGAGACGTTCGGCGAAGTACTCGATGAACTGGGGGCTGCTTCCCGCCACCTCGGTCTCGGTCATTTCCTCCAGGCCCACGGCCATGGCCTCGATTTCCTTCGTGGACATGCCGCCGTAGGTTGAGAATCCTTCATAGACGGGAAGCCAGTTCATCAGGTGCTGGAAGTGCTCTTTATTGTTGGTGGCGATCAGTCCGCCGCGGGCCCCGCCGCTCTTGCGTCCCGACATGTAGAAGATGTCCACCATCCCCATCATTTCTCGCAGGATTTCCTGAATGGACTTGTCGGCATAACCGGCCTCCCGCTTTTTGATGAAATAGGCGTTCTCCCCGATGAGGCTGCCGTCAAGGATCAGAAGGAGCCCGTTCTTAGTGGCGACTTCCCGGACTTCCCGGAGGTTCTGCATGGAGAAAGGCTGGCCGCCGATCAGGTTGGTCGTGGCCTCCATGCGGATGAAGGCGACATTTCCGGGGCCATGTTCTTCGATGGCCTGCCGGAGCTTGGCAATGTCGATGTTTCCCTTGAAGGGATTGCTTCCCGCCGGAATCAGGGCGTCATCTCCCACCAGATCCAGAATCCGGGAGCCGACGATTTCCACATGGACCCGTGTTGAAGGAAAGTGGTAATTGTTCAGGACGACCTGCGGCGCCTTGAGGAAAACCTTGACGAGGAGATGCTCCGCCGCCCGTCCCTGATGAACCGGCAGGGTGTGCTCGAATCCGAAGATCTTCTTGACGACATTGGCCAGCTTGACGAAGCTCGCGGAGCCGGCATAGGCATCGTCGGCAACCATCATGGCGGCAAGCTGGTTGTCGCTCATGGCATTGGTCCCGCTGTCCGTCAGCATATCCAGGAAAACATCCTGCGACTGCAGGAGAAAGGTGTTATAGCCCACAGCCCGCAGACACTCCAGGCGCTGGTCAGCGGGGAGGAGATTAATCTTCTGTACGATCTTCACTCTATGCATTTCCACGGGAACGCGCCTGCCGTCGGGCAATGAAATAATCATCGGTTGTCCTTCTCCTTTGAATTGAGTGTTATTTTCCGATTACGAAAAAAATCGGAAATCGATTGTCCATTATATTCTTCCGGATCAGAAGTGCCAGGGGAATTTCGAAAAATCCTGGGGGCGTTTCTCCAGAAAGGCGTTGCGGCCCTCTTCGGCTTCCGGAGTTCCGTAGGCCAGCCGGGTCGCCTCTCCGGCGAAGAGCTGCTGGCCCACCATGCCGTCGTCCATCAGGTTGAAGCCGTACTTCAGCATCCGCATGGCCGTGGGGGATTTGGCGTTCATGATTCCGGCCCATTCCAGGGCGACTTTTTCCAGTTCCGCGTGAGGGATGACCTTGTTGACCATCCCCATCTCGAAGGCTTCTTGAGCGCTATAGTTGAATCCCAGAAAGAAAATCTCCCGGGCGCGCTTCTGACCGATGTGCTTTGCCAGGTAGGCGGAGCCGTAGCCGCTGTCGAAGCTGGCCACATCGGGATCGGTCTGCCGAAAGATGGCGTGATCTTTCGAGGCAAGGGTGAGATCGCAGACCACGTGAAGGCTGTGACCGCCGCCGACGGCCCATCCGGGGACAACGGCCACGACGATCTTCGGCATGAAGCGGATCAGGCGCTGAACTTCCAGGATATGAAGCCGTCCCAGACGGCTGAGATCGACCTTTCCTTCCTGGCTGATGTATTTATAGCCGTCCTTGCCTCGGATCTGTTGATCGCCGCCGGAGCAGAAGGCCCAAATACCGTCTTTGGGTGACGGGCCGTTGCCGGTGAGGAGCACCACGCCGACATCCGGGGTCATGCGGGCATGGTCCAGGGCAAGGTAGAGCTCGTCGACGGTCTTCGGCCGAAAGGCGTTGCGGAGTTCCGGCCGGTTGAAGGCAATGCGCACCGTGCCCTGGTCTTTGGCGCGGTGGTAGGTGATATCTTCAAAGTCAAAACCAGGCACTTTCAGCCAGAGTTCAGGGTCGAATATTCCTGAAATCATGAGTCTCTCTCCTTTCTGAAAAAGGGTTTATGGCAGGCGGATCTTCTGCAGGTTGACGAATGTCCGCAGATCCTCCTCCGGGGACAGGATGACCTCCAGCAGGGCGGAGTGCTCCCTTTGCAGGGCCTGGCCGTAAGCCCGGATCAGGTCGTCCGGCGTGCCGGCCTGAAAATAGGGCAGGTCGAACTGGGCCGCCAGTCGCTCGAAGGTCATGCCGTGGGGCGTGGTCATGTAAGGGTCGATAATCTCGGGAAAGTCCCGAATGGGGAGACGCTCGAAAATCCGTCCTCCCCCGTTGTTGATGACGATCAGGATGACGGGGGTGGCGCTTTGGGCAAGGAGCAGGAGCGAATTCAGGTCATGGAGAAAGGAAATGTCGCCGATCACCGCCGTGACCCGCCGGCGGGATGCCTCGGCAAAACCGACGCTCGTGGCGATGTTCCCCTCGATCCCGCTGACCCCGCGGTTGGAGATCACGGAAGTCCTCCGGGGAAAGGGGAACCGGACCGTATCGAAGGCCCGGATGACCAGGGAATTTCCCAGAAAGAGACCTTCCCCGTCGGGAATCTCTGTCAGGATGTTCCTTGCGATTCGGGGAAAACTCAAGGTTTTTTCGGGAAGCGCTGCCTCCATGAGCGAGTAGAGGGTTTCCAGTGGACCGAGAAGGCGCAGCCGGGCCACCCCATCCAGAGACAAATTTCCCTGGAGATTCAAGCCATCGGTGAAGGCATGGGCGGAGGTCAGGATGCGGGTGTTCACCCGGTGGGCGGGATCGCGCAGCCCGCTCCGGGGGCAGATCTGGATCACTGTTGCCTCGTTCTGCGGAAGGAGGGAGGCGTAGTAATGCTTGGACACGAGGCCCGAGCCGAACTGCAGGATCGTTTCGGGGGCGTATTCCCTGATCAGCCGGATGGCCTCGGGGTGATCGAGGCTGAAAATCTGCCGGTCCGCCGGAAAAATTCCCTTCAGAGACGAAGCGATATCGCAGAAAACCGGCCAGCCGAGGGCCATCACCAGCCCTTCGAGGGCCTCGGCATCCTGCGGCCCATCCAGGCGGCCGATCACGACCAGTCCCCTGGCTGTTCCGGCGATTTTCGACGCGATGTCATCGAGATCGCGGACCATCGGCTCCGGGACGGGATAGGCCGTGTAAGGCCCTTCCCGGTTGTAGAGACGTCCTGCCGTTGCCAGCAGCTCCTCCGGAATCGGTTGCGGATCGGGAATGCCCGGAACGAGGGGATCCCGGAAGGCGCAGTTGATATGAACCGGACCCGCCGGGTGGACGATCAGGAAATCAATCTTGGCCAGCAGGGCCTCCAGGGGATAAGCGGCGGAGGGGCAGGGAAGCGAAAGGGAGTCCCGGCAATAGCGCCCGTAAAGATCCGGCTGGACAATCGTCTGGTTGGCATCGCTTCCCACCAGATCCGGGGGTCGGTCGGCGCTGAGGATCACCAGGGGGATCTCATCCCGGAAGGCTTCGATGACCGCCGGGTAGTAATTGGCCGGTGCCGTGCCGGAGGTGCAGACCAGAACGCCGGGGCGGCCGGTGGCTTTTGCGTGGCCGAGGGCCCGGTATCCCGCCGCCCGCTCGTCAATGCAGATCTTTTTGACGGCGCGGTCTTCCCGGACGAGTGCGGAAATCAAGGGGGCATTGCGGTTGCCGGGAGAGACAAAAAACGTCTCCAGTCCGTTCTTGACCAGTTCGGCCACGATCAGCGAGGACCACAGCAGATTCAGGTTATCGATCAGGGGAAGGGGGGGCATCAGACTTCTCCCAGGATGGCGGCAAAGTTGTCCATTTTCTTTTCCGTTTCATTCCATTCAGCATGGGGATTCGATTGGGAGACGATACCGGCTCCGGCAAAAATATGCAACGACTTCCCGTTGACCAGGGCCGAACGGATGCCGACGGCAAAATCGGCGTTTCTTCGATTCATCCAGCCGATGGGGGCCGCGTACCACCCCCGCCGGAAGGGTTCATAACGGCGAAGGCAGGAACGGATCTCCTCCTGGGGAAACCCGCCCACCGCCGGGGTGGGATGAAAGGCTTCGGCAATGGCCAGGGGGGAGAAATTCTGCTGTGACCGGCCGGAATACCGGGTAATGATGTGTTGAACATTTTTCAGCTTCAGGATTTCTTCCCGGGATTCCACCTTCACATCCGTGCAGAGCTGATGCATCCGGGCCTCGATGAATCCGGCGACGAATCGGTGCTCTTCCAGTTCCTTCGGACTGTTCAGCAACTCCGCTTCGAGACGCTGATCGTCGAAGGGATTTTTCCCCCGGGGGCGTGTCCCGGCGATGGCATCGGCCAGAAGTGTCCCGTTGTGCATGCGGAAGAGCCGCTCCGGAGAACGGCCCAGAAAGGCAACGCCGTCTTCGATCTGATAATAGAAGAGAAAGGAATTCTCCAAGATGTCCGCCAGGGCCGCGACAATCTGAACGGGGTCCCAGCGGTCCTTCTGGGTGAAGACCTTCTTCCGGGCCAGGACGATCTTTTTCAAATCCCCCTCCAGAATGGACCGGAGCGCCTTTTTGATCATCCGGTTCCATTGCGGCTTTTCCGGAAGCAGCGCTTTGTCAGCAAGGGCCGGCTGGCCGGCCGTAGGGGAAAGGCGGGGCAGGGCATCCAGGGATTGCAGGCTGTCGGCCATTTCCCGAAGGACCTGTTCCCGGGGCAGTCTTTTTTTGTTAATGTAATTGACGCAGATCTTCGCACCTTTCTGCGATCTGGAAATTTCGACGAGGGGCAGTGTGAAGCGGTAGCGGCCGAAAGGCTCCCACTCGGGAGCGATCTCCTCCTCCGCATCAAAGGCAAAGCCTCCGAAGACGGGAATCGCTTCATCCCGATCCCAGAGGCGGCGAAACCCCTCCAACACCTCGCTCCCCGAAGCGGCCTCGATTACGAGGGCATTTCCCAATCCTCCGAGTTCATAAAGATCATCCTTGGCGCTGTAATAGAATTTCTCCGGCGTCCGGCAGGAGAGGATGAGATCGAGGATCGGATCGGTCAAAGCCATCTCCTTCTCGATGCGCACCAGATATCGGGCTTCTTTCCTCCCGGGATTCTGGACCAGCCGGTCGATCTCTTCCTGAAAGAGGGGACAAAACAGGAGCTCGGACTTCATGGTATAAATAATGGTGTTGCTTCCTTTTTTAATGTACAGGCTTCCGGAAGGAGACGTATTACAAGAAAGGTGCGATGTCAATGAAAGATAGATGTCATACCCTGGCGGCCACAGCAGCCACCAATTTGAAAGCAGATGCCAGATCGAATTCTGCGAAATCCTTTTCCCGTAATACAGGTTTCAACTGTGCAGCGACTTGTTGCCGAAGTGTTTCAAGGCGGGTTTGAGACAGATCAATGGGAGCATTCCCCGATATGGCAAGCTTTCGACGGACCAATTCTATGAACGCCGGCTCCAAAAGGTTCAAGCCCATTTTTCGCTTGGCATAATCAATATCATAAAAGTCACGAATAGCGACTTCGCGGCGGGACAAGGCCGCCCACAGCTTTTCAGCCATTCCCTCTTCTTTTGAAATGCACGGGATTGATACAATAGGCGCTATGGGTTGTCCTGAAATGGGATTCAACAGGAGCGTCCTTGCCATACCGTTATAAACAGGTGTCAGGAGCGGTTCGCGAAGCCCCACTTCAATTTTAATGATTTCATCCTGACGGGTGAGCAGGGAGGGATACCCGATGCGTGCAACGTACTGTGTCGAGTTGTTCGCTCCTGTGAGCGGTTCGATGATCCGGAATGTCTTCAAATCATGTGTAATCCTGGCAGTCGTCTCTTTCACGCCTGCGGAAAGGAAGCGCCTTTCGGTGCGGGTTGTATTGATCGGTGTTGGAATGGCGAAATCCAGGTCTTCACTGAGACGGTAAAAATCAGCATGCACCTTGGCCAGACATGTCCCTCCCTTGAAAACCAGCGTAGCCTCTGACGCTGTCAGATAATTCAACAGAACTGTGCAAAAATAATCTTTTTCGATCAGTCGGGGAAGAAATCGCGTCTGGCTCGCGGTGAAGGTGATTGCCTCTCGAAATAGATCGGGATCTTCATGCGTATGAATGAATTCCAAAATCTCAGTCCTCCTCGTTGCATACCATACAACCCCCCAACGGCGGCTGATTGGTCCCCGTTTCGGCTTGCGTGGGTTCCAGGGGATCAACCCTGAGGAGGGTTCCAGGGCCTCTTCGAGCGGTCTTAAAAGATCCGGCTCCACCTCTTGCCTTTCCAGCAGTAAACCGATCCGCCGGATGGTTCCTTTGTCGCCATAGTGTAAAGTGACTTTCACCAGTTCAGGCGTGGAGATTCGAGATGCGGCGAGATCACTGCAAATCCATTCATAGGCCCGGGGGAGGCTGTTGAACCGTGACCAATCATAGACCGCATCCACGAGTGACCGCACACGCGAACAATAAAAGGCCGTCTGGCCTTCTGAGGTCTTTACCTCCTCTGTATCACCCAGTCGATTGTCGGCCACCTTGATCAAGGTCAAGGCGACAACGCCGATGGACCGTTCTCCCGAAATCCGATTGTTGTAAGCATAGACCCGCGTTGGGATCTGTTCGTCAAAGCCGTACCGGTTGAAGGCATTAGGTCCGCAAATCTGATAACGCCCCTGTCGGTCTTCCATCAGGGTGTTCAGTGCCAGGACTTCATCGGGAGACCAGGAGCCGCCCAATGGTAGCTGGGGCGGGACAAGATAAAGGCCGGGACGAACACGGGCAATCAGGCCGCCTCTGGCCATCCGGCGGAATAATTCCCGCTCCTGCTTACGGCTCAATTGGAGGGGGCCGGTCAATTCTCCTGTTCTGACGGTCCGTTGCTTGCGCATCTGCAGATAGGCAAGCATCTGGATCTCCTGCTTTCCAAGGGTGGTTTTCATATGTGCATTGTATTTCTTGTTTATGGTTTGTAAAGCCATCTATGAAAAATAGATTGCAAAATTACATGCACAATAATTTGCTATGAAAAGATGTTCCGGGAGTTTTGCAGGAATGCCATGGCGGCCTCTTCGCTCTCTTCAATCGCGATCTCGACGGCGTGTTTCGCTGTATCAGGAGTTCTTTTGCTTGCCTTTTCGTAGTCAAGGCATCATCAATGTTCATTATGTTGCTGTGCGTGCCCATGATCCACTGCCAACTCTTAGGTGGGGTGTGTTTCGTATCGGCAGGACTCATTTTATTCGACCCTCGGCCGGTTAACCTATCATCCTTTTTTTCAAGGTCAATGATGTTTTCTCTTTTTTGTTAATCGTTCTTTTTTCTTGCTCCGGCATGAGACAGGAAACAGGAGAATAATTCATACTTTCCACCTTGACACTTTCGCCTGTGTCCTTTAATCTGATCCCATTGTCACTTCCATCCTTTTGATTCGTTTCCCGTTCAGATGATCTTCGTTCGGACAATTGCCGGATAGTATGGGTATGCGGGGTAGATTATGGAATCCTTGCAGGAAAAAAGCTTGGCTTTTGAAGAGGCGTGCCGGGGGGCCGGACTCAAGGTAACCCGCCAGCGGCTGGAAATCTATTGCGAACTCCTGTCATCGACCGACCATCCCACGGCGGAGGCGTTACACCGGCGCCTGCGCCTGAAACTGCCAAATATTTCCCTGGACACGGTGTATCGAACCCTTGCCAGCTTTGCAAACCACGGATTGATCAACCGGGTCGAGACTGCGGAAAGTCTGGCCCGGTTCGAGGCAACTTTCACTCGACATCACCATCTCATCTGCCGTTGTTGTGGGGAGATTACCGATTTTACGTGGCCACTCCTCGACGACATTTCCCTTCCTCATGAGCTAGGCAACTGGGGGAAAATCGATTCTAAAAGTCTTGTGATCTACGGTATCTGCAATAATTGCCTCCGCAAAAACTCCTGAAAAATATTTTTGAAATACAGGTTGATTTTGTCTTCTAAATAGGATGAATTCCTAATTAATGTTATCTGTGGCCATTGTGGACTTTACAACCAACCTTTTCCGGCTTCCTGCCGGGACAAAACCATTTCAAGGGAGGAAAGAGCAATGACTGAAAAAAAGAAATTGACAACCCGGGCCGGGGCCCCCGTTGTCGACAACAACAACATCATTACTGCCGGGCCGCGTGGACCGCAGCTCCTGCAGGATGTCTGGTTTCTGGAAAAGCTGGCCCACTTCGACCGGGAGGTGATCCCAGAACGCCGGATGCACGCCAAGGGGTCCGGCGCCTATGGAACCTTCACCGTCACCCACGACATCACCCAGTATACCCGGGCAAAGATTTTCTCTGCGATCGGGAAGAAGACGGAATGCTTCCTCCGCTTCTCCACCGTTGCCGGCGAGCGCGGGGCGGCGGATGCTGAGCGGGACATCCGGGGCTTCGCGATGAAGTTCTACACCGAGGAGGGCAACTGGGACCTCGTGGGCAACAACACGCCGGTTTTCTTCCTGCGCGATCCCCTCAAATTTCCCGATCTCAACCACGCGGTGAAGCGGGACCCCCGAACCAACCTTCGCAGCGCCAAGAACAACTGGGACTTCTGGTCTTCCCTGCCCGAGGCCCTCCATCAGGTGACCATCGTCATGAGTGACCGGGGCATTCCCGCATCCTACCGGCACATGCACGGCTTCGGCAGCCACACCTTCAGTTTCATCAACGCCAAGAACCAGCGGTTCTGGGTCAAGTTCCACCTCAAGACCCAGCAGGGGATCAAGAACCTGACCGATGCCGAAGCGGAAGCAGTCGTTGCCAAGGACCGGGAGAGCCATCAGAGGGACCTCTATGAGAGCATCGAGAAGGGCGACTTCCCCCGCTGGACATTCTACGTGCAGATCATGCCGGAAGCGGATGCGGACACCTGTCCCTACCATCCCTTCGATCTGACCAAGGTCTGGTATCATGGGGATTACCCCCTCATCGAGGTGGGCGTCCTTGAACTGAACAAAAACCCGGAAAACTACTTCGCCGAGGTCGAGCAGGCGGCCTTCAACCCGGCCCTCGTCGTCCCCGGTATCGGCTTCTCCCCCGACAAGATGCTCCAGGGGCGCCTCTTCTCTTATGGCGACGCCCAGCGTTACCGGCTCGGCGTCAACCATCTCCAGATTCCCGTCAATGCCCCGCGCTGCCCGTACCACAGCTACCACCGCGACGGGTCGATGCGGGTGGACGGCAACTATGGCAGCACCCTCGGTTATGAGCCCAACAGCTATGGCGAATGGCAGGAGCAGCCGGACTTTTCCGAACCGCCGCTGAAACTGAAAGGGGATGCCTATCATTGGAATGCCCGCGAGGATGACAGCGACTACTACACCCAGCCCGGCAAACTCTTCCGCCTGATGGCCCCGGAACAGCAGGCGGCCCTTTTCGGCAACACCGCCCGTGCTATCGCCGAGGCGCCGAGGAATATTCAGATCCGCCACATCGGCAACTGCCTGAAGGCCGACCCGGCCTACGGCAAGGGTGTGGCCGATGCCCTGAGCATCCCGCTGAGCGAAATCCCCGCCTGATCTTTGTTTGTCCCTATCTCCTTTGGCATAAGCGGGAGACTGCCTGGAAGATCCTCGGGCAATCTCCCGTTTTTTTTGTAGGGTGGTTCTTGTTGCATTCCGGAGTTTTCCGCTTTTCTTCGGAAAGAATCTTCCCCCGGAATCCCTGTGATAAAAGATATATAATTTTCAGGAAGTGTGATAGAAGCCCCCCTGAAGCGATTTTTACCACGCTTGGGAAGTGAATTTCATCCCCGTCCCCGATGGAATAAGTTTTCTCCGGGAGGCTCGCAGGAAGAAGTTCCATACATTAAGAATGGAGCTCAGTCGTGGTGATGGGTGGTGATTGAATGGTAAGCGGCATTGAAAAATATCGTATCCCGATGACCAGGATTTTTGCGATTGTCTTTAGTGCATCGTTGCTCTTTTCGGAAAGCAAATGGGATGAAACAAAGCCGTTAATTGGGGCACTGCTTTTTATAACGGGCTGTTTTCTCGTGGGAATAGCCTCATTGGGACGGCTGTGGTGTACACTCTATATTTCCGGTTATAAAACAAAAAAACTGGTGACGGAGGGGCCCTATTCCATCTGCCGAAATCCTCTTTATTTCTTCAGTTTTCTCGGTGTTATCGGGATTGGCTGTGTAACGGAAACTGTTACGATGCCGATCGCTGTCGCCGTTCTCTTCGGTTTATATTACCCTTTCGTCATAAAGAGCGAAGAAAGGGACCTGCAAAGAAGACACGGAGAAGCATTTGCATCCTACTTACGCTCTACCCCGGCGTTCTTCCCGAAGTATTCGCTCCTCAGGGAACCTCAGCAGTATCTTGTGGAACCACGGATATTTCGGATACATATTGTTGATGCGCTCTGGTTTGTCTGGCTGGTGGGCATTTTGGAGCTGCTGGAAACACTCCACGAATTGAGCATTCTTCCAGTATGGATCAAATTATACTGAGAGTTCCTCTGTAATGAGAAAACCGCATAAACTACAGTTGTCCCTGGCCGCTTTGATGGTGGCCATACTGACTCTCATCGCTGTAACCGTTCATTACGATGATCAACCCTTGAAGTTTTTTACCTGTTCTTTCGTAAAACAGGAGATTTTCTCATCCTGTCCGACCTCGAAAATCAAGATGCCCTTATCGATGCCTTTTCTGGGCACGACCGTGGTGCGATTACTTTCCAGTATTTCATCATGCAGAGGGAACTTCAGCACCTTTGTTGAAAATCCCGCGTTATTCTTTTCCTTGGTGTTTTTCCCCTATCGCGGCCCGCCTATTGCTATACTCTCCTGAACACAAACATTCGTCGCTTCAGCTCGCAGAATGCTCCAAGTTTATAAATTTTCTGGAATATGTTCATCTATTCCGAATTATACAATTCCTGGCCGTCGGATATTCTGCAAACTGAAGAAGATGCGACAAGACATAAATTCTCGTCTAAGATAAAGATAGAACGATTGAAACATTAGCCGAAAAGTTAATGAAAGTCGATCTTCGAGGAAGTTCATGGATAGAGACGAAAGATTTGGCATGGCGGACCGCATCATCAACATCGGGTTCCTGATCAATGCGGTCCTGATGGTTATGAAACTGCTTGCCGGTTATTTCGGCAATTCGGAAGCCGTTCTTGCGGACGGGATGGAAAGCGCTTGTGATTTTGTGGCCATGCTCTTCACCCTGATTGCGCTCAGGATCGGCCGTAAGCCCTTTGACGAAGATCATCCCTATGGACACGGAAAGGCGGAAAGCCTCTCCGCGATTCTGGTTGCACTTGTCATTTTTGCCACGGGCGGTGTGATTCTCTTCAATGCGGGCCGAACCATTCTGACAGGGACCTATTTAAAACCGCATTGGATCGCTGTTCTGGCGGCCTTGATAACGATTATTGCCAAGGAGACTTTGTTCCGCTACACCCGACGCGTAGCCCAAAGGCTGGAAAGTCCGGCGGTGGATTCCATTGCAAAAGATCACCGCAAGGATGCCCTATCCTCCATAGCCACGCTGATCGGCGTGGGAGGGGCCTACTGGGGGCTGTCATTCATGGACCCGCTGGCGGCGGGCCTTACGGCCTTCTTCATTTTTTATATCGGTTGGGAGACGTTCCATAATGCAGCCCACGACCTGATGGATGGCCAGCCTCCTCAGGAAATTCTCGGTGAAATCAAGGCCATTGTAGGCAAAGTACAGCAAGTTGAATGTGTCCACGAGGTTCGCTGCCGCCGTTCCGGTCAGTTCCTGATTGTCAGCCTCAAGCTGGAAATGGATCCGCAAATGACGGTGAAACAATCCCATGAGGTAACGGTGGGCATCAAGAAACGCCTGTTCGAGAAGTTTCCCAACGTGGGGGATGTGATGATTCACATCAACCCTCATGATCCGGATGAGGAACACCACGATCTCATTCGGCTGTAAATTTTTTCAAAAAGAACGGAATTGAATTCAATGGAACATAAAATTATGAAACTCCCCATAAAAATCGGACTTCTTGTTATTTTAGCCGTGATTTCTCTTACGGGCGCTTCTGCCCAGTCGGCGACTACGACACCTGAATTTCCGGCTGTTCCCGAGCGAAAGATTCCTGTGGGCGAGGCCACGATCCTGGGCGTTGTCGAGGGCATCACGGAATATCTTCCCATCTCGTCGACAGGTCACCTGATCCTCGCCAATCACGCCCTCGGCATGACGCAGTTCAGTGAAATGCGCGGCCCTCTGGGCGCTCTCATGACAAAAAACGAAGCCCTGGACTCCTTCGACATTGTCATCCAACTCGGGGCGATTCTGGCTGTCCTGGGGCTGTACCGCAAACGCGTGGGGCAGATGTTTGCGGGACTGAGCGGGGCGGCGAAGGCCGTGGCGTCCCGCCAGCCTGTCACGTCTCTGGAGGAATCCGAGCAGCAGGGACTCAAGCTTCTGGGACTCTTACTGATCGCCTTTCTTCCTGCGGCTGTCTTTGGGAAACTCTTTCATGAACCCATTGAAACGTATCTCTTCGGACCGCTGCCCGTGGTGTACGCCCTGGTGGGAGGCGGGGTCTTGATGATCGCCGTGGAGTATTTATTCTGGATTCGGGATCGCAACCGGTCCCGCATGACCGATATCCATTCGATGCTGTACCGGCAGGCCCTGTTCATCGGAATGATGCAGGTGGTGTCGATGTGGCCGGGTACCAGCCGGAGTATGATGACCATGATCGCCGGTCTCATCATTGGCCTGGACATGATTGCCGCTGCGGAATTCAGCTTTCTCCTGGCCCTTCCGACCCTGGGTGCGGCAACGCTGTATTCCGGCTACAAACACTGGGATGTTCTGGGAGATTCCGCCGGCATGCTGACCCTGCTGGTGGGCCTGGCCGTGAGCTGGCTGACCGCCGTTATTTCCGTCAAGGCGTTGGTCAAGTGGCTGACGCACCACGGTCTCATTCCCTTCGGCGTCTATCGCATCCTGCTGGCAGGGGTGCTGCTGGTGTATTTCTGGCAGTGGCGATGAGGGCTTTCCTGAGAATCGGGGAATTCCTCGGCCTTCATCTCCGCAGGACTGAAATCTTCAGGAAAGATCGATAAGCTTGCTGTGGCAAAACCAGGGCAAAACCAGGGACACTTCCCGGAATAAAAATACATGAATAATAAAGCTTGCATTTCCGGAAAGAATCCTCTAGGGTAGCGCCCGATAAGTGCAGTACAGAATTGTAGTGAACAAATTACGAAAAAGTAAACCGCACAAGCCAGTCCAAGGGATGTGCGGTTTTTTGTTTTTTACAAAACAGACTGCAAGTCGAATAGTTCGACAATTTTATAGAGGATTCCTTGAAGGAACCCCAAAGGAGCAGTAAAAGATGTCAGAAGGAACAGTAAAATGGTTTAACGATTCAAAGGGATTCGGTTTTATTGAACAAGACGGCGGCAAGGATGTTTTTGTGCATCATTCCGCGATTCAAGGGGAGGGCTTTAAATCTCTTGCCGAGGGTGATCGGGTGAGTTTTGATGTAGTTGCCGGCGCCAAAGGTCCCGCTGCGGAGAATGTTCGCAAGCTGTAAGACCTGAGATACATTTTGCGTTTAAAAGCCTCCCCTCGCAGGGGGGCTTTTTTTATTGCCTCCACCGAATAGCTGGAAATTCCTCTTCGTCCGTTCTCTCAGGCAAGATGCAGAAACAAAAACGAACAACACAGATACGACAAGGATCAAAACATGATAAATGCATCGAACATTGCCCTCTCTTACGGCAAGAGGGTTATCTTTAAAGACGTCAATATCAAATTCACCCCGGGAAATTGCTATGGATTAATCGGCGCCAACGGCGCAGGCAAGTCCACCTTCCTGAAAATCCTCGCGGGGGAGATTGAAGCGGATCAGGGAACTGTTTCTGTCGGTCCCGGAAAACGGATCGCCGTCCTGAGTCAGGACCAATATGCCTTTGAAGAAGAAACGGTCGCCAACACCGTCATCCGGGGGCACGAGCGCCTTTACGAATTAATGGCCGAACGGGAAGCCCTCTACGCCAAGACGACCTTCAACGAGGAGGACGGCACCCGCTGTGCGGCCCTGGAATCCGAATTCGGCGAGCTGAACGGTTATGAGGCCGAGTCCGAGGCAGCGACCCTCTTAAGCGGCCTCAGTATCCCCGAGGAACTGCGCCAGAAGAAGATGAAGGAGCTTGACGGAAACGATAAGGTCCGCGTGCTCCTGGCCAAGGCCCTCTTCGGCAACCCGGACATCCTCCTCCTGGATGAACCGACCAATCAGCTTGACCTCAAGTCCATCGCCTGGTTGGAGGATTTCCTCTCCCGCTTCGAAAACACCGTCATTATCGTTTCCCACGACCGGCATTTTCTCAACCAGGTCTGTACGCACGTGGCGGATATCGACTTCGGGAAAATCCAGATCTACGTGGGGAATTACGATTTCTGGTATCAAGCGAGTCAGCTGCACTTGAAACAGAAGCAGAACGAAAACAAAAAGGTCACTGCCAAGGCTGCCGAGTTGAAAGAATTCATCCAGCGTTTCAGCTCCAATGCGTCCAAGGCAAAACAGGCCACCTCGCGGAAAAAGCTCCTGGAGAAACTGACCGTCGAAGATATGCCGATCTCATCGCGAAAATACCCGTACATCGTCTTTAAACCCGAACGTCCCTGCGGCGATATTATTTTAGAGATCAAGGAACTTTCAAAGGAGATCAACGGGGTCCCCGCGCTGAACAACATCTCTCTTACGGTAAACAAGCGGGACAAAATCGCCTTTGTCGGGGGAGACAGCCTGGCCAAGACCACTCTGCTTCAGATCCTGGCAGGGGAAATGGAACCGGACAGCGGCAGCTTCCGCTGGGGGGTAACCATCAGCCCCGCTTACTTTCCCAAAGACAACAGCAGCTACTTCGACAAAGATCTGAATCTGCTTGAATGGCTTGCCCAATTCTCCCCCGAAGCCGAGCGGGAGAGCTTTGCCCGGGGATTTCTCGGAAAGATGCTTTTCTCCGGGGAAGAAGCGATGAAGAAGATCTCAGTCCTGTCCGGCGGCGAGCGTGTCCGCTGCATGCTTGCCAAGACCATGCTCTCCGGGGCCAATGCACTTATTCTCGACGAACCGACCAACCACCTGGACCTGGAATCCATCATTGCCCTGAACAACGGCCTGATCGCTTTCCCGGAGGTTCTTCTCTTTTCCTCACGCGATCGTGAGTTTGTTTCCACAGTGGCGGACCGGATCATTGAGATCACCCCTTTTGGGGTCATAGACCGGATGATGGGATTCGAAGAGTACCTGGAGGATGAGGCTGTGGCCATGACAAGAGAGGAGTATAGCCTCTGTCAACAGGCACTCGTGCTGTAGGACTGGACCGGGACGGTGCAAAAGACGGTGGTAGCGCCTGAAGGAAGCGGAATCGATGGGATGGTATCGATTTGTGAGCATCCCTACACAATATTTAAAAACACTGGAGTCTCAAGAAAGGAAGAAAAATGAAAACAGGAGATATGGTTCTTTTCAGCGGAGGCGCAAATGGCGCTGAAGCCGAGTTTGGTGCAAATGCTGAGCGTTTCGGCATTGACGAAGTGAATTTTACCTTTGAAGGACACAACAGAATCCGACAACGCGGCCTGCGCGTTCTGAACCACGAGGAACTGAGAAATGGCGATGTGAGCCTGGAGTATGTGTCGAAGTTGATGAATCGCCGTTACACGGATAACCCGACATTCCGCAAAGTCCTGCAGAGCATCTGGTATCAGATCAACAATGGACAGGAAGTGTATGTCATCGGAGAAATCCTGGAGGATAAAACCGTCAAGGGCGGCACGGGATGGGGCGCTGAGTTCAGCAAACTCTGCAACAAACCCCTGCATGTGTTCGATCAGAAGCGCGATGCCTGGTTCAGATGGAATCACAACGATTGGGTTGAGCTGAAAAAAGGGGATGAACCGGTCATTACCCACGTCCATTTTGCCGGTACGGGAACGCGCTTTCTGGAAGAAAACGGCATAAAAGCCATTCGGGAACTGTTCGAGAGGTCCTTCCTCGTCTAATTCCAACCCCAGGCTTTAAAAACGGGGCATCGGTTTCGGCCATGTCTATCCGGATAATCTGAGCGAAGGCGACAGGTGTAATCATGCACAAAGAAGAGAAAATCATCGATTTGATTCTGACCATGATCGAACAGAGCAACGATCGGATGAAACGACTTAATCAAAAAGACCAGGATGGTTATGGTCCTGAAATAGAGTATATCAAGCTCGAACAGAAAGAATTCGAAATGCAGATCAAACTCTTGGAACGCGTGGTTAAAGACTTCAAACGCGGCAAAGGCATTGTTGAAATTGATCCTGAAAGCCTGAGGGTCAGAAGCCAGGAGACGACATGATCGCACGGGGCACGGCTGTCTCGCGAATAGGCAGTAATGCGATAAGGCGTTTATCCTGCAAAGGTTTTTTCCTCTCAGGATAGGTGCTGTTCGTACGGCATATTTTTAGAGACGGGTCGTTGCTCCTTCAACAATAAAATTGCTGAAAGGAGTAGCACAATGAAGACGCATGTTTTTGGGTTCCCGCGCATCGGAGCCCGCCGTGAACTTAAAAAGGCCCTGGAGGATTACTGGGCAGGGGCCTTATCCCACCAAGAGTTAACCTCAGTTTGTAACTTCCTTTAAGAACGCCATTGGAAGATTCAAAAGGACAGTGGTCTTTCCTATGTCGCCACTGGCGATTTTTCCCTCTATGATCATGTCCTGGACACCTCCTCTCCGGCGGATTCGTGAACAACCTGGCCGTGGAATTTCCCGATGACAACGGAATCGGGGCGATGATCTGGTCCTCCCCCCGCGATGACCTGGGGTTCGGGGTGGAATTTGCCGATGCGGACGGCGACAGCATGTTCGATGATGTTTTTTCCATCGCAGAGCTGGATTTCAAGCCGAAGATCGGCGGGCGTCGGGGTAATTACCGGCTCTATGGCTGGCTTAACAACAAGGACCTTTGGGCCTTTGGCTTGCGGGCGCGCCTGGCTTTTTGAGCAGTTTCGATGGATGGTTCTTTACGGCGCGTCGGCCTGTTCAGGGGGATTCAGCGCCGAGTGCACGATCCTGGAAAAGTCGGAAAAATTGTAGGGTTTCTGGATGAAGCCGAGACATCCCATCTCCATGACCCTCTGCACCTCGCCCTGAAGGCCATACCCGCTGGAGAGGATGACCTTCACCTCGGGATTGATGGTCCTGAGCGTCTTCAGAACCTCGGAGCCGCTCGTTCCCCGGAGGATCATATCCAAAATGATCAAGTCGATCCGGTCCATATTTTCCCGATAGATAAAAAGCGCGTCCTCTTTGTTCTCTGCTTGATAAACGGTATAACCCAGCATCGTAAGGAGTTCCGATCCCAGCTCCAGGATGAAGGGCTCATCGTCGATCAGCAGGACTCCGCCGGTCCCTCGGAGAAGTCCCTTGTCCTGCAAAGGAGTTTCCTCTTTTTCCACCTTTTTTTCCGATGAAGGGAGATAGATGTGGAATGTGGCGCCATGTCCCGGTTCGCTGTAGGCGTTGATGATCCCGCCATGGTTCCTGATGATCCCGTAGGACGAGGCAAGGCCGAGACCGGTTCCCCCTTGCTCCGATTTGGTCGTGAAAAACGGTTCGAAAATCTTTTCCAGGGTTTTTGCGTCCATGCCCGTTCCCGTATCGGAGACGGAAATCTTGACGTAATCGCCTGGTTTGACCTGGAAGACGGCCACATCGGTTTCCTGCAGGGTCAAATTGGCCGTTTGAATATACAGGCGTCCTCCCTTGGGCATGGCATGTCCGGCGTTGATAAAGAGATTCAGGAAGACCTGTTCCAGCTGTCCCGCATCCGTCTCCACCGGATGAAGGTCTTCCTGCAGCGAAAAGATGGCCTCGATCTCCTTGTGGGTTTCGATAAAAAACCGGGTGCTCTTCCGGAGGAGGTCGTTCAGGGACAGGGTCTTGAGTTCATATTTCCCCTCCCTGGCAAATCCCAGCAGCTGCCGTGTCAGATTCGCCCCTCGTTTGACATACTCTTCGATCCGGCTCATTCTCTGATACTGGGGGTGTCCTGGTTGGTATTCCATCATCGACATGGAGGCGTTTCCCTGGATTCCCATGAGGATATTGTTGAAGTCATGGGCGATGCCACCCGCAAGCTGGCCGATGGCATCCAGCTTCTGGGCCTGGTTCAACTGCTGCTCCAGTTGACGGCTTGCTCTTTCAAAGCGTTTCCTGTCGGTGATGTCAAGAATGGCGACGACCATTCCGGCGAATGGATTCTGTGGATCGAGATAGCTTCCACTCAAGTAGATGTCGAGCAAACGACCGTTCTTATGCCGAAGACGCGTCTCCATCATTCCCAGGCCATCCTGTACCATCCTGTCGTTCATCTTCCCGCTGATGCTTTCATATTCATCCTCATCTGCATAGAGCATCCGTGTGGTCCGGCCCAGCAGCTCATCGGCTGAATACCCGACCATTCTGCAGAGCATGGAATTTACTTTCTGGAATCTGCGTTCTTTCAACAGGGTGACGCCGCCCGGATAGGCCTCGAAAAGGCTCCGGAATTGCTCCTCGCTCTGTCGAATGGCCTCTTCCGCCTGCTTGCGCTCAGTGATGTCCTCGAAGATGACACAGATTTGCGCCGGTGAGTCCGTAGGGCGGTAGGCATTGCAGTGATACCATCTCTGAGTTGGCGCATGATACATGTCAAAGGTATAAGGGTTGCCGGAAACAGCCACCTTTCCGTAAGCCTCGATCCAGCTTGGTTCGGTGCCGGGCCAGACTTCAAAAACATCCTTGCCGGTCACTTGTTCTCTGTCCAAGGCGAGGATACGGGTAAAGGCGTCGTTAAAAAAGCCGAAGCGGAAACTGACATATCTTCCCTCTTCATCAAACACGGATTCCCAGATGATGAAGCCGTTGAGCATGTTCTTGAAAAGCAAACGCAGCTCTGAAGCGGTTTTTTGCAGCGCATCCTCGGTCTGCTTGTGTTCGGTGATGTCCTGCATGACGAAGATGAGGCATGCTTCGCCGGCAATCTGGATGGAGCGGGCGGAATAGACGCCGTTGCGCACCGAACCATCCTTTCGCCGGAAGAGAAATTCACGGTTGAGGATCTCCCTTCCTGCCTTCAGGTCTTCCTCCATGAGTTCGCGCGCCGATGTTTCAACCCAGAAATCGATATCAAAGGCGGTTTGTCCCACGGCCTCGCTTCGCTTCCATCCCGTAATCTCCTCGAATCCCAGGTTGAGCTCCATGAGCCGACCGTCTGCCAGCCGGGAGATGGCGATGCAGTCCGGCGTTGTCAAAAAAACCTTGGAGAATTTTTCTTCGGAGAGCCTCGACTTCTCTTCCTGTCCCTTGTGCTCCGTGACATCCAGCAGTATTCCGTCGAAAATCACGCAATCTTCATGGCGTGAAGGCGTGGAAAGGCCGTGGAACCAGATCGTCTCGCCCGAGGGCCTTAAAAATCGCCCTTCAAAATCCCAGGGTGAACAGGTCTCCACAGCCTTTCTGATTGAGGCCATGAACCTCTCCCGGTCTTCCTCATGCACATGGCTAAGGAAGATGGTAAATTCTTTTGACATTTCGAAGGACAATCCGAAGATTTCCCTCAAGCGCTCGCTGACGTAGGTCGGTTCCCACTCCCCGTTGTCTCTGGCGCAGAACTGATAGACCCCGCCCGGAAGATTCCCGGCAATCGCGCTCAGCCTCTGTTCCTTTTCCCGGAGTTCCTCTTCCGTGCTCTTTCGCTGGGTTACATCTTCCATCGTCCCTTCATAATAGAGGATGTCTCCCTCGTTGTTGCGGACAACCCGGGTACTCAGCGAGAACCACAGGATAGCCCCGTCCCTGCGCTTCATCTTGAGCAGATGATCCTTGACGAATCCTTCTTCGTTGATCATGCGGAGCACTTGTTCTCTTTCCTCGGGGTCTGCATAAAGCTGGTCGGTTTTAATGCCGCTGTCGAGCATCGCCTGAGGAGACTCATATCCGAAGATGCGGGCAAGGGCGGGGTTTACGCTGATTAAATGGCCATCCGGTGTGGTCTGGAATATCCCCTCGATGGCATTTTCAAAGATGGACCGGTATTTTTCTTCTCCCCTTTTGAGGTCTTCCTCTGCCTTCTTGCGGGTCATGACCTCGGCCTGCAGTTGTTTGTTCCTGTGAAGAATGACGAAAATCGAAGCGGAGATCGGGATGAACAATACGAAAAGCATCAGGATGGCCGCGTATTTCGCCTTGGCCAGGGTTTCCCGTTGTTCCTGTATGATCCGTTTCATATACATCCCGGTGCCGATATAACATTCGATTTCCGGTAGGCCGACGACATAGGTGAGTTTTTCCTCGATGTCCGTAGTGCGGGAAAAATGAGGATAGTGATACCGGACAAAGGATCCTTCCGGGGTTGTCTTCGCCGCCTTGATCAACTCTCGAAGAATGTAGACCCCTTTGATGTCCAGGAGATTCAGCTGGTTCTTCATCTCTTGATCCGGTTCGTAGGGCTTGACCAGAGTGGTCCCGTCATAGGAAGTCATGAAGACATAGTTCTTTCCGTCCCGATCCTCATAGGTCATGGCGCGGATCATCGGCCGGATCCGTTCAATCGCTTCCGCGCGGCTGATCTCGCCGGAACGGACTTTTTTCAGTACGGGCTCCACCGAATGGCGGGCAACGGAAACAATATTGATGAGGTTCTGACGGTATTGTTTTTCGACACGTTCGAAGAGGGTGTTGACATAATGGTCCGAGACGGCAAGAAAGGTTCCGATGGAGAGCAAGGCCAGAATAATAATGGAAAGGAGAGGTTTAAACAAAGGGGTCTTGTCGGAAAGTTGTCTGTTCCAAATCTGCATGCGGTTCTCCTTAGTAGGATGGCCTGAAATCCCGCGGGAAATCTCTCCGGCTGGATATTTCTTTCAACAGCGTGCTGGACGGCAGCAAATTACATATCAAGAAAAAAGCATAGAGATCGTTTGGTTTAATAATAAAGGCGCACTTCCCAGATTGAAGTACATAATAGGATAAATTCCGTGAAGTAACAATAAGAAAAGCGTTTAATAGTTGATCAAAGGGGGAGGTCCTGCTTTCAGGAAAGGGGGTTTTCCGGTTCCTGCTGGCTGAGGCAGTGCCAGCTTCCCAAGCCCCAGATGATTTCCACGGAGTCGATGCCGATAACCGGACGGTCGGGAAAGCATCGGCCGAGCAGATCGATAGCCAGTTGATCCTTGGGGCACCGGAAGGTGGGGACCAGCACGGCAGCATTGCAGATATAGAAATTGGCATAAGAAGCCGGCAGGCGCTGACTGTCGTAAAAGACCGGGTCCGGCATGGGGATTTCGACGATATTCAAGGCCTTGCCGTCGAGGAGCCGCATCTTCTTGAGGGCTTTCAGATTCTCCCGCAGGGGAGCATGGTTGGCGTCCTGCCGGTTGGGCTCCACCATGGTGATCACCGTATCGGTTGACACAAACCGGGTCATGTCGTCGATGTGGCCGTTGGTGTCATCCCCTTCGATCCCTTCGCCCAGCCAGAGCACCTGCTCCACCCCGTAAAAGTCCCGCAGGGCCTGTTCAATCTGCTGCTGGTTCAACCCGGGATTGCGGTTTTCGTGCAGCAGGCAGGCGGTTGTCGTGAGCACCGTTCCCGCGCCGTTGAAATCCACGGACCCTCCTTCCATGACAATTCCGGGGCTGAACACCGGAAGATCGAGGAGCGAGGCAATCCGCCGGGGGATTGTATTGTCCAGATCGTGGGGATATTTGTTTCCCCAGGCGTTGTACTCCCAGTTGACGATGACCTTTACCGGTTTGAGGTCCGGGCGTTCAGCGATGAGAAAGGCCGGACCGTGATCCCGGCACCAGGCGTCATTGGTGGGATGGATATAGAGAGCGATCCGCGTCAGGTCGACGCCGATCTTTTCCAGTTCCTCCCGGACCTGCCGGCCCATGGCCTCGTCGATCACGTTGATGTTGACCCTCTCCCCGCGGCTGATTTCTTTGATGAACGAATGGTACGAGGGAAAAATCGTCGCGATCTTTCCCGGCCAGGAAGCCTCGTTATGGGGATAACTCAACCACGTGGCGGCGTGTCGATGCCATTCGGGCGGAAAATAAAAACCCAGGTCTTTCGGTGTTTTCATAGGGTAAGGGAAGATTTAGTCAAGGAAACGTTTTGAAAGGTCCCCGTAGGCGTCGATCCGCCGGTCGCGCAGGAACGGCCAGTGGGTCCGGTAAAAGCCGGTCAGGGAAAGATCGATTTCCTGGACATGCACGGCCTCTTCCGTATGGGGGGCCTGCCAGAGCACCGTCCCGAAAGGGTTGGAAACGAAGGAGCCGCCCCAGAACGCCATCTCTCCCTCCCGGCCCGTGCGGTTCACCGCGACGACGTGAACCCCGTTGGCGATGGCATGCCCACGCTGGATGGTCTGCCAGGCGTCGAACTGCTCCCGGTTGGTTTCCTGATCCTGGGATGTCGCCCAGCCGATCGCCGTGGGATAGAAGAGAATTTCCGCGCCCATCAGGGCGGAAATCCGGGCTGCTTCGGGATACCACTGGTCCCAGCAGATAAGCGTCCCGATCCGGGCATAGCGGGTCGAAAAGACGCGAAATCCCAGATCACCCTGCGCAAAGTAGAATTTTTCATAGTAGCCGGGATCGTCAGGAATGTGCATCTTGCGGTATTTCCCCAGGTATTTCCCTCCCGCGTCAATGACGGCAACGGTATTGTGATAGAGGCCTTCGGCCCGTTTCTCGAAGAGTGAGGCGACAATGACCACATCCCGTTTCCGGGCCAGTTCCTGCAGGCGTTCGGTGGTTGGTCCAGGGAGGGGTTCAGCCCATTGGAAACGGTCATAGCTTTCTTGATCGCAGAAATAAAGGGACGTAAAAAGTTCCTGGAAACAGAGGATCTGCGCCCCCTGCCCGGCGGCGATCTCCGCTTTTTCCAGCGCGACGGCCAGGTTCTTCTCCCTGTCCGGTCCGCAGGCCGTCTGGATCAGGCCGACTGAGACCTTCCGTTCTTTTTCGTTCATCCCGATTCCTCATCTCCCGCCGGTTGAGAATTTGTCTGAATGTGCCTCGATATACATACCGGCTGCCCCCTTGTCAACCATCATTGCCTGCCTGTTTAGGCCATATCTTCTTTTCCTACGACGCAAGTTAGAGATTTTTAAGGGTTATTTTTCGATTGACCGTTAAAGGACCAGACAGGGATATTAATGTATGAGTGGGAAGAAAATCACGATATAGATACGGATCAAATGGGGAGCTTGGATTTCACGCCTGTCATTTTGTATTCCTCTCCGTTCTGGGGCGCTCCTTAAAGGAGTGTGTGGGGCAAGATCCTGTTTAACCTTAAAGTTTTCTTTCTGGCGATTTCGTTTCCCTCCTTCATGTATCGATGAAATTCTTCAGGGGTCAGGGCGTGGTAAAGGTCATGTCTGTATAGATAGCTCGCCACCTGGTAGTGGCTGATGGCCTCTCTCCAGGAGTCCTTTTCCAGCGGTGCGGTTTTCGTTAAGCCGGTCACGAAATCGTAATGATAGGAAACGGTCTTGTGAACAGGCTTCAGGATGACGAAATTCCCGTCTTCGATATGCCCCAGCTTCTGATAGTTGCCGATGAGGGCGTGTCCCTCTTCAGGATCAATGGCGAGAACATCGTGGCCGAAAAATCGGCTCGGATAACTCCAGTTGAGCAGGCCGAGCAGGGTGGGCGCAAAGTCCATCTGACTGGCGATCGTTTTCACATGCCCGGTGGGAAGCTGTCCTCCAGGGGTGTAGATGATCAAGGGAATGTGGTAGTTTTCCACGGGTAATTCGGCCTTTCCTGCACTGGATGCACAATGGTCCGCCACGATGACGAAAACGGTATTCTTAAACCAGGGTCTTTTGGCGGCCTCCCGGAGAAACTGGCCGATGGCATAGTCGGAGTACTTGACCCCGCCGCGACGATCCGAAACCTTGGGAGGCAGATCGATCTTCCCCTGCGGGTAGGTGAAGGGGCGGTGATTCGAGGTGGTCATGACGAAAAAGTGAAAAGGTCTGCCGTCGGGCTTAGCGGAAGCATCCGCTTCCCGCAGCGTCCAGCGATAGAGGTCTTCGTCACAGGCTCCCCAGACGTTGGCGAAGGTGACATCATTACGGCTGACACTGTTGCGGTCGATGACCCGGTAGCCGTTGTTTCCGAAAAAGTGGTTCATGTTGTCGAAGTAGCCATAGCCGCCGTAGAGAAATGCCGTATCATAGCCTTTTGCCCGAAACAGGGACCCGAGGGTGAACAATCCTTCATTGTTAGGGCGCTTGATCAGAGAGCGGCCCGGTGTCGGAGGCAGCGATAAGGCCAGGGCTTCCATTCCCCGGTCGGTGCGGGTTCCGGTTGCGTAAAAATTGTCGAAAACAAGGCTCTTGGGTTCGAGAGCCGACAGGTTCGGCGTCAGGTTCCCGTATTTCCCGTGGCCATGAAGAAATTCCTCGCTCAGGCTTTCCACCGTAATCTGAATGACGTTGAGTTTCAGCTCCGGTCCGGCATGGGAGTAGAACCTCAAAGTGTCTCGTGCGCCGGGTCTCAAGAGGATTGAGCCGTCTTCCACGATCTCCGCCTTCATCCTCTGAAAGGCCTGGCCATTGGGAATCGACGGGAAAAATTGTTTGAAGTCCAGCTCATTGTCCTTGAATGCAGCAAAGAGAGACCAGACCCCATTCTTGCCCAATTCCCGGTTGTAGTTATTCTCAAAAGATGGAAGCCAGTTCGACTGGATCATCAATCCCATGGAGATGACCCCCAGGCACCAGAGCGCACCGGCTTTGCAACGGGGGCCGACCTTTTCCGCTGCCGCTGAAAACCACAATCCCATAATTCCTGCTTTCCAGATGATGCCCTGAACGATCAGGGAGAGAAGGGCGATCAAAGTGAGGAGAAACGGGAGGGGATAAGACTCGATGATGTTGTCGACAACCTCGTGGGTATAGACCAGATAGTCGACGGCAATGAAATTGAACCGGGCCCCGAATTCATCCCAGAAAACCCATTCCGCCGCCAATCCGAAGAACATCAGGAAGATCATCGGGAAGACGGCAAGATGCGCTGCGAATCGACCCGCGGGACGTTCGAAAAAACGCTCCGGCAAGATCGTCAGCAGGACAATGAGGGGAAGCGAAAACCAGCAGGCGGCGCCGATATCATAAAGAAGCCCCCAGCTGAACGCCGCCGGTAGGCTCAAGTCCAAGGACACATTCGAAGCCGCCTTGACCAGCAGGACGACTCGAGTGGCAAATGAAACCCCGAGAAAAAGCATAAGAAACAGCAGAATCCCGCCCAGTCTCTTCTGCAACCGGATAAAGTGTTGAAAAGACAATATTCCAGAATATTTAGCCATGCGATGTTGCTTCCTTAAAAGTTTGTAGAAGAGGGGGAATTTTGGGGGAAGGAGGAGAGGGGGATTGCTCCCCCTGGTTTTGGGTCGCCATTCGGTTCGACATGCCCGTGTCTACCGCCCGAATTATGTTCTTCTTGCGCTTCTGTGAGCAGGATTAATGCCAAGCATCGGGAGGCGATCTAACCTGTTGATGATATTTGATAATTTGTTTCTCTGCCGGATTATGGCGACAGGCAAGATCTGTCGAAAAAAACGCGTTTCAATAAGAGGGTATCCTGTCATTACACGATGTTGAGGATTGGCCGCCTGTTGTGACCGTTTCGACATTTTTGTCGGTCTTTCTCGTTCTCTCCCTTTGTCTTTCGATTTGATTCATGAAGGATCGGCTAGATCCAAGGCTTGAATTTTTTTTTAGCTTCTCGATTTCCTTTACTTTTCTTTTACAGTTGAAGTATTGAAATAGGCAACTCCACTTAGAGATGGCGTTGATGAGATGAAGAGAGAACCTGAGAATCAGACGCAGATCATTCTGGACAGCATAGCCGACGGCGTTTTTACCGTAGATTCCGAATGGAGGATCACCTCCTTTAACCGCGCCGCGGAGAAAATTACCGGTATAACCAGGAAAGAGGCCATGGGGAGGCAATGCCGGGAGGTTTTCCGGGCCAGTATTTGCGATGACCAGTGCTCCCTCCGGCATACCGTCAAGACCGGACAGCCTGTTGTCAACCAATCCATCTCCATCGTGAATTCGCAGGGAGAGCACGTGCCCATCAGCATCTCCACCGCCCTTCTCAAAAATAGAAAAAATCAAGTCATCGGTGGGGTTGAGACTTTTCGGGATCTCAGTCTGGTGGAGGAACTGCAGAAGGAGCTCTATAACCGTCAGTCCTTTCATGACATAATCAGCAAAAACAAAGAGATGCACCGTCTTTTCCACATCGTGGAGCAGTTGTCCGACAGCGATGCCACCGTGATTCTTGCGGGAGAAAGCGGAACGGGGAAGGAGCTGTTTGCCAAGGCTATCCATTCCACGAGTCAGAGAAAGGATGGACCCATGATCACCATCAACTGCGGAGCCTTGCCAGATAACCTCCTCGAATCGGAACTCTTTGGATACAAGGCCGGGGCCTTTACCGACGCGAGAAAAGACAAGCCCGGACGGATCACCCTGGCTCATGGCGGCACCCTGTTTCTCGATGAGATCGGTGATATCTCCCCGGCCATGCAGGTCAGGCTCCTCCGCGTCCTCCAGGAGAAAATGTTCGAGCCCCTTGGAGGGACCAAATCGGAAAAGGTTGACGTACGGATCATTGCGGCGACCAATAAAGATCTGGAGAAGCTCGTGAAGGAAGGGGCCTTTCGTGAAGACTTCTACTACAGGATCAACGTGGTAAAACTTCTGCTCCCGCCTCTGAGGGTGCGGAAAGAGGACATCCCCCTGCTGTCGGAACACTTCATCCGGAAAATGAACCGCCGCAAGGGGAAGGACATTCTGGGCCTTCAGCCTGAGGCCCTGGCGATTCTCCTGTCCTACGATTATCCCGGCAACATCCGGGAACTGGAAAATGTTATCGAATATGCCATGGTGGTCTGTAGAAACAGCCTGATCGGTGTCAAGCACCTTCCCGATTATCTGGGCCGAGGCTCCGATCATGAAAATTCTGAATCTCTTTCCCTGAACTCAAACCGGAATTCCATGAAGGGAAAGGAAAAGGAGTATATCTATAACGCCCTGGCTGAAAACAATTGGAACAGGAAACGCACCGCAGCCCAACTGGACATGCACCCCGCGACCCTCTGGCGGAAGATAAAGCGTCTCAATATAGAGCTACCCAAGCAGGATGGACGCTATAAGTAGATTCCCCTTCTTGTCTGAGCGGAGATTCCTTGCATAACATTGCATGATTGCATTATTGCAGGCATAGGATTGCAATATTGCAGACATCTGCAAACCATTCAGATTCCTTCCCAAAGCATTCTTTCTTAGATTTCACTAAATAAAACAAATAGATATATCATGTCCCCACCTCAATGGCCATACTGGCATGATCCATGCTCTTTAAGCACTCCGTAAAGAAAAAGACGGAGATCGATTATGATTATCAGTGTGGCAAGCGGTAAGGGAGGAACGGGAAAAACGACCGTGGCGACAAATCTGGCCGTCTCGGTAAGCGGAAAGGTCCGTCTCCTGGACTGTGATGTGGAAGAGCCCAATGCCCATCTGTTTCTTGATCCGGTTATTGAAGATGCCTGCACCGTGACGACCCCTGTTCCGGAGATCGATGAAGAAAAATGCAGCCGCTGTGGGAAATGTGCGGAGATCTGTCAGTTCAGGGCGATTGTATTCCTGGGCGAGACGGTGCTGACCTTTGAACATCTCTGTCATAGCTGCGGGGGGTGCATCCGGGTCTGTCCTGAAGACGCCATCCGGTGGAAAAATCGGGAACTGGGGACGATCAGGAAGGGGCAAAGCAAAGGCCTGGAATTCATAGACGGGACATTAACGATCGGAGAGGCCATGTCTCCCCCACTCATTCGAAAAGTCCGCTCCCACGAAGGCAGCAATGGACTGACGATCATTGACGCGCCACCCGGCACCTCCTGTCCTGTTATTGCCGCAATGAAAGGGGCGGATTTTGTCCTCCTGGTCGCGGAGCCGACACCCTTCGGACTGCATGATCTGAAGCTGGCCCTGGGGGCGGTCAAGGCCCTTGAAATCCCCTGCGGCCTCGTGATCAACCGTTCCGATATGGGCGATGAAAAGGTGAAGGAATATGCAGGGAAGGAATCTCTACCCGTTTTAATGGAAATCCCCTTTGATCGGAGGATTGCCGAGGCCTATTCCCGGGGAGAACTTCTCGTTGAGAGCATGCCCGAGTGGAGAGAAAAATTTCTCGAATTGTATCAACAGATTGAGGCCATGGTGAAGCGGGGAAATTGCTCATGAAAGAACTGGTCGTAATAAGCGGGAAAGGCGGGACGGGCAAAACCAGCCTGACTGCCGCCCTGGCCTCTCTCGCAAAAAGCATGGTCCTCTGTGATGCCGATGTGGATGCCGCCGATCTCCATCTGCTCATGTCGCCGGAGATTATTGAAAGATACGATTTCCAGGGCGGCCACAAGGCAGTGATCAATCAAGAGAAATGTACGCGATGCGGCCTTTGCCGGGAACTTTGCAACTGGGGCGCCATTGATGAAGATTTCAAGGTGGAGCCCATGGATTGCGAGGGCTGCGGTGTGTGCGTCTACTTCTGCCCGGAAAAGGCCATCGATTTTCCCCTGAGTACCTGCGGCGAATGGTTTATTTCCGATACCCGCTTCGGTCCCATGGTCCATGCCAAACTGGGCATTGCCGAGGAAAATTCCGGAAGGCTGGTCACGGTTGTAAGGCAGCAGGCCAGGAAGCTGGCAGAAACAAAAAAGCTTGACTTGATTTTAACGGATGGACCTCCGGGGATCGGGTGTCCGGTGATCGCTTCCATCAGCGCGGCCAGCGCCGTGCTGATTGTTGTGGAACCAACCTTGTCGGGAAAGCATGACATGATGAGGGTAGCGGAGCTGGCCGAACATTTCAAAATCCCCGCCATGATCTGTGTCAACAAATTTGATCTGAACAAAGACGAGACCCAGGTCATTGAAGATACGGCCGGAGAAAGAAAGATTGAAGTCCTGGCAAGAATTCCCTTTGATCCGGTGTTTACAAAGGCCATGGTTCAGGGGAAAACCCTGTTCGAATATGATCCCCGCGCCGAGGCATGTGAACGGGTCAGGCAGATATGGGAGAGAGTTTCAGAAACGCTGGGCTGCGATCCGGCATGAACCCACAGGTCTTTTATCGCTCCCTTTCAAGTTTGAACAGGGAGCGGATGGCTGGACCTGTGAGAATGACAGATCTTAGAAAAATAACATATGTAAGCGTATAAAGGAGGATATTTACAATGAAAGAGGGAAGAATCGCAATTCCGTCAATGGAAGCCGGTGGTCTTGATGGTCACAGATCAGGTCATTTTGGTCATTGTGATGTATTTACCCTGGTGGATGTCAGAGACGGCGAGATTTCGAACGTCACCACAATCGCAAATCAGAGCCATGTTCAGGGGGGATGCATGGTTCCTGTGAATCTGCTGGCGCAGCATAATGTGAATGCCCTGGTTGTCGGCGGCATCGGGTTGAGACCCCTGATGGGGTTCCGTCAGGTGGGGATCAATGTGTATTATGATGCGATACGCCCGGAGATAAGGCCCGTTGTGGAAGACCTTATCGCGGGAATACTGCCCAGGATAGAGGATAACCAGGTTTGCGGCGGTGGTGGACGCTAAGCGAAGGGAGAGCAAAGATGAAAATTGCAGTCACATCGCAGGGCCGGGAACTAGATTCACAGGTTGACCCTCGTTTCGGCAGGGCCGCCTATATTCTCATTGTGGATTCGGATACCTTGAATTTCGATGTTTTTGACAACAGTGAAAATGTCAATTCTTTTAAAGGGGCCGGGATTCAGGCCGCCGTCAATATCCGCGACAAGGGCGCTGAGGTGCTTCTTACGGGATTTTGCGGTCCAAATGCCTTCAAGACCTTAAGTACAGCCGGCTTGAAAGTAGCCGATGGCGTCTCCGGCACGGTAAGAGAGGCGGTCCAGTCGTTCCTTGACGGAAAGCTGACTTTTGCAGAGAAGGCCAATGTGGAAGGGCATTGGTAAGACAGGGTCAAGAGAAAGAGACGAAGCGCACAAAGCACATGGTTTAAGGGATGAATCATAAACACCTCAGCCCCTGTCCTTTTCCTTTGTCCCGAGTGGATACGGATCGGAGAAATATGATGCTTAAGTTATTATTGGTGAACCGGGATAGCCATTCATTGAGCAGCCTGTGCTCGGCGTTACGCGGGCAAGACGATATCGAATTGGCTGTGTCCGAGTCAGGAGAAAAGGCCCTGGCCATGCTCTCAAGCATGGCGGTCGACCTCGTTGTCGCCGAGGAAGACCTGGGAGACATGACGGCTCTTGAGTTTGCGAGGCGTCTTCTCAAAATTAACCCCATGATCAATTGTGCCATTGTAAGCGGCTTACCCCATGAAGAATTTCATGAGGCAAGCGAGGGCCTTGGCATTATGGCTCAATTACCGAAACAACCAGGCGCCGAGGATGCGGAATCTTTAGTGGAAACACTAAAACAAATTAAGGGCTTGACTATCTCAGGGCAGGAATGAGCAAAACCGGCAGAGAGGCGTGCCTGGCGACCTTATTGCTTACGCTTCCCAGGAAGGTTTCCTTTACATAACCCCGGCCCTGGCTTCCCATGATGATAAAAGAATAATCATCTCTTTTTGCGACGTTCAGTATCTCTGCCGCCGGCGAACCGTAGGTAAGCAGGATATCCGCTTCGCGCGTGCCTTTTGCCATCAAGGAACTCTTCAGCATTTCCAGCCTTCGGATATCAATGGCGTTAAATTCCAGCCACTGCTCCAAGGAATGTTCCCCCGTTCTCCTCCTATCCTGGGCATGAAGGAGAGAAGTGCGATGCGCCCCTCGTTCCACCATTTTTTCCAGGTAAGAAAAAGCCCGTTGCGCGGTATCTGAAAAATCGGTGGCATAAAGGATCTTTTTGGAAAAACTCAGGCGATCAACCGCGCATTTCTGCACATTTCCTCCTTCGACCCGTTGAAGCCGGATAATGAGCAGCGGAAAACGGGCAGCATGCATGATCTTATGGGCCTCGCTGCCAAGAAGGGCATCGAATGCCATCCCTCTGCCGTGTGTACCGATGACGACTAGGGATGCATTTTCTTCCTCAACAATTCTGCAAAGATCCTGTACAATCCCGCTCTTGCCTATTTCGACCTTAACCGAGAAACCTAGCCTTTTTAAGAGTTCCTTCTGCTTATAGAGCAGCGATTCACCAAATTGTGTCAGGTCGGATTGTGAGGGATAGAGACATTTGATGTCCAGTGAATGAAAAAGAATAACCTCTCTCGATCCCATTTGCTTGAGATCCTGAATACAGTTGATGACGTGATCCGTGGCTTCGGAAAGGTCTGATGCAATGACGATCTTCTCATACATAGGATATCTTTCTTTGCTCAATGCCCTTTCTGTTTTTTGCCTGTATACCGTTGACCGTTGTGTTGAGGAAAATTGACCCAGACGAATTTTTTCCGTTCGGCAATTTATTGCCTAAATTTTTTCCAATTTCTGCTCCAGGTTTTCCTCAATCATGCGGATACCTGGATGTTTATTAATTTCGGGCGGATGGCTTTACGGGATTCGATCCAGTCTATAACCTCCTGAATCTTATTGTGACAGTTACCACAGCCGCCTCCCGCTTTTGTGTAATTCGCAACCTCTTCCACGGAAGTCAGATGGTTTTCCCTGACGGCCTTTTCAATTTCCTGATCCGTTACGCCGAAACATTCACAGATAATCTGACCTTCCCCTGTTCCTAACGGTTTTCCCCTATAATAGGCAATCGCTTTTGCCAGAACCTGTGCCCCGAGAACGGAACAGTGCATCTTCCGTTCAGGAAGGCCCCCCAGGGAAGCCGCAATGTCCTGATTCGTAATCCCTTCAGCCTCTTCTATCGTCAGGCCCTTAAGCATCTCCGTCAAGACCGATGCCGCCGCGATCGCACTGGCACAGCCGAAACTCTTGAATTTTGCTTCCTTGATTTTATTGTTTTCATCCAGCTTGAAGGTGAGACGGAGCGCGTCGCCACAGGCTATGGAACCGACTTCCCCAAAACCGTCAGGATTTTCCAATTCACCCACATTACGGGGTTTCCAGAAATGCTCCTTGAGCTTATCCGTATAGTCCCACATAAATCTATATTTTTTCCTTTCCAGAACTATTTCGAGCCGGGAAACGACATCGAAACTTTATTCGTTTTGATTCTTTTCACCTCTGAATTGTTTATCAAAGGAAGCCGTTGCTTTTCAATGGTGTATTTCCTGACGCATCGCATTTCTTTTTTATCAGAGCACAGCGATATTTTCCCAGGCAACCTGTTCCCGCAGGATTTCACTCACCATCTCAAGTTGATCTGCCATGACCCGAAGGCACACGCCGCAGTCAGAACTGATGTGGCGTGGGACGGGAATGATCTTGTGAGTGATCCCCCGCTCTTTGAGGATTTTTTCCGCTTTCATGGCGTAGTTGGAGGAAGGGAAGAGGTAAACGACGTACTTTGGCTCTTCCCTCGTGGCTGTACCGGCTTGGAGATTTTTGCCATCGTTCCGAATGTGTTTCTCACGGCCTTCCGTTCCACGGGAGGTGAAATCCCGGTTTTTGAGCTCATAAACGGTAACAGCCTTCTGCAAGGTCCTTTCCGCCAGAACCGCACAATGCATGTGCGTATCCGGCAGCTCTCCCACCCGTTCCATAATAGCCGGTATATCGATTGATCTGAGTTCCGGAACAGTCTTGCCGCGGGAAAGCATTCCCACCGTCTCCACGCACATCTTGCTGATTGCGCAGCCGTCGGTCCAGCAACGGACATCTGCCACCCGTGGTCCGTTAAATTTCAGGGCAACCTCCATGGTGTCGCCGCACGAAGCGGTTTCTCTCGCAATACCATCTGGATTCTCTATCGGGGGATTCAGGTAATAGTGAAGGCCGAACCAGGCCAGTGCCACCACCGTCATCGCCAGAGTCACCATCAGCATGTTGAAGATCGTCATCTCCATTCTCCGGATACTTCTATGATCTGTGCTGCCCGCAGGCTGCAGCAGTCCGCTCTGTCCTGAAAATCAGGAAAAAACAAAGACCGCGGCCGCCAGGACCGTTGTATAATCGGTGTTTTTTACGATGCTGGACTGAGTGACGTTTCGCGTGCCCACGATTTTTTCGCTGATCTTGAAGATTTCTTTTTTTTCGTCCCAGCTTTCCTCAATATTAAAATCGATGCCCAACGTGGATGCCAGCATCGCTGCCGCAAGATCCTCCGCGTAATCTCCTGCTTGTTTTTGTGTCTGACCGAAGGCATGATGTTCACTGATGTAGCCATAGGTGGTTTTATCCGCCGGGATGGCGCAGCCGACGGATGCCGCCAGCAGCCTTCTGGGCTCGTTGCTGGCGCAGCGGCTCATGACGCAATAGGTAATCGAGCCGGGTTTCAGCAACCGCAGGCCTTCGGCTCGCGAAATGACCTGACAGCCGGGCGGCATGATGCTGGATACCTGCACCAGGTTGCATTTTTCGATCCCTGCATCCCGGAGGGCCAGTTCAAAGGAATGCAATTCCGCCCGGTGGTTGCCGACCCCTTTTGTGAAAAAAATTTTATTTGGTAAAAACATATCGTCGTCCTGTGTTTTTGATGCCGACAGCCGGAATGGTTGACCATCCCGGCTGAGGTATGGTTTCTTTTAAGCGGTTTTCCGGGTATCGATGAGACTGCCTTCGACGATGTGAAGGAAATGGCGATTAAAGGCCTCCCGGAGCAGCCAGACGGCGGGTTCTCCCGTACAGTGGGTAGGAGCAACCCATTGAACGCTGAACATCCTGAGGGCGACAATGGCTGCCGCAATCTCTTCGGCCGTGCTGTTCAATAGATGAAAGCCGCCCATCAGCAAGGTGATGGGAACGGCAAACCGCTTCTGTACGTGCTGAAGAATGGGAAAAAGACCCGGATGGGCGCATCCCGTCAGTACGGAAAGCTGAGGCTGTTCACGAATCACCAGAAACTGCTCCCAAAGGGGAGTTCCGCTCCAGGCACCGGCGATTTCGCCCGATATGAAAAGGCCTTTTTCAATTTCGAGCCAATCGTCCACTTCTACAACCTGCATTCCCAATCCGTGAATCCAGGCCTTCACCGAGGATTCCGTGTGGGGGCAAATATAGAGGGTTGCCGTCGGATTCCGTTCCGCGAGCTTTTCCAGACCGTTCACATGATCCCAGTGTTCGTGGGACAGAACGATATGCCGGATCCGGGAAATGTCTCCACCCAGACGGCAGAAATTTTCCCAGAACAGGTCGGCCATGCCGAAGGTGTCGAATAGCACGGTTTCTCCCACGAGGAAGGAAAGTCCCCATCGTTTTTCCACCCGTTCCTGAGGAGTTGAGCCCGTTGCCACCACGCGGATTTGCATAGCAATATTTTCTTTCAGTTATTTAAAAGCGTGGGATTTTCTGTAAATCTCACGCTTTTCTCCATGTATTCCCTGCAGCTGCGTCTCAGCGGAGCGCCAGCAGCGGTTCGACGATCTTCTGGAACGCTGCAGCGGCCTCGGTATCCTGATGGTGATAGATAAAGGGACGTCCCTCGTCCGACGATTGCACAATCTGGGGATCCAGGGGTATCCGTCCCAGAAAGGGCACGTCCATCCGTTTGGCCATTTCCTCGCCGCCTCCCTGCTTGAACAGATCGATCAGCTTTGAACAGTGCGGGCAGACCAGACCGCTCATGTTTTCAACCACCCCCAGGACGGGGATGTTCAATTGCCTGCAGAAAGTCACCGATTTGCTGACATCGATGGTTGACACATCCTGAGGCGTTGTCACCACCACAGCGCCGTCCGCTTCCGGTATCATCTGGGCCACGGTGAGGGGTTCGTCTCCCGTGCCGGGAGGGAAATCGATGACAAGATAGTCCAGATCGCACCACTCCACATCGCCGAGTAATTGCTTGATTGCTCCGATCTTCAAAGGTCCGCGCCAGATCACCGCATCATCGGACCGCTGCAATAGAAATCCCAGCGACATGACCTTCATGCCGCCTTCAATTTCAATGGGGCGTAACCCGTTTGCCGTTGCCTCCGGCCTTCTGCCCTCCAGATGAAGGAGCGTGGGAATGCTGGGTCCGTGAAAATCCACATCCAGGAGACCGACGCGCCTCCCTTCGAGGGCCAGGGCAATCGCCAGATTGACGGCAACGGTACTTTTGCCGACACCGCCTTTTCCCGAAAGAACCAGGATCTTGTGGGCAATCCGCTCCATGTTCTTCTTGAGCTTTTCGTCTTCGCTGAGATTTTCCATCGCCGCATCCGGCTGACCTCCTGCCATCGAACAGCCTCCACTCTCCGGCGAGTTACCTGAATTACATGAACTGCATGAACTCATGATGCTTTTCTCCTTTTCCTTTAATTTCCATATGATCAAGTCCCACTTATTAACACAAACCAACATCGCAATCTGAAAATGAGCGGTCAATTCCGAGAGCCGCAGAGATCATGCTCACCCGACACGGTTGGTTCGAAATCTATGGCCTGTTCCTTTACAAGTTTTCTTGAAATGTGCGAATCCGCTTTTATTTGTATGCCTTTCTTCCGCCTCTGTTGCGGCATCGCTTTTGCGGTCTGTTGCAGAGATGCCCATTCGGCAAAATGCGCCTTCCCGGCATCAAGAAGCGCTGATCATCGAGTTGGTTCCGGAAATAGGCTTCAAAGACATCCATCGCATTTCCCCGGACAAAGGGTATGATGTTGATTCCCGACGCCTCGATCATTCGCTGTAGAGTGGATGAAATCGCTCCGCAGATCAGCAGGTCCACATCAAGGGATCTCAGCTGATTCGCTCTGTCGATCATTGTGTTTCCGACACAGCACAACCGCTCCTCTTTAAGCAAACCCTTTCCCCCTGTCTCGATAAGAAGCAGGCAATCCGCGTCATCAAACACGAGGGCAAGATCCTCTCCGCAAACCGGAATGGCTAATTTCATGTTTTCCAGTCCCCGTCAGCGCTAGACATCACAAAACATGCCAATAGCGTAGCGCTTCTTTGGAAACGACAAATTTCAAATATATCGATGATATATGATGTTGAAAGTAAAGGTGAGCAGAATCTAGTATCGCGATAATGCAATCCTGGAATTAAACTGGTATCGCATTAATGCAAAGTATGTGTGTCATCCCCAAGCACCTACTGTTCGTAAAGAGGAGGCTTTCAGAAACTTACGCAGACCCTTTGGCTTATCCGGTGATTGATCAAAATGGAAAGGAAAGCCTGGATCTTTATGGCAAAAACTCCCATTAATTTATAGAAACACTTGACGGTTTGGTCCGGAATTAAACTTGACAGGATTGGTTCGAATTGCTATTGGAAGCAATATGCAAAAAGAATTTTTGAAACCAGCATGCGCAAGCTGTGAACCGAATGGCTATTGTGTAGATAGATTCCGCTCTATTCTGCACGCAAATAAGGGAAGATTGACAAACGAACGTATAGCATTGTTGCAAATATTATGCGATAACGAGGGGCATTTTAACCCTCAGCAGTTGCTCGATCTCCTGAAGGAAAAGGGATTCAACCTGTCGCTGACCACCGTCTATCGCAATCTGTCATTGCTCGTACAGGCCGGAATCATCCGCAGGGCTTGCATCCAGGAAGACAGCCGGTCGGGAGGAGCATGGTATGAACATATCTGGGACCATGAACACCATGACCATCTTGTATGCTCTCAATGTGGGAAAAAGGTCGAGTTCAGCTACCCCGCCATCGACATTCTCCAAGATGCAGTAGCCAAAGAGTATGGATTCATCCTCGAGCGTCATCATCTGGAACTGATCGGTTTATGTCCGGATTGCCGGGGCAAAGATGCCGTTGCCGGCGATGACTGAACTTCGTTCATCGGAAGAACAATAGGTATTGTTTCCACAGGGATTGGTGCTGCATGGAGCAGCGCAGGTAAAGCCGGCATTGCATCGGATTTTCGTGATGAGTCCGTTTAATTGAAGATGCCAGGGAGGGAATTTTTGAAATTGTTAGATCTGAAAAAGGGGCACAGCGCTGTCATCAGCCTGATTGGCGGAGGCCGAGGCACGGTTGCGCGGATGGCCGAACTCGGTCTGTATACAGGCAGGAGGATCCGGATGGTTCAGGCAGCGCCATTCCATGGTCCTCTGCTTGTTGAGGACGTGGAATCAGGAGCCAAGATAATGATAGGCCGAGGGATAGCATCCAGGGTAGAAGTTGAACATGAAACAATCCCGTGATGAATTTTATACTGTCCGGATCAATTTGCATATATGCTGCGTCAGCGAGAAGAGAAGACCATGAAGAAATCCGGGAATGAGCTTGTCGTTGCCCTGGTCGGTCAGCCTAATTGCGGCAAGTCAACGATCTTCAATGCCGTGGCGGGATTCAAGGTAAATACCGGAAACTTCGCAGGCACTACGGTTTCCTTTACTGAGACCAAAGTCTACATTGGCGGAAGGACCATCAAGCTCATTGACCTGCCCGGAACTTACTCCATCTCCTCGTATGATCTTGCGGAAAAAGTGGCCCGCGATTATCTCCTTTCAGGCACTGTGGACGTCATCATCAATGTCATCGACGCTTCTCTGCTGTCGCGATCATTGGAACTGTCCATCCAGTTGATCGAGATGCAGATCCCTATGGTCATCGCCCTCAACATGTTTGATGAAGCGCAGCGCAAAGGCATGGAGATTGACCTGCCGAGGATAAACGCTCTGACTGGGGTAGAAGCTTATCCTGTAATCGCAGTGAAGGGAAGTGGCGTATGGGAGGTCTTCGATGCGGCTCTCAAGGTCGCGGAAGGGAAGTTCAACCCCACGGAGCCTGTTTATGACAGAGATGTCGAGGAGTGCATTGACGATATTGCAAGCAGATACCCGGTTGCACTCGAAAATGAACTGGGGGTCAACAAGCGTTTTGTCATCATTAGGCTCCTGGAAATGGACGAGGATTTCGAGGGGATTGTGGGAGGCGTCGATCAGGGTTTCTTAAAGGTCGTCATCGAAAAAAGGCGACGGCTTGCCGAGATGCATAACTGGCCTGAGGCGGGAGTCTTTTCATCGCACCGTCATGCACTTGTACTCGATCTCTTTGAGCAGGTCACAAAGGTGAAATCTCGGTCCGGACTGGGGATCAGAGAAAAGATCGACAAGTTCATCATCAATCCGTTCGGGGGAATCGTCACCACTGCCGGGGTGCTGTTTCTCATGTTTTACGCATCGTTCTGGATGGGCGACATCATCTCGGGTTTAATCGAGAGCCCCCTTGATGCCCTGAGGTTGAAAGTAAGCGGAACGTTTGGCGGACTTGCCCTGGTTGCTGTACTGGGATTATTCGACGGATTGGTCGCAGGTGCAGGTATCGTATTGCCCTATCTGATTCCACTGTGCGCAATGCTCGCCATCCTTGAGGATACGGGACTTCTGCCGCGGATTGCCTTTATGGTGGATGGGCTGCTTCACAGATTCGGGCTGCATGGAAAATCCGTTATCCCGATCATCCTTGGATACGGCTGCAATGTTCCGGCGATTATGGCGGCAAGGAGTCTCGAATATGAGCGTGACCGGATTCTCACCATGCTCATCATACCGTTCATCGCTTGTTCGGCCAGATCGGTTATTATTTTAGCTCTGGCCGGAAAATATCTGGGCGCCCTGTACACGATCCTGATCTATGTGGGCAATATCGCTGTCGCTCTTATCGTCTCCTTCGCCCTGACGCGGCTCAAAGTCGACATCGATCCCGGCATCATCATGGATGTTCCTCCCCTGAGGAGGCCGTACCTGCATATCGTGAGCAAGAAGGTCTGGCAGCAATTAAAGGCGTTTCTGGGATTTGCCTGGCCTGTGATCGTTATTTCGAGCATCATTCTCGCCTTTCTCTCCTATGCCGGGATCGACAGAGTGATCAACAATATCCTGGCGCCTCTCACATCGGGCGTTCTGAGGCTTCCTCAGCAGACAGGCATTACTCTCTTCCTCGGTATATTCAGAAAGGAACTTACGCTCGTCATGCTCACTCAGGCGCTTGGAACCATGGATGTCTCGGCTGTTCTGTCACACATCCAGATCCTCGTGCTTGTGGTGTTCACGGTTCTGTACATCCCCTGCGTAGCCACCCTATCCACGTTATGGAAAGAAGGAGGATGGAAGGTCACCCTCTACTCCATAGGATTGAACACGACGGTCGCCCTCATCGTCGCCGGCGGACTGGCGTATTTTGCCACAATGCTCTGACAGACATCGCCCTCATCGAGGCAAACATACAAAAACAAAAGAAATTTGCTTCCGATTACGCCATGGTTCAAGTAATCCATTTCCTGTTAATGTTCCTTAGACTGATATGAAATAGGATTGCGCAAAAACATGTGATGATCAGGAAGTCTAACCCAGGGGACATCGCGTTCGTTCCAGTGATTGCTCCGCGAAGAATGTCCACGCCATAGGTTAAGGGTAATATGTAAGATAGCGGGCGCAGGAAGACCGGAAGAGAGTCAATCGGGAAGAACAGCCCGCAGAGGAAAATCATCGGAAAGCGAAAGAAGTTTGAAAATGTTTGGGCTTCGAACACCTCGCTGACGGATACCGCTATAAAAAGGCCCAGAAATGTTGAGACAATCGCAATCAGGATGATGGCGGGCAATGCCATTCCCCATGAAATGACAGAGAGATCCGTTAAGCATGATGCAAGAACAATAGGGACAATCGCGTTGGCTGAGCCGAAAAGAATCGCTCCGGCGGTCTTGGCGAACATAAGATGGTTCAATGAAATAGGAGCGAGGAGCAATCTCTCGAACGACCGATTCTTTTTTTCAAACGTAATGGTCACTGCCAGCATTGAGGTTGTGCCGAACAATACAGAAATTGCAATGACGCCCGGAAGCAACGCCGGAATGCTTTCCAGACCGGCGCCCGACTTAATAAAAAACATCCCTGTCCAAGCCATGGGGAAAATCAACCCCCAGCTGATATTCGGGGGCTTGAGATAATAGGCGTACATATCCTTCAATAGAATATTCCAGCAGGCGACCCATTTTTTCATGGTGCACCGCCTTTCCCCTCAGTCTCTTTTCTCAAAACGTTGGCCTCAATGCAGGTCACACTTACAAAGACATCTTCAAGTGACGGATTTGATAGTCGGGCTTCTTTAACTTCAGCATTCTGCTCCTCAAGAAAGCGTACGAGTGGGCCAAGACGGATCGGCTCACTGGCCTCGATGCGAACCTGCTCTGACGAAATGGCCTGGAATTTATACTGGCGAAAAGCGGCGGCAAGTTTTCCGGGGAGATCCTTTTCTCCAGTTGAAACGGAGACCAACATCACTTGCCTGTCCACCACAGGCTGGAGAAGGTTCTTGACCGTGTCTGTTTTGACGATCCGCCCGTTGACGATGAAAGCAACACGTTCGCAAAGCCTTTCCGCCTCTTCAATGTAGTGGGTGGTAAGAAAGATGGTTGTTCCATCACGGTGAAGATCGGCAATCAGCTGCCTGATCTGGCGGGCGCTGACAACATCGATGCCGGTGGTCGGTTCATCGAGGAACAGGATCCACGGGCGATGAATAATGCCCGCCGCAATGGTAAGTTTCCGTTTCATGCCCCTGGAGTAACCGGCGAACTTCCGATCTGCGGCTTCTTTGAGTCCGAATGTCTCCAGCAATTCTCTCGCCCGCTCCAGGCGTTCTCTCTTGAACATGCCGTATAGTGAAGCGCAGAAGCAGAGATTGTCAAAACCGGATAATTCGAGATAGAGATTGCTCTCATCGGGGACAACGCCAATGAGATGCTGGGCCCCTTTAGGATTCTCCGTACAATCCTTTCCTGCAACTCGAATTGTTCCCGAATCGGGCCTGGACAAACCTGTGAGCAGGTTGATTGTCGTTGTTTTACCCGCGCCGTTTGGACCGAGAAAACCGAAAAGTTCGCCCTGATGGATACCAAAGGATATCTCGTCAACGGCCGTAACATGGTCGAACTTCTTGGTCAGCTTAGCGACTTCTATGATAGGATCCCGGTATTCGGACATCGCTATTGACTCTTGCATCCTCGAGTCCTTTCTTTCCGTCTGTCGGCCTTGACCAGGTTTGGAGTGTCCGCGGCGTAGAATCAGAGAGAATCATTTCCCTGCATCAGGCCTTTCTCTGATCCTTCTCGGTTGGACGAATTCCCATGGCCTTCATTTTTCGGAAAAGTGTGCTCTTGTGAATCCCCAGTTCCCGGGCGGTACGGCTTTTGTTCCAGGAGTTCCGCCGGAGAACATTGGTCAGGAAAATCGCTTCCATGTCTCGGAAAGACATGGCTTCCCATGCCGGGATCTCAGAAACGCCGGAGAGGCCGCAAACCGGTTCGGGCAGATGGGGCCGATCGATCATGTCCGATTTGCATAGGATAAAGGCGCGCTCAATGATGTTCTCCAGTTCCCGGATGTTCCCCGGATACGAGTAGGTCATCATGCAGGCCAGGGCTTCATCGGTAACGCCGGCAATCTCCTTGTTCTGGAGAACGTTGAAGTGTTCGATAAAATGATCAATCAGCAGGGGAATGTCCTCCATTCTCTCCCGCAGCGGAGGGAGATCCAGCCGGACAATATTGATTCGATAGTAGAGATCCTCCCGGAATTTTCCCTCCTGGACCAGACTCCACAGTTTTTTGTTCGTTGCCGCAATAATCCGGACATCGTGCCGGACACTTTCCACCGCACCCAGGGGTTCATAGGTCTTATCCTGAAGGACGCGCAGCAGCCGAACCTGCATGGCCGGTGAAACATCCCCGATTTCATCCAGGAAGAGGGTGCCTTTGTCCGCCAGTTTAAAGCGGCCCGGCTTGTCCTTCCGGGCATCCGTGAAAGCGCCGGCCTTGTACCCGAACAGCTCTGATTCCAGAAGCGTGTCCGGCAGGGCGCCGCAATTAACGGCAAGAAAGGGTTTGCTTTTTCTCGGGCTGAGGTTGTGAATGGCCCGGGCGACCAGTTCCTTCCCTGTGCCGCTCTCACCTTCAATCAGAACCGTGCTGGCGCTGTTCGCTATATCCGGAAGGATGCTGAACAGCTCGTGCATCCGGTGATTCCGGGAGATAATGTCCTCGAAGGAATAGCGTTTCTCAATCTTTTTGCGAAGTTGCTCTTCCAGGCTCAGATCCCGGAATGTTTCAACCGCTCCGATAATCCGGTCGTTTTCATCACGCAGCAGCGCCGTCGAGATGCTGATGGGCAATCGCCGGCCTTCGGCATTGACGATATAGACCGTGTGGTTCACCACCGGATTGCCTGTTTCCATGGTTTTCTTCAGGACGCAACCCCGGTCGCAGATTTCCGCTTTTAAGACATCCTTGCAGCGCTGTCCGACGGCATCTCCGCGGGAAACGCCGGTAATCTTCTCTGCCGCACGATTGAAGGACGTAATGCGCCATTCGTCGTCTACAGAAAAAACACCGTCGGCGATGGAATCAAGAATAATGTCCCTTTCCTGGGGTAAAGCCTTTCCACTGTGTTCACTCATTGCTGCTTTTTGGATTCTTCTTTCTGAAAAGTGAGGTTCCTGTGCATGCGGCAATCAATTTTCGGTAAGTATTAACTTTTTTCGGATGAAATATAGGCAGGATGGACTGGTATGTCAACGAGATATTGGCTCTGAAATATGGGGTATCGTTCTGAAAAGAATTCGGAAGAGGTTTCCCCTTGGCAAATGGAGAAATCCTCGGCAGCTCATTCAGGTGGGCGGCGAAGGAGAACCGTCCACCAAGGCAGACCGAGTCAAAGGATTCACGAAGATTTCGCGTTGACCCGGCAGGCTGGGTCGCACCGGGGGCTGGAAAAGAAAGGGTGCAGTCCATGTCTTTTATCGGGTTGCGGACAGGATTTTCTCTGCAATGACTTGAAAGATGCGGCCGGCCTTGGAATCGGGGTCTGAAATCATCAGTGGCACACCAGAGTCGCCGCCTCTTCCAATCGCCAGATCAATGGGGATCTTACCCAGTAAGGACAGCCCGAATTCCTTGCTTAATTTTTCACCTCCACCCTGGCCGAAAATCTCAATCGGTTTTTCTGAGTGACCACAGTCAAAATAGGACATGTTTTCCACCAAGCCGAGGATGGTCATCTCAAATTTTTTGAATAGATCGATGGCCCTGCGGACATCGGCCAGGGCAACTTCCTGTGGCGTTGTTACCATAAGGACGCCCGCATTGGGAATGGACTGGGCGATTGTAATGGAAGGATCTCCCGTTCCCGGGGGGAGATCCACAACAAGGTAATCCAGATCGCCCCACATGACCTCTCCCAGCAATTGCTTGATGACTTTGGATACCAAGGGTCCCCTCCAAATAATGGGCTCGCCTTTCGGGGTGAGCATACCCAGTGACATGATCCGAAGTCCGAACTTCTCTGTGGGTAGAATCACTGCGTTTTCCCATTCCGGTAAATCATCGATTGCCAGCATGACCGGGATACTGGGCCCGTAGACGTCCGCATCGAGAAGGCCAACGCGGTGGCCCTTTCCGGCCAGGGCAACAGCTACGTTAACGGCGATGGTGGTCTTTCCTACCCCGCCTTTTCCGCTCGCAACAGCCAAAGCATGGCGCACCTTCTCTAAGCCGATCATAGGATGCTTCGGGAATAATTGTGTGAGTTCCTCCCGCGTTAATGTGGACAACTTAACATCAACTCCGGCGACATCCGGCAAGTTCCCGAGTACTTGTTTGATTTCTGCTACGATATCATCCTTCCTGGGGCACTTTACGGTGGTCAATGCCAGGGTTAGGCTGACCTGGCCCTTTTCCATGCAAATATCCCGAATCATCCCCAGTTCCAGTAGACTCTTTTTCAGCTCAGGATCCTGGACGACTCTAACAGCTTCTCGAATTCTCTGCTCGTCTATCATGGCAACCGTCTCTTTCTGAATTTCCCCGCTTTGCAATTCCGCATTGCATGATCGGGGCCTTCTCGACATTCATTCCCTTTTTGATCCGTTTTCAATACGGGCCATCGCACATAGTAAGACACGTTCCTTTGCCGATGAATTCCTTGTGGATAATCAGAAGGAACCCAAACGTCATTTCCTGCTTGCTATTACACATCACATCACAAAACATACCAGAAGAGCAAAAGGGTTTTTAAGACAATCATATTTACCATTTATAATATTAAAAGAAAAAATATCCAGATAAAACAATGGCGATTACGCAACAACTTCCTTGGAAAACCATTGCATTGCTGCTAATAAAGTTTTTCTTGGTTCTTGCCTGCTGGATCGCATTTTGAAGATATATAGAGAGAAAGGATAGGGATTTATGGAGGGAATAAAAGCACCGGAACGGAAGGAGAGGCTGATTTTGCAGATCGTCGACGGTTTGAGACTCACTTTCCTTCACTATGGATTATGGTTCAAGGATGTTGAATATCAGCTTGGCTTGCAGAGCGCCATGGAACTGGAAGAAAAGACGTGGCGGACTGTCTTTCCCATTGCAATGAAACGCCTGGCGCGGATCCTGGGATTTGAGGCCGATTCAAAGGGAATTCCACAGCGATTGAACGACAAATCCGAGGAAGAGTTGCAGGAAATGCTGACCGCCATTTCGACCAACTGGCTTGCTGCCGACGGGGTCTGGTTCCAGAGCGTGGAAAAGAATCATGATATGTTTACGGCCAAGAGGTGTACCGACATCTGCTGGAGCCGCTTCTCCCCGCTGGAGGCATTTCACATCAAAACCCTGATCGATCTTCCTGAGAAAGGTGGTCTAGATGCCCTGGAGGAGGCGTTGAAATATCGTCTCTATGCGAACATCAATGAGCATTCCTTTGAACGACCCGATGAGCGGACGCTGATTTACAGAATGAACCGGTGCCGGGTGCAGGAAATCCGGAATCGCAAGGGAATGGAGGACTATCCCTGCAAGTCGGGCGGCATCATTGAGTACTCAACCTTTGCCCGAACCATTGATCCCGCCATTGTTACGGAATGTCTGGCCTGTCCCCCGGATGCGCATCCCGAGGGTTGGTTTTGTTCCTGGGAATTTACTCTGGTGTAAATTTTAGGGAAGATCGTAAGTTTATCCTTACTGGCAGAGACCATTTCCTTGCCGGCGATGATGATTGTGGTTGCCCCCGCCGGGATGTCCGGTCCATAGCTTACAACCAGACCGGCCGATGTAAAAAAAAACGGTCAGTAACGTAGAGAGCACCATCTGATCACGACCAGTACATCGAGCCCGGCTATCATCCAGAGGTCCTGGGGGGAGACCATGAGAATGCTTCCAAAGAGATAACTCATGAGGTTTTCGTTATACCCGGGGGTCTTGTAGATGAACAGGATGCCGGCAGCCATGCCGATGGCCCACAGGGAACCGATAACCGTATCCTCAAGCTGCAGCTCCCTTATACTCACCACGCCGATGATCACCGCTGATGCCATGGCTGCAAAGACAGCGCCGTAAAGGGGGTGAAGCCATTCCCAGTTATAGACGGTCAGGCAATAGCGTGCGGCGCCGAGACCGCCGAGCACGGTGTGGGCGATGCTTCCGGCAATGTAGGTGATGCGTTTGGTGACGACATAGCTGCCGATGACCCCACAGGCAACGCTCACCAACACGCCGGTGTTAAGGGCATACTGGAGAAAAGGATAACGTGAGAGATCGATAAGGAAAACGATCATTTTTACCCGTTCCCCTTTAACTTTTGATCCGATGTCGCACCATGCGGACATCGGATCCGAAGAGAGCGCTGATTACCTCACCCGTAACCGCGGTGGTGGGATGTACCATGACTCGGCGATTGACACACACGACACTTTCGACATACTGGGAGACGAACCCGAGATCATGACTGACCACGACAACAGTAATGGTTCCGCTCATGGTGTGGAGGAGTTTAAGAAGTGCTGTTTCTACTGCCATGTCTACATTGGCTGTTGGTTCATCCAGGAGGAGCAGTTCCGGTTCGGTAGCCAAGGCCCGAGCAATGAGGACCCGCTGGCGCTGCCCTCCGGAAAGGACGATGAAAGGAAGATTCCTTGCCTTGTCCATCTCCATCTTCTGCAAGGCTTCAAGGGCGATTGCCTTGTCTGTTTTGCGATAGGAGCCAAAGCGAATGCCTTTGTCGATGCCAAGGCGGCCCATAAGGACAACGTCTAAAACGCATAAGGGGAAATTAGGATCAAAATGAACGTACGGAGGCATATAGCCGATACGAGTGCGCGCCCTCTCGGGGGGCTGCCCAAAAACCTCGATAACCCCATGGGAAGGTTTGAGAAGGTCCAGCATGAGTTTCCGAAGCGTTGTTTTTCCACCCGCATTGGGACCGACAATGGAAATGAAGGTTTGTTCCTGAATTGAAAAACTTAAATCCTCCAGAATCGGTGTGCCGTCATAGGAAAAAATGACATTCTGAAAAGTGACAACCTGATTTTTCTCACGATACCTTTTTCGGCAGGTACGCCTACGCAAAAATAGGCCTTGGCCATGGCTAATTTCGCCATCTTTTTCGGTGTTGGTTCGTAGTTGTGAGGCGACTGCCCTTCACCGATGAGAACCTCGACATCCACATGATTTCCTCCGATTTGTTCTAGAAAAAAGGACTGAGGAATAATGCTCACAAATACGGGGATTTTAGCTCTTTCTCCCTGCCCCCAGGCCAACCGCGATAAAACGAACAGGAGGATCAGAACCATTAAGGCATCACGTTTTTTATTATGTGCAATCCATCGTAAATATTTGTTTATTGTCTGCTTTTTCACAGGCAATGAAAAGTTCATCGCAATCCTCGCACCTTTGGACCGTGTGATGCCGGGAGAATATTTCCCAATGTTCCTTCTGCTTCGGTGTCAGGATCCCTGTTCCGCTACAGAGAGGACAGACATTCTCAAGGGCCGCCATGACTGCATCCCTGATGAATTCCGAGCGGTTTGGTATGTTTTTGATGACCTCCAACAGATCCTCGTTGACCTTGAAGGTGATAATCCCTTCCTTCTTTTTCATGGGTAAGCTCCCGTATGTATTGTATGAATATTACTTAGTAATACCCATATGTGCCAAGGTTTTTGCTGATTGGGATCACTTAAATTGGTAAATCCTTGTGGATTTTTCTGGATACAAAAAACTTGAATATTGGTCAAAAGTGCGCGACTGGTAGAAGCAGCTAGTGCCATGTAACATACAATAGTTCGTTTTTATCTACAATATGCTACACTGGCAACATCCTACTCAAGGAGGTTGCCATGTCGCCAAGATATCGAGTAACACTGACACGGGAAGAGCGGAAGGAACTGGAGGCATTAACAAGATGCGGAAAGACCCATGCGCGAAGAGTCATCCATGCCCGGGCTTTATTGCTTTGTGATGCCGGAGTCGATGGTCCGGCATGGAATGTCTCCGACATTGCAGAAGCGCTCGGAATCACAAGTCGGACGATTGAACATCTAAAAAAGCGGTTTGTAACAGATGGCCTTGAGGCTGCACTGGAGCGCAAGCCCCGGGAAAAACCGCCAAGGGAAATCATATTTGACGGAGCTTTTGAAGCAAGACTCATTGCCTTGGCTTGTTCAGACGTTCCAGAGGGACATAGACGCTGGACCGTCAGACTTCTTGCCGACAAGGTCATCGAACTTAACATCGCCTCATCGATATCGCATATGACTGTGCAGCGAGTTTTAAAAAAAATGAACTTAGACCTCACCTCAACAAGTACTGGAAAATTCCTCCAGAAGGGAACGCAGCATTTGTAGCCGCGATGGAGGATGTATTGGAGGTCTATCATTTTTCGTACAGTCCTGAGTATCCGGTGGTATGAATGGATGAATCTTCCAAGCAAATGATCGGAGAAGTCCGAGAGCCGATACCGTGCAAACCGGGTCAACCGTTACGCGTTGACGACGAATACGTCAGAAATGGCGTCGCAGAAATATTCATGGAAGTTGAACCGCTGGCGGGTAAGAGACATGTGGCAGTGACGGAACGCCGCACCAGAAAGGATTGGGCATTGCAGATCAAGCAGATGCTTGACGAACGCTATCCTGATGCAATCAAAGTACGGCTGGTTATGGACAATTTGAATACACACAATATCGCCTCACTTTATGAGACATTTGAGCCCAAGGAGGCCCGACGCTTGGCGGAGCGACTTGAAATTCATCATACGCCGAAGCATGGAAGTTGGCTCAACATGGCAGAAATTGAACTCAGCGTGTTGAAGGGGCAATGTCTTGATTGTCGGATTCCCGATATGGAAACCATGCGAGCCGAAGTGAATGCATGGGAAAAAGACCGCAATAACAGTTCTAAAAAAATTGATTGGCAATTTACAACCTCAGACGCTCGAATCAAACTGAAACGTCTTTATCCAAACTTATAGAAGTTACACGGTACTAGTGCTGATTTTTATTTAAACTTACCAAAAAAACGAATTAAAGGAGGAAACATCATGGCAAAAATGACAGACCGTATAAAGGAATTGTTTAAGAAGGTTCCTGCCGTTGTGCTGGCCACGGCAACCGGAGATGGGACCCCAAACGCGGTGCCTGTAGGAGCTAAACAGATCATCGATGATGAAACCATTCTCTTGTCAGATCAGTTTTTTAACAAAACTTTGGCAAATATGAAGGCGAATCCCAAAGTGTCGGTCACCTTTTGGGAAGGGCATGAAGGATACCAGTTAAAAGGGAACATTGTCATTGAGACCAGTGGCAAACGTTACGACGAAACGGCCAAATGGATTGAGGAACTGGGGAATGCTGCAGGCTTTCCATTAAAATCCAAAGGCATTGTAATTCTGAAAATCGATGAAATCTACGGGGTTACCCCCGGGGCGGGTGCCGGAAAGCTGCTGGCTTAGCAATCATTCAATCCGTTAATTGAAGCCCCCTGACAAAGGCTGCAGGGGGCTTCGCCCTGACGCACTATTTGAGATAATCACGAGCTATTTTCTTTGTTCCGGCAGTTACCACTTGCCGCCTTGTTAACCTTTTGAATGTAATTTGGTATAGTCCAGTTCCTGCAGAAATTCGTCCGTGGTTATGACCTTCAGCAGCGGATAAAGAGGATTATTGCGGTAAGCATTCAAAGTGTTCTCGTGAACCTCTGGTTTATGGGAGGCGCAGCAGTCCTCAATAAGGTCGCGATGGGCAGTGGATGGGGGGAATCCAGTGTATCCTTGACCATGTCGATGACGATAACCGCAGATTTCATAAGTGTGCACTCCTAAAGGGAAAAATCGATGTAATTAACTGCAGAACATCTCTTCGCAAAATGTAAGTGAAAGATTGGAAACGCCTTGAGAAATTCCTCAAGCCTCCTTGATCCTTTCTCTCATTCCGTTCCTTCTTCCAATGCTGAACTTGAAGATGTTTCTCCACCCGCTACGGTGTAAAAGTTGCGACCGCCGGAAACGACGGAATGCACTGCTCCCAGCTCAACCAGGGTGTTGAGGCGTTTGAGCGCTTCCGTGACATGGATGCCGAGACCGTCCGCAACATCCGCGGAAGTGCAGGGGCGTCTGCGGAGCAAAGCCAGGATATCTTTTCCCCTGCTTTCAGAAAAGGCCGATGCATCGGGCCGGTCCGAACGATCCTCTGTGATGACATCCACATGCCCCGGAAAGAATTCTTTCAAAGACAGCAAGTCCTCCCCGGAAAGGGGATAGGCGAACTCCTCGGCGGGTGGGCGGCAGACGGTGTTCAGTTGAATGCGTGCCGGCGCGATGCGCTTCACCAGGGCGGCGATTTTTTCAACATGGGCGGGCATGCCGGTCACGCCTTGAAGCAGCAAGACTTCAAGCCAGACCGGCCCCGGAAATCGCCGGGTAAACTCGGCCAAGCCGTCAACCAGCCGGTCAAAGGAAAGATCCCCGTGGGGCCGGTTCACGTATTGGAAAAGCTGTTCATCCCCGGCGTCCAGCGAGGGGATGACAAGATCGGCTGTCATCAAGTCATCCTGAACTTCTTTTCTCCACAAGAGTGAGCCATTGGTCAGGATCGCCACCGGAATATTCGTCCGTTCTTTGATCCGGCGGATCATATCCCCGATTCGGCTGTTCAGCGTTGGTTCCCCGGAACCTGAGAAGGTAATGTAATCAGGGACATCTTCCTCCGCCAGCTTCCGTTTCACTTCGTCCAGAACGTCGGCAGCGGAAACATATTCTTTCCTTTCCATCGTCTTGTTGGTAGTCCGGCCCAGTTGACAGTACACACAATCAAAGGTGCAAGTCTTAAAGGGAACGATATCCAGCCCCAGTGAACGGCCCAAACGCCGCGATGGAACGGGTCCATAGACATAGCGAAAACGGCTTGCATTCATAAATCACTCCCCGCAGATCTCCCATTCATATTCATAAGTCAGCATATCCATTCCTTCCATTATTTCTTATAGCCGCGCTTACCCCGCTGCTGGGCCGCTCCCTCATCCACCTCGTCCTGCCAGCCGTTGCATGTCGTCTGAAAGAAGTCAAACTTGGCCGTGTAGGGCTTGATGTCCAGGAGGGGCGTGCCGTCCAGAATGTCCATGCCGTCGAGATGAAGGATATTTCCCTCGCGGCGGATCAACTGGACAATGCTCAACCCGATGGCATTGGGGCGGCGAGGCGCCCGGGTTGAAAAAATTCCCCGCATCACATCCTGGAGAAAAGGCTTGACCAAGAGCTGCGCAGATTGCGCCCGGTGAAAATGATAAATCAGATAAAGGTGGGAGAACCCTTCCAGGTCGCTCAAACCCTGCGCAAATTCCGGATAGACTTCCACCTCTCCTTTGCAGCCGCGGGCGTATACTGGCTGGATGGGCGTCTTTTCCGGGATGACGTGTTCGCTGTGAATCACGCCGATGGGCCGATAAACAATAAAGGCCTCTTCCATCCCCGACGGGGCCGGCTCTTCAATGATCTGGTTTTTATCCCCAGCATTTATTTTTTTCATCTCACACTCTCTGAAAGAAAATCGGTATGACCCGGATCATAATAAAGAAAGATAGGATTTCCTGCTGAACCTTTTGATCACCATGGTGCCGACCCCATGACGGACGGCTTTGAGCACCCTCTCCTTGTCGATGGGAACCATACCGGCCAGCACGTGCACCGGAAGATGGGAAAAAACTTCCCCGATCATGGGCGTGCTCGGGCCGAGCATGACGGTTTTCACCCCTGTCCCTGTATGGTTGAAAATTTCTTCCGTCGTATTGTTCAAAATCGAAGTGGAGGTTAAAATCAATACTTCAGCCCAGTTGCCGAGCTTGTCGTAAAATGCCTCTTTCTCTCCGATTCGCCTGGCAATATCGATGATTTCCAGGAGGGCGCCCTTTGTCTTCAGAACTTTGGCCACGGGAGCAAAGTCCCCGACCATGGCCACCCGCGTCTGTTCCCCAATGGAAAGAATGTCCAGCAGAGGGCCATCTTCCTTATCTTCCGGCAGGGAAAGGGCATACTGATAGTTGAGGGCATTGACCAGAGCGAGGGCCATGCTCCGTTCAAGGGGGTGGGGGCTTTTGATTTTCTCCAGAAGTTCCAGCGCGGGCTTTCCCTCGAAATCATAGTATTTATTGACGAAGGAGCAGCTTCCTTTGGTGACGAAATAGGTATAGGCAACGCCGAGCCCTCCATCGGAGGTCGTTACAGCCGTATAACCGAGTCCCAGAGTTACATTTTCAACGAGAACATCTCCGGCTTGATTTTCAAAAAAGCGGTAAATTCTGTTATTCAATTCCATAAGATCAATCCTTGAAGAGAAAAAGGTGCGGCAATGATGAATACATTCCTAATCCAGACGCTTGAGTTTTTCCGGATAGGCTTTGGCGAGATCTACATAAAGCTGTTTGCCCCAGGTCCAGAATTCCTTGTGTCGGGGCAGGACGTTTCCGATCACCTTCCCCGGCACCCCGCCAATGATTTTTTCCGCCTCAACCCGGCCATCCATGGGGATGACGGACCCTTCACCGACAATGGCCCATTGCCCGATCACCGCATGCAGACTGAGCACCGCGCCCATGCCGATGACGGCAAAATCATCGATCCGATCGCTATGGATGATCGCCCCATGGCCGATGGTGACCCGTTCTCCCAGGATGCTCAGCCCGTCTGGTCGAATATGGATCACGGCATTCTCCTCTACGGCGGTGCCCGGCCCGATTCGGATGCTGCCGTAATCTCCCCTCAAGATGACCCCATGGCCGATGTAACATCCATCACCGATTTCAACATCCCCAATGACCCGGGCAGAATCACTGACATAAACATCCCTTCCGACTCTGGGTACCCGATCGCCGTACTGATAAAGCGCCATATTCATAACCCCCGCTTGCCTTTTAGATGAACAAGATTAACCAAACTGATTACAAAACAAAACCCTTTTATGGATGCATCTCTTCCTTACTTCCCCCTGAAATCATCGTGGTGATCTCAAAGCGGATCATCGGAAACCCGCTTTCTTTCCACCTCCGAGTCTTCCGCCGGATGCGGCTCTGTAAGCGGTCCGATTTCCCCATTGCGATATCGTTCAATCGTCTCAAGTACCGTTGATCCTGTTTCTGCCTTGTAAATGTCGATAAAATTATCCTTCAGCATGTGAAAAGAGATCTCGCCGATTTTAGCGGTAAAGACGAGATCCAGATCATGCTTGATCACTGCCTTGATGACCTTTAACCCAACATGGATACGGTCCTTTACACCAAGGAATTCGTTGTAATAGAAATCTTCTATTTCCGCGCCTCCGTTGCTGTCCAGTTTCAGAATGATGAAGTAGGGCGCTCTGCCAAAGTGGCCATGGACCTTTGAATCCAATCCGTTCATCTCTTGCACCGGGATAATGACGGATAGAGCCTCCTGCCTTGCCGGTTCGACATGTACAAAAACGGATTCAATCTGGCGGTGATTTCCCTTGATTAGATTTTCGATCCTGTCTGCCAGGTCATGCGCCTTGAACACGGAGACGGAAGGACCTGTCGTGATATCGCATTCCACCATTTTAAACGGTCCGGACTGGCGCATCTTCACCTTCCCCACGCCCTTAACGCCGTCCAAGACGGATATCTCCGCCGCAATCTCTTCCTGAAGTTTTGGGTCAAGATTCGCATCCAGGAGGATCAGAATCGGTGTCCATACGTTTTTCAAACCAAGCCTGATGATGAGCAGGGCAATGAACATCACGATGGAACCCTCGATATAGGGGATTTTCGCATGAGCTAAAAGGATGCCGGCAAGGACAACGGCAGAGGTTCCGATATCGAGGAATGTTTCGGCTGCGTTGGCCTGAAGGGCTCCGGAATTGATGAAATCTCCCGTGTCCTTTTCCATCTTTGCCACAAAATACGACACGATGACTGAAACGGTGCTTACCAAGACCGGCAGTCCGGGAAACGCCTGTTGAGGAGTCAGGGCAAAAAGCTTTCGGTACCCTTCAAGCAGGTTCTCAAAACCAGCCCATATGACAAGAACACCAATGACAAGGGTAACAAAGGTCTCTGCTTTGTACAGTCCATAGGGAAATGTCACGCTCTCCTTTCGGGAGGCGAGCCAGAGGCCGAACCAGGATGCAAAAATAGCAAGCACGTCAACGCCGTTGTGAAAGGCGTCTGCAATAAGGATTCTGGAGTCAAAGAGATAGCCGGTGATAAATTTGGCAACCGCAAGAAGAAATATGGCCATTGTTGCGGTTATGGCCACGCTCTGACCCCGTTTCAGCGATTCCCTGTGACTATTCGCGTTTTCCACGACGCACCCTGCGGCCCATCCTATTCACTTTTCATAAATTGACGGGCCATAAAAGAACCGCACTGTGGGCATTTTCTCTGAAAACAAGGGACCCCGGGCTCACGGGGGACCACAAGGCCACATTGCGGACAAATACAGTCGGCAGGGAGACCGCCACGGCCGCACTTACCTTTCCTTCTTCCTTGTCCGGTTCTGCCTGTCGGAGTCATTTTTACCGAACCTCTGCCCTTAACAAAGCCAAATGGCACGCATTACCTCCCTTTAATGTTTTCGTACGGAAATTTTTCTATCAGCGCCTGAATCCCATTCAAGGAAATTTCAGAATTCCTTATCGTTAAAGATAAGGAGCCGATCCCTGGCAGCCGAGGCAGAGATTGCCATCTTTGACGGGATAGGCTTCCCGGCATTGAGGACAGAGGGCAACTTTTCCCTGGTGTTTCTTCTGGAGGAAGTCGGGTTGAAGATGCACATGCCTAAGCCCAAGAGTATCCTGTCCGGCATTACGGATTTCTTTGAAAAGTTTTTCGCTATCCTGTTCTTGCTTGGTTTTTAATTTCAGAAACCAGTTCCTAACTTCCTGCCAGGATTCCATTTTTTCGGAATCCAGAAAGACCCGCACGCCCTTTCCGTTGTTTTTGTCATATAGGCTGATGGCAAAGTGTCCCAGAGGGATGACTGTGAGCCACCCGTTGCCGAAGGTGCAAGGAGTCAGAAGCTGGACGGCATCGGGAAGGCAGGTTCGTGTTTCAGCAATGGCGTCATAGAGAATCCCTTCAGGGAGATTTCTAACGGCCAGGTCCACCATGAATCCGCCGATAATCACGCCTGGTGCGGGATAGCCGTGAAAGGCTGTTATTTTTTCAATATATTCATCAACAGAGTAAGACAAAATTTGTGTTTTCATGGTGGTGTTGTTCATCTCCTTTCAGTGGTTCATTGGAACACATTGCGGACGATTCCCCTATTGAAGCGGCAGTATCCGGCGATGCCAGCCTTGCAACGTCCAAGGACTGCCGGATGAAGCAGGGAATACAGTCAAGTGTGGTCTTCATTATCCGATGCACCTGCACCCTAATACATGAGGCAACTTGGCCGATCGCTGCTTACTGTTCATTTTCCTACAAAAGGACCTGTTCCATTTTTTCTTGGCATGTTTGCATTCCCTCTTCTGATATTGTTTGTTTTTACTCCTGATATTGACAACTATTCTCTGGCCATTGCGGTCCCACACTTGGGGCACTTCTGCTGAACACAGGGAATTCCAATTTGATGAGGTTCCTTGTGGCCGCATTGCGGGCACACACACTTGCCTCCCGGTCCGGCCGCAAGGGGTCCGCCTCTTCGGCCCAGTCCCCGGCTGCCACGGCCTCGTCCTTGTCCGCCACCCACTCCCATGGGGCCTGTCCCATCTCCTCTTGGCATGATGAAGCCCTCCCTCTTTATCTTCCGAATTCCTACACGCTCTCTAGCTGATATGAATGGCATTCTCTGTGCCATTGGTAAATAATTAAATAAATACTGACAAGTATCTGTTAACATTTGGTATTTATATTTTCATGGTAGGAAAGTTGAGGGCATACCGTTGCTTATATGCTACCAAACCGATTGGGAACAGATGCGTAATTGCAACTCTTTGTTATGATACCGGAATATCTTCCCGGTAGATGATGCCGGTTTATTCATGCCTTAAAACCCTCTTTTTTTAAAATTACTTTGTGGCTCTTGACATCCAGGAAGGGAAAACCTAAATATACCCATAGGGGGTATATTATGAATGCTGAAAGAAAGAAAATTCTGGACCGTCTGCGGCGGATCGAAGGGCAGGTTCGGGGGCTTCAGCGGATGGTGGAAAACGAAGCGCCCTGTGTGGATATTCTAACGCAGATTTCCGCTGTGATTGCGGCCATAAAGAATACAGGGAACGCGATGGTCCAAAACCATCTGCAGCAATGTATTCATGAAGCCTCCTCTAAGGAAAGCGACAACGCAATGGAAGAGTTCCAGAAAGCCTTAGCCCGGTATATCCGCATGGCGTAGCAGGGAGAGAACAATGGAAGAGGAAAAGATACCGAAGATCAGCCGCCGTTCCTTCCTGAAGGTATCGACAGGGGCTTTGGCGATTTCGGGCTTGAGTCTGCCGCAGGCGGCCCGTGTGGAGGGGAAGGAAAAAGTGGCGACTCTGATCGATCTCACCCTCTGCGACGGCTGTGCGGATCGCGAGATGCCGGCCTGCGTGGCCGCCTGCAAGGAGATCAACAGGAACACCATCCCCGCCATTGCCGATCCCATCCCCGTCCCCTGGCCGCGAAAAATTTCGTTGTCGCCACTATGATCCAGGTCCAGCCAGCCGCGTGGTAGGTGAAATACTCGGACCGGATCTTTCAATGATCAAACAGAAGGAAAAGATCCATGGAGCAGGAAGGAGATGAAGATGAAAAGGAAGATGAAAACGAAAACAGCGGATGGGGGGTGGAGCCCTTACCTTGCCGGGGCTCTTGTGGGAATTCTGGCCATTGTCTCCGTGTGGGCGACAACCGAACTGCTCGGGAAATCAACCTATCTGGGGGCATCGACGACATTTGTCCGGGCGGCCGGCCTTCTTGAGCGAACCGTTGCCGGAGAGCATGTGTCGTTGAACGAGTACTTCACCAAGGAAAAGGTTCGCGTTGATTGGCAGTTCATGCTGGTTTGCGGCGTTTTCCTGGGGGCGCTGATTTCTTCCCTTTCGGACAAGAGCTTCAAGCTGGAGGCGGTTCCCCCAATCTGGGAAAAGCGGTTTGGTCCGTCGGTCGGGAAGCGGGCCGCCGGGGCCTTTTGGGGAGGTGTGGTCGCCATGGTGGGCGCCCGGATGGCGGACGGCTGTCCCAGCGGCCATGGGCTCAGCGGCATGATGCAGCTGTCGGTCAGCGCCTTTGTGGCGTTGGCGATGTTCTTCGGCGTAGGCGTTCTCGTTGCCGCGATTGTCTATGGAAGGAGGCCGTTATGAGTACGGAACAGGTATTGGGGCTGGTCACGGGGGTGCTCTTCGGGTTTCTGCTGCAGAAAGGGCGCGTTCTCCGTTATGACAAACAACTCGGCGCCCTGCTGCTGAAGGACATGACCATCCTGAAGTTCATGCTTTCATCCATTCTCGTCGGCATGGTGGGGATTGCCCTGCTCTCGGATGCGGGAATCATTACCTTGAGCCACAAGGCCATGAATGTTGGCGCCGTGGTGCTGGGAGGCGCCCTGTTCGGGGCCGGTTGGGCTGTCATGGGGTTCTGTCCCGGAACATCCGTCGGCGCCCTTGGAGAGGGGCGCTGGCATGCCATTTTTGCCGTCCTGGGCATGATTGCCGGGGCCGCTCTGTATGCGGAACTCTATCCCTTTTTTAAATCCACGGTTCTCGCCTGGAAAAACTTCGGCAAGATCGGGCTGCCGGAGGTGACCGGTCTTTCACCCTGGGTCGTGATTGCCCTCTTCTGGGTGGGTACGATTTCCCTGTTTCTCTGGTTTGAAAAGAAAGGACTGTAGGAGGGATCGACTTGCTGGGTGTTGATTTTTCGTGACACGAGCATAAGTCGCAGATAAAATGGACAAAAAAGAAAGGAGGAAGGTAAAATGAAAAAAATTGGATTTTTGGCGGCGCTGATTTTTGTTGTTTGTCTTTCCCTTGTTTCCGAGTCTTTCGCCCAAAGGGGCATGATGTGGAAAGGCAGTGGCGGTTGGGGGATGGGCACGCCCTACGGCAGAATGTACAATCCCGCAACCGTTGAAACGATCAGCGGAGAGGTCATCGGCATTGATAAGATTACGCCGATGAGGGGCATGAGCTATGGTGTCCACATGACGGTGAAAACGGAAAAGGAAGCCCTCTCCGTTCATCTGGGACCCGGCTGGTTTATTGAAAATCAGGATATAAAAATCAAACCGAAGGACAAAATCGTGGTGAAGGGTTCGAGGGCAACCTTTGACGGAAAGCCGGCGATCATTGCCGCTGAGGTCAAGAAGGGCGATGAACTCTTAAAACTCCGCGATGAGAATGGGTTTCCTGCCTGGAGCGGCTGGAGAAGGCGATAGGGCAACACCTGTTTAAACCAAAGCTGAGAATAACCGTGTTATTTATATGCACGGCGAACAAGTGACCGGCAGACCGTGACACGGACAGCTGCCGAGAGAAACCAGGATGCAGAGCCGCCGGCTCTGCATCTTTGGAAAATCTTTGGTTATGAAGGGATCGCATGAATCCGGATTTCTCCGTCATTATTCCCGTCTTCTCCGAATCCTCCCTCATCAATGATACGATTGGGCACATCCTTGATATAGCGGCAGGAGTTGCTATGGAAGTTATTGTGGTGGACGGGGACCCTTCAGGCGATACAATCCGGGAAATCCGGGACCCCCGAAACGGTATCGTTCAGGCGGTTCTGTCGGAAAAGGGGCGAGGGATTCAGCTCAATCGGGGGGCATCCCTTGCCAAAGGTGAGATCCTCCTTTTTCTCCATGCGGACGCCCGCCTGCCTGCAGGGGCCTTCGTCAAGATCGCCGCGGCCATGAAAGACCGGCAGATAATCGGGGGGGCCTTTCGGCTGGCCATCGATTCTCCACGGCGTCCTTTCCGGGTTATCGAAAAATTCGTCTCTTATCGATCCAGGTATTTGGGGCTTCCTTACGGAGATCAGGGGATCTTCCTTCGGAAGGCGGCTTTTCAGTCTCTGGGGGGATTCCGGAGTGTGCCCATCATGGAGGACCTGGATCTCATGCGCCGCATAAGCAGGCGGAAAGGCCGCATCGTCATTCTGGACGATCCTGTCGTCACCTCCGCCCGCCGCTGGGAAGAGGAAGGAGTCCTCTATTGCACCCTGAGAAACTGGTGCCTTGTCCTGCTCTTTCTTCTGGGCGTCCCTCCGGAAAAACTCCTCAAATTTTATCCCTCCTCACGAACTGTGCCTCTACCTGATCGGTAAAAGAAACTCCTTCCCCTTCTTCTCCTTTCAAAGCCTGAGGATTGTATCGGTGTCGCTTTCCGCCACACCTTGCCGATCCATGCCCTGCGGTTATGCTAGGCCGTGAACTATTCAATATAGTGATTTGACGCATTTCCTTTAATTTCGTATAGGTTGCCACGCTTCCGAAATCCGGAACAAATAATACGTGGGAAAAAGAAGGAGCAAGTTCGAAATTGTGGAATAGCATCGTCAGGCTGCTTTCCTCCCTTTGGCTCTACCGGGGAGTCCGCCTTGCCCTTGCGGCCCTGTTCGTCTATGGCGGCGTCGTCAAGCTCCTCGATCCCCATGCCTTCGCCCGCACCCTCTCCGCCTATGATCTCGTTCCGGAACTCTTGTTGCCGATTGTGGCCATCGGTCTGCCCATTGTGGAACTCCTGGCCGGCCTCGCCCTCGTCTTTGACCTTCGGGGAAGTCTCGCAACGATTGCCGGGCTTTTTTTCCTTTTTCTGGCGGTCCTGGGCTACGGCATCCTCCAGAATCTGGACGTGGACTGCGGATGCTTCGGGGCCGAGGAGTTGGACAAGCAAGCAGGTTTACGGCTCGCTTTCTATCGGGACCTGGCAATGGCGGGCATCGTGATCCCCTATCTCTACCTTTCCCGCTGGATGCGTCTCAAGAAAGAAAAAGCCCCGCAAACAGGGCCGACAGATAAAAAATAAATTGTAAAGGAGAAGAAAGATGTTCAAGAAGAGAAGTTTGTGGATTCTGGCAACCCTCGCTGTCTTTTTGCTTGGGATTACGGGTAACGCCCTGGCGGCCTGGGGAACGAAGGAACTGGAGACGGAAAAGAGCGCCGTCACCCTGGCCCGGGAAGTGGACCGGGGAAATTACAAGCTCGTCACCACGGAAGAACTGAAAACCTGGATGGATAAAAAGACCCCGATGCTGATCGTCGATACCATGCCTTATGAGGCAAGTTACAAGAAACAGCATGTCCCGGGAGCGGTGCAGATGGAATTCCCCATTCCGGAGATGACCAGCCTGGATGACGGCAAGAAGGCCGCCCTGGAAAAGCTCCTGGGGCCGGATAAGAATCGCCTGGTCGTTTTCTACTGCGGCTTTGTAAAATGCACCCGGAGCCACAACGGCGCCATGTGGGCCGTGAAGCTTGGCTACAAGAATGTTTACCGTCATCCCGGAGGAATCAAAGCCTGGGATGAGGCGGGCTATCCTGTGGAAAGTGTCAAATAAGATAATGTCCCCAAGTTCCCAGGGAGTTAAACCGATATGAGAGAACGAATCCCAACTGTCCCATTGCCGGAATTCTCCCGGCGTGCATTTCTTCGTTCTCTGCTGATCGCCAGTGGGGCTGTCCTTCTCGGACCGCAGGGGTTCCTTGAGGCAGCCCCAGTCTCTTCCGGGGGAAGAGACTGGGGCTTGGACTGGCCGACGCCCGGCAACCCCGTCATGATGGACACGGCAAAACACATCGTTAAACTGTACACGAAACTTCAGCTGCGCCACCTTACTGAGACGACTTCTCACTGGGGGATCGGTTATTCAGGTGGGAAGCTTGCCGACAAGTTTATCCTGGTGTCTTCTGCGGAACCCGTGGCCTTCCATGACGCCCTGGTCCGCATCGGAGCCAGGGCCGGGAACAATCTTCCCCTCGATGGGTACGGCAAATTTGTCGGCGGGGATCGCCTGATCCTGTCTGCCCAATGGCCGGGCCTACCGGCGCCGGTCGGCCTTAACGAGATCTTTTATGATTCGGCGGGGAAGGGGTTCGATATCCGTTTCGGCGGAAACAGGGCCGTCGCGGCGGAAAAGAAAACAGGCTGCCTCACCTGCCTGGAATCCTGCCCCATCGGCATATCGAGCAATGCCATCTATCCTCACCTTAGTACGATGCAGCGGATAGTGCACCCGAATTCTTCCTTTCGGGGAAAACCGGAGAAACTTCCGAACAAAGAGGCCGTTCCGATTGTTGTCTTTTACCAGTTGGCTGCATGATCCGGCCAACATCAAATCCAATCCGAATCTACAGCAACACCACACTTTCCCTGTCTGCTGCCCCCTGCAGCATTCCGATCACTGTTTCCTGCTGATCCGATAGGGCCCGGAGGCTGCATCAAAATTAAAAATCTTTGAATTCACCCTCTCCCATCGGGATGATTTCCTCTGGCGAGACGGAGTGTGTTTTCCCTGGTGCCGATAGCGATTTTTTCCGGGGAAGGGGCTGCAGGACCTTCTTCGTTCCGCTTTTTAGAGGTAGTCCTGACCAGCTACGTCTTTCTGATTCGGGCGAAGATGGTAAAGTTGTCCCGCCGACAACCTGAATCAAATCTCCAACGAACCTGAATCAAATCTCCAACGAACCACCATGCCCGGCACGGGCACAACGAAGGATGAAAATATTGCTGTTGCGATACAGGAGTGAGTCACGGTAATCCACTGACCAAAGAATTTCGCCAGAAACTTTTAATCAGGAGGAAGACCATGACTCAGCGTGAAGATAGCAAAATTATTGGAACAGTGCACCCCATTTGTTGCGGCTTGGATGTCCATAAGGAGAGCATATCGGCCTGCGTTATTTATGTGGACAAAGATGGAACCGATCAATATGACATCAAGGTATTTGGGACTTTCACAGACGATTTGATGCGACTGCGGTCATGGCTGCTTGATCATGAATGCCCCGTTGTGGCCATGGAGAGTACGGGAATATATTGGCGGCCGGTGCATAATGTTTTGGAGGATGCGCTTCAGGTTGTCTTGGTTAATGCTCGTGACATCAAGAACGTTCCCGGTCGAAAGACGGATATCGGTGACAGCAAGTGGCTTGCTGGTTTATTGCGTCATGGTCTTCTGCGAAGCAGCTTCATCCCCCCCAAGGAGGTGAGGGAGTGGCGGGATCTGACGAGATTGCGGAAGAAGTACGTCCATACGGTAGGAGATTACCGGAAACGGACACACAAGCTTTTTGAGTCGGCCAATATCAAGATCGATTCGGTGGTATCGGATCTATTTGGGGTAACGGGGCGAAATCTGATGAATTTACTTGTTTCTGATCGAGCGTCATTGACATTGGCGGATATCAAGTGTTGCGTCCGAGGCAAACTTAAAGGCAAGGAAGAAGAGTTATATCGATCCATACAGGGATTTTTTTCGGATCATCATCGGTTTCTCTTGAAGCGGCTTCTGAATACAATTGACCTGCTTGAGGCGGAGATATCCCTGTTTGATGAACAGATCCGACATCTGATGACGGATCAAAATGCGTTGTTGAATCGGATGAAGAAGGCTGCGGGCATCGCCGATGTTTCTTCTCGTGAGATTTTGGCTGAGCTGGGTCCCGATCTGAAAGAGTTCTCCACAGGAGAGGCCCTTGTATCTTGGGCTGGATTATGCCCCGGCAATAATGAAAGCGCCGGGAAGAGAAAGAGCGGCAAAAGTCCTGTGAGAAAGCATCATCTGAAAACCATCTTAATCGAGGTGGCGTGGGCGGCCATCAAGAAGAAAAAGTCCTACTTCAAAGATAAATACTACCGACTCAAAGCCCGCCGTGGAGCCAAGAAAGCGATTGTGGCTATTGCCCACAGGATCTTGCTCGGAATTTATCATGTCATCAAGAATGGCGCTGAGTTTCGGGATCTCGGAGAGGATTATCTGGCCCAGAGAAACAAATCACAGAAAATATCTCACTTGCGAAAGCAAGCTAAATCGTTGGGTTACAATCTGGTTCCGCAAGCAATATGATAGTCAAGAACAAATAATAACATACGTCATTACATTCCAGAGGTCGATTAAGAACTGAAGCCAAGAGCGCGTGAACTAACATGACCGTTCAGCTGGGCACAACGAATTGTCGGCTCCTTTATGGAGATCACGAATATAAAAATTACGATCCAAGCTGATCATCATAACGGGATTGAGTATATCCATAAGAAAACAGCTAGTTATGAGTATTTTCATATAAAGCTCTTCAGCTGTTCTGCCTGGGCACTTAGTTCCTCAGAAGCGCTGGCTGATTCCTCCGCATTGGCTGCGGTCTGCTGCGTCACCTTGTCCATCTGAGATACGGCGATATTGATCTGGGCAATCCCCTGGGCCTGTTCGGAAGAGGCGGTGGCGATCTCGTTGACCAATTCCCCGATCTTCACGGCAACCCCCTTCTGCTCTCCAAAGGCCGCCTGCGTTTGATTGGTCAACTCGTGTCCTCTCTTAATGGCAGTGATCGTACTCTCAATAAGATTGCTCGTATTTTTTGCCGCATCGGCAGACCTCATGGCCAGATTTCGGACCTCCTCGGCCACTACAGCAAAACCGGCTCCCGCTTCACCTGCCCTTGCCGCTTCAACAGCGGCATTCAAAGCCAGGAGATTGGTTTGGAAGGCAATTTCATCGATAGTCTTGACAATCTTATGAGTTTCTTCGCTGGACTTCACCACCTCGGAGATGGCGAACACCAGTTGATCCAGTTGGGCATTGGTATGAGCGCGATACTTGGCCACCTGCTCAATCAAACCTTTAGCTGAATTGGCGTTGTCCGCATTCTGCTGAATCATGGAAGACATTTCCTCCAGAGAAGAGGAGGTTTCTTCCAGGGAAGCGGCCTGCTCGGAGGAACCTTCCGCAAGGAGCTGGCTCGAAGTGGCCACATGGGCTGCCGCCTCAAAAACCTGTTCCGACCCTTCAGAAAGCCCTTCAACCACCTGATTAATCGGTCGGGTAATGGAAAAGGCCTGGAAGACACCCAGCGCAATACCCAAGGCGATACCGAAAAGGCTGATTGTCATGGTCAGCCAGATTGCCCGGGAGCCCACTTTTTGATTATTTTCCGACCGCTGTTTGGCTTGATCCGAGTTCAGCTTAATCAAGGCATCCAAACCGGCGTTGACTTGTTTCCCGGCAGTGCCTACCTCATTTGTAGCCAGGATGGCAGCAACCTCCTCTTTTTTGCCGGATGTCACGGCAGCCAGCATCCGTTCTCCGGCAGAAACATAATGCGAAATTGCCTGTTTCGTATCGGTAAAGAGCTTTCGTTCTTCATCGGTTTTGATGCCCTTTTCATATTGCTCGGCAAGTGTGGCAATCTTTCCATTTAACTCTTTAAGCGTCGAAGATACAGAACTGACGTCTTTGTCCAGTATAAATTTATTGGCGATGCTATAAAGTAGGACGGTCCTGGTGTTTAAGAAATCGTCCGTCACTTTTGCAAGGTTTTCAAGTTTCAAAACATTTTCCTGGTACATAGCCAGATCGGCATCATTGATCTTTCTGATTTGAGCCATTCCGATGAAACCGACGATCAGGGCAATCACCGATACTGCCGCAAATCCCCCGATCAACTTGACACTTAGCTTCTTTCCGTTCATTGATACACTCCTTGATGATAAGTTTACTCTCTTGCCACGTTCTGCAAGCCTGACTTTCTCTGTTACAGTCTAAAGCAAATACTGTACGAAGGAGAATCGGAACGGAATCAAAAATGAGTGATATTCATTTATCATAAGACTATTTTGCGGGACTGTTGCGGGATTAATTAAGTGTTGATGATGACATCGATATTTGCAGTGGGGATTGTATCCGGGAAAGTCGTTGAAAAGGTCGGATGGAGATGATGGTGCCGGGGATCGGATCATTCTCTGAAGGCCACTCGGAAGCTGGACTACAGCATCACCATGCCTTCCCAGGCTGCCGTGTCCTGTAGCATTTCAACGACTGTTTCCTGCTGGTCCACGGCAATCCGAAGACAGACGCCGCAATCCGCACTGATGTGCCGGGGAACGGGAATCAGCTTATGTTCGATTCCCCTGTCCTTGAGGATCTTTTCCGCCTTCAGGACGTAACTGACGGAAGGAAAGAGAAAAACGCAGTACTGTGAGTCCTTTGTTACGGGCGAAGTGGCTGTCTGTCCCTCAACCTCTATCGACATGACGTATTTCCCCCCTCCACTTTCATCGTGCACTTAATGCGGCCCCGACGGCCCCCACGATCTGCGGATCGGAGGGGACAAATACGGGGCCGGTCATCTCTTGTTCGAGAAGGACCCGGACGCATTCGTTCAATGCTACACCGCCGGCGAAAAAGATTTTCCCCGGCACGGCCACCTTTTTCAGAAGCCCTGCCGAACGGCTCACAATGGCTTTGTGAATGCCCAGGGCCACCTCATTGCGCGGCACACCTTTGGCGGTCAGCGACACTACCTCGGATTCGGCAAAGACGGTGCAGGTGCTGTTGATCTTGACCGCCTTTTCGGCCGAAAGGGCCGCCTGGGCGAATTCTTCCAGGGAAAAGCCCAGGGCGGTCGCCATGACCTCCAGGAAACGGCCCGTGCCCGCGGCGCACTTGTCGTTCATCTCGAACTTCCGCATATTCCCGTCGCTGTCCAGGGAAATGGCCTTTGTATCCTGTCCGCCGATGTCGAGGATGGACGAACAATCCTGCGAAAAAAAACGGGAGCCCACGGCAAAGGCCTTGATCTCGCTGATCACCGGGCAATCCAAATGACCCTTGATGAGATGGCGGCCGTATCCGGTGGCGGTGAGCGTGTCGAATGCGGCATCGCCGATCAGTTCCTTCGCCGTTTCCAGGGGATTGTAAGACGTGAGCGTCTTACGGGACAGGACGAGCTTTCCATCTTCGAGAATGGCCAGCTTGACGGTCCGTGATCCGATGTCGATGCCGGCGACTCTCATTTTTTCTCCAACCGCTCGATAAAGGCTTCGATCCGCGTCTTGAGCTGTCCCGCGTCTTCCTGGCTGTAATCGGTCTCCAGGCGCAGCGTCGGGATGCCCGACTTTTCCAGTTCCTTCTCGACGGGACCGCTTTCCATCGTGTAAGGCTGACAGAACTGGAGGCTGTAGTGAATCACGCCCTGGGCATTCAGTTTTTTCGTCATTTCCTTGGCGTAGTCCACCCGTGAGGGATTCGGCGTAAAGACGGCGCAGTCGATGCTGAAATACCGTTCCGTGAGGGCGTCGAGGAGATCCTCCACCGTCTCGCCCTTGGATTCCGTCAGCCAGCGCGTTCCCCGCTCGCCCACGCAGGATTCCTCGCCGACGATGACCGCATTGCTCGATTCGATCAGCATGGGGAGTTTCCAGTTGGGAACGGCCATGGGGCATCCGGAAACCACGACCCGCGTCGTCCCCGGCGCGAAAACTCCGATTCCGTTTTTTTCGCGATCTTCAAGCTCGTCGCAGAGCTGATTGACCGAATGAGAAAAGCGAATCGGGTCGTCATAGAAAAAGACCTGGTTTACGAGGAGGGCGTCCAGACCGGAGATCGGCGCCGGATCGGCCGCGCGGAGCGCCGCCAGCCTTTTTACCGCCATCCGCTTCGCATTGACGACTTCAATTGCCTTCTTGAGCGATTCCGGGGAAATCTTCTTTCTACTGACACTTTCCAGCTTCGCGGCGAACCTGCGGTATTCCTCCTTCAGCAAGGCCCGTCCCATCTCGGATTTCGTCTGGTGAAGATCGATGACGTACAGATCCTTGACCAGCGGGCCCAGGATTTCATAAGCCTTCTTCTTGCCGTCGCAGGTGTTCTCTCCCACGACCACGTCGCAGGCTTCCAGGTAGGGGCAGACCTTGCCGAGCTTGAACCCGAAGGCGGACTTGATGAGCGCGCAGGTGTTTCTGGGCAGAACCTCTTCGGCGCCTTCGAAATTGAACTCCGCCCCGGCGCACAGTCCCACGGACACCCCGTCCACGGCCAGGATCAGTTCTTCCGGGACGAAGACGCAATATGAACCGACGACGATCCTTCCCTGGGCCTTTGCCTCCATCAACTCCTGGATGCGCAGTCCGTGTACCTCGCTCATGACAAAGTCGAAATACTTCATCCCTTCGGGGCGGTTTTTCTGGGAAAGAAAGGTGTCTCCATAGGCACTGCCCAGGATGGACAGCAGCGCGTCGTGACTTTTCAGGTCAAGGCCGAGTTCCGACCACATTTTTGTGTAATCCGCCATGATATTCCTCCTGATCTTTATTTTTTGATTTCCAGGCTTTCAAACAGGGCCTCCACCCGTGTCCGAATCTGCTCGATGTCACCGTGAGAGTAATCCGTTTCGATCTTCAAACAGGGCAATCCGTGCCGATCCTGGATATGATTGCGAATCTTGTGGGACTCCACGTTGTACGCATGACAGGCGTGCAAAACGACATCGATGACGACATCCGGTGAAAACCGGGTAATCATTTTGTCCAGCAGATCCAGGCGGCGACGATTCGGCGTCATGCAGGAGCAGGGGATGCTCAGGGTGCTTTCCGCCACGGCCCTCAGGGGATCACCGCTATCCTCCTCGATCCTGATGAAATAGTTCTTCATTCCGCTGCATGCCTCCAGGGCCACGATCACCCCGCCGGCTTCCTCGATCATCTGCAGGACCTTGCAGGCATCCCCCCCGACTGGACAGCCGCTGACCAGGACCCGCGGGGAAGAAGAAGTCCCGAAAAATTGACCCGAGGCAATCCGCTGATCAAGCCGGGAGGAAAGCATTTCGATCAGGTCCTGAAATTCATCGCCGTTTGCCACATGTTCCAGGCTGATGACATCGTAGATCTCATGCCAGGAGACAGGGATCGGACAACAGGCAAGGTAGGCGAAAAAGCGGTCCATGAGGCGGTTCTTTCGATTGGTTTCCCGGATCTCCGCCTCCAGCCGATCTGCGGAAAGGGCCGTCTGAAAGGTCTTTTCCAGAAAGTCCTGAAGCTTGCGGACACTTTCCTTCCAGCGGTCCAATCCCCCCGCTTCATCGGGAAGCTGGGGGAGATCCATGATATGCGTCGGTCTGAGATGGGCGATCAACTCGAACATCTTCTTCTTGCCGTCGCAGGTCGTTTCACCGATGACGGCATCGGAGGCGGCAAAGAAGAAGCAGGAATTGGTCCGAATGAATCCGAAACTGGATTTGATCATCGGGCAGAGGTTGGCGGGCAGGATCGCTTCCGCGGCGGGAACGGTCCGCTGTGAGGCGGCGCAGAGGGAGACGGGAACGGCTCCTATGGCCCGGATCATCTCTGCCGGGGCGTAGCCGCAATAGAGGCCGACCACGGGGACCCCCGCTTCCCTCTTGTTCAGAATGTACTCCAGGAAGCGGCGGATGGGGTCCACAACCTGGGCATCATCGATCAGGGGCGGAATTTCTGCCAGGGCCGTTTGCGTCATTTTAAATCTCCTTTTATGTCGAGAAGATTCTCTTCCATTCCATTCAAAATTATAGGCTCTCCAGCAGGGCCTCCACCCTGGTCCGGATCTGCTCGATATCGCCTTCGGAGTAGTCCGTCTCGATCTTCAGGTAGGGCAGGTTGTGCTTCTCCTTCACGTGGTTCATGACTTTGATGGCTTCAATGTTATAGGAGTGGCAGGCATGAAGGACCACTTCGACGACCGCGTCGGGCTGAAAGCGGGCGATGGTCTTGTCCAACTCGGTCAGCCTCCGTGTATTGGGGGTCATGCAGGAACAGGGGATCTCGAGGTAGTGGCGGGCCACGGCGTCAATAGGATTCCCCGTTTTTTCCTCAATGTCGTTAATAAAAGGTTTCATGCCCGAGCAGGAATCCATAGCCACGACGACGCCACCCGATTCTTCGATGATCCGGTACACCTTGGTCGAATCCCCGCCCACGGGACAGCCCGTGACCAGCACCCGGGGAGAGGACGGGGCGCCGTAATAAATGCCCTTCGCCTCCCGCTCTTCGAGCCTTTCGAAGACCTCCTTGAAGACGGGCAGAAGATCCTCCGTCGTTGCCACCTGGGCAAGAAAGCACAGTTCATAGAGTTCGCTCCAGTTCAGGAGCGGCGGCTTTTCTGCGGCATTTTCAAAGACGCGCCGCATCAGGCGGTTCTTGATATTGGTTGCCTGAATCTCCGCCTCGATGCCCTCCGATGTTCCGGACGTGCCAAAGGTGTTCTCCAGGAACCCCTTGAGTTTGGAAATCATCGTCGCCCAGTTGGCCCTCGCCTCCACCTCGTCGGGGAGCTGGGGCAGGTCCATGACGAACATGGGCCGATAGGAGGAGATCAGCTCAAACATCTTCTTCTTGCCGTCACAGGTCGTTTCCGCCACGACCGCATCGGAAAGGGCGAAAAAGGGGCAGGTATCGGTAAGAATGAAACCATAGCTCGACTTGATCAGAGGGCAGAGGTTGGCCGGCAGCACCGCTTCTGCCGCCGGGATCGTCTTGTTGGCGAAGGCGCAGAGAACGGCCGGGACGGCCCCGACGGCACGGATCACCTCCATGGGGGCATAGCCGCAGTAAGTCCCCGCCACGGGCATGCCCGCCGAGCGCTTGTTCGCGATATACGAGAGGGCCCTTTTGGGCGCCTCTCCGGCAAACTCATCATTGATCAAAGGTTTTACATCCGGAACATTGAACGTCATTCTTCATTTCTCCTTTATTCTTTTGTCCCGACCTGGGAAAAGGCAGGTCTCCTGCTCCAGGATCGAGAGGATGCACGCTTCCAGGTGGAAGTCCTTTTCGATGCCGCGAGCCAGGGGAAGGATGATTTTATGCTGATTTTCCCAGGGTGCAGTACGGCAGATTGTCCATATAAATTATCAAGGCAAATGATGCGATCTGGAGATGATTGAGAATTGGAAGAGTACAAATTTTTCAGGGAGTGACACCCCCCCAGTATCGGTACCGGCTATAAAAATTTTCTCTTTACGGTCTGCATCCAGCTTGGTTGTGACGATTCCATATATACCAATCTTATATATGTCCAATTAATAATAGTTATAGATATCGGGGTTGTATCAACTTCTCGAATTCATCCCGTGATGGGTGGCTGATAATTTCTAATTCTGCCTGTAAAGAATAATCCCGGCTGTATTATTCCTTTTATCGATTGGACTTATTCGAGGGGAAAATATATTGGCAGACAAACTTGCAAAAAGAAGGAGGAATCTATGAGAATCATGGAGATACGCAGGACTGTTGGAATCGTTATGGCTGGTCTTCTTTTCTGCATTGCCGCCGGGGTGCTTCCTGCCTGGGCGGGATCAAGCCCTGAGGGAGGGACCAATCTCCTCAAAATGTATAAGTATAACTTTGCTCCAAACTCTGCAGACCGGACTCCTGAACTCAACATCGTCTATTACCCCGATGTGCTGACGTCGTCATCAGCCGTGACGGGGACAACCTTCGCCTGTTCCCACGGGTTTCCCTGGGAATCCGATACCAAGATTCCACTAATTCTCTTTGGGAAGGGCATCCGGCATCAGGCTGTCCTTAAAAACAAGGCGTCCCTTGAAGACATCGCGCCGACCCTTGCCCACCTGCTTGATGTGAAGGCGCCTTCAACATCAAACGGACGTGTCCTTTACGAGGCGCTTTCACCGTCATCGAAGTCAAAGAAGAAACCAAGGCTGGCGCTGGTGTTCACCCTGGACCAATGCCGGGCGGATTATTTCACGGATCCGAAGATAAATGATGCGCTGTCCTTTGCCCGCAAAGAATTGATGGGTAACGGCGCTTACTACGGGAAGGCACGCCTGAGTTATGCCGGTTCCCGGACCGCCGTGTCTCATACCGTGATCGGAACGGGCGCCACCCCTGGAATTCACGGCATCGTCGGCAACGAGATCAAAGTAGGCAATGATTTCCCTTTGGCCTTTGACGACCTGGCGGGCAACCCCATGGATGCATCAAACCTGCGCGTCCCCACCCTGGCCGACGTCATGGATCTCGAACTGAAAAACGAGCCGAAGATCATTGCGGTGAGTGCTTACGGGCGCGCGGCACTCGGCATGGGCGGACACGGGGCATCCTTTTCGAAAAAGAGCGACAAAGACACGATTGTCGAACTGCTTCGCGATACGGGGCTTCCCTACACGAATGACGAGAATTACAAGCTTCCCGAGGCGCTCCGTCACTCCAGCGGCAATCGGGTCCGCGTCAACGAGTGGTTGAAGGATTATTATGGGATCGATGTTGAAAGTGACAAATGGACGGAAAAGACCGTGGTCGTGGACAACGGACCTTACGCAGTGCCTGGCGCCAATGTCATTGCCGGCCCGCAGGGCAAGTTCGCCGACGGTAGTACATTCACCTTTGAACATGCCATAAAGACGGCAGGTAAAACTGCGATGACGGACGATTGTTTATACCAGCTCTATAAAGAGGTGCCCGTGGGGACCTGTTCCGCATCGAACTCTTATTTTACCGATACGATGAAGACCCCCTTCTATACCCTCTGGGCCGTCGACATGCTGCTGCGCACCATCGAGGCAGAGGGCGCCGGGTTGGACCGCATCCCGGACCTCGTGTACTTCAACTTCAAGAGCCTCGACACCGTGGGACACGCCTATGGGGTCAATTCCCCGGAAGTTTACACCTATCTCTATTACACAGACTACCTGCTGAAGAAGATCACGTACTGGCTGGACGAGCACATCGGCCGGGATAATTACACGATGGTGGTCACTGCGGATCACGGCGCCCACAATGCGTATGGTAACCGCAACTTGTACCGGATGGATCTCTTCAACGAAATCGAAAATAACTTCGGTACAAATGTGATCCTCAACGATCCGAATGATGGCGATCCCTTTGACGACATGATCTACCTCGATAATGACATCCTTGCCAATGGTGGATATACGCCCGAAGACGTGGCTGCTCATGTTGAAAAAGCCTTTCCCGATCACATCTACCGCGTCATCACCAAAGGAGATATCTTTTCTGCCGGCATGCGACATGGGAACTGATTTTCACACTGTGGAGCGTGTTTCCGTGGCAGAATAAAGAAGGCGGATTCCGATGTTGGCGGGGGAAGCTTCCCCTTCCAACAGGACCGTGCATACAGTGCTGTAATGAGATGTTACGGACATCATCGAGATTTGGGCTGAAAGTTGGTCTTAGAGGATGGGATGAATTCGGGGAAAACGGGAGCAGATCCTTTCGCCGTGCGAGAACTCGGGGCTGCGCTATCGGAGAAAATAAAGGAGATTTCCGAATGCTGCACTCGATGCCAGGCCTGCCGGAAGGAATGCGCCTTTTTGAGAAAGTATGGAACACCGGGAGAGATTGCCGACACCTACAATCTGACGGAAAACCTCTGCCAGGCCATGGCCTTCGAATGCAGTCTGTGTCGTCTGTGTGTTGCCGTGTGTCCTGTGAAGCTCAATCCGGCGGAGATGTTTCTGGAGATGCGCCGGGAAAGGATGCGGCGAGATCCCCGTCCTTATCCTGAACACAAAGGTCTTCTGGCCTACGAAAAAACGGGGAACTCGAAACTCTTTTCCTGTTACGCCCTGCCTGCCGGCTGCGATACGGTTTTTTTCACCGGTTGTGCCCTGCCGGGGACGAGACCGGAGCAGACCTTTCATATCTTCAGGAAGATGCAGTTGAAAATCCCCAGGCTGGGCGTCGTTATTGACTGTTGCGACATGATCTCCCATGACCTCGGTCGGCAGGAGCATTTCCAGGCCATGTTCGGAAAAATGAGGGATAACCTGGTTTCCCAGGGTGTGAAGAAGGTCATCGCAGCCTGTCCCAATTGCTACCGCATGTTTGATGAATATGGAAAGGGGCTTTCCGTCATCACCGTTTATGAATTCCTGGCGGAACAACCGGATTCGGAGACTCTGCCAGGGGATCAAATCATTGCCGTCCACGATCCCTGCGGACTTCGATTCAATGAGCAGGCTCACGCGGCGGTTCGGAGTCTGGTGACTCAAAGGGGTATACGGATCGAGGAATTGAGTCATCATGGCTATAGAACGAACTGCTGCGGCAAGGGGGGGAGCGTCGGATGTCTGTCGCCGGAATTGGCCGGCAACTGGGGGAAAAAAATCAGGGAAGAGGCAAGAGGGAAAAGAATCCTCACCTATTGCGCCGGTTGCGCCAATTCTCTGAGCGGGTTGACCCCGACCAGTCATATCGTCGATTTTGTCTGTGACCCCGAAGCAACCCTGGCCGGGCGGGCCAAGGTCTCCAAGGCCCCCGTAACGTATCTGAACCGGCTTATCCTGAAGTGGCGCTTCAGGAAGGCAATCGATGCCCTGTAATCCGTAATCGAGGGCGTGTGACCGTATGATTGGACTTCGATTCCCGCAGTCTTCTCAGTCAAGAAATAATCACCAACTGACTTGAATTCGAAAGGGTTTACCGCCGGTGGACAGACATCAGAAAAATTTACTGGTGAGGAGTGTTACGGTTCTAGCGGGCTTGGCACTGCTTTATTTTCTGGTACCGGGTATCCATGACTTCGTCAATAACGCCTTCAAGATTCTTTCCAAGGCTGATGTTCCAGCCCTTAAGGCTTATTTTTTATCCTTCGGCCCCTGGGCGCCGGTTACCTCGGCCCTTCTAATGGTTTTTCAATCGGTGATCGCTCCACTGCCGGCCTTTGTGATTACCTTCACCAACGGACTTGTGTTCGGCGTGTGGTGGGGAGCACTCCTGTCATGGAGCAGCGCGATGGCAGGCGCTGCGTTGTGCTTCTACCTTTCCCGGGTCTTCGGGCGGCCGTTGGTGGAGAAACTGGCAGGTGCGCACAGTCTTGAACTGGCGGACAAGTTTTTTGAGAAGTACGGCAAACATGCGATTGTCGTCGCGCGCCTGCTTCCCTTCGTGCCTTTTGATCCGATCAGTTACGGGGCTGGACTGACAAGCATGTCCTTCTGGGGATTCTTTGTGGCCACGGGGATCGGCCAGTTGCCGGCAACCATTGTTTACTCCTACCTTGGCCAAAGCGCGACCGGTACGGTCAAGGTTCTTTTCTTTGTCTTTGCGGTGGTGACTTCGCTGGTCATTATCAGCGCGGCATTGAAGAAACGTTTCGAACGACGCCTGATGGAAGCCAAACAGTGAAGAGAGGATTACCCTCCATCATCCTGAAAGTCCTGATAAGCCTGGCTTTATTGACGGGCATTTTTTTCAAGCTGGACTGGTCGAAAGTGGCCGAATTGTTCCGTTTTTCCGATCCTGTCTGGTGGGCCGTGGCTTTGCTGACGACATTCGGCGCTGTTGTGATCAGTGCATACAAATGGCAACTGATTTTGAAGTCCCAAAGGGTCCAGGTTACGGTTCCAATGCTCACGTCGTCCTACCTGATCGGCCTGTTTCTGAATAATTTCCTGCCGACCAGCATGGGCGGCGATGTGTTTCGAGCCTATGACGTGGCCCGTATTTCCGGCGAGACACCGAAGGCGATAGCCTCCGTCATCGCCGAACGGGTTCTGGCGATGGCAACTCTTGCTGTCTCTGCCGTTGCCGGATTGCTTTTCGGATACGGCTTGACGGCCAGATTTGCCTGGATGGTCGTATTTTTTTGTTTTGGATGCGGGTTGCTTGTCTGGGCGTCTTTGGACATCCGCTGGGTCGGTCATCTAACCCGCCGAATATCATTTATCAATACCGACAAAATAAGATGGAACGTGGAAGAGGCAAGATCGGCGCTGCAGGCGCCTGTCCGCGACAGACAAACACTGGTCAGTGTCCTGCTGCTGTCTGTGGTCTTCCAGGCAGTGGTTGTGGCGGTGCACCTGGCCGTCTTTAAAGCCTTGGGGATTGACGTGGATCTGCTTCTCCTGATGATCTTCGTCCCAATTGTCAGCGCGGCAGCCATGCTGCCGATCTCCATCAATGGCATCGGGGTGCATCAGGGGACGTCCATCGTATTGTACGGGGCGGTTGGGATCTCGGCGACTCAGGCGACTGCGCAATCGCTCGGTTTTCTGTTCATTGTTATGCTGGCCAGCCTGCCGGGCAGCCTGCTGCTCATTTTAAGAAAATCCTACAAAGAGGACTAATTTCATGAAGAAGGAGAGAAAGGTGGAAAAGAAAGAGAGCGGAATGGAGAGAAGGACGTTTCTGAAGACGGCCATGGCCTCAACGGTCGCCGCCGCGACGATGACTCCGGGCCTCCTGTCGGCAGGACGGTTTCAGGCCGATTCGCTGCAGGTCTGGTCCTGCGGGGGACTGGCGGAAGCCATGAATCCTGCGAACCGTATCTACGAGAAAAGAGCCGGGATAAGAATTGAATATACCGGGGCTTTTGCGGCGGCGCTGGGAAAATCGCTGCTGGGAGGGGCCATCACGGAGGTCTTTGCCGGGCGCGTGCTGAAACTTGCCAAAAACCTGAAGGCGGCAAAGAAGATGATTTATTTCCGCCCCCTGTGCTTCACCGAGTACGTCATAATCACGCCCCTGGGGAATCCTGCCGGCATTAAGTCGGTGGAGGATCTGGCCCGTCCGGGCGTGCCGGTGATCCTGCCCCTTGGCGCCTCACCGCCGGGCGGCGATGCGGTGATGGGCATCCTCAAGAAGGCAAAAATCGACCAGGCGGTTCTCAAGAACACGGTCGAGAAGGAGACCTGCGTGATCAAGATGATGCCGGAGATCATCGCCGGGGAAGGAAAGGCCTCCATCGTGGAGCGGCGTCTGACGCGCATGGCGAAATTTGAGGGCAAAGTGGAAGTGATCCCCATCCCGGAGGCCTTCTTCCCGCCGGGACCGCTGACGTTCACCATCGGGGTCATGAAGTACGCGAAAGATCGCGCTCTTGCCGATGACTATGTCAATTACATGTGTTCCGACGAAGCGCAGGCGATCTTTGAGCGGCAGGGCTTCATTCCGGCTGCCTCTGAAAAAGGCCGGATGCTGATCGAAAAGCTGGGGGTGAAAGATGTCTGAGAACAGCAAGTTGTCAATAGCCGGCAAAACAATTCCCTGGGCGCGCAGGGCATCGCAACTGGCGATGCTCGCCGTCCTGGGCCAATGGTCCTTTTACGGCATCTTCCGGTGCCCCTTCCTTGTTCCCTTTGTGAATTGCCAGAACTGCCCGGTCATCACCTGCTGGGGAAGGATTACGACTCTCTTCTGGGGCTTCTGGCTCTTCCTTCCCCTTTCCGTCGTCCTCTTCGGGCGGGCCTTCTGCGGCTGGCTCTGCCCCGGCGGTCTGGTCAACCAGCTGATCGGAAAGATCGCGATTTTCAAGCTTCGCACCCGGAACCGCTTCCTGAAGATCGCCCCTCTGGGACTGGGAGTGGGATTGGCCGCCGCCTTGTTCCTGTGGCTTGGTTATCACAACCCCCGGTCAATGGTCCCGATCCGGATCGGGGAATTCTGGAACGCGATCCGCCTTTCCTTCGAACATGCCTCTCCTTTCTGGCTGACCCGCACCTTTGTCGTTCTTGGACTGGTCGCGGCAGGATTGATCGTCGCCAATCTATGGTGCCGTTTTGCCTGTCCAACCGGCGGCCTGCTGGAACTCGTCAAGCGCATTGCCCTGTTTAGGGTTTTCAAGACCAGCGCCTGCAACGACTGCGATGCCTGTTTACGGGTCTGCGAGATGGGGACACGCCCCGATGAGGTCAACTGCACCAACTGTGGCGACTGTCTGAAGACCTGTCCCGTCGATGCGATTCAACTCGGCAGAAAGAAGAAATGAGATGATTCAGACTGGATTATGTGAACGAAGAGCGATTTCCGACCATCCCTGCTTTTACGGGAGCGCGAGTGCACGCTGGGGGCGGGTCCATCTGCCCGTGGCGCCTCATTGCAACATTCAATGCAACTTCTGCAACCGGCTCTACGATTGCGCCAACGAAAGCCGTCCGGGAGTGACCAGCCGCATCTTTGAACCAGCGGAAGCCATGCGGTATCTGGATCGGCTCTTAGCGTCGAGGGCGGATATCTCCGTCGTGGGAATTGCCGGACCGGGAGACCCCCTGTGCGACCCGGAACGAACTCTCGAAACGATCCGCGCCGTGCATGCCGCTTACCCGGATCTGCTCCTCTGCATTTCCACCAATGGCCTGAATCTGGCCGAATATGTCGATGACCTGGCGGATTCCGGCGTGACCCACATAACCGTCACCGTCAATGCCGTCGATCCACTCATCGGGCAAAGGATTTATGCCTGGGTTTCTCTCAATTCTCGGACCTATCGAGGCATTGAAGCGGCTGAAATCCTTCTGTCCCGCCAGCAGGAAGCCGTTGCGAGGTTGAAGAGGCGAGGCATGATGGTCAAGATCAATTCGGTTGTCCTCCCCAGAGTCAATGCCGGCCATATTCCGGCGATCGCCGAGAAGGCAGCGGACTGGGGAGCCGATGTCATGAACTGCATCCCCATGATTCCCGTTCAGGATACGCCCTTTGAATCTTTGAGGGCGCCTGCCGATGCCGAGATGGTTCGGGTCCGAGCGCTGGCCTCTAGGCATCTCCAGCAGATGTACCACTGCCGGAGATGCCGGGCCGATGCGGTCGGTCTCCTCTGTTCGAAAAAGTCATAAGAGTTCCTGACGGCAAGCAGGCGTTGCTGGCAATCAACTTTCCCCTTGCTGCTGAGTCTCATAGCCGGGTGATGCTAAATCCTTCTTATCAAACTTCCATGCATGCCCAATCTCCTCTCCGACATCTTGAATTGCCGGACAGAAAGAGCTGGAATTGCGGCTTATTCAATCTTCATGTCTATAAATGGATAGAATATTTGCCTACTGTATTTCCACCTATCTATTTGACGTATTCAAAAAAATAATATAATGGTCCTCTTGGTTATCCGTTTCGATACAGGGAGAAGGGGAAGGGGCGTAATAGATCCTGTTGCAGGCTGTCCCTGTAAAACGATCTATGAAAACAAACCATTTTCCCCAAACTCTATTTTCAAGAGTTTTCTGGACAGGATGGCCTCAACCGCTTGCGATGCTGATTTAGGATCGGCGGTTAAGCAGGTTTTTCCGGTATTATGCAGAAGAGAAGATCATCAAAAAAATGAGCCGATTAACTTTATTATTTTCACATCATATATGAGGCGACAATAGAGAACCTGGAAGGTTCTCTATTGCATGCTTTTCCGCTCCTTTCCCACCACAGACCGAATAGGCCCTGACCCTGGACTGCCGCTGAGAAAGAAGCGGCGCACAGGGAGGAAACCGTGTTGGGTTGTCCAGACTCAAATCGCGTGACCCAAAAATTTTTTGTCGAATCATTGATGTTCCCTGATGTTCTGTGCGCTTTTTGCGCCTTATGGCATCCTGCCTTTCTGTCCACGAGCAGTGATTACCGGCAGTCATGGATGGATTTCATATGCCGAAGGGAATTTAAAAAATCTCATTTTACTTAGGAAAGGACATAGAGAAGTGGAAAAGGAACAAATCGAACAGCTTTGTAAGCGTTTCACGGACAGCGATTTTGGCGACGTTCTGATCGTCGGGGGAGGGATCAGCGGCATTCAGGCTGCCCTGGACCTTGGCACGGCGGGTTTCAAGGTTTATCTCGTCGATAAATCACCTACCATCGGAGGGCACATGGCCAGGCTGGACAAAACCTTCCCCACCAATGACTGCTCCATGTGCATTGAATCTCCGAAGTTTGTGGAATGCAACCGGCACCCGAATATCGAGATTCTGACCTATACGGAGGTCGAGAGCATCGAGGGGGAAGCGGGAGATTTCCAGGTCGCCCTGAAAAAGAAGGCCCGCTACATCGATGAAAAAAAATGTACGGGGTGCACCGTCTGTATGGAATACTGCCCCGTTCGGTACCCCGATCCCTTCAACCAGGACATCTCCGACAATAAGGCCATCCATATCTACTTCGCTCAGGCCATTCCCCTGGTCACCTATATCGATGAGAGCTGCCTCTTCCTTAAAGAGAAGAAATGCACCCTCTGCCAGAGGGTCTGTGCGGCAGACGCCATCGATTTCAAGCAGACGCCGGAAAAGATTGAGATCAATGTGGGGGCAATCCTGCTGTCTCCGGGCATCGAGCCCTACGATCCCAGGGCTAGAGAGGAATATCACTACGGAGAATTCGCCAATGTGGTCACCGCCCTGGATTACGAGCGGCTGCTCTGTGCCACCGGTCCTTACGAAGGCGAGATTCTGCGCGTCACCGACAAGAAGCACCCCCACAACATCGCCTGGATTTCCTGTGTCGGCTCCCGCCGGGTTACCGAGAGGGATAACAGTTATTGCTCCGCGGTCTGCTGCACCTATACCCAGAAACAGGTGATTCTGACCAAGGACCATGACGCCGAGGCCAGGTGCACGATCTTCCACAACGATGTCCGTTCCTTCGGCAAGGATTTCGAGCGCTTTTACCAGCGGACGGAGAACCTTCCCAATGTCCGCTTCCTGCGCAGTTACGCTTCCATCGTGAAAGAGGACCCGTTCACTCGAAACATCACCTTGCGGTACACCACTCCCCAAGGGGTCAAGGAGGAGGAGTTCGACATGGTCGTCCTGGCCGTCGGGTTGGTCCCTCCAGCGAGCCTCAGAGAGCTGGCAAAAAAATTCGACATTGAACTCAACGGCCATGGATTCTGCAAAACCAATCCGACCAGTCCCATGGAAACCTCCCGTCCCGGCATTTATGTCAGCGGCGCCTTTGCCGGTCCCATGGACATTCCCGAGTCTGTTTTGAGTGCCAGTGGCGCCGGCTCCCTCTGCGGCGAACTTCTGGACTACCGTCGCGGCAAGCTGTCCACGGAAAGGGTTTATCCCCTGGAACGAAATGTGGCGGCGGAGGAGCCCCGGGTAGGGGTCTATGTATGTCATTGTGGGGCCAACATCGGGCGGGTGGTCAATATCCCCTCGGCCGTCGAATATGCCCTGACCCTGCCGAACGTCGTTCATGCGGAGGAGAGCCTCTTTATCTGTTCCACCGAGGCGGCCCAGCGGCTGGCGAACTCCATCCAGGAGAAAGGGCTCAACCGCGTGGTGGTTGCCGCCTGCACCCCGAGAACCCATGAGCCGCTGTTCCGGGATACCCTGCGGGAAGCGGGGATTAACCAGTATTACTTTGAATTTGCCAACATTCGCGAGCATTGCTCCTGGGTCCACTCCAAGGAAAAGGAGGCAGCCACGGAGAAGGCTCAGGATCTGATCCGGATGTCCGTCGCCCGGGCCTGCTGCCTGGAGCCTCTGCAGGAATTCAATCTGCCCGTCGACAAGAAGGCTCTGGTGGTTGGAGGCGGAATCGCCGGCATGAACTGCGCCCTGTCCCTCGCCAACCAGAACCACGAGGTTCACCTGGTGGAAAGGGAAAAGGAACTGGGCGGTATGGCAAAGAAAATCCATTACACCCTCGAGGGGCTGGATGTTCAGGATTATCTGAAAAATCTGATTGCTCAGGTTTACCGGAATCCTTTGATCCATGTCTATACGGACGCGACCATCCCGGAAGCGACGGGGTACGTGGGGAATTTCGTGACCAAGGTGAAGTCCGGCCGGGGGCTCAAGGAGATCAAACATGGGGCGACGGTCATCGCCATCGGCGCCCAGGAATATAAACCCACGGAATATCTCTATGGACAGGACGAACGGGTCCTGACGCAGTTGGACCTGGAGGAGCGGATTGCCGGGGGTGACGAAAAGATTCTTAATGCAGCGAACCTGGTGATGATCCAGTGCGTCGGCTGCAGAAATGAAGACCGGAATTACTGCGCCCGGATCTGCTGCACCCATGCCGTGAAAAACGCCTTGAAGCTGAAAGAGGCCAATCCCCGGATGGATATTTCCATCCTCTTCCGGGATATGAGGACCTATCGGTATGCGGAGGATTCTTACCGGGATGCTTCGGAGAAGGATGTGAAGTTCATCCGGTATGAACCGGCGGATGCGCCCCAGGTGGAAGCCGTTGTGGAGGAAGGCCTCCCCGCCCTGCGGGTGACCGTGGCCGATCCCATCCTGGGAAAGAGGCTTGCCCTCGACGCCGATTACCTTGCCCTGTCCGTCGCTACGATTCCTTCGGCAAGCAGTCAGGAAGTAGCCCGGTTATTCAAGGTCACCCTGGGACCCGATGGATTCTTTACGGAAGCCCATGTCAAACTGAGGCCCGTCGACTTCGCTGCGGAAGGCGTTTTCCTCTGCGGGACGGCCCATTATCCCAAGCATATCCTGGAGGCGATCAACCAGGCTTATGGCGCCGCCGGTCGGGCTACGGTCCTGCTCTCCCAGGATGCGGTCATTGCCTCCGGCTCCGTCTGCGAAGTCAATGAGGAAGACTGCATCTCCTGCGGGGCCTGTATCACCGCCTGCTCCTACGGAGCCATTGAGTTTGCCCAGACTCCGGCAGGAAGAAAGGCCAGGGTGAATGCGGTTCTGTGTAAAGGCGATGGTCTGTGCAACGCCAAGTGTCCGACGAATGCAATCCAACTGAAGCACTATACCGATAGGGAAATTTATCAACAACTCGACGCGGAAATTCCCTCCTGGCGGGAGACCATTTATGAACACAGCCAGGTTTGTTAAGGGAGGAAAGGAAAAAATGGATACAGGATCTTTCAAACCAAGGATTGTCGGATTTTTATGCAATTGGTGCTGTTATGGAGGCGCGGATCTCTGCGGCGTATCGCGTTTTCAATATCCCCCATACATCCGGGTGATCCGGGTGATGTGCTCAGGCAGAGTTGATCCGGCCTTTGTGCTCCGGGCGTTCTCCAACGGAGTGGACGGGGTGTTTATCGGTGGATGCCATATCAACGACTGTCACTACAACACGGAAGGAAATTACGACGCCTTCGGTATGGTGCAGATGTTGAAGAAGCTCCTGGAGCACATCGGAATCGACCCGGAAAGATTAAGGCTGGAATGGGTGTCTGCCGGCGAAGGAATCCGCTTCGCAGAGATCATGAATGAATATGGCAACAAAATAAAGGGATTCGGCCCGATTGGCGAAAAGGAGGAACTGACGGAGGTTCAATTGAAATCTCGAATCGACGCCTTGACAAGGCTTATCCCTTACCTCAAGCTGGTGGAGAGGGAGCGGCTGCGGCCTGAGATCCGGACGGAGGAGGGGTATTCCAAATACTTCGCCAGTGACGATTTCAATCGATTGTTCCGCGAACTTGTTGTCGACAAACTGGCCATGGCCCAAATCATGTCCATCCTGAGGAACAACCCCCTGCCTACCGTCAAGATTGCCGAAATCCTTGGGATGACTCCCTCGGAGGTATCAGGGCACATGAACAGCGCGACAAAGCATGGATTCGTCCGGTACGATGTGAGTCAGAACTGCTATACCCTCGCCTGAGGTGAGAGAACAGGCAACCGGCCTAAGGATAAATGCGTCCGGTGGAATAAGGCGGAGTAACCTCGATGAAGCGAGAAGAATTTTCATGCACCAGCCGATTTATCGCTATGGAATATCTGAAAATGGATCCCCTTGTTCTGGTAGAGGTCATAGAAAGATTACTTCGAGTTGAAGAAGAACTGACGGGAGAATTTTTACTCATCGGGGAAACCTATTACCTGACTCCCAAGGGACTGAAAATCTTTGCTTCGTATATGACCATAGCCGGAAGTAGAGTTCCTGGCGCAAGTCAAGACAATGTCGACAGATTATGGGATGATCTGATCAAGATGGGGTTAATCGACAGCAGTCTCTATTTACGGTTGGTTGCCCGCGGACTGATGTTGAAGAAGAAGGAAGGAGCAGGCAGGGCAACCGGGGAGTAAGCGATCCTGCCCTCGCCATAAGGATTGGGCAGGTATCCCCCATCAAGAAATCATTGTCTTCTCGAAAGCCCCGGGTCAGGGGTGTTGGGGTATGTTATTGTAAGCATATAATTTAGCTTTATATTAGCTGTTGACACATGCCGCGGAAATAGATATACGACAGCACGGCTCTGGAAATTTAAAAGATGCCGAGTTACGCTCTATTCATCGTAACCCCAGGAAAAGAATCCAACCGAGGCGGCAGCCCGTCTTGGCCAGAATTGGGGATTAAGAAAAATAATATAGGAATATTGAAATGTTAGCTCTACTTTGCACACAGCAGATATGAGTCAATTCTAGAGAACTTGGACTGTTCTCTAGAATTCGCTTTTCCGCTCCTTTCCTCCCGCAGACCGAATAGGCCATGTCCCGTCCTGCCGTGATGAAAGCGGCGGAGTACGGGGAGAAAGCCACGTTTGGTCATCCAAATCCAAACCGCATTACCCCGAAATTAATTCCTTGAAAAAAACGTGACGTCACCGGATGTTCCGCGCGCACTTTGCGCCTTGCTGAATCCGGCTTTTCTTCCCGTCCGTGTTGAATACCCCTCTTTCTGTGGGTTTCAGCACCTTTTGCACAATCGTTTTCGATCAGAAAACACGGGACGATGGACGTTGTCGGAAACGGCAAACCCTCCCGTTCCTGGAAAGGAGAAGGCGAGAAACGGGAATTGTTTTAAGGAAATCGGAACCAGGCCATATAACTAACATCTTTGAAGAAGGGGTATGGAGAAATGGAAAAAGAGCAAATTGAACAACTGTGCAAAAGTTTAACGGACCGTAATTTTGGCGACGTCATGATTGTCGGTGGAGGGATCAGCGGCATCCAGGCTGCCCTCGATCTCGGCACGGCTGGGTTCAAGGTCTATTTTGTCGAGAAATCGCCGACCGTCGGTGGAAAGATGGCCCATCTCGACAAGACCTTTCCCACCAACGACTGCTCCATGTGCATCGAATCTCCCAAATTCGTTGAATGCAAGCGGCATCCCAATATCGAGATGATCACCTATGCCGAGGTGGAGACCGTGGAGGGGGAAGCGGGAGACTTCACCGTTACCGTCGTGAAGAAGCCCAGGTATATTGACGAGAGCAAATGCACGGGCTGCACCACCTGCGTGGAATACTGTCCGGTCGTGTATCCTGATAAATTCAATCAGGAGATCTCAAAGAACAAGGCCGTCCATATCTACTTTGCTCAGGCCATTCCCCTGGTTCCCTATATCGATGAGAGCTGCCTGTATCTCAAAGAGGGGAAGTGTCATATCTGTGTGGGCGTCTGCCAGTCCAAGGCTATCGATTTCAGTCAAAAACCGGAGAAGGTGGAAATCAGGGTCGGGGCGATTATCGTGTCTCCGGGCATTGAGGCCTATGATCCCCGGGCGAAGGAGGAATATCACTACGACGATTTCGCCAACGTGGTTACCGGCCTTGACTACGAGCGGCTCCTCTGCGCCACAGGTCCCCATGAAGGGGAAATATTGCGCGCCTCCGACATGAGGCATCCCCACAATGTCGCCTGGATTCACTGTGTTGGTTCCCGGCGGGTCACCCCGGGCGACAACAGCTACTGCTCCGCGGTCTGCTGCACCTACACCCAGAAACAGGTGATTCTGACCAAGGATCATGACGACGGCGCCCATTGTACGATCTTCCATAACGATATCCGCTCCTACGGCAAGGATTTCGAGCGGTTCTACCAGCGGACGGAGAACCTCCCCGGCATCCGCTTTATCCGCAGCTATGCCTCCATCGTCCGGGAAGACCCGGTCACGAAGAATGTGACGGTTCGATACACGACGCCCGAGGGCGTCAAAGAGGAAGAATTCGACATGGTGGTCCTTTCCGTCGGCCTGGTTCCTCCCCGCAATGTAGAGAAAATTGCCCAGGCCTTCGGAATTGAACTCAACGAACACGGATTCTGCAAAACCGGTCCTGCCAATCCCCTGGAAACGACCCGCCCGGGAATCTTCGTCAGCGGCGCTTTCATCGGTCCCATGGATATTCCCGAAGGGGTGCTGGGTGCCAGCGGCGCCGGTTCCATGTGCGGCGAGATCCTCTCCTACCGGCGCGGAAACCTTTCCAAGGCGAGGGTCTACCCCCCGGAAAAAGACGTCTCGCAGGAGGAGCCGCGGATCGGCGTCTATGTCTGTCACTGTGGGGCCAATATCGGCCGGATCGTCAATGTTCCGCAGACGGTTCAATATTCCCTGACCCTGCCCCATGTCGTTCACGCCGAGGAAAGCCTCTTCATCTGCTCGACGGAAGCCGCGGCCATGCTGGCAAAGGACATCGAGGAAAGAGGGCTCAACCGCGTGATCGTTGCCGCCTGCACTCCGCGGACCCATGAACCGCTCTTCCGCGACACCCTCCGGGAAGCGGGAATCAACCAGTATTACTACGACATGGCGAATATCCGCGAGCATTGCTCCTGGGTCCACTCGAAGGAAAAGGAGGCGGCCACGGAGAAGGCGGAGGATATCATCCGGATGTCCGTTGCCCGCGCTCATTTTCTGGAACCCCTGCAGGAATTCGATCTTCCCGTCGACAAGAGGGCGCTGGTCGTCGGCGGCGGCATTGCCGGCATGACTGCCGCTCTGTCCATCGCCAAGCAGAGACATGAAGTCTTTCTGGTGGAGAAGGAGAAAGAACTGGGAGGGCTGGCGAGACGGCTCCATTACACTCTGGAAGGGCTGGATGTTCAGGCCTATGTGCAGGATCTGATCCAGCAGGTTTATGTCAACCCCAGAATTCATGTCTATACGGGGGCGACCATCCCGGAGGCGACCGGCTACGTGGGAAACTTTACGACGACGGTGCAGAACGGCCGGGGAACCACGGTGATCAAGCATGGAGCCACCGTCCTTGCCATCGGCGCCGACGAATATAAGCCCACGGAATACCTCTACGGCCAGGATGAGCGGGTCATGACCCAGCTGGAGCTGGAGGGCCGGATCGCCCAGGGAGAGGAGAAGATCGTTCATGCCGAGAGCATGGTGATGATCCAGTGCGTAGGCTGCCGGAATGAGGACAGAAACTACTGCTCCCGGATCTGCTGCAGCCATGCCGTCAAGAATGCACTGAAGCTGAAAGAGAACAATCCCCAGATGGAAATCTCCATTCTTTTCCGGGATATGAGGACCTATCGGTATTTCGAGAATTATTACCGGGACGCTTCCGAGAAAGATGTCAAATTCGTCCGCTATGAGCCGGAAAATCCCCCCCAGGTGGAAGCCGTCGAAGAGGAGGGAAGGCCGGTTCTGCGGGTGACCGCGGCCGATCCGATTCTGAAGCAGAACCTGGCCCTCGATGCCGATTTCCTCATCCTGTCCGTTGCCACGGTTCCTTCGGCGGAAAGCCAGGAGATTTCCAAGAGATTCAAGGTGGCCCTGGGACCGGACGGTTTCTGCCAGGAAGCCCATGTCAAACTGAGGCCCGTCGACTTTGCTGCGGAAGGGGTGTACCTCTGCGGAATCGCGCACTATCCCAAGCACATCTCGGAAACGATTTCCCAGGCCTATGGGGCCGCTGGAAGGGCCTTGACCCTGCTGTCCAATGATACCGTTGTCGCCTCGGGGTCCGTCTGCTCGGTGGATGAAAAGATGTGCATGGCCTGCGGAGCCTGCATCCCGGCCTGTACGTACGGCGCGGTCGAGTTCAAGGAGACCAGGCAGGGCAAAAAGGCTTCGGTCATCGCCGTCCTCTGCAAGGGATGCGGCCTGTGTAACTCCAAGTGCCCGACCGGGGCGATCCAACTGAAGCATTATACCGATGTCGAGCTTCTGAACCAGATCGACGCGGCGGGTTCCAAGGAACTGGTCCTCGGGGCTGCCGAAGCGGCGCTGGCAGAGGCATAGAGAGAACTCAATCCATAATCCGTATAACCGGGATGGTCCATTTAAGGAGGTAAGATAAGAATGAGTGCAGACGCAAATTTTAAACCGAAGATGCTGGGTATTATCTGCAACTGGTGCTGTTACGGCGGGGCGGACCTGTGCGGCGTTTCCCGTTTCCAATATCCGACGTATATACGATTGATCCGGGTGATGTGCTCTGGAAGAGTTGACTTGAAATTCATCTTCCGGGCTTTCCTGACCGGTCAGGACGCGGTGTTTGTCGGTGGTTGCCATATCAACGACTGCCACTACAATCCGGAGGGAAACTACGATGCCTACAGCATGGTGACGTTCTGCAGGAAACTGCTGGAGCACATCGGGATCAACCCCAAGCGGTTAAGGCTGGAATGGGTCTCCGCCGGTGAAGGAATCCGCTTCTCTCAGATCATGAATGAGTTCAGCCGGGAGATCCAGGAGTTGGGACCGCTGGGCAGCAGTGAAGGCATCGACGAGGCTGAATTGAAGTCTCGACTGGAGGAAATGGCCAGGCTGATTCCCTACTTCAAGCTGGAAAAGATGAAGGAACTGGCAGTACACGACCATGACGAGACCCTCTATGAGGGACTGTTTCCGACAGAAGAGGTGGAAAGATTAATCCGCGAAGCGCCATCGTACTACATCGACCCGGAAAAGTGCCAGGCCTGCATGACCTGCGTCAGGAAATGCCCCGTCGAGGCGATTATCAGCGCCAAGGGGCAGGTCCATGTGGTGGATCAGGATAAGTGCATCAAATGCGGGACCTGCTTTGCCGCCTGTCCGCCAAAATTCGGCGCCGTGACGAAGCTCGTCGGCCAGCCTGCTCCGCCCCCTCTTCCGGAAGATCAGAGAACGGTCGTCAGAAAGAGCAAAGAAGCAGCGGCGTAAAGGCAAGGATATTTCTTTCACGTTGGAGCAACGATTCGATTATTGCCGGATTGGCTTGCAGAATTGGACCAGGGTCGTTGCGTCCTGAAGAGAAATAGGGGAGGGAATCAATGGAGACGCCTTCAAGCGATGCTTTCCATGCGGATGCAAACATCGGATACGAGCGGTAACGTGGGAAACTTTGCCATCAGATATGAGTCCGGCCGTGACCTCCTGGAGATAGAACAGGGGGCCACGGCCATTGATGTGGACGAATATAAAGTTATCGAATGCCTTTTTGAGCAGGATGAAAGGTTCATGACCCAATTTGATCTGGAGGATAAGATTTCCTGCAGAGATGAGAAGATTGTTAATGCCGGGAGCCTGGTGATGATCCAGTGCGTAGGCTGCAGAAATGCGGACAGGAACTACTGCGCCCGGATCTGTTACAAGAATGCCATCAGGAATGCCTTGAATCTGAAGGAGATCAATCCCCGGATGGATATCTACATTCTTTTCCGAAACAAGAGCGCCTTTGGATTCAGTAAGAATTATTACAGGAGACTGGTGGACAAAGATATAAGGTTCATCCGCTATAAGTTGCATAACATTCCCAAGGTGGAAACCCTTGCGGAAGGTGGTCCACCTGGGCCAAGGGTTACCTTGGCAGGTCCTGTATCAGGTTACAGGTTGGTGATTCATGCGGATGTCCTGGCCCTGGTCGCCCCCGTTGTTGATTCCGCAGGAATGTGAAATTATTGAAATGAAAAAGGAAAAGCAATGACCAAATTATGTAGATTTAGAAATCATCTCACCTGAGCCGTTTTGGGGGAACTTGTAAGGTTCCTTACTGAGCGTCTCGCCGTTTCTTTCCCTCCGCAGACCAGCTAGGCTCCAGACTGCTTGCCGTGGAAAGGCGGCAATAAGCAGGAAAGAGACCGTGTCTGGTCGTCAAAGTCCAAACCGTATCTCTGAATATCTCTTTTTCTGAATGGGTGTTTCGCGCCAACGCTATTTGTGTCTACAGCAAGTTATCGCTGCAGCATTTTGAGCGGAAAGTCGCGACTCAATTTCAGAAGAAATTATGTGCGGTAAATCATTTTTCTGCAGGAAGGAGAGGAAGGAATACATGAAAGTCAGTAGAAGAGGTTTTTTGAAACTTTCCAGCACTTTGGGATCGGGCATCGCCCTGTCCGGCCTGGGAATCGACTTGAGTTCCACCCGCGCCTATGCGGATGAACTCAACAAGGCGAACCGACTCAAGGCGGCAAAGCAGTCAACGACGATCTGCTGTTATTGTTCCTGTGGCTGTGGCCTCATTTGTAGCGTGGACAAGCAGACGGGAAAGATCTTCAACATCGAGGGCGACGCCGACCATCCCATCAATGAAGGGGCTCTGTGCGCCAAGGGGTCCGGTTTCTTTCAGATGACGGAGGCCAACGAACACCGCCTGCGCAAGGTTCTCTACAGGGGACCGGGCGGCGATAAATGGGAGGAAAAGGACTGGGAGTGGGCACTGCCCCGGATGGCCCGTCTTATCAAAGATACCCGTGACAAGAATTTTATCAGGACGAATGCCGAGGGCAAACTGGTCAACCGCTGCGAAGCGATTGGTCACTATGGCAGTTCCAACGTGGACAATGAGGAGTGCTGGTTGATAACGGTTATGTCGCGTGCCTTGGGGATTGTCTATATGGATCACCAGGCTCGAGTTTGCCACAGCCCATCCGTCGGAGCGTTGGCCGAGTCGTTCGGTCGCGGTTCGATGACGAACCATTACATCGATATGAGGAATGCTGATGTCATCCTCATCATGGGAAGCAACATGGCGGAGAACCACCCCATGGGCTTCAAGTGGGTCACCAAGGCCAAGGAAAAAGGAGCCAAGGTTATTCACGTCGATCCCCGTTACACCCGAACATCCCAATGCTGCGATTACCATGTGCCGCTTCGTTCCGGCACGGACATCGCTTTTCTGGGCGGCATGATCAACTACATTATTGAAAACAATAAATACTTTAAAGAATATGTCCTCAATTACACTCATGCTTCCTTTATCGTGGGCAACGACTACTATTTTAAAGACGGTCTCTTCTCCGGTTATGATGCACAGAAAAGAAAATACGATAAAGAAAAATGGGTTTTTGAAAAAGAGGCAAGCGGAATCCCGAAGCGGGATATGACCTTGACGAATCCCCGTTGCGTATTCCAGTTAATGAAGGAGCATTATTCCCGCTACACACTCGATAAGGTTTCCAGCATCACAGGCGTATCGAAAGACAACCTGCTCAAAGTTTACGAGATCTACAGTTCCACCGGCGTCCCGGACAAAGCGGGAACGGAATGCTACGCCCTGGGCTGGACGCAGCATACAGTTGGCGTAGAAAACATCCGCGCCATGACCCTCGTCCAGATGCTGCTGGGCAATGTGGGCATCGCGGGTGGCGGCATCAACGCCATGCGCGGTGAACCCAATGTTCAGGGTTCAACCGATCAGGCGATTTTGTATCACATCCTGCCTGGTTATATGAAACAACCGTCAGCATCACTCGATACGCTGGAAAAATATTTAACGAAATATACCCCGGTGTCCCACGACCCGCAGTCGGCCAACTATTATCAAAATTATCCGAAGTTTTTTATCAGCCTGATGAAATCCTTTTTTGACGACAAGGCCACCAAGGAAAATGAATTCGGCTATAACTGGCTGCCCAAGATCGACGACGGGAAACACTATTCCCAGATGCACATGTTCAACAAAATGTATGAGGGCAAGATCAAGGGATTCGTCTGCATTGGCGCGGATAACGCCGTAAGTGCGCCCAATACCGGCAAGGTGCGCAAGGGACTCGAAAAACTCGATTGGCTCATCGGCGAGAATATCTTTGACAATGAAACCTACCAGTTCTGGAGAGCCCCCGGCGTCGATACCAAGAATATCAAAACAGAGGTGTTCCTCCTGCCCGCATCCGCCTCCATGGAGAAGGAAGGAAGCATTTCCAACTCCGGCCGCATGGTGCAGTGGAAGCAAAAGGCCTGCGACGGACCGGATCAGTGTATTCCCGTAGGCGAGATCACCATTAAAATCATGAATGCAGTGAAGGAACTGTATGCCAGGGAAGGCGGCGTTCATACGGAACCCATCTTGAATCTCTACTGGGACTATCTGGATAAGCAGGGACATTTTGACGCCTTGAAAGTGGCCAAACAGATGAATGGCCGTTTCCTGCAGGATACGGTTATCGAAGACAAGGTCAAGGGCACTAAGACGGAATTCAAAAAAGGTCAGTGCGTGCCGGGCTTCGGCAATCTTCAGGATGACGGATCAACTTGTGCCGGCAACTGGGTTCATTGCGGTCAATTCGGCGCGGATGGTGAAAACAAGATGGCCAAGCGCGGCAAGGATGATCCGACAGGTCTTGGTCTTTATCCAAACTGGTCTTATGTATGGCCGGTTAACCGCCGCATTCTTTACAACCGGGCGTCCTGCGATGTGAACGGCAAACCCTACAATCCCAAACGCAATATCTTGGAATGGAAGGATGGTAAATGGGTGGGCGATGTGCCCGATGGCCCCTGGCCACCAATGGCAGACAAGGAAAATGGGAAATATCCCTTCATCATGCAAAGAGACGGTCTGGGTGCTTTCTTTGGTCAAAATATGGCCGACGGTCCTTTCCCGGAACATTACGAACCACTGGAAGGGCCGCTGGCGAAGAATCCTATGTCCTCGCAGCTCATCAATCCAGCTATCGAGATCTTCAGCAGCGATCGGGACCAGATAGCCAGAGCGAGCGAGAAATTTCCGTATGTATGCTCGACCTACTCCTGTACGGAGCACTGGTGCTCCGGCGCCCTGACGAGGTGGCAGTCCTGGCTTCTGGAGATGCAACCCGAGCTCTATATCGAGATCGGCGAGAAACTGGCCAAGGAAAAGGGGATCAGTAACGGCGACCGTGTCAAGGTCTCCTCCATCCGCGGCGTGGTTCCCTGCGTTGCCATGGTGACCAAGCGCTTCGTTCCATTCACCATCGAGGGCAAGACGGTCCACCAGGTCGGCATGCCCTTCAATTACGGCTGGCTCTTCCCCAAGGACGGTAAAGACGACAGCACCAACTTCCTGACGCCTACGGTCGGTGACGCCAACACCTTCTGCCCGGAGTACAAGGCGTTCATGGTCAATGTAGTGAAGGCATAGGGGGGGATGATGAATAGAGAACTCATAAAACTGATCGATACGACGAAATGTACGGCCTGCCGCGGATGCCAGGTGGCGTGCAAGCAGTGGAACGAAATGCCGGGCCTGAGAACGAAGCAGACGGGTACCTACCAGAATCCCCCGGACCTCCAGTGGAACACGTGGACCCTGATGCGGTTTCAGGAGCATGTCAACGAGAAAGGGACCTTCAAGTGGCTCTTTCGGAAAGAAGGTTGCATGCACTGTACCGATGCGGCCTGCGTGAAGGTATGCCCCAGCGGCGCTCTTTATCACACCGAGTATGGGACCGTGGCGATGCACAATAAAAAGTGCATCGGCTGCAAGTACTGTGTTTCCGCCTGCCCCTTCGATGTCCCCCGCTATGACAAGGCAACGGACAGGGTCTACAAATGCGACCTCTGCCTGGACCGGCTCCGTTCCGACGAGCAGCCGTCGTGCGTCAAGTCTTGTATTACGGGTGCATTGACCATCGGCCCAAAGGACGCGATGATCAACAAGGCCTACGTCCGGGTCAAGGAACTGGGAGGCGATGCCAATGTGTATGGCGACAAGTTCGTCGGTGGCACCCATGTCATGTATGTCCTGAGCGAAAAGCCGGAAGTGTATGAAAATCTGCCGAAGAGCCCGAGTGTGCCGGTCACGACCGTGCTCTGGAAGGATATCCTGAAGCCGTTGAGCCTTCTGGCTGCCGGCGGCGTCATTGCCGGTTCGTTCCTGCATTACATCATCCACGGACCCAAGCTGCCTGATGAAGATTCGGGTCAAGATACGAAGGGAGGGGAATAACCATGAGAAAAGGATTAATTCAGGCCACGGACTCCTTTGAACGGATCGTGCACTGGTGTCTGGCCGTTTCATGCCTGGTGCTGTGTTTCTCGGGGTTGGGAATCATGTTCCATTCCCTGAACTTTCTCGGCGAGCCTTTCGGAGGCTTGAAGTCCTTGAAGTACATCCACAATATCACGGCGCTCTTCTTTCTCCTGTCCCTCGTCTTCGCCGTCCGCATGTGGTGGAAAGAGGCGGGGATCTTCGTCTTCCCCGAAGACCTGGATTGGATCAAGAGCGCGGGCGGATATCTCTGGCACGTGGACAAGGTCTCCGAGGTGGGCAAGTACAATCCCGGGCAGAAGATGTTCTTCCTGGTGGTAGCAGGCGGCGGGGTGGCGATGGTCTTCTCCGGACTGATCATGCTCTTTCCCCTGCACATCCCTGCCATGATCGTGAGGCTCATGTACCTGCTCCATGCCGCGGGGTTTGTGGCGATCTTCGCCTTCTTCTTCATCCACCTCTATCTGGGAACGGTGGGCTCTCCCGGATCGCTGCCCGCCATGATGACCGGCTGGGTGACGCGTGCCTGGCTGAAGAAGCAGCACCCCAAGTGGCTCAAGGAGATGGAGGAACACGGGACCCTTGTGGTCTATGGGGAGGAGAAATCTTCTTCTCACGGCCACTGAGTCTGTAAGACCATCGCCTGCTAAACATGGCAAGAAAGGGACTTAGCCGATGGGATTTGTCCCTTTCTTGTCTCGGCCATTCGTCCGGCATTGAAACAGGGGGACTTCATTTTTCTCCGTCAAGCAGCATCGTTTCAATCCCAGGCTCAAGTCCGTTGGAATTTAAGAGGACGGTCATTACAGTCCTGCATCCTTGCCACGCCATGGGATAGCAGACGTAATATATTCAGAATATCTATTTGACAGATTCTCTAAACTAAAGTATTGCCTCCTGATGAATCAACATCTTAATCAAAAAGAAAGGCTGCGGGTCCCCGCTGCCGAAGGAGAGAAGAATGTTTGAAGTTTCGGAAAAAGCAGGGGAGAAAATCCAGGAGTTTTTAAAGAGCGTCGAGGAAATCCATCCCGTCAGGCTCATGCTGACCGAGGGCGGCTGTTCCGGTCCCGCATTGGGGATGGCTCTGGATGAGTTCAGAGATGGCGATGAGGAGTTCCGTAAACAGGGGATTACATTCCTTATGAGTAAAGACCTCTTCGAACAGGTCAAACCCGTCTATATCGATTTTATCGAAACCCCTTCAGGCTCCGGATTCCGCGTAAACTCTTCGCTGGAAGCCGGTGGCGGTTGCGGCAGTGGTGGATGCTGCGGTTCCTGCGGCTGAGTTGACAGAAAAAAATGCTTCTATCTGGATCAAGACCTCAAAATCCGTCCAGATTCACCCTAGACAAGGACTTAACCTGATCAGGTTAGGTCCTTGTCTTTTCGCCTTCTGTTTTCCCGATTCCTTATGCAATAAGGAAAATATCAATGATCAACCAATTAAATGGACTCACCGTTTTAAGATTTACAAAGGCCTTTAGAAGCGGCGGCGGCATAGAGCTGCACCTTGATGCTCTTGATCGCACGTTCCTTCGCATCGTCTTTTGCCACAGCCATGAAAGCCATGTCCTGATTGTAGTTCTCACTGCATAGCTGCGCCACCACTGACGCACTCAACGAAGCGAAACGCTTGAAAAATCTGGGATTTTGCTTTCTTCAACATCAGATCAGACAGAGGTCCTCAGCTTCTTTCAGGAGATCGTCTCGAAACCTGGGATCGGCGATGCTGATGATGTCCAGGGCACGATCGCGTGTGGACTTTCCTTTGATGTTAACCACGCCATTTTCTGTAGCCAGGTATTGTGTATCCATGCGGGGGGTGGTGACAGCCGTGCCTGCAGCCAGTTGGGGAACAACCCGTGAAATCCTGCCCTCTTGAGCCGTGGAATAGAAGACAAGGATTGACTTCCCACCTTTTGAACTGTATGCCCCCCGGACAAAGTCGAGTTGCCCGCCTGTTCCGCTGAATTCAAACCCGTCAAGGGTTTCTGCATTGCATTGGCCGGTAAGATCAACTTCCAGAATGGAGTTAACGCTTATCAGCTTGTCATTCCTGGCGATGTTGACGGGGTCCATCATATATTCGGATGAATAGCTCTCCATCGTGGGATTGTCATCCATGAATTCATACATCTCTTCAGGCCCGAAAGCAGCGGCAAAAAGATGCTTTCGGGGATGGAAATTTTTCTTACGGCCGGTAATAGCACCTTTCTTGATAAGATTGACCATGCCGGGCACGAAAAGTTCCGAGTGGATGCCCAGATCCTTATGGCCTTCGAGGTATTCCGCGATCGCATTGGGGATGATCCCGATACCAAGCTGCAGGCAGGCTCCATCGGGGATAAGTTCGGCCAAACTCTTGCCGATTATTTCATCTTCCGGTTTTTTGGGTGGAAAGACAGGGCTCAAAAGGGGTACATGATTTTCAACAATCGCATCTACTTCCGATATGTGGATCTGGGTGTCGCCGAATATGCGAGGCGCGTTTTCATTGACCTCAACAATCACATTTTTCGAAAGACTTGCAGCCACCATAATATAGGTTGCAGCCCCAATGCTGAAATACCCTGCCTTGTCCATTGGAGATACGGTGGTTATGGTGGCGTCAATCTTCATGTTTTCCCGCAGAAACCTGGGGACCTGGTGAAACAGTGAAGGAACGTAATAGGCCAGGCCGACGCGGATCATCTTGCGGACATGGGCGCTGACAAACCAGGCATTCGCCTGGATGCAGTCAGCAATGTCGGGAGCGAATATGGTATTGCCTGCGTATTTTTGAGGATTGAATGAATAGGTTTTAATCCCTTCCAGTTCCCCCGCGCGGGCCTTTGCGGCAATGGCATCGAGCAGGGCCGGCGGCTCGGAAAAATTCATGCCCACGACCACGCTGTTCCCGCTCTGAATGAGGGCGACCGCTTCCAGAGGCGACATCACCTTGTTGCTGTACTCGCTATGGAATAGATTCATAAAGGCCTCCTTTTGTCTGAGAAAGATTATTGGCCGATACAGTATATCACTTACCCCTATATTGGATCACCATAATTGTAATGTCATCGAACTGAGGGGCGTCGCCGGCAAATGCCCGGATATCAGCCATAATCCCGGAAACGACGTCCTTGATTTCCCTTCCCTGCAAGGCAAGGAGATGCCGCTCCAGTCGCTCATTGGAAAACTCCTCCACCTGGGCGTTTATTGCTTCGTTCACACCGTCCGTGTAAAGAAACAGACGGTCTCCCGGTTCCAGCAGGATTCGTTCACGCCGGTAGGGTGCATCCTCCATGATGCCGACCATCAGGTTGCCTGATCTCGCCAACCAGGCAACCCCTCCGTCGTGCTTAAGGTGTAAAGGAGAATTATGGCCGCCATTGGCATAGAGAACTTCCCCGCTCTCTGTATCCAGTATTCCTAAGAATGCGGTAACGAACATGCAGGAATCATTTTCGCGCGCCAACTCGTTGTTGATCCTGGACAGGATTTCTTCGGGCGGAAGGCCATAGCGGGCCGTGGCTTTGATGAGCGTCAGGGACATGGCCATGAAAAGCGCCGCCGGCACCCCTTTGCCCGACACATCGGCGATAACGAAGCATAAATGGGTGTCGTCGACGAAAAAGAAATCATAAAAATCCCCCGCCACCTCTTTGGCCGGCTCCATCATAGCGTAGAGGTCAAATTCCCGCCGATCCGGGAAAGGCGGGAAAATCTTGGGAAGAAAGTCCTTCTGGATGCCGCGGGCAATGCTCAGTTCACTCTCGATCCGTTCCTTGGCGGCCGTTGTTTCCGTCAACTTTTTAATATATTCCTTGAGCGAGCATTTCATCACTTCAAAGGTACTGGCAAGCGTGCCTACTTCGTCCTGTGAAGATACCGGTGGCAGTTCCACGTCAAAATCTCCCCGGGCAATCGCAGTCGTGGCCCCGGCCAGGGTCTTCAGCGGTGAGGTTATGGAACGGGCGATCAGAACCACTGCCATCGTTAGAAGCAGAATGCCGCCCAGTCCGATGAGTGCTCCGGTCAGGCTCAATGTTTTAACCTGATCCAGGAGTTCCGTTTCAGGAAAGACAACCGCCAGACTCCAGCCTACGGAAGGGATCGGTGCATAATAGACCCAGCATTTCACGCCTTTGAGATTCGTAAAGGGGATGAAATCCGAATCGCCTTTGATCATCTTCCTGCCCAACTCGCGCATTGCCGGGTCTTTGTCGGCCTCGGCAAACCCAAAGATGGTCACGTTCATGATCATCGCCCGATCTGGATGGGTTACAATGGTGCCATAACGGGAAATCAGGAAGGCATAGCCGTTTTTGAGCACCTTGATCGAAGCGACCTGTTCCGTCAACCAATCCAATGAAACATCAGAGAACGCGACACCACCCAGACGCCTGACTCCGCCTGTTGTTTCATAAAAGGGAAGCGAACAGGTTGCCATCAGGACGTTTCCTTCATAATATGGCTCTGTCCACTCTCTCTTCCCGGTTTCCCTGCTGATCTGGTACCAATCCTGATGAAGATAGTTCCGGGAATCGTCCGGGGTATAGATAATCTTGCCGTGATCTCTATGGAAGTAGGAGAGGTGGGGGTGAGAGTAAGGACCCGTCGCGGAAGGTTCAAACGCAGCGCCGCAGCCATAAATCTCGGAGTTTTCTGCTATCGTGGACCTGAGCAGGGATGCAAGTTCCTCACTTGTCGGTCTTCCATTCTCCAACGAACGCGCCACACCTTCGGTAACTTTAGTGACTGCAACCAATGCCGTCTCTACACGGTTCACAGACGCCATGGTTAAATTGCGGGCAGCACGGACCAGCTCTTTTCGCAGAATAAGTCGGGAACGGTAGTAGTTGTAGCCGAGAAGAGATGCAATAATGCATGTGTTGCAGAGTGTGATAACCAGGATCAATTTGTAGGCGATGCTTTTATTGTTGAGCATCGGACTGCCCCATGAATGCTTTGAAGTCGGGTAGTGTCTTGATCTCCCCGTTTTTGAGCAGAATCTGACCGGCCGCTGTGTAATCACTCAGCGAAAGTATGCCGAGAACTCCTTGGTTTCCCCGGGGAATGATCAGGTCGCGCAACCGCTCCAGCATCCATTTCTGGTGCATCCGGTCGGCTGGCAGCTTTGCCTCCCGCATATACCTGATGACGACATCCAGCGTTTCTTCAGGATGAGCAAAGGCATAGCGCCATCCCTCCAGTGAAGCCCGCGTAAAGCCCTTCACGAGATCCGGGTCTTTTTTTAATGTCTTTTCAAGGGTATATAGGCCATCTTCAGGCAGGTCGATCCCATAATCCTTGAGAAGAAAGATGCTCAGTTCATCAGGGTCAATTCCGGCATTCAGAATAGTATGATACTCGTTGTACCACATGGCGGAGGCGACATCGATCCCGCCATGCAGAAAAAGGTTTACTGTGTAGGATTGTGGTACCTCACGGACGTGCAGGCCGTATTTCCTGAAAAAAGCACGCGGAGGGATCGCGAAGGGGCTTCCCCACAACCCGACCTTCTTGCCGTTCATATCCGCTGGCTTGGTGATGCCGCTTGATTTTCTGGCAATCAACATCATGGAGGATCTTTGAATGATCTGTGCCAGATTGACTAGTCGCACTCCAGCCGCTCGCTCATGAATGGCGGTGGTGAGCCAGAGCACGGCGAAATCCGCTTTCCCACTGCGTAGATACTCTGAAGTCGAGGTGTTTGGTCCGCCGTTCAGGATCGTCAGGTTAATGCCGTGTTTTCTATAGAAGCCCTTCTCCAGTGCCATGTAGTAACCGGCGAACTGGGCCTGCGGACTCCAAACCGGGATAAAGGAGGCCTTTTTAAGCGTCCGTTCAGCACCGGAAGCAGACGGAGAAGCGATCACGCAAAGAACTGCCGCGGCCAGTGCCAGAAATGCTCTCTTTGCCGTTGAAGGCGCCCCAGCCATGATAGTGCCTCCTCTATTTACGTGTGTGCAAAACCATCCTGAGGATATTCTGCCCGTCTTTTCTCTCGTAGCTCACATCGTCAATCAGTTTGCGGATAAGATAGACACCCAGCCCACCGATTTTACGGTCCATGATGTTGGCGGTCGTATCCGGATCGGGTAACGACAAAACGTTGAACGGGACCCCGTCGTCTGCAATCTCAACCTCGAAGACATCGCTTTTACCGCAGCAGGTCAGTTCGACCTTTCCCTTGCCGCCGGGATAGGCATAATGACAGACGTTCACAAAGGCCTCCTCTACGGCGATCAGCGCCTTGTTCTTTTTTATGTCGGTCAGACCGGCCCGGTTGGCGCATCCATCAACGAAATGAATGACTTCTTCAAGGTTGTCGATGCGGGCCTCACACGTCATCCTGGTGATTCTCATGTCTTTATCAGCGGATGCCGGCCAGGGCGGAAGCCACCGAGTCATGGATCTGGAAGATGGAGTCGAAGCCGGACGTCTCGAACACCTCCCTGACCGCCCCTTTCACATTGGCGAAACGAACTTCTCCCCCTTTCCCTTTGAGCACTTTGGCTATCGAGAGAATCCCTCGCAGGCCAGCGCTGCCGATGTAATCGAGGCCATCGAAATCTACGACAAAAGTGGTTGCTCCCTCTGCAATCAGATCGTTCAGCTTGTCCCGGAATTCCGGCGCAGCCAGCGCATCCATCCGCCCCGTTACAGTTATGACGGACGTGTTGCTTTCTGTCCTGCTTTGAATCTCCATGAGGATCCTCCTGTTTCTTGGATTCAAAAAATGACAAAATGCTATCTATTTTTTACCCAGAAGCGTTATAGAAGTACGGCTATCCGTTTCGAAAACATTTTCACCAACCTTTTATGGTCGAATTGGAGCCGGTCGCTGGGGCTCTAACTGAGTGAAGCCTTTTGAATCTCCGATGCACCCAGGGCATCGATAACCGTGTATTCGAAACATGACGGTCATCCTGATAAGGGTTTTGATTTTCGATGGGACGGTGGAAGTGAGAAGAAGGCTTTACTCTTAAATGGAAAGTAGAATCACCATCCTTACATTGTTTTTTATAATAAAAATAGGCAAATGTATAGAAATAAATAGGAACTTCTGCTGGATAAAGAAAATGCCGAACATCGTTTTTAAGTTTGGAGAGCACCTACTTAATCATGCCCGTCGACCTCACCGGCGAGCCCTGGAACGCCGACAAAACCGCCATTGCCTGGAACGGCGAGAAATGGGCCGGCGATGTCCCCGACGGCGTCGCCCCTGCCTCACCGCCTTGATGTCATCATGGATCTATAATTGGAATGATACCCTGAAGGAGAGTGACCTATGATTTCGATTTCCATCCCCGGATACGGCGCTTTACAATTGAAGTATCTGGTTATGGACTACAACGGCACCCTGGCAGTGGACGGCCGTTTGCTCGAAGGGGTGAGTGCGCGGTTGCAGCAATTGAACGGGCAGTTGGAACTCCATGTGGTTACGGCGGATACCTTCGGTTGCGTGCAAAACGCCCTGGCCCATCTGCCCTGTACGGTGCATGTGCTGCCCCTTGGAGATCAGGATCAGGCCAAGGAGAACTACATTCGCAACCTTGGATCGGATTGGACGGTGGCGATCGGCAATGGACGCAATGACCGCCTGATGCTTGCAGGGGCCGCCTTGGGAGTCGGGGTGATTTTGGCTGAGGGCGCCTGTGGTGCAACCATGGCTGCTGCCGATGTGGTATGCCGTTCCATTGAGGATGCCCTGGACCTGCTGCTTTTTCCTCAGCGGCTGATCGCCACCCTGCGGTCGTGACGCACGCGGGGTGAACGGATCCCTGTCAATTTATCGCATGAATATTATTTAAAAATACGCCATCTTTTCAAATAGCTCTCCTATCCCTCGATATCAGGAGACCATAACTTTTCCCCCTCCACCCGACGTTCAACGACATCCGTTGAAACACCGAAGGGTTTTGCCAATTGGTTGCTGATGCATGAAAGCACGGCATCGGGATCATCCCACGGACATATCCCCTCGTCCAGGCGCCGTTGTATCGAAATCCCGCGAAGGCCCACCAGCTCGCTTCGCTTCCCGAGTAGCACCACATTCGGCATTTCAGCCGCCCGGGGTCCAGTTAAATGACTCTTCTATCCTCTCAATCAAGGATTGAATAATGCTTTATTCAACAATCATGATTGTGTAAAATTGCGCTGATTTATATAGCAAGTCAATCATTTCCCCTTTCTTCACCCTGTCGTGTTTGATGTTCTTGATACATGACTGGCCGCAACGGAAAAAATTGTTACGGTTTATAGTCTTTAATTGCCGTGGCAATAACCGGATGGGAAGCGGACAATGAAAATTCAGATCAAACGTGCATATGATCCTCCGGCGCCTGAGGATGGTTGTCGAGTTCTTATTGACCGTCTTTGGCCGCGTGGTCTGTCTAAGGAACGAGCCGCAGTGGACGAGTGGCTGCGGGAAGTGGCGCCGTCGAATGATCTGAGGCGTTGGTTCGGGCATGACCCGGCAAGGTGGGCCGAGTTCAAGCGCCGCTATTTCTTGGAGTTGGCAGCACCGGCGACCCAAAGTGCTCTTGCACGTCTCCGCACCCTCGCCGCAGGAGGCAAAATGACTCTTCTATATGGAGCGAAAGATGAGGCGCACAACAATGCCGTGGTTCTGCGAGAATATCTTATTGCATCGCTGGCAGCGAAACCCGAGAGATAACAATGACAGGAATGGCCCAAGTTGATTGGTAAGCTCATGGAAAAATTATGAACGAATTGCCAACGGCATTTTTCAAGCAAATATCTGAAAGCGAATTCGAACCCAGTGCAGCCACGCAAGGCCCTTGGTCTCCAGATTTTCAACATGGTGGGCCACCATCGTCACTGCTGACGCACGTCTTACGAGTGCAGCCATCAGACGGCCATTTCCGAATCGTCAGGATCACGATCGAAATATTGAGCCCCGTTCCGGTGAAGCCATGTGAAATCAACGTTGAGGTTGTTCGAAGTGGCAAAAGAATAGAACTTCTTAGAGCGGAATACCGATCTGAAGGTAAAATGTATATGATTGCCCATGTATGGCGTCTTCGTTCGGAAGTTGGCGTGACCGGCATCATATCGGATGTCTATGAAATACCGTCACTTCCAGAGGCTCAAACCCAGGATCTTTTTTCCATGTTTGGCAACTTCCCTTATGTAGAGGCACTGGAGTGGAGGTTTGCCAAGGGAGGATTTGATATCTTGGGTCCTGCAACAGTTTGGACCAGACCACGAATCCCGTTAATTGAGCATCAAGAAATTGATGGACTGGAAGCGCTGGTCTTGATGATTGATTCTGCTAACGGGATTAGCGCTGAACTTGATTTTCAAAAATGGACTTATGTCCCGGTGGATTTAACTTTGGGGATATATCGTCCACCTGAAGGACCGTGGGTTGGGATCGATGCGCGAACTATCATTGGAAACGATGGGAACGGTCAAACGACCACAGTTGCATTCGATTGCAAAGGCAGGGTGGGCCATAGCTTACATACTCTGTTTATAAGGCCGAGATAATTGTCTCAAAACGAAATTTCATTGAGGAGGGAGATTTTCATGGAACTGATAAAAATCATGCCGTGCCTGGATATGAAAAACGGGAGTGGTGAAGGGGGTTCATTTTGTGGATTTAAAGGAGGCGGGTGATCCGGTCGAGAATGCCGTATTTTATCAGGCCGAAGGTGCGGACGAACTGGCGATGCTGGACATTGCGGCCACGCTGGAAAACCGTAAAACCCGTCTGGAATGGGTAAAGAATGTTTCTGCTGTTTTGAGTATCCCGCTGACGGTTGGTGGCGGCATTGCCTTGATTGAGGATATCGAACTGGTGTTGGAAGCTGGGGCATCCAAGGTTTCCATGAACCGTGCGGCGGTGAAAAACCCGGAACTGGTCCGTCAGGCGGCTCAAAAATTCGGTGCGGATAAAATCACCGTGGCGATTGACGCGAAACGAAATAAGGCGATGCCTTCAGGATTTGAACTGGTCGTGTCTGGTGGTACGCTACCGGTGGCCAAAGATGCTGTGGCATGGGCGAAAACCTGTCAGGAACTTGGTGCGGGTGTGATTCTGCCCACCAGCATGGACGGTGATGGCACGAAGGCAGGCTATGATATCGAATACACGAAAGCCATCTCTTCAGCTGTCACGCTTCCTGTCGTAGCTTCCGGCGGCGCAGACAGTGAAGGTGAAGAATGCGTTGAGTCCCATGCCGGGCGCCAGCGCATGGGGCACAATGGCGAAAATACCCATCACGAGGGTCCCCGTTGCCGCGGCGATGATCGTAGCCAGGAAAACACCCTGCCAAGGCATGCCTGTCGTCGACAGGATGTTTGGATTAACGAAGATGATGTACACCATGGTGACGAAAGTGGTTAACCCTGCCAGGATTTCCGTTCCCACCGTCGTGCCATGCTTCTTCAGTTCGAAGAGTCTCTCCATGGTCATGACTCCTTAGTAAAAAATCACGCAAAGGAAAACTACATTCACACTCTTTGAGCGAAATGGACAGTGGCGATGAGCAATGGACGCAATGAGCGCCTGATGCTTGCCGGGGCCGCCCTGGGAATCGGGGTGATTCTGGCCGAGGGCGCCTGTGGCGCAACCATGGCTGCTGCCGATGTGGTATGCCGTTCCGTTTTAGATGTCCTTGACCTGCTGCTTTTTCCCCAGCGGCTGATCGCCACCGCTCGCTGGTGGTGATGGGCGCAGAAATCGACGGTGGCCGTCTCAGGGCACTCTGGGAAGCATGCGGTGATTTACAGTTTATTGATAATATCCTTTTCGTCTGGCGCCTGATCATCCAGAATCGGTGCTTCCAGCAGATGGCTCGGCAGGAAATATCTGTTGGCGATCAGCGTTGGTATCACGGCACTGGCGATGACTGCCCCTACAATGAAGGAATACTGTTCCTGAGTGATGATGTTGTGTGTCAAACCGTACAGGGCGGAGATGGTTCCGAATGTCAGTCCGGTGGACATCAATAACGTATAGTACCATTTTTCCTTGGTGTCCTCCCGGAAACGATGAATAGCCGGGTATAGGCCAAATATCTTGGTAGCAACTTTGCTTCCGAAAAGCGCAAGAAAGATACTGGGCATCGCGATCAACGCTGGGATGGACACCAGGGCGCCGGCCCTGAGAAAATAGAGAGGGGTTAGAAAGCCGATCGTCAGAGTTCTGAGCCTCCTGACAAAATGACCGTCTTCTTCCATGGTTTTCGCCAAGATCATTCCGAAGACATAGGCCGGCAGCACGGGTTCGCTGCCTGACCATAACGCCAGGACGCCCATAGACAGCAAGATGAACAGAACCCATTTCGCGCGGATAGCGGCGGTTTTATAGGCGAATCGCCGAACGATGAAATCCGTCATCGGGCGCAGGGTAAAAATCAATAGGATCGTTACAGCAATTAATAGGATCGTCTTATAGGTAAAAGGCGCGAATATCAGCCCCAGGGCGATGACGGTTCCCAGGTCGTTGACGAAGCAGGCTCCCAGGATGCCTTTGCCGAAATCGGTTTTATTGAATCCGTATTCGAGCATCACGGCGTAGACCACAGCCATGGAGGTCGTCGATAAAGCGATGCCGCACAGCAAACTCGCTTCTAAACCCCACCCGATGAGGTAGTATGAAATCAGAAAGCAGCCGATGAAGGGGGAGGAGAATCCAATCAATCCGATAACGGACACTTCCTTGATCTTGGATTTCATGACGTCAGGATTCAATTCCGCCCCGGCAAGAAACGTCAGCAACATGGCACCGGTCCCTGTGCAGAACTTCATCCAGTCTGCATTCAGATCAAGTTTTTCGAAGTAATCAAGATGAAAAGCCACGAAACCGATGATGGAACCGACGATGATTTCCATCAGGGCAATAGAGATTTTCAGGCGGTTGGCTAAAACGGTGGACAAGACGGCGGCAAAAAACCAGCCTGCCGCGACGAGATAAATCGTTTCCATGCAATGACTCCTTGAAGAAATTTTGGCAGGAGTCATCAGCAATAAAAGCGGTTAAAGGCGAACCCCATCACCTGTTCAGTTGAAGTGAGATCTTAACAATGCGCGCCATTATGCAAAGCCGGGCATTTTTGTCAAGAATAGATTTCATGATCCTCCCTCGAGTCGTCCTCTCTGAAGCGATGGAAGGACTGAAGAAGGATTCGCTACCAGTAGCCCCGTTCCATGCAATTGCTGATGAATGTCAAGGCATGCCGGGATTCTGCGCTAAAATAGGCATACAGCTGCTTGCCTACATCGGGATAAAGGGGAAGGTCAGATAATTTCTTGATAGGAACCCAGGCCACATCCAGGGAATGGGTGGCTTCCGGTTGCACCTTCGGAATGCCGTGGATTTCCGGAACCTCAAAAACGATGTGCAGTGTCCGGGGATATTGTTTTCCCGCAGGGGCTTCTCCGATCAGGATAACGTCGCCAATGTCGATATCTATCCCAAGCTCTTCTCCCCATTCCTTGGCAAGAACTTCCTGAAGGGGCAGATCCTTGTCCACTCCGCCTCCGGGCAGAGAAAAAACCTCTTTCCCTCCATAGAGGTACTTCATGCAGAGGATTTCACCGGACTGCTCATAAACGGCAGAAACGCGAACTTTCATGAATAACCTCCTGACGAAAGTCCGTACATCATCATAACCCCGATAAAAGCTTAAGGGCGTGTACGGCATAAAAAGTGTTTTCCAGGGTGGAAATGCCGCCGTGCATGACCCTTGAAAATCCCCCACTCTTCGTCTGGCAGCTTTTTATGAAGTCGATGCAGGAATCGGAATAGCGAAGTTGATAACCGGCAGTCGATGCCGCCAGCACGCCGCCATAAACAAATTCCAGGAAAGACAGGGATGTTCCGGGAATTTCCGTGAAACCGAAATGGGGAATTTCACATTGCTCCAGGAAAGCATCGACCTTCAGGTTTTCCAGGGGATAGGACAGCGCCTTGAGCATGACCAGGGCTTTGGCCGTCTCGCTGAGCGTGGAGTGATGATAACCGAAACCGGAATCGGAATTTCTGAATTCCAGAATCAAGCTGATCATCTGACTTTCAAGCAAGGGATCGCCCTCGTTCTTGAAAGTACGGTAGAGATCAACGAGGTAGACCATTTTCTTGAAAATGGAGAGGATTTCCACCGGAAGCTGATCGGCATGGATGCGGTCTTGTCGGACGTGTTTGAGGATGTAGGGCCGGGGATCGTAAAGATGCTCAGCATTGAGCAACTGAAGGCTTTTCAGGGAATAGAAGGCGGCGAAGACGCTGTCATAGGAACCGTCTTCATGCTGCATCTTCTGCAGGTACGCCGCCGTCTTTGAATCTTCCAGCGGAGCGCCGAGCCAGTTCAGGATGGATAAGGCAAAGTATGTGTCCGAACCGTTGGGCTCCTCCAGTTTGTAAAAACAGTACCCCCCCTCCTGGCACCGCCGGTCCAGCACGTAATCCAATATTTTCTTCCGCATATAGATCACCATTCTTAAGCATTCCGCTGAAGATTTACCAAGGCAAACACAAGGTTGTTGATCCGCTATGAACGGATCCCATGACCGGTGGTCCCTTTATGACCCGCGTTGAAAGGGATTTCCAAAGAGAGCCGCTTTGCCCAGCTCGGCTTCAATTTCCAGCAAACGGTTGTATTTGGCGATGCGCTCGCTGCGGCAGGCGGAACCGGTCTTGATCTGTGCGCCTCCCATGGCTACCGTGAAATCGGCAATAAAGGCATCCTCCGTTTCACCGGAACGGTGGGAAACGACATATCCCCAACCAGCCTTACGACAGAGGTTGATCGCTTCGATCGTTTCCGTTACGGTGCCGATCTGGTTGAGCTTGATCAGGACGGCATTGGCCGTCTTTTCTTGAATGCCGCGGGTAATGTATTGCGTGTTGGTTACGAAAATATCGTCCCCGACAATCTGAATTTGATCCCCCTGCTCCGCCGTTTGCCTGCTGAAGCCCTCCCAGTCTTTCTCGGCAAGACCGTCTTCAATAGAGACAATGGGATATTTCTCGATCCAGTCTTTATAGATCGCGATCATTTCTTCGCTATTTTTTGTCCCCTGGTTTGATTTCGTCAGGTGATAGGCGCCGTCCCCGAAAAAAGAACTGGCAGCAGGATCCAGTGCGATGGCAACATCCTGACCTGGTTTGAAACCAGCCGCTTCAATGGCCTGAAGGATCAGCTCGCATGCCTCTTCGTTGCTCTTCAGGTTTGGGGCAAATCCTCCTTCATCGCCAACGCTCGTGGCATATCCCTTTTCCCCCAGAATGTCTTTCAAGGCGTGAAAGGTCTGGGCGCCGTACCGCAGGGCCTCGGCAAAGGATGGGGCGCCGATGGGCATGATCATGAACTCTTGAAAATCGACACTATTGTCGGCGTGTTTTCCGCCGTTCAAGATGTTCATCATGGGAACGGGGATACGCAGGGCGCCCACTCCGCCCAGGTAGGAATAAAGCGGCCGATCGGCTGCAAGAGCCGCCGCGCGTGCGACAGCCATGGAGACGCTTAAAATGGCGTTGGCCCCGAGTCTTCCCTTGTTTGGCGTCCTGTCCAACGAGATCATGAGATGGTCGATTTCGGCCTGATGGGCCGGATTCCTGCCGATCAAGTGCGGGGCGATGAGTTCATTCACGCTGGCGACGGCCTTTAATACGCCCTTGCCGCCGTATCGCGTTAAATCGCCATCGCGCAATTCGACGGCTTCATTCTCACCCGTTGAAGCGCCGGAAGGACAGGACGCAGCGGCCACGATGCCGTTTTCCAGGGCTGCCATTGCCCTGACCGTGGGATTGCCTCTTGAGTCTAGAATTTCCATCGCCCGTATGTCTTTGATTTTTACTGTCATGATTGTTTGCCCTTTCCCTATTATCAGTAGAATTAATGATGACCAGCGGGCCTTGCCGGCTTCTTGGAAGGCCGCCTTACCCTTTTTCTTAAGATTCCAGACGTTCCGATGCCTCCTTGAGTTCCGCCATGATCCGTCGAATTTCTTCGCTCCGGCCTCCTGTTTTCGAAAGAAGGGCATCGATGGTTGTCAGTTCATCCCGCACGTAACCGACAGCCTGTTCCTTCATGGATTCAATGGCGGCATTGATTCGTTTTTGCCACTGGTATGCCAGGTGGGAGAGATTCATCTCCACCTCCCGCGGAAGGCCCCGGACAAAGTGCCGTTCGAAGGCTTTGCGAAATAAGAACATGGGAATAAGAAACCAGATAAGATCGAGATGGATGTCAAAGGATTTCGTGGCGATAATGTCCGGATGCTCCGGTTCCGCCACCTCGATGTTCCAGTCCACCTCGGCCAGGCGGATGCCCAATACCTTCTGGATGTTCTCATCAAGGAACTTCCGGAAAGCGGCCAGGGAACGGGAGAAACTCGCGTGAGATTTCCTCAGGGTTCCAAAGAAATGTGGAGACTCGGATCGTGAGATTTTCCACATTTCTTCCGTCATGACTTCCGACGTCCACGCTTCAAAGTGCCGCGACAGTTGCCAGAGATTCCCCTTCCAGGCGGGGATGTCTTTTTCCAGCCTGGCTGTGGTCTTTTCTACAAGGGGTTCGTAAAACCGGTCCAGGTAGGCCTTGAGCATGGGCCGGGTCTGCAGGGCGTTTTCACGGGCGATGAGTCCCAGCTCCTCCCGCATGAGTTCCTCGTTGACCTGTTCATTGAGGATCTGGGCCCGCAGTCCCTCCCGATCCGAATCGGCCTGAAGGGCCGTCTGCAGGGCGATGTCCAGGTAGCCCAGGATGCTTCGCAGAAGGGACTTGGTCTTGTACCGGAGGATCCGCTGGAATTCGCTGTCCCGGTTGCTCGACAGGCTCTGCAATATTTCCCGCTCAATTCGTTGCTTATGATGTTCTGTATCGACTAGCGTGGAATAGAGATAAAGGGGAAAATCCCGGTTCAGTTCCCGCTGCAGGGTCTGGCGGAAAAACGCGACCACTTCGTCCTGCTGCTCGGTCGAGAGCAGGTCCGTCTTGGTCAGCAACAATAGGATGTTGGGGGTGTACTGGGTCAGTTCCCGAATCAGCTTCAGGTCGTTTTCTGAGAGGGGACGGTCGGAACTGACGGCCATCAGGGCGGCGCCCACTTCGGGGAGCCAGTTTTCCGAAGTCGATTTATGGTAGGCGAAAACACTTCCCAAGCCCGGGGTATCCACCAGGCGGAGACCGGCATACGGCTTCAGAGAAGGAAGTTCGATGTCCACCACTTCGACATTTCGCTGATTGTTTGGATTCTTCGCTTCCGATGTATAATCGGGAAGATCTGCGAGGGTCGCCTCGGTAATAGACCCGTCGAAATGACGGACTCTGACCCGCTCCTTTTCCCCGTATTGCAAACGAGTAATTGCCGTCGTGACCGGAATGGCGCCCACGGGAAGAATGGGTTTGCCCAGGAGGCTGTTGAGGAAGGAACTTTTCCCTGCCTTGAACTGACCGAGGATGGCCACGTCGATGGGCTGGTTCTGCATAAGCAGACCCTCGGCAGCTTCCAGCTGGCGTCTCAGGGAAAGGAGTTGAAATCGGTTGCAGATCTGACGCAGATTTTTGAGCAGCCCCTCAACAGGCTGGATATTCAGAGTGAGATCGTCGCGAATGTGGTCCATACAAAACTCCTGTCGGTTAGTCCACGACAGGAGTCAGATTGACCAGAGGAAACGGCCTCCTGGCAACGCCCCTGTCGCGAGACGGAGACGGTTATCTCCCTCTCAATAGGAGTTATCAGCCCGGAGGGGGCGGTTCGAATCTGGTGAACTCCATCACCTTTAGAAAATCTTTAACCCGGAGTGGAAGATCTTGTCAAGCCGGTCTTTTCTCTCCAGCCGTTATGCGTGGAGATAAAGATCCCTGGCGTGATAGGAGCTTCGCACGAAGGGACCGCTTGCAACCTGAGAGAAGCCCATTTCAAGGGCAATTTCCCGCCACATGGCGAACTCGTCGGGATTAACAAAGCGTTCCACCGGCAGATGGTGAGCAGAGGGCTGAAGGTATTGGCCCAGAGTCAGGAGGCTGCAGCCTGCGGCCAACAGATCCTGGAGAGAGTCCCGGATTTCTTCAGAGGTCTCTCCCAGGCCGAGCATGAGCCCGGATTTCGTGGGAAGGGAACAATCGAGGGCTTTTGCCCTGCTCAGAAGCTTTAAGGATCGTTCATGTTCAGCTTCGGGGCGAACGATGGGATACAGGCGTGGGACCGTTTCAAGATTGTGGTTCAAAACATCCGGACGGGCCTCGACAACGGTGCTGAGGGCCTCGGCATCGCCTTGAAAATCGGGGATCAGCACTTCCACCTGTCCATCGGGAATTTTTTCGCGGATCGCTCGAATCGTTGCGGCAAAGAAGGACGCGCCCCCATCGGGGAGATCGTCACGGGTGACGGAGGTCACAACGACATAACGCAATCCGAGGGCTTTTGCGGCATCGGCGACTCTTGCCGGTTCCTGGGGATCGGGTGGCTCCAAGGGGCCGTGCTCCACGGCACAGAAACGGCACCGTCGTGTGCAACGGGAACCCAGAATCAGGAAAGTGGCCGTCCGCGAGGAAAAGCACTCCCACTGGTTCGGGCATTTGGCTTCCTGGCACACGGTATGAAGCGCCCCGCTTTTGATCAGGGATCTCACTTGCTCGTAGACAGGTCCCGTGGGGAGCTTCCTCCGGAGCCAGGAAGGCTTGCGGAGGCGGGGTGGTCTTTCCTGCTCCGCCATCATGATTTTCCTGCCTGTTGAAAACGGTTGAGGCCTGGCAGATCCATCGGCTCGAACGCCACATCGAAAACGGCCTGGATATTCTGCTTCATCCGCTCCCGAACCTCTTCCATGGAGACCTCCCGTGAGAGTTCCCGCTTGAGCGACGTGATGCCGATCCCCTTCAGCCCGCAGGGGTTGATCCAGGTGAAGGGTTCCAGGGAGAGATTCACATTGAAGGCAAAGCCATGGAACGTGATCCCGTGCCGAATACCGATCCCGATGCTTCCCAGTTTGGCGTTGCCGACCCAGACGCCCCGATTGATGGCGTTCCGTCCGGCGCGCACCCCCCAGCATTCAGCCGTGCGGATCATGACTTCTTCCAGGCGGTCAACGTAATCGGTAACGGTGAGTCTCGCGGCATGGAGGTTCATGATGGGATATCCCACCAGTTGGCCTGGTCCGTGAAAGGTGATGTCCCCCCCGCGTTCCACGCGAACGAGAGGGATCCCCCGCTCCTGCAGCAGGTCTTCGGAAACCGTGAGGTTGTCCCTTCGGCTTCGTTGTCCCAAGGTGAAAATCGGGTTATGTTCCAGCAGGAGAAGGATATTCGCAGGAAGGATGCCGGATTTCCGGGCGGCCACAAGTTCAAGCTGCAGATCCCGGGCCTTCCGGTAATCCAAGAGGGGCAGATCCGCACAGAACCAGGGCTTTCTTCCCGTCATGGCCGGGGCGCCTCCCTCAGCTCGCATCAAACGAGGTCAATAGAGGATGACGGGCTGCGGCTGTTTCATCCAGCCGTCTGACCTTGGAAAAGGATGGGGCAGTGCGGAGCCGCTCCGGATCCTCCTCTGCCTCTCGTGCGACCTCTTTGAAAGCTTCAATGAAAAGATCGATCTCTTCCTTGGATTCCGTCTCCGTGGGTTCGATCATGATGGCGCCGGAAACGACCAGGGGAAAATAGATCGTGGGGGGATGAAAGCCGTAATCCATCAGCCGCTTGGCCATATCGAGGGTTGTTATTTTCTTTTGTGCCTGCAACTTGTCTGAAAAGACGCATTCGTGCATGCAGGGCCGATCGTAAGGCAGATAGAACGTGGTTTTTAGCTTTTCCTTGATGTAGTTCGCATTGAGCACGGCGAGTTGGCTCACCTTCTTGAGATCCGGTCCGAGACTTCGGATGTAGCTGTATGCCTTGATCATGACCCCCACATTGCCGTAAAAGGCATGGAGCTTACCGATGGATTCAGGGAAATCATAAGAAAGGGAATACATCCCATCCACTTCCAGGACACGGGGGACGGGAAGGAACGGTTCCAGGCGCTTTCCCACGCAGATCGAGCCCGCCCCCGGGCCGCCGCCTCCATGGGGCGTCGAGAAGGTCTTGTGAAGATTGAGGTGCAGCACATCGACGCCCACCTCGCCCATACTTACCATGCCCATCAGGGCATTCATATTTGCCCCGTCCGCATAGACCAGCCCGCCCCTGGAGTGGACGATGTCCGCGATCTCCTTGATGTTTTCCTCAAATAACCCCAGGGTGTTGGGATTGGTGATCATGATCCCGGCCGTTTCTTCGTCCATTTCCCGGGCGATGACTTCGGCAGAGAGAATCCCGTTCTCGTTGGACTTCACGTTGACCGGATGAAATCCGCACAGGGCAGCGCTTGCCGGGTTGGTCCCGTGAGCCGTGTCCGGAATGAGAATCTTTGTGCGGAGCGAGTTCCTGCTTTTATGCCAGGCGTGGAAGATCAGCATCCCCGCCAATTCCCCGTGCGCGCCGGCGGCGGGTTGAAGGGAAACGGTGTCCATGCCGGTCACTTCCGCCAGAAGCCGTTCGAGCTGGAACATCATTTTGAGGGTCCCCTGGGAAAGCTGCTCCGGGAGCAACGGGTGGGCCCCGGCAAAGCCCGGCAGGGAAGCCTGCCTCTCATTGGTCTTGGGATTGTATTTCATGGTGCATGAGCCCAGAGGGTACATCCCTGTGTCCAGGCCGAAGTTCCAGGTCGAGAGTCGTGTATAGTGGCGCACGATTTCGCCTTCGCTCAGATCAGGGAGGTTCGGCCCCTCCCCCAGAAGCTTCTCGTCCACGGGACAGGATTCAACGTCCCGCCGGGGCAGAGAAAAGCCGCATCTTCCTTTTTTCCCTTTCTCCAGCAGCAACGGTTCGTTGAGTATCAAGCCGGGCGCGCCTGCGAATTCCTTCATCGTTCTACCTCGTTTTTATTATGGCATCAGGGATTTGACAACCGGTCGACCAGGGTGTCCAGATCTTCCCTGGTCTTTGTCTCTGTAACACAGAGCAGATAACAGTTCGGCAGTTCGGGGTAGTATCGCGCCAGGGGAAGCCCGGCCACAATTCTCCGGTCCAGGAGGCGCTGGTAGGTCGTTTCGAAGCCTGCCGGAAACTCCACGACGAACTCGTTGAAGGTGGGGCTGGCAAAGGGGGTCTTGAATCCGGCCCTGTTCAATGCTTTTTTCAGATATTCCGTCTTGTCGTAATTGAGTTTCGCCAGTTCCCGAAGTCCCGTCCCCCCGAGGGAGCCCATGTACATGGCGGAATTGATGGCGCAGAGGCTGCTGTTGGTGCAGATGTTGGAGGTCGCCTTCTCGCGTCGAATGTGCTGCTCCCGGGTGGCAAGGGTGAGAACGAACCCCCTTTTCCCTTCCCGGTCCGTGGTCTGTCCCACGAGACGGCCGGGCATGCTTCGCAGATAAGGCTTGAGGCAGGCAAACATGCCCAGTCCGGGTCCACCGTAACTCTGCGGGATGCCGAAACTCTGGCCTTCGCCGCAGGCAATGTCGGCCCCCTGGCTGCCGGGGCTTTTGTAGAGGCCGTAGGCCAAGGGTTCCGTGAAGGAAGCGATAAAGAGGGTTTTGGTCCCTCGAGTGAGATTTCCTATGGCGGCCAGATCCTCTATGCAGCCGAAGATGTTGGGAGACTGAACGGCGATGGCCGCGAGATCATCCAGATTGCCGAGACGGTTCAGGTCCGTTCTGCCGTCCGCCGCATAGGGAAGTTCGAGGATCTCGAATCCGGCTGGTTCCAGATAGGTCCGCACCACCCGGCGGTAAAGGGGATTGATGAGGCTCGACAGGGCCACCTTCTGCCGCCGGCTCACCCGTGCCGCCATGAGCAGGGCTTCGGCCAGCGCGGAGGCGCCGTCATAGAGGGATGCATTGGCGATATCCATCCCCAGCAGGGCGGCGACCAGGGTCTGGTATTCAAAGACTGCCTGCAGGGTTCCCTGGCTGATCTCCGGCTGATAGGGGGTGTAAGCCGTGGAGAACTCGGAACGTTCCAGGAGATAGGTCAACGCTGCCGGGATGAAGTGCTCGTAGCTGCCGGCTCCCAGAAAGATCTTGTACTCCGAGAAGACGGCCATGGACCCGGCCAGGGAGCCCATGATGTCATTGAGCTCCCACTCGGTGAGGGCCTCGGGAAGTTCGAGATCCGTCCTGCGCCGGCAGGCTTCGGGAATGGTGGAGAAAAGGGCGTCGAGGCTCTCCTTTCCCACGGCCTTGAGCATCTCGGCGATGTCTTCGTCCGTATGAGGCAGGTATCTCATTCTCCCATCCCCGTCAGCAGTTCGAGGTAGGCCTTCCGGTCCAGAAGTCTCTCCAGCTCGGAGGGGTCCCCGGGCTTGATCTGGGCGATCCACCCGTCCAGGTAGGGGGAGGCGTTGACCAGTTCGGGTGCATCCTCGAGAGCGGTGTTCACCGCGGCGATTTCGCCGCCTATGGGGAGAAAGATCGGGGCCACGGCCTTGACGGATTCAATGGTTCCACATTCCTCTTTCTGCTCGAAAACGGCCCCCACTTCAGGCATTTCCACAAAGACGATGTCCCCGAGCTGGTCCTGGGCGTAATCCGTAATGCCAATGAATACGACATCGCCATTCCTCCTTGCCCACTCGTGGTCTTCGGTGTAGCGCACATCTTCTGGTAAATCCAGTTCATTGATTTCCTTCATGAAATATCCTCCTCGGTCAGATCATTTCCCGGATGGGGCGGTGTGCGGTGAGGTCGGGACGGATGCCGTTGACGATCGTCGCCTGGAGCCTGCGCCGCCGGTCTTTGAGCTCCACTCTGTCCCCTGCGCGGAGTGGAACTTTCACCTTGACAAAGCCGCAGCTGAGCCCTCTGGGATCGAAGCCTTCGGGTCTGTCCGGGCTGGCAATGCTGTAGATGCGCCCCTCGCGCCGCCCGATTCCCATGTCCGTCACACAGGTCAGAATGGTCCCGATTTCCTGACCCGCAGAATCCAGCACAAGGGCGGACTCCTCGGTCGAGACCTTGCGGAGATCATCGCCCACAAAGGCGTAGGTAAATTCAGGACTTTCTATGCGCAGGAGGGCCTCCGACCCGACAAATTCCTTGGTGAAGGCGCTTCCGTCATCATTGAAGGGGAGGGCGAAAGGCCAGGGATGATGGGCAAAGGGCCAGGGGCCGATATCCTGATGAGAAAGGGGAAGCATCGCGCCGGCCCTCAGAGAGTCTCTGGCGCCGAGTCCGCAGGGAATAATCCCCAGATCTTCCCCTGCCTCAAAAATCGTTTCCCAGGCAGAAACGAAATGCTCCGGAGCGACGTAGATCTCGAAGCCGAATTCTCCCGTATAGCCGCTACGCGACAGGAGAATGGGCGTCCCGTCGTTCAGCCGCACGGCATCGGCCAGGGGGGAGACGGCGTCAAAATGTCCCTTGAAAGAAAAGAAGCGCAGTTGCTCAAAGGCCTTTTTCGGTTCAGCGAGAACCCTTTTCAGAATCCTGGCCGACAGGGGCCCCTGGATGTCCAGTTTGCCCACTCGATGGGAGAGATCCTCTATTTCAACCTCCCGATTTTCTCGATAATGGCGGAGGTGCTGCGCGATCATCCCGCCCATGCCGGCATTCACCACAATCATATAGTGCTCCGGGGCCAGCTGGCAGACCACGGCGTCGTCGATGACGCCTCCTTTCGGGTCCAGGAATGCGCCGTAGATGCATCTGGAAGGAATCAGCGGGGTTCGGTCTTTTCCCACGCAGGCCCGGAGATCCCTGGTAAAGCAAAGCTGGAGCAGATCGAAGCCGCCCTTTCCCCGGAGCATCACCACCGCCATGTGACTGGTATCGAACATCCCGGCATGGGTGAGCACCGCGAGGTGCTCGTTCTTCACGCCCGAAGAATACCAGAGCGGCATTTCGTAACCGGCAAAATCGGCCATGCGGGCTCCGTGGGCCAGATGCCAGTCATGCAGAAGGGTCTTCTTCGCCTGCGTTTCCAATGGTTTCCCTTTCCTGTATCCTGAGGTTCAGAAACAAAACGGATGAAGAGTAATATTTCGTTTCGATTATGTCAATTTCTTTGGAAGGGATCTGTTCGCTTATCTCTTTTTTCATTGATTAAAAAATGCATTCTTGTATCTTCAGGCGATTGAAGAGGAAGGGAGAAACCAGAATCATGTCCAAGAGAATCGTCATTTTCGGAGCGGGTCCCGGAGGCTATGTGGCCGCCATCCGCGCTGCCCAGCTGGGCGCCGAAGTCAGCATTGTCGAAGAGGATAACGTCGGAGGAACATGCCTGAACTGGGGATGCATCCCTTCCAAGATCATGATCACCACGGCGGAAATGATCGAAAGATACCGGCGCGCCCGGGAGTTCGGGCTGAAGATCGAAGGGAACATCCGTCCCGACATGCAGCAGCTCATGGCACGGAAAGTCAGGATCATTCAAGATCAGACAAAGGGGATCCTGGATCTCTTCGCGCACAACAAGATCCATTACCTGCGGGGAAAGGGCCGTATTGTCGGGCCGGGCGTGGCAGCCGTCCAATCGGCAGACGGCGGGATTCTGGAAGTCCCCTGGGATAAGCTGATCCTGGCTCCGGGGACTCAGCCCCTGGATTTTCCGCCCTTCCTCTTTGACGGGGAGCGCATCCTCTCGAGCAACCATGCCCTCTCGCTTCTTGAAGTGCCCGAATCCATTCTGATCCTCGGGGGAGGCGTTATCGGATGCGAGTTTGCCTTTCTTCTGTCTTCCCTCGGTTCCCGCGTAACCGTCGTCGAAGCCATGGACCGGCTGCTTCCCCTTCCTTCCGTGGATGAAGACTGCTCCAAAATTCTGCAGCGGGAGATGAAGAAGCGAAAAATCAAGTTTGTGCTGGCAAGGACGGCTCAAGCCCTGGAGCGCAGCAGCACAAAACTTCGCGTGACTCTGGGGCCTTCCCCGTTTGTGACGGAACCTGCCGGCAAGGAGAGAGAACCTCAAATCGAAGAAGTGGACAAGATCCTGGTCTGTATCGGGCGCAAGCCGAACACGGCAACTCTGGGCCTTGATAAGCTGGGGATTCAGGTCGATGCTCAGGGGTGGATTGTCGCCGATGATCGGATGCGGACAAATGTTCCCGATGTCTTCGCCATCGGCGATGTCCTCGGGCCGTCAAGGATCATGCTTGCCCATGTGGCATCGGCCGAAGGACTTATCGCCGCCGAAAATGCCGCAGGGGGCGACCTGAAGATGGCCTACGATGTTGTTCCCGGAGCGATCTTTACTCTGCCTGAAGTGGCCAATGTGGGGCTTTCCGAATCTCAGGCCCGGCAGAAAGGATTTGCCATACGTGCCGAGAGCGTGCTCTTCCGGAGCCTGGGGAAGGCGCACGTCATCGGTGAGATCGCCGGTGAGGCAAAGATCGTGTCCGATGCCGAAACGGGCAGGGTCCTGGGGGTCCACATTGTTGGACCGCATGCGACCGATCTGATCGCGGAGGGTGCCTTGGCCCTCAGAATGGGGGCAACGGTGGCGGATCTTGCCGGAACCATCCATGCACACCCCACTCTGGCGGAGGTGATGCTGGAAGCCTCTTTCAAGTCCCTTGGCCGTTCGCTCCATGGTTAGGAGGGCAGGGCGCGTGGAAGAGGTTTCCATAAGGTTTTGAGGCTTAGCGGGACTTATTGGAGACAGGCTGAGCAGACCTTCTAGGCCAGGGTTCCTGCACAGGATGATCCCGTGCCGGCCGTGCAGCCGTAACAGTGGTTCCCGGTGACAATCCGGCGCTGGGCAAGTTGCGCCAGGTCGAAATCCGCAATATGCTCCGGCGCGCCGTGGTTCACGGTCATCCCCAGCATCTGGTTGAAGTCACAGTCATAGAGCTTCCCGTCCCAGGAAACGGAAAGGGTCGTTTTACACATGACGTTCTCCAGGGTGGCCGGGTTAAAGGCGTTTCCCAGGGCCGTCATGTAGTCTTCATAGTTGTCCGTTTTCTGAAGGTAAGCCAGATAACGGCCGATCGGCATGTTCGTAATGCAGAAGAGCGAGTTGAAAACAATCCCGAATTTTTCCTTAAGAATCCGCCGGTAAGTACTTTCCAGGTCGCTCTGCAGGGCTGGAAGGTAGGCCCCGCCCGGATTGTGCACGAGATTCAGGACCAGTCCGCTGCCGGTTTGTCCATAGCCCCGTTCATTGAGTTCCCTGATGACCTCGATCAACCGGGGATAAACGCCTTCTCCTCTCTGCCGGTTTGCCATTTTCAGATCCACATGGGGGAAGGAAAGGACGACTTCCACCTGAAGCCGGGTGTACAGATCGACAAAGGGCGCATAGCCCTTCTCCAGAAGAATCACCCCGTTGGTCCGCACCTGCAGACGGCGCTTCAAAGCCGCGCATTCCTCCAGAAACCGGGGTAGGCGGGGGTGCATCTCGGGGGCGCCGCCGGTTATATCGATGGTTGGAATGGGGTGATCCCTCAAGATCCGCAGACAGGCTTCCATCACAGTTTCCGGCATGAGTTCCTGCCGTTTCGGGCCTGCCTCGACATGACAGTGCCGGCATTCCAGATTGCATCGATACCCCACGTTGATCTGTAGAATTTCGATGTCCTTCGCCGTGAGCGGAGCGGCTGTCCTCTGCTCGAAGGGGGGCAGGCTGCTGAAGTCGATCATAATCTTACATTTCCTTCTTCTTGATGATCTTCCGCATCTGGGTGGAATGAGCCAGGACGATTCCCGCAACCATGGCCGCCCCGACATGAACGGCTTCCATCATTTCCTCCTGAGAAACGCCTAGGGATAGACAGGAATTGGTATAGGCGTCGATGCAATAGGGGCACTTCTGAGTGGTCGCCACCGCCAGCGCGATGAGCGCCTTTTCCCTCGCCGACAGGGCGCCCGCCTTCAGCGCCTCTCCATAGTAATCGAAATACTTCTGCCCGAGTTCCGGCGCATATTCGCCGATGTTCGCAAAATCGGCCAGATCCTTGTGCTCATAATAGTCGGCCATAATAAATCCCTCCTCTGAAATTCCGCCCCGGAGTAGCAGGAATGAAAATGAACGTCAAATCAATAATCTTCATAGATGATTCCCCTTCATTCCTTTGGGTTATAGAAAACGTGACTGTTGACTCTTGATTTGTAGCAGTATATAAGGCAGTCGGTGTGCATGGCGCCATAGACCTTTGGTTCCCCTGGCCTTCTTGGGGAGAAAAAACGGGAGATGGCCATTAAAAAACGCCCTTCTTTGTGCCCTGACCTTAGCGCTGGGCTGGGAAAATAAAAAAGATTTTCCGCTGAAAAACATCTTGAATGTCAAATCGAGCTGTGATACAAAACAGCCGTTTTGTGAGTACTGTTAAGCTTCTGATTGGCAAGAACTGAATTATCCCGGTGTTTCTGAAAGGGATTTTCTCATGAGACCCTCTCCTGTAATCACACCGCCGAGACCAGTGACTGTCTTTAATCAAGCTTTTGATCACCGCCGAAATACAGATTTTCTCCCTCATAGGGGAGCAAGGATCAGAAAAATAGGAATTGAAAAATAATTGAGGGGGTGATAAGCAAGCGTTACTTTGCAGCATCAGGGATTGTAAAATATTCTTAATGGAGGTGTTTAATGGCTGGAGTACCAAGTACGATTAAAACGTGGCAGATGGTGACGCCATGGGGGAAGAACAAGGAGACGGGAGAAGTCATTGAAGGCAAACTGGCTATGACGGAAATCCCCGTACCAGAACTTAAAGAAGGAGAAGTCCTGGTAGAGGTTGCGGGTTGCGGTGTCTGCCATACCGACCTTGGATATTTCTTCGACCGCGTACCGACCGTTTGTAAACCCCCGTTGACACTGGGCCACGAAATCAGTGGAACCATTGTGGCAGGAGATCCGAAATGGGTGGGAAAGGAAGTCGTTATCCCCGCTGTTATGCCCTGCCGCAAGTGTGATCTTTGTAAAACCGGCCGAGGCAACCGCTGTCTTGCTCAGCTCATGCCCGGAAACAGTCTGGGAATCTATGGTGGTTTTTCCAGTCACATCGTCGTTCCTACCATAGACCTCTGTGAAATTCGCAACCGGGGTGATTATCCCCTGGAAAATTATGCCGTCGTGGCAGACGCCGTTACGACGCCTTATCAGGCAGCCAAGAGAGCAGACCTGCAGCCCGGTGATAATGTCATCGTGATCGGTGCAACAGGTGGCGTTGGTGTTTACATGGCACAGATGGCAAAGGCTCTGGGCGCCAAGACCGTGATCGGAATGGCGAGAAATCCTGAGAAACTTCAGAGAGCCCTCAACTATGGCTGTGACTTCGTCATCAGCACCCAGGATAAAACCAATAAGGACGTTGCAGGCGAATTCGGTGCAATCCGCAAGGCCAATGGTCTTTCCGGCGCATTCTGGAAGATCTTTGAAGTATCCGGAACCAAGGCGGGTCAGGACCTGGGTCTGGATCTGCTCTCCTTCGTCGGGAAGATGGTCGTGGTTGGGTTCGGGATGTCCAAGAGTGAATACATGCTGTCCAGACTCATGGCCTTTGATGCCGAACTGATCGGCACCTGGGGATGTCTGCCCGAGTACTATCCGATCGTTCTCGGTATGGTGCAGTCCAAGAAGATCGATATCGATCCCTTCGTGGAAGTCCGACCGATGAGCACGATTGCGGCGACCTTTGACGAGATTCACAAGGCCGGTTCTCCTGCAAAGAGAGTCGTTCTGAAACCTGATTTTTAATTTGCACTTAAAGAAAAACACCCAAAAATAACACCAAAAAACGAAAGAGGAGAAAAGTATGAGTTTAGCATGGATGCCTAGAGAAAATGAGATGAAGAATCATGATCGACACACCTCTCAGTGGTGGGGCACGGAAGCACCCTGCACCGTATACGAGAAGCGCCCTCTGAAGGACCCCAAGGGCAATGAGGTTCCCGGTCTGTTCACGTCCTGGATTCGCTTGAACAACCCCGCCCAGTACAATTCCTACACGACCGAGATGGTGAAAGGTGTTATCGCCGGTTTCGAGAATGCCTCCACGGATCGTTCCGTTGTTGCCGTCGTTTTCACGGGTACGGGCGTCAACGCCTTCTGCACCGGTGGAAACACGAAAGAATATTCCGAGTACTACAGCATGAGACCGGAAGAATACGGTTCCTATATGGAACTCTTCAACAATATGGTCGACTCCATTCTGATGTGCAAGAAACCGGTCATCTGCCGTGTCAACGGTATGAGAGTTGCCGGTGGCCAGGAAATCGGTCTGGCTTGTGACATCGCCGTTGCTTCAGACTTGGCCATTTTCGGTCAGGCCGGTCCCCGTCACGGTTCCGCCCCGGTCGGCGGTTCCTCGGATTTCCTGCCCTGGTTCCTCAGCAATGAGGATGCCATGTGGAACTGTGTAAGCTGCGAAATGTGGTCAGCCTACAAGATGAAGGCGAAGAACCTCATCTCCAAGTGCTTCCCCGTCCTGAAGGACGCCAATGGCAACTTTGTCCGCAATCCCCAGGTCATCACCGAATCCTACGTCAAAGACGGCGAGATCGTTTACGGCGAGAACAAGACCGGTGAAGAAGCAAAGGCTGCCCGCGCTTTCGTCAACGATGCGATCAAGGCCGGCAATGTCGATCTCGCCCTCGTCGACGCCGAAGTCGAGAGAATCATCTGGGTCTTCGCAAACCTGTTCCCCGGCTGCTTGATGAAATCCATCGACGGCATCCGCCAGAAGAAGAAATCCTGGTGGGATCAGGTGAAGAATGACCACCGTTACTGGCTGGCCACCAACATGATGGGCGAGGCCTTCGCAGGTTTCGGCGCATTCAATACCAAGAAGATCACGGGTATGGATACGATCGACTTCATAAAGAATCGTCAGCTGATTGCCGAAGGCGCCCTGAACAACGAGGCTTACTTCGAGGAGATCCTCGGGAAACCGAAAGCGTAGTTCATCAGCTATCTGTTTCAAATCAAGGGGGGGGTGGGTATCCCCCCCTTTTTTATTTCTGACAGGTACATTCCGAAAGAAGCCAAGAGTCTTTGAGGAAGGTCTGCCGTTTTTATTCCTCAATCAGATTCCTGGTCTTCAAAAACGTTACTTCAAGAAGAGGAAGGGAGACAATTATGGGTTTCGAACATATTACCTTTGAAAAGAAAGATAAAGTTGCCACCATTACCCTGAATGAGCCGCCATCCAACTGGCTGACCATCCTGATGATGAAAGAGATCAATCAGGTTCTTCTCGATGTCAAGAAGGACCCGACCGTTCAGCTCCTCGTTTTCGATGCTGCCGGTGGCAAGGCCTTCTGTGACGGCGTCGACGTGGCCGATCACACCCCGGACAGAGTGGATGAGATGATCGAGGTCTTCCACGGCATGTTCCGCATCATGTCCAGCATGGATGTGACGACGGTCGCCCTGGTCAACGGCCGTTCCCTGGGCGGAGGCTGTGAACTGATGGCCTTCTGCGATATCGTCATCGCTTCCGAAAAGGCCAAAATCGGCCAGCCCGAAATCGCCGTCGGCGTTTTCCCGCCTGTTGCCGCCGCCTGGTTCCCCAAGATCATCGGCCTCAAGAAAACCATGGAACTGCTCCTCACCGGGAAGATCATCTCGGCGAAAGAGGCGGAAGCCATCGGTCTGGTCAATGTGGTCCTGCCGGCAGAGAATTTCAAAGAAGGCGTGGACAAATTCCTGGCCGATTTCCTCAACAAGAGCCGACCCGTTGCGATGTGGACGCGCCGCGCCGTTATGGCCGGACTCAATGTGGATTTCATCGAAGCCCTCAAGGTTTCCGAGATGATCTACATGCAGGGTTGCATGGCGACCGACGATGCCAAGGAAGGCATTTCCGCCTTTATGGAAAAGAGAAAAGCGGTATTCAAGGACAAGTAACGACTCATGATCTACACGCCGAAAGAAGAAACTGAAAGCCGGACGGCGAGATTAAAGGCGTTAATGGAGAAGGCCTCACTGGATGGGGCCTTCTTTCATTACAAGATCGACTATTATTACCTCGCCGGCACCATGCAGGATGCGATTCTCTATGTGCCGCTGGAAGGAGAGCCCACGCTCTTCGTTCGCCGGGAAATACGCCGGGCCCGGCGGGAATCGCCCCTTTCCCAAGTGATCCCCATCCGCTCGCTGAAGACCGTGAAGGACTACATCGGCAAGCCCCGCCGGGTTGGCTTTCAGCTCGATGTCCTGCCCTACAACTTTGTGACGGGCTTTCAGAAGGTCCTGGGCGATGTGGAAATAACAGACATCTCACCCCTCATCAACGATCTACGGAAAATCAAAAGCCCCTTTGAAATCTCGTTGATGGAAAAGGCGGCAGTGATTGCGAAGAAAGTCTATGAAAAAATCCCCGAAGTGCTTCGGGAAGGCATGATGGAAATCGAACTCGGCGGGATTCTGGAAGCCTATGCGAAAACCCTCGGTCATGAAGGGCTGCTGCGCGTACGCTCCCAGAATTTCGAGGCCTACAGCTGGCATATCCTGAGCGGAAAAGTGGGAAGCGTCGTCAGTCAGATGAATTCTCCCATGGGAGGTTTGGGGATGTCGCCGGCCTTTCCCGTGGGGGCGAGCCGCAAGAAAATCCGCCGGGGCGAACAGATCATGATCGATTTCGGCATCTGTTATCACGGCTACCAGGTTGATGAAACCCGGATGTTCGCCATCGGTTCCATCCCGGAGCTTTTCGCCAAAGCCTATGATGCCTGCCGGGAGATCCACTACCGGGTGCTGGACAAGGCCCTGGAGGGCGCGACCTGCGCCGAACTGTTCCAGTACTCCGTTGATCTGGCCGAGAAGCTGGGATTCGGAGACAACTACCTGGGGTATGTCCCCCACAAGGTCAATTTTCTGGCCCACGGAATCGGCATCGAGCTTTCCGAGCCGCCCTTTATCGCCACGAAGATGGATTACCCCATTGAAGAGGGGATGACCTTTGCGATCGAACCCAAGATGGTCTTCCCGCGGCAGGGTTGCTGCGGCATCGAAAATACGGTTCTGATGGAAAAGGGGCGCTACCGTGTTCTGTCGGATATCGACGAAACGTTTATGGTGGTGGATTGATCTTGAAGTATTTCAAAACCTCCGCAGATTTCCCTCTCCGAGGGGAATGCGGAGGTTTCTATTTTTCGGCCCGGTAACGGCACCCCTGCCGGGCATCCCGACGCTCCATCTCCTGATCGATAGCGTTGAGAATCCGCATCTTGTTGGTGGCCCATGCCGGGGCCAGGAAGATATCCGCGTAGCCATCGGCCGTCAGTCTCTGGATCACCATGTCCGGTGGCAGGATTTCCAGGACATCGCAGACCGTCCGGACGTACGTTTCCTGGGTCCAGAGGGGCATCCCTCCTTTTTGATACGCCTCCCCGAGAGCCGTGCCCTCCAGAGCCAGCAGGGAATGAATCTTGATTCCCGCAATCGGCAGCGAGGCCAGGGTCCTTGCGGTTTCCATGACATCTTCGGGACTTTCGCCGGGCAGTCCGGCGATGATGTGGGTACAGATCAGAAGGTTGTCATCGGTCGCCCGCCTTACGGCATCAAAAAAATCCGCCGCCGTATGCCCCCGGTTGATCCGCAGCAGCGTTCCATCGGAAATCGACTGCAGCCCGAATTCCAGCCAGACATGACGATTCCGGGCATAACCCTTCAAGAGATCCAGGACATCATCGGGCACGCAATCGGGACGGGTTCCCACTGAAAGGCCGATGACGTCTTCCTGGGCCAGGGCCTCGTCATAGAGGATTCGTAATTGGTCGCACGGGGCGTAAGTATTGGTGAAGGTCTGGAAATAGGCGATAAACTTCCTTGCGCCTTTGCGGTTTCGATAGAAGTCCCTGCCTCGACGGATCTGTTCGCTGACGGAGGGCAGCGTCCCTTCCTGGCGGAGGCGTGATCCCCGGCCGTCGCAATAGATGCACCCCCCTGTCCCCCGCGAACCGTCCCGGTTCGGGCAGGTGAAGCCGGCATCGACGGGAAGTTTATACACCGTGCAGCCGAAGCGGTTTCGCCAGTAGGTCTTTAAATCCGTATAGCGTTTGGAACGGTTCCCTGAGTCTGATGAGGACACGAAAGTCGGTCTCCCTCTTGTATTTTTTCCGCTTTATACTATCATAGGCCTCCCCTTTTCAAGGGGGGATAATTAAAAGGAAGAGTTGCTCAACATTACCGGAAAGAGGCAGAATGAAACAATATGATGTGATCGTCGTCGGAGGAGGCCATGCAGGCTGTGAGGCCGCGCTGGCTGCCTCCCGGATGGGCTGCGATACCCTCCTTTTCAATATCAATCTCGATTCGATTGCGCTGATGTCGTGCAATCCCGCCATCGGCGGTCTGGCCAAAGGACAGCTCGTCAAGGAAATCGACGCCCTGGGCGGCGAAATGGGCCGGGTGGCGGATAAAACCGCCGTCCACTTCCGCATCCTCAACGCCTCCAAGGGACCGGCCGTCCAGTCTTCCAGGGTCCAGTGCGACAAGCAGCTTTACCGGTTGACCATGAAATCCGTGGTGGAGCGGCAGCCGCGGCTCCATCTTTTTCAAGCCCTGGTTGACCGTCTTCTTGTCGAGGACGGAAAGGTCGTCGGCGTGGAAGATCAGACCGGCGTTTTCTACGGGGCGAAGGCGGTGGTCATCACCACGGGGACCTTTCTCAATGGATTGATCCACATCGGGATGGCCCATTATTCGGCGGGCAGGGCAGGAGAGATGGCTTCTCTTCCCCTTGCCCGGAATCTTTCCGAGCTGGGCTTTGAAATGGGGCGGATGAAGACCGGCACCCCGCCGCGGCTGAAGGCTGCGACGATCGACTTCTCCCGCCTGGAGCGGCAGGACAGCGATCCCGCCTTCGAACCCTTTTCCCTCTCGACACACCATCTGCGGGAGGAACGCCTCCCCTCCTATTTCGGCTATACCACCGCGGAAACCCACTGCCTGATCCGGGACAACATCCGCCTCTCCCCCCTTTATGGCGGAATCATCAAGGGGATCGGCGCCCGTTACTGTCCCTCCCTGGAGGACAAGGTGATGCGGTTCGCCGACCGGCAGCGCCACCCGGTGGTGATGGAGCTGGAAGGGCTGGACACGGAGGAAGTTTACGCAAAGGGCCTGGGGAACAGCCTTCCCCTGGAGCTTCAGGAGAAGATCGTCCACAGTGTACCGGGGCTGGAAGAGGCGGAAATCCTGCGGGCGGCCTATGCCATTGAATACGATTTCGTTCAGCCGACCCAACTGCAGCATACCCTGGAAACAAAAATTCTCCGGGGGCTTTACCTGGCCGGTCAGATCAACGGCACTTCGGGATATGAGGAAGCCGCGGCTCAAGGGATGTGGGCGGGCATCAATGCCGCTCTGGCGGTGCAGGGCCGTCCGCCCTTCGTCCTGGACCGCTCGGAAGCCTATATGGGCGTCATGGTCGATGACCTCGTAACCCAGGGGGTGGATGAACCTTACCGGATGTTTACCTCCCGGGCGGAGTACCGGTTGATCCTCCGGGAGGACAATGCCGCCCTTCGGCTGACCCCCCGAGGGTTCGAACTGGGCTTGATTCCTCCTGAACTTCATGAACAGATTTCTGATCGAATCCAACAGATTTCGGAAGGAATCAAACGGCTTTCTTCGCTGCGGATTTATCCCGGCGCGGACGTGAATTCGAAGCTGGAGCAAAAAGGAAGCCCAGCGATCAAAAATCCCCTTTCCCTTTTTCAGCTTCTCAAACGGACAGACTTCTCCTGGGAAGATCTGGCCCTTTTTTCTGACCTGCCCGATTTTCCCGAGGACCTGGCCGCCTGCTCCGACCGGAATGTCCGGAAGCAGATCGAAATCGAAGCGAAATACGAAGGATATATATCCCGTCAGCGGGAGGCCGTTATCCGGATGAAGGCTTTGGAGAACCGGAGGATCCCCCCTGGATTCGATTATTCGGCCATCCCGGGGTTGTCCAACGAATTGAAAATGAAACTGTCTCGAGTGGCACCGGAAACGCTGGGACAGGCCCGGCGCATATCCGGGATGACCCAGGCTGCTCTGGCTGCGGTTCTGATCATGATCAAAAAATGGGAGCAGGAGAGGGGAGGGCAATCTCCTGCCCCTACCCAATCTTGATGAATCGATCAATTCTGTACCAATCGTTTCCGGAATGGTCTTCGGAGTTAAATTCTTTTTCCCGGCAATCACTTTGGCTTCATAATTGCGTTATATTCCTTGAAAAACGTGGTTTGTGCGCCGAAGTTGTTCTGGGGTGGAAGGCCTCTTCTTCTTTATCTTCCTGATTATATTGGCAATATTAAACCATGTATCCCGGATAATACAGGACAAAAATGTTCCTTACAAAAATTCCTGGGAAAAAGCTTGCGGATGCCTCGAAATTTTGTTACAAAAATGTTCCAATGTATCTTGAAATGATTCTGATGAAGGTGGTTAGGAATTGAGCATTCATAATTATGAAGAACTGGCAGCACTGCATGCCATTGCCAGAACCCTTGCCCAGCCGGGGGAATTGCGGGATCACCTGGAGAAGGTTCTTCAAGTAATGAATCAACGGGTTGGAATGCAGCGGGGGATGATCTCTCTGCTGGATCGCGAAACGGGTGAAGTCTGGCTGGATGTGGCCCATGGGGTTGATATTCAGGGGATGGAGGTTTCTTACGCACCGGGAGAAGGCATTACCGGCAAGGTGGCCCAGACGGGCCGTCCGATGGCCGTAGCCAATCTCGGAAAGGAGGCGCACTTTCTCGACCGGACCGGGGCGCGGCGCTTCATTAATCGTTCGGAACTGTCTTTTCTCTGCGTGCCGATCATCTATGATTCCCGGGTTGTGGGGGTGCTGTCCGCGGATAAAGCCGCCCGCCAGGTGGAGGAACTCGATCGGGAACTGGCCATGCTTTCCTCCATTGCCGAGCTCATCGCCAAGAGTGTGCACATCCGCGCCCTGGAAGAGGATAACCGCCGTCTCCGGGATATGCTGGGGCGCTCGACCATCCCCAGTTCCGAGATCATCGGCCATTCCAAGGTCATGCAGGAAGTCTTCGGCCTGATTGCCCAGGTGGCTGATTCCAACACGAACGTGTTAATCAATGGGGAAACGGGAACCGGGAAAGAGCTGGTTGCCCGTGCGATCCATAACCGCAGTCCGCGCCGCAAGGGACCGCTGATCCAGGTCAATTGCGCCGCCATGCCGGATACGCTCATCGAAAGCGAGCTTTTCGGTCACGAAAAGGGGGCTTTTACGGGGGCTCTCCACACCCGCCGAGGTCGTTTTGAGGAGGCCCACGGCGGCACCATTTTTCTTGATGAGGTCGGCGAACTGTCCGCAGCGGCACAGGCAAAGCTGCTCCGGGTCATTCAGGAGAAGAAGTTTCAACCTTTAGGCGGGTCCCGGATCATTTCCGCGGATGTCCGCATTGTCGCCGCCACCAATCGGAACCTGGAGCAGGATGTGGCGTCGGGTCAATTCCGCGCCGATCTCTATTACCGGCTGAATGTCTTTCCCCTTTACCTTCCGCCTCTTAGAGAGCGGGGGAGTGACATCATCCTCCTCGCGGACCACTTTGTCCTGAAATACAATAAAGAAATGGGAAAATCCATCAAGCGCATTTCCAATGTCGTCCTGGAAGCCTTTTTAAGCCATTCCTGGCCTGGGAATGTCCGGGAACTGGAAAATTGCATCGAACGGGCGGTACTCCTGGCAACGGGCAATTCCATTGAAACGATTCACCTGCCCCCCTCGCTCCAGACTCGGAACCGGGATGGAGAAAGGAAAGAATCGGGCAAACTCAATGCCATGGTTGAAGCCCAGGAAAGGGGGATGATTGTGGACGCCCTGAAGGAAAGCCGGGGAAATCAGAGCCAGGCCGCCCGGATCCTTGGGACGACGAAGCGGATCATTCAATATAAGATCCAGAAACTCGGAATCGATCCCCGGCGGTTCAATCCGAAACATGCGGGATCTTCCCCTGGCAGTGGATAATTTCCAGGGAATACGGAAATGCGGGACTGCCCCGAATTTTAGTACAAATTTGTTCCACTAAAAATTTTATTTACAATTTTGTTCTTATTTATTTCTGATTTTCTTTTCTTGCAGGCAAAGTTCACTGTCGCTATTCAGAGTTTCCAGCCCTTAATGCCTATGGCACGCTTTTGGCCTTTTCCAGCCTGCCTCATACAATTAAGCTCATGCAGGGCGCGCTTTGAGCTGCGATTGGAGGTATGTTCCTTGAGTTTTGGGAGACCATATCTTCGAGAAATTCGTGGAAAACAGGAAGCTGGAATGGGATCGATTCCGCACCCATGTGAGCCGGTATGAAATTGATCGCTATCTGCCCATGCTTTGATGTCAATAAAAATGGCTTTCCTTCAATTTAGGGTGTTGCATTATCCTGTTGGGTGCTGATATAAGAGGCGGTGTGTAGTTATTTATTATTTAATTATTTCAATTATTTAATAGCTGGCATGCAGTTATCGCCACCGGTCTGCGGTCGGCGGTGAAAACGATGCTAAAGGAAATCCGTCCCGCCCTTCCTGCTGGAAGGACAGAGGCGATCGGATCATTGGGGAGAAATTGAGTGACCCTGTTGCGAAAGCAGAAAACGGCCCTTCTGGTTCTGGAAGATGGCAGCGTCTTCCGGGGGGAGGCCTTTGCAGGAAGTGGCGAAGTCCTGGGGGAAGTCGTCTTTAATACGGGAATGACGGGTTATCAGGAAATCCTGACCGATCCGTCCTACAAGGGGCAGATCGTCACGATGACCTATCCCTTGATCGGCAATTACGGGATCAATCCCGAGGATATGGAATCCGCCGGAATCTACCTGGAAGGGTTCATCGTCCGGGAGTATTCGGATTTTCCCAGCAACTGGCAATCCCGGCAGACCCTGAAGTCCTTTCTGGAATCCCAGGGCAAGCTGGGCGTTGAAGGGCTGGACTGCCGCGCCCTGACGCGGCGATTGCGTGTTTACGGGGCGATGCGCGGCGTATTGACCACGGAGACTTCTGATGTCGAGGTCCTGCTGCAGAAAGTGCGGGCCTATCCGGGACTTGTCGGGCAGGACCTGGTCCGGACCGTCACCTGCCTGGAACCTTACCGCTGGGTCCAGGGGAATGTTACGAAGGCAGATCCGGGCTCGATACCGGCAAAAGATGAACATCCGCGGGTGGTTGTGCTGGATTGCGGGGTCAAATACAACATCCTGCGCTGCCTGGAAGAAGGCGGCTGCGAGGTAATCGTTGTGCCTGCCGGAACGTCGTCTGCAGAGATCCTGTCCTGGGCTCCCGACGGGGTGCTCCTGTCCAATGGACCGGGCGATCCGGCCGCCTTGCCTTATCTTGTGGCTACCGTCCGGGAATTGCTGGGCAAACTGCCCATCTTCGGCATCTGCCTGGGGCATCAGATTCTGGGACAGGCCGTGGGCGGCCGTACCGAGAAACTGAAGTTCGGTCATCACGGGATCAATCAACCGGTTCGGCAGAGCCGGACGGGACGGGTGGAGATCACATCCCAGAATCACGGGTTTGTCGTCTCGCCGGAATCCCTGCCCTCCGATCTGGAAAAGACCCATGAAAACCTGAACGACGGAACCTCGGAGGGGATTGCCTACCCGTCCCTCCGGGCTTTCAGTGTCCAGTATCATCCCGAGGCGGCGCCGGGTCCGCAGGATGCGTCCTATCTTTTTAACTCCTTTATTGAAGTCATGTCCTCAGAGAAGAGACGCGCGCAGCGGAACCCTTCCTGAATTCTGCGAGGCAAATCATGATTCTTATTATTGATTTCGGATCACAATACAACCAGTTGATCGCCCGTCGCGTCCGGGAACTGGAAGTGTACTGCCAGATCGAACCCCCGGACATTGCCCTGGAGGCGATCAATGCGTTGAAGCCGGAAGGGATTATCCTCTCCGGAGGACCGGCAAGCATTTACGAACCCAACAGTCCTCGGGTGGACAAGGGGATCTTTGAACTGGGCATTCCCATCCTGGGCATCTGCTATGGGCTGCAGTACATGGTGGATTGCCTGGGCGGCAAGGTGATCCGGTCGGCCAAGCGGGAGTACGGTTTCGCTGAACTCCATGTGATCCGGCGGGACAGGGGCGGAATCTTCTCGGAAGTCGCCGAGGATACCCGCTGCTGGATGAGTCATGGGGACACGATTGACCAACTGCCTTCGGGATTTGAGATCACCGCGGAAACGGCCAATACCCGGGTTGCCGCCGTTGAAGATCCGCAGCGGCGCTTTTATGGCCTCCAGTTCCATCCCGAGGTCGTGCATACCCCGGAAGGGAAAAAGATGCTGGAAAACTTTCTCTTCCCCGTCTGCAGTTGCCGGAAAAGCTGGACCATGGCGTCCTTTGTCCGTAATTCCGTGGAGGAGATCCGGTCCACAGTGGGAGACCGGCGCGTCGTGCTGGGGCTGAGTGGGGGGGTGGACTCTTCCGTGGCGGCGGTGCTTCTCCACCAGGCCATCGGCAACCAGTTGACCAGCGTCTTTGTCGATAATGGCCTGCTGCGCCAGGACGAAGCGGAAAAGGTCCTTGCGCTGTTCAAAGAGCATTTTCACATGAACATCCGTTTTGCCCGGGCCCGGGCTCCGTTTCTTGCCGCCCTGAAGGGCGTCGAAGACCCGGAACGGAAGCGCAAGATCATCGGACGGGTCTTTATCGAGGTCTTCGACAGCGAAGCCCGGAAGATCAAGAACGTGGACTTTCTAGCCCAGGGTACCCTCTACCCGGACGTCATTGAATCCCGCTCCGCCTTTGGCGGCCCCAGCGCCGTGATCAAGTCCCACCACAATGTGGGCGGACTTCCCCGGCGGATGAAGCTGAAGCTGGTCGAGCCCCTGAAACACCTCTTCAAGGATGAAGTGCGCCTCCTGGGCAAGGAGCTGGGACTTTCCGACGACATGATCTGGCGGCAGCCCTTTCCCGGTCCCGGCCTGGGAATCCGGATCATCGGCGAGGTAACGGCCAAACGGCTGGTCCTCCTGCGCAAGGCCGATGCCATCCTCCTGGAAGAGATCAAGGCCGCCGATTACTATCGCCGTCTCTGGCAGTCCTTCGTGGTCCTGCTGCCCTTGAAAAGTGTTGGGATCATGGGGGATCAGCGGACCTACGAAAATATCGCGGCCATCCGGGCCGTCACCAGCGATGATGCCATGACGGCGGACTGGGCGCGGCTGCCCCATGAACTGCTGGGGAGCATCGCCAACCGGATCATCAACGAGGTCCGGGGGATCAACCGGGTCGTTTACGACATCAGCTCTAAACCGCCCAGCACGATTGAATGGGAATAAGGATAAAGAAGAAATTTTATGCCAAAACGGGAAGACCTTAAAAAGATCCTGATCATCGGTTCGGGACCGATCATCATCAGCCAGGCCTGCGAATTCGACTATTCCGGAACCCAGGCGTGCAAGGCCCTGCGGGAGGAAGGCTATTCGGTGGTCCTGATCAACAGCAATCCGGCCACGATCATGACCGATCCGGAAACGGCCGACCGGACCTACATTGAACCCATAACCCCGGAGGCGGTGGAAAAGATTATCGCCCTGGAGCGGCCCGATGCCCTGCTGCCCACCCTGGGCGGCCAGACGGGGTTGAACACCGCCGTGGCCGTCGCGGAAAGCGGCGTCCTAGAGCGTTATGGAGTCGAGATGATCGGAGCCTCCCTGCCGGTCATTCATAAGGCGGAGGACCGGGAACTCTTCCGCCACGCCATGGAAAAGATCGGCCTGCGGGTGCCCCGGAGCGGGTTCGCCCGGTCCATGGAAGATGTCCTGACCATTGCGGAGGAGATCGGATTTCCCATTATCGTCCGCCCCTCCTTCACCCTGGGGGGAACGGGCAGCGGCGTGGCCTACAACCGGGAGGAACTGAGAGAACATGCCCGGGCCGGCCTCGAGGCCAGTATGATCCATGAGGTCATGCTGGAGGAGTCGGCGCTGGGCTGGAAGGAATACGAACTGGAGGTCATGCGGGACCGGGCGGATAACGTGGTCATCATCTGCTCCATTGAGAATCTCGATCCCATGGGGGTGCACACGGGGGAATCCATCACCGTGGCGCCGGCCCAGACCCTGACCGATGCGGAATACCAGCGCATGCGGAATGCCGCCATCGCCATCATGCGGGAAATCGGCGTGGAAACGGGCGGGTCCAATGTCCAGTTCGCCGTGCGCCCGGATACGGGGGAAATGATCGTCATCGAGATGAATCCCCGTGTTTCCCGCTCCTCGGCCCTGGCCTCCAAGGCGACGGGTTTCCCCATCGCCCGGATTGCCGCCAAACTGGCCATCGGCTATACCCTCGACGAAATCCCCAATGACATCACCCGGGAAACCCTGGCGTCCTTCGAGCCGACCCTTGATTACTGCGTGGTGAAGATCCCCCGCTGGACCTTCGAGAAATTCCCGGAAACGGAGGATTTTCTGACAACCTCCATGAAATCCGTGGGTGAGACCATGGCCATCGGCCGGACCTTCAAGGAGGCTCTCCAGAAGGCGGTGCGCTCCCTGGAAATCGGCCGCTTCGGGCTGATCGAGCCCCTGTCGGCGGCACCCAATCTGAAAGACGAGATCAAGGCCAAACTGATTTCCCCCAACTCCCTGCGGCTTTTTTACCTTGCTGCGGCCTTTGAATTCGGGATGACCCTGGAGGAGATTCATGGGCTGACAAGCATCGACCCCTGGTTCCTCGATCAGATCCGGCAGATCATTCAAGCTGAGGCCATCTTCCGGCAGGAAGTGCCATCCGGAGAAATGCTTCGGGAAGCGAAACGGTGGGGCTTTTCAGACCGCAGGCTGGGAGAGCTCTGGGGCCTCCCGGAGAGCGAAATCCGCTCCCGCCGTTATGCCGAAAATCTGCTGCCGGTCTACAAGCTCGTCGATACCTGCGCGGCTGAATTTGAAGCCTATACCCCCTATTATTACTCCACCTATGAGGAGGAGAGCGAGGCGCGGCCCTCGGAAAAGCGCAAGGTCCTGATCATCGGCGGCGGTCCCAACCGCATCGGGCAGGGCATCGAGTTTGATTACTGCTGCGTCCATGCCTCCTTTGCTCTCCGGGAAGAGGGGTATGAAAGCCTGATGGTCAACTCCAACCCGGAAACGGTGAGCACCGATTATGATACCTCGGACAAGCTCTTCTTCGAACCGGTGACCCTGGAGGATGTCCTGCATATCATCGACTGCGAGAAGCCCGAGGGTGTCATCGTCCAGTTCGGCGGCCAGACGCCGCTCAATCTGGCGAAAGGTCTGGAGGCCGCAGGAGCGAGGATTCTCGGGACATCGCCCGATTCTATCGACCGGGCGGAAGACCGGAAGAGGTTCCAGGAGATCGTCGACAAGCTCAAGTTGAACCAGCCGGAAAACGAGACGGCGACGGATGTTCCCGGAGCCGTGGAAGCGGCGGAACGCATCGGCTATCCCGTCCTGGTGAGGCCCTCCTACGTCCTCGGGGGACGTTCCATGGAGATCGTCTACGACGCCGACACCTTGAGCCAGTACATGGAGCGGGCGATAAAGGTTTCGCCCGACCACCCCATCCTCATCGATCAGTTCCTCGAGGATGCCATCGAAGTGGATGTGGACGCCATCAGCGACGGCAGCCAGACGGTCGTGGCCGGCATCATGGAGCATATCGAGGAGGCGGGGATTCACTCCGGTGACAGTGCCTGCGTCCTGCCGACCTTGAGCTTCTCCGGGGAATTTCTCCAGTTGATCGAGGAGCAGACGAAGCAGATCGCCCGGGAGCTGCAGGTGGTCGGCCTGATGAATATCCAGTATGCCGTCAAGGACGGCGTGCTCTATCTGCTGGAGGTCAACCCCCGGGCTTCGCGGACGGTGCCCTTCGTCAGCAAGGCCATCGGCGTTCCCCTGGCCAAGCTGGCGACGAAGGTCATGCTGGGGCAGTCCCTCAAGGACCTGGGGTTTACGGAAGCCATCCGCCCGGCGCACGTGTCGGTCAAGGAGGCCGTTTTCCCCTTCAACCGCTTCCCCAATGCCGAGGTCGTCCTGGGGCCGGAAATGCGGTCCACCGGCGAAGTCATGGGGATTGATGCCTCCTTCGGGCTGGCCTTCGCCAAGTCCCAGATGGCGGTGGGGTTTGCGATTCCCAAAAAGGGAAGGGTCTTCATCAGCGTTCATGACATCCATAAGGAGAGGATCGAGCCCATTGCCCGGCGTTTCCGGGAGATGGGATTCGATCTCCTGGCCACCCGGGGAACGGCGGCATACCTGCGCGGCCACGGTATCCCCGCGGAAACGGTTCACAAGGTCAGTGAAGGACGGCCCCACATTGTGGACCGGATCAAGAACGGCGATGTGGCGCTTGTCATCAATACGAGTGTGGGGAGGCGGCCGACCAAAGATGCCTACTTCATCAGGCGCAGCGCCTTGACCTGCAATGTCCTCTATTCCACGACCATCGCTGGGGCAGGGGCGCTGTGCGAGGCCGTTGCGGCCGTTCGTGAGGGAGACTGGGAGGTCAAACCCCTTCAGGCTTACCACTTCAAAGAAATAAAGGACCCGGTTCGGGCATGAAAACCATGGAATTAAATGATCTGTTCGTCGAAGATAAGCCCCGTGAGGCCTGCGGCGTTTTCGCCGTTTACGGGCATCCCGAGGCCGCGCGTCTCACCTTTTTCGGACTCTTTGCCCTGCAGCACCGGGGCCAGGAAAGCGCCGGCATTGCCGTGGCGGATGGACACACCGTCCGGACCCACAAGGGCATGGGGCTCGCCTCCGAAGTCTTTCATGAAGAGAATCTGGCCCGCCTCCCCGGTACCCTGGCCATCGGGCATGTCCGCTATTCCACGACCGGATCCTCCACCCTGTCCAACGCCCAGCCTTTCGTGGTTCATCACGGGGAAGAATATTACGCCCTGGGGCACAACGGCAATCTGATCAATGCCGAGTCTCTGCGCCGGGAGCTGGAAGACTCGGGCTCCATCTTCCAGTCCACGATGGACAGCGAGGTCATCGTGCACCTCATGGCGCCGCACCTGAAAGAGGGCATCGAACCGGCCTTGAAAGCCGCACTCCAGAGAGTTCAGGGCGCATACAGCATCGTCATGCTGACCCGGAACTCCATTATCGCCTTCCGTGATCCCCGTGGCTTCCGCCCCCTGTCCCTGGGCCGCCTCAATGACGGCTGGGTCGTGGCTTCGGAAACCTGCGCCTTCGATCTGGTTGGCGCCCAGTATCTGCGGGACGTCGAGCCGGGTGAGATTGTTGTGATCGATGAGCAGGGGGTGCACAGCCTGAAACCCTTCCCTCTCATGCCCCATTCCCATTGCATCTTTGAGCTTATTTATTTCGCCAGGCCGGACAGCCAGATCTTCGGGCAGAACGTCTATCTCTGCCGGAAGCGGTTCGGCCATGCCCTAGCTCAGGAATACCGGCCCGATGTCGATTTCGTCATGCCCTTTCCCGATTCGGGCAACTATGCCGCCCTGGGATATGCGGAAGAAAGCGGTTTCCCTTTTGAAATGGGGATGATCCGCAACCACTATGTGGGCCGGACCTTCATTCAGCCGACCCAGCCCATGCGGGACTTCGCCGTAAGGGTGAAGCTGAATCCCGTGAAGCCGCTGATGGCGGGGAAAAAGATTCTGATCGTCGAAGATTCCATCGTCCGGGGGACCACCAGCCGCAACCGGGTCCGTTATCTCCGGGAAAACGGCGCCAAGGCCATCCACATGGCGATCAGTTGCCCGCCGACCCGCTTTCCCTGCCCCTATGGAATCGATTTTTCCGCGAAAGGGGAACTCCTTGCCGCCAATCGGGATATGGAAGAGGAGATCGCCCGGTTCATCGGTCTCGATTCCATGCATTACCTGAGTCTTGAGGGGCTGGTAAAGAGTGCGAACATGAATCCCGATTCCTTCTGCCTGGCCTGCTACAACGGTAAATATCCCCTGCAGCCGCCCGGAGAAATCCAGAAACTCTGCCTGGAATAGAAGGACACATCCACGCTGCAGGACGGTGATGATTGGAAATCATTGATTCTCATACCCATTGGGGGCCTTCCGCACAAATGGGCATGACCGTGACCACCGAGGAGCTGCTCCACCAGGCCCGGCAGAGCGGCGTGGACCGGATCGTGATCTTTCCTTTCCCCTCGCAGGCCCTGGCGGATGAAGGCATCAACGGAGAGCTCCTGGACGAAACCCGCCGTATACCCCAATTCATCCCCTATTATTACATCCCCGATGACCTGCGGAAGATTCCCCGGGAAAAAGGCTTTTACGGGGGGAAGTGGCACTGGACAAGGGGGATTTCGGATTGTTCATCCAACTACGAGGTCCTCGATGATCCAAAGCTGCCGGAATTTCTGGAGAAGTCGGAGGCCGTCGGTCTGCCCCTCATCGTTGAGGAGGAGCTGGAATTTACCGAGGCCCTGGCAAAGCGCTCCGGAAAACTGAACCTGATCATTCCCCACCTGGGGATGCTGGGCGGAAATCCCCTGGATTTCCTCGCCGCCTTCAAGAAGAATGAGCACGTCTTTTTCGATACGGCCCTGGCCACACCGCAGACCATCCGGCGCTTCGTTGAGGAAGTAGGGGCACACCGGATTCTCTTCGGATCGGACATCCCCTTCGGCACCATGAAACATGAACTCCAGAAGGTCCTCTCCCTGCCCCTTCCCGACCGGGAACGGGAAGACATCCTCGGCGGCAATCTCCGCCGCCTGACTGGTGTTGATTCCGCTTCCGGTCCCCAATGATCAAGCAATGCCCGCAAAGGATTCCCTTCTTTGCCGCATCTTGTATCTTCCCCTGCTGGCGTATGGTCAAAAGGGTCAAAAAAGCACTTCGACAGGAATGCCCTTTCTTTCGAAGCCTTCCTTCAACGCCTGGGCCTTCTGAAAGAAAAACGAATCCTCCTTGGCCCATTCCAATTTGTTTTCCCTGTAAATCTGATTGGCATAGTAATAATTGAGCCGGTCAATCAGGGCGTAATCGACCTTTCCCGATAGTTCTTCATCCAATCCCTCAGCACCAGGGAGAAGCGGGGCGATCATGGCGAAAGTTCGAATCTTCCTGGAATGCAGAGTATCCAAGGCGGAAATTCTCTCCTGAATCGGAGCGGCGCCAGGCTCGAAGAGCTGCCGGATTTTTTCATCCGCCGTCGTTATGGAAAAGCCGACTTCGACGTCTTTCCCCTTTTCCAGGATCTCGATATCCCGCAAGACCAGTGAGGATTTCGTCTGGATCGTCACCGGCCAGGAATTTTCCAAAAGGATCTCGATGCACCTGCGTGTCAGCCGATATTCCTTTTCCACTGGCTGATATGGATCGCAGACTCCACTGATCCAGACCCTGCCCATCCTTTTTTTCCGAATTTCTCTGGCCAGCACCTCCGGGGCATTGATCTTAACATCAACGAACTCTCCCCATTTTCCCTTGTGGCCTGTAAATCTCTTCATGAATGCGGCGTAGCAATACCGGCATCCATGGCTGCAGCCCACGTAAGGATTGAGGGCGTAATCGTAGACCTGAGATTTGGACAGGACTGATTTGGCAAGAATCTCTCGGATAATCATTTTTTCCTGTATCCCGCCGCAATAAAGTCATTTTCAAAAAACTATTACTGCCTCTTACGGGTACTTTTTAATCGTTGTCATGAAAGATGGCATAGAGATCCCGAGTGCCGTGTTAAACCCGGATCACATCGATGCCATCCGGCAAAGGCCTATAGAAAATGATGTATCTGGAGAAAAAATATATCTGTTGCCAATAATTGTCAATGTTTGACAACGAAGTGTTCTAAGACAGCGCCCTATCATTTTGTCTAATCACAAGATTTTCCCCTAGAATATTTCACGCGGCGAAAATAAATGCTGCAATATCATCGCAACATTGTATATAGTTTGTTGCAAAGTAATCAGAACGTAAAATTTAATAAACAACAAAAAGGAGAACAAAATGGCTACTGAAGTAATGGTGATATTCACCGCAAAATCTGTAGAGAGCTGCTTAGAGGTTGGAGGTTCACAATCATGGGTGCTGGATCGAGTGCATGCAAGGCGCTGTAAATATGCAATTCTCTGTCGTAATGCCCATACAGATTGGGGCGATGGTAAAGAACCACACGGTACCGCATTCATGGTTGGACATGTGTCTGATGTGGTGCCTTCCACTGATCCCAATAGACCGGATAGATGGCTGATAAAATTCGATGAGTATGCCCGCATAGACATACCCAATTTTTGGCAGGGTTGGCGTAACCCAATTCGTTATACAACTTTTGAGGAATTATCCTTTTCGCTCGAAGATAAGGTATTTGAGCCAGTTCCGGAAGCAACCGATGAACCACGCAGAAGAGAAAAAACACGCACAGTGCTAACGATTGCAGAAGCAAAGAAGGCTTTGGCAGCCACCTTTGGGGTAAAACCAGAAGCAGTAGAAATAATCATCCACGGTTAAAATTAAATTGTGGTGTATCATACAGTGATCAGGCTATCCAGTGCGCGACATATTGCAGTTTCGCTCATCAAAAGAAAGTTTTAGTGGGCTAAAGTGACGGGATGATGGGAAGAATAAAAAAACTTGTTCATGACTTACAATAACGCCTTCCTATACTTTCGCTCACAAAAGGGAAATTTTTATTAAAATGACTTGGATTGTGTGGCTTATTGTCGGATTGGTTTTGTTCATCGTTTGCATCCTCATCACCCGGGGGTTTAGGAACGAATGGAAGTTTGTTCGTCAAGCTGCTGGTGATTCGGTAAGCCCAGAAGAAATTGCTGCGGCACAGTCCGCAGGCATTAAGATTGCGGCCCGCGGTAAAATCGCCCTCGCTCTCGGCGGTGGCGGAGCCAAAGGCGCCTACCAGATCGGCTGCTGTAAAGCCCTAAGCGAGGCAGGCATCGCAGATTACGACGCTGTGGCCGGCACATCGGTGGGCGCCCTGAATGCCGTGTTGATTGCCCAGAATAAAATAACCCAGGCCGAAGATATCTGGAAGGTTATGAGTTTCTGTCGCGTACTTCAGCCACGCTGGCGAACATTTTTCGCTTTGCTCATCCGCCTGTTACTGTGGCCTGTTTACATTGTGGAGTATTGTCTGTCCGATAAACTGATTCCTGTTGTATGGTGGCGGGCAACACAGCGGTACCGGCAGGAATTCACAAAAAACGGCAATCCCTGGTATGCTCTTAAGATCGCGTTTGAAGTCATCAGACAAATACAAGTTTCTCATCCGGAGTATATCGACCAAATTTCATTCCTTGTCCTTTATGTCATGATTGGCTTTGGTTTCAGCGCCTGGTGGTTTCTATCAGCCCCCTTGCTTACATTAGTGATCACGGTTATCATCATGCCGTTGGTTGTTATGCTGCTTCTGTTGTACACCGATTGGTTAATTTCCTTGCTCAAACAGGTGGCAACCAACTTCGCAATTACCACCAATGAACCTCTCCATCAACTTATTAAAGACTGTGCCGATCCCAAGACGCTGTGTTTGCACCGCGCACCGGTGATGGTGACCCTGGCCACAATGGAAGAAGTCACACGCCCTGTCCAGCCGCCGGACGTCCCGAGCCATCCGCAATCACCCTTCAAGCAACCCGATAAAACGTCCGCGAAACGAAGCACCGGGCGAATTGCCCGCTGGTGGCATACCAACGTGACCGGTGACAGATCCTCTGGTTACAGTAGACCATCGAATGACTTGCAACCGAAACAAATCCACACGATCGAATATGTGCCGTACTATTTCGACATTCGTAAAGTCAACGAAGGACAATTCCACGATCTGATTCTCCAGAGCGCCGGTCTGCCTGAAATCTTTCCTGAGAGAACTTTCGGGGAGCACTCGTTCATTGACGGTGGCATTGTGGACAACGAGCCCGTAACGGCTGTCGCAAAGCTAAACGGAGTCTCTTACATCGTGGTCATTCCACTCGATTACAAAAAGAGTGAATCTCGCGTGAGAAAGGATCTTTTGCAGAATATCGAGCGTATTCAGGGTGAACAGCCGGACACATCCGAGTTGCAGGGCCGCTTCATTCCCGATGCCGGCACCAAAGAGTTTCCGGAAATGTTGGTGCTGACTCCTTCCCGTAATCTCGGCTGTTTTCTGTTCGGAACAATGGGATTCTACGCCAGACGCTCGCGGGCTTTACTACAGCTTGGTTATTGCGACACGATCCGAAAACTGGCCAGTATACAAATCTCCTGACCCAGACTCCAGGGGGAGAGGAGTCGAAGAGAGTCAAATCTTTATTCTGGCCATTTTGAACCAGATATTTCTAACTGAAGTTTTACAGTTGCTAAAAAATAGTTTTGTCATATCAGTGACATAGGTATCCATAAAAAGTTCTTGGCACCACATATTGCTCTTTGAAAATCGGATAATCATCATGACACCTCCCGAATGGTGAGAGGAAGGGCAACACCGACAGCCTGAAAAACCTTGCCGCAAACCCCTTGGCATTCGCTACGGATTGCGAGTCTCTTCCCGTTGTCTTCGAGAGTGACCTCCTGCAAGGCCTTCAGATCCTGTTTAATGTCAGCCCACTCAAAATCATGCCCGGTTTTTCCCAATCTGCGGTCCAATTCCTTCCGCAGTACCAGGGCAAGGAAACTGCAGAAGACATGGCCTTTGATGGTCTCATCGCGCTGGTGAAAGATCGGCCGTGTATCCAGGATGGATTTCATGTCCCGGAAGACATGTTCCACCTGCCAGAGTTCCTTGTATTTGAGGGCCACCTGCTCCGCCGTAAGATCGGTATTGGTCCGGAGGACCCATTTCCCGTCGAAGCGCTCCTCCTCTTGAACCTTTTCCTCGTTGAGGGAAACGGCATCCTGATCCAGCCTCAAATATTTTCGGAACCCCTTGTTGCCTACCAGCGATTTGGGATCATGCTGCAACTTTTCTTGCAGGGCCTCGGTAATGGCCTGGCGGTCAGCGGCATCCTTTCTCGCCTGCCGGTCATTCAAACAGACGATATAGCGGCGATTTTCAAGAACGACTTCCTTGACCTTCAACGGAGAAGGATCCTTGGAAGATGCACCTTCCGGGAAGACCTCCCGGTAATTTCCATCGGCGGAGAGAACTTTCTCTTTGATTTCCTTGACCCTCCTCATCCGGGCTCCCAGAATGTAAGGGATGTGTTCTTTGTCCAGCCAGGCCAGCGTTGCGTCACTGATCATGCCCCGGTCGGAGACGACACAGAATCTACCGATAGGAAAGCGACTCCGAATTCTTTCGACAACGGGGATCAGACTCTTGACATCCGCCGTGTTGCCCGGCCACATCTCGCAACAGACGGGATTGCCATTGTTGTCGAGAATGACGCCGACGATCATCTGGTTCAGATCGGGACGATGATCCTTGCTGTGACCACGTTGACCAAGAGTCTCGCCTCCTTCTCCCTCAAAGTAGAGAGAGGTGGTATCGAAGAAAACGATATCCAGGCCACTGAACAGGTCCTGTCGCATCTGGAACAGTTCCTCTTCAATGACATCCTTGGTGCAGCGGGGAGAGAAGGGGGTTCGATCTTTCTGGTCGTTGGTCTCTTCCCCCAGGAAGGCCATCGCCCGGTAAAGGTGGTGAAGGGACAACCCATCCACCCCGGAAATGACATAGTCACGATGCCACTTGTCGCAAGAGCGATCAGAACCGGAGGTAAAGAGTCGATGCAGAACAGTCAGGAAAATGGCCCTTTCCACATCGAAGAAAAATTTGCGGTCTGCAAGAAGGCCACGAAGGATACGGTCAATTTTCAGTTCCTTCCAGAGTCTCTCGAAGATGATGGCAGGACCGATTTTCTTCGCCGATGCCTGAATGCCTTCACTCTTGCCGGACAGGACCAACAACACCTTTTCGGAAAAACGGGAAAGGGATCGCACCAGGTTCTCAATATCGCCCTTGGCCTGTAGTTGTTCCATGCGGCCGACTGTAGCGATAACCCGTTGGATGGTTTTTTTGCCCTCCCGCCGATTTTCGACAATCTGGAGGTATTCGTATGGGCCGGTTTTCTTGACTCTGGCAAACATGGGGAACTCCTTTCTTGACACCCCATGAATATGAAATATGCTCTGCTATGTCAAGGATAATCCACCTATCATTTGGCACCACATTTTTGAGATGACCTCGATTTTTTCAAAGAGCGATATAGTGAATTCAGAAGGTTAGAGATCCCAGTGGGCACAAAAGCCCAATTAAGTGTAAAAGAAAAGTTAAGCTGACCTTTTGGCCGGCCCGATATACGAGAATCGTCGTAGGCATCGACAAGGATTTCGCATTGGGGGAAGCGAAAGGCAGGATGGGTGCCGAAAAGAACGAGTGCCGCTGCGCTGGCTTAGAATACGGCCGGATCATCGCAGCGAAGCAGGAGCCCCCGGGCATGGAGCACCTCTGCGGCAGACCATGCTTCGTGGATATCGCCGAGAATCCGGCGCTTGAATGCTTCGAGGAGGTTCTGATCAAGTTGGCTTGCCGGCACATCGAGTAACACTGCAGTTTCGAAAGACGAAGCCGCTTCGATCAGGTGTTCGCTCTCGTTCAACTAGGTGCCGGTGGCCTGAATTCCGAATTGCTCTGCCAGGGTACGCAGGAGTGCCCGAAGCATTTCCGGCTTGAGGTCCTCTCGATCATGAAACCGCTTGTAGGTGTGTCCGGCCCTTTTGATTTCGTCGATCAAAGCCCGCGTTTCCGGAAAGCGGTTTTCATCGGTCATCCACTTGAGAAAGATGATTGTGGGTAGTGCAAGCTCCTGGGCAAGACGATATTCATTATGGATGGCTGAAAAGCCTCCCTCCGTCCTGCCATATTCATTGCCGAGAAGGAGCACATAGACGCGGCAACTGCGCAGCATGTCGAGATAGGGCATGGGAGCCGGCCGAGGTGCCGGTGGTTCTTTCTCAAACAGGATCGGGCTGCAATGCTGCATTAAAAAGGGATCTGTGGCAATGAGAGCTGAAACGGCGGCCCGCTCCAATTCGAGTTCCTTCTGGACAGAACTGATGAAGATGCGCTTCTTGTCAGGCATGTCTTCCTTCTTCAATCCGTCAATTGAATTGGTTCCGCAAAGAGATCGTAGTCGTCTGCGGCGACGATCCGGCAGGGGACCAGGGTACCGGGCGGAAGGGGCCGGCCTCCGGTTTTTACATAGGTTACCCCGTCGATGTCCGGGGCCTGGCGACGGCCGCGGCCTACGAAGGGATAATCGGGATGACTGCTCGGTCCATCAATCAGCACCTCCTGTTGGGAGCCCACGAGGGTCGAATTGATTTCATGGGAGATGACGGCCTGCTCTTCCATGAGCAGGTTGCGCCGGGCCTTTTTCGTCTTGTCCGAGACTTGGCGAGGGAGTTTTTCCGCTGGTGTTCCTTCTTCGGGGGAATAGGGAAAGACGCCGAGATGGTCGAAGCGGGTCTCCTGAACAAAGGCCAGGAGACGGTGAAATCTGGCCGGGGTTTCTCCGGGGAATCCCACGATGAGGGAAGTCCGGAGGGCTAGCTCGGGAATGATAACCCGGGCGCGTTCCAGCTTATTCCGAATGAGATGACTGTCGCCCCGGCGCTTCATGGCTTTAAGGATGTCGTCGTCGATGTGCTGGATCGGGACATCCAGGTAGGAGCAGATCCGGTCGTGATCCGCGATAACCTCGAAGAGTTCGTCCGTCAGACCGGTGGGATAGGTATAGAGAAGACGGATCCAGGCCAGGCCGTCCAGCCCCGCCAGTTCCTGGAGGAGCAGGGCCAGGGTGGGTTTGCCCGGAAGGTCCCGGCCATAGGCGGTCGTGTCCTGGGCAATCAGGATCAGTTCCTTGACGCCGCGATCCGCCAAGCCTTCCGCTTCCCTGAGGAGATCATCGACCGGCCGGCTGCGTCCCTTCCCCCGGATCTTGGGGATGCTGCAGTAGGTACAGCGGTTGGAACAGCCGTCGGCAATCTTGAGGTAAGCGCTGAAGGTCGGGGCGGAAAGGAGGCGGGGATGGCCGGCATCCATGAGAAAGAGTGGCGGGATCACCATGGCGCGATTGATCTTCGCGTCAGGTTGCCCTTCCCTCAGCTTCCGGAGATGATCGGCAATGTTCGGCACTTCCGAAATCCCCAGAAAGAGGTCGACCTCAGGGATCTCCTTCGCCAGCTCCGCACCGTAGCGCTGGGAGAGGCAGCCCGCCACGATGAGATACCGGCATTTTCCGGTCTTCTTCAGTTCGGCGAGGCGGAAGATCTCATCGATGGACTCTTCCCGGGCCGGCAGGATGAAGGCGCAGGTATTGAGGAGCAGGATTTCGGCCTCTTCCGGCGTGGAGACGATCCGGCAGCCCGCCTGGACCAGCAGGGCGGCCATCACCTCCGAATCCACGAGATTCTTCGGGCAGCCGAGGCTGACCACATGAACGGTGCTCTCTCTCATCGCGGCAACTTTCCAACCAGGACTTTACGGGGTTTCGCGCCGTCGGAAGGCCCGACGATGCCTTCCGCCTCCATCCGTTCGATGAGGCGGGCGGCCCGGTTATAACCAATCTTCATGTAGCGCTGGACGAGGGAGATGGAGGCCTGCCCCAGGTCCGTCACCAGTTCCACGGCTTCGTCATATTTCTCGTCAAAGTCCTCGTCGCCCTTTTCCCCCTCCCTTGCTTCGGAATCCGCTTCGTAGCGGGAGATGGATTCGTCGTAGGTAGGTTGCGCCTGCTGCTTGATGAATTCGGTAATCTGTTCGATCTCCCGGTCGGAGACATAAGCCCCGTGAATCCGCGACATTTTTCCGGTTCCGGGGGGGACGAAGAGCATATCCCCGGAGCCCAGCAGACTTTCCGCCCCCTGCTGATCGAGGATGGTGCGGGAATCCACCTTGGAGGAAACCTGGAAGGAGATCCGCGTGGGAAAGTTGGCCTTGATCAGGCCGGTGATGACATCCACAGAGGGCCGCTGGGTTGCCAGCATGAGGTGGATGCCTGCCGCCCGGGCCATCTGGGCCAGCCGGGTCAGGGAATCCTCCACATTTTTCTGGGCAACCATCATGAGGTCTGCCAGCTCATCGATGATAATGACAATATAGGGCAGCTTGGAAGGTAGCGAACCCTGGGAATTCCCTTCGGACGGTATCAAGCCGGGCAGGGGCTGCTGCGGCGCGGCCGTGGCGAGGGCCTTGTTGTACGAATCGATGTTCTTGACGCCCGCCGCGGCGATCAACTGGTAGCGGCGCTCCATTTCTTCCACGGCCCACTTGAGGACCTGGGCCGCCTTCTTGGGATTCACAACCACGGGATGGAGAAGATGGGGAATCCCTTCGTAGGAAGAGAGCTCCAGCCGCTTGGGATCGATCATGAGGAACTTGACGTCCTCCGGCGCGGCCTTGAGCAGGATGCTGCAGATCATGGCGTTGAGGGAAACGCTCTTGCCCGAGCCGGTGGTTCCCGCGATGAGGAGGTGGGGCATGCGGGTCAGGTCTGCAACCACCGGGATGCCGACGATATCCTTTCCCAGGGCGATGGGAAGGACCAGGCGGGATTCCCGGAAGGTCTCGCTGTCGAGGACTTCCCGGAGGTAAACGGTTTCCCGGTTGCCGTTGGGGATTTCAATGCCGACGGCGGCCTTGCCGGGGATCGGGGCCATGATCCGGATGCTGGGCGCCTTCAGGGCGAGGGCGAGATCGTCGGAAAGGGTCGTGATCCGGTTGATCTTGACCCCCGGCGCCGGCTCCAGTTCGTAGAGGGTAACGACGGGGCCGGGCTGGACTTCCACCACTTTTCCTTCCACGCCGAAGTCGGCCAGGGTTTTTTCCACGGTGCGGGAGTTGGCCAGCAGGGCGTCCTTCTTGATCTTCGTATCCTTGCGCTCCTTGTAGTCGAGCAGGGAAAGGGGCGGCAGCGTATAGCCTCCCCCGCGGCGCACAACGGGGACGAGGGGGGACGGTTCCGGCGGTTTGGCCTTTTCCCTGGCCGGCAACGATGCCGACTTCTGGGCATTGATGCGGGGCGTCTTTTCCTTCTTTTCCGGGAGGATGGATCTGCCTTTCCGGAACAGGGACATCAGGGCCGGCCCTCCCGCCGTCAGGCTCGCCTTCAGCACGCTTCCCAGGGACAGCAGGGAGAGTCGGAACAGGATCATCAGGGAAAGGGTCAGGGCAAACAAGAGCAGAAGCGCTGTACCGGCGAAACCAAGGGAGGAAGACAGCAGGGTCGTCAGCGCCTTACCCAGTAGACCGCCGGGTTGATCTTGAATTTCGTAGATGCCCAAACCAGGAGCCAGAAGAGACAGGAGGCCACAGGAGGCAAGCATCAACCCGGAAAATCCGAAGTAGATTTTTTTACCTGCCTTGAAATCCGGTCGGGTAAAATACAGAACGGAGACCGTAAGCAATCCGGCAGGCAAGAGGAAAATGCTCAGACCGAAGAACCAGAGAAGGGCATAGGAAAGGTGTGCGCCGAGCCGGCCGATGAGATTGTGGACCGGTTCTCCCGCCGGGACGTAATGGCCGATGGAGGGGTCCTGGGGGGAATAGGAAAAAAGGCACAGGAGCAGGAAAAGGGCCGCCGTCAGGCTGATGACGCCGGGAATCTCATGCTTCCATGAAGAAGGGGGATGAGGATTGTTTAAAGATTTATTTCCCACCTCAAACTCCCTTTTCTATCCCAGCATTTTGAGCGGAAAAACCGGACCCGGAAGGGGAGGAATGTTTCCGGTAATTTTCGAGAATGGTATTGCGCACCTCCTCGATCAGCTGGTGGCGATTTTCAATCGAATAGTTGTTTGCATCGATCGGCTTGTCAAAAATCAGCTTCACGCCGCCCGGGTTGATCTTCAAGGAGCGCTTCCGCATGATGGCGCCGCTGCCGATAATCGTTACCGGGACAATGGGAACACCGGCTTGAATCGCCAGATAAAAGACCCCCTGCTTGAAAGGCTGGATCGTTCCATCGCTGCTTCTGGTCCCTTCGGGAAAGGTCATGACGGAACTGCCCTTTCGGATGATCCGGGCAGCCTCCTCCAGGCTTTTCAGGGCGCTGTCATGATCCCTGCGGTCAATGGGGATGTATCCCGCATTGCGCATGGCGGCGCCGAAGAGCGGGACTTTGAAGAGTTCCTTCTTGGCGATCCAGCGGAACGGGACGGGAGTCCAGGCCATGGCGACCAAAGTATCCACATCGCTCTGGTGATTGGCGGCGAAGATCTGCGGGCTGTCCAGCAGGACATGGCGCCAGCCGGAAATTTCCACGGGAATAGAAGAAAGAGACAGCAGAATCCTGGCCCAGAGCCGGGCCAGTTTGTGGATGCGGCTCTCTCCAGCGCCAAGGAGGGAGAAAACAACGGCCCAGAAACAGAAAAATGCCGTAATGGACGCTCCCACAAAAATGAGAAGAATCGACCGGATCATGAAGATATATTTTCCAGAGTAAACCTATTTATTATTTAAGTATTTCCCTCTACTTGATAATTTTTGGTAAGTCAATCAGGAATAGACCGGCAAAATTCCGAAGCGAAAGTCAAGGCAAGAAATTCATTGACAAACTTGCCTCATGGTAATAGCATCGGTCGCTTTCTGAGGTATAAAATTCGCTTGAAAATCTTGATATTTTGATAATTTTGATATGAAAAAAGCTATCGACAGGAAGAGAGCCCAGGAAATCGTTGACCGTTTTCCCGAGGCCCGGGTGCTGGTGGTCGGTGATGTCATGGTGGACCACTTCATCCGGGGGAAGGTTGCCCGGATTTCTCCCGAGGCGCCGGTACCCGTGGTGGATGTTTCGGGGGATCACCTCCTTCTCGGCGGCTGCGCCAATGTCATCAATAACATCTATGCCATGGGGGGGACCGTCTACGGCGCCGGCATCGTCGGCGAGGATGCCATGGCTGAGCGGATCCGGGAAGAGTTCCGCCGGCGGCAGATCGACCCGGCGGGACTGATTGTCGAGGCGGGGCGTCCGACCACGTTGAAAACAAGAATTATTGCCCACGGGCAGCAGGTCGTGCGGTTCGATCGGGAGAGCCGGAAAACCGCGGCTTTGGAGAGCATCGAAAAACTAATCGACTATATCCGGACGCTGTGTGGGGAACTGGGGGCCATCGTTGTTTCCGATTACGGCAAAGGGGTTGTGACTGAAGACCTGATGGCCGGTATCCTTGACCTGGTATCCGGAACGGATATCGTGGTCTGCGTCGATCCCAAGCGTACCGACCTGTCCCTTTACGCAGGTGTGGACATCATTACCCCCAATCATCATGAAGCGGGAAAAGCCGTGGGTGTCGATGCGCCGACCGGGGATGAACTCGTGAAGGTCGGGAAGGAACTGCTTTCCCGTTATAACTTTCGATCTTTGCTGATTACCCGGGGAGAGGAAGGGATGAGCCTCTTTGAAAGGGACGGACAAAAGGGCGAGATCCTGCATACCCTTTTTCCGACCGAAGCCCGGGAAGTTTTTGACGTCACCGGCGCAGGGGACACGGTGATCGGCGTCTTCGCCCTCTGTATGGCCTCGGGGGCAAGTTTCCGCGAAGCGGCGGCGATCTCCAACTATGCCGCGGGGATTGTGGTCGGCAAGGTAGGAACGGCAACGGTTACCCGCCAGGAGTTGAAGAAGGTCCTATGAGCCGGCCGCGCGAAGCTGAACCGGTCAAGCTGATCATGAGTCTCTTTGCCGTGGATCGGGACGTTCTGCGGAATATCCTGACCTGTCTGATCGAGACTTACGGGGGAACGGACTTCATCAGCGGCCTGCTCTCTTTCGAATATACGTCTTACTATGCGGCGGAAATGGGGCCCTCATTACTGAGGCGGTTTGTGTCTTTCGAACGCCTGATCCGTCCGGAAAGCCTGCCCGATGTCAAGAACCTGACCAACGGGTTGGAGGATCGGTTCGCCGTGGCCGGGCAGAGAACGGTCAATATCGATCCGGGGTACATCGCCAAGGCCCATCTGATTCTTGCCACGGGAAAGGGATATACCCATCGGCCTTACCTGCGGGACGGGATTTACGCGGATTTGACCCTGATGTACAGTCATAAGACCTTTTCAACGCTTCCCTGGACTTATCCCGATTATGCGGAAAAATCCTCGATTGAAATGTTCAATAAGATCCGGGCCAGATATGTCGATCAGTTGAGGAACCGAGAGGGCTGAACAAACGCAGACTGTTATGCATAGACAGAATTTTGAGGAATAGGGGAAAAGTTATGATCAGCAGCATGACCGGTTATGGAAGGGCGGAATCCACGGATAACGAGAGAAAGATCGTGGTTGAGATGAGATCGCTCAATCATCGCTATCTGGAGGTGTCCCTTCGCCTTCCCAACCTTTTTTTCCCCATGGAGATGGAGATCAAAAGAAAAATCGGCGAGCATTTCTTCCGTGGCCGGGTTGATGTCTCCATTAAGATGGATGCGGAGAGTGAAGGAGAAGGTGGAAATCGGTATTCCCTCAACCTGCCCTTGTTGAAAAATTATTTTTCTCTTCTGGCAGAGATGAAGAGTGAATTGAATCTTACCGATGAAATTACCCTGGACCTTCTGTCGCGTTTCAAGGATGTCATGATCCCTGTGGAAGCTGTGCCGGATCTGCCAGCCTGCTGGGCCAAGGTGGAGCCGATCTTTTATGAGGCCTTGGCGAAACTGAAGGCCATGCGAAAGACGGAAGGAGACATTCTCTATCGGGACCTCCGGGACCGGATGGGCACGATTCGGAAATCCCTCGATGGGATCATATCGAGAACGCCGGTGCTCCTTGAGGAATATCACGCCCGTCTGGTTGCCCGCGTTCAGGAATTGACAAAGGGGCTGGTTATCGATGAGGCGCGTCTGGCTCAGGAAGTGGCAGTCATGGCGGAACGGAGTGATATTACGGAAGAAACCGTGCGCTTCCGCAGTCATCTCGAACAATTTGAAACCATGATGGACAGCACGGAAGCCGTGGGACGGAAAATTGATTTTCTCATCCAGGAAATGGGCAGAGAGATCAATACGATCGGGTCCAAGAGCAGTGATGCGCATATCTCCCGGCAGGTGATCGAGATCAAGAGTGAACTTGCCAAATTGAGAGAGCAGGTGCAGAACATTGAATAATTCGGACGCAGAATCCAGGGGGCTTTTTCTTGTCCTGTCCGCTCCGTCCGGGACGGGGAAGACATCGATCCGCCGGATTTTCCTCGAACGGCATCCCGAGGTTCAATTTTCCGTTTCCTATACGACCCGGAAGCCCAGGCCGGGAGAAGAAGATGGTAGGGATTACTTCTTTATCTCTGAGGCGGAGTTCCGGGAGCGGATTGACCGGGGGGAGTTTGCCGAATGGGAAGAGAATTATGGCCGTTATTACGGGACCTCCGGGAAAATCATGGACCACTTTTTGGATCAGGGTCGAAATATGCTCCTGGATATCGAAATGAGGGGGGCAAAGACATTGAAAAAGAATTATTCGGGTGGTATTTATGTCTTTGTTTTACCTCCCTCTTTGGCTGAGCTGAAGGCGAGGCTGCAGAAAAGGGGAGAATCGGACGCTGAAATAAAGAAACGTCTGAACAAGGTGCGGGAGGAAATAGGAGAGGCTAGCGGCTACGACTATGTCATCTTCAATGATTCCCTGGAAAAGGCGGTCGAATCTCTCCAGACGATTTATCGGTCGGAAAAAAGTCGGGCGATAAGAAGAAAAAAGCAGATTCAGGATCTCCTGGATCAAAACTAACTTAAGATAACGCAGGGAATATTATTTAGGGAGGCCTGTTCAGCATGGCAAGAATTACTGTTGAAGACGCTCTGATAGTTACGGGGAATCGCTTCGCCCTGGTTTTACTGGCGGTGAAAAGATCCAAGCAGCTTTTGAAAGGTTCGAAAGCATTAACCAATACCCGGAACAACCGGGAGATAGTCGGCGCCCTCCGGGAAATTGCCGATAACAAGGTTTATTTTTCCCATCCGGAATATCTCATGGGGGCCAAGGAAGATTTCAAGCTCATCGTCGACGATACGACGGAATTTATCGGTGACGAAGACTATGTCGAATAAGGCGGCGCGAGAAAAGCTGATCTTTGCCCTGGACATGGGCAAGGGGCTCGACGAGGCCATGTCCTGGGTCCGGCGTCTTACGGGGCATGTCGGGGTATTCAAGGTCGGCAAGGAGGCCTTTACCCGTTTCGGCCCCAGGCTTGTTCAGGAAATACAGGAAACAGGGTCCCGGGTTTTTCTTGATCTCAAGTTTCATGACATCCCCAACACGGTTGCCCGGGCTGCTGAAGGCGCCGTGGAAATGGGGGTGGCCATGTTCAACGTCCATACCCTGGGTGGGAAGAGTATGATGGAAGAGGCCGCAAAGGCCGTACGGGAGATGGCCCGGCAGCGGGACCTGCCCGTGCCTCTGGTTCTCGGGGTGACGGTTTTGACCAGCCTCAATGACGACGATCTGCGGGCACTCGGTTTTTCCTGCTCAACGGCGGAACTGGTCCTGAGACTGGCACGCATGGCTCAGGATACCGGTCTTTCCGGGGTTGTTGCCTCGGCACAGGATGTCGAGGCGATAAGAAGGGCCTGCGGGAGGGACTTTGTCATTGTAACGCCGGGGATTCGCGGATCGGCCAGGGTTTCCGGAGATGATCAGAAGCGCACCCTGACCGCTGAAGAGGCCATTCGGCGGGGTTCGGATTATCTCGTGGTCGGCAGACCGATTCAGACGGCGGCAGACCCGGTGGCGGCGGCAGACGAGCTCTGCCAGGAGATCGCCCGGGGGCTGATGGAAAGATAATCCCGATTCCAGATCGGGGTGCTCCCTGAATTTGGCGGCCCGATCAGCATTCCTGCGAACGCTTTGCTGCAGTTGCATCGTCTCAACTTCGCCGAAGTGAACTTCTTTTTGACCTTTCATTGCATTAACCTCATTTCGTGCCGTATCTAAAGGGACCATCATGGAAGTGATTTATGGCGTCAACCCTCTTAAGGAGGCGCTTATCAGCGGCGGCGGAGGCGTGACGCGGATCGTCGTTGCCCGGGGGCGAAGCGAGTCGGCGATCCGCGAGATTTCAACCATGGCGGCGCAACAAGGGATTCCCGTGGAGATCCGGGAGCGGGCCTTCCTGGATGAACTGGCCGGCACATCGTCCCACCAGGGTGTTCTCGGCATGTGCAAACCTTATCTCTACCGGGATCTGGATGCCGTGATCGCCAATCGCCATCCATCCTGCCTTCATGATCTGGTTCTGATCCTGGACGGGATCACCGATCCCCATAACCTCGGGGCCCTTCTTCGAACGGCGCACTGTTTTGGTGCCAATGGTGTTCTTCTTCCCGAACACCGGGCGGCTTCCGTTACCGCTACGGTTATCAAGACCTCCGCAGGGGCTGCCCGTTATCTTCCTGTCGCCCGTGTTGCCAATCTTGTCCGCGCCCTTGATGAACTAAAAAAACGTGGCTTCTGGATATTCGGGGCTGACGCGCATGCAACGCAGTCCGTATCCGTCCCGGATTATCAGGGGGCCGTCGGTCTGGTCATGGGGGCGGAAGGAAAGGGCATGCGGCCATTGATCCGCAAACAATGTGATTTTCTGATCTCCATTCCGATGCTGGGGAAAATCGATTCACTCAATGTGTCTGTTTCGGCAGGGATCGTGATGCATGAGATCCGTCGGAAAACAATCTGGCACAATTCGTGACACAGGATTGCGGGATTTCTTCCGGTTCCTGATCAAAGTTTTCTTCGCGTTGGTACCCTCCTCGGTTTTATACCCTATCCTCAGCATTTTTCTGCATCTGCCGACCGCATTGAGATAATCCTTGAACGGATCGAGAATAAAGACGACAGGAGGGAACGTTTCTTGAAATAAGTTTCTGCCCGGAACCTTTTACTGTCTGGGAGAGGCAAAGATTTTTTTAAGGAAAGTTCTGAACAGAAGGAGCTGTCGTCATGACTGAGTTATTATGGGAAGCGACCACACGGAGGGGTGAGGTCAAGCAAGGCGAAATGAAGGTTGCCGATGAAGCCACTTTGAGAAAGCTGCTTCGGAGGCAGGGCTACAAGTCGATAACGATTAAGAAAAAACCCAAAGACCTTCTTGAATATCTTCCTTTTCTCAAGCAAAAAGTAAAAGAGAAGCAGATCGTCATCTTTGCCAGAATTTTTTCGACGATGATCGATTCCGGTCTCCCCCTGATCCAATGTCTGGATCTCCTTGCCCAGCAGGAAACCAATAAAACCTTTGCCAAGATCATCCTTTCCATCAAAGAGGATATTGAAGGCGGAGCTTCATTGACGGATGCCCTGAAAAAGTACCCTCAGATTTTTGACGAACTCTTTGTCAATCTCATTGCGGCCGGGGAAAGCGGCGGTATCCTGGATGTCATCCTGGGAAGACTTTCCGCGTATATGGAAAAAGCCATGAAGCTCAAGCGAAAGGTTAAGGGCGCCATGACTTATCCGATCAGTGTTCTGGTGATCTCCATCGGCGTCGTGACATTGTTGCTGCTGAAGGTAATCCCCGTCTTCCAGAAAATGTTTTCCGATATGGGTGGGGCGCTGCCGGCGCCGACACAGTTTCTGGTCAATGCCAGCGCATTTATGCAGCACTATTTTGTTTATATGGTTGCGGCGGTTATTGCGGCGATTTTCGGATTTAAACAATTTTATCGGACCGAAAAAGGAACGGTTCTGGTAGACCGCGTGCTCCTGAAGCTGCCTGTCTTCGGCCCACTCCTGAAAAAGGTTGCCGTGGCCAAGTTCACGCGGACTCTGTCCACGATGATGAGCAGCGGTGTCCCTATTCTGGACGGCTTGGCCATTGTGAGCAGGACGGCAGGAAACAAGATTGTCGAAGAGGCGCTGATGAACACGCGGCGCAGCATCAGTGAGGGAAAAACGATTGCGGAACCCCTTGAGGCATCGGGACTCTTTCCTCCCATGGTCGTTCAGATGATCGCCGTTGGAGAGCACACCGGTGCCTTGGATGCCATGTTGGCCAAGATCGCGGACTTTTATGACGATGAAGTGGATGCGGCGGTAAGCGCCATGACGGCTCTTCTGGAACCTTTCATGATGGTGTTTCTGGGAGGCGTCGTCGGAGGAATGATCATCGCGATGTACCTGCCGATCTTCCAGATGGCTTCCGTGGTGGGCTCATAAAAATGGTCGGGATGGCGCGATTTGAACGCGCGACTCCTGCGTCCCGAACGCAGTGCCCTACCAAGCTGGGCCACATCCCGACAGGGGGATGTTCATATAAAATTTATTGAGAAAAGTCCACCATTAATTTACATGATCCGCCATAAAATATTCTCCTATGAAATATCACAAATCTGATGATAGGGCGCAGGATCAAAGCTGTCACAGCAAATCTTGCGGGAATTTACCTTGAATCTACTCTGTTTCTGCTCTATTGTTTTTTGCTGATTAACGTGCTATTGAGGACCGAAGAGAATTAAAGAGGTAGTATTCTTGATTATTTATGATCTGAAATGTGAAAAAGGGCATAAATTTGAGGGATGGTTCAAGGACAGAAAGGCCTTCGAAGAACAGAAGGAACAAAAGATGATTGCCTGTCCGATTTGTGGAAGTTTTGAAGCCCGGCAACTGCCTTCTTCGCCGAAGATCGTGAGTCGAAATTCAGAGAGCGATGGTAAAAAAGATCCCCGCGAGACAAGCCTGCTGCAGAAATTTCAGGACTATGTCAATAAACATTTCGAGGATGTCGGCGAACGGTTTGCGGAAGTGGCGTTGAACATCTTTCACGGCAAGGAGGATCCCAGAAATATCAAAGGGACCACGACGAAGCAGGAGGAAGACCTGTTGAAAGACGAAGGGGTAAAGTTTCTTAAAATTCCCCTCCCGAAGTTGGACAGCTAAAACCGCAATTCCTTTTCAGTAACTTAAGATCACGCCTGAAAAAAAACTTTCACGAAGCCATAGCCTGGCATTCAGTATTCATATTTTACCCGAATTTCCTTCAAATCAAGATCAAGGAACATCTCTTTATTGGAAAAAAGAATATTACTGCAGAGGAAGAACCATGGGCATTGTTTACAGCCGCGATCATGGGACGAAAAGAGAGGCATGAAGAAACTTTACGGCAATATTATTGAGTCGATAGGCAATACGCCCCTTGTTGAGATTCGCCGGTTGAATCCGAATCCGAATGTAAAGATATATGCCAAGTTGGAAAGTTTTAATCCGGGTGGATCCATTAAGGACCGGACAGCCCTTTATATGATCAACGAGGCCGAAAAGCGAGGGGAATTGACCGCGGATAAAATCATCCTGGAAGCAACCAGTGGCAACACAGGTATCGGCTTGGCGTTGATTGCGGCGGCCAAGGGATATCGGTTGTGCCTGGCGATGGCGGAATCGGCCAGCGAAGAGAGGAAAAAAATCCTCAAGGCTATGGGAGCGGAATTGTATTTTACCCCAGCCAGTATGGGAACGGACGGAGCCATCGAGGTCGTTTACAGCATGATGCGGGAAAATCCGGATCGCTATTTTGTTCCGGACCAGTTCAATAATCCCGACAATATCCTGGCCCATTATTTCGGGACGGCCGAGGAAATCTGGCAACAGACCGACGGAAAGGTCACCATGGCTATCGCCACGATGGGGACAACGGGAACGGCGATGGGGCTTTCCCGGCGGCTGAAGGAATACAATCCGGAGATTAAAATTGTCGGGGTGGAACCCTATCTTCAGCACCGGATTCAGGGTCTGAAGAATTTGAAGGAATCCTATGTACCCGGAATCTATGATAAACGCAGTCTTGACGAAAAGGTTCACATCCTGGATGAGGATGCCTATGAGATGGCCAGAAGGCTGGCCAGAGAAGAGGGAATCCTGGCGGGGATGAGCTCGGGGGCGGCCATGCATGTGGCGGCGCAGAAGGCAAAAGAGATGAGCGAGGGCGTAATCGTGGTGATCTTTCCGGACAGCGGTGAACGTTACCTCAGCACCGAGCTGTTCATGGATAAGGAAGAATCCACCATCCGCTTCTACAACGTTTTGTTACGAAGCAAAACCTTCTTCCGGCCCATCAATCCGGAACTCGTCCTGATGCACTCCTGCGGGCCCACGATCCATGAGGTCCCCCATATTGGCAGTTATCGCCGGTTTGTGGTTTCCGATCTGATCCGCCGGTATCTCGAATTTCGAGGCTATCCGGTCAAGCACGTCCTGAACATCATCGATCTGGCGGATCGTTCCATTCGGGGCGCCGAACGGGAAGATATGGATCTGGGCATTTATACGGCCCGCTGTGCAGAGGCGTTTCTCCGGGATATCGAGAAGCTGAACATCAAAAAGGACGAGAGTTATCCCCGGGCCAGCGAGAACTTCGACTGCATGGTGAAGCTGGTGGACAAACTGGTCGATAGGGGATTTGCCTATGAAAAATTGCGATCCGTTTATTTCGACATTTCAAAACTGAATGATTACGGGTGCCTTTCCAATATCGACCTTACCCGGGTTCAGCATGGCCGGACGATCGACCTGGATTACTACGAAAAAGACAGCCCCGTGGATTTTACCCTGTTGAAGCGATCCACGCTCAGTGAGTTGAAACGGGGGGTGTGCTTCAAGACCCGCTGGGGCAGCGTCCGGCCGAGCTGGCATCTGGAATGCGCCGCCATTGCCCAGCATTATCTCGCTGATACCTTCGACATCCATGCGAGCGGTTCCGATATTGTCTTCCCCCATTGCGAGAATGTCATGGCCATCGGCAAGGCCGCGACGGGTAAAAAGATTGCGAATTACTGGATCAACACGGACCTGGTCATGGTCGGCGGGAAAAAGATGTCCCGCTCCCTCAACAATGCCCTGACCCTTGAGGATCTGGAAGAAAAGGGCTATACTGGTCAAGAAGTCCGCTTTTTCCTGTTCAGTTCACATTATCGAAAACCGCTGAACTTTTCTTTTGGTGCTCTGGATACGGCAAAATATACAGTCCTTAAACTCAATGGCTTCATCCAGCGTCTGATCCGATTCAAGGCTGGGGGCGGGCATCCTGATCTAGAACAGCTGATTTATGATCTCCGGCAGGGATTTACCACGGCCATGGATGATGATCTCAACATCTCCGGAGCCCTGGCTGCCCTGTTCGCCTTCGTCAAGAAAGTCAGTATTCCTCTTGCCCAGGGTCAATTGACTCTGGAGCAGCGGGATTCGGTCCTGGAGGCTATGAAGAAGGTCGATGCGGTGTTCGGCGTGCTGAAGTTTGAGGAAGAACAGCTGACTCAAGAGGCAAGGCGCTTGATGAATCAACGGGAGGATCTGCGTGCGGCGGGACAGTGGGCGCAGGCGGATGAAATTCGTCAGAAGCTTCTGGAAATGGGAATTATGGTGGCCGATACCCCGGAGGGTGTGACTTGGCGCTTAAAATGATCGGGAGGGGAATAGGCCGGTCAAAGGGCTGAAGAGAATGCCCTCGGTTCTGGCTGTTTAAATTTAACCCTATGAGATTGCGCTTGCCTGGGAGGAGCAATTCTCGCCAGCCTGCGAACCGCCATGAAACGGAGGAGATCGCTATGGACTATATTAAAAAGTCCCTGATTGCAGGTTCATGGTATCCGGGAAATCCTCGAATCCTGGAAAGGGATATTCTTCATTATTTTACCCAGGTGTCGAATGCACCGATTCAAGGAGAAATTCTCGGCCTTGTCGCACCCCATGCGGGCTATATGTATTCCGGCCAGGTTGCGGCGCACGCCTATAAGCAGATCCAGGGTAAAACTTTCGATGTCGTCTTCGTGATCGGACCCAGCCACCGCGCCTATTTCCGCGGTGTTTCCCTTTTCAATCAAGGGGGGTATGAAACGCCTCTGGGCGTTGTCCGCGTCCATTCGGCCATTGCCGACAGACTCCTGGAAGAGGATACTCGCATTTCCTTCCTGCCGAATGTCCACACCCAGGAACATTCCGTTGAAATTCAATTGCCCTTTCTGCAGGTTGCTCTCGGAGAATTCCTCTTTGTTCCTTTAATGATGGGCGACCAGGATGAGGACACGTGCAGCCTTCTGGCTGATGCAATCGTTTCCTGTGCAGGAGAAAAAAAAATACTGGTTGTGGGCAGCTCGGATTTGTCTCATTTTCATAACTATGAGCAGGCGCTGAAAATGGATCGACGTATTGTCGAACATCTCGGCAAAATGGACGAGGTCGGCTTAATGAGAGATCTGGAAAAGGGGGTCGGTGAGGCTTGCGGAGGAGGGCCGGCGGCTGTGACTCTGATGGTGGCGAAGCAATTGGGGGCGGATAAGGCGGATGTCTTGAAGTATGCGAATTCAGGAGATGTGACCGGAGACAGAAGCGGTGTTGTCGGATATGCGGCCGCTGTTTTCTACAAGGGGGAACGACGATGAATTTAACGGCAGAAGACAGGAGGGCCTTGCTGGAGATCGTCCGGTCAACGATCGAGGCGAAGCTGCAGAAAGAGGGCGCATCTCCCAAAGAGCAGGAGAAAAATCAAATTTCCTCCGTACTTCAGGAGAAAAGAGGGGTATTCGTAACTCTTAAGAAACGGGGACAGTTGCGTGGCTGTATCGGCTATATCCAGGCCTTCAAACCTCTCAATCAGGCCGTGAGGGAAATGGCCTTGGCCGCCGCTTTTCAAGATCCGAGATTTCTTCCCTTGAAAGGGGATGAACTGGGGGATCTCTCGATTGAGATATCCGTGCTGTCCCCTTTGAAAAAAATAGAAAGTCCCGAGGAAATAGAAATCGGGAAGCATGGGTTATACATCATGCTGGGAAATTGTTCGGGCTTATTACTGCCTCAAGTGGCGACGGAATACGATTGGGATGCCTTGACTTTTCTGGAGGAGACCTGCTATAAGGCCGGACTTCCCTATGATGCTTGGAAAAACGAACATGCGGCTATTTTTATTTTTTCTGCCGAAATCATTGAAGAACCGCAGGAGAATTCCGTATAGCCGGGAGAAAAAATGACCGGTTCCACTGGCACGGGTGAAGAAAACCGGTAAAAATATTGTTTAAAATTTACTTGACAAACGCAGACAATCAAATTAAGTTCACCGCTTCAGGGTTTTTAGTTCGCAGTATTTTTGCGAATTGAACGATTGAAGTCATTGAAAATGCGTTTGTGCTGGCGTAGCTCAATCGGTAGAGCAGCTGATTTGTAATCAGCAGGTTGCGGGTTCGAGTCCCATCGCCAGCTCCAGATAAGTATTGCTAAAGCGGAGGGGTTCCCGAGCGGTCAAAGGGAGCAGACTGTAAATCTGTCGGCTCAGCCTACGGAGGTTCGAACCCTCCCCCCTCCACCATTTATTGCCTCCATGGGGAGGAGAAAATTCGGTACAGGAACTTTCCGGGTTATCCATCGAATTCCATCGGTAAGCGGGAGTAGCTCAGGGGCTAGAGCGTCAGCCTTCCAAGCTGAGGGTCGCGGGTTCGAATCCCGTTTCCCGCTCCATTTAGTTTCATCTCAGGGATGTGTGGGGTTGTAAAGGTCTTCCAGCGTAATTGCGAAAGAGAATCGGTTGTGCGAAAATTACATTCTGGAGAGGCAGAAGCGAACCACAAAAGAGTCAGGAAATAGCGCAGAAAAAATCTTAACGCCCACGTAGCTCAGTCGGTAGAGCACATCCTTGGTAAGGATGAGGTCACCAGTTCAATCCTGGTCGTGGGCTCCAATGGTGTGCAGGCGGGAGAGGTATGCGTAATATTATTATTTTGGCATGTACGGAGTGTAAGCAGAAAAATTACACGACAACGAAGAATAAGCGGACGATGCAAGGCCGATTTGAAATCAAGAAATACTGCCGGTTCTGCCGGTCCCACAAGCTCCACAGGGAGACAAAATAGGTAAATCGTTCTTACAGGCCAGTAGCTCTAATGGATAGAGCGCCGGACTCCAAATCCGGATGCTGGGGGTTCAAGTCCCTCCTGGCCTGCCATTTTTTTTAGTGGGTCAAAGGTCTTAGGCATGGAAAATATAATGATCAAGTTAAAGGGCTATACGGAAATCGTGAGCCTGTTTTTGAAAGGAGCGAGGGCGGAGCTTAAGAAAGTGACGTGGCCCACACCGAAGCAGACCCTGGCTTCTACCTCCGTGGTCATTATCGTTGTCATTATTGTTTCCACCTTCCTCGGTATCGTAGATTTCGGCCTCACCAAGACGATTAAACTGGTTTTGGGTTAAAATACTATGGCTTTCAAGTGGTATGTCGTGCATACGTATTCAGGGTTCGAAAGCAAGGTGAAACAGTCTCTGCAGGAGCGGATTGAGACTGCCGGCATGCAGTCTCGCTTTGCAGACATTCTGATTCCCGAAGAAGATGTCGTGGAACTCGTATCAGGTACGAAAAAAACGTCAAAGCGCAAGTTCTTCCCGGGATACATCCTTGTGAAGATGGATCTGGACGATGATACGTGGCACCTTGTGAAGGATACCCCAAAGGTGACGGGATTTATCGGAAGCAGGGAAAAGCCCTCGCCTATCCCCGACCGGGATGTGGAGCTTCTTAAGACAAGAATCGATGAAGGTACCCTGAAGCCCAAACCGAAGTTTAAATTTGAAGTCGGAGACCATGTGACCATTGTAGATGGTCCTTTTACGAATTTTGATGGGGTGATAGACGAGGTCAAGGCAGAGAAAGGCAAGTTGCGGGTCATTGTCAGCATCTTCGGTCGACCGACCCCGGTGGAATTGGATTTTATTCAGGTTGTTCAGAGCTGATCGGAAAGAAGTTGTACCGACAGCCTCAAGATCATAAAGTAAGGTGGTTATTATGGCCAAGAAAGTCATCGCTAATATCAAACTTCAGCTGAAAGCGGGAAAAGCGACACCATCGCCGCCCGTGGGTCCGGCTTTGGGCCAGCATGGCGTGAATATCATGGAATTCTGCAAGGCATATAACGCTATGACGCAAAATCAGGAAGGGACGGTTATTCCGGTTTTGATCACGGTCTATGCAGATAGATCCTTTACCTTCGTCACCAAAACGCCGCCGGCCTCCGTATTGCTCAAACAGGCGGCAAAAATTGCCAAGGGAGCCAGCGATCCGAAGCGGGATAAGGTAGGAACGGTATCGGCGCAGCAGGTGAGAGAAATTGCAGATTTGAAATATAAAGATTTGAATGCCGTGGACATGGAAGGAGCGATCCGGATTGTTGAAGGTACGGCAAGATCGATGGGGATTGAGATATCCGGTTAGACTCCAGGTTATTCCGGAGTGTTCTTTATATTAAAGTAGGAATCACGATTTTACAAAAACCGGTAGAGACCTGAAAAGAAATGGGCTTTTGTTCTTCCGGGTCGAAACTGTACATTGAGGTTAAGTCATGCCAAGAAGGGGTAAGACATATTTAGCTGCGAGGGGGAAAGTGGAGCCGGGACACCGCTATACGCTTTCCGAAGCGTTGGAACTTGTAACGGGTAATGCAAGAGCGAAGTTCGATGAAACGGTTGAGGCCGCTTTTCGTCTGGGTGTAAATCCGGCCCATGCTGATCAGATGGTTCGAGGAAGTGTCGTGCTTCCGAACGGTTTGGGGAAAACAGTACGACTTCTGGTCTTTGCAAAGGGCGAAAAGGAAAAAGAAGCCCTTGATGCAGGGGCAGATTACGTGGGAGCCGATGAGTACATCGAAAAGATCAAGGGGGGCTGGCTTGAATTTGACCGTGTTGTGGCGACCCCGGATATGATGGGAAACGTCGGCAAACTCGGGAAAATTCTCGGTCCTCGGGGATTGATGCCTAATCCCAAAGTGGGGACGGTTACCTTTGATGTCGCCACGGCTGTCAAGGAAGTGAAGGCAGGCAAAGTGGAATTTCGGGTGGAGAAAGCAGGGATTGTCCACAGTCCCGTGGGGAAAGTGTCCTTTGGTCCTGAGAAGTTGATGGAAAACATTCAGGCCCTCATGGAAATGATTATCAAGTTGAAACCTGCCACCAGTAAGGGAACCTATGTTAAAGGTATCGCGGTTTCCTCGACAATGGGCCCCGGTGTGAGGGTTGATCCGCTGGATTTAAGAAATCTATAAGAATTCAAGTTACTTCTATTTTAATCAGTTCAAGGCAGATGTGAAATCATACCACTAATAGAGAAATCTGAGACAGCAGGTACAGGGTTCAAACGATGCGTGCGTCGGCCTGCCGAGATCACTATTGAGTGAAGCGTAATTATGCTTCAGTGCAGTAAGCTTGTGTGTATGTTCCTGTGTGCTGCTCAGTTCTCCTATTTTTAATTCCTTTGTAACAGGTTCTGATTTTCCGGGAAGATAATTTATTCTGCCATGTAATCGCATGGCAGGCGAGAAAGGAGGTTAAGATTGGATCGGAGGACGAAAGAGCAGGTTGCCGTTGAGCTCCACCAAAAGGTTAAGTCATTCAAACTGGCCGTTCTGGCAAACTTCAGTGGAATTGATGTTGCCAAAATGACGGCATTGCGAAATGACTTGCGGAAGTCTAACGCTGAGTTGAAAGTTGTGAAAAACACCCTTTTGAACATTGCCTCTCGGGATACATCCCTTGAAGCATTGCAGGATTATTTCAAAGGGCCGTTGGCTTTGATTCTCAGTTATGGCGATCCCGTAGAGCCGAGTAAGATTTTGTCGGACTTCGCAAAGAAGAACGCGGAATTGGAGCTTAAAATCGGCATGTTGGGCGATAAGGTCATTACAGTTCAGCAACTGGGCGCATTGGCGGATCTTCCCAGCAGGGAGATTCTGCTCGCCAAGCTGCTTTCCGTGATGGTAGGTGTTCAGACGCAGCTGGTCAATGTACTCAGCGCAGTGCCGCGGGGTTTTGTCCAGGTGCTGGATGGATATCGAGCCAAAAAAGAAGAGGGCAATTAAAGGAGCACTCTTTAACATTATTATAACTCCACACATTATAACTACACACAGGAAGGGATAGAAAATGGCGGAAATTACAAAAGAAGATGTCGTGAAATTCATTGAAGGGATGACGGTTCTGGAACTCTCCGAACTGGTCAAGGAACTGGAAGAAAGATTCGGTGTATCCGCTGCAGCTCCTGTCGCTGTTGCCGCGGCTGCAGGTCCGGCGGAGGCGGCGGCGCCCGTCGAGGAAAAGACGGAATTCGATGCGATTCTGACCGGTTTTGGTGATCAGAAGATTCAGGTCATCAAGGTTGTCCGGGCCATAACGGGTCTTGGTCTCAAAGAGGCGAAAGATCTGGTGGAAGGTGCGCCGAAACCCATCAAAGAAGCTGTATCGAAGGATGAAGCCGCTGATATCAAGAAGAAAATTGAAGAAGTCGGCGGGACCGTAGAAGTTAAATAATTGAATAACACGAGGGCACATTGCGTGCCCAAACTATAATTAGGAATGCCATGGGCGAATTTAGAAAAAACTTTGGCCGTATTGAAGAAATTCTGGAAGTTCCCAACCTCATTGACATTCAGGTGAGGTCTTACGAAACATTTCTCCAGGAGAAGGAAGCTCCGGAAAATCGTAAGAATTACGGCCTGCAGGGTGCTTTTAAAAGCGTATTTCCCATTTCGGATTTCAGTGGGAAATGCTCGCTGGAATTTGTAAGTTATAAAATAGGGGCTGTACGTTATGACGTCAACGAGTGCATTCAGAAAGGGATGACCTTTGCGGCTCCCTTGAAGATTGTCGTACGACTCGTTGTTTTTGATACGGACCGCGTGTCCGATCAGAAGAACATCCGGGACATCAAGGAGCAGGAGATCTACTTCGGTGAAATTCCCCTTATGACCGAAAAGGGGACTTTCATTGTCAATGGAACGGAACGAGTCATTGTCAGCCAATTGCACCGATCCCCAGGCATATTTTTCGACCATGACAAAGGAAAAACCTTATCAAGCGGAAAGCTGATCTATTCAGCCAGGATCATTCCCATCCGGGGGTCCTGGCTGGATCTGGAATTTGATTCCAAGGATCTCCTCTATGTCCGCATTGACCGCCGTCGGAAGATGCCCGTTACCATTCTCCTTAAGGCAATGGGCTACTCCACGGAGGACTTGCTGAATTACTTCTATGATGTGGAGCATGTTTTTTGTGAAGGAGATTCCTTTTACGTGGCGGTTGAGGAATCTCTGATTGGTCATAAACTTTATGACGATATCAGAGATCTGAACTCGGGCGAACTTCTTTTCAAGAAAGGACGCCGGATCAACAAAACAATTCTGAAGAAAATCAAAGAACAGCATGTTGAACGGATTCTACTGGATATTGAGGAACTGCCGGGAAGAATTCTGGCGGCCGATATCCTGGATCCGGAAACGGGAGAAGTCATCTTCCGTTGCAATGAGGCGTTGAGCGCCGCAGGAGTGGATGCGATTCGGGAAAAAGGAATTCGGGAGCTGAGCGTAATTCAGATCGGCGATGATATGTCCAATGCCTCCATAAGAGACACCTTGCTGATTGACCGGATGGAGGCATCCGGCGACGCCATCATCGAGATTTACCGGCGTTTGAGACCAAGCAATCCACCGACGCCCGATACGGCGCAGAAGTTTTTCAACAGCCTCTTTTTTGAGAGCGACAGCTACGACCTTTCCACGGTTGGCCGGGCGAAGATGAACTATAAACTCCGTCTGGATGTTTCCACCAATGTGACGGTTTTGAGAAACGAAGACATCATGGCCGCCGTGAAATATCTCATCGACCTTAAAAACGGCGTCCCGGAATGCAGCGTGGATGATATTGATCATCTCGGCAACCGGAGGGTGCGCTCCGTCGGCGAGCTGATTGAGAATCAGTACCGCATCGGCTTGGTGCGGATGGAACGGGCGATCAAGGAAAAAATGAGCCTTCAGGACATCGAAACGATGATGCCCCATGATCTCGTCAATGTAAAGCCCGTATCTGCGGTCGTGAGTGAATTTTTCGGCAGCAGCCAGCTTTCGCAGTTTATGGACCAGACCAATCCCTTGTCCGAGATTACCCATAAGAGGAGGCTGTCCGCCCTAGGGCCTGGTGGATTGACCCGTGAACGAGCCGGGTTTGAGGTGCGCGATGTCCATCCTACGCATTATGGCCGAATCTGTCCCGTGGAGACGCCGGAAGGTCCGAATATCGGATTGATCGTTTCCCTGAGCACCTACGCCAGGGTCAATGAGTTCGGTTTTATCGAGACGCCTTATCGTATGGTGGGAGAGGGCCGGGTCCTGCCTGAAGTCAAGTATCTGACCGCCATCGAGGAGGAAAACCAGGTCATCGCGCCTGCGGACCAACCCGTGAATTCCGACGGGAGTTTCAAAGGCGAATTGATCTCGGCAAGGAAAGGCGGAGATTTTGTCACGGTGATTCCCACGGATGTCAACATGGTAGACGTGTCACCGAACCAACTGGTGAGCGTTGCCGCGACACTGATCCCTTTTCTGGAGCATGATGATGCGAACCGAGCCTTGATGGGATCGAACATGCAGAGGCAGGCCGTTCCCTTGATGAGGCCGGAGATCCCTCTCGTGGGGACCGGCATGGAGCGGGCTGTCGCCCGGGATTCCGGTGCGGTTGTGGTTGCCAAGAGATCCGGATTTGTTGAGAGTGTCGATGCCTCGAGGATTGTCATCAAGTGCGAGAACGCCGAGAAAGAAGAAAGCGATACCGGTGTCGATATCTACACCTTGATTAAATATCAGCGGTCCAATCAGGATACCTGCTTCAACCAGAAGGCCATCGTCAATAAGGGGGAATGGGTCAAGAGAGGCGATATTATCGCCGATGGACCTGCCACGGATAATGGTGAACTTGCCCTGGGACGCAATGTCATGGTGGCGTTCATGTCCTGGGGGGGATACAATTATGAAGACTCCATCCTCGTCAGTGAACGGATCGTCAAGGAGGATATCTACACGTCCATTCACATTGAAGAATTTGAGACCATGGCCAGGGATACCAAACTCGGCAAGGAGGATATCACAAGGGATATTCCAAATGTCGGTGAAGAAGCCCTCCGCAACCTCGATGACAGCGGGATTGTCCGGATGGGTGTCTCCGTCAAGGCGGGTGATATCCTGGTGGGTAAGATAACCCCCAAGGGAGAAACCCAGTTGTCCTCTGAAGAAAAGCTGCTCCGCGCTATCTTCGGTGAGAAGGCCAGTGATGTGAGAGATACCTCGCTGCGTGTTCCGCCGGGTGTCGAGGGGACCGTGATCGATGCCAAGATCTTTACCCGGAAGGGAGCGGAGAAAGACCTGAGGTCACAGTATATTGAAGATGAAGCGGCGGCGATGCTGCAGAAGGATAGAGACGACGAGATTCGGATCGTCACGGAAATGGTGAAGAAGGACGTCAGCTCCCTGCTGCAGGGTAAACAGTCCGGTGCACGGATCGTTGATCCAAAGAGAAAGAAAATCTGCCTCAAGAAGGGCGATGTCATCACCCCGGAAGTCTTGAATGAAATTCCTCTGAATCTGTGGAAGGAAATCACCTTAGTGGATGATGAGGAGACAGAGCAGGCGGTTGGTCGCATGATGACTAATCTTTACAACAAGATAGAGCTGGTCGAAGCCTATTTTAATGAGAAGATGGAAAAGCTCAAGGCGAGCGATGAACTGCCGCCCGGCGTCATCAAAATGGTGAAGGTTTATATCGCAATCAAGAGGAAACTGCAGGCCGGCGATAAGATGGCGGGACGGCATGGAAATAAGGGTGTCCTTTCCAGGATACTGCCGGAAGAGGATATGCCTTATTTTAAAGATGGCAGGCCTGTTGACATTGTGCTGAACCCTCTTGGCGTGCCCTCGCGAATGAATGTGGGACAGATTCTTGAAACGCACCTCGGCTGGGCGGCGAAAGGGCTGGGTGAAAAACTCAATGAACTGCTGGAGAGCTATTCCAGCCAGAATCAACTAAGGGACGAGTTAAAGAGCATATATGGGTTGAAGGAGTTTGAAAAATATGTGGACGGGGCGACCGAAGAAGAAGTTGTCCACTTTGTACGCAAGCTTCAGCGGGGAATAGCCGTTTCGTCACCGGTCTTTGACGGTGCCAGTGAAACGGATATTCGAGGAATGCTGGAACTGGCGGATCTTCCTTCAAAGGGACAGGCGACACTCTATGACGGTCGCACAGGTGAACCATTCGATCAGGAAATAACCGTGGGTATGATCTATATGCTCAAACTGCATCATCTTGTGGACAACAAGATTCATGCAAGGTCCATTGGTCCGTACTCGCTGGTCACTCAGCAGCCTCTGGGCGGAAAGGCTCAGTTCGGCGGGCAGAGACTGGGCGAGATGGAAGTATGGGCCATGGAAGCTTACGGTGCCGCGTATTCGCTGCAGGAATTTTTAACCGTCAAGTCGGATGACGTGGCCGGCCGAACGAGGATTTATGAAGCGATCGTTAAAGGTGAGAATACATCAGAACCAGGCCTGCCGGAGTCGTTTAATGTTCTGGTAAAAGAACTGCAAAGTCTTTGCCTTGATGTTGAATTGATTGAAGAAGAATAGAAGTCGTCTCCTTCGTCCGCAACATCAAGTTATATATAACCGGGAGTAAAAACTGTGGAAGATGTTTTCAGCTATTTTGAAAAACCAAAAGATCCGATTCGATTCAATGCAATAAAAATATCCATTTCTTCACCAGACAAGATTCTTTCCTGGTCTTACGGTGAGGTTAAAAAGCCTGAAACGATTAATTATCGAACGTTCAAACCCGAACGTGACGGGCTTTTCTGTGCGAAAATATTTGGTCCCGTCAAGGATTATGAGTGTCTCTGTGGGCGCTACAAGCGAATGAAACACAGGGGGGTTGTCTGCGAAAAATGCGGCGTTGAAGTCATCAAGTCGAAGGTTCGGCGCGAGCGGATGGGGCATATCACCCTGGCTACGCCGGTTGCACATATCTGGTTTCTCAAGAGTCTGCCCAGCCGGATCGGGAATGTCCTGGATCTGACGTTGAAGGAGTTGGAGCGGATTCTCTATTTTGAATCGTGGATCGTCCTCGATCCGAAAAGCACGCCGTTGAGAAAAAAAGAGTTACTCTCCGATGAGGAGTACAATGATCTGAGAGACCAGTACGGTGCGGATGCCTTCCAGGCAGGTATCGGTGCGGAAGCCGTTAGAAAGCTTCTTGAAGAAGTCGACCTGGAATCGATGGATGTGGAGCTGCGGGAGGAGTTGAAGACCGCTTCTTCGGATACGAAGAGAAAGAAGGTCATCAAGAGATTGAAGGTCATTGAGGCCCTTCGTAAATCAGGGAATCGCCCGGAGTGGATGATTCTGACCGTTCTTCCCGTTATTCCCCCGGATTTGCGTCCCCTTGTTCCGCTGGATGGCGGGCGGTTTGCCACGTCGGATTTAAATGACCTTTACCGGCGCGTGATCAATCGGAACAATCGGTTGAAGCGCTTGCAGGAGCTCAACGCCCCCGAGATTATCATTCGCAACGAAAAAAGGATGCTCCAGGAAGCCGTTGATGTTCTTTTTGACAATGGCAGACGAGGCAGAGCCATAACGGGAACGAACAAGCGGCCTTTGAAATCGCTGTCCGATATGCTCAAAGGAAAACAGGGACGCTTTCGCCAGAACCTTCTGGGAAAGCGCGTTGACTATTCCGGCCGTTCCGTAATCACGGTAGGTCCGGATCTGCGCTTGCACCAATGCGGGCTGCCGAAAAAGATGGCTCTCGAACTGTTTAAGCCCTTTGTTTACAACAGGCTGCAGGAAAAAGGGTACGTCACGACGGTAAAGAGCGCCAAGAAAATGGTGGAGCGTGAGACGGCAGAGGTATGGGATGCCCTGGATGAGGTCGTCCGGGAGTATCCGGTGATGCTGAACCGCGCCCCGACACTCCATCGGTTGGGTCTGCAGGCCTTTGAGCCGGTTCTGATCGAAGGAAAGGCGATTCAGCTTCATCCGCTCGTCTGTACGGCCTTTAATGCCGACTTCGACGGTGATCAGATGGCCGTTCATGTGCCCCTGTCCATTGAGGCCCAGACGGAAGCACGGGTCCTCATGATGTCCACGAACAACATCCTTTCACCGGCCAATGGCAAGCCCATCATCATCCCCAGTCAGGATGTCGTCCTCGGGATCTATTACTTAACCCGGATGAAGGAAGATGCCCTGGGCCATGGGATGAGTTTTGCCGATTCTGATGAAGTCCGCTCCGCCTTTGATGCAGGTGCCGTGGAATTGCAGGCAAGAATAAAGGTGCGGATAAATGGGGAATTGAAACAGACCACCGTAGGCCGGGTACTTTTGAACGAAATTATTCCGGAAGCCATCTCCTTTGATGTCATCAACAAGGTGATGAACAAAAAGGAACTGGCCAATCTGATCGACTACTGTTACCGGACCTGTGGGGAAAAAATGACGGTTCTCCTCGCAGATCGGTTGAAGGACCTCGGCTTTAAATATTCGACCCATTCCGGGATGTCATTTGCGGTTAGAAACCTGAATATCCCGGGAAATAAGAAAGACATTCTTGGCCGTGCGGACCGCGATGTTCTGGAAATCCAGAAACAATACATGGACGGTCTGATTACGGACGGTGAACGGTACAATAAGGTCATCGATATCTGGGCTCAGGCTACGGAAAAGATTGCTTCGGAAATGATGGGCGGAATTGAGACAGAGGAGCAGATTACAGCGGAAGGGAAAAAGATCGTCGAGAGTTTCAATCCGATCTACATGATGGCCGATTCCGGGGCAAGAGGAAGCAACGCGCAGATTCGGCAGTTGGCCGGTATGCGCGGACTGATGGCGAAACCATCCGGTGAGATCATTGAAACGCCGATTACGGCCAACTTTCGGGAAGGGTTGACGGTTCTTCAATATTTTATTTCAACCCATGGGGCGCGAAAAGGGCTTGCCGATACGGCACTGAAAACGGCGAACTCCGGCTACCTGACAAGGCGACTGGTGGATGTCGCTCAGGACTGCATTATTACCCAGACGGATTGCGGTACGATCGACGGCATTTATGTCTCCGCCTTGATGGAGGGTGGAGAAATTATCGAGACGGCAGGGGAGAGGGTCCTCGGGCGTGTGGCCCTTGAAGAAATTCTGGATCCCTTTACCGGTGAAGTCATTGTCGGCGCCAATGAGGACATTGATGAAGCCCTATCCGAAAAAATCGACCGGGCAGGCATCGAAAGTGTCAGTATCCGCTCTGTCCTGACCTGTAAGGCCAAGTACGGCGTTTGCGCAAAGTGTTATGGTCGGGATCTGGGCCACGGGCACCTCGTCAATATTGGCGAAGCCGTCGGGATTATTGCGGCGCAATCCATTGGAGAACCGGGAACCCAGCTGACCATGAGGACGTTCCATATTGGTGGAACGGCGAAATTTGAAGAGCATTCCACCCTGGATTCCCGTCATGATGGAAATGCGAAATATGTCGACCTCAATTATGTCACCAGTAAAACGGGCAATGTGGTCGTGATGAGCCGCCACGGAGAAATTCATGTTCTTGATGAACAGTCGAGAAGCCGGGGCAAATATACCGTACCCTACGGTGCGCACTTGAAGGTTGGCGACGGCCAATCCGTCAAGAGAGGGGACCGTATGGCGGAATGGGATCCTTTCTCCATTCCCATTCTTGCCGAACTGGATGGCATCATCAAATTCGGCGATATCATTGAAGGAAAGACCATGCAGGAGCAGGTTGATGAAGTTACCGGCCTCTCCCGAAAAGTCATCGTGGAATTCAAAGGTGCCGACCTCCGACCGCGTGTTTCCATCAAGGATGCCAAAGGCAGAACGGCCAAGGTTCCCGGGACAAATGCTGCCGCACGCCATCTTCTTTCGGTCGGTGTAAACATCGTCGTCTCTGAAGGGGATGAGGTGAAGGCCGGTGATATTATAGCCAAAATCCCGCGAGAAACGACGAAGACCAAGGATATCACCGGTGGTCTTCCGAGAGTGGCCGAACTGTTTGAAGCGCGCAAGCCTAAGGATTTTGCCGTGATCAGTGAAATCGACGGGGTGGTTTCCTACGGCAAGGATGCCAAAGGAAAGAGAAAAGTGATCGTCGTTCCGGAAATCGGCGACGAAAAAGAGTATCTGATCCCCAAAGGAAAGCATGTCAGTGTCCAGGAAGGCGATCGTGTCATTGCCGGCGAAGCCTTGATGAGCGGGGTGAATAATCCCCACGATCTTCTGATGATCAAGGGGGAGAAGGCTCTGGCCCGCTATCTCGTGGATGAGGTACAGGAAGTCTACAGGCTTCAGGGCGTGAAGATCAATGACAAGCATATGGAAGTTATCGTGCGTCAGATGCTGCGTCGGGTAAAGGTGATGGATCCTGGCGACACCCCCTTCATGGCTGATGAGCAGGTTGAAAAGTTCCGATTCCAGGAAGAAAACGAAAAGGCTATCTCTCGAGGAGAGCGTCCAGCCGTCGGGGAACCCGTACTTCTTGGTATAACCAAGGCCTCTTTGAGTACCCAGAGCTTTATCTCCGCCGCATCATTCCAGGAAACAACACGGGTGCTTACGGAAGCAAGTCTCGCCGGCAAGGTGGACTACCTCCGCGGTTTGAAGGAAAACGTCATCATGGGAAGGCTCATTCCTGCCGGGACCGGACTGGTTATGTACCGTAAACTCGGCATAAAAACCATTGCCGATGATGCGGCAGAATCGGTGGAAATCGCTGAAAATAACACGGATGACGAGAAAACTCTTGACATGCACGCAACGAATTGATAGTTAACCAAGCTTTTCTTAGTCAAATCATATTTCGTACTTGAAGTTCAGTTCACGGGAGGAGTAATGCCTACTATAAATCAGTTGGTTCGCAATGGCAGATTGCGAGCTGCAAAAAAAGCATCAACGCCGGCATTGGCTGGATCACCGCAGAGGCGGGGAGTATGCGTCCGGGTGTATACATCAACCCCTAAAAAGCCCAACTCCGCCTTAAGGAAGGTTGCCAGAGTCCGATTGACCAGCGGCTATGAAGTGACATCCTACATCCCCGGAATCGGTCATAACCTGCAGGAGCATTCCGTCGTACTGGTTCGCGGTGGGCGCGTTAAGGATCTTCCCGGTGTGAGATACCATATTGTGCGCGGGACGCTCGATGCAGTCGGCGTTCAGGACAGGAAACAGGGGAGATCAAAATACGGGGCTAAAAAGCCAAGTTAATGTGAGGTTCTGAGTTATGCCAAGAAGAAGGGAAATTGCGAAAAGAGTGATCCTGCCGGATCCGAAATACAAGAATGTTCTCGTTGCAAAGTTTGTCAACAATCTCCTGAAGGAGGGAAAGAAGAGCGTTGCTGAGTCCATTCTTTATGGTGCTTTTGACATTATAGAGAGAAAGGCTAAGGAATCTCCCGTAGAGTTGTTTGAGCGGGCCGTCAATAACGTAAAACCCGTCATTGAAGTCAAGTCGAGGCGGGTTGGAGGTTCTACGTATCAGGTTCCCACTGAGGTTGCAGCTTCCAGAAGGGTTGCCCTTGCCATCCGCTGGATCATCTCCAATGCGAGTGACAGAACTGAAAAAACGATGAGGGAAAAACTGGCCGGTGAATTTATCGATGCCGCAAACAACCGGGGTGGATCGATAAAAAAACGTGAAAGCGTTCATAAAATGGCCGAAGCGAATAAGGCTTTTGCGCATTATCGCTTCTAGATATTTGCCGGAATTGACTGGAAAATCAGTCTTCAGTCAGCGCATGAGCTGAAAAAAATTTTGAAGAAAGCAGAGGATGCTTTCTCAAAGAGTTGCGAAATTACTTTTTCAAGAGAATCATAAAGATTAAGGAGGTCGGAGGATGGCTAAGAAGAAATTTGAAAGGACGAAGCCGCACTTAAATATTGGAACCATTGGACACGTCGATCATGGCAAAACCACTTTGACAGCTGCGATCACAAAGTGGCTTGCAAAAAAGGGCTTAGCCGAATTTCGAGCCTTTGATTCGATTGACAATGCACCGGAAGAGAAAGAAAGAGGCGTCACGATCAATATCGCCCATGTTGAATACGAGACGGACAAGCGTCATTATGCCCATGTGGACTGCCCGGGGCATGCCGACTACATCAAAAATATGATTTCCGGTGCAGCGCATATGGACGGGACGATTCTCGTGGTTGCAGCTTCGGACGGTCCCATGCCGCAGACCCGTGAACATATCCTTCTTGCGAGGCAGGTGCAGGTTCCCTATATCGTGGTTTACATGAACAAGGTAGACCTTGTGGATGATCCTGAGCTTCTTGATCTGGTTGAACTGGAATTGAGAGAGCTGCTGAACGAATACGAATTCCCCGGCGATGATATCCCCATCATCCGAGGATCGGCTTTAAAGGCCCTTGAAAGTGAAAGTGCCGAAGATCCCGACGTGAAGTCCATCTATGCCCTGATGGATGCCGTTGATAGCTATATCCCCGAGCCCGAACGAGCTCTGGATAAACCATTCCTCATGCCTGTCGGTGATGTCTTCACGATTTCCGGCCGCGGTACCGTTGTTACGGGAAGAATTGACCGGGGTATCGTCAAAACCGGTGAAGAAGTGGAAATCGTCGGTGTCCGTGCGACCCAGAAGACAGTCTGCACGGGTGTCGAGATGTTCCGCAAGACCTTGGATGAGGGAAGAGCCGGTGACGATGTCGGCTTGCTGCTCAGGGGAATTAAACGGGAAGATGTTGAAAGAGGCCAGGTTGTTGCCAAACCGGCTTCCATTACCCCGCACACGAAGTTTATGGCTCAGGTCTACGTATTGACGAAGGAGGAAGGTGGAAGACATACCCCCTTCTTTACCGGCTATCGTCCGCAGTTCTACTTCAGAACGACAGATGTGACCGGTGTGGCCAAATTGCCCGAAGGCGTAGAGATGGTTATGCCTGGAGATAATGTGGAGATGGAAGTGACTTTGATCACGCCTATTGCCATGGAAGAGCAGCTCCGCTTCGCTATCCGGGAAGGTGGAAGAACGGTCGGTGCCGGCGTTGTCAGCAAAGTCATCGAATAAATAATTGATGGAATACTTGATGAGATATTGGGTCGAACGATAACATGAAAGATCAGAAGATAAGGATTCGTCTAAGAGCGTACGATTATAAATTACTTGATCGCTCGGTGGAAGAGATTGTGGAGACAGCGAGGCGCACGGGAGCCCGGGTTGCGGGTCCTGTGCCGCTTCCCACAGAAATCAACAAATATTGTGTGAATCGTTCCCCGCATGTCGACAAGAAATCAAGAGAGCAATTTGAAATAAGAACGCACAAAAGATTGATTGACATTATCGAGCCAACGCAATCCACGGTAGATGCACTGATGAAGCTCGACTTGTCGGCGGGCGTGGATGTGGAAATCAAGGCTTAGGCTCGGGACAAGCAGCGTGCGGGATCTGTTGAACAGATTGTGCTGGTGGTCTTAGGCAACAAACGTTTAAAAAATAAATGTAGACGATAAAGTGGATCTGATGAAAAAGATGATCATTGGCAGGAAAGTCGGAATGATGCAGGTATTTGCCGAGGATGGGGCTGCTGTTCCGGTTACGGTCGTTGAGGTTGAACCATCGGTAGTGATTCAGAAAAAAACTGCAGAGAAAGATGGTTATGATGCAGTTCAACTCGGTTATGGAAGAATTAAGCAGAATAAGGTTACCAAGCCGCTGCAGGGCCATTTTGACAAGGCCAATAAGGGATACTTCCGTATCCTGAAGGAAATGCGCCCGGACTCGATTGATGAATATGAATTGGGTCAAGAAGTCACGGTAGATATTTTTGAGATCGGAGACAGTGTTGACATAACCGGTATAACCAAGGGAAAGGGGTTCGCCGGTGTCATCAAGCGGCATGGTTTCGGCGGAGGAAGATCGACACATGGATCGATGTTCCATCGAGCTCCCGGCTCCATTGGCGCGAGTGCCTATCCATCACGGGTAATGAAAGGTAAAAAGCTGCCCGGTCAAATGGGAAACGAGCAGAAGACCGTGAAGAACCTTCTGATCTGGAGCATCCGGTCCGAAAGAAATATCATGCTGATAAAAGGTGCGGTTCCCGGAGCGCGAAACGGCTATCTATTCATAAAAAACTCTGCTAAGGCTTGAGAGTATGCTATTTGAGGGGAAATAAGATGTTGGTTGCTGAAGTATTTGACATTGGTAAAAATAAAGTGTCCGAGATTGAGCTTAGTGATGCCGTGTTTGGTGCTGAAGTTAATGATGCGGTTGTTTATGACGTAGTGAGAATGCAGATGGCGTCACGGCGCTTGGGTACGGCAGCGACCAAAGGTCGGAGTGATGTAAGTGGCGGTGGCAAGAAGCCCTGGCGGCAAAAGGGAACAGGACGGGCCCGGGCAGGAACGAGCAGATCTCCCGTATGGCGTGGTGGCGGAATCGTGTTCGGACCAGTGCCGAGAGATTACAAATATAAGGTTCCGAAAAAGATCAGAAAGAGTGCCTTGCGATCCGTATTGAGTATGAAGTATCAGGGCCGGAAGCTGGTCGTCTTGAAGGATTTTCCGCTGGAAGAAATAAAAACGAAAAAGTTTCAGGAAGTCGTGGATCGGTTTGGATTGAAGAAGGCATTGTTTGTTACGGACGAGAGAAACGAATTTCTGGAAAAGTCTTCCAGAAATATAGAAGGAATCAAGATGATCAGGTCCGAAGGCATTAATGTTTATGACGTTTTGAATCATGAACACCTCGTCATTCTGGAGCCGGCTGTTAAGAAATTGGAAGGGGCGCTGCTATCATGATGGAAATGCATTCGATCCTTAAAAGAATGTTGGTGACCGAGAAGAGCACCATCGAGAAGGATGAAAAAAATAAGTATTATTTCGAAGTGGATTCCAGGGCGAACAAAATCGAGATTCGTAAGGCTGCGGAAAAGCTTCTTAAGGTTGTTGTTGATGATGTTCATGTCATAAATATAAAAGGCAAGAAAAAAAGAATGGGACGGACGATGGGGAAAAGAAAGGACTGGAAAAAAGCAGTCATAACGCTTTCCCCTGGAAATTCGATTGACATATACGGTGTATAGAGAAGGGACATAAACGGATGGCGATCAGAAAATATAAACCAACATCACCAGGTAGAAGATATCAGACTTGCTCTACGTTTGAAGAAATTACTTCAGATTCACCGCAAAAGAGCCTTCTAAAAACCATAAAAAAAACAGGTGGTCGAAATAACTTCGGGAGAATTACGAGCAGGCATGTTGGTGGCGGGCATAAAAGGCGTTATCGATTCATTGATTTCAAAAGAGAAAAGCTGGATGTACCCGGCAGGATTGCATCGATAGAATACGACCCGAACAGGTCCGCAAGAATCGCCTTGATTAATTATGAAGATGGGGAAAAGAGATACATTCTAGCCCCGGCAAAAATCGAACTCGGAGAGAAGATCCTCAGTGGCGAGAAGGCGGATATAAAAGCTGGCAATGCACTGCCGCTTAAGAATATCCCGGTTGGCTCTCTCATACATAATATTGAACTTAAAGTGGGAAAAGGCGGGCAGCTTATAAGAAGTGCGGGAACCTACGGGCAGTTAATGGCAAAGGAAGGGAGTTACGCGCAGGTGAGATTGCCTTCCGGCGAAGTGAGAAAGATTTTCATTGATTGTCGAGCCACGATCGGTCAGGTTGGAAATAACGAACACGAAAACATCAGTATAGGGAAAGCCGGCCGAACACGATGGACTGGGAAGAGACCAAAGGTAAGAGGCGTTGTCATGAATCCAGTCGACCATCCTATGGGGGGTGGCGAAGGGCGATCCTCGGGTGGAAGACATCCCTGTACTCCCTGGGGCGTACCAACAAAAGGGCATAAAACGAGAACCAATAAGGATACAGATAAATACATCGTAAAGAGAAGGGGATAAGCAGTGGCAAGATCAATCAAAAAAGGTCCGTTTGTTGATGAAAAGCTTCTTGATAAGGTTAGAAAGGCTGTTTCGTCGGGGAATAAGAATGTGATTAAAACATGGTCCCGCCGGTCAACAATAACCCCTGATTTGATAGGAAATACCTTCGCTGTGCATAATGGGAAGAAATTTATACCAGTATTCGTAACTGAGAATATGGTTGGGCATAAACTGGGTGAGTTTGCACCCACGAGGATATTCTTCAGTCATGCAGGTGACAGAAAATCAAAAGTGCGGAAATAGGAAATATTAAATTTTGACGGTAAGAATTAAGCGAAGATCTTAAGAGACGGAAAATATGGAAGCGAGAGCGGTAGCAAAATATATCAGAATATCACCTCAAAAGGCGAGGTTGGTTGTGGATCTGATACGCGGCAAAAAGGTGGAAGATGCGAGAGTGATCCTTAACTATTCTCAGAAGAAGTCGGGAGAGATAGTAGGAAAAATTCTCAAATCGGCAGTTGCAAACGCTACACAGAATCCGAATATCGATGAAAATATATTATACGTAAAAGAAGTGATGGTCGATCAAGGACCTTCATTGAAACGATGGCGTGCAAGGGCTCAGGGCCGAGCTGCATCAATCAAGAAAAGAATGAGTCATATTACCGTTATTCTTGACGAAAAGTAACGTGTGGGAGGTGTTAGATTGGGGCAGAAGGTTAATCCTATCGGTCTGAGATTGGGGATCAATAAGAACTGGAATTCACGGTGGTACGCCGATAAAAATTATCGGTCGATGCTTTATGAAGATCTCGAAATACGTCGTTATCTCAAGAAGAAACTGTATCATGCGGGGATCTCCCATATTGACATCGAAAGGGCGGTCAATAAAGCGAAAGTCAATATCTATGCAGCACGTCCTGGGATTATTATCGGGAAAAAGGGTGCAGAGATTGAAAAACTGAAGAAAGAGCTGGAGAATGTATCAACAAGTGAGATCATCATCAATATTCTGGAAGTCAGAAAACCGGAGATCGATGCGCAACTTGTTGCAGAGAATATTGCGATGCAGTTGGAACGTAGGATTGCCTTTCGGAGGGCCATGAAAAAGTGTGTTCTGACTGCCCTGAAATTCGGAGCGAAAGGGATTAGAGTCAGTTGCTCGGGAAGGTTGGGGGGAGCGGAGATGTCACGGACGGAGTGGTATCGTGAAGGAAGAGTTCCGTTGCATACATTGAGGGCAGATATAGACAGCGGTTTCACGGAAGCAAAGACGGCATACGGACAAATCGGAATCAAGGTATTGATATTTCACGGTGAGGTCCTACCGGGAAAAAAGGAAATTGAAAGGACCTAAACCCAACCTGCTTTTAATATAGAAAATGTTTGAATCGATAGAGGGATAAGTTCCATGTTAATGCCAAAAAGAGTTAAATATCGGAAGCTGCAGAGAGGACGCAGGACAGGGACTGCAACAAGGGGCAGCAAAATCTCCTTTGGAGAGTTCGGCCTTCAAGCCGAAGAATGTGGCTGGATAACAGCAAGACAGATTGAAGCAGCCAGAATTGCAATAACGCGTCATGTTCGCAGAGGCGGGAAGATATGGATTAGAATATTCCCTCACAAATCAATAACAAAGAAACCAGCCGAAACGCGTATGGGAAAAGGAAAGGGGGCGCCGGAAGAATGGGTAGCGGTTGTAAAACCGGGTACGGTGCTCTATGAGATGGAGGGAGTTTCAAAGGATGTAGCGAAGGAAGCGTTCCGGCTGGCATCACATAAGCTTCCAATAGGAACAAGGTTTCTTTCTAGGGAGTTGACCGATGAAGGCTAAAGAATGGCGGGATAAGAGCCTTGATGAGATAAGGCAGAAGGAAAACGAGTTGGTAGAAGAGCTTTTTAACCTTAGAATGCGCAGTGCATCAGGGCAACTGGAATCAACGGCGGCATTTGGAAAGATTAAAAAAGATATCGCCCGGGCGAAAACGGTATTGCGGGAAAAGGGGGTTAAATAGCATTGAACGAACGAGGCAAGAAAAGGACCATTAAAGGTGTTGTCGTCAGTAACAAGATGGACAAAACCATCGTCATTCGAGCGGAACGTCTGGTCAAGCATACGGTCTTTCATAAATATACGAAAAAGCACGTAAAATATCTGGTGCATGATGAAAAAAATGAATGTCAGGTAGGAGACACCGTGATCATCATGGAATCGCGTCCACTCAGCAGATTGAAGAGATGGAGAATGCTTAATATCGTTGAAAAAGCAAAATAGTCAGAAAATACTCGGGAAGGTTGATGGAGTCGCATTATGATTCAGATGCAAACGGTACTTAATGTGGCAGATAATTCCGGCGCAAAAAAAGTCGCCTGCATTAAGGTGCTAGGGGGATCAAAGAGAAGATACGCCGGCGTTGGCGACGTTATTGTTGTAGCGGTAAAGGAAGCGATGCCGAACTCGAAGGTTAAGAAGGGCGACGTCATGAAGGCCGTCATCGTTCGGACTGCCAAAGAGGTTAGGCGCGCGGATGGGTCGTATTTAAAATTTGATGATAATTCCGCTGTATTGATCAGCAATCAGATGGAGCCGATTGGAACAAGAATCTTTGGTCCAGTAGCCCGGGAGTTGCGAGCAAAGCAGTTCATGAAGATCATATCGCTGGCGCCTGAAGTACTGTGAATTTCGTGGTATATTAGCTTGAACAGTGAAAGAGATGATGGAGAATAGGCAATGCAATTGAAGCATTTGAAAAAAGGCGACTTGGTTAAGGTCACAGCAGGCAAGGAAAAGGGAAAAACGGGAAAAATCCTGAGCGTGATCAAGGAAAAGAACAGAGTCGTCATAGAAAAACTGAACATGATCAAACGGCACCAGAAAGCTAATGCCATGGGAAAAGGTGGAATCGTCGATAAAGAAGGTTCGATTCATGCCTCGAACGTAAGCATTATGTGTGGGAAATGCAATAAGGAAACGAGAATTGGCATAAAGATGATTGAAGATGGTAAGAAAGTTCGCATCTGCAAAAAATGCAGTGACATCTTGGATGTGTAGGTATTGGTGAAATGGCGAGATTAAAGGATTATTACAAAAAGGAAGTCGTTCCTGCTTTGGTTTCTCAGTTCGGGTACAGCAATCCCATGCAAGTTCCGGTAATGAAGAAGATTGTTGTCAATATGGGGTTGGGTGAAGCCATTCAGAATGTAAAAATTCTTGAGACGGCGGCGAGTGAGCTGGAACTGATAACGGGGCAGAAGGTCGTCATTACGAAGGCGAAAAAATCCATTGCTACGTTCAAGTTGAGAAAAGGAATGTCCATTGGATGCAGAGTAACCTTGAGAAGAGAGAGAATGTATGAATTTTTTGACCGATTCATAAACGTGGCGCTTCCGAGAATTCGCGATTTCAGAGGGGTATCACCGAACACGTTTGATGGTCGGGGCAACTTTTCGATCGGTGTCAAGGAGCAGATTATCTTCCCCGAAATTGAATACGATAAAATAGAAAAAGTTCGGGGAATGAATATCGCCATCGTGACGAGTGCAAACACGGATGAGGAAGCAAGAGCACTTCTGAAGTATATGGGCGTACCATTCAGAAGTTAAGAAAACAGCGAGGAAGAGAAATAACCGGAGGAGTTGGAGTGGCAAAAAAATCCTTGATAGCAAAGGCAAAAAGAGAGCCGAAATATTCTGTGAGAACGTACAATAGATGCTCCATATGCGGTAGACCAAGGGCATATTACAGGAAATTTGGTATGTGTAGAATATGTTTAAGGAAACTGTCGTCAAAAGGCGAAATTCCCGGCGTGATTAAATCAAGCTGGTAGTCAATATATTTAAGGAGTAGGTATATGGGGATGACCGATCCGATCGCAGATATGCTCACAAGGATTAGAAATGCAAACAGAGCTCGTTTCAAGAGTGTAGAGGTGTTACACTCGAAAATAAACGTTAACATTGTGAAAGTCTTAAAGAAGGCCGGATATATTGGTGGCTATGATATAAAGAAGAACGAGAAGGGTTATGACGTTCTTAACGTCTATCTGAAATATCCTGATACGAAGAATACCATCATCAATGATATTCAGAGGGTAAGTAAACCAGGTAGAAGGATATATGTTAAGTATGATCAGATTCCAAAGGTACTCAATGGATATGGGGTCGCCATCATATCCACATCAAAGGGCGTGATTACGGATAAAGAGGCCAGAGAAAAGAACGTTGGCGGCGAAGTACTTTGCAAGGTATGGTAATCATATTAAGATATAGGGTAGCAGAAGGATAACGACAGGAGAGTTATCATGTCAAGGATTGGTAAAAAACCGATAGAACTGCCGGCAAAAGTAACCTGTGAGCGGACGGCAAATACGATAAAGGTAGCGGGACCACGCGGTGAACTGGCGGCTATCATACCCGAAAGAATTGATGTTGTATTTGAAGATGGAAGAGTCGTCGTGAAACGACCCTCAGACAGCCGGCAGGATCGTGCTTATCATGGATTGGTAAGAACCCTGATACAAAATATGGTAACCGGTGTGAGCACTGGTTATGAGAAGAATCTCGAAATTGTGGGTGTTGGATACAAGGCGGAAGCTGAAGGCAAAAATCTTAAATTGACCATTGGTTTTTCAAGCCCTGTAACATATACCCTGCCCGAAGGAATTGATTGCAAGATTGAGAAGCAGACAACGATTGTCCTCTCGGGAATTGATAAGGAAAAGGTGGGAAAGGTCGCTGCCGATATTCGCCGAATTAAAAAGCCTGAGCCGTATAAGGGCAAGGGAATCAAATATGCGGGTGAAGAAGTTAGAAGAAAAGTTGGAAAATCTGTAGGGGCATGACGTCTAGAATAAAATAAACCATACTATATTAGTCATCCGGCGAGGTAGAAAGTTGGCGTCGAAAAAAGTTCAGGAAATCAGAGAGAAGAGAAAGGCTCGAGTGCGTGCAAAGATTCACGGCACGACAGAGAGGCCAAGACTGGCAGTATTCAGGAGCTCGAGGCATATTTATGTTCAGGCGGTGGACGATAATGTGGGGAAGACCATTGCCCAGGCCTCAACAGTCAATGAAGATATAAAAAGTAAGGTACACGAAGTAAAAAAGGTTGATGCTGCCAAGGAAGTGGGAAGAGAAATATCCCGGAAGCTTAAAGCCATGGGGATAGAAGAGGCAGTCTTCGACAGATCGTGCTATTTGTACCACGGCAGGGTGAAAGCGTTAGCTGACGGCGCTAGGGAAGAAGGGTTGAGATTTTAATATAATAAATCAATTTAATTCATTTTAAAGGGATTGATCATTGGATAAGAAAGATTTCGGCGAAGTTGAATTTCTGGACAGGGTCATCGCGATAAACAGAACTGCCAAAGTCGTTAAAGGTGGAAGACGATTTCGATTCAGTGCTATTGTTGTGGTGGGAGATGGCAATGGGACTGTTGGCGCTGGTTTGGGTAAAGCGCATGAAGTGCCTGAAGCCATCAGAAAAGGTATGGAACAGGCCAAGAAGAGCATGACGAAAATTGAAATCGAAAAAGGGACGATACCCTATGAAGTGATTGGTAAGTTTGGAGCGGGGCGTGTGCTGCTTAAGCCTGCATCCGAAGGTACCGGGTTGATTGCGGGCGGAGCTGTAAGAGCGGTGCTGGAAGTAGCAGGAATCCACAACATACTGACAAAGTGTTTAGGTTCTCACAATCCACATAACCTTGTGAAGGCGACTCTCGAAGGATTACGCCGATTGGAAAGCCCGGGCAGGATTGCCGCGCTTAGAGGCAGAACCGTAGCGGAACTTTAGAATTGAGGGGACAGCACAGTGACTAAGAAACTAAAGATAACACTTAAAAAAAGTATGATTGGAAGACCTCCGAAACAGCGGGAGATTCTCAAAGGCATGGGCCTGTTGAAGATCAATAAAGTGGTTATCCTCAAGGACAGTCCTGAAATAAGAGGTATGGTAAACAAGGTGAGTCATCTTGTAATGTGCGAGGAGCTTGAGGGAGGGGAATGATGGATCTGAGTCAATTGGCGCCGCCGGCAGGATCGCGGAAGAAAAAGAAAAGAGTCGGAAGAGGAACGGGTTCCGGGCATGGCAAGACAGCCTGTAAGGGGCATAAAGGCCAAAACGCAAGATCCGGAGGTGGAGTAAGAGATGGATTTGAAGGCGGACAGATGCCGTTGTCCCGGCGTCTGCCAAAGCGGGGGTTCAAGAGTAAACTCTGCAAAGACATCGTTACGCTCAATGTTGAGACGCTTAATGGGTTTGAAACCGGTGTTACCATAGATGTGGAACAATTAAAGCATAGCCGGCTGATTAAAAATTCCGTGGAAAGAGTGAAAATTCTTGGAGCAGGGGAAATCGATCATCCTTTGACCGTAAAAATTGCGATGATCAGTTCAGGTGCGAGAGCGAAGATTGAGGCAGCAGGCGGATCGATTATCGAGGTAGTCTGATTTGATAGACGGCTTAAAGAATATTAATAAAATACCGGAATTACAAAAGCGGATTCTTTATACGCTTTTAATGCTGGGGGTATATCGTGTCGGGGCTCATATACCGACTCCTGGCATTGATACAGCTGCGTTAATGGCATATTTTGAACAGGCCAAGGGATCGTTGTTGGGGCTCTTTGACATGTTTGCAGGTGGAGCGCTGAGTAATTTATCTGTCTTTGCACTTGGAATTATGCCGTATATCAGCGCCTCCATTATCATTCAGCTGCTTACCGTAGCCATACCTCATCTGGAAAGGCTTTCCAAAGAAGGGGAAGCGGGAAGAAGAAAGATAACCCAATATACCCGGTACGGAACGGTCGGGCTCAGCATCATACAGGGATTTGGAATATCCGTTGGATTGGAGAACATGGCAGGTCCAACGGGTGTATCGATTGTTCTTCAGCCAGGGTGGGGATTTCGATTGATGACCGTATTGACCTTAACGGCCGGTACGGCATTTTTGATGTGGCTCGGAGAGCAGATAACGGAAAAGGGTATCGGCAACGGGATATCCTTGATTATCTTCGCAGGTATTGTATGTCGAGGGCCGGAGGCTATCATAAATACTTTTCGGTTGCTATCGACAGGTGAGATGGGATTTTTTCTGATCATTATCCTTATCGTGATGATGATCAGTGTTATCGGGGTCATTGTTTTCGTCGAGAGTGGGCAGAGGCGAATTCCTGTTCAATATGCAAAGAGGGTCGTGGGAAGGAAAGTATATGGAGGACAGTCGACGCACCTTCCCCTTAAAGTCAATACAGCGGGAGTTATTCCGCCGATATTCGCTTCTTCAATTATCATGTTTCCGGCGACAATCGCGAATTTCGTACCTCATCCCTGGATGAAGGCTGTGGCGGATGCGTTAATCCCAGGAAGAATAGGATACGAAATTTTATATGTGGGCTTTATTGTTTTCTTTTGTTATTTTTATACGGCTGTGACATTCAATCCGACGGACGTGGCTGAAAATATGAGGAAGTACGGTGGATATGTCCCGGGAATCCGGCCTGGGAAGAAAACGGCAGAATATATCGATGACGTCTTGACTCGATTAACGTTCAGCGGTGCGGTCTATGTGTCGGCAGTATGTGTCCTGCCGAGCATCCTGATTGCCTATTTCAATGTGCCTTTCTATTTCGGGGGCACAGCATTATTGATCGTCGTGGGTGTTGCCCTGGATACCGCAGGGCAGTTGGAAACGCATCTTCTTACCAGGCAATATGAAGGCTTTTTGAAAAAAGGGAAAATTGCAAGAAGAAGGTAACGGCGGCAATCGTCGTTGTATAAAGAAACTGTATGGTTATTATTAAGGCACCTGAAGAGATAGAAAAGATAAGAACAAGCAGCAAGATTGCCGCAGAGATATTAAAAGAGATAGAAAATCTGGTGAAGCCAGGCATCAGGACTATTGAACTTGAAGCATGCGCAGAGGAACTCGCCGCTCGAAAAAGGGTGCGTCCCGCATTTAAAGGATATAGCGGCTTTCCCTTCGGATTATGTGTTTCCGTTAATGAAGAGGTTGTCCATGGAATGCCTTCGAAGCGAATGTTGAAAGAAGGCGATATTGTCAGCCTTGATTACGGAGTCTTTTGTGACGGATTCTATGGTGATACGGCGATTACGGTTCCTGTTGGAAAGGTATCTGAAGAGTCGTTAAAACTCCTTAGCGTAACGAAAGAGGGTTTGTATCGGGGAATTCAGGAGACGAGGGAAGGTAATCGATTAGGAGATATTTCGGCTGCGATTCAGAATTATGTTGAAAGCGCCGGTTTCTCAGTTGTGCGGGATTATGTGGGACACGGAATCGGCAAAAACCTCCATGAGGATCCTCAGGTGCCTAATTACGGGATCAAGGGCAGAGGCATTCAATTGAAAAAGGGTATGGTGCTGGCCATAGAGCCTATGGTGAATGCCGGTAAGTATAATATTAGAGTCTTAAAAGACAATTGGACAGTTGTTACAGAAGATGCTAAAAATTCGGCCCACTTTGAGCACACCGTTGCAATAACGGATGATGGCCCGGAAATATTGAGTTATGTCAATTGAGTTGCGGCATTCAAGCTAGGAAAGAACTGAAGAGCACTCCAAGTTAAAGATTAAAATTGCCGCTTTAAACATTCAAGAAAAAGGTTGAAGATATCATAGGATAAATTATGGCGAAGGAAGAACCCATAGAAGTCGAGGGTCGTGTAATAGAACCCCTTCCGAATGCTATGTTCCGGGTGGAATTAGAAAATGGTCATCGCGTGCTGGCCCATATTTCCGGCAAGATGAGGATGCATTTTATCAAGATATTGCCTGGGGACAAAGTGACCGTAGAATTGTCACCTTACGATTTGACAAGGGGAAGGATCGTCTATAGGACGAAATAAAAAGAAAAAGCAGTGCAGATGTTCGCACCTTTTTTAAAATATCATGAATAAAGAGAAATATTAATATCAGATAATAGAGGAGTGGAATTAGGATCGTGAAAGTAAGATCATCCGTAAAGAAAATCTGCGAAAAGTGTAAAATTATAAAAAGACGCGGAACGCTTAGAGTTATCTGTGAAAATCCAAAGCACAAGCAGCGGCAGGGATAGCATATAGAATTTGTGATCAGGAGGAAGCCCGGTGGCAAGAATTGCAGGTGTAGATTTACCAAAGAATAAAAGAATTGAAATAGCATTAACTTACATCTATGGAATCGGTAGAACAAAGGCTAGGGAAATTCTCGAAAAGGCAGAGATTAGTTATGATACGAAGAGTGATGAACTCGCAGATTCCGAAATCAACGCCATAAGAAATATAATCGACAGAGACCACAAAGTTGAAGGTGACCTGCGAAGAGAGATTTCTATGTCGATTAAGCGCCTTATGGATGTTGGAGCATATAGAGGACTTCGTCATCGCAAGGGGCTTCCAGTCAGGGGACAGAGAACACATACGAATGCGCGGACACGCAAAGGTCCCAGGCGAGCTATTGCCGGAAAGAAAAAATAATAATAAATAGATTGTCAAAGAACTGAATTAGACAGGGGAAGAAAATGGCAAAGCAAGTCAGAAAGACAGGAAAGAAGAAAGAGAAAAAAAATATTCCGGAAGGAATTGCGCATATACAATCAACTTTTAATAATACGATCATTACCATAACAGATCCGGTGGGTAATGTCATCGCGTGGTCATCTTCTGGAATGCAGGGTTTTAAAGGATCGAGAAAGAGCACCCCTTTTGCCGCTCAGATGGCTGCGGAAGACTGTGTAAAAAAGGCGAAAGAGCACGGTTTGAGGAAGGTGCAGGTCTATGTGAAAGGTCCTGGATCGGGTCGAGAATCTGCGTTGCGTTCGTTGCAGGCTGCCGGGTTGACCATATCACTCATTAGAGATGTAACACCGATTCCTCACAATGGTTGTCGTCCCCCAAAAAGACGAAGAGTCTAAACCCGATATCGAATCCTATTGCAGTTTATTAGCCGTTTAAAATCAATAACTACAAATAAGACAGAAATGATGAAAAAGGGAGGCATTCTTGGCAAGATATAAGGAATCCGCATGCAGGCTGTGCCGTAGGGAAGGCTTGAAGCTGTTTCTCAAAGGGGACCGCTGCTATGGTGAAAAGTGTGCATTTGAACGGAGAGGATATGCTCCTGGAGAACATGGTCAGCTAAGACGGAAACAACAGTCGGACTACGGCGTGCAGTTAAGAGAGAAGCAAAAACTGAAAAGAATGTATGGTCTGCTGGAAAAGCAGTTCCATGGATACTTTGAAAAGGCCGATCGAAAGAAGGGTATAACAGGGACAAACCTGTTGCTTTATCTCGAGAGAAGGCTGGACAATATGGTGTATCGGCTGGGCTTTGCCAATTCAAGAAATGAAGCGAGACAGTTGGTCCGACACAATCACTTCACCGTAAATGGGAAAAAAGTAAATATTCCTTCCTACCTTATTGATGTGGGAGACACGATAGAAATTACGGAAGAAAGCAAAAAGAACAATAAAATCATAGAAGCGATGGAAACTGTTGCGAGACGAGGGGTTCCGCAATGGCTTGAGCTGGAGCAGGAAAATTTCAAGGGCAAGGTTAAGATGTTCCCAACCCGTGAAGAATTGACGATGCCAATTCAAGAACAATTAGTCGTAGAGCTTTACTCAAAGTAAAGCGTTGTATATTCTGAATACGATGTCAGTTGTCCAGAACCGAAGGGTAGGGAATTGAACAATGGTTAAAAACTGGTGTAGCTTGATTAGGCCCCGAAGGATAGAAATTGACGAAAATACCCACACGAGGTTTTATGGGGAATTTGTTTGTCAACCACTAGAAAGAGGCTTCGGCATCACCCTCGGTAATGCATTAAGAAGAGTATTGCTTTCTTCAATCCAGGGAGCAGCGATAGTTTCGGTCAAAATTGATAATGTTCTTCATGAATTCTCAACAGTGCCGGGAGTAAAGGAAGATGTAACAGACATTATCCTTAATCTCAAAGGGGTGCGGTTGAAACTTTTCAGTGACGGTCCGAGAGTCATCCGGATCGATACCAAGAAGGAAGGCATCATCACGGCGGCGGATATCCTTACAGACGGAACTGTGGAAGTATTGAATGCCGACCATTATATTGCTTCAAGATCGGGTGACATCCCTTTTCGGATGGAAATGATTGTGAACAGCGGCAGAGGTTATGTTCCCGCAAAAAAGGAAAAAGATATTGACCAGCCGGAAGGGACAATCAATATCGATGCCCTGCATTCACCCATAAAGAAAGTGAATTATACCGTAACGCATGCTCGTGTAGGACAGGTCGCTGATTATGATAAGCTGTCTCTTGAGGTATGGACCGATGGCAATGTATTGCCTGAGGATGCCGTTGCGCTTGCGGCGAAGATATTAAAACAGCAACTGCAGGTCTTTGTGGGTCTGCACACCGTAATCGGCGGAGAAGAGATTGAAGAAGAAGAGGAGACGATCAGCGAAAAGGAAAATCTGAACGATATCCTTCTGAGACATGTTGAGGATCTTGAGCTGTCCGTAAGATCTGCGAACTGTCTTAAAAATGCTGGAATAAATCAGATTGGGGAACTCGTTCAGAAAAGTGAAGCTGAAATGTTAAAGACGAAAAATTTCGGCAGAAAGTCACTGAGTGAAATCAAGGAAATACTTGCAGAGTATGGTTTGACCTTTGGGATGAAGCTTGACTTTGCGCCCTGGAACAAGGAAATAAGAGAAGAAACAGCCGAAATCCCAGAAGAAGGGTAAACAATACGGATAAGGGGTTGAAATCGTATGCGTCACGGGAAGTCAGGAAGAAAATTAGGAAGAACATCGAGCCATAGGGATGCGATGTTAAGAAATATGGTCACTTCCTTTCTGAAGTATGAATCTGTTAAAACAACGGATGCAAGAGCAAAGGAATTGAGAAAAATTGCGGAGAAAATGATTACCTTGGGGAAGCGAGGAGACATGCATGCAAGACGTCAAGCCCTTGCCGTAATAAGGGATCGTGACGTTGTGGCGAAATTATTCAGTGAAATATCTCCTCGGTATCGGGATCGCTCCGGTGGATATACCCGAATCATGAAAGCGGGTTACCGTGAAGGGGATAATGCGCCGATTTCCATTATTGAGTGCGTTCGCTAAAGCACTCTGTAAATTTATTGTTGAAAAAACAGACTGCGCGTATTTATTGGGACTAAAATGCTTACTTTTTGAGATGTACTGACGGAGGAGATTTCGTTATGGCAGAAGAAAAAGTTGGTGAAGTGGTCAAATTTTTTGCAAAGCCGAGTGTTGCAGCGGTAAAAATCACGCAAGGTCAACTCAGTGTTGGTGACACAATCAAGTATGTCGGACACACGACGGATATTTGCGATACCGTTGAGTCTATTGAGGTGGATAATAAGAAGGTTGACAAAGCGGTTCCAGGAGATTTTATCGGGATTAAGGTATCCGGTCGGGTGCGTCCCGGCGACGAGGTGTATAAGGTTATATCCGAATAAATAACGTAAAGCTGAAAAGTAAAAAAAGCCATGGATGATTTGATTACAAAAAGAAAAGTCCATGGCTTTTTTATTTTGAATTGGCATGAACGTTACGCAGGAAGAATGAACGCGGCGAATGGGAAATGAACAAAATGGTCTCTCGATAATTTCAGATTTGAATTGTAATGTCGTTCATCTTGGTTTGGGACCCATCAAGAGACTTCTGGAAAGAATTGGCAATCCCCATCTGGCATATCCGGCTGTTTTAATTGGCGGAACGAATGGGAAAGGATCCGTTGTGGCCATTTTATCTTCCATCCTCAAGCATAGCGGCTTGAAGGTCGGGGTGTATACGTCTCCTCATCTAATGGACATCCGCGAACGGATCAGGATCAATGAGTCCCTGATTCCGGAAGATAGGATGCAGGAATGTATAGAGACCGTCCGCAACCGTCTTGAAGAAGACTTGACGTATTTTGAAATTCTCACAGCGGTGGCGTACCTCTATTTTCATGAGGAAAAGGTGGACATTGCCGTTCTGGAAGTAGGCATGGGAGGGCGCTTAGATGCAACCAACGTCGTCACTCCGCAGGTTTCGGTCATCACGAATGTTCATCACGATCATCAGGAGTACCTCGGCCGTTTTTTGAAAAATATAGCCATGGAAAAAGCGGGGATCATCAAAGAAAAAAGCATCTGCGTAACCGCTGCCAATCAGAAATCGGTTCTTGACATTTTGGCGGACACATGTCGAAAAAAGGGCGTTCCACTTTTCCGACTGGGGAAAGAGGTCCGGGTTAGATCAAAAGGGGCCGGAAACTTTTCGTATACTGGAATAGATCGAAAAATATCGCATCTGAACTGTCCTTTATCTGGAGAGCATCAGATCAAAAATGCCGCTCTTGCCCTGGCTGCAGCGGAACTCATAAGGATAAAAGGGCGAAGGATTGATGAGCAGGCCATGTGTCTGGGGCTGGCAGGCGCAAAATGGGAGGGACGGCTGGAAATCCTCCAAAAGAGTCCCACCGTGCTTGTAGACGGCGCCCATAATCCAGCGGGCATCCGTTCGCTCTGCGACACGCTTCGAAACCGGAGCGAGAAGGAGGGGCGGCTGCTTGTCTTTGGCGTTCTCGGCGACAAGGACTATCCTCGCATGCTGAAAAAATTGCTTCCTTTATTCCGTCGGGTCATTTTTACAAGGCCGAAAGTGGAGCGTGCCGTTGATTTGGATAAACTGATCCCCATTGCCCGGAATCATGGGCATCTGGCCGAAGCCATAGAGGATAGTCGGGAGGCTTTGCAACGGGCGTTGCTCCTTGCAGAAAAAAATGATCTGATCTGTGTTTCCGGTTCACTTTATCTTGTCGGTGAAATCAAGAAAATATATAGGGAAACAAGCCAGGTGAAGCAGAATGATCCCTTAACAGCTGTCGCATACTGAATTTTTGTTGGTATTAAAGGTGAGAATGATCTGGAACGGTACGTCTGTTGGAATAAAGAGAATAAGATTCATCCCTTTTTCCCGAGGTAAAGGCGGTATTACTTTCTTATTCCTGCTTTTCTTGGCCATTTTATTCCCGACGGGGGAACTTGCTGCAGAGACTCGGAAGATTCAGGGACCGGTTGAGATTGAATCAGATACATTGGATTACGTCAAGGATACCGATACCTATCATGCCCGGGGAAACGTGATCATCCGTTTTACCGACGGGGTTCTTCAGGCGGACAGTGTTTCGGTGAATAAGTCAACCAATGAATCCTTGGCCGAAGGCCATGTATTCTTGAAAAGCAGTGGGGATGTACTGGAAGGGGATACCATCAGTTTTGATATTGATACAAAGAGTGGGGCTGCTCAAAACGGACGGATTTTCATGGTGCGGAATCATGTCTATGTGAAGGGGACTCGCATCGAAAAGGAGGGGGAAGCGCATTACCGGATTTTTGACGGCAAAGCCACGACCTGCGATGGCACATGCCCGGAATGGAGCATTTCAGGGAAAGAAATGGATGTTACCGTTGATGGTTACGGGACCGTGAAGCACGGAACATTCAATATCCTCGATCAGCCGATCTTTTATACCCCCTATCTGATATTTCCCGTCAAAACAAACCGTCAATCCGGTTTGCTGATGCCAACGATCTCCTACTCGCGGGATAAGAATGGCTTGGATGTCGAACTTCCTTTCTTCTGGGAAATATCCAAGAACCTTGATGCAACCTTCTACCAGCGATACATGTCAAAACGGGGTTTCAAGGAAGGGGCGGAATTCCGCTATATTATCAGTCCGGATTCCTACGGGACCTTTTATGCGGACTTCCTGAATGACAGGAAGGATATCAAGGAGACTTCAGGCTCGATCAGCCGAAACTGGCAATCCGATCAGCAGCGCGGATCTTTCTATCTGAATTCCCTGACCACGTTCAGCCCCGGTTTTTACCTGCGAAGTGATATCGTCAAAGTTTCCGATAACTGGTATTTCAAGGATTTTTCCTCGCAGAATTATTATAAGAGCAATTATTTGACGGATCCGATGCAACGGTTCAAAAATGTCTCCTTCGACGCCGATAAGGGCTTGAACTCTCTGGATTCCACAGTGAGACTGGTCAAGGATGCAGAACTTTATAATGTTACGGCTTTGGCGCGCTATACCGATGATTTTACGAGTCCCTCCAATGACGAAACCTTGCAGAAATATCCGGAAATATCTCTTTTCACGGTAAAACGCCCTCTTCTGGGATCGCCGCTTTATGGGGCTATGAATGCAGCCTATGATTATTACTATCGGACCGAGGGACAGAAAGGCCATTTGTATGACGTCCAGCCTGCTGTTTCTCTCCCTGTCCGTATGGGACGCTATGCCCAGTTTATCCCGGAATTCAGTGTGCGGGAGACGGTCTGGGATCGCAGCGACCATGATGATGATAACTCATCCCAGGCAACCCACCAGGGCGATCGTCAGGTCTATACCATGGGGGCCAACCTGAATACGGAATTCTCCCGGATTTATGCCATCGGGGGAAAACTGTTCGATAAGATCAGGCACGTGATCAAGCCGGAGTTGACCTATACTTATATTCCCGATTCCCACCAGGAAGATGCGCCGGACTATGTGAATCGGATCGATGAAACGAATGGTCTCACCTATGCCCTGACCAACACCCTGACGGCAAGGATGACGGACAAGAATGGCGCAACCACGTACAGGGAGATCCTGCGATTCAAAGTTTTTCAGACTTATGAAATCAATGAAGTGGAGCATTACTACAATCAGGACGCACATTCTGAGGGAAAACACTTCCAGGATCTCAATATGGAGCTCAACATAGATCCCTGTTCCTTTCTTTCCTTCGCCGCTCGCCATAAACTGGACGTAAACAGTGGAGAATGGCGGAAAACCGATTACGATCTTATTCTCAAAGATGAGCGGGGAGATTCCGCTCATCTTCAGTATCGTTATACCGAAGATCTGGTTAAAGAAATCAATTTACATTTGAATGCAAGAGTGACAAATGACCTTGATGCGTTGTTCACCATAAAGAGAAACGAACAGCACGATAAAGATATTGAAAAATCCGTGCTGCTCAAATATCACAGACAGTGCTGGAGCGTTAATTTCGGTTTTGCCGACGAGGACGATGACCAGCGCTTCCTCCTGTCCTTTTCTCTTTATGGAATGGGAAACTGATTCCAAGAAAGTGTCGGGGTAAGAGGATGTAAGTTCGATTGGCAGTAAATAATCGAAGTCAACTTGGTTTTTCTCTTGACAAACATCCTGAAATTGCATAGGTAGTGCTTTTGAATTTTTAAGGATCGGTGTTTTTATGAAGACATATCAAGCGAAGGAATCGGAAGTTACGCGGGACTGGTATTTGATTGATGCCGAGGGGCAGGTGCTGGGGAGGATGGCTAGCGAAATCGCCAGGCGGCTGCGGGGAAAACATAAGCCTGTTTATACGCCTCATACGGATACCGGTGACTTTATTGTTGTCGTCAATGCGGAGAAGATGGTTTTTACCGGCAATAAACTTCGCGACAAGATCTATTATCATCATTCCGGCTATCCTGGCGGATTGAAAGCGACAACCGCCGGCAAGATGATGCAGGAAAAACCGGTTGATGTTTTAAGTATTGCCGTTAGAGGAATGCTTCCCAAGAATTCTCTGGGAAGGCGGATGTTGAAAAAGTTGAAGATTTATGCCGGAAACGATCATCGCCACGAGGCGCAGTGTCCCAAACTGCTCTCACTGTAAAAATTGGGGATGGGGCTTCTCCGTCTGATGTTTAATACTGTAAATTAGCCGATTTGGAGAATAGTATGTTAGAAAAACGCTATTATGCGACGGGGCGAAGGAAGAGTGCCATCGCCAGGGTCTATCTGAAGGAAGGCAGTGGAGTGCTGACGGTCAATAAGAGGGGATTCGATGATTATTTCCCGCGGGAAAGCCTGAAAATGCTCATTCGGCAGCCCTTCGAGGTCGTAGGAAAACAGAATGCCTTTGACTGTTACGTGAATGTTTGCGGGGGAGGGATTTCCGGTCAGGCCGGAGCCGTGAAGCATGCCATTTCGAGGGCCCTTCAGGAGTATGATGCCGACCTGCGTTCCGCACTTAAAAAGGCGGGTTTCCTGACGCGGGACCCCCGGGCGAAGGAACGGAAAAAGTATGGTCAGCCCGGTGCACGAAAACGCTTCCAGTTTTCAAAACGATAAGAACCTTACAGGGGGCCATGGCCCCCTTTTTTTTGCTATCCAGTACTTCGAAAGTCTTCCTTCCGTGGGGATGTGCCCATCTCCGGCATCAGGACCATCAACAAAAGTTTTTGCGAGGGAACTATGATTAAAGTAGGGATTTACGGCGCCAGCGGCTATACCGGACAGGAATGCCTCCGACTGCTTTTGCGTCATTCCGGGGTTGAGGTGGTGGCGATTACATCACGGCGATATGCGGGGCTTCCGATTGCCGATGTCTATCCGGTCTTTGCGGGGTTAACCCCGTTGGTCTTTATGGATGCGTCACCTCAGGAGGTTGCTGACCTCGCCGATGTGATTTTTCTGGCGCTTCCCCACAGTGAATCCATGAAAGTCGCCCCGATTTTCTGGGAAAGTGGGAAAAAGGTGGTCGATCTCAGTGCGGATTTCCGGTTGCGGGATGTTGCGGTTTACGAATCCTGGTACGGTCAGCATGCCTGTCCCCAGCTCGTTCCCCAAACCGTCTATGGTATCCCGGAGCTTTATCGGGAGGACGTGGCAAAGGCCCGGTTTGTGGCGAATCCCGGCTGCTATCCGACGAGCATCATTCTTGGAACAGCGCCTGCTCTGAAAAACAAACTGATCGATCCTGCATCGGTGATTGCGGATTCCAAGTCCGGAACCAGCGGTGCCGGCCGAGAACCGCAGGTGGGATCGCTTTTCTGTGAGGTTAACGAAGCCTTCAAGGCTTACAAAGTCGGAAACCACCGTCACACGCCGGAGATCGAGCAGGAGTTGAGCCGGCTGGCCGGCCGGGAAATGAAAATATCCTTTACCCCCCACCTCCTTCCCATTGATCGGGGCATTCTGAGTACCATTTACGCGACTATGACTCAGAGCATTTCTGGAAAGGAATTATCCGAGCTCTACCAGGATTTCTATGGGGGAGAACGATTTGTCCGGATTTGCAAGGCGGGAACTTTCCCGAATGTGGCCTTCGTTCGCGGATCCAACTTCTGTGATATCGGTGTGGCTGTGGATACCCGGACGAATCGCCTGATCATTGTTTCGACGATTGACAATCTGGTGAAGGGCGCTGCCGGTCAGGCCATCCAGAATATGAATGTTCTCTGCGGCTTTCCGGAACACACGGGACTCGAGATGATCGCCCTGTTCCCCTGAGACCCGATGTTCCCTGCTCAAGGTTTAAAATCGAATTTTTTACGTGGAGGATTCCATGTCTCTGAAACTTTACAACACCCTTCGAAATAGAAAGGAAGTCTTTACGCCTCTGCAGGAAGGGCGTGTCGGGCTCTATGTCTGCGGCATCACCGTATACGACATCTGCCATGTCGGCCATGCCCGGTCAGCCGTTGTCTTTGACGTCCTGCGAAGATACCTGGAATACCGCGGGTATGAAGTCACCTATGTCAAGAACTTCACCGACGTCGACGACAAGATCATCGCCCGTGCGAATGCGGAAGGGGTGAGCATCTATGACATCTCCAATCGCTACATCGCCGCTCACGATGAAGACATGGCGGGCCTGGGGGTCCTTCAGCCGACCGTCACGCCCCGGGCGACGGAGCACATCGAGGGGATGATCAAGCTCATCGAGCAGCTTATGGAGCGTGGCCTTGCCTATGCCGTGGACGGCAACGTCTATTACGCCGTGGAGCTGTTTTCCGGCTACGGAAAACTCTCGGGGCGTCAACTGGAAGACATGATGGCCGGCGCCCGCATCGATGTCAATGAGCACAAGAACAATCCCATGGATTTTGCCCTCTGGAAGGCCAGCAAACCCAATGAACCGGCCTGGGAAAGCCCCTGGGGACCGGGACGGCCCGGCTGGCACATCGAGTGTTCCGTGATGAGCCAGAAATATCTCGGCGACACCTTTGACATCCACGGCGGCGGCGAGGATCTGGTCTTCCCCCATCACGAAAATGAAATCGCCCAGTCCGAAGGGGTAACGGGCAAACCGCTGGCCAATCTCTGGGTTCATAACGGTTTCGTGAAGATCAACAGCGAGAAGATGTCCAAATCGTTGGGCAATGTCTTTTCCATCCAGGAGATGCTGGCCCGCTATTGCGCAGAGGCCATCCGCCTCTTCATGCTCCAGAGCCACTACCGCAGCGCCGTAGACTTCTCCGAGGAATCCCTGTCGGAAGCGCGGCAGGGGATGGACCGTTTCTACACGGCGTTGAAGGCCATTTCGGATCTTCTGACTCCCTCAGGGGGAGATGCGACACCGCTTGCTCCCGAGTCCCTGACGGGAAAGACGGCCGATCTTTATGCCCTTATTCAGGGACTTCCGGACCGTTTTATCGAGGCCATGGACGATGATTTGAACACAGCCCGGGCCATTGGATACCTCTTCGACGCCGCCCGGCAGATCAACGCATTCCTGAGCGATGCAAAAACGTCCAAATCCGATGCGGGCCGGGAAGTCCTGGCGCTGGCGAGAAAGAACATCAAGGATGTGGGGTACGTCCTGGGTCTTTTCCAGGAGGACCCCGATACCTATTTCCTGAAAGATCGCGAACGGGAAACCCGCAAGCGGGGCATCGATCCCGCCGAGATCGAAAAGCTCATCGCCGAAAGATGGCAGTCAAGAACGGAAAAGAATTGGCAGCGGGCTGATGAACTACGCCAACTCCTTGCGGAAAAAGGAATCGCCCTGAAAGACGCACCCACCGGAACGACCTGGAAAGTGGCGTAACGCATAGACCCTGACCATTTGGCCGTGATGGTAAGGCGCTCTTGCGTCAACTTTCGACTGCCATGGGGAAAAAATACCATATTTTCAAGTTTGGCTTTTGTCATTCCCGAACAAGTCGTCCAACAGACTTCTCGCTAATCGAGACTCACCTCCGGAATTCGGTGCATGACAAGTCGACACCATTCTATCAACTCGTCGACAAGCTGGGACGAACAAATCCTGTGGTTCGGAACCTTGAAAGGGACCTAAAGGAATATGCAGATTTACGAAATGGCATCGTGCACGAGCGACAATATACCAAAGTAAATGAAGAAGATGAGCCCAACAAATAAGGATTCAAACGACCCTGCGGGTTCGTCTCAATCCTTATTTGTTATGAGTGCACTGACTTTCCATGCGATCCTCTTCACCCTCACGCGGACCAGGCAACAGCCAGACCACACAACACCAAGCTTTTCGATCTTTTCCTGATCAAGAAGATGGGCCTTGATCTATGGGCTAGAGAGAAGGCGCTGAACGTCAAGAACACCTATTCCAACAGCACGCTCAAAGTGCATGCCTTCGATACGAAGAAATAGTGGGCGATCGCCTGGTTCGGAGAAACTCAGCAGATCGCTAGGAGGCATAACCCGCCGGCGCTCAACCTGATGCGCAAAAAACCGGGTGCCGGTCAGCTTTTTGTTATCAGACAGACAAAAGGACAATGCAAAGTGGGAGAAACGAAAAGTGGCAGGTTACGGACAAATCGACTTGAGTTGACAGCGGCGACACTCGACCATATTTCTGCCGAAATGGAATCCTCTGAACATCTGGTACGGTTGTTGGGGACACAGGTTGAACCCGGATGGCCACCAGGGGATTATGACCGGGACGCACAGGAGTTCTTCGGCTGTCGCCTCAAAGAAGGTGGTATGTCGGTTGTTGGGTGGTATGTTTGGTATGCGGTACGGCGAGAGGAAGAGAATCAGCCCTCAATATTGGTGGGAGCCGGCGGGTATTTCGGGCCCCCGGGCGAAGGAGGCGAGGTAGAGATTGGCTTTTCTATCATGCCTTCGGTGCGAGAGCATGGGTATGCGACTGAAATGACCAAAGCGCTTGTCTCGAATGCGTTTAGCGATCTCCGAGTACACAAGGTTGTTGCCCGTACAACTTCTGACAACATGGCGTCAGTCAAGGTGCTTATGAAATCGGGCTTCCGTTATGTTTGTCAGGATCGTTCCGGCAGCGATGTCTTTGAAATACTGAGGAGCTGATAACAAGGCGCTAACCCGGAGTGGCCCTGTGTTATGACACGGGAACAACGATGAACTACCAACACATGAATCGACATCAAATTGCTGTAGGTCAGAGAATTCTACTGTGCGACAGCATCGCCTCTGATGCAGCCAAGCATCTTTATTGGGCGACCCATGGCGAATGGAGAGAATATGATGCTCCCTGGGAACAGATTTGGACTCCCCTCACCAAAGAACATGAAGATCAGATTGTGGCTAAATTCATGAAACGTTTCAGTGAAGAGCCCTGGGTTCCCTGCAAAGGAGCAACTATCATACACCAGGATTACCCTGTCGGATACGTCACCCGTTACAGCCGTGAGCGGTACCCTGATGTTTTGTGGGCTGGGATTGATATTTGTGAGGACGGTTATTTAGGTATGGGCCTTGGGACGGAGGCCCTGCGGCTTTGGGTCGACTACCTGTTTGCAAATTCAACGGCTCACAAGATTGCTCTCGATACGTGGTCGCTCAACCATAGAATGATGCGGGTCGCCGAGAAAACGGGTTTTGTAAGAGAAGGGATGGAACGTCATCTTATTCAGTGGCAGGGCCAATGGCTGGATGGTATCCATTTTGGAATGCTCCGTCAGGAGTGGGATGAAAGATTGGCGAAAAGGTGAGGGAATCTAAAAAGCATGCCTTGAGGCTGCAGGGACGAACTGTAAAGCATAGGCAGGAACAGCACAATGCCATGCACTCGGGCGGAAATTCCGCTGCGCTCCATTCCCGCCTGTGATGGCCACGTTCTGCAAAATTTGAAACAGGCATATCAACCGTTCATTCTATAGGATATTATTAAAATAAATGTCGAGAAAAATAAGAGACTTGATTAGAGACTTGGGGAAGGAAAGCTTTGTAAATTGAGGAGGCCAAGAAATGACCCCTGGATCAAAATACCTCAAGATAATTGAGTGGTCAGATACTGACAACTGTTTTATTGGCAGTTGTCCGGAACTTTTCTATGGTGGCTGCCATGGAACCGATGAGCGCGAAGTATTCAACGAACTTTGCGAAATTATAGAGGAAACGATAATACTCTATAAAGAGGACAACAAACAACTTCCAGTACCGATATCGGGCAAAGAACTTGTAAATAAATTGCAGAAAGTAGCATAACCAGCTGCTTTACCGAATCGGGGCTTCACCCGTCTCGGTGAGCTCTTTGACTGAAAAAGGGAGATCATGAAAATCGGTTTGGCATTGGGAGGCGGCGGCGTTCGAGCTTTGGCGCATATTCCCATCCTGGAGACGCTTGACGAGTTCGGCATCAAACCGGGCATTATTGCAGGGACCAGTATGGGGGCAGTCATCGGCGCGCTCTATGCCTCGGGGATGTCCGGAAAGGAAATTCGTGAGCGCATCAGCAGGCACCTCATCCTGAAAGATGATACCTGGCGGGACATCCTTGCGAAGAAAGAGCATCTCTTGAAATGGGTTACGGCGTTTTCTGCGGACTTTCCACGCGGCGGGTTTATCAAAACGCAGGGATTCCTGGAGTACCTCTTCAGCGAAATCACGAAACGAACCTTCGAGGAATTGGAGATTCCTCTTCTAGTCATTGCTGCGGACTTCTGGACCGCGGAGGAACTCGTGATTGAAAGAGACGACCTCCTCCCTGCTCTACAGGCCAGCATGGCTGTGCCGGGGGTGTTTGCCCCGGCGTCCATTGGGGGTAGAGTCCTCGTCGATGGCGGCGTCGTGAACCTGGTTCCTTACGACCACGTTTTGGAGCGGGCTGATTTCACCATCGCCGTAGATGTGGGCAAGGTGTGCAATCACGGCAAAAATGAAATTCCCGGCGCCCTTGAGTCGATTCTCCGGTCTTTCAGTATCATGCAGGCTTCAGCCATCACTGAAAAGATGAAACGCCGGAAGCCCGATATTTATGTCCAACCGGAGATCCAGGATGTACGGATGCTTGATTTCGGCAAAGCCGAGGATGTTTTCCTGCAGGCGGCGCCGGCCATCGACTTGTTGAGAAAGAGGCTGAAAGCAGTGATTGCCGGACAGGAGCATCCAGCGGATCGCTCATAATGCAGGTCTTCCGCTGCCGGGCAGGAGAGAAAAAAGATGAATGCATCATCAAGGAAAACCAGCGGAATGTCCTTCGAACGCATTTCAGGCGACTGTTTGGAGATCCGTGAAGGAGGCGGATGTCTGACCTTCTTCGGGCTGCCTTTTCTTGCGGCGGGGATCTTTTTGATGCTCACGGGCCTCGGCCTGGTCCCCCTTGATAATGCCCAATCCATGGACTGGTGGGGGCGGCCGTTATTGATGGCCATGGGGCTGATCTTTGCCGCCGTCGGTGGCGGTCTCGTCTTTGCGCGAACCCGGATTACGCTCGATGCCGCCAAAGGGACCTTGACGCGCCGCTGGTGGCTGCTTCTGCCGATAAAGAACGAAGAATTCCGCCTGGAATCCTACCGGAGCGTCGAGCTGGATTTTTCATCCGGCGATTCCGATTCTCCCGACACCTATCCCATCGTCCTCAAGGGAGGGGATGCCTGTCCCGACTTTCAGCTCAAGAACAGCACCAGTTATGGCGAGTCCCGTCAGTTGGCCGTGCATCTGGCTGAGCTGCTCAGGGTACCGCTGGAAGAGGCGACGAGCGACCACAGGACGATCCTGACGAGTGAGGAACTTCAGCAGTCCCTGCAAGAGAGGCTGCAGAAGCATAAGTCCGGTTCGGAGGAGGCGACACGTCCGGTTCATCTGCTCAGCCGGGTTGAGATGGTTCCTGGCGGTGTGCTCATTCGAATTCCCCGGGAAGGGTTCAAATGGACCCTCTTTCTACCCTTTACGATTTCCGTGGGAGGACTGCTGTATTGCGGCCCGGGTTTTCTGGAGTTCTTCGACCGTACCCATACGCCCGTGCCGGTGCAGATGTTTTTCCTGGGGTTTGCCGTGATCCTTTTCGGATTGATCCCCTTCTTCGGTCTAATCTCGAAAATCCTGAATGCTGCCCGCGGCTATACGGAAATAATGGCCACAACGCAGGAACTGCGTTTGACGGAGCAGGGGGCGTGGAAAAAATCCACGGCAACGTTCCCGGCTGGGGAGATCGTCGATCTGGATTACAGCACCGCCTCCAGCCTGGCTGAAAACGCCATGATCTTTGGCAACGAACGGATACGCCAGTCCCAGTTTGGGACGCAACCACCTGTTCCTCCCCGTTGGCTGAAAGCACTGACTCGGCTGAACAAATCCCAGGGGGTGATCGTCAAGCACAGGGGAGGACTGCTCACCTTCGGCGCAGGCTTGCCCGATGAAGAGATAAGGTATCTGCATGCAACGATAAAACGGGCATTATCCGAGAAATGAAGGGGCGGCGATAAAGAAAACATCGGGGCAACGGGCAAATCCTGATCGACCGTTCATATAAAAAAAGAAAGAAAACCAGCCCCTTAATAAGGTGCCGGAATGACGTACAGGTCTTTATTGCTTGATTTTCTATGCCAAACTGTTGTACCCTAACACACCAATTATTCAACAAATAAAAGGAGGGTCAGCATGAAGAAAACGATGGTAGCATTGCTAAAGGGTATTTTTTCTGTAATGGTTGTTCTTGTATTTGTTGTCGGCATCTCCGGCTGTCAGAAGCAGGAAGGCGCCATGGAAAAGGCGGGCAAGGAGGCTGACAAAGCCGTTGAAGCAGCAAAGGGTGCTGTAGGGGAAGCCGGAAAGAAAGTTGGTGAAGGGGCTGAAGCGACAAAAGAAGCCGTGGAAAAGGCCGGACAGAAAGTCGGCGAAGGCGCTGAAAAGGCGAAGGAGGCCGTAAAGAAGGGTGTTGAAAGCACGACGGCAGCCGTGAAGGACACCGCAGCGAAAGTGGAGGAAAAGACCAAAAAATAAAATAGAATGACGATTGAATAAGTCAACGCCCCGAATGGATCCAGTCTTAACCTGACTCATTCGGGGCGTTTTTTTATCATTAAAGGGAATTGGGATCGATTCGAAAAGTGCGAACCCCGCCGCTTCCCTCTCTAACTGAAGTTTTACAGTTGCTAAAAAATAGTTTTGTCATATCAGTGACATAGGTATCCATAAAAAGTTATTGGCACCACATATTGCTCTTTGAAAATCGGATAATCATCATGACACCTCCCGAATGGTGAGAGGAAGGGCAACACCGACAGCCTGAAAAACCTTGCCGCAAACCCCTTGGCATTCGCTACGGATTGCGAGTCTCTTCCCGTTGTCTTCGAGAGTGACCTCCTGCAAGGCCTTCAGATCCTGTTTAATGTCAGCCCACTCAAAATCATGCCCGGTTTTTCCCAATCTGCGGTCCAATTCCTTCCGCAGTACCAGGGCAAGGAAACTGCAGAAGACATGGCCTTTGATGGTCTCATCGCGCTGGTGAAAGATCGGCCGTGTATCCAGGATGGATTTCATGTCCCGGAAGACATGTTTCACCTGCCAGAGTTCCTTGTATTTGAGGGCCACCTGCTCCGCCGTAAGATCGGTATTGGTCCGGAGGACCCATTTCCCGTCGAAGCGCTCCTCCTCTTGAACCTTTTCCTCGTTGAGGGAAACGGCATCCTGATCCAGCCTCAAATATTTTCGGAACCCCTTGTTGCCTACCAGCGATTTGGGATCATGCTGCAACTTTTCTTGCAGGGCCTCGGTAATGGCCTGGCGGTCAGCGGCATCCCTTCTCGCCTGCCGGTCATTCAAACAGACGATATAGCGGCGATTTTCAAGAACGACTTCCTTGACCTTCAACGGAGAAGGATCCTTGGAAGATGCACCTTCCGGGAAGACCTCCCGGTAATTTCCATCGGCGGAGAGAACTTTCTCTTTGATTTCCTTGACCCTCCTCATCCGGGCTCCCAGAATGTAAGGGATGTGTTCTTTGTCCAGCCAGGCCAGCGTTGCGTCACTGATCATGCCCCGGTCGGAGACGACACAGAATCTACCGATAGGAAAGCGACTCCGAATTCTTTCGACAACGGGGATCAGACTCTTGACATCCGCCGTGTTGCCCGGCCACATCTCGCAACAGACGGGATTGCCATTGTTGTCGAGAATGACGCCGACGATCATCTGGTTCAGATCGGGACGATGATCCTTGCTGTGACCACGTCGACCAAGAGTCTCGCCTCCTTCTCCCTCAAAGTAGAGAGAGGTGGTATCGAAGAAAACGATATCCAGGCCACTGAACAGATCCTGTCGCATCTGGAACAGTTCCTCTTCAATGACATCCTTGGTGCAGCGGGGAGAGAAGGGGGTTCGATCTTTCTGGTCGTTGGTCTCTTCCCCCAGGAAGGCCATCGCCCGGTAAAGGTGGTGAAGGGACAACCCATCCACCCCGGAAATGACATAGTCACGATGCCACTTGTCGCAAGAGCGATCAGAACCGGAGGTAAAGAGTCGATGCAGAACAGTCAGGAAAATGGCCCTTTCCACATCGAAGAAAAATTTGCGGTCTGCAAGAAGGCCACGAAGGATACGGTCAATTTTCAGTTCCTTCCAGAGTCTCTCGAAGATGATGGCAGGACCGATTTTCTTCGCCGATGCCTGAATGCCTTCACTCTTGCCGGACAGGACCAACAACACCTTTTCGGAAAAACGGGAAAGGGATCGCACCAGGTTCTCAATATCGCCCTTGGCCTGTAGTTGTTCCATGCGGCCGACTGTAGCGATAACCCGTTGGATGGTTTTTTGCCCTCCCGCCGATTTTCGACAATCTGGAGGTATTCGTATGGGCCGGTTTTCTTGACTCTGGCAAACATGGGGAACTCCTTTCTTGACACCCCATGAATATGAAATATGCTCTGCTATGTCAAGGATAATCCACCTATCATTTGGCACCACATTTTTGAGATGACCTCGATTTTTTCAAAGAGCGATATAGTGAATTCAGAAGGTTAGAGATCCCAGTGGGCACAAAAGCCCAATTAAGTGTAAAAGAAAAGTCTAAATCATTTCCTCCAGACGCTTCAAAGCCTGTTCCAGATTATCCGGATTCGGACCACCGGCCTGGGCCATGTCCGGACGACCCCCGCCCTTTCCGCCGACGATGGGGGCGATCTCTCGAATGATGTTTCCGGCGGAATACCGGTCGGTAAGATCCTTCGTCACCAGGCAAAGCAGCATGGCCTTGCCCTCCGCCTTACTCCCGATCAGGATGATTCCGGACTGCAGGCGATCCCTCAGCTTATCCCCGAAATCCCGAAGCGTTTTGGCGTCCGGTGCGTTCACGGCGGCAGTCAAAACCTTGATGCCCTTGATCTCCTTTGTCTGACTCAGCAGATCGGCCGAATCCTTGGCGGCGAGCCGACTTTTCAGCGTATCCAGTTCTTTCTCCAGTTCTCTCTGGTTCTTGATCAGTTTTTCCACCCGGTCCGACAGTTCAGATGGGTTGGCCTTGATGAGAGTTGCAGCCTTTCTCAATTCATTTTCCACCTGGCGGGCATGATTGACGGCTTCCCGGCCCGTAACGGCTTCAATACGCCGCACCCCGGCGGCAACGGCGGATTCATGAAGAATCTTCAGAAATCCGATATCCCCTGTCCGCTGGATATGCGTTCCGCCGCAGAGCTCCATACTGTAATCCCCCATCTGAACGACCCGCACCCGGTCGCCGTATTTTTCGTCAAAAACAGCGGTCGCCCCGGTTTTAATCGCTTCCTCGATGGGGAGAACCCGGGTCACAACGGGCACATTCCGCCGGATCACGGCATTGGCCAGGTTTTCGATCTGTTCCATTTCGTGATCCTCGATCTTGGAAAAATGGGTGAAGTCGAAGCGCAGCCGTTCCGCATTGACCAGTGAGCCGGACTGTTTGATGTGATCCCCCAGGACTCTTTTCAGGGCGGCCTGCAGCACATGGGTGCCTGAATGATTGGCTTCCGTGGCCCGGCGCTTATCCTCGGTCACGATCAGGCTGACGGAATCTCCTTTCCGAATCCGTCCCTTCCGGACCGTCCCGATATGGGAGATAAGATTGTCCAGGGGACGCCGGGTATCCTGTACTTCGAAAACAAAATCCTTTCCCTCGATCGTTCCCGTATCTCCGACCTGTCCGCCGATCTCTCCGTAGAAAGGCGTTTCGGCGACGACAAGTTCACCGTCCTCGCCTTCGCCAAGCTCCTCGACGAGCTCGTCGTTATGCAGCAGAGCCGTTACCTGAGATTTCGCTTCACAAACGCCTTCATAACCCACAAAGAGTGTTGTAACTCCTTGTCCTGGAAGTCTCTGGTACAGGGTGGAAACGGCCTCCTCGCCGCTGCCCTTCCAGGACTCCCGCGCCTTCTCCCGCTGGATTTCCATGGCGCGCTGAAAGCCCTCTTCATCGAGGGTCAAGCCATCCTTGCACACGATATCGGCGGTGAGGTCCGTCGGAAAACCAAAGGTGTCATAGAGCCGGAAGACAATATCCCCCGGGATGACCGTCTTCCCGGCTTCCTTGAGCCGGGTAACCTCTTCCTGAAGGATTTTGAGGCCGGCGTCGAGGGTTTCCATGAAGCGCTGTTCCTCGTTGAGGATGACCTTGGTGATATAGGATCTCTTGTCGAGAAGATCCGGGTAGGCGTCTTTCATCTCCTCGATGACAATCTCGGTCATCTCGTGAAGAAAGGGTCGATTCAGGCCCAGCAGTTTTCCGTGCCGTGCGGCCCGCCGCAGGATGCGTCTCAGGACATACCCCCGACCTTCATTGGAGGGAAGAATACCGTCGCCGATGAGAAAGGTAACCGACCGGCTGTGATCGGCGATCACCCGAATCGATACGTCATCTTCCTCGTTCTTCCCATAGGACTTGTTGGCCGTTTTGGTGATGGCCGCAATGAGGGGCGTAAACAGGTCGGTGTCGTAGTTGCTCTTGACACCCTGGACGACGGCGGCAAGGCGCTCCAGTCCCATGCCGGTGTCGATGTTTGGTTTGGGCAGCGGGGTAAGCTTGCCCGCTTCATCCCGGTCAAACTGGGTAAAGACCAGGTTCCATACTTCCAGGTAGCGGTCGCAGCCGCATTCGATGTGGCAGTCCGGGCTGCCGCAGCCGGTCCCTTCGCCCTGGTCATAGATGATTTCCGAGCAGGGTCCGCAGGGGCCGGTTTCCCCCATCATCCAGAAGTTGCTCTTTTCTCCCAGCCGGACGATTCGCTCCGCCGGGACGTGCATCTCGTCGTGCCAGATCCGGTAAGCCTCGTCATCATCCTGGTAAACCGTTGCCCAGAGTCGCTCCTTGGGAAGCTTCATGATTTCCGTCAAATATTCCCAGGCCCAGGCGATGGCTTCCCGTTTGAAGTAATCGCCGAAGGAAAAATTGCCCAGCATCTCAAAGAAGGTGTGATGGCGCGCGGTGAAGCCGACATTTTCCAGATCGTTGTGCTTTCCCCCTGCCCGGACGCTCTTCTGACAGGATGTGGCACGGGTGTAGCCGCGGTCTTCAAGGCCCAGAAAGGCATTCTTGAATTGAACCATTCCGGAATTGGTAAACAGGAGCGTCGGATCATCCTTGGGGATCAGGGATGAACTGCTGACCCTTGTATGACCCTTTCCCTCAAAAAACTTCAAAAAACTTTCTCGAATATCACGCCCCGCTCGAATCATTCAATTCTTCCTCCTCTTTTAAACTCTTTAAAATCTTAAAAATCCGGCCGGTGGAAAATCCTTTTCCCTCCAGGCTTCGTACCATTTTCTGAAAATTCCGATCTTCCCGGTCGGGGAGTGCGCCGCCTTTCAGCCTGCGAAAAATCAGACGTCGCAACGCCTCATCTTCAGAAAAGTCCTGACGGACCTCCCTCATCGCCTCGGCAATCAGATCGACGCCCAGTCCCTTTTCTCGAAGGGTAATCTCTATCCGGCGGTTGCCGTACAACCGGTCCATGGCGAGATGGCGTGCCTTTTGCCCGGCATAGACGGTATCATCCAGGTAGCGGCACTCTTTCAGCTCCTGGAGAACATCGGCAAGAACTTCCTGCGGAAAGCCCCGGTTCCGGAGTTTTTTACAGAGTTCCCGTTCGCTGTGAGGCCGAATCTGCAGTAGCCGCCAGGCCTTCTGCCTGGCCTTTTCCCTGGAATCTTCCCCCGATCCGCCCTCCTTGATCATCCGGCGGATTCACCCTGTGCCGGTTGCCGGGGTTTCAGGCCGTATTTTGTTCTGACCTGTTCCTCGATCCGGGCCATCAGGTCAGGATTTTCCTTTAAGAAGTTCCTCGTATTGTCCCGGCCCTGACCAAGGCGGTCTCCCTCATAGGAATACCAGGCCCCGCTCTTTTCCACGATGTTGCTTTCCGCCGCCAGATCGAGGATATCGCCGGCCTGGGAAATCCCTTCGCCGAAGAGGATGTCAAATTCCGTCTCCCGGAAGGGCGGCGCCACTTTGTTCTTTACGACCTTGACCTTGGTGCGCATGCCGACCACATCCTGTCCCGATTTGATGGAACCGGACTTGCGGATGTCCAGCCGCATGGAGGAGTAAAACTTCAGCGCGTTTCCGCCCGTCGTTGTTTCCGGATTTCCGAAGAACACCCCGATCTTCATCCGCAGCTGATTGATAAAGATGACCGTTGTGTTGGATTTACTGATGCTTCCAGTGAGTTTTCGCAGGGCCTGCGACATGAGCCTGGCCTGTAATCCCATCTGGGCGTCGCCCATTTCTCCTTCGATTTCCGCCTTGGGAACCAGGGCGGCCACGGAATCCACGACCAGAATATCCAATGCGCCGCTTCGGACCAGGGTTTCCGCAATTTCCAGGGCCTGTTCCCCCGTATCCGGCTGAGAAATGAGCAGATCGTCGGTATTGACCCCGATTTTTCTGGCATAGGAGACATCCAGGGCGTGTTCGGCATCGATGAAGGCGGCCAGGCCGTTTCGCTTTTGAGCTTCTGCAATGATATGCAGGGCCAGGGTCGTCTTGCCCCCGGATTCGGGGCCGAAGATTTCGATGATCCGCCCGCGGGGGACGCCGCCGACGCCCAAGGCGATATCCAGACTGAGCGCCCCGGTCGGAATGACCGCGATGTCTTCAATCTGTTCTTTGGCTCCGAGCCGCATGATGGACCCTTTTCCAAACTGTCTTTCAATCTGGCTGATCGCCAGATCCACGGCCTTTGCCTTATCTCCATCTGTACCCATAATGACCTCCGGCTAGTACTGCAAAAATATTGGGTATCGCTTGATCGCGATTTTCCTGTTCTATAACAGACAAATAAAATTCACTTTCCTGGTGTAAATTCTCCGCCGCTCAAGAAGGGGTAGGCGGCCAGTTCGCTGTAAATGGCCCCCTGGGGAGTCAAGGAACTCTGGAAAAGGGTCAGTCCTTCAGCCCGGAAACGACCCGCTTCGTAAGCCTCGCCTTTGTTCATAACCCGATCAAGGCCGGATAATCCCCGAGGAGATTTTATTCGCGCCAGTGTCAGATGGGCGCGAAATGGGCGATCTTCACGAGGGAATCCGTAGCGCATCAGTTCCTGGTCGACCTCTTGCTGCAGGGTTTTCAGGGCGCCGAGATCTCCCTCAAGTCCCAGCCAGAGAACGCGCGGACGCCGCGAATCGGGAAAAAGTCCGAGATGCCGCACCTCCAGGTTCAGAGGGCCAAAGCGGGAGGCAACAGGCCCGACGGCAGCGGAAATCCGGGAAACGTCCGTTTCGGCGATGTTGCCGAAAAATTTCAGCGTCAGATGGATGCCCGTTGGACGGACCCAACTAATGGCGCCGCTCAGGCTGTATTTCATCCGGCTTTGTAAGGTCTCCATGGCCTGACGCACGGATTCCGGCGGTTCGATGGCCAGAAAGGCACGTATGGATTTCAACTCCGTCACTTTGCCCGCCTTCTTCCCCGTGGCAGGTCTTTGCCCAACACGGTTATTTTCCGGAAAACGCCAAGTGTTTTTTTCAATCCTCTGACGAATTGCTTTCTGAAAGGAAGTTCATTACAGGCGCCTCGAAATACGCCTGAATTTCCTCTGCCTTGATATCATTTTTATTCAGGAATTGAAATAAGATACCGCTTCAGCATCGTCAGTGCCGCTTGTGAAGTTGCGACTTTAACCCGCCGCCGTTCCCAGCGGAAGAGATATTTTCTGCAGATCGTCTCCCTGCCGTCCGCAAGGGCAACAAACACCGTGCCCACCGGCTTCTCTTTGCTCCCACCGGTCGGTCCGGCGATGCCCGTGGTAGACAGACCGAGATCGGTATGTCCCAGTTTCCGGACGCCTTCCGCCATCAATCGGGCGGTAGGCTCACTGACTGCGCCGTATTCCCTGAGTGTCTCCTCCGGGACACCAAGCAATTCCGTCTTGGCCAGATTGCTGTAAGTGACGGCACTCCGCTCCAGGAAGACCGAGCTTCCGGAGATGTCCGTCAGGCGGTCCGTGACCAGTCCCCCCGTACACGATTCCGCGACCGACAAGGTCAGCTTTCTTTCCGTCAATAAGGCCGCAACCGTGCCTTCCAGGGTTTCCTGGTCATAAGCGAAGATGTGGTGTTCCAGCCGCTCCATCACCTGAGCTACGGCGCTTTTCAGGAGCGCCTGGGCCTCTGCGTCCGTCGGCTTCCTGACGGTCAAAACCACCCGGATCTCCGGGAAGTGAGGATAAAAGCCCACAGCCACCCCCTGGCCTTCCAGATCCGCATCGGCGAGGCGCTGATCCACTTCGGCCTCCGATATCCCGGAGAGTTTGAGCGTTCGTGTGGCCACCGCCTGAGCGGCCTCAGGAAAGGCTCGGCGGAGGACCGGCAGTACGCCCTGGGACAGCATCCGTTTCATCTCTGCCGGAACACCGGGAAGAACGGCGATCAGCTTGCCTTGTACGTTCAGGGAGAACCCCCAGGCCGTTCCCACAGGATTGACAATGGGTTCCGCCCCTTCAGGGAAATCCGCCTGTTTGGCGTTGTTGGGGGCCCAATAGAGGCCGTAGCGATCAAAAATAGCCTTTATTTTTGCAAGGATCACTTCATCCCGGTACAGCTTCAGGCCGTAGGCCCGGGCAACGGCCTCCGTTGTCTTGTCATCCGTTGTCGGCCCCAGGCCGCCCGTCACAATCACGGCATCCGCCTGGGTGAGGATGTGGTCCAGCGCCGTCTTGATGGCGGCTTCGTCGTCATCCACCGACATCAGAATCGGGACCTGCCAACCCTGAATGTTCAACTCCCTGGCGACATGAGAAGTATTCGTATCCTGAGTCCTGCCGCTGATCAGTTCGTTGCCGATGGTCAGAATGCCGACCTGCATGTCCTGCCTCCTTGTCTTTTTCCTCTTCCCCTAGGAAATTCGTAAAAAACCTCTTCGCGGGTTAGTTAACTCCAGAACCCGATTACAAGCCGGAGTAGCGCAGCGCCATAAATTCCCGCCACGACATCATCCGCCACAATACCGTAGCCGCCCGGGAGTTTGTCCTGGACCCATCCCGCCGGAAAAACCTTGACGATATCGAAGAATCGAAAAAGCAAAAACCCGCAGAATATCAAAGAGATGTCCTGCGTCGCCGGAAGCAGCGTGTACTGAAGGCCGATGATCTCGTCAATGACAATGTGCGGAGAGTCCTTCTCCATAAAAAGGGCTTCCGCTTTCTGGGATATCCCAACGGCCAGGCCCGTCAAGGCCAGGATGGCCAGGATATGAAACGGCTGGGATAAGAGTGAAAGGGCCAGATAAAGGGGAATGCCCAGGATCGTTCCCACGGTGCCCGGCGCGACGGGGGCGTAACCGGTCCCCAATCCGGTGGCGGCAATTTTAATCCATCTTTCCGTCGGGGAAACACCTCTTTCTCAACAATATCGGGCTGGTGAACTCTGCACGAGCCGCTAAGCTATCCTTTTTCCCCCGGCCTGTCAATCATTTTGGTTGGTGTGAGTTCCCGCCAGGCGGTGCGCTCACCGATGGGTCATGATGGCGCTCAGCCTCCCCCTGCTTCGTTCTGCAACGCATAAACCATGAAACCAGGGGGATCAGTCCTCCGAGAAAGGCCAGGAGGCAGGGGATTCCGAGGAAAAGAAGAAAAAATAATGCCCAGCCCTGCTGGTGTTCAGCAGAGTGTCCCATGGGATTTTCTGACGGCAGCAGCCCCATCCGGATGACGATGAGCAATCCGGCCAGGCCTGCCAAGGACAGGCATGCCGAAAAGAAAAGGCCGACCTTTGCAAAAAAACGTTGACCTTTCCGATCCATCCTATCTGTCACCTCTCCTTCATAAAAAGTTTGAAGGATAAATCCATTTTGAATGCGAATTAAGTGCCGGTTTGGCCTAGGCTGAGGGAGCGGTTCTCAACTTATCGCTTACGATAAAATAAGGATATGGCGGTATTGACTTATATGAGGCGGGTATCTATAAGAATATGAAACACATGGTTGTCCAAGGAATTCTATAAAACGTATTTGAAGCAAGCGAAAGAGAGAAAGGAGGAAGTCGTGGATATGAAAAAGAGAAAGGTCTATCGATGGCTTGGCGCCCTCGTTGTCCTGGCGGTCTTGTGCCTGCCGGCCATGGGGAGCAGTGCGGAGGTGAATGTGGCTTTGAACAAGACGGTCACACTCAATGGAACAATGCATGGCGTTGCAGGGAGCACCTTGACGGATGGAATTTTCCGTCCCAGAGGCACATCCTGGACGAGCGGAACCGTTTACTGGAACGGAACGAGTTCCTATGCAGAGATCGATCTTGATGGAATTTATGTCATCAACAGCATGATAGCCCAGGCCGATGACAATGATGCGTATCTAGTCCAGTACCACAACCTCCAGACAAATACTTGGGAGACCGCATGGAATGTTCCCAACTACGATGCCTATGGGGCAGGCATGCAGACTCGGCCGAATCCCGCCGACGATACTCAAAAATTTGTGTTGAGTTCATCTATTACAACAGATGCCCTGCGTTTTTATGCAACCTCCGGCGATAATTCTTATTCGGTTTCCGAGATCCAGGCTTATGGCAGCGCGGTTCCCCTTCCCGGGGCTCTTTGGCTTTTTGCCCCTGGTCTTGCGGCGCTTGCGGGTTTCAGGAAAAAGTTGGCCGGAGTTCGGTCGCGGTGAGCATAACCCGTTAGCATTTTAATAAACGTTCCTTTCAAGCAAGCCACTGCCGGTGTCAGCCGACAGTGGCTTGCTTATTTGAAACCCTGCATGACTGCGAAAAAGACGGACTTGGCAACTTCAAAAAAGAAAAGAAATTGCCCTTGCTTCAGATTTCGTTTCTGAGCTTTCCGGTAAACTCGAAATTCTTATCAATTGCGACAACCCCTCTTCTTCGGATGAGAAGGAACTTCTCTCCCGTATTTGTTACCTGGCTGGCACCGATGACTTCTTCGAATATCAGGAAATCGTAAACGGATTTTGCGTTTGCCACTGCCAATGTCGATTCCATCGCTTTTGTCCTCCTTCTTGCTCGATGGATTCATTCCAATTGTCCACAGACCCGACTCATTTAAAATCATACGGCAGCACCTGTCCCAGGGCAAGAAATGCCGAATGTTCGGATGGTAAAATTGAATCGATCTGCTTCCAACGGCTCCGAACCGGTGATTTATCTCCATATTTAGAAATATCCACAACACTGTCAATCCGTAGAAAACCGTATTTTTGTCTAAGTATAAAGTCTGGCTGATAGGTATGTATGCCTACTTCATTTCCTGTATCGTCCTCGTCCTGAGATAGCCTGACGGCGAGTCCTCAGCTTCCGATATGGCTGGACCCATCTTTACACAGTTGAGATTTCATCAGACAGCGGCTTGCAGAAGGAAAAGGTGGCAATTTACAGATGTTGTTATAAAATACAATCGTTACGATGACAAAATAAGGAGGGAGCCGCCATGAAAAACGCTTTTGAAAATCCTTTCCGGAAAATCGGGGAACTCTGGAGGACAGGTAAAACCGGTGGATCTCGACGAACCGGCGAAACGTCTCCTTCGCGGGACGGATTTCGAGGTTTTCAGGCCGGAATAGGACTGACAGGTTTGCTTGCGTTGCTGCTGATTTTCCCTTTGTCTGCCTCCGCGCATCCGCCGAGTGACATACAGTTATCTTATCTGGAGAAAGAGCAGACGCTTCAAGTCACCATTACACACAACTCATTTTTCCCGAGTTCCCATTACATCAAACAGGTGGAAATTCAAAAGGACGGGGAAAAATCAGCGATCTATGAATATAAAAGTCAACCGGATAAGACAAAGTTTTCTTACGTCTACAGTGTGCCGCTGAAGGAAGGCGATCACGTGGAAGTCAGGGCTTTTTGCAACATCTACGGGTCCCGGACAGGCAGCCTGGTGATCCCTGGGCCGGTCGCAAAGTGATATTCAATGAATTGGTTCTATCTTCATGTGGGATTCATGCTGACCGCATCAGCCTTACTGTTGACTGCCGTGACGGTGGCCAGATTATTGCGGCGTAAGGGTTGGTGGCTGAAAGTGCATCGGCGCCTTGGTCTTTGCGGGGTTGCAATTATGGCCGCCGGGTTTCTGGCCGCCATTGTGCTGGTCTCATCTTCCGGGCAGCCGCATTTTGGTTCCCTGCATCCCCGACTGGGCGGTTTGACCCTGTCGGGGGCGGTTTTGACGCCAATATTGGGATTTTCTGTCTTTCGCTTTCCGCTCCGTGCCGCAGGGATAAGACGGATTCACCGGGTGTCGGGACGGTTGACCGCAATTCTGACGGTGATCACCATCCTGTTCGGATTGCTCCTTATCGGAATATTTTGAGGGGGAATCATTAGGAAAAAGATTCCTTTAAAGATGAGCAGGCATAGATATGGCAGCACCGTTTTTCGAAGGGGTGTAAATGACTAGGGAGTTCTTGACTTTCCGGGGGTCGTTCCCTATACTTCGCGGTCTAAATAAAGATATAAGTGGAAATCATGTATGGAAATTCTGGTCAATTTTATTGATTTTTTTATTCATCTGGACCGTTATCTGAATCTCCTGATATCAAATTTCGGCGTATGGACCTATGTCCTTCTTTTCCTGATTATTTTCTGCGAAACGGGGCTGGTCGTGACGCCCTTTTTGCCTGGGGATTCCCTCCTTTTTGGACTGGGAGCATTTGCCGCCGCCGGGTCGCTGGAACTGGAATTGCTGTTTTTGGCCCTCCCCGTTGCAGCCGTGGCGGGGGATAATGTGAACTATGCTTTGGGGAAATTTATCGGGCCCCGCGTCTTTCAACAGCAGAAATCCCGTTTTTTCAAGAAGGAACATCTCGATCGGACCCATAAGTTTTATGAGCGGTACGGCGGAAAGACCATCGTTATCGCACGGTTTGTGCCTATTGTCCGGACTTTTTCCCCTTTCGTGGCCGGGATAGGTAGAATGACCTATCTCCGCTTTCTTTCTTACAGTGTAACCGGCGGTCTTTTCTGGGTCGCCCTGTTTCTTCTGGGGGGCTATTATTTCGGAAATCTGCCTCTGGTTAAAGAGAATTTTACGCTGGTTATTCTGGCAATCATTCTTCTCTCCGTGATGCCCGGCTTTATTGAATTGGTCCGCCAGCGCCGGGGAATGATCGTAAAGTCTGAAACTTAGTCCAGTTCCAGAGAAAAGAGAATCGCAGGGCGGCAAGACAGAGGCAGTGCGGTCATACGCAAGACTGGCTTTGATCAATCGATTGCTAAGCCGGCAACGAAAGCGTTTGAAACAGGGAATCGAGGTTTAACGGCGGACCCTTTCCGAAAATGGACGGCAAGGGTTTCTTTATGAGGATTTCCCAATTTGGGGAGCCAGGGAATATGAAAAGAATCGGAATCATTCTTATGGGATTGCTCCTGCTGCTTTGTTCTGCAACGGAGGCTTTTGCCGAGAAGAAGACGATCGTGAAGATCGGTGAAGATATTCATATCGGGGAGGGGCAGTGGGTTCGCAATGCCATCTCCCTTGGCGGTCAGATCACCGTTGCCGGGACGGTGCAATCTTACGTCGTCGCCTTGGGTGGATCGGTCGTTCTGACCCGGACCGCCAAGGTCGGCGGGGATGTCGTCTGCCTGGGCGGCGTCGTTGTGCTCGGTAAAGGGGCGCAGATCGGCGGTACCATGACTGAAATCAATTCCGCCAATCTTTCCGAGGCGATTTCCGATGTCCTGAATGACAACTGGGAAGGATGGTCCTGGGTCTTTACGATTATTTCCATCCTTTTTTTTGCAGGCTTTTTGATTCTTGCCCTGCTGATCGCCACCCTGATTCCAAAACCGGTCAATCTGATTGTCGAAGCCATCGAGGGACATCTGTTTCAGGCGATTCTCTGGGGGGTCCTGGTGCTCATCCTGGTAGTTCCCCTGGCGGTCTTATTGACGATTTCCGTCGTGGGGATCGTTCTGGTTCCCCTGGAGATGACACTTGTTGTCTGTGCGGCGCTTCTGGGACTGGTTTCCATCGCCCAGCTGATCGGCAGCAAACTGCTGGCGTTGTTCAAGAAAAACAATTCCCGTGCCCTGAAGGAAATCTTCTGGGGATTACTCCTGCTTTGGATTTTGGGTTGGATTCCCGTTCTGGGATGGATGATCAAGATTGCTGCCCTGGTCATTGGTGTCGGAGGGGTCTTTGCCACCCGTTTCGGCACCCATCGGCTGGTCCCCCGACCGGCTGTCCCGTCGGAAACAGCGTAACCGGCCTTTTTCCTATTTTTTATCCGGATTTCATCGGTGAGACATACGCTATACGGGAGCGGGCAACCCCTGATTTATGCGCCGCTTCCCTGACTGCCTCGGCAACACGGGAATGGACTGTGGCGTCAAAGATACTGGGGATGATCTGATCCCGCTTGAGTTCTTCCGCTTTAACGCTGGAAGCAATGGCGTGAACGGCGGCCAGCAGCATTGCCTCATTGATGTCCCGGGCGTGACAGTCCAGAACTCCCCGGAAGAGGCCGGGAAAACAGAGGACATTGTTCACCTGGTTGGCGTAATCGGAACGGCCCGTGGCTACGACGGCAGCGTAGGGTTGCGCTTCTTCGGGCATGATTTCCGGAATGGGATTGGCCATGGCGAAAACGATGGGGTCCCGGGCCATTCCTGCAATATCCTTCCCCTGAAGCAAGCCGGGTTTAGACAAACCGATAAAGACATCGGCGCCTTGCAGGGCGTTATACAGGCCGCCTATTCTTCCTTCGGGATTTGTTTTCAGGGCTAGGGCAGCCTTGAAAGGGTTCATGTTCTCCTGCCGTCCTCGATAGAGAATGCCGTTGCGGTCGCAGCCGATAATCCGGCGGACGCCGGCCGCGAAGAGCAGAGAAATGGAGGCCATTCCGGCTGCTCCCAGACCGCAGACGACGACTGAAATTTCTTCAAGATGCTTGTTGACGAGTTTCAGGGCGTTGATCAGGGCCGCCAGGATGACGACGGCAGTTCCGTGCTGATCATCATGGAATACGGGAATATCGAGCTCCTTTTTCAAACGCTGTTCGATTTCGAAGCAGCGGGGCGCTGAAATATCTTCCAGATTGATTCCGCCGAAAACGGGGGCAAGCCATTTTACCGCCGAGATGATTTCTTCCGGGTCCTTCGTGTTCAGACAGATCGGGAAGGCATCAATGCCGCCGAAGCTTTTAAACAGCATGGCCTTTCCTTCCATGACCGGCAGAGCCGCTGTCGGACCGATATCACCCAGTCCCAGGACCGCCGTGCCGTCGGTGACAATCGCCACGGCGTTCTTCTTGATCGTGAGATCCAGAGCCCGGTCGATGTCTTCCTTGATAGCGAGGCAGATGCGGGCGACTCCGGGAGTATAGGCCATGGCCAGATCATGGCGGTTTTGAAGGGGAATCTTGTTGGCTATCTCAATCTTTCCGCCCCTGTGAAGATGAAAGGTGCAGTCGATAACCTCGAGAAGTCGAAATCCTTCCAGATTTTTAACCCCATCGATGGTCTTCCGTTCAGTGTCTGAGTCCGGTGCCTGGAGGAGTATTTCCCAGGTGATTCGGCCCTCATCCTGGGAAAGGGCCTTCATTTCCCAGATCTCACTGCCCGCTTTGCCCAATGCGGCCATAAGGCGGGACAGGGAAGTCGTTCCCTCCGGCATCTCCAGAGAAATGCGGAAACTGTAGCTAGGACTTGGTTTCTTGGTCATGGCTCCTCACTTTTGAAAGCCAACTTGTTCCACAGAACCTTCCAAAATAGACGAATTGTAATCTATTTTCTTGAAATTGCTTGCATTTTATCATTATCCCCCGAAAGGATCAATGCCGATTTTTTTATTTGGTGAACTTCCATGAAAAAAGGCACCTGCCCTCGGGGTTTCTCAACCCTTGAAAGCAGGCGCCTTAAAAATTAATGGGAAAAATCTACCGCTCTTGCTCCGTCAGCAAGAAATCCAGATTACTTGCCGGCAGGTACTTTCCTGACCAGAGGCCACTTGTCGAAGAAGGTGTTGTAGTACAGGAACGCCATCAACCAGACGAACTGGCCTGCAATGGGACCCATGACCGGATAGCCCAGGCCCATGTCGGTTCCCGCATAGGGGACCGATTTGAAGATTTTGACCCAGAGGATACCGTAGGCGAGACCTATCGCCCACCAGATGGCGATCCGGATCAAAACGCGGGCGGTCAGATTCGGAACCATCGCTGCCGTGGGCCAATCGTCAAAGACATGGTGCCAAAGCAGGGTTGCAACAACGATCGACAAGGCAATGGATGCGACCGGAGCATCAGGCGGCGCGCCAGGCATCAGGTTCATGGGATAAATGATGGCTCGCAGGGCGTACAGCATGGCAAAGGCCCCGAGCCAGGTAATGATGAGACCGATAATGCCCATCCAGGGCTGTTTCTTGGCGAACAGTTTCATGGGATAATGCTCGCCTCCCTCGGCGGGAATAAGGAAGCACCAGATAAAGCACTGGCAGTAGGCGACAAAGGTCGGCCAGCCGCCCATGGGTTTGGCCACGACATGATGTCCATTGAGATCCAGATGAAACCAGAAGCTGGGAATGATGAGCGCGAACCACACCAGCAGGCAGAAGTAGGAACTCAGCGACCAGGCACCGACGCTGTCCCAGGGGGCCTTGATGTTTCCGGCGAAGGGCCATTTATGGAACAGGGCCGCATAGCCGATATTGATAAGGATGGCGGGGAGCGCATAGAAATTGCTGGCTTCCCAGCCTTCGATGGCCAGTTTGACCTCATCGGGAGTCTGCGGAGTAAACAGAATGGCAAAGCTGAAGGGATGCCACCAGATACCGGAAAATCCCACAATGATGAAGAAAGCGACCAGGCCGACGATCAGGCCGACGAATAAATACCAGAGACCGGCCCACGGCTGACGCTTTGCGACGGAATACTTGCCGTAACCGCCGAATACCAGGGCCTGCCAGATCCAGGAGTTGATGCACAGCCAGAAAAAAGTGGCCTCCGCAAAAACCTTGACAAAAGTTCCAGCCGTTTTCGGATCGGCCATCTGAAGCCCGGGAGCGCCAAAAGACAAAATGATTGCTTTGGATATCCAACCCCAGACGGGCCAGTAAAGAAGTCCCACAATCAAAGTGAGAATTGATGCAACAATTCCCGTCATAATAAGACTATTGAAGCTGCGTTTGACAACTAACTCCACTTCTTCCTCTTTCTTTTTTGCAAGAACGTTCGCGATACCGCGTTTCTCAGCTAATTCTTCCTGCATATCTGTCCTCCCCTTTTTTTTGCTGTAAATCGTGGTCTTACCACTGGAATCAAACAAAAATTAGAACAAATACGGCGATTAAACTCTATGAATGTGATTCTGATACTCGTCTAATTTTTAATAATATCAATGTAATCACCCCTGAGCGCTTCTTCTTGTCCCTCCTTTCTTTAAGATTGATGTTACAGATTTTCCTCCTTATCCCTCCCTTCTCTTTAAGATAGGTGAATGATTTGGTTAAAAAGCAGTCACATTGTGACTAATTCCATATTCCTATGGCGATGTCAACAAAAAGTTCGAACCATACTCCCTAAAAAATAAAGTCCCTCATCATCACCGTGGTCATTATAATTCTCCTTGAGTTTTTTGTCTTCTTAATTTTGCCGTTTTCTCGATTCTCTCTTGAGACGGAAGCCTTTGCTTCTCTTTCATCAGCCTCGTTTTCAGAGCAAAGGCCGCTTTTTCTCTGTTGCATTATGGAGTCAGGTATTGTACGTAATTTCTTTTTTCAAGATCCGAATTCATCAGGTCATAAGCAAAATAGGCCGGGATGGAACAAAATGATAAAAAACGGTAAGTATTAAGAAAAGCGAGAACAGACATGGTCAGCAGAATTGAAGTCGGTTTCCTCCCGGGGGTTCGGGATGCCCTGGGAGAGAAAGTCCGGCGCAGGATTATCCAGGACCTCCATCTTTCCGTGGAGAAGGTGGAGACGATCGAGGTTTATACCCTGGAGGGGGATCTGACGGATGATTTACTGGAACGAATTGCGGTGGGACCGTTTTCGGACCCGGTCATTCAGCGTTATGCCATTAACAGCAGCCTGGCCGACCGCTTCGACTGGCTGATCGAAGTGGGCTTCCGGCCCGGCGTAACGGATAACGTCGGCCGCACCGCAACGGAGGCCGTGCAGCTGCTGCTGGAAGGGGCGAAAATGGACGCCCTGAAAGTCTATACCTCACGGCAGTACCTTCTGACAGGGAATCTGGACCGTCAAGAGGTGGAAGAGATCGCCTCCGGTCTGCTCGCCAATGACCTGATTCAGAGATTCGAGATAAAAGACGGCCGGACCTGGCAGCCGGGCCAAGGGATCAAACCCTATGTACCGAAAGTGGTCGTGGCGGAGACACCCCGTACCGATTATGTGGATCTGCCCGACGATGATGTCCGGCTTCAGGAGATCAGCAGCAGCCGTGTCCTGGCGCTGACCGTGGAGGAGATGCGGATTATCCGGAATTATCTTCAGGATGAAGCGGTGCAGAACCAGCGCCGGGAGATGGGCCTGGGGAAAGGGATCACCGATGTGGAACTGGAATGTCTGGCCCAGACCTGGTCGGAGCACTGCAAGCACAAAATCTTCAACAGCCTCATTACCTACGAGGATGAGCAGGGAAACTCCCGGATCATTGATTCCCTCTTTAAAAGCTGCATCAAGGGTTCTACGGCCGATATCCGGGAAGAACTGGGCCCGGAGGACTGGTGCCTGTCCGTTTTTGTGGATAATGCCGGGATCATAAAATTCAACGACGAATACAATCTCGTCTTCAAGGTGGAGACCCACAACTCTCCTTCCGCCCTTGATCCCTACGGCGGAGCCCTGACGGGCATCGTGGGCGTGAACCGTGACCCCTTCGGAGCCGGCAAGGGGGCGAAACTCATATTCAACACGGACGTTTTCTGTTTTGCCTCACCTTTCCATGAAGGGCCGCTGCCGCCCCGCATCCTCCATCCCCGGCGCATCTATGAAGGCGTGCGGGAAGGCGTGGAGCACGGGGGCAACAAGAGCGGCATTCCCACCGTCAACGGCTGCCTCGTCTTCGATGAACGTTTCCTGGGCAAACCTCTCGTTTACTGCGGGACGGGAGGAATCATGCCGGCACGGATTCTGGGGGAACCTTCCCACATCAAGGAAGTCCGGCAGGGTGACATCGTGGTCATGACCGGCGGACGCATCGGCAAGGATGGAATCCACGGAGCAACCTTTTCTTCGGAAGAGTTGAACGAAAACTCCCCTGTCACGGCCGTCCAGATCGGGGACCCCATCACTCAGAAGCGGATGACCGATTTCCTCCTGGTGGCCCGCGACCGGGGACTGTACCGGGCCATTACCGACAACGGAGCCGGCGGTCTCTCGTCTTCCGTGGGCGAGATGGCCAGTCTATCCGGCGGGTGTGAGATCGACCTGAAAAAGGCGCCCCTGAAATACGCAGGCCTTCATCCTTGGGAGATCCTCATCTCCGAAGCCCAGGAGCGGATGACCCTGGCTGTCTATCCCGATAAGATCGATGACTTTCAGGACCTGGCGGTCAAAATGGGGGTGGAGGCGACGGTTCTGGGGCGTTTCACCGATTCCGGGAAATTTCATGTGCGCTACGGTGAGCAGACGGTGGCCTTTCTGGATATGGAATTCCTCCATGAAGGACTGCCCCAGATGAGATTGCAGGCCCGCTGGACGCCGCCGGTCAACCCGGAGCCCGATTTCCCCGAACCGGCCGACCTGGGCCAGGCTCTGAAAGACCTCTTGGGCCGGTTCAACATCTGCAGCAAGGAAACGGTTGTCCGGCAGTACGATCATGAAGTTCAGGGGGGAAGCGTCGTCAAACCCCTTGTGGGGATTGCCGAGGACGGACCCGGAGATGCCGCGGTCTTGCGGCCGCTGCTGGAATCTTTCGAGGGGATCGTCGTGTCCAACGGAATCTGCCCGCGCTACAGCGACATCGATACCTACGCCATGGCCGCCTGCGCCATAGATGAAGCGGTCCGGAATGCCGTAGCCGTCGGGGCATCGCTGCGCCGGATGGCGGGGCTGGACAATTTCTGCTGGTGTGATCCCGTGGAATCGGAAAAGACCCCCGACGGGCGGTACAAGCTGGCCCAACTGGTCCGGGCCAACGAAGCGCTTTCCGATTATACCCGGATTTACGGCGTGCCCTGCATCTCCGGGAAGGACAGCATGAAAAATGATTACATGATCGGGGGGACGAAAATTTCCATTCCGCCGACACTCCTCTTTTCCGTCATCGCCCGGATGGACGACGTGCGGAAGGCCGTGACGATGGATGCCAAAAGGCCGGACGATCTGGTCTACATCCTCGGGGAGACGCGAAGGGAACTGGGAGGATCGGAGTGGTATGCCCTGAACGGTTTCGTGGGCAACAGCGTGCCCCAAGTCGATGCCCAGAGGGCGAAAAGCCGTTACGAGGCCCTGAACCGGGCGATGGAGGCCGGACTGGTCGCTTCCTGTCATGACTGTGCCGACGGCGGTCTCGGGGTCGCCCTTGCGGAAATGGCCTTTTCCGGCGGGTTCGGGGTGGCCGTGGATCTTGCACGGGTGCCTTCTGCGGGGATTTCGCGCAATGACGAACTGCTCTTTTCCGAATCCCAGAGCCGCTTTGTGGTCACGGTATCTCCCGCTGTGCGGGAAGCCTTCGAGGCAATGATGGCGGATTCGGAGATGGCCTGCATTGGCCGTATCACCGGGGAACAGACCTTTGTGGTGACCGGACTGCAGGGCGGGACGATTATTGAGGAAGACATGGCCGCCCTGAAGGAGGCCTGGCAGCGGACCCTTCGTGATCTGTAGGAAAACAGGCAAGGGATGGTCCGGACGGTAAGAAGAAAATCCGTCAGCCCGATTTTCCCAACCAATAAACAATTTTTGAAAAATTTAAGATAAGCAGGGGACAGGAAAGACAATGTTGCAGCGGGTAAGATCTATGGTGATCACGGGAAACGGGACGAACTGTGAAAGAGAGATGGCCCATGCCTGCCGTCTTGCCGGTTCGGAGGAGGTGGACATTGTCCACATCAGTGATCTGCTCAGCGGGGAAAAGCGCCTCGACGACTATCATTTTCTCAACCTGCCCGGAGGATTTGTCGATGGCGACGACCTCGGTTCCGCCAAGGCCAATGCCAACCGCCTGCTGCACGTCCGGATCCGGGGAACGGAAGAAAGGCTTTACGATTCTCTGCTCCGCTTCATTGCCGAGGGGAAACTGATCCTGGGCGTCTGCAACGGCTTTCAGCTGATGGTGAAACTGGGGTTTCTTCCCGGTTTTGACGGCGATTACGCGACCCAGACCGTTACCCTGACCTATAACGATTCCGGAAAATTCGAGGATCGGTGGGTCTATCTGAAACCGGAGGCCTCTTCCCCCTGTGTGTTCACCCAGGGGCTGGAAGGGATCTATCTCCCCGTCCGTCACGGGGAAGGGAAGCTGGTGTCGAGGGACGAAGGAATCCTGAAGCGTCTGCACGATCAGAAACAGGTGGTTCTGCAATACTGCGACGAATCCTTCGGGGAGGCCGAAATGACCTATCCCCGGAATCCCAACGGCTCCGTGGACGCCATTGCCGGCATCTGCAACGAAACGGGGCGCCTCTTCGGTCTCATGCCCCATCCGGAGGCCTATCTGCACGCGACCAACCATCCCCGCTGGACCCGGGAAAAATTACCGGAAGAGGGCCAGGGAATGCAGATCTTCCGCAACGCCGTAACCTTTCTCCGCCGGGAACTGTAATCCCGGAGCTGGACCAAAATCTTTCTGCCGTGGAGACTTCCAATCTGCGGCTTTTCGAAGTAGCGTGAAAGCCGCTGCCCTTGCTATTCCCTCTGGCTTGCCCTTTATACCTGATAAATCTTTCTGTCCGGAAGTTCGATGCAGGTCAGTTTTCCCCCGTAGACCGCCCCCGTATCAATGCCGATTTTATTTTCTTCAAGCAGGGGCCGGGAAAAGGGGGTGTGACCGAAAACCACCACTTTGGGGAACTCTTCCTCGGAAAAGAAAAATTCATGACGGATCCAGAGCAGGTCGTAAGGGTCCTGCTCTTCCAGGGACAGGCCGGGCCTCAGACCCGCATGAACGAAGATGAAATCCTCCATTTCAAAGTAAAAGGGAAGGGCTGTCAAGAACTGAAGGTGCGCATCCGGCAGATCGACGGTCTTCCCTTCCGCTGTTTTCTTCAATCCGTAGGAAGAGAGGGTTTCCCTACCGCCGTTTCTCAGAAAGAGCGGGCCATTTTTCCTTTCCAGGTAGAAGTCAAGAAACATTTCCTCGTGATTTCCCCGGAGGCAGACCACATGTTTCAGATCTTTTTTCAGCTCGAGGATGAAATCCACAACGCCTTTTGAATCGGGTCCCCGATCGATGTAGTCACCGACAAAAACGAGGTTATCCCGCTCCCTGTCGATGTCCAGCAGGGAAATCATCCCTTTCAGCTGGTCCAGGCAGCCATGGATATCCCCAATGGCAAAGGTCCTTTCCATCGAGAATCTCCGAAACAAAGAGACTATTCCTGACCCTCCTCCTGCTCCGGCCCTGCATTCCGATCCGGATCCGCCTTTTCCTTCGCGCTCTCCAGGGTCACAAAAAAGGATGATCCGCCTCTTTGAATGAGCAGCAGCCAATTGCCGTTTTCCGGCGTCCGGGCAATGGCGTTCAAGTAATCTTTCAGCGAGCGGATGGCCTTCCTGTTGATCGAAAGGATGATATCCTGGACCTGAAGCCCGGCCTCATCCGCCGGCGATCCTGAACGGATTTTTGTAATCATGACGCCGCCCTGTGTTTTGCGTCGCAGGTGCTTCGCGATTTCCGGGGTGATTTCCTGGACGGTCATTCCCAGTGTGTCCGGGATCGAGTCCTTGGCTGCCTGCAACGTATCCCTTCGTTCACCGACTATGGCCGAACGCGTTATCTCCTTCCCGTCTCTCAACGCCGTGATCTGAACGGTTCTTCCCACCTTCAGCCCGGCCACGGTGTTGAGCAGATCCTTCGAGTCGTTGATGGTTTTTCCGTCAATCTGAATGATGATATCGCCCGATTTCAGGCCTGCCTTGTCGCCCGGTTCTCCTTCCATAACCTGGCTGACCAGTGCACCCTGTTGATTCTTGATTTTCAGGTTCGCCGCAATCTCTTCCGTGATGTCCTGTACGGTGATGCCAAGCCAGCCGCGGGTCACCTTCCCCTTGGATTTCAGGTCATCGAGAATATCTTTGGCCATGTTGATGGGAATGGCAAAACCGATTCCCTGGCCCTGGGCCACAATGGCCGTGTTGATTCCCACCACCTCACCGGTCATGTTGAAAAGAGGACCGCCGCTGTTTCCCGGATTGATGGAGGCATCGGTCTGCAGAAAATTGTCATAGGGGCCGGAACCGATCATCCTTCCTTTGGCGCTGATGATGCCCGTTGTGACGGTATGGTCCAGGCCAAAGGGGTTGCCTATGGCAAAGACCCATTCCCCGACTCGCAACGTGTCGGAATTGCCCAGTGCGACAATGGGCAGAGGTTTATCCGCTTTGATTTTGATCAGGGCGATGTCGGTGTTGGGGTCTTTCCCCTTGATTTCGGCGTCATATTCTTTTCCCGACGATAGTTTTACCCGGATTTTATCGGCTTTTTCCACGACGTGATTGTTGGTGAAGATATACCCATCACTGGAAATGATGAATCCCGATCCAAGACTTTGCTGCTTGAGCTCCCTTTCGGGAAGATCACCAAAGAATCGACGGAAAAATTCATCGTTGCCGAAAAATCGGTCAAAGGGCGTCTCTCCGCCGGAGCCTCTGCCGGATCTGCTTTTTATGACTTTCGTGGTGCTGATGTTCACGACGGAGGGACCAAGTTTCTCTGTCAGGTCAGCCAACGAAGCGGGGGATCCAGAGCTTGGAATTCCTTCGCGGGCGTAAGCCTTTCCCGATTCACAGAACAGCGTGGCCGCCGGAAAAGGGAAAGCGGGCATCAGAACCCAACTCATCATCAGAAATAACATAATCCCCAAGGCAAATTTTTCTTGACCGTTTCGTATCATTTTAAACAACCCCCTGATCTTGTAATGCCATTTAGAGATGCCCTGCGGAAAATTCCCCTGCAGAGGGCATTTCCATGAGAAAGTGCGCTAAAATTAACCATAGATTCAGGCTTTTGTCTATTTTGTTTTTACGCATTTCGTGGGTGTACCTTCCCTTTGCGATAAACCCGAGTCCGTAGCTTCATGGATTTGAAAACGGATAGGCAAGGATAATCTCCTATACATTCTTGGAAAAATGTGTTATAAAAATCGGGCATATATATGTTTGACGCGTCCTTCGATTAAGGGCAGGTTGTACGCGGGCTGCGTGAATATTCATTGTACCATCGGGAAGTTTTTCAGGGTCAAGTTAATAAACAGCAACTTTCAATTCAAAAGAAAGGAGACTTGTTATGGTAAACGTTGAATTGACCGACGAAGAAGCGGTGGAAAGCGTTGAATTACTTAAGGATGCTATTATCCCCTTGGAACGGGCGCTGGCCCATACAGAGCTGGGGCACAGAGATCGCCGTCAGTTGCTTCATAAGAAGCTGGACCTTGTAAACGAGCTGATAAAGCGTCTTGAGAAGAAATAAAGCGGGTTTTCACTAAGGAGATAAGTAAGCGGAGATGCTCAGGGGGCGAGAAAAAGCCCCCTGAAACTATGGGGACTTTTTTATAAAATGCCGACCGGTTTGAAGGTCGCGAGGATACACTATGGCGCTGATGGTTCCTCAGACACTCAGGTTTGAACATCTGGAGTTGCGTGAACAGCTTTACGCCCTCACGAAGGAGGACAATGATCTTGGCGCGGCGGCGCGCGCCGTGATGGAGCTTTTTTACATGCATGCCATCAAGGAAGAAGAAAGGGTTTTGCCCGCCCTGCAAGTTCTGCCCCAGCTAGCCGAAGGACAGATTGCCGATTCAATGAAGGCTTTGGAGGATATTGCCGCTGATTTGAATGGTGGGCTCTATGAAGAACTCTTTGAAGACCACAGGACCCTTGTGACGGCTCTTCGTGAGATCTCCCAGGCCGCCCTTGTCCTGGGCCGTAAGGAAGAGGTCAAATTCGTCAACCGCTTCATCCTTCATGCCCAGATGGAAGAAGAAATCCTTTACCCGGCGGCTAAAGTGGCTGCCGAATACTTTCTCCTGCTGATGCAGTGCAAAGAAAGAGAAGGTTAGTTTTCCCGGCTGATCTGAAGAAAAATTTTGGCCTTTTCGATTTCTTCCAGTACGGTGCTCTGAAGGTTATAGAGCGAGGACTGGTCCATGTTTGCATCATGAATCCGGATCAGAGCCGGCAGGATATCCTGGTTTTTTACCGGGTTACCCGCTGAACCGATTCCCAGTGTGTTGATCAGAAAATCAGCCAGAGATACAATTGAGATAAAAGAACGATTGTCGCCTTTAGCGTCCACCGGGTGATGATGATGGCGTAGGGTATTGAGAAAGATTCTACCCAACTGCCACTTGTCGATAATCATTTCTCCCACGAGACAGTGATTGAAGCCGAAGATCTCCTCTTCCGTCTGGTGCAGGGACCTGTTTTCCTGCTCCGCTTTTTTCAAGGCCTCCGAATACTCCGGGGCATATTCCCGATTCAGGGGGATTTTCCCCAGATCGTGGAGGAGTCCCGCGACAAAATATTCCTCTCTTTCCGCCAAGGGAACGCCCAGTTCCGCTGCAAGAAACTTGGCTGCCACTCCGACGCCGAGAGAATGAAGCCAGAAGTCGTTTGCACAAAGCCCGCGGAAGGAATTTTTCCCTTCCAGGGATTTCAGCACGGCGGCACTCAGGGCAAGATTTTTCACGGTATTGAGCCCGAGTAGAATCACGGCTCGTGTCAATGACGTGACGGGACTGCGCAGGGAATAATAGGCGGAATTGATCAACCGGAGCACCTTGCCGGCAAGAATCGGGTCCAGGGAGATGACGCGGTTCAAATCATCCGGTGAGGTTTCGGGAGCATTGCAGATTTCCAGGACTTTCATCATGGTTGCGGAAAGACTCGGCATCCGGGCAATGGATTGTGAAAGCTGTTCCAGGCGAGTTTCTGGGTTGGATATGGGAGCCATCATCGTCAATTCATCAAATAATGTGTGTATGGTGTTCAGATTTTGTCAGGTTGGCGGCTCTTTGATGTATGGCTGGATGCGCCAGCGTTGCCGCCTTGCTGTTCCTCTTTGACCCGGGGTTCGAAGTTTACAAGTGTTCTCTCAACGCATCACCAGCACTTTGCCGCCCCGGACTTTTCCCTCTTTGAGCTCAGCCAGAGCCCGGTTGGCATCATGCAATTCATATTCCTGCGTTTCGGGATGAAGGGGAATTTCAGCGGCGAGGGCGAGAAATTCCCGGATATCCTGGCGGGTAACATTGGCCACGCTCTTGATTTCCTTTTCCAGCCAGAGATGGTCGGGATAATCCAGATTCAGCAACTCGCTTTTGTCTCGCTCTTCCTTGCGGATGGCATTGATGACGAGCCGTCCCCCCTTTTCCAGGTTTCGCAGGGCTTCGACAATGGGTTTCCAGGCCGGTGTCGTGTCTATGATGGCAGCGAGCTTCCGTGGCGAAGGTTCCGTTGTGTCTCCCGCCCAGGCGGCGCCGAGTTGACGGGCGAAGTCCTGTTCTCTGGCGCTGCGGGCAAAAACATAAACGTCTGTCGAAGGATAGCGTTGTCGCACCATCTTGAGGACGAGATGGGCCGAAGCCCCGAAACCCGTCAATCCCAGGTTCTGGCCGTCTTCCAGGCCTGTCAGCCGTAGCGACCGGTATCCGATGGCCCCGGCGCACAGGAGCGGCGCAGCTTCGATATCTGAGAAAAGTTCAGGAATAGGAATGGCGAAGGACTCCGGAACCACCATATACTGGGCGTAACCTCCGTGGACGTCCCGGCCCGTTGCCATGTATTCCGAGCAGAGATTTTCGCGCCCCTCCCGGCATTCCCGGCATTGCCCGCAGGAAGAATAGATCCAGCCGACTCCGACCCGGTCGCCGATCCGGTAGGCGGAAGCTCCGGGGCCGTTTTTCTCGACCCTGCCGACCACCTGATGCCCCGGAATGACGGGAAAACGGGGCGGGGGAGTCCGGCCTTCGATTTCATCCAGCTCCGTATGGCAGACGCCGCAGGCGGAGACCTTCAAAAGGATTTCACCCTGGCCGGGTTCCGGGATCGGGAGCTCCACGAACTCCAGGGGTGTCCAGGATTCCCGGTATTGGGAAAGACCTTTCAGGATCATGGCTTCCATGAACTTTGTCCTCCTTATGTAAGGCTTATGTAAGATTCACTCCAGGCTCATGAGCGATTGCCAGCGCTCTTCCTCCGAATCGCTGGGGAGTCCCATTTCGCGGAGGAGACGGACGATGGGTTCTTCGTTGAAACGCAGATAGGGATTGATCCGCAGTTCATCTGACAGGGTGGAATAGACGTGGTCCGAGTCGTAAAAGGAGAGAAATTTGTCGAGAGCGGGATTGTCCGGTTCGAGGTGGCGGGCCATGGCCAGTGAATCCCGGACGTAATCATGCCCGGCGTAGATGATCGTTGACGGTGGCAGCGTCAGGATTTTTTTTATGGATAGATAAAAGCCGTGGGTGTTGCCGGAAAAACAGTTGCCGATCGTTCCATTGAAGAGGGTGTCCCCGGAGAGCAGGATTGAGTCCACGTGAAAGCAGATCGAATCAAGAGTGTGGCCGGGTGTGGCGTAAACGGCGATGGTCTCGCCCTCCAGTTCCAGCCGGCCGTGGGCGGCCAAAGTTGCGCAGTCCAGAAAGATCGCCTGGGTATGCCTCCGCAGGGCTTCATTTCCCGGGGTATGGTCATAATGGCCGTGGGTGTTGGTTACGTACAGAAGTTCGAGCCGATGTTTTTTCAGGAACGCCAGGATTTCATCCACAGCGCCCCCATCCACGGCCATGGCGGTCCGATTGCCGAAGATGAGATAGCCCAGATTATCCGTCCCATAGCGGAACTGTTCGACGGCAAGGGCAGTCATGAGCGGTCCCTTCAGGTTTTGACCTTGACCCGCTGGAGCGTTCTTTCCTGCTTAGGGAGGGTGATCTTCAACATTCCCTCCACAAAGGAGGCCTCGATCCGGTCGGTCTGCAGATCATTGGGAAGCCGGACTGTCCGGATGCTGGTCCGCTTTCTTCTTTTCCGGTGCGCAGTCCCTTCCGAATCCTTCTCGTAATCTTCGGCCTGTTGCGTCTTAACGGTCAGATTATTGCCCTGGACGGTCACTTCGATGTCGTCCTTGTCCATATCCGGGAGGGCGATGACCAGGACGAATTCCCGGTCATTTTCAAAGACCTGTCCATCGGCGAAGGTCCCCACGGCCGGGATGAAATAGCGGCTGGTCAGGTCGCCGAAGAAAGAATCAAACAGCTCTTCCATCTGCGTTCTCAAGGTTGAAAATTCACTGCGTTCCCATTCAATCCGACTAAGCATAGTTGAAAACTCCTCAACAACTCTGGCACTTGTCTTTGGTGTTGTTTTTCTTTTCTTCCTCTTCCTCTCCGAATTCCTTCAAACCCTTCGCCAGTTCGTCCAGTTTTACGTGAATGCGGGCGTGGATCGTTCCTTCCGGATAGACGCCCTCAGGGTCGGGTTCGCCGGCCGGGATTCCGGTGAGAAGTTCAATCCCCTGGTCGACGGTATGGACGCGGTAGATGGAAAATTCCCCGCGGGCGACGGCCTCGATGACATCTGCGCGCAGCATGAGGTCCTGTTCATTGCTGGCCGGAATCAGAACGCCCTGCGTACCGGTCAGTTTTTTTGCCCGGCAGCAGTCGAAGAAGCCTTCGATCTTCTCATTGACGCCCCCGATTGCCTGAATCTCCCCCTTCTGATTGACGGAGCCGGTCACGGCCAGATCCTGGCGGATCGGGCAGCCGGAAAGACTTGACAGGATGGTGTAGATCTCGGTCGATGAAGCGCTGTCTCCGTCGACGCCGGAGTAGGATTGCTCGAAGGCGAGGCTGGCCGTCATGCTCAGGGGTTTTTTCTGGGCGTATTGCCGCCGCAGATAACCGCTCAGGATGAGCACCCCCTTGTTGTGCGTGTTTCCCGAAAGATCCGCTTCCCGTTCGATATTGATCACCCCGCCCCGGCCCATGGAGGTGACGGAGGTGATACGCGTGGGTTTCCCGAAGGCATAGTCGCCGAGCATATAAACGGACAAGCCGTTGATCTGGCCGACAACGGCCCCTTCCGTATCGATGAGCAGGGTTCCCCGGTCGATCATTTCCTGGATCTGCTCCTCAATAAGATTGGAACGGTAAATCCGGGACCGAATGGCCTGTTCCACATGGCGGGCCGAAACGGTGTCGACGCCCTCCTGCTGCGCCCGGAAATCCGCCTCGATCAGCAGTTCTCCCACGGAGAGGAGGTGGGTGGAGATTTTTTCCTTCCGCCCGGTCATGCGCACCGCCTCTTCGATAATTGCGGCGACGGCCGTCCGGTCGAAAGGTTTCAGGCCGTCTTCGTCGGTTTTCAGCCGGATGTAACGGCCCACCTGCCGGATCGTCTCTTCCGTGGTCTCCATGGTGTTGGCGAAATCCGCCCGGACCTTGAAAATCTTGCGGGTATCCTCATCATAGGCATTCAACAGATAATATAGGTAGGCATTGCTGATCACTACGACCTTCAGGTCCAGCGGGATCGGTTCGGGCGTCATGCCGCCCGTCGTGAAGATGTAGAAGGGATCGAAGGTCTGCGGTTCAAAGCAGTTAGCCTTGAGGGCGCGCTTCAGCCCCTGCCATACCCCCGGTTCCAGAATGGCGTCCAGAAGGTTGATGACGAGAAATCCCCCATTGGCCTTCAGCAGGGAACCGGCGTGGATGCGGCTGAAATCCGTCGTCCAGATGCCCGTGCGGTCGACCACCCGTTCGATGGTGCCGAAGAGGTTTTTGAAATTGGGGTAATTTTCCACGATGATGGGCTGGGTTTCCGTGTCGCCGTTGTCCACGAGGAGATTCACCGAATAAGGCAGGAAAGGATTGCCCTGGCCGATGGGAAGGGCCATCCCGGCCACCATCGGCTGTTGCGGCCCCATGCGGAAGGCATTCAGATTGTCTGCCATATCCTGGGTCATTTCATCCAGATAGGCATGCACCTTTTCATCGTCATACTTTTTCTTCAGCTCGTCCGTCGGATTTGTGACGCTCTTCAGGAAGACGTAGCGATCCATCTCTTCCAGTTGTTTCTGCACTTCCCGCTGCATGTCCCGGATTTCCATGAAGATGCGGTCCACCTGCTCCGTGAGCTGATGGTGCTTGTTTTTTATGGCGTCATACTTTTCCTGTGGATACTCCCCCCGTTCGACAATGCTTTCCAGCTTTTCCATGGGGGTCGGCTGATCGTTGACGATGGGCATGACCACCGGGCGCGTCATCTGCCCTATTTGAACCTGGACGATGGCAAAGCCCTCCTCCTTGACGCGGGCGTCCAGATCCTTGAAGAACTGTTTTCCCTTTTCCTCATACTTTTCGAGGATTTCTTTCTTCATCGTGAGGTAGTCTTCGCTCTCGAAGAGCATGGGGACGTCTTTCTTGAGGTTTTCGACAAAGGAGTGGACATCGTCCCGGAACTTCCGTCCCATTTTTGCCGGGAAACGAAGCAGTCGCGGCGATTCCGAATTTTTGAAATTATACACATAGCAGAGGTCGTCGGGAATGACCTCTTTACCGGCCATTTCCTGAAGAATTTTAAGAACCGTGGTCATTCGGCCCGTACCGGTGGAGCCCGTGACAAAGACATTGTAGCCCTCCTTCCGGACGCCCAGACCGAAACGGAAGGCCTCCAGGGCCCTGTCCTGGCCGATAATCTCCTGCAGTGGGTCGAGTTCACTTGTCGTTTCAAAGGGAAGTGTCTGGGGATCCAGCGTCCAGCGAAGTTTTTCCGGAGGTATGGCTAAAAAAGACTTAAGATCTGACATGGCTTCTCAACATCCTTTCTGTTCTTTTTATGCACGAGATCCGCTAGTTAAGATTCCGCTCTTTCAATTTGATTCTTACAAAAGAAGGTTAATAGATGTTACCAAATGTCAATCTTAAAAACAATCCGAGCATCGAATTTTCTTTCTCTTTTTTGTCTTTAACTTGACAAAAGGAAGGCCTTTCCCTAAAGTTTAAACATGGGAATTCCTCATAAACTGCCATGAAACCTTTCATTGCCCGATCAGAAAGAAGCACGGAATTGAAGGATAAGGAGGATAGCATGGAGTGCAAAAAAGAAAAGAATCTAGAGGCCTGTTTGTGTACTTATTATTCCTGTTCCCGAAAAGGGGTGTGCTGTGATTGCATCCGTTATCACCTCAATAGCCGTCAGCTTCCCGGTTGCTGCTTTTCCGCAGATGCAGAGTCGACCTATGACCGTTCTTTCGAGCATTTTGCTCGTCTCGTCCAGGAAGGCAAGATTTAATTTTCTCCTTCCACCTGCACTTCTGATTTTCAATCCATGATCCTTAAGAGTTTCTAATCCTTTGGAGGATATTGGATTAAGGAATAAAAGGGGTAATAATACCTGATTACCTGATTGCATCTTCTTTAAAGATCATGTAAAAATTCTGTCGAAAAAGTTACTTAAGGGTAAAGCGCTTTTTCTCCGGTCAGGGGACGTAATTTTTTTCAAGGGCGCGATCCGCACGCAAGGCGTGAATCATGCATCGCCGAATGTCCGTGCCGGCAACTCTCATCCGGAACGGAACCGATGGAATCCAGGGAGCGGAGCTGTATCCGCAAGCCTCTTGGAATCCAGGCGACTGCAATTAAAGGATCGCCGAAAACAGCCTCCTTGCGAGACACTATTTAGTTCCCCTTAAAAAAATTAAAATCCGGACATGAAGACTCTGCAAAGATTTTCCGGGAGCTTTGAAGCCATTCCCTCAGCCACATCGTGGCATATTGCCGATCTGGCTGAGGCTTGCGGCAGGCAGGCATCCTATAAGCGGCAATCGTCTGTGCGGCTTCTGACTCTGCAGAAGCATGCCCTGACGGAAAGTGCCGTGTCTTCAAGCCGGATCGACGGCATGAAGAGCGAACTGAAACGTGCCGGCGGACCTCTTTTTGAGAGACGAACAGCACGAAGGAGTGCTGAGGCCGTTCTGGGATATCGCAAGGCCTTGGAACTGATTTCCGGCCACGAGGCGGAATTTTCCTTTTCCATGGATACTTTGCGGCAATTGCATGATTGTGTTTGTGGGGAAACCTCGGACAACGGCATTCCGGCGGGAATGGAGGACCTGATCGCCCTGTGGTCCCATTCGCTGGCGGAACGATGGGTCCATCCCCTCCTTCTCCTGACCGCATTCAACCTGGATTTCCTGTGTCTCCGTCCTTTTCCCGATGGAAACGGCCGGATATCCCGCCTTTTGCTCCTGCTCCAAAGCTGCCATCTTGGTTACGATGTGGGGCGTTACATCAGTCTTGAACGTTTGATTGAAGAGAGCCGGAACCAATATCATGAGGCTCTGGAAGAGAGTTCTCAAGGATGGCAGGACGGCAATCATAACCCGTGGCCTTATATTGATTACCTGCTTTTCATCTTTAAAACGGCCTACGGGGAATTGGAGAGTCGCCTGAATGCCGCCAGAAGCGTGCGCGGGGCGAAAACCGGACAGATCAAGACAGCTATTCAGGGATTTGCGGGCCCATTTTCCCTTGCTGAATTAGAGAAGACCTGTTCGGGAACAAGCCACGATATGGTCAGAAAAGTCCTGCGTGATTTGCGGGATGCCGGATCTGTGGAATGCCTTGGCCGTGGGCCGGGCGCACAGTGGCAAAGGAAAGATAATATTCTTTCGCCAAGGATCGAAACAGAAGCGCATCAGGAAGAAAACTTTTTTGAAAGGAGAAGTGGATGAAAATTCTGGTGACGGGCGGCGCGGGCTACATCGGCAGCCATGTCGTGAAGGCTTTGGGCGAGCAGGGGCATGATCTGCTTGTTTATGATAATCTTTCGACCGGGCATGACTGGGCTATCCTTTACGGAAAACTGGTAAAAGGGGAACTGGCGGATTCCATCCGCCTGGATGAGGCTTTTTCGACCTTCCAACCGGAGGCAGTCCTGCACTTTGCCGCGTCGATCCAGGTGGAAGAGTCGGTCCGGGAGCCCTTGCGCTACTACCGCAACAATGTTTCAAATTCGCTGAACCTCCTGGATGCCATGGCCCGCCATGGAGTCCGTAATCTCATCTATTCCTCGACCGCCGCCGTTTACGGCATTCCCGACCGGATGCCCGCCGATGAGTCCATGCCCCTTAATCCCATCAATCCCTACGGCGCCTCCAAGGTCATGATGGAGACCGCACTTCGGGATATCGCCTCAGCCGGGGATTTCCGCTACATTGCCCTGCGCTACTTCAATGTGGCCGGGGCAGATGCGCAGACCCGGATCGGGCAGGCCTATGCGGATGCCACACACCTCATTACACGGGCCCTCAAGACCGCCAACGGAGAGTTTTCCAAACTCTCCATCTTCGGTACGGATTACCCCACCGCTGATGGAACCTGCATCCGGGATTATATCCATGTGGACGATCTCGCCGATGCCCACATCCGGGCCCTGAATTATCTCATGGAAACGGGAAAAACGGAAATCATGAACTGTGGCTACGGCCATGGCTTTTCGGTCAAGGAAGTGGTTTCCATAGCCAAAAAGGTAACGGGAATCGATTTCCTCGTCGAGGAAACGGATCGCCGCGCTGGAGACCCGCCGGAACTCATCGCAGACAGCACGAAACTCCGCCGCCTCACGGGATGGCAGCCTCGCCATGACGATCTGGAGTTCATTATCCAGACCGCCTGGGATTGGGAATTGCAATACTCGTCCCAGCTTAAGGCAAGCAAGTGATTTCAGTTGGAATACTCAATCTAAAAGGAAATTGAAGAGATAATTTAAATGAAAAAAATACTGGTTACTGGTGCGGCAGGCTTTATCGGCTTTCATCTGTCACAGCGACTGTTGACGGCGGAATGTCAGGTCGTCGGCCTGGATAACCTGAACGACTATTACGATGTAGGCTTGAAGGAGGCCCGTCTATCTCGACTGACGCCCTTCTCAAACTTCCGTTTTATCCGCCAGGGCTTGGAGGAGCGGGATAAATTGCACCAGCTCTTTGCTGACGAAAACTTCGATATCGTTGTCAACCTGGCCGCTCAAGCGGGGGTACGCTATTCCCTGACCAACCCCTATGCCTACATAGACAGCAATATCATCGGGTTCATTAATATCCTAGAGGGGTGCCGCCACTCAGGAGTCAGACACCTGGTCTACGCCTCCTCCAGTTCCGTTTATGGTGCAAACACAGCGATGCCTTTCTCCGTCCATCATAATGTAGATCATCCCGTTTCTCTCTATGCGGCCACCAAGAAGGCCAATGAGCTGATGGCGCACACCTATTCAAGCCTTTACGGGCTTCCCGCCACGGGCCTTCGCTTTTTTACCGTTTACGGGCCCTGGGGGCGTCCGGATATGGCCCTCTTCCTGTTTACTCAAGCGATTCTCGAAGGCCGACATATCGATGTCTTTAACTATGGAAAGATGCGGCGTGATTTTACTTACATCGATGACATCGTCGAAGGTGTGGTGCGGGTGATGGATCGAATTCCGGAGGGCAATGCGGATTGGAGCGGTGCCCATCCCGATCCCGGAACCAGTTATGCCCCGCATAAGATTTACAATATCGGCAGCAACAATCCAGTGGAACTGTTATCCTTTATCGAGGTTTTGGAGAGCTGTCTGGGGAAGAAAGCCGAGAAGAATCTCCTGCCTCTTCAGGCTGGAGATGTTCCCGCCACGTATGCTGATGTGGACGACCTGATGCGGGATGTGGGCTTTCAGCCGGCAACCTCCATTGAGGAAGGAATCCGACGGTTTGTGACATGGTATCGAGAGTATTACGCACAAGAGTGAATAACTTGAGGGAGAAAATACATTGAACAGAAGCACTGATACGCTTAAATGGACCCTGGTGGTTGGCGCCAGGCCTAATTTCATGAAGATCGCCCCTTTGATCCGGGCCATTTCCACACACAACCAAAAGAATGGAACCCGAATTCAGCCGTTTCTCGTCCATACAGGACAGCATTACGATGTCCGCATGTCCGATGCTTTCTTTCGGGATCTCCAACTTCCGGAGCCGGACGTCCACCTGGGAGTCGGGTCCGGAAACCATGGCGAGCAGACGGGAAAGGTTTTAATCGAGTTTGAGAAGATCCTGCTCCAGGAACAACCCGATCTGGTCATCGTGGTAGGAGACGTCAATTCCACCCTGGCCTGCTCCCTTGCGGCTGTCAAACTGCACATTCCCGTGGCCCATGTGGAAGCAGGCCTGCGCAGTTTCGACCGGGCCATGCCGGAAGAGATCAACAGGATTGTCACCGACTCCATCTCGGACTATCTCTTTACCCCCTCGCCAGATGGAGATGAACATCTTCTAGGTGAAGGAATCCCGAAGGAGAAGATCTTTCTTGTCGGTGATATTATGATTGACAGCCTCCTGTTTAATCTGGAACAGGCAAAAAAAACGCAGATTCTGGCTTCTCTGGGTCTTGTCGACATTCCCTATGCCTTGGTGACACTGCATCGGCCAGCCAATGTGGATGATCGGAAAACATTCGGCAGAATCCTGGAAGGCCTGCTAGCCGTAGCTGAAAAGGTCCCTGTCATTTTTCCCATGCATCCCCGAACTCGGAAACAGGTGGCCACCTTCGGGCTGGACGAAGCCTTTATGTTTCATTCTGCCCTACCAATCGACTCGGCCGAATACGGAAATAATGAAGGCTGGATTCCAAAAATCCACTGTTTCGAACCTCTTGGTTATCTGGATTTTCTTCAACTTATGTCTCACGCTAAGGTTGTTCTGACCGATTCAGGAGGTATCCAGGAAGAAACGACTGTCTTGAATATCCCTTGCATTACTCTCCGGGATTCAACGGAACGTCCCATCACTTTGACGGAGGGAACCAATGTCCTTGTTCATGATGATCCACAGAAAATTTTGGCTGAGGCATGTAAAGTTTTAGAGGAGCGAGGTTGCCAGGGTAAATGCCCTGCAATGTGGGATGGACACACAGCTGAGCGGATCGTTGACGTGCTGTGTAAAAGCATAACCAAAAAGTCATTCTAAAGTAATGGAGAGAACGAAAATTGAGAGAGGGAAGTAATAGGACGGTTTCAGTGATAGGTCTTGGTTATGTCGGCTTACCTGTCGCTGTTGCCTTTGGAAAAAGGAAAAAGACCATTGGTTTTGATATCAACTCGACACGGATTGCCGAACTTTATCAGGGTTACGATCGTACTGGTGAGGTTTCACGTGAGGAACTGGTCGGTACGAAGATCATTTTCACAAGCGATATCGCTATATTGCGCCAGGCCGATTTTCATATTATTGCTGTACCGACACCAGTTGACAGTGCCAACAAACCTGACTTGACTCCTGTGTTCAGAGCGTCGGAAATCGTCGGGAAGGCTCTGAAAAAGGGCGATATCGTCGTCTATGAATCGACTGTATATCCTGGAGTTACAGAAGAGGAATGTGTTCCAATTCTGGAAAGGGCTTCTGGACTCAGTTGTGGAAGCGATTTCACGGTAGGATACAGTCCGGAGAGAATTAATCCAGGAGACAAGGAGCACACCTTCACGAAAATTCGCAAAGTCGTATCCGGACAGGATCATGAAACCTTAGAAATTGTGGCCTCGGTTTACGAGTCTGTTGTGACTGCTGGAGTTTACCGAGCTCCCACGATCAAGGTTGCCGAGGCTGCCAAGGTCATTGAGAATACCCAGCGAGATTTGAATATTGCCTTGATGAACGAACTGGCCTTGATCTTTGGTCGTCTGAACATAGATACCTACGAGGTGCTGGAGGCTGCAGGTACCAAGTGGAACTTTATGGATTTTCGTCCGGGATTGGTCGGAGGGCACTGTATCGGGGTCGATCCATATTATCTGACACACAAGGCTGAAATGATCGGCTATATCCCTCAAGTTATTCTCGCTGGTCGCCGCATCAACGATTCCATGGGGAAATATATCGCCCAGCAGTCCGTCAAACAAATGATCCTTGCGGGCCATAATGTTCTTGACGCCCGGGTAACAGTGCTTGGGTTGACCTTCAAGGAAGACTGCCCAGATCTACGAAATTCCCGGATTATCGATATTATTCGGGAACTAGATGAGTATGGAGTCAAGGTTCAGGTACATGATCCACTCGCCGATTGGGAAGAAGCCAAGCGCGAGTATGGTGTTTCTCTGACCTCCTTTGACCAATTATGTCCTGCTTCCGCAGTTATCGTAGCTGTTGCACATAAGGACTATCGCAAAATGACCCCGGACCAACTGAGGGCGTTAACCTGTGGAAATCCTGTGGTGCTTGATGTCAAGGGAGTCTATGAAAGACAGCCCCTAGAAGCTGCAGGAATTCGCCTGTGGAGACTTTAGCTTGCCTGCCATACCTCTTCTGAAATGTAGACATTGCTCTGCAAATATAGCCGACCCTGTTGATTTTTACATGATATATAAAGAAAGGTAAGGTTTGTATAATTCAGTTTTTTTTGGGCCCTCATTTTGGGCGCTATTTTTTCATTATGTTGCTTTAAAACTGCTCTTTGACAACCTTTCAGCCCCCAGGGCGACTCCGGGAAATCTTTTCTTGTATGATTATTCCCTAATATTACTATAATCTTACAGCTCCTTCCTTTTTTTAATGCTCAGAACGACTCTTTTGATATTGAAAGCCATGGCCCCGCAGAGTTGATCCCAACCCTCCTTGAAGAGAGAGGTAAAGCGGGCCTTTCCCGCCCCATGGTATTTTCCGGTGATCCCGAAATACTGCTCGATCTTGTACCTAACTTTGGAAATTTTCTTGTTCCACTTGATCTCATTTTCTGTAAGGCTTGCGTTAATCTGGTTCTTTCGCATGATGCCGTCACCCAGACCGTTCATGTTCAGGAAATCACGATTGGCCACGCTGCAATATCCTTTGTCAGCGTAAACATGTGGAGAATAGTCCTTTCCATGAAGGTTTGTGGCCACCACATAGGAGAAATGTTTCGTATCATTAGCTGAGAGGCCTTGGAAACGGAGGTGGACAAGACAAGGCCACTTCCCACATCGATAGAGGCATGCTCTTTCATCCCGAAAAAAGGCTTCTTATTCTTCACCATCCAGTCGGATTCAAGATCCCGCTGGAAGCGGGGTTTCTTTTTGGACCTTCCCCGTTTCTCCTTAAACTCATTGAGCTTGTCGTTACTGACAGGACGGCTTACCGAACGGATAATCCTGGCATCCACAGCCATGCCGGATTCGATGGAAAAGCCCACGATTGAATTGTTCCAGAAGCTCATGGAAAATCTTTTCCAGTCTTGCTTTTCCGATCCTTTCTCGGAAACGGCAGATTATCGAATAATCGGGTGAGGGTTCACTGAAGGGTAAACCGGTAAATGCTTTGAAGGATAGGCGATCGTTGATCTGGTTTTCCAACTCAGGATCCGATTTGATCCCGAACTATTTTTGAAGGAGAAGCGCTTTCATCAGCATTAAAGGATGGTAGGCCTTGTTTCCGAATTCCGACTTGCCTACCGGATAGTGTTCAGTCAGGATGGTGCTGATGGGTCTCCCGTTGATGGCATCCATTTCTTCCGTGAGGAATTTTTTTGTTCTTGAATTTCCGAAGGATTGTTTCACTTCCAGGTCGAAAATAGGGTTGAGAATCATACTCCTTGAATGACCTGCCGGTCTCCTTCAAACGTTTGAATTTAACCGGAAAATTAGCAGAAATATCGAATATATTAAGTATTATCGAATGGTTGTTGTAGTTTAATGCTGGTTTTTTGACCAAAAATTTCTAAACCTCCTTTTGGAGTTGTGCAAAGTTTTCGGAATTTTGTTTGAACTTGCAAAATATAAAACGCAATTAGCTGATTATAATGAATATTATTAGATGCAAGCGTTTCTTAAATGCAGCAGATATCAGTTGTGCGAAGGTTTTGTTGCGTAAATGTCTTGTTCTATCAATTACCTTGGCATTATAAGTGCAAGCACTCTTATATAAATGCTTTATTCTGTAAAGGAGTGTATAATAATGTTGGTAAAAAATGATAGAAAAAATCAAGTCTTTTCCAGTCGAGCCATGGAAAATAAAGGTTTGTCACAATCCTTTCATACATATTTTCCCACCATTAAACTTGTACAATTGCTTTTCCTTTTAATTTTCCCCCTGATTATTGCAACATATGCTCATGCAGTTACATACTATGTTGACGCCACATCGGGAAATGATAGCTATAATGGTACAGAAATTACCGGTCCCTGGAAGACCATTTCTAAAGTGAACAAGAGTACATTTCAGCCGGGTGATTCAATTCTCTTTAAGAGGGGGTGCACATGGCGTGAACAACTCTCTGTTCCTAGCTCCGGCAACTCAGGTAGTCCTATTACCTTTGGTGCATATGGGACAGGTGATGCTCCGATCATCTCAGGGGCAGATGTGCTTAGTTCTAGTGAATGGTCATTCTATAGTGGAAATATCTATGTTATAAAGGTAGGTAGCATCCCAGCCCCTACTCAACTTTATGTGGATGGAGTCTATTATGATATGGCTCATCATCCTAATAGCGGATGGCTACACGCTACATCTGACGCATCAAATGCCAGCACCATCATTGATACCGACTCGTCATTTACAAATGATCAGATTGCCGGAGCAAAGGTGATGACAAAGGCTTACGTATGGGATGTAAGCTCGTCAATAGCAGCATCTTATGCCTCAAATACGATAACTTTGAATTCCGGTGATTATGTATATAAAAATGATTCTACCAGATATATGAAGACTGGTTATGGTTACTATCTACAAAACAAACTCTGGATGCTCGATTCTGCCGGAGAATGGTTTTATGACTCATCTACAGGTAAAATCTATTTATGGGCTCCAAACAGTGATAATCCAACAGGTCATACCGTAGAGATTTCGCAACGGCCTTATGGCGTATATATCAACAACAAATATTATATCACTATTCAGGATATTGAAGTGGCTAACGCTGATAATAGTGATGTTTATGCCGTAGCCTCAGAAAACATAATAATAAATAAAATAAAAACTACAGGAGGGTATATAGGCATATCCTTTCCGACAACATCAAGTGTTACTATAACAAATAACACTGTAAAAAACGCTCTAATGAATGGTATCTCTCCCGGTCCTGGAGATACCTGGATTACCAACAGACAGTACAATTATTCCGGTTTTGATATCAATAATAATATTGTAACCAATATAGGAAATATGGGGGCATGCGCCAAGGTATCTGATTGCGGGATTGGAGTGATGGGGCAGGATGTAGATATTGAATCTAATACTATCAGTAATGTCGGGTATGCTGGCATAAAGATGTTTGGTCAAGGAGATATTAAATATAATACCATTACTAATTCAATGCTTTTGGCGGGTGATGGTGGGGCGATTTATACTCACAGGCAGTCAGGCTTTGGGAATGGTGCTAAAACTATCAGTAATAATATTATTAAGAATGTAATAGGGGATAATAGTGGAGCTACATCATTCTCTCCTATTACTATCCAAGCTGTAGGCATCTATCTTGATGGTTACGCAGATCATGTCACTGTTACGGACAATATTATTTACAATTCCACCTTTGGTATTTATAATAATGGTGGTTGGAATAATACAATAACTAACAACAAGGTATATCGATCAACCATGTATAGTTTAGTCGTATCTGAACTTAGCAATCATGAAGTCACCGACCTTGTGATAACAGGAAATATTTTTGAGTCCGTTTCAAGTATTTGTGTATCAAGAATTTGGAGCCAGAAGGATAATACTGCTTTAGACTTTGGGACTTATGATTATAATCATTACTATCATCCGAACATATCTAATGTAATTCGCGAGATAGATCAAACGCCGCGCTCTATTTACCATAAATTTGCGGAGTGGCAATCATATTCTGGTCAGGATACTAATTCTACAGATTCAATAACATATGCCACAGAAAACTCAAATAGCGCACCGAATCACCCTATAAATTTAGTAGTAAAATAAACCCTTCTTATGCCCTGCAACTCGTAATTTATGGCATTTCTGACCGGATACACTCCATATCCTATCTGGAAACCGGTGCCAAGATGGAACCGTCGTACGGTTACGTGTTTTAATTCGTGCAAACCATGGATAAAGAGATAAGGACAGCGGCTGCAAAGCCACGTGTCACAACTCAGGCAAAGGTATTCCGATGCCTCGCGATATCCTTTGTGGTTGTCGAGACATTTTCGGTAATCCAAGGCTACACGGGTGGTGTCAGGGACTGGATACCCATGTTTTTAATGCTCTTTGGTTCTTGTCTTCTATACCCAAAATCAGTTTTGAGCAAAGAGGTGTATTTCCTTGGACTATATATCGTAGTCCTCCTAGTCTTGGCTTCCGCGGGACACTCACTGGCAGATTTTTCCTGGATAGCAAATGAAACCTTAAGACCTCTAACCTGTTTGTGTATCATTAACGTGTTCCTGTACAACCGTGACTTCTACGGCTTAAAAATGGTTACCATGGTAGGGTTGCTTATAATTGGTATTACATCGCTTTTAACAATCCCAATCCTAATGAAAAACCCCAATGCCGTCAGAGATATGGTAATGTACAAAGAACAATTCCAAGCTACAGCTTTGATGTATAAACAGTCAGGTATAGCCAGCTATCCACTCATACATTCGCTTCCCTATATTTATCCGGCGATCATTTATTGCGTAAAAACAAAAAGAACGATTACAAATAGGTGCTATTATCTTGCTGTGCTTACAGTAAGTTATTTCATGCTCTTAAAATCCTCTGTTGCCACATCCTTGATTTTATCAACCTTTGGAATAGTAGGCGCATTACTGGTTTCAAAAAGTCGCAAAAAAAATATAATATACGTGGTAATTCTTTCCTTCTTTTTTGTATTTGCATTTAACGAAACGATGATTGTTTCCAGTTTGAAAAGCATTAAACCGCTGTTTGGAGATACACTGAATGCAAAAAAGATTGATGATATCTTGAGTTCATTGAAACACGATTCTGCGAAGGGCGACTTAGCGAGAATACGTGCGACAGAGAAGTCATTCACGACCTTTATAAAAAGCCCACTCTTCGGAAACATGGATCGAAGGCAGGCTGGAGGGCATGCATACTTCGTCGATCGTCTTGCCTATTTTGGGTTGGTTGGAGCAGTACCATTCTTTTTGTCCCTCTTTTTTGTTTTCAAAAGACATTTTATGATTATCGATAAGGGCATGAGAAATTACTATGTTATGGGGTTAGCGCTCTTTGTTATAATGGGAATTGTAAAAAATGTTGGAGGAATTGAGACCTATCTTTATCTTTTCGTCTTCCTCCCAGGATTATCTTTGAAAGAAATTTAGAAAGCTTGACACAATATCATTCATTTTTCATGGACCACGTAGATTTAGTTTTTTTATTCTGCAGAGTTTGCCAAGTACTGAAAACCAAATTATGAGAAAAATCAATTGTGATAGTTTTTCCTATATAGTTGATTATGCTGGTCGCCTTTCATGTAGACATTGGTATACATTGAGATCTTTGAATTTATCGCTTTGTCAAAATTCGCATGAAACTACTTTGAACGGAACAGATCGATTGTGACTCTTGAATTGAGTGAAAGCATACCACTATAATGAACACTGTGTGAATTATGATACCTCGATTTGTCGGCGGACCTTTTATACTCATGTATCACTCCATAGCGGACGGCTCAAAAGATCCATATGCGGTCTCTATCGATGCCTTTCGGGAGCAAATAGCTTGGTTGTTGGAAAATGGGTTTGATCCTATACCCTTAGAAGTATTAGTGCATTTGAGTAAGGCCAAAGATTATAAGGCTTTAAAGAAAAAAGTGGTTTTCACCTTCGATGATGGGTATAGAGACTTTATTATGAATGCCCTACCCTTACTGAAGCGCTATGGGGTAACTGCTACTGTTTTTCTTGTTACAGGCATGCTTGGCGGTCAGGACTGTTGGAAGAAGAATGACCGCGGTGTGTCACTCATGGGTGAGGACGAAGTGATTCATATAAAAACACAGGGCATCAGCCTTGGGAGCCATACAACCACCCACGCAAATATGAAAATCATTTTGGACCGTCAAGAACTCCAACGGCAACTCAGTGAATCATATGATGCGTTAACCCATCTAGGTGAATCGTTTTATGCGTTTTCCTACCCTTGGGGTCAGTGGTCTACGGGAGTAGTGGAAACTGTAAAAGCATCTGGCTATGAATGTGCTGTAAAGGTTGGAGGGGAGATGCGCTTAGATAAAATTGATGTCCATCTCCTGCCACGTATCACCATGCGGGGCGATATGGGCATTGATTCTTTTCAAGCTATCTTCAGTCGGAAAACTTATATAGTTCAGATGCTTCGTAGGTACCTTGTCACCCTGAGATATGTCTTGACCACTAAACGAGAGTCAATTGGCGTGTCTATCCCTTAACCAAATTTATAATCACGTTCCGAAACGATAAGTTAACAACTTATTAAGAACAGGTTTAAGAGACAAAAATGTAACCTTATAAAGCAATTGTTTACCAGTTGATCTGGCCTCTTATAAGAAATTAAGACCGTTTTTAAGCAAAAGGCGGATGAGAAACATAACTCCGATCAAATTTCTAAAAATTCAAAGGCCTCATTACCTTATATGACAAAAATACTAGTTACCGGAGCTGGTGGTTTTATCGGTTCACACCTCACCGAGATGTTACTTGAGGAAGGATATCATGTAAAAGCCTTGTGCGACTACAACTCTCTTAATAGTTGGGGATGGCTTGAAGGTATCAGGCATCCCCAACTGGAGATTGTGTCCGGAGATGTTCGAGACCCTCATTTCTGTAATCATATTGCCCGCGATGTAGAGATTATCTTCCATTTGGCAGCACTTATCGCTATCCCCTACTCGTATGTGGCTCCCGATAGTTATCTGGAAACGAATGTGAAGGGTACCTTGAATATTTGCCAGGCGGCTAAAGCGAATGGAGTGAAGCGGGTTTTGGTTACCTCCACTTCGGAAGTATACGGTACGGCTCAATATGTTCCCATTGATGAAAAGCACCCCAAGCAGCCGCAATCACCTTATTCTGCTTCCAAGATCGGTGCCGATGCCATGGCTATGAGCTTTTACAATGCCTTCGATCTGCCGATCGTTATTGCCCGCCCTTTCAATACTTATGGCCCTCGTCAATCGGCACGTGCGGTGATTCCAACCATCATTACACAGATTGCCAGCGGGATTAGGAATATCAAATTAGGAGATTTAAGTCCAACGCGCGACTTCAACTTTGTGAAAGACACCTGCCGAGGATTTATCATGCTTTCCAAATGCAATGCAGCCATTGGTCAAGAGATAAATATCGCAAGCAATTATGAGATCTCCGTACGCGATACCCTGCAACTCATCGCCAAGGTTATGGGGGTAGATGTAAGTTTCATCGAAGATACGGAACGTCTCCGCCCTAAACAGTCCGAGGTCTTCCGCCTGTGGGGTGATAACACGAAGATAAAAATGCTCACTGGTTTTGAGCCGACATACTCTATTGAAGCAGGACTTCGTGAAACCATCCAATGGTTTACCAACGGTGATAACCTGGCGAGATACAAGGCAGATATCTATAATGTTTGAAATCGATTACAACAAATTCAATGCAATCCTTGCATTTATACGGAAGACCTTTAATTCACCAGAAGGCTATATTGCTTTGCACGAGCCCCGATTTATAGGCAACGAAAAAAAATACATTGAGGAGTGCATTGATACTACCTTTGTATCGAGTGTAGGAAAATTCGTAGATCGTTTTGAAGAAATGGTGGCTGCCTATACCGGAGCCGCTAGGGCCGTGGTATGTGTTAATGGCTCCAATGCTCTCCACTTAGCACTCCAATTAGTAGGCGTAGTCCGAGAGGATGAGGTGATCACGCAATCACTCACTTTCATAGCCACAGCTAATGCCATTTCCTATTGTGGGGCACACCCCATTTTTTTGGATGCGGACCGCGAAACCATGGGGCTCTCACCCGCCGCCATGGAGGATTGGCTCATAACTAATAGCGAAATGCGCGACGATCAATGCTATAATAAGCGAACCGAGCGTAGAATAAAAGCCTGCGTGCCTATGCATACCTTCGGCCATCCGGTAAAGTTAGATGATATGGTTGCGCTATGTCAAAAATATCACATTGAATTGGTAGAGGATGCTGCCGAAAGCATGGGAAGTGTTTACAAAGAAAAACACACCGGTACTTTTGGAAAGATCGGAGTACTTAGCTTTAATGGAAACAAAACTATTACGACCGGAGGTGGTGGCATGTTACTTTTTACCGATACGGTGCTGGCAGGTCAGGCAAAGCATCTCACCACGCAAGCGAAGCTAACTCACCCATGGAAATTTGCACACGATTATGTCGGGTACAATTACCGTATGCCCAACATCAACGCGGCATTAGGGTGTGCTCAAATGGAGAATTTGGAGAAATTCATTGATAATAAACGAGAGCTTGCCCAGCTATATGAACAATATTTTAAAAAGATTGGAGTCAAGTTATTCACTGAGCCAGAAGATTGTCGTTCCAACTATTGGTTGAATACTCTTATCCTGAATAGCCAGAGTGAAAGGGACGAGTTTTTGAAATATTCGAATAGTAGAGGCATAATGACACGCCCTATCTGGTGTCCTATGCACAAACTGCCAATGTTTTTAGCTTGCCAAACCGATGATCTTATTACCACCCAATGGTTTGAGGAACGAGTCGTAAACATCCCCAGTAGCGTTAGAGTGTAAATAGGAATTAACCGCGAAGACTATTTTACGCTTATCAAAGAGACACAATACTGGGACTGTTATCAAGCCCAAGCTTTCTTCTCAACTTTAATCTCTCAGGGTGAATTCCCCGAAGCTTGCTTCGTCCCTTGCTGTTTAGATACCTCGTAGCTTGCTGCGAGGTAGTTCATTCAAAAAAATATAGGTACTAACATCATGAAGAAAATATTGTTTGTTTCGGTTCATCCTGATGATGAAACGTTGGGTTGTGGTGGAACAATACTCAAGCATAAGGAGCAAGGCGATGAGATCTATTGGTTGATAGTCACTGCCATAACTCCCAACCACCCTCTTGGTTTTAGTGATCAACTGATTGCGCAGAGAGGCGAGGAGATCAGGCATGTCGCCGCGCATTATGGGTTTTGCAGGACGGCTGAATTGGAATTCCCTGAAATTCTATTAGAACAGGTGAATTTCAGGGAATTGGTTGCAAAGATTGATGGTGCAATCACTGAGATAGCGCCGCACGTTATTTATACCGTCAACAGGAGTGATGTGCACTCTGACCACCGAATAGCTTTTCAAGCGCTATATGCCTGTACGAAGAGTTTTCGGAAGTCCTTCATTGAGAAGATATTAATGTATGAGATCTTGTCTGAAACAGAGTTCGCTCCAGCATTGAGGGAAAATGCTTTTGTCCCTAATGTTTTTGTGGATATCTCACCTTACATGGAGCAGAAGTTAGCCATTATGTCTGTCTTTGAAAGTGAAGTCATGACCGACAATTTGCCTCGAAGTTACTCCGCGATGAAAGCTTTGGCCGGATACCGGGGGAGTCGCATCGGTGTAAAATATGCCGAAGCGTTTATGTTGTTATTTGAGAAATGTTGATACTGATTCCATTATGTTTTCAAGATGACACTAATCCAAGGCCAATTTGTCAGCTGACGAAGCGCTGATTTATTTACTGCCATTTCTGCCAAGACTGATTCGGATTGTTCCATAGCAGCAGCCAGTGAGTCAAAAACTCGGTTGGCAAAGTATTTCTTTCGCAAAACGTTCCATATTTGCTCTGCCGGGTTCAACTCTGGCGAATATGGCGGCAGTCTGATGAAGGATACGTTTTTGGGAATCTTGAGTTCTTTACTTTTGTGGGATGATGCACCATCCAACACCATAACGATGAACTCATCCTTATGTGATTCGCTGATCTGGGTCAGGAAACGGGACATATTCTCCGTGTTCATCTTCTCAGTGATCATGTGATCAAGACAACCATCCCATGGGCTTACCGCTGCATATTCATAGCGGAATTCCCTAACCAGGGCCAGATTAACTAATGGACTGTGTGGAGCTGGTGCCCAGCATGCGCGGGGATCACTCATCCTGCCAAAGCGGGCCTCATCCTGGAACATCAACCGTAGTGGAAGATGATCACTATTTTTCAGGCAGACGGCAGCCAACGCTTTGGGAAATTTTTTTTAAATTCTTCCTGCATCGCAGGATCACTCTTCGAATGCTCTGTGTACGGTTGAACCTTGCGCCAACCATGACGCGCCAACATTCGGTAGGTTGTGGACAGAGGAATGTCACGCCCCAAATGTTCTACCAAGGCCGCATGAATGGGCGGAACTGTAAGTACTCCGCCCGTGGTTGCCTTCGCTGTCCATTGAGTAAGGAATTCGTTTTCCTCTTCAACGGTCATAGAACAATGTCGGCGACCACCCCATGAGTTCTTTGTAGTGTCGTCTTGAATGCGAATATTATCTCGATCACGAAAAACAGTCCGACGACTCGAACCCAGTAATTCTGCAGTCTGTTCTGCATCAAGACCAAGCTCTGCAGTTAGTAATACTGAAAGTGCTTTGCGATAGTCGGAAACTGTCTTGGCTTGGTCACGCAACTGCTTAGCTCGTTGAATATCTTTGATACTGACTTGAATTTTTCTTGCCATGGCAACCTCCATGGCAAGTATATATCACAGTGTCATCTTGAACGCAAATTGGAATAAATGAGAAAAATTGTTGTCATAGGTGACGCTTGCACCGCTTGCAGTGCTTGTTTCAATATATGTAAGCAAGATGCTGTCTTAATGCTTGAAAACAAAGAAGGTTTTTGTTATCCAAATATTGATACTACAAAATGTATTGATTGTGGGCAGTGTGATGCGATTTGTCCTGAGTTAAATAAAAACAAGGAGGCGGATCTTATACAGTCTGCGTTTTATGGCTGGCATGAAGATGAGCTTATTCGGGCAAAGAGTTCTTCTGGAGGCGCGTTTTCTGCGTTGGCCGACCGAGTGCTTAATAAAAAAGGGATTGTTTTTGGCGCTATTCATGATTTGCACCAAAAAAAAGTTTTTCATGCATCGACAGACGAGATTGATTTATCTGCTTTGCGTAAATCAAAATATGTGCAAAGTTGTATAGGGACAGCTTTTAGGGTAGTAGAAAAATTTTTAAAAGAAGGGGAAGAAATATTTTTTACCGGAACACCTTGTCAAATCTCAGGGCTAAGAGCCTATTTAAGAAAAGACTACCCGAACTTGCTCACGTGCGATTTTATCTGTCACGGAGTGCCTTCAATGAAATTGTTGAATGATCATCTTTTATTGCTGGAGAAAAAATTTAAGTCTTACATTGTTGAAGTTGACTTTAGGCCAAAAACGCATGGGTGGTCTGTACAAACTCTGAAATGTGTTTTTTCTAATGGTTCTGAATATCAAATGTCCCATCAATTTGATGGTTATTTATCTGCATTTTACACTAATTTATCATTACGTAGATCTTGCTATCAATGCCGGTATTCTGACAAACAGCATCAGGCTGATTTAACGCTTGCCGATTATTGGGGCTACCGGAGGTTTAATCCGGATATTAAGGACGAAAAAGGGCTTAGTTTGGTCATAGCAAACACATGTAAGGGTGAGCATGCAGTTAATGGATTACAAAATATGGTTCGTAAGGCTATTGATTGGAAATATGCGGAATATGCTTATTTCCCAAGAAATGATACGATTTTTAATAAAGAGCGTCGTGACAATTTTTTTAGCTATTATGTTACTAAAGGGTGGAAAAAGGCTATTTCCAATTTTCAACTTGAAGGTACTTACAAGTTAAGGATGAACAATTTTATTGTGAATAATATCCTGAATAAATTCAGAAAAAAATGAAGATAGGAATATTAACCTACCATTCACCTTATAATTTTGGGGCTAATCTTCAAGCTTTTACGGCGTCAAAAATTTTGGAAGCCAAAAGATGTGAAGTGAAGGTTATTGATTTCCAGAGATTAGAGACTCGTTCTAAATACAGGACCATGGTTCCTCAACAACAATGGACAGGGCATGATGATTTTATAATTCATAGACTTCCTTTGACCCGCCACGCTTCAACGAAGCAGGAGTTAATTGGGGTTGTTAAAGAAGAATGCTTTGATGGTATTGTTGTCGGTGCAGATGCGGTATGGTCTTTTTCAAAACAAAAAACTGATGTGCCAGCTTATTTTATGGATTGGCTGTTCGATTGCCCAGAGATTGCGAATATACCGGTAGCCTCGATGTCTGTGGCTAATATGAGTGGCGGGTTTAAGCATATCACTCCTGAGAATAAATTGAAATTAAAGGGATGTATTGCCAAGTTTTCAATACTGACTGTACGCGACAAATGGACACAAAAAGTAATTAATAGTGATATATTTGATGGAGAACCGAAAGTTCAGATAATAAATCCAGATCCTGTATTTTGTATTGATAAATACATTACTGATGCATGGGAAAGCCGTAATCTGTTTGAGAAAGGCAGGAAATATATTTTAGTCAGTTTTGCAAAGAATACAACTCAAAGATATAATCTATGGTTACAAAAATTAAAAGACCTTGCGCATAACAATGGGTATTTAGTTGGTGAGTTACCTATACCTGAAGGAATATCAGGATCAGATCTTGATTTTACAGTTCCCTATCCGATTGATCCGATTCAATGGTATCTGTGGTTGAAAAACGCATCAGGTTATATTGGGTTACGTTTTCATGCAGTTGTTTCCTGTTTTGCAGGAGGAACACCTTTTTTTAGTATAGATACATATGGTAATAGCACATTACCAATCAGGTTGTTTAACAGACTCGGATTCTATCGGTTAGGACGAAAATTCGATAACAAAAGTAAAATTTGCCAATTGTTATCCCAGACAAAATTCAAGTCAAATCGTATTAATATTAGTGGTTTTTTAAGTATTTCTCCTGAAATAGTTTTCCGGAAATTAACCAAAACAAGAGTGAATGATATTGTGGAAGAAAGAGAAAAGTTCGCACAGTCTTTCCAGCATAATCTTAATGCAATTCTTAATTTCTTTGAGCAATATAAGAAGCAAGTATAAACAATATAAAGGCTATATAAAAAATTCCGGATTCTATTTTGCTGGAAGTTTTTTAGGAATGATAATAAACCTTATTCTTAATCCTTTTATCGCATTGAATATGTCTTATGCTGATTTTGCGATTACGGGTTATTTTACATCGTTCAACAGTTTACTGTCACCAATTATTTCATTTACTTTTATCTCGTATTATTCACGCCACTATTTTCTCCTGAACAACAGCCAACGCGAACGTCTGCGCAACACAATCCTCATTGCATTGGTTTGGTTTTCGCTTGCAGTTTCGGCTTGCTCCTTATTGGGGATATACTTGTATTTTGTAATAAAGCATGTTTCTTTCCCTTTTTTCCCGTACGCTCTGTTAAGTATTTCTGCTATCTTCTTAGCAAATTTTTATACGTTTAAATTGGTTGATTTAAAACTAAAAAGAGAGGCAAAAAATTATTTTAAACTATCTCTGTGCCAATCCGTGTTAGCAGCATTTTTTGTTATTCTTCTGGTTGTTGTTATTAAAGGCGGCGCATTGGGAAAAATGACAGCAGCTACCTTACCCCTTTTTTTCTTTGCCCTGTATGATTTTAGGAATATGCTTTCCAAATGGGAATTTGACCGTAAATTTTTTTTAGATTCGTTACGTTTTTGTTGGCCGCTTTCTTTAGCATCGATGTTATCGTATTTCTTTAGCGGGGTAGATAGAGCCATGTTGGAACCGCTCGGTGATGTACGACAATTGGGATTATACAATGTTGCTGTTGGTATTGCCAGTTATTTGGCGGTTTTCAATACAACTCTTGATAGTACGTTCCAACCCGATGTTCTGCAATCCATTGCAGAGAGAAAGAAAAAAAAAACCATCAAATTAATCGGCGTCATTATGCTGATGAACACCATCCCTATTTTACTATTTATTGTTTTTGCCCCGGTATTGGTGGGAGTGTTAACATTTAACAGATATACTGATGCTGCGGATTTTGCACGTATTCTTGCATTAAAAAATATAACAGAGTCTCTATATTATTCCATGTCCACAGTACTTATTGGTTATGGATTATCGAAAATAACTTTATTGAATAAAATAATGGGCACTGTAATAAGTTTGGGTCTTTTTAAATTTTTAATATGTAAATTTGGATTTTATGGTGCCGCGTGGGGGCAGGCTTTCTCATTCCTGACTTTAGCCGCCTTAAGTATGTTGTTTTTATTTTCTAAATTGGCAATGCAAAGAATCCATGAACAAAAAAGTTGAAGCACCCGTTTTATTAATTATTTTCAACCGTCCCGATACAACTCAAAGAGTGTTTGATGCCATTCGTGCAGCAAAACCAAAAAAGTTGTATGTATCGGCAGATGCACCTCGACCTGGTAACAGTAATGATTCTGTTAATTGTCAAAAAGCCCGGGATATTGTCAAGCAGGTAGATTGGGAATGTGATGTCCGATACCGTTTTCTTGAGCAGAATCTGGGGTGCGGTTATGGTGTATCAACCGCGATATCATGGGCATTTGAAAATGAAGACCGCCTCATCATTCTTGAAGATGATTGTGTGCCGTCTCCCCCATTTTTCCTCTTCTGCAATTATTGCCTGGCGAAGTTCAAGAATGATTCGCGGGTATGGGTAATCAATGGCAGGTCACACCACCCCGAACATCCGATTTTCAAGAAGAATGACTATGTATTCTCGAGATATGCCCATTGCTGTGGATGGGCAACGTGGAAAAGATGCTGGAACTATTTTGATATAGAGATGAAGGGTTGGCCCGAATTCTTTGCCTCTGGTGGCTTCTACAATTGTTTTTCGTCCCTTGAAGAAGGTCGCTTTTTTAATCGGGTATATGGGAATCTCTATCAGAATAGTAAACTTAAAATGCATTCATGGGCTTATCCGTTCGATTTCAATTTCATGTCTAATGGTGCTCTTGCTATCACGCCTGCAAAAAACCTGATTTTAAATATTGGCTTAGCTGGTGTACATTCAAATGGGGCGGCAACCAAGGTTCATATGCTTCAGGCAGCTCAAGACTATACTTTTAACAGGGAACCTTTTTTCGTGTTACCCAACAGAATCTATGATCGATATCACTTTAAATACCACATAAAACAGATAATGGGGAAGCAGCCGCTATGCAAGCGTGCAGTACTTAAAGGGCTAAGAATGGCAGGCCTATGGAAGTAAAGAACAGGTTGAAAGTCGTCTGGATTTGTCACTTTTCCAATTCGGAAATTCGCAGAAGACTTCCACTTTCGGAAATGAAATACAAAAATTGGATTAAGCATTCATTGGGGAAAAAAATTGATCATGGATATCCAGATTTTGCACCTTGGGTACGAAATCTTATTAAAGAATTCGAAAAATTTGAAGACATCGAACTTCATGTCATTGCGCCCCATGCCGGCCTGCTTCATCCAACCTACGAGTTTGAAATGAAAGGTGTATTTTATCACTTTTTTAAGTCAGACTTACCGGTACTACATGGAAGCTTTCCAGATAAGTATCGATTGGTTAACAAAATAAAATACTTGCAAAATCGCTATCTTGTAAAAAGGTTTTTGGCCAGAATTAAGCCTGATATAGTTAACCTTATTGGTACCGAAAATCCATATTATTCAATTACCACACTCGATATAATAAATATCCCAGTGTATGTATCAGTGCAAACAGTATATTCAAATCCTGCTCGAAAAACATACAGTGATAGTTGTCTGCAATTGAAATGGGATGTTGAATTAAAGATTTATAAAAAAGAAAAGTATTATGGATGTACCGGAAGAATGCACCGAGATTTGATTCTGAAAAATAACCCCAATGCCATAATTTTCAAAATGTTCTTCCCTATAGAGAAGCCCAAACAGGTAAAAGAAGTTCCTAAAATATTTGATTTTGTCTTCTTTGCGGGGATTGCAAAGAAGAAAGGAATAGAAGATTTAATAGAGGCACTGGCAATCGTAAAAAAAGAAAAATACGATGTTACATTAAATATTGTTGGAGATTGTCCCAAGTCGTATATGAGGCTTTTGTTAGATAAAATAAAAGTCTTGGGATTAAGTGAAAATATTGTATTCACTGGTTATTTCCCCGAGCATTCTGATATGCATCAGCATGTTGTCCAATCTCGCTTTGCAGTGTTGCCCATAAAATTAGATATAATACCAAGTTCTGTTATTGAAGCAATATTACTTGATTTACCAGTTGTTACATATAAAACGACTGGAACACCCTATTTGAATAAGGATGGTGAGTCTGTGTTAATTGCAAATATCGACGATATTAACATGTTAGCCAAGCAAATGCTTAAGCTTCTAAATTCACCTTCTTTAGCGCAAAAGCTTAGAGATAATGCCAAAGCCTTTGTAGAAAAAGAGCTTGACAATGCCATTTCAGCAAAACGTTTAATTAATAATTACAGAGCCGTAATAGAACATTACCGCAACAATACACCTATTCCAGAGGACCAGTTATTTAACATCCATGAATTTCCATTGTATTGAGTTATTCAAACCAAAAAATGAATAGTCAAATTGCATTACAAGAAATAATCGATTTTCTTGGTTCCGATGTGATTCAGGTTTTTGGAACTGTAGAAAATGTTTATGTAAAGCACCTTAAACCCATCGAATCAGCAGATGAAGAAACTCTGGATTGGGTTAACTCAATTAAAAGGCATAAGCAACAAATTGTCGAAAATTCCAAAGCGCGAGTTATTTTTGTCGATCAAGACGTCCAATATACACGTGCTATCCAGTCTCAAAACAAGACATTGCTTTTGGTTTCCAACCCCAAATTGTGCCTGTTAAAAGTTGGGAATCATTTTTTTGTGGAAAGCTTGAAGCCTTGTGTTCATCCAACAGCTTATATTCATGCAGACGCAAAATTTGGTGAGAATATTTACGTTGGGGCGAACGCTTCGATTGGTGAGTGTATAATTGGCAATGAGGTGATTATTTATCCCAATGTCGTTATCAATGACGGGGTGGTTATAGGTAATCATGTGGTAATAAAATCGGGAGCAATCCTGGGTTTTGATGGATTTGGCTACGAACGCGACGAATCCAACAATTTAGTTAAGTTCCCCCAGTTGGGCAAATTAATCATTCATGATAGTGTCGAAATCGGAGCGAATACCTGCATTGACAAGGGTGCATTATCGAACACCATTGTCGGCTTCAACACGAAAATAAACAATTTATGCCATATTGCGCATAATGTAGTTATCGGCAAGAATGTAATCATCACTGCGCAAGTTAATGTTTCTGGCTCAACCACGATAGAGGATGACGTGTGGGTAGCTCCGCATGCAAGTTTCAGAGGCCATCAAAAAATAGGACAAGGCGCCACCATTGGTATGGGGGCGGTTGTAACGAAAGATGTTCCTGCAGGAGAAACATGGATAGGCAATCCTGCAAGGAAGTTTAAACCATGAGACAGAGATACCTCGACTTGATCGTCAATAAAGAGGATACGATCCTTTGTGTTCTCAGAAAAATGGATCATTCCAAACGAAAACTCCTGATCGTGATGGTTAATGACCGATTTGTCAGTCTCATCAGTATTGGCGATATTCAAAGGGCCATTATCAAAGGCGTTGATCTTAATTCCCCGATACATCAAATCCTTCGTGACGAAGTGATGTTTGCATCTTCTCAGGAAGAACTCCATCAAATAAAAGAGCGAATGCGAATAAGACGTAATGAACTGATGCCCATTGTTTCACCGACTGGTGAATTGGTAGATGTAATTTTCTGGGAAGACCTGTTTGAAGAAGAATGCCCAACTAAAACGTACATAAATTTAAATTTACCAGTTGTTATTATGGCCGGTGGGCAGGGCTCGCGCTTGAAACCTTTGACTAATGTGTTGCCCAAAGCACTTATTCCTATTCACAGGAAAACACTGATTGAAGAGATCATGGATCGATTTTTGGAGTGTGGATGTAATGATTTTTTTCTTTCCGTAAATTACAAGGCCGACATTATTCGCTACTATTTTGAATCGCTCCAAAATTCTGCTTATCACATTCATTATCTTACAGAGGATAAACCATTAGGCACAGCCGGTAGTCTGCATTTGCTGAAAGACAAGATTTGCTCCACATTCTTCGTAACCAATTGTGATATCGTTGTGGAACAGGACTACAGCGAAATATTGAACTACCATCGAGAAAATCATAATGAAATTACTGTTGTTGCAGCAATAAAAAACTACACTATTCCTTATGGGACTCTCACCACGCGCGAAGATGGATTGTTACAATCTATTGAAGAAAAACCTGATATCATATTTAAAATCAATACAGGGTTTTACATACTAGAGCCGCACCTCATCAAAAAAATACCACAAAGTCAAATTTATCATATCACTGACCTTATTGGACAACTGCAAAAAGAAAATCGGCGTGTCGGCGTTTTTCCAGTCAGTGAAAAGTCATGGATCGATATTGGTAACTGGAATGAGTATCTTACACAAATTCACATGAATCATGGGTGAGGAAATCATATTCCGATTCATTGCAATTGAGCTTATTATTTTTCATACAGTGAAATTTTTCCAGTAAGCGTACGACAAAGTCATCTTGGAACTTCTTTCCAGATAAGTTATTGATGTATCGGTCAAGAGAGATAAGCCGCGGTTCTTTGAAAAAGGGATAAAGCAAGGGGTGGAGCTGAGAACGGAGTAAAAGACAGCAAGGATCAGTCAGTACTGGTCAGACTTCAGCCGGTAGGAGCAAACCACGTTCGTCCTTGGGCAGCGGTTTCCATTGATCGGGGAGCAGTTCCCTCAAGCGACTGACTGGATGGCTCATGATCCTGCGGAGTATGTCATCAAAGTACTCCCAGGGATTGACGTCACAGGTTTTACAGGACTGGATGAGACTCATGAACAGGGCCGCCGCCCGGCCGCCTCGTTCGCTGCCAACGAAAAGCCAGTTCTTGCGGCCCAGGGCCACGGGACGCATGGCATTCTCCGCCAAGTTGTTGTCCGGTCGAAGCCGTCCATCTTCCAGATAACGGCACAGAGCCTGGCGTTGATTCAGGGCATAGTCCACCGCCTTGCGGATGGGTTCCGACGGAATCGACTGTTGCTTCAGCTCTTCAAGCTTGGCAAAGATTCCGGCAAGGATCGGTGCAGCATGTTCCTGCCGACGGCGCTGTCTCTCTTCTGGTTTCATATTGGCGCAGGGAGTTTCCACCTCATGATAGAGACGGGCAATGCGGGCCAGGATGTCCGTCGCTTCCTGGGGACGCGAAGAAACTGCTTCATCGAACTTTCTCCGTGCATGAGCCCAGCAGCCTACCTCGATGATCCCCTCTTTACGGAATAGTTCATCGTAGCCGCTATAGGCGTCGGCATGGACATAGCCTCGATAACCTTCAAGATAATCGATGGGTCGCCGCTTACTGCGATCAATGGAGAAGTCATAGGCAACAAGCGGGGGATCGGTTCCTCCCTGCACATAGACCCACAGCCTGGCCTTTTTGAGCTTTCCATTCCCTTTGACTTGCAGGGGAATGGGTGTGTCGTCGGTGAACAGGATTTCCGCTTCCCCAATGACGGCCTGCCTGAAGGCCTTTTCCAGTCCGGAGATGCTTTCGTAGGTCTGCATTAGCCAGCTGGCCTGGGTCGCTCGGGGAATCGGCACCCCTTCCCGCTCTAAAATGCCGTTCTGCCGGTACAGGGGCAGATGATCGGCGAACTTGCTGACGATCAGATGGGCAATCAGCCCCACATCGGCTTTGCACCTTGCGACGGGATGATCAGGCATCGGCGCGGAGAGGATGCCGGGGGTTGCTTCGTCGTCCTCCGGCAGGGCGTATTGGGGGCGCTTATAGACGTTGACGATGAGCTTGCCGGGGCGGTATTCCAGTTTCTCCGAAACTTCGACGTTGATCACCTTCAGGGGCTTGCCCGTTTCGGGGCAGGTCTTCTGATCTTCGGGGATGTCCAGCAGGATTTCCACCCGTTCCAGGTGTTCGGGAATGGGAACCCGCCCATGATGCTGGGAGACCTTGCGGGTTTTTGTCTTGACTTCCTGTTCCACAGGCGCTTCCGGCTTTTGATCTTTTCCGGTCTGTTCCAGCGATTGGATTACGATGGAATCGAACATCAGCTGGTTGGGGTTGAGCCGCTCGGACTTTCGGCCATAAAGGCGCCGGAGCATCTGTTCCATCTGATGCTGCAGGGTGGTCAGCTGGCGCTGCAGAGATTCGATCTTTCGGGATAGTTCCCCGATCTGCGCATCCTTCTGAGCGGTCAGTTCTGAAATCTGGGCATCCTTCTGCGCAAGGAGTTCCAGGGCCTGAGGAAGTGTCGAAACCATGGGAGGGTATGTAGCACATTAACCTAATAATGTCAAGTATTTATATGCCTATTTTGTATCTATTCCCCACTTTTTTCGGTACGATTCCTTCCAGCAGCATGGTCAGATCCCGACGCTCGATCAGACCGTCTTCGGTCCACCGCTCCGGAAGGATGAAGCAGCCCCGTTCCAGGCGTTTGTACCAGAGAGCCAAACCATCCCGGTCCCAGTAGAGGAGTTTGACCATGTTGCGACGGCGGTTCACGAAGACGAACAGAGATCCAGACAGGGGATCGGCCCCCAACTCGGATCGGATGAGGCCGCAGAGACCATCGAAAGATTTGCGCATGTCGCAGCGGCCGCGATACAGATAGATGTGGGTTGCCGCCGTCAGACCGAGCACGGGGAGAGGCTCCGAAGCGTTTCAACGACGGTGCGGAGGGTGAAGGGATCGAATCCCCGATCCACCTCGATGGCGAAATTCTTGTCTGGATGAATTCGGATGCCGGAGCCGGTTTCGACCGCTCTTCCGGGAATCAGTTCCAGAAAACCTCCTGTGCAAGGTTCTTGTTCCCGGAGTCGGCGGCGCCAGGCATGAAACTGATGCCGATTGATCTGCTTTTCACGGCAAAATGTGGTGATGTTCAAGCCACTTGCTGCCTGGTCTTCGATGATGGTGCGCCAATGGGCTCGTCGTTCCGCTCTGATCATCATATTTTGCCTCCCAGAAAGAAATTTTTCTTTGTGGGAGGCTATAGCTCAGGGAATGACGGATGTGAAGATGGGTACATCAGACGCTTACTTTTTCCATGAGTGAATTGTAAGCCTTCACAATTATGTTTCACCAAGGTCCGCTTAGGACTTTGCTGAGACGGTTAAGAATATTGGTTCATCATATTTGTTTGATCTTGGTGAAAGAATTTTCACCTGTGTAAATAATTTGCGTGTCGTATCGAAACCATTGCATAACTACCCTTAATTTCCCCAGAGCACCTGTGAGAAATCTGATATGAAGATTGGTTATGTTGGCATGTTTAAGTTTCCAGATGGAAGTGCCGGGGTTTTTCACGTTCTTGGCGTTGCAAAGGCTCTGCGTGAATACGGACACTCAGTCCTATTTTTCGGTATTGAAAAATCTCTGCAACCCGCACATAGGCATTCAGATAGAGCACAAAATGACGATACCTCTATTTATGCAGGATTCAAATACCAATCAACTCAACCCGCGAGAATGGGCACGTTTGGAGAACTGAAGCAATGGGTATCAATAATAACCGGGGCTTCCTTCCTCCATCGCCTTAACACTGAAGAGGCGAGCAGCGGTCCATTCAGTGCGATCATTGTTTATCAACCCCAGTCATTGTTGATCTTCCGTTTATTGAAATGGTGTAGATCAAGACAAATTCCTCTAATTTGTGACGTCGCGGAATGGTATGATCGGGGGCATGTAAAGGGCGGCAGATATGGATACCGTGCCTTGGACTCAGAATTTCGCATGCGAAAGGGGCACTCCTTGTCTGACGGTGTTATTGCCATAAGTACTTACCTGGAGAATTACTATTCCGGATGTGGCGTGCCAACAGTCCGTTTGCCTAATTTGGTGGATGTATCAGAGGACAAGTGGACCGGGCGGGAGGCCCTGCCGACAAGGACAGGCCAGGAGAGGCTTCGTCTGGTTTTTGTGGGAACTGCACAGCAGAAAGATTATCTCGTAAGTGCCATCCGTGGTCTTTCATTAGTGGGGCCAGAAAAATGCGAAATTGTAGCGGTGGGTCCGTCGCAGGAGGAACTCCGGATGAATCTTGGATCCGACAGTGACTTATTGGAAATACTGCATGAAAGTTTGCATTTTACCGGCAGGCTACCGCACAGGGAGGCACTTCGAGAGTTGGCACAGTCAGATTTTTCCATCCTGTTACGACCTGATGCAAAGTTTGCAAATGCCGGCTTCCCTACTAAACTTGTGGAAAGCCTTGCTATGGGAGTTCCGGTGATCTGCAACCTGACGGGTGATATAGGTTTGTATGTGAAGGATGGTTATGAGGGGATTGTCGTGTCTGACTGTTCCCCCGAGGCCTTTGCTGAGGGCATCCGCCGCATCCTTTCCCTGTCTTGGGATGAGAGGCTGGCCATGTGTCGGCATGCAAGGAAAAGAGCTGAAGAGTCTTTTGATTATCGAAATTGGGTGGTGCCTTTAGGGGAGTTTGTAGACAGGGTTACCCTTAATGTGCGGAAAAAGAGGAATAATTAATCATTCTCTAACCACCATGCCCGGCACGGGCACAACGTCAGGATGAAAATAATCCGCTGGATGGATATATTTTAATATAAAGTGGAGTTGTATATGTTTACAGACAAAACGTTACTCATAACTGGAGGTACAGGAACGTTTGGCAATGCTGTTTTAAGCCGGTTTCTTGATACAGGGGTTAAAGAAATACGGATATTCAGCCGCGACGAGAAAAAGCAGGAAGATCAGCGAATAGCATTGGCCAATCAGAAGGTAAAGTTCTATATCGGTGATGTACGTAACTACGATAGTATCCTGCCTGCTATGCAAGGCGTGGATTACGTATTCCATGCAGCGGCTCTGAAACAGGTGCCTTCCTGTGAGTTCTTTCCCATTGAGGCGGTTAGAACGAATGTGCTGGGCGCCGAAAATGTGATGAATGCTGCTATGGCGTGTCATGTGAAGAATCTGATTGTACTCAGCACGGATAAGGCGGTTTATCCGGTTAATGCCATGGGGATGTCCAAGGCACTCATGGAAAAATTGATGGCTGCCAAGGCACGCATGTATGGCGAGACATCGACGATATTCTGCGGGACTCGTTATGGAAATGTCATGGCTTCCCGTGGCTCGGTGATTCCGCTTTTTATGCAGCAGATTCTTGAAAGCAAACCGCTTACGATTACTGATCCCAACATGACGCGTTTCATGATGACCATCGATGATGCGGTCGACCTTGTCCTCTATGCTTTTGAGCATGGAAATCCCGGTGATATCTTTGTGCAGAAGGCGCCTGCAGCCACAATTCGCGTCTTGGCCGAAGCAATCCGTCAGCTTTTTAATCCGAATCATGAAATAAGGGTCATAGGCACGCGTCACGGCGAAAAGCTGTATGAGACCCTGCTGAACCGTGAGGAAATGGCAAAGGCTGAGGATATGGGCGGTTATTACCGTATCCCTGCCGATGTCCGTGATCTGAACTATAATCTCTATTTTGTCGAAGGAGAGGAAAAGATATCAGTTTATCAAGATTATACATCGGACAATACAGAACGCCTAGATGTGGGTGGCATGATAAAACTCCTCAAGAAACTAGATATTGTGCAAGAGGCACTGAAGGGAAAGAGAACATATAGCTTATGACGACAACTGTACTGATAACCGGTTCGAATGGTTTCATGGGCAAAAATCTCGGGGTGGCTTTATCACGACTCCCGGAGGTCAGGATACTCGGTTTTGATGTAAATGATGAATTGACTCTGCTTGAAAAACATTTGCATGAGGCTGACATTATCTTTCATCTGGCCGGAATCAACAGACCGCAAAAGGAAGAGGAATTCAATGAAGGAAATATTGGTCTTACACAAACCATCGTGAATCTCCTGAATGAACTCAATCGAACACCCCCCATTGTCTTTTCTTCCTCAACCCAGGCAGCACTGGACAACCCCTATGGCAGAAGCAAAAAGGCATCTGAAGATATCCTTTTTGAATATAGAATCAGCACCGGAGCACCTGTATATGTCTACAGACTTAACAATGTCTTCGGAAAATGGTCACGTCCAAACTATAACTCCGTTGTTTCCACCTTCTGTTACAATATATCGCGTGGCTTGGACATCAGCATCTCCAATCCGGCAAATGTGGTGGAACTGGTGTATATTGACGATGTCGTGTCGGAGTTTGTGGGCATCTTTGCAGGTATGGTCAAACCTTCATCTTCTTGCCTTTCAGTGCGACCAACATACTGCATTAATCTAGGAGATCTTGCGAAAAAGATCTATGGCTTACGCGAGACCCGCACCAGCCTTATTATTCCCGATTTATCCGATGATTTTACAAGGAAGCTTCATTCAACATATATCTCATATCTTGAAAAAGATGACTTTTCCTATGCTTTGGACATAAAAAAAGATGATCGCGGAGAACTTGCCGAGTTAATCAAGTCATCGCAGTTCGGGCAGATATTTGTGTCACGCACCTTCGGCGGAATAATCCGCGGGAACCATTATCATGACAGTAAGGTGGAAAAGTTTTGTGTGCTGCAGGGCGAAGCAGCAATACGATTCAGACATATAGATACGAATGAGATTCTCGAGTACAGGGTTTCAGGAAAGCAATGGGAGGTCCTTGATATCCCTCCAGGTTATACTCATCATATTGAAAACCTCTCGAAAGAAGAAATGATCGTTCTTTTTTGGGCAAACCAGATCTTTGATTTGCTGAAACCGGATACGTATTATCAAGAGGTATAATGTGAAAAAGCTTAAAGTGCTGACGGTTGTGGGCACTCGACCGGAAATAATCCGCCTTTCCAGAGTGCTGAGTAAGCTTGATCAATATTGCGATCATATCCTAGTTCACACAGGGCAGAACTTTGACTACGAGCTGAATGAAATCTTTTTCGCCGATCTCGGGATCAGGAAACCTGATTACTACCTGGGGGCAGCAGGGACTAACGCGGCCGAGACGATCGGCCTGACCATCATCAAGCTGGACCCGGTGCTCGAACAGGAAAAACCGGATGCACTCCTAATCCTGGGCGATACCAATAGCTGCCTGGCGGCCATTCCGGCAAAACGGCGTAAAATCCCAATATTTCACATGGAGGCGGGGAACCGCTGCTTCGATCAACGGGTACCCGAGGAGATCAATCGCAAGATTGTCGACCATATCAGCGACATCAACCTCCCCTACAGTGCGATTTCACGAGAATATCTGCTGCGCGAGGGATTGCCCCCCGATCGAATCATCAAGACAGGCAGCCCTATGTATGAGGTCCTCCATCACTATATGCCAAAGATAGAACGTTCCGATGTGCTGGCCCGACTTGATGTGAAGCCTTTGGACTACTTTCTTGTAAGCTGCCACCGGGAAGAAAATGTTGACAATGATCGCAACTTTAAAGGGCTGATCTCGGTCCTGAATGGTTTGGCTGAGCATTACGGCAAGCGGGTCATTGTTACCACCCATCCCCGAACCAGAAAGCGCATGGAAAAGGAAAGTGTTGAACTTCCGACACTGATTGAGCTTTGCAAACCTTTTTCTTTGACAGACTATGTCAAACTGGAGTTGAATGCGAAGGTCGTTCTTTCGGACAGTGGCACCATTACCGAGGAGTCATCAATTCTTAACTTTCCGGCTCTTAACATTCGAGAGGCCCACGAACGTCCAGAAGGAATGGAAGAGGGATCTGTAATGATGACTGGCCTCGACTGGCAAACTGTTCATGAGGCACTCGGCATTATCGATAACCAGAAGAGGGGAATGGCGCGGTCAATGCGCATAGTTCAAGATTACGACACGTCAAATGTATCTGAAAAGGTTGTGCGGATAATTGCCAGCTATACAAGTTATGTGAATCGAACGGTTTGGTATAAATAACTATTTATCCCGAGCCAATTGCAAAATTAAAAGATAACTGTGGCTTAACGATGGAGATCTCGCACTCTTTATAACATTACATGAAAATGAGCTTGATGATCCTTCTTTCTTTAAGCAAGAATGAAGGATTTAGCAGATTGTATTATCGTGATCAGTTCACATTTAGACAACAATATAGAGAACGTGATCGGAGCAGAATACCTAATTTATTGTATGACAAGAATAAATCTCGGCTATGCCCATGCAGGGTTTCCTTTCAAACTTAGCGGATTCCTTGCCACCGGCAAACCTGTTATTGTATCTTGTGGTTCAGATGTCGTTGATTTTATCGTTGATCGGAAGAATGCAATACTGGTCAACCCGGGTGATGTTGCTGAACTGTGACTTGCAGCTGAATACCTAATAGACAATCCTGAAGCAGAGATTAAAATTGGAGAAGATGGTCGTGAAGTAGCAACGGCCCTTTTTGATTCTAACCTCCATGCCTAAAATCACAACGAATAATGAAAATAATCAATAACTTGGATTTATTTTCATATAAAAGTTTAGGGCGAAGCTTTGCTTGCATACTTGAATAATCTGTAATGAAAAGGGTTTCTGTAAAGGATCTTAACCTTCCTCATTCAATGAAACTGTCACAGTTGCCCGGTTCAATGTGGCTTCTTATGGCAGGTGCTATCAGACGGATACTGAGGCTTGCAATTCGTCCTCTTTTTGCCTCGTGTGGCAGAAATGTGTCATTCAATCCCTTCGATGAGTTCTACTATCGTACGATCCATATTGGGAACGATGTATTCATAGGTAGCGGTGCCTGTTTCACCGCAGTCAAAGGGCTCACCATTGGAAATAAGGTGATGTTCGGACCTTTCGTGACAATTCGTGGTGGAAATCATAACGCATCGATACTTAACAAGTTTATGTATGATGTCCATGAAAAGAGACCCGAAGATGACGCGCCTGTAGTTGTTGAAGATGATGTGTGGATTGGGGCGGGGGCCATTATCCTCAAAGGAGTTACCGTTAGGCGGGGTTCAATTGTAGCAGCAGGTGCAGTGGTAACGCGTGATGTGGAGCCGTATTCAATCGTTGCAGGTGTTCCGGCCAAGGTGGTTCGCTATCGCTGGTCCGTTGAAGAGATTATGAGACACGAAAAGACTCTTTATGCGGTCGAAGACAGGCTTTCGGAAACGAACCTATGCCGCGGGCGAAACAGCACGTAAGAGCAGCCCTTTGGATAATAGTTGCAATGAAAACGCAAGAGGCGGTCTTCGAAAAAAAATGAAAGTACTCATCACAGTGCCTACGCTCCATTCAAAGGGAGGTGTATCCAACTATTACCGGTCGATTCGCAATTATTTCTCTGTAGGGGTTGATTTTTTCACGGTCGGGCCAAACCGATGGGAAAAGAAGACGCAAATAGAGAGGATTAGAAGATTTATTCTTGACCCTGTGAGGTTCTGTCTGCTCATGATGAAATACCACAGACATTATGAACTGGTCCATTTGAATCCTTCGTTTGAGTATGGTTCCCTTGTTCGGGAAGCTATTCTTTTGAGAATTGCGAAAGGTTGGGGGAAAAAAGCAGTGATGTTTTTCCGGGGCTTTGACATGGGGCACGCGAAGACTGTTGATAAATACTTCCGGACGCTTTTCATCTCATGCTACCGCAGGGCGGACTGTTTTGTCGTGTTAGGATCAGAGTTCCGTGATCAATTAATCGAATGGGGGTTTACGCAGCCAATATACTTGGAGACGACTCTGGTCGATGATAAGTTGGTCGGGGGCATTAACATAGAAGCACGGTTCAATAGGATTGAGCGAAACAGTAATATCAAGTTACTCTTTTTGTCAAGGATAGTTAAGGAAAAGGGCATCATGGAGACTTTGCAAGCTTTCAAACAGTTGTTGGAACGGTACGACAATCTCTCTTTAACTGTAGCCGGTGATGGACCTTTTCTCGGCAAGGCGTTGCAGTTCGTGAAGGATAATAACCTTGAATGCAAGGTGTCGTTCCCAGGTTTTGTGAGTGGCGAGGCAAAGAGCAAAGTGTTGACGGATTCAGACATCTACATATTTCCTTCATACACGGAGGGCATGCCCAACTCCGTACTGGAGGCGATGGCCTTCGGCCTGCCCGTTGTCGCTACCCCTGTGGGCGGCATAAAGGATATTGTCGGGGACAGCGAGCATGGATTTCTTTTGAAAAGCAATACGCCGGAAGCTATAGCTGCATCTGTTTCAAAGATTATTAATGACAAGAATTTACAGAAGACGATGAGTGCCAACTGCTTCAAATCGAGTTCTCGATACTTGGCTTCAAACGTTGCTGCAAGACTCGAAGACATTTATGAGACCGTTATTTCGCAATAGGTTTATCAGGTTGTGGAGTACTTCAATTGATTAAGAGGTGTTGATCCATGACAGAGAACAATGTGGTCGACTGGCACACGAAAATGGCAGCCGATTTTGATAGAAAATACACAAAAAATAAAGCTTTCAGGGAACGTTATGCTGTATGGACTAAGACAATCGACAAGTATAGCAGTTGGGATAGTCATGTGCTGGATATAGGGTGCGGCAGTGGTATCCTCAGCTTCTATTTGGCGGAAAGAAATGGAAGCGTTATTGGAGTTGACGGAAGCATTGAGATGCTCCGAATATGTCAAGCGAGGAAACGGGAAATTGGCATGGCCAACGTAGAGTTCTTGAATTATGACATTATGTCGCTGGGACAAATATTCAGTGCGCAGGCAGACCTTATTGTATGCTCCAGCGTTCTTGAATACCTGGACGATTTGACCGGGTCGTTGAGACTGCTTGCTTCCTTCATGAAAGATAGGGGTATATTGGTCCTCTCCATGCCGAATAAACACAGCCTATACAGGCTGATGGAGCCTCTTATCTTTAAGCTGACCGGCCGGCCCCGATATTATAAGTATATAAGAAATGTCTGCTCTCTGGAAGAAATTGAATCAAAATTGATGGATTGCGGTTTGAAGGTGGTGGAAAGTTCCTATTATGCGAAAACACCGTTTGTCTCGAAGGTACTACATAGAATAGGACTGCCTCAATATTCTGATAACCTCTTTATTACAGTGGCACAACGTTTATAGCCAGCCATTCCGAGGTCTACGATTGGTTGGAGGCAGTTTTCAGAATGACAGCTATTGGAAAAGCAAGTTCAAGGATAACTCAGCGTTAATTTTACCATGAAGAGCACCAATTATTTTGCTGTCACAGCATTGGTCCTATTCTCGATTACGCAAAGGCTCGCGCTGTTGATTTACCCCTTGCAATTGACAGTCTCAACAAACTCTTTATGGACACCGAAATAGTAACACAAGGAACAAACGACCTGACTTATAAAAGGTAAGTTTGTCCTCATCATCAGCAACGTGAACGACTGAAAAAAAGGAAGCAGATGGAGCAACTCACTCAAAAACTGAAAGACGGAAAAATGCAGGTTCTCGAAATGCCCGTGCCCGCACTTACCTCGGGGTGCGTCCTGGTACGCAACCACTTTTCCCTTATTAGTGCCGGAACCGAAGGCAGCACTGTGAAAACGGCCCGCAGCAGCTATCTGGCCAAGGCAAAGGAGCGGCCACAGCAGGTGAAACAGGTTATTGATGTTGTTTTGAGCCAAGGGGTTCAGCAGGCTTATCGGGCGGTGATGAAGAAATTGGATGCTCACTCGCCGATGGGTTATTCCTGCGTTGGCGAGGTTATTGCGGTTGGTGAAAGAATAAGGGAATTCCTTATTGGTGATTATGTTGCTTGCGGTGGTTTGATGTCATGCCATGCCGAAGTGGTTTCAGTACCTGTCAATCTCTGCGTAAAACTTCGAGCGGATGCTGATCTCAGGCAGGCGGCCTACAATACTTTGGGTGCCATTGCCTTGCAGGGAGTTCGGCAGGCTGACCTCCGTCTGGGTGAAACGTGTGCCGTTATCGGCCTAGGTTTGTTGGGACAGATCGCAGCTCTTCTTTTACAAGCATCAGGCGTCCAGGTTGTGGGTATCGACATCGATCAAGCAATGGTTGAAATAGCAAAAGAGCATTGCGTCGATCTTGCCCTACCCCGGAATACAGCAGGTATTGAAAGCAAAATAATGGAATACACGGGTAGTCTTGGCTGTGATGCCGTTATTATTACAGCAGCAGCTGATTCACTGGATCCGATTAATTTTGCCGGGTCCATTGCTAGAAAGAGGGGAACAATTGTTGTTGTGGGAGCGGTTCCGACAGGATTTGATCGCGAACCCCATTTTTACAAAAAGGAGCTTCAGGTTAAAATGTCCTGTTCGTATGGTCCCGGACGTTATGATCCCATTTATGAGGAAAAAGGAATCGACTATCCTGCGGCCTATGTTCGTTGGACGGAAAAGCGCAATATGCAGGCATTTCAGGAACTGATTTATTCGCATAGAATAGATGTTGGTTACCTGACAACCCACACGTTTAAACTGCAGGAAGCGACGAAGGCGTATGATATGCTTCTTGCCAAGACAGAACCACATATCGGTATTCTGATCGAATATGATGTAGAAAAACCTTTGGAAATCGCCAGTACGGGGTATGGTGCAAGAAATACGAAACTTAAAAAAGCTCCCGTTGCCATTGGTTTCATTGGTGCGGGATCATACGCGCAAAGCCACCTGCTCCCCAATATTCCCAAGAGCAAGGAGGTAACACTGGCAGGAGTTATGACTTCAACAGGGACCAGCTCCCGTTCTGTTGCCGATCGGTATGGGTTTGATTTCTGTACGGGAAATGACAGGGACATCCTGGAAAATCCAGCAATCAACACGGTTTTTATTGCAACGCGACACGACTCCCACGGGGATTATGTTTTAAAAGCGCTCAATGCGGGAAAACATGTATTTGTCGAAAAACCGTTATGCTTGTCCAAAGGTGAGTTAGACCGCATTCAAACAGCCTATAAGTTAAGGCAACATACGGAAACACCGAATGGATTAATGGTGGGATATAATCGAAGGTTTTCTATATTGGCAAAAAGAGTAAAAGCAGAATTCGGCGATGGTCCCATGGCCATGACCTACAGAATAAATTCCGGTTTTATCTCCCCTGATTCCTGGATTCAAGACATCGAGGTAGGCGGGGGCAGGATTATTGGCGAAGTTTGCCATTTCGTGGATTTTCTCACCTTTCTAAACGGTTCGCTTCCTGTCTCCGTGTATGCGGATGGAATGAGGGATGTTAACAACCTTAATGACACGCTTTTGGTATCCTTAAAATACCAAAACGGCTCTATCGGTTCCATTTCCTATCTGGCAAATGGAGATAAGACTCTTGCCAAAGAGCGTATAGAGATATTTGCTCATGGCTGTACGGCGATTATAGAGGACTTCAAATATTTGCTTATTTATGCCGGCGGAAAGAAAAAAGAAAAGCGCCTGATGAGTCAGGACAAAGGGCAGAAATCAGAAGTTAGATTGTTTATCGACACGATACTGCAAGGCCAGGGACAGTTAATATCTTTTGAAGAAATCTATAGTACGTCATTGGTTACCTTTGAAATTTTAGAATCCATTCGTAATTACCAGGTTAGATCGCTGCAATAAACCTGAAATGTCAACTTATACCAAGTTGCAATCAATATATTATTAACTATCCAGATGAATTCTGTTAGACACCGGATATATAGCATTTGTAAAAAAGTCTTTAATCGTCAATTGGTTGCAGCTTGGTCTTATAAGTACATCCAAGGTTACTTTAGTTGTGATGAAGGCGGCTTTAGCAGGAAGCGAAGTACGTTTTGCATAGACAAAAACAGTAGCAGAAAAAAAGAGTGGACCGGAGAACCAAGAAATCATACCGAGCGGTTTCTCCAGTCGTATGATGCAGATTTTGACATATGTCGGGCTTTCCTTGTAGTGTCCATGATAATAGCCCATGTCTTTGAGCAGTTCTATGGCCCTGATTATAACCGCAATTTTACCGCGTACGTTACCATTGGATTCGTTTTCATCTCAGGGTTGACTATAAGTGCCATCTATGGGCAAAAAGTAGCGCAAGAGCCTCGGAAGTATCTCAAGAGATTTATGAGACGTGCGCTCAAATTGATTGCTCTTTTCGTGGTCTGTAACGGGGGGGGGATGCTTCTTCTTGGTGAAAGATTTTCTACAATCAATCAGCTTTCTGTACGAGAAATGATGATTCAGCTATTTATCGGCACACAACAGCAGATTGTGAGTTTCCAAATCCTTATCCCGATTGCGGCAACAATGTTCCTATCCTGGTTCGTTCTTTCCCAAAGATCTACGCGCTTGGATTTACCCATTATAGCCTTACTTTTTATTATATTCTATATTTTAGAACATTTCAAGGTGTTCCATGGTGTTGGCTTACATTGGACGCTTGTAGGCTTGATGGGGACTTTTGCAGGTAAATGGGTCAGCCAGTTACCATGGGACAAGGTTAAGGAGCAAATTTTGGCTTCACGTGTTTCTCTTATAGCTGGGGTTTTTATGTTCGCTTACTATGCGACCATGGTGCTCGTTAAGAATGAGGGTGTGTTGTTTTCTGTTCACATAATACCCACCGTTGTTGTGCTTCTCTTCGTTTACTTACTGTCGGCAAAACTGGAGATAAGCAAACGAAGTGGTATACTGATCTTAGCAGAAATCCTATCCGAGTATATGCTATTTGTTTACATCTTTCATATTACCCTTATAAATGTATTCTTCCTTGTAATTCCTAAGGATGGACTTGACTTCCTATCCACTGCATTGGTTTCTTGCCTTGTTTTGGCCCTTTCCATGTCGTGTTGCTACCTTCTCCAGAATTCAATTAAGAAGTGGGGTTTATCCCGGAGAATCTACAATATGGCTTTTAAATGAATGAAGGTCTACTTGTGCACTCTAGAGATCTAAAATTTTATTTACTTCGGCTTAAGAACGTATCGCCGGGAGAGCTGTTATACAGATTCAGGCAAGCCTTACTGCCACTGTATGTAAAAAAAAAGAAAAGGTTTCTTGTTCAACAGATACCTGCAATACATCCCAAGGATATAGAGGACATTGCACTACCCCAGCTTTCTTTGAATGTTGATCAAGCCATTACTAAACGGATACTGGAAGGAGCTACCTTCTATTTAAACGATGACAAAAAAACTAATGGGGCCTGTGAGACACTAATGGGAAATGGACCCCGTTTTGACATTCGTTCTGTCTGGGAACCCGCACGTCTTCAGCATCTTTTGATCCTCCTTCTTTACAATAAACATCATCAGGACGAACAAATAGCTGATTTCATCAAGAATCAGATTATAAGATGGATCGACTCCAATCCTTTTCCCTATGGCCCCAATTACATGTCCGCCATGGAATGCGGTTTACGGATTCCTGTTTTTCTACATGCTCTCAAGCTTCTGAAAAATCTTGATCTTGAGGATTTCCGACGTATCGCGGAAGCCATTTATATCCATGCATGGTGGATATCCAAGAAGCTTTCGCTTTTTTCTTCCTTGGGTAATCACACTCTTGCGGAATGCACGGGATTGGTATTTGCGGGAGTTATTTTCAGGAATACATCAGAGGGTAAGAACTGGTTGAAGACGAGCGTAGCGCTTCTGAAGCAGGAGGCCGATCACCAGATTCTTGCCGACGGAGGGCCTGCTGAACAATCCATCAATTATCACCGCTTTGTCCTGGATATGTATTGGTATTGCCGCGATTTCATGAAGAAAAACAACGATATGAACATGGATAGTCTAACGCCGAGACTTTCTGCAGGTGAGTTTTTTCTGAATTCCATGCAAACCGGCCAAGCCGATTTGCCGGCACTGGGCGACAGCGATGACGGTTATGCCGTTGCGCCGGGGTGTGTCCCTCATCGGATTCAACCTGATATAGCAGTGGTTAAATTTCAGTCCTTTCCTGAAGCGGGTTATTCCGTTCTTAGAACGAAAAACAGCACTCAGTTGATCTTCGATCATGGTCCTCTGGGGATGGCGCCCTTGTTCAATCATGGTCATGCAGATGCTTTATCCATTATCCTGTGCAAAGGGGGATTACCCTTCCTGGTTGATCCCGGAACCTATCGGTATAATGGGAATCCTGAATATCGCAGATATTTTAAAAGCACCCGCGCACACAACACTGTGACTGTCGATAAAGTGGATCAGGCCGTTCAGGAAACAGGATTTGTGTGGAGCCATGCCTATTCATCCCGGCTCATTAGAAGTAGGGATGATAAAAACGGTTATCTGATAGAAGCGGCCCATGACGGGTATGCAAGGCTGGCGAAGAAAGTCCGGCATTCGCGAACAATCCTGAGCGATCATAACCTCTTCATCATTAGGGATAAATTTGACGGTATCGGTCAACACGAATTTGAACTGAATTATCATCTGCATCCTGATGCCGCTGTGGAATGTGACGATGGCTGGTGGAGGATTCAGCGAGGACAAATGGATGTTTATCTTTCTCTGTTGAAAGGTGATGTGTTGACTTCATTTTTCGGTCAAGAAAATCCTATTCTTGGATGGTTTTCGCCTAGTTATGGTATAAAGAGAGAATGCTGGGTGTTACAGTGCAAGAAGAAGAATGAAGCACATTGTGCCGAATTTGTCACGGCTATTTGCACCGGGGATATTCTCCGCAGGAGCGAATTGGAGGTTATGGTATGCTGCCGGATGTAGAAAGCGGACCAAGGCTTCCCGTGATCGATTTGTGGGTCGATCCGGTCAATATGGAAAAAGCTCTGGAAAGAGTCCGGCAATTTGTTGAGTATGGTGACAGGCCCCATTGCATTTTTGCCGTCAATCCGGAAAAGAATTTTTCCGTGCCGGCAAATCCCCTCCTTTATGAGACATTTAAAAATGCGGATCTTCTCATTCCCGACGGGATCGGAGTTGTCTTGGCTGCCCGCATTCTGCATCATGCGACGTTGTCAAGGGTTCCCGGTGTCGAACTTATGGAGAACATCTGTAAGCTCGCTGCTGAAAAAAACTATCGGATATTCCTCTATGGGGCGAAGGAAGAGGTTAACCGTAAAGCCTTTGAGGTTCTCAAGGAGAGATATCCAGGAATCAGGATTGTGGGCCGGGCCAACGGTTATGTTAAGGAAGAGGAGATGCCGGACTTGGTCCGGAAAATCAATGATTCCGCGGCGGAGATTCTCTTCTTGGCCCTTGGTTCGCCGAAGCAGGAAATGTGGTATTCCAATTGCAAAAACCTGTTGAAGACTGTGCGTGTATGTCAGGGCATCGGTGGCACTTTGGACGCCATCACCGGAAATGTCAAACGTGCTCCCGAGTTCTGGTGCAATCTAGGTCTTGAATGGCTATATCGGCTTCTTTCTGAACCGAAGCGAATCCGCAGGCAGAAAGTCCTTCCCATATTTGCCTGGCGCGTCATTTCAGCCAGGATTCAATTGATGGGACGTTCCTGAGTCAATAATATAGCAGAAGCACTTTAATAAGGAATTTAATAGATGATGGAAGAAATCAGAGTTTATTTACAAAGAATTAAACCGGCAAGCTGGATGAAGGGAATATTTTACGGTCTTCTTATTCTGATAATCTATCAGTCAAGTCTCCGATGGTTGATTCTCCGCGATTGGCCTAGAGAAGACTATTCTTACGCTTGTCTCATTCCCTTTGTTGTACTCTATCTGTTATGGGAAAAACGCAGAGAACTGGCGGAATTACCTTCATCTCCTTCCTGGGGTGGTCTGCTGCCACTGGCCATGGGATTGATTCTCTTCTGGCTTGGAGAATTGGGGGGTGAATTATTTGCCCAATATCTTTCCCTCTGGCTGATTGTTGTCGGAATTTCCTGGTTGCACATGGGATGGCGGAAATTAAAGGCCATTGGTTTTGCCTTCATTATGATGCTGGCCATGTTTCCGATCCCGCATTTTATCAATACGAAAATTTCCTTGGCTCTGAAGCTTGTTTCTTCCCAGATTGGGGTTTGGATGCTTCAAGTCTATGGAATGTCGGCTTACCGGGAAGGTAACGTCATCGATCTCGGCTTCACCCAGTTGCAGGTTGTGGATGCTTGCAGTGGTCTCCGCTATCTGTTTCCACTGATGGTCCTGAGCCTGATCCTCGCCTATTGGTTTAAGGCCCGGTTTTGGAAAAGAGCATTTCTATTCCTGTCGTCTATTCCCATTGCCATTTTTGTAAACAGTTTCAGGATTGCCCTGACGGGTGTGCTGTACGGTTTTTGGGGGCCGGCCGTGGCGGAAGGTTTCTTTCATGGTTTTTCGGGGTGGCTGATTTTTATTTTTACCACAGGGATCATGCTGGTGGAAATGTGGGTTCTTAAGAAAATTGGTAAGGATGAACAAACCCTTTTCCGGAATGTTGGAGATGAAATCAATGAGGAGCAAACGACAGAGGAGACTGGGAACTGGGGGCGTTCTCTATTACAGCCACATTTTCTTACAGTGGGGGTGATTCTGGCATTGACTCTGGCCCTTTCACAGGGTGTTGAGTTCAGGGGAAAAACCCCTGAAAAACAGTCTTTTAACAAGTTTCCTTTACAGATTGGGGAATGGAGCGGCACACAGGAGACAATGGAACAGGCGTTCATCGATGAGTTGGATTTAAGCGACTATGTCATCGTAAATTATAAAAATAAACAGAATCTTTCCGTTAACTTTTACACCGCTTATTATGAAAGCCAGCAAAAGGGTGAATCCATCCATTCGCCGGAAACCTGTCTTCCCGGGAGTGGATGGAAATTCAGCCAGGCTGAGGAAGTTACTCTCACGGCTAAAAATGGAAGATCCATGCGGGTCAATCGGGTAATCATGGAAAAAGACGGTCAGCAACAGTTGGCCTATTATTGGTTCCCTATGCGGGGCCGGGTGTTGACAAAACTCTACCAGTTAAAACTTTACAATTTCTGGGATGCTTTGACGAGGCAGCGGACAGACGGTGCACTGGTCCGAGTGATCACTCCTATTTCAAGTTCGGAAAAACCGGCGGATGCGGATATGAGGATTCGGAATTTTCTAAATGAGGCAATTCCACTTCTTCCCGCCTTTATTCCGGATTAAAGGACGAGGTCATTCATCTGTAAATGACGATTCTTTTCACATTCATCCTGTCCCTGATTGTCACGATCGCGCTGATTCCTCTGCTGATTTCGGTAGCCATCAAGGCTGGGATCTATGATCAACCCGATGCCCGGAAGGTACACTCGCAGCCGGTTCCCCGAATCGGAGGGGTGGCCATGGCATTGGGAGCCCTTGTTCCCGTCCTTATCTACAGCACTGCGGATACCTTTGCCTGGGCTTTTCTGGCTGGAGCAGTGGTTATTGTGACGTTCGGCTTGCTCGACGATCTATTTGAGTTGAACTTTAAAATCAAGTTTGCCGCACAAATTGTCGCGGCCTTGATTGTTGTTCTCTACGGCGGGATCAGGATCACCAAATTGGGTGCCCTGCTGCCGGGCGACATGGTCCTGATGGAAGGGATTGGCATTTTTCTTGCTATCGTGGCAATCGTCGGTGTCACCAATGCGCTTAATCTGGCCGACGGCCTGGACGGGCTGGCCGGCGGGATTTCTCTGCTGATGCTGCTCTGTATCGGCTATCTCGCCTGGATTGACGAAGATATGTTTATCGTCCTGGTCTCCGCAGCCCTGGCCGGTTCCATCTTCGGCTTTCTCAGGTATAACACTTATCCGGCTGTCCTGTTCATGGGAGATACGGGCAGCCAACTTCTTGGATTTTCCGCTGTTTGTCTTTCCCTTTCCCTGACCCAGAAAAATACGGCTCTGAGCCCTTTGTTGCCTCTTCTCATCCTTGGCTGGCCTATTCTGGATACGGCAACTGTCATGGTTCAGCGCATTGCGGAGGGACGGTCGCCCTTTTCTCCGGACAGAGGGCATTTTCACCACCGTCTCATGGGCCTGGGACTCTACCATACCGAAGCTGTCTTCGTCATTTATGTCTTTCAGTCCCTTCTGGTGGCCTCGGCTTATCTGTTCCGCTTTTATTCGGAAGAACTTCTGCTCGGCATCTATCTTGCCTTTTCAGGTCTTGTTCTGGCCGTCTTTCATAAAGTTGAAGGCTCCGGCCGAGTTATTCCACGATTTTTCATGATCGAACGGGTCAAAGAGCAATTGAGACGAATGCGGGAACAGGGGATATTTATTCGTATCACTTTTCGATCCCTGGAAGGCGTCACCTTTGTTCTTCTGATTCTCTTTGCACTAGCGCCTGCAGATATTCCCTGGTACTTTTCCCGTATTGCAGCTGCGGGGGGGTGCGTTCTGCTGGGAGTCTGGTTTCTTTACCAGAAGAGAACCCGGTGGTTTCTGACCCTTTTTCTTTATTTTTTCATCCCTTTTCTGATCTATCTGAGCGATGTCCGCATCGCTTCCTGGATGATGGGAGTGCCGAAAGAACTTTATAATCTGTCCTTTCTGATCGTGGCGATTCTAAGTTTTCTGACCCTGCGTTTTACCCGGCGCAAGAAAGGTTTCAAGGCAACCCCGATGGATTATCTGCTTATTTTTTTTACATTGGTGCTGGTGGCACTTCCGGGTCTGAGAGAGCAGTTCGGGCTTTTAGGGGTCAAGATGATCCTGATGTTTTTTGCCTGTGAGATTGTCCTGGGAGAGGTTCGGGACAAAATGGGCATGCCGACCCTGTTGACCGTTTTTGCCTTTGCTGTCGTCGCTGTCAGAGGTATATAGGTACATTATAGGACACAATAAATGTTTCGGGAGGTACTGAAATTGAGAAGAAGACTGATTTCCCTGGGAGTGGCGCTAACCCTTCTCATCGCCTTGGTTGCTGCCTGCAGCGGACCGGAGGAAAAGAAGCAAAAGTTCTTCAACAAGGGCAAGTCGCTCTATGAAAAGGGCGAGTTCGTCAAGGCGGGGTTGGAATTTCGGAACGCGATCCAAATTGATCCCAAGTTTGCCGATGCCTATTACATGCTGGGAATGGTGGAGCTGAAGAAAAAAGATCCAAATCCGAAGAGGGCATACGGGGCTTTTTCCAAGGCCGTGGAATTGAATCCGAAACTGCAGGATGCCCAAGTTCAGCTGGGGAATCTCTATATGATGGCACGTCAGCCGGACAAGGCCCTGGAAAAGGCGGAAACGGTGCTGAAAATGGCGCCCGCTAGTGAAGATGCCCAGTTGCTCAAGGCGGCCGCTCTGCTTGCCTTGAAAAACACTCCTGAGGCACTTGCCCTTCTTCAGGAAATGCAGCAGAGGGGTGTAAAACGTCCGGAGCTCTTCCTTCTGATGGCTTCCACCCATCTGCAGGGAAACAGACTGCCGGAGGCGCAAGGTGTCCTGAACGCGGGGATTGCCGCCAATCCCAAGAGCATCATTCTGTACCTTACCTTGGCGGATCTCTATGCGCGGGATAAAAAAATCGATGAGGCGGCGGCAACCCTGCAGAGGGTGATTGCCCTGGAGCCGAAGAACAGTCGTTACCGACTGAACCTGGCAAACTTATACTGGTATGCGGGCAAGCAGGACAAGACGACGGCACTTCTTTCGGAACTGGTAACATCTGATCCTGGAAATGAGGAATATCGGCTTCAGGTCGGTGGATTCTACCTTTCCAAGGGGCGTTTAGCCGATGCGGAACGTGAGCTGAAAGCAGGGATATCGGCAATCCCCAAAAGCTTCAAGCTGCGTTTTGCCCTGAGCGATCTCTATTTCAATGCCGGCATGACAGATAAGTCCATGGCGCTCCTGAAGGAGTGTCTGACGCTGGAAAAGGATCCAGGGAACCGTTATATCCTTCAGACAAAGAACGCTTTGGCTCGGGTTCATCTGGCCCGGCAGGAGATTAAAGAAGCCAGCCGGTATGTGGACGAAGTCATCAAGGAAAGCGCGAAGGATGTGGACGCCCACTTCACCAAGGGGAACATTGCCCTGGTCAATAAAAACGGTACAGGGGCGGTTGCCGAGTTTCGCACCGTCACAACCGAAAGTCCCCAGTTTATCCTTGCGTACATCCGGTTGGCGGAAGCCCATATGATGAATAAGGAATACAGCCTTGCTTCCGATACCCTGCAGAAGGCCTTGAAGGTCCGTCCGGATTCCCGTGAGGTGATGCAGGCGATGGTCCGGCTTGATATGGCCCAGAAGAATTATGCGAAGGCGGAGGAAACGATTCGCCAGGCGCTGAAACAGAAGCCCGATGATCCGGATGCAGGCATTGCCCTGGGCGATCTCTATCTGGCGCAGAAGGACTATTCCCGTGCCGCGGCCGCTTACGGGGATGTTGTCAAGAATGTCCCGAAACATCCCGCCGGGTATGTCCGGCTGAGCGGTCTCTATATGGCTCAGGGGCAGTTGGACCGTGCCGCGGGCGAACTGGAGAAAGCCTTGAAGCTGGATCCCAGGTCGGCGCCCATTTCTGTTTCTCTTGTGCAGATCTACATGAAACAGAAGAAGTACAATGCCGCTCTGACTGTGCTGGAAAACCGGCTCCGTCAAAATCCCATGGACGCCCTTGCTTATAGCATGAGTGGGCAGATCTACAGCGCTCAGGGCAATGAACGGAAGGCCGAAGAGTCCTATCGACAGGCTATGGCTGTATATGAGCAAATCCTGGAGAAACGACCGGATCAGTGGATCGCAGCCAATGACCTGGCCTTTCTTCTCACTCAATACGGAACGCAACCCGGTGATCTAAAGCGGGCGTTTACTCTTGCCGGGAAAGCCTATGAGAAGTATCCCGACAATCCGGCAGTTCTGGATACCCTCGGCTGGATCTATTACAAAATGGGCGATTATCGCCATGCCCAGGAAATGATCACGAAAGCCCTTGTTAAGGCGCCATCCAGCGTCATGCTCAATTATCATCTGGGAATGGTTTTACTCAAGACGGGTCAGATTGAGAAGGGTAAAGAGAGACTAAATTGGGCAGTTCGGAGCGGCGAAGAATTTACCGGTCGGCGGGAGGCCATGACTATTCTGGGAATGAAATGAGGAAAATAAGCAAAATATTGACCTATTTAGAAAAAAGGCACTTCATTCAGGCGTGGTCTGAGTGGAATGTTTCTTGCGGTAAATTTAAGTGGTAAATTGCTTGTGTCGAATGCCATTTGCGCTACCCTTAACTCAAGGAGGAAATTGGATGAAAATCAGAAAATGCGTCGTATTCTTTGCCTTAGCAATCATCAGCCAGTGCCTGCTGGCTGCAGGATCTGTGTGGGCTGCAGAGCCGCAGAAAACTGCTGTTGGAAAAGATGAGAAAACTGCGGTTGCGCCTCTGAAGTCGGACAGGGATTATCTTATCGGACCGGGCGATGTGTTGGAAATTGCCGTCTGGAAAGACGAAGCCTTGACAAAGTCCCCAGTAGTCCGTCCTGATGGGAAGATTTCCTTCCCGCTGATCGGGGAGCTTGTGGCGGAAGGAAAGACGGTTGCCCAGTTAAAAAAAGAGATTGAGTCAAGTCTCTCTCGCTATGTTCCCGATGCGGACCTTCATGTCAATGTCCAGCAGGTGAACAGCATGATCGTGTATATTATCGGAAAGGTCAACAATCCTGGACGTCAGCTCCTGAATTCCCAGGTCAACGTGCTTCAGCTTCTGGCTACCGCCGGCGGGCTCAATCCCTTTGCAAAACGGAGCAGCATCAAGGTCTTTCGCCAGGAAGGCGCCAAAACCCGCATTATCGACTTTGATTATGATGACGTGGTTGAAGGCAAGCATCTGGAGCAGAATATCCTGCTTGTGAGGGGGGATGTTGTTGTTGTACCATAGCTCACACCAAGGGGTTTCCTTCCCTGAGGTGAAGAAAAAAGAGAGGTAACTCATGGAAGAAAATACAATGGACTTTAAAGCGCTGATACGGATCTTGAAGCGCCGGAAATTGGAGATCCTGCTGCCGGTTTTCGGGATCTTTCTTATTGCCCTGATTGGCGCTCTGATCTGGCCACCGACGTATCGCTCCTCATCGACCATACTGATCGAAGAGCAGGAAATTCCGCCTGAATATGTGCTGTCGACGGTAACCGGATACGCCGAGCAGCGGCTGCAGATGATCAGTCAGCGGATTATGACTCATAACAGGCTGATGGAGATCGTCAACCGCTTCAATCTCTATGCGGATATCCGGGGAAAATCCAGCATGGAAGAGGTTGTCGAGAAAATGCGCAATAGCATCAAGTTCGAAACCATCAGTGCCGACGTCATCGACAGAACTGGTCGGGCAAAGTCGGCTACCATCGCCTTTACGATTTCCTTTGAAGGAGAGAAGCCGGAAGTGGTGCAGCAGGTGGCGAATGTCCTGGCATCTCTTTATCTGGAAGAGAACCTGAAGAGCCGGGAGGAGAAATCTGCCGGGGCATCCAAATTTATTGAGAATGAGGGAAATCAGATTCAGGCACAGCTGGCGGATCTGGATGCCAAAATCGCCACTTTCAAGTCGAGCAATCTCAACTCCCTTCCGGAACTGACTCAGTTTAACCTTCAGACATTGCAGCGCAGTGATCAGGAGGTCGATGAACTGAACGGTCAAATACGTAGCCTCAAAGAGAAAGAGAGCTCGCTCTTGACTCAGTTAGCCAGCGTTCCTCAGGATCTTGCCAATCCGGACAAGGATAGACTCAAGGAACTGCGGGCCAAGATTGTCAGTCTACGCACCCGCTATTCAGAGGAATATCCTGATGTGGTCAAGACCAAACAGGAAATTGCAGAACTGGAGCGCAGGCTAAGTTCCGCCCGTCTGCAGACTGCATTGGGTGGTCAATCGGATAATCCGGCTTATATAGCGTTGTCCGCACAGCTTGCCGGCGTACGTTCTGACATCAACGCAGTCAACAAGCAGATCAGTGACACCCGAAGCCGGCGGGACAATTACCGAAACCGGATTGAGTCGGGACCGCGAACGGAAGAGCAATACAAGCTTCTGGTCAGCGAGCGCAACAACCTGCAAGCCAAATATGACGACCTGATGAAGAAAGGCATGGAGGCCAAAGTGGCCCAGGGGCTGGAAAAAACCCAGATGGGGGAACGTTTTACCCTGATCGATCCGGCCCGCCTGCCAGAAAAGCCCGTCCGGCCGAATATCCCCGTTGTGCTTCTTATTGGCTTGATTCTCGGCACGGGCGCAGGCGTTGGAACGGCTTCCCTGAGGGAATTCAGCGACAAGTCAGCTCACTCACCGGAGGATCTTGAACTGATCACCCAGCTGAATGTCTTGGCTGCCATTCCCGAGATTGTGACCCAGGAAGACCGGCAACAGAGAAAGAAGAAACGCAAACTCATGCTGATCATATCCGGTGTTGCCGTTGTGTGCGGCCTCCTCATTTTTCATTTCCTGATCATGGATATTGATATCCTGATTGCAAAGATCATGAGGCGGTTGGCGCTGTAAATCTGCGAGGAGAATCAGAAAAAATAAATCAAACAGGACGTTACGATAAACATAGAGAAGGTAAATACCATGAGTAAATTGCAGAAAGCATTGGAGAAAGCCAAGGAAGCGAGGGGTGATTCCTTTGCCGATTTAGATCAGTTGTCGGAAAGTCTGCAGGAGTCAGGAGAGGATTCCAAACTTCCTGTTTTGAAGGTACTTGAAGGAGACGTCGTCTCACAAATCGACCGGATTTCTCCGTCCTACAACCAGTCGCGCTCTGTTTCGCTGAATCCCGAGGTGATGGAAAGAAACCGCTGCGTGGCCATGTTCCCAACTCGGGAAGAAGTCGAGGCCTACAGGGTCCTGCGGACGCAGATTTTGAATCGTACCCGGGAAGCCGGTGACAATCTGATCATGATCACCAGCGCCTTGCCGGGCGAAGGAAAAACCCTGACGGCCATCAATCTGGCTCTCACCTTTGCGCGGGAATTTCAGCAGACAGCCTTGCTGGTGGATTGCGACCTGAAGAAACAGAGTATCCATGAGGTGATGGGCTATGAAAGCGACAAGGGCTTGATCGATCACCTGATCGGGGGATGCCCCGTGAGCGATCTCTTCGTCTGGCCGGGGATTGAGAAGCTGACGCTCATTTCGGGCGGGGAGACGGTCAACGAGAGCAGTGAAATCATGGGCTCTCCCCGGATGAAGGAATTGGTGGCGGACATGAAAAGCCGCTATCCGGAGCGGTACATCTTTTTTGATGTCCCCTCTATTCTGTCCGGTGCCGACGCACTGACCTTCGCCCTCTTGGTCGATTACATCGTGATTATCGTGCAGGCCGACAAAACGCCCTTGGGGGAAGTGAACAAAGCCGTTCAACTGATTCCAAGAGAGAAGCTGCTGGGCCTTGTCCTCAACCGCTATCACGCCTGAAAAGAGTTTGCTTAATTAAATCAATAATCAGCCTGCCTATCCTACCACTGTAACTCGTTCTTTCCAGCCTCATCATAGCCACAAAAAAGGGACTTGACCTTCTTTCTCACGGTCAAGTCCCTTTTTTTGTGGCTAACGTTCGTTTATGATCCTTCCGTTACAGTTCTTTAAAGTCCTTCTTGATTTTCAGTTTTCCTTCCTTGATCATCAGGGCCTTTGTGTTTTCGAGCCACGTGGTGAAATATTCATTTCGTTTTGCTTGAAGCAAAAGCTTTTTTAAGTTTTCCTTTTTGGATTCATAATCCGTCGTATCCATTTTCCCTCGCTCTTTGAAGAAAACGATGACAAAGCTGCCATTGACCTCAAAGGTGCTCTCCGGCAGAGGGGTTCGTTCTGCGAGTTGATAGGCAGCCAGGGACAGTTGCGGATTCGCTCCCAGTCTCGGAATGGCGCCCCCCGGTTTGAAGAATCCGGTTTCTTCAACGGAGAGTTTATTTGCCTGAGCGATCTGGTTCAAGGATTCCCCTTTCTTGAGCCGGGCGAGCATGGTATCCGCCGTTTTCTTGCACAGGCTGCGGGCTGCCATTTCCGAATAGCGTTTTGCCACCTCCTGTTCGACTGTTTTCAATTCAGGGATGTATGCGGGCTTTCGAGCAGCAACCTGGATCACGAAGTATTCCCCTTCACCGGACAGGACCTTGCTGATTTCGCCTTTCTTCAAGTCCATGACCACCTGCGGAAAGTTGGCCACTTTATTGAAGGGCGCCGAGATGCTGTTCAATGGGAAGAAATCTGTTGTGACGATTTTCAGTTTATTCTGAGCTGCATAGCCGTCAAAATTTTCCTGCTGGTAGATTGCGTCATGCGCTTTTTTTGCTGCCTCTTCCGCTGCCGCCATTCCGGAAATCTGGGTCAGTTCCTGGATTATCCGGGGCTTCACTTCGGCTAAAGGGGGTGCTTTTTCTCCTTTCTGGGCAAACTTGGAAGAGTGGCGTTCATAGTAGTCGGCAATTTCCGCGTCGGAAATCTTCGCTGCGGCGGCATAATCCCGGGCCGGGAAGAAGAGCGCCTTGAGCTGCACCTGTTCGGGCACGCGGAATTCGCTTCCATGCTCTTTCAGATAGGTTTCCAGATCCGTTCTGGAAGGCGCAATAGAACCCCTGAAACTGGCAGGGTTAAACATCAAATAGCTTAAGTTGATCTGTTCGTTCTGGAATTTGAAGAAATCAAAAACCTCCTGGTCGGAAACCTTCACCGCTTCCGAAATCAATTGCTCCAGTTTGGCGGCGGACAGCATTTTCTGTTGGTCTGCTTCAAAAACTTCAGGGGTCATCCTGTTCATGCGCAGCATCCGCTGATACGCCATTTCGTTGAAGGCGCCTCCCCGTTGAAAGGCGGGGTAGGCCATGATGTAGTTTCGAACTTCGTCCTCGGTGGCTGCAATGTTCAGTTCCTGGGCTTTTTGCAGAAGAATCGTCTTATTGATCAGGATGTCCAGTGCCTTCTGCTTCAGGTCAAGCCCCTTGAGCATTTCCTCCGACAGAGAACTGCCGTATTGCTGGAGGTAAAGTTGGACGAGATCACTGTATTCCTTCTGAACCTGAGCCAGCGCAATGTCCTGGCCATTGACGGTAGCGATGGCTTTAGTCTGGTCCTGTCCTCTTCGCGTTCCAAAGTAGAAGATAAACACGATAACGATCATTCCCAGGAGGAATTTCATCAGCCAGTTTTTGGCATGTTTCCGCATCAGTTCAAGCATTGCTTGCTCCTATGAAGTGAGATTAATCCCTGCCGCTTGTATTATAGTCACCTGTAAAATGCAATATTAATTTGGAAAAATGCATTGATTAGGGCCATAAAATAGGATATAGGGACACCCTGCATTAAGGGATGTATGCTCCTTCTTACAGAGATTCCATTAAGAGAATGAGGGAGGACGGACATTGCTGTTCGATTTTATATTAGGGAAATTTTCCAATGATCTGGCGATAGACCTGGGAACAGCCAATACGCTTGTTTACGTCAAGAACAAGGGGATTGTTTTGAGCGAACCTTCCGTTGTTGCTGTTCATAAGGATTCCCGCGGGGTAAAGAAAGTGCTGGCCGTGGGTACCGAGGCCAAAAAGATGCTGGGAAGGACGCCGGGAAATATTGTCGCAATTCGGCCCATGCGTGAAGGGGTTATTGCCGATTTTGATATTACTGAAGCCATGCTGCGGCATTTCATTCTTCGGGTGCACAACCGTCGGGCACTGGTCAGACCCCGGATTATTGTTTCCATTCCCTCCGGCATCACGCAGGTGGAAAGACGTGCCGTTCGCGAAACGGTTGAATCGGCGGGCGCCCGTGAAATCTATCTTATTGAGGAACCGATGGCGGCCGCCATTGGAGCGGGCTTGCCTGTTTCGGAGCCGATCAGTTCAATGATCGTTGACATTGGCGGTGGGACAACGGAAGTTGCCGTCATTTCGCTGGCCGGTATCGTGTATTCTCAGTCGGTCCGGGTGGCGGGAGATCGAATCGACTCGGAGATCGTTAATTTTATCAAGAGGAAATACAATCTCCTCATCGGTGAACGTACCGGGGAGATCATTAAGACGACGATAGGGTGCGCCTATCCTGAGGATGAAATCCGTACCGTTGACGTTAAGGGAAGGGATTTAATTTCCGGCATTCCAAAAACGGTTGAAATCAATTCCGAAGAAATTCGAGAGGCGATCATGGAGCCGGTCCGGAGTATCGTGGATGCCATAAAAGATGCCCTGGAAAATGCGCCGCCGGAACTGGCGGGAGACATCGTGGACCGGGGGATTGTGTTGACCGGGGGCGGCGCCCTTCTTCGAAAACTTGATGTCCTGATTCGTGAAGAAACGGGTTTACCCATTACGATCGCGGCTGATCCCTTGACAACGGTGGCCATCGGCGCCGGCATGGCGCTTGATCAACTGGATGTGTTGAAGGAAGTTGCAATTCAGGCCTGAGTTATGCCGGCGTATCCGTTATCCGAAACCTTGTCGTTTCATACCAGGCGACGTTCACATTGCTACGAACAGTCGAGAAGACAAATTCCTCTGCAGAATGATTCCAATTCCAGATCAGAGACGATATCGAGCCGGCTTGGCAGAGGCGATGCAGGTTGCTGAAGCGAATGCCGAAAGGCCGATAAGATCGCCAGTACATTCGCCTTCCATCTCATAGAGACAAAAAACATAGCATGCAGTTTCTCAAGAAACATCGATCCCTGATTTCAGCAGCAATCCTGGTTGTAATCTCTCTGGTCATGCTTTCTTACCATGTGGTGAATCCTTCGGTGGAACCGGGTTTCCTCCGCAAGCTCGTTCTGGATCTGGCCGTTCCGATTGAGCGCGTCGTCAATATGCCTGTTCAGGCGCTTGGGAACATGTGGAAGCGGTATCTTTTTCTCGTCGGGATGGAGAGGGAAAATCGGCGCCTGCTTCAGCAGAACGCTCTATTGACCCGGCAGCTGGTCCAGCATCAGGAAGGGTATCTTGAGGGGCTTCGGCTTAAAAAATTACTTTCTTTGAGCGAGTCCATTGACTACAAGGCGGTTGCGGCATCCGTAACAGGAAGAAATCGAAAGTCACTGCATCAGACAGTCATGATTGACAAGGGCAGCGTCGACGGCATCAAGACGGGAATGCCTGTTGTTTCCGAGCGTGGGGTTGTGGGAAGGATAATCGAGACCTCCTGGCATGTCTCCCGGGTCCTGCTGCTGATTGATGAAAACAGTAATGTGGATTCGATTGTTCAGGGAGGCCGGGGGCAGGGGATTCTGCAGGGAGACGGAAATAATCGCTGCTTTCTGAAATATGTCCCGAAGCTGGAGGAAGTTCGTCTGGGTGATGCGGTTATTACTTCGGGTATTTGCGGCGTATTCCCTAAAGCATGGTTGCTGGGCACGGTTTCCAGGGTCACCAAGGGAGAAAGCGGCCTCTTTCAAACCGTAGAGGTGCTGCCCTCTGTAAATTTTTCCAAGCTTGAGGAAGTCCTTGTCCTGACAGAACGAAAAAAGGGTCGGAAAGATTGATTTACTACCTTCTTTTACCATTTTTTTCCTTTTTGTTTATCGTTTTGCAGACAACCGTTTTCGAACTCCTCTTTCTTCATCGGGTCAGTGTCGAAATATCCCTTATTCTGGTGATTTATGCCGGATTTCATATGGACGTTCTGAAAGGCGGATTATTGAGTTTTGCGCTGGGGTTTTTCCTGGACACCATCACGGGTTCCACAATAGGACTTTACGTTATCCTCTATCTGTCGATTTTCTTTATCTCCGTCCTTGTATCATTGAGGGTCTATGCCGAAAGAGCCTTGTTTATCCTCTTTTATGTCCTTGTCTGTGCCCTCTTTGAATGTTGCGTAGTTTTAATATTCTTCAAGCATTTTCAGGACTTGGATTTATTCCATAAATTTTATACTCTTTTTCTCCCCCAAATTCTGGTGGTCAGCCTTATAAGTCCGGCATGCTTTAATTCGTTTCGACGCTTTGGAGACATATTGAATGTTGCGGTTGAAAGGTCGGATAAAAGGGCACGAAATCGCTGATTATCGACAGCGGTTCAAACTGATTTTCGCAGTTGTTCTGATTGCCCTGTCCTTTCTCATCCTGAGACTTTGGTACCTTCAGGTTATTAAAGGTTCTGAGCTTCGACAGCGTTCGGAGAGCAACAGCGTCCGTCTGCGCAAGATCAATCCGCTGCGGGGGATGATCCTGGATTCTTATGGGAAGGTTCTTGTCGATAACCAGACATCCTTTGATCTGATTTATATCCCCAATCGTCCGGAAGACAAGAAACGCGTGATTTCTGAGCTGTCAAACCTTTATGCCTCAAGATCATGGAAAATTCCGGAGGAGTTTTCTCAGATTGGAAAAGCCCACCCTTTCATCCCTTCGAAGATTGACAGAAATATCAGTCGGGAAAAATTAGCCCTGATCGAAACCCGCTCCCTGGAATTGCCGGGTGTGGCGACCGAAGTCGTGCCGATTAGAAAGTATGTGGCCGGGGAGATGATTGCTCACATTGTGGGATATGTCAGTGAGGTGAGTCCGGGCGAACTGGAGAAATCAAACGGTAAGTACGGTCCCGGCGATATGGTTGGCAAGTATGGGATTGAAAAGTATTACGATGCCTATCTCCGGGGAAAAAATGGGGCGGAACAGGTTGAAGTGAATGCCCTCGGCAGGGCCGTTCGAGGCCTGGGAAAGATTAATCCCGTGCCGGGTTATAATCTCGTGCTTACGATCGATGCTTACCTGCAGGAGGTTGCATGGAAGGCCATGGAAGGCAAGTCCGGTGCGGTTGTGGCGATGGATCCCCGGGATGGTTCCATCTATGCAATGGTCAGCTCTCCCGGCTTTGATCCCAATCTCTTCAATGGGGGGATTTCGGCGGAGAATTGGAACATCCTTTCACGAGATCCGCAACACCCCATGGAGCAGCGGGCGATATCAGGACAATATCCGCCCGGCTCAACCTACAAACTGGTTGTTGCCGCTGCAGCGCTGGAAGAGGGGTTGATTACACCCGATACGTCGATTTTATGTACGGGGTCTTTCGATCTGGGCAACCATACTTACCGGTGCTGGCAGAAACATGGACATGGAATGGTGAATCTCCATCGGGCCATTGTTGAATCCTGCGATGTTTATTTTTATTCCATAGGGAAAAAGCTCGGCGTCGATAAAATTGCCCAGTATGCGAAAAAGTTCGGCTTTGGCGCTGTAACGGGCATTGATCTACCTCGGGAAAAGGCGGGAATCATTCCCACAAGTGAATGGAAACTGGCAAGATTCAAGAAACCCTGGCAAATGGGAGAGACCATTTCGGTATCGATTGGTCAGGGCTTCAATTCCGTTACACCGCTCCAGTTGGCCGCTGCTTACAGTGCACTGGCCAATGGCGGAACCGTTTATCGTCCCCGTATTGTCAAAAGAATTGAAGCCTCGGATGGTCGCTTGATCAAGGCCATGAAACCGGAGAAGCTGGAGACTCTTCCTCTCAGCCCGAAAACTATCGAGTTGCTGAAAAGCGGCTTATGGGGGGTCGTCAACGAGAAACGCGGGACGGGCGGTGCGCTGCGGCGTTCGGAACTTGATGTCTGCGGTAAGACGGGGACCGCACAGGTCATCGGGCTCCCTTCCAACGAAAAAGCCCGTCGGGCTTTGCAATCCTCCCGGTCTTATATGGACCATGCGCTGTTTACCTGTTTTGCTCCCTGCCGGAATCCGGAGATCGCGGTTGCAGTCATTGTCGAGCATGGCGGTCACGGAGGATCGGCAGCGGCGCCCATCGCCCGCAAAGTGCTTGATGCCTATGACCAAAGGAAGAAATATGGCACTAAGATACCCGTGGAAGAGGAGGAAATCCTCAAGGAATCTATACAGGATCGAGAAAGAAAGGAAGAGGGTAGGAGAAGACCCGAAGATGGGAATGAAGGGGATTGAGTGGTTTAACACTTTGAAATTACAAGATCAGAAGGAACACGATGAGATTTGACCGCCGCCTTATTCTGAACTTTGACTGGACGTTGCTCGTTCTTGTTTTGATTCTCTGCGCCACTGGGGTTCTGAATATCTTCAGTGCAAGTTACTCATTTTCCGGCGCTAAAGCGAATCTGTTCTATATCAAACAGCTTCAATGGATACTTCTCGGTCTTTTCTGTATGAGTATCGCCTTTTGTATCGACTATCGATTGATCTGTCAATATGCTTATATCCTCCACGGAATAGCCGTCTTTTGTCTGATTGTCGCATTTTTCTACGGGTTTGCGACCCATGGCTCCCAGCGTTGGATTTCCCTGGGAAGTTTTTCTCTGCAGCCTTCGGAAATGGTGAAATTAACCCTTATCCTGGCCTTGGCTAAATATTTCGATGAACATAAGCTCGATCAGGGTTACTATCTACGGGAACTTGGAATCCCCTTGTTATTGCTCCTTGTACCCTTTCTCCTCATTCTGGAGCAGCCTGATCTGGGAACGGGGCTGATCCTGCTCATCGTTTCCGCATCGCTGTTTCTCTTTGTGGGAATACGGCTGAAGTCTCTCGGGTATGTTCTGACAATGATTGTTCTCATGATGCCCGTGGGCTGGTTTTTCATGAAAGAGTACCAGAGAGAAAGAGTCTTGACGTTCCTGAATCCTGAGCGTGATCCTCTGGGGTCCGGATATCACATTATCCAGTCCATGATCGCGATTGGTTCAGGAGGGATACTGGGAAAGGGGTTCCTCAAGGGAACCCAGACGCAGCTCCAGTTCCTTCCCGAACAGCAGACGGATTTTGTCTTTTCGGTCTTTGCCGAGGAGTGGGGGTTTCTGGGGGGAGGCTGCCTGATTCTTCTTTTTGCATCTCTGATTCTCTGGAGTTTGAAAATATCCCTTCATTCCCGTGATTTTCTGGGAACACTGATCGCTTTTGGGTTGGCCTCTCTGTTGTTCTGGGAGGTCTTCATCAATATCGGCATGGTTTTGGGGATGATGCCTGTTGTGGGCATTCCCCTGCCCTTTCTGAGCTACGGGGGCTCGGCCATTGTTTCACTGCTGACCTGCATTGGGCTGCTCTTGAATGTGAGCATGCGGAAATACATTCTCCAGCCCTGAAGATTGAACCTGGAATTGATCGATCCAGCGGTAGGATTTGACCGGTTCTACAGGCCATTTGAGTTGTGCTGCAAGTTCCTTTGACATTACCGATTTGTTGCCGAATGCACCTTTCTGAGCCGGGAGCCCCGTGTTGGAGCCATCTCAAATATAGCTATATTTTGATCCAAAAGTGCTTGACATTCTATTTTAGTTATGGTTAATGCAAACACGCCTGCTGACTGATTATATTTGGAGCTAAAAAGACATGGGGTTTGCTTTTTACCATATTGAGCGGTTTGTAGATGGGGCAAAGAAAAATCGCACGGAAAGCGTTATTGGGGTATGTTACAGCCGGATGGACAGGTTATAGTTTCCATTCGGTTTTTTTTTGTTTTTTTTGATTGTGAAGTAAGGCTTAAAGAAGCTGAAATTTTGATAGAGAGGGATGTGTCATGACAATTGGTCTCGATTATACTTTTTGGATACAGATTGTGAATTTCCTTTTCCTGATGGTAGTTCTCAATGTTCTGCTCTATAAGCCCGTTATGGGTATTCTTGAGAAGAGAAAAGAACAGATCGAAGGAGCCGAACGGGAAATCAAGGAGCTGAATCTGACGATAGAACAGAAGGAAGCCCGCTATGAAGAAAAGCTGCGTCTGGCGAAGAACGATGCTCTTGAACAGAAAAAGGAAATCGTTCGCGAAGGGTCCGAAGCAGCAAAAGGCATTCTCGATGCTGCCCGGGCTGAAATTCCCAAAATGGTAGAGCAGTTTGAAGCAAAAGTCTCGAAGGAAGTCGGCGAAGCACGGCGTATTCTGCGTGAGCAGTCGGAAAATATAGCAATGGAAATTGCCGAAAAAGTGATGGGAAGGAGTATCAAATGAGAGGCTTTATGTGGCGGCATTCCCCGAAAGACCGTTATTGGCTGATTCCAGCCTTCCTCTTTGTCTTCAGTCTGGTTCCATCCGCAGTGATGGCCTCTGGAGGCGGCGAAGGGGGTGAAGGGCCGGACCTGGTCAGATTTGGATGGCAAGTCTTTGACTTTCTTACGTTGGCCGTGCTCCTTTGGTGGCTTTTGGCAGGTAAGGTTAAGAGTTTTTTCGGCGGCCGACAGGAAGAAATTAAAACTGCGCTGGAAGAGGCGCGGTTGGCCAAAGAGGAGGCCCAGCGTAAATTTGAGGAATATTCTTCAAAGCTGGAAAAGGCGACGGGAGAAATCGAGGGCCTTTATGAGATGATAAAGTCTCAAGGATTGGTTGAAAAAGAGAAGATCCTCGAGGATGCAAAGAAAGCAGCTGAAAAGATGAAGGAAGATACGCAAACCAGGATCGAGCAGGAATTCAAAAAGGCCAGCAGTCAATTGAGACTGGAAGCTGTTCAGCTGTCGGTTCAGATGGCTGAAGACATTCTGAACAGGAATGTCACTCCGGAAGATCATAAAAATATGGTTAAAGATTACTTGGATAAGGTGGTGAGAAAACATTGATCAACAGCGGTATTGCAAAGCGATATGCCAGGGCGTTCTTTGACATTGCCGGCGAGGATAAGCTCTATGAGCAGTATTATGATGAGCTGAACGGCTTCGCACGGATTGTTCAGGGAGACAAAAATCTTAAAGAATTTCTCGCGAATCCGATCTTTGATCAGGCTGAGAAGAAAGCTGTTGTGGAAGCGATTATTCAGAAGGTCAATATATCGGGGATGACAGCAAACTTTTTAAAATTGCTGGTCGACAAGAAGAGAATTGGAATGCTTGCCGAGATTGCGGATTTCTACCGTGAACTGATGGACCAAGTATTGAAGAGAGTTCGGGTCAGTGTGAAAACGGCCTTTCCATTGGAGGCGGAGGCGACAGCGGAAATAAAGAAAGGCCTCGAACAGATGACCGGCAAGCAGACAGAGGTTACCATTGAAGAAGACAGTTCTCTGCTCGGTGGGATCGTGATCAGGGTAGGGGATACGCTTTATGATGGAAGCATAAAGACACAATTGAATAATATAAGGAATCTCTTGGGGGAGGCAGTATAGAGCATGGATACAATCAAAGCAGAGGAAATAAGTCAGATTATTTCCAAACAGATTCGGGACTATGAGCGGAAGCTTGATGTCAGTGAAACCGGTACCGTGCTGTCCGTTGGTGATGGCATCGCCAGAGTATACGGCGTTGAGAATGCAATGGCCATGGAACTGCTGGAGTTCCCCGGTGGAATCAAGGGTATGGTTCTTAACCTTGAAGCGGATAACGTTGGTGTGGCCGTCTTGGGCGAAGTTACTCACATTAAGGAAGGGGACATTGTCAAGCGGACAGGTAAAATTGCCCAGATTCCCGTTGGAGATGCGTTGTTGGGAAGGGTTATTGATGCAACAGGGGAACCCATTGATGGAAAAGGGCCCATTGGCGCTACCGAGTTCAGTAGAATTGAGATGATTGCCCCCGGTGTTATTAAACGTCAGCCCGTTAATGAACCGATGTATACCGGCCTTAAGGCGATTGATGCGATGACGCCGATCGGCAAAGGGCAACGGGAACTGATCATTGGTGACCGTCAGATTGGAAAAACGGCGATAGGGGTTGATGCGATTATTCGGCAAAAAGGTACGGGCGTGAAGTGTATCTACGTAGCGATCGGACAGAAAAAATCGACTGTTTCGCAGATCGTAGAAAATCTGAGAAAAAATGACGCCATGTCCTATACCTGCGTTGTTGCTGGATGCGCCAGTGACCCGGCAACCCTGCAGTACATCGCTGCTTATGCCGGATGCAGCATCGGCGAATATTTCCGTGACAGGGGCCAGGATGCTCTGATTATCTATGATGATCTTTCCAAGCAGGCCGTGGCTTACCGGCAGATCTCCCTGCTGCTGAGAAGGCCGCCGGGACGGGAAGCCTATCCCGGAGACATTTTCTACAATCACTCCCGATTGCTGGAGAGATCAGCGCGAGTCAGTGCTGATCTGGGTGGTGGCTCACTGACCGCACTGCCCATCATTGAAACGCAGGCCGGCGACGTGTCCGCGTATATTCCCACAAACGTTATTTCCATTACCGATGGCCAGGTCTACCTGGAACCCAGCCTCTTCTTCTCCGGTATCCGGCCCGCGATTAACGTCGGTTTGTCGGTTTCCCGCGTCGGCGGCGCTGCACAGGTCAAGGCCATGAAGCAGGTTGCCGGAACGTTGAAACTGGATCTGGCTCAGTATCGCGAACTGGCGTCTTTCGCACAGTTCGGAAGCGATTTGGATAAAGCCACGCAGGCACAGTTGGATCGTGGTGTGCGCCTGGTTGAAATTTTGAAGCAACCGCAGTTTCAGCCCATGAGCCTGGCGGAAGAAGTGGTTATTCTCTACGCAGGAACACGCGGCTATCTCGATAAGTACGAAGTGGATAAAATCAAGGAATATGAACCTCAGGTGCTTGCGTTCATGAAAAACAAGTACGCGGCTATTATGAAGGATATCGATGATCAGAAGGTATTATCTCCGGAATTGGAGCAGAAATTGAAGGACGCCCTCGGCGCCTTTGAATCCGTATTTGTGGCTGGTTAGGAGAAATTGATCGTCTGTATGTTTCACTTTCTACAGACATGGATAGAAATCGAGGCTTAAGAACTGGCCGTAAATTTGAGGAAAAGGAGTAAATTTTAATGGCCGCATTAAAGGACATTAAAAGGAAAGTAGAAGCGGTACAGAAAACCAAGCAAATTACCCGGGCCATGAACATGGTCGCCGCATCGAAGTTTCGTTCAGCACAGACGAGGATGGAAAGTTTTCGCCCCTATGCCATGAAGTTTATGGATGTGTTGAGCAGCCTTGCTTTAAGAGTAAGTCCGGATGCTCATCCCCTGCTTGCAGCAAGGGACCCCAAGAAAATCAGGGTCCTCTGCATGAGCTCCGACCGGGGACTTTGTGGTGGCTTCAATACAAATCTGAACAAGGCGACGGAAAGATTTGTCAAGGAAAAACTCAATGCGGGATTTAACGTCGAGTTGACGACTGTTGGGAGAAAAAGCAGGGACTATTTCAAAAGGAAATATTCCCTTGTCAACGAGCGTGCTGACATCCTGAGTAAATTCGATATGTCGCTTGCTGTGGACATAGCCAATGATGTCATATCTCCTTTTGTCAACGAGGAATATGACGAGTTATACTTGATTTACAATGAATTCATGAATGTATCCGTTCAGCGTCCAGTCGTTGTCAGATTGCTTCCGCTCCCGTCCGTAGGGCAGGAGGCCGAGGCGGACCCCGATAAAACGATTGATTACGTGTACGAGCCTTCAGAAGAAGTATTAATCGAGAAACTGTTATCCATGTATCTGCATGTCCTGCTCTACAGGGCTCTGCTTGAGACATCCGCCGGAGAAAATGGAGCGAGAATGGCGGCTATGGATAATGCGACAAGAAACTGTGATGAAATGATCAGCACTCTGACACTCAAGTACAATAAAGTAAGGCAGTCCGCGATCACGGCGGAATTGATGGATATTGTCGGTGGGACAGAGGCGTTGGCAAAGGGTTAAATTGAAGCCCTTGAAGATAATATCGTAGAAAAATCGGAGAGCAAAGATCCGACTTCTTAAATTCAGGACTAAGATTTCCGTAGCGAAAAGGAGACTAAAATGAATATTGGTAAGATTATACAGGTGATCGGGCCGGTTATTGACGTTGCGTTCGAAGAGGGCCAGCTTCCGGCGATTTTGAATGCCATCACCATAACAAATCCCGTCATCAGCGACGAGGAGGATAATCTGATTGTTGAAGTCGCTCAGCATTTGGGCGATAACGTCGTGCGCTGTATCGCCATGGACGTTACGGATGGTCTGGTCCGAGGGATGCAGGCGAAGGATACTGGTGGGCCGATCACGGTGCCGGTTGGTAAAGAGTGTCTCGGCAGAATTCTCAACGTGGTTGGAAGACCTGTTGATGGTCTGGGGCCTGTGGAAGCAAAGACTACAATGCCCATTCATAGAGAATCCCCAACATTCATGGAACAAGACACATCTGTTCATGTTCTGGAAACAGGGGTCAAAGTTATCGATCTGCTGGTTCCCTTTCCCCGGGGCGGTAAGATGGGGCTGTTCGGCGGAGCCGGGTGCGGTAAGACGGTCGTCATGATGGAAATGATTCATAATATCGCCATGCACCATGGTGGTATCTCCGTGTTTGCCGGCGTGGGCGAAAGAACACGTGAAGGGAACGACCTCTATCGAGAGATGCTGGAGTCAGGCGTTATCAAACAGGCAGCCCTGATTTACGGACAGATGACGGAGCCTCCGGGAGCCAGAGCAAGAGTGTCGCTGACAGCCCTGGCGGCAGCCGAATATTTCCGGGATGTAGAAGGCCAGGACGTGCTTCTCTTCATCGATAATATCTTCCGGTTTACACAGGCAGGCGCCGAAGTGTCCGCTCTGCTGGGAAGAATGCCTTCCGCCGTCGGTTACCAGCCGACACTGGCTACGGACCTTGGGGAACTTCAAGAAAGAATTACGTCAACGGATAAAGGATCCATTACCGCCGTACAGTGCGTCTACGTTCCTGCTGACGACTTGACCGACCCGGCCCCGGCAACGACATTTGCCCATCTCGATGGGACGGTCGTTTTGTCCCGGCCCATTGCAGAACTGGGAATCTATCCCGCGGTGGACCCCCTGGATTCGACATCGAGAATTCTCGATCCCATCGTCCTGGGCGAAGAGCATTATAAGGTAGCGCGGCAGGTGCAGGTGACTCTGCAGAAATATAAGGACCTGCAGGATATCATCGCGATTCTGGGAATGGATGAATTGTCTGAAGAGGATAAGTTGACCGTTAACAGGGCGAGAAAGATTCAAAGGTTTCTTTCGCAGCCGTTCTTCGTGGCCGCGCAGTTTACGGGTGTCGATGGCAAGTTTGTTTCCGTTCCTGATACGGTGAGAGGATTCAAGGAAATTCTCGAAGGCAAGTACGATGAGTTGCCTGAGCAGGCCTTCTACATGGTCGGTGGAATTGAAGAGGCTGTAGAAAAAGCGAAGAAATATCAGGAGCAATAAGGACAGGGGAAAGCAATGGCCGAAGAACTGTTATTGGAAATCGTAACCCCGGAGAGGATGGCCTTCAGCGGTGATGTTGAAGAGGTAACCATCCCAGGAACTGAAGGTGAATTCGGGGTGTTGAAAGGGCATGAAACGTTGCTCAGTTCTGTAGAAATAGGTGAATTAAGTTTTACCGTCGGTGGTAAGAAACAATATGTTGCAGTTAATTCGGGCTATACGGAAGTGACAGCGAATAAGGTAACGGTTCTTGTTGAGACGGCAGAGAGTGCTGAAATGATCAACAAGGAAAGAGCGATGAGAGCCAAAGAGCGTGCTGAAGAGAAGCTGTCAAAAATATCCAAAGATGAGTTGGAATTTGAGCTGCTCAGCATAGCCTTGCAGAGGGCGGTTACGAGAATCAGTGTAGCCGATAAATCCTGAGGATTATCGAGGATAGATAAAAAAATTAGAAAAGCCGGCGTTGAGAGTTCTTCTCGATGCCGGCTTTTCTAATTTTTAATAATAATTATTATAGATCGGATTGATTGATAAAAATATCAACGATCTCGAAATTCCTTATCCCACCGGGTGTTTGGACTTTCACTTCGTCTCCTATCAATTTACCGATCAATGCTTTTCCAATAGGTGAAGTGACAGAAATCTTGTTGGCGTTAATGTTTGATTCAAAAGGACCAACGAGTTGGTAATTCGTTTGTGTTCCCGACTTGATTTCTTCAATAACAACCGTCGCACCAAAAACAACCTTGTCATTGCTTAGAGCACTCAAATCAATGATATCGGATAAGGCAAGGTTATTTTCAAGTTCCTGTAATTTTCCATGCAGAAAAGACTGCTTTTCCTTGGCCGCCGTATATTCAGCGTTTTCCGATAAATCTCCATGTCCTCTTGCCGTTTCAATATCTCTTATATTTGCGGGAATCAAGACACACTTCAGGTGCTCAAGTTCTCGTTTTAGATTTTCAAATCCCGATTTCGTGATTGGTATTTTTTCCATAATCTGCTCCTCGTACTCATACTTGGTGAAACGCCTTTGAAATTATTGCAAATAAAACATTAAACAAAGAAGCTTGATAATATTATAAAAATAATAATAATATAACAACTAATATTAAATTGTCGTTTTCAGACCTTTGGAAGAAGAAATGCATTTCTACGATTCTGTGGTTTAGCAGGATTGGGGAATGCCGGAAAAATACGGATAGAAATATGAGACATCCTATAAAAATTCCACAAAGATCAGAAAATACTTTAAACCTTCTTTATCAAGATTGTTATATGGTGATTTTTTTTAATAAAGAAAAAGAAACGTGTCAAGGGAGAATTCTGCTATTTTCCTGCAATTTAACATTTCTTGCCCAAGGGATATAAGTGTGTTAAAAGCGACGGATAACGAACTGAATTAGGGAATGCTGTGAAATTAGCGTGCGGGTAAACATGCTGTATCATGAGGATATAAACCCTTCCTGGGATGACGGGCGGAAATCTTCCGCAAAGCGCTTTATCCAGTCCCGGGAAGAAAAATTAATTCTGGATCTTGCCTTCCCCCGGGCTGGAGAAAGGCTTCTTGATGTTGGCTGCGGCACAGGCGAGCACCTTCTTTTTTTTAGAAATCAAGGATGCAGCGTCACGGGTGTTGAAGCATCCTTTGCCAGAATCGAGGCTGCGAAAAAGAGACTCGGGCATCGAGCAGATATCCATGCTGGACGGGCGGAAGAGCTTCCCTTTTCAGACAACGAATTTGACGTCGTAACCCTGATTGCCTCGCTGGAATTTGCTGAAGATCCAAAGAAGGCAATCAGTGAGGCGATTCGCGTTTCTCGGAACAGGGTTTTTATGGGAACGTGGAACAAATATGCAATCATGAATCCTCGGGGGGCCGTTAAGGACATTTCCAATTCCCAGTCAGGAGAAAATCCGGTCAATCTTCTGGGAGGACTTCAGCTTGTCCATTGGATCAGAAACATGTTGCCGAGTATTCCGATCGAGTGGGGAAGCGTGATCTTTTTCCCAGTTGATTGGTACACTTATCTTGCGGGTATCGAACAGCGTATGCCCATCAGAAAAAATCCCTTCGGGGCCTTTTTAGGATTTTCTTTTCCCGTCCGGACTTCGTATCGAACAATACAGGATGTGATTGCTGTACCACGGGGAGTTCATTCCAAAACCAGGCAACCTCTCCAGGGCGTTGCCATTGGGATGAAAGGAGAAGGAAATCACTGCAGATCATCATCCTTGTAAGATTGAGTGAGAACCATGCGGGCTTTTTCCAGTTCTTCTTCAGGGACCAGGATTTTTACTTCACCAAGACCATCAAGATTGGTCGCATAGAGAATGCCTACTGTCTCATAGATCAGGTGGGTGGCAATCCCTTCTGCTTTCAGGCGTCCCACAACGAGGTGGGCATTCGTTATTCCTGAAGCCACGCACACAACCTGCCATTTGTTCTTCTCCGTCATATCCGAATCCTTATTGCGCCTCAAAAGATATGCGACGCAACCATCATGGGTGCGTCCGGGCTGAAGCGGGGAAATTGAAATAATCTGCCATGCATGATAAGCAAATGCAAAATATTTGAGTGAGTTTATAACTGTTTTCGTAAAAAAAAGGAGTCATAAGTTCAGCAATGCCACCAAAAGACTGGAAACTATTATCAAGCAAGCCGGATCGTTTCTGCCAGCTCTTTTCCCTGCGAACCGATCGCGCCGTTTCTCCCCGTACCGGCCGGCCGGCGGATTTTTTTGTTGTTGAGGCGTCTCCCTGGGTCAATGTCATTCCTCTTACCCCACAGAATGAAGTCGTCCTGATCCATCAGTACCGTCACGGCGCCCGCAGAGTAACCCTGGAAATTCCCGGCGGGCTTGTTGAAGAGGCCGATTCGCCGGAAGAGGCTGCCCGAAGGGAGCTGCGGGAAGAAACAGGTTACGCCGATCGCCTTCTGATCCCCCTGGGAGCGGTTTATCCGAATCCGGCAATCCAGGACAATCTCTGCTATTCCTTTCTGGCCAAGGATGTTTATCCGGTCGGGGCGCAGCAGCAGGATGAAGAGGAGGATATCGAAGTGGTTCTTAAGCCCCTGGAGGAAATTCCCAAACTGATCCGGGAGGGGCAAATTGATCATGCCCTCGTGATCGCGGCCTTTTACCGATTTTATATGGAGTACCAGACCCGGCCTTGAAAAGAGAACCTTCGTATCGAAAGGCGCCATGCTGTTAATCTACCCCCCTGTTGTCAAACCCTGTGAACCGCCGGCAGGTCTGGCGAAGCTTGCCGGCGCACTGAGAAGCCAAGGGGTGACCTGCACGGTTGTGGACGCCAATGCAGAGGGCCTGCTGAGCCTTTTGTCAGGAAAGGGCATTCCGGATGCAGCTTTAGATACCTGGACCCGCCGTGCCGGAAATCGTCTTGAAGATCATCTCTCCGACCTCCGGGATTGGCGGGGATATAAGAACCGGGATCGCTACGCGCGGGCGATTCGAGATTTGAATCGGGTGCTTGAATACTCGGCAGGCAGGAAAGCCGGCGCCTCTTTGACACTGGCCAATTATGAGGAGAAAGACCTGTCGCCTCTGTGCAGCGGGGATTTGCTCAAGGCTGCATCCCTTCCGGAGGCCAACCCTTTTTATCCCTATTTCAGTACCCGGTTGTCCGGCCTGCTGGAATCCCTTTCTCCCTCAAGAGTCGGCTTCTCCCTTAATTTTCTCAGTCAGGCGCTTTGCACCTTTGCCATGATGGGTTTCCTGCGGCGAGAATATCCTTCCGTGAAAATTGTTTTAGGAGGGGGATTGGTGACCTCCTGGATGAGTTCTCCCGACTGGCGCAATCCCTTTTCCGGTCTGGTGGACGATATCATCGCCGGGGCCGGTGAGGAACCGCTCCTGGAACTTCTGGGAAGCTCCCTGGACAATCAGGACTTTTCCCCCGATTATGACGATTTCCCAAGTGACTTATACCTGTCTCCCGGTTTTATTCTGCCCTACAGCGCCTCCCGGGGATGCTATTGGCGCCGATGCGCCTTCTGTCCGGAAAAGGCTGAAGGACAGCCCTATTCTGTAATTCCGGTGGGCCAGGTCATTTCTCAACTTCAGGAGCTTGTCCGAAAACACCGGCCCGTCCTGATTCACCTTCTGGACAATGCCCTCAGCCCGGCTCTGCTGGATGCCCTGACGAAGACGCCGCCAGGCGCGCCCTGGTATGGCTTCGTGCGGATTACGGAACGTCTGGCAGACCCGGAATTTTGCCGGTCCCTGAAGCGGTCCGGTTGCACCCTGCTCAAACTGGGGCTGGAATCGGGCGACCAGGAAGTGCTCGATGCTCTTTCAAAGGGCATCTCCCTGACGACAGCCTCCCGGGCCTTGAAGTCGCTGAAGGAAGCCGGAATTGCTTCTTACGTTTATCTGCTCTTCGGGACGCCGGCAGAATCCCAGGCATCGGCGGAGAAAACCCTCTCTTTTGTTGCCGAACATGCCCCGTTCATCGATTTTCTGAACGTGGCGGTTTTTAACCTCCCCGCCTGGGGGGCGGAGGCCTCCTTACTGGAAACCCGCCTTTTTTATCCCGGTGATCTTTCCCTTTATCGGGATTTTGTCCATCCCCTGGGATGGGATCGCCTTCGGGTCCGTCATTTTCTGGACCGGAAATTCAAACGTCATCCGGCCGTCAAAGACATCCTCCTCCGCGATCCGCCCCTTTTTACCTCCAATCATGCCCCGTTTTTTATCAAGCCGCTCGGCATGCCCGGAACCTGAGCGATTCTTTTCGGTCACCCCTACCTTTTGACTTCAGATGCCGTCAACAGAATGAAGGATTAATATTTGCTATTTTGTCTCCCTCTGGCATAGAATGCACGGAAAAATCACTGCTTTCCCGGCGGGAAGGCGGGGTGTATTTTTCGTGAATCGTAAACCGTACTTCATTGGGGCATTAAGGAATATCTTTTTTCTCTTTCTGGCGGGCCTTATCGTCTTGATGGGCTCTTGCCCGTCGCCGTCTTCGGCTCAGGACAGCTTTCCTTCGCCCCGGGGAGCGGTCAATGACTTCGCCGGGGTTATTTCCGCTGAAGATGCCGCCAGGATGGAGGCCCTCTCTCGGGAAGTGCTGGAGAAAACGGGGGCATCGGTCGTCGTGGCGACATTCCCCTCAATTGGAGATGCTGATCTGAATGACTATGCCAATCGTCTCTATTCTTTCTGGGGAATCGGAAAAAAGGGAGAAGACCGGGGGGTTCTGATCGTCCTGGCCCTTCAGGAGAGAAAGATTCGCATTGAGACCGGCTACGGCGTGGAGGGCGTCCTTCCTGACGGCCGGGTTGGGGAAATTCTGGATCAGAAGGTCCTTCCCCTCCTGAAGAAAGGGGAATACAGCCTCGGGCTGGTCGGCGCCGTCACCGCTGTCTCCGGCGTCCTGGCTGGAGAAGCCGGAGTGACCCTTTCCGGCAGACCGGAAGCCAAACCGCCTACTTCCAGGCAGGGTGGACAGCGGATTGGGGGCTCCGGGCTCCTGATCCTTCTCCTGTTGATTTTACCCCTCCTTCTGGGAACCCGGCAGGGGCGTGAAATGCTTCCCCTGATTTTGATGATGTTGTTCAGTGGGAGCGGCCGAAGAGGAAGTGGAGGAGGGGACTTCGACGGATTCGGGGGCTTCGGAGGGGGCTTTGGTGGTTTCGGGGGAGGCAGCAGTGGCGGAGGCGGTGCAAGCCGTGATTTTTAGGCAGGAGAGGTAGATGGCGAAGATACCGAAAAATCCCGAAGAGATCTTTCCGGAAATAAAGGCGGATTACCAGCAGGTTTTCGGGGACAGCCTGGTGTCGATCCTCCTGTATGGCAGTGGCTGCAGAGAGGATTATCGACCGGGAAAATCAGACCTTAACTTTCTGCTGGTTCTGGACGATGCCGGTATGGAGCGTCTGGAAAGGGCCATTCCGGTCGCCAGGAAGTGGAAGGCCCGCAAGGTAGCCGCGCCGCTGATTCTGACCCGCACCGATCTGAGCTCCTCTCTGGATGCCTATCCTGTTGAATTCCTGAACATGAAGAATTGTTATCGTCTCGTCTATGGTCAGGATGTCCTGCAATCGCTCTCCTTTGATCCGGGAGCGCTGCGCCTGCAGATTGAACGGGAACTGAAGGGCAAACTGTTCCTTTTGAGAAGGGGTTACCTGGAGGCGGAGGGGCGCGAATCCGCTTTGCGGAATCTGATTGGGAGGTCGCTGACCGCTTTTACAGCCCTGTTCGCGGCGCTGCTGCACATCAAGGGGCGGGAGGCGCCCTCTTCACGGCAGGGGGTGATCAAGGCCATGGCCTGGGCCTTTCCCATTGAACCGGAGGTTTTTTTGCAGGCCGCAGAAATACGGGACGGTGAAGATCGTCACAGCGCGGCGGAAATGGACCGCCTGCTGAACGCCTACATGATGCAGATCCGTCAGTTGTGCGAACTGGTCGAAGGGATGTAATCCGGGCTCCAGGAAAGCGTCAGAAAATGAAGGACGGAAGATTTGTACGGAACAGGTTCCTATCCGCGAAGAGGGGATAAGTTTCATCGGCTTGATTCAACCGAAGGAAGGCATCAAACATAAAAACAGGTTATTCCGGGAGGTAGAGTTATGACGGCAGGCAGGAGAAATTTTCTTGTCGGTGCGGCTGTTACACTGGTTGTCCTTTTTTCTCTGTATTCCTTTTTCAAAGGGAAATACAATTCTTTTGTCACCTTGGATGAATCCATCAAGAGTTCCTGGGCTCAGGTGGAGAATCAGCTTCAACGACGTTACGACCTGATCCCCAATCTTGTTGAAACCGTCAAGGGTTATGCCAAACAGGAAAAAGAGGTCCTGATCGAGGTCACCAATGCCCGGGCCCGCGTCGGTGGTGCCGGAACGGTTCCGGAGAAGATCCAGGCCAATAACGAACTTTCCGGGGCCTTGAGCAGACTGCTGGTGGTGGTGGAGAGATATCCCGACCTCAAGTCCAATACGAACTTCCTTCGCCTTCAGGATGAACTGGCCGGTACGGAAAATCGCATCGCCGTGGAAAGGAGACGGTATAACGAAGCGGTTCAACAATACAATGTAGCGGTGCGGCGTTTCCCCAACAATCTGGTCGCTGCGGTTTTCGGCTTCCAACCCGCAGCCTTTTTTGAGGCTCCTGCGTCGGCCAAAACGGCGCCGAACGTCAAGTTTTAAAAAGGCGCATGTTTCGCTTCCTGATTCTTTTCTTCCTGCTTTATGGCGGCCTTCATGGGTATGTCTTCTGGAAGGCCAAGTCGGCCTTTTCCCCGGGGCTGGTCGTCTCGATGCTGTTGGCGGCGATCATGGCTTTCATGGTCGTTGCCCCGATTCTGATCCGGATTTCGGAACGGTACGGACTGGAATCGATTGCCCGGACCCTTTCCTATGTAGGATATACCTGGATGGGGGTGCTGTTTCTCTTCGTCTCCTTCTCCCTGGTCTTTGAGGCCTGCCGCCTCTTTCTTTACCTGGTGGGATCGATCTGGAAAATAGGGGGCATTTCCCTTCTACTGTCCGCCCCATTGGCCTTTTTCTTACCTCTGATCCTGGCTTTGGGGGTTTTCGTCTACGGCTGGTTTGATGCCCGGAATATTCGCGTGGAGACCCTGACGCTGAAAACGGACAAAATATCTCCGGAGACGGGCCGTCTGCGGCTCGTTCAGATTTCGGATGTCCATATCGGGCTGATGAATGGCTCCGATTTGCTCTCCAGGGTTTTGAAGGTTGTTCGGGAGACAAAGCCGGATCTCCTGCTTTCGACAGGAGATCTTCTGGATGGGCAGATCGACAGCATGGAGAAGGTCCTGCCCCTTCTTCAGGAGATCCAGCCGCGTCTGGGGAAGTATGCGGTGACGGGAAACCACGAATTTTATGCGGGCATTGCCGAGGCTGAAGCATTTACCCGCAAGGCGGGGTTTGAAATGCTCCGGGGAAAAGGGGTGACCGTTGCGGGGGTGATCAATATTGTCGGGATCGACGATCCCGCCGGATGGGCTGCCGGCCAGTACCGGCCGGTCAGAGAAGGAGTGCTGCTGGAGACCCTGCCGGCGCAGTTTTTTACCCTTCTTCTGAAGCATCAGCCGCTTGTGGACAAAAATGCCCTGGACCGTTTTGATCTGCAGCTCTCCGGTCATACCCATAAAGGCCAGATCTTTCCCTTCAGTCTCGTTACCCGGTGGTATTTTCCGTTCCATACGGGTTCCTTCCGGCTTTCCGGCCTTTCTCGCCTTCATGTGAGCCGGGGAACGGGAACCTGGGGACCGCCGATCCGCTTTCTCAGTCCTCCGGAGGTGACGGTGATCGATCTGATCCCGACGCAGGCCTCTACAGGGAATTTCAACGGGAAGGAAAGGGGACGATTTCCCGGCAGGAGCAACTGAACGAAATGGATATCATTACCTCGCATATTCAGACGGATTTTGACGCCCTGGGTTCCATGCTGGCGGCGAAGCTGCTGTATCCGGACGCCTTGATCGTTTTCCCCGGTTCACAGGAAAAGAGTGTCCGCGATTATCTCCAGGAAGCTCCCCCGATGGTTCAAGAAGACATGGTGAAAATCCGGCAGCTTGATCTGGATGCCGTATCAAGAATGATTGTTATAGATACGCGGCAGGCATCCCGCATCGGGAAGTTTGCGGAGCTTCTGGGGCGAAAGGGTCTGACCGTGGTCCTTTATGATCATCATGGCTCTTCTCCTGACGATATCCGGGGAAATCTGGAGTACTGTGAAGAACTGGGCTCGACGGTGGCCATCATGGTCAAGATTCTCAATGAACAGGGCCTGATCCCTCCGCCTGAAATCGCCACGGTCATGGCCATGGGGCTTTATGAAGATACGGGCTCTCTCCTGTTCCCCTCCACGACCCCCGATGATTGTCTGGCTCTGGCGGCCCTGATGGGCTGGGGCGCCGATATGGATTCGGTATCAAAGACCGTTTACCGGGAACTCAACGCGGAACAGGTGGATGTCCTGGACCAGTTGATCAAGAATATCCGGACTCTGGAGGTCAACGGCCTTCATGTCCTGATTTCAAAGGCTTCTTCCCCGGGTTATGTGGAAGACTTCGCTATCCTGGTCCACAAATTAAGGGCCATGTATGCCGCCGATGCCCTTTTTGCCCTGGGTCAGATGGGGGACCGGATCTATCTGGTTGCCCGGAGTTCGCAGCCGCAGCTCAATGCGGCGCAGATCGCCGCTTTTTTCGGCGGAGGCGGTCATGCCTCCGCGGCGGCGGCTTCTCTTCGCGACCTTAATCTGAACCAGGCGGAGTCCGCACTGATCCGGCATATCCGGGAAGAGGCCAAGCCGCTCCTGGCCGCACGGGATATCATGACCTTTCCGGTCAAGGGGATCTATCTCGATGAAAGCATCAACAAGGCCAGCGACCTCCTCAACAAGTATCATATCAACGCCTTGGTCGTGAAATCGGCTGACGAGCGGATCCGTGGAATTGTTACCCACCAGATGGTCAGCCGCGCCCAGGGCCACGACCTGGGGGAGGCGAAGGTCAGGGATTACATGATCCAGGATGTCCGCACCGTAAGGCCGGAGTCTCCTGTGGGAGAAATCCGCAGTCTCGTGATTGACGGCAATCAGCGGCTTCTTCCCGTAGTGGAGGATCGAAGAGCGGTGGGGGTCATTACCCGTACGGACCTGATGAGAATCCTCCATGACCGGATGACGAAGATAGAGCAGGGCTCATCGGCCGGGATGCCGGGAAAATCCGTCCGGTACCTCCTGCGGGAGAGGATGCCGGAGGAATATTTTGAACTGCTGAAGAAGGCGGGAGAACTCGCCGAGGGGAAGGGGTTCAACCTCTTTCTCGTGGGGGGGATCGTCCGGGATATGGTCATGCGGGTGGACAATCTGGACATCGACCTGGTGGTTGAAGGGGACGGCGTGGTCTTTGCCAAAGCCCTGGCCGGAGTTTTCGGGGCCAAGGTGTCGCCCCACGAAAAGTACAAGACGGCGGTGGTGCGCCTTTCCGGGGGGCAGAGAATGGATGTGGCAACGGCAAGGCTGGAGTATTACCGGATGCCCGGGGCCTTTCCCGAAGTGGAGGAATCCACTCTGAAACTGGATCTTTACCGGAGGGACTTCACCATCAATACCATGGCCGTAGCCTTGAATCCCCACCGCTTCGGTGAGCTGATCGATTACTTCGGGGCGCAGCGGGATATTCGGGAAAAAAAGATCAGGGTCCTCCATTCCCTGAGTTTTGTCGAGGATCCCTCCCGGATTCTCCGCGCCGTCCGCTTTGAGAAACGTCGCGGCTTTTCCCTGGGCAAGCAGACGCTTTCTTTGATTTCCTCTGCCGTTCATGCCGGGTTCCTTCGGAATATCCCGGGGAGGCGGATTTTCCATGAAATGCGGCAGATCCTGCAGGAAGAGGATCCGATCCGCTGCATGGAACGGCTTCAGGAACTGAAAGTGCTGGAGGCCATCTATCCGGATCTCGTTTTCGATGAGCAGATGCGGGAAGCGTTTAGTGCCGTTCGAGAAACGCTTTTATGGTTCCGTCTTCTCTACACCCATGAAAAGATCCGGGTCTGGTTTCTCTATTTTCTGGCTATGACGGAATCGATGGACCCTCAGCCGGTCATGGCTCTTGGCGATGCCTTCGGGTTGAGGCGGGAAGATTCCGAAATACTGCTCGGCTCACGGGAAAAAGTGAGGGAGATCATGAGGAAAATGGCCTCCCGGCCGGAAATGCTTCCCTCGCAGGCGGTGGAGGTTCTGGGGAAGGCCTCCCTGGAAGAAATCCTTTATGCCATGTCTCGGTGCCGGTCCGCAAACTTCAAAAAGATTTTTTCCACCTATGTGACGACCTGGCGAAATTATCGGCCGCCCGTCTCGGGCCGCGATCTTCTGGCCATCGGATTTTCCAGGAACCCGAATCTTGGCGCCTGTTTAAAGGAAATCCGCGATCGAGGTTTGAACGGAGAAATACGCGACTTTGCCGGCGCCATGGCCTTTGCGCAGGCCTACCTGACGGCCCTCCGCGGGTAGTGATCCGAATTCCTCCCTTGGACTCTGGGGCCTAGAAATGGGTCAGAGGGCGCTTTCCGATGGAGAAGACATTGAATCCCACCTCAAAACAGCGTTGGGGATCCAGGATGTTCCGGCCGTCAAAGATAAAGGCCGGTTTTTCCGCATCGCGATAAAGCCGGGCATAATCGAGTTCACCGTACAGCGCCCACTCGGTCATGATCGCGATGGCATGGCATCCCTTTGCGGCCTCGTAGGGATCATCGACAAAATGGATCTTCCCTTGGGCGTTGGCCAGATCGTTCCGGGCGTTGTCGAGGGCCTTGGGATCCGTAATCACGACTTCGGCCTGTTCTTCCAGAAGCCTGCGGGCAACATAAATGGCCGGACTTTCCCGCGTATCGCCCGTATTGGCTTTAAAGGCAAAGCCGAAGAGGCAGATCCGCTTGCCCGCCAGGGTGTTGAACATGGCGGTCAGCATATTCCGGACAAAGCGTTCCTGCTGGTAGAAATTGATTTTAATGACGCCTTCCCAGTAATCGGCCACGTCATCCAGACCGTAATGGCGGCAGAGATAGACCAGGTTGAGGATATCCTTCTTGAAACAGGACCCTCCGAAGCCGATGCTGGCATTGAGGAAGCGGGAGCCGATCCGGCTGTCCGTACCCACGGCCTTTGACACTTCCGACACATCCGCCTCCGTCTGTTCACAGAGGGCGGAAATGGCGTTGATGGAGGAAACCCGCTGGGCCAGAAAGGCGTTGGATACAAGTTTGGAAAGTTCACTGCTCCAGATGTTGGCGGTGAGAATCTTCTCCCGGGGAACCCAGTTGGCATAGATCTCAACCAGGGTGCTTCTCGCTTTTAAACCCTCTTCCGTCTCCCGTGAACCGATGAGAACGCGATCCGGGTTTTTCAAGTCGTTGATGGCGGTTCCTTCGGCAAGAAATTCCGGATTGGAAAGGACATCAAACCGGACGCTTTTCTGCGTTGAGTTCAGGATGCGTTCCATGGCATGGGCGGTCCGAACGGGAAGCGTGCTCTTTTCGATGACGATTTTGGGTGAAGCCGAATGTTCCAGAATCTGACGGGCTGTCTTTTCCCAGTACTGAAGATCCGCGGCCATGCCGGCTCCCGTTCCGAAGGTCTTGGTGGGCGTATTGACGCTGACAAAGATGATGTCGTTTTCCCGGATGCCCTGTTCAATATCCGTACTGAAAAAGAGGTTGCGGTCCCGGGTGGCTTTGACAAGTTCATCCAGGCCGGGTTCATAGATGGGCAGGGAGTCGGAATTCCACTGGGCGATGCGATCGGGGTTGATGTCTACAATCGTCACTTTGTACTGAGGGCATTCGTGGGCAATCATGGCCATGGTCGGACCGCCGACATAGCCGGCGCCGATGCAGAGGATATTTTTCTCAAATTTCATAAAACGCCATCCTTGAAGTCATTAAGTTAAAAGGGGCTCATGAACAATGTTCAACTCAGCTTGTCCCGGAAATAAGCAATGGTAAGTCCCATGCCTTTTTCCATCGACGTCTCCGGTTGCCAGTTCAGAATCCTCTTTGCCAGGGAGATCTCCGGTCTCCGCTGAATGGGATCGTCCTGGGGGAGCGGCGAAAAGAGAATCCGGGAAGAGGAACCCGTCATCGCGATGATTTTCTCGGCAAGTTCGAGAATGGTGAATTCCACAGGGTTTCCCAGGTTCACCGGTCCTGAAAACTCTTCCGGCGTGTCCATCAGCCGGATCAGGCCTTCGATCAGGTCGTCGACATAACAGAAGGACCGGGTCTGGAAACCGTTGCCGTAAACGGTAATGTCCCTGCCGGAGAGGGCCTGGATAATGAAATTGCTGACAACCCGACCGTCGTTCAAGGCCATGCGGGGCCCATAGGTATTGAAAATCCTGGCGATTTTCACATCCAGGCCATTCTGGCGGCGATAGTCCATCATCAGGCATTCCGCAGCCCTTTTCCCTTCATCGTAACAGCTGCGTATCCCTATGGGGTTGACCCGTCCCCAGTACCCTTCATGCTGGGGATGGACTTCCGGATCGCCATAGACTTCCGAAGTGGACGCCTGAAGAATCCTGGCTTTGACCCGCTTGGCCATCCCGAGGGTATTGATCGCGCCCATGACATTGGTCTTGATGGTTTTGATGGGGTTGTACTGATAATGAACGGGCGAGGCCGGGCAGGCCAGATTGTAAATCTGATCCACCTCCAGATAGATGGGCATGGTGATGTCGTGACGGATCAGTTCGAACCGGGGATTGCCGACCATGGACAGGATATTGTCCTTGCTGCCGGTGAAAAAATTGTCGAGGCAGAGGATATCATGTCCTTCGGCGAGTAACCGTTCGCAGAGATGGGAACCGAGAAAACCGGCGCCGCCGGTAATCAATATGCGCATGACCGTTGCCTGCAGGGATCTTTCGGTTGATTTGTTTTCAATTCGCTTCAGTAGTTATCCGGAACACTTGATTTTACGGCAATATCTTTATAGCATCAGCAACGAAATGTAAAATTCTTTTTCCTTCAATTGTCGGGGCATCGTTGATACCGCCGGATTGGAAGGAGAGGTGATCACAATTTCCTCGTTCAGAAAAACCCTGTTGAATAGGGGACTCTTTAAAAAAGGAATGAAGCATGCAAGAATCGGGAAAGCTTTATGTTGTGGCAACGCCCATCGGCAATCTGGAAGATATGACCCTTCGGGCGATTCGGGTGCTGAAGGAGGTTGCTCTGGTTGCCGCCGAGGACACCCGGAGAACACGCAAGCTCTTTGAGGCTTATTCGATCAGCACGCCCCTGATCAGTCTCTATGAGCACAATGAATTTCGGAAGAGCCAGATGTTGATCGATCGGCTCAGGGAAGGCATCGATGTGGCCTATGTCTCTGATGCCGGGACTCCCGGCATCTCGGACCCTGGTTTTGTGCTGATTCGCCAGGCGCTGGGAAATAACATTCGGGTGATTCCTGTTCCTGGCGTGTCCGCCTGTATTACGGCCCTGTGCATTTCCGGCATTCCCATGGATTCCTTTGTTTTCATGGGATTCCTGCCATCCAAGGGAGGCAGGCGGAAAGACCTGCTGTTTTCATTGAAAGATGAATCAAAAACGATGATTTTCTATGAAGCGCCGCATCGATTGGTCGTTTCCCTTGAAGACATCTGCTCGGTTCTGGGCGATCGGGAGATGGTTATTGCAAGAGAGCTGACCAAACTCCATGAGGAAATTCTCCGGGGTCGAGTGCAGGATCTTCTTCCGGTCCTGAGAGAAAAGCGCATCAAGGGAGAGATCACGCTGGTTATTGCAGGGCAGGAACCCGCTGCCAAAGTTTGGTCCGATGAAGAAGTTCGAAGCCTCTGCTTCCGGTATCGGAAAGAAACCGGCTTTTCCGATCGGGATATTGTCAATCGGATTGTCGAAGAAACAGGAATATCCAGAAAGCGGGTATATTCGATTGTTGTTGCAGCCCTTTCTACGGAAGCCGGACTTGATCGGCAGGATATTTCCTGACGAATCCTGGAAAAAGAGAAATTAACAGGCATGATCGATAATTTATTGAACTATGTTGATATGTATGATAATTTCCTCAAGATTTCAGGGCTTGGTCAGGGGAAGAGCATAAGGAAGAACACGAGAGCCAGAGACCATCGAAACCGGGAGAAAAGGGATGAGTGAAGATTCAGATGCTCCTGAATTCCGCAAGAGTGAGGAATTTATTATAAATAAAGGTGTCATGAAACAACATCTACCTGGACCCAATGATAAGGTTTATGATCTTGTGGATATCGTGGATGAATCCCCAAAGAAAATTCATGACCTGACTGATGTTGTCGAAGAACCGGATATTCTGCGGAACAAGGAGCCTCACGAAGTTCTGGTTATCGACGGAAGAGGTTATGAAAAAGAATCGCGACCGGAAGATAAAATCCATGATCTTGTCGATGTTGTTGAAGAAAAACCTGCTCCAGAGCAGCCCCAGGGCCTTCCGCAGGAGGAGATGAGAAGAGTTCTTGTGGAGACCGTGGAGAAAATGGCACGAGAAATGATCCCGGGCATTGCGGAAAGGGTCATCAGAGAAGAAATAGAAAAATTGAAGCAAGAGTCAGAGGAGGAGATTGCTTAAAATGATATTCCGAAAGATAAATTCGATCTTTTTTGCGGTTTTGGTGACCGTGCTTATTCTTGCCGGGTGTGGTTCAGGAAAGGCTACGGCTGTGTTGAAAGACAGCAACAGGGAGGATGTCCATCGAATCGCCGTGTTGCCTGTTTTCAACGAGACTTCTGATCAGCAGGCCGCCCTTCTCTTGCGGGACAAGATCCAAAAAGCCCTTTACTTTAAAGGGTATCCCAAAATCACGGCGCAGTTTGTTGATGAACAGCTGAGCAACGGACAAGCAAAGGAGCAGGACATCCAGGATAAGGCGGAATATTTCAGAGCACTGGGCAAACAGATGCAAGTTGACGCGATTTTATATTGTGATCTGCGGGAAAGCCGGACAAATTATTATTTCCTTTACTCTCCCTTGTCTGTTTCCGCTGTTTTCGAATTACGGAGCGCGAAAAGTGGTCAGTTGCTCTGGCGGAATTCCTACAGCGCCATTAAAAGGAATTACGGCCTCTCAAAGGATTCTCTCCGGTTAAAGGGGGCTCAGGACTATGAAGATGCCATTCAGGAACTGGTTGATCAAGCCATGAGGGGTATCCCCGATAGTTCCGATGTCCTTGGCTGATTTACGATGGGAAGAAGTACTTCCTTGCTGATCTTTAAATGGGGGAATGGCCGATTCGCGAATGAACATCCCTAATCTTTTAACCCTGTTGCGAATTATTCTTACCCCTGTTCTTGTCATTTTTTTGATGCAAGGCTCCTATTCCAAGGCCCTTATTGTATTCGTCGTTTCCGGTCTGTCTGATGGGTTGGACGGATTTCTGGCCCGTACTCTGAAGCAGCAGACCAAACTGGGTGCTTATCTGGACCCCATTGCCGACAAAGCCCTTTTAACCAGCAGTTTTTTGACGCTTGCTATTCTGGGGGCTCTTCCCGGGTGGCTCACCGTCATCGTTATCAGCCGGGATTGTATCATTTTGCTTGGCCTGGCGATTTTATCCTTTATGTCCATATCCTTTGAAATTCGTCCCGCCTTTATCAGTAAGGTGACCACGATGTTTCAACTCCTGACGGTATTGATGGTGCTGATGGTCCGTGGTCTGACCGGCGGGGGAGAGTACACGGGGATGTATCTGATCTACTGGGTAACCGCCTTGGTGACGATTCTATCGGGACTGGTATATTTGATCCGGGGCATCCGTTTGATCAATCACTCGCAGTGAAGGCGTTGTGTGCCTGTTCTTGCCTGGGGAAGAATGCAGAAGGGGACCTTTTAAACGGAAACTTGTCAAAAACTTCTTCTTGGATCTTCTTTCCCGGGGATGGAAACAGGTGAGAAAAAGTAAAGGAGTTTAGATTTTGCCTTGACAAGAGACCGATTTGTTGCTAGGTATTACGCCCTGTTCGTCGGTAGGGTATGTGTGAAGGCACGTAGCTCAGGGGGAGAGCGCCATCCTGACGCGGTGGATGTCCAGGGTTCAAATCCCTGCGTGCCTACCATTTTATATAATGCAAGCCTGCAGAGCGATTCGTCTCACCGATTCAAGAAGATATGATTTGTTGGGAAAGGGCATCCGCAAAGATAACGCGCTGATGCCCTTTCTTTAATGAAGGGAAGTAAAAGGCCCTGAAACGGAATTCGGATATTGATGTTATGAAGGAAATCAAAATTGTTTTACCCGATGGATCGGAAAGAGCTTGCCCAGAAGGGATCTCGGTAAGGGAGGTTCTTTCTTCCTGGGATCAGAAAACGCTTGCTGCGACCGTAGCCGCCAGATTCAACAAGAGCCTTGTTGACTTGAGCCGCTCGCTTACCGAGGGCGGGAATCTGGAACTGGTTGATGTTTCTTCCCGTGAAGGTATGGAAATCCTTCGGCACAGCATCTCCCACGTAATGGCCCAGGCCGTTCAGGATCTTTTCCCGGGCGTGCTTGTCAGTATCGGTCCTGCCATTGAAGATGGCTTTTATTATGATTTTGAATATAAAGATACCTTCACTCTGGAGGATCTTGAAAAAATAGAGAACCGGATGCAGGAAATTGTCAAAGCAGATCATCCTTTTGTCCGGGAAGAGGTTTCCCGCGAGGAAGCCATAGCCTTTTTCCAAGGCAAGGGAGAATCTTATAAGGTCGAGCTCTTAAAAGACCTGCCTGAGGAAGTGAAAACCGTCAGCCTTTACAAACAGGGTGGCTACACCGATCTCTGCCGGGGGCCTCACATCCCCTCGACCGCCATGATCCGCGCCTTCAAACTTCTCAACGTCGCCGGCGCTTACTGGCGCGGGGACGAGCGGAACAAGATGCTGCAGCGTATTTACGGGACCGGTTTCGCCTCCGAGAAAGACCTGGAGGATTATCTCAAGATCATCGAAGAGGCCAAGAAACGGGATCACCGGAAGCTGGGAAGGGATCTCGATCTTTTCCAGGTCAGTGAAGAGGCGGGGGCGGGTCTGATCATCTTCCACCCCAAGGGGACCATCCTGCGCACCCTGATAGAGGATTGGGAAAAGAAGGAGCATCTGAAGCGCGGCTACGACATGGTCATGGGACCGCAGATTCTGAAAGTGGATCTCTGGAAAAAATCCGGTCACTTCGATCACTATCGGGAAAACATGTATTTCACCGAAGTGGAAAGCCAATCCTATGGGATCAAGCCGATGAACTGCCTATCCCATATGCTGATTTACAAGTCCAAGATGCGGAGTTATCGGGATCTCCCCTTGCGCTACTTCGAACTTGGCACCGTACATCGCCATGAAAAAACGGGGGTTCTGCATGGCCTTCTGCGGGCCCGGCAGTTTACCCAGGATGACGCCCATATCCTTTGCACCCCGGAACAGTTGAATTCAGAGATTCGAGCGATTGCGGACTTTGTCGGCTATGCCATGAAGATCTTCGGATTCGATTATGAGGTGGAACTGAGCACTCGCCCGAAAGATTCAATCGGTACCGACGAGGACTGGGAACTGGCGACGTCTGCCTTGGAGGGCGCCCTGAAGGATAACTCGATGACCTATGACATCAATGAGGGTGATGGTGCCTTCTATGGGCCCAAGATTGATTTCAAGCTGAAGGACGCGCTGAAACGAAAATGGCAGTGTGCAACGATCCAGTGCGACTTTACCCTGCCGGAAAGGTTTGATCTGACCTATGTCGGGCCGGATGGCGAAAAACATCGACCGGTGATGTTGCATCGGGTCATTCTGGGTGCCATCGAAAGGTTCATGGGGGTCCTGATCGAGCATTACGGTGGGGCATTCCCGGTCTGGCTTGCCCCGGTGCAGGCCGTTCTTCTAACGGTGACGGATCGACACATTCCCTATGGCGAGGCGGTTTATTCGCAACTGATGGATGCAGGGATCCGGGTGGAGAAAGATTTTCGAAACGAAAAGCTCGGTTATAAGATTCGAGAGGCACAAACCCAGAAAGTCCCCTATATGCTGGTGATTGGTGATAAGGAAATGGCATCGGGGCAGGTTGCTCCCCGCGAGCGTGGCGGGGATAATCTTGGAGCCATGCCGGTTTCTTCCTTTATTGCGCTCGTGCAGGAAAAGTGCGGACAGTATCAATAGTTTGATCTGAAATTTTATTCTTCGGCGCTGGGGAAGAAAAATTTAGAATTAATCTTTGAAAAATTCAGGAGGTGTCCAATAGTTAAGGATCTGAAGATCAATACCGAGATCAAGGTGCCCGCCGTCCGGGTGATCAGCTATTCGGGTGAACAGCTGGGGATATTGACCTTGGCTGAAGCGCTGGCTGAGGCGAGAAAAGAAGGATTGGATCTGGTTGAAGTTGCGTCCAATTCCTCGCCGCCTGTCTGCCGGATCATGGATTACGGCAAATTCAGGTATCAGCAGAGCAAGAAGCTCCAGGTTGCCAAGAAAAGTCAGAGCACCATTCAGGTAAAGGAGATTCGGCTGAGACCGAAGACCGAGGAACATGATCTCCAAGTCAAGATCAAGCATATCCGGAAGTTTCTTGAGCAGCATGACAAGGTCAAAGTGAGCGTCCTCTTTCGGGGAAGGGAGATCGCCTTTACGGATATCGGGCGTAAACTCATTGAAGATATAAAAAGTGCGTTGGGTGATAGCTGCACCATCGATCAACAGCCGAAATTGGAAGGCAGAAGTATGGTGATGATTTTGTCTCCCAAAAAGTAAAGGTAGAAAGCGGAAAGTTTCCCCTCCTTGGTATGGTAATGTTCGGAAAGGGAAGCGGATCGTGTTTTATTTTGTTTTGTAATGATTTTAATATACGGAACTGCCTCTGCAGGCAGTCTGGAAAACAGGGGTGAAAGAATGCCGAAATTGAAGACGCACCGCGGCGCTGCGAAGCGCTTTAAACTGACCGGCAGCGGAAAAGTCCGAAGGCACCATGCCAATGCCAGTCACATTCTGACAACAAAAACAACGAAACGGAAAAGAAACCTTAGAAAATCCGCGATTCTTGATAAAAGAGACGAAAAGGGGATTAAGCGGCTGATTCCATATCTGTAGGAGGCTTAGATAATGCCTAGGGTTAAAAGAAGTGTTACTGCCAAGAAAAAAAGAAGAAAGATTTTTAAGTTAGCGAAGGGTTTCTTCGGGGCGAGGAGTCGGCTGCTGCGAACGGCGACGGAAGCCGTGAACCGGGCTCTGGGTTACGCCTTTCGGGATCGCAGGGTTCGGAAGCGGGAATTCAGGAAGCTGTGGATTGCCCGAATCAATGCTGCTTCGCGTGCCCAAGGGGTGACCTACAGCCGACTTATGGACGGTTTGCGGAAGGCGAATGTCGAGATCGACAGAAAAGTCTTGGCCGATATCGCCGTGAATGATCCCCGAGGATTTTCGGAAATTGTTCTTCTCGTAAAGCGTGAGCCTGTTTCATGATTGAAGATCTGGAAAAACTGCAGAAAGAGGCAGAATCAGACATAAGTGCAGCGAAAGCGGAGGCGGACCTGGCTGCTGTCAAGGTTAAATACCTGGGACGAAAAGGGTTGTTGACCCAGTACCTGCGCAATCTGGGTCAGTTGAGCATTGAAGAAAAGCAGCTTTACGGAAAGCGCGCAAACGAAGTCAAGGACGTCCTGTCTTCGAGATTTGAAGAAGCGCAGCAGGTTTTAACCGCTCTCAAAAAGGAGAATGCCTTTCGCAAAGAGGCAATTGATGTCACCCTGCCAGGCAGATGGAGTGGTTACGGCCGAATCCATCCTGTCACGCAGGTCCTTGAAGAAATATGCGCCATCTTTTCCGGAATCGGTTTCTCCATCGTCGACGGTCCGGAAATTGAGAATGATTACTATAATTTCGAAGCCCTGAACATTCCCAAGGATCACCCCGCCAGGGATATGCAGGACACGTTTTATATCGATGAAGCGATTGTCCTGCGCACCCATACCTCTCCCGTACAGATTCGAATCATGGAAAAGCAGACACCTCCGGTGAGAATCATTTCTCCGGGGCGGGTGTATCGTCCTGATTCCGATGTCTCCCATACGCCGATGTTTCATCAGGTTGAAGGCCTGCTGGTTGACCGGGGCGTTACCTTCGGTGATCTGAAAGGAATTCTGGCCGCGTTCCTTAAGCAGATATTCGGGGACGAAACGGTGCTCCGTTTTCGACCCAGCTATTTCCCCTTTACGGAGCCCAGTGCGGAAGTCGATATCCGGTGTGTCATGTGCAAGGGCCGCGGCTGCCGGGTATGCGGGCAGAGCGGCTGGCTGGAAATTCTCGGATCGGGCATGGTGGATCCGGCCGTGTTTGAAAATGTCGGCTATGACCCGGAAGAATATTCCGGATTCGCCTTTGGTCTGGGAGTGGAACGCATCGCCATGCTCAAGTATGGGATTTCCGATATTCGCCTTTTCTTCGAGAATGAATGGCGATTTTTACAGCAGTTTTAACACTGAATTTCTTCTTTGATCTCGTGAAAATATTGCTATGCAAGTAAGTTTAAGATGGCTTAACGATTATGTGGATATTGATCTGACGCCCGCGGAAGTTGCGGACTGTCTGACCATGGTTGGTCTTGAAGTTGATGCGGTGCGGAATGTCGGACCCGCCTTCACGCATGTTGTGGTAGCGAAGATTCTGGCTATCCGTCCCCATCCCAATGCGGATAAACTTCATCTTTGCGATGTAACGACGGGAGAGGAAACCCTGCCGATTGTCTGTGGAGCGAACAATATCCATGAGGGGGATGTCGTTCCCCTGGCCAAGGTGGGTGCGACCATTCCGGGAGGCTATACCATAAAGCGTTCGAAGCTCCGTGGCGAGTATTCCGACGGGATGCTCTGTTCCGAGGAGGAACTTGGCATCGGGGAAGATACGACGGGCATCATGATCCTGCCTTCCGATCTTCCCCTGGGAGCTGATCTTGCGGATGTCCTCGACCTGAAGGATACGGTCTTTGACATCGGGATTACGCCGAACCGTTCCGATTGTCTTTCCATTCTCGGCGTCGCCCGGGAAATCGCGGCCGTTACCGGAAAAACAGTCCGTCTGCCGGAGATCGGCTTCCACGAAAGTGATGAAGACACAAAAGGGCTTGCCTCGGTGCAAATCCTTGATCCCGATCTCTGTCCCCGCTATACGGCGCGAATGGTTCGAAATGTGACCGTGGGTCCTTCCCCGCTGTGGATGCGATTGCGCCTTGAAGCCGTTGGGCTGCGCTCCATCAGCAATGTCGTCGATGTGACGAATTTTGTCATGATGGAACTGGGGCAGCCCCTTCATGCCTTTGATTTCCGCTTCCTGGAGGAGAGCCGCATTGTCGTCCGGCGTTCTGCGCAGGGGGAACCGTTTATCTCCCTTGATGAAAAGGAGCGCATTCTCAATGCAAACACCCTGATGATCTGTGACGGCGTCAAGCCGGTGGCCATTGCCGGCATCATGGGGGGATTCAATTCAGAAATAAAACCGGATACGCAGGATATCCTCCTGGAGAGCGCTTACTTTTCTCCTTCTTCCATCCGGCGCTCCGCCCGGGATCTGGGCATGAGTACGGATGCGGCCTTCCGTTTTGAACGCGGAATTGATCCTGAAGGGGTTCTCCGGGCATTGGACAGGGCTGCTCAATTGACCGCCCAGTTGTCAGGAGGGACGATCTGCAGAGGAAGGATTGACGAGCATCCTAGACAGGTCGAGACGGCCAGGGAAATTCCCTTGCGTTGCCGGAGAGTCAATGCCCTGCTGGGAACGGACATTCCTGCGGCGGACATGATGGAAATCCTGAAAAACCTGGGGATGGAAGTCAGCAGGCACGAGGGCGTCGAAGACGAATATCTTGTAAATCCGCCTTCCTTCAGAGTAGATATTATCCGCGAGATTGATCTGGCCGAGGAAATTGCCAGAATCCATGGTTACCATAATATTCCGGTTACACTCCCCCTGGGGAGGATGACTCCGGTTCGGCAAAACGAGAAAAGAGTCCTTGAAGAGAGGATGCGCAACCATCTGACAAGCCATGGACTATCTGAAGTCATTACCTACAGCTTTATTTCGCCGGATGCCGCGGATATCCTGGCGCTGGATGCTGGGGACGAAAGAAGAAAAGGAGTCCGGATTTCGAACCCGCTGACGGAAGATCAATCGGTTATGCGAACAACCTTGATCTACAGCCTGCTGAAAGTGATGCGGGAAAACGCCAATGCCGGGGATTACAATCTGAAGATTTTCGAATTCGGCAAGGTCTTTTTGGCGGGCAAGCCGGGGGAACTCCCCACGGAAAAGAAGAGATTGGCCTGTCTGATGACCGGCATGAGGGATCATGAGTTATGGTCCTCCGGCGAACTGGGGATGGATTTTTATGATTTGAAGGGCTGTGTTGAAAGCCTTACCGATAGCCTGAGATTAACGGGAATACGATTCCGATCCAATGCCGTTCAGACATTTCTCCATCCGGGCCGGGCCTGTGGGATTTTTCTTGGAGAAAAATCCGTCGGGTATATGGGGGAAGTACATCCGGATGTGCTTTTCCGTATGGATTTGAAAAACCGTGCCCTGGTATTTGAGCTGGACATGGAGGTACTTTCCGAACACATTTCAGATGATGTTGCCTATAGAGAATTTTCCAGGTATCCTGAAAGTTCAAGAGACGTCGCCTTTGTCATCGATTCGAATGTGGAAGTTGGCGCTATGCTGGATATTGCCCTTGCGACAGGCGAAGATTTGCTTGAAAGAGTGCGTATTTTTGATGTATATGCCGGTGCTGGCATTCCTGAGGGAAAGAAAAGCCTTGGATTGAGATTCACGTATCGGTCCGACGCGGCAACATTGACGGATGATACGGTCAACCGGGTTCACTCTAAAATTGTTCATCATATCATCGACCAGACGGGAGCGCAGATCAGATGATTGGTGTCAGACCATCTGTACCATTTCGAGGAGGTCTCAAATGACGAAGATAGATATCATTCAGAATGTATATGAAAAGTTAGGTTTTTCCAAAAAGGATTCGGCCCGGATTGTCGAGTCTGTGTTTGATATCATTAAGGAAAGTCTTGGCCGGGGTGAAAAGATCAAGATATCCGGTTTCGGAAATTTTGTCGTTAAGGAAAAGAAATCCCGGCGAGGCAGGAATCCGCAGACCGGGGATGAAATTTCCATCTCCGAACGGAAGGTTCTGACCTTCAAATCAAGTCAGGTTCTCAGGAAAGCACTCAACGACTGATTTTCCCCGGCAGATTGACACGTCTTAACTTTGCAGAAAACTTGGCAGGCTTTCAAATGAGGTTAAGTTTAAGGGTTGAGACGGGGTGCCGGGAAGTATCCTGTTGCATGTTGTAAGCTGATTTCCGGGAAATAGGGACCAGAGCTAAGTTTATAATGAATGTGGTCATTCCCCCTGACAAAGCGTATTTCCGTATTGGCGAGGTCAGCAGGATTCTGGGGGTTGAACCGTCTGTCCTTCGCTTCTGGGAATCCGAATTCAAGTCTGTACGACCAATCCGGACAACAGCAGAGCAAAGGCTGTACCGAAGACAGGATGTTCAGGAATTATTGACGATTAAAACCCTTCTCTACGAAGAGTTCTTTACCATTAAGGGAGCCAAGAGGCAGCTGCTTCTGCGAAAGACGGGACACGACCCTCAAGGGACAGAAGTCAGGATCAATAAAAAGCTGGAGGAAATCAAGGAGGGTTTGACGCAAATTCAGAAATTGTTAAAAGGCGGGTAAACGAAGTCTTTCTCTCTCAAGCTTCCGCTTTCTTTGCGTTATTCTTTTTAAGCCCATTGAAGCTATAACCTGGTCATAACCGGGCTATAGCTTCAATGGGCTTTTTTTATTGGTTCCTGAATGAAAGATTATTTTTTCTTGGAGGCCCGCTTGGACGCCTTCAACGGGTTGATCGCCTGCACTTCTTTGATTTCGAGCTTGACATGGGAAGCGCTGGGACACTTGCCTTTGAGCCACTTGACGGCAGGTTCGGGATAAAGTTTACAATACTTCCCACTTTCAAATTCACCGATCTTATTGCATTCAAGGCAACTATCGATAATGGGCTGGCAGGCGCCGCTACCATAGCTGCAGCCTTTTTTGGTCATGAAACCGCATTCGGTTCCCGGTTTGATTGTTGAACAAAGCATGCCTGTTACCTCTTGAATATTATTTTAAGGCGGAGATCACTAACAAAACAATCGTTACCTGTCAAGAAAAATCGTTCATGACGTACCGAAAAGAAAATAGTTGCCGCATCGGTCGAATTCATTGACTTCATGAGAGTTTCGTGCTAGCAAGCTACGTTGCAGAAAATAAGGGATCTTTTTTATGAAATCTACCCGACTGGTTTCAATATTTTTGCGGTCCCTCTTGATCCAGGCATCTTTCAATTTCTGGAGAATGCAAAACCTTGGCTTCGTCTATGCGTTGATCCCACTCATTCGGTTGCTGGGCAACGATCAAGGGCGTGTGCAGGATCTGCTTTTGCGCCACCTGCAATTGTTTAACAGCCATCCTTATATGACCGGGCCCATTCTTGGTTCGGTTGTCCACATTGAAGAGGATAATCTGAAGAAGAAAGCCCTCCAGAATGAAGATGCCCGTACCTTGAAAAATGCCCTTTGCGGGCCTTATGCAGCCATTGGTGATTCTTTCTTCTGGGGAGCCTATCGACCCTTATCAGCCTTTACCGGGGTGCTTTTGGCCGTTGAGGATTATGCAGCTGCGCCTCTGATTACTTTTTGCATGTACAATTCTGTTTCCTTATGGATTCGATGGAGGGGGTTTACTGAAGGCTATCGATTAGGAAAACTGGGCATCGATTTTGTGCGACGCTTGGATCTTCCTGAAAAAACGAAAAAGATCCGCTGGATTTCCCTGTCTATTCTCGCGCTTCTTGCTGTTCTCCTTTCCTCAAAGGAATCCGTTGCTTTTCTTGTTCCCTGGGGGCGCATCGGCATGAGGATTGGGGGGCTTTTCTGTATCCTACTATGCCTCTGGGCCGTGAAAAGGGGAATATCGCCCGTGCATATTCTGTATGGGATGGCGGGAATTATTTTCCTCTTATGTACAGTGAAATGATTGAAATTCGGACGTTTGAATTAAAAAATAAACTGGGCCTTCATGCCCGTGTTGCGGCCAAACTTGTGGGTGCTGCCAGAGGATTTAAATCTAGGATTATTCTGGAAAGAGAAGGTCGGGAGGTCAATGGAAAAAGTCTCCTGGGCATCCTGACCCTGGCCTGTCCTCAGGGGAGCCGAGTGACCGTTCGGGCAGAGGGTGTGGATGCTCTTCAGGCCATAGAAGATCTGGGAGAGCTTTTTGAGAACAAGTTTGGTGAATCATGAGCGTAACGGACGAAATAAAAAAGACGTTCGTGCTGAAGGGAATCGGCGTTTCCCCTGGAATTGCCTCTGGAAAGGCTTTCCTGTTTGATCCGCTGGGCAGTGAACTTTCCTTTTACAAACTAAGCGATAGAAGTCTGATCCCCCAGGAAATCGCGCGTTTCAAATCTGCTTTAAGGGAATCGGAAAGAGAACTCCGTGAAATAAAGAACAGCATTCATGGAAAGATCGGCTCTGAGCCCTTGTACATCATTGATGTGCATCTCCTGCTTTTGCGGGATAAGTCGTTTATCCGCCACACCGTTGAACATATCCGGGAATCGTGTGTCAATGCCGAATGGGCTGTCCGGATGACAACGGATCAATACCGGGAAGTGTTTGACCGGGTGGAGGATGAGTACCTCCGAAGCCGATTCAGTGACATCCAGTATGTGGGAAAACGAATCCTTCGTCATCTCTCGGGAGAAAGGAGGACGCCCTTTTCCGAGATCCGCGAAGAGGTTATCGTGGTGGCTTCAGATCTCTCTCCGGCAGATACGGCCCAGATGATGGTTCATAAGGTCCTGGGTTTTGCAACGGATATGGGAGGAAAGACATCTCACACAGCGATTGTTGCCCGTTCGATTGAGATACCGGCGGTTGTAGCTCTGCAGAACATTACCCGCGTCGTTAAAACCAATGATGACTTGATCATTGATGGAACATCCGGGTTGATCATCGTGAACCCGGATCCGGAGGTGGCCAGACGTTATCAGGAAAAAAAGAAACTTTACGAGGAAGTCCAGGAAGACTTTCTGAAATATGCGCATCTTCCGGCAAGGACGAAGGATTCCTACCAGGTCGACATCGGCTGTAACATAGAATTTCTCGAAGAAATTCCTTCGGCGGTTGTTCATGGCGCTGAAGGAATTGGTCTTTATCGAACGGAGTTCATCTACATCAACCGGGATCACTTGCCGACGGAGGAGGAGCATTTTACCCATTACCGTCAGGTGGTTGGAATTGAAGGGCTGGCCTGGGCGACGATTCGAACCTTTGATCTTGGGGGCGATAAATTCACCTCCGATCCGAAACTGGCAAAAGAAATGAATCCGCAACTGGGGTTGCGAGCCATTCGTTTCTGCTTGAAGGAAGTGGAGCAGTTCAAGGTTCAGTTGCGGGCGATCATTCGCGCCAGCGCTTTTGGCAAACTCCGGATTATGTTTCCCATGGTTTCGGGCATCGAGGAGATCCGTGAAGCCAAAAGAATCTTCAATGATGTCATGAGAGACCTGATCGAGGAAGATGTGCCCATCGGGCGCGACATTGAAATCGGGGTCATGATTGAAGTGCCGTCAGCGGGCATCGTCGCGGAAGAATTGGCGAGGGAGGTTGATTTCTTCAGTATCGGAACCAACGATCTAATTCAGTACGTTCTTGCCATCGACCGGATCAATGAGCGCGTCGGTTATCTCTATGAGCCGCTTCATCCTGCCGTATTGAGATTGATCCGCCAGATCACCCGTGCCGGTCACAGCAACGGCATCCGGGTAGCGATGTGCGGTGAAATGGCCGGGGAACCCGTTTATGCCCTCATTCTTCTCGGTCTTGAACTGGATGAACTGAGTATGAATCCCCTGGGGATTCCGCGAATGAAGAAAATCATCCAGAATTCCACCTTGCAGGAATCCCGTGAGCTGCTGGACAAAGTCCTGAAATTACATTCCGCGACGGAAATACGCGATTATGTGGAACATTATATGAGACAGCGATTTCCGGAGGAATTCCCCGGCAATGAGCAATAACCCGGCGATTCCGGGGTAAAATTCCCTTTGTTTCTTGAAGTCGAAATTACTTGCCGGGCACTATAAGTCCCGATTCCTGCTGACGCTGGTACTCCCTGGCCTCGGAGATCATCCGCTTGAACGCCTCTTCCATCGCCTGCGGGAATTTTTCCATGGCTTCTGCCAGGGATTTCGCCTCAATAGGACCCTGAATCGGCAGGGGGCCTTTCGGAGACATGACCTGGGCCTGACCCATAAAGAGGGGCATTCGGGTGGAATCCGGCGTGCCATCGGGCTTTACGGGGACCAGCATCCGGATTGCCCCGACGTTTAGATCGGTGAAGGACTCTTCCCGATACAGGTTGTTCTGGTTGAATTGAGTTTCCTTCACTGGTTTTCCCTCAAAATTGTTCACGAATTTTTCCCCTTCATCTATAGTTGTTGATCCCTGAGATTCCTGCGGTCGACATGAAGACGCAGATTGCCGGCTGGAAAGGCCCGATGATGAAGGTCAACCCTAAAGAAAAGTTCAAGGTCCGTCAAGACATTTTCAATTCAGGGAATGCGGTTTTTATAAAAAAATATGAACCCTGAACCAGGGAGAAGTATCCCGAATTCAGGGTTCACGGAAGATTTCAATCATTGAGGAAGCGACTGCCTTTTCCGGTATGAAAGGCCCCTTACCGGATTGAATAAAAAGTGGATTTGCCGCGGTAAACGGCGCGGTCGCCGAGTTCCTCCTCGATGCGGAGCAATTGATTGTACTTGGCCAGGCGTTCGCTCCGGGAGAGGGAACCGCTCTTGATCTGGCCGCAATTGGTTGCCACGGCGACATCCGCCATGAAGCTGTCTTCCGTTTCCCCTGAGCGGTGGGAGACGATGTTCGTGTACCCGGCTTCTTTGGCGGTCTGAATCGTTTCCAGGGTTTCCGTCAGAGAACCGATCTGATTCAGCTTGATCAGAATGGAGTTGGCGATGCCTTTGGAAATGCCCATTTCGAGACGTTTCTTGTTCGTGACGAAGAGATCATCTCCGACAATCTGTATGCGGGACCCGAGGGCTTCCGTAAGCGCTTTCCAGCCTTCCCAGTCGTCTTCCGCAAGGCCGTCTTCCAGAGAGATGATGGGGTAACGGTTGACCAGATCTTCATAATAGCGGATCATTTCCTCGGCCGTCTTTTCCGGGTTCTTTTCCGCGGCGAGGATGTATTTCCCATTTTTATAGAAGGAACTGGCTGCGGCATCCAGGGCAATCAAGAGGTCTTTGCCCGGTTCATAGCCTGCCCGGATGATCGCCTCAAGAATCACGGTCAGCGCTTCTTCATTGGATTGTAAATTGGGCGCGAATCCCCCTTCATCACCGACGGCCGTGTTATATCCCTTGCTCTTCAGAACGGCCTTGAGATAGTGGAAAACTTCGGCGCTCATGCGCAGACCTTCCCGAAAGGTCGAAGCCCCCGCAGGCATGATCATGAATTCTTGGATGTCGACATTATTGTCGGCATGCTGCCCCCCGTTGATGATGTTCATCATTGGAACGGGGATGTCTTTGGCCTGGACGCCGCCGAGATAGCGGTAGAGGGGGAGTTCCGTGGCCGCCGCCGCCGCCTTGGCGCAGGCGAGAGATACGCTGAGGATGGCGTTGGCGCCGAGAGCGCCCTTGTTTTCCGTTCCATCCAGGGCAATCATCGTATAGTCGATGTCCCTCTGGTCGAGGCAATCCATCCCGACGATTTCCGGGGCGATCTTTTCGATGACGTTGTTAACGGCCGAAGTAACGCCTTTTCCCAGGTATCGCTTCGGGTCTCCGTCTCTTAATTCCAGCATTTCGTGCTCCCCTGTCGAGGCGCCGGATGGGACCGATGCCCGGCCGGTTATTCCCGAAAGCAGAGAGACCTCCGCCTCCACTGTAGGGTTTCCTCTTGAATCCAGTATCTCTCTTGCATGAATCGCGACGATTTCAGTCATGTTATTGCCTCCTGAAGATTGGAACTGTTGAAGGTTGAATAAACGCTACTTGTAAACCAAAAAAGCATAATTTTCAAGATCGATGAATTCCTTAAATTCATGAGGCAAATGAGAAAAGATCAAGATTCAGCGATGTTGAAATAAATTAAAGTGATTTTTCTGTTGCAATGGGGAAAGGGTATTGTTAAGCAGTTCCCAAAAAGGAGCCGGTCCGGTTATGCGTATCTTAGGTCTTGACTATGGAGAGAAGCGGATTGGCGTCGCCCTCTGCGATGAACTTGGATTGACGGCCCAGGCTCTGACCACGGTCATCAGGAAATCCTGGCGGAGGGATGTCGGGTCTATTGCCGCTCTCGTTGAGGCTTATGGCGTGGAGAAAATCGTCATTGGATACCCCCTGCGACTTGACGGTACGGAGGGAATCCAATGTGAAAAGGTCCTCCGTTTCGCCCGCCGTCTGGAGGCTGCCCTGGGCGTTCCGGTTGTTTCCTGGGATGAAACCCTGACGACGAAGGAGGCGGAAGAAATCCTGGCCCGGTCCGGGGTCCACCCAAAAAAACGAAGAGCGGTCGTGGACCGTCTGGCGGCCAGTCTGATTCTTCAATCCTACCTGGATGCGCTTCCGAAGGAAGAAAAGTTCCCGGATGCCGGCGCTGAAGATTGCCAATGAGAAGAAAAAAAAGAAGTAAGAGAAAAGTCCTGCTGATACGTCTCCTGCTGATCCTGGCTTATTTCACGATGGGCTGGTTTCTCCTTTATATCGACCGGCCGGTGGATCCGGATCTTCCCGCGAAAAAAGTGAGGATTCTGCCGGGAACGGGATTCTTCGAGGTGGTGGGCAAGCTTCAGCAGGAGGGACTCGTCCGTAACCCGCCGTTTTTTACCCTGCTGATTTTGACAAAGGGCACCGCACGGCATTTAAGGTCGGGAGCCTATACCTTTTCCGGAAAGATGACCCCCCTGGCCATCGTCAATAAACTCTCCCGCGGTGAAATTGATGTCTGCAGGATCACGATTCATGAAGATATGAATTTGAAGGAAATCGCCGTCCATTTGGCCAAGTTGCACCTTGTTGACGAGAAAAAATTTCTGTCCCTGGCGGAAGACAGGACTTTTTTGAGGAGCCTGGGCATTGAAGAGGGCAGTGCCGAAGGCTATCTTTATCCGGATACCTATTTCTTCGACGACGTCGTCAGCCCGGAGGAGCTGATCCGCCGCATCGTGGGCCATTTCTGGAGAGTCGTCAATCCGGAAATGCGCGATAAGGCCCGTCAGATGGGCATGACCATGAACCAATTCGTCACGCTGGCCTCTCTCATCGGCAAGGAAACGGGCTTCAGCGCTGAAAAGCCGTTTATTGCAGCGGTTTTTTCCAACAGATTGAAGAAAGGCATGCGTCTTCAGAGCGATCCCACCGCAGTCTACCATATGGCTCCCTTCGAAGGCAGAATCACGCGGCGACATCTGTTGACCCCAACCCCTCACAACACCTATTTCATAAAAGGCCTGCCGCCGAGTCCTATTGCCAATCCGGGCAAAGATTCCCTCCTGGCGGCAATAAATCCCGCCAAAGTGGAGTATCTTTATTTTGTGTCCAACGGAAGCGGGTCCCATCAGTTCTCATCCACTCTGGAAGAACATAATCGGGCTGTTCTAAGATATCGACTTACAAAGGAAAAAGACGAGTGATTTTTTCTTGACAAACCGGAATCCCCCCTTTATATTTGTCCTGAAGTGGAGCAGAGTGGTTCGAAGTGGATGGGAGGGGCGCGGTGGCTGGTTTTCGGGGAGAATATTCCCATACCATTGATGAAAAAGGGCGGATCATTTTCCCGGCAAAATTTCGTGAAGTTTTGGCGGCGGAATATGACAAGCGCCTGATCATCGCGAAATGGGACGGTTATCTGATGGTTTTTCCCGAGAAGGAATGGTCGCTTATCGAAGACAAAATCCGGAATGTCCCTCTGATGAAAAGGGAAGTGCGGGCCTTTCAGCGCTTCTTCATGGCCGGGGCTGTCAGCTGTACGATCGATGGCCAGGGACGGGTCCTGATTCCTCCAAATCTCCGCACTTACGCAAATCTTGAAAAAGAGATTGTCCTCGCCGGCATGTTGCGGGTTATTGAAATCTGGAACCGGGACCTCTATGAGAAGGATTGTCAGAAAACAGCCGGAAATCTTGATAATTATGGGGATTACATGACGGATCTTGGGCTCTGAGAATGGTCGGTGAGGATGCCTATCATGAACCCGTACTCCTTGAAGAAGCCGTCGCTTCCCTGAACTGCCGCAGTGGAGGCGTCTACGTTGACGGAACGGTGGGCGGCGGAGGCCATGCCGCGCTCATTCTGGAAAGATCCGCTCCGGATGGTTTCCTCCTGGGGATGGATGTCGACAAGGAAGCCCTGGAGGCTGCAGAAAAGCACCTGATGGCTTTTGGCCGGAGAAAAGAGCTTGTCAAAGCGAATTATGCAGACCTTCGGGAAGTGCTCACGGACCAAGATATCCCCAAAGTCGACGGCATTTTACTCGATCTCGGGGTTTCCTCCCATCAGTTGGATACGGCACAAAGGGGCTTCAGCTTTCTCCAGGAAGCGCCGCTGGATATGCGCATGGATCCGGAATCCGGTCGGAGCGCCTATGATGTCGTCAATGCCTGTTCTGAACGAGAATTGAAGGAAATCATAAGGCAGTATGGAGAAGAAATCATGGCAGGACGGATTGCCCGGGCGATTGCCGCAAAGCGTAAAGAGGCTCCGATTCGGACAACAACACAGCTTGCAGCCATTGTTGCCGGTGCGTTGCCGGGTTCTGCCCGGCACAAGAAAATCCATCCGGCAACCCGAACTTTCCAGGCCCTCCGGATTTACGTCAATAACGAGCTTGCCAACCTTTACCGTGCCATTCAAAGCGGCACCGACTGCCTTAAACCAGGCGGCCGATTCTCAATTATCTCCTTTCACTCCCTGGAGGACGGCATTGTCAAACATAGTTTCCGTTCTTTGGAGAAGGGATGTATCTGCCCGACCGATATGCCCTTTTGTTCCTGTGGCCAAAGCCCTCGGCTGAAAGTTGTGAGCAGAAAACCCGTCTCGCCTTCAAATGAAGAAGTGGCGGCCAATCCCCGGGCACGAAGTGCGAGACTGCGAACTGCGGAAAGGATATAGCGCTTGCCGATCGACGAAACTCAGGACATGTCTCTCCCGCCGGAATTGCCGGAGGAGGAAAAATCAAAGGGGGTGAAATACGCTCCCTTGATCATCGCGGCCTTTGTCCTGATGGGCGTGGCCCTGATGTATGTCTGGTCTCATCTCCGGATGACGGGTCTGGAGTATAAGATCGCCGAGGAGATGACTCACAGGGAGCAACTCCTGGAAGAACAACGTCAGTTGAAGGTTGAGATCGCGACGCTCAAGGCGCCGAATCGCATTGAGACGATTGTGAAAGAGAAATTGCAGATGATTTATCCTCAAAGAGAACAGATCATCCATCTTGGAGAAAGCGTGAAGAAACGATGAACACGGAATCTTTGAAATGGCTGAGATTTCGACTGGTGACATTGCTGGTCTTTTTTGTCGTTTTATTTGTCGCCCTTTTTTCAAGGGCTATTCATCTGCAGATCATGTCCGGCAAAGTGCTGAAGGAACTCGCAGAAAGGCAGCACACCAAGACCCTCCAACTGCCGCCGGAGCGGGGGATTATATTTGATCGGAATGGTGAAAAAATCGCGGCGAGTCTGCAGGTTGATTCGGTCTGTGCGGATCCCTCAAAGATGGCCCGCCCTGCGGATGTAGCCGTCCGGATGACCTCTCTTCTCAATGTTGATCGCCAGGACGTAATGAAAAAGCTTCTCCATTCGAAGAGATTCTGCTGGATTGCCCGCAGAATTCCGTCCGAACAGGCCCGGCAGGTGGAGGAGGCGAACATAGAGGGGATTTTCCTGGTCAAGGAACCCAAGAGATTTTATCCCAATGGGGAACTGGCCAGCCAGTTGGTTGGCTTGGTCGGTTTGGATTCGGTGGGGCTGGAAGGGCTGGAAATCAAGTATGATCAGTACCTTAAAGGTACGCCGGAAACGTTGGTCTGGACCAGGGACGCAAAGGGAAAAATGCTTTTTCCCCGGGTGGAAAAAGTTTCGGTTTCGTCTGACGAAAGTGTAAACCTTGTTCTCACCATCGACAGCAGGATTCAGCATCTTGTCGAATCTCAGCTCAAAGCGGCTGTTCAGGAAAAGGGAGCCAAGGGGGGACTGGCGATTGTGATGGATCCAAAGACCGGTGAAATCCTGGCCATGGCCAATTCTCCGGGGTTCGATCCCAATGCCTTGCTGACCGTTTCTCTAGAGAACAAAAAGAACAAAGTCGTTACGGATTGCTTTGACCCCGGTTCCACCTTCAAACCTTTCCTTGTTGCTGCGGCCCTTGAAGAAGGGGCTGTACGGGAAAACGATCGCTTCTTTTGCGAAAACGGGGCCTATGCCATTGCCAACCGGGTTATTCATGAAGCCAAGCGCAAACGCCACGGCGTGCTGACGGTTCATGATATTCTTAAATACTCCAGCAATATAGGATCGGTAAAGATAGCGGAAAAGCTGGGAAAAGAGAAATTTTACGATTATATCCGCAACTTTGGTTTCGGAGCGAAGACAGGGATCGATCTTCCGGGGGAAATTCCAGGCTTGCTCCGTCCCGTCAATGACTGGACACGGGTCGATGCGGCCACGATCGCCTTCGGCCAGGGAATCTCCGTCACGGCCATTCAGCTCATCACTGCCCTTTCCACGATCGCCAATCAGGGAACCATGATGAAGCCTTACGTCGTCAGGGCTCTCGTGGACAAAAAAGGGCAGATCATCCGCAATTATTCGCCGACCGTCGTCAGGCGGGTCGTATCACCGGATACCGCCAGGCGTCTGACCGCCATCATGACCGATATCGTCGGGCAGGAGGACGGCACGGGAAAGAATGCCCGGATAGAAAGCGTATCCGTTGCCGGGAAAACGGGGACCTCACAGAAATATGATTCTGCCCGGCATGTTTACTCTTCGGAACGGGTCAAAACGTCTTTTATGGGGTTTTTCCCGGCGGAGAATCCCCAGGTTGCAATTCTGGTCATTCTTGACGAACCTCAGAAGGATCGATGGGGTGGCGTAGCTTCCGCCCCTGTTTTCAAGGCCATTGGAGAACAGATCCTGACCTGCTTTAAACCCAATATTCGTCCCAATCCGCTTCCTGAAACGGACCGGGAAGAGAATACGGGGGTAAAGCTGAAGCTGGTTAACGCCTCTGCTTCCAGTGATCTCTCCGCCCCCGTGGCGGCAACGGGCATGGCGGGTAATGATGAATCCTTAATGCCGGATTTTGTGGGGCTCAGTATCCGGGATGTCCTCCGAAAAGCGAGACAGAGGGGCATTGAAATCAAGGTGGCGGGCAATGGCTGGGCGACGCAGCAGCGGCCGGCGCCCGGTACGCCGATTACACGGACTACTGCTTGTTCTGTCCTCTTCAGCTATGGGAATTGAATAAAGGACTGTAGAAAATGAATCTTTCAGTCTTATTGGAAGGAATCGATGTCCTGGGGATCAGCGGTCCTGCGGACAAAGGGATGGACGTGACTTCCCTGTGTTACAATTCCCGTCAGTGTTCCCGGAATTCCCTTTTTGTGGCGGTAACGGGCCTTAAAGCCGATGGCCATGATTATATCGATGATGCGGTCCGTCGTGGTGCAAAGGTTGTGGTCTGCGAAAGAGATGTCCCGACTTCTCCGGAGATCACGCAGATTCGGGTGAAAAATGGGCGGAGGGCCCTCGGACTTCTCGCGAGAACGTTCTGTGGAGACCCTTCGTCATCCCTCGTTGCGGTCGGCGTGGTGGGAACGAATGGAAAAACCACGATCACTTATATCCTGGAATCTATTTTTTCGGTGGCTGGATTTTGCTGCGGCGTTCTGGGAACCGTCAATTACCGTTATCCCGGGCTCAAAATGGAAGCGCCCAACACTACTCCGGAATCTCTGGATCTGCAGAGAATCCTACGGGATATGGCGGACAACGGCGTGACGCACGTCGTTGCAGAGGTATCCTCCCATGCCATTGACCTTCGGCGTGTCGACGATTGTCATTTTGATCTGGGAATTTTTACCAATCTCACCCAGGACCACCTGGATTACCACAAGACCATGGAAAATTATTACCAGGCGAAAAAACGTTTTTTTTCGGAAGTGCTGCCCGGCGGGGGAAAATCCCGCCGTCATTCCATGGTAGTGAATGTCGATGATCCGTGGGGTAAACGCCTGGTTCGGGAGGCTGGGGCTGCTAACCGGCCTCTTACCTTTGGAATCGAAGAGGATGCCCATATCCGCCCCTCATCTTTTGATCTTTCCCTGAACGGGATCAAAGCGGAAATTGCGGTAGGACCTGCACGTTTCGAACTTGTCTCTCCTTTAATCGGTAAATTCAATCTGTCGAATGTCTTGGCCGCTGTTTCCGCAGCAATTGCTTTGAGAATCCCTGTTGAGGCCATCTGCCGGGGAGTTATGCAGATGAATGCCGTTCCCGGCCGCCTGGAAAAGGTGAGCGGCTTGAATCAACCTCAGGTGTTTGTCGATTATGCCCACACCGACGATGCTCTGCGGCGGGTGCTTGAGAGTCTTTCCCCCTTCAAGAAGGGCAGGATTATCACGGTGTTTGGTTGTGGCGGCGATCGAGACCGTGGCAAGAGACCCCTCATGGGCAAAGTGGCGACAAATTACAGCGATCTGACGATCCTGACTTCGGATAATCCAAGATCGGAAGATCCGCTGTCCATCATCGGGGATATCGAGGTCGGCATCAATTGTCAGTCCATCCCCAAGGGATCTCCGGAGGAGTTGTCTCTGGGGATGACCGGCAGAGGATATATGGTGATCCCTGACCGGCGGGAGGCCATCGAAGCGGCAATCCGGTCTGCCAGGTCCTCCGATATCGTTCTCATTGCCGGGAAAGGACATGAAGATTATCAGATCATCGGGGCGAATCGTCTCCATTTTGATGACCGCGAGATTGCAAAAGAAATCCTGGAGAGTTCATTTCAAGCAGACTGAATGATTCTAGTCGTCTTTTCGCCTGTCAGGGTGCATTAACTCTCAATAATCTGAAGATATAAGATTTTTTATCGAAGCAGGAATTTTAAAGTCCGTAATTGTTCTTCTTTCTGCTTTAATGACAGGACATTTCACTACAGGGGCGGGGAGGTCTCTTTGAACCGTAATTTAATGCCGGAATTTCTGGCTGATGAGCTTGTCCAGGCGACAGGGGGAAGACTTCTGCGGGGGGAAGCCGATTTTCTCGTTCGTGGTGTGTCTACCGATACGCGACAGCTCGTTGAGGGCAATCTCTACCTTCCCCTGAAAGGGGAACGGTTTGATGGTCATGATTTTCTGGGGGAGGCCATTGCGAAGGGCGCTGGAGGAGTCCTGGCGGATGTTCAGCATGCCGGTATGCTTGAGGCTCTTTCTCAAAAAACCGGGAGCTGTCTGGCGATTCTCGTTGAGGATACCCTGAGGGCCCTGGGCGATATCGCCCGTTTCTGGCGGAGACGAATGGGGAAGCCCGTCATTGCCATCACCGGCAGTTCCGGTAAAACGACGACCAAGGAAATGACCGCCGCCATTCTGGGACAGACTTTTTCCGTGCTTAAAACAGAGGGAAATCTGAACAATCTGATTGGATTGCCTCTCACCCTGCTCCGCCTGGAAAGGGAGCATGATCTGGCCCTTGTGGAATTGGGAACCAATGCGCGGGGTGAAATCAGGCGGTTGACAGAAATAGCAGAACCTGATATCGCGCTTGTTACCAATATCGGCCCGGCCCATCTGGAAGGATTAAAGACGCTGGAATGCATTCGAGAGGAAAAAGGCGATCTCTATGGTTCCATGTCCAGGTCCGGCTTGGCGGTATTTAATGCAGATGATGAGGCCATGGCGCCTTTACGGCGTGCGTGGCCGGGAAGAACCTTGACCTACGGGGTTGTGTCCCAGGCGGATTTGACTGCTTCGAATATTGCGCAGGAGGGCGTATCCGGACAGTCGTTCCTGTTGAACTGTAATTCGGAATCCGTCACCGTTCACCTTTCTGCATCCGGTATGCACAACATTTACAATGCCCTGGCTGCAGCAGCACTGTCCAGGGCCTCAGGTATCGGCATTACTGAAATTTCTCAAGCTCTCCGGAACTTCCATCCTGTAGCCGCTCGCTTTGAAGTCCACCGCCTGCCGAATGGCGCTTTTCTCGTTGATGATACCTACAATGCCAACCCGGCATCCGTCCGCGAAGCCCTGAAAACGATCCAGACTCTGAAGGGAACCGCGCGCAGTGTGGCGATTCTCGCGGATATGCTGGAACTGGGTGATTCTGCGGAGGATCTTCATGAATCCGTTGGGCGCGAGGTTGCCGCTACCGATGTGGGGCGGCTTTTTCTTAAAGGGCCGCTCTCCAGGTCAACGGCTGCCGGGGCTGCCAAAGGCGGCATGCCAGGGGAAAGGATTTTTTATTTTGAAAACGCTGACGAAATTATCGATTCCGTCCTCTCCTTCGTCGAAGCGGGAGACTGGATTCTGGTCAAAGGCTCACGCAGGATGAAAATGGAAGAAATCGTTAAGAAAATTCTTGATCGAACTTCGGCCTGAATGGGGAAGACGGGATGCTTTATCATCTTCTTTATCCGCTGCATACAACCTACTCCTATTTCAATGTCTTCCGCTACATTACCTTCCGGACGATCTATGCCACCATTACCGCTCTGGTTATCTGTTTTATCCTCGGTCCCTGGCTGATCCGGAAACTGCAGGCATTGAAGATGGGGCAGGTCATCCGGAATGATGGCCCGGAAGCCCATCTGGCCAAAGAGGGTACGCCGACGATGGGAGGGATTCTGATTATCTTTGCCGTTGTGGTTTCGACCCTGTTGTGGGCCAACCTCACGGTCGATTACGTCTGGCTCGTGCTCATGGTTACCCTGGGGTACGGATTGATCGGCTTTGCAGACGACTACCGGAAACTGACTCGCAAGAGTTCCAAAGGAGTGCCCGGTAAAGTCCGGCTGGCCTTTGAAGTGGCCATTGCCCTTCTGGTGAGTGTCGTCCTCTATGCAAAGCCGGGATTCAATTCCGTCGTTGCCATTCCGTTCTTCAAAACGGCCCTGCCGGACCTGGGATGGGGCTATGTTTTCCTTTCGACCTTCATCATCGTCGGGGCGGCAAATGCCGTGAATCTGACGGACGGCCTCGATGGCCTGGCCATTGGACCGGCCATTACCTGTTTTATGACCTACCTGCTCTTTGCCTATTTCGCAGGGAATTACAAGATTGCCGCCTACCTGCAGATCCCCGGCGTGGCCGGCGTCGGGGAATTGACCATTTTCTGCGGCGCCATCGTCGGCGCAGGGATCGGTTTCCTCTGGTACAATACTTATCCGGCGCAGGTTTTCATGGGAGACACGGGATCCCTTTCCCTGGGAGGGGCGCTGGGTTGCCTTGCCGTGGCGACCAAACAGGAGATCCTGCTGGCCATTGTGGGCGGCATCTTCGTCCTGGAAACCTTCTCCGTCATCTTTCAGGTTGGGTGGTTCAAACTCTCGCACGGGAAGCGCATCTTCCGGATGGCTCCGATTCATCATCACTTTGAATTAAAGGGATGGGCGGAACCGAAGGTGATTGTCCGCTTCTGGATCATTTCCATCCTGCTGGCCCTGCTGGCCATCAGTACCTTAAAACTTCGCTAGGATGTCATCTATGGATTTGTCAGGACAGAAAACACTCGTCATCGGCTGGGGAAAAACGGGAATCGCCTCCGCACGATTTCTGATTTCGCAGGGCGCCCGGGTTTTCGTCACCGATGAAAAGGACCTTTCGCTGGAAAAGGATGTGCTTCCTCAACTTGGGGAGGACAGCCACGGGAGCGTGGAGGTGGTCGGCTACGACACGGCGGCTTTGCGCTTGGTGGATCTGGTCGTACCGTCACCCGGTGTACCGCCTTCTTCGTTCCTGCTGAAAGGAGCGGTGGAGAAAAAACTCCCTGTTCTGAGCGAACTCGAACTGGCCAGCCGATATCTGCAGACGCCCATGATTGCTATTACGGGGACCAATGGGAAAACGACCACCACGACCCTGATCGGTGATATTCTGAGGAAAAGCGGCAGGGAAGTCTTTGTGGGGGGAAATATCGGAAACCCCCTGGCGAATTACGTAACCGGAGCTCAGAGTGCCGACTATGCCGTTGTCGAAGTCAGCAGCTTCCAACTCCAGTGGATTCAAGCGTTTCACCCCTATGCGGCCCTTCTCCTGAACACGACCTGCGACCATGTCGATTATCACGGATCCTTCGAGGCTTACCGGGCCGTCAAGGAAAGGATTTTCAGCAATCAGGGGGAAGGGGATCTGGCCGTTCTCAATGCCGATGAGCCCCGGTCGGCGGTCCTGGCAAAATCCCTGTCGTCGCCGGTCTTCTTTTTCAGCACCACACAGAGCGTTGACTGCGGACTGTTCCGGGAAGGAGAGAGACTGATTTACCGCAACGGCCAAGGGGGACGGGAGAGCTATCCCCTGGACATGATCCGTCTTCCGGGGGCTCATAACATCGAGAATGTCATGGCCGCCATTCTAGCCTGCCGGGCCTGCGATTGCTCTCAGGAAGAGATCATTCGGGCGGTGGCGGATTTTCCGGGGATCGCCCACCGGATCGAATTTACCCGGGAGATCGGGGGTATAAAATTTTACGACGATTCCAAGGGGACCAACGTCGGTGCCGTCAAACGTGCCATTGAAACCTTCTCCGATCCGCTGGTCCTTCTTATGGGGGGCCGGGACAAGGATGGGGATTTTGAAACCCTGAGCGCCCTCCTGCCGGACCGGGTCAAGGCACTGGTGCTCTTCGGGGAGGCGCGGGAAAAAATCCGGGAGCGGATTGGCGGCATTGTTCCGACCGTTGTAATACCTACCCTGAAAGAGGCCATTTCCGCCGCCCGTAAGCAGGCTGCGGCCGGAGATGTCGTCCTGTTGTCTCCCGGATGCGCCAGCTTTGACGAATTTGCCAATTATAAGGCGCGCGGGGACTTTTTCAAGGAAGAAGTGAGGGCCTTGTCATGATGGGATTTCTGAAAAGATTTTCGTTGCCTCAACTGCCGATACCCAGTCTTACCGAGGGGGACAAACGGCCGGATATCGTTCTCCTTCTGACGGTTCTGGTTCTGGTCAGTATCGGGACGGTCATGATTTACAGCTCCAGTTCCATCATGGCCGCGGCGAGCCAGGCAAGCCACCATGACGGCGGATATTTCCTGAAGAAGCAGGTCGTTTTCGTTCTTCTTGGATTCGGCATCATGATTCTGATGGCGAAAATGCCCTATTACTATTTGAAACAGGCGGCTTATCCCGGCATCCTGGTCTGTATAGTCCTGCTTTCACTGGTCCTTATCCCCCATGTCGGCGTCCGTGCCGGTGGGGCGACGCGCTGGCTCCGGATGGGGTTCTTTTCCTTCCAGGTCTCCGAATTGGCCAAAGTCTGCATGATTCTTTTTCTTGCCCACTTCCTGAACCGTAAGATTGACTACCGGAAGAATTTTCGCCGGGGAGTGGTCGTCCCGCTGGCCGTTACCGCAGTCATTATGCTGCTGATCATTCTGGAGCCGGATTTCGGCACCTGTGCCATCATGTCCGTCATCCTGATGCTGATGTTCTATATGGCCGGTGCCAGACTGGTCCATCTGGGGTCTCTAGTGGCGGCCATTATTCCCGTGGGGATCTGGTTTATCTTCCATGAACCCTACCGGGTAAGCCGGTTGACCGCTTTCATGAACCCCTGGCAGGATCCACAGAGGTCGGGGTTCCAGATCATCCAGTCTCTGATTTCCTTCGGCTCCGGGGGAACCTTCGGGGTGGGCGTCGGGGACAGCATGCAGAAGCTTTTCTATCTTCCCGAACCACATACGGATTTCATCCTCTCCATTATTGCCGAAGAAGCCGGTTTTGTCGGGGTGTTTGTGGTCATCGCCCTGTTCGTGCTCCTGATCTTTCGCGGGTTTTTCATTGCTTTCAAGGCTCCCGATCTCTTCGGAACCCTGGTCGCCGCTGGTTTGACCATGCTTCTTGCCCTGGAAGCCGTCATCAACATCGCCGGGGTGATGGGATTGATCCCCTTGAAAGGTCTGGCCCTTCCCTTTCTCAGCTATGGGGGGACGTCCCTGGTGGTGAGTCTGGCGGCGATAGGCATTCTCCTGAATATTTCAACCTTTACCGAGACCAAGGGAGAGTCGCAATGACGGTTCGTGTGATCATTGCCGGCGGCGGTACCGGGGGGCACCTTTTCCCCGGTGTGGCCATTGCGGAGGAATGGCTCCGGAGGAATGAAGAGAACCGGATTCTTTTCATCGGCACCAAACGGGGCATAGAAAAGAAAGTCCTGAAGGATCTCGGTTTCTCTCTGAAACTGCTGAACGTGGAAGGCATCAAGGGAAGGGGAATGATCCGGTCGGCGATGGCTCTTTTGAAGCTTCCGGGAAGTCTCCTGCAGTCGATGAGGATTTTGCGCTCCTTCCGGCCGGATATCGTCATCGGTGTCGGAGGCTATGCGTCCGGTCCGGCCGTCGTAGCGGCCCGGCTGATGGGGATTCGGACGGCCATTGCCGAGCAGAATTCCATCCCCGGATTGACCAATCGGCTGCTGGGCTGGTTTGTGGATCGGATCTTTCTCAGCTTTGCCGATGGGGGAAAGTGGTTCCCGGCGAAAAAGACCCAGATTTCGGGAAATCCGATCCGGGCAGCCTTTTTCGGTGGCAAGCCGGTGATTGAAAAAGCATCGGACCGATTTTCCCTGCTCATCTTCGGCGGCAGCCAGGGGGCTCATGCCATCAATTCGGCCCTCCAGGCGGCTCTTCCCTTTTTGAAGCCTCTGCAGGGCGCCCTCTCCATTGTTCATCAGACAGGGGAAAAGGATTGTGAAAGCATGTCCGCCTCTTATGCGGCACAGGGTTTTAACGCCCGGGTGGTCCCCTTCATCCGGGACATGGCTTCTGCTTACGAGGCCGCCGATCTGTTGATCTGCCGGGCCGGCGCCACCTCCATTGCCGAAATCACCGCCATGGGCAAAGCGGCGATCCTTATCCCCTTTCCCTATGCGATCGGGGACCATCAGACCGAGAACGCCAAGGTCCTGCTCAAGGCCGGGGCAGCCGTCATGATTCCGGAAAAGGACCTCGTCGGCACCAGGCTGGCGGATGAGATAAAAAATCTCCATGATCATCCTTCCCTGCTGAAAGATATCGCGGGCAGGGCAGCGAATATGGGAAATATTTACGCCGCTTCGGATATCGTTGATACCTGTCTGGCTATGGTCAAGAAATAAGAGAGTTTTTTTTCGGTGGACATTATACAATATATGGTATATATGACCAAAATTTACACAACATAAAGGCATCTTGCCGTCACATCTGAGAGGAATTTCATTGAACTCCATGAGGCTTTACAGAGTAACAGACGTCATGCGCAAAAAGGTGCGCCACATTCATTTCGTCGGGATCGGTGGGATCGGCATGAGCGGAATCGCCGAGGTCCTCCTGAATCTTGACTATACGGTCAGCGGATCGGATTTGAAGTCTTCGGAGACCACCGAGCATCTCGTCGAGCTGGGCGCCACGGTATTTCAGGGGCATCAGGCCGACAATCTGGCCGATGTCGACGTTGTGGTTACCTCGACGGCGGTACGGGCGGATAATCCCGAAGTTCTGGAGGCGCATCGAAGAGCGATCCCCGTCATTCCTCGAGCGGAAATGCTGGCGGAATTGCTTAAGATGAAAGTATCCATTGCCGTCTCGGGAAGTCACGGCAAGACCACGACGACGTCGATGATCGCCACGGTCATGGCCAGCGGCGGACTGGATCCGACCATGGTGATCGGAGGCAAGCTGGGGAGTATCGGGAGCAACGCCCGGCTGGGGCACGGGGAGTTCATTGTGGCCGAGGCGGATGAAAGCGATGGTTCTTTTCTGAAGCTGTCGCCGTCCTTGGCCGTCATTACCAATATCGATCGGGAGCATCTGGATCATTACCGGGACATCGAAGACATCAAGGCTGCCTTTCTTCAGTTTGCCAACATCGTGCCCTTTTATGGTTCCGTCATCCTCTGTCAGGATGATCCTCACGTCAAGGCGATTCTGCCGGATATCAAGCGCAAGGCCATTACCTACGGGCTGGAGCCCACGGCGGACTACCGGGCGGAAGCGATCCGTTTCAACGGGGCAACGACGGAGTATGAACTCTATTACCGGACGGAATATATGGGAACCGTAACGCTTTCCGTTCCTGGGCTCTTCAATGTGTATAATTCCCTGGCGACGGTTGCGGTTGCCCGGGAACTGGATATGACCTTTCCGGCCATCAGGGAAGGCTTGAAAAGCTACATCGGTGTCGGCCGGCGGATGGAGGTCAAAGGGAACGTGGGCGGAGTGACCGTTGTGGATGACTATGGCCATCATCCCACGGAGATCAGCGCCACGCTGGCGGCAGCCCGGCAGGTCTGGAAGAACCGGATGATCGTGGTTTTTCAACCCCACCGCTATACGCGGACCCAGGCCCTCTTCCAGGAGTTTCTGGGATCCTTTACCGAAGCGGACCTCCTGATCGTGACGGATATCTATCCCGCCAGTGAGGACCCCATTGAAGGGGTAACATCAGCGGCACTTTGCGAAGGCATCCGTTCCTTTTCGCACCGGGATGTTCTCTATATCCCTGATTTCAATGACATCACGGACTACCTGTTATCCGTCGTTCAGCCGGAGGATGTGGTCATCACTCAGGGTGCGGGCAGCGTCAATACCATTGGAATGTCTCTGTTGAATCGGCTGAAGGAGGTCGAGAATTCCCGTGCGGCATGATGCCTCTTTCCAGGAGGAGTTGACATCCTGTGTCTCGGATGCCGTCCTTTTTGATGAGCCTCTGGACCGTCATACCTCCATGGGAGTGGGTGGTCCCGCGGATGCCCTGGTTTCTCCTCAAAGCCGGGAGGAACTGGTGCGGCTGATTTCCCTGCTCCGGAAGAACAAGGTGCCCTATCTGGCTTTGGGCAATGGGACCAACCTTCTTGTCCGGGATGGAGGATACCGGGGGGTCGTTGTTTCTCTCCAGGGCTTAAAGCATCTAACCTTGTCGCCAAGCGCTGACGGAGCGATTCGAGTGCGGGCTGAAGCCGGTGTGCCCCTGGCGGCGATCGTCCGTCTCTGTCAAAAAGAATCTCTGACCGGCATGGAGTTCTGTGCCGGTATTCCCGGCAGTGTCGGCGGGGCGGTTCGGATGAATGCCGGGGCCTATGGGAGAGAAATGAAGGATGTGGTGGCGGAGGTAACCGTTTTGAATGAGCATCAGGCGTTGGAGAACCGCTCCCGCCGGGATCTTTCCTTCGAATACCGCCGTCTGGCTCTTCCCGATTCCACTGTGATTGTAAGCGCCGAGTTCGTCCTGTATCCCGGTAATCGGGAAGAAATCGCGGTGAGGATTGACGAAATTCTGTCCTTAAGGAAAAATAAGCATCCCCTGAACCTGCGCAATGCGGGTTCCATCTTTAAAAATCCCCGCAGTATCCCCGCGGGTCGGCTGATCGAAGAAGTCGGGTTGAAGGGGAAGCGCCGGGGAGACGCCATGGTTTCTGAACTTCATGGCAACTTTATCGTCAATCTGGGTCATGCCCGGACTGCCGAAATTGTGGATCTGATGGAAGAAATTCAGGTTCGGGTCAGAGATGCCCTGGACATCCATCTGGAAGCAGAGGTCCAGATTGTCGGAGAGGATGGATGAAGAGGGCTTTCAGAAGAAAGCTGGAAGCAAGAAAGTATCGATTGAAACGGCGCGGCAGGTCCATTTCCATGGACCTTTCCCGGTCGATTCTGCTGATCTTTCTGGTGATGTCCATCGCCGTTCTCCTGGTCTTTGCCTATAATTTCACCATCAGTGCCCCCTGTTTCCGCATCCGGGAAACGGTCGTCCGAGGATGCCGGGAAGTCACGGATAAGGAAGTGCTTCTTCTGAGTTCTTTAAAATCTTCGCAGGGGCTGCTGACACTGAATGAAGAGGCCGTTCTGCGGCGGATTCGGGCCAATCCCTGGATCAAGACGGTTTCCCTCGGCAGGGAATTCCCGGATCGTCTGGTGATCCAGATTTCCGAGCGTTCCGCGATCGCCGTGATCCGACAGGAAGCCAATCTGTATCTGATGGATCAGGAGGGCGTAATTTTCAAGAAGCTGGGAAAGAACGATGAAGTCGATCTTCCCGTGCTGACCGGTCTTTATGTCCAGGGAAAACTGAACGAGGCTCTTTTGAAAAGTGCGCGGGATCTGTTACACGATCTTGCCGATTCGAAATCGTATCCAACCCTCGACCGGATATCGGAAATCCAGGGAAATGAGGTTCTGGGCCTTTCGATTTTTACCGACAACGGATTTTGTATCGTTTTGGGATTTGATGGTTATCGCGCCAGATTGCAGCGCCTCTCCCTGATTCTGGAGGATATGCAACGGCGTCCCCTGGAAGGGAATTTCTTCCGGATCGATTTGAGAAATCCCTTGAAAGTAACCGTTTCCAGAAGAGATATTCCCGCTCCCAAAGGCCCTGCAAGTCCGCAGCAGGAATATAAACTGTAGAAAACATTTGAATATGGAACTGAAGTCTTTCCGTTCCATATCAAAGATGAATAGCAAGGCGGTAAGGCAGAGACGACGAAGACGTACAAACCGTCCGTTGAGGAGCCGATAACGGGACCAACGCAGCTAGCGCTTTGATATGGACCTGAAAGGACATATTTCGAGAAAGGTGGATAGAGCAAATGGGTATGCAGGGAAATGTCATCGTCGGATTGGATATAGGCACGACAAAAACCTGTGCCATTGTCGGAGAAGTAACCGATACCGGAATTGACATCATCGGGATTGGTTCTCATCCCTCGGACGGATTAAGAAAAGGGGTCGTGGTCAATATCGACAGCACCGTGGAGGCTGTCAAAAAGGCTGTAGAAGAGGCGGAACGTATGTCCGGATATGAGATCCGGTCCGTCTTCGCAGGAATTGCAGGCGGCCATATCAAAGCCCAGAACAGCCTCGGCATTGTCGCGGTCAAGGGGCGCGAAGTCGGCAGGGACGATGTGGAGCGGGCCATCGAAGCAGCCAAGGCGATCGCCATCCCCCTTGACAGGCAGATTCTCCATACGCTTCCCCAGACTTACGTCGTGGACGAACAGGATGGGATCAAGGACCCCGTGGGCATGTCCGGGGTAAGGCTGGAAGCGAAGGTTCATGTGGTGACGGGAGTGGGGACTTCCATCCAGAATATTGAAAAATCCGTAACCCGTGTCGGTCTGGACATCAATGAAATTGTCCTGGAACAGCTGGCGGCCAGTCAGGCCGTTCTGAGCGATGATGAACGGGATCTGGGCGTGGCCCTGCTGGACATTGGCGGGGGCACGACGAATATCGCCGTTTTCTGGGAAGGCAGTATCCGCCATACGGCTGTTATTCCCGTCGGGGGCAACTATCTGACCAGTGATATCGCCACGGGTCTCAGAACGCCCATCACAGAGGCGGAAAAGATTAAAATCGGTTTTGGCTGCGCCTACCCGCCGATGATTTCCAAGGAGGAAACCATTGAAGTCCCCAGTGTGGGAGGAAGAGAACCTCGCTCCGTGTCGAGGCAGATCCTGGGGCGCATCATTGAGGCGCGCACGGAAGAAATTTTGACCATGGCGTATAAAGAGATCGTCCGCTCCGGCTATGAAGATGTTCTGGCCGCGGGCATCGTGCTGACGGGAGGGACGTCCCTCCTGGACGGCATTACGGAGCTGGCGGAACAGATTTTCAATACGCCGGTCCGAAGGGGCTATCCCCGGGGCATCGGAGGATTGACCGATGTGGTGAACAGTCCCATGCATGCAACGGGTGTCGGCCTTGTCCTCTATGGCAGCAAAAATATGTCCAAGATTGTTGTGAGGAAAGGCGATCGAGGGAATTCGGGAGAGGCATTGTTCGCAAGACTCAAGAAATGGATATTAGAATTCTTCTAGGGGGGAATCATGTTTGAATTGTCAGAATCAGCAAATTTCAGTTCAGCAAAGATCAAGGTCATCGGCATTGGTGGTGGGGGAGGAAACGCAATTAATACCATGATTCGCTCCAACCTTAGGGGGGTTGACTTCATCGTCGCGAACACGGATGCCCAGGCCCTGGGACAGTCGCTGGCGTCGGTGAAAATTCAACTGGGAGAGGAAGTAACCAGGGGACTGGGGGCCGGTTCGAATCCGGATGTCGGGAAAAGGGCCGCCATGGAGACTCGAGATGTGATCCGTCAGCATATCGAAGGGGCGGATATGATTTTTGTAACCGCCGGTCAGGGCGGAGGGACCGGTACCGGGGGGGCTCCCGTAGTGGCTGAGATCGCCAAGGAACTGGGCGCCCTGACGGTGGCCGTGGTGACCAAACCATTCCAGTTCGAAGGCAAGAAGCGCAACAGCCAGGCGGATGAGGGCATTGATGAATTGAGGCGGATCGTGGATACCCTGATCGTCGTTCCCAATCAGCGGCTGCTCAGCCTGGGGGGAAGAAACCTCTCCCTTCTCGAGACCTTCAAAAAGGCGGATGATATCCTCTATCAGGCCGTCAAAGGGATTTCCGATCTGATCACGATTCCCGGACTGATCAACCTGGATTTCGCCGATGTGAAGAGCGTCATGTCGGAAATGGGACTGGCCCTTATGGGTACGGGTTCTGCCAGCGGAGAGAACCGGGCCGTGGAAGCCGCGCAGAGGGCCATTTCCTCGCCGCTTCTGGAAGACAACACGATCCAGGGGGCGCGGGGCGTGCTGCTGAATATCACCGGCGGGCCGGACATGACCCTCTTTGAAATTAACGAAGCTTCCTCTCTGATTCAGGCGGAGGCGCATGAAGAGGCCAATATCATTTTCGGAACGGTTGTAGATGAAACCATGGGGGATGAGATCCGGATTACCGTCATCGCCACCGGTTTTGAGGATGTGGGAAAGAAGCGGCAGGGCTTGTCCAATCTGGCTTCCTTCAGCGCGAATCGCAATCGGGAGCGGGATATCGCCGTTCCGGCATTCATACGCAAGGGCTCTTCCGGGACCGGCGATATGAACATCATTCGGATGGGGCTGATCGACGATACGGAAGACCCTGATCTGGAAATTCCCACCTTTTTGCGTCGGCAGGCGGATTAAGACAGGAGTGCATATCATCGGCTGGAAAAGTGGACTGGAAGGATGCGGCAGGGGCGTACAACAGGGTACGCCCAGAGGCCGGCAATAAGGTTTGACCTCCCTGCCCAAAGAAATGCACTTCCGAGGAAACCGCCGCAGGGGATCAGCCGGATCTGGGGATGCCATGTCCTGGAAAAAGCAAAAGAGGCATGAACAACTTTTGGCCCAGGAGACGGGATACCAACGGAAGGTCTGGGGAGACAAGCTGACGGTCTGCCTCGTCTATCCGAATGTTTACCGGATCGGCATGGCGAATCTCGGTTTTCAGACGGTCTACAGCCTTCTGAACGGCCTGGCGTTCTGTCTTTGTGAACGGGCCTTTTTTCCTCCCCCGGGGGAAGGCGATACGTCCCGGGAGAAGGGATTGATCAGCCTGGAGTCGCAAAGGCCCCTGAAAGATTTTGATATTGTCGCCTTTGCCATTCCCTTCGAAAATGATTATCCCCACCTTCTGAGCATTCTGGCAGGGGCCGGCATTACGCTTCAGGCGTCGCTGCGGAAGGATTCCGAGCCCTTGGTGATGGCGGGGGGGATTGCCGTAACCCTCAATCCCGAACCTTTGAGTTCTTTTGTTGATCTGTTCCTGCTGGGAGAAGCGGAAGAGGCGCTCCCTGAATTTGCCGTGCAGTACTGGGACGCTTTAACGCAGGGGGTGGAACGCCGGCAGCGCCTTTTTGCCGTGCAGCGGGATGTAGCGGGCGCTTATGCTCCCCAGCTTTACTCGGTTTCCTATTCGCCGGACGGAACAATAGAGAAAATTCTGCCGGCGGACAACATCCTACCCCAAAAGATTCGGAGACGGTGGGGAAAAGACCTCTGCGCCTTTCGAACCGAGCAGATCATTTCCACCCCGGGGACGGAATTCGGCGATCTCTTCCTTGCGGAAGTCAGCCGGGGCTGTGCGCGGGGATGCCGTTTCTGCGCCGCCGGGTTCGTTTATCGGCCGGTCCGCTTCCGCCGGAAAGAGGTCCTGGAACCCTCTTTGATCCGGGGCATTGCCGAGGGTAAAAGAATCGGCCTGCTGGGAACGGCGGTTTCCGATCATCCCCAATTGGCCGATCTGTGTCGCTCCGTTCTGGAAAAGGGCGGAACTTTCGCTCTCAGTTCGTTGCGGATGGACCGGATCAATGGGGAAATCGCCGGACTGCTCCGGGAATCCGGGGTGGAGACAGTTGCCCTGGCGCCTGAGGCGGGAACTCAGCGCCTTAGGGATGTTATTCACAAAGGGATTTCCGAGGAACATATCTTCTCTGCCGTGGAGCATCTGGTTTTACAGGGCATTCGGCAGATCCGCCTTTACTTCATGGTCGGACTGCCGACGGAAACCGAGGCGGATATAGAAGGGCTGATTCGCCTCACGCGACAGATCCGTCATCAGGCCCTTCAGCTCTCAAAAGGCAAAAAGCCCTTCAAACGGATCACCCTGAGCATCAACCAGTTTATTCCCAAACCTTTCACCCCCTTCCAATGGCATCCCCTGGAGGAGGTGGGGGTTGTTAAAAAAAAACTTCAGAGAATCAAGAAAGCCCTTCACAACGAGGGGCCTGTCCAGGTTTTTCACGATCTTCCCAAGTGGAATTATATTCAGACGCTCCTTTCTCTGGGCGACCGGCGGGTCGGCCAGATCCTTTCCGAAGTGCATCGGCTCAATGGAAACTGGGCTCAGGCTCTGAAAAAAGTTCCTCTCAATCCGGATTTCTATGTCTATCGCCCGAAAGAGCTTTCTGAAACCCTCCCCTGGGATTTCATCGATCAGGGAATCGACAAGGCGGTCCTGATCCGGGAATATCAAGAGGCCTTATCGAAAGCTTCTTGAGTTCAGAAAAAATTTTGCATCAAGACAGCATTTTTTACTCGTCCTATTTCCTCCCTTCAACGATTTCGTGACAAATTTTCGTCTCTCGTTTATAAAGGTGCTGAAACTTTTGAGAATAAAGGGACATTACAGGCCATGCCGTAATCAATGATCGGAATCTGGGTACTTCAATATTGAAGGAAATTATGTTATTAAATTCGGCATTTATTTTTTATGAATGAGGTCTTGAAAAATTATCCCTGCCGGCTTCTGGTTTTTGCCGTTGAGAACCAGAACTATGCCCTCGATATCTCCTCCGTACAGAGGGTGGTTCCTATCGTCGAAATAACGGCGTTGCCGGGATTGCCTTCGATTGTTGCCGGGATCGTCAACATGGAGGGGGAGGTTGTTCCGGTCATCTCCCTGCGCCGGTGTTGCGGCATCCCGGAGCGCGGGATGAGGCTCAGTGATCGGCTGATTCTTCTCATCCTGGAAAGGCGCAGGGTGGCGCTCTGGGTGGATGATGTTCTTGAATTGCGGGACTGCGATAAGGCGCAGTGGATCCCTGCCGAGGAAGTTTTGAGCAAGCTGAAGTCCGTCGAAGGGGTTGTCAAAGACGAGGAGGAACTCTTGATTCTCCAGAATCCCGAAGGGTATCTTTCCCGTGAGGATCACGATCTTCTTGATTCGGAACTTTTGTCAAGCTCATAAAGGAACATGGACCGGTTTATTTCCGATGAACAATGGCGGCAGTTGACGCAATGGATCACCGCCCAGATGGGGTTCCACCTTCCCCAGGAACGCCTTTCCGACCTGAAGCGGCGCCTGGTGTCGGCGGCAAAGGAATTTTCTTTTGACGCCGTCGAACCCTTTGTTTCCTGGCTGCTCTCCACAAAGCTGACCCAACGGCAGATTGAGATGCTGGCGAGCCATCTGACGGTTGGAGAAACCTATTTTTATCGGGAGATTTGCAGCCTGGAGGCGTTGGAACGATATATTCTTCCGGAATTGATCGCTTCCCGTCGCAGCATGAAATATCTGCGGATCTGGAGCGCCGGTTGTGCAACAGGAGAGGAACCGTATACGATCGCGATTCTGCTGCATCGTATGATTCCGGACATTGAGAAATGGCGGATAACCCTGCTCGCCACGGATATCAATGCGCGTTTCCTGGAAAGGGCCGCCCAGGGAATTTACCGGGAATGGTCTTTCCGCGGCGATTTTCAATGGCTCAAGGATCAATATTTTACCCGGACTCTGGACGGGCGCTACCGGATTGCAGAGAAGATAAGGGAGATGGTGACCTTCAATTATCTGAATCTGGCAACAGATCCTTATCCCTCGCTGTTCAACAACACGAACGCCATGGACATCATCTTCTGCCGGAATGTCCTGATGTATATGGAGCCTCTACTGGCGAAAAGGATCATTCGGCGTTTCTACCGGGCGCTGGTGGATGGCGGTTGGGCCATTCCCAGTGTCACGGAAGGTTTTCACCTGCTCTCTACGCAATTTGTTACAGTAACCTTTCCCAGGGTTCTTCTTTACCAGAAGAGAGAAAATCAGGGTGGAGAGTTGACCGTCTATTCCCCCTGGAGCCCTCCGGAAGAAGAGATTATGGCAGGAAATCCGGCCGAGGGGCTGGAGAATCCCTTCGTGTCACCGGCGGATGCGTCCTTTCCTGATGAATTGCCGGATTCCGGGCTTGTAACGGAAGGGAGTCCGCCCTTCCCTCCGGAAAGCCTGCCCTTGGAAAGGGTTGAAGAGAAAGCCGAGACGTCCCTTTATGAAAATGCCTTGCGACTTTTCCAGCAGGGCAGTTACCGGGAAGGCGAAAAGATTCTGAAATCGTTTCTTGAACAGAATCCGGAGAATTTCCAGGGATATGCCCTGATGGCGAGACTTTACGCGGATTCGGGGAACCTGTCGGCTGCCCGGACGGCCTGTGAAAAAGCCCTTTCTCTTCATAAACTCGATGCGGGTTGTCATTATCTGCGGGCTGTTATTCTGATCGAGCAGCAGGATTTTGACGAAGCGGAAAAGGCCCTTCGTTGTGCCCTTTATCTGGAAGCGGATTTTGTCCTGGCCCATTTTGCTCTGGGCAACCTTGCCCGACAGAGGGGGCAGCTCTCCCTCTCGTCAAAGCATTTTGAACACACGCTTGTGCTGCTGCAAAACTATCAACCGGACGATATCCTTCCGGAATCCGATGGCGTTACGGCAGGGAGGTTAAGAGACATTATTGGAACGGCGGATCTGCAGAGATCCTTTCGACCGGGATCATGATCTTTTCTTAGGAGAGAATCGATTTGGCGGACGTGAACAATTCCTTGGCCGGTTCATGGGTTACCGATGAGGAAGAGACAAAGAAAATCCTGAAAGAGCGCGCCCTCCTTCTGGCGAAAGAGCCGGAGCTTCAGGTCGAATCCGTTTCTTTCCTGCAAGTCCTGGCCTTCATGCTGGCAGGGGAACGGTATGCCATCGAAGCCCGGTTTGTCGTTGAGACGATGCCCCTTCGGGTTTTGACGCCTCTGCCCGGAGTGCCTGCCTTTATTCTGGGAATTGCAAATGTCCGGGGGCGGATTCTTTCCGTAATGGACCTTAAAAAATTTTTTGATCTGCCTGAAAACGGATTGACCGACCTCCATAAACTGATCGTTATCCGGTATGGAGATCTGGAGGTCGGAATTGTGGCCGACAGCCTTTTGGGTATCCGGGCGATTCCTCAAGATTCCCTGCAGCCATACCTGCCGACCCTGACCGGAATTCGTGAGAAATATCTGGCCGGGCTGACGGAGGAAGGAACGATTGTGCTGCAGGTGGACAAAATCCTCGCCGATGAACGGATCCTGGTCAATGACGAAGGGTAAAGATGTAATGAGAAAGGGGTGCGAGCGAACGATGAAAAGAAAACTGGGGACGAAACTGCTGGCAGGAGGCCTCCTGGTTGTTGTGATTCCCTTGATTGTGATCGGCATTGCCTCGGTTTACAAGGCGACAGACAGCATTTCGTCCATTGCCCATGAGGAAATCCTGAATGTATCCAAGGTGTTGGCCGATACCATCGATCTTGGCCTTTCGGAGGAGTTGCGCCTTGCCCAGGCGATTTCCCTGTCCAACAGCGTTGTGGCTTCCGCGGAAAAGGTGGCAGAGGCAGGCAGAGAGGGCAGTCAGAATGAAATCGCCCTTGCCCAGCGCGAGCTCCGCAAGATTCGCGAGGCTGCCGGAGATCGGTATGATACCATCGTTCTCTTCGGGCGGGACGGGATTGTCTTCGCGGACGGGTTTCAGGGCAGGGATGTGGGGATTAATGCCTCGGATCGGGATTATTTCAAGAAGGCCCTGGAGGGGAACTGCAATCTGGGTGAGGTGGTCAAATCCAAAGCCACGGGCAATCTGGTCTGTATGGCCGCCTGTCCGATTTTATCGGGAAAAGACAAAAAAATCATCGGGGTGGCGAGCTGCATGATCAACGTCACCCACCTGATGGATATGGTGAACAAGGTAAAGATTGGGCAGAGCGGATATTCCCTGCTTGTAAACAAGGAGGGACTTATATTGGCTCACCCGAACAGAGAATACATCCTGAAGATCAACTACAAGCAGACCAAAGGGCTGGAGCACATGACAGAAAGGGTCGCGAGACAGGAAACGGGCGTGGTGGAGTATGAATTCGAGGGGGTGAAGAAAGTGCTTGCCTTTTCGAACATGAAAATCACAGGCTGGACGGCGCTCACCACTATTTCCCGGGACGAGCTGCTGAAGCCGGCGGTCTTTACCGGGAATATCATTGCTATTGTCGGAATCATCTCACTGCTGATCGCCGCCGCCTTTTTCTATTTCTTTTCCCGGAGTATGACCCGGCCCTTGGAAAAGGTTGTTTCGGCGGCGGAACAGATTGCCGAAGGCGATCTCAGCGTTCAGATTCCAGACGATAACCGTCAGGATGAAATCGGGATGCTGGCGCGGTCCTTCATGAAGATGACCCAATCCCTTCAGGAAAAGGCCGAGTTGTTCCAGCAGATTGCTGCAGGAAACCTCACGGTTACCGTCAAACCCCCGTCGGACGGGGACGTGATGGGCAAGGCCTTCGCCGCCATGGTCACCTCGATGCGCGGCGAATTGCAGGCGATCCGTGAAGCCGTCAATGTCATTGCCTCCTCGGCCAGTCAGATTTCCGCTTCGACGACGGAGCTGGCCTCTGCGGCCGGTCAGACGGCTTCGGCAGTCAGCCAAACCACATCAACCGTGGAGGAGGTCAAGCAAACCGCCCATCTGTCCACTCAAAAGGCAAAGTATGTTTATGACAGCGCCCGGAAGGCCACGGATGTCTCCCAGCAGGGCCGCAAGGCCATTGATCTTGCCGTGGAAGGAATTAATTTCATTCGGACCCAGACGGATGCCATTTCTGAAAGCATTATGAAATTAAGTGAGCGCAGTCAGGCCATTGGAGAAATCATTGCCTCGGTCAACGATATTGCCGATCAATCGAATCTTTTGGCGGTCAATGCAGCCATCGAGGCGGCCAAAGCAGGCGATTCGGGAAAAGGCTTTGCCGTCGTCGCCCAGGAAGTGAGAAACCTGGCGGAACAGTCCAAACAGGCGACAGCGCAGGTTCGGACGATCCTCAATGAAATTCAGAGGGCGGTCGGTGAGGCGGTCATGTCCACGGAACAGGAAATCAAAGCCGTGGAGACGGGGATGAAGCAGACTTCCGAAGCAGGGGATTCTTTCCGTCGGCTCGTGGACACGATTGAAGAATCGGCCCAGGCAGCGACGCAGATTACCGCATCCAGCCAGCAGCAGCTTGTGGGGATGGACCAGGTTGTGCTGGCCATCACGAATATTCATCAAGCCAGCGCTCAGAACGTTGCCGGGGCAAAGCAGGTAGAGAATGCCGCTCAGAATCTCCATGATCTGGGGCAGCAACTCAAGCAGCTTATCGATCGGTACAGGCTCTAATTCCGGATAAAGGCGTCATGGTCAGCAAGCAGGAAGCCTTTTTGAAAAAATTGATGGCCACCTTTCGCGTGGAAGCCGCCGAGCATCAAAAAACGATTCTGGCGGGACTCGCGGACCTGGAATGGCGACAGGATTCGGAACGACATCCCGAGATTCTAGAGTCCATCTTCCGGGAGGCTCACAGTCTGAAAGGCGCCGCTCGCGCCGTCAATTGGGGCGAGATTGAAATTCTCTGCCAGGCACTGGAAAATGTCTTTGCCGCCTTGAAAAATGGCGCTTTGCAAAGGGTACCGGCCTTGTATGATCTCCTTTATGAGGCCATGGATATCCTGGAGCTGCTCCTTGCCTCGGATTCGCCGGATTCCCGGCCGTTGGAGCCGTCGCGCATCTCTCAGATGATTGCGAAACTGGACGAAGCGGCCTCCGGTCGATTGAAAGAGCCTGAAGCGACAGAGGACAGGAGAAGCCGCGAAGACGATCAGGATGGGGAAATTGCGGAACAGGCGTCCACTTTGCCCGAGTTGTCGCTGAGTGGGGCGCCGATCCCTTCCGAAGGTGCGGGATCGATGGAAGCCACGGTAAGAGTTCCGACGGAGAGATTGAACCGCCTCTTTCAGCAGACCGAGGAGCTTTTTGTCTTTAAGGGAAATATCCTGGCCAGGCATGCCGAGCTTCAGGATCTGGAACGGAAAATTCTTGACGTGACCCTCGACGAGGCCAGGACCTTGGCAGAATTCCGGAAAGTCCATCAGGCTCTTGAGCGCCGGGGAGAACGCGGTATTGACGACAAGGCGCATCTTTCCTTTCCGAAACTGCTGAATTCTCTTGAAGAGAATGAGAAGCGTCTGTCTTCGCTGGAGCAGTCCCTGAAGTCCGTGACCAGGGCTCTCCAACAGAACTCTTATGAATTCAGCGGCATGATCGGTCATCTTCTGGAGGACATGAAGATGACCCTCTTTCTGCCCGTTTCGTCTCTTCTGGACATGTACCCGCATGTCGTTCGACGTTTGGCTCGGGAGTGCGGAAAGGAGATCGAACTGGCCGTTGAAGGCGGCGGCATTGAAATCGACCGGCGAATCCTGGAGGAGATAAAAGACCCGCTGATGCATCTTCTCCGGAATGCCGTTGACCATGGAATCGAAACACCGGAGAAGCGGCTGGAGAAGGGGAAGGCCGCCTCGGGGAGAATCCGCCTGCGCATTTCAGCGAAAGAAAGCGGAAAAGTGGAAATCCTGCTGGAGGATGACGGCGCCGGGATCAGCAGACAGGATGTCCGGGAGGCCGCCCTGAGGAGCGGCCTGCTGTCTCGTGAGGAAGCGGGCAGACTGACCGGTGAGGATGAACTGAAATTGATTTTTAAATCAGGACTGTCCACCGTTCCTATTCTCACGGATCTTTCCGGAAGGGGGCTTGGACTTGCCATCGCGCAGGAAAAGGTCGAAAAACTCGGAGGCTCCATCTCCGCGGACTCCCTGCCGGATCAAGGAACAACCATTCGAATTTTATTGCCCAGGATACTGGCAACCTTCCGGGGTATTCTTGTCGAGGCCGGCAGGCAGCTTTTTGTCCTCCCCACGGGTAATGTGGAACGGGTGGCGCGAATCCGTCGGTCCGAGATCAAAACGGCGGAAAACAGGGAAACCGTCCGGTTGTATGAACAAACGCTCTCTTTTGTTTCCCTCGGACCGGTATTGGGACTCCCCCCGGCCGTTGCTTCGGGTCAGCAGAGGGAAGATGTCGAAGTTGCCATTTTGAGCTCAGCCGATACCCGTCTTGCCTTCGGACTCGACCGGATTCGGAGTGAGCAGGAATTTCTCCTGAAACCCCTGGGGGGGCAGCTTGTGCGGGTTCGAAATATCGCCGGGGCGACTGTCCTGGCAACGGGAGAAGCGGTTCCGGTGCTGAATGTGGCCGATCTGATCAAGTCCGCCATCCGGCAGCCGGAGTCGGGAAGCCCCAAAGGGCTGACGCCTGAACAGGAGAGGCCTGCCGAATCCGAACGGATGTCGATCCTCGTCGTGGAGGATTCCATCACGTCTCGGACGCTGATTCGTAATATTCTGGAATTTGCCGGTTACCGGGTCATGACGGCTGTGGATGGAATCGATGCCCTGACGGTTTTACGGACGGAGCCTTTTGATCTGGTGGTTTCCGATGTGGAAATGCCCAGGATGAATGGATTCGACCTGACGGCTCGGATTCGTGCGGATAAGAAACTTGCAGCCCTTCCGGTGATCCTGGTCACGGCCCTGGAATCTCGGGAAGACAAGGAACGGGGAATCGATGTGGGAGCCAATGCGTACATTGTCAAAAGCCGTTTCGATCAAAGCAATCTGTTGGATGTCATCAGGCGGGTGGCGTAAGCGGGGGATCTAAAGTGCCTTTCAGTGGGGATAACAAAATCATTTCGGTTCTGATCGTGGAGGATTCACCCGTGGTTCGGGATCTGCTGATTTCCATCCTGGAATCCGATCCGCAGATCCGGGTTGTGGGAGCCGTGGAAAGCGGGGAGGCAGCGCTCAGGGAGGTGGGGCGGCTGCATCCCGACCTGATTACCATGGATGTGATCCTGCCCGGCATGGATGGACTGGAGGCCACCCGCAGAATCATGGAAGAATTCCCCACCCCGATTCTCATTGTCAGTGCGGCGTGGGTCAGCACCGAGGTGGAAAAGACCTTCCGGGCCCTTGAAGCCGGGGCGCTGGCGGTGTTGGAAAAGCCTTCCGCCGCTTCCAGCGAAGACGATGTTAGAACGCGGGAGCTGATCCGGGCCGTGAAGGTCATGTCCGAGGTCAAGGTTGTTCGGCGGTGGTCGCGGAATACCAGGATGGAAGGAGTCATTTCCCCGCCGGATGACCTGGATATCGGGAAAGTGGCCCAACAACGGTTCGATGTTGTGGCCATAGGCGCCTCAACCGGGGGACCGACCGTTTTGAAAACGATTCTGTCGGGATTGTCCGAAAATTTTACCATACCGATCCTCATTGTCCAGCATATGACCCAGGGCTTTATCGGTGGATTCGTGGATTGGCTTTCCCGGGCCGCTCATTACCCCGTCTCCGTTGCGGTTCATGGCCAGGAGATTTGCCCCGGTCATGCCTATGTCGCCCCCGATGGGTTGCAGATGGGAATCAACAGTTTCGGGAAGATTGCGCTGACTCGAGGCGAGCCGGATCATGGACTCTGTCCTTCCGTGTCCCATCTCTTCCGTTCCGTGCTCCAGGCCTATGAGAAAAATGCCGTGGGGGTTCTATTGACGGGAATGGGTAGAGACGGGGCCTATGAACTCAAGGTCATGAAGGATCAGGGGATGATGACCATCGCACAGAATAAGGAGAGCTCCGTCGTCTTCGGAATGCCGGGAGAAGCCATCGGGATGAATGCCGCATCCTACATTCTGCCGCCCGAGAGAATCGCCCAGATGCTTATAAAACTCAGTTCAAGGAGGTAATTCCAGGTCCGGATCAAAGACAGCATCGAGGCAGCGAGGCAGAAACAGTACCAACATAGACGCTTTGAGACGGAAGGGAATAAATTCGAGACCCATGGACCGATTCAGGATCGCAACCTACAATGTAAATTCCATTCGTTCCCGTCTTCCCATCGTCATCGACTGGCTTAAGGAATATCGGCCGGATGTCTTCTGCATGCAGGAGACGAAAGTGGCGGATGACCGGTTTCCCGCCGAGGCCTTTTCGGATATCGGCTATTCCATCGTTTTTCGGGGGAATAAACAGTACAACGGCGTGGCGGTCGCTTCTCGGGAAGAGCCCGAACGCGTTTTAGTCGGCTTGAACACAGGGGGAGAAGATTCTGCTGAAGACCGGTTGATTGCCGTCCGCTGTTCCAAAATATGGGTGATCAATACCTACGTCCCTCAAGGGCGGGATAAGGAAAACCCCCAGTTCGCCTACAAACTTCAGTGGTACGATCGTTTCCGGGAATTTCTCGAAAAAAACTGGTCGTCGGACGATTCCCTGATCTGGTGCGGCGATCTCAATGTAGCCCCGGAAAGCATCGACGTCCATGATCCCAAACGGCTTCTAGGCCATGTCTGCTTTACGCCTGAGGTGTGGGATGCCTTCGCCCGGGTGAAGTCCTGGGGGCTGGAGGATCTCTTCCGGAAGTTCCATCCCGGCGAGCCGCAAAACTACACGTTTTTCGATTACCGCGTTCCCCGGTCGGTGGAAAGGAAACTGGGCTGGCGTATTGACCACATCCTCTCCACCCCCGTCCTTGCCGAGCGCTGCAACGGCTGCACCATCGATCTGAATTCGCGATTGGCCGAAAAACCATCGGACCACGTAATTCTCTTTGCGGATTTCTTTTGAAATAACGGAGAAAGGAGGAAAATTCAACGCTATATGGGTGACATCCTGGACATGCTGAAGAAAAATGAAGAAATCGCCAAAAAATTTCTGAAAGTTGAGTCGGCGCTGAATTCTGCAGACACTCCCTCGAAATTGCTGGAAACGCTTCTGAAACAGTTGGAAGTGGAGTTTAACATTCCCTATGTCTGGTTCACTTTTGTGCAGCGGACGGGAAATGAGGATCTGATCCGGCGTCTGGCCATGGCGGAAAGTCTCAGGGGGCAGGTGGGCATCCTTGATGAAGCCTCCTTCACGGAGATTCTTCCCCAGAAAAATCTGCCCGTTCTTGCCAATGAGAATCTCCGCCCCTTTTATCAACTGTTTCCACAAACCCGCAAATTCTTTCTCAAATCCATCGCGGTGGTTCCGTTGATTCTAAATGGGCTCTTGATCGGCAGTCTCAATCTTGGAGATGCTTCTCCGGAACGCTATTATCCAGGGATGGATACAAGCCTGCTTCAGCAGCTTGCCGGAAAAGTATCGGAACACCTTGTGCGGATGGTTCTCCCTCCGCGGAAGAAGTCCGGCAAGTCCGGAGTATCTCAGGATCTTACCGGTTCGGGACCCGGGGCTTCAGGATCAGAATAAAAAAGGTGATGAAAACCAGAGCGGCGAGATTGATCAGCCAGGCATAATCGTAAGAGCCGAATCGATCATAGATGAGCCCACACAGAAGTGGTCCCATGCCGCCACCTATCCCGGCCACAAAAAAAGTCAGCACGCCATAAGTCGTTCCCAGGACCTGAATTCCAAAGCGATCTGCCAGGAGAAAAGGCATCATTGGGGCGATGGAACCATATCCGAGACCGAAAAGCAGAGCAAAGACAATCAGAATGGCCGCACTGTTGGCATTCATGAGTAGAAGCAGTCCCAGGGCCATCATGGCAAACCCTATGCTGGAGGCAACCTTGGCATCTGAAATCCGGTCGCTTAACCAGCCGAAGAAAAATCGGCCCAGGATACTTGAAACCCCGATCATTCCAAGTGAAGAAGCGGCTGTAATCGCATTGATTCCCCGGTCGATCGCATAGGCCACCTGATGAACGAAGACCGACATTTGCGCCATGACTGCCAGACTGTAACACAGGGTAAGAATCCAGAAGCGGGAATCTTTGAAAACCCTCTGCAGGGATAGAGGCGGCTTTAGTAGCGCAGCCTGCTTTTCGGAAAAAGAAGATTGCCGAGACAGTGGAAAGGCCATTCCCCCTTCCAAATAATCCCCCGCTGCAGTTAGTCGATAGCCATAGGCCTCCGGTCTTGTTTTTCTCATCAGCAGTTGAGCCAGAGAAATCACCCCGAACAACACCACTAGCCCTGAAAAGATAAACCCCTCCTGCCAGTTCTTCTGAGCCATGTATCCCAGAAGGGGTGAGAAGATCATAGTGCCTACGCCAATCCCGATGGAAGCAATCCCAATGGCCATTCCACGTTTTTTCACAAACCATTTTCCCACGGAAGCGCTACAGACAACGACTCCAAACCATGCAGAGCCCAAGCCGAACAGCAGACCATAGAAAAGGTAATACTGCCAGGGGGATTGGACAAAGGCCGTCAGAATCAGTCCGGCAGCGGAGGCGGCAGCCCCGATGATGAGAATCCAGCGGGGTGCGATCCGATCCAGCAGATAGCCGGAAAAAATCCCGCCGATTCCGTAACTCAGATTCATCAGGGATGCGCCCACTGAAATCACCGAACGGGACCAGCCATATTCCAGGGCCATCGGTTTAACGAAAATTCCGAAGCAGTAACGGACGCCGCAGTTGATTCCTGAGATGATAAAAGCGCCGAGAACAACGTACCAGCCCCAGTAGAGATTCCGTTTTATGCCCATAAGATCCTTTTCCTGCTTGAAAAGCCTGTGTGACGGGGCATCTTTAGGTTGGAAGCGCCAATTTGTCAATGAAAAAAGAGGCTTATTCCGCAAAGAGGTCTTTACCCCGGACCCGATCCATGATAAAAAACAAAGAATTTAAAGGATATTCGACTAAGAAAGAGAAGGTGTCTCCACGGAACATCAGGTAAAAACAACAAGGGGAAAGAAACGTCTTCCCGCGGGTAAGCCGCCGGAGTCCAAACCGTTTGGCAAAGGGCGAAGGCGTGCCGTTTCTTCAACACATCTGCAACCTTCCATTGAACCTGTCCTGAAGGGTGTTTTTCACCGAATCGGCAAACCGCCGGATGAAGCGTTTGTCCCGGATGAATTTCAGCTTCAAGCCTTAGAGGCAATCTCGAATAATGATTGTCTGGTGATGGCGCCCACCGGTTCCGGAAAAACCTGGATTGCGGAACAGGCGATTCTGTCCGTATTTCAAAGAGGCGGAAGGTGCTGGTATGCCTCGCCGCTGAAGGCGCTGAGCAACGCCAAATGGGTGGAATTCAGCCACAGATTCGGTGCCGAGCACGTGGGAATCCTCACGGGAGACACGAAGGAAAATCCGGATGCACCCATTATCGTCGGGACAACGGAGATTCTGCGGAATCAGCTTTACGATGTGATGCAGCGGGGGGGGGACCTGCGCTGTGACCTGGTCATTCTGGATGAGGCCCATTATCTCGGCGATCGGGACCGGGGGGTCGTCTGGGAAGAGATCATGATCTACCTGCCCGTGCGCGTGAACCTGCTGCTCCTTTCCGCAACGATTGGGAACGGGGACGAAATCGCCGCCTGGCTTTCCACCACCCGGAAAAAGACCTGCGCCGTGATCCGGGAGGAGAAGAGACCCGTTCCCCTTTTTCCCCTTTTCCTTCATCCCTCGGGCCGGATGATGCCGCTGATGGAAAGCAGGAAATTGTACGGCAAAGTCACGGAATACATCGTGGCCAGAAAGACGCGGCGGCAGGGAAAGTCCGCTGCCCTCCACTTCGGGGAAGTCATCCATCTGATGGAGGAGTACGATCTTCTTCCGGCTATTTTTTTTCTGAAGTCCCGTTCAGAGTGTGATGCCGCCCTGAAATCCTGCACAAGACTTGCCGAGAAACCCAGCGACGAACGCTTTTATTACGATCTGGAAGAACTCCTCAGCCGTTTCCCCTTTCTGCGTCAACACCGGCAGTTGCAATGCCTCATCGATTATCGGGTCGCCGCGCATCATGGCGGGCAGCTTCCGGCGTGGAAGTTTTTTGTGGAAACCATGATGAAGAAGGGACATCTGCGGGCCATCTTTGCAACCTCGACCGTGGCTGCCGGCGTGAATTATCCCGCCCGGACGATCGTTCTTTTTAACTCCGATCTCTTCAACGGTCACGAATTCTGCCCGCTGAGCGGAACGGAGTTTCACCAGATGACCGGCAGGGCCGGGCGCAGAGGACTGGATAACATCGGTTTCATGCTGGCCGTGCCGGGAAGATTCATGGATCTGATTCACGTCAAGAAGCTTCTTTACCAGCCCCCTGACGAGATTGTCAGCCAGATCCGAAATGATTTTTCCATGGTTCTGAATCTTCTGCTGTCCCAGACCCCGGAAACGATCCGGGATATCTTTGAGAACTCCCTGGCTTCCTATCAGCACCAGAAACTGAACCTGTGGAAGGAATTTCTGCGACATCTGGAATTCCTGAAAGCCGAGGGATTCGTCGACGCTTCGGACCGGTTGACGGAGAACGGCATCTGGGCCTCAAAGTTGCGCCTGGATCAACCCCTGCTGATTGCGGAAGGCCTGAGGACACGGGGGTTTCCTGAAAAGGATGAGAAACTGCTGGCGGCCCTGGTTGCGCCCTTTGTGTATGATTCCGATCAGGAGATCCTGCTGGATAAGCGCAGCGTTTCCCGTAAACTCAGCCGGGCCTTTATCCGTTTGGTCCGCAAGCTCGGACCATTGACGGAACGTATGACTGAGGCCGGTTTTCCTGTACAACCCCTCTATTTCTGGACGAGTATCGCGGTGTATGCCTGGGCTTCCGGGGAAGACTGGGATGGCATCCTTGAGCGGCTCGGCGTATCTGATGGGGAAATGGCCATGCTGATTCTTCGGACGGCGGATAATCTGCGACAGATTGCTTCCCTTAAAGAGACCCATCCCGAAATGGCGGATTTGGCCATGAAGGCGCGGGATGCCATCCTGAGGGAACCCGTTGTCTTTGAATGGGAGGGGTGAGGGACATAGCTCCATTGATAAAGAAAATTCGGTAAAGGATCAATTGGAGCTTGACATATTCCTCTTGATCAGGGTATAAGGCCAAATTCACACGCAATGGGTTTTTCTCGCTGAAATAAATTTGGACTTATATCCGGATTGTCCCCATCGTCTAGAGGCCTAGGACACGGGCCTTTCACGCCTGTAACCGCGGTTCGACTCCGCGTGGGGACGCCAATTTTTTTAAGAATCTGGGGTGGTTAGACTGCCTCAGATTTTTTTTTATGAATAGAGTTCCTTTGCGATCGTGAATTTCTATTTGACAAAGTTTCCAATACCGGACCGTCCGGTTCGATTTTCCTCTAAATTATCCCTCGCGAATTTTTGCATCCCATCCTTCTCTCCCAAGTAAAATTATAGAACTCTTAGTATTATGGTGTTATATTAACTTATGAGAAATTGGTCAGAGATTAAAACCGTATGACACTTTATTGAGAAAGGAGAAAAATTATGCAGGATCGTTGGAAAGAAAAAATCATGTGCATGATTGTGTGTCCGCGGTGTGGAAGTTCACTGAAGGCGGACGATGAAAGGATTCTTTCAGTGTATGATCACGAACCAATATGCATGAAATGTAAGAGCGAAGAGGAGAAACGTCCCGATTATGCTGAAATTTCAAAGGGCATGATTGGGCAGTGCATGATTGAGACAGAACTGATGCTAAGCGATCCAGGAGGATACTGCTTTCATCATTTTAACCCCTACAAGTGCTGAAATATCGAATGTGATGTTCCGGATTAAAGCCAGCTCCGGTAAAGGACGTTCCTTGCCGGCGCTGGCTGTTCAATGCAGACCGTACGGATAAAGGGAACGTTCACCGGCCTGTCAGGTTCCGGGTTGCAGCGTCACGGCGATCTCCAGCGTCCGATTTTCGCGAAGCACCGTTATTTTCACCGTATCGCCTACGGCATAGTCATCCAGGCGTGCAAGGAGCTTGCTGACGGTATCGACCTGCTTTCCCTCGACAGCCGTGATGATGTCTCCCGGTACAATCCCTCCGTCCGAGGTAATCAACGCCCCTTTCAGGCCGGCTCGTTCTGCCGCCGATCCTGGAGATACCCTCAAGATCACGATTCCCTTCACACCTAAAAGGGGTTTCAGCCGCTCATTGAGCCCTTCATCCAATTGAATGCCGAGGGCAGGCCGGATGTATTTTCCCCGACGAATCAGTTGCGGCACAACGCGATTTACCGTATCGACAGGAACCGCGAATCCAATGCCGGCGCTGGCGCCGCTGGGACTGTAAATGGCCGTAGTGATGCCGATGAGCCTTCCCGCGGAATCGAGGAGCGGGCCGCCGGAATTGCCTGGGTTAATCGCGGCATCGGTTTGAATCAAATGTTCGATGGTGACGCCATTGCCGCCGAGGGACCGATCCAGGGCTGAGACAATGCCGGTGGTGAGGGTCCAGTCCAAGCCGAAGGGGTTGCCGATCGCGAATACTTTCTGACCAACCTTCAGATCGTGACTCGTTCCCAATGGCACCGGCGGCGGCCGTTTGAAGCCGACACCAATCCTCAGGACGGCGATATCATGAGATGGGCTTGCCCCGACGAGGGAGGCCCTGTAGTCGCGTCCGTCGCTAAGCCTCACCGTAGCCTCGCTTGCGCCTTCGATGACGTGAAAATTTGTAATGACATGTCCGGCTTCATCCCAGATAAAACCGGAACCCGTGCCGCGTGGTACCGTGAAGACATTGCGTGTCCAGGCATCGCGCACCAACGCCTTGGTCGTGATGAAAACGACGGAGTCCCGGGATTTTTCAAAGAGTTCAATGGTTGCCTTCTCATCGGCTGCCAGATCACCCCGGGCGGCCACGGTGCGGGGCGAGGCGTCAGGTTTCGGGGCAAACCAGTTCTGAATGTCCGGGCAGCCCCGCCAGAGAAAAAGCAGCAAGGCAGCGGCTAACGTATACCAGATGAGGCGGATGAAAAAACGGTTCCGTGTGACCATCGGGAGCCTTTCATGGTGAATTGGGAAAAAGTTCAATCGAAATTCATAAGCAGAATTGAACTGATAAGGACCTGTCACTATGTTGTTTAATATGGGAGATAGAGTACTTGTATGTCAAGAAAATTTTAGCCTGTATTTCTCTTTTGGAGTATTGCATTTTGAGAAGGACACAAAGGACCAAGGCCGTTTTATACCAAGAGAAAACGGTTGAACAAATTAGAGGATGTTTTTTTTCTTCCCTTGACACTGTCGTGGTGCGGATGCAGTATTCCGGGTTGCAACGTTAAAAAATGTACAAAGGAGTTTTATCCATGCGGGTTATAGCAATGGTCATGGTGATGGCATTTTTGCTGATTGCTCCAGGCTGGGCCGATAATACCTTTCAGGAAGGGGCAAAAAATGTAGGTCAAGGTTTCAAAAAAGCGGGAAAAGGGACGGGTGAGGCTTTCAAGGAAGGTGGAAAAGAGGTTGGTCAGGGTTTCAAAAAAATGGGGCAGGGGACAGGTCAAGCCCTCAAGGAAGGTGGAAGAGAAATCGGTCAAGGCGTTAAAAAGGTTGGACAGTCCACCGGGAAACAGGCAAAAAAGACAGGGGTGACAATCGGTGAGTGGTTCAAGGATGTGGGACAAAAGACCGGCGAAGCGTTCAGGCAGATGGGGAGAAATCTTAGAAAATTTTTCACGGGCCGTTAGGGTTGCGAATTTCTATTGATCACTTTCTTTTGCTGAATACATCTATTGCCAAAGGAATTGTGCTTACCGCCCCGATAAGAAACATCATCCATTCAAATTGATCAGATACATGGCTTCTTCCTCTTGGATTGCTTCTATAAAATGCTTAAAAGAACTTTATTTAAAGAATGTGGTTCAGTTAGCAATATTGAGGAGTTTCATGCTTTGAGGTGAACTTCCCCAATTGCTTGCAGCGGAAGACTTGATCCCGTTGAAAATCAAGTCACATATTGTCCCATAATTTTCCATAAGATCGAATTTTTCATCTTTGAGCAGCCATCTGGTGAGCCTGGCTTCCAGCATTCCCATTAACATCTCCCTGATGGCATATCCCTCAACATCCTTGCGGATGAGTCCTTCCTCCTGGCCCTCTTTGATAATTTCTAAAACTCTTTCGTAGATCCACCCTACCTTGTCATGGGTTTTTGATTTGGAAAAATTTTTACTTACGCGCATTTCAAGCATCATACTTCGGGCATAAGCCGGATTCATTTTGAAATGATATAGGTAGAACCAGACGAATTTGCTCATTTTATTGAAAGAATCATGAATTCCCTGGAGGTGGAGGTCAAGCTCATCCCAAAATTCTTCTATCATTTCTGCCGGAATTGAAAAGAAGAGGTCTTCTTTGTTTTTAAAATACTGATAAATCGTTCCCTCAGCTATTTTTGCCCTTTGTGCGATTTCAGAGATTGAGGCCTCTTTGAAACTGTTATTCCCGAATACTTCAATAGCCGCCTGAATGATTTGCTTTCGCCTTAAATCTTTCTTTTTATGTTGTTTAACCACGTTACCCAACTTCTCCTAATCTATGCTTCCTGCGGTGATTATTGCGTCTGAAGATAATCCCCAATGCACAAACATTCTTGAGATTTGATCCTCATTATGAATGCCGGAGATTTTAACTGCAAACAATGCTCCTTAAATCACATTTATTAAAATCCGGCAATATTTTTTAAATTTGTCAAGATATTTTTTCAGGCAATGCATGAGAGATTCCTCTTCATAAATAAAGAATGAATTTGTCGAAAAAAAAACAAGCTCTTTCGATCCCCTATGCGCAGAAAATTAATTCAGAAAGCCTTTATGAAGCATTCTTCTGGATTATATGCCGGTTTGCTGAAGGGTATCGTTTTTCGGTGTGTTTTTTGCTAATTACTTTTTCATAAAACAAGGAGCGATGGCATAGATGCAAAAGGTCTTGGTAAACGATAAAGGGATAGCATGGATAACGTGCGATCATTGTAAGCATACTTCGTCGGTTGATTTAAGCGGATCGAACGGGGTTGTAAACGTCATCGAGTATAAATGTTCGAAATGTGAAGCTGTGTATGAAGTCACTTGTGAATTCAGAAAGACGTATAGAAAAGAAGTCAGCCTTCATGGGACCTTCATCCAACAGCAACCTATGGAAGAGCAGGCAGGAAGAATCGAGATAACAGATCTCTCAAAGACCGGAATAAAATTCAGGACCAGGGTGAAATACAATTTAAAACCGGGCTATATTTTAAAACTAACGTTTACCCTGGATGACAGAAATAAAACTTTAGTTGACCAGATGATAGAGGTGAAATGGGTTGACGGGCAAACCGTGGGAGGCACGTTTATTCATCAGGACCAGTGGACCCAGAAGGAGCTCGGATTTTATTTTATGTCTTAGATTGGTCTCGAATTTTCCTTTGGAAAACGATGTGAAATTGTCTCGCATTGGTAGAGGCCGGGTCAAACTTTGAAAAGGTAGATCTTTCCAAAGAGTTCCTTACGTAATCTCTGCGGATAGACCCAAATGCCAAAGCCGGCTTGGCAGTCAAAGCAATACAACCCGTGATTTTTTTATTCCAATGCGTCCCTGCCTAACCATTGATCTGCAATCATTTCTAATTCCAATTCTAGATCAAAGCGCTATCTGCGTTGGCTTCGTTATCGGCTCCTCAACGTATGTCTGTGTGCGTCTGCGTCGCCTCTGCTTTGCCAGCCCTGCTATCACCTTTGATCTAGAATTGAAATAATCAGCCATCTCAGGCATTTTCCCTGTTTTTCCCTTGACGGTCGATTCAAAAAGATTTAACGGATAGAAATTGGTAAAAAACAATTGAACAGGGGATAGAAAGACCATGGATGAAGCAGGAAAATGCCCGGAACCGGCCCTGAAGGTCGGCGATCAACTTTTTGGATTTCAAGTGTTGCGCGTTGAACAGATTGACGATCTCCGAGTTACGGCCTATGAGATTGCGCACGAAAAAACCGGTGCAAAATTGCTTCATCTTCACAGTACGGACAGGGAAAACCTTTTCTCCATCGGTTTTCGCACACCCCCGGCGGATTCCACTGGTGTCCCGCATATCCTGGAACATTCCGTCCTGGCTGGTTCGGAAAAATATCCACTCAAGGATGCCTTTAACGAACTGGTCCGGGGAACCCTGCAGACCTTTATCAATGCTTTCACCTATCCCGACAAGACCATCTATCCCGTGGCCAGCCAGGTGAAAACCGATTTTTTCAATCTCGTCCGCGTTTACACCGATCTGGTTCTTCACCCACGCCTCTTAAAGGAGACCTTTCTTCAGGAAGGCCATCATTTTGAATTTGTCGACCCTGAGGACACAACCAGTGAACTCACCATCTCCGGTATCGTATACAACGAGATGAAAGGGGCTTATTCCTCGCCGGAGACCCTTATGTTTAAAGAGATTCAGGAAGCCCTCTACCCGGATACGACATACGCCTTTGATTCCGGAGGCAATCCTGAAAAGATCCCCACCCTGAGCTACGATGAGTTCCGGGCATTTCACCGCCTCTATTATTCTCCGTCTAATGCCCGGTTTTTCCTCTATGGAGATATCCCGACGGTTGAGCATCTGGCCTTTCTGGAGGAGATACTGGCCGGTTTTGAACGGACCGCCGTGAATTCTGAAGTGAGTTGCCAGCCCCACTGGACGGTTCCCTCTCAGGTTCACTCGGTTTATCCGATTGGAAGAGAGGAGCCGCTGACCGGCAAGACCGCCATCAATATAGCTTGGATGCTTACGGACAATACCGATGACGAAACCGCCATTCTTCTGGAAGTCCTGTCGGGGATTCTGATCGGCAGCGCCGCCGCTCCGCTCCGCAAGTCCCTTATCGATTCCGGTTTGGGTGAGGATCTTTCTCCTGTATCGGGCATCGAAAGAGATTTGCGCCAGCTTATGTTTGCCGTGGGCCTGCGGGGAAGCGATCCGCAAAAGGCTGGAGCGGTTGAAACCTGTATTATGGACACGCTGAAGGAAACAATCAAAAAGGGGTTTGACCGGGAACTGATCGAAGGCATTCTGCATCAAATCGAATTTCAGGGCAAGGAAATCGTCCGCAGTGCCTATCCGTATGGGATTGTCCTGATGGGAAGGGTTTACCATACCTGGCTTTATGATGGCGATCCCCTCTCCGGCCTGAACTTTCCCCGGATTATCGAAAACATCCGCAGAAAATGGGAGGCCCAGCCGGACCTCTTCGAATGCTTGACGCAAACCTGGCTGCTCGACAATCCCCATCGAGTCCTTGCGATTCTTGAGCCCAGCCAGACGATTGCCGAGGAAGAGGAAAGTGAGTTCCGGGAAAAAATGGCGAAAATGAAAGCTGCCATGAGTAACCCGGTCCTTGAACAGATCAGGGAAACTACGCAGAGGCTCCGTCAGTTCCAGAGTGAACCGGACAGTCCGGAAGCGGCCGCTTCCCTGCCGAAACTTCGGGTCGCCGATCTGGAAAGGACCATCGAAACGATTCCCACGGAGAAAAGTTCTATGGAAGGCGTTTCCGTCCTTCTTCACAATCTGTTTACCAACGGGATTGTCTATGCTGAACTGGCCTTTGATGTGTCCTCCGTTCCCGAGGAACTGCAGCCTTATCTGCCCCTGTTGGGCAAGATGGCGAGCAATATGGGGGCTGCAGGCTATTCCTATGAGGAGATGGCCAAGCGGATTGCTTTGAAGACTGGAGGACTTGGTTCTTCCCTCAGTGCGGGCTTGACGGCCAGTGGTCAGGACTCTTGGCAGCGGATGATTTTCGGCGTATCCGCCCTGCACCGGAATGTTCCGGATGCCATCGGAATTCTGACGGATGTTCTAACAGCCGGAGATCTCAGCCATGAAGCCCGGATGCGTGATCTCCTCGCGGAAAAGAAAAACGGGCTCCATGCCGCCGTCGTCCCTTCGGGGCACGCCTTTGCCCGGATGGCGGCAGGGGCTGGTCTTTCCCTGCCTGCCTGGCGTGATGAACAGTGGCACGGCCGCACGCAACTGCGCTTTGTCAGCCGCATTGTTGAGGAATTTCAGAAAAATCCCGGGGAACTCCAGGAAAAGCTGGACTATCTCCGATCCTTGGTTTTCAACCGGGACAGGCTGCTGCTTAATATGACGGGAGACGATGAAGGTCTTTCCCTGCTTTTGAAACAGGCAAAGGACCTTGTCAATTGCCTGACAAGGAGTGTCAAAGAGGAATCCGGACCTCATCCGGAAAGAAGACCTGTTTATGCTGGTATTGCCATTCCCGCCCAAGTGTCCTATGTCGCTCGGGTCATGGCCGCTCCGAACTTCACATCTCCCTTATCGCCTTTCTTGCTGGTGCTGGCCCGTCATTTGTCCAATGGTTTCCTCTACAAGCACATCCGGGTTCAGGGAGGCGCCTATGGCGGGATGTGCCAATTCGATCCAATGGGTGGGATGTTTTCTTTTCTGTCCTATCGGGACCCCCGCATTGTGGAGACCCTTGAGATTTACCAGAAAGCCATGGCATTTATTGCCGATGGAAAACTGGCGCCTGAGGAAATGGAGAAAGCGATTGTCGGTACGATTGGTGCGCTGGACAGGCCCATGGATCCTTCCGGGCGGGGAACAGTGGCCATGATTCGGGAACTGGCCGGCATATCCGACAACGACCGCCGGCGATTTCGGGAAGCCATTCTAGACGCATCAACGGAGAGTCTCCGGGATGCGGCTATTGGTTATTTTCGAGCCACACAGAAGGAAGAAGGGATTGCCGTCTATGGATCGGAGGACTCTCTGGCGGCTGCAAACCTGCGTCTTCAAAGAAAGTTGAATGTGGAACCGCTTGTGTAGTAAATTGTTGAATGACAGAAACAAAAACCTCCTGTTTTTCCTGCCTACATTTTTTTATAACCTATGACCCCCGGCGGCCTTACGGCTGCCGGGCTATGTCGTTCATGTCATTTTCTCTGCCTTCAGAGGCGGTTTATCGGCACTCCGGGGCATCCTGTCTGGCCTTCACTCCCAAAAAGCAAAAAAAGTAGTGCTCTGTGGAAGAGTCTAAGCTGGAATTTAATCGTTGTGAGCAAAGAAACCGACCAGCGCAAGCAGGATGATGATTAACCCGAAACCGAAATACAGTAGGGTGAATTTGTCGATAACGGACTGACCGGCGTCCCGGATGGTATTCATGTTGAGGATGTAAGCCCAGTAGAGAATAAAGCTGTAATTGAGAATCAGTGCCAGTTTAAACCGGCCGAGCATCAGAGCCGAGGTACTGAGTAAGAGCAGCAGGGCGATCTGAATCATCGGGATTGAAAGATTGATGGAAAGAAGGGCATCCATATTTTCTCCTTCTCAAATAGAGGCGGTTATGAGATCGGCAACACCTTGAAACAAAGAGAAAATGAAAAGAGAAACATTCAGAATTACGGCTTTTTATATTATGTTTTGTGACCTGTCAATCTCAAAGTGGCGATGAGGGGCTGGCTTTCCCTTGTAAAAAAACTCTCGCTGACACGACATTCTTATAATATATTAAATACAGGAATTTATCCTTTTTTGATAATCCGTTATGAAAAACAGGGAGGTCGAAAAGATGAAAAGATTTTATGCAGATCTACATGGCTTGATCCTGGTAGGGTTTCTACTGGTCCTGCAAGGATGTGCATCGCTGCACAATTCTGACTATGGACGGTTCTCCCCGGATTCAAAAGTCACACAGGCTTTTGAACTCTATCAGGTCAATCCGGGAATGAACTATTACTTCAGCGGATCGGACGTCCACCCGAATGCCCTGCTGGGCCTGGATAATCACTATGTCCTGGAATCCACCTTGTGGAAACCTGTCGATAGGACTCCTTCTCGAATGAAAGAACTCGTTACCGGGATGAAGTCGAGGGCGTCAATGATCGGTCAGGGTCTGTTTGGATTTACCCTTCTTGACCCCCAAGGGAAGCCTGTGGGAATCTGGTACTCCATTTTATCGGCTTCGAGGGTATTTAAAATGAAGGAAAATAACGTGGTTGTGGTCTATACGCCTGATCTGGATACCTATGAAAAGTATGAAAACAGAGGTCACGGATGGGGGGGGATGTAACATTGAAGGGATCATAGTCAAGGCGTCAGGGGAAAATGACCAAAGACCGGTGAAAATCACCGGTCTTTTTTGTTTGTAGAAGGTTGTGTCAAAACCTGTTGTTGGCGATCACAAAGTTCTGTTAAAATTTTTGTTAAATATAACAATTTGAAATAACTTATCTTTATTAAGTGCTTCCTCCTTGCTGATCTTCATGTACCGCTTCTGGTACAGTCATTGCTCTTATAGCAAATCAGTTCACAACGGTACGTCTTGATCTTAAAGAAGAGGAACATTTTACAGGACAGGGAGGTGGTGTCGTAGTCAGAGAAGTCAGGGGCAGGAAATAGAATTTTCACAACAAAACATAAAAGAAAAAATCATTTAATAAAAAAAAGGAGATTAGAAGTTATGATGACAGCAATTAACAAGAAGAGCGGGCAGAAAGGTTTCACTTTGATTGAACTTATGATCGTCATCGCGATCATCGGCATCCTGGCGGCCATTGCCATTCCCCAGTTTTCCGCATATCGGGAGCGTGGCTATCAGGCATCGATGAAAGCTGATGCCAACTCTATCAGGATTGCCGAGGAAGCCTATTATGTGGATAAAAATATCTATACATCCAGTGCCACTGATCTTACCAACTTTGGTTTTAAAAACTATTCTGATGGTAATTCAGGAACAATTACTGTAACTGCCGGTCCTCCCGCCACATTTACGGTAGCGATGGCATCTACCAAGACGAGCAAAGCAGTGACCTATAATAGTTCAACCGGTCAGACCACGATGAATTAAAACTGAAAGGACCAGGGTCAGGCTTAGACTGAAATTGCTGATACAGTCATGGAAGCACAATGATGTACAAGATTAACGTCGAAGGTTTCCTTATTGAAACCATGTCGTAAGAAAGAAGTCTGATGGAGAAGGGTGAGGAAGTTCCTCACCCTTTTTAGTTAACGTTAACTTGCCGGTACAAATCTGGCTCAGAACTCAAACCCCTTACAGGGAATTTGCCCACAATAAATTTTAAATGGAAAAACTAAAACTTCCTCGCTTCCGAACTTGTGTGATGTTCATACTGGCGTGCAACAGCGTCAACAGCAATGCGCCGGAAAAACAAGATACTTGAGGCAATGACGGACCTCAGATCAGGGGCTTTTTATTTGTGCAAATCAATATGAAATTAAACCGCATTATCGAATTCCTGTTATTAGCTGCCATAGCATGTTTTTTAATCCCGCTGACTTTCTTGAGCTATGTTCCGCCAACTGCCCGGGATGCCCTGATTCATCATCTTGCCCTTCCGAAACTGTGGTTGTTGCACGGTAAGTTCTTTCATATTCCCTGGGCGGAATTCTCTTACTATCCAATGAATATTGAGCTGCTTTACAGTATCCCGCTTTATTTCCATAACGATATTATTCCTAATTACATCCATTTACTCTTCGGCGTCTGCACCGGTTTACTCATCTATTTGCATTTGAATGTGAGAATTGGACATCTATGGGCATTGCTGGGAGGATTGATTTTTGTCAGCACTCCTATCATTATGCGCCTTTCAACAATGGCTTACGTCGATCTTGGTATGACTTTATTTATTACAGGGAGCCTGCTGTCATTTGTCCAATGGCGAGATTCTGAATATAAAGATGGAAAATGGTTTTATTGTTCCGCCCTTTGCATGGGACTCGCCTTGGGGTCCAAACACAATTCTCTGATAGCCTTTTTCTTCCTGAATATGATGGTGGTGTTTATCTATGCCAGAGATACGGGAAGGCAGGGAAGGGCTTTGAAATATGGGGTACTCTTCTGCATAGTCTGTTTACTTTTCGTCTTACCTTGGTACCTTGTGAATTATATTTCGACGGGAAATCCTCTATATCCATTGTTTGATGGGATTTTTCGTGAATATCATCAAAATACTTCAGATTTCAAGGGGCAAGTGCTGAAATCTCTTCAGGATAATGCTAATCACAACCTTTTCAAGACAAGAATTATGTACTATGGAGAAAGTTTCTGGGAAACGATTCTGATCCCCCTGAGGATATTTTTCCAGGGCAGAGATGATTCACCGCAATACTTCGATGGAGTTTTGAATCTGATTCTGATCATATTTTTACCTTTTTCATTTATGAACCGTCAATATCGGAAGGTAGCTGTTTTATTTTCCGTCTTTACAGGTTTTTTCATCTTTGTCGCTTTTTTTACCGAGGTCATCAGGATCCGCTATATCCTACCTATCGTGCCTTTCCTATCGATACTATGTGTTTATGGATTGAGAAACATTCTAAACTTCAAATGGAACGGGCCCCTGTTTGCGCAGTATGGATTGAAGTCAGTGGTCTTTTCTGTTTTAGTACTATGTTTGGTAATGAACTCTATCTACTTGAAAAATTATTTTATGTCAGTTGATCCGATGCCCTATATATTGAATCAGGAGACAAGGGATACGTATTTAGTCCGTCATTTGGATGGTTATCAGTCAATCAAGTATATTAATGAGAATTTGCCTCAAAACGCCTGTGTTCGCTTAATTTTTACGGGAAGAAGGGGATATTATCTCGATCGTGCCTATGTTCATGACCGTTGCTTTGGTATGAATGTAATTCATGAAATGATTGAGGCATCAATTTACGATCAATCACTAAGAAGCTATTTCAAAAACCAGAATTACTCACATCTGCTCGTTCGGATGGATTTGTTCGAGCGATATTTGAAAGATAATTTTTCAGAGTCGCAGATATATGATTTTTCACGGTCATTTAATAGCGGTACAAAATTGCTGTATGAATTTCAAGGATATGCAGTTTATAAAATTATTTAATGATCCGATGAATAAATACATAAATATGGCACAATAACTTATCCATCGGATAATAAAGGGAATATCTCCATCACTGTAAGTTTATGCAAACTATCCACCCCACCCTCCTTATCCTGACCTCAACCTTTCCCCGGTGGCCGGGAGATCGGGAGCCTCCCTTTGTCTATGAGCTGTCCAGGCGACTGGCTCGCCATTTTACCGTGCATGTTCTTGCTCCACATGCGCCGGGGGCGGAAGATATTGAGGAAATGGACGGCATCCGGGTGTTCCGGTTTCGTTATTTCTGGGGAGATGGTGAGAAACTCGCTTATGAGGGCGGTATTCTTCCCAGTCTGAAGCAGCACCCCTGGCGTTTTCTTCTGGTTCCTTTTTTCCTTCTTGGCGAACTGGCCGCACTGTATCGACTGCTCAAGTCAGGCTGTTATGAGGCAATCCATGCACACTGGTTACTTCCCCAGGGTTTCGTGGCGATTCTTTCGCGGATGTGTTCCGGATCAAGATGCCCGATCCTGTGCACTTCTCACGGCGGGGATCTGTTTGCTTTAAAAGGGAGCCTGTTTAGAATCCTCAAACGCTTTGTCCTTTCTCGAATCCAGGGGCTCACGGTAGTCAGCCGGGTGATGAAGGTAGAAGTGCTGCGGCTGAGTAGCCGTGATCTCATCACCGATGTCATTCCGATGGGTGTCGATCTTGAAAGCACTTTTATTCCCCCTTCGGATGCCGCAACTCGAATTCCCGGACAATTGCTGTTTGTCGGGCGGCTGGTGGAAAAGAAGGGACTGATTTATCTGCTTCGGGCCATGCCTGCGATATTACAGGTCCATCCCGAAGCCCGTCTGCTGATTGCCGGCAGTGGCCCGGAAGAGCAGAATCTAAGAAAAGAGGCAGAGCGGTTGAACCTAGATTCGAGTGTCACCTTTCTCGGATCCGTGGGGAACCAGGATTTGCCGGCACTCTACCAGGCTTCGGAAATTGTGGCTTTCCCCTCGATCGTTGCAGCCGATGGGGATCAAGAAGGTTTTGGACTGGTTCAGGTTGAGGCGCTGGGGTGTGAATGTGGTGTTGTCGCAACGGATCTGCCGGCGATTCGGGATATTGTTGCCGATGGAAAAACGGGACTCATCGTTCCGCAAAAAGACGAGTCGGCGTTGGCGGAAAAAATTATCTATCTGCTCGATTCTCCGGATATCCGGACTGAACTGGGGCGCAGAGGCCGGGCCTTTGTTCGGGAACGTTACGACTGGGATATTATTTCGGAGAGATACAAGGGGATGATCGAAAAAATGATGGCCTTTGATAAGCCGTAGAGATGACTTCCCTTAACCGTCTATTCTGAAACACCGCGATCAAGGATCCTGTCAAACAGTTCAGTATATTCCCGAATCATACGTTCTCGAGTGAAGTATCGTTCCACGCGGGCGCGGTTGAATTCGCCCATTTCCCGCCGCAGTTCCGGCATTTCGGCAAGCAGGTTGATCTTTTCCGCAAAGGCATCGGAATTTCCCGGTTCGCAGAGGAAGCCGCCCTTGCCGTCAATGACGAGTTCAGGGATGGCCGAAGTGTCGGACGCGACAATCGGCAGGCCGCAAGACATCGCTTCAGCGACAACCAGACCAAACCCCTCCCGGACAGAAGGAAAAAGCAGCAGGTCGTATTGCCGGTAGAGCGCAGGCATCTCCTTTAGGGGAACATTTCCCAGATCCATCAGGTTGGAGGTGGATGGAAGAGGCGTTTTTGATCTTAATCCACGGGCATACCCGATGGTGATGCCGGGGTTCAACCTGCGGGCGATGGCCGGGAGAAGGAATGCGCCTTTCCGCCGGTGGAGATTTCCCGCAAAAAGGACCCGGATTCTTTTTCCTCCGGTTTTCTTACCGACTGGATAAAATTCGGCCGTGTCTATTCCATTGTAAATCACTTGAATTTTCCGGGTAAGCCCAAGCTCCCGCTGGGTGATTTCCGCCAGAAACCGACTGACAGCGGTGACCGAATCGGCTGCTTTTAACGAGGCACGGGTGAACCAGCGTAGATCTGTATGATAATGAATGCGCTGGATAAGGGTGCTGTAACGCAGCATCATGGCGTCCAGAAAAAAACCGTGGAGTGTGAGCACCAGGGGAATCCCCGGACGACGGAAGAATATCCCGTAATCCGCCGTGGTGTGAACCAGGGAAGGCTTTCGGCCCCTTAATAAAAAGGGGAGGGTGGCAGGGAAAAACTCCCGCATGGGCGAGTAGGGGCAAACACGATACCCTTGAATTCCTGATTCGAGCATTTTATGCAGGACAAAGGCGCCGTTACCGGTGGGCATGGGGCTGAGAATCATAGAGTCTTTAAAATGAAGGCATCTTTATTCTGGTTGAGACAAGCTTATAAGGGACATATATTTTCCTGAAGATCAGTTGCATAAATTTCCACTTAAGCCTTTTTTCGTTCGCTTTCTGAATGAGATGTTCTTCCCGGAGTCGTTTTTTCAGATAATTCGGATTACTGCTGATACCATTGCACCCAATGACAGCGGCGGGCATGGACTGTATCAGTACGGAACAGGTTGCCGAATCAAGTGCCCGGTAAAAAAAATCATAGTCCAAAGCAATGGAAATCTCTTTCTTGAAGCCGCCTATCCGTTCAAAGACCCTTTTATGGACGAATGCCCCTGAGTGTGGAAATGTGGTTTTAAAGTGATACCACCAAGGTGTTGTAACGGGGTTGAAAGGAGTCATTTTTCCGCTCTGGTCAATTTTTAAAACGGGGTAACTGACAATATCATAAGTTTGACCGGCAACGACAGGATAAACCTTTTCACAGACATCGTGGGAAATAAGGCGATCATCTGCCTGCAGGACCAACAGATACTGCCCCTTTGCCATACGGATTCCCTTGTTTAAAGCATCGGCGATTCCGTCATCTCTTTCTGAAAGGTAGGATATCCGATGGTGTCGGGCTGCATTCTTGATTATATTCAGGGTCCCGTCCGATGAACCGCCGTCGATGATGATATGCTCTATTTGTGAAAATGTCTGTTCTGCAATGGAATCGATGGTTTCACGGATCGTGTCGATGCAGTTCAGTGAAGCGGTGATAATGCTGAAGAATGGATCATCGGTTTTCATGAATCAGCGTTCCGTATCACTTCTTCGATGATTGCTTGGAATTTCCCGTTGAATGAATTTTGATTCCATAAGGCCGCCCTTTTTTTCCCTTTTGTGCTGAGCTTTTTGCATAAATCGTCATCGGTCCACAATCTTTTCATGGCGCTGGCGATTTCATCCACGGAGTTTGGATTGAAAAACAGAGCAGCGTCTCCTAACTGTTCAGGCATGCCGTAGATATTTGAAACCGCCATAGGGCATCCCGTAGCGCATGCTTCTAGTGGAGGAATATTCGTCGGACCAAAAAACGACGGAAAAATGAGTCCTCGCGTCCGGCGGTAAAACTCGGGCATGTCTTCGCTGGCAACATATCCGAGGATGGTGACATTATTGGAAAGATTCATCGCGTTGAGATATTCCAGTGTTTTTTTGTAAGCATTTTTTACCGATCCGACCAACACAAGGTGAATGTCATCGATTTCGTGTTTCAGACCAGCTAAGGCTGCAAGCAGGTTGCGATGATTCTTATGCTCCCAGAACTGTGCCGGATAGAAGAAAAACTTGCGAGGCAGTTCATATTTTGTGTCAAAGTTTATGGAATGGCCTTGCGAATTTATATATTCCGGAGGGACATAAGGCAGGACATGAATACGATCTGCGCTGACCTCGTAGGATTCCATGACCTGTTTTCCCCCGCAAGAGGAATCGACGAGGATGCCCCTGGAGTATTTGCAGATGGCCCGATAATGCTTTTCTCTGCGCAGGTATTCCAGTGGTGCGGCGGCCTCGGGGAATCTTCTTTCATAGCGGTGCATCAGATCATGAATAATTCCCAATGAATTAAGGGGAAGGAGATATGTCCAGGTATCTTGCGAAGGAAAGATCCACAAAGCACAGTCTTCCTGAATCAGGCGCCGAAAAAAGACGGGATTGAAATTGAAGCAAGCCCGCTGCCAGAAAGAAATCGGCAGATTCAAAAGGAGCCAAGCCTTGCCCTTGAAGATGCGCCATAAGAGATCTTGTGATATTCGGAAATGCTCAAGACCCAGAAAATTGAGATGTTCTTCCCAACGCTCCGTCGTGTAGGCAACGATCGTTTTGTAGCGATCTTCCGGCAGAGAAGCCGCAGCATCCAGTATAGAAAGGCCGTACTGAAACATCCCTCCGGATTCTGGTCCAGAGCCAAGGTAGATGCCTATTTTGGTCTGTACTGACTTGAGTATGTCCTTATTCAGATATGGATTCAAGATGGTACCATGATATAACTCGCCATAGGGGTGGCATGGCAAGAAGAATTCAAATCAGCTTTCATAAGACCGCTACCTTATTCGCCAGAACGAACCCGGCAAAACGAATATGGCAAATTTTACGAAGGAATTTTATTTTGCCAACCGAGTTTTTGATAAACTGGATGCCGCTATGGAGCAATCCGAGTCAGGCTTGGCAGTAGTGGCAGTATAAGTCGGTGATTTGTCAGCTGACAAAGACAGATTGGCATTGGATTAGTGCCATCTAGAAAACAAACATACTATATCTTTATATGAAAATTTTTATTTCATTCGCTGTGCCCGTGCTGGGCGTGGCGGTTAGTTGGCCGTAATTTCACCGGTTGAACTATCATAGGTAACTGTTTTGTTTGTTTTGGTAGACGTAACTACTACCCTATAAGTTGCGGGGGGGCCAACTGTCAAGGTAATCGTCGCCGAGTTGCCGGCAGAAAGGCTATTAAGACCATAGGCTGTTAGGTTAGCAACGGTCGCTGTGTATACTCCACCATTATCCGCATTAAAGTATGCCTCTTCGGCATTCCTGATACTGTTGGCATCAGACTTCATGGAGGCTACAAAGCCGGCCTCCTTATACTTGGAAAACTGCGGGATGGCGATGGCCGCCAAGATGCCTATTATTGCGATGACGATCATGAGTTCGATCAAGGTAAAACCCTTATTGCCGCTCTTTTTGTTTAATTTTTTAATCATAAATCCAATCTTTTTTAAAATTAAATTGATTTTAATTTATGTTGCTAAAAAACTCAGTGCCGCCGTTCCTGCTTTCTTTATTATCTCTGCGAACTTCGATATTCCATTCTCATAAATCAACCAATAAAACGATTTGTTATAAAAGCAACAGTTATACCATGGATTTCAATTGCTGCCCTTTCCAAAACGGACATTGTCTTAAAGCTCGTTATCTCAGCAGGTTAATTATAATGAAATACATTTCAGGCCTTTTTGGCCGTTCTTGATCGTTCTCCTTCACGGCCTCCACCAACAGAAAGACCTGTGATTTTTACCGGTCTTTGGGAATTTTCACGTCTCTTTTTCTAGTCCGCCCGGCATGAGAACCTGGTTAATGGTTTTTATCAAAATTACTATAACGTTAAATAATGATCATTATTTATCCAATCATCAATGTCTGCAGCCTTCCGAAAATTATCATCTCTATATAATTTTAAATCATAGACATTTCTTTTGTGAAAATACATCATCCTGGCAGGGATAAAATGCCATGAAAGTTTGCCTGCAGCTATTTTCAATAGGATAAAGGATAAATTCTTTATAAGATCTATTGTATTTCTTCTGATCATTAAGGGGATAATTTTACCCCTTTTCCTATGATTCCTGTACTCGGTATATGAATCGCAAAATCCTTGGTTTCCTATTCTCTTGATTAGATAAGCAAGCGTGGTTCTGCTTTGTGGAATCATGTGATATATAAGGGATTTAGATGTGTACGCAAATTTGTAACCTAAATTTTTAATTTTTATATTTAGGCCTGTTTCCCCATCACCGATCCAGACTCCGGCCGTATTTTCGGGATTAAAGCCACCTGCCTGGAAAAAAAGCTCGCGGCGGATGGCCTGGTGGCAGCTGTACACAAGATCATTTTTTGAGACAATCAATTCCTCGGGCCTGTTCTTTTCCGTCAGACTCAAGTAGTGATTCCAAAGGAAAAGACGGACCCAGGCTGGCGGTTCTTCTTCAAACAGGGGAAGAATGAGACCCGTAGCGCAACCGACTTCAGGAAACAGGTCGAACACCTTGACCAACTCAGTCAACAAAGCCGGATCAGCTACCATATCGTCGTCGGTAAAGTACAGAATATTGCCGCCTGCCTTTTGCGCCGCGCTGTTTCGCGCATGATGGACCCCCTGACGAGGTTCAAAGAGGTATCTTACGGGTACGGTCGAGTTGCCCACATATCGCGCCAAGATCTCCCGCGTGGTATCCGTCGAATTATTATCTACGACAATGATTTCGTGCCTGTCCTGTGGATAATTCTGTGCGAGGAAGCTGTCCAGCGTTACCGGCAGCATATTTGCCCGATTGTAGGTCGGAATGATGATTGAGATGAAAGGCTGCCAAGCTACCATTTGATGCTTCCCTATTTTAATTGCTTCTGTTGATTTTTTACTTCTGATTTTAGCGAAATGCTATGAATTATCTCAAAAAATCCTCCCTCACAAAAATGAAGCAATTTTCCGAAAGTCATAAAATATAAAATTTTCAACCTCTTCCCCAGAGGTAACATTTTGCGATACTTTTTGATGAGCTTTGTTAATCGTATTTTCCCGGTATTTCCCTGCATATCCTCAAAGGTTTTTGTGCCTTGGATATAGCGGAAATTGCCAAAGTCCTTGTCAACATAGACGGGTTTCAATTTCATCGCTGTCCTGAGGATGAAATCCAGATCCAGGGTGTAATGTTCATCTATGTCATACATGCCGATTCTGTCATGCAATGATTTGTGATAAAAATACGCAGAAGGATTTATCGGGAAAGGGAAAACAGATTCATCTCCCGTTAGAAGCTGAGTTAGTTCAAGGTATGCAGGTTTGTTTGTTCCCAGGAACCTGCCGTCATCCCCCCACATAGTGCAATTCCCCACAAGCAGTGTCGGTTCCGGGAGGGTTTCCATGAGATTGAGCGCTCCGATCAAAGCCCCTGGTGCGTAGTAATCGTCGACATTAAGGAACCCCAGGATATTCCCGTCAGCCATCCGGATACCTTTGTTCATGGCATCCGACTGCCCCATGTCCTTCTCCGACACCCAGCGGATGTGCTTATAACGTTCCGCATAGTGCTTGATGATTTCAACCGTGCCATCGGTTGAACCGCCATCGACGATAATGTGTTCCGCATCGGGGCATGCCTGTTCAATCACATTGATAATGCAGGATTCAATGTAGCGCTTTCCATTATAGACAGGGGTAATTACACTGATCATTCAAAGACGGCCATTCTCGTTTTGAGAACATGTATGCATATCTGATGCCTGCTGATGCGGACTTTTCGGAAAGACGATAATTCTGCTGTGAATATTGAACGGAGGCATTGAATATCTGATGCATAGCAATCCATCGGTCTTGTCATTTCCCCTGGCATTTATAATTCAGCAGTTTTGATGCAGCCAGGGCAACTTCTTGAGGAGAGACTCCTTCGATACATTCTGCTTCTTCATGAATACATTGCCAATTGCAATGAAAACATTCCGTTTTTTTCGTCAGGAAGACATGTTTTTCAGGATTCCCCCAAGGAACAAACCGGCCGAAGTGACCGCCACCGACAATGCCGATTCCCGGAACGCCTGCTGCGACGGCCATGTGCAATCCTGACGTGTCCATACTGATTAAAAGATCACAGGACATGATTGTCTTCACCAACGCTCTGAGCGTCGTTTGTCCTGTAAAGTCCAGAATTTCAGCATTCTCACAGTTTCCTCTAATATAAAACGCCGTTTGCTCTGCCAATTCCCTGTCCTCGGAGCTTCCGAAGATAACGTAGATCTGTTGTTGACCTAAAAGTTTTGCAAGCTCCCCATAATTATTCGATTTCCAACGTTTTTCTCTATGTGAAGCGCCGGGGAACAGCCCGATGACATTCCTTCCATTCCTTTGTAACCCATTGAGATAATTTTTTTCCGAATCGTCAAGCCAGAATTCAGGCCTGATGTCATCAAGGGAGATGGCATCGCATCCCATAAAAACGAGAAAGTCCAATGTAATCAGAAGTTCGTGTACCCAGGGATCGATTGTGGAAACATCAAACTTTTTTTTCAACAGCAAAGAGGGATTCAATCCTGCAGGATATCCCTTCTCCGGAGCGTTGAGGTTGCAGCCGGTAATTCCAAAGGTTTTTCTCCCAGTCAGGCAGTCTATGATTCTCAGATGACGGACTTGCGGCGACTTGATTGGATAAATGATAATGTCGAAGGGCCTGTAAACGAAATTCCAGAGCTTATTGGCAACGTCGATGGCGTGCTCCATTTCCGATTTCAGAGGGAATTCAGCATGTTCGATCTTTCCCCGCCACGTTAATTCACCAACAGGAACACAGGCATCGATGTAAGGACATAATTCGACGAGATTGACAATGTGCGCCTGTGCGGCAAGTGTGATATGCGCATCAGGATAAAGATTCCGGATATGCCGGAGCGCCCCGGTGAATAGTAAAACGTCGCCGATGTTATCCGGCCTTAAAATGAGAATCCTTTCGCGATTCATTTTGAGGTGGAGTGTTTGTTCCGTCGTCGATAACGTTCCCTTCATTCAATATTCGTTAAGATTTTATCTTAACATCTTCATTAGTTTAGAAAAATTACTTTTTAGATGAAGTGAACGTTTCGTGTTTATTTCCGGATAACCCAGAGCGATATATTTCTGCGGCGAAACCCCCATTTTTAAGGCTTTCTCAGCGTAATTGACCATTGTCTGGGCATGGAGCTTAAGGCCCTTTCCCCATTGCCCTCCGTCCCAATGACTCCTGACATTGAACCCCTGTGTTTCAAGATAATCCCCTAAAGTAGGTGAAACGGATGCATATAGAGAAAGGACCTTCTGGAAGCTGGTGGGATTTGGCCAATCAATGGTATCTGAAATCCATCGGGATGCGGCTGCGATATTCAGGGCATTTTTGTATTGCCAAGGCGATATGCAGCTGGAATCGATTATCCCCGGAGCAGATGGGTATATTCCGCTTGATGACTTCTGTTCTGAGAGGACCCGATCCACGAGTTCAATAAGATCAACGGCGAGGTCACATGCCTTTTCTGTAAGTTCCTCAAGCAGAGAGAAACGCTCCTGAGGGAGATCAAACCAGGTAGCCCTCAAATTGTCAATGCGCGACACCTGCTCTTTATAGTCATCCGAAACCGGCAGATTGGCTTTTTCCGCAAGTTGATAGGTATATTGAAGACTATGGAGCATGCAGAGCAGAATGCGCAGCCTAATCGGCTTGGTCCACGCAATCCAGAGAATATCAATGGGTATCTTAACTATCAGGTAGTCAACCAGCATCCCCAGGTACACGCCTGCAGCATCGTTGCCCGGCATCGACAATGGAGATAACCTATCGCCCCAAAGATGCTTGATATTGAAGACGGGATACCAGCAAGGGAGATCCGCCCATGCGCTTTCGGGGCAGATATAGGGCGCATGGGTCAAACGGCATTGGATCCATTCCGGAAACGACTCCGGTTGATATTGCTGCCAATCCTGGATGGTATCGTCTGCGTATACCAGAATAAAATCAAGATCGGATATTCCGGGTGCGGCGATGCGTCCTATCTGATAGATTGCAGTAGGAGGCTTATTCATTTTCCCCCAATAATTGACGAGATAGTCGGTGGCTCTGCTGTAGCTTGATAAAGTCGTTTTCCTTGGGATGTCGATAAAGGGCCCATTGGCCAATCCGTGGAAAAAAAATCTACTGAAGGAATGTGGTTCATGCTTTACAGCGTTTCCTTCTGAGCTCCGGCAAGATTCCGTCATTTCAGGTTTCAAGCGTTGCTGCATTGCTGCAAGCAGCTTTAAAACTCTTGTGGTATAATCCATGCCGATTTTATACTGCACTTCTCGAGCCCGTTGCACACTCGATGAATGGCCTTTAGCCCATGCCTGTAATAGAAAAGGCCAGCGAAGCAAACGTGAGGTCCATAGAAGCAGGCGGCCGGGTTCGGGGCGCGGTCCCAGTGTTGCCCTCACATCGGTCGCAATTCTGACGGGTTCCCATTCTTCTGGAGAAAAGTCCGGTTCCGTTCGCTGAAAAGAATCTCGCTTGAAGAGAAAGGTCCCTGTAAGACGCTGATAATATAGGGTTGGCAAGAGCATAACACTCCCTAACACCCATTCAATATCAAAGCTGTCTTTTAATGGGTCCGGTTTAGAGGCCCATCTCTGAAAGAAATCTTTGAACATGTCCAGCATCCGGTCTGTCACATCAGTGGAATCTCGTGTCCAAATCTCCAGATCCTCGTTTTGTCCCACCAAATCAACCCCATAGCCAAAGAGTATTGAGGGGAACATGGCTTCGGGGTACCATGCCAGGTCAATTTCCGGGATGTAATATGGGCCGTGATGCATGAATGGATCAAAGGCGTAAGTCAGCGTCAATATTTCTCTTGCCAGGTTGCGAAGTCGCAGCAAGGCTGCAGGATCTTTGAGTATGGATGTTTTTACGACAAATGCCAGATCCATATCACTGAAACCGATGGCATCGTCCAGGGTGGCAATGCTGCCGTGAATGATTGCTTTTTTGAAAAAGGTCTTGCCCGCTTCATCAAGAATACGGTGGAGCATATGCACAGGACGGTAATGAGGGTTAAATCCACCTTCCTTGAACCATGATGCGTAATCTTTTCCTGAAGAGGCAGTCGTCTGATTTGTATTCGTCTGTGGAATATGCTGTTCCCAGACTTGAAAAAAACCGGCTAATATTTCTGCATATTGTCGAGGTGATACATGTCCGCGATAGATTTGCATCTTCTGGATGTCCAGAGCTGCTCCGCAAAGCTGAAACGATTTTACACAGTCCAGCAATGGCATGACGCGAAGGAAAAATTTTTCAATAAGCGACTTCCTGAAAGTGTCTGTAGAAACACTTCCGTAAAGCCAGTAATTCAGAGCATCGTTCAGCGTCTTCTGTAAGGTTGATAACTCATTATGATCATGCGATCTGTACTCAGTTAAACGATACATTCTCACCGTCAGGCAGGCAACGAACCATCCATGGAAAATCAACAAGCACAGATCCTATGTCTTGTCCCCCAAAGGCATAATGCTGAGATCCGCACTCAACAATCTGAAATCCGATGATATGTTGCCTTCCATCAAATAATTGAATATTAGGTTGATGTATTCCAGCACTGATCGTGTAGTTTCCCGGTGCTAGAAAATTTCCGGGGATTGCAACGGAACCGACATATTCCCCGGGGGGATATTCATTTTCATGCTGATGGATTGAACTGGATTGGGGACAGTAGAAAATCTTGGAACCGTATTGATTGAACAAGGAAAATGAAACCTCTAAACCTTGAATAGGACGAAGGATCTTATATTCAAATGAAATCGTCAAGGACAGAGAGACGTCGATCTCGCTGCAGATCTCTCCTGACGAATTCCGAATGGAGATTGCCGTAAAAAATGCATCCGATCCAGTCGGAGCCAGTTTTATCTGTCCTTCCTGATCCTTCCGGCTATCGGAAAGATATTGAGCAATAGCGTCTCCGGAATCTCGAATCATAACGAGTTTGCCGTTCTTAAGAAGCATGGACTTTTGGCAAAGCATCTGGATTGCCCCCATGTTATGACTCACAAACAATACGGTTCGGCCCCCTTTTGCCACATCTTCCATTTTCCCAAGGCATTTCTTCTGAAAAGACAGATCACCCACTGCCAGAACTTCATCCACTAAGAGTATCTCCGGTTCCAGGTGGGCGGCGACGGCGAAAGCCAGGCGAACGTACATCCCGCTGGAGTAACGCTTTACCGGTGTATCCAGGTATTTTTCCACCTCGGCAAAGGCTACGATCTCGTCGAACTTCCGCTTTATCTCTTGCCGGGTCATCCCCAGGATAGCACCATTCAGATAAATATTCTCCCTGCCGGAGAGCTCCGGATGAAAGCCTGTTCCCACTTCCAGCAGGCTGGCTACCCGGCCGTTAACGGTAACCCGTCCGGTCGAAGGTTCGGTTATGCGGCTCAGTATCTTCAGCAGGGTGCTTTTGCCTGCTCCGTTACGGCCGATGATGCCCACTGCTTCTCCGCGCCGGATCTCAAAATTCACCTCCCTGAGGGCCCATACTTCTTCCAGGGTATCGCCCTGGATGATGGGATTTCCCTTTGCCAGATCTTTAGCCTTGTTCCAGAAGGTTCGTGCATTCTGCATCAGCACGTCGCGCAAAGCCACATAGCGATTGGATTCAGCCTGATGCCCAATGATATATTTTTTACCGATATTTTCGGCTTTAATGATTATGTCGGACATATTAAATCAGGTCGGAAAAAGTTTTTTCTGTCTTGCGAAAGTAAGAAAGGCCAAGCCAGAGGAAGAAGGCAATTACCGCGAGGCCCAGCATTAAGCCGGGTACGTAAATAGGGCTGTTACCGCCCAGGATGCACCAACGGAAACCATCAATCACTCCGACAAGGGGATTGAGGCTGTACAGCAACCGCCATTGTTTCGGAACGACCTTGCTGCTGAAACCCACAGGAGACACGTAAAGACCGAATTGGACCATGAAAGGAATGACATAGCGAAAATCGCGGTACTTCACGTTTAACGCCGTAATCCAGAGACCGGATCCCAGGCTTGCCAGCAAGGCCAGAATGATGAAGAACGGCAACAACAGGATGCGCCAGTCGGGAACAAATTGATAATAGATCATGATCGCAATCAAAATGACAAAACTGATGAGGAAATCTATGAAAGAGGTTATCAGGGTTGCTGCGGGAATAATCAGTCTGGGAAAATACACCTTGCTGATCAGGTTTGTGTTGCTGATGATGCTGTTTGCCGCATCTGTCAGGGAATTCGAGAAGAGCGACCAGGGAAGCATGGCAGCAAAGACCATCACGGCGTAAGGTGCATTGCCGTCGCTGGGAAGCCTGGCGATTCGACCGAAGATGATCGTAAAGACCATCATCGTGAGTAAAGGTCTCAGGATTGCCCAGAGAATCCCGATGATGGTCTGCTTGTAGCGGACGGAGACGTCACGCCATGCCAGAACCAGAAAGAGCTCCCGGTAATGCCAGAGATCAGCCCAATAATTTTTCTCTGTGCGGCCTGCTTCAATAATAATTTTACTCATGCTTTATTAAATTACTTGTCCACGGGCCGTCATAATTTTCTTGCTGCGATAAGGACGTTCCAGGTTTCTTCTGTCGGCGGCCGGGATAAGTTCTCGATCGCGCTGATATGGATCTGCTCCAATGCTGCTTGATGCATGAAAAAGGCCAGTTCTTGGGGGAAGAAGTAGCGCATGATGTGTTTTTCTTCTGTCTCCTGAAGGACTTGCCCATTTTGGAAACGCCGCAGGTGATAACGAACTTCGCAGAGATGCCGAAATGTATCCAGCATCCCCGACGTATTGCGAATGATCTCGTGCTTCCCTGTCCGGATCGTCTTTTCCTTGGCCTCTGGTCTCTGTTTCAAGACGGCCGGTCCATACCAGACGTCACAGATGAAAAGCCCCCCGGGATTGAGATGACGGCTGACCGAGTTCAAGGCAGTCAGAACATCCTCATTGGTCGTCGAATAACCCAGCACGGCAAACATCATCAAAACGGCGTCAAATTGATCCGGAAGCGATAATCGACGCATATCTTCCCGCAGAAATGTGACTTGTCCTGTCGGCAGGGAATGTGCCTTGATCCGGGCTTGTTGCAGCATGTCTTCAGCGAGATCCACACCCGTGACCCGGTATCCCCGTTGGGCCAGGGGGATTGCATGACTGCCCGTGCCGCAGCCTAGATCGAGAATTGTGCGGATCTTGCCGGAGGCGAATGTTCTGAAGATCTCTTCTATAAGATCGCACTCGGACTGATAATCCTTGTCCTGATACAGGAAATCATAAGCTTCTGCGTATTCTTTCTGAAAAGGCATGTTGTCCATGACAAAATTGGAAGAAATAAAAAAATATTATCCGGCGGGTCTTTTGTATCGGTTGGCGCAGATTCTCAACTCAAAATATCTTTTACCGCTTCTGTTACCTCGTCAATCTGGGATTCTGTTAGCGTCAATCCCGATGGCAGGTACAGTCCCCGACGGGCCAACCGTTCCGCCACGGGATATTTTTCGTCACGGAAAAGACCCATCTGCTGAAAAACGGGTTGTTCGTGCATACCGAGGAAGAACGGTCGAGTATCAATGCCTCGGTCTCGCAATCGCTGTGCCATTTGAGAGGCGTTCATGCTTGTATCTTCTGTGAGTACGATGCCAAACATCCAGTAAATTGATTTTGCCCAAGGCTCTTCTACAGGAAGCTGCAAGTTGGGAAGGTTTTTCAAACGCTCGCAATAAGCTTTGCCGATGGCTTTCTTTTTCTCCAGGATGGCATCTATCCGTTCCAGTTGAGCCAAACCTATGGCGGCCTGGAGGTTTGTCATGCGGAAATTATGCCCTGCTTCGGTATGCAGGAACCGCTGCTCCGGGCGAAAACAGAGGTTGCGCAGACTGCGGGCCTTTTCGGCGAAAGTTGCGTTGCTGGTAATCACCATGCCCCCCTCGCCGGTTGTGATCGCCTTGTTTGCATAAAAACTGAACACACCCATGTCGCCCAGTCCACCACACCGCTTCCATGCCGGACTGCTGCTGGTGTGACCAGCGAGATATTCCGCACCATGTGCCTCGGCGGCATCTTCAACAACTATGAGAGAATGCGTTGCCGCCAGTTCCTGAATAGGGTCCATGTCCACAGGATGTCCGTAAATATGAACCGGCATAATGGCCTTCAGCCGGTGGGCGTATCCTCTTTGAACTTCCCGCTCCACGGCTTCTTTTACCCCTTCCGGGGACAGACACCAGGTTTTCGGATCACTATCCGCCAGAACCGGAATCCCGCCATTGTATATCACGGCAAGGGCACAGGAAATAATCGTAAAGGTGGGGATAATAACCCGATCCCCCGGTTCCAGGCCGATGCAGCCCAGGGCGACCTGCAGGGCTGCCGTGCCGTTGCTGACGGCAATTCCAAATTTCTGTCCGCAATAGGAAGCCCATTGCCCTTCAAATGCTTCAAGAAAACGGCCGGCGGAGGAAATCCATCCCGTGCGGAGACATTCCCGGACGTATTCCTCCTCTTTTGCTCCGATTAAGGGTTCGTTAACTGGGATCATTCTGCTTTCTCCCTGGCTCAAAAGCGTGTCTTATCCTCCTCTCCGGCATAGGGCCCTTGCTTCACCTCGATCATCGAGGTCTCCTCCAGCATTTCAAAGGAATGCCCGCCGCCGCACAACAGAATGAGGTCTCCGCTTTCCAGGGTCCGGGATGTGATGAAATCCTTTTCAGAGGAAAAGAGATTCACCTTCAATCTGCCGCGCCGGATAATCAGGACCTCCTGGGTGTACATGACCTGTCGAAACAGGAAATTGTGGACATGGGGCGCAATTTTATGACCGGGAGGGTGTTGCATGCAGGCCACCTGCTGGGAAAAGGTAGGAGGTGTGAAAAACCGGATACCTGGTTCATCATAACCTGCCCGAATAATCAGGGCAAGGGGTTCCAGTCCGAAAGTAATGGTTTCAACCAGGGAAGAGGAGGATTCTTCAGGGTTCATTCGTTTGTTCCTTTACCGTTTTCTGAGTCTGTGGTGCGGATCGCTGATGTTCCGTTCGTTCGTAACGGAGTTGGGCCACCTGTTCCGACACCAGCCCCACCATGAATACGACTACGGACATGGTCATGAGCATGGCGGAAGTGGGACCGTAGCGGCCGTCCATGGTAAAAATCCGGAAAAGACCATATCCCAGTCCCGTTGCGAGCATGAAGAAGCTGACCGGAAGAAATACCCGCATGGGAGAGAATAGGGTGGCAATCTTTAAAAGGATCAGAAAAAAACGGGTGCCATCCCGAAAGAGGCGGATTTTGCTTTTGCCGATGCGGCGAGCTGTGGCGATAGGAACATAAGCCAGACTGTAACCGGAACGGACAACCGCCAGGGTCAGCGTCGTCGGATAGGAAAAGGTGTTGGGCAGCAGGGAGACGAATTCGCGGGCGATGGCCGCTTTGATCGCGCGGAAGCCCGAGGTGAGATCGTCGATTTTCCTTTTGCAGACATAAGAAGCGAACCTGTTGTAAATGGCATTGGCGAAATCCCGGTGCAGGGGAGTGTCTGAATAACGATTCCGGGCGCCAACCGCCATATCGTAAGCAGTCATCCTTTTCAACAGGTGCGGGATATCTTCCGGGGCGTGCTGGCCGTCACCGTCGAGCATGACCAGGATGTCTCCTCGGGTATTTCGGATGCCCGTCTTGATGGCGGCGCCGTTTCCAATTGCATAAGGGTGACGGATGACCCTTGCACCGCAGGCCCCGGCGATTTTTGCAGTGTCGTCCTCCGAGCCGTCGTCAATCACGAGAATTTCATGGGATAGTTTGCAGGCCTCCATAACGCTCCCGGAACGTTGAACGATATCGCCGATACTGGCAGCCTCGTTATGGGCCGGAATGACGATGCTTATGTCAGGACGAGCGAAAGGTTTCATGAGCTCATTTGTTCAGGTGGAGGATCACCGGGTTGCTGTGACACTCAATGCGGATAAGCGGCGACGACCAGGACCACGGTGTCCTCATCCGTGTTGTTGGTCAGGCTGTGGATATCTCCCGCCGGGATCCAGACGGCGTCACCCGCTTTGACATCCTTTTCATCGTTGCCAACGCGCATTCGGCCCCCACCCTGCAGAATGAAGTAGATCTCCTCAACAGGATCGATGTGAGCTTCCAGGGTATTCCCTTTGGGCAGAAAGGCATAAGCGAGAAATTCAATGCCTTTCATGAAAGAACTGGTCAGGATCATGCGGGCGATGCCGCCGCCATGAGCGCGGTATGTCGTTTGAGTTACCTCGGGGTCGTTCAGGTTTCTTACAATCATATTTTCCTCCTGATAGAATGCTGTGATATACAACAGTTACAGAGATGCTGTCAAGAAAGTATCCCTCTGCGGCGGAAAATCTCCCCTGAGGAAGACACAAGTTGTTGAGAATTTATGGCGCATCATGTAGATAAACTTCGCTTCTTCAATCAAGAGAGCTGATCCTGGTTTAGAAGCGTAAAGACCAAAAAGACCATTTTCTGTGAGCTTCAGTCATGAAGAGAAGAAAAAAAATCACTCCGGAAACGCCTGACACCGGGAATGCCCGGAGAGAAAACCGATGGTGTGAAAGGCACGGATATTTTATCGATCTTGAGGCCTGCGTGGCTCGTTCCGCCGAACGGCCGCACTGCCGCCGGTGCCTTTCGCGATGGCGGCAACTTTCGCTTCCCCTTTGAACCGGTATTTCCCCCCCCCCCGGCATTTCCTTCCTTGACTTGAAGGCCGTCATTTCCTGCGATTAAATTTCATCTTTCGGGCCATCTTGCTGTGAATACGCAGAAAATTGTTTAAATTTAAATAAAAAGGGAATAGATTAAATCCCGATGAAAAATATGGTAATAGTGGACAATTTCCCTTGAAATACGATGGGCTTTCGATTAGCTTGAAAAGGTCAGGCAATTCCTTCCCCATAAGTCTAAACGGAGCATTTGAAGCTTATGCCAAAATCCTTGGACGAACTGCTGTCGCTTGTTAATAAGTCGAATATTGCTTCTCTGAGAACCACTCTGGTTAAACTTATTGAAGTTATTCATAATCCTGATTCCAGCGTTACGGAGCTGAAAAATCTTATAGAAGTCGATCCGCCCCTCTCCGCCAATGTGCTTCGCCGGGCCAATTCCGCTTTATACGGGATGCGCCGGGGGATTGCCAGCATCATGGATGCCATTATTTTTGTTGGATTTGACGCCATTGTGGAATTGACCATTAATCAGAAGTTTTTTGAGCTCTTTCAGAGCAATGGCCTGGATACGAGCGGTTATTCCCGGACGGCCCTCTGGGAGCATTGTGTCGGCGTCGCCCTTTGCGGTAAACTTATTTACCGGCGTGAGTTTCGAAAAGGCGGCGGGGAAATGTACACAGCGGGTCTTCTTCATGACATCGGTATCATCGTAGAAGACAAGTTTTTGCATGATGAGTTTATTTCCATCCTGGCAAATATGAAAAAGAACGAAAGTGATCTCCATTCGGCTGAAATCGATGTCCTGGGTTATTGCCATGAAGATATTGGGAAAAAACTGGCAGAAAGCTGGAACTTCCCCGAAGAACTGAGCCGGGTGATCGGAATGGCGGAGCGGCCCGAAGCTGAGGATTCGTCCCCTTTTCTCATGGCCGATACGCTTTATGTTGCCAATTGTGCCTGTCAACTGCGCAAGGTCGGATTTTCTGAAACAAGCCAGGTGGATGCTCCGACTTACGAGTCTTGTCTGAATCGACTAGAAATCAAAGAACGGGCACTGGAGATCATCATGGATGAGGTTGAAACACAGATTGCACAGATGAAAGAGGACGGATGGTTTTGAGATGAGCGAAACCGAGTCGAAAGATAAAACGATTCAAGCGCTGCAGCGTCAGATTGAGGACATGTCCATCCGGGTGAAACATCTGGAGAACGACAATTATTTGACGCAAGAGGAAAATGAAAGCGTCTTTTTGAAATATGTGGAGATGCTCAATGAATGGCGTAAAAAGAATTCCGAACTGGAAATACTGAAAACACATCTTGAGCAGAGGGTGCAGGAGCGAACCGTTCAACTGGAAAATTCCAACCGGGCTCTTTCCGAGGAGATCCGGAAGTATCAGATTGCCGAAGCATCACGGAAAGAAAGCGAAGAGCGATATCGAATGCTCTTTGAAAACAATCATACCGTCATCCTGCTGACGAACCCCGAAACGGGTCGGATCGTCGATGCGAATCCGGCGGCCTGCCAGTATTATAACTGCAGTCGGGAGATGATGCGGCAGATGCAAGTAACCGACATCGATACGCTCACCGAAGTACATGAGATTTATGCAAGAGATCAGGAGAATACATTTCTGAGCAACCACTTTTATTCTCAGCATCGGCTGGCCGATGGTCAAATCCGGGACGTGGAAGTCTATATCGGTCCAATCCATATTGATGAACAGTTGCACCTCTGTTCCGTCATTCATGACATTACCGACCGCAAGCGGATTGATGAAGAACTAACTCGAGTCCACAAGCTGGAATCCATCGGGATTCTTGCCGGAGGGATTGCCCATGATTTCAATAATCTCCTGGCTGTTATCATGGGGACCATCACCCTGGTCAAAATGATCGGCAAGAAAGACGATCAGATCTTCAACGAATTGAGCCGCGCAGAGGCTGCCTGTATCCAGGCCCGGGAGCTGACTTCGAGGCTGATCACCTTTTCGGAAGGCGGGGGGCCTCTGAAGAAAGTGCACATGTTGGATCGTCTCCTGCGGGAGTCGGCCAGTATTGCCCTGAGTGGTTCCAATCTCCAGTGTTCCTTCGAATTTCCCGATAATCTGTGGCCTGCATTGATTGACGAAGGACAGATGCAGCAGGTCGTCCTCCATCTGGTGAGGAACGCCCGGGAAGCCATGCCGGATGGTGGCATCATCACCATCAGCGCGGAAAATGTCCGAATTGCGAAAGACGAAAATCCAGCGCTCAAGGTAGGCGCCTATGTAAAATGGTCTGTGGAGGACCGGGGTCGAGGCATCCCGGAAGAGCACCGTTCCCGGATATTTGATCCTTATTTCACGACCAAGTCTCTGGGAGATATCAAGGGAAGGGGGCTGGGACTCGCCATCTGTCATTCCATTATCAAAAAACACGAAGGGCTCATTTCCTATTCGACAGAGATCGGGAAGGGAACCCGGTTTACCGTTTTCATCCCTGCATCCATTGAAGAAAAAGTGCTTTCTCAGAAAGACGTCGGACAGGAATCCGAGGGTGTTCAGGGAAGGATTCTGGTGATGGATGACGAAGAAACCGTTCGGCAGGTCATGGGGCAGATCCTGACCCATCTTGGCTATGAAGTGGTTACCGCCGAAAATGGAGAGGAAGCCGTTGTTCTGTACGAGGGAGCCAAAGCCGCCGGTCAACCTTTCGATCTGGTCATTCTCGATCTGACCGTTCGGGGAGGCATGGGAGGAAAAATCGCCATTCAGAAAATGCGTGAGTTTGATCCGGATGTACGGGCCATTATTGCAACAGGTTATTCAAATGATCCCATTGTGCAATCCTTCAGAGACTACGGTTTTAAGGAGGCGATTACCAAACCCTTTACCCTGATGACCTTGAAGGCGGCCGTCAGTGGCGTCCTCTCCCATGGTTCCTGAGGGAGCCGTGCTTTCTGAATAAGACTCCGGCTTCAGCGGGCTTTCCGGAGGGCGGAAAGCATCAGTTGATGAATCCCTCCATTTGATGCCAACACGTGAGGCGCTGTAATTGAAAAGTCTTCTCCCGAAAGATCCGTAACGATTCCCCCTGCCTCCTGAATCAACAGAGAGGCTGCAGCGGTGTCCCAGGGCATCAGCTTCAATTCCCAGAAGCCGTCAAACCGGCCTGCGGCGACATAAGCCATATCAAGGGCCGCAGCCCCGGCGCGGCGGATGGCTTGAGCCTCCTTGATCATTAAATTGAAATAATCCAGATTATTATTTTCGCTTTCCCGGATGTCATAGGGAAAACCCGTGGCAAGAAGACTTCGGGAAAGGTCCGATGTGTCCGATACGGAAATGCGCTGCCCGTTGAGCCAGGATCCCTTCCCCTTTTCCGCATAAAACATCTCATCCATCATGGGATTGTAAACAACGCCGGAGAGAATGCCCTGCTCCTCCAAGGCAATGGAGACACAAAAGATGGGATAGCCATGGGCACAGTTGGTCGTTCCGTCCAGCGGATCGATAATCCAGCGGTATCTTGAGCTTCTTTCTTTTTCCGGCGATTCTTCCGTCAGAACGGAATGGTCGGGAAAATGCTGCTGGATGCGATCGAGAATCAATTCCTCGGACATCCGGTCCGCTTCCGTCACCAGATTGACGACGCCTTTGTAGTCAATGGAATGTGGGGCATGCAGACGGCTTTTAAGAAGCTGTCCGGCTTCTCGCGCCGTGAAAACGGCAAATTCGGTGAATTCATTCATTCTCCGGCAAGTCTCCTGTGAAAATTCCGATTTCAGATCAGAACAGGGCCATATCACACAAAAAAGAAAAAAGGCCAGGATAAATGCCGGCGGATCTCTGGAGTATAATTCCAGCTCCAGATCAAGGATGATATCAAGGCGGCAAGGCAGAGGCGACGCAGTCGTACCCAGGCGTACGTCGAGGAGCCGCTAACGCAGCCAACGATGATAGCGCCTTGATGTGGAATTGGAATAACTTTGTGTTGCGGAGCCCTCCATTTGATGTTAAGCAAAATGGACGCTGGATTCAAGGGAGAGAAAGAGGCAAAAAGACCATGAGTGCAGAGCTGGTTCATGAGGAACTGAAAACATTTGTATCCGATTTGAAAGCCGCCAGGGAAGCAAAGGGACTTTCATTGAAGAATGTTCATGAAAAGACGAGGATAAGCGTTACGATTCTTGATGCGATAGAAAAAGGCGAGTTCCATCTTTTACCGCCTGATGTCTATACGCGGAACTTCATCCGGAATTATGCCGAGTTTCTTGAAGTGGACTCTAAGCCCATTCTGGATTCTTTCAAAGATGAAAAGGAATATGCAGCGCCTCCTGTTCTTCAGAAGGAAACAATGGAAACTCTTCCCTCTTCTGAGCGGCGTCATTGGAAACATCTTGTCCTGGGTGTTTCCGTTTTCTTTTTTATCGGTGTTCTTGTCTGGCTGCTTGTTTCCTATGCAGATAAATCCATTCTTTCAAAAAGTTCCGGCTCCGGGGAACGTGAAAGAACGGCATCGTCCGGAGAGGCGCCTGTCGGCGCCAATTCTGGCATTAAGGATATTGCGACTCTTCCGTCTTCAACAAAACCTCTGCCGGAAACAACAAACACCTTTCCTCCACAAGCTGCCGAACCAGACCATCCTCAAGCCTCTTCTTCACACGAGGCTGCCGGACCTTACACCCTTATAATTGAAGCCAAGAAGAAGACCTGGCTGAGAATCCGGACCGATGATGAAGAGGCTACGGAACGAACGATGAAGCCGGGAGAAAGGCTGGATCTAAGTGCGAGGGAACGCTTTACGCTGGATATCGGCAATGCGGCGGGCGTTCGGGTGTTGTTTCAGGATCGGCTACTGGAAAATCTGGGGGAAGAGGGTCAGGTGGTTCACCTCAGCCTTCCCTGAACCTGGCGTGTCGACATTTTTTCCTTTTCATGATCTGTTTGACAATGGGGGAATGTTATTTTATGCTGGCAGTCAAGTTAAAAGAAATCAAGCGAGTTCGTTTTCTCGCATAAACCGAATATAAGCGCAAAGGAGTAAATCTTTATGTTTGGAATTGGAATGCCTGAATTGCTGGTCATTCTGGTGATCATTCTGATCATCTTCGGAGCCGGCAAACTTCCGGAAATCGGAGGTGCAATCGGCAAGGGAATCAAGAACTTCAAGAAAGCAACAAACGAACCTGAAGAGATCGACGTTACTTCCCCGCCAAAGAAGATTGAACCGAAGTAATACCGACTTGCATTCAAAAGGATAACAAGGCGGCGGGGAAGCAAACGCAGTTAGCCGAATGAAGGCAACTTGGTATAAAGATGCTTCAGGGACATCAACTCTTGGCAGCGAGAGCTTGCCTTGCTCCGAGGCGTGCTGAAGGGGAGGATCGATAATCCTGCGGCCTGGTTTCCTTGATCGTCTATCCCCTTTTTCAGAGCAAAGCTGACACTCAAGGCAAGGCGCAAACCACGAGTGGATGAGGTTCTATAAACGCCTCGCGTTGAGGAACCAACAACGCGGCCAATGCCTTCAGACCAGGAAAAGGGACTTGATGTCAGAAGGGAACATCATCCTCCGGCAGTGGCGGAGAATCGTTGAAGGGTGTGAAATGTCCCTCTGACGCGTTCCTGGCTTCACCCCGGTCAGCCCCTTTCGGACTGAGCATCTTCATATCCGAGGCAATGATCTCCGTTGTATACCGTTTGACGCCGTCCTTACCTTCCCAGGATCGGGTCCGGATTCGCCCTTCGATATAAACCAGAAGTCCCTTGGCCAGGTAATTGCCGCAGATCTCGGCAAGTTTGCCGAAAGTGACGATGTTGTGCCACTCCGTCTTCTGAACTTTCTCGCCACTTTTATCTTTCCACTGTTCATCCGTGGCCAGACTGAAACTGGTGACCATGGCGCCGTCGGGTGTGTAGCGCACCTCCGGATCTTTTCCCAGCCTGCCAACTAAGATTGCCTTATTGATCATGGAATGTCCGTTATCCTCTCCTATCAAAATTTACTGCAGATGGTTTCTGCTATACACAAATACCTCCTAATTCGCAATCTCATTTAAGGTTTTCTCCGTCGGTATTCAGGCAATCAAGGGGACATCTCTCCTGTGTTTTCAAAACCTTCTTGACTAACGCGGAAAAAAAAGATAGTGAACTTCGCTTTATAACAGTGTTACGGTGGAGACATGGCAGATAACGAACTTTTGCGGAAAAGACTTGAGAAAATGAATGCCCTGAAGGCGGAAGGGATAGACTTGTACCCCAATGATGCCCGTGTCGGCCATACGACCGCATCGATTCTGGAGCGCTTCAAGGATGCCGATAATGAGGTGCTGGCGGGGATTAACGAACGGTTTACATTGGCAGGAAGATTGATGGCTGTCCGGAATTTCGGAAAAGCGGCCTTTATCAATATTCAGGACAGGAAAGGAAGGATGCAGGCTTATCTGCACCGGAACAGCATCGGGGATGCGACTTACTCCCTCTTTAAGAGAATGGATGTGGGGGATATCGTTTTTATCGGCGGCAGGCCCATTCGAACCAAAACGGGAGAGTTGACGCTTGAAGTGGATGAATTGCGACTGTTGTCCAAGGCCATCCGGCCTCTGCCCGAAAAATGGCATGGTCTGACGGATGTTGAGACCCGCTACCGACAGCGCCACGTGGATCTGATCGTCAATCCGAAGGTGCGGGAGGTTTTCGTGACCCGGAGCCGGATCATCAATGCCATCCGTCAGTTCATGGACGAGCGGGATTTCCTGGAAGTGGAAACGCCCATGATGCAGCCCAAGGCCGGCGGAGCGACGGCGCGGCCTTTCAAGACCCATCACAATGCCCTGGGGATGGACCTGTATCTTCGCATTGCTCCCGAACTCTATCTGAAACGGCTCATTACCGGCGGAATGGAACGGGTTTATGAAATCAACCGGAATTTCCGCAACGAAGGGATATCCACCTTTCACAACCCCGAGTTTACGATGATGGAATTCTATCAGGCCTATGCGACTTATGAGGATCTGATGAACTTTACGGAGGAATTGCTGACATCCGTCGCGCAGAGCGTTTCCGGAGGGCTGCAGCTCCAGTATCAAGGGATGGACATTGATCTGACCCCGCCCTGGACGCGGATTTCGGTCAAGGATGCCATCCTCCGTTACGACGGCGTTGCTCCGGACGTTCTGGAAAATCAGGAGAAGGCCTATGCCTATGCCCGCGAACTGGGCCTGGAAGTAAAGGAAACGGACGCTCTTGGTAAAATCGTGACGGCCATCTTTGAAGAGGTTGTGGAGAAGAAACTCATTCAACCCACCTTTGTGACCCTTTATCCCGTGGAGGTTTCTCCTCTTTCCCGGCGCAACGCCGCCGATCCCGGCCTCACCGACCGCTTCGAACTGTATATTGCCGGAAAGGAGATAGCCAACGCCTTTTCCGAGCTGAATGATCCGGAGGACCAGCGGGGGCGTTTCCTGATGCAGGCCAAGGAACGGGAAGAGGGCAACGAAGAAACGCACGTCATGGATGAAGATTATGTTCAGGTCCTGGAATATGCCATGCCACCGACAGCCGGCGAGGGAATCGGGATCGATCGGCTCATTATGCTCTTGACGGATTCGCCTTCCATCCGGGATGTCATCCTCTTTCCTCACATGCGGAGGAAGGAACAGGAATCGGAATAAGCTTGAATTTTCCCTTTCCTGAACGGGAAATTTCCTTTCAGTTCGGCACGTTTATTTTTCAATATGTCCTATGAATTTTTTATCAATCTGCGCTATCTTCGCGCAAAAAGGAAGCAGGTCTTTGTTTCCATCATTACGTTCATTTCCATAGCGGGAATCTTTCTGGGTGTGGCCGCGCTGATTATCGTTCTTGCAGTCATGAACGGGTTTGAAACGGATCTGCGCAACAAGATACTGGGGATCAATTCACACATCGTTCTGATGGAATATCAGGGTGCCATGAAGAATTATCCGCAGGTCATGAGCGAGGTAAAAAAAATTCCGGGGGTTGTAGCCTCTACACCCTTTGTTTACAGTCAGGCCATGCTGAAAAGTGAGAACAGCGTCAGTGGCGCTGTCCTGCGAGGTCTGTCTCTGAAGGACGCCTTCGGGGTTCTCGATCTCGGGCGGATGCAGGCTGGAAGCGTCCAGGCCCTCGCGGAACCGCAGCGGCGCGAGAGTGCGACCGGAGCCGCGGAAGTTGCGCCCGGAATAGTGATCGGTAAGGAGCTTGCTAAAAATATGGGCCTGATCCTTCATGATCCGGTTTACATCATCACGCCCATGGGGATATCCACCCCGATGGGATTTGTCCCGCGCATGAAAAAATTCGTGGTCGTCGGCATCTTCGATTCGGGGTTCTACGAGTACGATTCCACTCTTGCCTATGTATCCCTCAAGGATTGCCAGGCGTTCCTGAACCTGGGCGATACGGTTTCGGGGCTGGAGATCAAGGTGGATGATATCTATCGTGCGGATGTCATTGCCCGGAACATTGAGAACAAACTCGGCTTTCCCTACTGGGCCAGGCATTGGATGGAAATGAACAAGAATCTTTTTTCGGCGCTCAAGCTGGAGAAACGGGTCATGTTTATTATTCTCAGTCTGATTGTACTGGTTGCAGCCTTCAACATCATCAGCACCCTGATCATGGTGGTCATGGAAAAAAACAAGGACATCGCGATCTTGAAGTCCATGGGCGCCACATCGGGCAGCATTATGAAAATCTTTGTGTTCCAGGGATTGACCATCGGGATGATTGGAACGACGCTGGGAACTCTGGCGGGGCTTGTCCTGTCTTACAACCTGTCCCGGTTATCGGCGTTTATCGAACAACTCTTCGGGTTCAAGATCCTGCCGGGAGATGTCTATTATCTCAACCAACTGCCCTCCCGGGTGGATTATACGGACGTTGCCATTATCGTGGTCGGATCCATCCTGATTTCATTTCTTTCCACACTCTATCCCTCCCGCAGAGCAGCGCGGCTGGATCCGGCGGAGGCCCTGCGAAATGAATAAGGACGAAGAGAGAAGGGTGCCGGCGATGGGGATCCCCAACGGATCGAGAAGGGATTACGGCAGAAGGCGTTTCGGGGGAAGGGCATCGTGATTCAGGTGCAGGACCTCAAAAAGACCTTTGTTAAAGATGGCAACCGGATTGAAGTACTGCGCGGACTGAATCTGACAATTGACAACGGGGATTCGCTGGCGATCCTCGGTGTCTCGGGGGCGGGAAAGACAACCTTCGTCCACATCCTGGGAACACTGGATCATCCGACTTCGGGAGAAGTCCTTTTTAATGGTCTGGATGTCTTTAAATGGCCGGCAAAAAAGCTGGCGTCCTTCAGGAACCGGACGATCGGCTTTGTCTTTCAGTTCCACAATCTGCTGCCGGAGTTCAACAGTCTTGAGAATACGATGATGCCGGCCCTGATTCACGGCATGTCGCGGCGGGATGCTCTTGCCAGGGCTGAAACGATATTGCATGATGTAGGCCTTGGTGATAGGATGACGCACAAACCCGCGGAGCTTTCCGGGGGCGAGCAACAGCGGGTTGCCGTCGCCCGGGCACTGATTATGGAACCGGAAATTCTTCTCGCTGATGAACCCACTGGGAATCTCGATACGGAAACCGGGAAAAAAATTGAGGATATTCTTTTGGATCTTAACCGGCGAAAGGGGATTACCCTGATTGTGGTAACCCATAACCAGTCTTTGGCCGGGAGGATGTCGCGAAGCATTGGCTTGCGGGATGGGGAAATATATACCTGTGGATAAGAGAATATTTATTTCGTTTTACAGAATCTTCGTGATCGGGCTTGCCGCTTTTCTGCTGGGATCGGGGAATCTCCTTGCCGAAGAAGCGACGCGTATCGTAGTCCTTCCCTTCGATATTTTTACCTCTGCGGATAAAGCTTCACTCCAGGAGGCCCTTTCCAGCAATCTGTCCAGTGAGTTCCGGAAATCCAGAAATGTCCAGCTGATTGAGGAGAGCACCTACGCAAAGATCCTTGCCGGCCAGGCGGTCACCGAGGCGCTGGGTTACAAGATCGGCAGCGATACCGGTGCGGCCTATGTCGTTCTGGGAAGCCTTTCCGAATTCGGCGAAACCCTCAGCGCGGATATCCGGATTCTCGATATCCGCCAGAGAAAAGGCATGCCGCCCCTTTTTGTCCAAGGGAAGAGGAGTTCCCTCGATAAACTTGCGGCAGAACTCAAAACGACCGTTCTGTTAAAGATTGCACCGGAATTGCGCATCGTCCGGGTCGAGATTTCGGGCAATAAGAAGATTGGAACCAGCGCCATTGAACAGGTGCTGCAAAGCCGTCAGGGCGGTCTCTTCTCCGAAGAAAACGTTTCGACCGACATCAAGGCCATCTACAAGATGGGATATTTTAATGATGTATCGGCAGATGCCACGATCACACCCGAAGGCCGGGTTCTTGTCTTTAATGTCCAGGAAAAAGCCATGATCGCGGAAGTTCAGATCGAGGGCAACAAGGCTCTCAGTCGAAGTGACATTGAGGCGGTCATGGGTGTGAAGCCTAAGCAGATTCTCAATGCGGAGAAAGTGAAGGCAGATGTTCAGAAAATTAAAGAGCTTTATGACAGCAAAGGGTATTATAACGCTGAAGTTCAGGATCGCATTGAAACTTCCGGTCCCAAGGACATGCGCGTTGTTTATCATATTACTGAGGGCCAGAGACTCTATATCGAGAAAATCAGTTTTGAGGGGAATAAAACTTATACCGACAAAGAACTTCGCAACATGCTGAGCATCACGGAAAGGGGAATTTTTTCTTTTTTCACCGATGCCGGAATCCTTAAAAGAGACCAGTTGAAACAAGATGTTGCCAAACTAAACGTCTTTTATCTGAACAACGGGTTCATGAATGCCCAGGTCGGAGAGCCGGAAATTTCCCATGACCGGAAGGGTATTTATGTAAAAATTCCCATTACGGAAGGCGAAAGGTATCGTGTTGGGAAGGTTGAGATCACCGGAGACGAACTGACCGTTTCCCGGAAAGATCTGCTGGCGAAGCTGAAAATCGCCAAAAAAGAACACTTTGATCGCGAAGCGATTATGAAGGATATCGAGTTTCTGACTCAGGCATGTAACGATGAAGGGTATGCGTATGCTGATGTCAACCCCCGGACGATCCCTCAGGAGAAAAACCAGTCCGTGGATGTCATCTTTGATATCACCAAGGGAAATCATGTCTACTTCAATCGTATCGAAATCAGTGGAAACACCAAGACACGCGACAAGGTCATTCGAAGGGAACTGGCCATTAAAGAGGGGGAACTCTACAACAGCACGAACCTGAAAAAGAGTTACGCAAATCTCAATAGGCTTCGCTATTTTGAGGAGATTGACTTTCAGACGGAAAAAGGGCCGGATGAAACCAAAACGGATGTCAATATCCGGGTCAAGGAAAAACAGACCGGTCTCTTCAGCATCGGCGCCGGATACAGCGCCCAGGATCATGCCGTGATGACGGCGCAGATATCCCAGCAGAACCTCTTCGGCCGGGGGCAGATCCTGAGTCTGAAGGCGAATCTGAGCTCAGTATCCACGATGTATGAAATATCCTTTATAGAACCCTATCTGATGGATATGCCCCTCTGGAGCAAATTTGACATCTGGAACATGGAGAGAGAATATGACTCTTACACTCTTGATACGAAAGGTGCAGGGTTCACTCTCGGGTATCCCCTCTGGCCGCAGTATCATATTACCGGTTATTTTGCCTATCGGCTTTCGCTGGATAACGTTACCGATGTTGATGATGACGCCTCGGACTACGTGAAAGACCAGGAAGGCGAGAACACGACGAGTGGCGTTACCTTGACGCTGACCAGGGATACGACGGATGATAATATCTTTCCATCCAAGGGGTCGAAGCACAGTGCCTCTGTGGAATTTACCGGTGGTCCTCTTGGGGGGGACACGGGTTTCACGAAATACACGGTAAGTTCCACCTGGTTCTTTCCCCTCCCGTTGGAAACCGTCCTGGGGACAAGGGGTAGGATGGGATACATTGCATCCCGCAGCGGTGAAAAGCTTCCCATCTACGAGCGGTTTTACCTCGGGGGGATCAATTCTCTCCGCGGATTGCGGGATGTGGGGCCCAAGGATGACGAGGGGGATGTGATCGGCGGTACGACGATGTTCAATGTCAACGTGGATTTTGTCTTTCCGCTGATCAAGAACGCGGGGATGAAGGGGGTCGTTTTTTATGATACCGGAAATGCCTGGGACGGCGGGTATCATCTGGGTGATATGAGACATACCGCGGGGCTCGGCATCCGCTGGTACTCCCCCCTTGGGCCGCTCCGTCTCGAATGGGGATATGTCCTGGACCGCAAGGATGACGAACCGGCAAGCCGTTGGGAATTTACCATCGGCATGTTCATGTAACGTTAGGATAAGATTCTTTTATTTCTTAATTTAAGGAGAGTTTTTTCATGAAAGATAAACTTTTGAGGATTCTGCCTTTGGCATTTGGTCTGGTTTTTCTGCTTTCGCTGCCCGTTGCTTTTGCTGCTGACAAAATCGGAATTGTGGACATTCGGGAGGTGATGCAGAATTCCACGGAGGGGAAGAAAGCTTCCGAAGAATTCAAGAAAATCTTTGAAAAAAACAAGGCTCAGATTTCTGCAAAGGAAGCGGAGCTTAAAAAACTTAAGGAAGATCTGGAAAAACAGCGCTCCGTTCTGAAGGAAGCGGCGCTGAAGGAAAAGGAAGGCGCTTACCAGAAGAAGTTCCGGGATTATCAACTCATGGTCAAGGATGCCAACGAAGAGTTGCAGGCCCGGGACCAGGAACTTTCCAAGTCCATGTTGCCTGAAATCATAAAGGTCGTCAGTGGCATCGGAACAAAGGAAAAGTATACGGTTATCCTGGATATCGGAACGATGCCCGTGCCCTATTTTTCCAAGGAAAATGATCTGACGAAGCGTGTTATCGAAGAATTCAATCAGACCTATGTGCCGAAAAAGTAAAGGCCATTGATGAAAGAAAGAGCCGGAAAAACGAAAGAGAAATCCCTCCCTGAAAGGAGGGGAAATTAAGCGGTGAAGAAATCGCTCGACGAAATTGCTTCCTTTCTGGGGGGCACGGTTGTAGGGGACGGCGAAATTCTCATTGAGTCGATTCGAGGAATCGATGAGGCCGGACCGGGAGAGATGACGTTTATTGCCAATGCCCAATATGAGAAGAAGCTGCTGACAACGAAGGCCTCCGCAGTTCTGGTTTCTCGAGATACGGAAAGTTCCGGTAAAAATCTGATTCAGGTTGACGATCCTTACGTCGCCCTGGGAAGTCTTCTTTCTCTGTTTTACCCCGAGGAGAAAGATGCGCCGGTTGTCAGCGGTCAGGCGGTTATTGAAGAAGGCGCCGAGATTGCTCCTTCCGCGACCATTTATCCCGGGGTCTATGTCGGCAGGGGGGCCAGAATCGACGCGAGGGTCGTTCTTTATCCCGGCGTATTTGTCGGGCGGGAGGTTGTGGTCGGAGAGGATTCCGTTCTCTACCCCAATGTCGCTGTTTATCGGCGCTGTCTCATTGGAAAACGGGTTATTGTCCATGCCGGTGCTGTTGTGGGGAGCGATGGCTTCGGTTTTGCCAGTCCGGGGCAGGAAAATGTCAAAATCCCTCAGATCGGCATTGTCCAGATTGATGATGATGTGGAAATCGGCGCCAATACGACCATTGATCGGGCAGCCCTTGGCCGGACCTGGATCCAGCGGGGCGCTAAAATTGACAACCTGGTTCAGATCGCCCACAATGTCGTGGTCGGAGAAATGTCGGTCATTGTCTCCCAGGTCGGTATTTCCGGGAGCACCCAGTTGGGAAGAAGCGTGATTCTCGGTGGACAGGCGGGGCTCGTGGGCCATCTGGAAATCGGCGATTTCGCCATGGTTGGAGCCCAGAGTGGCGTTCATGAAGATGTGAAGGCCCATACTGTTGTTTCCGGTTCGCCTTGCATGCCGCACCGCAATTGGCTGCGCTCGATGTCCTGTATTCCCCGGCTGCCGGAAATGCGCACTTCGCTGAACGGTCTGGTAAAGCGGGTGGAAACGTTGGAAAAACATTGCAGTCTGAAAAAAGAAAAAGAAACATAGCGTTCGATTGTTCAGTTAAAAAGGAAACGAGTTAACCATGAAGATTCATCCCACAGCAATTGTGTCACCGGATGCCCGCCTGGCGGAAGGTGTTGAAATTGGAGCATATAGTGTAATCGGTCCGGACGTCACCATCGAGAAAAATACGATTCTCGGATCCCATGTTGTAATTGAACGCGATACGGATATCGGTGAAGAATGCCGGATCTCATCCTTCTGTTCCCTGGGCGGCGATCCTCAGGATCTGAAGTACGAGGGGGAAAAAACGCGGATTGTTATCGGGAATCATAACGTATTTCGTGAGTATGTGACCGTGAATCGGGCCACGTCGGCAGATATCGGCGTTACCATGATCGGGGATAACAACCTCATCATGGCTTACTGCCATGTCGCCCATAACTGCAAACTGGGAAATAACATCATCATCTCCAATGCTTCCCATCTGGCCGGTCATATCCATGTCGATGATTTTGCCATTATCAGCGGCATGGTTGGAATTCACCAGTTCACGCGGATCGGGGCGCACTGCATCATCGGGGGGGCATCGGCGGTTACTCAGGATATACCTCCTTATGTGACGGCGGCAGGTAATCATGCAAAGCTCTACGGCCTCAATCTAATCGGCTTGGAACGGCGGGGATTCAGCAAAGAGACCCTCGCGGCTCTGAAGGAGGCCTATCGGATCATCTTCCGTTCGACCCTGCGGCTTGAGGCTGCTTTGGAAAAGGTGAAGCAGACGGTAACGGATACTCCGGAAGTCCGTAACTTCGTTGAGTTCATCCAGACATCGGAAAGAGGCGTTTGCCACTAACAAAGAGATAAAGGAAAGAAGGATGGGCAGAATACGGGTGGGGGTTGTCGGGATTGGACACTTGGGCAACTACCATTTACAGAAATATTCCAAAATCGAAGACGTCGAAATCGTTGGGGCGTCCGACAGTATGTCCGAGCGTGCCCGGAAGGCGGCGGAACAATTCGGCTGCGAGGCCCTGACCGATCATCGCCAACTCCTGGGACGTGTGGATGCCGTAAGCATTGCCGTGCCAACGGGAGCGCATTACCCGGTTGCCCGAGATTTTCTCGAATCCGGGGTTCATGTTCTGCTGGAAAAACCGATTACGGAAACCCTGGCGCAGGCCGACGACCTGGTTTCCCTGGCTGAGAAACAGCGGCTCGTCTTTCAGATCGGCTTTGTGGAGCGGTTCAATCCGGCCATTGTCGCGCTGGAAGGCGTGATGCAAAAGCCGGTCTTTATCGAGGCCCACCGGCTTCATCCTTTTTTCGAACGGGGAACCGATGTCGATGTGGTTCTTGATCTCATGGTTCACGACCTGGATCTGATTCTTCATTTTGTCCAGTCGCCGGTGACGCAAGTCGATGCCGTTGGCGTTTCCGTTCTTTCCGATAAGATTGATATTGCCAATGCCCGTCTGGCCTTCGCCAGTGGATGCGTGGCGAATGTAACCGCCAGCAGGGTAACGGCCAAAACCATGCAGAAGATCCGGTTCTTTGAAACGAATGGTTATCATTCCGCCGACTGTGCCAAACGTGAGGTTTCATCTCTGCGAAAGAAACAATCTCCGGACGGAAGCATCGAAATTGTTGCGAATCCGTTGAATATCCCGCAGCATGATCCCCTCGAAGCTGAAATCCAGGCCTTTGTTCGAGCTATCCGAACCGGCATGCCGCCACCCGTAGATGGGAAAGAAGGCCGCCAATCCCTTGAAGTGGCTTTGACCATTGTAGAACGCATTGAAGCGGCCCGGCAAAACCTCTGAAATGGTGAGCGAAATTCTCCCTTGAATTCAAAACGCATCCTTATTGTGGCGGGAGAAGCATCGGGAGACCTTCACGGGGCTTCTCTTGTTCGGGCTATGGCGCGGAAAGAACCGGCGCTTTCCTTTTACGGAGTCGGAGGCGGCCACATGAAGGACGCCGGCGTGGACTTGTGGGCCGATGCGGGCGAAATGGCCGTCGTCGGGTTGACTGAAGTCTTATCAAAGCTGCGGGTTGTTCTCTCCATCATGGGTCGCCTGAAAAAGTCCATGCGACTCCAAAAACCTGATCTCGTCATCCTCATCGATTATCCGGACTTCAATCTTCCCCTTGCTCGATCCGCTAAGAAAAACGGCATTCCGGTGTTTTATTATATTTCTCCCCAGGTATGGGCCTGGCGGAAGGGAAGGATCAAAACGCTCAGCAGGGTTGTTGACCGCATGGCGGTCATCCTTCCCTTTGAGGAGCCGCTTTATCGGCAATCGGGCGTGAAGGCTTCTTTTGTTGGACATCCCCTGCTGGATGTGGTTTCAGTCAGTTCTTCGCGGGGGAAAACCCTGAGACGATTCGGATTGCGGGAAGACGTGACAACCGTTGCCCTGCTGCCGGGAAGCCGGAAAGGAGAAGTCACCCGGCTGCTTCCGGACATGTTGAGGGCGGCACGGATTATTACGGAGAAGATCCCCCCCGTGCAGTTTCTCCTGCCTCTGGCCGATACGTTGGACGAGGCCTGGATGAAGGCCCGGATTGCAGAGACGGATTCGTCACTGGAGATTTCCCTGATCCACGGAGCGACTTATGACGCCGTGGCTGCGGCTGATGTGGCCGTGGTGGTTTCCGGAACGGCCACCCTGGAAACGGCGCTTCTGGGAACGCCCCTGATCGTCATTTATAAAGTTTCCGCCCTTTCCTATCTGATTGGGCGGATGCTGATTTCCGTGGATTATATCGGCCTGGTGAACATCGTGGCCGGAAAGTCCGTGGCCCCGGAACTGATTCAGCACGAAGCCAATCCGGAACGGATCGCTGCGGAAGTCCTGTCAATCCTGAGCGACGGGGACCGCCGAAAGGAAATCAAGGCTGAGTTTTTGCAACTACGGGAAAAACTCGGCCAGCCGGGGGCGGCGGGGCGGGCAGCCGACCTGGCCTTGACCCTTCTGTAAAAGATGGAAAATTTGATAGGGGCTTGCGCATGATCCCGTCCTCACGGGAGAGGAGAGCCGAACTTTAAGACTTCTGAAGGAAAGTAATGGATATCTTTAAACGCCTCTTAAAACTGACCAGACCCCACATCCCGCGATTTGCGCTCGCCATGGTCTGTATGCTGGTCGTGGGCGCTCTCACCTCGGCGCTGGCCTTTCTCGTAAAGCCCGCCCTGGATGACATCTTTCTCAAAAAAAATGCGGAAATGCTCAAGTGGATTCCTCTGGCGGTCATTCTGATCTACATCGTCAAGGGATCGTGCAGTTATTTCCAGACCATTCTCATGAACTTCATCGGGCAGCGGATCGTTGCCGACCTGCGGTACCGGCTGTATGAGCAGATCCAGAAACAGTCTCTGCAGTTCTTCGCGAAACATCACACCGGCGAGCTCATGTCCCGGATCACGAACGATGTGAATTCCATCCAGCACGCCGTTGCCGAGGCCGTGACCAGTATCCTGAAGGACTCCTTTACCCTGGTCTCCCTGGTATTCGTCATTTTCTACCGGGACTGGCAGCTGGCCGCCATCGCCATGTTCGTTTTTCCCCTGACGATCTATCCCATCGCCAAGTTTGGTGAGAAGATGAGGCGGAATGCGACCAAAACCCAGGTCACCATGGCCGGTCTGACCACCCTGCTCCAGGAAACCATTTCCGGTACGCGCATTGTCAAGGCCTTCTGCATGGAAGCCTATGAGAATATGCGTTTTGCCAAGGAAAACGAGAAACTGATGCGCCTGGCTTTAAAGTCCGTTTCCATCAATGCGATATCGAGCCCCTTTATGGAATTTCTCGGGGGAATCGGCATTGCGGCGATCATTTTCTACGGGGGCTACCAGGTCATTCATGGCGATTCCACGCCGGGAACCTTTTTCTCCTTTCTGACGGCCCTGATCATGCTCTACGAACCGGTCAAGCGACTGACGAACGTCAACAACACGGTTCAAAAGGGCATCGCCGGGGCCGAACGGGTATACCGCATCCTCGATATCGTTCCCGACATCCTTGACCGGGACAACGCCGTAGACCTCCCCCGGATTGCCGAAACAATCGAGCTACGCGACGTCTCCTTTGCCTACAATGAAACCCCGGTTCTCCGGAATATCTCTCTGACCATCCGTGCCGGTGAAGTGGTCGCCTTTGTCGGGATGAGCGGCGGCGGCAAGACGACGCTGGTCAACCTGATCCCCCGTTTTTATGATGTTTCGGCCGGGCAGATCCTTATTGACGGGCAGGACATCCGCGATGTGTCCCTGTTGTCGCTGCGCCGGCAGATCGGGATCGTGACGCAGCAGACCATTCTGTTCAACGATACGGTGAGAAACAATATTTCCTATGGCAGTCGCGAGAGTTCGGACGAGGAACTCATCGAGGCGGCGAAAGCGGCCAACGCCCATGAATTCATTAAAAATCTTCTTGAGGGATATGATACGGTCATCGGCGAGCAGGGGACCAAGCTTTCCGGCGGAGAGCGGCAGAGGATCTCCATCGCCCGGGCGCTTTTGAAGAATGCCCCCATTCTGATCCTTGATGAAGCCACCTCTTCTCTCGATACCGAGGCGGAAATGGAGGTCCAGGAAGCCCTGGAGCGCTTGATGAAGGGGAGGACGACCCTGGTGATCGCCCACCGACTTTCCACGATCCGCAATGCCGACCGGATCGTCGTGCTGGTCAAGGGAGAAATTGTGGAAGAGGGTTCTCATGAAGCGCTGCTGGCCAGGCAAGGGGAATATTACAAGCTGCATCAGCTGCAATTCAAAGAGAATAAAGTGGGGGAAGGTATTGGCCTGAAGTAGGCCCTGGTTTCAGGATATTCCCATGAATCTTCGTGATCGATGCCGTCAGCTCTGGGATGCCCCGGAGCCTCACAGAGACGGAAGCCCCTTTGCCCTTTTTCTTTCCATCCTGTCCCTTTTCTATCGTTCCGGGGTGATCCTGCGGAACGCCCTTTATGAACGAGGATTCTCCACGTCCTTCCGATTGCCCTGCAAGGTGATCAGCGTCGGGAATGTCACCGTGGGAGGCACCGGGAAAACGCCCGTGGTGGTCCAACTGGCCCGGATGCTCAAGGAAAACGGTTATCGTCCGGCCGTTCTGAGCCGGGGCTACGGCAGCAAAGGGGCGGCACCGGTCAATATCGTCAGCGACGGGGTGTCTGTTCTGCTGGGACCCCGGGAGGGGGGCGATGAGCCGGTTCTCATTGCCGAAAGTGTCCCGGGAGTTCCCGTTCTGACAGGACCGGACCGTTACCTGACGGGAAAGACCGCCCTTTCACGTCTGGGCGCCGATGTGCTGATCCTCGATGACGGTTTTCAGCATCGCCGTCTCTTTCGGGATCTCGATATCGTGCTGCTGGATGTCGACCGGCCTTGGGGAAACGGCTTTCTTCTGCCGCGGGGTCCGTTGCGCGAACCGCCGGCCGGGGCCCTGAAGCGGGCGGACCTCCTGATTCGGACAGGGGAAGGAAAAAAGGGAAATCGTGGGGAAGTCCCGGGATATCTGAATGACGCCTCGGGGTCGGAACCTGCTTCATGGTATTCTCTGCCGGTTTTCCGAGGGACCCATCAGCCTTGTGCCCTCATTTCCCGGTATAAGGGGCAGGAAAGGGATCTCCGGGATCTCAAGGGGAAGCGGATCTGTGCCTTTGCCGGCATCGGCGCCCCGGAGCGCTTCCGCAGAACGCTGGAATCCCTCGGTGTGGAAATAGCCGACTTTCTGTCCTTTCCGGATCATCATCGCTATTCTTCCTTCGATCTCGGCGTCATTGAACAGGCAGCGAAAAAAGCCCATGCGGAGATGATCGTGACCACGGAAAAGGATGAGATCAAATTGAGGTCCCTGGATTCGCCTGCCATGCCCTGCTTTTCTCTGCGTATCGAGATGACCATCGATCCGCGGGAGGAATTTGAACGGTTGATCCTGGGGATGCTGAAGAAAAATCAGGCAAAAGGCTGAGATCGTCAGCTACCTTCCCGAAAATGCCGGGTCTTCGAAGCCGGCCTCCCGGAACCCTTTCAGGCGTAGATGGCAGCTGTCGCATTGGCCGCAGGCCCTTCCATCCGGCAGGGGGTCGTAGCAGGTGTGCGTCATTCCATAGTCCACGCCCAGGGCCATCCCTTTGCGAATGATGTCCGCCTTGGAGAGCAGGATCAGCGGGGTGCGGATTTTCAGGTGCACTTTGCCTTCCACGCATGCCTTGGTGGCGAGATTGGCCATGGTTTCGAAGGCCGCGATATATTCGGGGCGGCAGTCGGGATAGCCGCTGTAATCCACGGCATTCACCCCGATGAAGATCTCCGCGATCTCCAGGACCTCGGCCCATGCCAGGGCATAGGACAGAAAGATGGTATTCCTGGCGGGGACGTACGTTACGGGAATCCCCTCCGCTTCTCCTTCCTCGAGGAAGTCTCTTTTCGGAACCTCCAGAGATCCGGTGAGGGCCGATCCTCCGATGATGCTCAAATCAAGAGAAACGATCAGGTGCTCCTTTGCACCCAATGCAGCGGCGATGCGCCGGGCCGCCTCAAGCTCGATGGCATGGCGCTGACCATATTGGAAGGTGAGGGCGTAAAGTTCATAGCCTTCCGCCCTGGCGATCGCCATCGTCGTGGCGGAATCCAACCCGCCGCTGAGCAGGACGACGGCCTTTTTCTGTTCGTTCATAGAAAATTCCTCGATTTTTGACTTTTTTGTCAGACGCCCCGGGCATCCCGTCCCCAGAGGATTTTGTGGAGCTGAAGCTGGAAACGGACCTGAAGATGATCGTCGAGAATCCATTGGACGAGCTGTTTCGGATCCAGGCGCTCGCTAACGGGGGATAGGAGCGGCGGATGGAGGGTTTTCGCCGCCAGGTTCCGGGAAAGGAGAATCTCCCGGGCAAATTCATAATCGTTCCGCTCTCCCAGGACAAACTTGATTTCGTCCCGCTCCGTAAGATCGTCCAGGATGGTGTAATCGTTCCGATGGCTTTCTCCACTCGAGGGGCATTTGATATCCACGATGCGGACGCAGCGGCTGTCAATCGTCCGAATGGGCAGAGATCCATTGGTCTCCAGAAGCACATCATACCCTTTGTCCAACAGGTTCCGAATCAGGACAGACGTTTCCTCCTGGAGCAGGGGTTCCCCTCCCGTGATTTCTACCAGTCGGCATTGATAAGATGAAATCCGGTCGAGTATGCCGGAAAGATCCCAATGGGTCCCTGCCTCGTAGGCGTAGCGGGTGTCACAATAGGAGCAGCGGAGATTGCAGCCGGTCAGCCGGACCAGAACGCAGGGGATGCCGATAAAGGAGGACTCCCCCTGGATGCTGTAAAAGATCTCGTTGACCTTTAAGGACACGTCAGATCTCCCGGTAGGTGGCGCTGCTGGTCGGTGTTTCGGAAACCCTGACCCGGGAGACCCGAACCGTTTCCGTATTGAGCTTCCGGCTCAGTTCCGAATAGAGGTAGCGGGCGATGTTTTCCGACGAGGGATTGATGTCCTGGAAAGGCGGCAGTTCGTTCAGGTTGATATGGTCCAGGCGGTGCAGCGCCTCTCGAACCGACTCCTTCACTTCCCTGAAATCGATGCCGATCCCGATTTCATTCAACTCCTTGCACTCAACAGTGACTCGAACAACCCAGTTATGGCCATGGAGGTGTTCACAGTTCCCAGGATAATCCCGCAACGCATGGGCGGAGGAAAAGTGTTCTTCAACGCTTATTTCAAAAATACCGGGCATAAATGCTCCTTGTTGATCCGTATCTGCTTTATTTCATAATAATTATTATAATCTGTTCAGGAGGATGTCTTCGACATTTTGCCTCGAATCGATAACCGACAAAACATAGACTGTTGTATCGGTTATTCTATAGACAATTCGCCAAGGACCTTCGATTAACTCTCGGTAGATATTTATCCCATGAGATTGAAGCTCGGGAATGATCCGACCTCGTTCGGGAAAAGTATAAAGACTGGAAGCTCTTTGTCTAATTTCCCTGAGTACATGCAAGGCATTACCTGGGCTTTTAATCGCGATATAGTTGATTATCTGTTTTAAATCAACCTCTGCAACAGATACCCATTCAACCTTGTATTTCTTATTCATTTAAGACTTTCATTCAATGAGTCTTCGATTTCTTTGAATACGTGTTCTTGTCGCTTCGTTCGTCCACATCGAATGTCAGCCTCTCCCTGTGAAATAAGTTTCAATATGCCGATGGCATTACGCATATTTTCATAACTCTCAGGATCCTGCAAAACAGCACGCGGCTCTCCATTTTGGGTGATAATCACAGGTCGATGTGTTTCATTGATTTGATTGAGTAAATCTGCAGCCTTGGATTTTAGATAAGTGACTGGTTTGATGTCGTTTATTATATTCATGGTATTTACCTCAGGTCCTTAAACGGTACCATATTCAGACCGGTTGTCAAGTTCTTTCCGAGTCCAAAGCCAGGCATAAGTGGGAGTGACCCTCCAGGGACAGGATCCGCTTCATGCCATTCTGACGAATGGGTGGCAATCCTGAAACAATAACCCCCTGTCTCAATCAATCATTCTCATAGAAGTCATCAAAATCATCTCCCATGATATCGCTTACCAGATTCAGAAAAACGCCCAGGGATTCAGACAGATTTTTCACAACCTGGCTGTGCAGAACCTTTTCTTCAACGGTTTTGGCCTTGGACATGGCTTTTAATGCCGCATTCAATTCCTTCATCAGATTGTCCATGAGTTGGTCCGGATTCACGAAATACTACCTCCTTTATTTCTTGATTGAAATCAGCTCGACGGTGAAAATCAGGACCGCCTCCGGTCCGATGATTTCCCCTGCGCCTCTCTCGCCGTAGGCAAGATTGGAGGGAATATAAAGCTCATATGTTCCGCCCGGCCTCATGAGCTGCAGACCTTCCGTCCATCCCCGGATGACGCCGGAAAGAGGAAACGTCGACGGTTCGTTGCGCCTGTAAGAGCTGTCGAATTCCGTTCCGTCGATCAGCGTGCCTCGGTAGTGGACGGTTACGGTATCGCTTGCTTTTGGGGTGTTGCCTTTGCCCTCCTTGATGACTTTATACTGCAACCCGCTCGGGGTGACTTTCACGCCATCCTTGAGCCTGTTTTTCGCGAGGAATTCCGCGCCTTCTTTTTTATTCCTGGCTGCCGCCTTTTCGGCCGATTCCCTTTGCCTGGTCTGAAGTTCCTGTCGGAGAGTCCTCATGGCCTCAGCCATTTCCTTGTCTGTCAAGGACTTGGGGGAACCGGCCATGGCATCGGTCATTCCTTGTAGAAAGGCATTCGGGTTGATGTCGATAGACTTTTGTTTGAAATCATTTCCGATGTTGCAGCCGATGGCATAGCTGACCTTGTCCTTCTGGGTTTTTAAAACCACCTTTTCCGCCGAAAAAGCAGGCAAAGCCGTGAGTAGAAAAACGACTAGTGCGGCCACTGCAGATTCCTTCTTCATGATTCCTCCTTATTCTTGTCCGTTACGGTGTCTTTTCTTATGCAAATCAGGCATCAAGGGAAAGGATGACCTTCGATACGCCATCGGGCTCGGGCTTTACCTGGAATCCCAATTTCCGGCATAAGCCAAGCATCTTATCGTTCTCGCTCAACACAAGCCCCTCGATCTCCTTGAGGTGCTTATCCTGGGCTATGCCGATCAGCATGTCAATCAGTTTGGCTCCCAGTCCCATGCCATGGTACTCATCATGAACCAGGATGGCGAACTCGCCTTTCCCGGTATCCGGGTGATGGATGAGTCGGCTGCCTCCGATCATCCACTTTTTCCCGCCGTCTCTGATCTCGGCGAGAATGGCTATTTCCCGGTCATAGTCCATGTTGCAGGATCGTAGGAGGAGGTCGTCGGTTATATCCCTGACGCCGAAATATCTGTTCCGCAGCGCCTCCTCCGAAAGTGTGGCGAGCATCTCCTGGGACATGAGCTTGTCCTCCGGGCGGATAGGCCGCAGCAGGACTTCCCTTCCGTTGGGAAGGTTCCACGTTGTTACATAGTGCGAGGGATAAGGGGTGATCACGAGGTGTGGATACAGTGTGGAGTCATCATAGGCGCGGGCTAGAGTGACGCGCATATCCCCAGCGAGCACATCTGAATTTCCAACCCACAGGACGAGTTCCATGCTTTCAATTTCGGAGAAATCGACAACAAGGTTCGAAAAGCTCAGGAGGGTATCCTCAAGCCGGGAAAGGGCCTGCTGGCCCACATAGTTATTCTTCAGAACAGGATAGATTCCCACTCCTTCAAGAAGACGCCTGGCAAGGGTCTGGTTAAGGGGCGGCAGGCCTATGCATGCATCCTCAGGGCCGCCGATGCCCGGGCTGATCGCCAGAACAGTGAGAAACTCCGGGTCTCTTCTCGATTCGAGTTTCAGTCTGTAGGCGTTCGGGGGCGGCTGCTTCTGAAGGATGATCTCCACGTCCTCTGCGCTGGACCTCTGCCTCGCCCTTCGGCACGCGTCGTCAACGGCCTCTGAGACGGTCAGGGGAATCACCTGTTCTTCTATCTCTTCATGAAGCGGGCGTATTTTGAGGAACAAGGGGAGACCAACTTTCTGGATTTCCCGGCGAAGCGAGTCGATGTTCGTTACAATGGCCGTCCTGAGGGTACGAATTCGATAGTTCTTGAGGAGGTCGAGGGCGTGTTGGCCGGTTAGGGTATTCTTCCTCTCTTTTATGGCCTTCCGGACAACCGTCTTCAAAAAATTCAGGAGGGGAGCGCCGGTCAATATCACCTCCGTGGGCGTTTCGTAGATCAGTTGGATGTTTCTGTGATACCTGTACATGTAAAGGTAGGTCTTTACCGCTTCTTCCGGTGTCGCGCAGGCAGGGATGTTGTTGTGCAGAAGGATGCGACGGCCCTCGGCGGCGCGCGCCCCTCCGACCCAGGTGACAAGAATCGGCTTTTCCGTCTTCCGGGACTTCTGGATGATGGCTTGAGCGAGATCCATTGCGCCGGCAAAAACCCGTGGCGTATAGATCACCAGGATGCCGTCCACCCCTTCATCGCCGAGGCAGACATCCAGAGTGTTCATATACCGTCTGGCATCCGACTCTCCCTCCATGTCGACAGGATCGTCCCGGCGCCACTGTTCGGGAAGGAAAACATCCCGCTTGTCGATCTTGCTGCTGGAGATGGTCGCAAGCGTTCCTCCCAGCTGGGTCAGCGTATCCGTGGCCATGATCCCCGTATCCCCGGCATTTGTAATGACGGCGAGTCTTGGCCCTCTGGGCAGATGGCGCGAGTCCAGGACCTTCGCCATATTGAAAAGATCCATCACTTCTGCGACTCTCACAATGCCGACTCTGTGGAAAACGGCATCATAGACATGGTCGTTTCCCGTCTGCTTTCCAGCATGCCTTTCGATAAACGAAGTTCCGGCTTTCGACCGGCCCGGTTTAAGCACGACAATGGGCTTGTTCAACGCAAAGCCGCGTGCCGCGCTGATGAACCGTTTTGCGTCTCCCACCGTTTCCATATAAATCATGAGGCTTCTCGTGCTGTAGTGATAAGTCAGAAAATCGATGAGATCCCCGTATCCGACGTCTATCCGGGAACCCAGGGATGCGAACATGCTGAAGCCTATGCCCATCGTGTCGCCCCAGTCGAGAATTGCATCACCGAGGACCGGTGCTATTAGGGCGATATTGCCGGGTTTGGGATTCGTCTTGAGGAACGTGGCGTTGAGGCCATTATGGGGAAGGATCACCCCCAGGGAGTTGGGGCCGATTGTTCTCATGCCGAATTTCTTGCGAACAGCGAGAATCTTCTCCGTCAGTTCTTTTATTTCCGCCTCTTTGAAATCTGAGGAAAGGATGATGGCGACGGACACCCCGGCCTCTCCACATTCCTCGATGATGCCGGGGACGGTAGGCGCAGGGGTCACGATGACGGCCAGGCTGATGCGGGAGGGAACATCCCTGATAGAGGGGAAGCATGGGGTTCCGAGAACGGTTTGTCTATTGGGATTCACGGGATAGAGAGGACGGTTCGTCGTCCGGGAAAGGTTTGCCAGGACCGTTCGGCCTACCGAGTTCTCTTTTTCCGTCGCTCCGATGAGGGCTACCGATTCAGGGTTCAACATCTCTCTTAAACTGCCCATAAGCACCATCTTTCTGAGATCTTCTGCATACTGAAAAACTTCGTATCATGATTTTTATTGCAAATCTACAAAGTCATTAAAATCCATGAAATTCTTTCCGGGAGAAAAAGAGGGGAAACTACAGGGTTTGAAACTTGAGGGGAAAATGCTGCACAGTTTGAAAAAAGCCTTTCCAGATCTTGGGTCTTTCACGACTCCGGCGGAAAGATCTTCTAGGGTTTGATCTCTATAGGGATTCCATCGGGGACCAGGGTCCAGATCTCTTCAATTTCGGTATTGGTTACGGCGATACAGCCCTGGGTCCAATCTTTTCTTTGCAGCTTACCTGGGTCCTGATATTCATTCGGTAAACCGTGTATCATGACATTGTCTCCCGCTGAAACACCGAGGGCTCTTGCGTTCTTTACATCCTCCGGACTCGGATAGGAGATATGCAGCGCCAGGTGGTACTGGCTGTTGGGATTCCGCCAGTCGAGATAATAGCGCCCTTCCGGTGTTCTCTGGTCGCCTTCCCGTGTTTTCCGGCCCGTGGGATTTTTCCCCAAGGCCACCGTATACTTTTTCAGGACGGCGCCATTCTTCATCAGCATCAATGATCTTTCACTCTTAACCACAACGACTCTGTCCGCCTTCAGCAAGGTTGCCTGCGCCGTATCCAGGCTCAGCCAGAGGTTGGCCAGGACATAAATCATTGTGATCACGCCGAACATGACCCGGAAATTTTTTTTACCCCTTGTCACGATATCGCTCCTGTATCTCTTCTCCTGAAGATGAAGTTCTTCACACTTGAGCGATATTTTAGCAAAGTGCGTGCCTCGGCACCCGCTAGGCAGGGAAAGGCCTCGGACCTAATCAAACCCTGCTTTGCCGGGATTTCCGGAATAGGGGGATGTTATCGGCTTTCTTTCTGTTCCGGTCTGAACGCTTATTTTTTCATCTTCACGGCCATTGGAAAATCAATGATATTCGCGCTCATGTTCGGCGGGGGGGTCATTGTGGGCGTCTGCTTTCCATTTGTCAGTTCCTTCACCCGATCGGATATGTACTTGGCGAGGCCTAATATGGTGATCTTGCCGGTATCGCCGGAAGGGGCTCTTCCGCCCAGGCCTTCCAGTACGGCTTTTGTGAAGGCACCGTGCCCCCACGCCTTGTCTTCCTTGGCCTTCTCGCTGCCTTTAGTGGACGCATAAACCACCACGACTTTCGGCGTGTTAATCAATTCATTGACCAAATCGTCAATCTTGAACGGAGGTCCCTTGGCGCCCTCCATGATGACTCCCGACTTGCAGGTGTCGGCAAAGACCACGACTTTTCCGTGCAGTACTTTCAAAGTATCAGTGATTGATGAAGAGGCCAATGCCGTTTTTTTCAAATTGTCCTGATCAGTGTTGACGGGGAGAAAGTAGTAGATCCCCTCCTCCGTGTTTCCGTGGCCGGAAAGAAAGATGACAGCAATGTCGTTGATGGATGTGTTTTTTTCGAGCCATCTGAGTCCATCCAGAATATTGTCCTTGGTGGCCTCGATCCATTTGACTCCGACTAGGATATTGTCCCTGTTGGCCACTTTATCTGTTTTTCCCGTGAGGAGCATGGCTTTCACATCCTCATACAGGTGACCCTTCTGCCTAAGCATGAGTTTTACGAATTCTTCAGCATCTGCATGGGCGTAACTCAGTTGGAGGCTCTCATCCTTGTAGGTGCTCACACCAACGGCCAGGATGTAGAGCCTCGGTTTGACCGGGGCTCTGATGGCCTCACCCTTCCACGAGAGGCGGAGGGTCGCCGGCTCACTTTTCGCGAAGCGGTTTTCTGCGATGATCGCGACTTCAGTATCCTGCTCCGGTACGGGGATGCTCATCTCCAGGGTCTCTCCTTCCTTGGGCGCATGACGAATGCCCTTCAATCCTGCGGATGGCAGGCCGCCGACCAGGGCGCTTACTGCGGTGACTGGCTCTCCGCTGGGCGAGCGCACCACAAACGGCACGGCCACAAGCGGAGTCTTCACCTCCATCGTGCCGTTTCCCGCTATGGAGACCACCGGTGGGGTCATCGTTTCGATGGACACTTTTTCTGTCTTCCTGCCCGCCTCTTTGTCCGCAAGGGTCAAGGCCTCCTTTTCATCGAGGGTATCGAGCACCTTGGACACCACATCCGGACGGTAGAATTGCTTCCTGAACCTGGAAACGGGGAAGAAATCCGCCGCCTGGTCCTTGCCGTTGTTAATATGCCAGCCGATCAAACCCTCGCCGCCGGCTGAGGCGTCGTAGTAGCCAGAGGGGGTCCAGAGGACCCAGCGCTGATCGTACCCGGACAGGAAGAAGGCGAGGATCTCCTGACCATCCGTTATCCGGTACCAGCGGATGGTGCCGTCACCCAGCGCGGCAACGGCCAGCCGGCCATCACCTGAGATATTGACGGACCAGGCAACACCAGGGATGGGGATCGGCTTTTTCCACTTCTCGACACCATCACGGTCGAAGAGCCGGAGATACCATTCAGTCCCCAGGAGGAAGCAGTGTCCGTTGGGGCAGACGGAAAGGCTCCGGGAGCTTTCGTCTTTATCAAGTTGGAGGAGTTTCCCTTTGAGTCTGATTGCGTACGTATCTTTCCTGTCCGTTTCGGTAAACTCAAGCCACTCTGCTTTTGTAAGAGGAGAGGTAAGGTTGTCTGGCTCAACTGGGTCGGAGGTCAGCAGACGCTTGACGATAGAGAAGCGTGTAGGAGATTTGTCGAACGGTTGAACGAACTGGACGGTGTTTCCGTCATGAGAGGTAAGAAAATGCCCGGGAGTATCCCTGAAGTCAGCGATCTGTGGGATTATGGAGTGCAGGTGTCCCACGTTGTCAAATATGCCGAAGGCAGAACCAGTTGCCGCATAGATCATTCTACCATCCCTGAGGGGCAGGATCTCCATGACAGTACCTTGCACAAAAGCTAGATTCTGGCGTGGTTCCTTACCTCCGTCGGCCCATCGGAGGATGAGGCAGTAGTTGGGCTGATACATTCCTCCCGCATAGAGCGATCCGTCCGCCGACCAGGTGACTGCTATTAAACCTTTATTTATGCCGCTGGTATCCGGCGAGAAGAGATACGAGAGATTTGTGCCAGAGAGGACGTCGACACGGGTGGAATCGTTGTAACCGATGGCGATCTTCGTGCCGTCCGGCGAGAAGCTCACGGAAAAGGGTTGCTTTCCACTTGGGGCCTTTACCTTTATTGGACTACCGATGCACTTGAAATCCTTGTCATAGAGGCGGATGAAACCATCGTACGATACGGTGACGAGCCTGCCATCAATGGAGAAATCGGCGTCGTAACTGTCATCCCTATATCCGGTGTCTTTCTTGAAGGGGGTGTAGTCTTTCGTTTGGTAGACGCGGATGCCGTTGGGTCCGCTGAGGCACGCAACGAGATAGCGGCCGTCCCGGGAATAGGCAAGGTGATTAATAACTCCGGGCAGTTCCCGTAGTTCTTTGGGCCGGATCATCCGGCCGCTTGCCCGGTCGAAGAGATAGATAGACACTTTTCCCTCCCACTCCATGCCCGTCCATCCGGCAGCAGCGACGGTGTTCCCGTCGGGGGAGATGGCGACGGCATATATCTTTCCCTCTTTTCCGCCGCCGATTGGGGGCCGCATGGTCCTTATGAGCCGAAGGTCCGGAAGCTCCCATAGACGGACTGTCTTATCGTCCGAGGCCGTGACGAGAAATCGGTTGACACCGTCCACACTGACCCTATTGATTGAGGCTGCGTGCATTCCCATCTCGAGGCGCAGGAGGGGCTCTTTCGACGGTTCGTCTCCCCTCAGCGGGCAGGGTGCGAGAATCAGAAAGAGCAGGGCAAAGAGCAGGGCCTTCTCCATCTTCCCTCTATTGTTGACCTTGCCGTTCATCGTCTTCCCCTCCATTCCGGGAAATCTTTCCCCCGTGAGAGTGTTATTTCTTCTGGGCCACATACACCACGAGATTTCCATTATGGGAAAGGGAAGGCTGGCCGCAGTTCTTTCCGTCGCAGTTGCTGATATTTACGGGGAATTCATTACTGCACTGCAGGAAGACATCGGAATAGACAATCGTCGTCCCGCCCAGGGCTTCCTTTTGCCTCTCCTGCGGGTAGAGCTTCACCTCGCCGTAGTCCCGCTCCCAGCCCTGGAGATGATTCAGCATCTCTCGCTCCTCCCTGGTTTTCAGATCCAGGGAAAGGGGCGATACCTGGCCGCTCCTGAGGGACAAAAATCCAACGGCGTTTTCGTTGCCCTCCGTCTTGAAAAGAACGAGGAGCTTATCGGGGTCGCTGCGATCGACGCCTAGGAGTTTGGTGATCCCCGGGGCGCTCTGCACGGTTTCTCCCTGACCTCCTGCGCAGGGTATCCGGACGAGGGCGCCACCCTTGAGGGCCAGGATGTTCTGGTCTGTTGGATCGAAAACGGGGGAGCGATATCCTCCTCCGGACGAAATCTTCCGGTGTAGATTCTGCTTCAGGTCGACGAGCATCAGGTCACCCCTGAAATTCTCTTCCTCGATGCCTTTCACCTGGCCCGGCGTTGCAGAGATGCCGGAGACCCGGAGGATCTTCTCGAGAACGGACTCGGCCTCAAGGGGCGTGGAGATCAAAACACCAAAAAGAACCATGAGAAATATGGAATGAAACAAGAACCTGCTTTTCATTGCCGGCCTCCTTGTGGCTTTACACCTTCCGTGTTTTCCTTCTCCTTTACCGGGTGCGCGAAGAGCGTTCGCAGGATGGGATCGTAGGCGATGATCCTGGTTTCTTTCACATCCTTACGAGGAATGGTCACCAGGGCTTTCTGTTCCCTCTCTTTTCCGACGGTTCTGATGAGATAGGTCATTCCCTCCTTCCCCTCCCAGACCAGCCAGGCGGTCTGCCCTTGACTGAGCTTCTGTTCACCCATGCTCTCCACCCTTGGCATGACCCTGTCCATGATGAGGATGCCGTAGTTTACCGGCAGCATCAGAAATTGGATCGTGGTAAGAATCCCCAGGAGGACCTGCAGGAACTGCGAAAATCCGGCAGGCTGTCCCTTCTTTCCCAGGATGAGGGAAATTCCCAGCAGAACGGCGCTGCCTGCCAGGAGCCCTGTGAAATAGAGGGAACGGCGGCCGTCTGTATCGTCGAGGAGCAGAGCTCTCAGCCAGGCAGGATCAGGCAGCTTATCGCCTAACAGTAAGTTGCTGAAGAGGAAACATTGGCGCATGACGAACTGGATCACAATCACCGAAAAAACGATGCCTGCCAGGGTGAATGCGACCCATCCCATTCCTGGAGAAGTAAGCCATTGCCAGAAAGACGAACCGGCAATTCGAATCTTTGACCTGATCCGCAAGGGGAGCAGCCGGTACGCAAGAAATCCGAGCGCGGCTGGAACGATCAGCAGGAGCAGGACAATGGGGACTGCAGAGACAAAATAGATCAGGAATTTGGCGCCGGCAAAAAGGTATCTCTCGTCCAGCACCGCCAGGTCGGTGCCCACACCCAGGGCCGTCAGGTGGAACCGGAGTGTGAGGTATCCGAGGGCATAGAGCAAGAAACTTCCCAGCGCCGTAAAGGCGGTCCATTTCCCGCTCAGCTCCGTGATCTTTTCGGTAAAATCCTTCCAGCCCTGCACCATGGCTACCTCCCCGTCAGGGTATAGGCCCCCCAGAAATAGGGGTGGCCGTATTGAGGATGTGTCTTGACCGCGACCAGGGCGCGGCGGGCTGCCTCATTCAATGGCTGCTCCCTTGCTTCCCGGTAGAATGTTTCCATCCAGAGGGCTGTGGAAGCGGAATCCACCTCCCACGAGGACAGGACCAGGGCCTTCGCTCCCGCGTATAAAAGCGCCCTCGTCATGCCCGGGATTTCGTTGGCGTGCGTGGTCTTGGCGCGTCCTGTTTCGCAAGCACTGAGCACGACCAAACGGTTCTTTTCCAGGGGCAGGTCGAACATCTCGGCGGCTGTGAGTCTGCCGTCGTCAGAACCTCCCGCACCGAGTTGGACGTAGGAAAGGATCGGGCTTTGGGCATCGAACCTGCCGTGAGCCGAGAGGTGCAGGATGTCATAATGGCCCGCCCAGGCCTTGATGTCCGTCTCCCGGGCAAGCTGATCACAAACAATCTTGCTCCTGCCGGGAAAGAGCCTTGCGATGGATTTTACCTCCTCCTGTGCCCTTGGTATTCCCGGGTCCGCGACCGCCAGCAGCGTTCCGCGCATATGACCGCTTTGGGAAAAGGAAGCCAGGACCGTTGCGCTGGGGGCATAGGTGATCCGGAATTCCTCTCCGAGATACCGATTGTCTGCAGGGTTCTGGAATACCTGAAAGGGGATGTAGGCAAGGTCTTCGTGGGGAATCACAACCAGAGCGTTTGTCTTGAACCACTGCCTGGCAGGCTGCACCAGGAAGAGATACAGCTCCTGCGCACTCCGGGCGTCGAATGGCCGGTCCCCGCGCGACAGGGACTCCCGCAGCGCTCCGACTTTCCGTGCGAGTTCCGACCGGGGGAGAAACACGTTCCGTACATGCACCGCATCGCCGCTGATGTGCCACAGAATGACCCCATGCTCCAGGATCAGGTACTGGAGAACCTCGTAGCCGTCACGCTTCATCGCCTGTTGCAGCGCCTTGAGTGACACCGGCTCCGAGACCACCAGGGACCTTGCCTTTGGCGCTTCTTTTGCCAGGCGGTCAACAAGCCGGCGATACTCTGTCTCGTGCTTCTTTAGCTCCTGCCTGATCCGAAAAATGGTATCAGGCGATCGCTCCGGGTCCGGCTTGCTATCCTCTATCAAGAGGTTTGACTGGAGGCGGGCGATCTCGGCCCCCTCTTTCTGAACTGTGCCGTACAGGGACTGGTCCCTTTCTCCGCCGAGGGAAAGGGACTTGCGCGCGAGCAGGTCTGCCATCCCCCGCGAACGGGACCGTTCCATCAGGTCAAAGGCCTCTGCCACCCTGCCGCGCTCAAGGAGGTGTAGGATGGGCATGTAGTAGAACTCGATCTTGTCTTCGAATAAGGTCTCACGGCTCTTTTCGTCGCAGAGCCTGCGGCGGTCCTGCTCAAGTAAATCAACCGCCTTGAGATAGGATTGAAGGGCGGAGTCGCGATGACCCTGCATGTCAAAGCGCAGCCCCTCGATATAGGAGCTCCGTGCATCTCCGGTCTTCATCACACCTGACTGCCGGATCCCGGCCGGCTGTTCCGGGGGAATATCCCGGCCGGTTGACAGGAACTTGTCGCTGACCAGGACATCACCGGGCTTCCGGGGATGAAACGGGGAAGCCCCGGCGATCAGGGCATGGCTGCGCTCCTGGAAGCTGATCATCTTCCTGCGCATGTCTGCATCTCTGAGAACGGATTTGACATGATCGACAAGGCCTTGATAACCTAGTTCCTCGGCGATGGCAAGCACCCGGGAGAAATCTTCCTTGGCGCGGTCCAGGGCTTCATAACAGGGTTCAAGACTCTTCTCATAGTCGCATTTTTCCGCGAACTTGAGGTAAATATCGGCGCGGTCGAAGTAGAAATATAGAAAGTACTTCTGAAGGACGGAGGATGCCCGACCGAGCGTGTCGAAGGCCGGGATCAATTGACCTTGGGCGATCAGGATCTCAGCCTTTAGATTCAGTGCATCGAAGAGATAGTTGTAGTCATTAGAGAGCGAACTGAGCTCACTGGCCTTTTCGGCATGTGAGAGGGCGTTTCCATATTCTCGAAGCCCCAGATATTCCGCTCTTGCCTGCCCGATGAGTGCCATGGCCTGATAGGCATCACGGTTTGACTGACGGGCCAGTTTCTCTCCATCCCGGTAATAGCGAAGGGCATCCATCCACTTTTCCTGATACCGTTGTATATCCCCTAATTTGATGAGGCAGAGGGCTGCATCCGACAGGTTCCCAGACCATTGGAATTCATTCAGGCTTTGAAAAAGTTCCCCCTCGGCTTGGTGCAGTTCAGGCAGAAGGGTCTTCTGATCGCCTGTATTACGGAAATGTTCGATATAATTGTCGATGCGCTGGATTGCCCGTTTCTGCAGCGCTGCTGCCCGACTGTCGGCCGAAGTCGCGCAGTCCGGCGCCGACATGAGGATCGCCATCAGGATGGCCATGACAAGCAGGACCCGCGAACGAAGAAAGTCGTGTCGTCCGCAGTCGAGGGGATTCTCTGATGTCCAGACGGACTTGACCCGTCGTTTTCCGGGGATATTCCTCATCTGCAGGCCTCCCTTCCGGTTGCGCATGAAATTTCAGAATGTTGTTTCAGTAATGAGAGTCCCGCTTTGAACGGTTCCTCATTAAGATCAAAGGAGGTTTCTTGATGGTTTTTAACTGATAACAACTTGCATTTATTAAGATATTTATAAGGAGATCGTGGCAATATGTCAATGAAAAGTTGATGGCGCAAATTATGGCGGATGTCGTTGTTGGCGAAAAGGGAACTGCGGATCCCAGGTGCTGCGGCTGGCTGGTGGGCATTTTTATCTGGGAATTTTGGGGCGGCAGGATGTTTTGAGTATCCTTATCCCGATCGGTGTAAAGGAAAATACCGTTCCGGACAGGGACTCGGTAGCAAGACCAGTACGCGGATTCCTGAGGAGCTAACGCGACGGAAGTTCCTTCATCTTCCGGTCGTAGGCGAGAAGGGCGGAGGGGAAGGGGGAGAGGACCCGCCGGGCGACTCCCTGGGTGAAGGATATCGCCAGCCCGTAATTGGTGACCGGCACCTGGGCCTCTCGGGCCTGTTGCATCCGGCTGAGCATTTCCCGCCGGGTCAGCATGCAGCCGCCGCAGTGGATGACCAACTTGTATTCCCGGAGGTTTTCCGGGTAATCCCGTCCTGCCGAGACATCCGTGCGGATGTCTCCCCCCACGTATTGCTTCAGCCAGCGGGGGATCTTGACCCGGCCGATATCGTCCTGCAGGGGGTGATGGGAACAGGCTTCGGCGATGAGGACCTTGTCCCCGGATTGCAAGGTTTCGATCTGGGCGGCCCCCTCGGCTGCCGCGGCAAGATCTCCCTTCTGACGGGCAAAAAGGATGGAAAAGGTGGTCAGAGGGATGGCCGGAGCCACATCGGCGGAAACCTTGAGAATGGCCTGAGAATCACAGATCACGACATCCGGGAGCCGGTTCAGCAGGGCCAGGGTGGCCGGCAGTTCCCTCTCCTTGACGATGAGGATCGCCGCATCGTTGTCCAGGGCGTCGCGGATCGTCTGGACCTGGGGGAGGATCAGACGGCCCTTGGGAGCCTGCAGATCGATGGGTACAACCAGAACGGCCAGTCCACCGGGAGGCAGGAGATCGCCCACCAGGGACGGGGGCTGTACGAAGTCATCGGGGGCGACTTCCAGCAACTGTCGCTTCAGGGCATCCACGAAGGCGTCACGCTTTTGAACGTCGAAACTGGAGACCGGTACGACATGGGAGGTTCTTGCCCTGAGTTCGCAAAGAAAGGTTTCTGACGGTCGGTTCAGATCGATCTTGTTGATGACGACAAGAACGGGAACCTTCCGTTTGTCCATTTCCGCAAGAACTTCCTCTTCATAATTCCCCCAGACATCCGGCTCCGTCACGAGGATGGCGACATCGGCGCGATCGAAAATCTTTTCCGTTTTCTTCAGACGCAACGAAGCAAGTTCCGAGATGTCGTCCAGCCCTGCGGTATCCAGAAACAGGACGGGTCCCAGAGGAAGCAGCTCCATGGCTTTTTCCACGACATCCGTCGTGGTTCCCGCCACAGGGGAAGTGATGGCGATATCCTGACCGGCCATCATGTTCAGAAAACTGGATTTGCCGACATTGGTGCGTCCCAGCAGAGCGATGTGCAGACGGTTTCCCTTGGGGGTAGTATCCATTTTCGCTGATCCTCAAAAAGATTTTGAAATGTCGATTAGATAGAAGCGACCTGATCATTGCCAAAAAAGGGGGATAAAGGCAACGAATTTTTAACGGGGAGAGTGGGGCTGGCCGTTTCAAACTGGGATTTCTTTTGCTGAAGTTTCCCTTTGATCCGAAGCGGGAAGGACATCCTCGTCGAGCAGGCCCAAGATCCAATTGACAGCCCCTTCCACAAGAGAAAGGGTTTCCGGGGAGAGGTTGCGATGAAAATCGAAGTTGCGGCCTAAAATCGAAATCAGATGGCCCTCCATATCACGACCGCGGAGAGCCTTGAAAAAGGCCAGCAGGGTTGCCGGGCTCAGGTGGTGAGTGAACGTCAGGCCGGCTTCGTCAGGGCATACAGGACTGTAGTGCAGTTCATCCAGGGCCGGGTCGACATGGGCGTCTACGAAGATCACCTGTTCGTATTCGTCAAGCAGATCGATCATTTCCGGGGAAAGCTGAACGATGAAGATGGAATCCACAAGGCGCCCGAGTTCCTCCAGGCCGGTTTGGTCCTCATCCAGCGCTTTCTGCCCCCATCGCTTCCGGAAGACATTTATGACGTGATAGGCAACGCCGTCGTCGGCGCGATCCAGGTTGCCGAAACCGATCAGCAGGGTTCGTTTTTTTTGTTTCATCGGGAGTTGTCCAGGAGATAAAAAATAAAGAAAAGGGGAAATCGCGTTGCCTTTCCCCTTTTCTTTATCGTGGATAGCGTTTGCAAATTTCAGCGGACGATGCGGTCCAGCAAGGTGCCGTCTGCGGCAATCAGCGATATGTCCAGAGGCATCTTGCCGATCGCGTGGGTAGAGCAGGAAAGGCATGGATCATAGCAGCGGATCGCCGCCTCCACCCGGTTCAGCATGCCTTCGGTGAGCTCGTTGCCCTTCACGAAGGCCTTCGCCACCGCTCCTGATGCCGTATGCATGGCCCAGTTGTTGTTGCCCGTGGCCACAATGAGGTTTACCCTCGTCAGGAGTCCGTTTTCATCCGTGCTGTAATCGTGGAACAGGGTCCCGCGGGGCGCTTCGATGACGCCTATTCCATGGCCGGGGATCTGCAGATTAGCCGGGTAGTTGCGGACGTCACGGGAGAGGATGTCCGGATCGTCCAGTAACTGCCCCACACGTTCGAGGCTGTAGAGCACCTCGATCATCCGGGCGTAATGGTAGTAGAGGGATCCCTCGACGGGTTTTCCGCCGTTGATGGTACGGAACTGCTTGAATTCTTCGTTGGCCAGGGGGGTGCCAATCTTGTCGATCACGTTCATCCGCCCCAGGGGGCCGACGCGGTAGAATCCCTGCGGAAATCCCAGTTTCCGGTAGTAGGGGTGTTTCAGAAACGACCATGACTCCACGTGCTCAGCGATATGCGAGAGGTAGGCGTCTGCTGGAAACTGAGCCAGGTAATTCCCCTTGGCATCCTTCATCCGGATTTCCCCATCGTAAAGCTGCAGGCCGCCTTCCTCGTCGACCAATCCCATGTAGTTGGAGGGGAAGGAGGCAAAGGCGTTGGCAAGTTCCCTGTTCGAGTCCAGCCAACCCCGGGCGATAATGATGGCCAGCTTACCGATCTCGATCATTTCGGGGAGTTCTGAGGCGATGGCGTCCCGGTCTGCAATGCTCAAGGGGGCGTTGACGCCTCCGGCGACAGCGAGATTGGGATGGATGCGTTTGCCCCCGCCCATTCTCTCAATGATCTGCTGCCCGTAGCGGCGCAGGGCAACGGCCTTGAGGGCGAGTTCCGGGTTTGCCTTGATGATCCCGAGAACGTTGCGTTCCGCTGGATCGGCGTCAAAGCCCAGCAGCAGATCCGGGGCCGCGAGATGGAAAAAGTGCATCCCGTGGGACTGGATCATCTGGCCCATGTGCATCAGTTCCCGCAAAAGATTCGCCGGCCGGGTGGGCTCCACACGGGCGACACGATCACAGGCCTTGGCGGCCGCCAGATGGTGGCTCACGGGACAGATGCCGCAGATGCGCTGGGTGATCTGCGGCATTTCAAAATAAGGGTGCCCCTCGGTGAACTTTTCCAGTCCGCGGAACTCATCCACATGGAAGAAGGTCTGTTCGACTTCCCCCTGATCGTTCAGATGAATCGTGATACGCCCGTGGCCTTCGATTCTCGTCACAGGCTCGATGGTTATTTTGCGAGCGCTCATGGCTTTTCTCCTCTAGTCATACTTGAAGTATTGGGGCGGAAAGACGACGGGCGTATGCCCGGCGAGCAGCTCCGACAGGGCATGGAATATGGCGTCGGCGCTCGGGGGACATCCGGGGATGAAGAGGTCCACCTTCACCACCTTGTCGACGGCGACCACCTCATCCAGAGGAACGCCGAGCTCCTCAGAATCGGGAATGAAACCGTCCACGGTGCTTTCCGTCTCTATGTAGGCGCGCTTCAATGCCTCCTGGGTGCCGCAGAAATTGCGCATGGCCGGGATATTCCCGAAGGTGGCGCAATCTCCGAGAGCGATGAGGATCTGGCAGCGTTCACGCATCATTTTGGCGACTTCCACATTATGGGTATTGCAGATGGCCCCCTCGAGAATCCCCACGGTGACGCCTTCTTTCGGCGGGTGCTTCAAGTCCGTGATCGGACTCGATGTGAATTCGACCAGTTCCATCAGCTTGACGATGCGATCATCGATGTCCAGAAAGGACATGTGGCATCCGGCACAACCGGCCAGCCAGTCTGTAGCGATCTTGACCTTTGACATGGATGAGTCTCCTTTCACTCCAATTCCTTCGCGGCGCAGGCCGAAATTTCAGCGAAGGATGTGCCGAGGTTTTTCCCCAGTCTGTCAGCCAGCAGAGAGAGAATTTCCCAGTCAGGCCGGGCTTCTCCTGCGGGTTCGACGGCCTTGGCTGCCATTTGTACGGAACCTTCCGTATTGGTCAGGGAACCGGTACGTTCCGACCAGATGGCTGAGGGGAGCACCGCGTCCGCTCGATTGAGAAGAGGAAATGCATAGCCGGCCTGAACGATGACGAAGGCCTCTTTATCGACTTTTGCCAGAACGTCATCTCCACCTTGGTCCTGCTCGCCAAGCAGGGCGTAGAGGACCTTGGCCGCTGATGCCTGGAAACCGTTATTCAGACCGAATTTTGAGGCGGCACGTGAATTGACGCCGGGTTCAAGGGCTACGAAACGGGCTTTCGCCCCGAGTTTTTTGAGAGATTGCGCGGCTTCTTCCGTGAGGCCCGTTCCGTAGAGGACAGCGACGCTCTCGACTCGATCGGCGATCTCAATCGCCCCGGCAATATCTCCTGACTTAAAGGTGGCGTCGGCTAATGGACTGAGTCCATTTTCTCCTTCATCAACCACAATCAACCGAACCCCTTTGTCAACAAGACGCTTGACCATAAAGGAAGAAACGGGCTGGTCCTTTGCCGGATCAGCGCCGATCACGAGAATCAGGTCACTTTCGCTGAGATTGCTGAACGCACCGGGCTTCTCATCGAACAGATCCGGAACGGCGCCGGAGAGAAGGCCGACGTTTGCAGCGCTGAGTTGTTCCTTGAACAGACGACCGGCCAGGTACAAGGCCTCATTGGTTGCATCGCCCGAGGCCAGCAACCCGACCTCTTTGGCATCTGCCTTGTTGATACGGTCCGCGATACCCTGAAGCGCCTCTTCCCAGGTGACCGGTTCCAGCTTCCCCTGACGGCGAAGCATCGGCTGAGTGATGCGCTTACGCTGATCAGAGAGCGGGTCAAAACGGCCCATTCTGCAGAGCAACCCGCCGTTGACCGGAGCATCCCAATCGCCTTCGATGCGAAGGACATTGCCGGCCCGCGTCACGATGGAGGTTCCGCAGCCGACGCTGCACTTGTTGCAGATGCTCCTGGTCCGTTCGGTCTGGGCGTCTCGCCCCATGAAAGAACTGCGCGGGTCAGAAAGAGCCCCTGTCGGGCAGATCTGCAGACAGGTTCCACAGGAAATACAGGTTGACTTGACATAGGGGAGGTTGGCGTCGCAGTTGATCATGGAATCGGCTCCACGTTGACGCAACCCCAGGGTGTGGTTGGCGACGAGTTCGTTGCAGGCTCGTGCGCAGCGCTGGCACAATACACAGCGATTGTGGTTCATGATGAAGTAGCCCCGCGAGGCATCGAGGGGAAAGGGCTTGGTGAAAGTGGGATAGAACCAGTGATCGATCCCGTAGCGGTACCCCAGGTTCTGCAGCTCGCAGTCCCCGCTGGCTTCGCAGAATGGGCAGAGATGATTCCGTTCGGAAAACAGCATGCCGAGGATGAACTTCCTGGCCGAAACGACTCGAGGAGATTCCGTTTCGATCTCCATGCCTTCCGCGACAGGAAACGTGCAGGCGGTTTGGAGGCTTCGCTGTCCCTTGATTTCAACGACACATATCCGGCATGCTCCAATCGGATGGAGCTTCCGGTGATGACAGAGGGTGGGGATGTCAATACCCGCCTGCTGGGCCGCTTCGTAAATCGTGGCTCCCGGTGGCGCAAAGACCTCACTGCCGTTAATAATGCTTCGTATTTTTACCATATCTTGCTCCTCCTCTTTTATACGATAAACAGGAGACGCCGGTCGGCCCATTTTATACGGCTCGGGTCATTCCGGGACAAAACCCAAAACTAACTTAAAAAATACCACGTTATAATGAAAATATCAATATCGATAAAGTCGCCTTATTGAAATATTGTCAAGAAAACTGAAACTGTTTCAAGAAAGATGAAGGGAGTTGATAATACCGGTGATGCCGTCAGTCAGATGAAGCGGAAGAAAGGAACGGCGATAATAATGACAACGGTCGGGTTCCTGGAACGTCCGGATTTCGCCAGGGTCAGAAAAATTTTCAAGGACGGCGCGGAATAAGGATCTCCGTGTCCGGGGTGAGAAAAGGAAGGGGTTGATCGGTTTCGATCAACCCCTTGGAAAAAATTAAGAAACTTTCTGGGGCTCTACTTCATGATGATGTTTGGGAATCTCCGTACCGCCCAGCTTCACGTCCTTGTGGGGGAGCTCGATTCCCCGCTTCGTGTAATGGGTGTGAAGGAGATGATGCGAAAGCTCCCCGTTGGGTTCTCCCAGGAAGGTTTCATAAGCCTTTTTGATGGAGGGGTTTTCGTGCGACTGCCGATGTTCCTGAACCTCGCAGTCATCCGTATAAAGCGCCAGGGAGCGGAGTCCACGGATCTCGTTGGTCGTCGGGATCGGTCCACCACCGCCGGCGATGCAGCCGCCCGGGCAGGTCATGAACTCGATGAAGGCCCAGTCCGCCTCACCGGCCCGGATCTTGTCGAGAATCTTCCGGGCATTGGCCATGCTGTGAGCGACCGCTACCTTGACGTTGCCCAGGTCGCCAACTTCAAGGGCCGCTTCTTTCACGCCATCGAGACCACGAACGGGCGTAATGTTGAGATCCGGGAGGTCCCCGCCCGTTACAACGGCATAGACCGTTCTCAGAGCCGCCTCCATAACGCCACCCGTGGCGCCGAAAATCGTCGCTGCACCGGTGTACTCACCCATCGGCGCATCGAAGGTTTCATCGGGCAGGTTGACGAAATCAATGCCCCCTTCCTTGATCATGCGGCCGAGTTCTCTTGTTGTGAGCACGTAGTCCACGTCACGGAAACCCGAGGCGCACATTTCCGGCCGCTGGCACTCGAATTTCTTGGCCGTGCAGGGCATGATGGAGACCACGACCATGTCCTTGGGATCGATTCCCGCCGTCTTGGCATAATAGGTCTTGGCCATGGCGCCGAACATCTGTTGCGGTGATTTACAGGTGGAGAGATGGTCCAGCAGGTCCGGATAGAAGTGTTCGCAGAACTTGATCCAGCCGGGGCTGCAGGAAGTGATCATGGGAAGCTTCCCACCGGTCTTGACCCGGGTCAGGAGTTCCGTTCCTTCTTCCAGAATGGTGAGGTCGGCGGCGAAATTGGTATCGAATACCTTGTCGAAGCCCAATCGCCTCAGGGCCGCGATCATTTTCCCCGTCACGAGGCTGCCGGGGGGCAGGCCAAGCTCTTCACCGAGGGTTGCGCGGACGGCGGGCGCCTCTTGAACGACCACATGCTTGGTGGGGTCTTCCAGGGCTTTCCAGACCTTGTCCACATCGTCCTTCTCATAGAGGGCTCCGACGGGACAGACCATGATGCACTGGCCGCAGGCGATGCAGTTCGTTTCCAGGAGGGGAAGATCGAAGGCCGGAGATACTTTGACGTCGCTGCCGCGCCAGGAGGGCGTCAGCACGTTTACGGTCTGCACCTGCTCGCAGACGGTCACACAGCGGTGGCAGTTGATGCACTTGCGGCTGTCGCGCACGACGGAGGGACTTGACGTGTCGATCATGCCCTCTTTGGGGAAATCAGGATAGGGGAAACGCACTTCCCGCACCCCGGCGATCTCCGCCACTTTCTGGAGTTCGCAGTTGCCATTGCGGATGCAGTGGTTGCACTCCGTGGGATGGTTGGCCAGCAGCAGTTCAACGACCATGCGACGGGCCATTCGAACCCGCTCCGTATTGGTATGGATAACCATGTTGTTGGCTACTGGAAAGACACAGGAGGCCACGAGACTTCTCTGCCCTTCCACCTCGGTGACGCAGACGCGACAGGCACCGGGAAAGTGATTCAACTCCTGGTAGGCGCAAAGCGTGGGGATATTGATCCCCAGTTTCTTCGCCGCCTGCAGGATGGTCGTTCCCGGTTCTACCTGCACACTTTGGTTATCGATGATGACGTTTAACATTCCATTTGAAGTCATAATGTATCCTTCTCCTATCGAAAGGCGCTCCCGCCGTTTAAAGCCGTAAGGCTGATGATCCGGCGGGGAGCCGCCGAAACTTTGAGATTACAAGATCAGATCTTCGCGTCGCAGCGGATGCAGCGCGTCGCTTCCTTCATGGCCAAAGCCCGAGTGTAGCCCATTTCGACTTCCTGGAAATTGGCTTTCCTGGCAGAGGCTTCCAGTTCAGGCATCCGTGCCATGGGGAATTCCTCCGTATCTTCATCAATAATGAAGGGGATGGTGATCTCTTCTTCCGGAGGAGGCGTCCAGGCCGGTTCGCCGTTCTTCTTGCGGATGGAGGCGTCGATGTCATCGGCTGCCTGATGCCCCGCAGCAATAGCCTTGATGACCGTGCTGGGACCGGTGACGGCGTCGCCGCCGGCGAAGAACTTCGGGTTCGTCGTTCCGGAACGGAACCCATCGGTCCACACGTCGAAGGTGGACCACTTGTTCACGGCAACACCGCTTTCCTGGGGCACAAAGCTCAGATCCGGAGTCTGGCCGATGGCGGCGATGACGGTAGTCACGTCGAGGGTGAAGTTTGAGCCCTCGATGACCACAGGCCGCTTGCGTCCACTGGAGTCGTAATCACCAAGCTTCATCCGCTGGCATTCGATGCCCGTGACCTTTCCGTCGGACCCGATGACCTTCAGAGGCGCAACGAGATACTCGATTTTGATGCCTTCATGCTCAGCCGCTTCAATTTCTTCCGCGGCGGCAGGCATGTCTTCCCGGAGACGGCGGTACAGAATGGTGACGTCGGCTCCAAGCCTTGACGCCGTACGGGCGGCATCGATGGCGGAGTTTCCACCGCCGATGACGGCAACCCTGTCACCCAGAGATTTTCCACCGCCTGTCCAGGCCTTTTCACTCATGTTGAAGTCACGCAGGAACTCGACGCCACCCCATACGCCCTGGAGGTTTTCGCCCTCGACGCCCATCCGCTGACTCTTGTGGGCGCCCGGTGCCAGGTAGACCATATCGAAATCCTGATTTACGGCATCCCAGGAGATGTCCCGTCCAACCCTGACACCACACTGGATCTCCACACCGAGTTTCCGGATGTCATCGATCTCCTTACCGAGGATCTCCCGCGGTAGACGATAGGAGGGGATTCCCCAACTGAGCATTCCGCCCGGTGTGGGAAGCTCTTCGAAGACCTTGACGCTGTAGCCGCGCAGGGCCAGATCCCTTGCGCAGGTGAGACCCGCGGGACCCGCTCCGATCACGGCGACCTTCTCCTTCCGGGTTACGGCGACGGGTTTGATCTCGGGCCGAGGCGCCTGATCGGTGATGTAGCGCTTCAGGAACTTGATGGAAACAGGCTCATCGAGGAGACCCCGACGGCACTTGCTCATGCACTGGTGGTCGCAGACCCGGCCACAGGCTGATGGGAAGGGGTTCGTCCTCAGCATCACCTTGTAGGCGTCCTCTAGACGATCGTCGCGGACCAGGGCGACATAGGAGGGAATGTCCATGCCGATGGGACAGGTGTGCTGACAGGGTGACTTGAAGAGGGCCGAACAGACGGCGGCGCGGCATTTCTTGTCGCGGATGTGCTCCTCGTATTCATGCCGGAAATACCGGAGGGTTGAAAGCAGGGGATTGGGGGCCGTCTGACCGAGTCCGCACAGGGCGGCGTCCTTGATCGTGTAGGCCATGGATTCGAGCAGTTCGATATCGCCTTCTTTCCCATCGCCGTTGCAGATGTTGGTCAATATTTCGAGCATCCGCTTCGTGCCTTCACGGCAGGGGGTGCACTTGCCGCAGGACTCTTCCTTGCAGAAGTCCATGAAGAAACGGGCCATATCCACGGCGCACTTGTCCTCGTTCATGACGATCAATCCGCCGGAGCCCATGATGGCACCCAGTTCGGCAACCTTTTCGTAATCGACGGGGGCATTGAGGTGTTCTACAGGGATACAGCCGCCGGAAGGACCGCCAAGCTGCGCCGCCTTGAACTTCTTGCCGCCGGGGATGCCGTTGCCGATGTCATAGATGATCGATCCCAGGGTCGTTCCCATGGGGACTTCCACGAGACCCACGTTGTTGACGTCACCCGTGAGGGCGAAAACCTTTGTGCCTTTGGATTTCTCGGTGCCCACACTGGCGTACCAGTCGCCACCGCGCAGCATGATCTGGCCGATGTTGGCCAGGGTCTCGACATTGTTGAGCACGCTGGGTTTTCCCCAGAGGCCGGCTTCGGCGGGGAAGGGCGGTCTCGGACGGGGCATCCCGCGCTTTCCCTCGATGGAGGTCATCAGAGCCGTTTCCTCGCCGCAGACGAAGGCGCCCGCGCCCTGGTATATCTCGAGGTCGAAATTGAAGCCCGTATCCAGGATGTTTTCACCGAGCAGCCCCATCTCCCGGGCCTGTCCGATGGCTACATTGAGGCGGTGGATGGCCAGGGGATACTCTGCACGGCAGTAAATATAGCCTTTATTCGAGCCGATGGCCTTGGCGGCGATCGTCATGCCTTCCAGTACGGCGTGGGGATCCGCTTCGAGGACGCTGCGGTCCATGAAGGCCCCGGGGTCGCCTTCGTCGGCGTTGCAGAGCACATACTTGACATCACCGACAGAACGCTGGGCGAACTGCCACTTGAGGCCCGTCGGGAATCCTCCGCCACCGCGGCCGCGCAGGCCGGATTTGAGAACTTCCTGGACGATTTCTTCGGGGGTCATCTCGGTAAGGGCCTTGGCTAGGCCGGCGTAGCCGTCACGGGAAATGTATTCCTCGATGTTTTCCGGATCGATGAGACCGCGGTTGCGCAGTACCCGGAGATCCTGCAGGGCGAAGAAGGGGATTTCCTGCATGGTGGGGATTCCCTCTTCCTTGCCGGGTTCCTTATAGAAGAGCCTCTCGAGGGGGCGACCCTTTATAAAGTGTTCCTCGACGAGTTCGGAGATGTCCTCCGACTTGATGTTCATATAGACGATGCCCTCGGGATATACGACCATGATCGGACCCATGGCGCAGAAACCGTTGCAGCCCGTCTCAACAACCTTGATTTCATCGGAAAGGTTGCGCTTATTGAGCTCGTCGACAAGGGCCTCCTTGACGGCAATACTGCCCGATGCGTGGCATCCCGTGCCTCCGCAGACCAGTAAGTGCGAGCGAAAAACTTTCATTAATTCTGTTCCTCCTTGAAATGGATTCCACCATTGGGGGTTTTAAACCCCCGCCTCCCTAGCGAACGATCTCGGCGCCTTTTGCGAGGACAAAGGGTGTCTGAATTTCTCCTTCCATGACGTGGCGTTTGAACACCTGCCGCATCTTCATCTCATCCATCTTTTCGTATTTGATGGGCTCCTTGCCGACCAACTCGACGGTAACCAGGGGTTCCCGGCTGCACAATCCCATGCAGCCCGATGTGGTTACGGTGACGTCGGTCACGGCGGCTTCCTCCATCTCCCGCATCAGGGCGTTGAGCACTTCACGCGCGCCCGAGGCAATGCCGCAGGTCCCCATGTGGACGGTGACCTTGGCCCGCTGTGCACCTTCGCGCAGGGACGTCTGGGACTGAACCTTCTCTTTGATCTTCTTGAGATCTTCAATCTTCAACTTCGCCATATTATTTACCTCTTCCTTCAGACTTAAGGATTGCGGGCCGGAGGAAAGGGAGCGGAAGATTCTGGTCCCCAATCCCGCTGGCATCAATCCGCTAAGCTTGGTTTTTATTCATATTCATCCAGAACCGCTTTCATCTTCTGCGCCTTTATCCGGCCATGGACATTTTCGTCCACCACGATGACCGGGGCAAGACCGCAGGCGCCTAGACAGCGGACCGTCTCATAGGTGAAACGCCTGTCCTCTGTCGTTTCCCCTTCCCCGATGTGGTACTCTTTCTCCATATTTTCCGCGAGGGCCTTTCCTCCGCGGCAATAACAGGCGGTGCCGAGACAGACCCGCACCGTGTGGCGTCCTCGCGGTTCCATCGTAAAGAAGGAATAAAAAGTGACGACGCCGTAAACTTGGGCCAATGGAATGTTAAGTCCCTCGGCGATCCTTTTCTGGGCCGGGAGGGGGAGATACTCGAGAACCACCTGAGCCTCTTCCAGACAGGGAATGAGACCCCCGGGTTTCCCTTTAAAGCGGGCGATGATCTCGTCCAGCTTTGCCACCTGTTCCTCTGTAAACTCTTGAAGTAATTCGCTGTTTCCGTTCTCCATGAAAACTCTCCTCTCTAAAAGGATGTTACGCCGCTGCCCCGATGTCGCTCAGTCCCTCCATGATGTGCTCACGGAGAAAATTTACGACCTCCGGATGGTTCAGCGGTACATCTTCTAATGCTTCTTTGATATTTCTGGTGTCGAGCAGGTATATCCTGCCTTGCACTTCGTGCCGATAGATGAGGTCGCTGCCTGGATTGCCCACAATAATCGCGATCAACACCGAGGGAATATCGCCCATGGGTTGCCGATCGATATGGGAAAGGCCGAACTCCGCCGATATCACCGTTCCCACGCCCGGTTTTGAACGCAGGATCATCTTTCCTCCCGTCCTTTCCGCCGCATCGGAAAGGAGGGGGAGCCCCATGCCTATCCTTCTGACCTTTTTGGTCGTATAAAAGGGATCAAGGGCCTTTTTCTGTTCTTCCGGCGACATGCCCTGGCCGTTGTCGGTGATCCGTATCACCAGGAGATCCCTTGTCTCGTCTTCCCGGATCAGGATACGGATCAGTTTCGCCCCCGCACGGATGGAGTTTTCGGCGATGTCCAGAATGTGAAGCGCCAGCTCCAGCACGATCCTACTCCAGGATGTAGCGGCCTTCTTTCTTCTGGAAGGCCATTTTCAATTCAGTGGTTGTTGGTTCCTTCAGAAAAGCCCGGGTGACTCCCTTCCCGATATCACCGATCACATGGGAATCGGAAGATTCGATAAAGGCAAATCCTGCAAGTTCAGGATAAAGGCGACGTGCCTGGGCAATGCCGGTCCGGCTTGATATTTCAAGGGCATCCAGGGGGATGTCTTCGGGGATAAACCCAAGCTGTCCGAGGATGCTGAAGCTTTCCCTGTCGATATGGGCGGCAATGGCGATCCCGTTACGTTCATGGATCTCGTCCACAATCCTCTGAAGGGGAAGCTCCGTTGACCCGATCAGGAGCCGGTCACTCAACCCTTCCACCTCATCATGCTCGTTGACGATGGCCTGGCATCCAAAATACGCCTCGTCATTCTCTCCGGGCAGATGCCTGTAGACGAGGTCCTGTAACGTGCAGAGATTTTCAACCGTGTCAAAGAGCGCAAGGATATGCACTTCTTCACTGCTCGTGATTTCCATGCCGGCAAATACAGTCAGCCCGGTTGTTTCCGCGGCCTTCATGACATAAGGGACGTTTTCAGATGCGTTATGGTCGCAGATGGCGATGATATCCAGGCGCTTGGCAAGAGACATCGCAACGATGGCCCGGGGATACAGGTCGAGATCGGCGCATGGCGAGAGGCAGGTATGAACATGAAAGTCACAGCGGAACTTCCTGATCATCGGTGGAACCCCTCGCGGATGGTGACTGTCCTCCCCGGGGTAAGGCATACTGCGAATGGTCACAAAAAAGACGGCCCCTCCCCCTTTGTGCCGCTTCTTTACTATCAATTCTTGGTTTAGTCAATCATTTAGTCAATCATTAAATGATCATTTTGTAATTAATAATTGATCAATTGATTTTTTAGGCATTTCTTTATAATTTGCTTGTTACCGATAGCGAGAGTCGGCCGGTTCTTTGCTTATTCTAAAATTGAATCAGGGGTATGGGTGCGCAATGCTTCTTATTACCATTTGTGTCGGCAGTTCCTGCTCGATCCGCGGTTCGGATGAACTCGCATCTGAAATCCAGCGTTTCATTGAGAAGGAGAATTTGGTAGACAGGATAGAGATTGTGGGAGCTTTCTGTATGGATGCCTGTTCAAAAGGGGTATCCATCCGCGTCGGAGAACGCCAGTTCAGCGGCATTCTCCCTGAAGAGGCAGAATCCTTTTTTTACCGGGAGATTATGAGCTGTATGGATGGGCAGGCCGAAGGAAAACAAAACGATTAAGGGGGGAATTCCCTGAAGTCAGGATTCCCTTAAGGATTATCTATGAATGAGGTTATCATCATCACCAATCCGGAACGCTGCCGTGACTGTTATCGCTGTGTCCGCAGCTGTGAGCTGAAGGCCATCCGAGTCAAGGATGGTCATGTGCAGGTTGTTCCGGAACTTTGTATCACCTGCGGTATCTGTGTCCGTGTCTGCCCCCAGAAGGCAAAGGATGTCCGCAGCACGGCGACCCTGGAGATCAAGCAGGCGAGGTTGGAAGGAAGACGTCTGATCGCGTCGGTTGCGCCATCCGCGCCGGCCTACTTCGGGTTCAACCATTTTTCGGAAATGGAGCGCGTCTTGAAGGCTCTGGGGTTTCATGCCGCGGAGGAAACCGCCGTCGGTGCGGAAATCGTTGGCCTGGCCCATCGGGAGTACATGGAACAGAGACCGGAACATCGGCCGGTCATAACGTCTTCCTGTCCGGCGGTCGTCAATCTGATCGAACAGTACCATCCCGACCTGATTCCTTATCTCGCCCCGATCGTTTCTCCGATGATCGCTCATGGGCGGCTGCTGGCGCAGAAATACGGACCCGATGCCTACATCGTCTTCATCGGCCCCTGCCTCGCGAAGAAACGGGAGATTTTTGATGAGCCTGTCGCGGGTGTGATTCATGCGGCCCTGACCTTCAGGGGGCTCCAGGCATGGCTTCAAGAGGAAGGAATAGCCTGGCCGGAAAAGGAAGGGATCCAGGAGGAACCTCAAGAGGAGGCCGTTGCCCGGCTTTTCCCCATCGAAGGCGGGCTGATCGGCACGGCGAGGCTGAGCACGGATATCTTGAATAATTCCGTCGTCATCACGACAGGGTTGGAGGCTTGCCAGGATGTCCTCAACGAGATCCGGGCGGGGCAGTTGCGGGGTGTTCAACTGGTCGAGTTGATGGCCTGCAAGGGGGGGTGCATTAATGGGCCGGTCATGGCGGATGTGCCGGGCGGCATGTTTCTGGCCCGGAAAAAAGTCATGAATTATCAGGCATACCGTCAACCCTTCCCGTCTATTCCCAGGGAGAAATGGCCCGTTCTCGCGCGAACCTATACGAATAAGAAAATCATCCTGCCTGACTTCAGCGAAGAGCAGATCCAGGAGGTTCTGCATCGTGTCAACAAATATTCTCCCGAGGATGAGTTGAACTGCGGCGCCTGCGGCTATTCAAGCTGCCGGGAAAAGGCCATTGCCGTTCTTCGCGGCATGGCGGAGGTGACGATGTGTGTCCCTTACATGAGAAACCGGTCCGAATCCCTGCGCCAGGTGGTTATGGATGTTTCTCCGAACGCCATTGTCATCATTGACGACAAGTTGACCATTCAGGATATGTCACCTTCGGCGGAGCAGCTCTTCAAGTGTTCCCTTCCGGATATAAAAGGGAAACCATTGTCCGACATGGTTTCCGAAGTTCGTGATTTTATCTCGGTCCGCGATACGGGATCGCCTGCCATCGCCAGGGTTGCCCGGCTGAGAAACGATATTGTCGTGGAGCAGAGCATCGTCCGCATCGAAGGTCAACCGCTGCTGGTTGCCATGATGCGGGATATTACGGAACAGGATCGGGAACGGAAGAGATTCGAGACCCTCAGGGAGAAAACGCTGGAACAGACACGGGAGGTTGTGCACAAGCAGATGCGCGTTGCCCATGAAATCGCTCATCTTCTTGGCGAAACCACGGCGGAGAGCAAGATGATCATCTCTCATCTGACGAAACTCCTGGAAGAGGAATAGGTCCAATGAGGCAGGTCATCGAATTTTCCTGGAACAGTCTGACCAAAGCCGGTGAAGAGCTTTGCGGCGATTCCGTCGTCATCCGGACCGGCAGGGATTTCTTCGTCGCTGTCCTTTCCGACGGTCTGGGCAGCGGTGTCAAGGCCAATATCCTGTCCACCCTGACGGCGGAGATCGCTGCCCGGATGTTTGAGTCGGGCGGTTCGGTAGAAGAGGTCATGCAGACCCTGGTGGATACCCTGCCGGAGTGCAGCGTGCGGAAACTGGCTTATGCGACCTTTGCCGTGCTGATGGTTTATAATGGAAGGGATGCCCATCTGGTGGAATTTGATTCGCCGCCCATGATCCTGATTCGGCAGAATAAGCTGACTTCTCTGCCCCTGGAGAAGAGGGAGGTCAAGGGCCGGGTCATTCGAGAGGCCCACTTCGAGATCCAGGAAAATGATGTCATGGTTCTGATCAGCGATGGCTATGAGCATGCGGGACTGGGGGGCATCTTTCGACTGGGTTGGGGATGGAAAAGCATCGCCCAGGCCGTGCAGCGGTTTGTTCAAGCGGGGGTGGATGCGGTTCAGCTGACACAGGCCCTTTCCCGGACCTGCATGAAGTTCGATGACGACAAGCCGGGGGACGACTCAACCGTCATCAGCATGAGGGTGCGGCCGGCTGTCTCCGTCTGTATTCTCACCGGACCGCCGAACAATAAGGAACTGGATGCCTTTGCCGTTTCCCGCCTGATGAATGCCGAAGGGTACAAGCTGATCTGCGGCGGATCTACTGCGCAAATGGCTGCCCGTGTCCTGGATAAAAAATTGGAGGTGGAATGGGTTCCCCCCTGGAAAAGGACCGAGGCTTCTCAGAAGAAGAAAAAAGGTTCGCCCCCGACGGCCCTGTTAAGCGGCGTCGACCTCGTAACGGAGGGGATCCTGACCCTCGGGCAGACGGTTGAAATTCTGCGTCACGCCAAGACGATTCATGATCTTCCCAAGGATGCAGACCCGGCCACCCGGTTGGCGCGCTATCTTCTCAGTGCGGATGATATCCATATGATTGTCGGAACGGCCGTCAATCCCAACCAGATTGCCGATCTCGTCCGTGGGGAGCCCATGAGGATGGTCTATATCCGGGATCTCGTTCAAGAGCTGACCAAACGGGACAAGCAGGTGACGCTGGAAACGGTCTAATAAGGAAGGACGGACTTCATTCGTCATGAACAATCACCTTTCCTCTTAAATTCTTTAATGCCGGCCTTCGCGGCAGGGAAAGCCGGATGGTTGTTCCCGTTGGGCCCTGAGAGGGGTCGGCATTGGATTTCACGGTCAGTCCCCCCCCATGGGCCTTGACGACCCCGTAGACAGTGGGCATCCCCAGTCCGGTTCCCTCTCCAGCCGGCTTGGTGGTGAAAAACGGTGTAAACAGAAGATCCAGATGTTCTGCCGAGATACCCCGGCCCGTATCGCGAATCGTCAGGAAAATCGAGTTTGAGTCGTCTCCAACGAGAATCTGCAGCAGGCCGCCGCCAGGCATGGCTTCCACGGCATTCATTTCAAGCTCCAGTAAGACCTTAACCATGCGCTCATGATCAATCCATACGGTTTCATCGACGAGATGGTATAAAACTTCAAGATGGACGGCGTCGGGTCTCTCGAGTGCGTTCACGCTATCGTCGACGATCTTCCGGATGCTGGTTTCCCGTAATTTCAATCCCTGCACGAGTTTTATCCTTTCTGAATCCTGAAACTGAAGAGGAACTCTTTGAATTTCCCTGACTGCATCTCTAGCATGGCTGGAGCCGGAAGAACACAACATTTAATACCGGGTTACCTTCATTCGGCTAACTGCGTTGGCTTCGTCGGTCGGCTCCTCGACGTATCATTATATACGACTGCGTCGCCTCCTCCTTGCCGCCTTGTTATCCTTTTGAATGCAACTCGGTATAAGGGAGAAATTCAAAGGATCCGCTCCTGAGATTCAACGACAAGGATTGACAAGAGGGGCATAATGCTCTATAGCCGTTATCTTGAAGAGAAATGGTAATGTAGGAGCATGACTTCGCTCGTTGAAGATAAGACCACATTAACAGGGGCTTTTCCCGAACTCCGATGATATGCCACAACAAGCCGCTGATGGACTTAATACATGAACATAAGGGATATAAAAGAAATTCTCGAAGCACAGTTGCTTTGCGGAGATGACTGCATTGAGCATGAGGTAAGAGGCTGTTTTGCCTGTGATCTCATCAGCGAAATGCTCCTCCACATCAAGCCTGGCTCACTCCTTGTCACATCGCTGTTAAACGCCCATGTCGTTCACACGGCCCACGTCATGGATGCCAGTGGCGTTGTCTTTGCCGGTGGGAAAAAACCCAATGAAACGATTCTTGCCAATGCCCATCAGAATGGAATTCCTATTCTATCCACTTCCCTGCTGATTTTTGAAATATGCGGGCGACTTTTTGTGAATGGCGTGCACCAGGACAACCTAACACCGGTTAGCGGAGATTAAACTAACCTATGGCGGACCGCGATGCTTCCACTCCGCAGATTACCATGGAATTTCCCATTGAAGAGAAGGATTTCTTCATGGCCGGAGAGTCTGCCTCACGAGTAAAAAAGATATTGCAGCAACTGGGTTTAAACCAGGATATCATCCGGCGGGTGGCTATCATCATCTATGAGGCGGCCATGAATGTTGCGATCCATGGAAGTCATGGCCAGCTTGCGGTCCATGTCGACCCGAAGGCCATCTCTGTTTCGACGGAGGATGAGGGCGCCGGAATTCCCGATATTGATCTGGCCATGCAGGAAGGGTACTCCACGGCCACGGACGAGATAAGAGAGATGGGCTTCGGCGCCGGAATGGGGCTGCCCAATATCAAGCAGAACTCCGACGAACTTGTTGTTGAGTCGAAAGTTAACGTAGGGACAATCCTCAAAGCCATAGTCTATTTTAATTCCGTAACCGGCGTTTAGGCAGTGGAGGCGCATAGGATGCAATATTTTCATTCCGTCAAGCTCAACTTCAAACGATGTATTGGATGCACCAACTGTATCAAGCCCTGTCCTACGGAGGCGATCCGAGTCCACGATGGAAAAGCCATGATTATGGATGAGAGGTGCATCGACTGCGGCGAATGCATCATAAGCTGTCCCCACCATGCCAAGTATGCCCACAGCGACACGCTCAAAAAACTTGCCGATTATAAGTACACCATTGCCCTGCCGGATCCCTCGTTTTTCGGGCAATTCAAAGAATGCGAAAACATCGAAGACATTCTTAACGCCTTTCTTCATATCGGTTTCGATGAGGTCTTTGAAGTTTCCCTTGCCGCGGAGATCGTCGCCTTCATTGTCCGTCAGAAACTTCTAAAGAAAGAATACAAGAAGCCGATCTTTTCCACCTCCTGCCCTGCAGTCCTCCGCCTGATGCAGATAAAGTTTCCGGGCCTTCTGGAACAGACCACACAGGTCCTCTCCCCGATGGAAATCGCTGCGCGGATTGCCAAGGATGAGGCGGTGAAAAAGACAGGCATTGCCTATGACGAGATCGGGGCGATCTTCATCTCGCCATGTCCCGCGAAGGTGACGGAGATGAGGCAGCCGATCACGACGAAGCATTCCGCCGTAAACGGTGCGATCGGCGCGAACCTTATCTATCGGGATATCATTCGCAATCTCCACAAAGGGACAACCGATAAAGAGGGTAAACCGATTGAGCGGCACCGCCTGCACAAAGCGACGAAATTGGGCATGTCCTGGGGATACCTGACCGGAGAGCCGAAAAGCATCGGCGTTGGAACCACGCTGGCCGTGAGCGGCTCTCACAATGTCATCAGCCTTCTGGAGGAAATAGAACGCGGTGAAATGCAGGACGTGGATTTCATCGAGTTGAAGGCTTGCAATGCGGGATGCGTCGGTGGACCCCTCAACATTCCCAACAGCTTTGTGGGGAGAGTCCATCTAAGAGGCCTTATATCGCGTTCCGGGGAACAGCCCTCTTACTACAGCGAGGAAGAACTTCGCGACATGTACGAAAAAGGGCACTTCGAATTCACCGAGCCGATTCTGCCGCGGCCCATTATGACCCTGGACGAAGATGTGGCCAAGGCGCTCGTGAAAATGGAACGGCTTGACCAGATCACAAAGGAACTTCCCGGCCTCGATTGCGGCGCCTGCGGCTCTCCGACTTGCCGGGCCTTGGCTGAGGACATCATCCGGGGAATGGCCTTTGAAACGGATTGCGTGATCAAGTTGAGAGATCGCATCAAGATTCTGGCTCAGGAAATTCTCTATCTGGCGCGCATCGTCCCGCCGTCCATGGCTGCGGAGAGTTCGGAGAAAAAGGACAATATTTAAGCCGGAACAGCGGCTTGCGCAGGATGCCTGCGGCATCGAAAAAATGTGGGAGAGATAAGATGACCCTTGCCCAGTTGATTGAGAATATTCGCTTTGAAGTTGTGACAGGTGACATCAACATGGACCGGGAGATACGAACCGGTTATACGTCGGATCTTCTTTCGGACGCAATCGCAAACATCGAGGAAAGCTCCGTCTGGATTACCATGCAGAGGCATATCAATATCCTGGGGGTTGCCAAACTGAAGGATGTCGTCGCTGTGGTGATCCCCCGCAATCTTCAGGTAGAGCAGAGTGTCGTGGATAAGGCCCGTGAGGAGGGGATTGCTATCCTGCGGGGACCTCAGACGGCCTTCGAGATTTCGGCCCTTATTTACAATGCTTTAAGATAAAATTCGTTTTTCTCAGTGAGGAACACCACCGGAACCTCTTCGGTCATAATCGATCTTTCCCTTGACCGGAAGGATTGCCGCAAGGCGGTTCCAGCCGCTGTTGTGAAAAAAATCAAGAATAAAAGCGGCCTCTCTGTCAGGTTCACGAGGACCCTGCGCTGCAAAGGGCTGCGGTCTGGACGTGCATAGGGAAATGCCGCTTTCCGGGCTTGCTGCAGGCGTCTCTGCAAGCTTAAAAAATCACCCCTTCCACAAGGTTCTTCTCCCTTGTGTCTTCTGCTTCCAGATCCTGAAAAAATCACCTTTTTAGAGATGGTCCTTTGTGCTAAGAAAAAACACCTTTTGACCCGCAAGGGTTCACAAATCGAAAATCTGCCAGCCAGAAGGACAGCATCCGATTCATGAAAGCCCTGTTTATTGCCGATGCCCATCTGAAAAAGAGTCATGATGCGAATTATCAGAAACTGCTGATGTTTCTTGCCTCGCTCGTCCATCCTTCCGAGGTTGAGAAACGGCTTGATTTACAATCGACCATCCAGTCGCGGATTCCCGTAGATGATCTCTATATCGGGGGAGATTTTTTTGATTTCTGGTTTTGCCGGGGGCGGGAGGTCTATCCGGAATTTGTTCCGGTCATTTCGGCTTTGACGGCGATTCGGGATCGGGGGATTCGTGTCCATTTTGCGGAAGGCAACCACGATTTTTTTCTTGCGGATTATTTCACCCGGATGTTGGGGATGGAAGTCTATCCCGAGTGGGGGACATTCATGCTGGATGACTGCAAAGTCCTTTTTTCCCATGGCGATACGGTGGACAGACAGAATGTTCAATACCTCCGGCTCAGAAAACTGTTGAGAAGCGCGTTCGTCTATCAGCTGCAGCGGCGGTTGCCCCTTTCCCTTCTCTGGAAAATAGCCGGAGCCGGCTCCGCTGCAAGCAAGGGAACAGCCCGAACTCCCGAAGAAAAACTTGCCGAGATTCTTCATGCTTTTTCCGCGGCAAAAATCCGGCGAGAGTTTGATGCGGTCATCCTGGGGCATTGTCATCAACCGATCATGAAAGAATATTCGATCGGAAGCCGTAAAAGATATTCAATCACCCTGGGCGACTGGATTCGGCATTTTTCCTATCTGTATTATGAAGATGGCAACTTCAGGCTTTGCTTCTTCGAAGCTGAAGGAAGGAAGGAAGGTCTGAAAGAAATAGTTGCAACCATCTAATATTGCATATGAATATTTTCACTTTCAGGCAATAACATAATGCTGGACTTATCGTGAACGATGTGTTAGCACGCCCACTGATTTTGCCGAAGGATACGAAGCCGATGCTGGATATCAAACATCAGGAATTGAGAAAGAATCTCTCCGGCGGGTTGTACAAGAACAATACATGAAGGAGTGGAGCAAATTGAATAGCCTTGTCCCGAAAAAAATATTTTTTACCAAAGGTGTGGGAACACACAAGGAAGAGCTGCACTCCTTTGAGCTGGCCCTTCGGGATGCCGGAATTGAAAAGTGTAATCTTGTTCAGGTGTCCAGTATCTTGCCTCCCGGCTGTCAGGTGATTTCCCGGGGAATGGGGTTAAAAGAACTGAAACCCGGGGCTATTACCTATTGCGTTCTGAGCCGCTGCAGCAGTGATGAACCCCGGCGTCTGCTGGCCGCTTCCGTGGGCTGTGCAATTCCCACCGATCGCAATACCTATGGTTATATCAGCGAATATCACGCCTTTGGCCAGACAGGACGCCAGGCAGGTGATCATGCGGAGGACCTTGCCGCAGCCATGCTGGCTTCCACCCTCGGGATTGATTTCAATATTGATGAAAGCTGGGATGACAAAAAGGAGATCTTCAAAATCAGCGGCAAGATCGTCAGCACGAGAAACATCACCCAGTCCACTATCGTAAAGAACGGGGGCCATACAACGGTCATCGCTGTAGCCGTCTTCCAGTTTTAGCCTTCACTGTTCAGGGGAAACCAAAAACAGAGAAATCCTTTCCGCAGCGTGTGTCAACCAGTCGTTGCGCGACAGCGAAAATCTCATCCGTATCCATTCCTTCCTTCACCGGTCAGAAAATTTGCGATGATAGAAAAATCGGGAGAACCGGGGGACCCTGTGTCCTCCCCTCCCGATTCTTCCTGAAATTCTGCCAACCCAGCGGGTTTCTTTTTGTCCCGGGAATATCATCTTGAATTTCATGGAGAAGAAGAGTATAAAATAACATAATATTTCAATCCTTTATCTCAGTACGATCATAGCAATGGCGTTGGTTTGCGGCTCTCTGTGACAGTGCGGGGGACCTGTCTCAAATATCAGGAATTGGAATAAGGACACGATAACGTCATAAAAAAGGAGGAAAAGGCCATGTTTGATCGCATTCTGTATCCCACTGATTTTTCCGATGTATCGATGAAAGCTGTAAATTATGTGAAACAGTTAAAAAATGCAGGTACAAAAGAGGTTGTGGTTCTCCATGTGATTGACGAAAGGACGCTCGTTGTTCCGGATGTATTCAGTGGCGTGGATTTTATGGCGTTGGAAAATGAACTGAGGCGGATTGCCGACGAGCAGTGCAATAAAATCGTGGAACAATTCCAGGAAGTCGGGCTGAGCGCCAGGTTCATGGTGAAAAAGGGCATTCCTTTTCTGGATATTCTCAAAACGGCACAGGAAGAGGATGTTTCCTTGATCGTCATTGGATCGCATGGGAAGAGCAACCTGGAGGAAATGTTGCTCGGTTCCGTGTCCGAGAAGGTCATCCGTAAAGCTGTTCGACCGGTTTTGGTGGTTAAACGTTAAGGCGCAGAAGGTGTCTTAGCAAGGAGTGTAACATCCTAGAAAAAGGAGGAGAAAACCATGTTTGATCGCATTCTGTATCCCACTGATTTTTCCGATGTGTCAATGAAAGCGGTAGATTATGTAAAACAGCTAAAGGACGCAGGTGCAAAAGAGGTTGTGGTTATGCATGTGGTCGACGAGAGGACGATCGTTGTTCCGGATGTTTTCACCGGCATTGATTTTGTGGCGTTGGAAAATGAAATGAAGAGGATTGCCGGCGGGGAGTGCAATAAAATTGTGGAACAATTCCAGGGAATAGGGCTGAGTACCAGGTCCGTGGTGAAAAAGGGCATTCCTTTCCAGGAAATTCTTCGAACGGCCCAGGAAGAGGATGTTTCCTTGATCGTCATTGGGTCGCATGGAAAGAGCAATCTGAAGGAAATGTTGCTCGGTTCCGTGTCTGAAATGGTCATCCGCAAGGCTGTTCAACCCGTCCTGGTGATCAAACGGTAAGACGCAAGAGGGGCGCGTTGAAGGAAGATGCTTCAACGCGCCCCTCTTGATTTCAGGCTTCCGTAACGATTTTTGAGAAATCCGCAATCCGGCGAAACATCGAAAAGAGGGCTTCCAGCAGGGAAAGCCGGTTGAAGCGGATATTCTCTTCTTCCACCATGACCATTACCGATCCGAAAAACCGGTCAATCGGCTCGCGCAGGGCGGCAAGTTCCAGCAGCGCTGCAGGATAATCATTTTGAACCAGTGCCTTGTCGACTTTGTCGCGGGTTCCAAGGAAGGTTGAATGCAGCAGGGTCTCTTCCTCCAAGTTGAAAAGGGAGGAATCGATCCGGCCGTTTCCGAAGTCCTTCAGGATGTTGCCGGCCCGTTTGAAGGCAATGGCCAGAGGTTCGTAGGCGGGGTGCGTTTTGAAGGTTTCCATGGCCTCGATCTTTTTGATGACCTGTACCAGGTCGGAGAACCCCGCCGCAAGAACGGCGCCGACCACATCCTGGGGGTGACCCTGGGAAATCAGCATATTTTCAAGCCGTCCCCGGAAGAATTCCAGAACATCCCTCCGGGTCTCTTCCGCAGGTCGTTTCAGCCGATCTTGAAGGATCGCAAGACTCGAGTCCACCAGATCTTCCAGCAGCAAAGGATACTGCTTTTCCAGGATGATGTTGATGATGCCCAAGGCCTGACGGCGCAGGGCATAGGGATCCGCCGTACCTGTAGGAATCAGGCTGACGCCGAAGAACCCGACGATGGTGTCCATTTTGTCCGCCATGCTGACGATGGCGCCTTCATGGCTTTGCGGAAGATCGCCGCCGGCGGTTGTCGGGAGGTAATGTTCATAGATCGCCTTGGCCACTGTGGGATCTTCTCCCGCCAGCAGGGCGTATTCACGGCCCATGATTCCCTGGAGCTCTGAAAATTCTCCCACCATCTGGGTGTCCAGATCGGCCTTGGCCAAGAGGGCCGCACGGTCAACCCGGTCTTTTCGGGAAGGATCGAGGCGGTCGGCAATGGTGGCCGCGAGCTTCCGGAAACGCTGGACCTTATCGTAGGAGGTTCCCAGCAGGGTGTGAAAAACGACCTGTTTGAGCCCTTCTACCCGCTCCTCGAGAGACGTCTTCTGATCTTCTTCAAAGAAGAACTGGGCATCGGACAATCGCGCCCGGATGACTTTCTCATTCCCCCGCATCACCACCGAGGGGTCCCGGGCAAGGGTATTGTTGATCGTAATGAAGTAGGGCAACAGCTGCTCTTCCGAATCGACAACGGGGAAATATTTCTGGTGAGACATCATGGAGGTGATCAGGACTTCCCTGGGAAGCTCGAGGTATTTCCGATCAAAACTTCCACAGACCACCGTGGGATACTCCACGAGATAGGTCACGGTTTCCAGAAGGTCTTCATTCTCCAGCGCCCGGCCGGATACGGCCATGGCGGCTTTGCGCGCCTCTTCGAGAATGATCCGCTTCCGTTCCTCGGGATCGACGATGACAAAGTGTTCCCGGGTTCCCGCCAGGTATTCTTTCAGATTGGAAACGGGAAAAGACTCGGGGCTCATGAACCGGTGCCCCCGGGAAAGATTGCCGCTTTCGATGTTCTCAATCCGGAAGGGGACAACGGTGCCGCCGTAAACGGCAACAATCCAGTGGATCGGTCGGGCAAAGCGAAAATCCAGATCTCCCCACCGCATGGATTTTTTAAAGGAAAGAGAGAAAACCAGTTTGGACAACATCTCCGGCAGCAGGGATGAGGTGTCCTTGCCGGAAAGGTGCTTGCGGATGCACAGATATTCCCCTTTATCGGTCTCGATGATGCCGACTCCCGAGATATCGACGCCCTGGCCCCTGGCGAAGCCCAGGGCGGCCTTGGTGGGGTTCCCTTCCGCATCAAAGGAAACCCTTTTGGCGGGGCCGAGCTTTTCAGTAACCTGATCTTCCTGTCTTTGGGCAACATCGGCCACGGCAAGGCAAAGCCGTCGGGGGGTCCCAAAGGTCTGGATCTGCCCGTAAGGAATTCGTTCCTCGGTGAGTGCCTTGCGGATCAGCGAACTCATGTCGTTCAGCGCCTTGGGAATAAAGGCGGCAGGAACTTCCTCCGTCCCTATTTCCAGCAGCAGTTCATTGCTCATCTGACTCTCCATCTTTCATCGTTATGGATCGCTTTTTCAAAAGCGTCGTATCGGATTTTGTTTTCTAAAATAGAGGCCGGCCGTCATACCGCCGATCCGCCCAGCAGGGGGAATCCCATGCGTTCACGCTGACGGATGTATCCTTCGGCGGAAAGCCTTGCCAGATTCCGGACTCGTCCGATGTAACTGGTCCGCTCGGCCACACTGATGGCCCCCCGGGCATTGAGAAGGTTGAAGGTGTGGGAACATTTGAGGCAGTAATCATAAGCGGGAAGGACCAGGTCCTTCTCCGCCGTTCGGATGGCTTCGGCCTCATAGGAATCGAAGAGTTTTCTCAGCATGTCCACATCGGCAACTTCAAAATTATAGGTCGAGAATTCAACCTCTCCCTGATGATGAACATCTCCGTACTTGATGCGCTCGTTCCACTGCAGATCATAGACATTGTCGATTCCCTGGATGTACATGGCGATGCGCTCAATGCCGTAAGTCAGCTCCGCGCAGACGGGTTTCACGTCGATGCCGCCCACCTGCTGGAAATAGGTGAATTGGGAAATCTCCATGCCATCCAGCCAGACTTCCCAGCCCAGCCCCCATGCCCCCACGGTGGGGGATTCCCAGTCATCTTCAACAAAGCGGATATCGTGGTCCAGGGGATCGATGCCGAAACTTCGGAGGGAGTTCAAGTACAGATCCTGGATGTTCAGGGGAGAGGGCTTCATGATGACCTGATACTGGTAGTAATGCTGGAGGCGGTTCGGATTTTCGCCGTAACGGCCGTCCGTCGGCCGGCGCGACGGTTCCACGTAGGCGACATTCCAGGGTTCCGGTCCCAGGGCCCGCAGAAAAGTCGCGGGATTGAATGTGCCTGCGCCCACTTCGATATCATAGGGCTGTTGAACAACGCAGCCCTGATCTGCCCAGTAATGTTCGAGGGCGAAAATCAGTTCCTGAAAAGTCACCTTATGCCTCCTGTGCTTTTTTCGATATTCCCATTATATTTAAGAAGTTCCGGCAGTTACCTAGCATGATGAGGACCTTGTGTCAACACGAAAAAGAGGCCCGTTACACGCCCATGGACTGGATCTCCTCGAGGACTTTCAAGGATTTCAGTTCTTTTCCCAGGATATGCCCGATAAAGAGAGAGAGGAGGGACTTGCTTTCCCGGGCCGTTTGTCCCGAGAAGAGGATCCGCTTCATTTTTCCCGTTTCGATCTCTCTTCCGAGCTGCAGGGTTTTAATGGTGCCGAGAGAAATCGGCAGGGCATCGGAAGCCTCCGATTTCGAGGAACAACTCCGGCAGTGCAGTCCACCCTGGGCAATGCTGAACACGTAACGCTGCCGGGAATCCAGGGGCGAATTGCAGAGGATGCAGCGATCGAGAGCGGGTGCGTACCCGGAAAGTTTCAGATGACGGATCTCGAAGAAACGCAGGAGCCTCTCCGATGTGTCGCCTTCTTCAATGAGCGACAGGAAGGTCTGCAGAAGCTCGAACAATTCCGGATCCGCTTTCTCTTCGGCGGAAAAATGATCGACGAGATCGATGAGATAGGAGGCAAGGAGCGTTCTGTCCAGGGATTTGCGGATTTCGGGATATTCGTGAATCCGGGAACAGCTTTCCAGCCATGCCAGCTGATCGCGCTGCTTCCGGTAGAAGAGCAGGGAGGAACAACAGAAGGGCTCAAGGACATTGACGAAGCGCTTCCGACTTTTCCTCGCCCCCTTGGCGATGGCGGTCAGTTTCCCGAAATGCCGGGTATGAAAGGTCACAATCAGGTCCGAATCGCCGTAGTTCAAGGCCTTCAGAACGATTCCCTCAGTTTTGAAAGTGGCTCGCGTGTTCATGTCTGCAATGCCGAAAAGAACGGAAAACGCCTAATCCTCCGAATAAACGATCCTTCCTTCCACGAGGGTCAGGACGGCTTTCCCCTTGAAGGTCCAGCCGAAAAAGGGTGAGTTCTTTCCCTGCGATTTCCAGGAAAGGGGGTCGGCGACCCAGGACCTGTCGAGATCAAGGACGGTAATGTCCGCATCGGCGCCCGGAAGGAGGGTCCCTCTCGATATGTTGAGAATCTTTGCGGGATTGGTGCTCATTTTCCGGATCAGTTCCGGCAGGGTCAGCAGCCCGTTCTCGACGAGCCTCAGGCTCAGGGCCAGCGCGGTTTCGAGACCGGAGATGCCGCTGGCGGCGTATTCAAATTCCACCTCCTTGTCGGTGAGGGCATGGGGGGCATGATCCGTAGCGATCGCATCGATCGTGCCGTCCCGGAGTCCTTCCAGGATCGCCTCAAGATCTTCCCGGCTCCGCAAGGGGGGATTGACCTTGAAGGAGGGGTCAAAATCGCGAAGGGCTTCGTCCGTCAAAGTGAAATAGTGAGGCGTCGTTTCCGCCGTAACCCGGACGCCCCGGGTCTTGGCGTCGCGGATCATCCGAACGGCTCCCGCGGCGCTCACGTGGGCGATGTGCAGGGCCGCACCGGTAAACTCGGCCAGGAGAAGATCCCGGGCGACCATCGCCTCCTCGGCCAGGGTGGGGATGCCGGGAAGCCCCAGTTCCGTGGAGATTCGCCCTTCGTTCATAAGCCCGCCGGCAGACAGTTGAAGATCCTCGCAATGGGAAATAATCACCCGATCCAGTGAGGAGGCGTATTCCAGGGCCCTTCTCATGAGGCCGCTGTTCATGACGGGTTTTCCGTCATCGGAAAAGGCGACTGCTCCGGCCTCTTTCAAATCACCGAATTCCGCGAGGACCTTTCCCTCGGACTTGCGGGAGATGGCGGCAATGGGATAAACATGGACAAGATTGCATTCCTGCGCCCGCTTGAGAATATATTCGGTAACGGTCCGGCTGTCGTTGACGGGGTCCGTGTTCGGCATGCAGGCAATCGAAGAAAATCCCCCGGCCGCTGCCGCCTGGCTTCCTGAGCGGATGGTTTCCTTGTATTCGTAACCGGGTTCCCGTAGATGGGTGTGCATGTCGACAAGACCGGGCAGAACGATTTTGCCTTCCAGGGAAAAAACCTGCGTATCTTGTGAACTTTCGTCTATCGAATCGGCAATCGAGACGATCTTTCCTGCCTCGATGAGGATATCCCGCCGACCATCGAGATTCTGCGAGGGATCGACGACCCTGCCCCCTTTCAACAGCATTTTCATTCAACGGCTCCTGTCAGCAGATAAAGAAGGGCCATCCGGACGGCGACCCCGTTGGTGACCTGTTCGAGAATGACGGAGTGGGTTCCATCGGCGATTTCGGGAGAGATCTCCACCCCGCGGTTGACCGGACCCGGATGCATCACCAGGACATCCTCCTTGGCCTTTTTGAGATTCTCCCTGTTCAGGCAGTAAAAAGTGGAATATTCCCGAAGGGAAGGGAAGATGTTCAGCTGCTCCCGTTCCGTCTGAATGCGAAGCATCATGACCACATCCGCATTCTGAAGGGCCTCATCCAGATGAAAGGATACCTTGACCCCGAGTTTCCGGATATCTCGGGGAATCATGGTGGCGGGACCGGCCACGGTCAGATGCGCCCCCATCTTATTCAACCCGTAGATGTTGGAACGGGCGACGCGGCTGTGGGCGATGTCGCCGACGATGGTCACGTTCAACCCGGCCAGGGTTCCCTTGCGGTTTCGAATCGTCATCATGTCCAAAAGCGCCTGGGTCGGATGTTCATGGGCGCCGTCGCCGGCATTGATGATGGATTGCCTGACCAGCCGGGCCAGCATATGCGGTGCTCCGGCGCAACTGTGACGGATCACGATCACATCCGGATTCATGGCTTCCAGATTCCGGGCCGTGTCCGCCAGGGTTTCCCCTTTGACCAGGCTGCTTGTTGAACCCGAGATATTGATGGTGTCGGCGCTCAGGCGCTTGCCGGCGATCTCGAAAGAGGTCCGGGTCCGGGTACTGGCCTCGACAAAGAAATTGATGACCGTTTTCCCCCGGAGGGTCGGCACCTTTTTGATGTCCCGCGCCGATACTTCAAGAAAAGACTCCGCCGTGTCGAGGATCAATGTAATGTCCTCTGCGGAAAGGTCCTTAATACCCAGAATATCCTTGTGCTCCCACTTCATTGTATATAACCCCTGGAAAAATAGACGGGCGGATTTTTTTTACGGACGCTTCCTAGTTGCTGTCCTCGACGACCACTTCATCACAACCGTCCGTTTCAATCAGGTTGACGCTGATGTCTTCCCAGAGAAACGAAGGAAGATTGGCGCCGACGAAATCGGCGCGTATCGGCAGTTCCCGATGCCCCCGGTCGATCAGGACGGCTAGCTGAATCGATTGAGGGCGTCCAAAATCTATGAGAGCGTCCATCGCTGCCCGGATCGTTCTCCCTGTAAAGAGAACATCATCGACGAGAATGGCTTTCTTTTTATCCAGACAGAAAGGGATTTCTGTCTTTTTTATCTTGGGTTTCTTATGGGCGGAAAGAACATCGTCGCGATAGAGCGTAATATCGAGAATCCCCGAAGGAACGTCCACCCCTTCAATTTCGAGGATCTTTTTCTTGAGCCGCTCCGAGAGAAAAACACCGCCTGTCCGAATGCCCACAAGAACCAGATCTTTGACTCCTTTGTTTTTTTCCAGGATTTCATAGGCAATTCGAGTCAACGATCGGTCGATCTCCGCTGCGTCCATGACCAGTTTTTTGGGCATCACTCCATAATTCCTTTCCTGGATTTTTTTTACAGTATGTTCAGAAAGATGAAGATCGGAATTCCCGCGGTGTTTACGGAACTCCGGCTGTTTGACAAAAAAAAACCTTCCCGTAATTTGAGAAGGTTGGTCCTGTCATGTCAAAACTGATGTATCCAAGGTCATTCCTTGCCCCACACTTGTCTTTCCTGTTAAAATTGTTTCTAGTAGAATATTTTGTTTCTGTCAAGCTGCAATCGATTTCGAAGAGCCAAGGCCGCCGCGTCCGGAGTTTGTGCAACAGCTGGACAGGCCGAGGGAAAAATCTTTTCTTTAATCTTCAATAATGTTATAGGCACAGCACCTGGAGGGAAAGTGGATGGCTGTTGAATACGAACCTCAGGTTTTTTTGTTTTTGAGCCAGATCCTGAGGAAAAAAATTCTCGATACAAAAGGACAGCCGCTGGGTCGGATCCTGGATGTGGTCGTCCCTCTAGGGGAACCTTATCCCTCTGTAACCGGCATCCTGGTGAAACCGGACCGTCTTAAGGCCCCGGTGATCATGTCCTGGCGCAATCTGGTCGAAACGAACGGCACTTTTGTGGTCGATTCCCAGGAGCCGGAGCCTTTGCGGGAAGGCGAAACGGAGGCCGAGGAGATATGGCTGAAAGAGAGCCTCCTGGATAAGCAGATTGTTGATACCAATGGCGCCAAGGTTCGGCGGGTCAATGATCTCCAGTTTCTCAAGGCCCGGGGTAGTCTTTATCTGATTCATGTGGACGTGGGGTTCCGGGGCCTCATGCGGCGGGTTGGCCTGGAGAAGGCAACGGATTTTCTCTTGAAAGGCCTTTTTGAATACGAACTCCCCGATCAGTTCATCTCCTGGCGGTTTGTCCAGCCCCTTTTCTCTCCTGATCTGGTGCGTCTGGACATTTCAGAAAGCGGAATAGCCCAACTTCATCCGGCAGATATTGCAGATATTATAGAAGAACTGGATATCCGCCAGCGAACGGCCGTCTTCCAGTCGCTGGATGTGGAAACGGCGGCGGAAACGCTGGAAGAAACGGACCCAAAGATTCAGGTCAGCCTGATCGAGAACATGGAAGCCGCCCAGGCGAGCGATATCATCGAAGAAATGTCTTTAAGCGATGCTGCGGATCTGTTGGCTGATCTGCCCAAGCACAAAGCGGAAGGCATTCTCAAAGAAATGGAACAGGACATCGCCGAGGATGTCAAGGAGCTTCTTGCCCATCCCGAGGAGACGGCGGGAGGGCTCATGACCACGGCTTACCTGAGTTTCCTGCCCTCTACAACGGTGCTGGAGGCCTTGCAGGTCATCCGCCGGGAGGCTGAAGACCTCGACTTTGTGTACTATCTTTATGTGACCGATGAAGAGGAACATCTACTGGGGATGTTGAGCCTGAGAGAGTTGCTGGTCGCCACGCCGGAAACCTTCCTTTCCGACCTGATGTTCCGGCGGGTAGTCACGGTCGAGCTTGATGAAGACAAAGATTCGATCGCCAGTGATTTTGCCAAGTACGGTATTATGGCCATCCCGGTGGTGGATGATCAGAAGAAGCTGCAGGGGGTCATCATGTTCAAGAACCTGCTCGATGTGGTGGCGCCGGAATTGGGGAGATAAGGCTATGAAAGACGATGGTGGCCATTTATGCCGGGTAAACGTTTTCTGGCAGCAATTCAAGATCGATTCTCCGCCCTGTCCTCGGGGAAATTCTGGAAGTCTCTTGGAATGCTTCTGGCCTTTATCGGTCCGGGGATTATCACTTCCAACGTGGATAACGATGCCGGTGGAATTACCACGTATTCCCTGGCTGGGGCGAACTATGGTCTTTCCCTTCTCTGGATTCTGATCCCTGTTACGGCAGCCCTGATCATCATTCAGGAAATGGGGGCCCGGATGGGCGTTGTTTCCGGGAAAGGGCTGTCGGATCTGATCCGGGAACGATTCGGCGCCCGGGTCACCTTCTACCTCATGATTGTTCTTTTCCTGACCAACCTGGGCAACACGGTTGCTGAATTTGCCGGGTTGGCGGCCAGCATGGAGATCTTCGGCTTCAGCAAATATCTGTCCGTGCCCTTTGGCGCCTTTTTCGTCTGGTGGCTGGTGGTAAAGGGCAGTTACAAGTCTGTGGAAAAGGTCTTTCTGACCGCCTGTGTCTTTTATTTTTCCTATGTCATTTCTGGTTTCATGGGCAATCCAGACTGGGGAGAAATCCGCCGTGCAACCCTGACGCCTACCCTGCGATTTGAAGCCGATTTCCTGGCTATGGCGGTTGGTCTTGTGGGAACCACCATCGCACCCTGGATGCAGTTTTACCTTCAATCTTCCGTCGTCGACAAGGGCATGAAGGTTGAGGACTACCCCTATGCCCGTCTGGATGTGGTTTTTGGCTCGGTGATGGTCAACGTGGTGGCATTTTTCATTGTCATGCTTTGCGCAATCACGCTGTATAAGGGAGGAATTCGGATTGATACTGCCCGGGATGCGGCCCTGGCCTTGAAACCGATGGCGGGAACCTACTGCTCGGGCTTGTTTGCCTTTGGTCTTTTGAATGCCTCGCTCTTCGCCGCATCCATTCTGCCGTTGTCCACAGCTTATACGATCTGCGAAGCCTTTGGCTGGGAATCCAGTCTGAACCGGAAGTTTCTTGAAGCGCCCCAGTTTTACGGGCTCTATTCCATCATGATTATTCTGGGGGCGGCGATTATTCTGCTGCCGAACGTACCACTGATCCCCATCATGTATTATTCTCAGGTGATCAATGGACTCCTGCTTCCCGTGATTCTCATCTTCATGCTCCTGCTGGTTAACGACAAGAAAATCATGGGGGAGCACACCAACGGGCACTTTATGAATCTGATGTCCTGGTCGACCGTTGCCGTACTGGTCTTTCTGTCCCTGGCGACGGTGGCGGCAACCCTCTTATAAAACCACAGCGTTCATTAATGGAGGAGGTTGCCAAACCGCTTCCAGCGCACGTTATGATCTTCCCGGTCCCATGACCAGTAAATCACGATGGCTTTTCCCAGGACATCCTTGAGATCGACAAATCCCCAGAAACGGCTGTCATAGCTCTGGTCTCGATTATCCCCCATGACAAAGAGGGAGGAAGGGGGAACGGTAACGGGTCCGAAATTATCCCGGGGCTGAACGGAGCCTGGAATATTGAAGTTGTCGACATAGACCCCCTTGTTGTCCTTGTATAGCTTGCCGTTGAGGTAAATCTTCTTGTTGCGGATCTCCACGGTATCGCCGCTGGTGGCGATCACCCGCTTGATGAAATCCTTGCTCCGGTCTTCCGGATAAATGAAAACAACGATGTCCCCTTTCCGGGGTTCCTTGATGGGAATCAAGGTGCTGCGGAAGTAAGGCATTTTGATTCCGTAGAGGAATTTGTTGACGAGGATATGGTCGCCGATCAGAAGGGTCGGCTTCATCGATCCGGAAGGGATTTTGTAGGCCTGAATCACGAAGGTCCGGATAAAAAACGCGATAATCAGCGCGATGACAATGGCCTCGATATATTCCCGAAACTTTGATTTCCTGTTTGCCATAGAGATATCCTTCAATTTTCTACGAGTAAATGCTCATCAGGGTCAGAACCACCATCGCCAGGGCGAGACTTCCCTTTGCCAGGGTTCCTGCCGCGCGTCCCAGAAGGGCGCTGTTCGTCTTTCGCAGGGATGGTCTCAAGTGCATCTGGCGGATCAGCTCCATCAGCAGAATTCCCAGGAATCCCCCCAGGTAGATCCCGGCCACGATGCCCAGACCCAATAGCCAGGGCGTCAGCAGGAGTGTGCCGGCAATGCTGCCAAGGATCGAAGCACCGAAGCCTCTTTTCGAGACGGAGAACCGGGAGACGCCGGTCACACTGAGGATCAATTCCAGGCCCTCGGCCAGAAGGGCAAGGACTAGTAGGGAAATCAGCAGGGAGCTCCCGATGCTGGAAAAACCGGAAACCGAGGCATAACCCAGGGTATCGAGAAAGATGAGCGCTGTCCCCGGCAGGCCGAAAAGATTGATGTACAGGCCGACAAAGAGAACGACGATGAAAAGGGTCAATCCGGCGATCTCAAGAGAAGTCAATCCTATTTTTTCCCTTTCATCCGGGAAGGCCGGATCTTTTCAAAGACCAGCACGATGGGGCTGGCAATAAAAACGGTCGAATAAACGCCGGCGGTGCATCCCACGAGCATCGCGAAGGTAAAATCGTGAATCACGCCCCCCCCGAAGAAGAAGAGTACTACAAGGACGATGAGGACTGTGAAAGAGGTCAGAATCGTTCGGCTGAGGGTCTGATTCACACTCAAGTTGATGACCTCGATGAGGGACATTTTCATATTTTTCCGAGTATTTTCGCGGATACGGTCAAAGATGACGATGGTATCGTTGATGGAATAACCGATAATCGTGAGCAGTGCGGCAACAATGTTCAGATCGAATTCCTTGTCCATGAGGGAGAGAGCCGCCACCGTGATCATGACATCGTGAATAAGGGCAATGATCCCGCCCAGGGCATAGCGGAATTCAAAACGAAATCCCACATAAACCAGGATGCCGATCCAGGAAAAGACGATGGCCAGGAGGGCCTTCCGGGTCAGATCTTTGCCAACTTTGGGCCCAACGGATTCCAGCCGGCGAATTTCATAGGCGCCCTGGCCATAGGTTGTTTTCAGGGCGTTATCGACCTGTCCGGAGAGCGCCTTGATATCCATATTTTCCGTTGCCGATCTCACCACCATTTCCTTCGGACCGAACTGTTGGATGATGCTGTTTCCCAGACCGATGGATTTGAAGACCTGCCGGAGTTTTTCCACGGAGGTTTCCCCGCTGAACCGGATCTGAATCAAGGTCCCCCCCGCAAAATCGATTCCGTAATTGAGCCCGCCATGCCAGAAAATGGAGCCGATTCCGATCAGGATGAAGACGATAGAGGCCGTAACGGCCATTTTCATCATGGCGACGAAATTAAAATGGGTTTCCGATTTAATGATTTCCATGAAGATCTCCTCGAAGGTTCAAATTCCAGTCCCCGGTACTATATGCTGATGGACGAAACCTTGCGGTTCCAGATGAAGTAATCAAAGATGACTCTCGTGACAACGATTGCAGTAAACATGCTGACGATGATGCCGATGGTCAGGGTGACGGCAAACCCCTTGACAGGTCCGGTCCCGAAGCCGAACAGGAAGAGGGCGGCCACCAGGGTCGTCACATTGGAGTCCAGAATCGTCAGGAACGCCTTGTCATAACCGGCTTCAATGGCGGCCCGGGGCGTCTTCCCCACCCGGAGCTCTTCGCGGGTCCTTTCGAAAATCAGCACATTGGCATCCACCGCCATACCGATGGTAAGCACGATGCCCGCAATGCCGGGCAGGGTCAGGGTTGCCTTGAAGGCGACCATGGCGGCCAAGAGAAGAACAAGATTGAGGACCAAGGCGATATCCGCTACGATGCCGGACAGTTTGTAGTAGAAAATCATGAAAAGAACGACCAGGATGCCCCCGATAATGCTCGACCAGAGGCCCATTTCAATGGAATCCTGGCCCAGGGAAGGCCCCACGGTCCTTTCCTCCAGGATCTTTACCGGGGCGGGCAGGGCGCCGGCGCGAAGCACGATGGCCAGATCACGGGCTTCCTCCATGGTGAAGGAACCGGTGATCTGCGCCTGTCCCCCGGAAATCTTTTCCTGAATCACGGGAGCGGAATGGACAATTCCGTCGAGAACAATCGCCAGTCGCTTCTTGACATTTTCCCCGGTGATCCGTTCAAAATCAGCGGCCCCGCGCGCATTGAATTTCAGGGCGACATGAGGTTCACCAAAGCGGTCGCTGATCTTGACCTGGGCGCTTTCCAGGGCGTCACCGGTAATCATGGCTTTGTTCTTCAACAGATAGGGCGCTTCCGACCGCCGTCCCGATGTAGGGTCGATATTCGTACCGTAGGCAACAATGTCGCCCTCCGGCACATTGCCCTTAAGGGCTTCTTCGAGGCTGTGCTCCTCATCAACAAGCTTGAATTCCAGCAGAGCCGTCTTGCCGATCAGGTTTTTGGCCCGGGCGGGATCCTTGACCCCGGGGAGTTGTATGAGGATCCGATCCTTCCCCTGGGGAATGATCTCCGGTTCGGAAATACCGAACTGGTCGACCCGGTTGCGGATGGTTTCGAGACTCTGCTCAATGGCCAGCTTGCGGATTTCTTCTTTTCGCTTCTCCTTCATCCCCAGGGACAATCGCTCGACTCCCTCTACCGTTTCCGAAGAGACAACGGCCAGATCGGGATAGGAGTCCCTGAGACTTTTTTCAAAGGCCATTCGCGATGCACTGTCGGGCAGCTCCACGGCAATGGTCTGGCCATTGATCCGCTCCAGACGCCGGAAACGGATACGCTTATCCATGAGCGATTCCTTCAGATCGACCGTCATCCTTTCCAGGGTTGCTTCAATGGCCTTGTCTGCCTCCACTTCCAGAACGAGATGCATTCCGCCCTGGAGATCGAGCCCCAGGTGAATCTTGTCCTTGGGGAGTTTCTTTTCCCAGAATTCCGGCAGATCGGATGTCAGGGTAGGAACCAGGTAGAAGACAGCAACCAGGATAACGGCAAGGGTAAAAAAACTTCGAACTTTTATGCTTCCGAACATAGGCTTCCCCTTTTTCGACTATTCCTTTCCGGCCTTTTCCCCGGATTTTTCAAGGATGGCCGCGATAAAGCTTCTTGAAACCTTGATGCGCACCTTATCGGCAACTTCCAGAGTAACAACATCACCGGTCATGGCGGCGATTTTTCCGTGAATGCCGCCTGAAGTCACCACGACATCGCCGTGGGTCAGATTGGCCAGCATTTCCTTGAGTTCTTTCTGTTTTTTCTGTTGCGGCCGGATCAGCAGGAAATAAAAAATGCCGAAAATAACGGCCATCATGATCAGGAAAGAGACATCCCCGCCTCCCCCCACACCTCCACCGAGGTTCCCCATGGCATGAGCTAAGTTTGTCAACGCGTTATCCTCCTTCGATTTGTTCCCATAATGAAATCTATAGGGATCAGGTTTCCACCCTTTGCCGGTCTTTTAGAAACCGGCTTTTAAAAGCCGCGTATTGACCGCATCCTATGGCATCGCGAATCTGTTCCATGAGACGCATGTAATAGCGGATGTTGTGAAGAGTATTCAGGGTCATGGCCAGGATCTCTCCGGCCACGTATAAGTGCCTCAGGTATGCCCGCGAGAAGTTCCGGCAGGTGTAACAGTCGCATTCACTGTCCAGAGGCCCGTTGTCTTTCCGATAACGGGCGTTTTTTATAACAACCTTTTCCGTATTTGTAAACAACAAACCATGGCGCGCGCATCGGGTGGGCATCACACAGTCGAAGAGATCAATGCCGCAGTCCACGGCCTTGACGATGTCCTCCGGCGTCCCCACGCCCATGAGATAATGCGGCCGGTCTGCCGGAAGGAGGGGGGTTGTTTCGGCAACAATTTGCTCCATCAGGGCTTTGGGTTCGCCGACGCTGACGCCTCCCAGGGCACAGCCGTCAAAGTTCATCGCCGCAATGGCTTCAACCGCCCGTTTCCTCAAATCGGGATACATCCCTCCCTGAACAATGCCATAGAGGGCCTGAGGTGAAGAATCCGCCCTGGCCTTCCGGCTCCGTTCCGCCCAGGAAAGGGTCAGGGAAAGGGATGCTTCCGCCTCCGAAAACGTGGCCGGGTAGGGCGTGCATTCATCGAGGCACATCATGATGTCTGAACCGAGCGCCTCCTGGATTTCAATGGCCAGTTCCGGGGTGAGTCTATGGCGGGAGCCGTCGATATGGGACTGGAAAATGGCCCCTTCCGGGGTGATTTTTCGTAGTTTCCCCAGGCTGTAGACCTGAAAACCGCCGCTGTCCGTCAGGATGGGGCCTCCCCAGTTCATGAAGGAATGGAGCCCGCCCAGGGAGGCGATCAACTGGTGTCCGGGTCTCAGATAAAGATGATAGGTATTGCAGAGGATCATCTCCGCCCCGAGGGCCTTCACCGTGTCAGGGGTCAGGGATTTGACCGTTCCCTGGGTGCCCACGGGCATGAAGGCCGGCGTAAGAACCTGGCCGTGGGGTGTGGAGAGCAGAGCGCATCGGGCCGCCGATTCCGGGTCGGTATTCAGGATTCTGAAATGTTGGTTTAGAGGAGCCATAAGTTTATCCCGATAAGCCTTTGCGGAGAAGGGGCTGCCTAGAGAATCAGCATACAGTCGCCGTAACTGTAAAAGCGGTATTCTTCCTGAATGGCGGCGGAGTAGGCCTGAAAAATCAAATCCTTTCCGGCAAAGGCGCAGGCCAGCAGGAAAAGGGAGGATTGGGGAAGATGGAAATTCGTTAAAAGGGCGTCCACCCGTTTAAACCGGTAGCCCGGATAGATGAAGAGTCGGGACGAGGCGGACATCGGTTGCACCCGCCCCTGATCGTCTGCCGCGGATTCCAGGACGCGGGTGGAGGTCGTTCCCACGGCAATGACCCGCCGGGCGGAATTGATCCGCTCCGCTGATTCCGGAGAAAGGGAAAAAGATTCTGCGTCCATGACGTGATCCTCCACTTCCTCCGTTTCGATGGGGGTAAAGGTACCGAAGCCGACGTGAAGGGTGACGGGGGCAATGGCGACTTCCCGCTCCTGAAGGGCTTTAAACTGTGCTTCCGAGAAGTGGAATCCGGCCGTCGGCGCAGCAACGGAGCCGGGATGCCGGGCATAGATGGTCTGGTAGCGCTCCCGATCCTGCGGTTTTGAGAACTCTTCCTTTTTACGCTTGATATAGGGCGGCAGCGGAGCCTTACCGAACTGCTGGAGAAAAAGGTCGAAGGGCAGGGCCGTCGAGAAGGCCACCCGCCATTTCTTTTCACTGATCCTTTCGATGACCGTCGCCTGATTCGAATCGTCAAAGATAATCTTTGTTCCGATGCGCACCCGCTTGCCGGGTTTGAGAAGGACGTCCCAGGTCTCATCGGCCCCTGTCTGAAGGGGAGAGGATTCCACCCCTTCGGCATTCCGGATCGATAGGGGATCGGGATGGCGGGACAGGAGAAGGAGTTCGATGCGGCTCCCCGTCTCCTTGGCGCCGGAAAGACGGGCGGGAATCACCTTGGAGTCATTGATGACCAGAACATCCCCTTCTTGAAGGAAATCGGGGAAATCATAGAAATGACGATGTTCCAGATGTTGCTCCCGGCGGTCGAGAACCATCATCCGAGCATGATCCCGCTGAGCGCAGGGCTGCTGGGCAATCCTGGATTGCGGAAGATCATAATGAAAGTCGCTAAGCTTCATCGCCTGAAGGGCCTGTCCTGATTCTGATGTTCAAAGGAGCGGCATGTTCCCTGTAATTCAGGTGCTGCCGCCAACGTTGCGGTCCTGATAATCAGATATATCAGGTAAAGTCAATGATCTAATTTCAACTTCTGCCAAAGTAGACCAGGAGAAGGCCGACCAGCATGGCAATCAGTCCCATGAACTGCAGGCTGGAATCCGGCATGGCAAGAAGCCGGGAGAGGTAGGCTTTGAGTTTTCCGGGAAAGGCAACGTAGGGCAGGCCTTCGAAAATAAAGACCATTCCCAGAACGCAGAGAAAAAATTTCATGAGGGGATTATTCCTTTAATGTGAATTTGGCTTCGTTCCATAAACGATCCATCTCTTCCAGAGTCGCCTCTTCGGGGGATATCCCTCGTTCCTTCAGCTTTTCCTCGATATAGAAAAATCGGGAGCTGAATTTGAGAATCGTTCGGGCAAGGATCTGTTCCGCTTCCATGGGAAAAAAACGGCAGAGATTCACCAGCGAAAAGAAAAGGTCTCCCGTTTCTTCCTCGATGTGCCTCTGTTGGCCTGCGGTGATCGCCGCTTTCAGTTCGGAAAGCTCCTCCTCGATTTTGGCGAGGACTTCCTGGGTATTGGGCCAGTCGAAGCCGACTTTCGCCGCCAGGGCCGATATCTTCTGGGCGCGCATCAGGGCGGGCATGGAGCGGGGAACTTTATCCAGAAGGCTCGAATGCTTCTCATACTTTTTCTCTTCGGTTCTCTTGATCTCTTCCCAATTGGCCTTGATATCGGCGACGCTCTTCACCTCCCGGTCGCCGAAAACGTGAGGATGACGGCGGATCATCTTGGCCCCGATTTCATCGAGCACCTCATCGATACGGAATTCGCCGTTTTCCTCGGCAATCTGTGCCAGAAAAAGTATCTGAAAGAGCAGATCGCCCAGTTCTTCCCTCAATGCCGCCGGCGATCCGGAAACAATGGCATCAAGCACCTCGTAGGACTCGTCCAGGAGATACCGGCCGATGTCCCCCTTCGTCTGTTGCCGGTCCCAGAGGCATCCCTCCGGCGAACGGAGACGGCGCAGAATGTTCCGAAGGTTCGTAAAACGCTGTTCCAGGGAAAAATCTTCCAAAATTATCTTCCTCTCTTATCCGGTTCCCGGATGATTTCTTCTCGATCCTCAGCCATAGCTGTCTCCTTGAGATAATCGCCATGAAAAGATGATGGGTATCACCGCTTCCTGGGCAATCTATTATAAGGCCGGAAAGCAGTCAAGGCTTTCAGGTCAATCCTTTTGAAATTTGAATTTTATGGTAAATACCACGATAAATAGCTATAATAATTTGATGTTGGAGGGAGTATTTCAGAATGAAAGATGAAGAAAAAACCAGAGAACAACTCATGAATGAGCTGGCAAAAATACGCCTGCGAGTCGCTGAGCTGGAAAAATCAGGAATCGAACGCAAAGGGATGGAAAATGCGCTCAAGGAAAGTGAGGAACGCTTAAAAAGGCTGTATCAGGAAAGCCCGATCCCTTCCTTTACCTGGCAGAAAAGGGGAGATGATTTCATTCTGATCGATTTTAACCATGCGGCAACTCAAATCACCAGCGGTAAAGTCGGCCTTTATATAGGCAGCAGCGCGAGGGAGATATATCAAAATAGCCGGCATATCCTCAGCGACATGGAGCTTTGTTATCAGCATCGATCCGTTGTGAGAAGGGAAATCGTTTCTTCCAATTTCGCCCCCGGCAGGTCCCTTTCCTTGCATTATGGGTTCATCCCCCCTGACTTGATTATCATCCATACGGAAGACATCACCGAGCGCAGGCAGGCGGAGGACGGCCTGCGCTGGAAGACGGCCCTGCTTGAAGCGCAGATGAACACCTCCATCGACGGCATCCTGGTGGTGAATGAGAACCAGAAACGGATTCTGACCAACAGACGTCTCATCGACCTGTGGAATATCCCTCAGAGTATTCTGGATGAGGAGGATGATAAAGCGCTGCTGGATTATGTCGTAAGCCTGGTCCTATATCCTGAGAAATTTTTGGAAAAGGTGGCGTACCTTTACGATCACCCTGACGAGACCAGCCGGGACGAAATTGAGTTCAAAAGCGGGATGGTTCTGGACCGATATTCGGCTCCTGTTCTGGACCAGAATGGATGCCACTTCGGGCGGATCTGGACCTTCCGCGACGTTACGGAACGCAAGCGGTCAGAGGAGGCGCTGAGACAGTCCGAGGGGCTGTATCGGGCGATCTTCGAGAATACAGGGGCGGCAACCGTCGTTCTGGAGAAAGATACAACCATTGGTCTCGTCAATACGGAGTATGAAAAATTGTCCGGCTATCAAAGAGAAGAAATCGAAGGGAAAAAACGCTGGACGGAATTTGTGGCTCCGGAGGATATGGAAAGGCTGTTGACAAAGCCCGACCAGTGCGGAAGGGATGCAGGCGTCACCCTGAAACGCGATGAATTCCACTTTCTTGATCGATACGGTAACATAAAAAATGTCGCCCTTTGTTTTGATCGGATTCCCGGTACGAAGAAAACCATCGCATCTCTGCTGGATATTACAGACCGGAAGCGGGCTGAAGAGACCCTGCGGGAATCGCAGCGGGCTTTGGCGGACATTATCGAATTCTTCCCCGATGCAACGATGATCATTGATAAGAAAGGAAGGATCACCGCCTGGAACCGGGCCATGGAAGCCCTGACCAGCATCAAGGCGGAAGACATGCTAGGCAAGGGAAACTATGAATACGCCATCCCGTTTTATGGCTGCCGCAGGCCGATCCTTATTGATCATGTCCTGAATCCGGGCCGGAACGAAAATTTGGAGAAGATCTATACAAGTTTTCAGACGCAAAGAGGCATCCTTTGGGGGGAAGGCTTTGCCACAAATCTGTCCTCAGGCAATCGCTATTTCTCGGCGACGGCAGTCGCGCTGCACGACTCTCGCGGAAAAACCGTTGCTGCCATAGAGTGCATCCGCGACATGACGGAACACAAGAAGATAGAGGCCCGCCTGCATCGTGCGGAAAAGATGGAGGCCCTGGGAACGCTTGCCGGAGGTGTGGCCCATGACCTCAATAATATCCTGGGGGTGCTGGTCGGATACGCGGAACTGTTGGTGGCGAAACTGCCCGAAAGCAGTCCTCTGACGAAGTTTGCGGGGCATATTCTGCAATCCAGCGAAAAGGGGGCGGCGATCATTCAGGACCTGTTGACCCTGGCAAGGCGAGGCGTGTCCGTTTCGGAAGTTGTCAACCTCAACAAAGTGATTGCCGGTTATCTGAAGTCTCCCGAGTATGAGAAGCTGAAATCCTATCATGGGGATGTCTCTGTCAGCCAGGATCTCGCAGCGGATCTTTACAACATCAAAGGCTCACCTGTCCACCTGGGCAAGACGGTCATGAATCTCATTTCCAATGCGGTGGAAGCCATTCCCTACCTGGGCGCCGTAACGATTCGGACGGAGAACCGATACGTGGATTACGCAATCAGCGGTTATGATGATGTGCAGGAGGGAAATTATGTTGTTTTATCCGTTTCCGATACGGGCAGCGGCATAGCGGCAAGCGATGTGGGAAAAATCTTTGAGCCTTTCTATACGAAGAAAACGATGGGAAGAAGCGGGACGGGCCTGGGATTGGCTGTTGTCTGGGGGACCGTGAAAGATCATCATGGATATATTGAAGTAAAAAGCGATGAGGGAGTGGGGACCACCTTCACCCTTTATTTTCCGGTAACGCGTGAGGAATTGATACGGGAGCGGGAGAAGGCGGATATTGACTCATATCTGGGGCGGGGGGAGTCGATTCTTGTCGTCGACGATATGGAATTTCAGAGAGAGCTTGCCGGAACCATGCTGAATAATTTAAATTACAAGGTTCATGCGGTTTCCGGTGGGGAAGAGGCCGTTTCCTATCTCAGAAACCATCAGGCCGATCTCCTGCTGCTGGATATGATTATGGATCCCGGAATTGACGGCCTGGAGACTTTCAGAAGAGTACGGGAAATCAAACCTGATCAGAAGGCGATTATCGTGAGTGGTTTTGCAGAAACGGAGCGGGTCAGAATGGCTCAGGAGCTTGGAGCGGGGGAGTACGTGAGGAAACCCTACAACTTGGAAAAAATCGGCCAGGCGATACGCAATGAGCTGGACCGGAAATCAGGGAGGAAGACTTCTCCGATACAGGATACCTAAAGCGAGTTCCAATTCCAGCTCAAAGAGAACGGCAAGTCGAGGGAAAAGAGGCGGCCTCCGCCGAGAAGACGATCAGACCGCCAATGTCCGGGGCGCTTGTCATCCTGCCGCGATCCTTTTTACGCAATTCAATAAGGCCGTCATCGTGGGGCCCGCCTGATCATGGAGGACCATATCGGCCATGGCGTCGCAGGGTGTGGAATCGCGGTTGATGATGACCAGCCGGGCGCCGTTTCTCTTGGCTGTCACCGGCATAGATGCGGCAGGCTGAACGACGAGGGAAGATCCGATGACGATAAACAGATCACAGGCCGAGGAACGCTCGTAAGCCTCTTGGGTCTCTTTGACCGGCATGGCCTGACCGAAGGAGATGGTTTCTGGTTTCAAAGGGCCGCCGCAGACGTCGCAGTAAGGCACCTGCATCTCTTCTTCCAATCGTTCCTGAACCTTTTCCCGATTGAACTTTTTCCCGCAATTCAGGCAGGACACAGACATGGCCGTCCCGTGAAGCTCGATGACCCTCTCCGGAGAACTTCCCGCCCGCACGTGGAGATTATCGATGTTCTGGGTAATGACGCAATCCAGTTTTCCCATTTTTTCCAGTTCGGCAATGGCGATGTGGGCGGCGTTGGGTTGCGCTTTCTTCATCGGTTCATACATTTCCGTGGCCATCTGCCAGTATTTCCAGCGGGAGATCTCCGAAGCGATAAAGTTATCGAAATAGAAATCTTCCGGATTGTACTTGTCCCAGACACCTCCGGGGCTGCGAAAATCCGGAATTCCCGATTCCGTACTGAGACCTGCGCCCGTGAAGATCACGACGGTCTTCGCTTCGGCAATCCACTGGGCAACGCGCTCTATCTGTTTGTCCATAGCTTCTCCCCATTGAATGATCCGGTTTGATCAAGAGGTTATCTCTGATACAGAAACCGAGAGATAATTGATATTTATTGTCTGCCGTTGAATTCTCATTCTCTATGGGGGCCGAAAAGAAAAGGCAAGAAAAATGTTTTATCAGGCGCATACCCGACAGATTTCCCTCCGCAGCCATATTCATGACATCAGTGAGCACCTGAGTTTTTTTATTTCATCACCCGTCGCACCGTTTTATTGGATTTTGTAATGAATTCATCTTATTGCCCTTGGATTCCTGCCGATTGCTGAATCAAAGGAACCTTGTGATGTTCTTTTTCAGTACCGGAGCGCTTTCTGAATGAAAAGATTTCTTGCATAAAATGTCACGATGATATAATCACATTGTAACTTTTATTCAAAGGAGGAGGAAGTATGGCAAAGTTATATCCGGAGGAATTTTACAACTCAGCAGATTGGTTCTTAGACAGGCACATCAGGGAAGGCCGTGGCGAAAATATTTGCGCCTACACGGACAAAGGCAACTATACCTATCGCGACATTCAGAAAATGGCCAACAAGATGGCCAACATGTTCAAGAATCTGGATATTCGGATAGGCGACCGAATCATCATGATCGTTCTGGACACGCCCTGGTTTTACTCCACTTTCTGGGGTGCGACAAAGATGGGGGCTGTCCCCGTTCCCTCCAGCACCATGCTCACATCTGCCGACTATGAATACTATCTCAACGACAGCCAAGCGAGAACCCTGGTCGTATCGTCAAGGCTTCTTCCTGTCGTGAATGAGATTGAAGAACTCCGCTACCTTCAGCATATCATTGTTGTGGATGATGACGGCGCGTTTTCTTCACCTTATAAACAGATGTATGATGCGGCATCGGAAGAATTTCAGACCGTATTCACCACAGCCGAAGATACCGCCTTCTGGCTCTACACCTCCGGCACCACCGGCGGTCCGAAGGGGGCGGTCCATACCATGACCGACATGCAGTACAGCGCCGAACATTACGCAAAGCACATCCTGGAAATCACGGAAAAGGACATCTGCTACTCGGCGGCCCGGCTCTTCTTTGCCTACGGTCTCGGCAATGCCATGGTCTTCCCCATGTCGGTCGGCGCAGCGACAGTCCTGAATCCTGACCCACCCGCCCCGGCCCATGTATACCGGCTGGTCAGCACCTACAAGGTGTCCATATTCTTCGGCGTTCCGACCCTCTTTGGTCAGATGCTCATCGCCCAGGAAAAACTGGACAAGGAAAATCCGGGAGCGCCCCATGCCCTGCAGACGCTCCGTCTGGTCGTCTCCGCCGGCGAGCTCCTCCCACCCGATTTGTATCACAAGTTCACGGGGCGCTATGGCGTGGAAATCCTTGACGGGCCGGGTTCGACGGAAATGTTTCACATCTATCTGTCCAACCGGATCGGCGCGATCAAACCGGGCTCCAGCGGACAGCCTGTTCCCGGCTATGAAGAGAAGATCATGGATGACGACTGGAATGAACTTCCTGTCGGTGAAGTCGGCAACCTCTGGATCAGGGGGAGGAGCTCCCTGCGTTACTACTGGAGAAAGAGAGACAAGACGTACGGCACCGTCATCGGCGATTGGATCAACTCCGGCGACAAGTATTACAAGGATGCAGACGGCTTCTTCTTCCCCTCCGGCCGGGCCGACGATATGCTGAAGGTCGGTGGAATCTGGGTGTCTCCGCTGGAAGTGGAAAACTGCCTGAGAGAAAATGCCGCCGTCATGGAGTGTGCCGTTGTCGGCGCGGAGGACGAAGAAAATCTGGTCAAGCCGAAGGCCTTCGTCGTTCTGAATCAGGGATTTGCACCTTCGCCGGAACTGGAGAAGGAACTGAAGGGATGGGTCCTCGAACGGCTGGCCAAATTCAAATATCCCCGCTGGATTGTGTTCATTGATGCCCTTCCCAAGACCGCGACCGGAAAGATTCAGCGATTCAAGCTGCGCTAGGATCGGATAAGGGATCCATTTTCAGGAGGTGAGGAGGAGAACATTCTTCGCTTCTGAATAAAAAGATCGAAAAATTGAAAGGGCCGCCTTTTTGCTAAAGGCGGCCCTTCTTTATTGCCCGGTATGGGTTGCGTTCGACCAGGTGCAGGTCCATCCGTCCATTGAATTGCAGCGATCAACGGGGATTGTAACGGTACAAAAGGAACCCAGTGCGAGGAGGCAGCAGGGAACAAAGTTGTAAATCTATGGACAAGAACCGGACAGCAGACATACCCGGGCGGGGCTATCGGAGTGGCAGGGGCGGCTGCAAGGGCTGCCCCCGCCTGTGATGGTTATTCCTTCTATGACAAATTAACGAAGCTTGAATCGCTGAATCTTGCCGGTTGCCGTCTTGGGAAGCTCATCCATGAAGACGATCCAGCGGGGATATTTGAATTTGGCAAGGCGATCGAGGACCCATGTCTTCAGTTCCTTCTCGAGTTCCTCCGAGGGTGCGAACCCTGATTTGAGGACCACGAAGGCCTTCGGTTTTACCAGGTTCTTGTCGTCTTCCGCTCCAATCACCGCGCATTCCAGAACGGCGGCATGTTCGCGCATACAGTTTTCCACTTCCAGCGGAGACACCCAGATCCCGCCGACCTTCAGCATATCGTCGGCCCGGCCGGACGGCCAGAAGTACCCATCCGCATCCTTGTAATACTTATCGCCGGTGTTGATCCATTCGCCTCTGACCGTGCCGGCTGTTTTCTCTCTTTTTCTCCAGTAATAACGGAGGGAACTCGCGCCTTTTGCCCAGAGGGTCCCGATCTCACCGACAGGCAGTTCGTTGCCGTCATCATCCACCACTTTAACTTCATAGCCGGGAGTCGGCTTTCCGCTGGAGCCTGGTCTGACATCTCCGATTCGATTGGACACATAGATATGGAGCATTTCCGTCGATCCCGGTCCATCGAGAATCTCCACAGCGAAGCGTTCCTTGAACTTGTAGTAAAGATCGGGGGGGAGGGCTTCGCCGGCGGACGGACAGGCGCGTAGTGTTGAAAGTTCATGGGGCGCCTTGGGATCAGGTGTTGCTCCGCTTTCCTTATCCTGCTTTGTTTTGTATTCCAGCATCTGCCCGAAAAGTGTCGGGACGCCGAAGAACAAGGTTGCCTTGTAGGAACTGATCAGCCGGAAAGCATGAGCCGGGGTGGGGGGATCGGGGTTGAGGACGGTTGCCGCGCCGACCGACATGGGGAAGAACATGGCATTGCCGATGCCGTAAGCAAAAAAGAGGCGAGCCGCCGAGTAGCAGATGTCCTTTTCCGAGATCTGGAGGATTTCTTTCCCGTAATGATCGGCGCTGTATTGCATGTCGGACTGAGAATGGACGGCGCCCTTCGGGCCGCCGGTTGTACCGGAGGTGTAAAGCCAGAAGGCGATATCGTCCTTTGTCGTAAACACGGTCTCAAATTCTTCCTTTGACTGCGCATAAATCTGCTTGTAGGGAGGATTGAATGTTCCGTCATCGTCGACGACAATCACATCGCGGAGAAAACGGAGCTCGCTGATGCCCTCAATGACAGGGAGCAGTCTTTTCGAAACAACAAGTGTCCTTGCCTGACTGTCATTCAGGTAATATTCGTAGTCGTCGGACGTCAGCATGGTATTGGAAGGAACGGGGACGCCACCCATCTTTACCGCGCCCCAGAAAGTGGAGTAAAACCACGGGGTGTCCAGAACGATCATGATGATTCTGTCGCCCATCCGAATATCGAGCTTATTGAACATGTTGGCCATCTTGTTGGCCATTTTCTGGATATCGCGATAGGTATAGTTGCCTTGGTCGGTGTAGGCGCAGATGTTATCGCCGCGCCCTTCCCGGACATGTCTGTCTACGAACCAATCTGCTGAATTGTAAAATTCTTCCGGGTATAACTTTGCCATGATTCCTCCTTGTTCTATAGTTAGTTACAATGTAATCACTTTAACGACAGCTTGACGCTAGAGCAATAATGCTGCCAGAACGTTCAAAAGTCCGGATGCCGCCATGAATGGAGCATCGATGAGCATGAGATTCAAAAGGGGCGAAAAAAAGCCCTCACCAATAGTGTAATAAAAAAAGGGGATTAAGGCTGATCAGCTGTAATTGGGAAATGATGCAGCGAGGGTCTGCCCGGCGGATGTGGATAAAAATGGACACCAGATCAGCGAAAGATTTGCCTGGAAGATCTATTGAGCGGGCATTTGCTGCAAAGCAGGGAAAAGATTAAATTATATCACTAAGGTCTTCAATAGGGGGAAATGAGGTTGGAAATGTAGGTTTCCAAATTGGGGCGAACGCCCGGAAGTATAAGTTTCCAATGGAATCTTTTGCTTCCACCGGCCGTTCCGAAAGGGGAGTCACTGGAGGGAATATTTTTTTATTTTTTTCAGAACCGCCGTGTGGGATATCCCCAGCATCCGGCCGATCTGACGAGAATTCCTGAAATTTTTCAGTGCCTTGGATAGCATGTCTTTTTCGACGCTTTCCATGACTTCTTTGAGGGTTGAAAAGACTTCCTCCGGTGCGTCTTTCCCGGATTCGGTTGGTTCACAGGCTGGTGTCTGCGAGGGATTATTCTGCCAGATTTCAAGAAAATCGGCGTCAATCAGGTTTCCCGGGCAGGTCACAACCAGCCGCTCGATCATGTTTTTCAATTCCCGGATATTGCCCGGCCAGTTGTAATTTCGAAACTTCTGCAGCAAAGCGGGGGCCAGGAATTTTTCGCCGCCATATTTATCGTTGTATCGGTTCAGAAAATAATCCACCAGCAAGGGGATGTCCTCTTCCCGCTCCCGAAGGGGGGGGAGGGTGATCGGTACGACGTTCAGGCGGTAAAACAGATCTTCCCGGAACTTCCGTTCTGCAACCAGTCTGCTCAATTCCCTATTGCTGGCCGCAATCAGACGGACGTTCACCTTGATGACTTTCGTTCCTCCCAGCCGGATAAAGGCCCGATCCTGGATGACCTGGAGAAATTTGACCTGGAGGTCCAGGGGCAGATCTTCGATTTCATCGAGGAAAAGCGTGCCGTCCGCAGCCAGTTCACAGATTCCGGGTTTGCCTTCCTTATTTGCCCCGGTAAAGGCGCCCCGATTGTAGCCAAAGAGTTCGGATTCCAGGAGGTGTTGCGGGATTGCGCCGCAATTGACCTTGATGAATGCCCCCTGCCGTTTGCTCCAGAGGTGGATCAATTTGGCAAGCACCTCTTTGCCGACGCCCGATTCTCCCTGAATTAGAACGGTCGCCTCGCTGCCGGCAACCCTTCTGGACAATTCGAGAATCTCAACCATGGCTGGATTGGCGGTGATCATTCCGTTGGAACGCCACTCGTCCTCAAGCATACGATTGACCTCTGTCTGCAGGCGGTTGCTCAATTCCCGTGATTGGGCAAGCTGTTCCTGCAAAGAGAGAATCTCGGACATGTCTCTGGCATTGGTCACCAATCGTAGAATGTTGCCTGCTTCATCAAACACGGGGGTCGCGGTGACCATGACCTCCTTTCCGGTTCGAACTTTCTGAATGCCGGTTACAATCTTTTTCCTCTTCCGTGCCAGGCTTTCAATGGACTGAAAAACAAAATGGCCGTTCTCATGGAGGGATTCCATCTTGTGCCCGAGAAAATGTTCCTCGTTAAGTTCGGTGATCCGCAACAGGGCGTCATTAATTTTCAGAACATTGCCCTCCCCATCGGTGATGAGGATTCCATCATAGGATGAGGCGATAATGTCTTCCAATTCCTGGTTCAATTTCTCTTGAGATTTCAATTCCGCCTTGATCTTGTCCAGTTCCGTCACATCCCGTAACAGGAACAGCGTTCCGTCCGCAAAATCGCTTCCTAATCCGGAGAAGGAATCTACAGCAAAGGTCCTGTTGTGGCAGGTGAGCCGCTGGTCCTGGGCATTATCCTGCGAATCCAGAAAAGCCGACAACTCAGCGGCTTCCGGTATGGACTGCAGAGGTGTTCCAATGACCTGCCCGTCGACTCCCAGCATCTTTTGCGCGGCAGTATTGCACGCAATGACAATCCCCTCGCGGTCGACGGCAAGGATTCCCTCTTTTATGCGCTCAAGGACAAGAGGCGCCAGTTTTTCGATTTTTACGGTTTCATTATTCCAGTAGGATATATTGGGTAAATGAATCATGAAATACTTTCTTGAACCTTCCTGAAATTACGGAAAACCTCAGCCATGGGGCTTCTTTAACCCACGGCTCCTGCCCTTGGCCGGCATCGCAACCAGCGATGCCTCGCATTTCTTTATTTTAGTATTGACTGGGGCTTCTGTCAAGAATTCAGACCCTGTTGTGCGGCTGCATAATGATGCCCTTTAAATGCTCTTCTTAAAGAGTGACCTCTTGCTGAATATTAGCCATATCATAATGAGGTTTTTCTTGACATGGCAGGAGGAAATGATAAAAGAGCCCGATCAATAGAGGTTACGCTGTGAAACACACAAAATCCATACTCTTTTTCTTCAGTTTCTTCAGCTTCTTCAGCTTTAGCTTTTTTAGCAGAGGGGATTTTCCGGCCCCGAGCTGATTGGTTTAAAGAACCGAACTAAGAAGCCGCGGGCAGCAAACCCCGCGGTTTTTTTTTGAAAAAATCCAGGTCCAGATCAAGGTTTCACCCGGGGAAACATGTCGATTCCAGTCAAATCTCCGCGGCAGATCTTCTTTGTGAAACCAGGGGCTCAGACCTTTAAAAACAAGACGGAGAAAGATCGGCGAATCTAAGGGAGGTCAAAGGGAGGAGAAAAGATGTTTGATGCATTGTTCAATCCAAAATCGGTTGCTGTCCTGGGCGCTTCGGAAAGAGAATTCAATATCGGAAACCGCGTCGTGAAGAATCTCGTGGAATACGGCTACACGGGGGCCATTTATCCCATCAATGCCAAGGTGGATGCCCTTTATGGGCAGAAAACCTATACCTCGATCCTTGACGTTCCCACGGATGTCGACGTGGTCCACGTGGCCATCGCGGCCCGCCATGTGCCGCAGGCAATCGATGATTGCGGGAAGAAGAATGTTAAATACCTGATTATGAACGGCGGCGGATTTTCCGAGATCGGTCCCGTCGGCGCGGCCATCGAGGCGGATTGCATGGCCCGGGCCAAGAAGTACGGCATGCGGATCTTCGGGCCCAACTGCCAGGGGGTTATCAATACCGATCCGGCAGTGAAGGCCTACTGCAATTTCACCTTCACCTTCCCGAAGCCTGGACATGTTTCGATTCTCAGCCTGAGCGGCGGGATGGCCTCATTGCTTCACCAGGCCATTTTCGACATGGGAATCGGAACCCGGTTGTATGCGACCAATGGAAATGCCTGCGATATCTCCATTCCGGAACTTCTGGAATACTATGGCAACGATGAGAAAACACGCGTCATCCTCCTCTATGTCGAGGGAATCCGCGATCCGAAAGAGTTCCTGCGGGTCGCCCGGGAGGTTGCCGCCAAAAAACCGATTCTGGTCATGAAGGCCGGCCGGACGATGGAAGGGGCCAAGGCGGCTGCTTCGCACACGGGCGGTCTTGCCAAAGAGGATCTCAGTGCGGATCTCATCTTTGAAAAAGCGGGGATGATCGTTTTCGACGACGAGGAGAAGCTCTGCCAGGCCGCTGCCGTCTTTGCCTCCCAGCCTGTTCCGCGTGGCGGCCGGGTGGGCATGATCTGTAATACCGGCGGACCCGCGGTGATTGCCACCGATGTGCTGGTTCAGAACGGCCTGACCATTCCGACCCTGTCGGATAAAGCACAGGCAATTCTAAAGGAATCCCTCTTTCCCGAGGCCTCCATCCGCAATCCCGTGGATGTCCTTGCCACGGGCACCGGCAAGCATTTCCGGATCACCCTCGACACGCTAATGGACGATGACGGGATCGACAGCATCCTCATCCACTTCGTCACGCCCCCCTTCGTCAATACCAACGAAATCGCCCAGGAAATCGTGGAAGTCAACCGGCAGAAACGGAAGCCCATCATCTGCAACTTCATGACCGACAAGGGGCAATGGCAGGAGACGCTCCGCATTCTGACCGAGGGTGAGGTCGTCTGCTACGATTTTCCGAGCACCTGCGGGCAGGCCTTGGCCGCTCTGACGAAATACGGAGAGATCCGCAACCGAAAGGAAAGTCAGGTCAAGACCTTTACCGATGTGGACCGGCAGAAGGCCGAGACGATCCTTGAAGGGGTCGGCGCCTCGGAACGGAAACTCCTCAACGCCGATGAGGTTTATGGCGTCCTCTCCGCATACGGAATTCCCGTCGCCCCCTGGCGAACGGCGGGCAGCCCGGACGAAGCCGCCCGGCATGCCACGGAAATCGGCTTTCCCGTGGCTTTAAAGGCGGATGCACAGACGATTACCCACAAGACGGATCTGGGCGGTGTTGTCCTTAACCTGGCCGATGAACAGGCGGTTCGGGAAGAGGCGCAGAAGATGGCCGCAAATCTTTCCGGCCATGATCTCAAATTCCTTGTTCAGCGGTATCTGCCCGGCGGGAAGGAAATCATCGTCGGGTCCAAGGCGGACGATGACGCGGGTCATCTCGTTATGGCCGGACTGGGCGGCGTCTACGTGGACATATTCAAGGACATCAATTTCAAACTGGCCCCGGTGACTTCGACCGAAGCGGAATCCATGCTCTCCTCCCTCAAGGCCGCCCCTCTTCTGGGAGAGGTGAGGGGTGACAAGGCCATCAATCGTGAGGCCATCATCGAAATCATCCAGCGGGTATCCCAGCTGGTGACGGATCTGCCCGCCATTCAGGAAATGGACCTCAATCCGGTCCTAGCCACCGACGCGGGCTCCGTGGTTGTGGATGCAGTGATCCATCTGTAAGCTACATTCTTCAACGTAATTGCTGTAGATTCATCAGAAAGGGGCGGCCTTTCCCATCGCTGAAAGGGGAAAGGCCGCCCCTTTCTTTTTTATGGTTCATCACGCCATAGGGTTTTTCTGATTTCTGAAAAAAGTGATGTGAATTCTTACTGGTCTCGCTTTCATCTAACTAATGCGGCGTCTCAGGCCAAGCAATCCCGTCAGGCCACTCCCGAATAACCACACCGCTGCGGGTACAGGCACAGGCGCATGTTATGCCCCATCGCTGATCGTGACGTTATCAAAAAAAACCGTGGCCGAATTGTTTGAATTAGTAGTCGAACAGTCAGCCCAAAAACTAAGGCTGACAGTTGATATGGCAGGATTATTAGCGTCCAATCCTGCAAGGGAAGCGAGGTCGGCCATCGAAGCGCTGTAATGGTGTTGCAAACCATCTATTAAATAACTTGTAGAGCCGAGAGAGTAAGGTTGGTTAGTATTAACCAGGCTTACAGATCCAAGCTTGATATTGAACAAGTTTAGGAACGATATAGTAGTGCCACCACCAACAAACGGATACTCATGATAACTTAGGACCGCTGCTTCCATATCGAAGGACATAGAATCACTTGCTACATAGCTGAAGTCATGGGAAATTGATGTAGAATAACGATATGAGTTCGATACATATGCCATTTGGCTGCCATTGTAAAAAGCTACTCCCGTCGAGCCGTTACCGCCTGTAGCGCTGACCAGCCAGCCTAAAAGATTGCCGTGCTCGAAGTCGTCAACAAATGCAGCATGTGCGGATGGCGTCAGAACTAACAAAATTAGAATGCATAACATCCCAAAATATACTTTCATTCGTCTTTCCCTACTCAATTCTGCTACGAGTTTCTTTTTCATCATCGTTCCTCCTTGTTTTAGTTTTTTGACAACATTATCTTTCGCCTTCACTACAAGCGGTCCTCTTCTGGGGAACAATCTTTTCGAATTATTTTCCTCTGCGCTTTTGAGTCTACAATTGTTGTTGAAATTCGTTTCACAGGATGATGGAGATAAAGTTGGCAGGCACAAAGCTATTGAATTTACATATAAAAGCTTTGATAAAAATCTCCCGGTATGTGGATATTATTTTCTTAGTTTCTGGCCTTCTATCATTAAAAGTTGAATTATTCTATACTAGTAAAATCAACAATATATCCCAGTAAAAAACTGTAAATACAATAAAATAACGTGATTGTAACGATTGATATTTTAATTCGATTATTTGCGACAGAAATCTTGATTATTCTGATGATCCAATTCTTATTGAGGAAGTTATTTGCGATTTTGTTTGACAAGATTGTTGAAATTTTGTGGATGCAGAATTTCGTATGTTTCATCTACCGAAGCGGGAGGTAGAAATTTCTTTAGAACCATTGATTTTGGATAAAAGAGTATAACGCCCAGTATGATCAACGCCCTGGCTGCGGCTGTCTCGATTTGGTGCCACATATGCGAAAACGTAAGATTCCCCTTTCCCGGTGCCGGTATGGCAATAAATTCTGTGGCGTACACAGTCGGCATCTTATACTGCGATCCGCTATCGGTAGTGTTCGTGTGGGATGTGACAATTTGAGCTCTTTAACCCTATGACTTTCTTTTGCAGGATTCGGCCTTTTGCCTGGCAATGTCCTTCCAGCTGATCATAGCCAATCAATTGCCCTCGCTGACACTGTCAGGGATTTCATTTCTATCCCCAGGGGAAACTGGAAAATGGACCTTGAGCTTCTCACCGATCTTGCGGATTCCTAGGCAGAGTCCCTTTTCAAATTCACCGCGGCGGAAATGGCTCTGAAGGATCTCTTTGACGTCCTCCCAGTAATTCTCCGGTACCACGCGGTTGATCCCCTCATCGCCTAGAATGGCGAATTTGCGATGATCCGTGGCGATATAGATGAGGACACCATTCCGTTCCCGGGTTCGGTCCAATCCCAGCCGCAAAAAGATCTTTTTGGCTTTTTCCAGCGTGTCCTCATGGGCGTGGCGGTCCAAGTGGACCCGGATTTCACCGGAGGTCTGTTCTTCTGCCCGGCGGATTTCGCTTAGGATGCACTCCTGCGCCTCCGGGGAAAAGAACTTTTTAGGATGGTTTTTAAGAAACATGATCGGCCTCACAACGGAGAAACTATTTCTACCTGCAAAGCGCTCCGCTCAGTATCCTTCCGGGCAATCCTATCTTACCAGTCCCCACTTGACCCGCCACCGCCGAAGTCTCCACCCCCTCCGGAAAAGCCGCCATCCGAACTCCCCCAGAACCCGCCTCCACCGAAGGATCCTCCTCCGCTGCTCCACCCCCCTGATCCCCCTGAATGGTATTGCCTTCGGCGCCTGACCCAATCCATCAAATTAAGAATGAGGAACACCACGAAAAGAACACCCGGCCAGTTCCAGTTGACTGAAGTTGAATATGCGGTCTTTTGCTTCGCCGGCTTGTATTCCCCGCGAATGGCGGACATGATGGCACTCGTTCCAGCATCCACGCCCTGATAGAATTGGCCGTTGCGGAACCGCGGGGTGATTTCATCACGTATGATCGTCCCGGCCAGACCGTCAGGGAGTGCTCCTTCCAGGCCGTACCCGACTTCGATCCTGAGCTTGCGATCGTTCTTCACGATGAGCAGGATAACGCCGTTATTTCTTCCCTGCCGGCCGATTTTCCACTTCTCTGCCAGACGGATGGAATAATCCTCCAGCGGATCCCCCTCAAGGGATGGAATTAAAAGAACCGCAATTTGGTTGGTTGTCTCCCGCTCGAAGTTATCCAATTTTTGGTCAAGAGAGGCGATTTCCTGCGCCGATAAGGTGCCGGTGAGATCTGTCACCCTCCCCGTCGGATGGTCCGGCACATCAAGAGCAAAGGCCGTTATGCTGAAAGAGAGAAGGAGTAAAAGGAATTGGAGAATTTTCCCCGTTCTTTTGAAAGGCGTGGCAAAGTTTTTCATAGGAATTTGGAATTCGGGAGGGAAGATTTTTTTGAGGGCGGCAAAGTAAAACTCCGAATGCCGGGCGGACGTTCCCAAATGCGTCCACGGCGAAACACCCTGCGGCCATCAGCTAAAAGAAAAAGTTGAACGCCAAAGTTTAGTTCCCTGTACCTCCACAAACTCCGCACCACGGTTAGTCTATCACGGGCAGATAAATTTTCGCAAGATCGTTATAACTTTATCTGCGGTGCCTTCTTCAATCCTGCCTCCGCGTTGAAAATGGTAACCAGCTCGAACCCGAACGGTCCGTTAAAAGAAATCCTGGGCAACAGGTGATTCAGTGAAATTTAACTAAAGCGTTGGCCGTCCTGGAAAAATACGGGCAGATCCGCAACCGGGACGAAAGTCAGGTGAAGACCTTTATCGATGTGGACCGGCAGAAAGCCGAGACGATCCTTGAAGGGGCAAGTGCTTCCGGACGGCGGACAGCCCGGACGAAGCCGCCCGGCATGCCATCGGATTTCCTGTGACTTCGAAGGCGGATACTCCGATGATTACCCATAAGACCGATCTGGGCGGCGTCTAGGGGGACATTTTCAAGGACATCAATTTTTCAAACTGGTCCCGGTGACTTCGACCGAAGCGGAAGATATGCTTTCTTCTCTCAAGGCTGCTCCTTTTTCTTTTATCCGATTGCCCCTTTGGTTTGTTCCCATGACGCTGTAGTTCATCGGTATTTTCGGAATCTCTTATTCTAAAGAGCGAAAAACCTTATCTGTAATCCTTAAATGCTAGATAAAATAAGGATTTTCGTGTATTGACCGATTTATCCTCCGTGCTTTATAAGTATTGACATTAAATATAGTTCCTTAAAGGAGGTAAAAATGAAAAAAATACTCGTGGTATTGGCATTCCTTTTCCTGGCAGTAAGCCCGTCTTACGCTGCAACAATTGATGCGGCGATAAGTTTAAGTGGAAGTGATTTTCTTCAATCGTTTAACGTGACAAATAATTCGACGGGAGGATTATCTATCACAAAGATCGTCTATAGCTTTGGAACACCTGCTGACGGAATCGCGACCTGGGACACCAAAACCGGTGGAGGTGTGGCAAGTGATTTTCTCTCCAACCCTGAATGGTTCCAGACAGTGACCTGGAGCGGTCTTTCGATAGCACCCGGAGCTTCATACAGCATTCCCGCATATTCCCTTGATATCGACCTCATTGAAACCTTGTCTCCTCTTAGTGTTACAGGTGCTACAATTGATTATTCCGGCACTTCTCTCGCGAATGCCTATTTCGGCGTTGAGTATAATGACGGCTATGGCTTGAGAACTGTTGAACTTAATGAAACAGGTTGGACAACCGACCAGAACCTGCAGGTTACTGCTGCGGTTCCGCTCCCCTCGGCGTTTCTGCTTTTGGGGCCGGGGCTTCTTGGCCTTGCAGCATTAAAGAAAAAGTTTGTCAGCTAGATCTTACGATCTTACGAATGGCCTGGCAAAGGCATAGCCGGAAATGGCTATGCCTTTTTTGTTGGTGCACCCAGCATGGGCGCACTCTTGCGGGTGAAAGTCCTGCCGTAAGTTGATCATTCTTCAACGCAATTGCTGTAGATTCATCAGAAAGGGGCGGCCTTTCCCATCGCTGAAAGGGGAAAGGCCGCCCCTTTCTTTTTTCAGCGATGGAAATATTGTAAGCAAGGCGCATTGACTTACAAGTTCCCTCTGTATTAAACAACCTCTGCGTGAGGTTAAATTTCTATTGTACTAATGGAGGTATTTTGTATCATGGAAAGGCTTTTCTATCCGCGATCAATCGTCATTGTCGGCCTGTCAGCAAAATCCACCAACATCTCCAGGATGGTTCTGGAGAATCTCCTGCGCTGGGGCTACCGGGGACGGATTTTCGGGGTGAATCCCCATAGTGATGAACTGAATGTCAGTGGTGTCAAGATGTACCGGGATGTTGAAGACCTGCCGGAAGTTCCGGATCTTGCCGTCTGTCTTCTGCCTGCCCGTTTTGTCCCAGAGGTGGCTGAAAAATGCGGAAAACTGGGAATATCCCGAATGGCCGTTCTGTCGGGAGGTTTTTCCGAATTCGGCGAAGAAGGGAAGCAGCTCTCCGACCTTCTTCTTCAGAACGCCCGGAAGTATCATATCCGGTTTGTGGGTCCAAACGCCCTTGCGATGGCCAATACGGCAAATGGCCTTTGCCTTCCCTTCATTCCGATTTTCCCGCCGGTCAAGGGCGGCATGTCCATCATCACCCAGAGCGGGGGGGTCGGACTCATGCTCTGGAACCTTCTTGCCGACGAAAATGTAGGCATGGCGAAGTTCATCAGCATTGGAAACAAACTCGACCTCGATGAAACCGACTTTCTGGAATACCTGGACGCGGATACTGAAACAACGATCATCTGCATGTACCTGGAAAGCATGAGCAGCGGCAAACGTCTGATTCAGGCGGCAAAAAAATGCAGAAAACCGATCGTTGCCTACAAGTCGAACACGACCTCAGCGGGCGGAAGGGCGGCATTGAGCCATACCGCCTCCCTCAGCAGCGACGAGGATATTATCGATGCAGCCTTTGAGGAAGCGGGGATCATTCGAATCCAGAATTACGGAGATCTGGTGGCCGTCGCCAAGGTTTTTGAGCTTCCTCCCATGCACGGAAACCGGATCATGGTCATGAGCCCCGCCGGCGGATTTGCCGTCATCGGCGCAGATCTTTGTGAAAAGGCTGGATTCGAATTCGCCGATCCCGGTGAAGACTTTTATAAGAGCCTGAACAGGTTTGCCAATGCGGGGGTCATCAAGTTTTCCAATCCCCTCGATATGGGCGATATATACGATCCGCATATGGCCGCCCACGTCGCCTACGAGGTCATGCACAATGAAAATGTGGACGGCGCCATCTATATCGGTCAGAGGCCCAAGATGCCCGAGGGAAATAACGTTTTCCGCGAGTTGTTCCTGACGGATCTGTCGAAGGAGACCTACGGCTCCATGCTCTCTTCAGGCAAACCTCTCGGGGTTTGCCTCTATGGGCTTTCCGGATACATGCACCGGGTAAAGAAATATACGAGCTTTCCGATCTTCAACAACCCCGAGGAGATGGTGCGGGCCTTCTCCTTCCAGAAAGACTGGTATGCAAGAAGACGCACGGATCCGGAGGTCCTGCCGGAGAACGTCTATTTCAAGAAGGAAAATCTGCGGAACTGGATGGACGCTTGCGGAGAGGTGGTCGGCGAAGAGGCGCTGGAACTGCTTTCTTTAACCGGCATTCCCGTAGCCGTCTCGAACATCGGCCGTGATGAGGAAGAGGCGGTGAAACTGGCCCAGGCGACGGGATATCCGGTGGTGATGAAGGTCGTTTCGCCCGATGCCCTCCACAAGACCGATGCCGGCGGGGTTGCCGTGGGGATCGGAGATGACGATGCCGTCTGGAGGTGTTTTGCCCAGATCCGCCGGAATCTTGAAGCGTCCAGGAAGGGCGCCCGCTTTGAGGGGGTCCGGATACAGAAGATGGCCGGCGAGGGGCACGACATGTTCATCGGCGGAAAATTCGATCCATCCTTCGGCCCGGCGGTCGTTTTCGGCTTCGGGGGCATCTACGTGGAGGTTTTTAAAGACGTCCAGACCTGCCTTTGTCCTGCCTCCGCCCATCTGGTCCGGAAAAAGATCGAAGCCCTCAAATCCTATGCCATCCTAAAAGGCGCCAGGGGAGGGAAGCCGGCGGATATCGAAGGCTATGTCGATGCCATTGTCCGCCTGTCATGGCTGCTCGCGGAGTTCCCGGAAGTTCGGGAGGTGGACATCAACCCGTTGCGGCTCTTCAAGGACGGGTCGGGCCTCTGCGCCCTGGATGCACGGATGGCAATAGCGAGAGGATAAGCCATTATCGTCCAATCCTCTGAACCATCAACAAAAACCGGGATGCCCTCCTCAGGCATCCCGGTCCAGTTGATCCGAATATAGCACTATTGTGAAGTTACTGTTTGCCGAGTTTCCGCCTTATTACGGCCAGTCCCGCAAGGCCCGGGCCGAGCAACAGGAAGGCCGAGGGGAGAGGAACGGCGGATGCTGTCGTAATTTTTACATTGTCGAACGTCTGGGAGGACCAGCTGTAGAGCCCGATGCTTCCCCCCGTGAAATCGTAGGGTGAATCAGCCGTCAAAGTGGTGATCAGTTCCCCGTTCCAATAGGCTGCATAGACATTGCCCGCAACCTCGACCGTGAGCGTGCCGGAGGCACCCTGGACCGGATTTCCTTCGACTCTGTTAACGGCTCCTGTGTAGTTTCCGTTTACAACTTCATGCCAGTAAAGTCCGGTTCCAGAGTGATTATATCCACCCGTGACGAGGAGGATTCCATTGCTGTGCGTCGAGTCTGTCCTCAAATAGATCCCCCCGTCACACACGTTGCCGATATCGACGGAAAGTGTAAAAGTTTCCGGAAGGGCCGATGACAGATTGAGATACGTCCAGTTGCCGGGGTTTCCGCTGTATTTTCCGTACTGATTCTCGTAGTAAACGCCGTTTTCAACGACCCAGTTTCCCACTTTTGGTTGCCAAAGGGACGATGCACCACTGGAAAAATCATCGGAGAAGAGCACCGTTTCCGCTTTTGCATTCGTTGCTCCGACGGCGACAACCAGGAGTGCAAACGCCAGGAGGCCAAATGGCTTCATCTTTCCCAAAAACATCAACCATCTTTTCATAAATTCATCCTCACCTACCGTTTAATATTTCCACGGCATGCAGGCCTATACCCGGCTCTGCTCCAGATGCCGCAGTTTCCCGGTTAACTTCAAATCAAGATTCCAATCCGTAAATTGCTTATGACAGGATCTGAATCTTCTGAACTTCGCTGGAGCGAATCCTACAGGATGGTGCTCTATCGGGACAATCAGGTAAATTCCTGATTGTGAACGGCGAGAAACCTTAATTTGGCTTTGATTATTTCTGAGAGCGGATCAGAGGAGTAGGTATGACCATGGCCATATAGGCAGAATCGGGTCGACAAGGCGGAGGAAATCCCGGTCGAAAGGTGTTCTTCGGATAGCCGGATCTCTGGCTCCGTTTGGGATATCTACTTACCTTTGCTCAGTTGTATCCGGCGCACCAGTCCTCATATTTGGTCGCTACCTGGAGATAACGATCAACATCAAGGGGATGGAGATGTTTCGTGGGGGGATTGTCGGAGTCGGTCAAGAGCTTTTTGCATTCGTTCAATGCCTGATTGATAATCCTCATCGCCCGGCAGATACGTATCAAGCCTCTGCCAGATAAGGAGCGATTGACGGTAAGCTTTTTCAGCCTCATCGCGGTTTCCTCTGGTCAGTGCCACGTCGCCGATTTTTTCCAGAGAGACGCTGAGATCCCGGAGTGCTTGAGGCGTTTCTCCCCAGAGGGTGATTCTTCTGCGATCGAGTTCCAATGATTCCTTGAATACTTTTTCGGCCTCTTGTAGGTCTCCCTTGGCAAGCGCCACGTCGCCGACCTTGCCCAGAGAGACGCTGAGATCACGGAGTGCTTGGGGCGTTTCTCCCCATGAATTCAGAATTCTGCTGTGAATTTCCAGTACCCCGCTGAAGGCCTTTTCGGCCTCTTCGAGGTTTCCTCTCTTAAACGCCACGTTGCCGACCCTGCCCATAGAGACGCCGAGATCCCGGAGGGCTTGAGGCGTTTCCCCCCAAAGGGTGAAAATCTTACGCCTAATTTCCAACGCTTCGTTGAAGGTTTTTTCGGCCTTTTCGAGATTTTGCCTGGCAAGAGCCACGTTGCCGACCCTTTCCAGAGAGAAACTGAGATCCCAGAGGGCCTGGGGCGTTTCTCCCCATTGGTTGAAAATCTTACGTCGGATTTCCAGAGCTTCGTTGAAGGTTTTTTCGGCTTCTTCGAGGTTTCCCTTGGCAAGTGCCACGTCTCCGACTCTTTGCAAAGAGTAGCCGAGATCCCGGAGGGCTTGAGGCGTTTCTCCCCATTGGTTGAAAATCTTACGTCGGATTTCCAGCGCTTTGTTGAAGGTTTTTTCAGCCTCTTCGAGGTTTCCCCTGGCAAGCGCCACGTTGCCGACCTTTTTCAGCGAGACGCTGAGATCCCGGATGGCTTGGGGCGTTTCCCCCCATGAAGTCAGAATTCTGCGGTGAATTTCCAGCGCTTCGCTAAATGCTTTTTCAGCCTCTTCGAGGTTTCCTCTCTCAAACACCACGTTGCCGACCCTTTCCAGAGAGATGCTGAGATCCCGGAGGGCTTGAGGCGTTTCTCCCCATTGGGTGAAAATCTTACGTCGGATTTCCAGCGCTTCGTTGAAGGTTTTTTCGGCTTCTTCGAGGTTTCCCCTGGCAAGTGCCACGTCTCCGACTCTTTGCAGAGAGTAGCAGAGACCCCGGAGGGCTTGGGGCGTTTCTCCCCAGAGGGTGATTATTCTGTGGTGAATTTCCAGCGCTTTGTTGAAGGCTTTTTCGGCCTCTTCGAGATTTCCCCTGGCAAGTTTCACATCGCCGACCTTGCCCAGAGAGACGCCGAGATCCCGGAGGACTTGGGGCGTTTCCCCCCAGAGGGTGATTATTCTGTGGTGAATTTCCAGCGCTTCGTTGAAGGTTTTTTCGGCCTCTTCGAGATTTCCCCCGGCAAGTGTCACGTCGCCGACCTTACCCAGAGAGACGCTGAGATCTCGAAGAGAGGTTGGTTCATCTTCTGCTGCCGTTCCTTGTTGCGTCAGCAGAAAAAGCTCTTTTGCGATCTTCTCCGCTTCATCGATCCGATTCAGAGCCAGTGACGCATCAACAGCTTGTCCTCCGGCAAACAGGACTTCTCGACCTTGAGCCCGTTGATTGCGAAGTCTTTCCCATTCCTTGATTTGCGACTCATAGAAATCGATCGACTGTTCTTCCTGCGCAACCGGCGGCCTTTCTTCGGTTTCCGGCGCTCCCCCTGTCTGCTGATCAACCCGGAATTCACCCAACTCCAGACTCAGATTACGGATCGACCAGAGGTCGGGGGCCAGTTCCCGGACTTCTTTGACCGTATCGGCAGGGAGAATGAGGATCAATGGTCTCTGCAGATTGCTTCGCAAAAGTTCCCTGTGTTCATTGAGATGCATCAGAAGCTTATTACGGTGAGTCTGCCATTTCCCTTCCTTGTCTTTGCGGTACAACTCGAACCACAGCGGTGCCCGCATATGGTCGAGGAGTTGATCAGGTTGATCGATGAGGGTCATAACTTCGGCAGCAGCCGTTTCAGGAGATTGGGGAACGAGAATCTGTAGCTGGGCAACCCTCGTTTTGAGGAGATTGGTGAGACGATTCCGGAACAGATTGACGACACCTTGGGATGAAGAAAAAAGAAAAATCAGAGAGAAGCCTTCGGCCCAGTCAATGTGGCGACGGAGTGTCAGCCAGGATCGTTCTCCCTCGGCGGAGAGTGCCGATACCTGACCCATGACTATCCTCCGATTTCCGACTGGATCAGCGGGTGAATGTCGTACCAGTCGTCATCATTACGGTAATTGAGGACAAGGTGGGTATCGAAGAAACGGGCCAGGCGCGGCAGTTCCTGAATCTTGTCCAGATTGGGCCGCTTGCTGCACATGATTCCCTGAAGCCATTTCATATCCTCCGTAGCAATGGGAAGCATGTCGCGACGAAGCATGTTTTCAACATTCCGGAGGATATCGTCCGTCAGGGAGATTTTTTCGTCATTGGCGGCTTGAACGAGGCACTCCCGGATCATGCGGAAAAATTCCCTCAGATCGCCTCCCGTGGCCAGGGCGATCCGGTTCACCTGTCCGGTTGTGAAAAAATCTGTCCATTGGGAATAGCGGCGGGAAATCACGTCCCGCATGATTTTCAGCCCCTTCTCGTCTTCACTGCAGGTATTCGTTTGCGCATCGCGCTTTCGCACGTGGATGCTGGGAAGGTTGCAGACCGTACCGCCGCCCAGCAATCGCCCAAGTCCCGGTACGATCGGTGTGAGATAGGGGGGAATGGTGTAGACAACATGGAGCAGCGGCAGGCGGAGTTTATCTGCATGGCCGGAGAACAGGTTTTCCACGCTCGAGTAGACGTTTTCCGCATCGGTGCCGACGCCTCGGATCTGCTCGACGGAATCGACGAGCATCACAACCTTTTTGTTGGGATCACCTTCCTTTTCCCGGACATAATTCACAATTTCCGTGGCATATTCTTGAGCCTGCTGAATCAGCCGGGCTACATGGCCGCGGCTATTTTTCTGAAGAAGTTGCCGGAAACTCGGATCATCCTTGAGAGAGGCAGCCAGATTTGCCTTAAATCCATGGATGCCTCCTCCGACCTTGATGCTTTCGATCTGAACTTCCGTCTGCAGAAACTTGCGGAATCGTTCCCAGAATCCCTCACGGCTTGGGTCTTCGCCGTACTTTTTTTCGATCTCTTCGCTCAGGGCGCCCATGATCGAAATGAAAAAATCAGTAATTTCGACAGCAGTCGTCAGGTTCATAAAGAGACTCATGTCGCATAAAAAAACGACACAGCCATGGTTCTCGAGAAGCCTCTTCAGGCGTCTCAATTCCGTGCTTTTTCCACTTCCCCGTTGTCCCGTAACGAGGTTGACGCTGGCTGCTTCACTCCAACTGATTTTTGTGGACAGATTCTGGATCGGATCCCCTCGGCCTTCGAGAAAGGGTTCATAGTATCGGTCACCGGGATCCAGCGGTCTGTCAAAGAGGTTGTTATAGAATTCTCTTAGTCTTTTCTGAATATCCGGGGTCACTTTTTCCTCCCTGTGCCGGTCTTGATGAGGTCATCATGGATTGAATAATCGTTTGTTCCTTCAGCTTTGAATTTATAGAAGGATGAAGATTTGAATGTCAAGTCATTATAATATTAAGAACATAAGAATAAAGGAGGTTTTATCCTCTTTTGCTCAGTTGTACCCGGCACCAGTCCTCATATTTCGACGCTACCTGGAGATAACGTTCAACGTCGAAGGGAGGGGTGTTGAGTTCCCGGAGAAGGGCTTCGGGGATGCTTCCCGTTCCAGCCAGGACTTTACCGGCTTCTTCGAGGAGGGACAGATGCCGGTCCAGCAATTCCGGCTCCATCTGTAAGGCGATTGATCCGGGGATGCAGATTTCTCCAACGGTTTTGGAATTGAAGTTGGCCGCCTCCGCCCGGAAGGTGGCGATGAGGGCAGCGAAGACTTCCGGTTCCGGGAAGGCGGAAGTGGACAGCAGCAGAAACTTTGCGGGCATGCGCCAGTTGAAGGGATGGCGGACCCTTCCTGTTTCATCTTTTACCAGGAAAGGCTGAAGGCAGGCAAGGCAGCGGTCCATAACTGTCTTCAACTGGGCGGACATGGTGTCCACATACAGGGGCGTTGCCATGATCAGCAGGTCGGAAGCCTTGAGGGCTTCGTAGATCGGGCTCATGTCATCCTGAAGGACGCATATGCCCGGGTTTTTGTGCATGCAGGACAGGCAGCCCGTGCAGGGGGAGATGGACATCCTGCGAAGCTCAAAGGTTTTTAATTCGACACTTGCTTTCGTGAGTCCCCTGGTGAGGGCATCCAGCATCTTTCCGGTTACGCCCTTCTGACCTCTTGCACTTCCATTCAAGATGAGTCCCCTCATTTCCCCTCCTGTCCTTTCAATGATTGTTGTTGCGATTTCGTTCCCTTTGCCCGCCGGGAGAGAACCTGTTCGCATTCCCTTTTCAAAACATCCGGTACGTTTTCCATGAGGACCGTGTTTAGCAGATCCTCCGCCCAGGGTGTGTGGATATCGGCCAGGGAGCGGATCGCCAGGGCTGCCTTGTGAATTGGCGGCGGATAGACCACGGTCACCCGTTTTTCTTCGGGATAGAAATAGCGAATGGATCCCCAACGTACCGGTTTCCCGTATACATGGATCGTGATGCTGTATCCCTGTGCCAGATTACCGAGGCGATGGATCCCTGCATCCAGCGGCAGGATAGCCGTCGTCTCGCTTGGATTCATTACGATTGGCGAATGGGGGCGGAGGTCGGCGAAGCCCTCCCGGCTTCCGTCATCGAGGCGCGAATATTTGATTTCGTCAACAGATCCGAAAAGGGTGGCCACCACGCCCCAGGAACCGTGGTCGTGAACGGTATCCACCATTCCCGGCTCCCAGATGTAGGCCAGCATGGAAAAATTCGGATCGACACTCCAGGCAATGGATACTTCATTGGGCCAGATGGAGGGTCGCTGATTGGCCCGCCAGGTTTGATCCAGGATGAGACGGGCCATGTTTTCCCGGAACCAGTCGCCCGAGGCCGTCAAGCGGGAAAGGAGGGCGCGGGCCTGGCGGATTTTCTCCGTCGTTGATGGCTCTTCCCTTAAAAGCGTCGTCAAGGACTCCAAAAATTTGCTCAGCTCCATGGCTTCTGCTCCTTCTCCTTACTGATGCCTAACTCTATCCCTGCTGCTATTCACCTCCCGATGGGGCTTCGGGGAGACTGCCCCACTTGCGGATGTGGGTCCAGGAGGCATAGGCAGGATCGTCGGGATTGGCGGCCAGCGCCTTCGCTTCTTCCAGGTATTTACGCTGAATCTCTTTCCCGCCGTAAAGGCGGCGATCCTTGCCGATGGGGCAGACCTTGGTGCAGATCCCGCAGGGGTAACACCGCCGCCGCACCAGCTCCTCGTGCATCTCCAGGCAGGCGGTTTTGTCGTAGTCCCCGATCACCTGATCCTTCCGCATGACCAGGGCCTTTTTCGGGCAGCATTTGGCGCAGACCCCGCACTTGATGCAGAGTTCTTCCGTCAGCAGCGGGTCACCGGGCAGCTCTGCGGAGGTGAAGACCGAGACGAAGCGTACCCGTGGGCCATAGGCCTGGGTCAGCAGGCAATGGCTGACGCCGATCGTGCCCAATCCTGCGTATTTCGCCGCCATGACGTGGCTGAAAGCGGCAAAGGGGGCATTCCGCAGCGCCTTGAGGTTGGCATAGGTATCGCGGCAGAAAAAGGAGGAGGCGTAACCCTTCCCGTTGAGGAAATTGGCCAGTTCGTAGGCCAGCGTGTCGAGCTTGTGGTTCACGACGGTGTACATCTCCTTGTGGAGCACCGAGGGCGTTGTTTCCACGATCGGCAGCAGCATCGGCAGCCCCATCACGATCACCGTGCGGGAAAAGGGCCAGAGAGCCCGCGGACGGAACTCGGCCGGTACCTCGCCGAACGCATCCCACCGCTCCACAGGGGCGAATCCCACGAGTTCCACATCCCGCTCCCGGCAGAAGCGGAGGATTTCTTCTTTGAGACTCTGCTCTTTCTGCTCCATAACCAGTTACTCCCCTTTCTCTATCCGATAGGAATAAAATAGATCCAAGTAACAGGAAAGGCAAGTCAACAAAAGGATTCCTTTGTCAAAAAAATCAACCGTTGGCCGGAACAGGTTCGACCGCTTCCCCTTCAGTGTTTCAGGGTGGCGTGACAGCGGGCGGCCAGGTCTTGCAGGCAGGGCAGGGAGGAGACGTGGGAGGCGGTGTCCAGAAGATTGCGGAGACCGTTGGGAATGTGGGCCAGGAAGGCGGACTTCCCTTTCCGGAGTCCCAGGAAGCCGTAAGCGCCCAAGGCCTGCATCAGTCGCTGGGCTGAGCCCTCGTAAAAGAGGGTTACGAAATCCTCCCAGGGAATGTCCCGGGGAGACAGGCTATAGTAGAATTCAAGAAGCTCCAGGCGTTCATCGGGAGTCAGGGATACATAAGGGTCATAAAGAAGCGACCCAGGTCGTAAAAGGGTGATCCCTTCCGCATTCCCTGGAAATCGATGAGTACCGGTGCAAGTTCATGAATCATGATGTTCTGGGACTGGAGATCACGGTGGATCAGACCTTCACCGGAAAGCATGAGGCGACGGGCGAGTGCCGCCCCTTCCTCTTCCAGGGCGCCCTCCTCCTCCGGTGATAGGGAAATCCCGCAGACGGGGCCTACGAATTCTTCCAGGAAATACCGGCGTTCCCAGCGATAAAGGGACATGTCATAGCCGTTCATCATTTTGGGAGGCTGGACGCCGCCGTCATCCTGGAGGTACCGGTGCAGACGGTTGGCATGCATCAGGGTCCGCACATAAAAGCCACGGCGGGTTATCCATTTTTCGTTGCGATAGCTCCACAGATCTTCAGTGCCCAGATCTTCCATCACCACAAAACAGTCCTTCGGATCATGGGCCAGAATCGTCGGTGCGGCGACCCTAAGCTCCAGGAGAAAGTCTGCGATTTCGGCATAAACGGTGTCTTCCCTGTTGTCCTGGTTGTAGTGCATGACGATAACCGAATATTCTCCCCCCACTTCCATGGGGGCGACTCGAGATTCGCATTCAATTCTGCAGGAGAGGCGGTAAAACATTCGATCTGAACCGCCCTTGGCAATCTGGGTCAGCTGCAGTGGCGTTTCCGGCGGGAGAGCAAGCGTCCGGAGGGCGAAGTCGGCTATCCGGCGATGAAGGTCAGTATCGGCACCCGGTGTATTCATAAAGTCTCCTTGATGTTGTTGTTCCTTTTGTATGGGCATCTTTTTACGAAGATTCTTCTAGATTTCATTTCCAGGGCGATTGATCTCTCCGTAGGCCTCCAGGGAGCCTATATCATGCCAGATGCCCTCGTCAAGGACCACGCTCCCCACCGATCCGGGAGATTCGCGCAGCATGTCGACCAGGACCGGGACGAGGGAAACGGGATCACCGGATTTCATCCGCCGGAGAAAGGCCTTTTCCACCAGATAGATCCCAGAAAAGAGGCAGCGGCGGGTTCCGGGATTGCCGAGCAGAAAGCGCATATCGCAGATCTCATCCCGTTCGTTGAGGCAGACATTGGCCGGTTCTCCCGTACTGCGCAGGGCCAGGGTGACTTCCCGACCCTGGGCCCTGTGGGCCGCAATCAACCGCTCCAAGGGTAGATCCGTCAGGATGTCGCCATTGTACACCAGCACCCGATCGTCTTCAACCAAGAGATCTTCGATGTTCTTTAGCCCGCCGCCGGTATCGAGAAGAAGGGGCTCAAAGCGGAAGGAAATAGGGATGCCGCGCCACTGCCCGTCGGGAAAGGCCTCCTGGTAGCGGTCGGCGCAGTGGTGGGTGTTGATGATAAAGCGCCGGATGCCGACGGAGCGGAGGTGATCCAGGGCATAGGTAATCAGCGGACGGCCCCGGACCGGCAGGAGAGGCTTGGGGCAGGTTTCCGTCAGGGGGCGGAGTCGGAATCCAAGTCCCGCACCCAGGACGAAGGCCGTTTTGACAAAGGGGGAATCGGAGGCATTCATTTCGGGCAGCTTCTTTCGTTTCAAAATTCCGCCCGTTCATTCTTGTCACGGGCATCACCAGGATTCATGCTTTTTTCCCGTATGCCGGATCGATCTTCACCAGGGCCGCGACGATAAAACCGGGGATCGTCGAGAGGGCGATCCACAGGAAAAAGTGGGGATAGCCGAGCAGCTCCTGCAGCCAGCCGCTGGTCATGCCGGGGATCATCATCCCCAGGGCCATGATCCCCGTGCCGAGGGCGTAGTGAACCGTCTTGTAAGGACCTTCGGCAACCATGATCATGAAGAGGGAATAGGCCGTGAAGCCGAACCCGTAGCCGAACTGTTCCACGGCGACGGCGGCGTTGATGATCAGCAGGTTTTCCGGCTGGGTCTGGGAGAGGTAGACGAAGACGAGCACGGGCAGGTGCATGATCAGCACCATGGGCCAGAGCCAGAACTTCAAGCCCTGGCGGGAGATGACGTATCCTCCAAGGAGTCCGCCCAGCATCACGGCCGCCGCGCCGACGGTTCCGTAAACGATCCCCACTTCACCCGTCGTCAGTCCCAGACCACCTCGTGCGCGGGGGTCCAGGAGGAAGGGGGCGACCATCTTGACCAGCTGCGCTTCGGCAAAACGGTAGAAGAGGAAAAAGGCGACGATGACAAAGATTTCCTTCCTCCGGAAATAAAGGGCGAAAATGTGCAGGACGTCCGCCGTCATGTGGGGGGAAGCCGCGGTGTGGGGAGCGGGTGCGTCCGTTGGCGGATAGGGCAGGACAAGGGCGGAATAGAGGGCGAAGGCCAGAAAGATGGCGGCTCCCAGGAAGAAGGTGACCGACCAGGCCGTCGTCACGCTGGAACCACTGGATTGCAGGTGGCCGGCAAAGACGACGAGGATGCCCTTGGCGGCGATGACGGCGATGCGGTAGAAAAGGGTGCGCACGCCCACGAAGGCGGCCTGCTGGTACTGCTCCAGCCCGAGCATGTAGAAACCGTCCGCGGCGATGTCGTGGGTGGCCGAGCTGAAGGCCATGATCCAGAAGAAGGCCAGGGAATAGCGGAAAAAGGCGGACGTGGGAAGCGTCAGGGCGATGCAGGCCAGCGACGCCCCTACGAGGAGTTGCATGAGGACGATCCAGAACCGCTTGGTCCGGATCATGTCCACCAGGGGGCTCCACAGGGGTTTCATGACCCAGGGCAAATAGAGCCAGCTCGTGTACAGGGCGATGTCCGTGTTGGAAATCCCGAGGTTCTTGTAGAGGATCACCGAGACCGTCGTGACCAGGATGTAAGGAATGCCTTCCGCCAAATAGAGCGTCGGCACCCAGGCCCAGGGATTGCGGTGGGCGGGTCTGGCGCGGTTGGCGATTCTCATGAACGGCGATCCTTCCTCGGTTTCAATACAGCTTTTTCAGGGATGCGCCCCGGAAATAGTGCTTCAGGATGACTTCCGCCGAAATCCCCTGCGACGCCATGACCGCCGCCCCGATCTGGCAGAGGCCGACGCCGTGCCCCCAGCCGCCGCCGTGAAGGACAAACCGGCAGTCCGTCCCGGAGGGGTCCCGCGGGGCTTCCACCACGAAAGCACTGCTGTAGAGATGGCTGCGGGAGAGCCAGCGGCGGATTTCCAGTTCCTTGCCGACCACGATCGATGTCTTCGTCCCTACGATCTTCAGGCGGACAATCCTTCCCGACGGTCCCCGTTCCAGGGGAATCAGGTCCTGGACTCGGCCGAAGTCGATCCCCGATTTTTCCCTCAGGATCTCCCCCAATTCGTCCTGGTCATAGGCGACCTGCCAGCGGAAGAAGTCCTTCGTCTCCTGATCGAAGGAAGGGAGAATCTGTGCGAGGAGCTTTTCGTCCCGGGTGTTGCAGTAAGCTTCGGGAGAAGAGAGGAGCCAGCGCTGCGCCGCCTCCTCGTCGAGAATTGGAGGAGAATCGACGGCGGCATCGGCGATGCTGGTCAGGTAAGGATGCGGGATCTCTTCCCAGGTGTTTTCGAAGGTCTCCGTCCGGCCCCCGCAGCATTTGTAATAGCGGGCATCGCAGACCTCATTCCCGTACACGAGGAACACCCCCCGCGTGGCGTTGATAGCGGCCGCCGTGCGCTCCGGGATGCTGCGGGTCAGTCCCTGGTATCGCTGGCAATGATCGTCGGCACAGACGTCGAACATCTGGTGTTCCTCCCGCCCGTACCAGGCAATATGTTCATTCTCGGGTGAGGAGAGAGTTGAAGCAGGGGAAGAGGTCGACCCCCGTTTCAGCATGGTAACCAGCCAGCTTCGGGAGATGATCGTGTGGGCCTCTAACAGGGCCATAGGCGCTGAGGCGCTCATTTCGGAAGAGATGACGCTGGAGAGATAATCCTCCAGGGCGATGTCATTGATGGCCGTGAGTGCGCTGTCGCCTAAGGCCAGTATCCGGAGGTTGCCTGCAAAGGTCTGGGCCTCCTGCCTCTCCCAGTGAAAGGCCACGCCGATGGTGACATCCTGGAGCGAAAAGGTGGCCTGATCCTCGGAGAGAAGACTCAGCGATGACCGGGTGACAATCCCTCCGCCCTTGGCGGCGTTAAAGAGAATCTCGCCTCCCAGGCTGTGGATCGTGAAGTTTCCGGAAAAATGCTGCCCGGGATATTGGGGACTGCGGAATTTTCCATTCAGACAACCGGAGATTTCCGCTTTCCCTTCCGTAATACCGACACGCAGCCGGGGTTCCTTTTTGATCATGGGATTCTGTCCTGAGAGGTGGATTGAAAGATCTTCAATGAATTCTCCAGTGGGATATCAGAAACCCGGCGGCAATGCAATGAGACAAGCGGGAATTTTCTCCTATGCGGTGTCATGCCAAGGGAACTTTGTGCCAAATACTTATGATTATTGTTATATTGCTATTTCTGTGCTGAGGTGTTATGACTTTTTCCGCAATACGATCATTGATCTACATCTACTCTATTGCGCTGTTTCGAAATCACAACGAGAACGGAGTAAGGATTGACCCAGTTGGAACACATCGAAGCGATTGAGAAGCGGCTCTGGACGGCGGCGGACACACTGCGGGCGAACTCGACTTACGCCAGCAACGAGTATTTCCTGCCCGTCATGGGTTTGATCTTTCTGAGGCATGCCTACAGCCGTTTTCTTGCCGTTAAGGATGCCATCGAGGCCGGTCTGCCCACGCGGGGCGGCAAGAAGCGGGCCCTGACCAAGGAGGACTTCTCCCAGAAGAGCGCCATCTACCTTCAACCCAAGGCCCAGTTCGACTTTCTCGTTGCCCTGACCGACAGCGATGACCGCGCCCGGGCCATTCTCGACGCGATGGAGTCCATCGAGGGCGATTACGAAAACCTCCGCGGTGTCCTGCCCAAGAGCGAATATTCGGAACTGGACAACGGCGTCCTCGGCCAGCTTCTCCGCACGCTCAATCCCGACGAACTCAAGCGCGTCTCCGGTGATGTCTTCGGTCGCATCTACGAGTACTTCCTCACCCAGTTCGCCGACCAGAAGGCCCACGACGCCGGTGAGTTCTTCACGCCCGTCTCGCTGGTGTCCCTCATCGCCAATGTTCTCGAACCCGAAGGCGGCACCGTTCTCGATCCGGCTTGCGGTTCCGGCGGCATGTTCGTCCAGAGCGCCCGCTTCGTCGAACGGCATCACGAAAATCCCATCGACAGGCTCACCTTCTACGGCCTGGAGAAGAACGCCACCACCATCCGCCTGGCCAAGATGAACCTGGCCGTCCATGGTCTCGAAGGCGACATCCAGAAGGCCATTACTTATTACGATGATCCCCACGAACTGCTGGGCAAGGCCGACTTCGTGATGGCCAATCCCCCCTTCAATGTCGACGAGATCGACGCCGACAAGGTCAAGAAGGACCCCCGCCTGCCCTTCGGCCTGCCGGGCGCCAACAAGAAGGGCAAGGTCTCCAACGGCAATTACGTCTGGATCAGCTATTTCTACAGCTACCTCAACGATCATGGCCGGGCGGGATTCGTCATGTCCTCCCAGGCCTCCAGCGCCGGGCGCGACGAGGCGAAAGTCCGGCAGAAGCTCGTCGAGACCGGCGATGTGGACCTCATGATCGCCATCCGCTCCAACTTCTTCTACACCCGCACCGTCCCCTGCGAACTGTGGTTCCTCAACCGCAGCAAGCCCGAGGAGCACGGCGACAAGGTGCTGATGATCGACGCGCGGAACATCTACCGCAAGGTCACCCGTAAGATCTACGACTTCAGCCCGGAGCAGGAGCAGAACCTCCTCGCCATCGTCTGGCTCTACCGGGGCCACACCGACAAGTACCTCGACCTTGTGGCGGATTACTGCCGGCGCATGCTCGCCGAAGGCGAGAACTGTTTCGCTGCCCAGGGGATCAACGGCGATCAGATCGAGCCGCTGCCGTCCTTTCTCGCCGCCCTGACTGCCCTGCGGCAGGCCATTCAGCCCTTCCTGAAGAAGCTGCCCGCCAATGGCCCCCATGCTGAGGCCCTGAAGGAACTCGACGAGGCAATGCCTGCCTTTGAGGCCGATGTGGATACCTTCCAGAAGGCGGTGGCCGAGCAGCAGGTCGCCTGGAAAATCCAGAAGACCACGAATGGCGAACTGATGCAGGCTGTTGACCACCTCGCCCCGCTGGCCGAGACCAGCCGGGACCTCGTCAAACAGACCGACCGGCTCTACAAGCTTGCCTGCCGACTTCTCGAAATCTGCGAGAACGAATGCGCTGCCCGCGACAGTGGCGCCTGGGCGGGCCGCGACATCCTCCGCGCCCGGAAAATCGCCGATGAGGCCAGGCAGTTGGCCGTCAAGCAGCTTAAACAGGTTCGCTATTCCTGGCGTCAGGCCCACTGGCTGACTGAACGCTTTCCTGAAGCCAAACTCCATGATGTTGAAGGCCTGGTCAAACTGGTGGATCGGGCCGAGATCGAGGCCAACGACTGGTCCCTCACCCCCGGCCGCTACGTCGGTGTCGCCCCCGAAGAGGAAGACGAGGACTTCGACTTCGAGGAAACCCTCCGGAACATCCATGTTGAACTGGAAGACCTCAACACTGAGGCGGTGCAGCTCGCGGCAACCATCAAGAAGAACTTCGAGGAAATGGGGGTATGAGTGTGGCCCTGAGACATCGAACTGGATGGCGACCAGCAGTCCTGCGGGATCTCGTCTTCTTCCAGCGTGGATTTGATATCACAAAAGCAGAACAAAAACCCGGCAGTATACCTGTGGTGTCATCATCTGGTGTGAATAGTTACCATTCTGAAGCAAAAGTGGATGGGCCAGGTGTTGTAATAGGTCGTAAAGGATCGCTTGGGACAGTTCATTACGTTGATGGCCCGTACTGGCCGCACGATACGACGCTGTGGAGCAAAGACTTAATGGGCAATCTCCCACGGTTTGTTTATTACTTTCTGAAAACGTTGGGTCTTGAGCGTTACGACGTTGGGAACTCAAATCCCACGCTGAACCGGAACCACATTCACAGACTCGACATCCTACTGCCAGATTATCGGATTCAGGAACGAATCGTGGAATTTCTCTCCGCATATGATGACCTGATCGAGAACAACCGGCAGCGGATTCGGCTGCTGGAACAGGCGGCATGGCTGCTCTACAAAGAATGGTTTGTCCATCTCCGCTTTCCCGGCCATGAACATGTCAAGGTTACCAATGGTGTTCCTGAGGGTTGGGAGAAAAGTTGTGTCGCTCGTCTTGCAAATGTACAATCTGGATTCGCCTTTAAAAGTAAAGATTGGCAACCCTATGGAAACCCTGTAATCAAAATCAAAAACATTGTTGGCGATGGTACCATTGACACCTCCAATTGTGACTGTGTCAATGATGCCGTGGCAGAAACCGCTATCAGCTTTGTAATACCAGCAGGCTCATTACTAATTGCAATGACTGGGGCCACTGTAGGGAAAGTTGGAATAATGCCTGATAGCTCAAGAAAGTTCTTCCTTAATCAGCGCGTTGGTCTTTTTAAAACCAATCTTGGTTATCCTTCAGAGAGATTTCTTTACCCGTTTTTCCAAGGAGAGTTTGCACAAGCGCAAGTTCAAAACCTTGCCGGAGGTGCAGCACAAGCAAATATTAGTGGGAAGCAGATTGAAGGAATCGAATTATTGATACCTGATAAAAAAATCCTAAATTTTTACCTTGATGCAGCAGATGGAATCTTTCAGCAGCGGCAAAATCTATTGCATCAGAATGTGAAATTAACACAAGCCAGCGACCTCCTCCTGCCAAAACTGATGAACGGGGAGGTGGCGGTATGAGCATTGAAGGACAAGGCATAGATAAAAAATCTCTGCGGGTGATCACCGGCAAAACCGCCGACTGGCCTGAACTGGCCAAGGATTGTGTTGCCTTTGCCAATGCCCAGGGCGGCCGGTTGCTGATCGGAATCGAAGATGGGGAGAGTGAGCCCCCTGCGGAGCAGCGTACTCAGGTAGAGCTGAGCGAAAAGGTTCGTACACGGATCGGTGAGTTGACCGTCAACGTGGTGGTGGTTGTGCAACTGCGCCAATCGGAAATTACAGGTGGGGAGTATCTGGAAATTACGGTTTCGCGCTCCGCTTCTCCGGCCTCGACCACCGACGGGCGTTTTTATCTGCGTGTAGGCGATGCCTGCAAACCGCTGGTCGGTGAAGAGGTGCAGCGCCTGCTGGGGGAGCGCAACGCCCAGCCCTGGGAAACCTTGACCACATTGGCGTTGCCGCGAAGCGAGTGTGATCCTGCCTTGCATGAGGCGTTCGTTTTCGCAATCCGCGCTTCCGAGAGGGTCAAAACTTCCGTCAAGGAAAAGAGCGACGATGAACTGCTCGATCACTACTACCTGGCCATCGGTCATCACCTGACGAACCTGGGCATCCTCTGCATCGGCCGCCGTGAGGCTCGCGCCCGTCTTGGGACAGCGCCCATCATACAGTTTATCAAGTATGACGAAGCCGGGCGCAAGGTGAACAAGCTCCTATGGGATGACTACAGCCTCTCTCCGATGCAACTGATCGATGCCGTCTGGCGGGATATTCCTGATTTCCGGGAAAGCTATGAGTTTCCAGACGGACTGTTTCGCCAGCATCTCCCCGTCTACGATCGACGTATCGTTCGCGAGCTTTTAGTTAACGCGCTGGTCCATCGGCCATACACCCAGCGCGGGGATATCTATCTGAATTTGCACCCTGACCGGCTGGAAGTGATCAATCCGGGTCTGCTGCCGCTGGGGGTGACCCCCCAGAACATCCTGCACCAGTCTGTCCGCCGTAACAATGAACTGGCGCGCGTTTTTCACGACCTCGGACTGATGGAACGTGAGGGCAGCGGTTATGATTTGGTTTACGAGATTCTCCTTTCGCAGGGCCGCCCCTTGCCGAAGCTTTTTGAGGGCCCTGACTATGTGAAGGTGGTGGTGGAAAAGCGCATTGTGAAGCCGGAGGTTATCGACTTCCTGGGGAAAGCAGATCAGACATACCAGCTCCGTCAGCGCGAACGCATCGTTCTTGGCCTATTGGCCCAGAGCGAGGGCATGACAGCGCGGGAATTGACCGATGTCCTGGAACTTTCGGATGCAGGCGAGATTGCCTCCTGGATGGGCCGCCTTCCGGCTACCGGCATTGTACAGCAGACCGGGCGGACCAAGGGAACTCTTTATTTTGTCGAGCCTGAACTTCTGCGGCGATTAGAGTTTCCCAGCCATACGAGCCTGGTCCGGATCGAACCGCACCGGCTGGACGCCCTTGTCCTGGAGGACATTACCCGTTATCCCGGAGCGGCAATTGGAGAGATCCACGAAAGGATAGGGCCGGAAATCAAGCGTCGGCAGGTCAAACTGGTGTTGGAACGCCTCTGTGGCAAGAACAAGGTACGACCTGAAGGCGATAAGCGTGGGCGGAGGTACTGGCCGAGATGATCGAGATTATCGACGTAATCGTTCCCAATAGGCGATATCCGTCGATAACCTCCGTCGATAATTTGTCTTACCTTGCTGAAATACAGTGAATTACACTATTGACGCATGACGAACCACGGTGCAAAGAAGAGCTCAATAATTCGGAGTCTTGGTTGAAATGACACCCTCCCCTTACACCGAAGACACCCTCGTTCAGCAGACCACGGCTGAGTACCTGGAGCATCAGCTTGGCTGGGAGTCGGTGTATGCTTACAATCATGAGGATTTCGGGCCGGACAGTTTGCTGGGACGGGGCTCCGACCGGGATGTGGTGCTGACCCGCCCTCTGCGGGCCAAGCTGGTCGCGCTGAATCCGGGGTTGCCGAAGGAGGCTTACGATGATGCCGTGCGGCAGATCGTTTCGATGACGGCGACGCAGTCGCTTTTTGCGACGAACCGCGAAAAGTACGGGCTGATCCGCGACGGCGTTCAGGTCGCCTTCCGCAACGACAGGGGGGAGCGGGAACGCCGGCGGTTGCTGGTCTTCGATTTCAGCGATCCGGAGAACAATTCCTTCCTCTGCGTGCGGGAGTTCTGGGTTCGGGGCGATCTTTACCGTCGGCGGGCAGACATCGTCGGGTTTGTCAACGGCCTGCCGCTCCTCTTTCTGGAACTGAAGAACGTCCACCGGGACCTCAGCGTTGCCTACGAAAACAACTACCGGGACTACCTGGACACCGTGGGGCACCTCTTCCACTTCAATGCGGCCGTCATCCTGGGCAACGGCATCAAGGCGAAGATTGGCACGCTGGGTAGCCCTTACAAGTTCTTCCACGAGTGGAAGCGCCTGGCCGAGGACCAGCCGGGCGCCGTGGACATGGAGACGCTGCTCAAAGGGGTCTGTGAGAAGAGGAACTTTCTCGATCTGCTGGAGAACTTCATTCTCTTCGACGATTCGGCAGGACGGCCGAAGAAGATCCTGGCCCGGAACCACCAGTTCCTGGGTGTCAACCGGGCCATTGAGGCTGTCCGGGACCGAAGGGGCCGCGACGGCAGACTGGGTGTCTTCTGGCATACCCAGGGGGCGGGCAAGAGCTACTCGATGGTGATGTTTACACGGAAAGTCCACCGCAGGCTGGGCGGGAACTTCACCTTCCTGGTGCTGACCGACCGCGAGGACCTGGACACACAGATCTACAAGACCTTTGCCGGGTGCGGCGTGGTGGACAATGACCGCGACCCCTGTCGGGCCGCCAGCGGCGAGCACCTCAGCCGGTTGCTGGCGCAGCACAAGTCCCACATCTTCTCGCTGATCCAGAAGTTCAACCGCGAGGTCGAGCCGGATCAGCCTTACACCGAGCGCGACGACCTCATCGTCATCACCGACGAGGCGCACCGAACGCAGTACGGCACCCTGGCGCTGAACATGCGCAACGCCCTGCCGAATGCAGGCTACATCGGCTTCACCGGGACGCCGCTCTTCAAGGACGACGAGATCACACGGCGGGTCTTCGGGGAGTACGTCTCGACCTATGACTTCCAGCGCGCCGTCGAGGACAACGCCACGGTGCCCCTTTACTACGACGCCCGGGGTGACAAGCTCGGCGTGGCCGTCGGGGACCTGAATGACCGGATTGCCGAGAAGCTGGAGGAGCTGGAGACGGACAACATCAATGTTGAGCAGCGCCTCGAACAGGAGCTCAGGCGTGATTACCACATTCTCACGGCGGGCAAGCGCCTCGACCAGATTGCCAGTGATTTCGTCCATCATTACTCCACGGCCTGGGAAACGGGCAAGGCCATGGTGGTGTGCATCGACAAGATCACCTGTGTGCGGATGTTCCGGTTGATCGAATTCTACTGGGATCAGCGCATCCGTGAACTGGAGAAGGCGCTGTCGGAGGCTGCCGATGAGCAGGACGAACAGGTCCGACTCCGGCAGATCGAGTGGATGCGCCAGACCCGCATGGCGGTGGTGGTCAGCGAGGAACAGGGCGAGGTGGAGAAGTTCCGCAAATGGGATTTGGACATTCTCCCCCATCGGCGTCTGATGAAGGAAGGCATGGACCTTCCCGGGGGCATGCGGCGGCTGCCGCAGTTCCGCAATCTGCAGCGGCTGGCCCTCGATGACGCCTTCAAGGAAGAGGAGCATCCCTTCCGGATCGCCATCGTCTGCGCGATGTGGCTGACGGGCTTCGACGTCCCTAGCCTGGCCACGCTGTACCTGGACAAGCCCCTCAAGGCGCATACCCTGATGCAGGCCATCGCCCGGGCAAACCGCGTTCACGAGGGCAAGAACAATGGGATGATCGTAGATTACTGCGGGATCCTCAAGAATCTGCGCAAGGCCCTGGCGACCTTTGCCGGGACGGGCGACGGTGGCCGGGACGGCGAAGGGGGCGAGCTGGAGCCCGCCAAGCCGGACGAGGAACTGCTGGCGGACCTGGCCGAAGCCATCGCGCTGGTACGGGCCTTCCTGAACGAACGGAATGCCTCGCTGGACGACATTATCACGAAGTCCGGTTTTGAACGGAATAGGACCATCCTGGCGGCCAAGGAGGCGGCCAACGAGAACGACGAGACGCGGAAACGCTTCGAGGTCCTGTGCCGGGCGGTGTTTTCAAAGTTCAAGGCCTGCATCAACGTGGAGGGGGTGAACACCCATCGGCGCAATTATGCCGCAATTCAGGTTGTTTACAAGAGCCTTCAGCAGGACCGGGAGCAGGCAGACATCAGCGATATTATCCGCCAACTGCATTCGGTTGTTGACGAGGCCATTGAAAACCGTCCGGATCACAAAATTGCTGATGACCAGAAGCCCTTTGACATCAGCCGGATTGACTTCGACCGGCTGCGACAGGAATTCGAACGGAGCCCGGCCAAGCGGACAACGGTGCAGAATCTCAGGGCGGCCATCGAACAGCGGCTTCAACGCCTGCTGCAGCAGAACCCGTTGCGAACGGATTTTCAGCGGCACTACGAGGGAATCGTCGCCGAGTACAACCGCGAGAAGGACCGCGTGACCATTGAAAAGACCTTCGCGGACCTGCTGCGGTTCATGGACGAGATGAGTGAGGAGGAGAGCCGGGCCATGCGGGAAGGGCTCGACGAGGAATCCCTGGCGGTCTTTGATCTCCTTAAGAAGCCGGACCTCTCAGCGAAGGAGCTCAATCGCATCAAAGCGGTTGCCGTGGAACTGCTACAGACGCTCAAGGCGGAGAAGCTGCGCATCGACCACTGGCGGGACAAGGAGGCCACCCGCGATGCCGTCCGCCTGGCCATCCGGGATTTCCTCTGGAGCGAAGCCACCGGCCTCCCGGTGGACCGGTATTCCGAGGCCGACGTGCAGACCCGCGCGGACGAGGTCTATCGCCATGTTTACCGCGTCTATCAGACGCTCCCGTCGCCGTATTTCGGGGCTTCTGCAGGGGCCTGAAATAAATCGTTATGAGTTCGCCTGACTATCGTATTTTTTCTTGATGCCTCAACAATTATGAAGATATTTCAAACTGAGTTTGATATAAGAAATTATCTACTTGCGGTGGTTTTGTTTTACCCTTCGCATTCTGAGACCAGCCTGCCATTTCAGTCGCATCTGCTTTTTTAAATATTATAGCGTATCTCACATTAGTCTGTCCCGTTCTCATGAGCATCTTACGTGTAAAAGGATCCGGGCAATGCGTGTGAAAAAACGAATCCCTCCTTCCGAAGCAGCCGAGAAGTGGCTGCGCCGGGCCATAGTGGCGATGGTTGCACTGCTCCCCCTTATTGTCGCCCCGGGTGTTGAACACCCTTTCTCTTCCCCGAAGGCTTTCATGCTCGAAGGTTTCGTGTTGACTGCCGGGATCTGTTCTCTTTTTTTCAGGCGATGGAATTTCCACGCCCTGCCGACCCCTTTCCTTCTCTCTCTGGCTGCCTGGACTGTCAGCATCGTTCTCTCCGCTTTCTTCGGGGATTTTTTGTCACTCAGGGCATTCTTCCTTTCTCTCGCTTCCGTAGGGTGGTTTTTCCTGATCCTGTCGTTCCGGCCGAAGGTTATCCACGTGATCGGAGCGATGGTACTCAGTTCCCTGTTGATCGCGTTCATCAGTCTGCTCCAGTACAGCGGACTCGATCCTTTCCAGTTCCTCGGGCTGGTCCCGACTCCCCATTCGGACCCGCGAATGGCAGTCATCGGGACCCTCGGAAACCCGAATTTCGTCGCTGCAATACTCGTTGCCGGCCTGGTTCTCACCCTGGCCCTCGGCAAAACCCTCAAACGGCCGGTCGAGACAGGATTTGCCGTTGCCCTGCAGGCGCTGGCGATTGTTGCGACAGGGTCACGCGCGTCCATAGCGGGGCTCGGGGTCGCGTTGCTCTGGCTCGCAGGAGTGAAGACCTTTGCCCGGCCCTCTTTTCTGATTCTGGGGGCTCTAGTTGTCGCAACCCTGCCGGTCTTCATGCATTCACGGCCTCTTGCAACCACGATCTCCGGACGTCTCTATGTGTGGCGGGTCGCCGCTCCGCATCTCCTGGAGCGTCCCTGGTCAGGCTATGGACAAGGGGCGTTTGAACCGAAATATGTCGAGTGGGAAACCCTGTATTGGAGAGAAGGACGGGGCTCATCCGATGATCGACCCTTTGCGCAGCTCCAGGAGCATGCCCACAACGACTATCTCGAGACACTCGTGGAGAGCGGAATGTTCGGTGCCGTGAGCCTGCTCTCTCTGGTGGCGACTTTCCTCGCCGTTGCCCATCGCAACCTGGCAGGTGGGACTGAGCTCTTGTCATCGGGAGCTTCCGCTGCAGTTGCTGGTCTCGGAGCGGTTGCCTTCGTTGATTTCCCGTTGCACAGGCCTACGGAACTGCTGTTCTGGTGGACCTGCATGGCGGTCGTGTTTCTAACGCCTCCCTTGCCGGCGGAAGAGAAAGGGAGGATGGCGAACAGGCGCAAAAAGAAAGGAGGAGGCTCATGTTGAGAAAATGGATTGCCGGAACAGTCGTAGCAGCTCTGATATGGACGCCATTTGCTCAAGCGGCCGGGGTGCCGGAGACGGACCGGACGGCGTCGGTGAAGGTTGCATCTGCGGACTACGAGGAGCAGGTCCAGGAGATTCGGCAGGAATTCGCATCAGAAAGGCTGCGCCTCGGACTTTCCACTGCCGCCGGGGCTTCAGCGTCTCCCGAAAGCAACCTGGGACAGCCCGACTGCCAGGATGGTGCGGGAGGGGGCACGAGCGGGGGCGCGGGCGGCAGCGTCCCCGCGGCGGCGAGCGGAACATGTTCTCCCGGGACCTGTGCCGGATGCTCAAAGGGTGCTCCCACCTGGAGGGTAAACATGGTCAATCTGAACTTTTACATGACCGACACGCCCCTTTGGTACAAACCGTCCATTGGTCCTCCCGTCGAGCTTACACTCAGCTATAACGGATCCACTTCAATCGATCCGGCCAGCCCAGTCGGGAACAAATGGCAGCTCAATTACGGGAGCTATGTGAAGCCCTATCTCGCCACAGATAGTGCGGCCGTTGTTATGCCTGATGGAAGAAACGATCTCTACCTTTCTGACAGTGCGGGAGGATACCATCACCCCTACCGGGTCTTCAACAAACTGAGTAAACTCGGGGGAAATCGGTACAGATTGGATTTCCCGGATGGAATGGTCTACATTTACGATGTTCCCTCAGGTACGACATCGAGTTTCCCTCTCCTCGTTGAGATCTGGGATGCCCACGCACAAAAGCTCCTCCTTCACTACGATTCAAAGGGCAGATTGAAAACGGTCACTGATGCGCAGGGAAAGGTGACGACCTTCACATACAGCTCTATCAGCGGGCTGCTTAAGAGTGTTACGGATCCTTTCGGCCGATTCGCCGTCTTTTCGTACGATGCTAAGGGCAACCTGATCAAGATGACAGACATGGGAGGCTACTCAACCAGCTTTGGGTACGACTCCAATTCTTACCCGATCCTTCTCACGACAGGAACCGGGACCTGGTCTTTTACCTTCGAGCCACCGGATGGGATCGCTAACGGTTCCAATCCCTATCCTGCACCGGGCGCCTCTATGGGCTACAATTCGCGCATTACGGTTACCGGTCCTCTTGGAGGGAAAGAAGAATTTTACTATCAGCGCCTGAATCCAAAAGGGAACGATTCCTCATCCTGGTATGTGAGCGCCAAAAACTATGTTCCGTACGCCAATTCGAGCACAAACAATTACAAAACTGCCCAGAAGACCGCCTATTCGATCGTCTCCACCAAAAAGACAGGGTCGGGTTCGATGGGCAAGGTCGGCTCGATCGTTTCTCCTGAAGGGGAAGAAGTCTCCTTTGGGTATGGTGGCACAGATTACAACCTGACGAGCTTTTCCAACCACTTCTCGAACCGCAGTTATGTGTACAATTCGATGGGCAGGCTGACCTCGATCACGGACTCGACCACGACGAGCCTGACCTATGCGGCAAATGGCGTTGATCTGAAGAATATCACGAACGGTCTCGGAACGATTGCTTTTACCTACAATACCACCCATGATGTGACCTCCGTGACCGACCGGCTGGGCGGGAAGACAACCTTCAGCTACAACGCATACGGCCAGAAGACATCCAGAACGGATCCTCTGGGGGTGAAGACAACTTACTCCTACGACGCGAGCCATCGCCTCGTTGCCGTGAAAAGGGCGGGGCTCATGCTGCGGAGCAACACTTACGACACCGTGGGACGGATAAAGACGTCGACCGATGCAGCCGGGATCACTCTGACATACGGTTACAACGGGCTGGATGAGCCGACGAAAATCACGTATCCCGACGGCAAGTCTGTAGCTATCGCCTATTCGGGTGCTGTTCCTCATCGGGTCCTGTCGGTAACGGAGAAGTCCGGCTTGAAAACGCTCTTTGCCTATAATGCCGCGGGGCAGCTCACGAAGATGACAAACCCGGAGGGTGGGGTAACGACATTCAAGTACGACAGCAACGGCAACCGGGCGCAGCTGATCGATGCCAAAGGCCATGCGACAAACTTTGAATATGACAATGACAATCGACTTCTGGAAAAAACTTTTGCCGATGGGAAATCGAACTCGTTCACTTATGACACAGCGGGGCGGGTCAAGACCTACACCAACGCCCGCCAGGCGTCCAATCCGTATTTCCCGACGAAGACTGCCGAATACAGTTATGACAATTGGGACAACCTCGGGGAAGTGGTTTACTACGACATCACGCCTTACTATACCCACTGGGTGAACTACGGAGTCGATTCTTACAACCGCCGGACATCGATGTGGGACAGCTCAGGACAGACTTTTTATACGTATGACGCCAACTCCCAGTTGATTGGAATCAAGGGCCCCGGCGTCAAGGACGACCTCAGTTTCCAATATGACGCCAAAGGCAGACTTTTGAGCTACACCCCGGAAGCGGGAGGGGCGGTATCCTACACTTACGATGCACTCAATCGAGTGAAGACGGTGAAGAGCAGCGCGGGGATTTTCTCTTACACCTATGCTGGCGCCAACCCCCTGCCGAAGCAACTGACCCGGCCGAACGGCAGCACGACATCTTATCAGTACGACGGGCTGGGCCGCCTCACAGCGGTGGCAAACCGGAAGTCCACGGGAAGCCTCATCAACCAGTATACCTATACTTACAACGACAGAGACCTTCGCTCGGCCGAAACGGTCACGAACGGGCCGGCCATACCACTTGTGAAGGGTTCGACCGCCTATAGCTACAACAAGACCAATGAACTGCTCCGTACGACCGGCCCGACGAGAACCTATCAATACGACGATGACGGAAACCTGACGGGTTGCTTCACGCCTGCGGGAAATCCTCTCAGTGGGGTTTATGATGCGGAAAACCGGCTCGCCAAGTTTCAGTATCCGGACACGACGGGAACTCACAAGATCGAGTACACCTACAAGGGTGACGGCATGCTTGCTCAAAAGAAGGACAGCCTCGATAAAAGTGTTACGACCTACCTGGGTTACGGGCCCTACCGACTGCAGGAGCGTGACAAGAACAACAGCATCACCAGTGAGTACACCTGGGGAGCCAACAGCGGTGCCGGTATCGGGGGCCTTCTTTCCCTCAGGCAGGGAGGGAAGAACTACTTCCCTCTCTATGACGGCAAAGGCAATGTGACGGCGATTATCGATAGTTCTCAGGCCATTGTCGCAACCTATGGCTACGATCCATTCGGTATACTGCTGAAGAAGACGGGGTCTCTCGACCAGCCCTATCAATTCTCGACAAAACCCTATGAGAGTGGATCGGGCCTCTCCTACTTCGGGTACCGGTTCTATTCCGCTTCGCTCGGAAGGTGGATGACGAGAGACCCCCTGGGAGAGGAGGAAGGACTCAACCTCTACGAGTATGTCTTGAATAATCCTGTCAGTTATCTCGATCCGGATGGGAAGGAGCCTGTCACTGTTGGCACGATTATTTTCATTGTTGGTGTTTCGATAGTTATTGCTGTTATCGTGGGTGGGATCACCTACCTGATCTATAAGTATGGGATTGAGCCAAACCTCCAGCCGGAAGCCGGTCCAAATTGTCAGCCGGATGCAGGATTGGCAGGATATAAGAAGCGATTGGAGGATAAGTTTGGGCCCCAAAAGAAGCCGCCAATTTTGGAGACAACCTATGAACTGGAGTAGTTCGTGTCAGGGCTCCGCTGGAGCTGGAAATCCCGGATGGAAAACGCCAATGGAGGTGAACGCAATGATAAGGCAAAAAGCTTTGATGCTCTCGGCTTTGACCGTGACACTTTTTCTGCCCGTCATTCCTTCGAATGCCGAGACGATTCAGTATCAGTACGACAATATGGGGAGACTGACTCAGGCTGCCTACGGTAACGGAGTCGTGGTGAAATACAGCTACGATAAAATGGGAAACCGTCTTCAACAGACAGTAACCGTGGGAACGACACTTGCGCCTGCTGCAACATCATCCCAAGGCGATGAGGACCGTGCAGAGGCGACGAACGATGCAACTCTTGACGAACAGCCTGAGAGCGATACCTTGCCCAACGAATAAGGATTGCGAGGAGCCAGAAGGGTCTTATCAATCCTCATTCAATTAAACCGAGGGGCTGAGGGGAATGCTTCGGGATGTGGACTCTGAGGAGGATGATCTTGCGGATTGAAACTGCAACTTTCAATTTGACATGATCTATATATTCCTTAAACAGACGTCGGAAACATAAATAGACAGGTCTTCTGTGCCTGGAATACATTGTAATGGGGAGAATCTTCCGGTTTCTCTTTATGGACTTCATCCTGTAGCAAAGTGTCCGGTGAATCAGGAAAGGACATGCTGAAAGGATTCGATCATTTCCAGAAACAGCTTGTGAGTGAGAATCTCTATAGCCATGTGGAGTATCTCTCGGTGAAAATCGGGGATCGGTATCTCTGGAAAGGGAATTCCCTGGACAGGACGGCCGAATACATCGAATCGGCCTTCGCCTGTTATGGATATGCAGTGGAGCGCCAGTCCTATTCAAGTTACGGCAAGTCCGTTTCCAACCTGATTACCGAAAAAAGGGGAGCGTCGGAAGGGGTTGTGGTTGTCGGCGCCCATTACGATTCGGTTCCCGGAACACCGGGTGCGGATGACAATGCATCAGCGGTAGCCGGCCTTTTGGAACTGGCAAGATTGTGCAAAGAAAGTCCGAGCAGGAAGACCCTTGTCTTTGCCGCCTTTGTCAACGAAGAGCCTCCCTCCTTCGGCTCAAAGAATATGGGGAGCATGGTCTATGCGAAACACTTGAAAGACAAAGAAATTCCAGTCGATGTGATGGTCTCTCTGGAGATGATCGGTTTTTTCAGTGAAGAGGTTGTTCAGGGGTATCCGCTTCCGGGCATGGACTTGTTCTATCCTAAAAAGGGGAATTTCATCGGCGTTGTGGGAAACTTTTCTTCATCCCGCTATGTTTCTCTTTTCAAGAAAGGGATCAGAAAGCACTCGAATATGATGGCCAAGTCTCTGGTAGCGCCGGAATTTTTCGGGGGCATCAACCTTTCCGATCATTACGCGTTCTGGCAGCACGGGTATCGAGCCGTCATGATCACGGACACCTCTTTCTACAGGAACAGGAATTACCATCAGGAGACCGATACGATTGAAACGCTCAATTTCGAGCGGATGGCCGAACTGGTCAAGGGATTGTATTTTACGCTCCTGGAATTATAATGATCTGACAGGATGCCGCCTGTGATCATGAAAAAGAAATACATCTCCTTTGTAAATGCTTGAAGGATTTACAATCCCTTTGCGATCAATTTTATTGCGGACATCTAAGGAATGCTGCGCCTGAGCCTTAGATAAAATACGTATTTTCAGGTATTGACCCATTGGCAAACTGTAATTTATTCTAATACAAAGCTTGTATAATTTAATGTGAAGTACTTAAAAAAGAAATATCCTGAAAAAGCCAACCCGCCTGTTTCGCGGGACGGAAAGCAACGGGTCTTCAAATATGAGACAGCCGGGCCGCCAGGAGAAATGAAGATGTCTATCCTTGGCGGTTTTTTTGTGGGGACTTATTTTGGGGAATTCATCCAAGGGATGAAAAAGACAGAAAGGAGGTGTTCCACCGCAGCGTAAACGAGGGAATGAGGTTAAAAAGACAAAGGTATATGGAATTTACTCAAAAAGGGGGGACCGTATGATGAAGTATCAGTCTCGGCGTGTATTGAGAGTATTTAAGTTAACCGGATATTGTCTGCTTATTCCTCTTCTCGCTCTCTTTCTGGCGGTACATCCTGCATCGGCTACCATTATCAATTCCGGAGATATCATGGGGCTGACAACCTTTCAGGATCAAAACACCGGCCGCATCTGGCTTGATCTTGACAACTTTTTCAACAAGACCTTTAATGACATGAAGGCCACGGCGGTGGCGGCCGGTTTCGCCGTTGCGAATAAGAGCGACGTGAGCCAGCTTCTCTCGAGCCTGCCAAACCCAGCTGCAAATTGGGCGTCCTATACGGCGATCATGGGAGAGGCCCCGAACCGCGATCTCATCTGGGGGGCCTACGACGATACGCCGGGAGATAATTCCCACGACTGGGCCTGGGCCTACAGCAACGAATCTTCTTGGACTTATCAGGCCAATGCTTGGGACAATAATACGGTGCCAAACGGAGGCTCATCGTCTGCCGACATGAATCTGTGGGCATACCGGGAGTCAACGGTTGTTCCGCTGCCCGCGAGCCTTCTCCTCTTCGGACCCGGGTTGGCCGCAGTCGCGGTTTTGAAAAGGAGAATAAAGAAGTAAACTACCCATTTCTTCAGGCATCGAGGCAGGGTCGAAAGGCCCTGCCTTTTTTATTGATTCCACAGGGGACCTTTTCGTTATCAGGCTTTCAGTACAGGGCAATCTCCTGCGAATGAGATCAAGATATGTAGGTTGTTGGTGCTTATGCCTGGTGATTTAATTTTTTAAATTGAAGATCCTCCTTAATTTATTTACAATTTGAAAGTAGAAAAAAGGGGGATACGGTCATGATCCAGGTAGAAGGATTTCGAGGCAAATCTGTAACCGAGCATATCGTGGAAATCGTGGAAAGGAAAGGTAAGGGCCATCCCGACTATATGTGCGATTCCATCATGGAGGCGATTTCCGTCTCGCTGTCCCAGGAATACATCAAAGCCTTCGGAACAGTGCTCCATCACAACATAGACAAGGGGCTTTTGTCCGCCGGAGGCGTGGAAAAATACTTCGGCGGTGGCCGGGTAATCAAACCCATGGAACTGATCATCGGGGACCGGGCGACTCTCAGTGCGGCCGGCAAGAAAATTCCGGTGGTCGATATTGCCGTCGACAGTGCCAAGAAATGGATTCGGAGCAATATGAGGTTTGTAGACCCTGATGTCCATGTGAAATACCGTGTCGTCCTTTTGCCCGGTTCCGAGGAACTCACGGATATCTTTTCCAGGCCCGGCAAGGTCATGGCGGCCAATGACACCTCTGCAGCGGTCGGATATTATCCGTTGAGTCCTACCGAAAAAGTCGTTCTCGGCCTTGAGGGTCACCTGAATTCGGCTGAGTTTAAGAAAACGTACCCTGAAACAGGCGAAGACATCAAGGTGATGGGGTTGCGAAATCGAGACGCGTTGGACTTGACCGTTGCAATGCCGCTGCTTGCCTCTTACATCAGATCGGAAGGGGAGTATTTTGAGCGGAAGGGTGTGATTCACAGGGCGATAGAGGAAATGCTCAGCGCAACCGAGGGATTTAAAAAGATTAAGATCCATTACAATAACCTCGATGAGCGAGGTCGAGGGCTTGGGGGGATTTATCTGAGCCTCCTCGGGACATCGGCCGAGGATGCGGATTCGGGGCAGGTTGGGCGCGGAAACAGGGTCAATGGACTCATTTCAGTCAACAGACCTCTGGGGACAGAGGCTGCTGCAGGGAAAAATCCTGTGAGCCATGTCGGAAAGATCTACAATTTCCTGGCCCACAAGATTGCAAGGAGGATATACGAAGACATCGAAGGGATTAAAGAAGTCTACGTCCTGCTTTTGAGCAGGATCGGAACCCCCATCGATAACCCGCAAATGGCGACGGCCCAGGTTCTCCTTGAGAGGGGAAGAGGGATCAGGGAAGTCGCAAAAAGAGCAGAAGAAATTTTCGAGAAGGAATTTTTGGAAATGAACAGGTTCTGCGAGGAATTGAGCGCAGGGAGATATCCGGTCTGTTAACGTGTCCTGAACAGGCCGTGAAAGGTCAATCCGTTCGGATAAAAGGATGGCGGTGCAGGTCTTCCCGGTTCCACAGCGAAAGACCTGCCCATGACCCGACGGTTTCGATCACAATAATGACATCCGGATCGTCAAAGGCGATCTGCCCCGGTGTCCCCGCCTTTTCGAGAGCGTCCAGAAGAAAGGCATCGAGAAAGCGCTCTTCGTCCATGCTGGACAGCTTGCCTTTAAACCCCCGCCTCCTCATTCTCACGTGAAAACTCCGACCGGCCAGTTCCGGGACCCACTTCAGTACCGCTTCTTTTGCCCACTCCTCAAAGGCTTCAGGCGACTGGAAGGTGAAGGTGGCGGTCACCGGAATCAGCCGTGAAAGGAACCTCCACGATGCAGGGTCCTTCTCCATCCCTTCCTGAAGTCGCTGGAGTAGCCTCGGCATGTCGTCGGCTTTCAGGAGCAGCACGTTGAGAAAGGATGTCTTCGTAAGAAGCCCGAAACCGCTGAGCTTATCGAAGGCCTCCTTCCAACCGTGCTCATAGACGTTGACGACGGCGTTCCATTCCGGCATAGCATTCACCTAAAGCACGATTACGGAGCTTGCCTGCGGTCCCTTGTCTCCCATCTCTTCCGTATAGCTGACTTCCATTCCCACGGCGAGCTTTTCAAAATCCTTGTTCACCACGCTGTTTTGGTGAAAATAGACATCGTATCCTTCCGGAGAGACGAGGAATCCATATCCCTGATCGGGGAAGATGACACCGATGCGGCCCCGCGGCTGCTTTTCATGACTCTTGACATCGCCTCGCTGCTCGCGGGAGAAATCTTCCAGCATCCGTTGGGCTGCGTCGAAGGCATCCCGCATTGCCACGAAGAGGTCCTCGTTCTGTTCCCGCTTGGTCACGACTTCCCCGCCGGGGATGGTCATGACGACGTGCACACTGTACAACTTCCCCGCGTGGGGATGCTTTTTCGGCTCATCCACGACGACCCGGCAGCGCATGATCCGGTCATAGAACTTGTCAAGGTTGTTGGCCCGTGTCGTGATTTCGTCCCTCATTTCTTCGCTGAGTTCAACGCCGTGTCCTGTAATCTGTAATGGAATGATCATCGTCTCCCTCCTTGATTCTGATTATGAACCTTAAAGTTGTTTCCAATTTCGTTGCCAAAGAAACCGACGATACAATCGCTGGACTCTCTTCCGATATTCATTCCCTCCTTTACCGTTCAACGGGTTTCCGAATCCGGCAAATGCAGTGCCACTAGGGCATTCCAACGCCGGCGATCGCTGCTCCGCACTTTGCGCATTGCGCGTTTTTCATCCTGATGGCGCCTAAAGAAAAGCCGAATCTCTCGATCAGCAGTTCTCCGCAGGAAGGACAATAGGTGTTTTCACCCCCTTCACCCGGAACATTGCCCTCGTAAACGTACTTCAATCCGGCTTGCAATCCGATCTCCCTCGCTCGTCTCAAGGTCTTGACCGGTGTCCGGGGCTGATCCAGCAGCTTGTAGGTCGGATAAAACTGGGTCACATGCCACGGCATGGCGTCATCGACGGATTTTATGAATCCCGCCACCTCCTTCAGGAAATCTTCGGAATCATTATGCGTGGGAATCAGGAGGGTTGTCAGCTCCACCCAGACGCCCAGTTCCTTCATGAGCTTGATGGTTTCCAGGACGGGCTGCTGTCTCGCCCCGCAGATCTTTTTATAAAAGGCATCATCTCCCTTGAGATCGATGTTGTTGCCGTCGAGATAAGGGGCGATGAGGCGGGTCGCCTCCGGTGATGTATATCCATTGCTCACAAACACGTTTTGAATTCCCTTCTCCTTCGCCAGTCTCGCACAATCGTAGGCAAACTCAAAAAAGATCGTGGGTTCGGTATAGGTGTAGGATATGCTGCGGCAGCCCGCCCTTTCCGCTTCTCTTACAACCTCTTCCGGGGTTGTTTCTTCTCCGGGGATGCCCGGGTGTTCCCTGGGATACTGGGAAATTTCGCTGTTCTGACAGTGCAGACACCGGAAGTTGCAGCCGACCGTAGCGATGGAGTAGGATCTCGACCCCGGATGAAAGTGAAAGAGGGGTTTTTTCTCGATGGGGTCTATATTCCTGGCGATGAGCTTTCCGTAAACGAGCGTATAGAGCGTGCCGTCGCGATTTTCCCTGACCGCGCAGATCCCTCTCTTTCCGGGAGCGATTTGGCAGCGGTGGCTGCAGAGGCAGCACTGTACCTTGCCATCGCCGATTTTTTCATAAAGTAACGCTTCTCTTGCGGCTTTCGGAATGCTTTCCATCTTGCCCTCCATCTTTTCTCGATTTTGGCAGGGTTAACCTCCATGGGAAGAGGATTCTTCCCGAATCCTCATGCCGATGGCACGGGCGGCAAGGATCCCGCTGGCGGAAGCCTGCAGCAGTCCCCGGGAGACGCCTGCCCCGTCGCCGACAACAAAGAGATTTGGAATCCGGGTCTCCATCTCCGGGGAAACATCAATCCGGTTGGAATAAAATTTCACTTCGACGCCATAGAGGAGGGTATGGCGTGAGTAGACCCCTGGTGCGAGCTTGTCAAGCGCCTGAAGCATCTCAAGAATATTGACCAGGAGCCGGTAAGGAAGGACGAAGCTCAGGTCACCGGGAGTGGCATTGGAAAGGGTCGGACGGGTGAGGCAGCGGGCAATGCGCCCCGGTGTGCTGCGCCGGCCGGAAAGGAGGTCTCCGAGCCTCTGAACGATCACCCTTTTTCCCAGGAGGTTGGCCAGCCTGGCGATGTAGCGGCCATAGCCGATGGGATCGTCGAATGGTTCCGTGAAGAAGCTGCTCACGAGAATGGCGAAATTCGTGTTTTCGCTTTTTGCCGCCGTATGACTGTGGCCGTTCACTGCGGCGACATTGTCGAACTCTTCGCACACGACTTCCCCGTAGGGGTTCATGCAGAACGTGCGGACCTTGTCATCGAAGGTCTTCGAGTAATGGATGAGCTTCGACTCATAGATGGCGTCGGTTATATCCTTGAGGACAATGGCCGGCAATTCCACCCGGACCCCGATATCCACCGGGCTTGCTTTGCTCTTCAGCCCCAGGAGCTCCGCCTGCCTTTTCATCCATCGCGAACCTGCACGCCCTGGAGCCGCAAGGGCATATCGGCTGTAAATCCTTTGTCCATCGGCAAGTTCCACGCCCCGAATCTTCCCGTCCTCCGTCAGGAGTTTATCGACGGGCGTATTTGTGCGAATCTCCACGCGACCGGCAAGGGACTGCCGCAGATTCTGCAGAACAACGGAACAGTTTTCCGTACCGATATGCCGCACGCGCATCGGCACCAGTTCAAGATCGGCAATCCGCGCCCGGTCGGCAAGCTCTTCAAAAGCGGCGGAGGTCTCCCCGTACAATTGCGTCGGGGCTCCATGAGCCACATAAATTTCGTCCGTTCGGGAAAGAAGCTCCAGGAGTTCCTTCCTGCCGACATAATCGCTCAGGAATCCCCCGACCTCGGTCGAGAGGGTTAATTTCCCGTCGCTGTAAGCCCCCGCTCCTCCCCAGCCGCAGAGCATATCCTGGGAACTTCCACGAGACCGTTCGCTCAGATCCCTGCCCTGTTCGATCAGGAGGACCGGGGAAATTCCCAGGTCCGCGAGCGTCAAGGCTGAAAAAATACCGCCGGGTCCGGCTCCAATGATGATCACCGCATATTCCATGGCAATCCTTTCGCAACTCACCCCATTCTATGGGATAAATATCCGCTATCACGAAAATATTGTCAATAGTAATGGAACGTCGGTTTTCCGTAAACTTTTTCAGGAAAGGCCGCCTCTTTTCCCTGCGAATGCCGCATTTTTTTGCGGAAAATCCACTTATTGCCAGAAAATTTTCTTGTGCGACTGTGCTTTATGTAATAATGAGCGAAATACATTCTATATTCTCGCTGGATTGTCGTCTGGTTCAACTTTTTTGTAATATATGAGGCAGGAGAAAACAGGCATGAATAACCTTTTTGAAATTGATGTCCAGAAATGCAAGCGCGACGGCACCTGTGCCGCGGTCTGTCCATTGAAACTGATCACTTTGAGAGAAGAAGACAAACTTCCCGTCCCCATTGAGCGGGCGGAAAAGCAGTGCGTCCGCTGCGGCCATTGTGTCGCCGTTTGCCCCTTTGGAGCTTTGTCTTTGAAAGTCATGAAGCCGGAAGACTGCCTCCCCGTTGACCCGAAACTCCTGCCCTCTGCGGAGCAGGCCCGGCATTTCTTCATGGCCCGGCGCTCGGTCCGCGTATATAAAGCGCAATCGGTGGATCGGGAGACCATTGCCGCCATGATCGATACGGCCTGTTACGCCCCTTCGGCGGTAAATATACAGCCGGTCAAGTGGCTGGTCATTGAAAGCGCCGCAGAGGTCAACCGTCTGGCCGGCCTGGTCATTGACTGGATGCGGCAGGTGATGATAGAGGACCCGGAACTGGCGAAAAGCCTCAACATGAAACGGTTTGTTGCCGATTGGGATAGTGGAGAGGATCGAATCTGCCGGGGAGCGCCCCATGTTCTTGTAGCTCACGCCGACGAGGCAATTGCCGTTGCCCAGTCGTCCTGCACCATCGCCTTAACCTATCTGGAACTTGCCGCCTTTTCAAAAGGTCTGGGCGCCTGCTGGGCGGGATTCTTCACGAGAGCCGCCAACCTGTATCCGCCTATGATGGAAGCGCTTTCGCTGCCTGAGAGACATCAGGTCTTCGGGGCCATGCTTGTCGGTTATCCGAAGTACCGTTATTCCCGCATCCCGTTGAGGAAAAAGGCGTCGATCACCTGGAGGTAATCCATACGAACGCCAGGAAGCCCGATAAAGTTCAAGGGAGATCACAATGGTATATCTGGATAACGCGTCAACAACATACCCCAAGCCTGAAAAGGTCTATGCGGAAACGGATCGTTGTTTCCGGGAATACTGCGCCAACCCAGGCCGGGGCGCCCATGTCATGTCCCGTACGGCGGCACAGGGGGTTGCAGGGACAAGGGTCGCTCTTGCACGGTTTTTCAATGTCAGCGATCCCGAACGAATCATCTTTACGAAAAATGCAACGGAGGCGCTCAATGTCGCCATCAAGGGAAGCCTGCATCAGGGAGATCATGTCATCGCCACGATGCTGGAACACAATTCGGTCGTCCGGCCATTGAAGCAACTTGAAAAGGAGCGCGGCATCGAGATTACCTTCCTTAAAGGAGATGCGTATGGCGAAGTTGAGCCAAACGCCGTCGCAGCCCATATCCGCAGCAATACCCGCCTGATCGTCTGCACCCTTTCCTCCAATACCAACGGCATCATCATGCCGATCGCCGAAATAGGGGTCATTGCCCATCGATATGGGATTCCCTTTCTTGTTGATGGGTCGCAGGGCGCAGGGTCGGTCGATCTTGACTGCAAGGCGATGAAGATAACCCTTCTGGCCTTTCCTGGACACAAGGGCCTTTTGGGCCCCCAGGGAACGGGCGGTCTGTGTGTCTCGTCGGGCATTGAACTTTCATCGCTGCTCCAGGGCGGAACCGGGACTGAATCAGAAAATCCCTATCAGCCGCAGGCATACCCGGAAGCTCTGGAAAGCGGCACCCTCAACACACCGGGGATCATCGGGCTTGGGGCAGGGATTGAATTTATCCGCCGGAGGGGGCGGCAGAATATCGAGGATCACAAACAACGTCTGATCGACCATCTCCATGATGCTTTGGCAGCGCAGCCGAAAATCCGCATCTACAGTCGAAGAGATTCCGGTAAGAATTCAGGCATTCTGGCGATCAATATCGAGGGGATGACATCGATTTCAGTGAGCAGGATCCTCGATGAGAGATACGAAATCGCCACCAGGGCGGGACTGCACTGTGCGCCCTTTGCCCATGAGGCCCTCGGTTATACTCTCGATGGCGGGCTTCTACGGTTAAGCGTAAGCTGCTTCAATACTTTGGATGAAATGGATTATGCAGTCCATGCCCTGAGGGAAATTGCTGAAAGATCGACGGGGAAATTCCGTACGTTGAGGAAGCAGAACTGCATGGACATGGTGTGTACGGCATGATATTGGAAAACGGAAATGAGATGCCTGCCGTCCAGGTCGGGTGCAGGACAAGTCCTTGAAAGGAAAGGGAATGCGTGCTCACGTTCTTCAGCATGTCCCATTCGAGGGACTCGGCAGCATCGAAACGTGGTTGAAAACGGCCGGTTATGAAATAACGAAAACGCCTTTCTTTCATGCGGCATCCCTGCCGAATCCCGATGAAATCGATTTCCTGATTGTTCTGGGCGGTCCGATGAGCGTCAACGATGAGGATGAGTATCCCTGGCTCCTCAAGGAGAAACGGCTCATCCGCCGCTGTATCGAGGAAGGGAAATGCGTTCTGGGAATTTGTCTGGGGGCTCAACTCATTGCGAGCGCTCTGGGCGCCAGGATATACGGTAATTCCGAAAAGGAGATCGGCTGGTTTCCCATAAAGGCCGTCCCATCGATTGAAGGGGCGGTTTTCCGCTTTCCGCCTGCCATGGAGGTCTTTCACTGGCACGGGGAGACCTTCGACCTCCCGACCGGCGCCATTCCCCTGGCAAGGAGTGAAGGGTGTGAAAACCAGGCATTCCAGCTTGGCCGGTCCGTTATCGGGCTTCAGTTTCACCTGGAGACCACTCCTGAGTCAGCGCGGCAGATCGTCGAGCATTGCCGTGATGAGCTGATCCCATCGGCATATGTACAGTCCGAAGCCGCGATCCTTGCCGCATCGCCTGAAAAATACGGAGCTATCAACAACCTGATGTCCAGGTTGCTCTCCTTTCTGCAAAATTCAAATCGACAGCCTTCCTGAGGGAATCTTCTGTGCCAAGAGATTCTTGATGTTGAGAAATAAATGTCTGAAATCGGCCGGCGGATTTATGCCTTATTTCTTGAAAAATTTTTTTTAAATCATTAATATTAAACAAAGATTTTTTTAACCCAGGAGAATCGTCTGCATCTGCAACTGACCATGAGCCTTTCCCGGATCGGGAAATTCTCCGAGATCTTCCAGAAAGGGTTCGCTTTTCAGACCCGGGTGGGGATCAGTATCGAAAGTTTTCTTCGTGATGATCTGGGTCTGAGCCCGTCATACATAAAGGAGAAAATTTCCACTATTTTTCTGGACGGCAAAGCCGTGGACTCTCTGGAAACGGCCCTTCTCCGGGAGGGATCGACTCTGGCCCTGTCCTCCGCCATGCCGGGATTGGCGGGGGCCACCCTGCGCCGTGACGGTCCCTATGCCACCCTCAGGGCTTCGATCACCTACCGGGAAAACGCCGGAAATGCAGCCGTTGAGGAGGGAAGAATAACCGTCAAACTCTTCAATCTCCTGATCGCGGAGCTTGGTCCGTTGTTCCTGGAAAAAGGGATCATTCTCGAATCTTCGGAACTGCGGAACTTCTTTTACAGGCAGGGAAGCGGTTTCCGACAAGGATGCGAACGAATCCTTCTGGATGGAAAGGCCATGGATGAGGAATTCTCGTTATTGGAACCCCTGTCAACGGAAAACAGGGGTGTGGTATTGAGAGTCCTTATGGAATCAACTGCTTTGAACCCTCGATCTCTTTGATCCTTATGCAAATTACCATCAAGCTTTTCGCCACTTTGCGCAAAGGGCGGTTTGAGGAAAAAAGCGTGGAGCTTTCTCCCGGAACGACCGTCGGCGGGGTCATCCGGGAACTGGAGCTTCCGGAGAAGGAGGTGACCCTGATCTTCATCAACGGACGTCATGCCGACCTGACGACGATCCTTTCCGCCGGAGATGCCCTTGCCCTTTTCCCGCCGGTCGGGGGCGGATGATGAGGATGGATCTGACAGATTTTCTCCGCAGCCGGGCCGTCGACGGGTTTATCCCCTGGGCTGCCCAGCGCAAGGCCGCCGCGGCCTTCGATCTCACGGAGAGGGAGGTCGAAGAGACCGCCCTCAATCTGAATCTCCTTCCCCTTCGTTATCGGCGCAACCAGCAGACGATTTCAACGGATCAGCAGCTTCGGCTCTTTTCCAGCCGCGTGGCGGTCATCGGCTGCGGCGGTCTGGGAGGATATGTGCTGGAAATCCTGGCCCGCCTGGGCATCGGGACGCTCAAGGCCGTCGACCCGGATGTCTTTGAGGAACACAACCTGAATCGTCAGATCTTGTGCACCTTTTCCAGCCTGGGCGTTCCCAAGGTGGAAGTGGCGGCGCGAAGACTCGAAGAGATCAATCCCGTCGTTCGCCTTCTTCCCGTCCAGAAGAAACTGAACCGGATCAATGGCCGCGAGATTCTCCGGGATATGGATGTGGTCGTGGATGGTCTGGACAATGTCCCCTCGAGAATGATCCTGGCGGATCTCTGCCGGGAACTCTCTCTTCCTCTGGTTCATGGCTCCATCGGCGGCTGGTACGGGCAGATCGCAACGCAGGTGGCGGGCGACGATACCTTGCGAAAGATATACGGCGCCACGGACGGTCAACAGGGTGTGGAACAGACCATGGGAAATCCTTCCTTTTCGCCGGCTGCCATTGCGGCCCTGCAGGCAGCCGAAGTCTGCAAGATCCTGCTTAAAGAGGGGGCTCTCCTTCGTAACCGCATTCTCTTTGTCAACCTGCTTGATATGGAGATGGTGAAAAACGAACTGTAATTCGGGCCAGGACTTGATACTTTAATAATCCATTTGAAGGTGCATTGATGAAACAAGCCAGAGCAATTTCTCAGGCATTCTGCCTTCGTGACACGCCTTTCGGTCCGGTGGCGGTTCTCTGGTCGGTTTACAGAAATGAGCCGAAAATCTGCCGGGTCCTCTTATCTCATCCGGGGATTCCGGCAGGAGATTCCGTGAAGAAAATCTTTCCGGATTCCGAACTTGCTTCCAGTTCAACCATTAACCCTGTTCTTGATCAAATCGAGGCCTTCCTGAGCGGCGAAGATGTCCGGTTTTCTATTGATAGACTTTGCCTCGATCGCTGTTCCGCTTTTCAACGGAGCGTGCTGCTGGCCGACTATGCGATCCCCCGGGGTCGGGTCAGTACCTACAAGCTCATTGCGAAACATCTGGCAAACCCGAAGGGCGCCCGTGCCGTGGGAGCCACCCTGGCGAACAATCCCTTTCCTCTGATCATCCCCTGTCATAGGGTGCTCCGCTCCGACGGCGGACTGGGAGGCTTTCAGTACGGCCTGAAGATGAAGAGGGCGTTGCTGGAGATGGAGGGAATTGCCTTTCGGGAAGAAGAACATGTGGGAACGCAGGATTTCTTTTATGGGGTTCAAAGTGGAAAGGCCGAAGGGAAGGAGCAGCGCGGAAAGCAATCCATGGACGAGACGTTGAATGCCCAACAACAGCATTGGGAAAATACCCTTTCCGAAACAGAGGACATGTTCGGTGCGGGACCCAGTGAACCGGCGAGAGTTGCCGCGGAACTGTTTCAAAAGGAGGGGAAGAAGAGAATCCTCGAACTGGGCGGGGGGCAGGGCCGGGATACCCTGTTTTTTGCGGGCAGGGGATTTTCCGTGGATGTCCTGGATTACACGGAGCAGTCTTTGACTACCATTGCAAAAAAGGCCCGGCAGTCGGGTCTGTCCGATCGGGTGGCGGCCATCCGGCACGATGTCCGCAAGCCCCTTCCTTTTAGAGACGAGACCTTCGATGCCTGCTATTCGCACATGCTGTACTGCATGGCGCTGACGACGGCTGAACTCGAACAGCTGTCCAGCGAAATCCACCGGGTCCTGCGTCCCGATGGATTGAATCTCTACACCGTTCGTTCCACCGGCGATGCCCATTATGGGGCCGGCGATTCCCGCGGTGAGGATCTATACGAAGTCGCTGGATTTATCGTCCATTTCTTCAACAGGGAAAAAATCAAACAATTAGCCAAAGGCTATGATTTGATCGGCATCGAAGAGTTCGAGGAAGGCCCCCTTCCTCGAAAACTGTTCCGGGTGACCATGAGGAAAAGAGCAAAATAACCTTATGGATTACAACCCGATTCCTCTCATGGTAAATTCAACAAGGGAATTTATGTCCTCTTCCTGCGGTCTGTCAGAAAGACCCCATGACCGTAAGGGAAGATACAGGATGATATATTCAATCCTGCAGGCGGCGAAATCCACATCATAAATAATCAATACCTCTCCTTTCCTTTGATGATCGACGATAGGAACTCTTTTCTCCTGGAAGAGGGTATAGGGAGGCCTTCGCTAATGTCAATGGAAAACTGCCCGTAATATGGAGTGGAGGGTACACGTGGATGCTCAAGAGATAAGTCACGGCGCTTGCAGGAGAAGGATAGGAAGTACCTATGACCGTTGCCTTTGCATTTGACAAAGGTGTCTCGGTGTTAAAGATGGGTTAACTGAACTTTGAGAAGTCCGGCGAACGGCGCTCAAAGAAAGCCGCAAAGGCCTCCTTGGCTTCCGGCGCCTCGAACATGATCCTGAGGTGTTTAATTTCTTCCCTGATCTGTGCCGTCACTGCATCATTGTCGCGCGCCTTCATAAGACTTTTCGTAATGCGAAGCGACGAAGGAGGTAAAGCGACGAGCTTTGAGGCTTGCGCATAAGCATAGGAAAGAAGATCCGCAGAAGGCAGAACTTTATTGACCAATCCCATGTTGAAAGCGTCGATTGCGGAAAAGGGTTCTCCTAAAAGCAACAGTTCTGCAGCGCGCTGATAACCGACAATTTGCGGCATCAATCGAGTGGACGCAAACTCCGGGCAAAGCCCCAGCTTAACGAAAGGCAGTGAAAACTTGGCATTGTCCGCCGCATAGATTAGGTCGCAGTGCAACAGCATGGTTGTCCCGATGCCGACAGCCATACCTGCCACGGCGGCGATGACCGGTTTGGCGGCCAGACTGAGATTGCGGATAAATTGGGTCACCGGCCTTCCTTCAATATCCTCCGTCGTGTGAATGAAGTCTTCTATGTCGTTGCCTGCGGTAAATATGTCCGGCTTGCCGCGGAACAGTAAAACGCGGACCGACTTGTCGCTTTCTCCATCCCTGACGGCGTCTGCAAGCATCTGATACATGGCAGACGTGATCGAATTTTTCTTTTCCGGCCGGTTGAATTCAATGATCAAGATCCCGTCTTGCTTTTCCGTTATAATTTCCATTTCTATTCACCGGGTAAGATTGCATCAACCGGGCATTGTTCGGCACAGGTTCCACAGTCGGTACAGAGGTTGGGATCGATGACATACTTACGATCTTCCTCACTGATCGCTCCGACGGGGCATACATCCGGGCACGAACCACAGGATAGACATTCATCTGTAATCACATATGCCATAATTCTTGTCCCCTTTATTATTTTTTATGAGGTAGGGCCTTTGAAAGGTAAAAAGCTTTTTATGGGTTTCTTTTAAGGTCCCGCTTCTTGGTAAATGGTAGGTTTTTATTGACTGAAAGCAATTTCCGAGCCCTCAGAAAAAAGAAGCCAAAACCATCACAGATGTCAGATCATTCCCAATAAGAGACAAGGAAAACAACCTTGGGGAAAATCATTGGAAATGGCAGGGAATATTCTTATAATATATTAAGCTAAATATATTATTAATATGACGAATATAAGCAAAAATTATTGTATTGATACGATAATATCGAAAAAATTTTTTGGTGCCAAACTTGCTTAGTTATATTTTAGCTTTAATATGGGGAGAATCATTCAAACAAAGGAGGGTTATCATGGGAAAAGAAAAGACGTTTAATACGATTCCAACTTTGATCAACCGAAACTTGATGCTGTACCCAAATCGTGTGGCGATCAAAGAGGTGGAGGGCAACCGGGAGTACACTTACGCGGATGTAAAGGACCGGGCGAACAGGATGGGGAATGCCCTGTATGCGCTCGGGTTGAAAAAGGGGGAGCGGGTCGCCATTCTGAGTCAGAACAGTGTGGAGTACGTGGAAGCATCCTTCTACGTCCCCAATGCCGGCTTCAGTTTCGTGGTCTGCAATTTTCGACTGGCGGCGCCGGAAATGCTGGCCGTTCTGTCTGATTCCGAGCCGACGGCGCTGATCGTCCAGGATCAGTTTGTCGGAATGGCTCAGCAGCTCAAAGATTCCGTTCCTTCGGCCAAACATTTCATCTATTTCGGTGCCCCCGACAAAAAACCCGAGGGATGGCTTGACTTCGAGGAAATGATCCAGAAGGCCTCCCCGGCCGAACTGGCCGTGGAAGTCTTTGAAGATGAAATCGCCATGCTCATGTACACGAGCGGCACCACCGGGCTTCCCAAGGGAGTCATGCAGACTCACGCGAATTTCGTTCATGCCGGCCGCGTCTGTTCCAGACTCAACTTCCTGGATATGGACAGCCATGTCGCTATCATTTGTCCCCTGTATCACATTACGGCGCACTATACCCTGTTCGGCGCTTTTTATGTATCGGCTCCGGCCTATGTCTTTACGAAGTGGGATGTAGACCTCTTCCTGTCGTCCTCGGAAAAGTTCAAACTGATGGGTGGCATGCTTGCCACGCCGATGGTCATGATGATCCTCGATTCGCCGAATTGCAAGAAATACGACGTCTCCAGCTGGAAGCACATCTGGTTTGCCGGCGCAGGGATCATCCCCGCGGTTTACAAGAAATTCATTGATACCTATGGAAATATCCTCGGCGAACACCACGGGACGACCGAAACAACAGGTGTCACCACCAATCTGAGCCCTCGGGACATCCAGGATGCCTTTGATAGAGGCGATTACAGCATCCTTGAATCCTGCGGAAGGGCGTCCTACGATATGGAAGCCCTCATTGTCGATGAAAATGGCAAGCAGGTTCCTCTAGGTGGAGTAGGAGAGCTGATTGTTCGGGGGCCCGGCAACACACTCGGTTACTGGAGAAAGGAACCGGAAACCAAGAAGGCATTCAGAGGTGAGTGGTTCTATACGGAAGACGTCTGCTCGATCGATTCCTTTGGCTATATCCGCATTATCGACCGCCTGAAAGACATGATCATCACCGGTGGCGAGAATGTGTATCCTGCAGAGATTGAGAAGGTACTGCATTCACATCCGGCGATCAAGGAATCCTGCGTCATCGGCAGCCCGCACCCGACCTGGGGCGAAGCTGTTACGGCGATCTGTGTTCTCAACGAAGGGGCCACGATTACTCCGGCTGAGGTGACGGAATACTGTAAGGGTAAAATCGCCGGGTACAAGGTACCGAGGGTTGTCCATTTCGTGCCGGCGCTGCCTCGCAATGCTGCAGGTAAGATCCTGAAGAGAGACCTGCGTGAGCAGTTCGGCAGCGGAGCAAAATAGGCTAAATACAAAATAAAAAAAGAACTGCTATATAACATAATAAGGAGGGAATATTATGTCAGATCAGCACGGCGCAGGATGGGCTAATCCAATGCCCGCCGGATTAACAGCTTTGGCGATTGCAGTCTTTATTTTCTATGCGGTGTTAACCGGAAAAGTAAACGCAGCAGATGCCAGGGCCATTGCAGGGATATGGTTGATAGGTGGTTTCTTCGTGCAAGTGATTGTAGGAGTCATAGAGTTGAAGATGGGCAGTTCTTCAGGTGGAAATACCTTCACCTGGTTCAGTGCCTACTTCATGTTGGTCACTGGATCCGTATGGATTTTTCAATATTTTGCCGGTTTAAACGGGTGGCACTTCGATCACCATATCGCCGGATGGGCCTGGTGTGCCATTACGCTTGTCTTGTGGCTGGAATTTCCGTCATTCGCCAAAAGCATGCCGTTAACCGTATTTGCATTGATCGTTCCTATGAATTTGGCTGTGCCGCTGATTACCGGCATATTCCTGGGTATCCTGGACCCCAAGGTCTATGGGCCGATCGCCGGCAATCTGGCTGGACTAGCCGGGCTATTTGCCATTTACTCCGCTGCGGCGATACAGACAAACACGGTGTTTGGCAAACAGGTATTTCCCTTTCCAGGTCCAATAATCAAATAATAAGTTTAGAACCGCTAGAGATACCATGATAACCCCCGGCTTTTCCTTCCCATCCATACCCCCTGATATTAAAGGGAGGAGAAGCCGGGTTTATCATTTCACCTGCGGACTGAACACCGTCAGCATGCGGCAATCGTCATTTAAATCAGAAATTTTCAGGAAATCCTCAGAGAATTCAACAAAGAGCAGCGGGAGATCAAACAGACAGCGAAAGGGTTTGCTGGGGTAGCGTTCAAGGACCGGACGGTAGAATTGGGACAAGGTCGCGGGGAACATGGTCAAGAGCTTAAGCGTCTGTGATTTTACACCCAAAGAAGAGATAGAGATGAGGCTGGAGGCTTTACGAAGCCAAATGGCAGGCCAGGGCATCCATTTTGCCGTCATTCTCCAGAGTGTGGACCTCTTTTATTTTACCGGTACCGTCCAGAAGGGGGTGCTTGTCGTCCCTGTGGATGAGCCGCCCCTCTTTTTTGTTGAAAAGAGCTTATTCCGGGCTCTCTATGAGTCACCCCTTGAAATAACGCCCATCAAGAAAGCAAAAGACACCCGGGATACCCTCAGGGAGAAGAATATTCTCAAGGGCCTGGGCGCCATGGAACTCGATGTCGTCCCAGTTCTTCTCTTTGAACAATGGAAATCCATCCTCGGTTATGATCACATGGCTGATGTCTCCCCCCTGATACAACAGGTGCGATTGGTGAAGAGCGATTTTGAGATCGCACAGATTCTGAAATCGGGCGAGATCGTCTCCCATGTTTTTCAAAAAGCAAAAGACATTGTGAGAGAAGGGCGGCAGGAGATCGAGATCGAGGCGGACCTCGTTGCCGAGGGAAGGCGCAGGGGCCACCAGGGGTTGTTGCGCATGAGGGGATTCAATAAGGAGATCACTTGCGCATTGGTTACTCAGGGGTACTCCTCGACTGTCGCATCGGGAGCCGATGTGCCGATAGCCGGTTTCGGCCTTACTCCTGCCGTCGGGCAGGGTTCTTCCGCCAACATCGTGAAGACGGGCATCCCCCTTATTATTGATTACGGCGGCGGCTATAACGGTTACGTAACGGATGAAACAAGAATCTATGTGGTCGGAGAGATGAAAGAGATTTTCCGGAAGGCCTATGAGGTATCACGGGAGATCATTGAAGATATAACGGGTTTTGCGAAAGAAGGCGTTGATACTGTAGAGATCTACACCCGGGCTCTCGATCGGGTTAAAAAAGAAAAGCTGGAAGAGTATTTTATGGGGCATGGGGAAGGGCAGGTGGCCTTCATCGGTCACGGATTTGGTCTTGAACTCAACGAGATGCCGGTCATTGCATCACGCCGCAAAACAGTGCTTAAAGAGGGCATGGTCATGGCCATTGAGCCCAAATTCATCATCCCCAACGAAGGCGCTGTCGGCATAGAGGTGGATTTTGTCGTACGCAAGGAGGGGCTGCAAAGGATTGTGGAGACCCCTCTCGACATTGTGTCCATTCCGAATGCCATACCCAGATCAAAATAGGTGAACCGCCCGGGAGTCTGAGTTCCCGGATCGGGAATCTGAGCGCCTTCTCTTTGAGTCTTTTTATGGCATATATTTTGCGGAGTTTAAGATGATTGAGGGGGTAGCAGCGGTTACAGTTAGCTGGTTCTGAAAATTCCAGAAATTAATTGGACACTGAGGAAAGAAGGTGGATTTTATGGAAAATCTGTTGACTGATGAAACAAAGATGTTCCAGCAAATGATGCACAGGTTTTGTGAAAAAGAAATTAAACCAGTTGCCGGAGAAATTGATGAAAAGGAAGAATATCCTTCTGAAATATTAGGGAAACTGGCCGAGATGGGCGTCGGTGGCATTATTGCTCCGGAACAGTATGGTGGCAGCGGCCTGGGCTGGGTTGGCGCATGCATCGCGATGGAAGAACTGTCCCGGGTATCGTCTGCTGTTGCACTGGCTGCAGGGGCGACAAGCTTTTATTTTGCCTATCCCATTCTGGTTGCGGGAAGTGAAGAGCAGAAAGAGAAGTACGTCACCGCAGCGGCATACGGAGAAAAAACGGGGACCCTGGCCCTGACAGAGGCCGGCTGCGGACCGGATATCGCTAAGATACAGACAACGGCCGAAGCCAAAGGGGATTCCCTGGTGTTGAAGGGCAGCAAAATGTCTGTAACGAACGCAGACAATGTTGATTATATCCTTGTATTCGCCAGAATGATCAATGATGGACAACCTGGGGATTATATTCTGGTTGTTGTCGATTCAAAATCACCGGGGATTACGCTCCGGAAGGTTCCCAAGATGGGTATGAGCGCCGTTTCAACCTGCGAAGTTGACTTTAATGAGGTCGAGGTGCCGAAGGAGGCCCTGATTTCTTCCGGAACGGAATGCTTTAATCTGGTCACCAGTGCCATCGACTGCTTCCGGTTGGTCTTTGGGGCGGTCGGACTGGGAATCATGCAGGGCGCCTTTGAGGAAGCCCTGACTTATTCCCAAAGCCGGGTAGCCTTCGGCAAACCGATTTGTTCCTTCCAGGCCGTCGGATTCTATCTGGCCGATATGTTTAAAATGAGCCGGATTGCCCGGAATATGATTTATCAGACGGCTTTCAAGGCCGACCAGGGCTTGGACATTACCCTTGATGCCCAGGTTGCAAAGCTCTTTGCCTCGGAATCCTGTATGTGGGTTGCGGATCGAGCACTGCAGGTCCATGGTGGTTACGGCTTTTCCATAGAATATCCAATTTCAAGATTTTTCCGCGAAGCGCGGCTGATGGAAGTCGGTGAAGGGACATCCGAAACGTTAAAAGAGACGATCCTCGTGAAACTCGGGATTCCGACATAATCAAGGAATGCTGAAATATCTTTCAAGCTAGAAGTCTAGACATCCAAAAGAATTTTTAAATACGACCACCTTTCTTGTGCTGAATGTCCACAGAGCGGCACTTTGGCTAAAGAAAGGTGGTTTTAGTATGTATGATGATGGGCCGTGCCTTTCTTGTTTCTTGTTTAATCCTGGATACTTGGGAATAATGATCTGTAGAAAATTCAAAATCGGCTTAGTGAGTCGTAAACAACTTGGTGGATTTTTTTGTTTAAAGCCAATAAATACAAATATTTGCGAAATATTTGTTTGAATTGATTCAATATTGAATTATAGTTAGGCATCATGTATGATTATGATGCCTTTTCCAATTTTTAAATTTTTATAATGGAAATAAAATTTGAAGAATCAATGGGCTATGGATACCCGATCTGCATTCTCTAACCCCAATATTTAATTTTTGTTTTGACTATTTCTTTAATATAGCTATAAAGTACCTTCAATTAAGATATGCTTGGGTCAGTATCCGGTCAAGCAAATTGATGTAATGTAACCAGATGACAATATTAATTTATTCGACTTAAACTCAATTGCATTTCCTATCCTTTTACTTTCCGCGAGTCGTCATGAGGAGGGTCGTCGATGAAGATAGAACAACGATTTTTGTGTTGGATCAATCAACATCTGAGAAGCAAATCAGTCTATGGAACATCGCTCAATACCGTCCATCCAGAGATTCGGTTCGTCGTTCCCCGTTCTTTTCCTGCCGTCATCAGAAAAAATACGCTATTCAACCTACCCTGGAGCCTCCACTCAAGTTGTTTTGTTTCCATGGATCATTTTTTCTAAAGGCTGTTGCTTGAACAATTTTCAACCAGCTGTTTGCACTGCGTTTATTTCAGAAATAGAGGCTTAGAAGCGAGGTTATCATGGGCAGTGATATGATTTATGAGATGGTTACGGAAGACATCATCAGCACCATAACCGACGAGATCAATATCGGCAGCCTGGCCGTTGAAAGGGTTTGCCAGATTTTAAGCGACAGTGAAATAGCAGGAGAGGTTTTAACCAGGGTCATCACGCGAGAAAAATTCCATGGCTTGAATTTACTGGAAGTCATAAACAATGAATTTAAGGAGTTAAATTCAATCTTTCAAGATTCCTACGATGGCATCAGTGTCGTCAACAAACACGGGAGAGTCACCCGGGTCAACAAGGCCTTTGAAAGATTAACCGGCATAAAGATCAAGAATGTCCTGGGCGTCGATCTGTACAAAATAAAAAAAGAAGGGACCTATTTTGATCCGACGGTGGCATTGAAAGTATTGGAAACAGGGAAGCCGGTGACGATCCTGCAGAAGTTTGCCAAGGGAAAGGAAATCATGGCCATCGGAAACCCCGTTTTCGACGAAAACGGTAAAGTGATCTGGGTGGTTGTCAACCTCCGGGATGTGACGGAATTGAAGCAGCTTGAAGAAAAACTGCGGAAAACCCAGGAATTGAATGCCCAGTATCTCTTTGAAATGGAAAGCATGAGAAAAAAATATACCAGCGAGCATTGCCTGGTCTCCAAGAGCAAAGAGATGGAAAAAATTATAGAATTAGCCACGAGGGTATCGATAGTGGAGAGCCCGGTGCTGATTCATGGGGAGTCCGGAGTCGGGAAGGAGATCATTGCGAATGTCCTGCACAACATGAACACGAAGAGAAAGAAAGCTCCCCTGATCAAGGTGAACTGCGGCGCCATTCCCAAGGAACTTATTGAAAGCGAATTTTTCGGCTATGAGCCTGGTGCGTTCACTGGGGCGAACCGATGTGGAAAGCCCGGCATGTTCGAACTGGCCAACAAGGGAACCATTTTCCTTGATGAAATAGGGGAGCTTCCTTTGGGATTGCAGGTAAAACTTCTCCGTGTCCTGCAGGAGCATGAGATTACCAGGCTCGGCGGCGTTAAAACGATCAAGATCGATGTCCGGGTGGTGGCGGCGACGAATAGAGACTTGGAAATGATGATCAAGGAAAAATCTTTCCGTGAGGACCTCTATTATCGGATCAATGTAATTCCCATTCGAATCCCCTCTCTGCGGGAGCGTAAGGATGATATAGCCCCGCTGCTTTTCCATTTTCTCGATATTTATAATAAAAAATACGACTTGAAGAAGAGCCTTTCGGATGAAGTGGTTGAATGTCTGCTGAAATATGAGTGGCCGGGGAATGTCCGTGAATTGATTAATTTAATTGAAAGACTCGTGGTCACAACCGATGTCCAGCAGATATGCCTGGAGAACCTGCCTCATCGGTATCGAACGCAAACGGACAGCAGTTTTTATCGAATGAACCAGATGAATTTGACCGCAGCTATTGAAGAATTGGAGAGGTACTTGGTGAACCAGGCGATCAAGTCTCAGAAGAGCACTTATAAGGCTGCCAAAGCCCTTGGGGTAAGTCAGAGCACCGTTGTGCGCCTGGCAAAGAAATATAAAGTCAATCATAACTGATGTGGGTCTGTGCGAGCGGATTATTTACAGGGGCAAGAGCATTTTTGCGTTCCCTGAACGAAGTGAGAGGATGGGCGCCTTTTTTAATCGAAAAAATAAAATATTAAATACTCAAATATTTACCGCCAGTTACTGGCAGATTGTTTGTCTCCAGGGGATTCTATCAGGCTTATTCCCCGACCTCCTTCTTAAATCGAAGTTTCTGATTTAAAAAATTATTCGCCAAAAGCACCAAGGATGTTGAAGCTCAAAAAACCGATGAACCATAATCGGTTTGTTTAAGTTAGATACAACTCATTTTTAAACTTTATGCATGCCATTGTATTTATTTTGTTTTTTATTTCTTTATTTGGTTAAGTCGACATTGAATTAAAAATTATCCACTTATTTAAATTGAGGAGAGCGCTTTCACATTGCCTTCAAGGCTTTTCCTTGATGTGTCAAGGGCATATTTTTTGCGAAGTTACATATTAACTGAAACATAATCATTAATTAGAAAGGGGGATTAATCTCAGAGTCTTCCGGTAAGTTGTAAATGCTTCTTAACGGTGTCGGGATCAGACTATAAAAAAGAAGGGGGGTAAAGAACTTAAAAGCTATGTATGAAACCATCAATCTTGTAGTTGAGGAAGGGATAGCGACGGTTACTTTAAACCGGCCACCGGTCAACCCGTTGAATAGTAAAATGTTTGCGGAGCTTGGTCAAGTTGCTGTCGAGCTGGAAGCGGACCCCGCTGTCCGGGTGGTCATCATCACCGGTTCCGGCGACAAGGCCTTTGTGGCCGGCGCAGACATCAATGAAATGAAGGACCTCACTCCGGTAGCAATGTACAAGTTTTGCCTGGTATCCGGAGCTGCATTTCGCGCCCTTGAAAATATAAGCAAGCCGACGATTGCCGCGATCAATGGGCTGGCATTCGGCGGAGGCTGTGAACTGACCTTGACCTGTGATTTCCGGTTGTCGGCTGATACGGCCAAGTTTGCTCTTCCGGAAATCAACCTGGGCATTATCCCCGGTGGCGGCGGGACGCAGCGGCTGCCTCGCCTGCTGGGCGCTGCCAAGGCGAAAGAGCTGCTCATGCTGGGCGATATCATCGATGCCAATGCCGCCTGCCAGTGTGGCCTGGTCAACAAGGTCGTCCCTCTGTCCGAACTGATGAGTGAGGCAAAAGCCCTGGCGAAAAAGCTGGCGGGCAAATCATCCCTTGCCGTATCTGTCATCAAAAATTCTGTGAATCAGGGACTGAACATGAACCTGGGAGAGGCCCTGGATTTCGAGACGAAAAATTTCATTCTGGTATTTACCGGTGACGATCGCCGGGAAGGGTTCAGCGCCTTCGTGGAGAAGCGCAAACCGAAATTTACATAGATGGGGATCATGGCATCAAGTTGCTGTCATCCAAAGGGTGTCCTTTAGGGGACGAAATTAATTCAGCGTTGAAGCGAATCAAAGTCAAACGAAATTGGAGGGGTCTTATATGAGAAATGTTTGTGTGATTGCTGGTGGCCAGAATTTGTGGGGAATGCGTCAGGCCACTCAAAGAGACATGATCCAGGAGGCCGGCAAGGCTTGTTTCGACGATAATCCGATCGTCAAAAATACGGATATTGATGGGTTCATCGTAGGTGCATGCCATACGGAGCGCTGTTCCTTTCAGACCCATCTGGCGCCGCAGGCAGCAGAATGCCTGGGCATCAAGCCTGTTAACCTCTGTTGCCGCGTTGAACTTCTGTGTGCTACGGGAAGCACCGGCATTATCCTCGCGGATGCGATGATTCGGAGCGGCAAGGCGGACGTGGTCATGGTGTGCGGCGTGGAAAAGCTTTATATGCCCCAGCGCTGGGAAATACCCTTCAGCGAGTTGGGAACCTGCGACCATGAATTTGATTGTACGAATGGGATGGGTCTGCCGCCCCCGGCCTTTGCCACGGTCGCCCAGCAGCATATGAAATTCTATGGCACGACGGAAGAACAGCTGGCCATGGTCGCGGTGAAGAACCGCCGCAACGGCTTGAATAACAAAAAGGGTCAGATGCAGAAAGCGATTACGCTGGAAGAGGCCATGAGCTCCAGGGCGATCGTCCGTCCGCTGAAACTGACGGACTGCTGTCCGGTGACGGACGGCGGGGCGGCAATCATCCTGGCCTGCGAGGAAAAGGCCAAGGATCTGACCAACAAGCCCCTGGTTTATATCCGCGGCAGCGCACAGGGGACCCAGCACCAGATGTCGGCCAATTTCAACAACGGTGTCTGGTCGACCTGGGACACTTTGAGGATTGTAGGCCAGAATGCCTATAAGCACGCCAGGGTGACCCCTCAGGATATCAATGTAGCTCAGACCCATGACTGCTTCACCATTTCAGAAATCGTTGAAGTTGAAGAACTCGGTTTCTGCAAAAAGGGTGAGGGCGGACCCTTTACCCAGTCGGGACAATCCGACTTCGGCGGCCAGGTGCCCGTCAATACGGATGGTGGTTTGTTGGCCTGCGGACACCCCTTCGGGGGAACCGGCATCCGCCAGGGGATTGAAATCATGCACCAGTTGAGGGGCGATGCCGTGAAGCAGGTGGAAGGAGCCAGAATCGGCCTGACCCATAACTTGAGCGGCTTGATCTCTGCACACACAGTCTTAATATACGGGAGGGATATGGAATAATGAGTATCACAGAAGGTAAATATGCAGCTTCGATGGATATGTGGCCTCTGCAGGGCAAGCAGTTCACCCGGATCTACCCCTTTTTCGATAACCTGAAGGAAGGGAGACTGACGACAACCAAGTGCAAAGACTGTGGGACCCTGTCGTTCCCCCCCCGCGGCGTGATCTGTCCGCAATGTTTATCGGAGAACCTGGAATGGGTTGATCTCCCCACCCGGGGCAAGGCCCTCAGTGTGACTTATGAAGAAGTGGGCGTGCCGATCGGCTTTGAAACGCCGCTGGTCCACGCAATGATTGATCTCGGCGGTGTGATGACCCTTTTCAGCCGGATCAAGGACTGTCCGATGGGGGCGTTGAATGTAGGAGATGAAGTGAAACTGGTGGTCTTCCCGGTAGACCCGCTTCCCTTCGACGGCAAAAAAGGTGAAGACAACGTGATCCAGAGAGTCTTTTTCTGCTTTGAAAAGGCCTGAAATCAATAAACCCGTTTATCCCCGGAATACCCTCCGGGGGTAAACGGCTTATCCTCTGCTTTATTCTTTTGAGCAGTCAACCGTTAAGGGGGGGTGAGCACTTGGACTTTGAGCTTGATCAAGAGCTATTAGCGCTTAAGGAATCCGTGCAGAAGCTGGTGCAGGAAAAAGTGGCGCCACGGGCTGGGGAACTCGATGAAATCGGTGGCTATCCCTGGGATATCAAGGAAGCCTTCGCGGAAAACAGGATCCTGGCCATACCTTTTCCTTCAGAGTATGGCGGGACCGGCGGCAAGGCCCTTCCCATGGCCATCGCTGTGGAAGAAATATCCAAAGCAAGTTGCTCTGTGGCCATGATGCTGAGCGGTCAGTGTCTTGGCTCGGCGGCAATCACGATTGCCGGGACGGAAGAACAGAAACAGCAGTTTCTGCCTGATCTGGCGAAGGGTAAAACCTTGGCTGCCTACGGGCTCACCGAGCCTGACGCCGGGTCGGACGTGGCAAGCCTGCAGACCACGGCCGTACGGGATGGGGATGATTACGTGGTCACCGGATCCAAACGATTTATTACCTATGGGGATATCGCGGACGTGATGACCCTCTTTGTGAAGACCGTGGATCCAGCGACCAAGGAAAAGAAAGTGTCCTGTCTCGTGGCGGAGAGGGGGGCGGGCTGGATTGTCAGCAAGTTGGAACATAAAATAGGGATTAAAGGTTCGACAACGACGGAGTTGTTCCTCGATGAGCTTCGGGTTCCTGTAAAAAACCTGTTGGGTAAGGAAGGAGACGGGTTTAAGATCGCCATGCAGGTCCTTGACAAAACGAGAACCAGCATTGCGGCGCAGGCAGTTGGTATGGCCCAGGGCGCCCTTGACTGTGCGGTGCAGTTTGCCCGTGAGCATCTGCAGAACGGCAAACCGATCGGCAGAAAGCAGGGAATCCAGATGAAGCTGGCCGATATGGAGATGAAAACGGAGGCCGCCCGTTTCCTGACCTACATGGCTGCGGACAAATATGACCGCCATGACCCGGACCGGGGCAGGTATTCCGCCTGCGCCAAGGCCTATGCCTCCGATCTGGCCATGGAAGTGATCGGTGGTGCGATCCAGGTACTGGGGGAATACGGCTATACCAAGCAGTACCCGGTGGAGCGGATGTTCCGGGATGCCAAGGTTCAGCAGATTTACGAAGGAACAAACGAGATCCAGCGGATCGTCATTGCCCGCAGTCTCTTGGGCAAGGGTTTTTAAAAATATAAATCGACGGTGAACTTCATAATGGCCCTTTTCGGGGGCCGTTTGTAAATAAAAGGAGGAGCGGAATGAAGGAAGTCAAGACAGTTGGAGTTGTCGGTTTTGGCGTAATGGGCGCCGCAATCGGGCTCAATGCCGCAATGAGCGGATATCGGGTTGTCTTTAAGGAACTCAATGACGAGCTGGTCAAATCCATGTATGGCAGATTCGTGGCCAAGGCCATGGCAAAGAGGGTCGAACAGGGCAAGATGTCCCAGGAGGAAGCGGACAAGATCTGCGGGGCGATTACCGGGACAGCGAATTTTGCGGATTTAGCCGTGTGTGATCTCATTATCGAGGCCGTGGTTGAAAATATTGATTTGAAGATCCAGTGCTTCGAAGAAATTTCCAAGGTGGTTCCCAAGGACACCATCATTGTGAGCAACACCTCGACCTTCCCGATTCAAACGCTGATGCAGAAGGTCGACAATCCGGCAAGAACCGCAGGTCTGCACTATTTCTTCCCAGCAAATGTCAACCGCCTGGTTGAGGTGATCCGCCAGAAAGCGACCAGCGATGAAACCTATGAGGCGCTCATGGCCTTTGCGAAAGGGAATAAGAAGGTGCCGATCACGGTCATGGACTTCCCGGGATTCGCCGTCAATCCGGTTTTCATCGCCGCCTACCTGGTTCTCGATTCCTTCGCCGGCGACAAGTACAATATCGCCACGCTGGAAAGCATCTCCCAGGAGTTCCTGGGTCTGAAATTCGGGATCATGTGGGTCCAGAAGGGCGCCGGCCTCGGCACATGCTATCATGCCGGGGGGTCGATGGGTGAGTATCTGGCCAATACGGATATCGGGTACCCGCCGGTTCCGGCGTTTCTGAAGAAGAGTTTTGAAGAGAAGCTGGAGTGGGATCTGGCCGACGGACCCATTCTGGAAGATAAAGCCGCGCGAAGTGCCGTGGGAGACCTCCTGGTGGGCTCCATTTTCTGTATCTCTCAGCACTTGATCGCGAAGAAGGTTGTGTCGGTGGACGATCTGGACCTCGGCGTTCGCACCTCTCTTGCCTGGCCGAAAGGACCGTTCCAGATGATGAATGAAATGGGAGCGGACAAAACCCGCCAGTTGATGCAGCTGGCAGTCGATAAAGGCTATTTCAAGATGCCGCCCATGTAAGTTTCCCCGGAGTGCTTTTACTCCTCTTTGGCGACGCCCAGGCAATCTCTGCTGCCTGGGCGTCGTTTTATTTCCGATCCATTCCTCTTGTTTTGTTCATCGAAATCGTACTATTCATCTTCGTGCTTGAAAACCACGTTGCGGAAAAACTTGATGAGGGCCTGTTTGCGTGCCCGTTCTTCCAGCTGATAGGGGATGAGTTTCCAAGGGGGCCAGCGGAGCAGCGACATTTCATACTCCATGATGCCGCCATAGGAATTATTCAGATACCAGGCATACAAGAGCCCGAAGAGGAGGCTTGGAAGAAGAAATCCTTCTCCATCATTCAGCGTGATCCCGAATGTGTCCGGGTCGCGGGGGCTCTGCTGCATGCGAGCCAATCTCAGGTATGTTCGCAGGGCGCCGTCGTCGAGGAAACACGTCCGCTCTTGCACCGGGCGCAGCCGGATTTCATAGCGCCTCGCTCCCCAGTGGTTTCCGTCTTCAATGGTCACCCAGTGCTGGTTCTCCTGGTAGCGTCCCAGCAACGACTCTCCCAATGACGTGAGCAGGCTTCCCTGGATCCGTTCAGGGTCCTTTCCCACATGTTCATGGATTTTCAAAAGGCCGTCCTCTGGATCATAATACCCCGGAACGCTGTTCCATTCCTTGCATCTTGCCCATCTGGATTCAGGAACAATCCTGGCCCCTTGAAAGAATCCCAGATGCTCGATGCGGATGTCGCGATTTTCCCAGATCATCTCCTTCATGGTGTTAAGAAGAAATTTTGAAGAGAAGCTTTTCGCCGCCAGGATCGTCCCCAACTGCTTGTAGTACGAACACAACAGCGACGCATCTGCACGGGGAGGATCCATGCTCTGCGCGGGAAAGGATTGTAAGGACACCTTGTCAGGTTTCAGATTCAACTGTTGATGCGCAATGAGCAACGCCCGCACCGCCAAGGCGAATTTTTGGGGATCATGATGGATCACGCTGGCAGCATCCAACCGCTCCCTCGAGTAAATGGTTGCCTCCACAGGGAGCACCCCGAGACTCTCCACAACGTCCCGATCAAGATAGATGGGACTTTTCCCTTCCAAGGCATAGTTGCGAAGGACATCGCCCGGTATGTATTCCAGGTTGGCGCTCAAGACAACATCGAACAGCCCCTTTGCACCGCCCTGGATGTTGTGATCGTATGCCTCCACCAGGTCCGACACGTGAAATCCGCGATTCCGGCTGTGGAGGGAGATATCGGTCTCTCCCTCCTGGACCCAGAAATTGGCGCCCAGGATCTTCAGCGCCTTCCGGTTTTCCCGGATCGCCTGAACGATGGGGCTGATCTGCAAAATCGGCATGATGCTCGTGTAAAGGCTGCCGGGTGCAAAAAGGATGAGGTCCGCCTCCCGTATGGATCTGCATAGGGCCTCGCTCACCTGGGGGGCTTCGCAGAACTCCACGAAAATGCGTTCGATAGGAAGGATACGATTGGTGAGGGCCGATTTCCGCTGTCCCCGGACGGCAACCCCGTTGCTGTACCGTAAGATGAGCTGTCCGGGTGTAGGGGTGGCAGGGTGCAGGCAACCCGGTGTTACTCCGATGGCCAGGGACAGAGTCTCGATACCTTTTTCAATGGCATCCATGCCCGGCGGACGACCGACTTCTGCTCCATCGCACTGAAATATGGCCGCCGTGAGCAGCAGATTTCCCAGGCAGTGTCCTCCCGGTGCTATAACCGGCCCCTCACCACCCGGGGAAACATATCTTCCCAGGGATGACAAGAGGCTTGCCAGATCTTTCGGGCAGTATCTTCTCAGCTCCCGGGGAACGACGAGAAGAGGGTTGGCCACAAAGCGGAAATCCCGGAATCCCTTGGGAAACCGGTGGTTGAAAATGCGGTGGATAATGCGGATGATCTGCCGGGTTAAAACATCGTCAAGGCCGTAGATCCTTTGAAGGTTTTCGCGCAGGACCAGGGAAAGGAGGAGCTTGCGGAAGTCCCCGATTCCGATCATCGGCAGTTCCTGCAGGAGCAGGCCCGTTGAACCTCCGTCATCCGTCGTGCAGACAATGACATCCAGGACGGAGAATTCCTCTTTCAACCCGACAAAGGGGTTTTCCGGCCAGTCGTCGAGCCGGGAGTTACCGCCGACAACTGTGGAGAGCCCTGTTCCACCTCCGAAGATCACGACCCGTTTATCGCGGCATTCCGAGGAATGAACCTCTTCTGCCAAGCGAAAGACAGAACTTCGATCAGGTCCCTTCGGAATCGTCTGGTGGATGACCATTTCCAAAAGCTGGTCAACGTATTGGCCGATTTCTGACGTCTTCATTGGAGATTGAACTCACCTCATGAAAAGAGCCCGGTGAAGAACGGTGAGCTCAAGAATTGATAAGATGGAATTGTTATAAATCTGCATACTAAAATTAAATATAAGGAGATCTCCTTAGTGTGTCAACGCAAAAAATATGCAAGCGCTATTGTGAACAAGATCAATTTTGTTGCAATCTAAAGAGATAAAGATATGATTCAGAGTTTGGAGGCGAGCATGAACTTAACCCCGCGTTGTTATGACAAAGTGATTTCGCTGATTCATAAAGGCGTTGATATTCCCAATCCCTTGACCATGGATATCGGTGATGAGGTCAACGTTGATCAGATCTCCGGAAAGGGTGTGGTGCTCTATCCCGGATGCAGGATCTACGGAAATGAGACGGCCATCTCTGCCGGATGCCGGATCGGTTATGAAGGCCCGGTCACCCTGGATAATTGCCAACTGGGAGACAATGTCGAACTGAAAGGCGGATATTTCAGCCGGTCCGTCTTTCTGGAAAAGGCGAACATGGGATCAGGGGCACAGGTGCGTGAAGGATGTATTCTCGAAGAAGAGGCTAACGGCGCCCACTGCGTCGGCCTCAAACAGACCATCCTCTTTCCTTTCGTGACACTGGGCAGTCTGATCAACTTCTGTGATTGCCTGATGGCCGGCGGGACGAGCCGGAAGGATCACAGCGAGGTGGGAAGTTCTTATGTCCATTTTAACTTTACGCCGGACGGAGACAAAACCACGGCATCCCTGTTCGGTGATGTTCCGCGCGGCGTCATGCTTAATCAGCCGGCCATTTTTCTCGGCGGCCAGGGCGGCGCTGTGGGTCCCTGCCGGATCGGATACGGCAATATTGTTGCCGCCAACACTGTGCTGAGGAGGGATTTGCTGGAGGACAACAGACTGATTGTTGAAAAGGCGCCATCCGCAAAGATCGCTCCATTCGTTCCCAGGGCCTATCCGAACTTCCGCCGGATCGTGGAAAACAATGTGATCTACCTTGCAAATCTCAAGGCCCTCGAAGAATGGTATATTTTTGTGCGTCGTCCTTTTTTGGAGGACCAGGAATTCGGTCGGCTGATTTTTCCCGGGCTGTTGAATAAGCTGGCCCTCGCAAAAAAAGAGCGGATCAAGCGTTTACAGGTATTGGCTGAAAAAGCCGAGTTATCTCCCGGGCACGATGCGGTGGGAATGGCAGGCCCCGGGAGAGCCGAATTTTTCGAGAGATTCGCAGAAATAGAAGCCCTCTTTGCTTCAACACAAAGAGATAGTGCTGCGGAAAAATATCGGGAAGATTTTCTTTCTGCCTTTGAAAAGGCGAAAGGTGAAAAAAGGGCCGGTTATTTAACCGTCATTCAGAACCTTTCCGCAGACGTCTCCAGCAAGGGGACCAGATGGCTTCAACGGATGGTCGATGCCCTTTGTGAAAAGACGAAAGAAATCGTTCCATCGTTGAATTTATTTCATATATAATTTTGTATCTATAACCATAGGGAGGGTTTTAATGGGTAAGCTGTTTGGCACTGATGGTGTACGAGGAGAAGCAAACCGATATCCGATGAACGCTGAAATCGCTTTCGCCTTAGGGCAGGCGGTTGTTTATATCCTGAAAAAGGAACGCTCCCACCCGAAAATCATGATCGGGAAGGATACCCGCATTTCGGGTTACATGCTTGAGAGCGCCCTTGAATCAGGGATCACCTCGATGGGCGGCAACCCTTATCTGCTCGGTGTTCTGCCGACGCCGGGGATCGCTTTCATAGCCCAGAGCATGCGCGCCGATGCGGGGATTGTCCTTTCCGCTTCGCACAATCCCTATCAGGACAACGGCATAAAGATTTTTTCCGGCAGCGGCTTTAAACTCTCCGATAAGGAAGAGGAAGCGATTGAAGATTTGATTCTGAGCAATACGCTTCACAATCTGGTGCCGCCCGTCAGGGATATGGGGCAGGCCTTCCGCCTGCAGGATGTCCATGGCCGTTATATCGTATTCCTGAAGAACACATTTCCCCGGGATTTATCCATCGAAGGGATGAAGATCGTTCTCGATACGGCCAATGGCGCCACATACAGAATCGCCGAGGAGGTCTTCCGGGAACTGGGTGCAGACTTTCAAATCATCCATAATAAACCGAACGGGATCAACATCAATGAGAACTGCGGATCTCAGTATACCCAGGACCTGAGGAAAAAGGTCGTGGAAAACGGCGCCGCAATCGGCCTTGCCTTTGATGGCGATGGCGACCGTCTGATCGCGGTCGATGAAAGAGGGCGGGAAATAACTGGGGATCAAATCCTGCTTATCTGTGCCAAAGCACTGAAGGATCAGGGGAAATTGAAGAATGATCTCCTGGTCAGCACCGTCATGAGCAACCTGGGATTGCGGGTTGCCTGCAAAAAATATGGGTTTAAACATTATGCTTCCAATGTGGGAGACCGTTATGTCTTGGAGGATATGATGCGATTAGGCAGTGTGATTGGCGGGGAAGATTCGGGACATATGATCTTTCTCGATCACCACACCACCGGGGATGGAATTCTCACCGCCCTGCAGTTGCTTGCCGCTATGGTCAGGACAGGAAAACCCCTGTCGGAGCTTGCCGGGCTGATGGATATTTTCCCGCAGAAACTGATTAATGTAAACGTGAAGAGCAAGCCTGATATCGGAAACCTGCCTCAGGTTATGGAAGCCATTAACAGGGTTGAGAAGGAACTGGGGGATGAAGGCCGTGTCCTTGTTCGCTATTCAGGTACACAGAATATGTGCAGGGTTATGGTCGAGGGACCTTCAGACGCCGTGACGGGAAGATACTGCCAGGAGATTGCTGACATTGTGAAAAGCGTCCTTGATTGAGATCGTTTCCGGGGCTGTCATGGGAAACTCTCCGGCCGGTATGTCCAGATATCCGACAAAGGCGGTAAACGATGGAGAGATTGACAGCGATTGCATTCGAATCTTGAACCTAATACCAAGTCGCCTTCTTCTTGCCGCCTTGTGAACCTTTTGAATGTAACTTGGTATTAAAAACACTCATGGAGGAATGAAAGGTGAAGGTTATCGCATTCAATGGGAGTGCCCGTAAGGATGGAAACACCGCCGTCCTCATCAATTACGTGCTCAGCGAGTTGAAAAAGGAAGGCATTGAAACGGAAGTATTCAATCTCAGCGGCAGGAAAATCAGGGGGTGTATCGCCTGTAAAAAATGTTATGAAACCAAGGATAATCGATGTGCGGTCAAAAACGATGTGCTGAACGAGTGCATCGAAAAGATGGTTGAAGCTGACGGCATCATCCTGGGGTCGCCGGCCTATTTTGCCGACGTGAGTACTGAAATGAGGGCGTTGATTGATCGTGCCAGCTTTGTTGCCAAGGCAAACGGAGATGTGCTCCGGCGCAAAGTGGGCGCAGCTGTGGTAGCCGTCCGTCGGGCCGGCAGTACCAATACCTTTACGGCCATGAACAATTTTTTCCTGATCAGTCAGATGATCATTCCGGGTTCCAACTACTGGAACATGGGGTTTGGTGTGGACAAAGACGATGTGGAATCGGATTCGGAAGGGATCGGTACGATGAAGCTACTGGGTGAAAACATGGCCTGGCTTTTAAAAAAACTGAAGACATAAATCCGCTAACCGGACCCATACGGGTCCGGTTAGGACCAGATCTTCCGGATTTTACAGTCGGAGCGTGAAAATTTTCCTTCTCGTTTTTTTCTTAAGGACTGTTCTCCAAAGTTATCTGTTTGCTGTGCGTGAACTCCGGTAGCACAGGGCCGCTTCAATGAAACGACGGAACAGGGGATGGGGTTCCGTCGGCCGCGATTTGAATTCCGGGTGAAACTGGCATCCGAGAAACCAGGGATGATCCTTGATCTCCACAATCTCCACCAGCTTGCCGTCCGGTGAACGGCCTGTGATCTGCAGGCCGCCGGCCTCAAGTTGTTCCATGTAATCCTGGTTGAACTCATAACGGTGGCGGTGACGTTCTCCGATTTCCAACTCGCCGTAAGCCTCATGGGCCAGAGAGGCGCTGGTGAGCTGGCAGGGGTAGGACCCTAGTCGCATCGAAGCCCCCATATCCTTCACGTTTTTCTGTTCCGGAAGCAGGTCGATGACCGGATGGGGCGTGACCTCGTCAAATTCCGAGCTGTTGGCTTTATCCAGTGAACAGACGTGCCGGGCATATTCCACGACAGCCATCTGCATCCCCAGGCAGATGCCGAAAAAAGGCACCTTCTTTTCCCGGGCATAGCGGATCACCTGGATCATCCCCTCAATGCCCCGGTTGCCGAAACCGCCGGGGACCAGGATTCCGTCCACATTTTCCAACTGGTGATTGAGGCCGTTCTTTTCAATCTTTTCCGAATCCACGAAACGCAGGTTGACCTGGCAGTCATTGCCGATTCCCCCGTGCACGAGGGCTTCGTTGAGACTTTTGTAGGAATCCGTGAGATTTACGTACTTTCCCACGATGGCGATGTTGACTTCGTAAGTTGGAGAGGTGATCTTCTTCACCACATTTTCCCAGGCTTCCAGGTGGGGTTGCCCCGTCCAGATGTTGAGCAGATCGACGATCTTCTGATCGAGGCCTTCCCGATGGTAGATCAAAGGAACTTCATAGATGCAGCCTACATCCTTGGCCGTGAAGACGGCGGCTTCCTCCACGTTGCAGAACAGGGCGATCTTGGCCTTGATGTCATCCGACAGAAATTCTTCCGTTCGGCAGAGGAGGATGTCCGGCTGGATACCGATTTCCCGGAGGGCCTTGACGCTGTGCTGAGTAGGCTTTGTTTTTACCTCGCCGGCGGTTTTTATGAAAGGCACCCAGGTGAGGTGGATGAAGATGGCGTTCTGTCTTCCCACCTCGTTGCGAAACTGACGAATGGCTTCCAGAAAGGGGAGACTTTCAATGTCGCCTACCGTTCCACCGATCTCTACGAGGGCGACATCAAAGCCTTCCGATGACTGGCGGATGTAATCCTTGATCTCGTTGGTGATGTGGGGAATGACCTGAACCGTTTTGCCGAGATAGTCCCCGCGTCGCTCCTTGGAAATAACCGAGAAGTAGACCTGGCCGGTGGTCAGATTGTTGCTTTTCCCCATGCGTGTGGAGGTAAACCGCTCATAATGGCCCAGATCCAGGTCGGTTTCGGCGCCGTCGTCGGTGACGAAGACCTCTCCGTGCTGAAAGGGGCTCATCGTTCCGGGATCGACGTTAATGTAAGGGTCCAGCTTCTGGTTCGTCACCCGCAACCCCCGGCATTCCAGCACGGCTCCGATGGATGCCGCCGCCAATCCTTTCCCCAGAGATGACAGGACCCCGCCTGTGATGAAAATGAACTTGGTTCTCATGCTTTTCTACTTCTCCTTTTCCGGCTTCTCAATTTCCTTCCGGATTACTTCCACAAGTGTTTCAGCCGCTTCGCCCAGCAGGATTTCCAGAGGAATCCTCTCGAGATAAGAATCCTCCCAGGGCAGGTTGTACTCATTGATCAGGTTGAGGATGTCATTATACTTCACATCCAGGATATCGATTTTCTTTTTCAACGGCAGGACTTCGTTGAAGACGACATGCACCAGCAGGATATAGCGAACGAAACCTCCTTCGCCGAGCAAAGGGAGAACGACGATGGACATACCGTCGAGTTTCCCCCGGCCGATATAAATCCTGCGGGTTCGGGCCATGGTTTTCTTCGTTCCCATGAGCCGGTTGGAGGTCTCCGCCCGAGAGGTCATTCCCAGGGAGATGCCGCCCCGTTTGACAATGGCAATCGTCGCTTCCGCTCCCGGGGTGCCGTCCGCATCCAGGTTGTTGATGCCGTAAAGGGTATAGCCCCGGATTTCCGCGACGGCTTCCTGAATCCGGTTCAGGTTCATAATGGTCTTGCCCACGAGCGCCTTGGTGGAGAATCCCAACTCCTTAAGAAGAGTGAAGAGAATGCCGGAGAGGGGCTCCTCCTTGCGGCTCGTTCCCACCGTAACGGTCTTGGCCTGATGACGGATGGCGTCGACGGGGCGGGACAGTTCATCAATGGCCTGTCCCAGGGAAACATCCAGCAGATCGATGGGAGAAAGGAGATCGTCCCCGTTCTTGAAGTCGATCCAGTAATCCTCCAGGGGGAGTTTGCCGACGACGTACTTCAGGAGAAGTGCGATATCCGACACGGTTTTTACGCTGGTAAAGGAAAAGGCTCCGGCGTTGCGCCGCTGGTGAAACTGGGAGGAAAAATCGCGGATCAGCCGGCGGAAGTCCCGGTCGGCAATCCGCTCGTAAAGAGGAGCCTTGCGCTTATCCTGCTCCACCATGATCCGGTTGATCTGACTGCGGTATTCTTTCAGGAACAGGGCATCCGCATCAATGCTGAGGGCTGCGTAATAGCCCAGGAGGTGACCGGCCACGGTATTGAGGATGACCGGCAGGGGTAGAGGAGCCTGGGGAATCCGGATGACGGCGTCGGCAAGACCGTCAAAGCGGTCCTCATCGGCATCGGCAAAAACCACAACCGCCGCCTTGTGGGCCTTGAAGATGGCTGCATCCTTGACGATGTCGCCCATGACCGCCTCGGGATTTCCGGCGGCGCAAACAACGATCAGGGGTTCCGCCGACAGATCGATGTGCTTTTTGTTTTCCACGATGTCCGTGGAGATGGTCTTGTAACAGAGCTCGCTGAGCTTGATGCGGATCTCATCGGCGGCGGCCTTGTTTGGGCCACTGCCGACAACGGCCCAGTACGTCTTGCGCTTGGCGAAACGCTCGGCGGCCTGACGGATTTCCTCCTTTTGCGACAGAACCTGTCCCATGGCGTCCGGTGCCTGTTCGAGGACGGCCAGTTCCGCCGCGATTACGGTATCCGGCAGCGTTTTGAGAATCTGGGCGAAGAAGAGGGCCAGGAGATGGCCGGCGATAATCTGGGAATAAAAGGCCTTGGTGGAGGCCACGGACATCTCGATGTCCCGGCCGTCGCTCGTATAAAAGACCCCGTGGGATTTGGAAGTGATATCCGATTGGCGGCGATTAACGACGGCGAGGATTGTCGCCCCGCGCTCCGCGGCCATGGCGACCGCCCGGTTGGTGTCGGTGGTCGTTCCCGACTGGGTGATGGGCACAACAAGTGTGTCGCTCAGGTTATCGGAAAGGCAGAAACCGCTCAGTTCCGAGGCGATCCGGGCTTCTACGGTCAGGGTCGCTCCCTGAAGGTATCGCTCCAGGGCATCCGCAACAGCGGAACCGGCAACCGCAGCCGTGCCGTGACCGATGACGAGAATGCGGCGGATCGTTCCCTTTCTGAGAGCCTCCTTGAGCCCTTCCGGAACCACATCGGCTCCGAGATTGAAAAAGACCTCCGCAGCTCCATTCTTTCCTCTGGAGATCCGGTACCTTCCCCGCAGGGTCTTCTTGACGGAAAGGGCGGATTCCGTAATTTCCTTCAGAAAGAAATGAGGATAGGTTCCCCGGTCGATATCCCGGGTTGTGATTTCCGCATTCTGAACATTACGATCGGTCAGCGGGAAAGGGGTCCCGTCATAAAAAGACGCCGATATCCCCGAGAGGTCTCCCCGCCCACTCTGGTCAAGGACAAAGATCTGCCCGGATTCATCGTCAGGGCCTCCGGAAGTCTTTTCCCCATCCATTTTTACAAACCGGGAGGCCCCTTCCACAATGCCGTACAATTCCGATGCAAAAATATACGAATCCGGGGCAAGGCCGACGTAAATGGTCTGACCGCTGCCTTTAAGGGCAAGAAAAACCTTCTCCGGAGCGAGATTGCTGACCATGGCAATAGCGTGGGAGCCTTCAAAGTCGCTGACCGCCCGGCGAAAAGACTCCTGCAGGTCGTGGCCTTCCAGGAGGTATTTTTCAATCTGAAGGGGAATGATCTTGGTGTCGGTGGTGACTTCCCGGGGAATCACCTCCCGTCCCGCCTCCAGAGCGGTGCGGAGGGAGGCATAATTGTCAATGTCCCCGTTCAAGACCACGGAGACAAACCATTTGCCCCTTCCGTAAAGGGGGTATGTCTTATCGGCGATTGCCAAACCCGTGTCATAACCGGCCTTATCCATGGCCAAGGCGTAATTGTTGATGGGGTGACAGTTGTCATCCGTAATGGAGCCAACGGAGGCCCAGCGGGTGTGGGCAAAAGCGGTTTCAAAGCCGGTCGAGAAACGGGCAAAGACGGGAAACAGGGCGTCACCGGCGATGGCTTCTCTCAACTTCCGGACATTGCGGCCCAGCTCCCCGATAATAGCCGCGGTTTTGTAAGTAAAGGCGACTGTTGCGTTACCCCGTTTTTCAGGTTCGAGAGAAATCCCGATCGAGCCGTTGAGCAGATCGCCCGGCTGGCTCCGCCGGAGAAAATCTTCATAAAGGGAATTTTCCCGGAGAAATGCCAATGCCTTTTCAAAGGCCTGTTCCTCCTTCAGGGTGAAGGAAATCTGGATGCCTGCGGAGTCCCGTCCCCGGACTTCCAGACGATCAAGGCAATTCAGGAGATAATTGAGCTTCCGGTATTTGGGGAAGGCTTCCCGGGATAACCCCTCTCCAGGCAGGACCGGACAGAGGACGGCGATCCGTCCGAGATTGTCCAGAATATCCTTTTCCAGGGTCCAGATGAAGTCTTTGAGCACGCCCAGACGGCCGTTGATGATTTCCAGGTGCTGAGTGCTGACGGAAACTTCGGAATGTTCCAGTTGAAATTCCTCTGCGGAAAGAAAGTCCCGCAGGGAGGCAACCTGCTCATACAGTCCGTCCCTTTCTTCTTTTGAAAAGAAGAGATGCTCCGCGGCGGCTTCCTGTTTCAGCTCCTCCAGGGCATTGGACAGCCTCTCCAATTGAGAGCTTCCGCTGAGGTAAGAATCCACCGGGAACGCTCCGGACAGGAAACCCTGGAGATTCCGTTCTTTCAGAGCGGGAAGTCCTTCCTTGATTTGCCGGATCACCTCCTGAACGTTTTCAGGCGGCACGGAAGCCCCTTTGAAGGTCAGGATGCCGGCCAGACCGCAGCAAAGCACAGCGGGTTCGACAGGGAAGAAAATAAGGGCCGGCCCGGGAATCCGCTGCGGAGAACAGCCGAAAAAGATCCGCGTTTCCCGAAGCAGCGACCAAAATATACCAGTCCGGTGTTTAAGTATCTTAGAAATTATCATAAGACCTCAGTATATGGATATCTGACGCGGTAGGCTTCCCTTTTTCCCTGTTGGCCGGTTGACCGGTTTTTTTTTTCAGGGTTTTGAAGAGGCCAACCCCAGTTTAATCATTTTTTTCTGGAATGTGTTTCGATTAATACCCAGATAAGCGGATGCCGAGCTTTTAACATGATGATTCCGCTGCAGAGCGATCCGAAACAGGCTGCGCTCCACCATGGTCATGATGTCATCGTACAGGGTGCTTCGACCGGAGTCCGTAGACTCTAAAACCGTTGCCATATCTTCAAGCTGTTTCAGAAGGATTTTCTCAAGGACAAAAGCGGGCGAGGAAGGGACTTCTTGATCGATTTCTGCAGCAAGATTCTGGCGGTCGGCACAATTCATGGGAAAATCTCTCTCCTTTCTGAAACAAAGAGGAAACAAAGGGATCAATAAAACAATTTGAAGATGATCAGAATCAGCATGACCAATGCAGCAATCCAGATCTTGATAATTTCGAAACGGTTTACCTGGGGGAAGTCCATCTGCCGGCGAACTTCCTCATCGACTTTATCCGGCTCGATCCGTTCGGCAATGTCCTGCAGAAGGCTTGTAAAATTCTCATAGCTATTGGAAATGCTGAAAAAGCCTTTCACCGTGGTCAGCAGCAGGTAAGTCCGCGAGTGAAGGACGAGAACCCCGACATTGGTAATATCGGACCATTTCAGCTCCTTTCTGCGCAGGAGTTTTTCCAGCCGGATGCCCTGGGGATGAACGATAACCTTCCGTGACCAGAGTTCGAAGAAAACATAGATCGAAGGTATTAAAAAAACGGCCAGAACAATTCTTTCCAGGGATGATCCCCCCAGCAGAAAGGAAAGAACAAAAAGGACGCATAGAAGGAGCACATCCACGCCGAGAGAGACGGCAAAAAGCTTCCGTATTCCATAAATCCTGTTTTCCATGAAATGGACTACCTTGAGAGACGGTCAAATAACTGAGGACAAGAGAATCTTATTCAAATAAAGTCGAAAGGACAATCCCTCACGACCCGGATGGGGAGGATGGCGAGAAACCGGATCGAAGAAAGGTACCACTCCGGCCGCCTTGCTTGGATTGCAGGAAAATTTCCGCAATGACCATTTCCCGGTCAACCGCTTTACACATGTCGTAGATCGTCAGGGCTGCGACACTGACCGCAGTGAGGGCTTCCATTTCCACTCCGGTCTTGCCGACGGTTTTAACACGCGCCTCAAGGGCGATCTCTCCGCTTTCCGGATTGCTGGTGAAGGAAACGTCGATACCCGTCAACATCAACGGGTGGCAAAGAGGAATCAGTCCCCAGGTCTTCTTGGCCGCCATGATTCCTGCGATCCTGGCCACACTGAAAACATCGCCTTTCGGAAGTCCGCCCTCCTGAATGAGCCTGACGGTTTCCGGCTGCAACCTGATGATTCCGCAGGCTACCGCTTCACGGGTTGTTTCGTCTTTGGCGGTCACATCCACCATTTTGGCCTGGCCCTGGTCGTCAAGGTGGGAAAGCCCTGTTTTTTCTTTGCTGTGCGTCATCCGATTTTTAATCTTCCATTCATGAAAAAACTTTAGTATATTAAGACTTTATGTATTGTTTTCTTAAAACTGGCAACGACTCTAACACAGGCCATTTCTTTCGTCAAGACGGCAAATTTCTGGCACGGAGTTAGAAATAACTTGCCAGAACTCTTCTTGTTCGGTAAGTTTTAAATGCCTTTTATCAGAAGTATTTGAGGGTATTCCCTAAGGGAGAACCATTAAGAAAATGGTACAATTTCAAAGTATGGGTATTCCGCGCTTCCGGACAGGACTTTATCGTCCGGAAAGAGGATGAACCATGATGGTCAAGGTAAGCAGTGCCACCCTGATAGGAATCGATTCCTATCCCGTGGTGGTCGAAGTGGACGTTGCCCGTGGGCTGCCGCAGTTCTCCACGGTAGGATTACCCGATGCGGCGGTTAAAGAGAGCAAGGACCGGATTCGGGCGGCCATCCGCAATTCAGGCTACAGTTTCCCCAGAAACCATGTCACCGTTAATCTTGCCCCTGCGGATATTCGCAAGGAAGGGACGGGATTCGATCTCCCCATTGCCCTGGCCGTCCTGACGGCAGAAGGGGTCATTCAGGGGGACAGCGCCGGGGAATTCATGTTGATGGGGGAACTATCCCTGGATGGAACCGTCAAAGGGGTCAGCGGTGTTCTTTCCGCAGCGCAGCTGGCCAGGGAATTGAATTTTCGGGGGCTGGTCGTTCCGGAGGAAAATGCTTCCGAAGCAGCCATGGTCAAGGGAATCGAAGTCATCGCCATCAGGACGCTTCCGGAAATTGTGAATTATTTCAATGGGGTCGGTGATATTCTTCCTTCCTTGTCTTGCGGTGAAGATTTCCGGGGGAATACGTCTCCCGCGGAACGGGATTTTCGTGAGATCCGGGGGCAGGATCAAGCCAAACGGGCGATGGAAATTGCGGCCGCAGGGGGTCACAATCTTCTCATGATCGGTTCCCCGGGTTCGGGGAAAACGATGCTGGCAGAGCGACTTCCCTCCATTCTTCCTCCGTTGAGCTTTGAAGAAGCGGTGGAGATCACCAAGATTTATTCCGTTGCCGGACTCCTCGACAGAGAAGAATTCCTCATCGGGTCGCGCCCCTTCCGGGCGCCTCATCATACCGTTTCCGACGCCGGTCTGATCGGTGGAGGGCAGAACCCGAGGCCGGGTGAAATCAGCCTTGCGCATCACGGGGTCTTGTTTCTCGATGAATTCCCGGAGTTCCGTAAGAATGCCCTGGAGGCCCTGAGACAGCCTTTGGAAAACGGTTCCGTGACGGTCACCCGGGCATCGATGACGGCCTCTTTCCCTGCACGCTTTATGCTGGTGGCGGCCATGAATCCCTGTCCCTGCGGCTATCATGGCGATCCCAACCACCCATGCCGTTGTTCGCCCCGGCAGATACGGCAGTATCAGGCGCGATTATCCGGTCCGCTGCTGGATCGGATCGATATTCATATCCTGGTTCCTTCGGTGAAATATCGAGAGTTAACCGGACCTTACAGCGGCGAGTCGTCGGAGGTCATTGCGGAGCGGGTCCTGCGGGCGAGGAAAAAGCAGCAGGGACGGATGGACGGCAATGGTATGTTATGCAATGCCCGCTTGTCTGATCGGCAGATTTCAGAATTCTGCACCCTGGATGAGGATTCCCATCGGCTTCTTGAAATGGCCATGGAGCGGCTGGGACTCAGCGCCAGGGCATTTACCCGAATCCTCAAGGTTTCCCGTACGATTGCAGATCTTGAAGATTGCGAAGCGATTTCGAGCCGCCATGTTGCAGAGGCGATTCAGTACCGGAGTTTGGATTCCTACCGGATATAGCCGTTCAAATAAAAGGAAATACCGTTTGACAAAAGAAATGAAAATTTTATTATTTTGCATCGCTTGACTTCGAAAAGAAATCGCGTAATTCATGAAGGAGACCGTATCTATGGAGATTAAAGTGAATCCGGCGGCGCCGGAATCCAGAAAAGCGAAACCGTCTGATGAGGCGAAATTGGGATTCGGTAAGTTTTTTACCGATCATATGTTCACGATGACTTATTCTGCAAAGACGGGATGGAATTATGCGGAGATCGGTCCCTATCGGCCTCTCTGTCTCGATCCGACCGCCATGTGTCTTCATTACGGACAGGAAATCTTTGAAGGGATGAAGGCCTATCGGGGAAGATCCGGTGAGATTTACCTGTTCCGTCCGCAGGAAAATATTCGGCGGATGAATAACTCGGCAAAACGGCTCTGCATGCCGACCATTGATCCGGAGGTGTTCCAGGAGGCTGTCACCGAACTGGTTCTTCTCGAAAAAGACTGGATTCCCCATGGGCGGGGAACGTCTCTGTATATCCGGCCGACGATGATCGCGACGGAAGCGGCGCTTGGTGTGCATCCCTCCAGCGAGTACCTCTTCTTCATCATCGTCGGACCCGTGGGGGCCTATTATCAAGAAGGCTTCAATCCGACGAAGATTTATGTCAGCGAGGAATATGTCCGCTCGGTGCGCGGCGGGACCGGGAACTGTAAGAATGCGGGGAATTACGCGGCCAGCCTTTATGCCAGTCAGATCGCCATGGGGATGGGTTATACCCAGGTTTTATGGCTGGACGCCATTGAAAAAAAATATGTTGAAGAGGTGGGTACCAGCAATATCTTTTTCCTCATCGGCGATGAACTGGTGACTCCTCCCCTGGAGGGGACGATCCTGCCCGGCGTGACCAGGGACTCCGTCATCCAGATCGCCCGGCACTTGGGCAGAACCGTTTCGGAGCGAAGACTTTCCATGGATGAAATCCTCCGCGCCGTCGAAGCCGGGACGCTCAGGGAAGTCTTCGCCTCGGGCACGGCTGCTGTCGTGTCTCCGGTCGGTCAGTTTTATTATCAGGGAAAGGAACATCTTGTTAACGACGGAAAGACGGGTGCCTTGACCAAACAACTTTATGAGGAAATTCTGAGTATTCAGTGTGGTGAAAAAGAGGATCCTTTTGGATGGAGGATCAAAATTTCCGATTAGAGTTTGCCGAAGGGGCCTCATCCACAATCTTGTGGAAAAGCCTGTGGATAAGATTGTTGATAAGTTGGGTAAGTCTGTAATTGTTACCAATATTGACCGACTTGCATAAGAATTAGGCAATATAAATTACAATGATTTCAATAAGTTCTGTCTTTAGTGCTGAGATCCTTAAATAATTGCGGATTCCCGCGATATCAACAGGAGTAAGGAATAAAGTTGGGTTTTCTTTATGAATAGGGATTTGTCAAGAAAGAATAAAGGCCCTTTTAACCGATGGGCTTATGCCTTTGCTTTGCTGCTTATCTCCGTTTTTCTGCTCGGGTGGGCGGGGAGCCTCTGGGCGGGCGATGCCCCCTCCCTTACCGCCGTAATCATCCGGATGCAGGAGGCCTATGAGCGGACCCGTGATCTGAAGGCGACCTTTGTCCAGGAAGTTTCCCTGAGATCCGTGGGAAAAACGGAGCGGGAAGAGGGGATTCTCTTTTTGAAGAATCCCCGGCGGATGCTGTGGGATTACCAGAAACCACAGGTCAAGAAACTGATCGTCAATCCTCAGAAAGCCTGGCTCTATGTTCCCGGGGATTCCGTCGTTTATGTTCAGAACGCCGATGCGATTTTCAAATCGAAAATGGCGGTCCGTTTTCTCTCCGGCATGGGAAAACTCCGGGAAGATTTTCAGGTCAGTTTTGCGGAGCCGGGCGCCGTTGATCAGGAGGGCAACTATCGATTAAGGTTGATTCCCAAGGCGCCGGGATTGGGAACGGATCAGCTCAACCTGGTCGTGGACAGGAAGAGCTATCAAATTCTGGAGGGCAGTTTTACCGATCCTTACGGAAATGCGACCCGGATCCGTTTCCGCAATCTGCGAGTGAACAGTGGAATTTCCGATCGCATGTTCAACTTCAAGGCGCCGGCGGGGGTAGAGGTCTACAACATGCCTTGAGGCGGAATGCCCAGGAATGCATATCAAGTTGCAGTCAAAAAGATAACAAGGCGGCAAGGAGGGAGCGGCGAGACATTTCGGGGATATGTTGAGGAACCGACAACGAATCCGACGTAGTCAGCCTGACGATGGTGATTCGGTATCAGCAGATTCAGCGGAGGAGGTGTGGCGATGATGCAAATGAAATGGGATCAAGAGGTTCCGGGCAGCCGGGAAACGGCTCTGGAGTTGGAATGGCTCGAAACGAACGGGCTGGGCGGCTATGCTTCCAGCACGCTTCTGAATTGTCATACCCGGAAATATCATGGTCTGCTGGTCGCGAGCCTGGATTCGCCTCCGGGACGACATGTGCTTCTTTCTAAAGTGGAAGACTCCCTTTCGGCGGGAACGGAGGAAATCTTCCTGTCCTGCCATCAGTATCCGGGCGTCTTTTTCCCTCCGGAATTTCCCATGAAGGCTTACATATGGGATGATTATCCCCGGTTTATTTATGCCGGTGGAGACCTTCAGGTCCGTAAAAGCATTCTTATGGTCTCCGGGGAGAATCGCGTCCTGATCCGTTATGATGTGGATTCCTGCCCATCAAAGGCCGTCCTGAGATTGAGGCCTTTTGTCGCTTTCCGCAATCATCATGCCCTGACGAAGGAAAATCCCGCTTTGTCTGTTGAAACAGGCGCAGTTAAAAACGGTTTCAGCATGAAGCCCTACCCCGATCTTCCTTCGCTGTTTTTCCAGAGCAGCATTAAAAGTTCCTTTTCCCCCTGCCCGGTGTGGTACCGGAATTTTGAATACCCCGTTGAGGAACGGCGCGGTTATGAATGGCGGGAAGATCTTTTCTGCCCCGGCGTTATGGAAATTCCGGTGAAAACGGGCAGCTCGGTCATTGTGACGGCGGCATTGACGCCCTTTGAGGGGCAGTTGAAAAAAATCTGGAGTGCCGAAGAGGAACGCCGTCTCCGCCTCGTGGAAACCTGTGACGCTCAAGGGAATCAACTCGACCGGGAGGAAGACCGGAGCAATCTGAGCAGCCTGCTCTTTGCCGGGCAGCAGTTTCTGATCCGCACTCCTTCGGGACGCCCCGGCATTATCGCCGGTTACCACTGGTTCCAGGACTGGGGACGGGACAGACTGATCTCTCTTCCGGGATTGACCTTCTGCTCCGGACGATCTCAAGAGGGAATCGATATCCTCAACGCGATGGCTTCCAGTGAAAAAGACGGGCTGTTGCCCAACTTCTTTGCCGAAAGCGGGGACAAACACGCTTACAACACGGTGGATACCGCCCTGTGGTACTTCTGGGCGGTGCAGCAGATGCTGAAATACACGGGGGAGATTGACGCCATCCGGGATAAGATGTGGCCCGCCATGAAGCGGATCATTTCCAACTACATGGCAGGGACATCCTTCAACATCGGGATGGATGACCGGGGCCTTCTTTCTGCCGGCGATGGCTGGCATGCCCTGACCTGGATGGATGCCATTGTGCAGGGCCGTCCCGTGACCCCGAGGAATGGGATGCCTGTGGAGATCAATGCCCTCTGGTATAACGCCCTGTCTTTTTTCGCCGAACTGGGAGAACGGTTTGAAGAACCGCACCTGCTGCCGGAGGATCTGCTGAACAGTCTGCGTCAGGCTTTTAAAGAAACCTTCTGGATCGAGGAAAAGGGATATCTGGGCGATGTCTATTTTGAAGGAGTTCTAGACAGGACCATCCGCCCCAACCAGATTCTGGCTGTTTCCCTGCCCTTTTCACCCCTGGAGCCCCGTCAATGGAAAGGCATTGTCGCCTGTGTCCGCGCGCACCTTCTGACACCGGTTGGAATTCGAACCCTTGCCCCTGAAGATTGGAATTATCGGGGATTCTATGAGGGGGATCAAGCAACCCGTGATCGGGCTTATCACCAGGGAACGGTATGGCCCTGGCTTTTAGCCCATTACGGGGAGGCCTGCTTGCGGATAGCCGAGAATCCCGTTGAAACGAAGCGATATTTGTTGAATCTTGTCCGCGACTTTATGGATAGACATGTAAGCGAAGCGGGGCTCGGATGCATTTCCGAGGTATTCGATGGCAACCCTCCCTACAGGCCGGGTGGTTGCATCGCCCAGGCGTGGAGTACGGCAGGGCTGATTCAGTTGTACCTTCGTCTTCATGAAACGACGTAATGCCAGGCTGTCTTGCAGGCATTTTCCATGCATCATTATGATGATCCTACTGAACTACAGAACAACCAGATTCTTCAGGTCCTTTTGCGGGGTGGAGTTTCAGGGAGGCTTTGAATGGTAACAAGAAAGACCATGACCAGGGAACAGTTCATGGCCGAACTGGAATTCATGAAGAAACAGACAACCGAGCCGGATACGCTCCTTGGGGGAAAGATCGTTGAGGATATCCTTCAGGAAAAGGAAAAATATCGTCTGATTCTTGAAAACCTGAGTGATGCGGTCTTCCTGTTGAAAATTCCCGAGGGTGCCTGTGAGTACGTCAGCCCTGCCGTTGCCGAAGTATTTGGTTATCCGGCAGAAGATTTTTACCGGAAGCCTTTTTTTATCCGGGATATCATTCACCCGGACTACTTTGAATACTGTAATGAAAACTGGGAAGATCTGCTGGGGGGAACTGTCGCCGGCCGTTATGAATATAAAATTATTGACTCGAAAGGGAAGGAACGATGGATCGACCAGTCCAATAGGGGGCTATTTGATTCGAACAGTCGGCTGATCGCCCTGATAGGGCTTTGCAGTAACGTTGCCACGTCGAGACAGGCGGCAACTGTAAAGGAGAATGAACAGAGATATCGACGGCTCTTCGAATCGGCAGGCGATCCTGTCTTCCTTGTTGATAGAAAAACAGGATTTATTGTCGACGCCAATATGGCCGCCCTTGGCCTTTATGGATACAGCTCTGCGGAAATGCTGAAACTCAAAATCACGGATATTTCCACAGAACCGGATAAAACGGCCCTGGCTCTGAAAGCGGCAAAAACGAATGTCCGTAAATGGTACCATAAGAAGCAGGATGGCGCCGTTTTCCCCGTTGAAGCGACGGTCAGTTGTTTTACGCAGAAGCAGAGAAAGCTGGTTGAAGTGGTCGTTCGGGATATTGCGGATCGCATCCGGACGGAGGAAGGACTCCTGGAGAGCGAGGCCCGTTATCGCTGTCTTTTTGAAGAAAATATTGGCGTCATGCTGCTGGTTAATCCTGATACGGGCAGGATCGTGGACGCCAATTCGGCGGCCTGTCAGTTCTACGGATACAGTAAGGACGTCCTGAAATCGAAAATGATTGACGATATCAACATCCTTTCCCGGGAGCAGCTTCTGCGGGATATGGAAAGGGCCAGGAAACGGGAATGCGGGCATTTTTATTTCCTGAACCGCCTGTCGAACGGTGAAGTTCGTGATGTGGAGGCCTATATCGGTCCGATTGAGATTTCCGGCGAGCAGCTCCTGTATTTTCTCGTTCATGATATTACAGATCGGAAACATATGGAGGAAGAGCTGGTCAAAGCACGGCAACTTGAGTCCGTCGGAATTCTTACCGGTGGTATCGCCCATGATTTCAATAACCTGCTTGCCGCTCTCCTGGGGAACGTTTCGCTGGCCAAGCTTAATCTCTCCTCTGATAATCCGGCTTATGAAAAAATGATTCAGGCGGAAAAAATCTGCCTTCAGGGGAGGGAACTGACCAATCGGTTGGCCACATTTGCCCAGGGGGGAGGTCCTTTGCGGAAAAAAGTCATGATTGCCGCCTTTCTCCGGGATACCGTGGCGCTTTTTCTCAGCGGATCAAACGTCCGCTGCGAATTCGAATTTCCCGAATCTCTGTGGCCCTTGGACATTGACGTCGGGCAAGTACAGAAGGTCATCCGTCACCTGATTATGAATGCCCAGGAGGCGATGCCGGAAGGGGGTTCCATCCGAATCCGCGCCGAAAATGTGAATGTGACATCCGGAGAAGTCCCTTCCTTGAAAGAGGGCTCCTATATCCGGATTTCCTTCCAGGACCAGGGGGTGGGCATTCCTCCGGAGTACCAGGGCAAAGTCTTCGACCCCTATTTTACGACGAAGCCGGTGGAAAACGTCAAAGGGGCGGGGCTGGGGTTGGCCATCTGCTATTCCATCATCAAGAAACACGAAGGCTATCTGGCGTTATCTTCAAAAGTGGGGATCGGAACGACCTTTACGATTTATCTGCCCGCGTCATCGTATGCCCCGGCTTCTGTTTCTCTCTAAGTCGGGTTGTCGTATCGCCGTCACATAAAATCCATTGCCTGAGAATGGAATCCTTTTGTTTTTCCTGATAAATAAATTATAATATTTTAATATTTTTTTGAAGATATCTCCTGGATGCTTCATCAATCAGAGGAGTTGGAAAAAATGGACGAAAATCAAAACAGATATCTCTTTGAATGCAGCTGGGAGGTATGCAACAAGGTCGGCGGAATCTATACCGTGATCAGCAGCAAAATCCGGGAAGCCATGAAGGTTTTTGGAGAGAATTATTATCTTCTCGGACCGGACTTTAAAACCAATCTTGATTTTGAGGAAACCGACGAAGAATGCTGGAATAAGATCCGGGAAGGAGCGGCCATCAAGGACCTTCCCTGTCGTTTTGGGCGCTGGAGGATTCCCGGCGAGCCCAAAGTCATCCTGGTCAATTTCAGCGTGAAGTACAACAAGGATCAACTTCTTTACCGGATGTGGGAAGATTATGGCGTGGATTCCATCGCAGGCGGATGGGATTATACGGAACCTGTCATGTTCAGTTACGCCTGCGGAGAAGTCATCGAGACCATCTACAATCTCATGGTCCGCCCCCAGGGGGGAACGGCGGTTACCCAGTTTCATGAGTGGATGACCGGCGCGGGGCTGCTCTTTCTGAAAAAAGCCATTCCTGAAATCGGGACGGTCTTTACAACCCATGCAACGATTCTGGGACGGACCCTGGCTGGATCGGGGATGGACATCTATGCCTCCATGGATCATATCTCTCCCATGAGGGAAGCAAATGCCCACAATATTACAGCGAAATATTCCATGGAGGCGGCTGCGGCCCGGGAAGCAGGCTGCCTCACAACGGTCAGTGACATTACCGCTCTGGAGGCGAAGAATTTTCTTGGACGCTATCCGGAAATGATTACCCCCAATGGACTGGATGTGGAACAGATCCCGAATCTGGTCCAGGATCGCCGTCCCGCTCTGCGTTCCAGGATGCGGCTCCTGAAAGCTGCCTGCCGGTTTCTGAAAAAAGACCTGCCCAGCGAAACCAGGATAATCGCGGTATCCGGGAGGTATGAATTTCATAACAAGGGCATCGATGTCTTTCTTGACGCCCTGGGCCGCTTGGAAAAGGAAATGAAAAGCGATCAGTCGATCCTTGTTTATCTGTTTGTCCTGGGCGGCCATACGGATTTGATTCCGGCCCTGCAAAGCGATTACGCCAAAGGAGAGACAGGAACACCCCCGATCTGCACGCACCGCTTACATTATGAAGCCTCTGACCCGATTCTGGAGACAAGCAACCGCCTCGGGTTGAAGAATCTGCCGCAGAACAAGATCAACATTATCTTTATCCCCGCCTATCTCAACGGACACGACGGACTGATCAATATGACGTATTATGAAACCCTTTCCGGATGTGACCTGGGCGTCTTCCCATCCTATTACGAGCCGTGGGGATATACGCCCCAGGAAAGCGCCGCCCATGCCGTTCCCACGATTTCAACGGATCAGACCGGCTTCGGGCTCTGGGTCCAGTCTTCCTTTGCGGAACAGAACGGCGTCATGATCCTGAGACGAAAAGGCAGAGATGGCCAGTCGATCACCAATGATCTATTTGATCTTCTGAAGGATTTTCTTTCCTGGACGGAACTTGAAATGCAGCAGCGCAGAGAGAGTGCCTGGACCATTGCCATGAAGGCCAGCTGGGCGGAATTCTTCAAGTATTATGCGGCCGCCTACGAAAAGGCGGAAGCCATTGCCCGGGAGTATACGGAGAAACTTGCCCTGGTCGATTACCGGACGGCCTTTCGCCATAGCTTTGCCGGCACGGTTTCAACCCAGCCCCACTTCCGCCGGTTCACGGCCGTGGCGAATCTTCCCCGGGAGATCTCCCGTTTGAGGGAGCTGGCCTACAATCTATGGTGGGCATGGAATCCCCGCGCCCTTGAGTTGTTTGAGACCCTGGATCCTCAGCTTTGGACGGAAATGGGCAACAATCCCGTTCGAATGCTGGAGACCGTATCTGCAGAGAGGCTGTTTGAAGCAAAGAACAATTCCGTTTATTTGAGCCTTTACGAGTCCGTCATGAAGCAGTTTGACCACTACATGACGGATAAGACGCTTTGCCGGCGGCTGTCAAGTTCGCCTGAGATCAAGTGGTCTGCGCCTGTCGCCTATTTTTCCACGGAATATGGCCTCCATGAAAGTCTGCCGATTTATTCGGGCGGATTGGGCGTCCTTTCCGGGGACCACATCAAGACGGCCAGCGATCTCAATATCCCTCTGGTGGGGGTCGGGCTCCTGTACCGGAACGGGTATTTCAAGCAGTTCATTGATAAGGACGGGGTTCAGATCGCGGAATATCCGGAATGTGACTTCTCCAATATGCCCTTGCAGATCGTACAGGATGAGAAAGGAGACGAGGTACAGATTGCCCTGGAGCTTCCGGGGCGGACCCTCTATGCGAATATCTGGGAGGTGCAGGTCGGTCGTCTGTCTCTTTATCTCTTGAATTCCGATGTTCCCGGCAATACCCCTCAGGACAGAAAAATAACGGGACGTCTCTATCCGGCGGACCAGAGGACGCGGATCGAACAGGAACTGCTCCTGGGAGCGGGAGGCATTCGTCTGCTTCGAAAACTGGGCATCAAACCCAGTCTCTATCACCTCAATGAAGGTCATTCGGCGTTTCTCGTTTTCAGTCTGATTCAACTCCTGATGACGGAGGAAGGGTTGAATTTTGATGAGGCCAGCGAAGTGGTCCGGAGCAGTTGCATTTTTACCACCCATACGCCGGTAGAAGCGGGTAACGAACGATTCGCCAAGGATCTCATCGAACATTATTTTGCAAATTTCATCAAATGGTCGGGGATCTCCTGGTCGCAGTTCTATGACCTGGGGCTGAAGGAGGCCGGCGACGACAAGCCTTTCTTCATGACCGTCCTGGGTCTCAAGATGAGTCAGCTGTGCAACGGGGTCAGCCAGATCCATGGAGAGGTGGCGCGCCGCATGTGGCGCGATGTCTGGAAGGGCTTTCATGAATTGGATATCCCGATCCGGACGGTGACCAATGGCGTGCACATGGCTTCCTATATCGCTCCGAAGATGAAGGAGCTTTTTGATCTCTATCTGGGGCGCGAATGGCAAAACGCCATTACCGATCCCGAAACCTGGAAAAAGGTCTGGGATATCCCCGACGCCATGCTGTGGCGCACCCGCTATGAACTCAAGCAGAGAATGATCGATTATATCCGGAACCACATCTCCAAGCACTGGTCCAGATATGGCTATTCCAAGACCTGGCGGGAAGAGATCTATTCGAAAATGAATCCCACCGCCCTGATGATCGGTTTCGCCCGGCGTTTTGCCCCTTATAAGCGGGCGGATCTGGTCCTGTCCGATGTGGAGCGTCTGGATAAAATTCTGAATCATCCCACCCGGCCGGTCCATCTGGTTTTCGCCGGCAAGGCTCATCCCAATGACGAAATGGGGAAGAGCCTGATCAAAAAGGTCATTTCGATCTGCAATCAGCAAGCGTTCCGGGGCAAAATCATCTTTCTTGATGACTACGATATCCAGGTGGCCCGCCATCTTGTCCGAGGCGTGGATGTCTGGCTGAACACCCCGCGAAGACCTCATGAGGCCAGTGGAACCAGCGGGGAAAAGGTGATTTACAACGGGGTCCTGAATCTCAGCATCTCCGACGGCTGGTGGGCGGAAGGATATGACGGGGAAAACGGCTGGACCATCGGTCCTGTGGTTCGTGGATTCTCGGAAGAAGATGTCAGCGTGGATGAGGAAGACACCCTTTCCCTCTATTCCATGCTTGAAAATTCCGTGATCCCTTTATTTTATGATCGGGATACGGCGGGGATCCCTGATAAATGGATTGCCATGATCAAGCGATCGCTCCATACCCTGGCGCCCCGGTTCAATACGGAGAGAATGCTTCAGGAATATTATGACGAAATGTACGTGCCGACGGTGCGGCGGAGCGCCGAACTCGGCGAGTCCAGCTTCAAACTGGCGAAAGAAATTGCCGAGTGGAAGAGTACGATTCCCATGCGATTTTCTTCGCTCCATCTCCTGGATATCAGTGTGGAAGGGATTCAAGGCGATACCATCGTGGTGGATCAGCCTCTGGTGGTTACCGCCCGGATCGATCCGGGGAAATTGAGCCCCGAGGAAATTTCCGTGGAACTTGTCATCGGGCGTGATGACGGATATGGCTTTATCGGGACCCCGGACCGGATACCCCTGAAGCTGGTGAGCAGCCTGTTGAATGGCTCTCTCATCTTTAACGTGGGATACCGGATCCGCCGCAACGGGCCGCATTCCTATGGCATCCGCGTTCTACCGTATAACACAAAACTGGCGTCCAAGCATGAAACGGGTTTGATCCTCTGGGGGTAGGCCTGTAGGGGGTCAGTCGATGAAGCTCTAGGTGGTGTTCTGAGGACGGCGATTTCGGTAATCTCTGGGTGTTTTATCTCCTGCTGATCAACCACAGGATCAGGGTGAGGATGAGGCTGATGAGCAGGCTTGTTGTCAGAGGGAAGAAAAATGTGATCTGCTTGCCGCGAAAATAAAAATCCCCCGGAAGTCTGCCAAGCCAGGGAACTTTTCCTGCCAGCAGGAGAATAAATCCGATGGCCGCCAGAATCAGGCCAAAAAGGATTAAGATGCGACCTATGTGAGAAAAGTCGATGATTCTTTTCCGTCCCTTCGTTAAGTCTAATATAAAAGCCTCATAAAGAGGCAGAAGAGGGTCAGTCCTGAAAAGAGTCCCCCCCAGACCGGAAGGAGAGCCGCTCTTCCTGTAGCAGATGCGGCATCATCATTCAAGGGACTCGGGTATCCGTTAAGGGTGTTGTATTCCAAAACCGCGGTAGGATCGATGGCAACGACAACATGGCACCGCGGACAGCGGAAATAAAGCATACCGGAATAAGGGTCGTGTCCTTGGGCAGGAAAGATGTCCCTGTCATCTTTTTCAAAAACAGTTCCGGTCATTTCTCCTGGACCTTCATGTCCACAACAGGAACAACGAATGGTTTTAGAAATCATTTGATATACCCTCCCTTTTTCAAGAGACTATAGTGCCACAATAGAGAGGAAATGCAATACGGGTGGACTACGGAACCTGTGCCAGACAAAAACTGATATTTATTCAGGAGAAGGACAGGAGGTAGGAACGGAGATTGATCTTTTCGTTATTGATCCCCAGTTTGTTTCGAATGTTGTCCCGGTGGGATTCAACGGAACGTATGGAAAGATTCAGCAATTCAGATATCTCTTTGGTTGTTTTCCCTTCCTTCACCAGATTGGCCACCTGAACTTCCTTGGGAGTCAGATTGGCCAGCTCGGAACTCAGGCTCTGGAGAAAGGGCGAGATGATGTTCTGCAGATTTGCCTCGATGATCTCTACGCAGGTCATTTGTTGAGGCGGAAGTTTTTGTTTTTTCAACTGTTCAACATAGGGAAGGATCAGCTCTTTGCAATTGGAGAGGATCTTCTGTCCCTGATCGATCCGATCCAGTTCCCTGTTCTTAATAAGGACGTGCAGGGCTGTGTTTACTTCCTCCAGTATTTTCGATTTGTTGCGTAAATCCTGCTCCTGCTTGCGGAGGTCTTCTTCCACCTGACGGCGCCTGTTAATTTCCTCGATCAGTTTCCGTGTCCGCTCTTGAACGCGATTCTCCAGGTGCTCATTGAGCATTCGCAATTCCTGCTGTGTTCGGAGCAGATCCCGATTTTTCCGAACGACGGTTTCATAAGTGGAAATCAAGATGTTCAAAATCCGTTTTCGGCTTGCTGATATCGAATATTGCTGACCACCGATCAGAATCTGGATCTCCGGATCTGAATCGCCGTCTGTTATTTCCTCCTGCGCTCTCTGGGTCAGTAAGTACTGGATGCGGGACAGGAGGTTTTCTTCATCGTAAGGTTTCGTAATAAAATTGTCGGCACCACATTCCAGACTCCGGATAACATCTCTTGGGTCCGAAAGAACGGTAAGGAGGATAACCGGCGTGGCTTTCATGGTGGGTTCCGACTTGATGCGTTTGCAGAGTTCAAATCCATCCATCTCCGGCATAATGATATCGCTGATTACAATGGCGGGTTTGTGGCTGGTGATAAGTTGAAGCGCTTCCTGTCCGTCTCGGGCGTGCAGCACATGAAACCCCTGTTCTTCAAGGGTGTATCTCAATTTTTCGGCCTGGGTCAGGCTATCTTCCACAATGATGATGTTCGTAGTCATTATTTGCGAATTATCAACCCGTTTCGTTAGATCGATGCGCCAGTTCCTGCTCGCGAATGGAATTTCTTACGGCGATGTTTTTTAATCATGATGCAGGATATTTATCAACTAAAATTTGTCTCTGATTTACCAGGAACGGCAGGGCATTTTTCGGCAGATCGTTGAACAGTAGAGATTCCGGCCTCTTGAGGGTCGGCAAAATCGGCAAGTATAGCTGAAAAGCGGTCACCCGGAATTTCAAAGACGGACAAGGTCAAGGGGGGTCCTGGTAATGCGCTCCAGTGTTTTTTTGCGGACAATGAAATCGGCCTCGATGCCGATGCTTCCCTCTCCGGGAAAGACAAACTTGGGTTCAAGGGCAAAAACCATCCCCTCGGTCAGGGTTTGTCGGTGACGCGCAGTGATGACCGGTATTTCGTTGAGCTCAAGTCCCAGGCCGTGACCGATAAATCCGACCTTGCCTTCACCGTATCCCATGAAATACTCATCAAGTTTCGCTGCCTCGGCCCTGTTGCGCGCGAATTCGAAGATTCGGGTGGTTTCCGTGCCTTCCCCGGCAAAAGCGGCCGTTTCCTCGATAATCTCTCTGGAGATATCATACGCCCTGGCTAATTTTTCGTTCAGAGAACCGATCACAAAGGCCCTCGTCTCGTCGGTGATGTAGCCGTTGTAACCTGCGCCATAATCAAGGATGACAGGCTGATTCCGTTGAATGACATTGAGGGACGATCCCTGGGGAAGGGCAGGGGTGACGCCCAGGCCGGCGATGGTGACGTCGACGGCAGTGGGAATTGTGCCTGCCTGTCCGGAAATCACGTAGAGGCACATCATTTCCTGATTGAAGCCGCGCATGCGAAGCAATCCCTGGTGACCATGACGTCGGCCTTCGGCATTCAGCTCGGCTTCAACATCAATTTCCCTCATGCCTTCCCGGATGACCTCCCGCGCTCGGAAAAAGACGGCATCCATGATTTTCCCCGACCGTTTCATCTGGCGGATTTCAAAGGCGCTCTTGACCATCCGTACCTCCCGGATCAGCGAAGAGAGATCGGCAAAAGAGTCAACTTCACAAATCCGTCGAAAGCGTTCGTACGTGGAAACGGGGAGGATATCCAACTCCATGCCGCCCCTGCCGCGCAGGATCCCCTTTCCGGAAAGGATGTCGTGCACGTCCCCGTGGTTTGCCATCGGGGTGATTGTCAGAGGAGATTCCCTCCGTGCCCGTTCCTGATTTTTTTCCACAAGCAGGAGCGGATCGCTCTCCAGGGAGATGACCAGGATGCCTCGTTGTGTGGTGCCGGAAAAGTAGAAAAGATCGACATTTCCCATAATAATGGAAAAGTGGATGTCCGCCTCGGCCATTTTTTCTTTGAAACGGTTGATTCTGCTCTGGATTTCCTCATGCGGCGTGAGTTCACAGGTTTCTGTCCCGGTTCTCATCTCTCGACTCCTGCATAAATTAACTCGGAATTTTCAAGGTATCCGGTGCATATTTTGTATGAAGAAATACATTATATTAATATTTTTGATTTTTACCATGAATGAATGCAATTCAAAGAGTTTCTTTCTATTGTTTTTGGTGGAGTCAACGAAGCACTGACCAAATACCGAATATTCTGGATTTTTTATAGAAATGAGGCGAAAACATGAGGCGATGGATGGAAGGGGTTGAAAGAAATTTGAACCGGATCGATCCGAGGTCGCAGGGGGGAGAATGACGACAACCTTTTCCAAAAAAACGGCAAGATCCCAAAGGCGATTGTCCTTGGCGATATTTATGGTATTGTTGCTCTTCAGTTTCTCCTGCCCCGGAAAGCTCAGAGCCGGTGAGTTCTATCGCTGGATTGACGAAAACGGCGTGGTCCATGTATCGGATACATTTCCCCAGGCGAGCTCGAATGGCGGGAAACAGGAGGTGCAGCGTGTCAATGTTCCGGTCAATGCCCCGGTTAACGTTCCGGCGCCAAAGGGATCGCAAACGGATGAATACCAGATTCCCTTTTCCCATACGCCAACAGGTGGTATTATTGTCAAAGGTGTTTTTGATGACGCCATCAACGTGACGATGCTCTTCGATACGGGCGCCAGCCATATGGTCATATCTGAGACTCTGGCAAGGCAGTTGGATCCCTCGTCTCCCGTCGTCAGGAAGGTGAAGGTTCAAACGGCCGGAGGCCCGATAGAAGCCAGGATGTCGATGATATCGAAAGTGGCCCTCGGCGATGTCTTTAAGGAGAATGTCCCTGCTGTGGTAACGGATCGTGATCCCCGCCCCATGGGTTTTGATGCCATTCTGGGACTCAGTTTTCTTCAGGATTTCAGGGCAACCGTTGATTATCAGAACAGGGTTATCATCCTGAAACGTCATTGACGGAGAACCCGAATCAAGCAGGTTCTTTCTGAAAAAGTCTGCAGGGGAACTCCGCGAGGGAATTTCCCCGCGGCATGAAGGGCGCCGTCAAAAGGGTCGTGAAAAAAATCGTGGAGATGAACAAGGAAAATCGAATCATGGAGAAAGAAAAGGTGACGGTCTTTCCTGGTCAGGTGGGGGAGGCTAGCAGAGGGTCTCAAAAAAATGCGGAACCGGAAGATCAATTCCGGTATCTTTTTGAGAATTTTCCCGACGCCATCCTCCTTGCCGATCAATGGGAAATTATTGATTGCAATCCCGCCGCCGTTAAGATGCTGGCCGGCAGCAGTAAGGATGACATCATCGGCAAGAACGTGGAACAATTTTTCCCTCCGACGCAACCGGACGGACGGTCCTCTGGGGAAGCATCCCGTAATCTGTGGAAGCTCACCTTGAAGAAAAAATCCGTTCAGATGGAGTGGATGCATCGGGACCTTGCCGGCAGGGATTTCCCCGTCAGTGTCTCGATGGTGACGGTACCCAGGGATGGGAAGGCGCTCTGCTATCTCATCTGGCGGGATTTGAGGGAAAGGGAGGAGAGAGAAAACATCCTGCGGAGCGCCGCCGAATTCAACAGCACCATTATTGAGGGACTGGCCGAGGGAATCGTGATCTACGACCGCAATCTTTGCTACCTGGCCTGGAATCCCTTCATGGAGCGGCTGACCGGATTGACCTCCGATCAGGTCCTGGGGGTTCATGCCCCATCCCTGTTTCCCCACATTTATGCCAATGGGTTGGATGTGCTGATCAAGCAGGCGCTGACCGGGGAAACGGCGACCTCTCCGGATTTTTCCTGTATCCCTTCCCCGAAGGCTGCCGAAAGATGGCTTTCCGCTCTGTACGCCCCCTACCGGAATGCTTCCGGTGAAATCATCGGGGTAGTCGGTCTGCTGAGGGATGTGACGGAGCGTCGGCGGACGGAGCATGCCTTAAGGGATAGTGAAGAGAAAATACGCTCCCTCTCTGAGCTGGCTGTTGAGGGGATTGTGATTCACCGGGAGGGGGTTATTCTCGAAGCCAATGCAACCTTGGCCCGTCTTCTCGGTTATGAGTCCCCGGAAGCCGTTGCCGGACGCAATTTATTGTCCTTTGTGGCGCCCCCTTTTGTTGAGATGGCGTCAAGAAAGATTCGGGTAGGAAAAAACGGGATATATCATGTTGATATTCAAAGGAACGATGGGTCAATCTTTCCGGCGGAGTTCAACGTTCGGGAAATGCTTTACCGGGGAAAGGCGGCCCGGGTTGTCGCCATTCGGGATCTTACGGAGCATCAAAGGAATGCGGATGCCCTTCTCAGGGAAAAAGAGCGTTTCCGGAGTTTTATTGAAGAGTCGCCCTTCGGGGTTACCGTGATCGGGAGCGATGGACGATATCAGTATATCAATCCGAAATTTACGGAACTCTTCGGTTACTCCCTTGAGGACGTTCCCACCGGTCGGGAATGGTTCCGCAAGGCCCATCCCGACCCGGACTATCGGCACAGGATCATTGCGCAATGGAAAAACTATGTCCTCAATCTGCGGCACGAAGGAACGCCGCTTTTGACCTTTGAAGTCACCTGCAAGGATGGTTCGGAAAAATCCATCCAGTACCGGCCCATCGCCATGGCGACGGGTGAATTTCTGATCATGTATGAAGACTTTACGGAGAGAAAGCGCCTGGAGGAGCAACTGCGCCAATCGGAGAAACTGGAGGCCATTGGAACCCTGGCTGGCGGGATTGCGCATGATTTCAATAATCTTCTCATGGGAATTCAGGGATATACTTCGATTCTTCAGCATTCCCTCGGGACCGGTCATCGGGATTATGAAAAACTGAATTCAATCCAGAAACTCATCCAGAGCGGATCTGATCTGACTCAGCAGCTTCTCGGCTTTGCCCGGGGAGGCAAATACGAGATAAAACCCACGGATCTGAATGTAATCCTGACCAAAAGTTCCAATATGTTCGGTCGGACCAGGAGGGATATCGTCATTTCCTGCGACCTGGAAGAACCGCTCTGGCTGGTTGAGGTGGATCGCAGTCAGATTGAGCAGGTCCTGTTGAATCTTTATGTCAACGCCGGTCAGGCCATGCCGGCGGGCGGGCGGCTCACCCTGGCAACGAAGAATGTTGTGCCTGATGACGATCCCTTCCGGCCCGCCTCCAGGGAGCCGGGAAATTATGTGTGCATTACGGTTATGGATACCGGGGTGGGGATGGATGAGAAGACAAGGCAACGGATCTTTGAGCCTTTTTTCACGACCCGGGAGATGAGAAGGGGAGCCGGCCTTGGACTGGCCTCCGCCTACGGCATCATCCAGGGACATGGCGGAAGCATTGAGGTGGATAGTGAAATAGGTCGTGGAACCACTTTCCGGATTTATCTCCCCGCGTCCGATAAGGAGATCCCTGGGACGGTACGACCCGCTGCGGATGTTGCCAAGGGACATGAAACAATCCTTCTGGTGGATGATGAGGAGATCAACATTGAGGTGGTCAGTGAAATTCTGGAAATGCTGGGCTATTCTGTTTTCACCGCCCAGAGCGGCCAGGATGCCGTTCATTTTTATCAGAGCAAAAAAGACACCGTTGACCTGGTGATCCTCGATATGATCATGCCGGGGATGGGCGGAGGGGATACCTTCGATGCCCTCAAGGAGATCGATCCCGATGTGAAGGTTATTCTATCCAGCGGCTACAGCCTCCATGGCGAGGCATCCCGCATCATGGAGCGGGGTTGCAGTGCCTTCATCCAGAAACCCTTCCGAATCGAAGAACTTTCAGGAAAATTGGAGGAAGTGCTGGGCAGGAAACAGTAATTCCCGTTCCGGATCAAAAAAAGGAAGGCAGGGCGGCAAGACAGAGGCGACGCCGTCGTACACAGACTTACGGGAGTTGGGAAGGGGCATGGGGCGTTCGGAGTTTTTGAACCGGTTCAACCTCTCTGCGGAAACCATTGCCGCGGCGAGATGCCGAGGGCAGCGAAGATCCGGAGAAACGTTAGCCGATTCCCTTCAATCGAATGGAGGGTCCTTTGGAGCATGCAGGAGATCATGAATCCTGGCGGCCTGCAGAAGAAAGACTTCCAACTTTGCCTGGATGATCTGCGGGAAGGGATTCCCATCGCTCTCTATGGCCAGAAAAGGGAGGGGGCGGTTCTGGAGACTTTCCATGGTGGAGCCGGGTTTTTTTCGGGAACGTTGCCGGGGCATTCTTTTTCCGCGGTTCATTTCCGGGGTGAGGATGGCTTCGGAAACCCGGTTCGGCATGCAGCCGAAAGGACCCAGAGCGATGACGCCACAATAGGGATCCGGCACTTCAACAAGGGCTGCCCCCACGGTCAAAACCGCCTCCCCAAGGAGGTGAGGGCTTAAGACCGGGCCGGCCATTTCCACCAGGTGTGGCACATCCTCCTGCCGATCGGGGATCAGCTCCGATTTCGCCAGAATCTTCGAAATTGTCCGCTCATATTTCTTCATCCACGTTGAGCGAAGAAAGAGCGACACCTTGTCCTTCGCGGACAGGGTTCTATCGACCCATCCCTTCTGATTGCAAAGATCCGTATAATAAATCCACTCCATCACGCTGGCCACTTTCGTGGCGAATCCCTGATCGGCAAGCCTTTCGATGAGGTATTGGCGGGACAGGGCGTCATGACGGACAAAGATCTCTCCCGTCAACAGAATCGTGGGGATCTCTGCCGGTCGCCTCTTGAGCGGGATGGATTTCAGGCGGGCGGCCACCTCTTCCAGGCAGGGCCGGAGGGCTTTCAGTTCGGACGATGCCTCCAGGGCTGAAAGGAGTTTCCGGCGTTCCTCCTGGAAAACCGTGACTGCTGCATCCCGGTCCCGGGCGGCGCTGAGCAGAACCCCGTAGATATCCTCCATTCGATCGGCAAGGACGATTCCCGTCCAGATTTTCAGGGTAAGATTGCTGGCGTTTAGATCTTCATAACTGTTTGCCGCGTTCAGGGAATAAAGGGTCACATCCGGAATTCCGAGCCGTTCGATCATGGCTTTCATGAACTGGGAATATTGACCGAATCGGCAGGGTCCCCCGGCAGTGGGCATGAAATAAACGAGCAATTCTTCCTTCTCTTTCCTGTCCCGCAGATACTTCAGCAGGCTTCCCACCGTTAACTGGAGGGGTAGGCATTCTTTGCAGGATGTATTGCCGCGACCGAGCTTCAGCACTTCCTCGTCGGAATCCGCAAGGGCCGTCGCCCGGACGCCCGCGGAACGGAAAATGGCGGCGATGGCGTCCGTATGAAAACGTCCCATGGAAGGAAAGACCAGGTGGACGCGGGGGGAAGAGAGGGAATAGGAGGTTCCGTGGGAATCATCGATCCGGAAGTCTTCATGATCGACCCGAGCCGGGGCTGTTTCCCGGGAAGGTGCCGCGGTAGATCTCTGCTGTTTAAGGTACAGCTCCCGGTAATTCCGGATAATATCCAGAAAGGCTTCGATGCGGGTTTCCAGGCCGGCATCCGCGACATGGCTGTCCAGTTCCAGAATCAGGAAGGGCTTGTTCCCCATTGCCTGGCGGAAAGAACCCAGGAGAAAGGAGTCCGGTCCGCAGGAAAAGTTGGTGATGTAGCAGCCGAAGAGCTGAGGGTGACGGGCGACGAAGGCGGCGCCTTTGAGAATATGTTGACCCGATGCCCAGTACATGGAATTTTCGACGGTCTCATCGGCCAGAGGAAGACAGGTGAGGGGAACGACGCCTACACCCCGCGAAGCGAATTTCCGGGGGATTCCCATATTTGCCTCCGGAACGAAGGCATTGTAAGCCCGTCCGAAGATCACGATACCGTAACGATCCCGTTCTTCTTCCAAGGTGCTGAGGAATGCCCGGCCCGAATTCCGGGTCGTTTTGACGACCCGTTCCTGAAGAGCGACGGCCGCTGAAAAGGCCTGTTCCGCGGCTTTTTTCCCGCAGCCGAGTGAGCGGGCCAGATTCACCAGAACCGTCCGTGCGGTGCCATAGCCCTGAGAAAAATCGAGGACCGGCTGCAGAACGGAGTCCGACTCCTTCAGCCGGCGGAATTCCTCCACATCGTTAAAGGTGCTGGCGAGATAGTAGGGTTCCCCCTGGGAAATGGGACAGATCGTGCTGGTCGGATTTCCTCCTTCCACGTACATGCCGCGGAGGTGGGGAAGAAAGAGAAAATCCGGCTTCTTGTGCAACAGGTCGTAGAAAAAGCCATGGGCGAGTTCCGCGGGATAACAGAAGGCCGTCCCTTTCGAAATCATGCCTGCCGGCCGGGGAAAATCCGGAAGGACAACGGAAAAGCCCAGCCGGGAGAAAAAGGCTTGGTAGAGAGGATAATACGAATGAGTCAGGAAAGACCGGTTGATTCCCACGGATCGGGAAATCCTGTCCAAAGACGGAATCCGAGGCTCCGACTCGGCGCTCTGGAAGGTCAGCGAGGCATGCTCTTTGACCAGATCCAGGGACTCCGCATCGACGGAAAGGGAATAACGAAGATTATACCAGCGGTTACAGGCGCCTCCAAAGGGATATACCTTATCTTCAATCCGGATCCGGGCAACTTCGCATTTCCGGTCGCAATGTTCTTTCCCGCCGTTACAGACAAAGGGGGATTCGTAGGCGATGTCCCGATCTTTCAGGGAACGGAGGTCAAAGGAGCTTTCCTTGAGCAGCCCATGTTCCAGGCGTTTTCCTATCTCCAGCGCCACGCCGAAGGCCCCCATCAATCCGGGTTCCGGGGGGACGACGATCCTTTGTCCCGTCAAGGCGGCCATGGCGACCGGAATGGCCCGGTTGTAACAGACCCCGCCCTGCATGAAGATGTTGTTCCCCATCGTGCGGTTCCCCTTTACCCGGTTGCTGTAGTTCATGCAGATGGAATAAACCAGTCCCGAGACGATGTCTTCCCGGCTCATCCCTTCGTGGGCGGCATTCTTGATATCGCTGCTGATGAAAGCGGCGCACTGGTCGTTGAAATTGGGGGGGACCTTGCCCCGCAGGGCGATTCCGGCGATATCCTCCATGGCGACGCCCATGGATTCCCAGGCCGCTTCTTCGAGAAAAGAACCCGTTCCGGCGCTGCAGGCGTCATTCATGGCGTAATCGGAGGGAATGCCGTCTTTCACATAGGTGTATTTGGCATCCTGCCCCCCGATTTCGAAGATCGTGTCCACCGTCGAATCGAAGAACAGCGCTCCGGTGGCGTGGGCGATGATTTCGTTGATGATGCCTTCCGTCATGGCATGCAGGCCGGCGATCTGGCGTCCCGAACCCGTGACGCCCAACCCCTTGATGGAAATCTTTTCCGCCAGAGGGCCCAACTGCTCGTAAAGGGCTGCATAGCAGGCCCGCGAGGCCCCGACGGGATTGCCGTTGGTGCGCAGATAAACGGAGGCCAGTATCCGGTTGTCCTCCTGTCGCAGCAGGACGGCTTTCGTGGTGGTCGATCCCACATCCAGTCCCAGGATGCAGGCATCTCCCTCGCGGGCGATCCCCCGTTCCATCGTCCGGAAATCCACCTTGTCGAGGAAATCCGCCAGGGGAGGAAGGCGGTGAAAGGCCGTTATGTCCTGTCGAATGACGGACTCCGGCGCCGGAGCGGGCAGGGTTTCGTGCTCCAGGGCCCAGAGGGCGCAGCCGAGGGCTTCAAAATAAGCCGCTTCTTCGGGGATGATGAGACTGGAGATTTCCCTTTTCAGGTAATCCACCATGACCGCATTTTGTGCGGTTCCGCCGATGAGCATCATGTTGTTGCGGGGCAGATGGCGAAGGATTTCCAGAATTTTTCCCGACATCATCTCACAGAGCCCGGAAGCGATCCGCCCCTTGGGGATGCCTTTGTTGGTGGCATGGGTACAGTCGCTTTTGCAGAAGACACTGCAGCGGCCGGAAACCTTATAGGGTTGTTCCTGCCGGGCTAAGGCGATGGCTTCTATCAGGCCAAGGTCCAGACGGCGGATCTGCTGAAGAAAAAATTCACCGGTTCCCGAGGCGCATTTGTTCCCCGTCTGGACGGAGCAGATCTTGCCGTCTTTCCCGAGAACGTAAATCAGAAAGGTCTCTCCTCCGGCGCTGATGACGGCGTTCAGGGGGGCATTGCCGTTGGAGACGAACGTCAGGGCCGTCTCCACGGCCTGGGGTTCGGGAAGGGAGGTGAGATTGACGAAGGAGCGGAACTTCCGTCCGGTCACTGCGATACGGTCATAATGATCTATCGGGAGAGAGGAGAAAAGATCCAGGAAGGCCTGGCGGGGATTGCCGTCGTGGGGTTCCAGATGAAGCAGGGATCGTTTGATCTCTGCTTCAGAATTGTTGACGGCAACGGCCGACAGTGTGGTTGCACCGATGCATATGCCGAGACTGTTCATTTTGGTGGAAAGGCATCAAAAAACAAAAACGGCGGCGGCGACAACCGTTGTATAGCGGTCGTCCTTCACGATGGTTGACTGGGTCACATTGCGGGTTCGCACGATTTTACCGCTGATCTTGAAAATTTCCTTTTTTTCGTCCCAGCTTTCATCCACATTGAAATCGATGCCCAGAGTTGAGGCCAGCATGGCTGCGGCCATGTCTTCCGCGTAATCCCCTGCCTGCTTCTCGGTGAGGCCGAATGCGTGATGTTCGCTGATGTATCCGTAGGAGGTCTTGTCGGCCGGAATGGCGCAGCCGACGGAGGCCGCAAGGAGCCGCTTGGGTTCATTGCTGCAGCACCGGCTCATGACGCAGTAGGTGATGGCGCCTGGAATAAGTTCTTTCAGTCCCTGAATTTTCGAAATGTTCCTGCATCCCGGCGGAAAGATGCTGGATACCTGGACCAGATTGCATTTTTCAATCCCGGCGTCTCGCAGGGCGCGCTCAAAGGAATGCAGTTCATCTCGGTGAGTGCCGACACCCTTGGTGAAAAAAATTTTTTTTGGGACGAAATCGTACATCGGTACTTGTTTGGCCTCCTGTTCTGATTCTCTTTCCATCAGGGAAGACACTCCCTGCAGACGTTGATTTTATACCAATCTTCCCGCTGAAAATCTAGAAAATATTCCCGATGTTCCGGGATGTCCTGCACGGCCTATTGAAACTTTAGTGATAAAACGTCGGCGCCGGCCGGAGGGAAAAGGTCCTGCACAAAATGGTTGCACTGTTCAGGAAAATCCTTAAACTACGGGAAAAAGATTAGTTCAGCGAAGATCGGGAACAAAAGATTGTTTATGAAGATCAAGATCTGCCTGCTGGCGGGTATGCTGGCGATCCTGATTCTGTCCGGTTCTGGTCATTCTCAGGATAGAATCAAGGACATCAGCACCCTGAAACAGGATCACACCTTTTACCTTTCCGGGAAAACCGCCGATTCGGCCATCGTCGACGATGAGATTCAGAAGGCTCTCAATGAGTCGTATACCAGCCGGTATTTTTCCGTCTGGCATCAGGACAGGCCCCGCTGTTCCCGGGAAGATGTTCTCTGGGATTTCAACAAATACGGCGAGAATCCGGGATACGGCGAAAACCAGCGCAGGCGTGAGCGAAACTGGGTGGAGGCTTTGAAGCAGAATGCCGGCTTGGAGTGTTACCCGAATCGGGGAATTCGGGGAATCGCCCTGGTCAATACGGACCTGCGGGCCCTGCCGACTTCCAGACCCTGTTTCGAGGGATTGGACAGCGATTCCGGTCCTCCCTTTGATCGATTGCAGATATCGGCCATTACGGCCAATTCACCGGTTTATGTTTCCCATGTCAGCCAGGACAAAGCCTGGGTCCATGTGGAAACGAGCACCTATTTCGGCTGGGTGAACGCGCGGGATATCGCGTTTGTGGACGAGTCCTTTGCCCGATCCTGGCAGAACGGACGGTATGCCGTCCTGATCCGGGATCGGATCCCGATTTACGATGAGAAGGGGCGGTTCTGTTTCAAGGCGCCCTTGGGGGCTCAATTCCCCCTGCTCCGGGAAGAAGGGGAGTTCCTGGATGTCTGGATCGCCGTTGCTGATGAGAATCGGCAGGCGGTTCTGAGCGTCGCGCGGCTTGCCAGGGAAAATGCAGTTCCCAGACCGTTGAAGATGACCCGGGTAAACCTGGCGCGGGTGGCCAACGAGCTCATCAACCAGCCCTACGGTTGGGGCGGACTTCACCAGAACCGGGATTGTTCTTCCCTGATGATGGATTTTTTCGCGCCTTTCGGCATCTGGCTGCCGAGAAATTCCAAACAGCAGGCCCATGAGGTCGGCCGTTTTATAGATCTGGGAAATCTGTCTCCCGAAGAAAAGGAGGCGGTCATTCTTTCCTACGGGATTCCCTATGCCACGCTGATCTGGCGCAAGGGGCACATCATGCTCTATATGGGGTCCTATGAGGGGAAGGCCCTGATCTTCCATAACATGTGGGGAGTGACCACCCAGGATTCTCGTGGCCGGAAGGGACGAAAGGTCGTGGGTCGGTCAGTCATTACGACCCTCCGGCCCGGCATTGAGTCCTGTAATGGTCGTGCGCCGGGCTGTGATCCCCTGCAGAGCGTGCTGGGGATGACTCTCCTGCTGCCCAATGCGCCGATGCCGCCCGAACCGGTGTCACCTTCACAGGTGTCAAACCCCTAGGAGACAGTGAAAAAGAGAGGAAAACAGCGGCCGAATATGGACTTCCCGAAAAAAGACACAGAGCCAGCCAGGATTCAGAGGCACCTGACCCAGAGCGAGATGCAGGAAAAGGCAGTCAGGGCCGAGGAGGAACGAAGCGGATACCTTCTGGAACAGGACCTATACAAGACCCTGGCCAACAGTTCCCAGGTAGGCGTCTATATCCTTCAGGATCGAAAATTCCAGTTTGTCAACCCTCATATTGCCGAGTATGCCGGATATCGGGAAGAGGAAATGGTGGGGATGGAATCCCTCAGCCTCATCCATCCCGATGATCGCCGGCTGGCCCGGAAAAATGCCATCCGCATGCTCAAGGGGCAGCGTTTTTCACCTTACGAATTCCGCATTATCACCCGGGATGGGCGGATCAAATGGATCATGGAGACCTCGACACCCATTTTCTACCGGGGGAAACGCGCCGTCCTGGGGAATTCCATGAACATCACCGGGCAGAAGGAAGCCCGCAACCGCCTGGAGGAGCTGGAAGCACTGGAGTCCTCCATCCTCGACGCCATCCTCCATGCCGTGGTCGGTCTCCATAACCGCCGGTTCATCTTTGCCAACAACGCCGTGCAGACGGTCTTCGGCTGGCTTCCGGAGGAGCTCATCGGCAGGAGCGTCCGGCTGATCTATTGCAGCGACGAGGACTGTGACAAGATTGCCCGGCTTTTTTACGACAACCTGGAAAAACATCGGACGTACAGCACGGAATTCCCCTGCCGGCACAAGGACGGCCATGAACTGATCTGCATGATGCGGGCTTCCCGCATCGGGGAGCGCTTGACCGAAGGGCGGATCGTCGTCACCTACGAGGACATCACGGAGCGGAAGAGGGCGGAAAAGGAACTGGAGGCGTCGCGGGAACAGATGCGCAATCTTTCCATCCACCTGCAATCCGTTCGAGAAGAGGAAGGGGCGCGGATCGCCCGGGAAATCCACGATGAACTGGGCCAGTCGCTGACCGCTTTCAAAATGGATCTGTTCTGGCTGGGTAAGAGAATGAGCTCGGAGAAAGGGCTGCGGGACAAGATTCAAGCCATGTCCGGACTGGTGGATCAGACCATCGAATCGGTTCACCGGATTTCCGCCGATCTTAGGCCCGGCCTGCTCGATGATCTGGGACTCGTGGCGGCAATGGAATGGCAGGCCAAGGACTTTTCCAGCCGATCCGGCATTGTCTGCGAGGCGGACCTGGATACGGAAGAGGTCCCTCTGGAAAAGGATCTGGCTACGGCGATTTTCCGCATCTTTCAGGAAACCCTGACCAATGTCGCCCGACATGCCAACGCCACCAAGGTCTTGGTCCGTCTGGAAACAAGAGGCGGAAAGGTGATATTGGAGGTGACGGACAACGGACGGGGCATTTCACGCAAGCAGATCAATGATCCGAAATCCTTTGGAATCATGGGAATGCGGGAGCGGGCGCTGCTCTGGGGAGGCGACGTCTCGGTGAGCGGCAGCCGTTACCGGGGAACGACGGTGACGGTCAGCATCCCCCTGAAGCCGGCCCTGAAGTCAGCCCTGAATTCAGGAGGTGAAGAATGATCAAGATCCTGGTCGCAGACGACCATACCATCGTCCGGGAAGGGCTTAAGCAGATTGTCGGGGAAGTTGACGACATGGCGGTGGCCGATGAGGCCGGCAACGGGCAGGAGGCCCTTTCAAAGATCCGGGAAGGCGAATATGACGTGGTTCTCCTCGATATCTCCATGCCGGGACGAAGCGGCCTAGAGATTCTGAAGGACATCCGGGCCGAGCGGCCGAAGCTGCCCGTGCTGATTTTGAGCATGCATTCCGAGGAGCAGTATGCAATCCGGGCGCTCCGGGCGGGGGCTTCGGGCTATCTGACAAAGGCCAGCGCCCCCGACGAACTCATCGGGGCGATCCGCAAGGTCTCCCGGGGGCGGAAATACGTCACGGCGTCGCTCGCGGAAAAGCTGGCCCTGGAACTGGACGCCGATACCCGGAAGCCTCCCCACGAAACGCTTTCCGACCGCGAATATCAGGTGATGCTCATGCTGGCTGCCGGAAAATCCGTCACGGAGATTGCCGACGAACTGTGCCTCAGCGTCAAGACCATCAGCACCTATCGCTCCCGGATCCTGGAAAAAATGAACATGAAAAAAAACGCGGAACTGACGCTCTACGCCGTTCAAAATCACCTTGTGGGTTGACATTCCTCGGGTCTCGTCATCCCGTCCGGAAAGCCGTTTCTAATCCCGGGCGGGTGCTTCCGACCTGAGCCTGTTTACGGCCAGATGGGCCTGGCGGACAGGTTCCGGAAGGCGGTATCCCTTGCCGCATGCCAGAACAACCTCGATGGCCCGCTTCAGGCCGATCCGGTGCCCCTGGGACACGAAAACAGGTTTAACCCTGCTCTTGGTCCTCACGACGGCGCCGATGACGGAATCCCCGTGGTACAGCTCCGTTAAGCTGCCCCTTTCCGCTCCCACTTCGCCGTAGCTTCCGACCAGTTTCGTTTTTGCGCAGCCGATCGTCGGAAGATCCAGGAAAAGCCCCATGTGGGAAGCCAGGCCGATGCCGCGCGGGTGAGCAATGCCCTGACCGTCGAACAAGACGATATCGGGACGCAGTTTCAGCTTTTCAAAGGCCTTCAGCAATATCGGCCCCTCACGGAAACTCAGCAAACCGGGAACATAGGGAAAAGAGACGCGATCGGAGAAGGACGACATTTCAGTCATCTCCATCGAGGGATAAGAAAGCATCACGACAACCCCGAAAAAACGGTCATCGCCCCTGGAATACGAAATGTCCGCCCCGGCAATCCAACGGACAGGTGCAGGGATTTCATCGTCACAAAGGATCAACTTTTCCCGAAGCACCTGCTGGATAGCCACGGCTTCCCGGTAGGTTACATCCCAGGAATGCAGAGGTTTCGTCTTCAACATCCATGCTCCTCATTCGTGCGGTGCGAGAACCATGTCCTTTTCTGTGACAACGTCGTACGTCTCCTTAATTTAGCCGCCGACTTCACAGCTTTACGATTTGACTTGTGAAGATATTGCATGCAGGCATGCCCCTGATAAATTATACGCCACCTCTTCCGCTCAACTGTAATCCGTTAGCTCAAAGATCATGCCCTCACGAAACTCGAAAATATGGGAAATATGGGGACATCTCCCATATTCTTTCTTTTGGAAATACGGGAAGTGTCCCCATATTTCCCCATATTTCCACATATTTCCCCATATTTCCCATATTTCCCATATTTCCCATATTTCCCATATTTCCCACATATTTCCCATCGGCGAGCCACCAGCTGTTGCGCGGCACAGCCGTTGACGATCCGCCGGATGCGCCAACGCATCACCGCGGCATCAGCGCGAACACACCCCAGCCCAGGTATTCACGCGTGTAAGCGGCGTAGCGCTCGGGTTCCGAGGTCAGTTTGGCTCGAACATCTTTGGCGAACTCGTCGCCGGGATTGGCTTCAAGCCATCGGCGCATGGTGAGCCATTTGGCCGCCTCGTATCTGTCCCAGCCGTCTTGGTCAGCCAGAACCATTTCAACGACGTCGTAGCCAAGGTGGCAGAAAGACGCGAGAAGTTCTGGAAGCATGAGAAAGTCGGAGATTGAGTTGGCAAGACAACCCTTGGCAACATCTTCCGTCGGCGGTAACTGCCGCCAGTAGGGCTCGCCGATGAGGATGATCCCTCCAGTGCGCAGGCTCCGCGCCAGAAGCTCGATAGTGCCGGCGACTCCACCGGCGATCCAGGTGGCACCGACACAGGCTGCCACACTGGCCTTTTCGTCAGAGACATAGCCGGCAGCATCGCCGTGAATGAACTTGACTTGATCGGCGACGCCGAGTTCTACAGCACGGAGTTTCGCTTGCTCAGTGAACAACTGGCTCATGTCGATGCCGGTGCCGATGACGCCGTGATCGCGTGCCCAGGTGCACAGCATCTCCCCCGAACCGCTGCCGAGGTCGAGCACTCGGGCCCCCGATTCCAGACGCAGCGCCGCGCCGAGAGTGGCAAGCTTTTCGGGTGTGATCGGGTTGTGGATGCGGTGAGCACTTTCAGTGATGTTGAAGATACGTGGGATGTCCATTGTGGAAAATCTCCTTACGGGTGTGAATAGATTCGGTCAGGGCCTAACGAAAAGCTCAGTGGGAGCCGGCTGTTTCGGCGATCCACTGCAGCGCCTTGTGTACGCCCGGCACAGGCGTGAACTTATGGGGTTAAAGTCCCCTGTATGTGAATCCTGTTAATGGTTTATACATTTGGAAATACGGGAAGTGTCCCCCCCCATATTCTGGATGTCCAGCAATCGTTACGCGCCCTTTCTTCGCCGGGTGCTTATACTGGCGATGGCTCCCCTTCTGGTACACTTGGTACCAGCCATCCTCCTCAATTGCTTTTATCACATCTCTGATCTTCATATCATGATTCTTAAACTATCTTCAATTATTCACGCTCATCGGACCGCCCATGACCACAAGTAAATCGATTGCTTCAGGGTCTGGTAAATCGGCCGTTTAACAGCGTCGTACGAATCCCCCAAAAACTGTTGCTTCATGCACTCGCCTCTATTCTGCTTACGTTTAGACCACCTAATTTCGGTCTTATAAAACCGCTTACATTGAATTTAATTACAGAAAATACCTTTACATAGGGTAGGTTAACTGTCAAACAAAAATGATTTATACGCATGTTCTTAAGAAGGGCGGATTGGGCGTCAGAAGTCCGCTGGATACATCGTGAGGCGCCTGCGAAATGCTGAAGCAGTCTCTGCAGGCGCGTCGGACTTTCTTGTCAGACAAACACCGGCAAAGGTAAGTTTTGCCGTCTGACAAAAAAAAGGGGGAGACGCTGATAGAAACACTTTCAACCACGTGTTAGGTTGCCTCAACAAAGTGATCCTGGACATCGTTTTTTGGGGTCCGGTGAACTTTGTACCCTATACGCAAGAACAGCCAAAGGAAAGGATTGGAGGAGGTTAAAATCATGAATTCTCGGACAGGGGAAGCGGGTGTCAGTGTTACGTCGGGAGAGGAATGCCGGGCCATATTCAGTCAGGCCATCGGGGAAAACCGCACCTACCTGATGGAACATGAATGCAAGGAAATCCTTGAAAATATGGGAATAGCCACGACGGGTTACCTGGTTGCCGGTTCCGAGGATGAAGCCGTGGAGATGAGCAACACGCTGGGCTATCCCGTGGTCTTGAAAATCGTCTCTCCGGATGTGGTTCATAAAACCGATTCGGGCGGGGTCAAATTGAATCTGACCAGTGAGGATGCCGTCCGGTCCGCCTATCAGGAGATCGTCGGGGCGTTCAAATATCAGCATATTATCGGCGTTGCCGTGCAGCGAATGGCCGTGCCGGGAGTTGAGGCGATCATCGGCGTAACTCGCGATCCCAACTTCGGCCCCGTTCTGATGTTCGGCCTCGGGGGGATTTTTGTGGAAGTCCTCAAGGATGTCACCTTTCGGGTGCTGCCCGTGACGCTTCAGGATATCGACGAGATGATCCGGGAGATCAAGGGATACCCTCTCCTGAAAGGTTACCGGGGGCAGGCGGTGGATCTCGACGCCCTCAAGGCCCTGATGCTCAGGATTTCCGAATTGGTCCTGACCTTCCCGGAAATCCGGGAACTGGATCTCAACCCAGTCTTTCTCTATCCCCAGGGAAACATGGCCGTCGATGCCCGGATGTTTGTCAGCCCGGCGCCGGAAGCGGCTTCTCAACCCTCAGCGGGGAATTCCGTAGAGCAGATCCGGACCCTCTTCTATCCGGACAGTATCGCGGTGCTGGGGGCGACCAGCGCCGAGGGGAAACTGGGTTATAATGTCTTCCGCAATCTGCTCTTTCACAAGTTTGCGGGAAAACTCTATCCCATCAATCCGAGAAGCGAGTCTGTCCAGGGGGTGAAGGCTTACCGGAGCATCTCCGATGTTCCCGATCCGGTGGATCTGGCGATTGTCCTGGTTCCGGCCTCAACCGCCGTTGCGGCAGTTGAAGAATGCTGCAAAAAAGGCGTGAAGATCATTGTCGTGGAAACGGCTGGATTCGCCGAAACCGGCGATGACGGCAAGGCCGCCCAGGAGAAAATCCGGCAGATCATCAAGGCTCACGGATGCCGGCTGCTTGGACCCAACTGCTCCGGCGTCATCAACACCCATGTGGGCAACTGTCAATCCATCGGGCTGGTGGAGGAACTGGAAAAGGGAAACATCGGGATGACAGCCCAGGCTGGCGTTTATGCGGCGGGGATCCTCACGGGACTTCGCCACGTGATGAATTTCGGGATTGTCGCCACCATCGGGAACAAGATGGACATCAGTGAAACCGACATCCTGGAATATCTCGGCAGCGACGATCATATCGATGTCGTGGCCATGTACATGGAGGACGTGAAGAGCGGTCGACGGTTTATCGATGTCGCCAGCGAGGTTACGAAAAAGAAACCCGTCATCGCCCTGAAAGGCGGACGTACGGCGGCGGGGACGAAGGTCGTCTCCTCCCACACGGCCTCTCTGGCCGGCAACGATGAAATCAACAGCGCCGCCTTCCGGCAGAGCGGGATCATCCGGGCCCGGGATAATGAGCACATGTTCGGCCTGCTCAAGGCCTTTGCCCGGCAGCCCCTTCCCAAAGGTGAGGGCATCCTCGTGATCACCTATACGGGTTCGCTGGGGGTTGCGGCCACGGATACCCTTTATCTCAATGGGATGCGCCTGGCCGACCTGGAACCCGAGCTGAAGGAGCGCCTCAAGCGAATCCTTCCGGATTATGTCACCTCATTGAATCCCGTTGATTATTCCTTCAGCATGGACGCCGAGCAGCTGCGGAAAACGATTGAACTTGGCATCGCCAGTGAGGATGTGGGCGGTATCATCGTGGTCCTGCAGGGAGAAATCCTGGGGTCCTTCGTGGATACGCTGAGTTCGATCGATTATAAGGGAAAACCCATTCTGAGCTGCGTAGCCGTAAAGGAATTCATGATGGAAGACGTGATCCGCATGGAAAAGGCAGGCTTCCCCGTTTATTCCACGGTGGAAATGGCGGCCGAGATCCTGGCCGACATGTATCGGTACGGACAGAGAAAAGATCGACAAGCACAAGCCTAGTCTCATTTGTGCTTCTCTTCCCTTCCGCCGGTTTCCTCCCAAACCGGCGGAAGGCCCTTTCCTTTATTCAAGCGGAAAAATCCCGGGGGCGACGGGCCGCTGGCCGTGAATCTTTACGGAAAGAGCGGGTTCAGAAGGGCTCTGGCCTGGGAAATGTCCTGGCGAATTTGGTTTGCCAGGGATTCCGGGCTGTCAAAGCGGATCTCTTCCCGGATCCTGTCGATGAAAAAGATTTCCAATTCCTCTCCGTAAAGATCCTCCGAAAAATCCAGGATGTGAAGTTCCACGGTCTGCTTTTCATTATCAAAGGTCGGATTGCGCCCGATGTTGAGAACCCCCTGATAACGGCTTCCCTTCCGTTCGGCAAGAACGGCGTAAACGCCCTCGGGGGGCAGAAGTTCCTTCTCCGGATCCAGGTTGGCCGTGGGAAATCCCAGTTCGGCCCCGCGTTGGTACCCGCCGGTTACGCGTCCCTTGACATTATAGGGTCGCCCCAGGAGAGCCCCTGCCGTTTTCACATCCCCCTCACAGATCGAGTTGCGTATCCGGGTGCTGCTGATGATGATCTCCCCCACCTTGACGGCGTTGGTCACATCGACCTGAAAGCCGAGTTTCTTCCCGAAGCGGGCCAGAAATTCCTCGCTTCCTTCCTTCCCCCGCCCGAAGGTGTAATCATGGCCGATGAAGATTTTCCGGATCCTCAACTGTTCCCAGAGAATCCCGCAGACGAAGTCCTTTGCCGTCGTCTTCGAGAATTCGAGGGAAAAGGGGATCAGCATGACGGCGTCGATTTCCAGGGATTCGATGAGCTTCAGCTTTTCTTCCACGGTGGTGAGCAGATAGAAGGGACGTTTTTCCGGATGGAGAACACTTTTGGGGTGCGGGTCAAAGGTGATGACCACCGCTTTGCTCTGATATTGCCTTGCCTCCTGGACAATCTTCCGGAAAATCTGCTGGTGGCCGAGATGGACCCCGTCAAAGTTGCCGATGGTGGCGACTGCGCCCTTGAATTCCTCCGATACATTGTCAAAGCTGTTGATGATTTTCATGGTGTTTCTGTTCCTGCCGTATCTCCTGTCGGATTTGTGAGAGTGAATAGGATTTAAGTCCCGCGGAGGTTCTTAGCACTATCGGCATAATTTTTAAACTCAATTTTGCTTGACAAGGCCGGAAGGATCATTGTAAAAAGGCATCTCTTTTGGAGGGAAACCTCCGGAATTACGGATGCCGAAGTGGCGGAATTGGTAGACGCGCTAGGTTCAGGGTCTAGTGGGTGTACGCCTGTCCGGGTTCAAATCCCGGCTTCGGCACCATTTTTTAATCCTTTGATATGATGGGGACTTAGAAATTCACTCTAAGTCCCCATTCTTGTTTGGGCACGCCTATTGTGCCGCAGGAAAGATATAGAATACGAGCGAATCCACGTTGAGTGCCGCAGTGGTTATTCTCATGTATGTAGGCGATAGAGACGAATGGATCATCCGTTTTTCTTTCGTTGATGGAGGAAATCGGCAAAGGGATTGTTGAACGGTTTCTGTGCTTCCCTGGCAGGTTTGGCATCCGCTCGCTTCAGCCGATTTTTATCATCCCTCGCTTTTTGGTCACTCTCTTTCGATTTTCCGGGTTTATCCGCATTCTCAGCCGGAAATTTCTTCATAGACAGGGAAATCCGGTTCCTCTCCAGATCAACGGCAAGGACTGTCACCTCCACTTTCTGGTTAAGCTTGACCACTTCCCCGGGAGACTTCACGAATGTGTCCGCGAGTTCACTGAGATGGACAAGACCATCCTGGTGCACACCGATATCGACAAAGGCGCCAAAGGCTGTAATATTCGTCACAACGCCGGGAAGCTTCATCCCCGGTATCAAATCACTTATCTTCTCAATCCCTTCGGCAAAGGCAACCGTTTCCAGCTGCTGACGTGGATCTCGTCCCGGCTTGGCCAGTTCAGCCATGATGTCCGTCAAAGTAGGAAGACCGATCTTATCGGTCACATAATGTTTCAATTCGATCCGATTCCGCACTGCTTCATCATGAATCAGATCGCTGATGGAACAGCCCTGATCATGGGCCATCTTTTCAACAATCGGGTAACTTTCCGGATGAACGGCACTGGCATCCAGCGGATTTTGACCATCCCGAATCCGGAGGAATCCTGCCGCCTGCTCGTAGGCCTTCGGTCCGAGACGGCGGACTTTTTTCAGCGCCTCCCGGGAACGGAAGGGACCACCATCATCGCGGTGCTTTACAATATTTTCAGCCAGGGATGGTCCCAGTCCCGAGACATAGGAAAGCAGTTGCGCGCTGGCGGTATTGACCTCAACACCGACCGCGTTGACACAACTGACGACGACATCATCAAGACACTTCTTCAGCTCCGCCTGGTCCACATCATGCTGATACTGACCGACACCGATGGCTTTCGGCTCTATCTTAACCAGTTCCGCCAGGGGGTCCATGAGGCGGCGTCCAATCGATACAGCACCGCGAACCGTGATGTCGTGATCCGGAAACTCTTCACGAGCGATCTTGGAGGCTGAATAAACGGAAGCACCGCTTTCATTGACCATGACGATTTGAATCTCTTCGGGAAGCCCTACCGATTTCAGGAACGCCTCTGTTTCCCGTCCACCGGTTCCATTACCGACAGCAATTGCTTCAATCTGAAATTGACTGCATAATCGCCGGATTGTTTTCGCTGAATCCGGGCGATTTTTTTCAGATAAGAGGGGGTAGATTACGTCGAAATGAAGGAACTTCCCCTGTCGATCCAGACAGACAAGCTTACAGCCGGTCCTTAATCCGGGATCGATAGACAGGACAGACTTCTGGCCCAAGGGAGGGGCAAGGAGAAGCTGGCGGAGATTTTCGGCAAAAACTCTGATGGCCTCTTCATCGGCTCTTTTCTTGATGGCAAGTCGGACTTCCGTTTCCATGGAGCCGGACAGAAGGCGCTTGTAACTGTCATGAACAGCCAGTTTAACCTGACCTGCAGACGCGGTTGTCCCTCTGACAAAGAGATTTTCCAGGATGGCCAGGGCTGTTTCTTCGGGTGGTAAGATACGAAGGGCCAGAAATTCCTCCTGCTCTCCCCGGCGCATGGCTAGAATCCGGTGAGACCGGGCTGACGCGACAGGTTCTTCCCAGTCATAGTAATCCTTGTATTTAATCCCGCCGGCTTCTTTCCCTGGAAGCACATGCGATCGGATGGTACTTTTCTTAAAAAACAGATCCCGAAGCCGTGCCCTGGCATCCTGATCTTCATTGACCCATTCGGCAATGATGTCACGTGCCCCGGTAAGGGCCTCGTCCGTCGATGCGACACCCTTTCCCGCATCGATGCATGTCGCCGCCGCTGCGGCCAGGTCCATATCGTCCTGAACAAATATTTTTTCGGCCAGAGGTTCCAGCCCCTTTTCCCGGGCGATGGTCGCCCGCGTTCTTCGTTTCGGTCGGAAGGGTAGATAAAGGTCTTCCAGAATTGCCAGGGTTTCTGCAGAAGTGATCTTTGCCTGAAGCTCATTGTTCAAGAGATTTCGTTCCAGCAGTGATTTAATGATGGATTCACGCCGGCTTTCAAGCTCCTCCAGCTTTATCAGGCGGTCTCGAATGGCGGTGATTGCCACTTCATCGAGAGAACCGGTGATCTCCTTACGATAGCGGGCGATGAAGGGCACGGTCGCCGCGTCTTCAAGCAACTTGGCCGTCGCCTGGACCTGCACGGGTGTAATGCTGAGCTCTTCGGCAATCTTTGCATAGCGAAATTCGTTCATGATTCTCCTTGTGGGGAATGGGGTCGGAATAATTAAAGCAAGCTGCTTACAAATGTCAGGATACGCCGTTTTAGTCAATCCCCTTTGGCAGGATTTGATAATGACCGAGAATTTCTCTTGTTTTCCTTCGAACCCAAAGATTGACGGATTCCGGGGACTATGCAAGAGTATGTAAAGACAATTCCGGTGGGCGTGTTGAGTGCCGTTTATCCCGGAAAGGATTGCCATACCCGCTATTGCGGAGAGATACGGGCTTTTTATGAAACCGATTGATATTCAAACCGTCTTCGTCTCTTCATGTAAGGTGGCGGTAAATTAAGGATGGTAGAGCCGAAAGTTCATGTAACCGGTCATCAATCCAAGATATCGGGCTGTATTACAGCCTTGTTTTCCAAATTAAGGAGGTTTTTGGTGAGTATTTTTTCCGAAGATGAGGGGATGCATTATGAGGGGTATTGCATCCGGCCGCCCAGCGAGGCGGACAGCATCCTTCTGCAGGTGACCCTCGGTTGTTCCCATAACCGCTGCACCTTTTGCGGCTCATACGGCGACAAGCGCTTCAAGATAAAGGATGACGAGATCATCCTGAGCGACATCCGCTACGCAGGGCGTTATATGTCCCACAGGAACCGTCTTTTTCTGATGGACGGCGATGCCCTGATTGTGCCCCAGAAGCGGTTGCTATGGATTCTGGAACAGATTGAGACGCACCTTCCACAGGTCAAGCAGATCGGTGCCTATGCAAACGTCAAGAGCATCAAGAAGAAATCGAAGGAGGAACTGGAGGAGCTGCGCCGACATAACCTCAGCATCCTTTATCTGGGGGTCGAAACCGGCGACGACGAGATCCGGGAGGCCATCCAAAAGGGCTCCACCGCTGCGACCTGCATTGAGATGGGACGGAAATTGAAGGAAGCCGGAATTAAAGTGTGGGTAACCGTGCTTTTGGGGATCGGGGGCCGAGAAAAATCGCTCCGGCACGCCCGGGCGACGGGTGAACTTCTCAGTGCCATGGACCCGGATTTTGTGGGGGCGTTGACCGTGATGCTCATTCCCGGAACTCCCCTTCATGAGGATTACCTGAACGGGAAATTTGAGCTTCCCGATCAAGCCGGACTGCTGCGGGAATTGCGGGAGATGATCGCCCATACCAATCTGACGAGGGGATATTTTTTCTCGAACCACGCCTCCAACTATCTGCCGATCAAGGCAAAATTCCCCAGCGGCAAGCAGAAGGCCCTTGATTTGATCGATTCGGCCCTGCAGGGAAACATCCGCCTGAAACCGGAATGGATGCGGGCCCTGTAACAGTCTGCTGCCTTCATCCTCCTACAGGGGAGGAAGAAATCGTATTGATAAAGTCGCAACTCTTGTCATCGCCGCCTTTTTTGGGCAGGTTGGATGTCAATAAAAATCCCGATAGCCCTCCTGCTTCGATGTAATCGAGCAGAACAGGCTTGACCTTTTCCAGAAGGTCTTTGTCTATTGCCAGGGAAACGCCCTGTTCAGTAAAAATCATGTCGTTTTCTTTTAACTCATCCAGAGCCATGGCCAAAGAAGCAGGTCGTCAAGAGGATTTCTGCAAAAGGATTCTGACCGTGCCGGATTCTTTCAGGTTGTTCAGAAATTTCTTCAACATCCCGGCCGCTTTTGGTGTGATTTCTATCATGGCTTTACTCCCGGAAAGGAGTTGATGGATTTAATTGGGTTAGTTTTTTAAATGGTTGACACCGGAAAGTGCGGGTTCCATCTACCGAAGTGTGAACTTGAGATTTTTTAGAACCATTGATTTTTGATCGAAAGAGTGTAGTATTTCGCATCACCGGCGTGCACTGAGCGTAACAAAATGCACATCTTAGTGAATGCGATTGTTAGAGATCTTACAGGCTGGCTCATTGTCCACCACGAAAGAGCGCAGGCGGGAGCGAAACTCTCCCTCGACTGTACACATCTTCACCAACCCCTACACGTCACCACTGACCTGAAAGGCTGCCCAGAAATAAGGGTGCGAAAATGGAACTTCATCCATTCGTTCAAGGGCATGCAAGAGCATGTCATCCTGCGGGAATGGATGGACGTCAATCCATTTTGCGACGTCAGCCCGGGTCATAGCTGACACTTCCCGCTGCGCAGCGCATAGTGCGGCTGAAGATTTATTTCCGGAATATCGTTTAGTAAAATAACGATCCAGCAATACTGCCGTTGCCAGTTGGTGAGCTTGCCAAAGCGATGAAACCACATATCGGACACCACATGCGAGAAATACAAGGGGAAGGCCGATGTACTCCGCTGCCACTTCTGCCCGGGCCAGGCCAGACTCACAGGCTCCAAGCACAATGCTATCGAAACGTGATGATGGAAACTCAGACAGGAATTGCGCGAAAGTCACTGGGCTCCCCGAACGACGATCGAACCAAACGCAGCTGGCCGTCGGCATATATGGATCATGCATCCCGTGGCAGGCAAGAAAAAGCTCTCCAGAAGTCCTCTCCCCCGTTTCGACAAAGGTATCCCAGGTTGGGCGGCGAAGAATGGAAAGCTGATCACCATAAGTTGCGATGAGGCCAGCAGCCGTACCCTTAAAACAAGGCGTCGTAAGATCATCATGTACCATCAGGAGATTTGATGATGCGGCAACATGCCCGTTTTTATGAGCATCGACAAGTGCGCGCAGGGACGGCGCATAGCTCACATCGCAATGGTCGATCAGACATTTGTTGTTAAACATCAAAGCTTGCCATGGGACAGCATTCATGGCAAGCCTCGGCAGAATTTTGAGCTGCTTCCCTGCCAAAAGTGGTATAAATTTTTCGAGCACTCCCCCGAGTTGACATTCATACTCCCTGAGGAGTGAATCAATTGCCGTACGCATTGCGCGGTCATGAGCAATTCCAGTCAGATTTCCCGCCGTGGTCAGTGCTGCCATGTAGGTAGAGTGGATACGCCGCACATCTTGCTCCCCAAGGGAGCCGCGTGCGAGGGCAATAATAGAGCGGCGTTCAGGATCTATGAGCACAAAGGTGCTTACTTCCCAACCGACGTCCATAGCAAGGACCATCACGCCTTGAAGATTTGCATCGAGGAACTGAGTCACCGCAGTTTCCAAATTCTGCTTTGCTCGCACGGAATCGGTGAGTTCTCTCCCTGAACGTGCACGCAGGTAACTGTTGCGCATTTTGTAATCCTCAACTATAGATTTCAAGTACTCTTCAAAGGAATCCGGAAACGATGCCAGATGCCGTTGAAATACAGCGTAGGATTTACGAAAATCGACTTCGACCGGTATAGCATGCGCCGCAGTCATTTCAGCCATTAAATCGCCAGCCTCCAGCGGACCGTTCGCTTCGATGTACATGAGAACGTTCCGCATGGATTGTGAGACAACGGCTGCCGACATTGCATTTGCCTGATAACAACGGAAAAGTTGTTGCTTGACAGCACGGTCAATGGGAATGACTTCGTCCACAAGCGTCTTTTCCAATAGTATACGCGCATCACGGTAGGTATTGACCCCCCTGAGAAGCAGCGCTTTCCCTTTTTCACTATCCAGCGAACCTGACGCCAAGGCAAGATAAGAGTTCCCGAGTTCCGCTGCCGTGAGCGCGGCCCAGTATGACATTGCCTGATGGCTGAGTTCCAGACGCAATGCCATCTCAAACTGATCGAGAGCCTCTTCCAGTCTGCCCGCTTTGTACAGGGCAAAACCCAACCCGCGCCGCATATGCCCAATCTCCGTATCAACATGGCTTTCGTTAGCCTCGTTCAGGCCGAGTCGGTACTGTTGGATGGCAACGTCGAGATTATCATCAGCTTGGCAAACTGTCGCCAGCAGCCTCCGGGCAGCGATGCGTGATAGCAGATGCTCCGGGGATGAAAGTTGTTCGATCAGAAAAAGTAAACCTCCTGGTTGTGATTTACGCATGGTTTCTATGGGGTGAAGAAGTCTCAATTCGTCGATAGTACGATACCAGAAGTGGTTTTCGGTGAGCGGGTTGCTGTCCGAGTAAGCGAATGCACGGCACCATCGCCTATAGAAATTGTAGTACGATCGGATCCGACTCAAGATATGGTCGTAGAGGAAGGCGCCGGGTTCGTCCTGAGACCTCTTCATCCGTTGCTCGGCGGCATATAACCCCTCAATAGACTGCACTGAAGTCATCTCCGGAATCTGACTCCTGGTAAGTAATATAGCGACGGGTCTGATTGCGTCCTCTCCCCTCTCCTTGATCAGAGCAAGCAATGAGGTGTAAGCAAGCTCAAGGGAGTGGATGGCCAGCGAGCTGGCAAAATGCGTTTGGGCATCGGAGTAAAGTCGGCAGGCGATAATATGAAATGGCGATTTCATGCGCTGAGTCACTAACTGCATCCAGAAGGCGAGGAAGTATCCTGGTAGACGGAAACGGCGGACGATACTCTCAACCCGTTGCAACATGCAACCAGTCGCCTCTTCATTAGGACAAGCGGACGTAAGCATTTCGACGAACGTGTCAGTTTGCGGCGCCAGACGAATCTGAGAGAAGCCGGACTCTGCTGCCAGCTCTAAAACAGCTATAAGGGTAGCTGACGGCGGGTCGTTCTCTTCTTTATTTGGCATGTCAACCTCCGGTTCGGTTTATGGTGTAGGTACGACGCATAGCTTGGAATCGAGCCTTGAGCAGCCAACCCAGTGGATGCGATCGGCGTACCTCGCCAAGTAAATCCGCAGTTACTGTAACGGGAACACCGCGAGGCGCCCGAATGATCGCGTAACCGATAAAACTTGATGTTATCGAAGCATCGTTGATGTACCACTCAGCAGGATTGCTCATAGGTCCGCTAGCGTCGATGACTGCGGTGGTGCTTTTCCAACCGAGAGGGAATTGTAGCTTCAGGCCAAGTAATTCACTGATGGAGCTAGCAGGAGCCGAAAATATGAAGCCAAGAGCCTTCGATATATCAAGGCTGAATTCTCCCACTTTCACATCGAGTTGCTCGACGCGATCGGTTGGGAACATATCCCAGGCAACTAAGGGTTGATTCGCTTGATCTGACCTCATATTCAGAATGAGCCGCAGTCGGACAAGCCGCTGATGCGGCGGCACGACGATGTTTAAGGGAATCATGACAAGGTAAAAGGCAAAGCGTGAAGTATCCGCAATTATCGATACATCGAGCGGCGTTTTCTTTTGCTTGGCGAACTCTACGAGCTCTTGACTCGCTATGTCCGCAGGGAGTCTAAAGGAGAGTTCATCCAACATTTCGGACGCCTCACTTACGTTTGCGAACCGTAAATCCTCAGCAAGCACGGCTGCGCTGAAATCCTCTTCCTCCCATTCCGGGACCTCTGCCGGCTTGAGTTCAAGCGGTACTGTTTCTTCGCTGTATGCATTGTTATTAATCATTGACATTTCCTCCATTCAGAACCCTGTAGGAATTTTGCTGATTGACAGATTCAGTTTCCAAATTCTGCATTTTCTACCATTACCCAGTGTCACCAGAATCACCATCCGATGATTTTATAGACATTGCCTGCGTCTATTTGCCACCTTGTCGATGGTTGTATTATAATCCTGGAGGAAATATGAGGAAATATGGAAATATATGGAAATATGGTGACACTTCCCGTATTAAATTGCATTCTGCTTTTTGGGGTGATATGATACGGGCGATTCTCGACATAAAAATTTTCTAAATTGATCCTCCCCAGTTGTCAAACATAAGTACGGGAAGTGTCACCATATTCCCCAATATTTCCCATATTTCCCCATGGTGTGAGACGGGGATGTCAGGTATCGTCGTGGCGAACTGTCTCTCGGCCTCTCCTCCTGGAAAGTTCAAGGCGTCGTTTACACGGCAAGGGGATTCATGAAGAACGAACCGACGATCAACGTCCTTCAGTCCACCAACGAGATCCCCGTTGAAAGTGCTTCAGGACATGGAAGGGCAAGGGATGATCGACGAGGACGGTTACACCGACGTTCAGGGCTTCTCCTGGAATGGGCAGGCGTACCTCGCCGCGGACAACCTGGGAAACAATCACGAGGCTTTGTTCGTCCTGATGCACGAACTCGCACATGGCGGCCTGGGGAATCTCCTGAACCGCGACACACCCAACGTCAAACGCTGCTCAATCCTGCTTCAAGTTGCATCTGTACAACCGGCGTCCCTTAGTGTTATAGCTGCCTATCACGAAAACATACTCACCTTCCCGCGGGAACATTGCTCCGGCTGCTTAGCGCGCCATTAACCAAAGTTGGAGGCAAATCTACATTTGGCACGTCAACCGAATGGAGACAGACGCGACAGGCACGCTGCTCATTCTGGGCGTTCTATGCCAATTAATCCTGTTCGTGATAAATTGAGATTTAGAACTGACACCTTTTCTCCCTATCACCGATGTATGGGCGGCGCCGAGATCGATACCATCTGATGCCAAGCTCTCCCAGGATGCCGGTGCCAAACAACCAGACCGTTGCCGGCACGGGGACCGGTTGGGGAACCGCCGCGAAGGATTCAGTGACACCGTCGTCGATTGATCCGAATTCCAGCTGCCATTTGACATCGGTAGGGTATATCTTGGCAAGCGACGTCAGATCGAAGTCGATTTGCTGAGTTCCTGACACCCCTAAATACAAAGGGGCAGTCGTTCCTATGGTGGGCAACAGACCATCAAAAACGCCGGAATCAGAACTGGACGAAACCAATCCATCAATTACGACAAGATCCAGTGTCCCTTGTTGTAGTGTGTAGGCCGGATTGTATGCCATATGAATCTCCGCATCAGAGGCATCAAGCAATAAACCCGACTGATCATGACGATAATAACCACCAACACCCTGACGAGAGCGTGTAATGATTATCTCCGACTTGAAGATCCAGTCCGAAAAAAGCAATTGACCTGTCAATGAGTCGAAGAGCTGAAAAGAGATGGGATCATTTCCATGAAATGTGGAAAACTGGCCAACCTGCTCAACTTTCGATGTCTTAGCCTCACTATCGATTTCTTGTCGACACGAACCGCTTAATCCTCCAAGCTCCTGCCCTTCAATGGCGAGCCCGGCATAGCTGAAAGCAGATGCAACGGAGGATTCGTAAGCGTCTGATGTACCCATCTTCACATCCGTCATTCCCTGAGCTATAGCCTCCCACAAAGAAAAATTTCTTTCTGGGAGGCAAAATATGATGATCAGAGCGGAACGACGAGCCCATTGGCGCACCATCATCGAAGACCAGGCAGCAAGTGGCTTGAACATCACCACATTTTGCCGTGAAAAGCAGATCAATCGGCATCAGTTTCATGCCTGGCGCCGCCGACTCCGGGAACAAGAACCTTGCACAGGAGGTTTTCTGGAACTGATTCCCGGAAGAGCGGTCGAAACCGGCTCCGGCATCCGAATTCATCCAGACAAGAATTTCGCCATCGAGGTGGATCGGGGATTCGATCCCTTCACCCTCCGCACCGTCGTTGAAACGCTTCGGAGCCTCTCCCCGTGCTCGGTCTGACGGCGGCAACCCACATCTATCTGTATCGCGGCCGCTGCGACATGCGCAAATCTTTCGATGGTCTCTGCGGCCTCATCCGATCCGAGTTGGGGGCCGATCCCCTGTCTGGATCTCTGTTCGTCTTCGTGAACCGCCGTCGCAACATGGTCAAACTCCTCTACTGGGACCGGGATGGTTTGGCTCTCTGGTACAAACGCCTGGAACGGGGCTGCTTCATCCTTCCGGAGCGGTGGACCGAAGACGGTCTGATCGAGCGTCGGGATCTGACCATGCTGCTGGAAGGAATCGTACCGAAAAAAGTGGGGAATAGATACAAAATAGGCATATAAATACTTGACATTATTAGGTTAATGTGCTACATACCCTCCCATGGTTTCGACACTTCCTCAGGCCCTGGAACTCCTTGCGCAGAAGGATGCCCAGATTTCAGAACTGACCGCTCAGAAGGATGCGCAGATCGGGGAACTATCCCGAAAGATCGAATCTCTGCAGCGCCAGCTGACCACCCTGCAGCATCAGATGGAACAGATGCTCCGGCGCCTTTATGGCCGAAAGTCCGAGCGGCTCAACCCCAACCAGCTGATGTTCGATTCCATCGTAATCCAATCGCTGGAACAGACCGGAAAAGATCAAAAGCCGGAAGCGCCTGTGGAACAGGAAGTCAAGACAAAAACCCGCAAGGTCTCCCAGCATCATGGGCGGGTTCCCATTCCCGAACACCTGGAACGGGTGGAAATCCTGCTGGACATCCCCGAAGATCAGAAGACCTGCCCCGAAACGGGCAAGCCCCTGAAGGTGATCAACGTCGAAGTTTCGGAGAAACTGGAATACCGCCCCGGCAAGCTCATCGTCAACGTCTATAAGCGCCCCCAATACGCCCTGCCGGAGGACGACGAAGCAACCCCCGGCATCCTCTCCGCGCCGATGCCTGATCATCCCGTCGCAAGGTGCAAAGCCGATGTGGGGCTGATTGCCCATCTGATCGTCAGCAAGTTCGCCGATCATCTGCCCCTGTACCGGCAGAACGGCATTTTAGAGCGGGAAGGGGTGCCGATTCCCCGAGCGACCCAGGCCAGCTGGCTAATGCAGACCTACGAAAGCATCTCCGGACTGGAAAAGGCCTTCAGGCAGGCCGTCATTGGGGAAGCGGAAATCCTGTTCACCGACGACACACCCATTCCCCTGCAAGTCAAAGGGAATGGAAAGCTCAAAAAGGCCAGGCTGTGGGTCTATGTGCAGGGAGGAACCGATCCCCCGCTTGTTGCCTATGACTTCTCCATTGATCGCAGTAAGCGGCGACCCATCGATTATCTTGAAGGTTATCGAGGCTATGTCCATGCCGACGCCTATAGCGGCTACGATGAACTATTCCGTAAAGAGGGGATCATCGAGGTAGGCTGCTGGGCTCATGCACGGAGAAAGTTCGATGAAGCAGTTTCTTCGCGTCCCCAGGAAGCGACGGACATCCTGGCCCGCATTGCCCGTCTCTATCATGAGGTGGAAACTCCCTGCGCCAATATGAAACCAGAAGAGAGACAGCGCCGTCGGCAGGAACATGCTGCACCGATCCTTGCCGGAATCTTTGCCAAGCTTGAAGAGCTGAAGCAACAGTCGATTCCGTCGGAACCCATCCGCAAGGCGGTGGACTATGCCCTGAATCAACGCCAGGCTCTGTGCCGTTATCTGGAAGATGGACGGCTTCGACCGGACAACAACTTGGCGGAGAATGCCATGCGTCCCGTGGCCCTGGGCCGCAAGAACTGGCTTTTCGTTGGCAGCGAACGAGGCGGCCGGGCGGCGGCCCTGTTCATGAGTCTCATCCAGTCCTGTAAAACCTGTGACGTCAATCCCTGGGAGTACTTTGATGACATACTCCGCAGGATCATGAGCCATCCAGTCAGTCGCTTGAGGGAACTGCTCCCCGATCAATGGAAACCGCTGCCCAAGGACGAACGTGGTTTGCTCCTACCGGCTGAAGTCTGACCAGTACTGACTGATCCTTGCTGTCTTTTACTCCGTTCTCAGCTCCACCCCTTGCTTTATCCCTTTTTCAAAGAACCGCGGCTTATCTCTCTTGACCGATACATCAATAACTTATCTGGAAAGAAGTTCCAAGATGACTTTGTCGTACGCTTACGAGGATTCTACATCCTTGCCTCTATCCGCGTAGGCAAACCCATGGACAGCCTGTCGAAGCTTATAATTATACAGACCTCCACCTGGACCTTGGAATTCACCAGCAACTCGGGAGTGGGCCCACGACGTTGCGTCCCAGGCTGTCACTTCACGTGTCTCATACTCCTTCCCAGCAGGTTCTAAATCGTCTGTCTTTGTCTTGACAAAAACGTTCCCGTAGAGACCCTCATTAATTATTCCTTTGGTGTCCCATTTGAATCCTCCAGCGATATTGAAACCCGACGGTTGTTTTTTCGGCACTGTGTCAAAATCGATCTTTTGGGGACCGCTAAACTTTGTTGTGTTAGCATACGCATGATCAAACTGCGATGACTGCACAAGCGGTTTCGTATATATGGACTCAAAATGGATAGAGAATTCCTTGGCCTTCCCGTATTCCGCACAAAATGCTATATTTGGAACAGTCGACACGAGTAGCAACAGCGTACTCATTTTTGCAGTGAAGCCAAACCTACACGAGAACAACGAATTCATAAGTAACCGCCATCTATAAGATCTGATTGCATCGAAAAAAATAAGAGAATAGGTGTCAGATCTAAACCTCTTCATGAAGAGCATTATCGCTGCTATCCAAATGACATCGCACCGTCTTCTTTGATTCTCCATATCTTCCTCCTTTTCGCTGGTCGCACCAGCACTAGGAATTTGGCCCATCGGCGGTCCCATCAAATAGTTCTATAGTTCTGTCCTTTCTTCCCTCTGTCAGGATATACGGAAAGATGAACAGTCACCCCGCATGGTGTTTGTTTCTTCGTTGATTAGAATCCTGGGTTTTCCGTCTACTTGAATTGAGACATGATTTGATGTGCGTTTATAGCAGATGTACGTGAAGTGGTAGACTGCTAAGAATAGGAACAGTAATACAAAAAGAAATTGTTGCGAGCAATAACCAATCAACATTTCGGCTCAATATATCAAAAATATAAAATAGAAAAAACACCGATTGACTACGGAAATTATCACAGTTAAAAGCTGTTAGAAAATTCAAGATCTGGTGACTCAGACCTAACTGCTTTTAATATGGTTATCTGCAATCGAAATAATGCATTTTTAGATGATCCGATTCCTATCGATAGGAGGAAGAAATTTACAGAATTAACCAAAACGCTCCAGAGAACAGCCACTGTTGTATCTCCTTTTCATCCTATGCTGCTTATGATATAAGAATGCCCGCTGTTTTCAATAAGTTCATGCTGGGTTGGTCCTATGGCGATTCACACAGACTTTCTCATCGCAGCATTCATTACCTGCCCCCTGCCTCATCAACATATCAACTTAACAAAACTTTCTGCATTTGGATCAGAGAAGAGATGAACCAATGTATTTCAACAGGGAATTTTCTATCAAAGATTTGAATAAATATCTGACAAAAAGCGATATCCTGGACCTCCTTCATATTTGTGATCAGGCCCTGAGCATTCGGGAAGAGGGCGAGCTCCGTAAATTGATTACAGAGTTGAAAAAACTTATCCCGTTTGACGGCTTTTCCTACGGTTTGGGAACGAAAAATCGGGATGTTCTTTATTTTGTCGATGTCGATTATTCTCTGGAATATCTGGAACGGTACCTTGAAAAGGGATATATCCACATTGATCCGATTCTCGACGCCCTTGTTGAAGAGCGCAAAGTGATTAACTGGTCTGATATTGACAGGATTTATGACCGTCACCCGGAAGGCATCGTGAATCATGAAGCAAAGGTTTTCGGCTTGATCGACGGTTATACGTATGGTGGTGATGATGCGGAGGATCTTGCAACATTCTGGTTTGCGGGCAGATATATTGAACGATCCAAACGTTCAAAGGCAGTGATTGAATTTGTTGTCCGTGCTTTGACCCGCCCATTGAGAGAGATGTATGAAAGGAACAAAATATCCGACCGACAAAAGCTCCTGTCAAACAGAGAAATCGAAGTATTGAACTGGTTGAAAGAAGGCAAAAGCACCTGGGATATTTCAAGCATCCTGAAAATCAGTGAACGAACCGTCAAATTTCACATTGGCAACATCATGAAAAAACTCGACGCCATCAACAGAACCCACGCCGTGGCCATTGCCCTGCGGGATGGGTTGATTGACCCATTTTAAAACTTCACTTTTCCTGCCTTGAAGCTGACTTGCCGCCTTGATATCATGATTGATCCGCATTTGTCCTTACCACTGCTTTTCATCCCTGATGTTGGATGATTCGTCACGATACCTGTCGTTTTAAACAGATTCAGAAAAATCAGAATGGATAGAAATGATTTCCTCTCTCCACCTGTACTTTTGTACAGTTGCCCTGAAGCTTCCTGATGGCTTAACATAACTTAATAATCGTTATTAATTGAATTCATTGCCGTTTTGAAAAAACCGGCCAAGTTCAAGGAATCATGGAAATCAACCATGTCCAGTAAACCATAGGATTTTCAGCATCATTTCAAGAGGTCATTCATATGTCCTTACCGGCTTTCCTGGGGATCGATCTTGCCGAACATAAATTCGATGCGGCACTTCTTGTCGATGGTAAGACCGAACATAAGGTCTGTAGAAATTCAATCGAAGGGTTTGAAACCCTGAAACAATGGCTTGAAGAACAGGGTGTTGCGTTGCTTCATGCCTGCATTGCGGCAACTGACGGCAATGGGGATGAGCTGGCGGTCTATCTCCGTCGTTCCGGTCACAGGGTCAGCACGGTCCATCCTTCAATAATCAACGAGTTCGCCTGGAGTGAACGGCTTCATTCCAAGACGGATAAGACGGATTCTTTTATGGTTGCCAGGTTCTGTCAGGTCATGAAACCCAAGGAATGGGATCCTCCGTTACCGGAGATCCGATCTCTGGTAGATCTGGGGCTACGGGCGGACAGCCTGGTCAACGTGGACGATCAGGAGAAAACACGGATCAGGGCATTGAATGGGTATGTCGACTCAGTGATCCAGGGGCATATTGCTTTTCTGGATGAGGGAATTGAAAAACTCAAGTTCGGGTCAAAGTAGCGTTTTTGCTGGTCCGAGTTAATCAGGCTTCTGCAGGGAACTTGATATTGCCTTAACCCTTGTTCGGGTTCCACTCTGCTTGCCCTCAAAGAGCATCGGGCATGTTTGGGGATTGATTTAACGATTTCAATGTGTCAGTATTCCGGGAAATTTCAAATCAGGAGAATTCGTTATGTCTGTCGTGATCCCCTTTCGAGCCCTGAGACCGGCTCGTTCTTTTGTCAAGGATGTTGCCTCCCTTCCCTATGATGTCCTCAACCGGGACGAAGCGAGGGCCCTTGCTTCCGGTAACCCCTTGAGTTTCCTGCGGGTTGAAAAATCTGAAATCGATCTGGAGCCGCCAGAGGGAGAGGTCCCGGAAAAAATCTTCGCAAAGGCCAGGGAGAATCTGGAGAATCTGCTTAGCCAGGGGGTTATGATTCAGGAGGAAACCCCCTGTTTCTACATCTATCGCCAGCGGATGGGCGACCACGAACAGACGGGGATCGTCGGCTGCGCCAGTGTTGCCGAATATGAGTCGGGACGGATCAAGAAGCATGAGTTGACCCGGGCGGACAAAGAGCTGGAGCGGACCCGTCACGTGGATACGGTCAATGGCCAGACGGGGCCTGTCTTTCTGGCATACCGATCAACGGAAGTTCTTGACCGCCTTGTCGAAGGTTTCAAGGCGGTACCTCCCGAATACAATTTTACCGCCGACGACGGGATCGTCCATACCGTATGGGTCGTGAGCGATCCCACCGCTGTGAGGAATCTGGCGGAGGGATTGAAAACATTGGAGGCGCTTTATATAGCCGACGGGCATCACCGGGCGGCTGCGGCCTGTTCCGTCTGCCGGTTACGGCGGGAATACAATCCCGACCACCGGGGTGACGAGCCCTATAACTATTTCCTTTCCGTGATGTTCCCCCACAGTCAGCTGCGGATCATGGACTATAATCGGGCCGTCCGGGACCTCCACGGGCTCGATCGGGAAGCCTTCCTGCGCAAAGTCAAAGAGAAGTTTGAGATCCTCCCAGATTTCAGCCGGAAATCACCTGAGGCCTTCCATTCTTTCGGCATGTATCTGGGTGGCAAGTGGCATCAACTCGTTGCGCGGGAAAATCTCTGGAATGAGGCGGATCCCATCGGCCGTCTCGATGTTTCCATCCTGCAGACCCACCTCCTGGAACCGGTGCTGGGCATTATGGACCCCCGGACGGATCAGCGCATTGATTTCATCGGGGGCATCCGGGGAATGGCGGAACTGGAGCGCCTGGTGGATTCCGGAAATTTTGCCGTCGCTTTCTCACTCTTTCCCACGACGCTGGAGCAGCTGATGGCGGTGGCGGATGCGGGACTGGTTATGCCTCCCAAATCCACCTGGTTTGAACCGAAACTCCGCAGCGGCCTCTTCGTCCATCGTCTGGCGTAAGAGGGAGGTCAGGAACCGGTTTCCTATGATTCTGCAGCGGGAAGACGAGACGGTGGATGGTCTCCTGAATGGCCGCCTTCAGGTGATCCAGAAGAAAAAAGGCTACCGCTTTTCCCTGGATGCCCTGCTGCTGGCTTCTTTCCTCCGATTGGGACGGGAGAACGCCCTTCTGGACATGGGAACGGGGAGCGGCGTTCTTGCCCTGATTTCCGCCATGCGCCAGCCGGATGTCCGGGTTGTTGGGATGGATATCCAGGAGGACATGGTCGAGATGGCCACCCGCAGCGCAGCCCTGAATGGCCTGGAAGATCGGGTGACGTTTCGGGTGGGGGATGTCCGTCAAATCCGCCGCCTTATTGAGGCGGAATCCTTCGATGCCGTTGTCTGCAATCCCCCTTATCGGAAGTTGAATTCCGGAAGGATCAATCCCCTGGGAGAGAAAGCCCTGGCCCGGCATGAAATCCGGGGGACCCTGCGGGATTTTCTCGAAGCGGCCGCTTATGTCCTGAAACCGGGTGGCCGGCTTTTCGTCATCTACCCCGCTCAACGGCTGGTGTCCCTGATCGCCGGGATGCGGGAGGCGGCCCTTGAGCCGAAACGGTGCAGAGGAGTCCATTCCCGGTCGGATACACCGGGAACTTTTGTCCTGGCTGAAGGTGCCAAAGGCGGTGGCGAGGAGTTGGAAGTCCTCCCACCCCTCTTCATCTATAAGGACGCGGAGGATTATACCGAAGCCATGGAGGAAATTTTCAAGGAACTTTCCCGGATTCCGTCATTCGGCGGCGGGTAATTTCCTTGGTCATGACCCCTTTGACGATTTCCCGGAGTTCTTCGTCGGAAATGTTTTTTGTGCAGTCGGCGATCATCTGGGAATCCCGGTTATTCAGGATCCGGGAAACATCCCAGGAAGGGGTGGAGGAGGGCGCTGGTGGAGCAAAGGGCGAAGCGTCAATCCGGCCCAGAGAAAAGTAGATATTCCGGATTTCCCCTTTTTGTGCTAGGGAGTTAAATTGCTTGATGATGTTCGGCTTGAGGTAATGGAGCTGCTGCATCCAGACCGAAGTGGAAACGATCACGAAAAGCGTCTTGCCCTTGATGTGGCTGGGGCGCGTCTGGGCGGCAATTTGAGGGCCGACGGCCTTGTCCCATAAGGCGAGAATCCTTTTCTCTTCAAGGTCGATCGGGACGTGTCGCCTTTTCAAGGCCTTCTGAAGAACCTGTCCAAGGGGTTCCAATTTTTTCTGAGTGGCTCTTCGACGCATGTCCTGTCTTTTCTCACAGTTCAGGAATCAGGTCAAGACGGGTTTAGACAAGAGCTGAAATGATTCAATCATTTCTCTGATATTGCAGGGATTCAAAATAAGGAGATTTCTATGGATCTGTTGGGAATGATTCAAAAGGTAAAGAGCCGTCCCGATTTTCATAAGGCAGGGATGATCCTGTGCCATAATGGCGTCGTCCGGGGAACGACCCGGGACGGGAAACCCATTTCCGAGCTTACAATCACGGTGGACAGGCTGCGTCTTGAGGCCATCGTGGCGGAGGCGAAAAGCCGGCCGGGGATTCTGGACGTTCTCGTTGAAATTCGCGAAGGTCTGCTTCATGTCGGCGACGACGTGATGTATATCGTCGTCGCCGGTGATATCCGCGAGAACGTATCGGCGGCTCTGATGGACACCCTGAACCGGATCAAGGCCGAGGTGACCAGAAAGCAGGAAAAGTTAATATAGCGGACCAAGATCCTGAAGAACTGCGGCAAAGGCGTCGAAGGTGTTCTGCCCGAAAAGGACGAAGCGGACAAGCTCGATGTCGCTGTGCGCCTTCAGGTAGTCGAGGACCGTTGTCAGGGCGATCCGGGCGGCCTCCTGGAGGGGATAGCCATAGATCCCGGCGCTGATAGCCGGGAAGGAAAGGCTTTTCAGCTTGGTAGCCGATGCCAGTTTCAGGCTTTCCCGATAAGCGCCGGCCAGAATCTCCGCTTCGCCATGGGCGCCGTCGCGATAAATCGGACCCACGGTGTGAATCACATAACGTGCCTTCAGATTGCCTCCCGTGGTGAGAACGGCCTGGCCGGGGGGGCAGCCTCCGATTTTCCGGCATTCAGCCAATATGGCCGGTCCGCCGGCCCGGTGAATGGCGCCATCGACCCCGCCTCCACCTCTCAGCCCGCTGTTGGCGGCATTGACAAGGGTGTCCGTTTCTTCCCGGGTGATGTCTCCCTGAACCAGGACCAATCTGCTGTTCCCAACCAGAAGTTCCATTCCAATGCCTTCCTCATCCCCATGATAAAACAGGGATTGATTGTTTTTTCAATATTGGCAGAATACGGGTTCTCCCTTCCCATAGACGAGCATGTCGTAAGTTCTTTGGATGCGATCCCAGTTTTCTTCGCGGTCCATGGACCAGTAGCGGCCGATGACCGAAACCACCTTTCCTTTCTGAAGCTCCGCCGCCTTCTTCTCGATCTTTTCAACATACAAAGCACCGCTTTCCGGCATTTCACCCCGACGGCCAAGCATGGCATGAATGTAGACCTCCGGGACATTTTCTCGTTTGGCCAGCTCCATCAGGGCGAAGAGATGGGAAAGGGACCCATGGGAACTGAAAAAGGATACGATGCCCAGAAGATGAAGGGCCTGGGAATTCCGCTTTGCCGCAGCCATGACATTGAGAAAGGCTTCATTCTCGAAAAAAGAGCCATCCTCGATGGCCCGATTGATGCGGACCCGATCGGCATAGATCTGCCTTCCGGCGCCAATATGAAGATGTCCGGCTTCTGAATTGCCGACAGTTCCTGCGGGCAAGCCAACGGCTTCACCGGCCGCTAGCAGGGTCGTCCAGGGATGGGTCCTTTTCAGGGAATCCATGACCGGTGTGGCGGCCTTCGCAATGAGATTCCCCTCGGTCTGGGGGCTTTCTCCCCAACCGTCAAGGACAAGCACAAGGAGTCGCTTTGCCGGCCTGATCCGGTCGGGATCGGGGTGGGCAATCAGTGATTTTCCGGTCATTGCCGCCGGTACGGGAAGTCGAAAGAGCTGAAGGACCGTGGGGGCGATATCCGTCAGTGCGCCATCCGGCCGCAGTTGAAGATCCGGGGTGTCATGGAGAAGGATGAAAGGGACAGGACTGTCCGTATGACCCGTGTCGACGACGCCATCGGGGTACAGCCACTTTTCGACCGTGCCGTGGTCGGCGGTAACCATCACGGTCAGGCCTTGTCGCCGGGCCGCTTCGAGGACGATGCCCGCCTGACGGTCGACGGCTTCCACTGCTCTGAGGATAGCCGCTTCGTTTTCGATGTGACCGACCACATCCACATTGGGAAAATTTGCAAAGATGAACCGGCAGGACGGATCGGCAATCTTCCCGAGAATGGCCCGGGTAATTTCTTCGATGGACATTTCCGGGGCTTCATCAAAGAGATGGACGTCTTTGCGCGAGGGAACGATGATTCTTTCCTCTCCGGGCAGAGTCTCTTCTTTTTTCCCATTGAGGAAGTAGGTGACATGAACCGCTTTTTCCGCTTCGGTGATCTTGGCCTGTTTGAAAGCGTGTCGAGCGAGGACATCGCTGAGGGTATCCTCGACTTCTCCCTCGGGGGGAAAGGCCACTTGAACGTTCAATTCCTTCCGGTATTCGATCATCGTGGCAAAGGACAAAGACAGATCCGCCGTTGGGGAAAAAGCGGAAAACCCTTTCTCGGTGAGGCTGCGGGTCAGTTCGATTTCGCGTTCTCCCCGGATATTGTAAAAAATGACGGCATCGTTTTTCCTGATCGGACCGACCGGTTGTTTTTTCCCATCCATCAGAACCAGCGGTTCCAATGTTTCATCATCGCTGTTGCGTCGATATGCATTCCTGATGGCCTGTGACATGGCATGGCCGGAGAACTTGTATTCCATGGGCAGATTCCCTCCTTCGCTTCTTAACTAACGAAAGAGGGAGGCGATGTAAAGAAAAAATCAGAGCGGGTGGGGTCAGCCTTTTCGGTTGAAAAAAGGCGTGTTCAATGTTAATAATCACTCAGTATTGAATTGAAGATTTTTATTTCTATTTAATATGTTACAGAAAATCTCCAAACTTTACCGGGGAAAAACTTTTTCTTTAGCGGAGTGAAAAGTCATGGTGTTGCTGACAAAAACCCCAGAAAATGTCCTCCAGGAGGAACTGCTGAGAGAGAAGGCGGAAGTCCTCAGCCGCGCAAGCGAGAGGGTCACCTCGATATTGCAGCGGTTGAACGACCTGGAAGAGGATATTGAGGGGCTTTTGCGATACCTGAATGGGGGGCTGTCCGGAGATACCATGAAGGGCGGTTGTCCGCTTGATGCGGTAATGCCGAAGCCGGTGGTAGTGGAGAAAATGAACGAAAAAATCTTCCGGTATAATGAATTGAGAGAGGAGGCGAAACTCCAGTATCATTACTTGATCATTACCCGGGAAGCCCTGGGCATGCGGCGGCACCACTGGGTGGAAGCATTCTATAAAATTCCTGCTCGGAAGGGATATATGCGCGATCTATGATGGACAGATTTCAAAAGCAGCGGTGGCGAATGGTTGATACCCAGATTCGGGCAAGAGGAATTGCAGATTCTCGTATTCTGGAGGCGATGTCCAAGATTCAGCGGCATCTTTTTGTAGATGAAGCCCTGGCGGATCAGGCTTACAACGATAATCCCCTGCCCATCGGGGAACTGCAGACCATTTCCCAGCCTTATATGGTGGCCCTGATGACGGATGCCATGGAGCTTAAAGGGAGGGAACGGGTTCTGGAGATTGGCACGGGTTCGGGATATCAGACAGCCCTGCTGGCGGAATTGGCTGAACAGGTCTTTTCCATAGAGAGGATTGCCTCGCTGGCCAATAATGCCCGTCGCATCCTGGACCATCTGGGATATTACAATGTGGCGATCCGGGTCGGAGACGGAACTTATGGCTGGAAGGAAGAAGCGCCCTTTGATGCCATTCTGGTTACGGCGGGAGCGCCCGGAATTCCCCAGCCGCTCGTTGAACAGCTGGCCATCGGAGGGCGGCTGGTCCTGCCGGTAGGGGGGAGATCTATCCAGGATCTCATAAAAATTACGAGGCAATCAGAAGATATTCAAGATGTTAAGAAAGAAAGCCTGGGAGGCTGCCGTTTTGTAGACCTGATTGGAGAATATGGCTGGTCCGGCTGATCTTCCTTATGATGTATTCGCGAAATGAGGAGCCGACACTGAGCAGATTGACCCTTTCCAAGAAACATTTCCTCTTTTTGTTTCTGCTGATTATTCCGTTTATCTTTTCCACAAGCTACGGTTTTAAATTCGAAAAACCGAAAGGTGTGTACCATCGGGTGAAAAAAGGGGAGACCCTTTACAGCATCGCCAAAGCTTATTCCGTTCATGTCCAGGATCTGGCAGAGGTCAACAACGTTGAAAATCCCAACCAGGTTGAAGTTGGTCAGGTTCTCTTTATCCCTGATGCGAATGAAGTCATTGAAGATGTCATACTGCAGATGAGAACCCAGAGTTCCGCCTCGGGCCGGAAAAAACCGACCGGTGGAGAGACTTCAATCACCAAGATTCCGCCCGGCAGAGAAGCTCCTTCCCCTGCCAAACAGGCCTCCAAACCTGAAAGCAGCCCGTCGTCATCAGGTGTCACTCTCCCGAAGACCTCAACACCCCCTCCAGGAAGCGCAACGGGGGAGGTCCCTGAAAAGCAGAAAGAGGAGGAAACTCCGACGAAACGAGAGGACTTGCCTGTCAAAGAGGGCCCTCCCGCCCCTTCACCGGCGCCGCCTAGAAACAGCACCGTGCCATTGAATAAGAAAGAGGAGTTGCCAACGGAAGCCGCGGGTAAACTTCAGTTTGACAAAAAGCGATTTGTCTGGCCCGTCAAGGGACGGGTCATCTCCCGGTTCGGTATTCAGCCCAACAAAATGTATCATAACTGGATCAGCATCAGCGCTAAGGATATGACGCCCGTTGTTGCAGCGGCCAGCGGAACGGTGATCTTTTCCTCGGAACTGAAGGATTACGGGGAGACGATTATTATCAAGCACGCGGATAATTTTGCCACGGTCTATACCCATCTGAAGGGCCGGAAGGTTCATCTGGATGATGCCGTCAAGAAGGGGGAACCGATCGCCCTGGTCGGCAAGATCGGTCAGGAGGATAAGATCTATCTGAATTTTGAGGTTCGACACCAGAACAGGGCGCGGAATCCACTCTTTTTTCTTCCCTAAGTTTCGACTCCCTCTTCTGGAAGAACGATTGTAATGAAATTCGAGGTGTTGCATGGATTTTTCATTCGAACAAGGTCCAATTCGGCCACCCAGTGAAGCCAAAAGCCTGCTTATTCGGGTGACTCGCAACTGCCCCTGGAACAAGTGCGCCTTCTGTAATTCGTATCGGGGTAAGAAATTCGAGCTGCGATCCCTTGATGAGATTTTTGCCGATATAGGGAAAATGAAGGAAATCGTCAACCGTGTTCAGGAGTTGTCCTGGAAACTCGGCGAAGGGGGACAGCTGACGAATAAAGTGGTCCGACTGATCTTCGATCAGGAAAACGCCTATGACGATGGTTTCCGGTCTGTGGCCGCCTGGCTTTATTATGGAGGGCAATCCGTTTTTATCCAGGATGCCGATTCACTGATCATCAAGACGGACACCCTGGTTTCCGTCTTGAACGAAATCAAAAGCGCCTTTCCTTTTGTGACCCGGATTACCTCCTATTGTCGTTCGAAAACGGCCTCCAGAAAATCGGTGGAGGAATTGAAACGGCTTAAGTCCGCCGGGTTATCGAGAATTCACATCGGGATGGAAAGCGGCTATGATCCCTTGCTGGCCTTCATTCGCAAGGGGGTCACCGCCGCAGAGCACATCAAGGGGGGGCGTCATGTTGTTGAAGCGGGTCTTTCGCTCAGCGAATATGTGGTGCCGGGGTTGGGGGGAACTCGGTGGACGCGGGAACACGCCGAAGAAACAGCGCGTGTGCTCAATGAGATCAACCCCGATTTCATTCGATTGAGATCCCTGCATGCCGTGCCGGGGACCGATCTTCATGACAAGATCCTGCAGGGTGAATTCATTCCTTTGAGCGATAATGACGTGGTGAAGGAAATCCGGTCTTTTATTGAGAAACTTGAGGGCATAAATTCCACTGTGGTCAGCGATCATATCCTGAATCTTCTGGAAGAGGTTCAAGGGAAATTACCGGACGACAAGAATAAGATCCTGGGCGTTATTGACCGCTACCTGGCTCTATCGGAGAAAGATCAGCTGATTTTCCGACTTGGCAGGAGAAAGGGAATCTACCGGAGTGTTGATGATCTATCCGACAGTCGAACGTACAATACCTTGAGGACGACGGTTGAGCAATATGAACTCCGGGAGCCTGGCCAATTGGATAAGGCCTTATCCCAAATGATGCATAATTATATTTAAAAGAATAAATATTGGAATTATATTGACGATATTTTAAATATTTGATACTAATAACCAGTTTAAAATAGCTTTGAGGAGTGTGAATGATGTTTAAGGTGGGTGATTTGGCAGTATATCCAGCGCAGGGTGTGGGTGTCATTGAGGCCATTGAAAGCAGGGAAGTCATGGGGAGCACTCAGAAGTTCTATATCATGAAGATTATGAGCAATGGCATGAAGATTATGATCCCCACGGGCAGCGCGGAAGCGGTAGGTCTTAGAGAATTGATCCTCGAGAATGACGTCCCGAAGGTTTATGAAATCCTGAAGAACAAAGATATAACCATCGACAAACAGACTTGGAATAAGAGATATCGGGAATATCTGGAAAAGATCAAAACGGGTTCGGTTTTTGAGATTGCCCGGGTGCTCAGGGATCTGCTCATTCTGAAAAATGACAAAAACCTGTCGTTCGGTGAACGAAAGATGATGGATACGGCCAAGAGTCTGCTGATCAAGGAGATCTCTATTGCCAGTAATGCTGAAGAGACGAAAATCGAGCAGGATCTGAAGTCTATTTTCTCTCTGCAGTAAGTCTTATTCAAGATTTTGCTTCCTGGAAAATCTCTTCCTTGCTTGAAATATTGAGGAGAAGATAGAACAGCGGTAAAAGGAAGAGCTGCAGAGGGGGCTGTTCCTTCTGGATCGTGTTGGTGATATCCTGAAGTTTTCCGTGTGAGATGTCCGCATGCTTTCATGAAAAGGCATGAAGGGTGTCTTGTGTCATATTTAATTCAAGCCCAAAAAATTTGAAGGAGTTTATTCCAAGTTGCATTTCAAAGGATAACAAAGGAGGCAGAGGGCGGGCAACGCGGTCGTGTATTGAAAGCGTCGAAGAGCCGGTGACGAAGCCAACACAGTTAGCCCAATGAAGGCAATTTGGTATGATCCTCGCCGTGCGCGAGGAATAGATACCATCTATTTTAACGAAGGAAAGGAGGTGAAAAAGTTGATCGTCAGATTTCTATTAGGATTTGTATGTTCCATCAGTGGTTATTTTATCGCAAACAATTATTATGGTTTCCCACTGTCATTAATCGGATTATTGTTGGGAGCTCTCACGGCTTTATTTGTCATCAAGGTTGAACAGGCCATCCGAAAAGTGTCTCTACGGGTCATATTCGGTGGTGTGTTCGGTATGATCGTCGGCTTGCTGATTGCTTTTTTATTTGCCTATGGTCTTAATTTTATTACCGATATCAAAGAAAAATATCAGATTGCCCCTTGGATCTATGCCCTATGGACAGCGGTCATGGGATATCTCGGGCTCGTTCTCGGATCTAAAAAAATCGATGAACTATACAATCTCTTCGGACATGGTCAGAGTGGGGACAGGGAAAACAAGGATTTCAGGATTCTTGATACCAGCACCATTATCGACGGCAGGCTTGCGGATATCTGTGATACGGGTTTTTTGGAGGGAACTCTTGTCGTTCCTCGTTTTGTTCTGGATGAATTGCAGTACATTGCCGACTCCTCGGATTCCATGAAGCGCTCCCGCGGAAGGCGGGGACTGGATATCCTTAATCGGATGCAGAAGACTGCCGGCATCACCATCGAAATCGTTGATCAGGATTTTCCCCGGATAAAGGGTGTGGATGCCAAACTGGTTGCACTGGCAAAAAAGGTAAACGGCAAAATTATTACCAATGACTTTAATCTGAATAAAGTCGCCGAGTTGCAGGGAATCCGAATTCTCAATGTCAACGAGCTGGCGAATGCCCTCAAGCCGGTTGTCCTTCCGGGCGAAGTGATGACGGTAAAGATTATCAAGGAGGGCAAGGAAGCCGGTCAGGGAGTGGCTTATCTTGATGACGGAACGATGATTGTCGTGGATAATGCCCAGAGGCATCAGGGCGCAACGGTCGAGGCGTTGGTCACCAGTGTCCTGCAGACGACGGCAGGTCGAATGATTTTTTCGGAGTTGAAGGACATCGTAGGTGATAAGAAAGCCTATGGGAATGGCGCCAGACAATAAACCGGCCATAAGCCCGGGGGAGCTGGAATTCCCGGGCTTTTTCTTATGTGCCCATCGGCTCGCTCTTGCTGAAGAGCGGAATTGATCGTTCAGATGAAACCGAAAGTGATCGCCATCATCCCTGCCGGTGGTTCCGGGCAGCGCATGCAGAGTCCTAACCCGAAGCAGTATCTGTTCATGAACGGCAAACCCGTTCTGGTTCATACTTTGCTGCGACTGCAAAAAAGCTCGCTCATCGATGAGATTCTGCTGGTTGTTCCAGAAGGCGATCTTTCCTTTGTCCGGGAGAGTATCGCAAAACCTTATCGACTGACAAAAATTCAGGACATTGTTGCTGGAGGGAAAGAAAGGCAGGATTCTGTAAGAAACGGCCTGGCCGAAATCGGGGACCAATGCGACGTCGTTGTGGTTCATGATGGCGTCCGGCCTTTTGTTACCGAAGAGATGCTTTCTCGGGTCATCGGCGCGGCCCTTCAATTCGGCGCTGCGGTTGTGGGAGTTCCTGTAACGGATACCGTAAAAGAGGTTTCCGGCGACGGTTATATTTCCCGGACGCTGAATCGGGAAACCCTCTGGCTGGCACAGACACCGCAGGCTTTCCAGCGCCGGATTCTTCAGAAAGCCTACGGCAAGGCTGCAGCGGATGATTTCCACGGGACGGATGATGCGAGTCTTGTTGAACACCTGGGATTCCCGGTCAAGATGATTCGCGGGGATTATCGGAACATCAAAATAACGACCCCCGATGATCTTGTCCTGGCCGAGGCCTTCTTGAAAGAGGATGAAGGTGAGCGTTCCCTGTCTTCTTCTTGTCCCGAATATTGAAGAGTTCTATTTGAACAGAGTGTTGCCTTTCAAGGGAGATGATGGTGAGAGTCGGATGCGGGTATGACAGTCACCGGTGGTCCAGAGATCGAAAATTAATCCTCGGCGGGATTGATATTCCCCATGAACTCGGACTGATCGGGCATTCCGATGCCGATGCGTTGACCCATGCCATTTGTGACGCCCTTCTGGGCGCCATTGCCGAGGGCGATATCGGCTTGCATTTCCCCGATTCCGACCCGGCATTTTCCGGAATCTCCAGCCTGAAACTTCTTGAGATCGTCCATGAGATGGTCACAAGAAAAGGTTTTGCCATCGACTATATCGATTCCACCGTCATTTTGGAAAAACCCAGGTTGAGGCCTTATATTGCGGACATGAGGAACAGGCTTGCCGATGTTTTGAACCTCCCTTCCGATCGGATCAATATCAAAGCCAAGACCAATGAAGGAATGGGATTTGTGGGACGACAGGAAGGCATTGCGGTATTGGCCGTAGCGGCAGTGAAGGAGAATTTCGCTTGATGAACCCGAAAATACCGAGAGTCCGCTTTGCCCCGTCTCCTACAGGGGATCTGCATATCGGCAATGCCCGGACAGCCTTTTTCAATTGGCTTTATGCCCGGCATTTTGGGGGGAAGCTGATCCTGCGGATTGAAGACACCGATCAGGAGCGGACGACAAAGGCCTTTGAGAATAATCTTATTGAAGATTTGAAGTGGCTGACTCTTGACTGGGACGAAGGGCCGGAAAGAGAGGGCTCCGTTGGCCCCTATCGCCAGAGTGAGAGACTGGAACTCTATGACAGCTTCCTTAAAAATCTCATCAAAGAGGAGCGGGTTTATCCCTGTTACTGTACCGAGGAAGAACTTGAACTGGAAAGAACCTCCCTCCTTTCCCGGAAAATAGCGCCCCGCTACATGGGAAAATGCCGAAACCTGACCCCGGAGGAGCGCAGGAAACTGGAAGCCCAGGGACGAAAGCCGACCTACCGGTTTCGCGTCCAGCCGGGAACGATTGCCTTTCAAGATCGAATTCGGGGGCTGATGCGATTCGAGGGGGAGGCGATCGGCGATTTCATCATTGTCCGCTCCAACGGAATTCCCGCCTATAATTTTGCCGTGGTCATCGATGATCATTTCATGGAAATCTCTTCCGTCATCCGGGGAGAAGATCACCTTTCCAACACGGCGATTCAGCTGATGCTCTATGAAGCCCTGGGCTTTGCGCCGCCGGAGTTTGCCCATCATTCCCTCATCCTGGGGAAGGATCGGACGAAATTGAGCAAACGGCATGGCTCCGTTTCAGTACGCGAGTTTCGGGAAAAGGGAATCCTCCCCGAGGCGCTTCTGAATTATCTGGCTCTCCTGGGAGGTTCCATCGGTGAGGGCCGGGAAGTCTGTCCCGTTGAGGAGATCATCGCTGCTTTTTCACTGGACAGGGCCGGCAAGAGCGGTGCCATCTTTGACGAGGACAAGCTGATCTGGATGAACAGCCTCTATATCCATAACGAATCGCCGGATGCGTTGAAAGATAAGCTGCTTCCCTTTATTCGGAAAGCCGGATATGATGCCAATTCGTTGGAATCCCAGTGGCTGGACCGGATGGTGGAGGTGGTGCAACCGAATCTGGCCACAATGACCGATATCGGACCGTACCTGGCGATGCTTGCAAGCGAAGGATTTCCAGTTGAAGCCGATGCCGCCTCCCTTCTCCGGGAGAAGGATTCGCAGGCTGTGATTCGGGCCTTGCTGCCGCTTATTGAAGAGGGAGACTTTTCCCGGGAGGATTTTTATCCTCAGGTGATGACGCGGCTTCGCAACGTAACGGGAGTCAAAGGGAAAAAGCTCTTCATGCCCGTCCGGGCAGCCTTGACAGGATCCACCCGGGGACCGGAGCTGGATAGGATATTTTCTCTCCTGGGTCGACATTCGGTTACGGCCCGCTTGAGTAAAGCGCTGTCTACCTAGAGAAACGTAGCGCATCTTTTTCTGCAGAACCATCTTTGTTCCAAAAACAGATTCAAAAGAATATCAAGACGGCAAGGCAAAGAAGACACAGTAAACCTTGGTTAAAGGATTGCGGAGAATTCCTCCGGAATGTTGAATTCTTACAACGAAAGGAGAATAAACATGATCCTGTTTCAAGCTTTTTACTGGGATTGTCCTCAGGCTGAGGGCAAAGAAGGTGCGTGGTGGCAGCACATCCAAACCAAAGTTCCCGAGCTTGCGAAGATCGGGGTCACAGGCTTGTGGCTGCCGCCATCGGCGAAATCAAGCCACATTGACAGCATGGGATACGCCCCTTATGACTACTACGATCATGGCGAATTCAACCAGAAGGGGGGCGTGAATACATGGTTTGGATCCAAAGCGGAGTTGCGCGCCCTTATCCAGACTGCCCGCGACAACGGGATGATGGTGATTGCCGATGCCGTGTTAAACCACTGTGATATCGGTGATGTAAAGGAATGTAATCCCCTCACGGACAAGGAGATGATGACGAAGTACACCCCAAAATCCGGGAAATTTTTGCGCGATTGGACCAATTTCCACCCCTGCGAATACTCCTCTAAGGATGCCGGCGCATTTTATGGCGACCTGGAGGGCTACGAGCTTCCTGACCTCTGCCACGACAATCCGTACACTTACCTGGAAGTCATCGAATACATCCGCTGGCTCAAGGATCGGCAGGACGGAATCGGGTACGACGGTCTCCGCTATGACGCGGTCAAGTACTTCGACTCGTGGATCGTGCAGAGTGTTCAAGAGTGGCAGAAGTGTTTTGGGGTGGTCGAATACTGGGATGGGAATAAGGGTGCAGTGAAGGATTACCTCGACTACATTCGGTGGTCAGCTTCTGCCTTTGATTTTCCGCTCTTTTACGCACTGCGCGAGATGTGCAATAACCCCTGGTACGATCTGAAAATGCTCTGGGGGAGTGGGCTCAATTCTGAATTCCCGATGCACTCCGTGACCTTCTGTGACAATCATGATACGGATCGCAGCCAGCCGATTGCCTGTGATAAGCTGCTTGCCTATGCCTTCGTTCTGACGCACGAAGGGGTCCCCTGTATCTTCTGGAAAGATTATTACAATTACGGATTGGCGTTACCCGACACTCCTCACGGAATTGACAGACTGTGCCAGGTCCATCGGGATTACTCCGGCGGAGGGACGGTGCTGCTCTATAGCGACAGTCACCTCTACATCGCCCAACGTCTTGGGTACGAGCGGCAGCGGGGGTTGGTTGTGGTGATCAATTCGGACTTATATTCCTGGAGTGGCAACTGGGTGCAGACAAAATGGCCCAACACACAGTTTTCCTGTATCGCCTGGTCGGGACGTGATCTGAACCAACCGCTGGATCAGCACTCCGACGGAGGTGGCTGGACCGAATTGTACGCCGCCCCTCGCGGTTACGCCGTGTATGTCCCTCAATAACGGCCGGATTGCCGCTGATTAAAAAATCATTTTGACGGAGGGGGGACAGTGTCTTTTTCCCGAAGAATCAATCTTAGTTCATTCAAATTCAAAGTCTTTATGTAATACCCATTGGGAAAATGGTCACAATCCGGACCTCCCTGGGATATTTCCCCGGAGTCCATATCCAATACATAATTAAATTCATACCATTTGGCGCAGAAAGGGCACCAGACTCTTCCCTGATCGAATTTATCGCGATAGCCTATCAAAACCGGGAGATATTTTTTTGAGTGAACCATTTTGAAATAGAACTCCTATGGACATTTAAATAGAGAGACAGTTCTATATCATTAATGGCACAATACCGCCAGACTGCTTTTTAAAATTCAGCCCAGTACTTCCGTTATCTCATTTTCCGGGATCATGCCGACCCGAAGGATCTTGGGAGGATTTACGGCGATGTTGACAATCGTGGATCCCTTGATTCCGGGGGTGCTGCCCCCGTCAACAATGCCATCCAGGAGAGGGCCGATCGAATGGGCGACCTCCTGAGCCGTCTTACTCTCTTTACCGCCGGAGAGATTGGCGCTCGTGGTCGTCAGGGGGGCTCCCAGGGCTTGGGTCAGGCTCCGGGCGATGGGATGGCTTGATATCCGGATCCCGATCAGTCCGGTATGAGCCGACAACCGGGGAGAAATTTCCTTGGAAGCGCGGAAGACCAGTGTCAGGGGGCCTGGCCAGAAGACGCGAATCAGCCTTTTTGCCGCTTCCGGAACCTCCGCAACGAGTCCTTCCAGCTCTTCCTCGGTTCCAATGAGAATCGGGATCGGATTGCTGAAATCCCTTCCCTTGATGCTGAAAAGTTTCGAAATGGCTGCTTCGTTTCTTGCGTCTGCTCCCAAACCATAGAACGTTTCGGTGGGATAGGCCAGAATCTGTCCCTGACGCAGACTTTCAGCGACAGAGTGAATTCGGGCCGGTTCAGGATTTACGGGGTCAATCTTTATGAACGTCATTGTCACGAACGAATCTTCTTGAGAAGGTCTTCCTGCTTCTTTTCAACTTCCTGTGACATTGTGTCGATGTAAGCGCAAAGCTTTTGCTGCAGGTCCGCATCCGTCAATGATAAAATGCGGATGGCCAGCAGCGCGGCGTTCTTCGCACCGGCTTTGCCGATGGCCATGGTCGCTACGGGAATGCCTCCAGGCATCTGAACGGTGGACAGGAGGGCGTCCAGACCATGAAGTGCCGTTGCATCGATGGGGACCCCGATGACGGGCAGGGTTGTCTGGGAGGCGATGACGCCGGCCAGATGCGCGGCGGCGCCGGCCCCGACGATAATGACCTTGATGTTACGCCCGGCTGCCTGTTGGGCGAAATCGGATGTCCTGTCGGGGGAACGGTGTGCAGAGGTCAAGACGACTTCGTGGGCAACTGAAAAAGATTTGAGAATTTTTACAGCCTCATCCATGATTGGATAATCGGAATCACTTCCCATCACGACGCTGACCATATCGATGTTTTTGTTCATGGCGGCTCTTTCTGCTCCTGGAATTAATAAGTTTTGAAATCAATAAAAACCGAAACAGGTGCTGGTATATCGAAATCAAGAGTGCAAAGAGTAAATTACGACAGACAAGAATTTCAGCCGTGCCTGCCGCATTCGAATTCCTGAGAATGGGGTTCTAATGTTTAAAATGGCGGATTCCCGTGAAGATCATAGCCATTCCGTGTTCGATTGCAGCCTGGATGGTTTCATCGTCCCGCAGGGATCCTCCTGGTTGAATGATTGCCGTTATTCCCGCTTCGGCAGCCATATCCACTCCGTCACGGAAGGGGAAGAAGGCATCGGAGGCCAGTACACAGCCTTCTGTCGGCAAGATGGCTTTCATTCTGGCCATCCTGACAGAATCAACGCGGCTCATTTGCCCGGCGCCGACCCCAACCAACTGATCCTTGGTTGTAAAGACGATGGCGTTGGACTTGACATGTTTGACGGCCCGCCAGGCAAAATCCAGGGCTTGGTATTCTTCCTCCGTTGGTTTTCGCGAAGTAACAATTTTGGCTTGACGGATATCAAAAGAGCTTCTGTCCCGTTCCTGCACAAGAAGCCCACCAACGACCCGTCGAAAGTCATAACCTAAAGAATTCTTCTGATATTCCCCTGGAATTTCCAGCATCCTCAAATTTTGTTTTGCCCTTAAAAGGTCTAAGGCCTCCTCATCGAAGCCGGGTGCAATAACAACTTCCAGAAAAGTCTTGACGATTTCTCCCGCTGTTTTTCTGTCGACCAGTCGATTGAGGGCGACAATGCCACCAAAGGCGGATATCGGGTCCGTTGCCAGGGCTTTTTGATACGCCTCAGAAAGATTCCCGGAGGTTGTGGCTGCGCCACAGGGATTGGCGTGTTTCATGATGACGGCGGCGGGCAGGGAAAAATCAGAGACCATATTCCATGCCGCATCGCTGTCCATGATGTTGTTATAGGATAGCTCTTTTCCGTGCAGCTGACGGGCGCTGGCGATCGAGGCCGCAAAGGGATTATGTTCACGATAGAAGATGGCCTGTTGATGAGGATTTTCGCCGTAACGGAGATCCTGGGCCTTCTCGAACTGGACCGTCAAGGTATCGGGGAAATCTTTGGATGTTCCACCGTAAGGTGTCAGTTTTCCCAGGTAATTGGATATGGCTGCATCATACCTTGCCGTAAGCTGGAAGGTCTTTACGGATAGCTCAAAGTTGGTTGCCTCGGAGAGCCGACCGCCCTGTTCTTTCATTTCTTCAAGGATTCTGGCGTAGTCTGCCGGGTCCGTCACAACACTGACGAAACGGTAATTCTTCGCCGCGGCCCGAAGCATCGTCGGGCCGCCGATATCGATGTTTTCGATGGCTTCCTCAAGGGAACATCCTTTCCGGGAAACGGTGTCCTCAAAGCGATAAAGATTGATGACCACCATATCGATCATCTCGATTCCATGATTTCTTGCCGCTTCCTGATGGCTTTCCTGATCCCGGAGCGCCAGCAGCCCCCCATGGATCTTGGGGTGGAGCGTTTTCAGCCTTCCGTCCATCATCTCGGGAAATCCCGTATAATCGGAAACATCCCGGACAGCCAGGCCGTTTTGCCTCAATTCGGCCGCTGTTCCTCCCGTTGAAAGAATTTCCACGCCGTACTGGGTCAAACCATTCGCAAATTCAACGATTCCCGCTTTGTCTGTTACGCTGATGAGTACGCGCTTTATGGAAACAAAATTCATGTTCTTTCTCCTCAGCCCGATTTGCCCTTGATGTCCTCAATATGGCGAATGCGCTTTTCAAGTAGCGGCCAAGTTCCGATGTCAGGACGGTGGTCCACGGGGCCTGTTATGGCTGCAACGGCTCTTTCAGCGACCGTTTCCGCTTCCTCGATGCGACTGGCAATACCCACGACGCCGATTGCCCGGGATGAAGTCATATAAAGTCCATCGGCCTTCTGGTCAACGGAGGAATAGTATAGGCGCGCAGCCCCCACGTCTCCGATTTCGATACGGGAGGAGGTGGACTGTGTCTCGGAAGAGTCGGCGGGCAGGCCGTAAGCCTTTGGGACGATATACTTGCAGACGGTGGCTTTCTTTTCAAATTCAATGGGAAGACTGTCCAGCGTCCCCTCGACAATGGCCGTACAGAGATCGAGAAAATCCGTTTTCAAAAGCGGCAGGATATTCATGGCTTCAGGATCACCGAACCGGGCATTGTATTCGAGAAGCTTTACCCCCGAACGGGTGATCATGAAGCCCCCGTACATCACCCCCTTGTAATAGAGGCCTGTCTCCCGGTAAAGGGCATCGGCTACGGCCTGGGTGATGGACAGTCCCGCCGCAATGTCTTTTTCGGTCAGGAAAGGCAGAAGGTGGTTTTCGCAGGAGTAGGAGCCCATGCCGCCTGTATTGGGACCCTGGTCATCGACAAAACGCCGCTTGTGATCCTGGACCGGCGGCGTGGCCACAACGGTTTTACCGTCGCAGAGGCACTGAAGAGAAAATTCTTCCCCTTCCAGCTTTTCCTCGATCGTCACCGTGGGATGGAGTTCGAGGATTTCCCGGCAGGCTTTCAGGGCCTCCTTTCGGGATTGGAAATGATCTCCCTGCACGAGTACCCCCTTACCGCCGGTTAAACCATCCGGTTTGAGAACGATTCCTTCGAGCTCATCAAGGAAGGCCTCGATCCCTTCTGTGGAGGAAAAGGTTCTGAAAACGATGTTTCCGGGAACATGATACTTCTGCAGTAAGCTTCGAGTGAAGGATTTTGACGTCTCAAGTCGGGCCAGACTTTTCTGGGGACCGACACAGGGTATTCCTGATTTAATCAGGCAATCGACCACCCCGTTGTTCAAGGGGTCCTCCGGGCCGATGACGGCGAGAGAGACTGCACTGACCTTCGCGAACGCCTGAATGGCATCCACATCAGCATAACTTCCCAGCTGAATTTTCTCGGAAAGAGAGGCGATCCCGGGATTGTTCGTTTTCATATAGGAAAAGAGCCTGGGATGATGCAGAGATCGCACAATGGTCTCCGCAAGGACATGTTCCCGCGCTCCATTCCCTATCAGTAGGATATTCTTCATGATATTCGACCTCCCGCATTGCCTTTCGCCAAAATATAAAACGGCAGTTTAAATATCGGAAAAAACGTTCCAAGTCAATCTAATCTGGAGGAAATGACCTTAAAACCCTCATCATTTATAATGCCTGATGAGCTTGACAGAGGGAATGCAAATTGATAGGAGCATGACCTCCTGTCATGTTACGGGGTAGATTTTTAACAACATCATCGAAATGGAATAGAAGAGGATAAAGAGATTGGGCGATCAAATGAAGAAAAACCCTCTGGGCGTGATTATTCTTGCCGCAGGCAAGGGAACCCGAATGAAATCCGAGCAGGCTAAAGTGCTTCACTGCGTCAGTGGTCAGCCCATGCTGAAATACTCGATTGAGCTTGCCAGGAAAATCATGGCGGAGAAAATTGTTGTCGTTGTCGGCCACCAGGCAGAGGTTGTCAAGGCAATGTTCAGGGATGAGGGGCTGATTTTTGTTGAACAGCGCGAACAGTTGGGTACGGGGCATGCCGTTATGCAGGCCAGGCCGCAACTTGAAGATTTCTCAGGCAATATTCTTATCCTATGTGGAGATGTCCCCCTTCTTTCCCTCGAAACGGTGAGGCATCTTTTAGATTGTCATCTTAAGGAAAAATCCGTTGTTACCGTCCTCACCGCCATGCTGGAAAATCCTTTCGGCTATGGTCGCATTGTGAAAACCCTGGAAGGAGAAGTCCTCAAGATTGTAGAAGAGCGGGATGCATCCATCGAAGAAAAGAAGATCAAGGAATTCAATTCGGGGATCTATTGTGTCGATAGTTCATTCCTTCTGCAGGCGGTGGGGGAAATAAAAAACGACAATGCCCAGAAGGAATACTATCTGACGGATATTGTTGAAATTGCCTGTCGGAGAAACCTGTCTGTCAGGGCGGTCTTGGTTGAGAATGCTCAAGAGATTCTGGGTATCAATACGCCTGAGGACCTTCAGCGGGCAGAAGATCGTATGATGAGAATATCCCGGGGCGAGGTACAATAAGAAGTCTCTGTATCCTATGAATAAAATTGACGGCAGCGATGCAGTGCACAGGCTTTCCCTGGGTTCTCTCGAACTGAAGAATAATATGATATTGGCTCCCCTGGCAGGAGTTTCCAATATGGCTTTCCGGGTCATTGCCCGGGAAGCAGGGTGCGCTCTGGCTTTTACGGAAATGATCAGTGCCAATGGCCTGGTTCGCGGGAATGACAAAAGCCGTCATTATCTGCTGTCCAGTGACGAGGATAAGCCCTTGGGGATTCAGGTCTTTGGAAGTGATCCGGTTATCCTGGCTGATGCCGTGCGGATTGCCGATGAGCAGGGAGCCGATCTTATCGATATCAACATGGGCTGCCCGGTCAAAAAAGTGGTTAAAAATGGCGCCGGGGCCGCCTTGCTCAAAGACCCCGATCGAGTGGCGAAAATACTGGATATGGTACGAAAGGCGACTCGAAAACCATTAACCGTCAAGATCCGTTCCGGTTGGAACGGTCAAAACATAAACGCGGTCCGGATTGCTCAAATCGCCGAGCATCAGGGACTCGATGCCGTGATCGTTCATGCCAGGACGGCTGTTCAGGGATTTGCCGGCTCGGCTGACTGGAGGGTTATCGAAGAAGTCAAAAATTCCGTCGGGATTACAGTCATCGGAAACGGCGATGTCAAATCGGGGGTTGATGCCCGGGATATGATCCGGCTGACGGGTTGTGACGGTGTTATGATCGGAAGGGGAGCGATGGGAAATCCCTGGATCTTCAAGAGTGCCGTTTCCGTCGAGTCGGAAGAAACAGACCCCGATATGCCCACGTTGATTGAGCGTAAAGAAATGATTGTGAGGCACCTGGAGGCGGAATCCCTTCTGGGGGGGAGTGACGGTGCCGTCGTCCGCTTTCGAAAACACCTCCTTTGGTATACGAAAAGATTGAGAGGGGGAGCGGTTTTCCGGGCAAAAGCCATCACAATAAGTGAAAAAAATTTATTGATGGATGAGATCGAACGTTTTTTCAATTCAGCCGAGATGACTTCTTAACAGGGAAGAGGCTTTTAAATAAGATCTTGACTTTTAGGGTGCGTATTGTAATATTTTTGCCAAATAAAGTAACGGGTGTGTAAAGGATAAAGGAAAGATTCTTCGGCAAAGGCAAAAAGGGCGTGGCAAAAAATAATGCCTTTGGATGTTCTGAAATAACTAGGGTTTTCTGGTGATGGGCTAATAATACGGAGCGAGTTGTGGAATTGTTAATACTTAAAGAATTGGAAGAAAAAATTAAAAAGTTGGCCCGGGAACATGCGTTGCTGAAAGAGAAGAATATTGAATTAGAGGAATTGTTAAAAAATAAAACGCTGGAGTTGAAAGAGCTAAATACGAAGACAGAAGAATTGTTGAGAAATAAGGCATTGGAGTTGGAAGAGCTAAACACGAAGATAAAGGAATATGATGAGGAAAGAGTTGAGATCCGTACGAAGGTAGATTCTCTCTTGGAAATGCTTTCGGATGTTAGTGTGCACGAATAGAAAGTTACAGGGTTGTGCATGAAAAAAGATTATCACATCAAGATACTGGGCCAGGAATTTACCGTTTTAAGTGATTCGGGGGATGAACACGTAAGAAGCGTTATGGAATATATCAATCATAAGGTGACGGAATTGCAAAACAAAGCCCCCAACACCAGCACCTTGAATGTTGCCATACTGGTCGCTCTAAACATCGCAGACGAATATATGAAACTACTTCGTGGTGACAAAGACGAGATTTTCAGCCAAATAGACAGACAGGCACAAAATTTGATAAACCTTATCGATGAAATAAGATAATAAGCTCCCCTGCGATGTACGTGATTAGCTTTCTTTTTTTGAGCCAACACCTTGTAAATGGGAACCTTCCCTTGTTTGCCGTGTGCTAGCTTGATAAGTCCCGCGATAAGTGGGCGTCAGGAAGCCTGAAGCAAATAATAAGGTGCCCACTTTGAACTTCGGTTCAAAAGGGTCGTTAACACGGCATATGCGGGGGTTATTTATTTTTGGGATAAGTAACTTTCTACAAGAGATATATCTCTAAAACTCCTCAACAAATCCTGCCATCCAGTTTCTATTTCTCTTAATCACCAGTCATCGGCCTTTAAAACAATATATGTACATAGGTGTATGAATTTTAGGATAATTTGCCTGTGAAATGACAGGGTGCCTTATGGATTCTTGAGAAGCTATTGAGGAGGTAAAGGGTGTTGCTGAACAATACGATGATCGCATTTACTATGTTGGGATTAATTGCCATTGGATTGGCCATTGGTTATTTTTTGAAATTCCGGCTTTCTCAAAAACGTTTGGAGTCATCGGAAAATCTAGCCTTGCGGATTGTTGACGAAGCCAAAAAAGAGGCTGAGACCATAAAAAAAGAGGCCGTACTCCAAACCAAAGAGAACCTTCTGAGACTGAAGGGAGAGTTCGAGAAGGAAACGAGAGAGAGGAAGCAGGATCTGGACACTCTGGAGAGAAGAATTCGTTCCAAGGAAGAAAATCTTGATAAGCGCATGGATGCACTTTCCCAGAAGGAAAATGGGATAGACAGTCGAGAAAAGAACCTGCTCTCTAAAGAAACTCAGCTCACTGAGAAACATGAAAAGCTCAATCGGCTGATTGAGGAGCAACAGGAAAAACTGGAGCAGATTGCCAGCATTACATCGGAAGAGGCGAAAGCGTTTTTAATGCAGTCTATGGAGGCTTCTGCGAAGCGCGATGCGGCCATCTTGATCCGTAAAATTGAAGAAGACGCAAAGCGGGATGCCGACAAGAAGTCCCGGGAAATCATTGCTTATGCTGTGCAGCGGTATGCCGGCGATTATGTGGCGGAAAATACCGTGTCTGTCGTGAATCTCCCCAGCGACGAGATGAAGGGACGCATTATCGGCAGGGAGGGCCGAAATATCCGGGCCATAGAGGCAGCGACGGGAATTGATCTGATTGTTGATGATACCCCGGAAGCCGTTGTGCTGTCCAGTTTCGATCCGATTAGACGGGAAGTTGCGAAAATATCCCTGGAAAGGCTGATCACGGACGGAAGAATTCATCCGGGAAGAATTGAAGATATTGTCAAGAAAGTAAGAATAGAAGTGGATAATATTATAAAGGAAACCGGTGAGAGAGTTTCTTTTGACGTAGGAGTGCACGATATTCATCCGGAAATCATTAATCTTCTGGGAAGCCTCAAATATCGGACGAGCTTTTCTCAGAATGTTCTTCAACATTCCATTGATGTCGCCCATTTGACCGGCATGATGGCGTCGGAATTGAAAATGAATGTTAAGGAAGCGAAACGGGCCGGTTTGCTTCATGATATCGGCAAGGCTGTTGACCATAAGATAGAGGGCACGCATGCGGCAATCGGGGCCGACTATGCGAAACGCTTTGGTGAGTCTCAGCGCATTGTGCAGGCCATTGCCGCCCATCATGACGACGGCAGAACGAATACCTTGCTCGGGGTCCTGGTTCAGGCCGCGGATACCTTGTCCGCTGCGAGGCCGGGAGCTCGGAGGGAAATGCTGGAAACCTATGTAAAGCGCCTGGAGGAATTGGAAAATATAGCCAATTCATTCAGTGGCGTTGACAAGTGTTACGCCATCCAAGCCGGAAGGGAAATCCGGATTCTGGTTGGAAGTGAGAAGATATCGGATAATGACGCAGTGATGCTCTGCAAGGATATTGTCCATAAGATCGAGTCGGAATTGACGTATCCCGGTCAGATCAAGGTAACGGTTATTCGAGAAACAAGGGTATCAGATTTCGCAAAATAGTTCTAATAAGTTTCGGTTTTGTTTAAAGAAACGTTCCACATTGATATCAGGGGAATATCATCATTTATTCCCTTTACTGTTTTGTAATGCGAAGGGATACAATGAATGAGAATACTATTTATAGGAGATATTGTCGGTAAACCGGGAAGAAGGGCCATCCGTGAGCTTCTCCCCACCATCATTTGCACCCATGACATTGATTTCATCATAGCCAATTGCGAGAATGCAGCCTCGGGTTTTGGCATTACCCGGGAGATTGTCGATGAGTTGTATCGGAGTTCGATTGATGTTCTGACCTCTGGAAATCATATTTGGGATAAAAAGGAGATTCGTGATTTCGTTGAAGATTACGAATACTTGCTCCGGCCGGCGAATTACCCTGAGGGAACCCCCGGATGGGGGCGGGTTCTTTTTACAACACAGGCCGGCATAAATGTCGGGATTTTAAATCTGGCCGGGAGGGTATTTATGCAGCCGATCGATTGTCCCTTCCGAACCGCAGAAAAAGAGTTGGCAGCCTTTGCCGGAAAAGCGAACATCATTGTTGTCGATATGCATGCCGAAGCGACTTCGGAAAAAAAGGCCCTGGGATGGTATTTGGACGGCCGCGTGAGTGCGGTACTGGGAACGCATACCCATGTCCAGACTGCCGATGAAGAGATTTTGCCGGGTGGCACAGCCTATATAAGTGATGCAGGAATGACCGGGCCTTTCGATTCCGTGATCGGTGTGAAGAAGGATGTCGTGATAGAAAAATTCCTCTATCAGATTCCCAATAGATTTGATGTGGCAAAAGGGGATGTCAGGCTGCAGGGGGTTATGTTCGATGTTAATGAGAAGGATGGTAAATGCTCAAGGATTCAACGCCTGAGTGTCCGTCTGGATTCCTGATATGGGAAGAATTGCAGAAAGGATCGATCCTGATACACTTATTTTAGAAGATATATCGGAGAGTTAACTTTGAAAAACGTATATGATGTCTTTCTGGAAAGAGGCTTTATCGAACAGGTTACCGATGAAACGGAAGTAAGAAAAGCCCTTGAAAAGCCACTCACCTGCTACATTGGTTTCGATCCTACGGCGACCAGCCTGCATATCGGAAGCCTGGTTCCTATTATGGCCCTTGTTCATCTGCAAAGGAATGGTCACCGGCCTATTGCACTTGTCGGCGCCGGAACCGCTCTGATCGGAGATCCGAGTGGAAAAACGGAGATGCGTCAGGTATTGTCGCGAGAAACCATTGATTTTAATGCCCAATGCTTACGAAAGCAATTCAGCCGGTATCTGGACTTTGAGGATCAAAAAGCACTGATGCTCAATAATGCCGACTGGTTAACGAACTTGAACTACATCGGTTTTTTACGCGATATCGGGCGTCACTTCAGCGTGAACAAGATGCTTGCTGCGGAAAGCTACAAGATCCGCCTGGAGAAGGGGTTAAGCTTCATAGAATTTAACTATATGCTTCTGCAAGCCTACGATTTTTTACACCTGTTTCAGAATCATGAATGCGTCATGCAAATGGGTGGAAATGATCAGTGGGGGAATATGCTGGCCGGAGTCGATCTTATCAGGAGAATCGAAGGAAAAACTGCCCAGAGCATGACTTTCCCTTTGTTTACGACGGCAACAGGTCAAAAAATGGGCAAAACGGAAAAGGGCACTATATGGCTTGATCCTGAAATGACCTCGCCATATGACTACTATCAATACTGGATCAATACGGACGATGCGGATGTTGGGAAATTTCTCGCTTTGTTTACCTTCCTGCCCATGGAAGAGGTCAATCAAGCGAAATCCTTGAGTGATAAAGAGTTGAATATGGCAAAGGCGATCCTGGCTTTTGAAGCGACTCGAATCACCCATGGTGAGGACGCGGCGATTGTGGCATGGCAGGCATCGGTTGCCGCGTTCGGGGAAAAAGTGATGGATCCGTCCCTGATGCCCTCAAGTGCGATTCCCCGCGGTCAAGTTGCAAAAGAAGCTTCCGCCATACCATCCATTACGAAAACATGGGATGAGCTTGCCCAGGGGATCCCGGCGTACGAGCTTGTATATGAGTGCGGTTTGTGTAGTTCGAAAGGCGAGGCCCGGAGGCTGATTGCTCAGGGCGGCGGTTATATGAATGATGAACCTATTCCTGCCTTCGATGCTCTCATATCAACAGATCATTTAGATGGCGATGGTCACATAAGATTGAGAAAAGGCAAGAAAAAATACATGATTGTCAAGGTTGAAGAAAAAAAATAGAAAAAGTCCTTGA